>OZ253586.1:0-3705727 GCA_965263155.1 Dehalococcoidia bacterium
TGTGATAGTCGGCGTCCAAGGGAGAGAGAGCATCCCAGCCGTGGATGGCCAGTTCGTTCACCACGAGGTCGACAAAATCGGCGACGGTGGTGTCGCCACGGGGATGCCAGCAGGGCTTGGCGTAGTCGTCCGGGGCCATGGAGTCCAGCAGTTCAAAGAGTTGCTGGTAGCGCTCGTGAAAGGTGTCCAGCAGCCCGTCGCCCAAGCGCTCCCGCAGGCTCAGTGCGCCTTGGGCAATCATCTCCGATGCTGGAGGTGCGTCGGGACCCTGCTGCCTTGCCGCTTCGGGCACACTGTCATCGCCCTGTAGGCCACGCCCGATCATGCGGTTCTGAAACTGGGCAACGAAGGCGAGGTGGGCCGCCACGTCAGCCACTGTCCAACGGTCGCATGCGCTGGGGTGCGCAAGCTGTTCGTCCGATAGCCCACGCAGGCGCGACTCCAAACGGCCAGCATCGGCCCGCGCCACTTCTATTCTGTCTCGCACTTGCCCTTCTTGGTCATTAGCCATGGTGGGTGACCCCCATCCTGACCTTCCCCCTCAAGGGGGAAGAGAGTTTATTGCAGCCTTCTACGCCGGAGGTGAAAGGGCCTCTGTTGCCGCACAGAAGCTTTAAAAGCCCCTAAACCACGTCGTGAATATGGTGGCCTGCTCGCGGCGGCCCTCTATGGTAGCCTTGCCTATGACCGATGCCCAGTCAAGGTTGAAGCGGCCGTATATCAGCAGAATGTAGCTGCTGGTATCGCAGTGGACAGTAACGTCAGCCCTACTGTCGCCGGAGCCCTCCATCACGAAGTCGTCGTGGTTCACTAGGATGTCTTGGCGCATGGGCAATGGGCCAGGAATCTCAAAGCGGAAGCGCATGGGCGTGGGCAGGCCCAAGCCAGGAGTGAAGGCATTGCGCAGCCATCGTGGCAGCAGTGTAATTAGCGTTGGCATGCAGTCCTCATATAGCTCGGCGGACTCGTCGAGGCCAGAGCGCATGTCCCAGCCGTGCAGGGCCAATTCCTGTAAACGCAGGGCCACGTAGTCGTGCATTGGCATGGGTCCACGACGGTGGAAGCATGGCGTCTCCCAGTCCTCCGCCTTGAGGACATCTAGGAGGGCGAACAACCGATCGTACCCAGCGGTGAACTCATCCAGCAGGCCATCGCCCAGTTGCCGGCTGAGGTCTACCGCCCGCTGCGCCGTAGCCTCCGACCCGCGATCGCCGGGTGTGAGGAACGACTGGCCTTGGGGAGGGTCGGCGTCACCTGCCACGCCACGGGTTATGGTGTTGGCCCAAGTGTCAGCGGCCGTGGTCAGGTGGGCCGCCACGTCACGAAGGCGCCAACCGTCGCATGCGCTTCTAGCCGACCATGAGTCCTCATCCAAACCTGCCATGAAATCACGTAGGCGGGAGGCTTCGGACTTGATTAGGTGAATGAGGTCTGTCATCTGACTGGTCGCCATATATCCTCCTGACGCCCTGTTTCAACCTGAAATCCGACTTAGCTTGGCGCAAGTATAAGGTACGCGCCACCGTCTCACAATCGGCCACTCAGCTAGCAACGGATGGCCCCGCCTAGCTAGCCGACATTGACACTGATAGCTGGCTTTGCTACGATGCCTCGTTGCCCGCCCCCGGCGAGGGGCTTTATGCCGCTGGCATCGAAAGGACCTCCCAGTGCCTTTTGTCAACGCCATGAGGTGCAAGGAATGCTTGCGGGAATATCCCGTGGAGCCCATCAACGTCTGCGAGTACTGTTTCGGCCCGCTGGAACTGGTCTACGACTACGAGGCCATCCGCAAGGTCATCAGCCGCAAGCGCATCGAGCAGGGCCCCTTCACCATGTGGCGCTACAAGGACCTTCTACCAGCCAGCGGCGAGAACCCCGTCGATATTTCCGCAGGCTTCACACCACTCGTCAAGGCCCAGAACTTGGGCGAGGAGTTGGGGCTCACCAACCTCTACCTTAAAAACGACTCAGTCAACCCCTCTTTCTCCTTTAAGGACCGTGTGGTATCAGTTGCGGCGACCAAGGCGTTGGAGTTCGAGTTCGATACGCTAGCTTGCGCTTCTACCGGCAACCTAGCCTGCTCGGTGGCAGCCCATGCCGCCCGCGCTGGGGTTAAGGCTGTGGTCTTCATCCCAGCGGACTTGGAGAAGGGCAAGGTCATCGGAGCGGCCATTTATAACCCCACCCTGGTGGCGGTGAACGGCAACTACGACGAGGTCAACCGGCTGTGCAGCGAGATTGCCGACCGCTACCCGTGGGCCTTTGTCAACATCAACATGCGCCCCTTCTACGCCGAGGGCAGCAAGACCCTAGGCTACGAGGCAGTGGAGCAACTGGGCTGGCGTATACCCCGCCACGCGATTGTGCCCGCCGCCTCGGGCTCGATGTTTACCAAGATATGGCGGGGCTATAACGAGATGGTCGACCTAGGCTTGGCCGATGGCCCCGTGCACGCCAGCATGCACCTGATTCAGGCAGAGGGCTGCAATCCCATCGTTGAGGCTTTCGAGTCGGAAGAGAGCGTCGTACGCCCCATCAAGCCCAATACAGTGGCCAAGTCGCTCGCCATCGGAAACCCGTCCGACGGCATCTACGCCCTCCGTGTACTGCGCGCCTCCGGTGGCACCGCATGCGCCATCCCGGAGCCCGATGTGCTTGATGGGATGAAGCTGCTGGCACAGACCGAAGGCATCTTTACCGAGACTGCCGGCGGAGTGACCGTTTCCGGCCTGAAACAGTTGGTAAAGCGGGGCAAAATCGCCCGGGACGATCTCACCGTAGCCTACATAACCGGCAACGGCCTCAAGACCCAAGAGGTGGCCGAGGGCGAGGTCAACCCGCTTACCATCCCGCCCAACTTCCGGGCTTTCGAAGAAGCCCTCAACAGCTCCAACGGGCATAACTAGGAGGATGAGGGAAGCCACCGTGAGCAAGCAGCGGGTCAAGTTTACCTTTCCTACCAACCTCGTGACCCGACCTGTCATCTACGAACTGGGACGCCAGTTCCAGTTGGTCACCAACATCCGGCGTGCCGATGTTCGGGAAGACATGGGCTGGGTCGTACTGGAACTCGAAGGAGAAGATCCCGAGATCACCCGTGGCGTCGAGTGGGTCCGCTCCTTGGGTGTGCGGATAGACCCTGTCAGTGGCGACGTGATTGAAGGCTAGTGGCCGGGCTGTTTCTCATATAGCCAAGGAAGGCACAGCCATGAGGAGGGCTTTTACATAATGGCGGTCCAGGTGAACATCCCCACTCCCTTGCGCCGGATTACCAACGGACAGAACCAAATCGAGGCCGACGCCTCCAATGTCGGCGAACTGTTGGAAGTCCTTGACCGGGACTATCCTGGCATACGCGAGCGATTGATCGATGAGGAAGGCGAAATACGCTACTTCGTCAACATCTACCTCAACGGCGAGGACGTCCGCTTCCTCCAAGGAACCGACACTTCCACCTCCTCCGGCGACGAGATCAGCATAGTCCCCGCCGTAGCAGGCGGGACTCTCTAAGGTCCCGCTCCCCCTAGTCCGAACCCTCAGCGCGGTGGATTCCGCCTGCGGATACCTTTGGGTAGCCACCGTCATTTCGTCGAAGGCCGGAATCTAGGACAACATGCACAAGGGACGGCAGCTTGCTATATAGCCCTTCCACCCGCAATCCCGGCTTCCCTTTGGCATGGGGAAAGGGGTTCGTAAAAGGCTCCCTCCGGCAGGTACAACCCTCGCAGTTCCCGCGGCATCGACTTCCCAACAACTATGGGTTTAACGAGGCCTAGCCTTCACTCGCTTCCCGAATTGCGCGAGGCGGGCCGCCTCGTTGGTAGGCCGGTAGCGCTCCAGAAAGTCCTGTCGGAATGACGTGTATTTGCCTGCTTGTATGGCCACCCGCAGACCCTCCATCAAGCGGACGATGAAACGCAGGTTGTGCAGGCTGGCCAACCTTTGGCCCAGCAGTTCTCCGCTCTTGAACAGATGGCGCAGGTATGCGGACGTAAAGTTGGCGCAGGTGTAGCAGTCGCAGCCCTGCTCCACTGGCCTAGAGTCTAGACGATAGCGGCTGTTGTTGATGTTGACGCGCCCTTCCGAGGTGAACAGGCCCCCGTTGCGAGCGGTGCGTGTGGGCAGCACGCAATCGAAGATGTCGACCCCACACCCCACGCCTTCCAGCAAGTCTTCCGGCGAGCCGACGCCCATCAGGTAGCGAGGACGGTCTTCGGGCAGCATGGATGCCACATGCCCCACCACCTCGTACATCTGCGACTTCGACTCGCCGACGGCAAGTCCCCCGATGGCATAGCCACCAAACTCAAGGCCGGTTATGTAGTCTACCGAGGCGCGCCGCAAGTGGGGGAAGACGCCGCCCTGCACGATGCCGAATAGCGTCTGCCGGTCTGGCGCGGCCTGAGCAGAGCGGCAGCGCGCGGCCCAGCGGTGGGTGCGCTCCATGGCCTCTTCCACTTCAGACTCGGACGCCCCGTAGCCGATGCACTGGTCGAAGCACATGGCCACGTCTGCCCCTAAGCCGGCTTGGATAGCCACGGCGTCTTCGGGAGTGATTCTGTGCTCGCTGCCATCAATGTGAGAACGGAACACTATGCCGTCATCCCGCACTTTGGTCAGTGCCCCCATGCTAAAGGCTTGGAAGCCACCACTATCGGTGAGGATTGGCCGGCTCCAGCCCATGAACTTGTGCAGACCGCCCATCTGCTGCACCACCTCGAGACCGGGGCGCAGATAAAGATGGTACGCGTTGGAGAGGAGCATGGGAGCACCCAACGCGACTACGTCGTCGGGAGTAAGCGACTTCACCGTTGCCTGAGTGGCCACGGGAAGGAAGACAGGCAGTGGCACGACGCCATGGGGCGTACTCAAGCGAGAGGCGCGGCCAGCCCCGTCAGTGGCGTCAACCTCGAAAGCAAAGGGCTGTTGCACGGCCCGCCCAATGTAGCCGACTACTTCCGCTGTGTCCATTCTGAGACGCGTGGTTTGAACCGGAGTCGTGGTTAGTAGTATGTTATGGCTTCCGGCACATCACTTCGACCGCGTGGGCGAAAATACTTGGAGGCGCCTTTGGCTGACGCCTTTGTATCGTTGAGCGCCGACCTCCCTGCTGGGCTTTGGGCTTTGTTGGTGGTCGGGACCATGTTGGGGACGGCTACAATCCTTTACCTGTGGTGGGAGCTGTTCTTCAAGTTTGTAGGCGTGGCGTGGCGACGCATCATGCCCGGCAGAGCAGAAACACTCGGCAACGATGGAATTCCCCAGCACCGGCGATAGCGTAAACCTAGTATGGCTCCTGTCCCTGGGACTCTCCGTGGGCGTTCTCAGCGGCTTCTTCGGCGTGGGCGGCGGTTTCCTCGTGACGGGCGGTCTGATCTTGCTGGGAGTGCCCGAGTTCTATGCAGTGGGCACAGGACTGGCCCTCATCACCGGCTCGTCCACCATCAATGCCCTCAAGCATCGCAAGCTGGGGAACGTGGACCTGCGTCTGGGACTATTCATGATATTGGGTTCCATACCAGGAGTGGAGACGGCCAAGAGACTATTGCTGTACTTGGAGACGCAGGGCTTGGAGGACGAGGTCATCCACTACGTCTACGTAGTGGTGCTTGCGGCGCTGGGGACCTTCCTGCTGTACGATTGGATACGCTCCTCCCGGAAGAGCGCAGGGGTGGACATTGGCCCACCGGGGGCGTTCGTGACGCGGGTGAGGAGTTTCGGCCTCCCACCGCGAGTATCTCTCCCAGTAGCAGGCATACCCAGCATGTCAGTGTGGGTATTGGTCGTCTTGGGCTTTTGTATCGGGCTGTTTGCCGGATTGCTGGGGGCGGGCGGAGGCTTCCTGCTGATGCCTGCACTAGTATTCTTGTTGGGGATTCCCACTATCACTGCCGTGGGCACCGACCTGTTTCAGGTGATGATTACGGGCTCCTTCGGGGCGCTGACCTACGCCTTGGATGACAAGGTCGACCTGCTGATGGCTTTGACAATGCTCGTGACGGCTTCGATCGGGTCGCAGGTGGGCACGATGGCGACCAAGGTGGTGGACGGCTCGCGCATACGCTTCCTCTACGCTTTGATCGTACTGGCGGGGAGCTTTTCGCTGGCTCTGGACCAAGTGTCGGAGGCGGCGGAAAGCGTCCATTTCCTCTCTAGTGTTGCGGCAGTAGTCCTCTTGGGAGCCGCTGGCATAATGTGTTTGTTCATTGCTGGTCTCGTGGTAGCATCTAGAATGAAAGAACAATAGGGAGGCCGTCACGGTGGACGGCCGAGCGGGAAACACCTGATAGGTCGAGGCGTACAACTCCAATTCTGGACATGGGGAGGCTACTTGGTTACTTACGTGATATTGCTCAGCTACACCGATGAAGGGATGCAGAACGCGGCCTACCTGAGCGGGCACCCGCGAGCGCTGCGACAGTTGATCGAGGAGGCAGGAGGCAAGCTGCCGTACATCTGGATGACCATGGGGCCGTATGATTTCGCGGCCATCATGGAAGCGGACAGCGACGAAGACTGCGCCGCCATCGTCCTCAGCCTCAGCAGCTTGGGCAACTTCCGCACCGTGACCATGCGTGCGTTCAGTGAGGGAGACCTGCCAGCAATCACGAGGAAGATTCCCTCGCTTGAGGACCAGTACAAAGAGATCCTGCAGTCCGTGCAGGGGCCCGGGGACTAGCGGGCCCCTAGAGCGTAAGGTCCCGCACCGTCTCCAGCACCAAATCGGGAGGTACGTCACGGCGTACCAACGAGTGGCCCACGCCTTCCAAAAGCACCCAGCGCAGTGAGCCTGCCTCGGTCTTCTTGTCGTGGGTCATCTTGTCCAGCACCACATCAGGGTCGATGCCCGGTGCTGACAGGGGTAGTTGGAACCGTTCCAATACCCGGCGCTGGCGCTCCACAACCTCCGGGGGGATGAGGCCCATGGCCGCGGAGATGCGTCCGGCGCCCATCATGCCCACGGCGACTGCCTCCCCGTGCATGTAGTTGCCGTAGCCGGTGACTGATTCTAAAGCGTGCCCGATGGAGTGCCCGTAGTTTAGCAGGATGCGCCTTCCTAGAGTCTCGCGCTCGTCCTCGCTGACCACTTGGGCCTTGATGGCCATGCTGCGCCGAATCACGTCAGTGGCGATGTCCCCTCGCAGCGACAACAGGTCTTCGGCGTGCTCCTCGAACAGGTCGAACAGCTCCGCGTCCAGTATCAGGCCGTGCTTCACTGCCTCAGCCCACCCCTCCGACAGCTCGCGTTGTCCCAAGCTGGAGAGGGTATCGACATCGGCCAGCACCAGCGAGGGCTGGTAGAACGCCCCCACCAAGTTCTTGCCTTGAGGCAGGTTGACCGCCACCTTGCCTCCTATGGAGGCGTCCACCATGGCAGCCATGCTGGTGGGGACCTGCACGAAAATCATGCCCCTCAGGAAGGTGGAGGCTACGAACCCTCCTAAGTCGCCCACCACTCCCCCGCCCAAGGCGACGATTGCATGGCGTCTCTCGGCCCTGAGATCGGCCAGCCAAGCGTAGATATCTTCGGCAAGGGCCAAGCATTTGCTCTCTTCGCCCGGAGGAATGGAGTAGCTGTGGGCCGCGATTCCCGCGGATTCCAAGGAGCGTTGCGCCTGACGCCCGTAGATGCGGAATACGTTGTCATCGCTGATGATGTACGCTTGGCCCGTCACTCCGAGGGTCTGCAGGCGCGCACCCAACTGGTCCAGTACGCCTCTGTCCGCGACGATGGGGTAGGAGCCCCCGGAGTGGTGGACTGTTGCGGCTAGGTCGTTCTCTGCCATCAGGTCTCCCTCTTTTGCATTTCCGCAGAACTGCCATGTTCGTACAACGCCGTGACCAATGCGGCAGCGACCTGCTCAAGTGAGAGGCCGTCGGTGTTTAAACTGCAATGGGCCATGTCGTAACGGTGTTGGCGTTTACCCTTGAGTTCTTGGATGCGCTGCAACGGGTCCGCCGCTTGCAGCAGGGGTCTCACGTCGGCGTCCGGCGAGGACGAGAGGCGCCGCCATATCACATCCGGCGGTGCCTCCAAGCACACTACCAAACCTGCCTCCAGCATAAGCGTCTGGTTCTCAAGTTCAATGAACGATCCCCCGCCGGTGCCGATCACCCGCTGCTCGCCAGAGCATGCCCAGCGTAGCGCGTCCCGCTCCATAGCGCGGAATGCGGGTTCGCCGTCTTGGGCAAAGATATCCTCAATGGTGAGGCCAATACGGGAAGTGATTACCTCGTCGCTATCCACGAACTCCCATCCCAGTGCCTTGGCCGCGAGCCGGCCAGCTTGGGTCTTGCCAGTGCCGGGGAAGCCCACGAGGATGAGGTTGCTCTTCACAGCAAGCCTTGGCCCATCAGTCCCCTGCTGGAGTGGCGCTGCGTCGGACGACCTCCCTAGGACCCACGGTCTTCTGGTAGGCTTGGTAGTTGCGACGCATCTCGTCGAGGCTGTCACCGCCGAATTTCTCGGCGAAAGCGTCGGCCACTACGAGGGCCACCACTGCCTCGCCGATGACCCCGGCTGGGGGCACTTGGCACACGTCGGAGCGCTCGTAGTGGGCCTGCACAACCTCGCCGGTGTTCAGGTCCACCGAGGGCAGGGGGGTTCGCAGGGTGGAGATGGGCTTGATGGCGAAGCGCGCCACCAAGGGCATTCCGTTGGTCATGCCTCCCTCGGTGCCTCCGGCCCGGTTGGTCTGGCGCTGCCAAGGCCGGGAAGGGTCGGTGGCTGGCTCGATGACGTCATGTACTTGGGAGCCAAGCTGGTCCACGGTCTCCCAGCCCTCGCCTAGGGAGACGGCCTTGACTGCGTTGATGGACATCAGGGCTTGGGCGATGCGCCCGTCAATCTTCCTGTCCCAGTGGACGTGAGAGCCGAGACCCATGGGCACGTTGGTAGCTATGACCTCAACCACGCCTCCCACTGTGTCGCCCGCCTCCCGCGCCTCGTCGATGGACTCAATCATCTTCTGGCTGGCGTCCGGATCGGCGCAGCGCACCGGCGAGTCCTCCACGGCTGTCCAGTCGATGGCCCCATTCACCTGTGCCCAGATGCCTCCGATGGAGATAACGTGCGAGTGTAGTTGAATGTCGAATTCCTGTAGCAAGCGTACGGCTATGGCTCCCGCAGCCACCCGGGCGGCCGTCTCACGAGCGCTCGCCCGCTCCAGCACGTTGCGCACGTCGTCGAAGTCATATTTCATGGCTCCGGCAAGGTCGGCGTGGCCGGGGCGCAGGCGCACTACCCGATCGAAGTCAGCCTCGGTGGAGGTCACGCTCATGGTGTCCTGCCAGTTGACCCAGTCGCGGTTCTCCATGGTCATGCCGATTGGGCTGCCCAAGGTGAAGCCGTGCCGCACGCCGGAGATGATATGGGCGTAGTCCTGCTCTATCTGCATACGCCCACCACGCCCATAGCCGCGCTGCCGTCGCGCCAGTTGTGATGTGATGAATTCCTCACCCAATGGTACGCCCGCAGGTATGCCCTCGACTATGATCACCAAACCCTGACCATGGGACTCGCCTGCCGTAAGGTAGCGAATCATACAAACCCCGTATTCTGGCCCCGTATTCCGGCCTGTCTCGACCCTCTAGGGTAGGGCCGCGGTGGCTGCCTCGGTCATCAACGACACCGGTGCCTCACGGCCGGTCCAAAGTTCAAAAGATGCCGCTCCTTGGTAGACCAGCATGGGCAGCCCACCCAAGGTGGCCACACCTGCCCGCTCCGCCTCTCGCAGGAGGGGCGTCCTAGGTGGATTATACACTAGGTCGTATACGAGTCCTCCTAGGGGCAACCGGTCGCGGGATAAGGGTGACTCTGCCTCTCCAGACCCGTGGGCCATCCCAAGGGTAGTGCAGTTGATGATGATGTCCGCGTTGCGGCTAATGTCGCCTAGCGCCGGGTCATCCAGCGAGAGAGGCCTTGCCGGCGCTCCCTGCCCCCGCAGAAGCTCCGCCAAGGCTTGAGCGCGCTCCAAGGTCCGATTTGCGATGGTGATGGAGGCTACGGACTCACCAGCCAAGGCTAGGCAGACCCCCTTGGCCGCTCCTCCCGCCCCAAGCACCAGAACGCGCTTGTCAGCAGAAGACACGCCTGCGTCCTCGCTCAGGCCTCGCAGAAAGCCGATGCCATCGGTGTTGTAGCCTTCCAGCCTGCCTTCGCGGTTGACGATGGTGTTTACCGCTCCGGCCCGAGCGGCCCAGCCGTCCACTTGGTCTAGCAAGGGAATAACTGCCTCTTTGTGAGGAACAGTTACGTTGCAGCCCAAGGTGTCCGCGGCCCTCAGCCCTCGTACAAACTCAGGCACCTCGTCGGGTGCAACCCGCCATGCCTGGTACCGCGCATCAATGCCATGGTGGTCGAAGGCGACCTGTTGCAGCACAGGCGACAACGAGTGGCCGATGGGGTACCCGATTATCCCGACACGTTGAGGCATAGTGTAATCGGTCCAAACCGTTCCCGCGCGAGGCTCAGGCCCCAGCGACGGTCGGGGTTGGGTTGCCCTGCTGCGCCTTTTGGTCCAAGTACGCCTGCAGGATGATGGTAGCGGCAGCGGCGTCCACGTCGGCGCGTCGCCGGGATGGTTGCGCGCCTCCCGCCTGCATCAGCCGGCCTGCCTCACTGCTGGTGTAGCGCTCGTCCACCGTCTCCACTGGCAGTTGGGTGTGCTTCTTGACCCGCTCCAAGAAAGTCTGCGTTTTCTTGGCCTGTGGCCCCAAGCTGCCGTTGATGGATATGGGCAGCCCAGCCACTATGAGTGTGGCATGTCGCTCCCGCGCAATCTCGCCGAGGCGCAGCAGCTCGTTCTTGAGGTTGGTGCGTTCCATCGCCCCGATGGGTACGGCCAGCGTACCCCCCTCGTCGGCCGCGGCAAGTCCGATACGACGGTCACCGACGTCGAGGCCGAGGATGCTCACGACACTCCGCCGTTATCCCTGCGAGCGAGCGCGTCGCACGATGTCGGCTACGCTCTGCAGGGAGGCTTCGAGGAGGTCGGCATGCCGACCTCCAGCCTGGGCTAGGTTGGGGCGCCCGCCGCCACCGCCGCCCATCACTTGGGCGGCTTCCTTCACGATGTTGCCAGCATTCAAGCCTTGGGACACCAGGTCATCGCTGATCATGGCCACCAGTGTGGGCCGGTCCTCGACAATCCCTCCCAGCACCAGCACTGAGCTCTCCAAGCGTGTCTTCAGGAAGTCCCCCATCTCGCGCATGGCGTCGGCACTGGCAGCTGAGGTCCGCCCAGCCAGCACCTTAACTCCATCCACATCGGCAACGCTGTCCAATAGCCCTTGCGCCTCGCGCCTAAGGGATTCTCGTTCCAAGGTGGCCAAACGCCCGCGCACTTGGTCGGCATCCTCCATGAAACTTTCGAGGCGGGACTCGAGGTCGACTACCGGGGTCTGGAGTTGCTGAGCAAGACGGTCCAAACGCTCGGCTTGCTCTACGAACAGTTGCTCGGCCGCCCGTCCTGTCAGCGCCTCAATGCGCCTCATGCCCCCGCCGATGCCCGACTCGCCCAGCACCAGCAGTGTGCCCACCTGCCCGGTGGCGTGGACATGGGTGCCACCACATACCTCCACGCTGAAGGCGACGTTTCCACCAGAGTCGCCTTCTTCCGCCATGGTCACCACTCGCACTACGTCGCCATAACGATCGCCAAAGAAGGCCAACGCCCCCTCGCGAACGGCGTCGGAATACGTGGTCTCGCGGGATCTGACAGACAGGTTGGCTCGCACACGGTCGTTGGACAGGGCCTGCACGGATAGAAGCTCGTCGCGCGTCAACTGACTAACGTGACTGAAGTCGAAGCGCAGCCTCTCAGGGCCTACAAATGAGCCAGCTTGCCTCACATGAGCGCCAAGCACGGACCTAAGCGCGGCATGCAGGATATGGGTGCCACTGTGGTTGCGAGAGGCATCCTGGCGCCTCTGTGCGTCCACCTCGGCCTGCACCGTGTCGCCCACCGCTACGTCGCCTTGATCGACGACTCCTTTCTGTACAATCAGTCCGGCCACAGGGCTGTGGGTATCCTCGACGGTAACAACGCCATTGGGGCCACGGATTCGGCCTTGATCGCCCAACTGACCGCCACCCTCTGCGTAGAAGGGTGAGCGAGCCAAGACCACCTCCACCTGTTGTCCCCGGGTGGCGTGGTCCACCGAAACCCCGTCCACCAAGAGAGCGGCAATCATCGATTCCTGCTGAATGAGTCCGCCGTATCCAGTGAATTCGCTCCGACCCACACCCAGATTCTCGTAGGCCGTTAGCATCTCCATGCTCCCCGTGAAGGACTGCACGGAGCGGGACTGTCGGCGGCGAGAATCCATTCTGGACTCGAAATCCTTTATATCTACCTGAAAGCCGTACTCTCGGGCAATCTCCGCGGTTAGCTCAGGCGGAAAACCAAAAGTGTCGTACATCACGAACAACTCGCCACCGGACACCTCCGTTATGAGGCTGGCCGTGGACTCCCGGAACCTAGCGAGGTCGGATGGATCGCTAGTACTAGAGGGCAGTGGTATCTGATTGAAAGGCTCTACCAGCTTCGAGCGGAAATGGGGCTTCACTATGGGCTGAACCCACCCGTCTGAGGCATTGATTTGGTTTACGAACAAATCTAAGGGCGATGTGCTAGATACGGATGCCCATGTCTTAACAGAATCCTCAATCGCCCTATCGAGCTGTTGTATGAGGATCGCCCTGCGAGCGAGAATCCCATTGTTTTCATCTTGGAGAAGGTCAACACCCCGCTCGAAGGTCTGGACGAACCGCTCCTCCTCCAAGCTGATGACGCGCATGATGAAGTCGCGGTTCTGTACAAGTTCGGGGTAGGCGTCTTGGAAGCGTTGGATAGCTACGGAAGCCACCTCGGTCAGGAAGGGCTCTTCCAAGCCTAGGCGACGGCCGTAGCGAATGGCGCGCCGGATGATGCGACGCAGCACATAGCCACGCCCCTCATTGCCCGGCACCACGCCGTCTGCAAGCAGGAAGGATACGCCGCGGGCGTGCTCGGCGACGACTCGAATCGCGTAGTCGGTCTCTGCGTCGACGCCATAGCTCTTGCCGGTCAGCTGGCAGACGCTCTCGACGATGGTCTGGAACAGGTCGGTCTCGTAAAGGTTGCGCTTATTCTGGAGTACCGCGGCGGCCCGCTCCAGCCCCATCCCAGTGTCGATGCTGGGCGCGGGCAGGGGTGTGCGGGTACCCTCCAAGTCTTGGTAGAACTGCATGAAGACCAGGTTCCACAATTCGACAAACCGCTCGCACTCGCAGTTGGGATGGCAGGGAGGCATCTCCTCGCCGTTGCGCTGGGCAGAGGTGAGCTCGTCGGGCGTGACCAAGGGGCCGCAGCCGTGCTCCGGGCCGGAGTCGTAGTGGAGCTCACTACAGGGGCCACAGGGCCCTTCCAAGCCCGCAGGCCCCCACCAGTTGTCCTTGCCGCCGTAGCGGTAGATGCGCTCGTCGGGTATGCCGATGTCATCGCGCCAGTGGTGGTAGGCCTCCTCATCGTCGAGGTAGACGGTGGCGTAGAGGCGGTCAGGGGAGATGCCGAAGCGTTGGGTGACCATCTCCCAAGCCATGGCCACGGCTTCCTTCTTGAAGTAGTCGCCGATGCTGAAATTTCCCAGCATCTCGAAGAAGGTAAGGTGCTTGTGGTCGCCCACCTCATCGATATCGGTCGTCCGGAAGCTCTTCTGCGAGGTGGTGAGGCGACGGGATGGAGGTGTGGCCTCGCCCATGAAGAAGGGCTTGAACTGCACCATGCCGGCGCTGGTGAACAACAGAGTAGGGTCGCCAGCAGGCACCAGCGAGGAACTGGGCATGATGAGATGGCCCTTGTCTTGGAAAAACTCGAGGAAACTGGTCCTTATCCGATCGCCTTCCATAGTTATCCTTCAGCAGACTGCGCGGCAGGTTTCTTGGGAGGTGGTTGGCGGCAGTATCCCCTGTCAATGCCATAGCTGCGTCGGTACCCGCCGCACCGCGGGATTATATCACGCAGTGCAGCCCTGAGACTGTCAGCCTTGCTGGCGACGTTTCAGTTCTGCCTCGAGTTCGCGGATGCGGGCCTCCGAGGCTTCAGCCCGCGCCTCGGCGGCCATGCGGCCCTCCCGCTCGGCGAGACGGCCGGCCCGCTCATCGTCGAACCTCACGATATGCTCCCCGGTGGCGGGGTCATACCAGCCTAGTTGGCCCCGTTCCCAGCGCAGGTACAGATTGAGGGCTGCGCTGTAGCCCTGCAGGTTGTCGGCGTCGATTCCTTCGATAGGGATGGGCTGGTAGGCGCCATCTAACAGCCTGTCGCCCGCTAGGGGCGCTCCCTGGTAGTCGCCTCCGGAGGGGTCGAACCGCCAGTATTCGAGTATACCCAAGCGTGCGTACCCATCCCGCTTTACAGTGGCATCGTGTTGGCCGGTGCTCTCCGATCCGATTTCCAGCACGAAGTCCGGGGGCTTGCCCTGCTCAGAGATGACGTAGCCGTTCCGGGCATTGCAAGCTGCTGGATCCGCGTTGAACGCGATGATCAGGTCCGGCGCCATCATCCCCAGCTGTTCTCCGATGGGTTCTGGACTGACGTAAGCTTCGCTGCTGATGATGGTAGTGTCCTCGTTACCGAGGTGCTTAGCCAGATGCAGTCCATTCCCTGGGGAGTTGAAATACTTCCAGTTGTTCATGTCCTCAGGTTCAGGTGGGTCCGGGAGCCGGAGGAAGCCTTCCGGGCGACCCTTCTCGGCAGTGGGTCTGGTGCTCATGTCGGACCTCGAGTGTTTGATGCGGGCCGGACGGGGATGGCCCGTACCTAGGTCGGGATTTGGCACATTATACGTTATCAGCTGTGGCGCGGGCGGTCCGGCCACGTAGCACCCGGTAGCACTGCTGTTCGCCAGACTGCGGCCCGTCGTTGACGCTCTCGGGGGGCGGGCGTAGAATCGTGATGTGGGAATATGATGGGAGTGGATATGTACTCGTCGCACATCAGTAGAGTAGAGAAGGCAAGGATCTACGCCGAGGAGCGGGACCGGGTGATCATTAACCGTCTGAACGCCACCTTCCGAGGCAACAACAGCACTCACGAGGTTGGGTATGATGCAGGGGTATGGCACTGCTCCTGCCGCTCCTTCTCTACCCAGCAGGCTTGCAGCCACGCCATGGCCCTTCAGGAGATGCTGGAAGAGGCCTTCCCCAGTGGGGCCCCCGAACCGGCTTAGCCTCTAACCAGTTTAGACAAGCTGGCCTCCACCAGCTAGGCGGTCGCCTAACCCTCGTACTTGCGGAACACCAAGCAGGCGTTCTGTCCCCCGAACCCAAAGGCATTGGATAGCACAACCCTCACGTCAGCCTCGCGCCGCACGTTGGGCACGTAGTCGAGGTCGCATTCCGGGTCGGGGTGGTCGTAGTTCGCTGTGGGATGAATTGCCCCGTCAGTGATGGAGCGAACGCAGGACACTGCCTCTAACGCTCCTGCCGCCCCTAGGGAGTGGCCAATCATCGACTTGGTAGAGCTCACGGGGATGCGGTAAGCCATCGGGCCGAACAGCCTCTTGATGGCTGTCGTCTCTATGGCATCGTTCAGCGGAGTGGAGGTGCCGTGGGCGTTGATGTAGCTTACCTCTTCCAAGGCAACACCTGCGTCGCTTAGCGCCCACTGCATGGCCCGTCCTGCGCTCTCGCCCGTTTCCTCTGGCTGCACCGGATGGTGGGCGTCGGATGAGCTGCCGAATCCAGCGAACTCGCACAGGATGTTGGCGCCGCGCTTCAGTGCGTGCTCCAAGGTCTCGGCCACCAGCACCACTGCCCCTTCCGCAGGCACGAACCCGTCGCGTTCGGCGTCGAAGGGCCTGCTGGCCTTCTCCGGGGCATCGTTCCGTGTGCTGAGGGCCCGCATGACCGCGAAGCCTGCCAGTCCCAGTTGGCTAATGCCCGCCTCGGCCCCACCTGCCAGCATCACGTCAGCGTCGCCTCTTCGCAGCACCTGCAGCGCCTCACCCATGGCCTGATTAGAGGCGGCGCAGGCAGTTACTGCAGTGGAGTTGTAGCCTCTGGCGCCGGTGAAACGGCTGACGTTGGCCGCTGCCATGTTGGGCAACACCATGGGGAAGAAGAAAGGCGACATGCGCATCCCGCCTCGCTCCACCAACACCCGGCAGCTCTCCTCCAACGTAGGGAAGCCGCCGTTGCCGTTGCCCAAACACACACCAACACGAAAGGAGTCCTCTTTCGACACGTCCAAGCGCGAGTCCTCCACGGCCATCAGGGCAGCCGAGACGGCAATCTGGGAGAAGCGGGCCATGCGGCGCGACTCCCGGGGGCTGATGAACTTATCGGGGTCGAAGTCGATGGCCTCCCCAGCGATGCGGCAGGGATAGTCCGTGGGGTCGCACAACGTCATGGGACCGATGCCGGACTTCCCCTGCAACAAGTTGTCCCAGAACTGGCCAGCGGTGAGGCCCAGAGGCGTTATCGCGCCCATGCCGGTGATGACTACCCTAGACCTTTCCACGCGTCTATACCCCACCCAGTTCGGAGTAAATCTCAGGCGGGATGCCCTTCACCACCTCCCGCACCTCAGCAGCGAGGAACAGCGAACCAGTGGCCAGCACTAGGTCGTCCTCCCCAGCGAGTTCGAGGGCCAAGGCCAGAGCTTCGGAGGTCTGCGACTTATCGTGGGCTTGCACCCCGTGCTTTCGGAAGAGGTCGACCAGCACTTCTGGTGGGGCTGACCGGGGATGCCGTGTGCTGGCGACCACCGCGGCGGAGGCTGCGGGGGCCAAAGCCTCAACCATTCCCTCCAAGTCCTTGTCACGCGAGGCCCCGAACACCAAGACAGCTTTGTCGTAGTGAAAGTAGCCGGGCAGGGATTCTCGTAGTCGCCGTGCGGAGTATGGGTTGTGCGCCCCATCGGCCACCACCAACGGTCCTCCTAGGCAATCGGCCAAGACCTCCAACCGGCATGGCCAGACGACAGTGGACATACCCTCTAAGATAGCCTTGGCAGAGATATCGTGCCCCTGATCTTGAAGCACTTCCATGATGGCTACAGCCGTTGCGGCGTTCTCCAACTGATGCGAACCCAACAGGGACAGCTCTAGGTCGTAGACACCATGCCGTCCCTGCACTTGAAGGCGTTGGGGAGGTGAAACCCTGAGCCCTTGAGGAAACCGGGGCTCGTTGGCCTTCCACTGAACGTCTTCGCCGACCTCGACGAGCTCCGACCCCACCGCGCTACAGGCTTCGCGGATGATCTCCATGGCCGTGACCTCTTGTGGCCCGCTGACCACGGGAACGCCAGCCTTGATGATGCCGGCCTTTTCCCACGCGATCTCCTCGATCGTGTCGCCCAGCACCCGGGTGTGGTCCAAGCTGAGGGACGTGATGACCGACACCGAAGGAGCGACGACGTTGGTGGCATCCAGGCGGCCACCCAGACCCACCTCAATTACGTTGAAGTCGGTGCGTTCCTCCAGGAAGTAGGCGAGGCCCATCGCCGTTAGCAGCTCAAACACGGTCACCCTGCCGTCGCTTTGGACGCTCACCTCCTGCATTGGCCCCCACAGCCTGTCCAGAACCTCGGCGAACCGTCCTCCAGGAATGGGCTCCCCGTCCAATGAGATGCGTTCCCGGAAAGTGTGGAGGTGTGGCGAGCTGTACATGCCGACACGGTACCCATGACACCGCAGTACGTTGGCGCACATGGCGGCAGTACTCCCCTTCCCCTTGCTGCCCGCGATATGGATTGTGGGCGGGCCCTGCTGCAGGCCTCCAAGCCGCGTCAGGAACGCCTCGATGCGGCTGAGGTCGTAGCGAGGCTGATGACGCCTCTCCGTGTCTGGGCCGATGTAGGGGACGCGCTCATGGTCGACCAGCGCTAGCATCCGGTTGATGGCGCTGAGATAGTCCGGCACTGTGGCCATTAGTCTCCCTGAGGAAGGGCTCCCCGGAGGCGGGCCGGCCGGATGCCAACCGCCACCTTCAGCCCGCCCCAACGGGTGATGGTCTTGATAAAGTCGATGTTACCCTCCAAGGGCCGGGGATGGAAGTGGAAGTTCTGGTGCACCGAGTCCTGTTCGGTGACGTTGGGCAGGGCCGACATGCGCAACTGCTCTCTCGTAGCCGGGGGCGAGGGCAGGATGGCCTCCATGATTCGCGCCGAGTTCTGCAGGAAGGTCAGGGGCACCGGCACGTACGCCCGCGTCACGTTCAGTGTGCGACACAGGATACGGACGATGTCGAGGTAGCTCAGGTGCTCTGGGCCTCCGACCTCCACAGGGGCCATGGTCGGCTCGTCTCGCACCGCGATAGCTATACAGCGGGCCACGTCCTCTACGGCGATGGGCTGAAGCATATTCGACCCAGTGCCTATGATGGGCACCATGGGAAAGGCCTTGACGATGGCCCCCAAGGTGCTGACGAACTCGTCTCCGGGGCCGAACAGGATCGACGGCCTGATGATGCTGTAGGGTATGCCCGATGCGACAACTTCGGCCTCTCCCTGCCCTTTGCTGCGCAAGTAGGGGTACTGCGACTGGTCGTCGGCCCCGATGGCGCTCACCTGCACGAAGTGGCCGCCACCCGCCTCGGCCGCCACCGTCGCCACATTCTGCGTCCCCTGTCGGTTGACGGCGTCGAAGGTAGAGCTGCCACGCTCCCGGATAATCGCTACCAAGTGAACCACGGCGTCCAAGTCGTAGATCGCGGCCCGCAGGGCGGCCATGTCCGAAACGCTGCCGTAATGTATGTCCAAGTCGCGCTGCTGGAACCGGTCCTCGTAGCCGGGTGTGCGGACTAGACACCGTACCTCGTGGCCGTCGGCATGCAGCGCTTCTACGACCCGTCGCCCTAAGAACCCGGTGGAGCCCGTTACCAATACGCGCATATTCGGCTCCCGTCGCAGGTTTTCAGCAGCCTAGCAAGGGTCCCCTAGGGTGTCAAACCAAAGTATGCGCGGCCTGACGCCTCGTGTAAAATGCTCTCAGAGCCCTCGCCACGAGGAGGGCTACGGGGGTGAAATGGACCTAGGCATCGCAGGCAAGATCGCAATCGTCACTGGAGGCAGCCGAGGATTGGGCCGGGAGGCTGCTATGAGCCTTGCCCGGGAGGGAGTAAAGGTGGCCATCTGCGCCCGCGACCTCCACACCTTGGAGCGCACCGTCGCGGAGTTGGAAGCCTACGGCCAGACCGCCCTCGGCATCTCTGCTGACGTCACCTTGGAGGATGCTCCCCAGCGGGTTTTCGGACAGACCGAGGAGGTTCTAGGCCCCGTAGATATACTGGTGAACAACGTGGGAGGCCGACGTGGCACCACCATCACCGAGACCAGCGACCAGCAGTTTCAAGAAGGCTACCAAGCGAACCTGTTCAGTGCCATCCGGTTCATGAAGCTGGCCGTGCCCGGCATGAAAGAGCGTGGCTGGGGCCGCATCGTCAACATCAGCTCCATCTACGGGCGGGAGTACGGCGGCTCGGTGGACTACATGGGAGCCAAGGCGGCCCTCATTGCCACCACCAAGCACATGGCCTTGGATCTGGCCAAGGATGGCGTGTTGGTAAATTGCGTTGCTCCCGGCTCCATCTTGCACCCCGGCAGCTCGTGGGAGAGATTCACAAATCAGCAGCCGCCCGAAGTGGTGCAGGAGTTCATTGCTCGCAACCTGCCCATGGGCCGTTTCGGATGGCCACAGCCCATCGGCGATACCGTCGCCTTCCTCGCCTCCGAGTGCGCCAGCCTAGTAACGGGGGCCTGCATCAACGTCGACGGAGGGCAGAGTCGGTCCCTTTTCTAGTCCGCGTAGCCGGACGAGAGCTCGGCCATTCCGGGGGTGCCTGAAACCTGCTTGGCTTAACCTTGACACCCTCTAGGGGGTGTACTAGCCTCTTTTATTACTACAACATGTTCTCCCATCTTCACGTTCACACTCAATATAGCCTACTCGACGGCCTCAGCCATATTCCCAATCTGGTGAGCCGGGCCAAGGACCAAGGCTTTAATGCTTTGGCCATCACTGACCATGGCAACCTCTACGGGGTGGTGGAGTTCTACTCCGAGTGTAGGAAGGCTGGAATCAACCCCGTTATCGGCTGCGAGGTCTATGTGGCCCAAGGCAGTCGCCACGACCGGTCCCCCTCCGAGAAGACGCCCTACCACCTGACCATGATGGCCCGGAACAACGTGGGCTATCGCAACCTTATGCAGTTGGTGACCAAGGCCAACATGGAGGGCTTCTACTACAAGCCTCGCATCGATAGGGAACTGCTGGAGCAGCACCATGAGGGGTTGGTGGTCTTCTCCGGCTGCCCAACGGCCCAAGTGCCCCGCCTGATTAAGGAACACCGGCTGGACGATGCTCGCAAAGAGGCTCGGTGGCACAAGGAGCTCTTCGGCGAGAACTATTTCCTAGAGTTGCAGCGTCACGCCCACGTCGAGCACTTGGATGCCATCAATGAGGCGTTGGTCGGTATGGGCCGGGAGTTGGACATCCCGATGGTGGTCACCAACGACTGCCACTATGTGGACCAGAAGGATGCCCCATTGCAGGACGTGTTGATCTGCATCCACACCAGCACCACCGTCAACGATGAGAAGCGTCTTCGGATGGAGGATGACTCCTACTATCTGAAGAGCGCCCAAGAGATGGCCGACCTCTTCCCCGACCATCCTGAAGCAGCCGATAACACCCAACGCATCGCCGACATGTGCCACGTGGAGTTGGGCGATGGGCAGTTGCACCTGCCCCAGTACCCTGTCCCAGAGGGCTGTGGCGACGCAGACGACTATCTGGCCCAACTTTGCTGGGAGGGGTTCGCTCGGCGTTATCCCGTCCCGCCTGCCGGGGCGAGGGAAAAGCTGGTCCACGAGTTGGACGTAATCCGCCAGACGCGGTTCGCCAACTACTTCCTAGTGGTATGGGACATCGTCGACTTTACCCGCAAGAACAACATACTGCTGGGCGTTCGTGGCAGCGCTGCCTCCAGCGTCGCCCTCTACTGCTTGGGCGTCACTGAAATCGACCCAGTGGAGTACCGCCTCGTCTTCGAGCGCTTCTTGAACATTGAGCGCAAAGAGATGCCCGACATCGACATGGACTTCCAAGATGACCGGCGCGACGAGGTGCTGAGGTATGTCACCCATCGCTATGGCAGCGACCGGGTGGCCCAGATCATCACCTTCGGGACTCTAGGCACTAAAGCCTCTCTTCGAGACGTCGGACGGGCCTTGGGTATGAGCTACGCCTCGGTGGACCGGGTGGCCCGCTTGGTGCCCTTCCGCGCCCGCTCCGTGCATGACGCTGTGGAGAACAGCCCAGAGCTAAAGGAGATATACGAGACCGACTCCGCCGTCCGAGACTTGGTCGAAAAGGCGGCGGGCTTGGAGGGGACGGCCCACCATGTGAGCACCCACGCCGCTGGTGTAGTGATTTCCAGTGAACCCCTCACCGAGTACGTGCCTCTGCAGCGTCCCACCAAAGCCGACGCAGGCAACGAAATCTCCATGACCCAGTATTCCATGGACCCCCTAGCCATGCTGGGCCTGCTGAAGATGGACTTTTTGGGGCTCACCAGCCTCACCATCCTAGACCGGGCCGTTAAGTCGGTGAAACAGACCCGTGGCTTGGAGATAGACCTTCACCAGCTTGCTTTGGACGACGAGGTGACCTTCCAACTCCTTTCCTCGGGCAAGACCAGCGACATCTTCCAGTTGGAAAGCGCTGGCATGCAGCGCTACATCAAAGACCTGAAGCCGTCGTCCCTAGGCGACATATCGGCGATGATTGCCCTCTACCGCCCCGGCCCCATGGAACATATCGACCGCTTCATCGATAGCAAGCACGGCCGTACTGCCATCACGTACCCCCACCCCAGCTTGGAAGACGTGCTCAGAGAGACCTATGGCATCATCGTCTACCAAGAGCAGGTGCTGCTGATTCTGCAGACCTTCGCTGGCTACTCGGCAGGCGAAGCCGACATCGTCCGCAAGGCCATGGGCAAGAAGAATGCCGAGTTGATGCTGGCGGAGCGGGACCGCTTCATACAGGGCGCAATCAATAACGGGTTCGAGCAGTCCATGGCCGAAGAGGTGTTCAACCTCATCGAGCCCTTTGCTGGGTATGCCTTCAACAAGGCCCACAGTATCAGCTACGCCTTGGTGTCCTACTGGACTGCCTACTTCAAGGCCCACTACCCGGTGGAGTACATGGGGGCCGTACTGAACTCCCGGTTGGACCATGCGGAGCGGATGGTCATCGCCATCAACGACTGCGAACAGATGGGCATACGCATCCTGCCCCCTGACGTCAACCACAGTGGCGTCTTCTTCACCATTGAATACGGCCCAGAGGGGCCGCGCGCCCTGCGTTACGGCATGTCGGCGGTGAAGAACGTAGGTGAGGGTGCGGTGCAGCCGGTGGTGAGCGAGCGTGAGAAGGACGGCCCCTACTCCTCCATAGAGGAGTTCTGCCGCCGCGCCGACATGCGCTCTCTCAACCGGCGCGCCTTGGAGAGCCTCATTAAGGTCGGGACTTTTGACGCCATGGGCCAGAGGCAATCGCTGCTGGACAACCTCGGCCCCATTCTGGCGTCAGCCCAGCGGGACCAGAGAATCCGCAGCACCGGCCAATCCAGCATGTTCGACATGCTGGGCGGCGGCGAGCAAGAGGAAGAGGCCATTGCACCGCCAGCGCCCATCGTTCCTCAGGGTAAGCCCTCGCCGGAACACGGGGCATGGGAGAAAGAACTGCTGGGCGTGGCACTCTCCACCAATCCGGCCCAACTGCTGGCGGACATCCCCGCCAACGGAGCCATCATCTCCCGCGACCAACTCAACAACGACATGGACGGTCAGCGAGTGAAGATTATGGGGCTGGTCTCCACCTCCGAGCAGCGTTACACGCGGGAGCAGAAGCCCTACGCCATCACCTCCATGGACCTTATCGGCGGAACACTGGAAGTCATCGCTTGGCCCGACGCCCTGGAGAAGACCCGCAACGTCTGGCGGGAGGGCCTCATTCTCTCCATATCGGGCAGGCTGCGGGTCCGTGGGGAGCGCCTCTCCCTACACTGCGACGACGCAACCATTTGCGCATCGAACGATGAATCCGGCCAACCGGAAGACCTGTACGACGAAGACCCTCCGCCGGAAGCCGAATATCAGCCAAGGGACCCGTTTTTTTCGAACGCAAACTCCGTAGCCGAGCCGCCGTCCAACGGCTACCAAGCGTCGGCAGAAGATACCCTGCAACAGGAACAGGCACCAGAGGCGGCTCTGCACGCGACCGACAACGCGGCTTCCGCTCCGATGTCGACTGAGGCGATGCCGAAAGCCTACCCTCCTGCCGGCAACAGGAATGGGAAGAGCTACGCAAACGGCAATGAGAATGGGAGCGGCAACGGAAAGAGCAACGGCCACAGTAATGGGAACGGAAACGGGTATTCCCGTACTGTCTTCATCAGCCTTCATGAGTCAGCCGACTCTGGCGAGGATGTCCAGACACTGAACGACGTCAAGAAGTTGCTCCTAGAATACCCCGGTTCCGATCATGTGAACCTGACGATACAGACAGAGCAGGGCCAGTTGCGCATGGACTGGCCCTTGGTCAACACCAGATACTGCGAAGACCTGCAGACCTCCCTTGACGAGCTTCTGGGCGACGGAGCGGTCTACGTCGCGGACACCCGCCCCAACGGGAACTAATCACTATAAAAATAACCCGCTAACCTTCGGCAATCGACCGCCCCCATCACTCTCGCGCAGAGCCCGCCCCGGACCCCGCTCCGGGCGGGAGTCCACGGTCCGGACTAGCGTGCAAGTCGGTACCCTATACGCAGTCCGTCTTTTTGCCCTCTTACGTCGCCTGAACGGGTGATAGGAAAATTGAGGCGAAGGCCGTGATCCAGTACCTTCTCCCAAGTTCCGCATGCTTCCACAGCGAAGCGTTTGAGTCCCGGCCCGCGGTATGCTAGCGTTAGCCAACCCCACTCTGGAGCGTTCTGCCAATGAGCCTGCAACGCGACTCTCTTGCTTCATCTCGTATCGAGATGACCGGTTCTACCGAGGAGGCTATCGAGCTCTATTACCAGAAGGGCTGGACCGACGGTCTGCCCGTGATTCCGCCCACTGAGGAGCGGGTGCTGCGGTTTCTAGAGGCAGCGCAGCGTGAGCCTGGCGAGGTGCTGAGCACGGAGCCGGTGCGAGGGCGAGTGATCACCGTGGAGAAGGTGGCCATCGCTGCCGTGATGGCGGGGTGTCTGGCGGAGTACATGCCTGTGGTCCTCACGGCGGTCGAGTGCATGGTGGCGCCCGAGTTCAGCCTGCACGGCACGTCTGCCAGCACGGCAGGATCGGCGCCATTGATCATCGTCAACGGGCCCATTCGCCACCAATTGGGGTTCGCCAGTGGGCACAACCTGTTTGGCCCAGGCCCTGACCGTCGTCCCAATGCCACAGTGGGGCGGGCCATCCGACTGCTTCTTATCAATGCTCTGCAGAACCACCCCGGTGTGCTGGACCGTTCTACGCTGGGGCATCCCGGCAAGTACTCCTACTGCATTGCAGAGGATGAGGAGAGCAGCCCATGGGAGCCGCTGCACGTCGAGCGGGGCTTCCCCGGCGAGGCCAGCACCGTAAGTGTGGGCGCATGCTTGGGCCCGGTGCAAATC
Organism: Dehalococcoidia bacterium; assembly: GCA_965263155.1. GTDB lineage: Bacteria > Chloroflexota > Dehalococcoidia > Lucifugimonadales > JAAXIE01 > JAAXIE01. The sequence continues at coordinate 24,656 of OZ253586.1, forward strand.
GACATCCGTCGCGGGAACACACCTGAGGCTCTGCTCACAGCAGTGTCGGACCAATTGCTCGGCCTTGGCCCGCAACATCGTGAGATGATACTGGTGGTATGCCCGGAGCACATGGGATTCTTCAGGGAGGCTGGATGGGGCAAGCAACAGGCGCGAGAATTCCTGTTCGAGAAGGCGTGTCGCTCGGCGCAAGCTTGGAGCGATGTGTTCAAGGCCGAGATACCTGAGCCGGGCCGGGAGGACGAGCCGGTACATGCCCTGCGCTCGCCGCAATCGTTGATGCTGCTGTCTGGTGGTGGCCCTGGTGGCCCTTGGTCGGCGCTGGTGCCACGGTGGTCGAAGGGCATCACGGCAGCCACCGTTACGCGCCAGATTCCGGGGGTGTAGCATCGCTGCCCCCGTGATCCTCGTGCAGGGAGACCTCTGCATAACTGCCCATTCTTGGCTTTGGGTGGGACGCCCTATCCATCTGGTCCGCGCTTCTGTATCTGCTCTGGCTTGAAATGTCACACGGTTCGTAGCTGCAATTGAGTTTTCCGTAGCTAAACGGTGTGACATTTCTGACACCGTCGTTTCTGCGCAGCTATGGCCACACTGTGACATGAGGGCCGGATAAAATGCCGCGAGTCCGTAGCTGGGCGCGGCACCGGTCGTAGCTGGCACGAAAGTTTTCGTATCTGAGCCCTGCCGCGTTTGCCGCAGTGTCGTATCTGAGTTGGCTTGCTGCATTCCGCCGCATTTTCGCATTATCGCGCCCTTCGAGAACAACGTGGGTGAAAAAGAAAAGCAGGGGCCACCCTGAGGGGTCGGTCCCCTGCCTGTATCAAAGCTAGGGGGAGGCAGCGTCGCTGTCAACGGGCAGGTGTCAAGGCTGTCATGGTCATGGGAGGGGTGTAGCCGCAGGTGTTTCCAAGCGGAAATCCACGGCTAGGACCGCTTGGCAAATGACAGTAGGGCAGTAGGGCGGCTTTCCCTGGCTAACGGGGCAATGCTAGAATCGGCCCTACTCAAGATGGGAAGACTTCCAATCCAAGGAGGCGTAATGACAGCGGAGAAGACTGATATGGTGCTGCTCGATCCCACGGTGGAGGCCTTGCCCGACAATACCAATATGGCGCCACGGCTTGATGGCCTGAATGGGCGGGTGGTGGGATTGCTGGCCAACGGCAAACGGAACTCCGACACCCTGCTGGATGCCGTGACGAGCCTTCTGCAGGACACCTACGACGTGAAGGGCGTGGTCCGCTTGAACAAGCGGGACGTCTCCCGTCCGGCCAAGCAGGAAATCGTGGACGAGCTGCTGGAGAAGTGCGATGCGGTGATTACCGCGGTCGGCGATTGAGGGTCGTGCAGTACGTGCAGTGTGCACGACGCAATCACCTTCGAGAAGGCCGGCATGCCGGCAGCAGCCATCTGCACCGAGCCCTTCATCCCCTCCGGCAACGCTATCGCCAAGATACGAGGCATTGAAGGCTATCCCTTTGCCATAATCCCCCACCCAGTGGGAAGCCTGGAAGAAGAGGGCGTTGCGCTGCAGGCGCGGCGGGCGCTGCCACAGGTTTTGGAGCTGCTGCTTACGAAGTAGGGGCAAGCTTGGGCTGTCACCGCATTGTCTACATTGGCCCGAGCGTCATCACCGGGTTGCGGTTGGCTAGATATTGTTCGGTGACGAAGGGGGAGCCGAAGCCGTAGTCGGTGGCGCACTGGCGGACTACCTGTAGGACCTCGGGGCGGAACTTGGCGGGGTCGGGTTCTTCGCCGCCGTCGAGGATACGGCGCATGAGGGTGCCGCTGAGTTCTTCCTTCTGGTCGGCGTGACCGCAGAGGCCCTGATAGGCTGATCCCTTGCAGACGGGGCAGTACCACCATTCGAGATTGAGCACAGGCTCGATGCCCAGTGGCGGTAGCTCGGAGAATATGCGGTGGGCAGCGTAGGTGTCGTAGTAGGAGCCAACGCCAGCGTGGTCGCGCCCGAACATATGGTGGGTGCAGCCTAGGTTCTTGCGGACGATGGCGTGGAACACGGCCTCCTTGGGGCCAGCGTACCGCATGTCCCAAAGCAGCAGCGAGGTCATGTGCACGTCTTCGCGGAAATAGCCTGCTTGGCGCACGGTGTCGTGCCCCAATAGGATGGCCTCGTCGATGTAGTCGCCAAGCTTTTTCTCACCCACCACGGCATTTACCAGAACGCCATCGCTATCGGAGGCGAACCACGCGCCCTTCATGCTCCATTCGTGGCCTGCATGGGGCACGTTGCGTGTCTGGTGGGCAACGACACGCTTCCAGCCGCGCTGGGCGATCGCTTGCCTCATGGTGGCGGGGGTATACCAAAAGTCGGCGAAGGGCTGCCCCAAGCTGGGCTGGTTTACCAGCGTCACCGGACCGCCAATGAAGCACTCTTCGTAGGCATAGGTGCGGGCCACGCCAGGGTGGGCTGCGTCGTTGGTGCCGTAGACGTGGCGGGCTATGGCCTCCTTGTCGTAGGAGTAGATGTCTTCAACCTCCAGCACTGCCAGCGGTTGGTCTTGGAAGGTGAGGAGCGCGGAATCGCCCACTTGCAAGCCCAACTCGGTTACCTGTTGCGCCGAGAGGTCGAAGACCACGGGCACCGACCAGATGTAGCCGTTGGCCAAGCTTATGGTCTCCACCACAGAGTGGAGGTCGGCACGGGTGAGGAAGCCCTGTAGGGGGGAGAAGTAGCCCAAGGCGATGTTCACGCACTCGCGTGCCAGCGGCTCGCGGATGGGGATGGTGGGCAGGCCCCGGACCCTTTGCAGGGCAGCCTCTCCGGTGAGCACCCGCTCTGTGAATTCTCCCCCATGGGGCGACAGGGCGTTATCAACCATGATTGGATTCCTCCGTCTCAAAATGAACCGATTGCGAGCCTACAGCCCCCGTCTTCCCCTTGACCTGTTGGGGCCATGTATGAAGATGAAAAGGAGAATGACATCTAGGTCGCTGACTTGTCCGGTAGTCCGTGCCGTGGATTCCCGTCTATGGAGACCTTTGCACAACTGCCGAGATTGCAGACACTGTGGGCTTCGGGTACCACATTTGTTGCATTTCAATACCCATTTATTCGTATTCTTTGGGTCCTTAGATACCTATACCATAGTATTCCGGTGCTAATTTACTTTTACATTATTGCACCGGGATTTGCAGCGGCGCAGCTACGAAACAGCTTTGCTTTAGTGCAGGCCTCGCGCCAGATCATTTTTGCGTTTTTGTGCCATATCGTAGTGTGTGCTCAGCAAGTTACAGGTTGGAATGGGGCCGCAACCTCATCTCCGGACCAAGCCCGGGCAGGCTTCAGTGTTCCGCTCAAGGTGAGGTGGCTTTGCGAAGGGTCACAAGATGGGGTTGGGCCAGCCTCTATGCAGGCTAGCGCGGAAGGCCAGCCCCGGTCAACGGGCCGGTGACAGTGTGGAGGCTTGTTACTCAAAGGTCTCCCCGGACCCCGGACCGGGCGAGACTCTCCGCGGGATGACGGAGCGGTGGAGCGCCTTGGTGTAGGGCCTTTTCTCATCGCTGTGATGGTGCACTAGTACATCTGTCCGTTATCCCTTTGCCCTCCTTCGGCATGTGCCGGGCTTTCCCCGGCTCGGACTACTACAAGGGCTCCGTGACCATAGGGGTCTCCCCTCGTAAGGCATCCCGCGTTCCGTTGACTTTGGGGACAGAGCTTTGCTAATTTTCCCACAGACACTTCCGATTGGAGCAGTACCATGAAGATGCTGCTTAGGGGGGGTGGCTACGGTGGTCAAAACCGCCGTGATAGTCGCGGTGGGGATGGCGATGGCGATTGCCTTCCTTTATGCGGTGTCTTGGGTATTTGGGTTTGACTAATTACCCATTAGGGGCGAAGGGTTGTCCTGTGTCGCTTTCGACACAGGACGTTCTAGCGCGACTGCAGGTGCCCCGTTCGTCCCCTAGAATTGACCGCATTGGCCATCGTCCACTCATCGAAGGTGCACCCGTCTCGGCAACGGGCCAGTGCAATGAGTGGCGCCGGGTTACAAGCGTTCGACCGGCGGGTGTGCTCTGGAGACTGGGGTTCAGGCAATCCAGCTTTCACCGTATCGCGCGGGTCTTGCGGAACCGGCCTTACAACGCTTTCAGACCGTAGCCGCTTTATCGACATGCTACTTCCCCCCTAGGCTTTCGCTTTAAGGTAGGTCGATTGGCCTAGGAACTCCCTCCGAATTCCTCCCGACTGAGTCGGGTATCCTATGCCTCGTTACGCGGCGTACAGATGTCCTCCTGGTACATCTGTGCGTTATCCCTCGGGGTGGAGGATGCGCCACACCTTTTCGGGGCGGATGGGGATGTCGATGTGCTCCACTCCTAGGTGGGAGAGGGCGTCGACGACTGCGCCGACTATTGTGGGCGTGGCGGCAACTGTGGCCATTTCGCCGATGCCCTTGGCTCCCATGGGGTTGTTGGGTGTGGGGGTTACGGTGCGGTCCAAGGTGAAGCTGGGTAGCCCGTCGGCGTAAGGAATGGCGTAGTCCATGAGGCTGCCTGAAATAAGCTGCCCTTGGTCGTCGTATACGGCTTCCTCCAGCAGGGCTTGGCCGATGCCTTGGGCCAAGCCGCCGTGTATCTGCCCTTCCACGAGCATGGGGTTGATGACGGTGCCACAGTCGTCCACGGAGAAGTAGCGGCTGAGGGTGACCTCTCCGGTATCGGTGTCGATGTTGACCACAGCCACATGGGCGCTGTAGGGGAAGGTGAGGCCGGGCGGCTCCCAGAAAGCGGTTGCCTCGAGGCCGCGCTCGACTTCGGGGGGCAGGATGCGCCCGTCGTAGGCCTCGCGGGCTACGTCGGCCCAAGTGACCGACTTTTCCATAACGTCCTCGACGTAGAACCGACCGCCTTCCAGCACCACCTGCTGTGGAGATACTTCGAGGAGGGCGGCGGCTATCTTAGCACCCTGCTCTTTGACCTTTGCGCCTGCTTGCAGGATGGCGGTGCCTCCTACTGCCAGAGCCCGGCTGCCAAATGTGCCCGTGCCCTTGGGCACCACGTCGGTGTCGCCGTGTATCACGTCAATGTCATCGAAGGGGACACCAAGGTCGTCGGCGGCCAGCTGCGCAAAGGAGGTCTCCTCACCCTGTCCGTGGGGCGACGCGCCGGTGAGCACACTGACCTTGCCCGATGGATGGAAGCGTACCACTGCGCTCTCGAAGCCCCCCAAGCCACCCATGGTGAAGGCAGGCCCCATGCCGCATATCTCGGTGGTGACGGTGACGCCGATGCCCATGAGGCCGCCCTGCTGGCGCACGCGCTCTTTCTCGGCTCGCAGTTCGGAATAGCCTGCAATCTCCAATGCCTTGTCCAAAGCTTCGGGGTAGTTGGCGCTGTCGTAGGGCATGTGAGTGGGTGTCACGTAGGGGAAGGACTCGGTAGGGATGAAGTTCTTACGCCTGATGTCGGTGGGATCCATGCCGAGCTTCCGGGCGATGAGGTCCATCACCCGCTCGATGATGTAAGCGGCTTCGGGCCGGCCCGCACCGCGATAGGCGTCGTAGGGAATCTTGTTGGTCAACACACCGTAGGCGTTCCAAGCAAAGTTCTGTACGCCGTACACGCCTGGAGCCATCACCGGTGTGAGGGTGGGAATCATGTGGGAGACGACTTGGCAGTAGGCGCCTAGGTCGGCGTACAGGCGAAGGCGCAGGGCGGTCAAGGTGCCGTCGTTCTTGTAGGCTGCTTCTACGTACTGGGACTGGCCGCGGCCGTGGGCGGTGGCGACGAAATTCTCCGTACGCTCCTCAATCCACTTCACGGGGCGTCCCAGCTTCATGCTGAGGAGGCAGGCCAAGGAGTTTTCGGGGTACGAGTTCATCTTGACGCCGAAGCCGCCGCCCATGTCGATGACAATCACCCGCACCTTGTTTTCCGGCACGCCAATGATGCTCGAAATGAAGGTTCTCTCCAGATGGGGGCTCTGCGTACCCACCCAAAGAGTCATCTTGCCCTCAGCCCGCTCGTAGTTGGCGACGACAGCCCGGCCCTCCATGGGCACAGCCACCAAGCGAGGTTGCGACATCTTGGCCGACACTGTGCCGTCGGCTTGGGCAAAGGCCTCGTCAGGTTCTCCGGCGGTGCCGGAAGCCTCGTAGCAGATGTTGGTGCCCAGCTCGGGGTGGACCAACTCGGAGTCCACGGTGGCCGACTCCTCCATATCGACTGCAGGGGTCGTCACCTCGTACTGGACCTTGATCAGCTCCACGGCGTCCCGGGCCGTGTTGCGGTCAGTGGCCACCACAGCGGCTACCACCTCGCCTACGAACACCACCCTGTCGGTGGCCAGTGGGTAGCGGTCGGCGTACTTCATATCGGGAAACGGAGCGGCGACAGGCAGGGGTGCCTGGCACAGTTGGAGGCACTCTTCACCGGTCATCACGGCCAGAACTTTGGGGTGCTGCTGGGCCTTTGAAACATCTACTCCCAGGATACGGGCCGATGCGTGGGGGCTGCGCAATACCGACATGTAGGTCATGCCGGGAAGTTGCACGTCGTCGGTGTACTTGCCCTCGCCGGTGATGAGCCGGGGGTCTTCCTTGCGCTTCACCGAGGCTCCAACCATGCGGGACGGCTGGCCTATTACCATGGCTATCCTCCTTAAGGCGGGGGCTGTGCAAGCAGGGTGTGCGAATGATCCGAATGGATGGACTCATTCAGCTGCATATACCTAACGCGCCAATTCTATCATGGCTTTGTGTAGCAGGAGCGTAAGACCGGGAGAGGAGGCACTCGGGACGGACTGATAAGCGTCAAGAAGGAAGCTACTAGACTTTACGCAATTGGCGGCCATATCATACGTTACATGGTTGCGACCAGCGGAATGGGCGTGGTCCCTGAGGAGTTGGCTTCGCGTCTCCGCCAGTACCTGCCGCAAGAGCAGGTTGGGCGAATTGAGGCAGCCTACGAGTATGCCAACGATTGCCATGAAGGCCAGACTCGCCGGTCGGGCGAGCCTTACATGGAGCACCCGCTGAACACCGCGCTGGTCTTGGCGGACCTGCGTCTTGATACCGACACCCTGTGCGCCGCCCTCCTTCACGATGTGATGGAGGACTGTGGTGTCACCTTCACGGACTTGGAGCGGGAGTTCGGCGAGGAAGTTGCCCGCTTGGTCGATGCGGTCACTAAGCTGACGCGCATGGACTACGAGAAGCTAGGACGCACCTACTCCGAGGACCGGCTGAACGACGAGAGTCTGCGCAAGATGCTTGTGGCTATGGCGAAAGATGGGCGGGTGGTGCTCATCAAGCTGGCAGACCGGTTGCACAACATGCAGACCCTGCCAGCCCTCTCCCCAGAACGGCAGAAGGCCATCGCTCAGGAGACGCTGGACATCTACGGTCCCCTAGCCCACCGGCTGGGCATATGGGACATGAAGTGGCGCTTGGAAGACCTAGCCTACCGACACTTGGAGCCGGAGAAGTACCACGAGATTTCCGGCATGCTCTCCTCCAAGCGCACAGAGCGTGAGGAGTACGTGGAGCGGGTGTCGGAGGTCCTTTCCGCTGAGATGGAGAAGGCCGACATCAAGGCCCAAGTTACTGGCCGTCCCAAGCACATCTACAGCATCGCGCGAAAAATCGACAAATATGAGTCGCAGCAGAAGACCCGCACCGATATTTACGATCTGTATGCCCTGCGGGTGCTGGTGGAGACGCAAGCCGACTGCTACAACGCCTTGGGCGCGGTGCATAACCTGTGGCGACCCATACCGGGGCAGTTCGACGACTACATTGCGAGCCACAAAGATAACATGTACCAATCGCTGCACACTACGGTGATGTGCGAAGGGACGGTGCCTCTGGAGGTGCAGATACGCACCCATGAGATGCACCAAGTGGCGGAGTACGGAGTGGCCGCCCACTACCGTTATAAAGAGGGACGCTCCTCGGACATGCGGTTCGAGGAGAAGATGGCTTGGCTGCGCCAACTTCTGGAGTCGCAGCGGGAGGTCACCACCACCGACGAGTTCCTGGAGACCGTCAAAACCGACCTCTTCCCAGATCAAGTCTTTATATATACGCCCAAGGGTGACATCGTGGAGTTGCCGACAGGCTCCACGCCTCTGGACTTTGCCTACAAGATACATACGGAGTTGGGTCACCGCTGCGTGGGGTCCAAGGTCAACGGCCGATTGGTGTCCTTGGACTATACCCTGAAAAGCGGCGATACAGTGGAGGTAGTCAGCACCAAGGTCGCGCGCGGCCCTAGGCTGGACTGGCTCAACCCCAACCTAGGCATGCTGAAGTCGGCCTCCGCCCGGCAGGAGGTACGGCAGTGGTTCCGGCGCCAGCAGCGTGGCAGCAACATGCAGCGTGGTCGCGAGTTGTTGCGTCGCGAACTGAAGAGGCTCGGAATCACGATGGACGAAGCCCAAGTAGCCCAGACCTTTGGATACAACAACTCGGACGAGTTCCTGGCGGCCCTAGGGTCAGGTATAGTCACTGAGAACCAGGTGTTCGGGCGTCTAACGTCGCTGCAGACGGGCCCCCGTCCTGGAGAAGGGCCGCAACCGACAGAAGTCCCCCTCTCCAGCCCCACCTCGGGGATCCAGGTGCTGGGTGTGGGAGACCTGCTGATGCGCATGGGGCGTTGCTGTAACCCGCTGCCGGGCGACGAGATCGTGGGCTTCGTAACTCGCACCAGTGGCGTGACGGTACACAAGACCAGTTGCCCCAACCTGAAGAACGAGGACGAGACGGAGAGGCTGGTGGAGGTACAGTGGGGCCAGAGCCGGCAACTCTATCCGGTGAGAGTCAGCGTCCTAGCTTGGGACAGGGTGGGCCTGCTGAGCGACGTAACAACCCGCGTAGCGGAAGAGGGTGTCAACATTGCCTCAGTGGTGACGGCGGAGCAGAGAGATGGCACGGCCACTCTGTCGCTAACCGTCTATATCACGGGGGTCGACCAACTCAGCCGCCTCTTCTCCAAGCTGGAGGGTGTGCGGGGCGTGATCCGCGCCGTACGCACCAACGGCGAGGCCACCAGCGGCGAGAAGGTGCGCAGCGCAACGGGTGCCAAGAGATAACCCGCCTGTAGTAGGATAAGTGGCCGTAAAACGGTAGCCTAGAAAAAGACAGTCTCGAAGATGTCGCGGGAGGTACTAATTGCCCAGTGAAAGGTCGGCGCGCACCTCGGAGCGACGCCGCGTCAGAAACCGCCAGACGCGCAGGGCCACCCGTACCATAGTGGCCGGCGCCACCACATCTCTGCGTGTAGATGGCCCTGAAGAGGCACAGCCCGCCATACAACAGGCCCTCCGCGCCTTGGACCGTGCAGTACGCAAGGGCATACTGCACCGCAACAACGCCGCCCGCCGCAAGTCCCGCCTCATGGCCAAGGTCAACGCAGCCCAGAACGCTACATGAACATGTTCTACTTGTGACATCGCTTCGTTGACACCCCCATGGGCTGTGGGTAGAGTCTTAATCTCTAGTGTTAGGATATGGCGGGGGGTGGTATGAGAGTGCGAACGGGTCTTTCGGCAAGACAGGAACGGATGCTGGAGTTCATCCGGCATTTCATCCGTGACAATGGGCTTCCGCCCACTGTACGGGATATCCAGACGGCTTGCGAAATCAGTTCCACCTCGGTGGTGGACTACAATCTGCGGTTGCTACAGAGGGACGGTTATCTCAATCGCCGGCCCGACGTGGCCCGGGGCATTGAGTTGGTCAGGGCGAAGGCACGGGAAGAAGCCGACGTCATAAACGTTCCCATCGTTGACTACATTGCGGCTGGGCAGCCGCGTCCGGTCTTCTCCGACAATGCGTCCGCTGAGGACAGCCTTGGCACGGTGGTGCTCCCACCCGAGATGGTCATATCGACCTTGCCCCACTATGCCCTCAAGGTGAAGGGGATGTCGATGATGGATGCCTTCGTCACTGACGGGGACATTGTGGTGCTGGAGAAGGTGGCCATGGCTAGAAACGGGGCGATGGTCGCCGCTTGGCTCGTCAACGAGGAAGAAGCGACCCTGAAGCACTTCTACCACGAGGGCCATCAGGTGCGTCTGCAACCTGCCAACAGCCAGATGGAAGACTTCGTTTATCCTGCTGATAACGTGGAGATATTGGGAAGGGTAGTGGGTGTCATACGTATAATGAACTGACCGGCTCTCTGTGATCCCTTGCCAGGACGTATCCGGCTTTCATTCCTAGGGAGCCAGGGGCTAGGAGGCAACGACCGCAACCGTTCATCGTCGCGCCCCCCTCTTGGCGTGGTGCCATCGCGGCCATGGGGTCCATCTTCCGCTGTGACTGCCCATGACCCGTCGGGGCCACGTACGAGCATGAAATCGAGTCCCTGCCATACGGGGTGGTTACTTGCTCAGTAGTTAGAACCGTGGGTTCCCGCTTGGGCGGGAATAGCGGGATGGTTCGTTGGCTCAGTGCGGGAGTGCAGCGTGGTAAGGCCGATCAGTCTGAAGAGGGCAGCGGGCGAGGCTGCTGTAGTTCCATCTCCTCGCCACAGCATAACGCTGCACCCTCACCCGTCTTGGTACACAGGATGCTGGTGCCGCACTTGGCACAGGTATAACGTTTGCCCAGCTGGTTTGCCACCTTCAGATCACCTCGAATCAACAGTCCAGAAAACTACTGGGCTCCTACTTGAGCTCCAGAGGTTTCTCGCAGCAGACCAATTCACCGTCACCGCCCTTGGTGACGATGAACTCCGACCCGCACTGGCGGCAGACGTACCGCTTGCCTGTCTGATTGGCCAATGCCGACCTCCTTAGCCCTGTATCTCGCTGATCTGTATCTCGGGCTTGATGTCGGTGAAGTTGGGGATGTCCCCCATCACCTGCCTGCCCGTGGCCTTGAAACCTTCGTGAACGTTTTCCACGGTATCGAAGGTCAGGTAGGCCATGACCACGTACTGGGGAGGCGCGTTGGGGTCGGGGGCGGATATCCCCTTGTCGACCTCCACGCTGCCCAAGCCGTAGGGCTTCAGGGCTTCGCTGGCCATGGGGATGTGGTTGTTGATGTAGTAGTCCAGATCAAACTTGGCACCCTCGTTGTTGGGGTACAGTACCGAGACCCGTATCATGCTGTCCTCCCTGTTGGCCTGGCCCCTGCTGGCACGATGAATCGAAGCGCGGGCGACTGCCCGCGGGACGAATGGCAGCGTACGCGAGGGCGAAAAGGCTGTCAAGTTTCGCCCAAAATGGCGGAAATCTCTTGTGGCGCCCAAAGTGCTGCGTTACACTTGTGACAAATTGCATTATTCGGGCGTGCGCTGAGTGACTACATCGAATTTGGGTGGCCTACATCTGACTGGCATGCAGGGCAAATTGCGGTCTGCTGAAGGCCGCTTCCAAGAGTTGGAAGAGTTGATGGCCCACCCTGATGTGGTCAACGACCATGAGAAGGTGCAGGAACTGGCCAAAGAGCGTTCCACTCTGGAAGATACGGTGTCCCTTTTCCGGGAATGGCGCAAGCTGGAAGCCCAACTGCGGGATGCGCAGAGTATCTTGGACGACGGCGGCGATTCCGCCATGATGGGATTGGCCCAAGACGAAGTGGACGCCTTGGACCCAAGGCTTGAGAAGCTGCGGGCCGAACTGGAAATCGTCCTGCTCCCACGGGACCCCAACGATTCCCGGGATGTGATCGTGGAAATCAGGGCTGGAGCCGGCGGGCGCGAGGCCGCTATCTTCGCCGCGGACCTATTCCGCATGTACACTCGCTACGCCGCTTTACACAGGTGGGAAGTGGAAGTGCTGGACACCAGCCATTCCGACTTGGGAGGCTACAAAGAGGTCGTGTTCGAGGTCAACGGGAAGAGCGTCTTCAGCCAGTTGAAATTCGAACGCGGGGTGCACCGGGTGCAGCGCGTGCCCCTCACCGAGGCCATGGGGCGCACTCACACGTCCACGGCTACCGTAGCCGTGCTGCCCGAAGTGGATGAGGTGGACGTCCGCATCAACCCCGACGAGCTTCGCATCGACATCTTCCACGCCGGCGGTCACGGCGGGCAGAACGTTAACAAGGTGGCCACTGCCGTCCGCATGGTGCACGTCCCCACGGGCACCGTAGCTGTCTGCCAGGATGAGCGCTCCCAGTTCAAGAACAAGCAGAAGTGTATGGCCATCCTGCGGGCTAGGTTGTACGAGGCGGAACAGACCAAAAGGGATGGCCAGATTTCCCAAGCTCGGCGCTCCCAGATTGGCAGCGGCGACCGTTCCGAGAAGATTCGCACGTATAACTTCGCGCAAGACCGCATATCGGACCACCGCATCAACCAGAGCTTCCATGGCATCCAGAGAGTGATGGACGGGGAGTTAGGGGACATCGTGGACGCGCTGCGTGAGGCGGAGAGGGCCCAGCGCCTCGCTGAGGCAGCGTGCTGACCCACACCGGCCCGTGGTCTCAGGTTAGCGATCCTCGCCGCCCAGGTTCACACCAGGTCCTTCGTCATCGAGTATTACCGTGACCCTGCTGCGCGACGTCATTCAACAGTTGGAAGCCCCTATGGCAGCCGCGGACATCCCCGATGCCCGCTTGGAGGCCGAGGTGATGATCATGAACGTGATGCGAGTGCCGCGGCACCGCATCTATGCCTACCAAGAGGAGGAAGTACCGGAAGAGGCGGAAAAGGTGCTGCACGAACTGGTAGAGCGGCGCCTCAAGCGGGAGCCTCTGGCCTACATCATGGGCCACAAAGAGTTCTACGGCGTCGACCTGCTGGTCCGGCCAGGCGTCCTCATACCCCGTCCAGAGACCGAAGGGTTAGTAGAGCAGACGCTGTTCGCTTCCATGATGCGCATGGAAGAAGGCAGCTTCGTCATCGCCGAGCCCGGCACCGGATGCGGTGCCATCGCCGTGAGTTTGGCTATTCACCTGCCAGCAGCACACATTGTGGCTATGGACCTCTACGAAGCGCCTCTGCGCGTGGCGGAGGTCAATGTGCGGAGACACAACGTGGCTGACCGGGTAACACTCCTACAGGGCGACCTCTTGGAACCCTTCCCCGAACAGGTGGACCTTGTGGTGGCCAACCTCCCCTACATACGCAGTGAGTCCATTGATACATTACAGCCGGAAATCCAATGGGAGCCACGGGAAGCCTTGGACGGCGGTGCCGACGGACTGGAGTTGATCAGGCGGCTACTGCAACAGGCCCAGACCAAGTTGAGGCCGGGGGGCGCGATTCTTCTAGAGGTGGACCCGCAGCAGGTAGGCCCCATAGAGGCCGAGGCGGGAACACTATTCCCAGGTGCGTCGTGCAGTGTGGAAAGGGACTTGGCGGGTTTGGACAGGGTGTTGACGATAGATACATCGTCCGATTGGTAAGCCTTCGCCTTTCATCCGTTCAGTCGTCGGAAGCGCCTCCACCGAAGCGCTTCTGACGCTCCTTCAGGAAGTCCTCCAAGTCCCGTAGAACCTCTTCGGGCTGTGGCATCTCCAAGTCCCGCATCTCCGCTGAGTCGTATCGATCCTCCAGCTTTTCGATGTAGGACGATAGCTGGGAGTCCTCTATCACGGCGGAGCTGACCTGCTCGTGGTAGGTAACCGAGGCCTCAGACAGCTCGCCGAGATCCATGGACGCCATCAGCAGGTCAGAGAGGGCCTTCACCAAGGCATGGCTGACGGTGTAGTTAGGGGCAGCGTGCAGGTAGTGGGGGGCGTGACCCCAGAGTGTGGTGAAGGAGATGTCGCGCTTGGAGCAGGCCTCCATCAAGGCCGAGGTGATGCCTGTGGGTCCCTGATAACGAGAGGACCGGATGCCGTGGTCCTCCAAAGTCTCGAGCATGTCCTTATTGTTGGAGGAGCCAGTAAGAAGTATCTCTCGGGTGTGGGGCACCGCATCCAGCAGGGCACCAATGTGCACCACCTTGGTGACACCGCACTGCTTACCCAAGTCTACTATCGATTCGGCGTAGGTGCGCCATTTCAGGCTGGGCTCGACTCCGAGGAAGAGCAGGGCGCCAGCATCCGACATGGCAGTGGGGCTGTAGAAGAGCTCGTTGGCAGGCCAGCGGATGCGGCGCAGTCCGTCGCGTGTGAGGCTGGTATAAGGTCGCACTTGGGAGAAGTCGTAGAACTCCTCTGGGTCAAGGTCGGCGAACCTCTTCGCGTCGAACTGTTTGGACAGACGACGCAAGGCGGCCGTGGCCGCCTCTCCCGCGTCAGCCCAACCGGCAAGTGCCGTCACCAGCAGTTGCGTCTGGGTGCTGGGCATTTCCTGGATTCTGAGGTGCTCCAAGCTTTCCCCTGCATCTCGGGCGAATCGTGAAGGGTTGCCGGATACCAGTGTAGCACCCACCCCCTTCCACCACAACGAGGTGCTGCATGAGCAGTTGGTCCTCTTATGGGTTGGCAAGCAGAGGGGACAACTTTGTTGTCAGCTCCCTTGATGGGGCGATGATTACGCTTACGTAGTCACCCGACCCCTGCAAATATACCCACCTGTTGGGCCGACCCCACTGTGAGTAGCTGGCGCCTTTGGAGATGTCGCTCCATCCACCCTCGTTCTCGGTAAGCTCAGCATAGCCTTCGAAGAACTCCTCAGCGTCATCCTTGGAGTCCCAGCGGAATGACCAGAGCAGCAGATGCTGATCGGTAGCATCGCCGTAGAGGGCGAAGGCGTCGCCGCCCCAGCCGGAGGCGGCCTCGTCTACGTCGCCAGTTCGGAGTTGCAAACCTAGGTAGTGCCTCAGCAGGAACTCGCCGCCTACGCTGGAGTATATGAGTGCCCAGCTCGGGCCCAGTTCATCCTCTATTTCCGGCAGGGTCACCTGCAGTGGAGTCTCGCCCTCCAAGTACTTCTCCGGGTGTATCACCTGCTCTGTGGACTGTGGAGGGTCCTCATAGGCGGCGTTGACGTCGGACCAATCTTCCTCACCGAAATTCTGGGTCACCATCCGAAGGCCAGATGCGTAAGGGAATATGAGAAGGTCTTGGATGATGGCAGGAGCGCTATTGTAGACAAGCATATCGGGCACACTGGGCACTGACAGAGAATTGGCCTGTAGGTACAGAAGCTCCGACAGTGTGGCATCGCCCTCAGCCAACGCAGTCACCGCCAAGCCTCGGTCAAAGTTGTCGCCGGTCTCCTTCAGCAGCGAGTCAATGTCGAAGTGCTGCTGCTGTAGAGCGTGGGTCAGCTCGTGGGCTAGGGTCAACTCCTCACCGGGGCCTAGGGCATCTCCCTCCAAGCGTACTACCAACCTGCCCTCCTCGCTATCATATGCCCCCAGCACCCCCTCGTAGAGCAGGTCGAGATACAGATTGACCAAGTCGACATCGGTGTCGATCAGGCCGAGGAGAGTCAGAAGCTCGTCGAGTTGGCGCAACTCCTCCCGCTCGTCTTCGCCCATCAGGCCTTGCAGGTAGTCGGTGAGCTCTTGGGTCGTGAGGTATTCGGCCTCGACAGGCTCTATGAAATCAAGCCCGCGCACCTGAGAGATGCCAGCCCTGACTTTAGCCAGCTTCTCTTGGGGGGTCTCAGCGAGGCCCTCGTGTGGGGACGTGGGCACCGGCGCAGTCCCGCAGGCGGCCAGAAGCAGCACACTCGCGGCCATAGCTGCTGTCAGCAGCGCCTGTATAGCCAGCCGCCAGTGCTAAGACCTGCCGCTGAACGGCGGGTACTGGTCGCTCATCAGGCCGAGGTAAATGTTCAGTCGCAAATCCCAACGCGAGTACGCCTCGACGAAGCGGAACATCCCTTCCGGGTAGCTGCCCGTGAACAGGATAACCCAAAAGCTGATGAACCAGGCTACGTAGACTGCTATCCCGTATAGCAACAGCAGTATCCCGTGGGGTATCCCTGCGTAAACCCAGCCGAGGAAGAACTTGAGCAGCATGTGCCTACGGGACAGACTTTCAGGGTACTCGACGTATACCAGCACTGGGTGGTTTGGGTCATGGGAGGCGGAGAAGGGTGGGTAACGGTCGGTCATCAAGCTGAGGTATGCGACCAATCGCGACGACCAACGGTGGTAGCCCACCACGATGTCGAAGAGCCGGCGCGGGTACTTGCCGGTGAAGAGAATCGAAGCTGCCGCGATGAAGTATATGACAAAGGTGACAATGCCGTAGAAGTAGAGGATTATCCCGTGGGGTATCCCAGCGTATATCCACCCGAAAAAGGCCTTGAGAAGCATGTGCCTCCGGGATAGTCGTTCTGGTCGTTCAATGGAGAATGCCACTTGCCCACTGGCTGTGTCTTCCATCGCAAAACCGCCTTTCGAGACTACCGAGCGAATTGTCGGAACCAGCCGCACTGTCGCTGCCAGACTATTGTGGGCAGTATAGGACTCTTGGGTGCTGGTGCCGAGGGTGGGACTCGAACCCACATCCCTTTGCAGGGAGCGGATTTTAAGTCCGCCGCGTCTGCCATTCCGCCACCCCGGCCTGGGCGACTTGGGTG
This sequence comes from Dehalococcoidia bacterium, assembly GCA_965263155.1. Taxonomy (GTDB): domain Bacteria; phylum Chloroflexota; class Dehalococcoidia; order Lucifugimonadales; family JAAXIE01; genus JAAXIE01. The sequence continues at coordinate 41,060 of OZ253586.1, forward strand.
AGGATACCAAAAGCCGGAGCCAACATCGTTGTCCGGCTCCGGCGCATTTTTGTGAGTTGGAGGCGACGGGCGGATTCGAACCGCCGAATAGAGGTTTTGCAGACCTCCGCCTTAGTCCACTTGGCTACGTCGCCCAAGTCTTTAGTGGTGCCGAGGGCGGGATTTGAACCCACACGAGCTTACGCTCACCACCCCCTCAAGATGGCGTGTCTACCAGTTCCACCACCTCGGCCCGTCAAGGAAGCTCCCTGAGGGTTGAGAGGCTTGATAGGGTATTCTATCGGCAGGTTTTGGGAGGTGTCAACCGAGTCTCCGTACTTGCCATGGTCTTTCGATTGTTGCCCGGCATGGATATGGAAGGCGGGAGAGACTTGGTGTCCCGGTTTGGTCTCATTGGGGTACCACGGCATGGGCAGAAATCGTATCTGGAAAGGGTACAAATGGGACACTGGTCGTAGCTGAGAACGCATTTTTTGTATCTGCAATGTGTCCCATTTGTCTCATTTTGGGTAGGTCCAGCTACGAAATTACGGAATTTTAGTGGGACACACCGGTGCCATTGAGAGGCCACGCGGAAGGCAGGGTGGCGCGGCCCGCAACACCTGGGCTGACCGGTGGCGTGTTCCTACAAGGGGTTTTCGGACGACCGTTGTTGGCGGCCCTGCTACGGGTGTTTTTGCTGATTTTGTTTTCAGAACCATATGTCGAGCCTAGAAGGGAAAGGGCAACCGTGTCAACGGGCTGATGTCAATGGGCACAGGCTTTCGATTGTTGCATGGCGCTTCCACGGTGCCTCGTGCAACAATCGAAAGACCCTGTGGAAAGACCTTGCCGTAGTTGGTCTTGACACCGCCGCAGCTCAAAAAGAATAATGCGCTTCCGGGAGGTGACATGGATTTTAGTCTCGACCTGTTCCCGGTGGCTTACCCCGACCAGCAGAGCGGGGCCGATTACTTCCGTCAATCTTTGGACTTATGCGAGATGGCGGATGGTCTCGGCTTCAATCGGGTCAAGGTTATCGAGCACTACTTCCATCCCTACGGCGGGTACACCCCCTCACCCGCCACCTACTTGGCCGCCATCTCCCAGCGTACTCAGAAGCTGCGGCTGGTAACCGGGGCCGTCATCCCTGCCTTCAATCACCCGCTGAAGCTGGCTGGCGAGCTGGCCATGGTGGACTGCATGAGCAATGGGAGGCTGGATGTGGGGTTTGCCCGCGCCTTCCTGCCCCACGAGTTCGAGGCTTTCGGCGTTTCCATGGATGAGAGTCGTGCCCGTTTCGAGGAGGGTATCCAGGCGGTGCTCAAGCTCTGGACGCAGGATGAGGTCGACTTCCAAGGCCGATTCCACCAATTCAGTGGCGTTACCTCTCTACCGAAAGTGGTGCAGCAACCCCATCCGCCGGTATGGGTGGCCACCGTGGCCACGCCGGAGTCCTTTATTTGGACGGGCGAGAAGGGCTACAACCTGATGGTGGTGCCCTACCTAGGTGACTTCGGGGAGCTGGCTGAGAACATCAACCTGTACCGCCAGGCCTACCGCAACGCTGGGCATGGCGAGCAGGGTGGCATCATGATGGCGATGCACCTGTACATCGCCGAGGACCGCAAGACGGCCATCGCTGAGGCCAAGGGACCTATGGACGACTACATCCGCGCCTTCCGCGAGCCAGCAGCTTGGTGGTTGAGCCGCCAGTCAGACAACTACACCCGCTACGGCCGTATCGTCGAGCTCATCGATGCCCTCAACTACGACCGCATCGTGAACGAGACTAGGGCGCTGATTGGTGACCCCGACGACATCACACGCCAGCTCAAGTACCTCTACGAGGTCTTTGGGGACGTGGAGCCCAGCTTCCAAGTCAACTTCAGCATGATCAGCGATGCACAAGCGACACGCACGCTGGAGCTCTTCGCTAGGGACGTGATGCCCCGCTTCTCCGGTGCGTAGGCGTCGGTCTGCCCCCTCCTGTCCTGCCCGGCAATGCTACAACTCGCTCCTAAACTGATCCAATCTGTCTGCACCAATACATCTCTTTACCAATGATTTATTCTGACTATTATCCATCATATAGTTGACAAGTAACCCTCAATAATGTAATGTTCGTAATGAAGGGCAGACCAAGGTAAGGCGAGTGGAAAGCCCTACATAGAGTACAAACAGGAGGAGCTGCAATGGTTGCAATCAGGCGATGGGAACCCCGCGGAGGCTTGAGGCGAGCGAATGGGCATCTGGACTTTTGGGGGCCGCGAATGGACCTGTTCCACATTTGGCCCAGCCAGCACCACAGCCACATCGTGGCCCCGGTGGACATCTACGAGGAAGGCGACCGATTGGTGGTGAAGGCAGCTGTGCCCGGGTTCAAGGCCGAGGATCTCGACCTCACCATTGAGGACGACATCCTCACCATAAAGGGCGAGACCAAGTCCGACACCACTGGTGAAGAGGGCAACTTCTTGCACAGGGAGCGGGTGCACGGAGCGTTCCGGCGCTCCTTCCGCCTGCCCGTGAAGGTGGACGCCATCCTAGGTGCAAGCTCCTACGAGGACGGCGTGCTGACCGTCACCTTCCCTCACAGGGAGGAGATGCGCCCCAAGCAGCTGAAGATCGAGGTGGGCAAGGGCGCCAGCGAAGGCGATGCCCGCTAGTAGCTGCCCCCTCCACTGAGGTGAATGAAAGAGGCCTCTGGCATGCCGGAGGCCTCTTTTTTTGTTGGTGAGACTGCTTCTATTAAGGCGCTATTGACACCCCTATGGGCTAATCATAGACTTCCGGCGACTTCACGGCGGCCCGCTGTTGCGCTTTCCGGCTACCTTTTTGCATAGGCCGCTGTTCTATTGGGAGATGTGATATGGCGGATTCTCTCGACCCACGTGCGGCCGGAGCCAAGAGGCTGCATGACAAGGTGTGCATAGTGACCGGCGCGGGCCAAGGCATTGGGCGCGCCACTGCCCGTCGCCTCGGCGAGGAGGGGGGCAGGATCGTCGTCGCCGAGCGGGTGGACGAGAGTGCCACCCGCACAACGGTCGAGTTGCGCGAGGCAGGTGTGGACGCCACCAAGGTGCTGGCCGACGTTGGCACCTTCGAGGGCGCACAGGCCTTGGTGGAAGAGGCCATGAGGGCCTACGGCCGCATCGACGTGCTGGTCAACAACGTGGGCGGCACCATCTGGATGCAGCCCTACCACAAGTACACGCCCGAGCAGGTGAACTTGGAGTTGGAGCGCACCCTCTACCCCACCATGTGGTGCTGCTTGGCCGTGCTCCCGGTGATGATGGAGCAGGGATCAGGCTCCATAGTCAACCTAGGGTCCCAGTCGCCCCGCGGACTGCACCGCTTGCCCTACGCTGTGGGTAAGGGAGGCATCTTTGCGCTGACCAAGGTGCTCTCTATGGAGTACGGGCAGTACGGAATCCGCGTCAACACAGTCTCCCCTGGAGGCACGGCGGTGCCCGACCGCATCACCCCGAGAACGGCACTGGGGGGCGGACAGTTCGCCGACGAGCCCGATAACGAGGAGTACGCCGAGTACCGCTCGCAGATGCTGGAAGACATCCGCAACCAACAGTCCATCAGGCGGGCGGGCATTCCCGAGGAGCAGGCGTCCACCATCGCTTTTCTAGCCTCCGATGATGCTTCCTTCATCACAGGGCAGGTAATTAACTGCAGTGGGGGACAATCCTAGGGAAAGCAGCGCCGGCAAGCAGCCATTGCAAGGCGCAGCACGAACACCGGATGTGACTCCAGACAGAAGCTCGGGTTCAAGAGCTTCAGGCGCAATTGGAACAGCGGCAGCCCCAGTAGACAGGCAGGAAGGAGCCGAGAACTATGCCAGGCTACATGATGATTTCCGCCGACTCCCATGTGAGTGAGCCGCCCAATCTTTGGGTGGAGCGTGTAGATAGCAAGTTCAAGGACCGTGCGCCACGGCTGGCTACGGACCTGCCCGGCAAGCAGGGAGCGTATTTCCTGTACGAAGGTCTTGACCCTCATCCCTTGGGGGTGGGTCTCGCAGCAGGCAAGACTCCCGAAGAGTTGGCCCAGTTCCTACAGGCCGGGACCTACGCCGACGCCCGCCCGGGCGGATGGGACCCAGCGGCACGCATGGCGGACATGGAGATTGACGGCGTGGAAGCCGAGGTTCTCTACACCACGCTGGGCTTTCGTATCTTCTGGCTGAAGGACCCAGCCCTGCAGGCTGAGTGCTTCCGGGTGTACAACGACTGGCTGGCTGAATTCTGCAGTTATGCCCCCGACAGGTTGGCAGGGTTGGCGATGATACCGCTGTTCGACCCGCAGGAGGGAGCACGGGAGTTGCAGCGGTGCGCCGAGATGGGGCTCAAGGGGGCCATGATCTGGTGCTCGCCTCCACAGGAGCAGCCCTACAGCTCGACTATGTATGACCCCTTCTGGGCTGCGGCCCAGGAGATGAACATGCCCATCAGCCTGCACGCCATCACTGGCGTAGGGCGCGAGAGCCAGTGGAACTTCAGCTTGGAGGAGCGGTACATGCGCGCCACTATCCTGCACCATGAGGTAGAGCGCTCCTTCAGTGTACTGATCTTCTCCGGCGTGCTGGATCGGTTCCCCAACCTCAAAGTGGTGTCTGCGGAGAACAGCGCAGGCTGGCTGCCCTTCTACCTGCAACGCATGGACCGCGCCTTCGAGCGCAGCCGTCACGCATCGGGTTACAACATGCAGTTGAAGCCCAGCGAGTACTTCCAGCGCCAGATGTATTGCACTTATATCGACGACTTCGTGGGCGTGGCCACACGAGAGTTCATCGGCGTTGACAAACTGATGTGGTCCTCGGACTACCCGCACAACGCCTCGACATGGCCCCACTCGCAAGAGGTAGTGGAGCGGGACTTCGCCGGGGCCAGCGATGAGGACCGTTACAAGATCACCCGGGGGAATGTGAGCGAGCTCTACGGGTTTGATTTGTAGGCCGAACATTCAAATGTCATGAACAGGGACGCAGGTGATGGGGGCGACGGCTGATCGGTATGACCCGCTGCAAAAGATGCGCGAGATCTGTTTGGCGTTACCCGACACGAAGGAGACGCTGACTTGGGGATCGCCCCATTTTCGCGTCGGGGAGAAAATATTCGCCGGATATAGCGAGGAGGACGGCAGGCTCTCGATTGGCTTCAAGCTGGAGAAACCCCACGCCGAGGCGCGCATCGCCAACGATTCCCGCTTCACCCGCGCGAAGTACGTGGGGCAACACGGATGGGTGACTATGGACCTCGCCGACGCGGAGGGCTGGGGCGAGGTTGAAGAACTCATCCTGGAGAGTTTCCACCTCATTGCCCCCAAGCGCACTCTAGCCAAGCTATCTTAGAGGCGCTAGACCACCCAGTCTTCAGTTGGGTAGTCTCCGGCTACGTACAGCAGTTACCCTTCGTAGGCGTAGCTGTAGCTGGGGCTGACCACGCGGCCGCCGTCGACTATGAGGTAGTCGCGGTCAATGGGGCGGCCCTCGAAGAAGGCGCTCAAGCATTCGCGGACGCCGTTGGCGTAGCGTTGCTGCGCTTCCAGCGACGTCCCCGATGTGTGGGGCGTCATGGCATGATGGGGCATGGTGCGCCAAGGATGATCGGCCGGGGCGGGCTGGGGGTACCACACGTCTCCGGCGTAGCCCGCTAGGTGGCCGCTCTCCATGATCTCGACCAAGGCGTTGGTGTCAACGATGCGTCCTCGGGCCGTGTTCACAAGGTAGGCGCCTCGCTTCATACTGCCCAGAAGCCGGCGGTCAAACAGCCCATCGGTAGTGGGCGTCAGTGGTATGTTGATGCTGACCACGTCGCAACGTGCCACCAAGGGTTCTAGGGCCATGTAACGTGCCCCCAGCACCTGCTCCTCCGTGGTGGTAAGGCGGCGGTAGTCGAAGTAGTACATGTCCACGTCGAAGGGCTTGAGGCGGGCTGCAACCCGCTGACCGATACGGCCCATTCCCACAATGCCCACGGTCTTGTCCTCTAGGTCGTGAGAACGGGAGGCGATGGCCCCGATGTCCCAGCGCCCTTCGATGACCGAGAAGTACGCCGGGATGTAATTGCGCACCAGCGTTAGTATCTGCATCACCACATGTTCGGCCACGCTGACCACGTTGCTGCCTGTGATTTCAGCGACGGTGATGTTGCGCTGAGCAGAGGCCGCTAAGTCGAAGTGGTCGGAGCCTACGCCTGCCGTAAGCAACAGCTTCAGGTTGGGAGAGGCGTTGATTCTCTCCCTAGTAACGTAGGCTGGCCAGAAAGGGGTGGCGATGACTACGTCGGCATCGGGCAGGTGGCTATCCAGCTCTGCCCCTGCGTCTGTGATGGCGACGAGCGTATGCCCTTGGGACTCCACCATCTCCCGGAGACCGAGGGCGTTCTCAGCACATCCCAGCAGTTCAGGGGTGCTTTGGGCGATAGGACCGCCTGGGTAGAGGACTGCAACGATTTTCATAAGAGCTTTCCTCGATACCTTTCAACGGTTTTGTCCATTAGGGCTGGATTCGCTACAAGGTACGGTATCTTCGCCGTATTCCTAATGTCAATCGACCATCGACCCAATATGCCCCGGCCCTTCATTGACAGTCCTTCTTCTGCAAAGTTATCTTTCGCCCATAGTTGTCTAGGCGTCGGTCCGGGATTGGCGCCCTTCGCCCATGCACTAAAAGCACAGCCCGGAAAGCACAGTTCGATGGGCCGTGAAGAGGAGTCTTGCCATGACGATCAATGAGGAGCGTTTCTTCGGGCCAGTGACGGTGCGGTCACGCTTCATGCTGGAAGTGGCCAGCGAGCTTTCAGCGATGCCTGAGTGGCCCCACAAGCAGGTGCAACTCAGCATGCGGGACCAAGTCGGTGGTGACTGGGCTATAACCCTGCTGGCCAGCGATAGCCCAGCGGGACTGCCAAGGGTGATCAACGGTGAGGTCCAAGTGGCTATCCTCAACCCCAGCGTGGTGCTCGCTTTGGCCGCCCGGGGCACTGGGCCCTTCAAAGAACCCGCCGATTTGCGGGCTATCACCGTGATTCACTCCTACGACCAGCTAGCCTTTGCCGTCGCGGCGTCGACTGGCGTGAACTCACTGGCCGAGATACGCGACCGGCGTATGCCACTGCGCGTCTCCCTCCGGGGCCAAGCCGATCACTCGGTGCATATGGTGGTGGACGAAGTGCTGGCGGCCTACGGCTTCTCGCTGGATGACATGGTCAGTTGGGGCGCGCAACTCGAGCATCACCCCGGCGTCAACGACATACTTGGCAAGGTCGACAAAGTGGAACGGGGCGAGTTGGACGCCATCTTCGACGAGGGCATCATGGCTTGGGCCGACAAAGCCTTCGGCGTGGGGATGCGATTCCTACCGCTGGAAGAGGACATCCTGCAGAAGCTCGAGGCCATAGGCTTCCGCAGGGGAACTATTGAAAGCAGGTTGTACCAGGGGCTGTCGGAAGACTTGTCAGCCCTAGACTTCAGCGGGTTCACTGTCTACACTCGTGCCGACGTGCCCGACCAAGCGATACGTAGCATCTGCCAAGCCTTGGAGGCGCGCAAGGACCGCATACCGCGGGACTCGGGCCCCGGCCCGCTGCCCCTCCATGAGATGTGCAAAGACACCCCTGGCGGCCCTCTCACCATACCGCTGCACCCGGCGGCAGAGCAGTTCTGGCGTGAGCGGGGCTACCTGTAGACACCGAGACGTATAGGGGAGGCTAACCATGCAGGAAAGGCCGCTACAAGGTAAGGTGGCCATGTTAACCGGCGCAGGCAGCAACATTGGGCTGGGCCAGTCGATGACCCTAGCCTTGGTTCGGGCCGGGGCGAGGGTCGCCATGGTGGACATCGATGAAACGGCGCTGTTGGAAACGGCCAACGACATGCGGGAAATAGGCGGTGACGACGCGGTGATGACCTTGGTCGGTGATGTGTCCAGCGCTGAAAGCACAGCCAGCATGGTGGAGCAGGCCATCGACGCCATGGGCGGCGTCGACATCCTGATCAACAATGCTGGCACCAATCCGTGGCGCGCAGGTCTTGGGTCGGGAATGGCATCCAACTTCTGGGAAGTGTCCCCCGAAGCTTGGGCTAGGGTGATTTCGGTGAACTTCACCGGGCCCTTCCTGATGGCGAAAGCCGTTGCCGAGCACATGATGTCCCGTGGCTGGGGCAGGATCATCGGAGTCACTACCAGCATGGACACCATGTACCGTGCTCACGGCTCGCCCTACGGGCCGTCCAAGGCAGGCCACGAGGCGCTGATTGCGACGATGGCGCAAGAGTTGGAGGGCACAGGGGTTACGGCCAACGTGCTGGTGCCAGGCGGAATGGCCAACACCAATCTACTGGCTCCCGGCGGACCGAGCAGAGAGGCCATGATTCAGCCTGTGGTGATGCAGGCACCTGTGGTCTGGCTGGCCTCGGAGGCGTCCAACGGCATCAACGGACGCCGCTTCATTGCCTTCGACTGGGACGAGTCCCTGCCCTTGGAGGAGCGCATCGAGAAGGCCAGTGCGCCCGCTGCCTGGCCCCAACTGGGCCAGCAGTCAAGACGTCCGGCGGGTGCATGAGTTCCGGGGTCGGAGCGACCTAGCCTCGCCCTAACCAGACTTCTGAAAACTCGGGTCACTAGGAGGTGGCATGATTGATAGTGGGGATACCGCGTGGGTCCTGACCTCTTCTGCCTTGGTGTTCATCATGGTTCCTGGGCTCGCGTTCTTCTACGCGGGCCTCGTGCGTGGCAAAAATGTGCTGGGCACTCTGATGCACTCCTTTATCGCGCTTGCTATCGGAGGCCTGACCTGGATTTTATGGGGGTACAGCCTCTCGTTTGGTCCCGACGTAGGCGGTTTCATTGGAAGCCTGAGTTGGGCTGGGCTGAACGGTGTCTCCGCTACTGAAGCCGGCCCCTATGCCGATACGATCCCGCACCAAGCTTTTATGGTGTTTCAAGCGAAGTTCGCCATCATTACGCCAGCACTGATAGCTGGCGCATTCGCCGAGCGCATCAAGTTCAGCACCTTCGTGATTTTCATCATAGCTTGGTCGACGCTCATCTACGCCCCGCTGGCCCACTGGATGTGGGGAATTGGAGGTTGGCTGGGCGATCTGGGTGCCCTCGACTTTGCTGGGGGCGCGGTAGTCCACATCAGCTCCGGGACTGCTGCCCTGGCTGCAGCAATCGTATTTGGGCGACGCTTGGGGCTCGGTCAGGCGAACATGGCCCCCCACAGCGTACCCTTCGTGGTGTTAGGGGCTTCCCTCCTCTGGTTCGGCTGGTTTGGCTTCAATGCTGGCAGCGATCTGGCATCGGCAGGTAGGGCCACCTCTGCCTTTGTGGTAACCCACACCTCGGCGGCGACTGCCGCGGTAACGTGGGTGGCCTTGGACTGGATAATCAATCGAAGGCCCAGCGTTGTGGGAGCGGCTACGGGGGCGGTGGCTGGGCTGGCAACGATTACTCCGGCTTCGGGGTTTGTCGGCGCTATGCCAGCCGTGATCATCGGGTTGGGTGCAGGCGCTCTATGCTACGCCGCGGTTTGGATAAAGAACCGGGTGAGGCTCGACGACTCCCTCGACGTTTGGGCCATCCACGGAATCGGCGGAATGTGGGGCATGCTGGCCCTCGGCTTGTTCATTGGAGTAGGACTTTTGAGCATAGGCGAACTCACCGATCTGAGCAGAGGCGCACAGATCGTGAGGCAACTCATGGCCATCGGCGTGACCTTCGGATGGGCATTCATCGGCACCTTGGTAATACTGTTCGCCATGAAATTCACCATCGGCTTGCGGGTAGACGAGCAGCAGGAAGAGGAAGGCCTCGACCTCTCGCAACATGGTGAGGAGGCCTACGCCGAGCGCTAGACGACCCGACGAGACCGGCTAGCGAGTGTTGTACAGTTCAATGGGCAGATGTTTCGGGAGTTGGTCTTAATACATCGCCCATAGCCCCGCGGGTGACCCCCCGCGGGGCTGGGTTTGAGTAAAGTCCGCCACACTTTCTTAGCCGCAAGGATATTTGGTTGGGCGGTGTCTAACATGAATGGAAAACCGATGACCGTGGTAGCCACAAGCCTAAAGCTGAGAGGTTGGCGGCAGCTTAGACGGTTCTTCAAACTGAATGGAGCCATCAAGCGCCAACTTAACGCCTCGTCTGGCTTGGTCCAATACAGACTCAAGGGTGACTTCCTGCGGTTGCGTTTTTCTACGTTATCTGTCTGGGTAAACGGCCAAGCCGTTGACGACTTTACGAACACCGGGGCCCATCGAGAGGCTATTGCCTCGTTCGACTCAATCAGTGACCGGAAGGTATCCGGGTTCTTAAGGTGGGAAGTAGCCGATCTGGAGGAGGCAACCTGGCAGGAGGCGTCCAAGCGGCTGATGGAGCAAACACATACTCTGGTCAGGCCTTAAATCAAGTCCCATTGCTCTTGCCTGCCTTGTTGAAGCGGTCGGTTCCATGAAGTAGGGTGCCTACTGGACCTCTTACCCCACCACACCCAGTTTCAACTTGGGGTTGCGATGCCATGATTCGGACGCTGGTGGTGCAGCCCCCCGTGGTCTCGTTGGCTTTCGAGGAGTCTGACGGCACCAACGGGCGTAGCTTCGTCGCTTACGACTGGGACGAGTCGCTGCAGCTGGAGTAGCGCATCGCACCCCCGCGCATGGCCTCAGCGGGGGCTGCAAGTCGAGGCGACCGGATCGGGGCTAAGAGGGAGCATCCTCCGACGGAGTCGACCCCCTCCCGGTTTGGCCACCGACCTAGGCCTATTCGATGGCTACAACCATTTCGATCTCGATGCAGGCATTTCCTGCGGGACAGTCTATGCCCACGGCAGACCGGGCATGGCGGCCGTGCTCGCCGTAAAGCTCGAACAGCAGGTCGGACGCTCCGTCTGATACCTCGGAGGTCTGGTAGAAACCCTCGGCGGTGTTGACCATGCACAGAAGCTTGATGACCTGAGTGACGCGGTCCAAGTCGCCTATGAACTCCTTGAGCTCGTTCAGCAGGTTCACGGCAGCCTGCCTCGCCCCTTCATAACCCTGCTCCAGCGTCAGGTCGCTGCCCACCTTGCCGTTGACCCTGCTCCCGTCTGCGTACACCGGGGTGCGTCCGGACAGGTACACGAGGTCCCCGTGCTGCAAGGCCGCAACCCGGTTGGTCCTATGCACCAAGGCGCCAGGTTTCAGGCCAAGCTCTGCCATTCGTTGCTCCACCTGCATAAGAGTATTCCTCCCTTCACCGTTTTGGTCGATGCTCCGCATTCCGGATCCCGATCGGCCTCGACAAAGCGGCCAATGGGTTGCCGTTGAGCGTATTGGTCTAACTTGGGTGTTATACCCGTGGCTGGTGGCGCCGCCAGTGTATCCGGCTACCTGCGGGAGCCTCTCGCGGGCGCGAACACTACCAGTAAGGTCAGCTGCTCCAAGATGGAATGGAAGCGGTGCTCGATACCGGCTCCGACGAATACGATGGAACCGGGCCTAAGCGTGCGGTCTTCCCCACCGACCTGGATTTGGCCTCTGCCGTCGAGCACGTAGTATATTTCGTCCTCCGTGTGGGGTCTCTGCGGGTCAACTGTTCCAACTGCCAGTTCGTAGATCCCGGCGCTCAAGGTTCCTACGTTGAGGAACTCCAGAAAAAGTTGATCGGAGCCGCGACGCTGCTCCAAGAGGCGGGATAGCTCGAACGCCTCCATGCCTTCAACCTCCTGGGACGCTTATCGTGAACATCTTGAGTGGATGCCCACCGTCATGAGCGGAGTATGTATCTACCAATCTGCCCCGCTACCTCGCCCCCCCTGCTCACTGCTTGCCGGGAGGCCGAGAACAAGGCACCGGCGCGGTGGGTTTGGCTCCTTGGATGCGGGCTGGTTGCCCAAGGGTTGCTAGAAGCGGTACAGCTTCGCCGTGTTCTCCCCGACGATTTTTGCCTTCTCGTCTTCTGGGACGCCTTCCAAGATGCGCTCCAGTATCTCGCGGGACTTGGGGAAGGTGCCTTCGGCGTGGGGGTAGTCTGAACCCCATAGGAGGCAGTCCACGCCGATGTGGTACCTCATCTCGATTCCTAGGTCGTCTTCTTGGAAGCCGATGAAGATGTTGCTGCGGAAGAAGTCGCTGGGCAGGGTGTCGCCTTGGAACCGGTTGCCATGGACACCCACGGCCCGCTGCTTGTAGAACTCGTCCATGCGATTCATGAAGTAGGGCGCCCAGGCGACCTCGTACTCCACCACTCCCACTTTCAGCTTGGGGTACCGCTCGAACACTCCTGAGAAAATCATGTTGTAGACACACTGGCGAGGGTCGTACTCCCGGTTGGGGAAGTCTGCCTCAGACTGGAGGGCAAAGCCCCCAAGTCCCTGCCCTGGCTTCCAGCGGGCTGTGCCGACGTGCAGGCTCAGGGGCATATCGAGGTCTTGGGCCGTGGCCCAGAAGCGCTCGTAGCTGGCGTGGTGGTAGGGCACCATGGGGTTGATGGAGATCATGGCCCCCGCCATATCCATGGCTGAGGCTCTCTCCAATTCCTTGGTACCGTCGGCCACGTCATCCAAATTGAGCATCGCGATGGCCTTGAGCCGGTTGGGGTAGTGGCTGCAGAACTCGGCTAGGTAGTCGTTGTAGGCCCGCAGGGCGGCGGAAAGCACGTCGCTGGCGGGTACGCGGTAGATGGTGAGGGCTTGGGAGGGATAGAGGACGCCCGCCTCTACGCCGTCGAGGTCCATGTCCTTCACGTGGGCATGAGGGTCGACGCCGCCTTGGGGTGCCGTCTCCATGGTGCCGCCGACTGTCAGCTTGTCGGGGTCCTCAAAGCGCACCCCAGCCTGCTGGTTGATGCCGATGGCCCCAAAACGCAGGCCGTCGCAAATCCACTGGTCGTTCTCTCCCTCATGGAGCAGACGAGGCCCTCGCTCGCGGAACTCTTTTTCGATGTGCTTCTCCCACAGGTCTTCGGGCTCGATGATGTGGGAGTCAGAAGAGATAACTCTGTAATTCGGCATATCACACCTACAGGCCGATCTGTCACCAGCCTAATCTCGTGGCTGGTAGACGAAGCAGTACGCCCCATGATAGCGGGCAGTTCCCGTTGGCGCCAGCAGGAACTTTTCTCAATGTCATTGACCGGAGTTAGCCGGCCCAAAGTTGATAGGTTGGAAGCGGTGGGGTATTGTGTCGATATCCCGCCATCGCAGGAACCCCTTGAACCACCTCGACGATCAGGCGACGTACCAGAAGCTCGACCCGTCCCAGTTTTTCCAGAGGCTCCGTGATTTGCCGTCCCAATTCCCTCGCGTCGAAGAGGCCGTTGCCCGCATGGACCTGCCCAAAGAGTTGGCCTCGGTTCGAAGGGCCCTGGTCGTGGGCATGGGAGGATCGGCAATAGGCGGGGAGCTGCTGGCAGATGTCGCGTCTCACGATGGGTCGGTACCTGTAACCGTCTGGCGCGATTATGACCTCCCAGCATGGGTCGACGACAAAACGTTGGTGCTGGTGTGCAGCCATTCGGGGCGCACTCAAGAGTCCCTATCAGGATTTCGCCGCGCAGTGACCTTGGGACTCCCGACAGTGGTGATGACAGGAGGCACGGCGCTAGCCGAGGAGGCGGCACGGGCAGAGGTGCCCGTAGTGCGCTTTGACTATCAGGGCGAACCCCGCAGCGGAATTGGCTACAGCTTCCTGGGGCCCCTGCTTCTGCTGCAGAGGCTGGATCTGCTGCCCGCTGCCTCCGGACACTGGGCCGAGATGAAGCGAGAGGTGGACACCCTCATAGCTTGTGTCGGTGAAGGGGTGGCTACGGAGCAGAACGAGGCCAAGGCCTTGGCCTACAAGCTGCATAGACAGCTGCCGGTGATATACGGCGGGGGCATCCTAGCGGGCGTGGCGCGCCGCTGGAAGACCCAGTTGAACGAGAACGCCAAGTCATGGGCCTTGTCCGAGGCCCTGCCCGAAGCCCATCACAACACAGTAGAGGGGCGCTTGCCGGAAGCGCTCGAACGGGCCGTCCATGCGGTGCTCCTCAGGCCCGATGATGCGCACCCCCAGCGCCAAGCCCGCTATCAAGCCACTGCTGAACTTCTGGAGCAGCGGGGCATCGGATTCAGCGAGGTCTGCGCTCGTGGGGACAGCCCGCTGAGCCAGATCATGACCACGGTGTTGCTTGGCGACTACGCCAGTTGTTATCTCGCGATGCTAAACGGTATGGACTCTTCACCAGTACGTGCCATCGACGCCATGCGTCGGCGTATGACTGAGGACGAGAGGCAGTAGACGACTGAGGCTAGACAATTGATCACATCCGGGAGATTGGCACTGTGAGAGGCTTGAGAGCAGACTTCAAAAGGGCTATATCGGGTCTGATGGAGGTGGCCAATGAGAATCCAGCCAAATAAGGCCAATCAGCTACCTCAAGGCCAACGCCGCCGAGATTATCCGCACTCTAAGAGATCAAGAAGAGCCCTTGATCATCACTCAGAATGGCGAGGCGAAGGCGGTGGTCCAAGACATTGATAGCTACGAGCAGACTCAGGAAAACTTTGGCTCTACTCAAGATTCTAGCGCTAGGCAATCAGCAAATTGAGGCGGCCGAGGTACAACACGCTGCCGATATAGTCGCCGGGCTTCCCAACGAACAGACCCTCCAAGGGCTGTCCCATCACCCCCACCGCGGAAGTTACCCCGACGGGTTCTTGGATATGGGTATTCGTGAGTGCCAGCAGGTTCCGTCGCGACCATACCGCATCATCTACCGGGTGATTGGAGAAAGTGTCTACGTGTTTCTGATCGCCGACGGCCGCCGCAACATCCGGACGTTGCCCCAACGTCGCCTGCTGAGGTGACCGCCACCCCCCGTACCGCCACTGGCAGCCTTTCCGCTAGCCGCTCGTTTTGCTATACTGCCAACGTTCGAACGCAGAACGTAGGAGGCTGCATGCCCGCGTACCCGGTGATAGGAGGCCAGTGGGGCGACGAAGGAAAGGGAAAGGTCGTCGACTTCCTTTCCAAGAACAGCGACTGCATTGTTCGTTTCGCGGGTGGCAGCAACGCAGGCCACACCGTTATCAACGACAGTGGTGAGTTTCGACTGCACCTAGTCCCCTGCGGCATCTTCGCTTCTCAGGCTTCCAGCATCATCGGAAACGGCATGGTGGTGGACCCTGACGTGCTGTTGCAGGAGTTGGATGAACTGAATGCTCGAGGGGTCGACACTAAGCGTCTCTACGTCAGTCAACGAGCACACCTGATCATGCCGTATCACATACTACTGGACCAGTTGGAGGAGGAGAGGCGCTCCCAAGGCGCTGGGGCCATCGGCACTACTGGCCGGGGCGTGGGCCCTGCCTACACCGACAAGACCAGCCGTATCGGCCTACGCGTAGGCGACCTGCTGGACAAGGACAACCTGCGATCGAGGCTGTCCCAAGCCATGGAACTCAAGAACAAAATGATTACCCGCGTCTACGATGGGGAGGCCGTCTCAGTGGACGAGGTGTATGACCGCTGCCTCACCTGGCGCGAGAAACTTTATACCCACGTAACTGATACTGAGGGTATCATCCAAGACACGCTGAACGACGGCGGCAAGGTACTGCTGGAGGGGGCGCAGGGAACCCTTCTCGACTTGGACCATGGCACCTATCCCTACGTCACCTCCTCGTGGCCCTCGGTCGGCGGGGCCTGTATCGGCATGGGGGTGAGCCCCAGCCATATCAAGGAGATAACCGGCATCTTCAAGGCGTACTGTACCCGCGTAGGAAGCGGGCCAATGCCCACTGAGATGCTGGATGCAACAGAAGAACTGCTGCGAGAGAAGGCGGGCGAGTACGGGGTGACTACCGGCAGGCCGCGAAGGCTGGGCTGGTTTGACGCCGTCGCTGGACGCTATAGCGTCGGCCTCAACGGCTTCAGCTCTTTGGTGTTGACGCGACTGGACATCCTCGACGGGCTGCCCATGGTTAAGTTGTGCGTTGGGTACCGCACGGCAGAGCGCGAGGTGGACCGGTTCCCTGCCGACACCCTGCTGCTGGAGCGGTGCGAGCCGATCTATGAGGAAATGTCCGGCTGGGACATTCCTACAGCAGGCAGCACCCGACTCTCCCAACTGCCCAAAGAAGCCGTCGCCTACCTGAGACGCATTGAAGAGTTGGTGGGCTGCTCTTTCAGCATGGTCTCCACGGGGCCCAAACGCGAGGAGACCATCGTCCTGGACTAGCCAACAAGTGTAGAAACACAAGACGAAAGAATAGAGTCAAGAGGAGGAAGGCACATGAAGCTGGTTTTGTACGACGACTGGCGCCTAGGAGTGATCAACGCCAACAACAGGGTGGTGGATGCTGAAGACGCTCTTTCTGGCCACCATTTTCACAAGCCCATGGACAAGATGGAGGCGGTAATCACCGAGTGGGACAGTCTCAAGGCCAAAATTGAAGAGGCAACCCGAGGCAAAGAAGGTGTGCCCGCCGACAGCGTGAGGTTCCGACCTCCGGTCCCCAAGCCCACCAAGCTGATTTGCGCCGCCGTGAACTATCTGGAGTTCGGCCAGCGCGAGCCCGCGGTGTTGGACGCCTTCCTCAAGTCGCCCACGGCCATCATTGGTAGCGGCGACACCTGTGTGCTGCCCGACACGCCAGCGTCGGTGTTCCACCACGAGCCTGAGTTAGCTTTCGTGGTGGGTAAGACGGCCAGCAACGTAAGCCAGGATGACGCCTACTCGTACATCTTCGGCTACACCAACTTCCTAGACATGTCGGCTCGCGGCCTACAAGGCGCAGTTGGCAACAGCTTCTGGCTCGGGAAGTCTTGGGACACCTTCGCACCCATGGGGCCCGCCTTGGTGACCGCCGACGAGATACCGGACCCGCAGAATATCCAGGTGCGCCTCTGGAACAACGATGACCCCCGCCACGATTTCCCCACCAGCGATATGGCTCACCCCATACGCGAGCTCGTGTCTGAGATGTCCAAGTTGGCCACCTTGGAGCCGGGTGACGTCGTGGCCACAGGCGTAAACCACCAACAAATCGGCGCGGTGCAGGACGGCGACGTCATTCGCATGCAGATTGACGAGTTGGGCCCGCCTCTGATCATCAACATCAGCGACCCCTCGAAGCGTGAGTGGCCTCGTGGCATCGACCACGACATGGCCGCCCGCGTGATCGCAGGCGCTCCGCGCCGCAGCTAAGCGACCGACAACAGCCACGTAACGAGAAGGAGGCCTCCTTAGTGGAGGCCTCCTTCTCTTGCAGGCAGAAACTCCTGCCTTACAACCAGCCAGTCTCGACACCATGCGACACTCAGGCCCGTACCCTCCGTTTCTCAGTTCGATAGAAGCTACTTATCCGGCCGATGCCACGTTGACCGTGTTTGAAACGCCAGCATATGATGTTTCGGCTTCGGCCGAGATGTCCTCGACTTTCTTGACGATTCGCTGTCCCTTCGGGTCCTTCTGAGGAAGCTTCTTTTATGTCCCTCCAGCTTTTGGATGCTGATTGTCTTTGTTGTTCTGATCGGCATAGCCATTTTCCGCGTCCGGCCCATGGACGATATGGCCGACTATGTGTCGGAGGGGGGCGGAAGATGGGCCCCTTTACTCGGGCTCGCTGAGTCCGGACTATGGGAGGTGATGAAGGCCAACCCTGGTGGCTTGTGGGGCATACAGCTGGCGACACCCGGTTTCCTGCTAGCCATGCCGTTGGCCGTTGTAGTAACTCTGCTTACCCCGCCGCCGAGTCAACAGTTAGCAGGGTTGTTCGACCAAGTAAATGGCCCCGCAGATTACCAGCCCATCAGGTCACAAGACCGCAAAGGGTCTAATCCCGTAATTCTGCAGTGTCTTGGAAACACAGGACGGATCGTCGTCTCTTGTAGAAAGCCTGTCGCCCTCCGCTAGATGCTGGCTTTCTGTAGACGCATTCCGCCAAGAAGGCCTCCCCTAAAGGGAGGCCTTCTTCTTTCATGCATTTAGGCCTCTGGCGCTACACCGGCAGCGGCAGATCAATGTCATACTGCTCAAGTAGAGCGTCGATTTCAGCTGCCCCTTTCTCGTCCGGGGGCACCAGAGGCAGCCGGGGGTCGCCCACATAGAAGCCGACACGGTTGAGGGCGTACTTCACCGGGATGGGGTTGGAGGCAATGCCGGTGAAGCCCTTGCCAATGGGCAGCAGGTGGCGGTGCATCGCTGACGCCTCCTCCCGCTTGTTGTCCAAGGTCAGATTGATGAGCTTCTTCATCTGCTTGCCCACCAAGTGGGAAACTACGCAGACCACGCCGTAGCCGCCAATGGCGAGCATGGGGTACGTGTCCCCATCGTTGCCGCTCCAGTAGCGAAAGTCGTGGGTTGCCCCGTCCAGAACTCGGGCCACCTGTTCGAAATCGCTGGTGGCCTCTTTGACGCCCACAATGTTGTCGATGTGGCTGAGGCGGATAGCGGTCTCCACCGACATATTGACGCCGGTGCGCCCAGGTATGTTGTACATGATGCAGGGCAGGTGGGTGCTACCCGCGATGGTCTTCATGTGCTGGTAGATGCCCTCCTGAGGGGGCTTGTTGTAGTAGGGGACGGTAAGCAACAGGCCGTCGACGCCGACCTCTTCGGCCTGCTTGCTGAGCTCGATGCTCTCCCAAGTGCTGTAGTTGCCGGTGCCAGCCACGATGGCGGCTTCTTCGCCTACCGTTGACTTCAACTCGGCGTATAGGCGCAGCTTCTCCCCGTTGGAAAGTGTGGGAGCCTCGCCAGTGGTACCACCCACCAGAAAGCCGTCGCTGCCCGACTTCAGCAGGGCCCGCACCAGACGCTTGGCCTGTTCGTAGTCGACATTCCCCTGCTCATCGAATGGGGTTACCAGTGCGGTGATTAACCTGCCCAACTCTGCCATTGCGACTCTCCTCCCGATTAGCTTCCTGTGCCTATTCCTTGATCACTTGGCGGTAGGCTGGCTTCATGGCCAACCCCGTGCCGTCCGTGAATATCTGCTTGACCTCCATGAAGTCGTCCATGCCGTAGGGGCCGAGCTCCCGCCCCATACCGCTCTCCTTGAAGCCTCCCCATATTCCCTCGGCGGGCTGTTGGTAGTTGTCCCTGATCCACACCGTGCCAGCCTTTATCTGCCGGGCTACCCGCAAGGAGCGGGCGTGGTCGCCGCTCCACACTCCAGCGACGAGGCCGAAGGGCACGTCGTTGGACATGTGAATGGCCTCCTCCTCGTCTTTGAAGGACATCACTGCCACCACAGGGCCAAATATCTCCTCTTGGCCCAGCTTGGAGGAGTTGTCCACGTTGGCGAATATGGTCGGCTCGATGAAGTAGCCGTTGTCGAAGTCCCCGCCCCCCAGCTTCCTGCCACCGAGCACCAAGTCAAAACCTGCATCCTGACCGAACTTGATGTAGTCCATGACTGTCTGCTCTTGGGAGCGGGATATCATGGGGCCCATGTCTGTGGCTTGGTCCGCTGGGTCCCCAACCTGCAGGGTGCGCCCCAAGCGCACCACATGCTCCAGGAATTCGTCGTGGATGCTTTCTTGTATGAGCAGGCGCGTGGTAGCCCCGCAAGCTTGGCCTGCATTACGGAACATTCCGAAAATGGCTGCGCGGGAGGCGCCCGCGAAGTCGGCATCTTCGAACACTACATAAGGGGCCTTGCCCCCCAGTTCCAAGCTGACGCGCTTAATGTCGTTGGCAGCTTGGGCGGCGATGCCCTTGCCGGTGCCCGTCTCGCCAGTGAAGGAAATCTTGTCCACGCTGTGGCTGCGCACCAACTCCCCACCCACTGAGGAGCCGGGGCCGGAGATGAAGTTGATCACGCCCTTGGGCACACCTGCCTCATGCAGGATGCGCACCAGCTCGTAGCCCGCCATCGGTGTGTAGCTGGCGGGCTTCAGCACCACGGTGCAGCCGCCAGCCAGTGCCGGTGCGACTTTACGGGCAGTCTGGGTTAGGGGGAAGTTCCAAGGCGTGATGAGCCCCACCACACCGATAGGTTCCTTGACTAGGCTAATCTGGGAGCCGGTGGGCAGGAACATGGTCTCGCCGTACATCTTGCTGGCGAAACCGGCGTAAAAGTCGAAGACATCAGCAGCAGCCGCTACGTGGACGGCCGCCTGTCGGGCAGGCATGCCCACTTCCAAGCGGACCACATCGGCCAGACGCTCAGCATTCTGGCGCATGATCTCGCCGGTCCGAAAGAGCACCCTTTCCCGCAGCTTGTAGTTGGTCACCCAGCTATCGGTGTTGGAGTCGAAGGCCTGTCGCGACGCCTGAATGGCGGAGCGCATGTCCTCGGGGGTAGCTTCGGCGGCCTCGGTGACCACTTGGTTCACGTTAGCAGGGTTCTCCCGGGAGAAGCGCCGGCCGTTGCTGGACTCCATCTCCCGGCCATTTATGACTAGTGGGCATTGCATAGGCTGTTGGGTCGCCATTGATAGTCCTCTTTCATGTAGCGGATAGCGGGCGCTAGGCGGCGGGGGGCCGTGAGAGGCCCTGTGGCAAGGGGCCAGCGGGCTTGAGGCAATCTCTCCGCATGACCTCTTCCGCAATCTGGATGGCGTTGAGGGCCGCGCCTTTGCGCAGGTTGTCGGCCACCACCCAAATCGCCAAACCATTGGGGTGGGACCAGTCTTGGCGTATGCGCCCTACGTACACATCATCGCTCCCCGCGAGGTCCCAAGGCATGGGGTATTCACTGCTGGCGGGGTTGTCCATCACGGAGACTCCGGGGAAGGAGGCGAGAATCTCTTGGGCTTGGCGTACGGACCAAGGGCCCTCAGACTCGATGTGCACCGCCTCGCTGTGACACACCAGCACCGGCACCCGGACGCAGGTGGCGGAAACAGCCATGCCCGGCGCGTGCAATATCTTGCGGGTCTCCTCCGACATCTTCTCCTCTTCCTTTGTGTAGCCGCTGGAGAGGAAGTCGCCAATCTGCGGGCGCAGGTTGAAGGCTATGCGTTGGGAAGGGGAACCGGCTTCGGACTCCGAGCCACTAAGGGTCGCCGCTGCCTGCTGTCTCAGTTCTTCCATGGCCCCGCCGCCTGCCCCAGAGACCGATTGGTAGGTATCCACCACTATGCGTCGCACGGGATTCGCCCAGTGTAGCGGGGCCACTGCCATCACCATCTGGGTGGTAGAGCAGTTGGGTATGGATATGATGCCGTGGTGCTCTTCCACGTCTTGCCCGTTGATTTCTGGCACCACCAAGGGAACGTCGGGCCTCATGCGGAAGGCGGAGCTGTCGTCGATGACGAGAGCGCCTGCCTGTACCGCCTGCGGGGCCAACTCCTCGCTGAGTTCGGAACTCACGGATATGAAAGCGAAGTCTGCGCCTTGGAAACAACCTGGGCCAGTCTGCTCTACTGTGACAGGCTTACCGTTCACAGAAAGCTGCTTCCCTACGGAGCGAGGCGAGGCGAAGAGTCGGACTGAACTCGCTGGGAAGGCGCGTTGTTCCAATACCTTGAGGAACTCAAGGCCTACGGCACCGGTGGCGCCGACAACAGCTATGCTGACATCCCCAGACATATCCTGCAGCTAGAGTCCAAGTAGGCGTTCCAAGCCTATCACAAGCCCCTTTTGCTTCACAACCTCGCGGATAGCCAGCAGAACGCCGGGCATATAGCAGTCGCGTCCCAAGGTGTCGTGGCGCAGCGAGAAGGTCTGTCCGGTGGTGCCGAAAATCACCTCGTGGTGCGCGCTGCGCCCAGCCATACGTACGCTATGCACACCCACGCCGTTCACCTCGCCGCCACGAGCGCCAGCAAGCGGCTCTTTCTCGCTGCGGTTACGCAGGAACTCGTTCTCTTGGGCCAAACTCTGAGCCAATGCCAAGGCGGTGCCTGAAGGGCTGTCGATTTTGGCCTCGTGGTGCATCTCGATGACGTCGACGTACTGGAAGTAGGGCGCCGCCCGCTTTGCCAACTGCATCAAGACCACCGCTCCGATGGCGAAGTTTGGCACGAACAGGATGCCGACGGAATGCTCGCTTGCAGCCACGCTTAGCTGCTCTAGGTCGGACTCCACCAGCCCGCTACTGCCAATGACAGAGCCGATGCCGGCCTGTGCGGCGGTCAATGCCGCGGGCAGCGCCGCAGCCGCATTGCTGAAGTCGGCCATCACTTGGGGCTTAGTGGCCGCCAGCGCATCGGGCAGGGAGGTGAACAGAGGGACCGAGCTTGTGCCATCGGGCGCTGTGAGGGCGTCCCCACGGTCTTGGAGGCAGACTGCCGCAACGGTGCGGATGTCAGACTCGGCCGCGATGGCCGCCAGAACCTCGCGACCCATCTTGCCGGTAGCGCCATGCACCACTACGTCAATAGCCGACATGGGTCACCTCAGCGAATAGCAGGATGGGAGCGGCACGATGTCCCATCCGCCGGAACCTTATCTCTGAAATCTGGGAGGGCCAGATGGTCGGTTGCCAGGTCTGGGTGGACGGTTCCCTCCATCAGACCGAGGGCCTCCTGGGCTGGATCGGGGGAATGGCGGTCGCTGACCTTGGCCGGGACGGGGTCCGTTGGCCTGAGGTTTGCCGTCGGGGCCTTCGGATCCCTCAAACAGGGCGCGCCGGGATAGGTTGACCCTCCCCATGGCATCGATTTCCAGCACCATCACCGTGAGTTCTTGACCCATCTTGAGTTCTTCTTCTAGGTCGCCAGCCTCGCTGGACCGTAGCAGCCCATCCTTGCCCGGAAGTAACTCGACAAAGGCTCCAAAGCTGGTCACACGGGTGACCTTGCCGGTGAAGATGTCGCCAACCGCCAACTCACGTGTCAGCCCGTCGATGCGCGCTCGCGCAGCATCAATCTTGGATTGGTCACTGCTTCCGATGGTGACCGAGCCCTTGTCATCCACATCGATGCTGGCCCCGGTCTCCTCTTGTATGCCACGTATGTTGCGCCCGCCCGGGCCGATGAGGGCCCCGATCTTGTCGATGGGTATGGTGGTGCGCTCCATCTTGGGGGCGTACTCGCTCACATGAGACCTTGGCTCGGTGATGGCCTCTGCTATCTTGTCCAAGATAAAAAGGCGTGCATCCCGCGCCTGAGCGAGGGCTTGGGTCAGCACCTCGTGGGTGATGCCCTTGATTTTGATGTCCATCTGCAGGGCGTTGATGCCCTCGCTGGTGCCAGCGACCTTGAAGTCCATGTCGCCCAAAGCGTCCTCAAACCCCTCGATATCGGTCAGTACGGCGGACTGGCCATTCTCACCGCTCACTAGACCCATGGCCACGCCAGCCACTGGCCTCTTGATAGGCACACCTGCATCCATCAAGGCTAGAGTACTGCCACATACGCTGGCCATGGAGGTGCTGCCATTGGAACTCAGCACTTCGGACACCAACCGGATGGCGTAAGGGAAGTCATCGAGAGAAGGAATCATCGGTTCAATAGCCCGCTCAGCGAGGGCTCCGTGGCCGATTTCGCGACGGCCCGGCGAGCCGATACGTCGTACCTCTCCCGTGGAGTAGCCCGGAAAGTTGTAATGGTGCATGAACCGCTTCGTGACGTCGGGGCTGAGGGTATCCAGCGTCTGCCCCATTGCCGGGGAAGCGAGGGTGGCGACGCTCAGCACCTGGGTAAGGCCACGGGTGAAAAGCCCGGTGCCGTGGGTGCGGTTGAGAACGCCCACTTCGGTACTGATGGGGCGTATATCAGTGAGGCCACGCCCGTCGGGACGCTTACCCTGCTCCAGAATTAGCGACCGCACGGCCTTCTTCAGCACACTTTGGAAGGTTGCCGACACCTCGTCCTTATTGTCGTCTCCGGCCAACGCCCCGACGACCTCGTTCTCCAAGGACGCCAACGCCTCTTCTCGCTTCGTCTTGTCAGCCGAGGATTCCAGCATCTGGGTGAGTCTGCCGTTGAGTACTCGATGCACCTCCCCTTCCAGGCCGTTGTTATAGGACAGGGCAGGGGGGGCCTCCTTGGGAGTGCCGACGGCGGCCACCAGTTCTTCGATCATGTCGATGACGATGGCATTGGCCTCTTGCGCCTGGCGCATGGCCTCAAGCACCACCTCTTCGGGTGCTTCGTCGGCTCCGGCTTCCACCATCATCACGCCATCGCGAGTCCCAGCAACCACCACGCTGAGGGTGCTGCCTTCTATTTGAGCGTAGGTCGGGTTGAGGATGTACTGGCCGTTGGAGTAGCTAACGCGGGTCGCTCCCACCGGTCCGTCGAAAGGTATGCCGGATAGGGCGAGCACCGCCGAACCACCCACGATAGCGAGAACCTCCGGGGGGTTCTCCTGGTCCACCGACAGGGCGGTGATGACGACCTGTATCTCCTTCTTCAACCCTTTGGGGAGAAGGGGCCGGAGAGGGCGGTCTGTAAGACGGCTGGTAAGAATCCCATCCTGGCCGGGGCGTCCTTCGCGGCGGAAGAAGCTGCCGGGAATCTTGCCGATGGCGTAAAGCCTCTCCTCGTAGTCCACCGTGAAGGGAAGGAAGTCAATGTCTCTGGTAAGGGGAGCAGAGCAGGCTATGGCTAGGAGCATTGAATCACCGTAGGTTACGGTGACAGAACTGTCGGCTTGGAAGGCGAACCGCCCGCTCTCAATGGTAAGGGTATCGCTGCCAATCTGGCGTTGAACAGTATGGGGCATAGCTGGTTTGCGACCTCTCTACAAGTATCGAGTGCCTAGAAACAAGAAAGCCCCGAAGAAACCCGGGGCTATCGGCGCAAGCCCAGCCGGCCAATGAGGGAGCGGTATCTCGCTACGTCTTCACGGGTGAGGTAGTTCAACAGCCTGCGACGCTGTCCTACCAGTTTGAGTACACCGAGGCGCCCGCGGACATCTTTGCGATGCACGCGTAGGTGGCCAGTAATTTCCTTAATCCTCTCGGTGAGGATCGCCACCTGAACCTCGGCTGACCCTGTGTCCGTTGGATGGGTACGGTACTCTGTGATGAGTTCGGACTTGCGGGTCTCGCTTATCATTCCTGTGCTGGACCTTCTCTTTCTTTCTACGGCAAGGATTATAGCATGCTCCCTACAGGGGCGCAATCCGATGAGAGCCTGGGTAGGCGCGCCTTCGAGCCTGAGATCCGGCCCCTGCCATCGGGGCCCTCCAGTCGTTGCTGATCATCACGACTCCGTTGCGGTCTCCGCCTACTGGACCGAGGCAGGGCCGGAGTCGGCATCCGCATTTTCACGCTCCACGAACTCCCTCTCCATCTCCAGCAGCTTGGCCTTCACCTGCAGGCCGCCCATGCCGTAGCCGTGCAGACCCCCATGACTGCCAATCACGCGGTGGCAGGGGATGACTAAAGCTAAGCGATTGCGGGCCATGGCTTGGCCTGCCGCTCGGAAGGCTCGAGGCCGGCCGGCCTCTTGGGCGAGCCAGCTGTAGGTGCGGGTCTCGCCGGCGGGTATAGTGCGGGTCGCTTCCCAAGCCGCCTTGAAGAAGGGAGGGGCTTCCTCAAGGTCCAGTTCCAAGCTATCCAAGGCGTCTGGCTGCCCATCGAAGTAGCGTTGAATTGCGTAGCATTGCTCCAGCAGCCCGGAAGGATCATGAGTGGCCTGTCTCGCCTCTGGCCCCAGTCTCTCCAGAGCCTCTTGGGGCGATGGCTGCAGAGTCACAGCGCGCAGCCCCGCTTCTGATACTAGGATAGCCACCCATCCCATTGCTGTGGCGCACACGTTGTATCTCAACTGCTCCATCACTATCCCCTGCGGAAGATTCTGAGAAGCAGCTGCCCGCGCAGCTGCACCCATGCCGTCGCCAGTGCGCCCCGCTGCGCGTCGGACAGTTCCTTGCGACCGTAGAGGGTACGCACGTAGGCCCCCACCAGCACTTCCAGGTGGCGGGCCTTGGTGGGGAACGCGTATTGAAGCTGGTCGCGGTACTGGAAGGGCGTTTGACCAAGAATGGGGGGCAGTCCTCCCAGTCGTGTCAGCAACGCCAAGCGCTGGAATGCCACTACCGGATCCACCGAGGGTCGCATGAACCTGTACCACAACAGTTGCCACAGGACCCACAGCGCCACGGGTATTAACAAGAAGTACAAGAGCCAGTAATACTGCCTCGACTCGTTTTCCGGCACTAGGGGGCCTCCCACTCCAAAGCTACCCTCCAACAGCAACTCATCTTCCTCCAAGAACCCCTCGGCCAAGTCTAGGGGGAGGTCGAGTAAACCGCCCAGCCCGCCCAGCTCTTCAGGGACTGCCAGTCGGGCTTTGACGTTCCCAGGCGTCGGTTCGAAGGTAATCCAACCGTACTCAGGGAAGTAGGCTTCCGTCCACGCATGGCTGTCGTCGTCCTTGATGACGTAGGTGCCGTCGCGCTCGGTCGCGCTGCCGTAGTTGTAACCTGTGGCCAGCCGTGCCGGCATGCCCGTTGCTCGCAGTAGCACAGTCATCGCCGAACCGAAGTACTCGCTATAGCCCTGCTGCGAATCGAACAGGAAGTGGTCAACACCGTCGGCATCGAAGGGCGGGGCGTCGATCTCCTTGGTGTACTCGAAGGTCTTGAGGTGGCGCTCAATGGCCTTGGCCTTGTCGTAAGGAGCGTCCCATGGAGCTGTGAGTTCATCGGCCAGTTCCCGAACACGCGGGGGCAGCGTCTCCGGCAGTTGCAGGTAACGTGCCATTACCCAAGCTGGGTACTCCTCGCCCGCACCTCGTAGTTCCTCTGCAGTGGCGAAGGAGACCGACGTGGTAGCGGCGTAGGTCTCGCCGGGCTTCACCCTGCTGTCTCCGGGATGCAGGTACAGCACCTCCGGCGGGTTGGGCACCGCGATGCGCAGGGTGAATACTTCCGGTGACCCTAAGGGCCTCCCCACAGATTCCACCTTCCAGTCCGAAGGCAGGCGCTGCTCTAGGAAGGCCTCCGCATTGCCACGGCCAAATTGCTCCGATGCCAGTACTACCAAGTCGGATACATCTTCGGAGCCCGTGGGCAGTTGGTCGCGCCAGTCCGGTTCGCGCAGGTCCAACACGTACTTGGGTGAATCGTAGGTCTCGAAATAAGTGGCACGAGGCGCCGCAAGCACTTGGCCGCCTGTGAAGATGTTCTTGTTGGTAAAGACCGCCGTTATACGCTGCTCCACCGGCAGCCGGTCCTCGTACTCCACCGGCTTCATCTCGACCTCGGGCCGCCATCCCGGGAACTGCAGAGATGTGTCGCCCATGGTCCATCCCTTGGACGTGTAGACGCTGTAGCTGCGGACTTTCAGATACAGGGGGTAGGGTGACTCGACTTTCAGCACCGGGTTAGCCGTGTTCTTGATGGTCCCTCTCAGAGGCAGAACATGGCTGAAGTCTCGGTAGGGCCGGGGCTTCTTCCCCGGGAGCCCGGCAAACAGCCGGTTGAAGTCCTCGCTGAGGCCCCCGCTGGGGGAGCTGAACCACTTGTAAACGGAATTCAAAGGGCGAAAACCCTGATTGTAGGGAAGCACCAAGGCCATCAGGAGGATGGCGACGGCGAACCACAGCCCGTCGGAAAGGCCGAACCAAGTGACGCCACGGTCATATTGCAGGCCGCGTCTCTCCCAGTCGTTCTGCCGGTGCACCGTGTGGACCCGCACCAGCAGCATGATGGCGGTGAACACATACAGCATCCAGTCAGCTATGGGCGCTTTTTCGATGTTTGTCAGGTTCAGAGCCATAGCCACCCCGCCTAGGATGACCACCCCGGAGTAGCGGTGGTGGCGGAACAGCGACCATGCAGCGAAGAAGCCGATACACCAAGTGGCCACCATCAGTACGAAGGCGAAGGGGATGGAGTCGATGCTGATGGACTCCTCCTGCGCCGCGTCAAGCCATATCCCCAACCGGTCGAACAGGTCTCCCACGGTGGCAACATCGGAGTGGGTAGGCTGGTAGGCCACAAGCTGCCACACGATGAGGCCGAACCCCAAAGCCAGTCCCACTGGCACGAGGAACACGGCATGGACGCGCAACTTGCTCAGCAGCAGGCCAGCGACCACGGCCAGCACCAAGGTGACTGCCATGTTGGGCGTCTGCACCCACTCCGTCCGCTCTACGTTCCACACCACCACCAGCAGGTGGGCCATGAGCAGCAGTACGGCAAGATATCCTTCCCGAGGCCGCAGCCAAAGAGCAAAAGCCTGCAGCCCTCGCAGCAGGGGTCGGGGGCTTGGCGCTGGTTGCAGCGCGGCCTGCTGGCTCATACCCGCAACTCCAGATCGACGCGCACTGGTATGTCGAAATGTCGCGCGTTCAAGGGAGCTGTGAGAGCTTGGGACAGACTCTGTCCGCGGTTGACCATGTACGTCGGGATGTCGTGAGCGAAAAGCTGCTCCATAACGGACGCAATGTTGCCCGACCCGCCAAAGTCGGACGGGTCGACCAATATGGAGACCATCCGGATGCCCCGTCCGCGCACTGCCTCCACAGAAGACAGCCAGTCAGCGGCGGCGTTCGGGGTGATCAGTACTAGGGTATCCAGCCGAGTCAAAGAGGGCTCTATGCTCAATATCGCTTGGCCCAGAGGCCTCCTGCCCTGCGCCCTCACCAGTGCCAGCAACTCCAGCAACCTCTCCCCTTGTCCGATGCTATGGTCGGGGCGCAGCAGGTAGGGATGGTCGCCATATGCTGCCATGCCCACAGGCACTCCCACTCTCAGCAATTGGGTGGCCACGGAGGCGGCGATGGAGACGGTGAGCTCCTCGGTGTTGTCGAAATCCTCGCCCGCTTGTGCCCCCCGCTGCATGTCCAGTAGCAGCCACACGCTGGCGGATATGCCTTGGTCGAACTCCTTGACCATCAGGTTGCCCATGCGGGCAGTCGAGGGCCAGTGTACGCGGTTCACGCTGTCACCCTGCACGTAAGGACGAATGGTGGCCGCTTGGGTGGTGGTGTGCTGGCTGCGTTCGCTGCGTCGGCCGTCGCCGGGCAATCCGGAGTAGGGCAGGTGGAGGTTGGGCAGAGGCTCGGCCCGGGGGTATACGACGATGCGCTGCTGCCCAAGGAAGTCGCGCTTCGCCCTGAACAGGCCGAATGGGTCGCCACTGGTCACGCGTACCGGACCTAGCGTGAAGACGCCACGCCGGTTGCATTCCACGATGTGACGCCAAGAGCGCGTGTCCCGCGAGGACAGGTTCACCACCCTACCGGCGTGGGGGTCGGGGAGATCGGTGAGCTCCTCTACCTCCAGCCAAGGGCGCGGCAGCCGGCTGCGGTTGTGTACTCGTATCCGGCCCTCCAGCGGCACGCCGACCTGCCCCCGTGTCGCCCGGCGGTCCAAGGTCAACTCGATGCGCCACAGGTTGAGCCACGACCAAGCCATGCCGACCACCACCGCCAGCAACAGCACGTACGCCAATCGCCAGTAAATAGCAAACCCGCTGCCCCATCCCAAGAAGATGGCAACAACCAAGCCGATGATGGCCAGAATGCCGGGCATGGGCCTAGTCATGCGGGAATCACGCATGGCCATCTGGGGCCACCCACTCGGACGAGAATCAGAGGAACGTTGGCGGAGGGCTCCACCTCTCGTAGTTCCCGCAGAGGCGGGAATCCACGGGTCGAAATTTTTGTCCAGAAACCTCTTGGTGCCGAGTTTCCAGATGACGGGACCTTTGGATAATTGCCGTCATTCCCATGAAAATAGCCCCGAGCGCACAGGCGACGGCCGCTTCCGTCATTCCCGCGCAGGCGGGAATCCACGGCCCCGACTATTGGGAAAGCCGGCATCCCATAGGCGATACGCCTCTTCATGCTCATACATGGCTCCGAAACGACCCTAGGCAATCCCCGCCCAGGGAGACCTTTGCATACCCCTCTCCCCCTTGTAGGAGGAATGTTGGGATGGGGGTGGAAAAGTCGATTCCGTAGCTGTTGTTGCCCCATTGCAT
Source organism: Dehalococcoidia bacterium (assembly GCA_965263155.1). Classification (GTDB taxonomy): domain Bacteria; phylum Chloroflexota; class Dehalococcoidia; order Lucifugimonadales; family JAAXIE01; genus JAAXIE01. The sequence goes on from OZ253586.1 coordinate 70,852, forward strand.
CCCCGGAATCCGGCTTCCGACGGAATAACTGGAGCGGCCATTGCTCAAGGTTGAGGGTCTATTGTCATGGCAATGGAACCGTACTCCGTGGCAAAGAAAGGGGCCGCGGTGACGCCAACGGGAACTCTCCATACTAGCCCCCAGCTACGAGGAAGAGCGGGGCCCCGCCGGGCGGGAGCGTACCCCCGGCACCGGCACGTTCCCCAGTATCTCGGTGACTATGCTCCTGCCATTGACTCCCCGTATACGGGCTTGGACCGAGACAATGACGCGGTGCGAGATGACTTCTTCCGCCAACTCCTGGATGTCGTCGGGAATGACGTAATCTCTGCCCCGCACCAAGGCCAAGGCACGCGATGCCTTGAAGAGTCCCAGCGTGGCCCGGGGTGAGGCCCCCAAGCCCACGTCGGACATTGTGCGGGTCTGCTCCGTAATGTTCACTATGTAACCACGCAGCAGCGGGTCGACATAGACGTTCTTCGCCTCTTCCTGCAGCGCGGCGATCTCTTCCGGTTGGGCCACAGACTCCAAGCTCTCGATGGGGTGCTGCCGTTCCTGTTGGTCAATGATGGCCAGCTCTTGGTCGCGCCCCGGATAGCCCAAGCTCAGGCGCAGTAGGAAGCGGTCAAGCTGGGCTTCGGGCAGGGGGAAGGTGCCCTCGTACTCAATGGGGTTCTGCGTGGCCAAGACGAAGAAGGGGGTCCCCAAGGGACGGCTGACGCCGTCGGTGGTCACTTGCCGCTCCTCCATGGCCTCCAACAGGGCCGACTGGGTTTTGGGAGTGGCCCTGTTGATTTCGTCGGCCAGCACCACTTGGGCCATCACCGGGCCGGGGCGGAACTGGAACTCTTCCGTCTTTTGGTTGTACACCGATATGCCGGTGATGTCAGTGGGCAGCAGGTCGGGGGTGAACTGGATGCGCTTGAAAGAACAGCCCGTGGTCACAGCCAAACTCTTGGCTAGGGTGGTCTTGCCCACGCCGGGCAGGTCCTCCACCAGCACATGACCTTGGGCCAATAGCGCCGCCACGGCATGCTCGATCACCGGCCGCTTGCCTAGGATGACCCTTTCGACGTTGTCCACCAAACGTCGTAGCGATTCCTGGGCCTTTTCAACAGCATCGGTGGTCAAAGGCACGCCCTCCCTGACCGTTTGGGTTTCCAAGTTTATCACAGCCCTAGCCCCAATTCATCAAGCCTCGCAAGGCACACCACTCTACCCATAAGCCCCGACCGTACTATCATTGACACTCTGTAGTAGAGAAACTTACAATAAACTGTCAAGTTTAGAGAGGTACTTCCCTAGCCATGAAAGATTACTACGAGGTGCTCGGAGTCGCTAAAGTCGCCTCCGAGGGCGATATCAAGAAAGCCTACCGCAAGTTGGCCCGCCAATACCATCCCGATGTGAACCGGGGCGAACCCGACGGTGCCGAGAAGTTCAAGGAAATCAACAACGCCTACGAGGTGCTGTCGGACAATGAGAGCCGGGGCAAGTACGACAAGTACGGTGACCGGTGGAAGTACGCCGACCAGATAGAGGAAGCCGAGTCGGCCGCTAGATCCCGTGGCGGCTTCACCACCTTCGCCTTCGACGACGCCCCCGGAAGCCCCTTTGGGGGCTCTCCTTTTGGCAGTGGCGGCCCGTCCGCCGACCTGCTCCAAGAGCTGTTCGGCGGCGCGCGCCAGAGCGCCCGCCGTGCCCCGTTGCGAGTGTCCGCCGACATCAGCTTGCTGGAGGCCTTGGAAGGGGCCACCAGATACGTCGAAGTCCACGACGATAGCGGGGCCATGAAGAGGCTCGAGCTGAAGATTCCGCCTGGCGTCGACACTGGCTCTCAAGTGCATATCCCTGGCAGCGACGGCAGACGCGAACTCTACGTGGAGGTCAACGTCCGGCCCGATCAGCGGTTCCAGCGCAGCGGGAACGACCTCTACTCGGAGACGTCGGTCCCGCTGGTGGACGCAGTATTGGGAGCAGAGGTGGCCGTGTCTTCACTGCGTGGGACGAACCTTGCCCTCACCGTACCTGCCGAGTCTCAGAACGGGCAGACCTTCCGTCTCAGGGGTCAGGGAATGCCTCCGCTTTCCGGCAAGGGGTCCAAGGGCGACCTGTACGTCACCATTAAGGTGGTGTTGCCAACAAGCTTGGATGACTCAGGACGCGCTCTGTTTCAGCAGCTCAAAGAACTGCTGCCCACTCCCTCATCGAAATAGACTCCCCCATTAGGAAAAGAAGTAAGAACTAATTGGAATAGATCAGAAAGAGGTTGAAGCCATGATGGTGCGAGGCACCTTGGAAGACGAGCCGGTTTACTTCATCAGCATAGTCTCGCGCATGGTGGGCGTACACGCCCAAACGCTGCGCTACTACGAGCGGGTGGGTCTCGTCTCTCCATCCCGCTCCGGAGGCCGGCAGCGCCTCTACTCCGAGCGAGAGGTGCAGAAACTCCAGCGCATCAAGGCCCTCACCGAGGACATGGGGGTGAACCTAGCAGGCGTCGAGGTAATCCTCAAACTCCTGGACCAAGTGGCCAAGCTGGAGGGTGAGGTGGAGCGTCTCCAAGAAGAAGTACAACAACGGAAGGGGTCAGCAGGCCCGTCCGGCCGCCGCTCCCGCTGAACATGCAATCGCCGCCAGGTCATTCCCGCGGAGGCGGGAATCCACGGCCCAGAGTCGCTACATATTGCGCTCTCGCCCTGTGGTAGGGGCCTGCACAGATGTCTCCAAACGAGGAGGGAAACAATGCTGCTACGACCTGAGAAATTCACGGAACAAGCCCAACAGGCCATCGCTGGGTCCCAAGAGCTGGTGAGGCAGTACCGCCACAGCCAGTGGGATGTGGAGCATGTGCTGCTCGCCCTGCTACAGATTGAAGACGGCCTGCCAGTGCAAATCCTCAGCCAGATGGGGGTGCCCGCTGACACGATACGCAGCCAGCTCAGAAAGGCCTTGGAGGGATCGCCCAAGATGGCCTCCGAGGGAAATCAGGTCTATGGCACGCCACGAGTAGCCAAGCTCATGGACAACGCCCGGCTGGAAGCGGAGCGCCTGAACGACGAATACATCGGCACCGAGCACATCCTCATCGCCGCCACCCTGGAAGAGCACGGAGAGGCCTCCGCCATCTTCAAGGCGCACCGCATCGAACAGGAGAAGGTGTACCAGGCGTTGATGCAGGTCCGGGGTTCCCGCCGCGTCACCGACCCGCGGGCCGAGTCCAAGTACCGCTCCTTGGAGCGCTACAGCGTCGACCTCACAGTCTTGGCCCGAGAGGGCCAGCTTGATCCCGTGGTTGGACGCGAAGACGAAGTGCGCCGCTTGATGCAGACCCTCACCCGCCGCAAAAAGAACAACCCCGTCATGATCGGTGAGGCGGGTGTCGGCAAAACCGCCATCGCCGAAGCTTTGGCCCAACGCATCGCGGCCGACGACGTGCCCGACAGCCTCAAGAACCGGCGCGTGATGGCCTTGGACCTCGGTGGCATGCTGGCCGGGGCCAAGTTCCGTGGCGAGTTCGAGGAGCGCCTCAAGTCGGTGATGGAAGAGGTGAAGGAGGCCGCTGGCGAGGTGATTCTCTTCATCGACGAAATCCACACCGTAGTGGGAGCTGGCGGCGCCGAGGGCGCCATCGACGCCAGCAATATGCTGAAGCCTGCGCTAGCCCGTGGCGAGCTCCAGTGCATTGGGGCTACCACCATCGACGAATATCGCAAGTACATTGAGAAGGACGCGGCCCTCGAGCGACGTTTCCAGTCCATCTACATCGAAGAGCCCTCGGTGGATGAGACTCTGGAGATTCTGCGCGCCCTGCGTCCCCGCTACGAGGCCCACCACAAGGTGAAGATCGAGGACTCGGCCCTTACGGCGGCCGCATCCCTCTCTCACCGCTACATCACCGACCGACACCTGCCCGACAAGGCAGTGGACTTCATCGACGAAGCCGCCAGCAAGATACGCATCGACTCCCAGAGTCTGCCCCCGCACCTGAAAGGTCTGGAAGCCCAAATCCGGGACGTGTCCGACGAAGAGGAGGCCGCCAACCAGCGCTCCGATTACCAAGCCTCCGCCGAGCTGAAAACCAAGCGCCTTGGCTTGGAAGTACTGTACAACGAGGGGCGTGAAAACTGGTTTGGGGAGCGCAAAATCGACACCATCATGGAGGAGGAGGACATCGCCGAACTGGTGGCCAAGTGGACTGGCATCCCCATCGCTCGCCTGCTCCAAGGCGACGCCCAACGACTCCTTGATATGGAGGAGCAGTTGCACCAGCGCGTGGTGGGTCAGGATGAGGCCGTGTCCGCCGTATCCGAGGCCATCCGCCGCTCTCGCTCCGGCCTCAGCGACCCACGTCGCCCCATCGGCAGCTTCATGTTTCTCGGCCCCACCGGCGTGGGCAAGACCGAGCTGGCCAAGGCCCTAGCTGAGGTGCTGTTCGACGACGAGAGCAACATGGTGCGCATCGACATGTCGGAGTACGCCGAGCGCCACACCACAGCCCGCCTCATCGGGGCGCCCCCCGGCTACGTCGGCTTCGACGAAGGCGGCCAGCTTACCGAGGCAGTGCGTCGGCGCCCCTACCGCGTGGTCCTCTTCGACGAAATCGAGAAGGCCCATCCCGAGGTTTTCAATGTCCTGCTCCAAGTGCTGGACGACGGGCGTCTCACCGACGGCCACGGCCGGACCGTCGACTTCCGCAACACGGTCATAATCATGACCAGCAACCTAGGCACGGGCGAGTTCGGACGCCAACGCTTGGGCTTGGTGGGAGGCCGCGCCCCCGATGCCGCGGATCAGGCAGGCGAGCAGCAGCGCATCCGCGAGTCGGTGTTGGAAGCCCTCAAGCGCAACCTGCGCCCCGAGTTCCTCAACCGCATCGACGAGGTCGTCGTCTTCCACCCCCTCACCCAAGAGCAGATTGTCTCCGTAGTCGGCCTCATGGCCGCCGAGGTACAAGAGCGCCTACAGGAGCGCCACATCAGCTTCTCGCTCACCCACGCCGCCAGCGAATGGCTGGCCAAGGAGGGCTACGACCCCACCTTCGGCGCACGCCCCCTCCGCCGCGCGATTCAACGCCGAGTCGAAAACCCGCTATCCAAGGGCATCCTCTCCGGCGACTACGTCGAAGGCGACCACCTCGAGGTGGACATCGACCCCACCTCCGACCAACTGGTGTTTCGCAAGCAAGAGGTAGCGGTGGCAGTGGCGGCCTAGGAAGGGTCTTCGCCTTCCCCATCTGTTCTGTCCGTACAGAGTGGAGTGGGACGACGCGCAAGTGGCGCGTCGTCCCACTTGGTACTAGGAAGGCGGTTGGCCCGCGTGCAACTGGCCCGGTGGCCCCAAGGCTAGGATATTCCCCTATGGAATTCTCCATCATAGTGCCCGCCTTCAACGAAGAGACCTATCTTGGGTCAACCTTGGACGCCATCCAAGCAGCCTCAATGGAGCTGACCGCTCACTCCGAGGACATCGACGTAGAGTTAATCGTTGTTGATAACAACAGCGGGGATGCGACCGCTGCGATCGCCCGAGGCAAGGGTGCACGAGCCCGTGCAAGGGATCGCCCGCGCCCGCAACACCGGAGCACGGCACCGCCGGTGGGGACGTTCTCATATTCGTCGATGCCGATGTGCTCATGCCTCCCGAACTGCTGAGGGTGATTCGCACGGCGCTGGATGACCCGGATCGCATCGGTGGGGGTGTGGACTACCGTGCTCGCCGCCTTTTTGTCAGGCTCTATTTGCTCGCTTGGCGGCTCCTCGGACGCCTCACGGGGATGGTGCAAGGCGCGACCCATTTCTGCCGCAAGAGTGCCTTCGAGCAAGTCGGAGGCTACGACGAGAATGTGTGGATGGGTGAAGACGTAGACTTCTACTGGACCCTGAGAAAACTAACCAAGCGGACACGTAGCACGATCCGTTTCATAAGAAACCCTCCGGTCTGTCCTTCCACCCGTCGCTTCGACAAGTGGCCCCTCTGGAAGACTCTGTTATGGACCAACCCTCTCTTCATCTCCCTGTTCCGCCGCCGGAAACCCATGTGGCGGAGTTGGTACTCGCACCCCGTTCGATAGGTAAGCTGCTACAGGGCCTCCTTTGTCATTACGGACACGATGGCGAAATCTTGTCTGCTGTCGGCGTATCAGTACAATCCGTCATAGTCGCGTCTACAATGGGACACACAGACCAGAGATGAATGGCCTAGCGCCGGTTCATCTCCCACCGGAATATCGAGTCCGACAAACAAGCAAAAGGGAGGCACAACCATGCCAGACATCCTGATTCGTGGCGGGCGCATCGTGGACGGCACCGGGGAGACTTGGTACCGCGGCGATGTCGCCATTGACGGCGACACGGTGACCATCCACCGGGGGCAGCAGCCGGGCGTGGATGCTGGGCAGGTGATTGATGCTACTGGCATGGTCGTGTGCCCCGGCTTCATCGACATGCACTCCCACTCCGAGATGTCGCTGCTGTCCAACCCGGACCACGAGCCCAAGCTGAGGCAGGGCGTCACCACTGAGGTCATCGGCGTCGACGGCCTCTCCTATGCCCCCATTACCCCCACCAAGCTGGAGCCCATCCTCACCTACTTGTCGGCAGTGAACGGCAAGCCACCCGAAGGCGTGCAGTGGGGCAGCGTGGCCGAGTTCCTAGCTCTGTTCGACGGGCGCTCCTCGGCCAACGTGGCCTACTTCGTGCCCCACATGGCGGTGCGCGTGGAGGCCATGGGCTGGGAGGCAAGGCTGCCCAACGAGGGCGAGATGCGTCAGATGCAGCGGCTGGTGCGCGAGGGGATGCGCGAGGGCGCTTTCGGATTCTCCACCGGCCTCACCTACACCCCCGGGGCCTACTCCGACACCGAGGAGCTGGTGGACCTGACCATGCCCATCAAGGAGTTCGGTGGCATCTACGTCACCCACGCCCGCTACACCCTCGGCGACCGGCTGCTGGACCCATTCCGCGAGGCCCTGACCATTGGGCGTCGCACTGGTGTGCCGGTACAGATTTCTCACTACCACAGCCCGGTGAACGGCATGGGCGAGCAGATGGTGGCCCTCGTCGAGGAGGGGCGCAACAGTGATGTGGACGTGACCTACGACCAGTACCCCTACCCGGCTTCCTCCACTGTCCTCCACTCCCTGCTCCCCTATTGGGTGCACGCTGGCGGGCCCGACGCCATGCTGCAGCGCATCGCCACGCAGGAGGTGCGGGAGCAGATTGCCGATGCCATCGACCCCATGTGGGGCGGAAGCATGGACAACTACATCTTCGCCCGCGTCGGCTCTTCTAGGAACCGTGAGTGGGAGGGGCGCTCCGTCACCGACATGGCCCGTGCCCAAGGCAAGAGCATGGTAGATACGGTCTGCGACCTGCTCATTGAGGAGCGGATGGAGGTGGCCTTCGTGGCGCGTACCGGCAACCCCGACAACATCCGCGCCATCCTGCGGCACCCCGCCCAGATGGTGGGCAGTGACGGCCTCCTCACCGGCGACCACCCCAACCCCCGCAGCTACGGCACCTACCCCTACGTGCTGGGCCAGATGGTGCGCGAAGAAGGCATCCTGCGCTTGGAAGACGCCGTCCGCAAAATGACCGCCCTCCCCGCCCAACGCCTAGGACTGAAGGACCGGGGCATCCTCCGCGAGGGCATGAAGGCCGACCTCGTAGTCTTCAACCCCGACACCGTCCGCGCCACAGCCACATTCGAAGACCCCAAGCAGTTCCCCGTGGGCATCGACCATGTGCTGGTGAACGGGCAGTTGGTGATCCACAGCGGGGCGCACACAGGGGCGCATCCTGGGAGGGCGTTGCGCCGGGTGTAGGGTGTGGAGAGCCGGGGCGGCCACATGGACGCGTCGCCTAGCTGGACCTAGGCGGCCGGTGGTCTCGGTGGAGGGGCCTCTTAGATAGGATTTGGGGAACCGCTGCGGCCAACTTCGTATCTGCAAAAACATTTTTCATAGCTAATGTTGGTCTCATTGGCCGCACCTTCTAGCTGAATCGTAGCTGAAGCAGTGGCCGCGCGTTTGGGTCATCTGTCGCCTTCCTCGCTGGTGTGGCTTGTGCTGGTCATAGCGTATCAGGGAGGAAGGGGGATGGGGAAGGAGGAAATGTCATGGGGGTGGGGGTGGGGGGACTGCCGGCCTGCGCGACGGCATGAAGGCCGACCTCGTAGTCTTCAACCCCGACACCGTCCGCGCCACGGCCACCTTCGAAGACCCCAAGCAGTTCCCGGTGGGCATCGACCATGTGCTGGTCAACGGGCAGCCGGTGATCCACAACGCGGCACACACGGGGGCGCATCCGGGGAGGGCGTTGCGCCGGGTGTAGGGGGTGGAGAGCCCTCGCAGACGGGATTTCAGGGATTTCACACCGTTTGTATCTGCGGCGATTTTTTTCGTATCTGGTTTCTGTGAAATTTCTGCAATCGTTGCAGGTTGAGCCGGTCTGCGCGAGGCCATCTGGAGGCCCCATAGACTCCCGTCGCGAGAGTACGGGTTGTGCCAGGGAGTTGATGGTGCAGACAGTCACTGGGCGTTTCTCCTGTTGGCTTGGAATTGTTATAGCGTATCAGGAGGTATGGGGACGGGGAAGGAGGAAATGTCATGGGGTCGCACCTGGGGCGGGCGCTGCCGAGTCGTAGCCCTAGTCTCCAACTGCCCCCAACTCCGCAACCCCATGCCGATTAGGATTATCGTCCGGCAACCGTAGGAGCCCGTGGAAAAGCGGGTATCAGAAGTCCGCGGATCTTGTCCTTTAGCAGCGGGAGCCTCCCCGTTGACATATTCGCTGGTCAACGAGCTGCGCCAAGACCAAGCACCATGACAAAACAGCGTTGACTGCTTTCCGGAAGGCAGCTAGCCTAAGGCGGTAACGCTGGAAAGCATGACAGCGTGGGGCTGTGGATAGGGGGGTTGAATAGATGCAGCCGGTCATGTCTCCGAACGGGGGCCGGGTTCAGGAACGACAGGCTCTACAGGAGCGATTTAGCAGTCGATTGACCCTTAATCCCCATCTGTCACGAAAGCACGTATCCTATCAGGGGAACCGTGCAATCCCTGGTTTCCGTTGGATGAAATACAAGGAAGGCTTCTCGCGAACACTCGTCGAGCAATTCGTAGACGAATACGAGGCAACAGCCGTTCTTGACCCGTTTGCTGGCATTGGGACGACAGTCTTGGTCGCAGCAGGAAGAGGAAAAACAGCGACAGGGATCGAAATTATGCCCGTCGGTGTCTTGGCTGCTAATGGTATCGCCGAAGCTGCCAACGGAGTTTCCAAAGCTGCACTTGAAGCAGCAGGCACCAGCCTGCTCCGCAGAGTGGTGGCAAAGGAATCCGCTCCGCCCGAGTTCGCGTTTCCCCACGTTGGTATCACCGAAGCCGCCTTTCCAGAGCCGACGGAACTTGCACTTGCCAAGGCCCGCCAATTCATAGCCAGCACCGATCATGGCGGCATCCAAACGTTGTTGAACTTGGCCTGCATGGCTGTTCTGGAACAAGTGAGCTATACACGTAAGGATGGCCAGTATCTCCGATGGGACTATCGGTCCGGTCGAACTCTGAGGTCCAGAGTCCATAAGGGCCCCGTTTTGACCCTTGAGGATGCTATCGGTTCCCGTTTGTTCGAGATGGTTCAAGACATTGACATCCTCAAACAAGAATATGGGTATGGTTATCCCGAATTCATGACCGGCTCATGTCTCGAGCTCATGCACAGTCTGCCTGACTCGCAATTCGACATGACTATAACCTCCCCACCCTACGCGAACCGCTACGACTACACGCGGACTTATGCGTTGGAGCTAGCTTGGCTTGGCTATGACCAAGAAGAATTTGCCGGGCTCAGACAACGTATGCTTTCAGCCACTGTGGAGAACAAGACGAAAGTTGAATGGTTACGTCGTGTGTACAAAGACGAGCCCTGCCTTTTGGATCAAGCCTTTGTGACTTACGAGAGCCAGAGAGCACTTCATGAGGTGCTTGGGATCCTCAAAGAGCACTTGGACAAACTCGCCAATAGGCACGTGATCCGCTTACTCGAGGGATACTTCTTGGAGATGGCCGTCATTATCGCCGAACTGGGCCGCGTAACTCGGCCTGGCGGGATCGTTATCATGGTCAATGATAATGTGCAGTACCACGGCGAGGAGGTCCCAGTGGATCTGATACTCTCCGACTTCGCCGAGCAGTTGGGCTTTACCTGCGAGACCGTATGGATACTACCCATAAGCAAAGGGAACTCCAGCCAGCAGATGGGACGTTTTGGCAAACGCGCCCTTCGCAAGTGCGTCTACAAGTGGGTAAAAAGAGATGGCTGACCTCCATGACGCGCGGTTCAGATCAACGCTGATGTCGGAACGAATCCGATTCCGCACAGACCACGCATTACGGGAATTGATCAGCAGCTTCACACACGACTTGGACTTTAGTTCACTGGACGACCTGATGATCAGCCCCCAAGCATGGCAATACGTAACCACTGCTGGCATTGAACCAAAGTTAGTATTTGCACACCCAGTGATCCTCGAAGCCCATCCAAGGGCTTCCCAATACTATCGTGGAATCTCTTTGCTGCCACAAAAGCGTGTGGCGGACATCGCTGTCCCCGTCTCGGCCTGGGAAGATGGTTCACGCAAGCGGCCTATCACAGAGGAGCAAAGTAGACAAGTCGCACGCCTGTACAACGCAGTAATATCCTCCATCATTGAAGGCACTACCAACTGGACTCTCCAGAACGGCTATCGCAACATCATCGCCAATATGGGCATTGGACTGGATGGAACGTTCCGCAATATCATCGGCCAAGACGCTGAGAATATCGTGAAGAATCGCATTAGGAACTGGCTCGACAGCAGACAGCTGATACTGGAGCGTAATACAGCCCAGACCGAGTTCACTCTGGCCAGAGGCTATTTGATGAGGTTCGGATCAGAGCCGGACATCCGGTTCCAGCGGATAGTCGAGAGCGAGCCGAGAACGACCGCAACTATCGAGATCAAGGGGGGCAAAGATCCCGCCGGGGCCCTCGAACGGCTAGGTGCAATGCAGAAGAGCTTTGAAGCAACGCCACCTGGCTGCGTGAACATCCTAGTCGCAGGAGTCGTCACTCAAGAGATGAGGGACAGATTGACTCAAATGGGCGTTGTCAAAGTCTTCCTGCTAGATGATTTGAACCATGAGGGAGAAGGCTGGTCCAATTTCATCAGCGAGGTGTTCCACTACACCATACGCATAACAGACTCGACTCTGTAATTTTGGTTTAGGCACCCTTGGAGTTGGTCAGGCATGTGCACCGGGGGACATGTCGGAAGTGGAGGCGGCCAGGCGATGCGCATAGATATGCTGGAGCGCCCGAATAGCCATCGAAGACGTGAAAGCCCCTTGCCCCTTCCTCTTCGGCGATGAGGACTCCAAGTGCCTGCCGGGACTACGGCCCTGGAGATTCTTGACCTAATCGTCGACCCCAGCGAACAGCGTCTCTTCCGCAGCCCCCAGATGGTCGCTAGGCATATTTGATGCGGAGTGCCCGAGGCGTGCCTTCTTTGACCTAACTTGGACTGGGTCTCCAACGTACCGAGTGCCCTCTCCCCAGACCCCGCTGCCAATTCTATTAGAACTAATGCAGCATATCTTTGGCGCGCCACACCTCCAGTATCGTACCAAGTCCACACCCCACCCAGGGCAGCCACCTAGAAAATGGCGGACATGATCGAGCACGAACGGGAATGTCAAGAACTCTTCCTGCGCCAACCTCCGGGGCTCCGGATGCGGCAGTTGGAGGCCTCCCAATTTATGTCTGGCCCAAAGCTGTCCTACGAAGTAGAATACGGCACTACGGCGCACCTCGGATAGAAGAGAATGATGTTCAGATACGGCCCACGTCGTACTTCCTGCTACGCTTGATGTGGCGGGGCCCATCACCCCGGTTGTACAATCCACCTACTCAACGCGCCTGATTCCGCACTTGTTCTGAGGAGGTTGTCGTGCTGGATTTGTTGATTCGGGGGGGGATGGTTATTGATGGCAGTGGCAATCCTGGGTTCTATGGGGCGGTGGGGATTGAGGGGGAGACGGTCAGTATGCACCGGGGGGACCTGTCGGGGATTGAGGCTGCGCGGGTTATCGATGCCACGGGTAAGGTGGTGTGCCCGGGGTTCATCGATATGCACGCTCACTCGGGGCTGGTGATTCTGTCTGAGCCGATGCACGAGCCCAAGGTGCGTCAGGGAGTGACCACTGAGCTAATCGGCATCGATGGGAACTCCTATGCTCCCTTCCACTCCCACGATGACTTCCTGAAGTTTGTGGAAATCAACTCCGGCTTGGACGGCAACCCGCCGCTGCCGGGGCGGTGGTCCACCGTGGCTGAGTACCTCTCGATGTTCGACAACAAGGTGGCGGTGAACATCGCCTACATCATCGGCAACTCGCCCATTCGCATCTGCGCCATGGGCTGGAACGACCGGCCCTGTACACCCGCCGAGCTGGAGAACCAGAAAGCCCTGCTGCGTGAGGGCATGGAAGAGGGTGCCTTCGGCATTTCCACTGGCCTCGACTACCCGCCGGGCAGCTACGCCAGCACCGAAGAACTGGTGGCCCTCAGCGAGCAGGGCGCAAAGATGGGTGGCATATACCATACTCATGTACGCAACAGCTTGGGCGACCGCTTCCTCGACCCACTGCGCGAAGCCATCGACATTGGCCGTCGCAGCGGCATCCCTTCTCACATCACTCACCTCTACCAGCGAGTCACACATCCCGGCGGGGCCGACGAGATATTGGGGCTGGTGGAGGCTGGACGGGATGAGGGGCTGGACGTCACATTCGACAGCTACCCCTACACCTATAGCAGCACACGGATTCTCATCATCTTCCCGCAGTGGGCGCACGACGGCGGGCCGGAGAAGCTGAAAGAGGTCATGCGCTCGCCGGAGGGGCGTGAGCGTCTGCGCAAGGAGGTTGGCCCCCGCGGTCAGTCGTGGCGCGACCTGTGGGTAACCTACTTCAAGCGGCCTCACAACAAGAAGTACGAGGGCATGCCCGTGGACATCATCGCCGACATGATGGGCAAGCACCCAGTGGATGCCCTGTGCGACCTGCTATTGGACGAGGACCTGCAGGTGTCCTACGTCATACCTGGCCCCAACATGGCGTCTCTGCCGAAGTTCATCGCTCATCCCGTGTCGATGGTGGGGAGCGACGCGGTGCTGCTGGGGGACTACCCCAGCCCGCGCACCTACGGCTGCTTCCCCCACATCCTTGGCGCGTTCGTCCGGGAGGAGGGGTTCCTGTCGCTGCCCCAAGCCATACGCAAGATGACATCGTTCCCTGCCCAGCGTCTTGGCATCCCTGACCGTGGCTTGCTGAAGGACGGGATGAAGGCTGACATCGTGGTGTTCGATGCCAAGGAGGTGAGGTCGCCCGCCACGCGCACCGAGCCCAAGCAGTTCCCCATCGGCATCGAGTACGTCATAGTGAACGGCAATGTGGTGGTGGACCAGAACCAGCACACGGGAGTGCTGGCAGGGCGAGCGGTGCGTAGGGGTAGGGCGTCGACGTAGATACTAAGGGAAAGTTCTTTGGGTGTATTCAGTCATACGATAGAGATTGGTGACCCCGCAGGTGCGCGCTTTCAGACGGTGGAGGCGATGGTCGATACCGGCGCCACCTTCACCTTTGTTCCTACCAGCATACTTTCGCGACTGGGAGTTGTGCCCGGTCGGCAAATCAAGCTGCGATTGGCTGATGGCAGCCGCATAGATCGGGGTCTTGGAGAGACCATTGTGCGTGTCCAAGGGAATCCGGTGACAACCTTGGTGGTCTTTGGAGAGGAAGATGCTCCCATACTTCTAGGTGCCTATACCTTGGAAGGGTTGACGCTGGTGGTTGACCCGGTGGAGCAGCGCCTTGTGTCTGCAGACGCCTTGATGCTTAGCCAGCACTTTACCTTAGGGACGGAAAACCCAAGAGACTTTGGAGGTGAACCATGCCAGAGCTAGAGCGACGCGACTACGACGGGCTAGCGGCCCCAGCGGGGGCGTTCCATCATTCGGTGCGCTGGGGGAACATGCTGTTCCTGTGCGGGAACACGGCACGCGGAACGACTGCGGAGAATGGGACGGCGGGGGAGCAGACCGATGCCATCCTCGACAAGATGGATGTCATCCTCAAGGCCAACGGGGCATCCTTGGCCAACGTGGTGAAGGTGACCAGCTTTGTCACCGACCTGCGTGAGGGAGCGGAGATTGGCGAGGTGCGCCGTCGCCGCTTCGCTGGAGGCTTCCCTGCCAGCACCCAAGTGCAGGTAGCAGCCTTGGGTACGCCCGACATCAAAATCGAGATAGAGGCCATCGCCGTTCTCGACTGATGCACTGGTGGCCCCACTGACCTCATAGCGCTCCTCGATTGGACATAAATACGGCTATTCTTGGGCCTAGCACATTGACATGGCGGCGGCCTACGGTGGTAGACTTTCTTCGCCGCGAATAGGTTACTGCCCATGGAGGCGTGTGGCCTGATGCCCTCGGCCCCGGCGGCGCATAATGCTCTTAGTGAGGTTTGTAATAAGAATGCGTTTCGACGCCTAGATGTTCAACAAAGTACAGCTCTCCCAACGTCCCTTCGACGACTACCTTCCCCATTTGCCCCTTGGTCTTGCCGACGAGTTGCAAGCTGTTGTCTCTAACCTCCAGGACCTGCGTTTTGTGCATGTAAACAGCACCAGCCTTGGAGGCGGTGTGGCCGAGATACTCCGCTCGCTCGTTCCCATGATGCGAGGGCTGGGCCTGAAGGCCGACTGGTATGTGCTGCAGCCCCACGAGTCTTACTTCGGGGTCACCAAGCATATTCACAATCTGCTGCAAGGCCAAGATGGCCGTCTGTCTACCGACGAGATGGACGTTTACCTAGGGCAGGCCGAAGCCGAGGCTCGCTACCTCAGCGGACATGAAGCCATGGGCGACGTGTGGTTCATGCACGATCCCCAAGTGCTGCCTTTGTCGCAGCATGTGCAATGGTCAGAACATGAACGACGACTCTGGATATGCCATCTCGACCTTTCGGCTCCCAACCCAAGCACTTTGGAGGACCTGCTGCCACTGACCCGCTACCACGATGGGCTGGTGTTCTCCCTAGAATCTTACGTGCCTCCGGGGACGAACGGCCTGCCGGTCCACATCATCCCACCAGCCATTGATCCCTTGTCCAGCAAGAACAGGGCTTTCAGCCAGGCTCGCGCCCAGCGGATCGTATCCGGATTGGGCGTGGATGTGCAGCGTCCTATGGTAGCGCAAGTGTCCCGCTTTGACGTGTGGAAGGACCCTTGGGGAGTCATCGACGCCTACCGGATAGCCCGTGAGGCCGTTCCCGGATTGCAACTCGTGTACCTTGGAATTGTGCAGGCGAAGGACGACCCGGAAGCGGCCGAGATGATAAGCAGTGTGCAGGACTATGCCCAAGGCGACCCCGACATCCATCTGGTGCATGATGCCGACACGCTGCCCGCACCCGTCGATGAAGTGGTCAATGCGGTGCAGGTGGCAGCGCGAGTCGTCTTGCAGAAGTCGACACGCGAGGGGTTCGGCCTCTCCGCGACGGAGGCGATGTGGAAGGGGACGCCAGTCATAGGCGGGAACGTGGGAGGTCTGAAACACCAGATAGTGCATGGTGAATCGGGCTACTTGGTGGATAGCCCTGAAGAGGCTGGACGGTACTTGGTGAAACTGCTCAAGGACCCCGAGTTGGCCTCACATATGGGGGCCGCGGCCAAGGAGCGGGTGCGACAACATTTCCTGCTTCCACGTCTGCTGCTGGACTACCTGAAGGCGGCGCAAGCGTCGCTTGAGGCTAGACCCTTAACTGGGAACGTTTCGACGTTGACTCAAGGCTCGGAAGTGGAGCATTTCAGTCTTGCGGCCGATGGAGGCTGCTAGCCAACCTGCGAGCTCTACTCCGACCAGGGCCAGCCCGGCTCGGACGAACGAAGCAAGAGCCAGACCTGCTGCAGGTCGACCCCCGCGGCCGTGATAGCCAGCCACCCGTACCAAAGACCACCCTCCTTATCGAGCACGTTCCAAGTGAGCCATGCTCCTTCGGTCCCCTCGCCCCCGCCACGAATATCCCAACTGGGGTCCACCAAGTTCTCCTTGTAGAGGTCCATCAAATCGCCGGAGGCTAGTGGGGTCCCCATAATACCCGAGAGCACTATTCCATACTCCTCGGCAGAGCCATTACTGCTTATACGGGTGAAGCTGCGGAGAGTGCCTGGGGCGGGCCTGTCTAGGGACCAATTGCCATACTCGCTGAAATCGAATCCTGGAATCTCGGGATAATCGCGACCTCCATCTCTTCCCGACGTCAGGTACGTCGGGATTTCGAAGGGGCAGGATTGGGGTGCGAGCTCGAAGACAGGGAAATGTGTGCGCCAGTGCCCTCCCTCCATGAGGAATTGGTAGGGGAAGATCTGGGATTGGGCCGTCGCAGCGTCTAGCGATTGAGATTCACTGCTTCCATCTTGCCCTGGATCGACGCCTAGTTCAGCCATGGCACGGTCCGGGTTTCCTGCGTCCCTGAAAACCGAGATGACTTGGACGTCTTCAGTTTCGCGGTTGAATGATCTGGTTCACTCAATCCATTCCTGCATTTTGTCCGTGTCGCAGATTTCGGCGAGGTCTCGGCTCAGCGTCGAATGCAGGAGTACCGCGTCTCTGGTCCGAACCGCCTCGGTCCAAGTGTCAAACAGTTCCTGGATCGCCTGCTGTAACCTTGTGACAGTAGCGAACTGCGAAGTGACGTTGCTCTTTTGCACCGGTTCCCGGGCTGTGCAGGCCATCAGCCCTGTGAGTGCCAGTAGCGCGGACAAGATTATGAACAGAAGGGTTCTCAGCACGGCACAACTCACCTGGTGTGAATAATGAACGCTCCCGGGCCCACTCACGGGGGCAGTAGACCTACGCAAGTTTATCTTGCGCGTTCCCCGCCCCCTAGCCGGGCGTATACGCTTTCCCCGGCGTAGGTGGCCCGTGGCCCCAGCTCTTCTGCGATTCGCAGCAGGCGATTGTACTTGGCCACCCGTTCGGAGCGACAGGGGGCGCCTGCCTTGATCTGCCCTGTGGACCAAGCCACCGCTAGGTCCGCCACCGTAGTGTCCTCCGTTTCGCCCGAGCGGTGGCTCATGACGATGCCCCAACCCGCTGCCTTGACGGTGTTCACCGCTTGAAGGGTCTCGCTGAGGGTGCCCACTTGGTTGGGCTTCACCAGCAGGGCGTTGGCTGAACCAGACTGTATCGCCCGCTGGATGCGTTCTACATTCGTCACCAGAAGGTCGTCCCCCACTAACTGCACCCGTCTTCCAAGGCGGCTTGTGAGCGCCTGCCAGCCTGCCCAGTCCTCTTCGTCCAACCCGTCCTCGATGCTGACGATTGGGTATTGTGTCGTCCACTCCTCGTAGAGGGCGGTGAGGTCGCCGGAGGATACGCGCCTGCTCTCTCTTGCTAGGTCGTACTGGCCATCGCTCAACAGCTCCGAGGCCGCCACGTCCAACGCCACCACGCAGTGCTCTCCAGGACGGTATCCCGCTTCTGATATGGCCTGCACCACAAGATCGAGCGCCTCTTTGTTGGAGGCCAGCGAGGGGGCGAACCCACCCTCGTCTCCCACGGTGGTGCTCTGGTCCAAGCGCACCAGCAGGCGGCCGAGTGCATGGTAGATCTCTGCGCCCGCTCGTAAAGCCTCCGCGAAGGTGTCAACACCTGCTGGGGCCACCATGAACTCCTGTATGTCAGTGGAGTTCCGAGCGTGGCGGCCGCCGTTGAGGATGTTGAACATGGGCACGGGAAGTGTGAGGGAGTCGCCTTGGGCTAGGTACTGGTACAGAGGGAGCTTCTGGGATGCGCTGGCGGCCTTGGCTACAGCCATGGACACGGCAAGGATGGCGTTGGCCCCCAAGCGCGACTTGTTGGGGGTACCGTCCAAGGCGACCATCGCCTCGTCGATGGTCGTCTGGACGAAGGGCGACTTGCCTGAGAGGGCCGGGGCCAGTTCGTCCTGCACAGCAGCCACAGCGTTCAGGACGCCGCGGCCGTAGAAGCGGGCTTGGTCGCCGTCGCGGCGCTCCATTGCCTCGAAGGTGCCGGTGCTAGCCCCTGATGGCACCATGGCGCCGCCCGTGGCGCCGTCGGAGAGCCTCACCTCCGCTTCTACAGTGGGATGGCCACGAGAATCCAGCACCTCTCTGGAGTGGATGGCAACGATAGTCGTCATGCTGCTGGCCTACCTGTCTCGGTGGTGAGGGAACGCTCCTTTGCGGCTGCCAGCGCCCTCTCGACGGCATCGACGGGGTCACTGGCCACCACGATGCGAGGGTCGACCACTCCGTGTTGGGAGATGCTCCAAGTGTCCAACCCGATTACCGGTATGTCCTCGGATAGGGCATGAGCGATCTCCGAGAGGGTGCCGTAGGCACCATCTATGGCGATTACGGCGCGCCCGGTATGCACCACCATCACGTTCCGGGCATAGCCCATGGAGGTGCAGATGGGTATGTCGACGTAGCGGTTGGCGGCAGTGTGGTCTTTGCCCGGCAATATGCCGATGGTCATGCCACCCGCCGACTTTGCGCCACGGCAGACGGCCTCCATCACGCCGCCCAGCCCGCCACAGGCCACGGCCGCCCCGCGGGAAGCCAGCTCTCTGCCTACCGTCTCAGCTAGGACCAACGCTTCCGCAGGCGGGGCATAGCCCCCCACCACAGAGATAATCAATGGGGGTTTGGATTCCATAGGTCCGGCACCTCGTCTGACAGCCTTACTTGGTGGGGATTATATCAACCTGGAGACGGTCTTGAAGGGTTGAGGGCGGCCCGCAGCCGAGAGAGGGAGGGCCTGGCCCTACCCGAATAGGGCTGCCGAGGCTGCGCCAGCGGCGTCTACTATCGGGGCAGGATATATGCCGATGAAAAAGATGCCCAGCACTGCGAGGCCCAGCAGCCCTGTCAACAGCGGCGATGTGGGGTGGGGCTCATTCGATTCCGCTGGCACCATGTACATCTGGCGGATGACCATTATGTAGTAGTAGAGGGAGATGAGGCTGCTGAAGATAGCCAGTCCCGCCAACCACAGCAACCCTTGGTTAGCGGCGGCGGTGAACAGGTAAAACTTGGTGGCGAAGCCAGCGAAGAAGGGCAGGCCCGCCAAGGAGAAGAGGCCGATGGCTATGGAGACGGCCATGAAGGGGTTCGTATCGGCTAGACCGGCAAAGTCGGATATCTCCTCCTTGGAGGTAGCGTTGAAGAAGGAAATCACCGCGATGAACACCGCCATGTTGGTGGCTGAGTAGCCTACCAAGTGCAACATGATGCTATTGGAGCCGAGATGCGAGTCGGCGGAGAGAGAGGCGATGCCCACCAGCAGGAAACCCACCTGTCCGATGCTGGAGTAGGC
The DNA here is from genome assembly GCA_965263155.1 of Dehalococcoidia bacterium. Taxonomy (GTDB): domain Bacteria; phylum Chloroflexota; class Dehalococcoidia; order Lucifugimonadales; family JAAXIE01; genus JAAXIE01. The sequence goes on from OZ253586.1 coordinate 90,295, forward strand.
CAGCAACCTCTTGATGTTGTGCTGGGCAATGGCGACCAGATTGCCCACCAGCATGGTGATTGCGGCCAGCACCGCTACGATGATTTTCCAGTCATCCACCGAGGGCATCAGCCCCTCACCGAACAGGCGCAGCACCAAGGCAAAAGCGGCTGCCTTGGAGCCTACCGCTAGATAGGCGGTCACAGGAAGGGGCGCCCCCTCGTACACATCGGGGGCCCACATGTGGAAGGGCACAGCCGCCATCTTGAATCCCAGACCAACCAGTATCAGCGCAAGGCCTACCCACAGGGCTGGGCTGACCCCCTCAGCTCCCTGCAGGAGCTCAAGCTGTGCCGCGATGTCGGCGTAGCTGGTCACGCCCAATACGCCGTAGAGCATGCTCACGCCGAACAGCAGAATCGCCGAGGAGAACGCTCCGATGAGTATGTACTTGATGCCTGCCTCGTTGGACTTGGGGTTGTCGCGGGCATATGAGGCCAGCGTGTAGAAGCAGAAGCTCATCAGCTCCAGCGAGATGTACGCGGTCAGCAGCTCTCGCGAGGCCGCCATGGCGGTCATGGCCAGAATCGAAAGCAGCACCAAGGCGTAGTACTCGCCGGGGTAGGCTAGGTGCTTCGTCAGGTATTCCATGGAGCTGAGGATGACCACTGCGCCCAGCACTAGGAAGAAGGTCTGGAAGAAGAGGGTGTAGTTGTCGATGACCACCAAGCCCCCGTAGAGGGCCGTGTCCTCGCCCCACTGCACTAGGAATCCCGCTACGATGATGCCCGCAATAGCCACCACGCTGAGCCATGCCAGCAGATGTTTGCGGTTCTCCGGCAGGAACAGGTCAATGGCGAGCACCAACAGCGCCAGCCCCGCCAGCAGGAACTCCGGCAGCAGCAGGTGCAGATTCGCGGTCAGGGCCATCAGCAGCTTACCAGCGCTAGGTTGCATACGCCGATATCAATCACGTCCAGCAGAGGCGCAGGCCATACGCCGAAGAAGACTAACGAAAGCACCAGCAGCGATGTGGCCGCTATCTCCCGTTTGGACGCGTCGGTGAGGTGCTCCCACTGTGGGTCCATGGGTCCGAAGAAGGCCTTGGCCAGCAGTCGCAGGATGTACACCGCCGTAATAGCAGCGCCGATGACCGCCAGAATGGCCAAGGGTAGATATGTCTTGAACGCACCAAGGAATACTAGGAATTCGGCCACGAAACCGCTGAGGCCCGGCAGGCCCAGCGAGGCCAAGCCTGCCACAGCGAAGAAGCTGGCAGTCACCCCCATCCGGCGGCTTAGACCGCCCAGCACGTCGATGTTGCGCACATGAGACCGCTCGTAAATCACACCCACCAGCGCGAAGAAGAGGGCTGTCATGATGCCGTGGGAGAACATCTGTAGCACCGCTCCCGATACGCCCAACGGGTGCAGGGTTGCTATCCCCATCATCACGTAGCCCATGTGGCTCACGCTGGAGTAGCCCACAACGTACTTGAGATCTTTCTGCGACAAGGCTGATACTGCGCCGTAAAGCACGTTGACCGTCCCCAAGCCGATGAGCACAGGCATCCAAGTTTCCGCCCCGTCAGGGACCACCTCCATCCCCACACGAATGATGCCGTAGGCCCCCAACTTCATCAGCACGCCAGCATGCACCATGCTCACTGCCGTGGGCGCGGCCACATGACCGTCGGGCGACCAAGTGTGGAAGGGCCAGAGGCCCGCAAGAATGCCAAAGCCTACGGCAAAGAAGGGGAAGAAGAGGTTCTGGAAGCTTTCGGGGAATGCCCCCTGCTGCCACATGCAGTTCAGGTCGGTCAGCGAGAAGCTGCCCCCTACCACTCCGCAAGCCTGCAACATTTCGGGCGAGGCGTCGGCAGTCTTCCAATAGAGGGCTAGGATGGCCACCCAGATCAACACGCTCCCCGCCACCAAGTACAGCACCAGCTTCAGTGCGCCATACTCCTTGGTGCGAATGAACGTTCCGAAGTCGCTGCTGCTGCCCCAAACGCCGATGAGCAGGTACATGGGCAGCACTGCCAACTCGTAGAAGAAGAACAGGAAGAACAGGTCGGTGACGACAAACACGCCGTAGACGCCCGCTACCAGCATGAAGTAGAGGACAAAGAAGTCCTTAGCTCGGGGCGTCACGGTCCACGATACCAGCACTCCGGCGAAGAACACGATGCCGGTGAGCAGAATCATGGGCGCGGAGATGCCGTCGATGCCCATGGTCAGCGTGATGTTCAGGGGGGCCTCCAGCCACACCCAGCTGCGGTCAAACTGCACGTTGGCGGCGCCCTGCCCCTCGGTCAGCAGCACGTTGGAGTAGATGATGAAGATTGCCACGCTGAGGGCCAGCGTCACAGCAGCGGCGACGGCGGCGAAGAGGCGTGTCTCAGTCACCCTGTCCCGGGGGAAGAAGGCGATGGCCACCATGCCCACGAGGGGCACCACGATGGTCAGGAAGAGGGCTATGCTCTTGAAGTCTTCCATCACCGGACTAGCTGAGCCCCCACCAGAGGAGCCCGAGGAATACAACGCCTACTGCCATCACCAAGGTGTAGTTGTACACCCGACCGGTGACATGCAGGCGTAGCTTGATGCCGAAGGCTCGCAGGACGTTGGCCGGACCGTTCACCCCGGTGTCGTTGACTACTATGCGGTCAAACGAGGCCAATACGCCGGAGAAAGCCAGTATCACCTTGTCTATGGCCAACTGATAGACCTCATCGACGTAGTATTTGGCCTCCGCCACCTTGAGGGGAAAGCCAAAGCGAGCCCTCCATGGCTCTAGGGAAAGGTTCTTCCAGAAATAGGCCATGAACCCCAAGAGGAATGCCAGCAGCGCGATAACAGCGCCGCCTATTGCGAGACCGGGGTTGAACTCGAAGTGGTGGTGAGAGTCTAAGAAGTGGGAGAGGCCCCCATAGGAAGAGGTGTAGTCGATTGCGATGAACCCGAAGCCGGTAGCCAGCACCGCCAGCAGAATCAGGGGCACAGCCATGGATGGGGACGCCTCGTGGGCGTGCTCGTTTTCCGGCGAGAGCCGCCCGTAAAAGACCACCAGCATCGCCCGAGCCATGTACAAAGCGCTGAGGAAGGCAACTATCAGTGTGGGGACCAGCAGGGCAGCATTATAGTGGTCGAGAGTGGCCAGCAGTATCTCGTCCTTACTCCAGAACCCGGCGAAAACAGGCACCCCGCCTAGTGAAAGCGCACCGATGGTGAAGGTGAGGGCGGTGATGGGCATCACCCTCCTCAGCCCTCCCATGTGCCGGATGTCGGTCTGGTCTGCCCCATGCATCACGCTGCCAGCCCCAAGGAATAGCAGGGCTTTCGAGAAGCCGTGGGCCATCAGGTGGAACATGGCGGCGGCCACTCCGAAGGTGCCCAATGACAGCATCATCAGCCCCAAGTGGCTGATGGTGGAGTAGGCAAGGATGCGCTTCAGGTCGGTGGACACCAGCGCGATTGTGGAAGCCATGAGGGCGGTGAACAGGCCCACGCCGGCCACGGTCTGCAGGGCGGCGGGATGGGCCGCCTCGAAAATTGGGAAGGTTCTAGCCACGAGATAGACACCTGCCACCACCATGGTGGCAGCGTGTATCAAGGCGCTAACCGGGCTGGGGCCCTCCATGGCGTCGGGTAGCCATACGTGGAAGGGGAACTGGGCCGACTTGCCCATTGCTCCTAGGAACAGCAAGAGGGCGATACCCGTCAGGGTGCCCTCGCCGATGGCTCCGGCGCTGGAGGCCTCCAGCGCGTTGTGTATACCGAAATCGAAGGTGGTGCCGTGGAGGTTGCCCACCTCGCGGCCCAGCCAGAGTATGCCGATCAGCAGGCCAACGTCCCCCAAGCGGGTGGTGATGAAGGCCTTCTTGGCGGCCTCGGCTGCAGAGCGTCGGTCATAGTAGTAGCCGATGAGCAGGTAGGAGCAGAGGCCGACCAGTTCCCAAGCCACGTAGAGCAGCAGGAAGTTGTCCGCCAGCACCAGCGTGAGCATGGAGGCGGCGAACAGGGAGTGGGCGGCGAAGTACCATCCGAACCGGGCCTCGCCCTTCATGTAGCCTAGGGAATAGACCTGCACCATCAGGGCAACAAAGGTCACCAACCCCAGCATCACGATGGAGATGGGGTCGATAATCATCCCCCAAGTGAGCTGGACGCCTGCCACGCTGAACCACTCTCGGGAGCAGTCCACCACCCCCTGTCCCAGCCCACAGCCCGCGCCTTGGTCTAGGAAGGAGTTCAGCACGAACCAGAAGACGCCGAACCCCGCAGCGATGGCCAGAATGGCTAGGTAGGCGCCCTTCCCCGGCAGGAACCGCCCGAACAGGACGATTACGGGGAAGGCGGCGAAACTAAAGACGGGTATAAGCCAAGCCCACTCCATTGTCCCCTACCCGGCCTTCCAAAGTCCCTTCCCCGTTGATGGGGGAAGAGCAGGATGGGGGTGAAAAGGGCTGCACGCAGGGAGGGGTTGATACAGACGACGCATTTGGTTCACCACCGCATCAAATCGACTTCATCGACGTTCACCGTCGACTTGGCCCGGAAGATGCGCAGGATGATGGCCAGGGCCAAGCCGACCTCGGCGGCGGCGACAGTAATCACGAAGATGGCGATGATCTGGCCGGAGAAGTCGTTGAACGCGCCCTCCACGAGGCCATCTAGGCCGAACCGATAAGCTGCCGCGGCGATGAGGTTGATGTTGACCGCGTTGAGCATCAGCTCAATGGACATGAGGATGAGCACCGCACTGCGTCGTGCCAGCACCCCGTAGAGGCCAATGCAGAAGAGGGCGGCTGCCAAGGCTTGAAAGGCATACAGGGGCACCATCAGCGGCCGTCTCCCTCGCGCCCCAGCACGATGGCCCCCACCAAGGCTACCAACAGCACCAGCGAGGCAATCTCAAAAGGTAGGGCCCACTGGGTGAACAGAGGCTCGGCTAAGTGCTCAGTGAACCCCATGTCGCCCGCAGCGGGCTGCTTGGTGGCCACCCTGTTCACTAGGAAAGCGCCCAGCAGCACGGCAAACACACCTCCGGCCGACACGATGGCCAAGGGCCACTGACGATTGTTCGATATGCGAGGGTAGTCTTGGCTGCGGGTGAGCATGATGGCGAAGAGCAAGACGATGGTGATGGCCCCGCTATAAATCAGTATCTGCACCAAGGCTAGGAACTCGGCGAAGAGAATCAGGTAGACGCCTGCAACAGCGGCCAGCGATACGAGAAGGAACAGGGCGGCCCATACCACGTTTCGGGTGGCCACCACCCCTAACGCTCCACCCAAAACGAAGAAGGCGGTCAGGGCGAAAAGGAACCAAGACATCCTAGGTGGAGGCCTCCTCAGGCACTTGGCTGGGCGGCTCTTGGCTGGGCGACGCTTGGCCGGTAGACGCCTTCTCTTGCGAAGCCTTCTCCTGACTTGCCTTGGCCCTCTGAGTAGGCGGTATCCAAGCGGTATCGTCTTGGTACTGCTTGCCCATCTCCAACAAATTGGGCAGGTCCATACGGTCGCCGTTGCGTTCGTAGGTGCTCATCTCGTGCTCGTGGCTCATCACGATGGCATCGAAGTTGCACACGTCGACGCAAATACCACACAGGATGCAGCGGTTCAGGTTGATTTCGAAGGAGTCGACAATTTTCCGGCGGTGGCTCTTCCCCTCCTGCTGCAGGGGGTTGTCTTTCATTGTTGCGCTCATGCACTGGGTAGGACAATTACGGATGCACACCATGCAGGCAGTGCAGAAGGGCTCGTCCACCTTGTCGTCCCACGTCAGCGCGGGGAACCCCATGTAGCGCGGCTTTACCGGTGTGGGCGTCGTGGGGTACTGCCGGGTAACGGGCGCACGGAACCCGTTCAGGGTCGAAACCAAGGTGATAAGCATGCCCTTAACGCTGGCCAGCATGGGCCTTCCTCCTGCCGGTCGGGCCGTACAACCGCCGCATTCGCTGCGCGGGAAGGGTCAGGCCGCGGTACACCGCGTATCCTACCACACCCATTGACACCAGAGACATGATGGTCAGGCTCCACCACGGCCACCCGTAGAACATGTATACGCCAGTAATGGCTACGTTGACGAAGGATATGGGAATAACCACCTTCCAGCCAAAGGCCATTAGCTGGTCGATGCGCAACCGGGGGAAGGTGCCCCGTATCCAGAAGATTATCAGAATTACGAAGTAGGTCTTGGCTAGGAACCAGATAATCGCCAGCAGGTTCCCCAGCCACGCCGGCGAGGTGGGGTTGTACGGTCCGTACCACCCGCCTAGGAATAGCAGAACAGTGAGTGCGGCGATGATGAAAGTGTTCATGTACTCTGCAAGGAAGAACACCGACCAGTGCGCCCCGCTGTACTCCACGAAGGGACCGCCCACTATCTCCGACTCGGCGAAGTAGATGTCGAAGGGGGTGCGTCCCACCTCGGCCAGCCCGGCAATCAGGAAGATCATCGCCCCCAAGGGCAGCAATACCACGTACGGAATGTTGACGAACTCTCCTTCAGGGTTGGTCCCTGCCCCTTGGATGCCGGGAAACTGGAAGTCGACAATCTGCACCAAGTTCATGGACTGGGCCAGCATAGCCACGGATATGACCATCATGATGATGGGTATCTCGTAGCTGATAAGCTGGGCCGCCGAGCGCAAGCTTCCCAGAGCCCCGTACTTGTTGGCGGAGCCCCAACCTGCCATCACCAGCCCGACAATCGTGATTACCGAGAAGGCGATGATGAAGAAGAGGCCGAGGTCCAGGTTGCGCATCACCAAGTCTTTGGAGGCAGGTATGGTGACCCACAGCATGAAGGACGGCACGATGACCAGCAGCGGGGCGGCCCAGAAAATGGCCTTCTCCGACTCGGCTGGGACGATGTCTTCTTTCAGCATCAGCTTCATGCCGTCGGCGACGGGCTGAAGCAGGCCCATGGGGCCGGTGCGCGTGGGGCCTAGGCGCCGCTGGAGTCGTCCTAGGAACTTGCGCTCGATCCACGTCAGCGACAGGACAACCACCGATAGGGAGGCGAACAATACCAGCAAGCCGCCCACGATAATCAGCAGGTCTAGGGCGCTGTTGTCGGACATCTACCGGTCCACCTCTCCCATCACTATGTCGAGGGAGCCAAGAATCATCACCGAGTCGGCCAGCCAGACTCCCTTCAGCATGTGCTTCAGGGCAGAGAGGTTGCAGAAGGATGGGGGGCGCACCTTGACGCGGTAGGGTTTGTCGGTGCCGTCGCTCACCAGATACACGCCGATCTCGCCCCGAGGGTTTTCTTGACGGATGTACACGTCTCCTTTTGGCGGGCGCAGCAGGCGCCTCCCCAAGGCGTTGATCGGCCCCTCAGGCATCTGGGCTAGCGCCTGCTCGATGATTTCCAGCGACTGGTACATCTCCTGGACGCGCACGAAGTAACGCTCCCAGGTGTCGCCGTTGTATCCCACCGGTATCTCGAAGTGGAAGCGGTCGTAGATGGAGTAGGGTTCGGCCTTGCGCACATCGTAGTTCACGCCACTGGCCCGCAGGCAGGGGCCGGTGAGGCCGAAATCAATGGCATCCTCGGCGCTAATGGGGCCGATGCCTTGGGTGCGAGCGAGGTAGACCTCGTTGTAGGTCAAGAGCCGGTCGCACTCTTCGATGTCATCGATAACGAGGGGCAGAAGCTCATCCATAATTTGCCGGAAGTTGTCGGGTAGGTCTTCCTTCACCCCGCCGACATGGATGTAGTTGTGCATCATGCGGGCCCCGCTGATGGCCTCGAAGGCCCCTTGGATGCGCTCCCGTCCGCGGAAGGAGATCATCACCGGGGTCATGGCCCCGGCATCCAACCCCATGGTGCCTACAAACAGCAGATGGCTGGCAATACGGTTCAACTCGCAGAGAATCACTCGGATGTACTCAGCCCGCTCCGGTATCTCCAAGCCCATCAGTTTTTCGACCGCCGAGCAGAAGGCCATCTCGTTGTTGAAGTTGGCTAGGTAGTCCATCCGGTCGAACAGTGTGACTATCTGGGCATACTGCTCACCCTCGCACAGCTTTTCCGAGCCACGGTGCAGGTAGCCGATGTGGGGCTCCAAGTCCACGATTTTCTCACCGTCGACCCGAAGCACCATGCGGAAGACGCCATGTGTCGATGGGTGCTGAGGCCCCATGTTGATCATCATCTCTACAGGCTGGGTTTCCACTAGCTTCCTCTACGCCGCCGGATGAGTCTTATTCCACAAAATGGAGCTCCAACTCCGTGTCGTCCCGCACACCGGGGATGCCGACCTCTGCCAGCGACTCCGCGAGGTCTTCCGCCTCCTCGTGGGCCTCAATCCAAGCGCGGAACCTGTTAATCAGGTTCTGTTGGGCAGTCTCCACGCTATCGCCTTTCACCTCTAGAGCCAAGCTCTCTACAGTGGCGATGTACCCGTCTTCTTGGGCGATAACCCTAGCTTCGAAGATGCACTCAGCCAAGGCAATCAGAACTCCTGGTAGTCGTTGAAGGGGAAGTCTTTTCGGCCAGGGAAACCCTCAAACCCCTCGTAGAGCAACAGAGGCTCCAACTGCGGATGGCCGTCGAACACGATGCCGTAAAGGTCGTGGGCCTCCCGCTCATACCAGTCGGCGGCCCGCCAGATGCCAGCCACGGACGAGACGTGAGGATCGTCGGAAGAGAGGTCCGTCTTGATGAATAGCTTCTGTTCCAAGTCTAGGGACAGCAGAATGTAGACCACCTGTAGGTACTCTTTGTAGTCTACCCCTCCCAAGCACAGCAGCATCTTGAAGTCTAGGCGCGGGTCCTCCTTGAGTAGCCGGCATACATCGGGGATGTGTTGTGGCTGCACCCCCACTTCGGGAATATCAATGACTGCGCCGTGAGTCACGTCGTATGGGGCCAGCACCTCACCCAGCAGGGCCTGAAGCGCTTGTGCCCTGTCGTCCAGCTTGGCCTCAGCCTCGGGGGAGTGGTCCTCCGGCCTAGCTCTGTGCTCGGCCACCCTTGGAGTCCTGCATGATTTTTTCTTGTAGCTTCAAGATGCCCTGCATCAGGGCTTCAGGCCGTGGCGGGCATCCGGGCACGTAGACGTCCACCGGGATCAGGTGGTCTACGCCCATCACCACGGAGTAGGAGCGGTAGTAGGGGCCGCCGTTGGTGGCGCAACTGCCCATGGCGATGACCCACTTGGGCTCCGGCATCTGCTCATATAGCAGTTTGATGGGCTCGCCCATCTTCTTCACGACGGTCCCGGCCACAATCATCACGTCGGACTGCCGGGGCGACGGCCAAGTGACCACGCCGAAGCGGTCGAAGTCGTGGTGGGCCATGTAGGTGGACATCATCTCAATGGCGCAGCAGGCCAAGCCAAAGGTCAGCGTCCATAGAGATGACTTTCGGGCCAAGGCGAAGAGGGTCTCCGCCTTGGTGGTGACTACGCCGGGCATGGCCCGGTTGAAGTTACTTTGGCCCGGCGTATTGCCGGAAAGCTGAGTTATCTCGACCATTCCAAGGCTCCCTTTTTCCAGGCGTAGGCCACAGCGAACAGGAGCACACCCAAGAAGAGCGCCATTGCGTAGAAGGCAACGTTGTTTCCTAGGAATATCACTGCCCAAGGGAACAGGAACACGGCTTCCACGTCAAAGATGAGGAACAGGATGGCGAATATGTAATACCGGACGTTGATCTGCGACCAAGTGTAGGGGGCTGGCTCAATGCCACACTCATAGGGGGTCAGCTTGCGGGCCGAGGTTCGACGGGCCGAGAGGAACATGGCCGCGCCAAACATAAGCAAGATGGCCAAGGTGCCCACGCCACCAGCGAGCAGCACCGTAGACCAGATGTTGGCAAAGGAGAATTCTTGCACAGGCTACACGGCCCCCTAGCTCGCGTCCCCGACTCATTCCATACCTGAATGGGGGGGGCCGCAAATATACCATCCAGCTACAAAGAGTGTCAATTTGGGCCAGTCATCAATCAGGGTTTTTCGGCTATCCCCAAGCCCTGCGTCTCCCGTTCGCCCACCTAGTCGAAGGGTAGGAGGCCCCTGGAGAAAGGCGTCTCGCCTTTCCAACGCGCGGCACTTCGATTTCGCAGATATTCGCTGGACGCTCCGTTCTGCTTCGCGCAGAGTCTGCCCCGGACTCGAATCCGGGGGCGAACGGATGGAAGTAGCTCCGATAACCGGAAAGCCCCACGAGCCGTGGTCAGCCTCGCACCGGCGAAGAGACCAACTCCTGCCGAACGGGGTCCACTGCGAGATTGAACAGCTCCAATGTGGTGGGGCCGGGCAGGTATACATCGTCAGCCCCGAATATGACGGGGCAGGTCCATTCGGTTCCGGCGAAGGCTATGCGAGCCTCACCGACATAACAGGCTTCGGCGGTGCCGTTCCCGAAACCGACGTTGACCTCTTGCTTTCGCTCCACTCCCAACTCTTCGAGCAATGAGGAGGGCAGAATGGTGTGGTTTGCCCCGGTATCCACTACTGCCGCGACCACGATGAACTGCCTTTCTACGGGGTGCGCGACTTCGATGGTTACCTCAACTGTTCCCACTTTCCCCTCACGGCGGCCCCAGCGGAAGGCGGTGCTTTATGCGCTCTCTCCGCCCGCTGCTCCGGGGTTAGGCGTTCTTGCGGATGGCTCCTGTGCGTTGGGTGGCCATCAGCCCCCCGCTGGGCCGCCCCCAAGGCCCGGCTCGGTCATCTTGTCGGGGCGCATCAGTTCCTCTAGTTCCTCCTCCGACAGGTCGGTCTCGCGCCGGGCCACCTCGCGGATGGTGAGGCCGCTGGAGGCGGCCTGCTTGGCTATCTGGGCTGCCTTGTCGTAGCCGATGGCGGGAGACAGGGCGGTGCCGAGCATCAGTCCCTTCTCGACCATCCCCGGCCCAACGTCGGTGGCTTCAAGGCCGTTGACGCACTGGTCGGCGAAGTTCTGCGCTGTGGTGGCAAGGAGAGCGATGGACTGTAGCAGGTTGTAGCCCGCTACGGGCATCATGGTGTTCAGTTCAAAGTAGCCGCCGTTGGAGGCCATGGCTACCGAGAGGTCGTTGCCCAGCACCTGAGCGCTGACCTGCACTAGGGATTCGGCGATGACGGGGTTTACCTTGCCTGGCATGATGGAGCTGCCGGGTTGCACTTCGGGCAGGGTGAGCTCGCCGATGCCAGCCCGCGGCCCGGAGCCGAGGAAGCGGATGTCGTTGGCAATCTTGTGCAGGCTGATGGCCACGCTGCGCAACGCCCCGCTGGCGGCCACTATGCCGTCAAGGGAGTTTTGAGCTTGGAAATGGTTACTCGTCTCCCACACCTTCACGCCGGTCAGATCCGACAAATGAGTACAGACGTGGCCTGAGAATTCAGGGTGGGTGTTGATGCCTGTGCCCACTGCGGTGCCTCCCAAGGCCACTTCCCCCAGCTCCTGCTGCGCGAACTCCAAGCGTCGCAGGCTGCGCTCCACCTGCCCCTCGTAGCCACGGAACACCTGGCCCAGCCGGATGGGCGTGGCATCCTGAAGGTGAGTGCGGGCCGTCTTGATGACAGGCCAGAACTGATCCGACTTGTGGCGCAGGGAAGACTGCAGGCCCTGCAACGAGGGAATCAGCCCGTCCTGTATTTCCATGAGGGCGGACAGGTGGATGCAGGTGGGTATCACGTCGTTGGAGGACTGGCCCATGTTCACATGGTCGTTGGGGTGGACCCTCTTGCCGGGCTGTCCCAGAATCTGTGTGGCCCGGTTGCCGATGACTTCGTTGGCGTTGGTGTTGGTGGAGGTGCCTGACCCAGTCTGGAAGATGTCGACGACAAAGTGGTGATCCAAACCTCCGTCGGCCACCTCTTGGGCGGCTTGAACAATAGCTTGGGCCAAGTCCGGCTCCAACAGCTCTAGCTCCATGTTGCTGCGGGCGGCAGCCAGCTTTATGAGGCCGAGGGCGCGGATGAAGGTCCTGGAGAACCGCAGGTCGCTGATGGGGAAATTCAATACGGCCCGCATTGTGGATGCGCCGTAAAGGGCATCGACTGGCACTTCCATCGTGCCCATGGAGTCGCGTTCCGTCCTAGTGTTCCGCTCTGCAGTCACCTTGGCGCCCTCCCTCGTGGACTTCTTGACGACCTTGGGCGGCCTCCGGCTCAGGCGGCCGTCCGGCTCAGATTGTATAGCCTGCGGGGGTGTTTGAGTATTGGCAGAACGCAGCCGGGGTGACCCTAGGCCTTTCGACTATAAGCGGCCCCGCGCCCCTCCTTTCCGTCCGTCCTCAGCCAAGTGGGACGGCACACCCCACGCAATCGGCGGATAGCCCGTCGTCTCACGCAGTCGAAGGGCCCGCCCCGGATTCGCCCCGGGGATGGAAGAGTCCCTTCCCCTCGCAGGGGGAAGGTTAGAGCCTGCCCCGACCTGATCAGGGGATGGGGGTGATGGGACCGATCGCAAGCTGCGGTCGATGTACCAGTCCCCTTAGGTACCCCCCCATGACATCCGTCCCTTCCCACTTCCAGCCCCAACCCTCTACCATTGCAGTCGCATCGCCTGCGTTGTCCAATCTCGCATCGCCAGTCGGAAATTAGCCACCGCAGGCTAAGGAGAATAATGACTCAGGTTTCACCGCCCCAGGATTCGCCGGAACACGCGGCCCCCAGCCTTACCCCGCGTCAGCGCACCGCCGTGCTCGCAATGGTCTGCTTCACCTCCTACGCCGATGCCGCCCACCGCGCCAATGTCGGCCTCAGCACTCTGAAGCGCTGGATGAAACAACCCGAGTTCCTCGACGAGTTGGACCGTCTCCACGGCGAGGCCCTTGATATCGCCAATGCCCAAATCCAAGGCCTCATGCTGCGCGCTGTCGCCAACCTCGATGCCGCCATGGCCAACTCCAACCCCAATATCCAGCTCGCCGCTACCCGCATGACCCTTCAATACGGCTGCAAGCTGACCCAACTCAACGAGTCGAGACTCCAAGCCCAGCTCGCTGTCTCCCATATCGAAGACGCCGGCATTGTAGACTCCGACACCGAAGACCTCGACACCGAAGACCTCGACACCGAAGACCTCGACACCGAAGACCTCGACACCGAAGACCTCGACACCGAAGACCCCGACATCGAAGACCCCGATTTCGATGCGACTGGCAATGAGTCGTCCCCTGCCCAAACACCCTTTTATTCGCTCATTCCCGCCACCGAGCTAGCATTTCCCGTCACCAAACCTGTCCATTCCCTCAACGGCGCCGTAGCTGAATGGCCCCAAATGGACCGAAATGGCCCCAAATGGACCGATTTTGAGGGGTCAGCAGAATGCCCCAACGCAAGCAACCCCCAGGACCCACAGAATCCCCTAGGACGTCCCCGAACTTGGTCCGGGGGTGAGGGTGATTCACGGTGATTTACCCACGCCACATACAACAATCGAAAGACCCTGCGGCGGCCCCCGTTTCGGCGACACCGCTACGCTTGGTGTGTTAGCCTACTTATGGTCTGTGCCACAGAAGCGGATCTCATCACAGGGGTCGGATCAGGCCTTGTGCGTCTTGCTGCGCCATCGGTAGCCCTTGCGCTCTCGCCCCAAGCGGACGAGAAGAGGAGATGTCCAATTGAGTTTTCTTACCTCGATAGCCCTGCGCCGCCCAACGGTGGTGCTGTTGGCCGTCGTGATCATTTTGACTTCCGGTGTCTTTGCCTATCGTTCTCTCCAAGTCGAACTCTTCCCACAGATTGAATTCCCTCTTGTCACAGTATTCGCAGCCTACCCCTCCGCAGACCCTGAAGCCGTAGTCCGCGAAGTTACAGAACCCATCGAGCGGGCTGTATCGGGCACTGAAGGACTCGAAACCATCCAATCAACCTCCTCGGAGGGCAACGCCACCGTACTTGCCACGTTCAAGTACGGGACGGATATGGCCGAAGCGGAGAGCGTCATCAGGAATGCCGTCAATGGGACTACCTTCCCGCCGGGTGCAAAGGAGCCAAGGATAGGTCGGTTCAACCCGGACTTTTTCCCGGTGATTCAGTTCGGCGTTATCTCCGACAGAGACGTTTCAGAGGTCCAGGACTTGGTCCAGTCGCTCATCATTCCTGAGATATCGAACATCGAAGGGGTCATGAATGTCGATGTGACCGGCGAAATGGAACGCAGCGTCATGGTCACCGCTGACCCCGACAGGTTGGCGGCCAACGGGATCACCTTCTTCCAAGTGGCCACTGCGCTCAGAGAGAACAACCTGACGCTGCCAGCTGGCCTGCTTTTCGACGGGTCACGGGCGGTGATCGTAAAGACCACCCATACCTTCGACTCTGTCGAGGAGATCAGTGACCTCGTCGTCGGCGCATCCCAATCCGGGGTGGTGAGGCTTTCCGATGTGGCTGAGGTGAGCCTTGGCGTAGGTCGGCCCGATAGCATTTCCCGCACCAACGGCAAGACTGGCCTCAGCGTTGCGGTGTCCAAGAAGCCGGAGGCCAACACTCTGGACGTCACCACTGCGATAAACGAGGCCTTGGCCGCCATCGACGGAATGCCGGCCGACGTTGAAATCGTAGTCGTAACTGACCAAGGCCCTGAGATTCAGCAGCAAATCGACAGCCTCATCCGAGAGGGGATGTTCGGGTTCCTCTTTGCGGTCTCCGTCGTTTTCGCCTTCATGCTTACCATACGACCCACGCTCACGCGTGGGTTGCTCAACACTTTGCGCCCGACCATTGTTATAGGTCTGTCCATTCCGCTGAGTGTCTTCACCGGTATTCTCCTGATGACTTGGCAGGACATGAGCCTGAACTTCATGACCTTGGGAGGGCTGGCCATCTCGGTGGGACGAGTGGTGGACGATTCTATCGTTGTGCTGGAGAACGTCTACCGCCACATACAGGGAGGGCGAAACCGGTGGCGCGCCGCCTTGGAAGCGACGTCGGAGGTGGCCCCAGCGATTTTTGCGTCCACCATGACCACGGTTGTCGTTTTCGTGCCGTTGGCCTTCATCCAAGGGTTGGTGGGTGCTTTCTTCCTGCCCTTCGCCCTCACGGTCACGTTCGCGCTGATTGCTTCTCTGCTGGTGGCCCTTACGGCTGTCCCCGTGTTGGCAGCCCTGTTTCTGCGTCCCGGCGACCTGCCGGAAGGGGCTGGCGATGAGGGAGAGCTCCCCTTGCAGGAGAGTTGGTTGCAGCGGGCGTACCTCCAGATTCTGGGGTGGGTGCTGGGTCACAGGGCAGTCACGCTCTTGGTTGCCATCGTGTTGACGGCCTCAAGCCTCGGCCTGTTGACGCTCATCCCGGTAAACCTGTTCGGTGGAGGGGGCGAGCGCATACTGATCGCCGAGCTCAGCCTGCCTCCCGGCACCCGTGTGGACCAGACTATCGCTGAAGTGACGGAAATTGAGGAGCGGATCGCTGGCGTCTCTGACGTCTACTCAGTCAGCATCGGCGCCAGAGACTTGAATCTTGGTGGAATCCCCGCAGGCTTGGAGCAGGCCAGCTTCTTCGCGACGCTTTCCGAAGATGCCCCGGACGACATCGCCAGTATCCTGAGGACGGAACTCGAAAAGCCCGGACAGCTTATTCGTGTCTCTGAGGCGTCGGACGGGCCGCCATCGGCTGGCGTAGAGATTCTCATCACCGGGCCCAATTACGAGGATATCGTCTTGGTTGCGGGTGAGTTGGCTGCGTCGATTTCTACGATTGAGGGCATCGTCAACTTGGAGAGCAATGTGGCGCAGGCCCGACCGGAGGTCTCCATAGAAGTTGACCCGGAGAAAGCCGCACTCATAGGACTGAGTACGCGCCAAGTTGGGCTACAGCTCAGCCAATATCTCATAGGCCAGACCGTTACCACCATCAACGTTGACGGTGACACAGTAGATGTGGTGCTGCTAGGAGACCTTGGGTCCACCAGGGGCATAGACCAAGTGCAGTCTCTGGTCATCGTCGGGCCCGCGGGAGCAGTCCCCGTAGAGGAACTGGCGGAACTGGTGATGAAAGAGGGGCCTGTATCCATCAGCCGTACCGATGGGGTGCGGTCATCCACCATCCAAGCGGACATTGTGGCTGATGACACCCAAGCCGTTGGCGTCTTGGTCGACGAGAAGATTGCTGCCCTCAACCTGCCTCCGGGAGTAAGCGTTTCCAGCGGTGGCATATTCGCTGATATCGAAGAGGGGTTCCAAGCCATCTTTATTACCATGGCCGTTGGCGTGGTGCTGGTCTACCTTGTGATGGTGGCCAGCCTAGGTTCGCTGCGGAACCCGTTCGTTATCGTGACAACCCTGCCTCTTGCCCTGATTGGCGTTCTGGTGGCCTTGGCAATCACCGGACGCCCCTTGGGGCTCCCTGCCATGATGGGCATGCTCCTGTTGATTGGCATCGTCGTCACCAACGCCATTGTCCTCATCGCATTTGTGGAACAACAGCGTGCCAAGGGGATGCCTGTACGCGATGCGTTGCTCTCTGGGGCGCGGGTCCGGCTCCGGCCCATTCTGATGACGGCGCTTACCACGAGTTTTGCCCTGCTGCCCCTGGCGATTGAGACCGGGGGCGGTGGCCTCATCAGCGCTGAATTGGCCACTGTGGTAATTGGCGGGCTCGTCAGCTCTACCGCGCTGACCCTGCTCGTGTTGCCGATCGTTTACCTGCTGTTCAACGACAGCATACCCCGGCTCTTGGGCCGGCTTGTGCAGCGCGAGCGGCCACCCGAAACGCCGGTGCCGAGTCCGGTGGCGGCGGACCCGTAGGCCGGACTGTTCCTAGGGAACGGGGGCGGCTCGGAATTGCCGGAAGGCCAGTAGTCCGGGCCGTGGATTCCCGCCTGCGGAGACCTTTGCACAACTGCAGACATGATGTGCATTGGGGGCCTTCGGATGCCACATATGTTGCATTTCAATACCACTGTATTCGTATTCTGAGCCTCTTTGGATACCTGGCTCATGGTATTCCAGCACCAATTTATTTCAATATTATTACACCGGTATTTGTACCGGCGCAGCTACGAATCAGCTTTGCGTTAGTTTAGGCGTCGCGCCAGGCTTTTTGCTTTTTTGTGCCATGTCATAGCGTGTGCTCAAGTAGTTGCAGGTTGGAATGGGCCCCCCGCCCTTCTCATCCCCGGGCCAGGTCTGCGCAGGCCCCAGCTTTACTGTCAAGGGCGCTCAAGGGGAAGGCCTTTACAAAAAGGGGGGTGACAAGATGGGGTTTTGGGCCAGCCTGTATGAAGGCTAGCGCGGAAGGCCATCGCCGGTCAACGGACGGATGTCAGTGTGGAGGCTCGTTACGCAAAGGCTTCCCCGGACCTGGGTCTGGGGGGCAGGCTCGCATAGGAATATCAGGGAGGCACAGTGCGCAGGTCTTCTTGCTGCGTGGGGAGACGGAGCGCTGTCGTGGCGAACTTGGGGGGAGTGTGAGGCGCTGAGGCTAGCTCTTCACTCCCTCCAGCACTCCCCGGACTATAAGGCGGTGGTCGTAGACGAAGCGGGGCACACATGTGACCATCAGCAGTTGGGGCGAGCCGTCGTCGGTCAGCGACAACTGATCTTGGGGCACCACCTTGGACTCGACGATCCGGTAGAGATATTGCTCGGAGCCGTTTTCCACCACGGCGTACACGTCGTCTCCGCGGCGTAGCATGCTGGGGATTTCGGGCAACTGGGCGAACACGTTGCCCTCGCCGCGTATTGGGCTTTCCAAGTGCCCAAACAGCCAAGTGCTGCCAGCCTCGCCGGGGTTGGCACTCGCTGGAATATGGCCCACCACATTGTCGGGAGTCTCGTATGCGCGGCTGTTGCCAAGGTTCAGGATGCTCAGTTGCTTGACATCCGATTCGACGTCGATGCTGGGGATGATGAGCCGGGTGGGAATTGGCAACTGTCCTACGCCAGCGACCTCCGACGGACTCAGGGGCGTGAACCCGTCAAGCCAGTCCCCGAGGGGCAGCGTGGGCTGGAAATTGATGGGTTCGGACCAGTAAGCGGCCTTGAGGTTCTCGCCGGGGTATAGGCCAGCCTGGCGGGCAAGGTCGGCCGATAGCTCGGTGACCGGGGGCGGAGTAGGCCGCGGCGCTACAGGCTCTAAGGGAGCGGCTGTCGCAGGGAGGGGTGTTGGGGTCTCTCGCCGCGCTTGGGACAGCTCGCCAGAGGGTTGAGGTGTGGGCTGCGCAGATGCCGCTAACTCCTCTTCCAACTCATCGGTGGACTTGTCGAACACGAAGAAGAAGAGGCTGCCGATCAGCACACCAATGAGACCCAAGACAACTAGGGCGGCTCCGGCATAAGGCAAGGGGTTCTCACCTATGGAGCGGAATATGCGTTGTACAATGCCGAGGCGATTTACCAGGAGATAGTCGTACCCAGCTTCCATTCTACCCCTACACTACCCACAGTTAATTGCAGACCTGCGCGGTCTGTTCGGAGGTACAGTTTGCCTAAGTCCAGCGTCCTACGGACTCTAGCACGAGGGCAACGGATGGAGTCCACTACATTGGAGGGTTACGAACGGGGACGGGGAAGGTGAGAGGCCCCACTGGCAATGGGCTCGTTCAAGTAAATGTCCCCGTTGCGTATCTTTATGTTAAACCCACAGTCTGGATTAGTGCAAACCCAAGCTTTGAAGTGGACCGTGGCGCCTTGGCTCCCGTAATCGGAGAGGGGAACCAATGCACCCCGGTTGCATTTCAGACATTGAGGAATGGGGCCAGAATCCACAGGCGCCACCTCCCAACCCATTAGTATTGCCGAGTATAGCCCTGTTTTTTTTAGTGCTTCAAGCGTGGGTGGCCCCATTATCTGGCAAAAAGTTAAACTTTACTCCAAAAAGTCCCTGAGCTTCTTGGACCTAGTCGGGTGTCGCAACTTACGCAGGGCCTTTGCCTCGATTTGCCGGATGCGCTCGCGGGTGACCCCGAACTCCCGGCCAACCTCTTCCAAAGTGCGGCTCCGCCCGTCCTCCAAGCCGAACCTCAGTTGGAGCACGCGGCTCTCCCTGTCGGTGAGGGTACCCAGCACTTCCTCCAACTGCTCCTTGAGCAACTGGTAGGAGGCGGCGTCGGCGGGGGCAGGGGCGCCTCTGTCCTCGATGAAGTCGCCGAGGTGGCTATCTTCTTCCTCGCCGATGGGTGTCTCCAAGGACACAGGTTCTTGGGATATCTTGAGTATTTCTTCCACCCGCTCGGGAGCGACCTCCATGGCCATGCCGATTTCTTCGGGGCTGGGCTCGCGCCCGTACTCTTGGAGGAGGCGGCGGTGCTGGCGCATCAGCTTGTTGATGGTCTCCACCATGTGCACCGGTATGCGGATGGTGCGGGCTTGGTCGGCTATGGCCCGGGTGATGGCCTGGCGTATCCACCAAGTGGCATAGGTGCTGAACTTGTAACCCTTGCGGTAATCGAACTTCTCCACGGCGCGGATGAGGCCGATGTTGCCTTCCTGAATCAGGTCCAGCAGGGCCATGCCACGCCCGATGTACTTCTTGGCCACGCTCACGACTAGGCGCAGGTTCGCCTCGGTGAGGTGGGCTTGGGACCGCTGGCAATCGCGGTGGATTCGGTCGAAATAGGCCTTCGCTTGCGGCGACATGGCATGCACTTGGGGCTCGCACTGGAACCCGTAGACCACTTCGCCCAGCCTAGGCAAGGTGCTGTCGTTCACCGCGTTGATGATGTCGGGGGGCAACACCCAGCTGTCTATGGAGAGTTGGATGACGCGACGTGGCATTTCAGCAGCATCTACGTCCAGAATAGCCGCCACGTCGGCTATCATCTCAGGGTTCAGCTCGGCGTCGATGGCTGCCCTCAGCGTGGAGTTGGTGGCAATCTGTGACAGGGTGAGGTTGCGCGGCAGCCCTAGCGACTCGCCCAGCGCGCCTACCAAGGTGTCCGACTTGCTCATGCGCTCCAGCAGGGCGCAGCACATCTCGGTGGTGGTGGGGGCGCGGCCCAACTGCTCGGTGAGCCTTAGGCTGAGCTTCTGTAGGTGCTTGCCACCGTCCATCTTGCGGGCCAACACGCGCTCATCGCGTGAAGTCAGCAGGTGGACGCGGCCGATTTCCCGGAGGTACATGCGCACCGGGTCGTCCAACACCTCTGTACCCTCGGGCTCCTGCTCCCACTCCACGTCCTCGCCCTGCGCCTCGTCGTCGGTCCCCGGCTCGTCGACCTTGGCCTCCTTGGGCTGGGTCCAAGCCTCCCCGGGGCTCTCGGTGAGGATCACCGGTGTATCCTCACTGGTCTCCTCAGGGCTGCGGCTGGCGGCCACGCCGCCTATGACGCTAAGTATTTCCTCGCCAGCTTCTTCCTTCTCTTCGGGTTCATCAAGGAACTCGTTGTCATCTCCGACACGGCGTCTTCTCTTAAGCACTCGCTTCTTCTCCTTTGCTTCCCTATGAAGGCTATGTAGTCTGTGCTGCTACCGTACCTTATCGGCCAGTAGCTGTTTCATTCGTTCATTCAGGTCCAGAACATCTTCGAAGCCGCTCTCCCATTCTTCCGGACCGGCCTCTGCCAGCCTCAACTCTTCCTCCATCTTCAGACGCCGCAGGTAACGCGCCTCCAAGCGGGCTACCGAGTCCTGCAGGGCGGTCTCGCGCTGCGATCGGTCGCTGGGAGGCAAGGGCATGGTGCAGAGCCGTTCCCAGTGGGGCCGGAGGTCTCCGTCCATGAGCTCCGGGTCATACCCCTCGGCCCAGTAAGCCATCATTTCCCGGTTTTCGGGCCGGATGAAGTGCTCCGGCAACAGGGAAGCGGCCATGGGGCCAAGCTCTCGGTCCTGTAACAGGAGAGCAAGGCAGTGGTCCTCCAGCGGGTCCCGGTCCAAGCGAGTGAAAGGCGACGCGCTGGCGTCTTCCCGCGCCCGCTCCGGTCTGCGCGGCTGCTGTCGTCTGCCGCCCTGCGCCGCGCTACGGGCCAAGCTGGCGCGCAGGTTCTCGGGGGTGACCCCCAGCAGCCGAGCCAAGGCTTGGAAGTAGTGGTCCTGTAGGAACGGCTCCTCAATGGCTGCCACCAAGGGAAAGAGCAGGTCGGATAGCTGTCGTTTCCCCTCAGGGGTGGAAGCGTCGAAGCGCTTGCCCAAGGCCTCGAAGAGGTAGTCCATTAGTGGCAACGCCTCGTCAACGAGGGTTGCCCATGCTTGTGGATCATGCCGGATGAGCAGGTCAGGGTCCCGGCCCGGAGGCAGGGGTGCGATTTTCAATTCGGGCATTTGGGGACGCTGGTAGACCGTAGTCCCGCTGCTCCGCGCTTGGCTGCGGTGGAATACGCCCCAAGCCGACTCAAGGCTCCTCAGGGTAGCCTCCTGGCCTGCTGCGTCGGGATCGAGAGCAAGCACAATCTTTGTTGCCATATTGCGCAGCATGCCCGCCTGCTCACCGGTGAGGGCAGTGCCCATGGAGGCGACTACGTTTTTGAAGCCGTGCTCGTGGGCGGCTATGACGTCCATGTAGCCTTCCACCACCACTGCTGTCCCCGAGCTTCCGATTGTGTCGCTGGTTAGGTTCAACCCGTAGAGAGTGTGGCCCTTGTTGAAGGAAGGCGACTGGTGGGAGTTCATGTACTTGGGGATGGAATCGTCCAAGGCCCGGGCGCCAAAGCCACCGAGGGAGCCGTCCTTGTTGCGTATGGGGAACATCAATCGCCCGCGGAAGAAGTCACGATACGCGCCATTGTCTACGCGATTGGTCAGGCCCGCAGTGGCCGCCTGCTCCGGCTGGAAACCCTTTGCAGACAGGTAGTCGCCGAGCGAGTGACCGTCTTCAGGGCTCAGGCCCAACTCGAAGGCGCTTATGGCAGTGGGTGAAACCCCTCGCCTCTCCAGGTAGGCTCGGGCGTCCTTCCCTTGCACTGACCCCAACAGGCGGCGAAAGTAGGCAGAAGCCTCCTCGTTAATCTCGTGTGCCTGAGAGCGCTGCCCTCGCTCCTGCCGGCTGGGAAGCTCCACTCCCGCTCGGTGTGCCAGTCGCCGGAGGGCGTCTGCGAACTCGAGGTGCTCTGCCTGCATGATGAAGCTGAACAGGTCGCCCCCGGTGGCGCAGGCGCCGAAGCACCGCCAGCTCTGCCTATCAGGGAACACGTAGAAAGAGGGGGTCTTCTCCGAGTGGAAGGGGCATAGGCCCTTGTAGCTGCGTCCTGAACGCTGCAACGCAACGTGGGCAGCCACCACGTCTAGGATGTCCAGCCGGGCTTTGATGTCGTCAGTCACAGCCATTGGGCTGCATCACACTCGCGGATGAAATTTGGCGCACTACGCCAACGCTAGTATACAAGTCTTTCGCTTCTGTCGCAAGAGGCACTCACCCGCTACACCTGTCTGCTCCTTCAGTAGGGGCGGGTTATTGCCCGAGGCGGGCGACACGAGTATGCGCGCTGCCAGAACGCGCCGCGTCGTGCTAGGATTAGGCATCCGGCCAAGGCAGGGAGGATGACCATGACGACAGCGACCGACACCATGCAGAGCACGGCCTCCGTGCTGCACCAAGCCAAGTTCATCGACGTGAAGGGCATTCGCACCCGCTATTACGAGTTGGGGTCCGGCGAGCCCCTGCTGCTAATACATGGGGCTACTTTCTCCGGGCAGGGCAGCGCCAACACTTGGACCCTCAACCTTGCGGGCCTGTCGCAGAAGTTCCACGTCTTCGCTCCTGACCGCTTGGGCAACGGCATGACTGACAACCCCAAGCGCGACGAGGACTATTCGGCAGAGGCAGTGGTGCAACATCTTTACGACTTCACGCAAGCGGTGGGCATCAAGAGCATGCATGTGATCGGTCAGTCCATCGGCGCTTATCTAGCCACCCGCCTGACCCTGGAGCACTTGGACATGGTGAAGAGCCTCGTGATGATCGACACCGCCAGCTTGGCTCCCGAAGTAGGCAGTCACGCCGAGCGGATGGTCAAGGTCAACGAGGGACGCCCCGAAGGCGTAAAGGAGTACATCCGGTTCTACTGGGAGCGGATGTCCCACTACACGGACCACGTCACTGACGACTACGTGGATGCAGGCTACTTCATGGAGAGCCACCCCAAGGCGTTGGAGACCAAGGCCAAGTGGGAGACCGGAGCCAGCCAGACATGGGGCCAGAGTCAGAGAGCGCAGAAGGAAGAGACGCTGGCTTGGATACGGGAGGGGCGTCTGCAGGTCCCTACTCTCATCTTCTGGGCCGCCACCGACCCCTCGGCGATCCTTGAACAGGGAATAAAGCTCTTCGACATCGTTCGGGAGAAGACCCCGCGCACCCAGATGCATATCGTCAGTCGCGGCGGCCACTTCCACTACCGAGAGTACCCGGAAGAGTTCAACTCCGTGGTGACGAACTTCATCGAGGCAAGCTAGGCCTAGGGCTTGGCTGGTCGACCGCTACGGTGTTCACCAGAGGCGACGGACACCGTAGCGGTCAAAGTACGATTCAATGGAAACGAGCAGCAGGTTGCGAGCAAGCGCCTGCGCGATGAGCATCCTGTCGAATGGGTCTTGGTGCGGTCCCGGCAGTGACCCGGCCCGCGCCGCGTCGTCTACGGTTATGGGTATCTCTTGGAAGTCTTGGCTGGCGATGGACCCGATGATATCGAGTGCCAATGGTTCGGCTTCCGGGAGCTTGCCTAGCCGAAATTTGGTAGTGACCTCCCAAGCAGACGCTGCGCTCACCAACACATCGTTCTGGTGATCGGTGATCGCCCGATGAACCGCCTCGGGTAGTCGCTTGTCGTCCACGAACCACCATACGAGTGCGTGGGTGTCGAGCAAGAGGCGCAAGGATCAACTACCCTCCCACCGTCTTAGCTCTTCTTCAGGAAGGGGGTCAAAGAAAAAGCTGTCCGGAATCTCAATCTTCCCCTTGAGAATGCCGGGCTGCCTCTTGCCTTGTGGTTGGATGCCCACCAGCCGGGCCACGGGTTTGCCGTTGCGGGCAATGGTGACTTCCTCGCCTGCCTCAACTTGGGCCAGCAGGCGCGACAGGTTGGTCTTCGCTTCATGGACGTTGACGGTTGTCATTCCCGACTCCTAGAGACGAGCTTAGCTAAAGATATGACTAACCACTGCTTTTCGTCAAGGAGGTATAAGAGTGAAGATCATCTCCTGGAATATCGCAGGACGGATAGCCCCTTGGCATAGGCTTCTGGAGGTGGGCGTGGATATCGCCCTTCTGCAGGAGGCCGCAGCACCACCCCCGGAGGTCGCCGCTCGCATCGATGCTGACCCAGCACCATGGGACACACCCGGAGTGGATGCCCAGCGCAAGTGGCGAACGGCAGTCGTCAGGCTCTCCGAACGTGTGCAGGTGGACTGGATAGAGGCGAAACCCCTGCTTGATGCGGGGTGGGGAGATTTGGCCGTCAGTCGGCCCGGCACGATTGCCGCCGCCAAGGTGACGCCGGCCGACGGTGAACTTGGTGAACCTCTGGTGGTTGTCTCCATGTACGGACTGTGGGCGGGCTCTCATGCCTCCACCGGCAACAGTTGGATTGTCGCCGCCGACTCAGTCCACCGTGCCGTTTCCGACCTGTCGGCCTTCATCGGAAGCCAGCAAGGCCATCGCATACTCACCGCCGGAGACCTCAACATCCTTTACGGGTACGGAGATCATGGCAACACCTATTGGGCCGGCCGGCCCGACGAACGCCAACCCAAGGGCGTCCATTCTGGCAAACACCGCCTCATAGCCGCAGGCACCCAATGGGCGACAGGGTGGTCCATGGCCTGGCGAACTGCCCCCCGACAGCAAGAACGTTCCCACATATCACTCAACGCGGCAGACTCCGGAAACAGCCACCCGCCAACTGGACTTCGTATTCGCGTCCAAGAGCCTCGCGTCCTCTGTGACCGTGCGCGCTCTCAACGAGCCGGACCGCTGGGGGCCGAGCGACCATTGTGTGGTGGAGATTGTGGTCGGCTGAGGCAGAAATTGACGACCGGGCTTCCGTGAGGCGAGGAACTCCAGGCCCGTCTGGGTTTGTGCCGGGTGGAAGAAGGTGGGGTGGACTAGCGAAAGAGGCGTCGGCCAATTTCCACGGCCTGAGACCACCGCACCTTGGACGAGAGGTGCCACTCTTTGCTGATCAGCCAGCATCTGTATCCTGGATTCTGGACGGTTATGATGGGGCATCGGCTATTGACAGGCCTCATGTAGTGGTCTAGAATCCCGCTCTGGCACCTTAACAACTGGATAGTGGAAGATAAGGTAAGGTCTACGCTAGAGAGTTTGATCCTGGCTCAGGGTAAACGCTGGCGGCGCGCCTAATGCATGCAAGTCGAGCGCTCTTGTCGACTTCGGTTGGCAGGATAGCGGCAAACGGCTGAGTAACGCGTGAGTAACCTATCCCTTGGTGGGGTAAAACTTCGAGAAATCGATGCTAATACCGCATAAGATCCCTGTGCCTTGGTGCGGGGAGGAAAGCCTTCGGGCGCCAGAGGAGGGGCTCGCGCCCTATCAGGTAGTTGGTAGGGTAACGGCCTACCAAGCCTATGACGGGTAGCTGGTCTGAGAGGACGGCCAGCCAGAGGGGGACTGAGACACGGCCCCCACTCCTACGGGAGGCAGCAGCAGGGAATCTTGGGCAATGGGCGAAAGCCTGACCCAGCGACGCCGCGTGGAGGAAGAAGGCTTTCGGGTCGTAAACTCCTTTTCCAGGGGAAGAGATAGGACGGTACCTTGGGAATAAGCCCCGGCTAACTACGTGCCAGCAGCCGCGGTAACACGTAGGGGGCGAGCGTTACCCGGATTTATTGGGCGTAAAGGGCGCGTAGGCGGTTCGGCAAGTCTCCTGTGAAAGCTCCCGGCTTAACTGGGAGAGGTCGGGGGAAACTGCCGGGCTAGAGGGCAGCAGAGGAGAGTAGAATTCCCGGTGTAGCGGTGAAATGCGTAGATATCGGGAGGAATACCAGTGGCGAAGGCGGCTCTCTGGGCTGTTCCTGACGCTGAGGCGCGAAAGCGTGGGTAGCAAACCGGATTAGATACCCGGGTAGTCCACGCCCTAAACTTTGGATGCTGGGTATGGTGGGTATCGACCCCCTCCGTGCCGAAGCTAACGCGTTAAGCATCCCGCCTGGGAAGTACGGCCGCAAGGCTAAAACTCAAAGGAATTGACGGGGGCCCGCACAAGCGGTGGAGCGTGTGGTTTAATTCGATGCTAAGCGAAGAACCTTACCAGGGCTTGACATGTTGGTAGTAGGAACCCGAAAGGGTAACGATCTTGGGGTAACTCAGGAAGCCATCACAGGTGCTGCATGGCTGTCGTCAGCTCGTGCCGTGAGGTGTTGGGTTAAGTCCCGCAACGAGCGCAACCCTTTTCGCTAGTTACACTCTCTAGCGATACTGCCTCTCACAAGGAGGAGGAAGGTGGGGATGACGTCAAGTCAGCATGGCCCTTACGCCCTGGGCTACACACACGCTACAATGGCCGGTACAACGGGTTGCTAAGGCGCGAGCCGGAGCCAATCCCATCAAAGCCGGCCCCAGTTGGGATCGCAGGCTGCAACCCGCCTGCGTGAACGCGGAATCGCTAGTAACCGCAGGTCAGCACACTGCGGTGAATACGTTCCCGGGCCTTGTACACACCGCCCGTCACGTCATGGGAGCCGGGAATACCTGAAGTCGCTGAGCTAACCCTTCGGGGAGGCAGGCGCCGAGGGTAGGCCTGGTGACTGGGACGAAGTCGTAACAAGGTAGCTGTACCGGAAGGTGCGGCTGGATCACCTCCTTTCTAAGGAGCAACTGTTATCACCGAGGTCTCTAGAGGCGCGAGGTGGCGCACAGCTCCAGGTCGGTCGGCGGGTGTCCCGAACCCACAAACCAGATAGGTTGAAGCCTCGGCTCCCCGGTAAGTGGGTGGAGGTCCCTGAGAAAGCCCGCCGCCATTAGCTAGTCACATAAAACCTTTCTTCCACTATCCAGCTTAAGGTGCCAGGGAGTAGCCGACCTCTTTGGGGGTCGGCTACTTTTTTGGTTCCTCGGAGCCAACCAGCGGGCAACGACTATAATCGCTTCCTTCTTCCTAGCGGCCTGACGCTCCCAGCGCAACTGCTATACGTTCCATATCTGTAATCTCACGTAGTGCGTCCATCGCTGATTCGGGCGACTGGCCTTGCTGTCGCAATGCCAAATACACGCCATACGTGTCGGCGCATTTGGGCACTCTGCTGGGCAAGGACGTGAGAGCCTGCTCTCCGGCTACCGCTGACAGTATCTTCGCCAATAGGACCAGCGGGTCGCTGTTGATACCGAAGTTGGTTTCT
Source organism: Dehalococcoidia bacterium (assembly GCA_965263155.1). Lineage (GTDB taxonomy): Bacteria > Chloroflexota > Dehalococcoidia > Lucifugimonadales > JAAXIE01 > JAAXIE01. The sequence goes on from OZ253586.1 coordinate 117,447, forward strand.
TCACGGCCAACCGCTGCGGTCTGTAGCTTGCCAGCCACCCCTGACACCCAAGTGAAAGCCGTTCCCGCATCCTCGATATCGGGACACCTGCTGACGATGCCGTCGACTACGTTGCGCGGTTCATTTTCGGACTGGCGCCCGAGGGTGGAATCATAGGATGTCTCTCGCTGCGCCGTAGGGCTGTTCGCAGCCGGAGGTGCGGCAGTGGGGGACGGCTAGGAGTAGCAGACATTGGAACCACTGAGACTCTAAGTCGAGGGGAGCCTGATTCGACCGGGCTGTGTGACTGCACCACCGGGTTGTGTAACAGGGCTGCCACTGACGGCTACACCATCGACATCGCCGGTAATCTGCCTGTTGTTATCGAAATGAGGGCGGTCATCGAGACAAGAAATAAAGCTGCTGCACCTACAACCAGTAGGGCTTGCCCTTTTCCAAGCGTACGTCTCAACGTACCGATTTTGATTCGGCTCCAAACTAGGGTGATCAAGAATATGACGGCAAGCACGATGTAGCCGACGGTTCCGATGACCCAGATCCCGTCGGGCAATTTCCTAAACCCCTTCGATGGGAAGCATGGTAGCGTTGATTATACCGACTGAGCGTTGATTATACCGACTGATAGAGGGCGATATCCAAGGGACGGACGGTTCGATGGCCTTGAGCTGAAGCCACACGGGTCGGTAGGGGACGCCCTAGCGGAGCCGTGGGTTGGGAGCCCACTTGTAGCCAATCGTACTCGTGGAAATGATGAGTCATACGCAATACATTGGGCACCAGATCGCTAGAATTCAGAAGACTACCCTATTCAGGCGCCCGCAGGTCGGACAAGGGTTGAGCGGCTGCCCAAGCTCGGGACTCGTATTCTTCCATGGTTGCGACGTAAGGAGTACGGCTTTCGATGATATAATTTGCCCACATGGATTCCCTCCCCTTGATGCGCCGCGGATTGGATGACCTCGGCCTCGCGCTTACATCCCACCAGTTGGACCAGTTCCAGTGTTACTACCAGGAACTGATGGCTTGGAACCAGCGCATGAACCTCACTGCCGTCAACCACTATGATGGTGTGCAGGTGCGCCACTTCCTTGATTCCCTAACCGCGGCCCCGTACCTGGACGACGAAACCGACAGCCTGCTGGACATTGGCACTGGCGCAGGCTTCCCCGGCGTCCCGCTGAAGATCGCCTTCCCCCATCTGAAACTGACGCTAGTAGACTCGGTGGGCAAGAAGACAGGCTTTCTCAAGCACTTGGTGCATGAGTTGGGCCTCACGGATGTGGATGTGCATACAGGGCGCGCCGAGGACTTGGCGCTGCATTCGTCATCAAGGGAGTCTTTCGACTTGGTGACGACCCGTGGCGTGGCCTTAATGCGAGTGCTCATGGAGCTCACACTGCCTTACTGCCGCATCGGGGGCACGGTGCTAACGTGGAAGAAGGGGGAGTTGGAGCCGGAGATATCGGCATCCCTCCACGCCATGGAGGTGCTGGGTGGCAAGCTGCGGGAAGTGGCAACAGTGGACGCCGAGGGGCTGAGGGACGGACGAGTCATCGTGCTGGTGGACAAGCTGAAGGCCAGCCCAGCCAAGTTCCCTCGGCGTCCTGGGTTGCCTCAGAAGCGGCCCCTTTAGTAATGATGGCTTGTCGTAGCTACACTTAGGCGGCGATGCTCTATTCGCACTGGTGCCCCCTCCCATGAACTTGGCTAACTTCTTCTCTCAAGTCCAGAGCCACCTGCCTGGCGCTCGGCGACGCTACTTGGGGCTGACCACCATTATCCCCTTCGCCCTCGCCGCCTTGGTGCTTGCCCTCCTCGTTACAGGGTTCGACGTCGACCTCGCGGGGACTTGGGCGCGTATGAAAGCCAGCAATCCGTTGCTGTTCGCGCTGGCCATCCTCGTTCACTACACCACTTTCGCCTTCCGGGGAGCGCGATGGCAGGTGCTGTTGCAGAACGTGCAACCGAAAGGGACACGGGTGTTGGGAGTGGCGCATTGCTCGGTCCTGATGCTAATGGCTTGGTTCGTCAACTCTTTGGTCTGGTTCCGGTTGGGCGACGCCTATCGGGCCTACGCCTACTCCGACGAAACCGGAGAGAGTTTTTTCCGCACTATCGGTACGGTGCTGGCCGAGCGTGTGCTGGACGTAACTATGGTGTTCCTGCTCATCGTAGGCGGGGCACTGACGCTGGCCATCGGAGGGTCCGAGGCCTCATGGCGTTTCGTCGTGGCTGCGGCTATTCTGTCGGTCGCCTTGGTGGGGATGCTGATGGCCATGGCCGTCTTCCGCTGGCGGCTGGTGCACCTGCTGCCGGGCAGGCTCCAGGGGTTTTATCAGCGGTTCCACCAAGGCACTTTGGGCAGCTTCCGGCGGCTCCCGCTGGTCACTCTGCTCAGCTTGTTAAGTTGGCTGGCCGAGGTAGGACGCCTCTATTTGGTGACCGAGGCAGTGGGGGTCGACGTCAGCCTTGGGCTGGTCGTACTTGTGGCCGTGGCCAACGCCCTGCTGACTCTTATTCCTCTGGCGCCGGGAGGCTTAGGCTTAGTGGAGCCGGGCATCGTGGGTCTTTTGATGGTGTCCCTGCCGCGGGCCGATGCCCTGCCCGTTGCCCTGCTCGACCGCGCCATCAGCTTCCTCAGCCTGCTGATAGTAGGCGGCGTGGTCTTCCTCGCCTACCAGTTGCTCAAACGACGGCGGGCCGTCCTCCCGTCCGAGTCCGCCCAACAGGAGTGAACTATCCTTTACACTGCCAGCTTCTACCAACCGGACAACTGGCACGGGGCCGTTTATCGCGTCTCGCGCTATCACCCAAGGGGCCGTCGCGCGCAGTGGGAAACGCTGCGCGTCTTCTACCCCGCGGTCGACCTGCTTCGGGCCTACCGTGACGGACAAGTGGACTTCAACGGCCTAGCCACTGCTTACACGGAAGCCCTCGATGCCGTTTATGCCTCCCAGCCCGACTTGGTCCTGTGGGTCGCAGACTCGCCTGGGTTGGGCGACTTCACCCTCCTCTGCTACGAGCGCGCGGGTAATGCCTGTCACCGGCTGGTTCTAGCCCGCTGGCTGCGTGAGAAGCAGCCGCTGCTACAGGTCGCCGACCCACTGAACTAACGGGACCTTCCTTCCCCCGGCGGGAGAGGCTGGCCTACTGGCAATGCAAGGGTCTTGGGACGTATAGTCCGGCCTGCGGAGACGGTCAGCAACTTCTTCTACATTGAGGGTACTAACTTAAGGAACACCCGCCGCCAGTGTATAATGCCCCGAACGCCGTGGCGGCCCTTGCCCCAATACCCGGTGGAAAGGTAGATATGACCCTCAGACCCATCAGCTTGTACGACCTCGAAGCCCATGCTCAGACGGCTTTGCCGCGTGCAGTGTGGGACTTCATTGCCAGCGGGGCCCAGGACGAGTTGACCCTGAATCGCAACCGGCAGGCCTTCGACGACATCGTCCTGCGGCCGCGCTTTCTGGTGGATGTCTCTGAGCGTGACCTCCGGACTACTATCCTAGGCGAGGAAATCAGCTTTCCAGTGATGCTGGCCCCCACCGGCAGCCAAGCGCAAGCACACGCCGACGGCGAGATGGCGGCCGTCCGCGCCGCTGGAGCAGCCGGCACACTGATGGGCCTCAGCACTCCTTCGAACTACCCGTTGGAGCGCGTGGCCGAGGAGGCCACCGGGCCTCTGTGGTTCCAGCTCTACCATCGTGGCAAGGACCTGACCTCCATGCTGGTGAAGCGCGCCGAGAAGTCTGGCTTCAAGGCGGTGGCTATCACAGTTGATACCCCTCTGCCAGGCCCCAAGGAGCGGGACATCCGGAACCGTTACCGCCGTCCCCCCGGCTTGGAGATGGCCAACTTTACCGGCGACGCCGCTGGTCTGGGGGTGGAGCCAGGCAGCGCTGCTGCAGCGCGATGGGAGATGCCGGAGTCGACGCCCTTCTTGTGGGAAGACATCAAGTGGCTCCGTGGCGAGACCTCCATGAAAGTGGTGATCAAGGGCATTATCACCGCTGAGGACGCCGCCTTGGCCGTGGAGCACGGTGTGGATGGCATCGTCGTCTCCAACCACGGCGCAAGGCACATGGACAGCACCCTGTCCTCCATCGAGGCCCTGCCCGAAGTGGCGGAAGCAGTGGACGGCCGCGCCGAGGTGTTCCTAGACTCTGGCATCCGCCGTGGCAGCGACGTGCTCAAAGCGCTGGCCTTGGGGGCGCGTGGCGTCTTCATCGGCCGCGCTATCTCGTGGGGGCTGGCTTGGAACGGCGAGGCTGGTGTGCGCCTAGCCTTGGAGATACTACGTGAAGAGTTCGACCGAGTGCTGGGCTACTGCGGCTGCTCCAGCGTACAAGACGTACACCGTGGGTTGGTCCAGCTTCCCAAATAACCCAAGCGACGTACGAATCGGACTACTAGCAAGCAGGGGGGATTAAACAATGGCGGCGAAAGCCTTCATTCTCATAGAGACATCAGTCGGCAACTCCCGTAGGGTTGCCGAGATGATGAAGGGATTGCCTGAAATCGAGGCCGTGGATGTGGTGACCGGGCCATACGACGTCATCGCTATCGTCACTGCGGACGACATGGCAGCCGTGGCCGACTTGGTGACAGGGAAGATACACAGTGCCGGGGGCGTCACACGCACCACCACCTGCGTGGCGGTGGGCACCTAGGGGTGATTGACACTCGTCTTCGACCGTACCTATACTGCGGCCAATATTGTAGAGGCTGTGAAGAGGACTAGTAGGGTACCGAGCGGGGCCCAGAGAGCCGGGTTAGGTGTGAGCCGGCGCCAGCGCACCGCCTGAATGGACCTCAGAGCCGCAGGCCGAACAGGCAACGCAACCTTCAAGTCGCCGTCCTAGTAGGCTGAGCCGGGTGGGCCCCGTTAAGCGGCCCGAGGCGTCCCTCACTTGAAGGGGGGCGCCTCTGGAGATGTCGAACGGAAGCTGCGGTTGTCGTTTGGCAACTAGGGTGGCACCACGGAATGAGCCCCGTCCCTACGGACGGGGCTTCTTGTTTTTTAGGACATAACCCCAACGCAGAGTAACCAGTTGAGAGTCGGAGACGACATGGCCACAACCTACCATCCCTCGCTTGAGGAAATCCAAGGGCTAATGGGGCAGGGCAATCTCGTGCCCATTTATCGCGAGGTTCCTGCCGACTTGGAGACCCCCGTCTCCGCCTACCTTAAGGTGGCACGGCCTCCCTACTCCTTCCTGCTGGAGAGCGTGGAAGGCGGGGAACGTCTGGCGCGTTACAGCTTCATCGGCACCGAACCCTACAATGTGCTCAAGAGCGGCCCCGGCCAACCGCAGGGGGCTGTCGACCCGCTGGGGCCAGTGCAGGCCGAAATGGAGCGCCACACAGTCGTGTCGCTGCCCGAGTTGCCACGGTTTCACGGCGGGGCCGTGGGGTACGTGGCCTACGACGCCATCCGCTACTTCGAGCCCCGTGTTCCCGCCCCGGAAGACGACCCGCTAAAACTTCCCGAATCCATCTTCCTCTGCGCAGACACTCTGCTGGTGTTCGACCACCTGCGCCATACCATTAAAGTACTGAGCCACATGAGGCTGGACGGCGACCTTGAGGTCGCCTACGACATGGCCACTCGCAAGATCGACCAACTGGTGGAGAGGCTCGCCGAACCACTAGCCGCTCCACCGGCTACTACTCCTCTTGTGGATGAAGCAGCACCGGAGACCACCTCCAACTTCAGTCAGGAGGACTACGAGCAGGCGGTAGAGCGGGCCAAGGAGTACATCTACGCAGGAGACATCATCCAGGTAGTGCTGTCGCAGCGGTTCGCCCGGCCCACCCGCGCCCAGCCATTCCAGATATACCGTGCCCTGCGCACCATCAATCCCTCGCCCTACATGTACTACCTAGAGCTGGACGGGTTCCAGATAATTGGCACGTCTCCCGAAATGCTGGTCCGCTTGGAAGACGGACGGGTCACCACGCACCCCATCGCAGGCACCCGTCCCCGCGGGCGTGACTCAGCCGAGTCGGATGCCATGGAGAAAGAGCTGCGTGAGAGCGAGAAGGAGCGGGCCGAACACATCATGCTGGTGGACCTGGGGCGCAACGACATCGGCCGCGTCAGCCAGCCGGGCACGGTGTCCGTGCCCCAACTGATGGATGTGGAGCGCTACTCCCACGTCATACACTTGGTCTCCCATGTGGTGGGGGACATCAAGCCCGAGCTTTCGGCATACGACGCCCTACGCGCCTGCTTCCCAGCGGGAACGGTGTCCGGGGCGCCAAAGATACGAGCCATGGAGATCATCTCCGAGTCTGAGGGTCAGATGCGTGGCCCCTATGCCGGGGCGGTGGGCTACTTCAGCTTCTCCGGCAACATGGACGCGGCCATCACCATACGCACCATCGTGATGCGGCCTAGCGAAACAGATGGAATGAACATGGCCTACGTGCAGGCCGGGGGCGGCATCGTCGCCGATTCGATCCCTGAAGCAGAGTATCAAGAGACTTGGCACAAGGCGTCGGCCCTACTGCGGGCCATCGACCGCGCCGAGGGTCGGGACTGACGCAGCCAATATCGGACTCCCCATATTGTCGAGAAAGGAGGAGCGCGATGCTCAAGTCCTTCTTCCACACAGGCTTTGTGGTGCGCGACCTAGAAACCTCAGTCGGTTTTTACGAGGGCGCGCTGGGCCTCGAGGTGATCGGGCGCTACGAGAGGCATGGCCCTTTCGCCCAGCAGCTGTTGGGTTTCCCCGATGCTTACCTCAAGGTGGCCTTCCTCAGCATGGGCAACGGGCACGCCTTGGAGCTCATCCAGTACGTGGTGCCTCCCAGCGCTGAGGGGCAGTTGGCCCGCAACGACTTGGGAGCCTCGCACCTAGCCTTCTACGTGGAAGGCATTGAGCAGTTGTACGACGATCTGGGCCAGAAGGGGATGCAGTTCATCAACCCACCCGCTTCCCTCACCGAGAACGGGCAAGTTGTGCGAAAGGCCCTCTACGCCCAAGACCCTGATGGCAACTGGCTGGAGTTCGTGGAGCTGGTGGCATGATTCTCATCATCGACAACTACGACAGCTTCACCTACAACCTGTACCAGTACCTCAGCGAGTTGGGTGCCGACGTGACGGTAGTCCGCAACGACAAGGTGACTCTGGAACAGATTGAAGAGTCGCGACCGCAAGGAATCGTGGTGTCCCCCGGCCCGTGCACACCGCGGGAGGCGGGCATCTCGCAGGAGGTGATTCTGCGCATGGGGCCACAGGTGCCGACTCTGGGGGTCTGCCTAGGGCACCAGTGCATAGGCCAAGCCTACGGGGCCACAGTAGGCCCGGCGGGTGAAATCATGCACGGCAAGATGTCGCAGATACACCACCGCGGGGCTGGTGTGTTCCAAGGCTTGCCCGACCCCTTCCCAGCCATTCGCTACCACTCCTTGGCGGTCCACTATGACACCGTGCCCGACTGCCTGGAGGTCACCGCATGGACGGGGAACGGCCTGATTATGGGACTGCGTCATAAGGAGCATCCAATCCAAGGAGTCCAGTTCCACCCCGAATCCATCATGACCACAGTAGGTCACGACCTGCTGCGCAACTTCCTAGCAGAGGTGGCGGCTGCCTGAGGCGCGGGGAAGCGATTCTAGGCTGACCGCAATCCCACCGAGCGTAGACAGTCACGAGGGGGGAAGCGGTGGAAGTCGCTGTCCCACTGCGCATTCGGCTGATCGCATGGCTACCAATATGAACTCGTACCAGATGGCCTAGGTGATGGGAATCTGCACCCAGCCAAATGGGCGAGGAAAAGCAGCTTTCATAGAGCCACCGTTGCACGGTCGCCGCCCGACTGTAAGTGGCCCAAAACGGTCCCGCCTGCTCCCAACACGGTCACGTTGTTGGGCCTGCTGCCCTGTGCTATAGTGCCGCCAATAGCCTACACCGCACGAGGAGGTCCCATGCCCACAGGCCCAGAGATTCAAAACATGCGTCTCATATCCCACAACGACCTGCAGGGGTACGGCAATGTGGGCGAGGGGATGGCTATCCAGCAACTGCCCAACGGCCGCCGCATCCTCTGGCTGGCCCACGAGACCGTCATCGACTTCACCGGCGTCGACGTGACCGACGTGAAGAATCCCAACGTCATGTTCCAGTCCGAGTTGCCCCACCGGGAAATGCGCTCCAATTCCTTGGCTCTCATCGACGACATCCTGTACGTGGCACACCAGAGCGCTCGACCTAACATGAAGCCTGCCGGCGTCGACGTTTACGACGTCAGCAACCCTGAATCGCCGCGCATCATCGGCAACTGGGACGGCTCCGGCCCGAACTCCCGTGGCTGCCACTGCCTGTGGGGCATCGATGGCCATTACCTGCACCTATCTTCAGGCACTCCGGACATCAACCCCCGTAACGCCAAGGACGACCAGATGTACGTGATTCTGGACGTCAGCGACCCCACCAAGCCCTCCGAAGCAGGACGCTGGTGGATTCCGGGCACGCTGGAGGGCGACGACGAGCCAGCCCCGGAGCGTCACATTGACTTCGATTCCGGCTTCAGCATGCACAATACGAACGTCTACCCCGAGCGTCCTGACCGCGCCTATTGCGCCAACAAGGACGGTGGTGTGGTGATACTGGACATCTCCGATGTGTCCAGCCCCAAGCAGGTGGCCCGCCTTGACTACCACCCGCCCCTGCCCGGCTTCACCCATACCGTTGTGCCCCTGTTCAAGCGAGAGTTGATGGTGGTCACCGAGGAGTCGGTACGGGACTCCGGGGCTGACTGGCCCAAGCTGACGTGGGTAATGGACATGCGGGTGGAGAGCAACCCCATCATGCTGGCCAGCCTGCCCATGCCGGACGTCAATGACTTTTTCAGTCGGCCTGGCCGGTTCGGGGCGCACAACGTACACGAGAACCAGCCTGTGTCTACATCCTTTATCTCCGAGGAGTTGGTGTTCGGCACCTACTTCAACGGTGGCCTGAGGGTCCACGACATCACCAACCCCTTCGAACCCAAGGAGATCGCTTACTACATCCCCGAAGAACCGGTGGGCGAGACGCCCTCGTGGCAGGAGCGCCCTCTGGCCGGTGTGAACGTCAACGACGTGTACGTGGATGAGAACCGGCTGGTGTACGCCGTAGACCGGCAGACGGGCGGGCTCCATATCCTGGAGCTGACCATCTAGCAGGCCCATTTAGGCACTGGGTTAAGGGGTAAAGCCCACTATGCGACGACTTCACCGGTCCCGCCGCAACCGATGGATAGTCGGAGTGTGCGGCGGGTTCGGTGAGCGCTATGGATTTCCGCCGATCATCCTGCGTGTGATACTCATCGTCCTAGGTATAGCCTTTGTGTCACCCCTGTTGGGCATCGCCTACATATTCTGCTGGCTGCTGATTCCCGAAGAACCGGAAGAGTCCGAGCTGTCGTACTATGACGAGAGTGCGGGTGGAGGCAGCGAGCCGGACCCGACGGGGCCTCAGCAGGCTATCGGTCCGGAGTCCGAGGAAGACATCCCAGTGGACCCGTGGGCTAATGACGACGAGCGGGTCTCTTTGTAGGCGTACAAGTCCCAAAAGGCAGACATGACCCGGCGACATGTAGCCGAGATAGCGAGGCATCCATGATCATCGATACGCACGTCCATGCGTCCCCATACTGGTATGAGCCCGTCGAGAGCATCCTCGATCAGATGAACCGCAACGATGTGGACAAGACGGTCCTCATCCAGTTCCGAGGCCAGTTCGACAACGACTACCTCATAGAGTGCGTCCGCCGTTTCCCCGGCCGCTTCTCCGCCACGGCAGTGGTGGACACCCGCCGCGAAGATGCTCCGCAGGAGTTGGAGCGACTGGTCTCTCAGGGAGTCGAAGGCGTGCGCATCGGCCCGGGTGTGCGCTCGCCGGGGGCGGACCCGCTGGCCATCTGGCGCAAGTCCGAGGACTTGGGGCTGGTGGTTAGTTGTGGCTTGGGGAACGCCGACGAGTACGCCTCGCCGGCGTTCGAGGAGACCATCAAGGCTGTGCCCAATCTGCCTATCATCATTGAGCACCTAGGCTTTATCCGCCAAGAGGGCAAGCCCCCTCACACCATCTACAAGCGAATCCTGTCTCTTTCCCAGCACCCCAACACCTACATCAAGTTCCATGGCTTGGGGGAGAACAACGCGCGCCCCGATCCCTTTGTGCAACCCTTCCCCTTCCCGAACCTCGCCCCCTACATCGAGATGGCCTACGACGCCTTTGGGGCAACCCGCATGATGTGGGGCAGCGACTTCCCGCCAGTAGCTGGTCGCGAAGGCTACCGCAACGCCCTGCGCCTGCCCATGGAGCACGTCAAGTTCCGCAGCGAAGAGGACAAAGAATGGGCCTTTGGACGCACGGCCGCCAACCTGTGGAAGTTCGCCTCGTAAGCAGGAAGGTCCGTCCCTAGTCGGCAGCCACTTAAGAGCCCGGTATGGAGATTGATATGAAGTGCCCACGCTGTCAGGCAGACTTGGAACTGGAGAAGCACAAGGGACTTGAAGTGGACCGCTGCCCCGGATGTAAGGGCATGTGGCTGGACCACCACGAGTTGGGCCACTTGGAAGACACTGTGGTTGGCGCCGGCTTCTCCAAGGGCACTATGTGGATGCGTTCCTTCGGCAGCGACCTAGCTTGCCCGCGGTGTTTCGAGCAGATGAATTGGTTCCGCTATCGCCGCTTCGACTTGGAGATAGACCACTGTCCCCAAGAGCATGGCTTCTGGCTGGATGCCGGTGAGGAGCGCCGCATAATCGGCGTAATGGAGGAGCGTAAGTCCGATTTGAAGCGCTCCGTCTCCGCTCAGCAGGACTGGGACAAGTTCCTGAGCAACGTGGGTCACACGTCATTCTTTGACAAGATCAAGAGGTTGTTCGGGGGCCGCTAGAATCCCCTCACCCTGACTTTCTCCCGCTAGGGGGAGGAGACAATTGGCTGGCTGCTAGGCTTCGGGTATCACCTCGCAGTACTCCGCCTCCACGGGCTTCGACCACAGACTGCCCGCGCTGCCCGCCCGGGCCTTGCGCTCTGGGCTTTCCAGCCAAGCTTGGTGGTCCTCTTTGCGCCTCCAGACCACCACCGTGGTTATCTTTAGCGGGTCGTTCTCGGAGCTAAGCGTCTCGCGCGAGACAAAGCCGGGAAAGGCACGCATAGCTCGCCCATTCTCCAGCAGCACCGCATTGGCCTCGTCCTGTTTGTCCGGCAAGGCCCAATGATGGGCTAGTTGAGCAATCACGGTCGTTCCTCCTTGAAGGGGTTGGCGAGGAATCTTGGACTTCGGCAATTGTAGCAGGTCGGCCGCCCTGAAAATGGGCATGTTGAAACTACGCACCGTGCGGCTTATGCTACTCCTGCCCCGAGTGAAGGCCGGGGGCGACGCTACGGCTGGCGCCCGATGAAGCAGGAGGTGAGGCTTGGCTACAGATGTTGCAGGTCTGGTTTCCACCAAGGAGGGTCTACTCAGCAGGCGTATCTTCATCGAACAGGATATCTACCAGCAGGAGTTGGAGCAGATTTTCGCCCGCTGCTGGCTTTACCTGTGCCATGAGACCCAAATCCCGAAGCCTGGCGACTTCTTCTCCACCTACATGGGTGAAGACCCGGTGCTGGTGACGCGCGGACAGGACAGCAGAATCAACGCTTTCCTCAATGTATGCCGCCACCGTGGCAACCGGGTTTGCCGTGCTGACTCCGGCAACGCCTCCGCGTTCGTCTGCGCCTACCATGGCTGGACCTACGGCACCGACGGAAAGCTCATTGCCGTGCCAAGCTTGAAGGAAGCCTACTACGACGAGCTGGACACCTCCAAGTGGGGTCTCGTTCCCGTGGCTCAACTGGAGAGCTATAAGGGGCTGGTGTTCGCCACCTTCGACCCTGATGCACCACCCCTGAAGGAATACCTTGGTGAGATGGCTTGGTACCTGGACGCCTTCTTCGACCGGCGCGAGGGCGGAATTGAGGTCTTCGGCGGGATGCACAAGTGGGTGGTGCCATGCAACTGGAAGTTTGCCGCCGAGAACTTCGCCGGCGACGCCTACCATATCTCCTGGAACCACCTCTCTGCCCTGCGTACCGGCACAACGTCCAACTCGCGGGACAAGCAGCAACGGGGCGCGTCCTTAGAGGGCACCATTGTCGCGCCGGGCAACGGCCACTCCGTCATCTCGCGGGGCTCTGGCAACTACTCGGACTCGTCGGTCCCAGAGATATTCGAGTACGATATGGATGTGCGGGAGGAGGTCGGACAGCGGTTGGGGCCGCGCCATGATATCGCCAACCCCATCGTGGGGACGGTCTTCCCCAACTTCTCCATGCTGCGCAATATCTCCTATGTGATGCGTGTATGGCATCCCCGTGGCCCAGACAAAATCGAGGTCTGGTCGTGGCACTTCGCCGACAAGAAGGCTCCGCCGCACGTCAAAGAGGCCATCCGCCTCTCCTCCCTTCGCAGCTTCAGCATGGGAGGCACCTTCGAGCAGGATGATATGGACAACTGGCAGGAGTGCACCGACACATCCCGAGGCGTCGTCTCCCGGCGTCTTCCCATCAACCAGACCATGGGGCTGGGACGCGACGAGTTCAACGAAGAACTCATGGCCTACGCCAGCGAGAGACCTGTCAGCGAGCTATCCCACCGCAGCTTCTACGACCACTGGGCGCGGGTGATGACCGCCAGCCAGTGGAGCGAGATTTAGCATGGGGCCGAAGTTAGGCAACGCTTCGGCTGGCGTTCAATGAACGGCAGGAGGTGAGCTACGGCTATAGATGTTGCAGGTTTGGTCTCTACCGAGCAGGGTCTGCTCAGCAGGCGCATCTTCATCGAGCAGGACATCTACCAGCAGGAGTTGGAGCGCATCTTTGCCCGGTGTTGGCTCTTCCTGTGTCATGAGACCCAGATACCCAAGCCCGGCGACTTCTTCTCCACTTATATGGGCGAGGACCCGGTGCTGGTCACCCGCGGGCAGGACGGCAAGATCAACGCGTTCCTGAACGTGTGCCGCCATCGTGGCAACCGGGTGTGCCGCGCCGACTCCGGCAACGCTTCCGCGTTTGTCTGCGCGTACCACGGCTGGACCTACAGCACCGATGGCAAGCTCATCGCCGTGCCAAGTCTTAAAGAAGCCTACTACGACGAGTTGGACACCTCCAAGTGGGGTCTCGTCCCCGTAGCTCAGCTGGAGAGCTACAAGGGGTTGGTGTTCGCCACCTTCGACCCCAACGCTCCGCCTCTGAAGGAGTACCTCGGCGAGATGACTTGGTATCTGGATGCCTTCTTCGACCGTCGTGAAGGCGGTGTCGAGGTGTTCGGCGGGATGCACAAGTGGGTGATACCCTGCAACTGGAAGTTCGCTGCCGAAAACTTTGGCGGCGATGTCTACCACTTGCCTTGGAACCACCTCTCCTCCATGCGCACGGGCACCACCACCAACGCGTTTGACGGCCAGCAAAAGGGCACCAAGCTAGAGGGCAGTGTCATCGCTCCGGGGAACGGGCATGCCATCATCGCACGTGGCTCCGGCGATCACTCGGACGCGTTTGTCCCTGAAATACTCCAGTATGACGAGGCAGTAAATGCCGAAGTGGCCCAGAGGTTGGGACCGCGCCATCACATCACCGACCCTATCGTGGCAACGGTGTTTCCCAACTTCTCCATGCTGCGCAGTGTCGCGTATATGATGCGGGTCTGGCATCCACGCGGCCCCGACAAGATTGAGGTCTGGTCGTGGCACTTCGCCGACAAGAAGGCCCCGCCCGAGGTCAAGGAGGCGGTACGCCTCGCGTCCCTTCGCAGCTTCAGTCCTGGGGGCGGCTTTGAGCAGGACGACATGGACAACTGGCAGGAATGCACCACCACCGCCCGCGGAATCGTCTCACGACGGCTGCCAATCAATCAGACCATGGGGATGGGGCACGACGAGTTCAATGAGGAGCTGATGGCCTACGCCAGCGACAACCCCATCAGTGAGATGGGCCATCGCAGGTTCTACGACCATTGGGCGCGAGTGATGAACGCAAACGAGTGGAGTGAGATTTAGCATGAAGCCGAGGCAAGAATGCCGGACATCGTAGTCAACGGCTGCAAGGTACGCTACCAGGACATCGGAGCGGGTACGCCCGTGGTGCTCACCCCCGGCGGTCGCTGGGGTGGGTACGTGCAGGAAGCCGTCGCCAGCCTGTTGGCCCAACGCCATCGTGTGATTACCTGGGACCGGCGCAACTGCGACGGGGCCGCTGACATCGTCATCGGCGGGGAGCTGACCGAAGCTGGGATTTGGGCGGACGATCTAGCCGCGCTGATTACGCAACTCGATATCGGTCCATGCTACGTGGGCGAGTACGCTGGATGTCGCACAACCCCTTGGCTGGCCCTGAGGCATCCGGGGTTGGTGAAGGGTATGCTGCTCGCGTGGCCATCGGGAGGCCCCTATCCCGCCGAGCGGTTGCCTCGTAACTTCTACGACCAGTACATTGAGGCTGCCCGCACAGGCGGGATGGAGCAGGTGGCTGCCACGGCCAACTTTGCCGACTCGATGCAGCACAACCTCGGGAACCGGCAGCGCCTGCTAGACATGAACGCTGACGAGTTCATCGCCACCATGAGCCGCTGGGCCGTCGCCTTTACCGGCAGCGCCGACCTGCCGATCGCGGGCTGTACCGCCACCGCCGAGCAGTGGGCTTCAATCGACGTTCCCGCCGTAGTCGTGGCGGGCTGTGACCCGGTGCACCCCACTGAGGCTGCCCGCACCATCAGCGAGCTTATGCCGAATTGCGCGTTCCATGACCCCGTAATACCCTTGGACGAGTGGGACCAAGTGTTCGGCAACAACCCCTATCCAGTCACCTCAAAGCTGCAGGGCGAGCGCGTCGCCCCAGTGTGGCTGGACTTCCTAGCAAAAGATTTCGTTTAGGACTAGTGTTTGATGAACAGTGAAAACGGCCTTCTGGCCATTGATGAAACCCTGTTGCCCCTGTGTTCCGGGCTGTACATCGACGTAGAGAACCTGCACCCCGATGGTCAGGCGGTGATAGATGCCTTGATAGATGGTTGGCCACCTAACTGGCCAACGCCGTCGCGCCTGAACCTCTATACACGAGCCGACCAAGCCGAATTGTGGCGTGTGTGGGCCGAGCATCGATTCGGCAACCTGCAGGTTGCGGCCCATGGCACCCAGCACTTCAGTTGGTCCGCCACCAAGAACTCAGCCGACATCGCCATCGCGATTAACGCCATCAGCGACCTCGTTCTCGGCAGGGTCGACAATGTGGTCGTGTTGAGCGACGACAGCGACTTTATTTCGCTATACGTTGCCATACGCGACGAACCGGGAATCCCCCGTATAGACAACCGGCCTCCCTTCCTGTGGGCTGTTACCGACCGTAAAGGCCCGCTATCGACTACAGTCGAGCAGTTCTTCCCGCCCACGCACCTGCACATAGTTTCCGGCGAGCGAGGCCGTCCCAGCAGGCCAGCGGCTGCCCCTGTGGAGACGCCTAGGCCCCCCCAGATGCAATCGCCCAGGGCCCCTCAGATGCAATCGCGCTCCGTCGCGCCGTCGGCGCTTGCTCCTGTGGAGGCACCCAGGCCCCCGCAGATGCAGCCGAGCTCCGTCGCGCCTCCCGTGGTATCGCCCGTCGCGCCTCCCGTGGTATCGCCCGTCGCGCCTCCCGTGGTATCGCCCGTCGTGCCGACAGCTATATCGCCAGTCGCGCCTCCCGTGGTATCGCCCGTCGTGCCGCCAGTTATATCGCCTGTCGCGCCTCCCGTGGTATCTGCCCCGCTACCAGTGGCATCAACGGTCACGCCAGCGGAACCGCACAAGCCGGATGAGAGTCCAGCCCCCACTCCGGCGGAAACCTGGCGGGCCATGGCAAGGACAGTGGTGGAAGAGCTTCCCCTCGGGGCGTTCAAGAGCGCAGAAGGCCAAGCCATCATCAGAAAGCACTGGCCCACGCATCAGATGGCAAAGGCATCGGGTGGCTCGTTTGGCACCCACTTCAAGGACCGCATCTGGCCCGTCCTAGAAGGCTTGGGCGTGAAAATCCCCAACTCTGGTAAGAAGCCCATCCAGTACGAGATGACCCCCGAAGCGAAAGAGGCAATCGCAGCAGTTGCGGATTAGGGCCTCACTCGTATCGGAGGGAGTCAGGCCACAGTTCAGGTCTGGGCTGAGCCCAGTTTTCAGGGCTGCGCGGTTCTTGGTCAAGGTAGATGGAAGGTGTGGGTTGATGTGCGCACACCTTCCATCGTTGGGCAAAATGAGCGACGGCAGGCAGGTAGTGCGAATGAGCTTCTGGCACTGACGCCCTACCGACGCAGTGCTTCAACGCCCTCGCCTCGTTGGCCTAAACCATAATATTCATCCCACGTACAATGGCTTCCCCCAGTACGGTGTCGCCTTCGATTGCGACCCTGCCTTGGGTGAGGGCTTGCGATGGGTCCCAGCGGCCGCAGCCGAGGCAGACGAAGGTCTCAGCGTCCATGGTGAGGGTGACGGTGGGGGAAGCGGGTTCTTCTTCCAAGCGTGAACCACGTCGTTCCTGGACTCGGACGGAAACCGTCTGGCCTGCCTCGCCCGTGACTCGGAAGACCGCGGTGGACCCGTCCGGGGCCGACGCCCTGCGTGCAACCACGTAGGGCATGGCTAGGGCGGTGCGCCCAATGGAGTGGTTGGCCACGGGGCCTTGCATGTGGCCGGGCTGTCCCACGGCGCGGCGCATGTCCTGCTCGTGCACCCAAGCGTCGAAAATGCGGATGCGCAGGAAGTCGGCGAAGGTGCCGGGGCCGATGGGGGTGTCCGTCTCGGCGTCGAAACCCTCCGGGGGCAAGGCCCTGAGCGCAACGAGTCGCTCAGCCGTCACCTCACGGAACTGCTCAAGCACTTGCGTGCCTAACCATGAGCGTCTCCAGTCCACCTGCTCCTCATTCCGAGCGCCGATCTCATTGCGGACGTGCTCCGTCTCCTCAGGAGTATGCTCTGGGGCAGGACGCCCCAAGATGCGGGACTCGCTGCCCACCAAGTGTGAAAGCTGGTCCTGCACCGACCAGTTGGGGCAGTCAGTCGCCGTCTTCCACTGCGCCTCGGAGAAGCCTTGGCACAACTCGCCAATGGAGCTCCACACGGCTTCCATCATGTCCACCAACTGCTGGCCGTTCTGCTGGTCACTCATATTGCACCTCGGTGTGGTGTCAGGATCGTTCTACCGTAGAGAGAACACCCTCTACTAGCGTCATCGTCTATATGGTCCGATCCAACCCCATCACCCTAGCCCTCTCTTGCCGAAGGGAGAGAGGACTTCTGAGACACCCCCCTCGGCTGGAGGAGGTGAGGAGATTGGGATTGGCTAAAGGGTCCTGATTGGAAGCTACCGATCGCTAGGCACGTCTCCTGGATTCCGGCCTTCGCCGGAATGACGGCAGGTGTGTGACAGTCTCCTTAAGGCAAAGACAGAAGCTAGGCCAGTAGTGGCAGCACGTCGCGAGCGATCAACTCCACCTGCTCTGGCTGGTAGCGGTAGGGGATGAGCACGATCCGATCGACGCCAGCCTCTATGTGGGGCCGCAACTGCTCGGCACACTCCTCGGCGGTGCCCCGGATGGCGTGCTCGACGGTGGAGTCACTCCACTTGGCCACGTCCCACTCCGTCTCCAGCCAATGGCGCATCGGAGCGTCAGCCTCTGACTTTGGCGGACCGACATAGATTGCCAACTGGTTGGTGGAGGTCAGGCTGTCAGGATCGCGCCCGTATTCGACTGCATACTGCTTCACCTTGGCCCAAGAGTTGGAGAACCCCTCCGCTGTGTAGAAGTAGGTGAGCCACCCATCGCCCACGCGAGCCGCCCTGCGCAGCACTGCCTCCACGTACCCCCCGATGAGGACTGGAGGCCGCGGGTTCTGGAACGGCTTGGGGACTGCCACGGCCTGTCGCAGGTTGTGCTCGTCCACCTGCACCGTCACCGCGTCTTCCGTCCACAACCTCATCAACAGATCTAAGTTGCGCTCGAAGATGCGTCCCCGCCTCTTGAAGGGCACCCCCACAGCATCGAACTCCCGGGCGTACCAACCCGATGCAGCCCCTACCACCAGCCGTCCCTTGGAAACGTGGTCCAGCGTAGTCAGTATCTTGCCGGTGACTACCGGGTTGCGCAGGGGCAATACCAGCACACTGGTCCCCAGTTTGATGCGATCGGTGACGGCAGCAATCGCCGTCAATGTGGTCAGCGAGTCGAAGATAGGGAAGGCAGGCTCCACGCCCAGCAGTATGTGGTCCCACACCCACAGCGACTCAAATCTCAACTCCTCCGCCCGCTTGGCATAGGCCAGCATAGCGTCGATATCAGGTGTCTCACCAGGTCCAACGAAGTTGCGCAGGGCAAGTCCGAACTGTACGGGCATGTCATGCTCCTTGCAGGAGGATAGGGGAGTTCCCTATTGCGATGGGTCCAGATTCCGCAGCACCGACAATTCATGCTCCGTCGGCGGCTCGGTGACGCCCAGCCCATCCGCCACCAGCAGTTCGAAGCCGGTGTTCTCCACAACCTGCTCGACGGTTACGCCAGAATGCAGCGCCTCCAAGCGCATCGCCTTCGTGTCGGCGTCAAACCCTAGGATGCCTAGGTCGGTGACCACGCGGCTCACCCGCCCGAAAATCAGACCTGCCTCTTGGCGTGAGTTCCCGCCCTTAAGGTAACCAGGGCTGGTGATGAAGTCCACCTTGGGAACGAAACGGCGTCGCTCGTGCATGGTGGCCACTATCACGCGACGACAGGATGTGATGATGTCGTTGGCCCCTCCGCTGCCGGGCAGCCTTACTTGGGGCTTGGAGTACTCGCCCACCACCGACGAGTTGAGGTTGCCGTAGCGATCAATCTGCGCGCCGCCGACGAACCCCACCTCCAATAGGCCACGCTGGGCCAGCAGGAAGGTGTCGGTGATGCCGGGCAACATGGTGGCGCGGTGTGCCGTCCTCATCTCATTGGTGGAGATGGGCAGGCGCCCCGGCTTGGGCTCCGACCCAATGGAGCCGCCCTCCACCACGATTATCAGGTCGGGCGAGTGGGTGCTCTGGGCGAGGGCTGCCGCCAGCAATGGCACGCCCACACCAGCGAACACCGACGACACCCCCTCAAGCTGGCGCGAGGCCATCACTGCCAGCAGCTGCTGTGGGGAGCACCCCAAAGCTTGCGTTACGCTTGTTGTCATCCCACCAATTCCTGGGCCAAGCGGGCCTGACGCTGCAAGGCCTCCTCGCCAAAGAGACCTAAGTACTCTTGGTGGTCGGCCACGCCGTAGACGTAGCGCTCAAGATAGGAGCGCACTCCGGCGGCGTCTCTCGCTTGCGCAACGTACTCCTCGAAATGGCTGAAGTCGGCCTCGTACAATCCGAAGCACTCGTGGGGGAAGGACCCGTAGGGTGCCTCCACCACAGCGTCCACCGCGAAGCCGGGTATCACCGTGCGGTCAGCCTGCGCCCGCAACTCATCGTCGCCCACTATGCGCTCAGCAGTCACCACCACCGTTGTAGCAGCCAAAGCGATGTCGGCATCCATGTGGGGATACCCGTCGATCTGGCAGTTGCCCAGCCTGTCGGCGCGATGGACGTGCAGCAGCGCTACGTCAGGGAACAGCGCAGGCGCCAAGGCCAATGTCTCGCCGGTGTAGGGACAGGTCATCGTCTTCACCTGCCCTACATCCATAAGATCCGAACCCAACAGGCTGAGTGTGGGAAGGAAGGGCAGCCCCATGGCTCCGGCGCGAAACCGCAACCCCATGGCCAAGTGGCTCCACTCTTCAAACCGCACCAAGCCGCCTTCCACTGAGTCGCGAATTACCCGCGACAATCCCCAGCGCAGGCCGATGCCATACCAGCTGGTGATTACCGTCTCGGCGGCCCCGGCTGCAATGTACCAGTCCCCCTCGTAGCACATGAGGTTGCGGGCGAGGGTGAGGTCGCGCCTGCCCTGCCTCAACACCTCCGCCAGCATGGCCAACGGCGTGCGGGAGTAGAGACAGCCACCCATGGCCACCAAGTCGCCGTCCTTCACCAAGCTGGCTGCTTGGGCCATGGAAGTCACCTTGGGGCCGGAGCGCGTCTTGGCCTCCAAACGACGCCGCGCCTCTACAAAATCACCGGGTTTCATGTGTCGCCTCTCAGCAAGCAGAGCATTTCCGGCAGCATCACCGAACCGTCCGTTACTGTCAAGCGCGAGGTGTTGGAAATGGGGAACCAGAAGGCATGCTATACTCCCAGCCATGCGCTTCAGCTACTACGAACCCACTTCCGTAGACGAGGCTACCGCCATCCTCAGCGGCCCTCACGGCACGTTCAAGGCCCTAGCGGGCGGCACCGACGTCCTCATCAACCTGCGGCGCCGCGCCGTAGCCTACGACGGGTTGGTCAACGTCAAGCGCATCCCCGGATTGGCCGAATGGAGCGCGACGCCGGGCCAAGGGCTACGAGTCGGGGCGGCAGTCCCCTTTGGTGATTTGGAAGCCTCGCCGGAAGTGGTGAGCCGTTACCGTGCCTTGGTGGAAGCCATCAAGGTCATTGGCTCCCTCCAGTTGCGCAACATGGCGACCATCGGCGGGAACCTCTGCAACGCATCCCCTGCCGCCGACAGCGCCCCTGCTTTGCTGGCTGGCCATGCCACCGTCACATACACCAATGGCGGCCATGGGCCCGCCACCATCCCCGTTGAGCAGCTATTCGTCGGCCCCGGACGCTCCATCGTCGGCGCGTCAGGCCTGCTGCTGGGCGTGGACATACCCGAGCCTGCCCCCATGACCGGCAGTTGCTTCCAACGCTTCACCCCTAGAGATGCCATGGACATCGCTATCGCCTCGGCTTCCAGCCAAGTGACACTGGAGCCGGGCACCGGGCGCATTGACGACGTTGCCATCGCCTTGGGAGCAGTGGCCCCGACTCCCATGCGCGCTGGACGCGCAGAGGATGCCTTGATGGGACGTGAGCCCACCCCGGAGCTGCTGGCGCAGGCAGGCACATTGGCAGCCAGCGAATGTTCCCCCATCGAAGACATCCGAGGCAGCGCCGGCTACCGGCGCACCTTGGTGGAGGTGCTGGTGCGACGCACCTTGGAGACGGCATTGGCCCGGGCCTTGGGTACTTAACTGAGAATCGAACGTAATTAGCGGACTTAATAGAGGGACTATGGCCGAATCAGGGTACGGTCTCAGCATCAACGGACATTGGCGCGAGGTTGCCTCAGAACCGCACCACTCCCTGCTGGAAGTGTTGCGCGAAGAGTTACGCCTCACCGGCACCAAGGTAGGCTGCAACGAAGGTGAATGCGGCTCCTGTACCGTCCTGCTGGACGGCAAGCCCGTGCTGGCGTGCCTGCTCCTCATAGGCGATGCCATTGGCCGGGAGGTGCTCACGATCGAGGGCCTCCCCCGTGGTGGCCAGCCTCACCCGCTGCAGGCGCAGATGGTGGAGCTTGGCGGAATCCAGTGTGGCTACTGCACCCCAGGCATCATCATGAGCGCGTACGCTCTGCTACAGGAGCAACCCGACCCCACTCCGGATGATGTGCGCCAAGCGATAGCAGGCAATATCTGTCGCTGCACCGGCTACACCAAGATCGTAGATGCGGTGCAACGCGCCGCCGCTGAAATTCGAGGGCAGAGCTAAGCCATGGCCACCATCATCGCACCCACAACTCAAGAACAATGGATCGGCCAGAGCGTCCCCAAGATCGACGCCATGGAGAAGGCTCTAGGCTCCACCCAATACGTCGGCGACATGCATGTGCCAGGAATGCTGCATGCCCGTGTGCTATGGGCTGGCGTACCCCACGCCATCATCCGCGGCATTCACACTGCCGAGGCGGAGGCGATGCCCGGAGTCCGCGCCGTCTTGACGGCGTCCGATGTGCCCGGCGTCAACAAGTACGGCTTGGCCGTCCAAGACCAGCCCGTCCTCGCATATGGCAAGGTGCGCACCGCCGGAGACCCCATTGCGCTGGTTGCCGCCGAGAGCGAGGAGCAGGCAGAGGAGGCCTTGGCACGCATTAAGCTGGACCTTGAGCCCCTGCGCCCCATCCTCACCGTCGACGACGCCCTCGACCCCACGGCTCCGCCAGTACACGAGGGCGGCAACCTCTTCCAGCACACCACCGTACGCAAGGGCGACTTAGAGCGGGGCATGGCTGAAGCTGTGGTGACCTCCGAGGGCACCTACCAGACCCAGCTCATGGACCACGTCCCCATGGAGCCCGAGTCCGGCCTAGCCTACCTCGACCCCTCAGGCGTCCTCAACATCGTCGTTGGCACCCAGTACCCCTACCGGGACCGTCGCCAGATCGCCCCCGCTCTGGGGTTGCCCATGAACCGGGTGCGCGTCCTCCAAGCCCCCATCGGCGGAGGGTTCGGGCGCAAGGACGACATCACCACCGAGATTCACGTGGGGCTGCTGGCTCTGAAGACGGGACGCCCAGTGCGCTTGGTCTACACAAGGGCCGACTCACTGATTGCCAACACCAAGCGCCACCCCTTCCTGATGAAGTTCCGCACCGGGGCCCGCGCCGACGGCACCCTTGCCTTCGTAGACGGCGACATATACGGCGATACGGGAGCCTACCTGTCGCTGGGGCCCTACGTCATCAAGAAGGCGGGCATCCACGCTTGTGGCCCCTACCATGTGCCCAACATCCGGGTGGACACCTTCACCCTCTACACCAACAACCTCACATCCGGGGCCTTCCGCGGCTTCGGCGTGCTGCAAGCAGCAGTAGCTCACGAGTCCCAAATGGACAAGCTAGCCCACCAACTGGGCATGTCCCCCTTAGAGTTCCGCCGCATCAACTGCCTCAAACCCGGCCTAACCACCGGCACCGGCCAAGTCATGAACGAAGGCTGCGGCATCGAGGCCACCGTCGAGCGCATCCAGCAGTACATGCAAGACAACAACCTGAGGTTCAATATGTGAGGCTGTAAGCGAGGTTGACATGATCTTCCTTCCCCTAGTAAGTCCGGGCTTAAGCTTCGAGGTATGATATTATCGTAAGCATTCAGCCCTGTAGCACAAGCGGGCTGCCAATACGCTTGCTCCAGCAGAATATCGATCGTTGAGCACAACGAACGGCGAGTCTTGGTGGACAACGCGAGGTCCGGGCAAGGAGGAGCCATGGTCAACGCAGAAGCACACCTGCCGCTTCAATACATACGGGATTTGGAGATAACTCAGTGGGAACCACCTACAGAGGTGACGGGTGGACGGGTAGGCTCGGAAGAGCAGTTCGAGGTGGCACGGTTCGGGCGGTTGACCATCATGTGCCCCATAGCTGTCAATGAAGAGATTGCTCAAGCGGAACAGGAAGTTCGGCAGCTCCCATGTTCTTCAGAAGTCATCCAAGAGGCCATGGGGTTCCTTGCAGCAGGGGTCATCGTCAACGCGCCTGCCCCTTGGGTGGCACCAGGTGCGGATGGTGGGATTGGCATCCAGTGGGATACGGAGGTCGCCGACCTCTATATCGACATTGTGCCCGGTGAGCAGACCACGTATGCTCTGACCCCAAAATTCGGAGCACCGAGTGATGGCGTGCTGACCATAGCTAACCTCGTGGAGGTTTTGAGTCACGTTGCCAGACGGTGACCGAGTGCCCTCCACCGAGGTAGTGCTTAGGCGTGTCTGGTCTGACCACTACAACCGGGAGAAGGGCACGTTGTTTGGCAAGGCATTTGCGAATGACCAAGAGCAGCCCGACCGGCACTCCGTCAGTCTTGCGAGCATCACATCGGCGGAGCAGCTCTTGGCGTTGACCGAAGAGCCCGAACGGTTCTTGGTAGTGTCTCTTAAGGTTGAAGCGTACTTGGAAATGGGGCAGGAAGTCTATTTGAGTCCCACGGATAGCGATCCGGGGCATTGTGAAGTGATAGGAGCCAAGACCGCTCGCGTGAAGGATTATCTGAGAAGACAAGCTGCGGTCGTGTTATCGTAGGTGTCACAAGGGTGAGCTGAGAGTCCACACCATGACCAAAAAACGAGGCTTCGGCGTAGGCTCCATGTTCTACGGTATCGGCTACGGCTTCAGCCGCGCCGACATCGGCTCGGCCATGATTGAACTTGCCGAGGACGGCAGCGCCACCGTCTACTCAGGTGCCTGTGAGATGGGGCAGGGGGTGGTCACCATCGTGGCCCAAGTGGCGGCCGAAAGCATGGGCATCAACCCCAACACCATCCGCGTGGTAGCCGCCGACACCGGCAGCACCCCCGACGCCGGCCCCACCTCCGGCAGCCGCTCCACCTTCGTGCAGGGCGTTGCCGTGCAGAAGGCCGCCGATGAGATGCGCGAGCTGCTGCTCGACATGGCAGCCGAAACCCTAGACGTGCCCAGCAGCGACTTGGAACCTCGGCACGGCCAGATATACCGCTCCGGTGAGAGTGAACCCCTCGACTCTGTCCCACACATAGCCTTTGAGATGCACCGGCTTGGCCGCCGCACCTCCACCACCGGCTGGCACGACATCACCACCAAGGACGTAGACCCCTACACCTCCCAAGGCGACGCCTACGCCACCTACGGCTGGGCCACCCAACTCGCCGAGGTGGAAGTGGACACCGAGACGGGCCACGTCAAGGTGCTGCGTCTGGTCTCGGCCACCGACGCTGGCAAGGCCCTCAACCCTGCCGGTGTTGAGGGCCAGATTCAGGGCGGGGCCGCCATGGGCTTGGGATACGCCCTCTACGAGCAGCACATCTTGGACGATGGCGTTCCCCGCACCGGCTCCCTCGCCTTCTACCAAGTCCCCACCTCCATGGACGTGCCTGACGTGGAGTGCCACATCGTAGAGGTGCCCGACCCCAACGGCCCCTACGGCGCCAAGGGCGTGGCCGAACCTGCCACCATCCCCACCACTCCAGCCATACTCAACGCCATCTACGACGCCATCGGCGTCCGCATCACCCACACCCCCGCCACCCCCGAACGCGTCCACCGCGCCATCCAGGAAGCCCGCGCCCGCGGCGAGTTCGTGGACTGAAGCAAAAAAACCTCTGCCCCAATAGGCCCCTGACCACTCAAACCAACCCGTCAGCAGTCGACCGTCCCCGTCATTTCCGCCTCCGCGGGAATCCACGCCCCAACCCCCCATGACATTTCCCCATTGACACCCTCCTCCCCTCCCCCTAACCTGATGTTTAGAGCGCAGGCAGGGGACTGACCCCTCAAGGTCACCCCTGCCTTTTCTTTTGGCCCTGATTTTCGGAGGAAGGATGCAGCGAAAGGTGCGGCACACTATGGCAAGCTACCCAGCTACGGCCCTGAGGCCAATGCGGCATGTTTCAGATACAAAAAATTTGTTTCCAGCTACGAAACGTGCCGCGTCTCAGCTAGGCCCATGGGCCCATGAGAGACAGATCGCATTGGGCCTCAGCTACGTTTCCTGGCCTTCCGCTCCTTTTCCGAGGACCCAATGAGGGGAAACTGCGGCACCATGCGACAAGCTAACTCAGATACCACGGCGCGGCACTGTCCGGCGCGTTTCAGATACAAAAACCAGTTTTAGCTAGGGCCACTGCCGCGCCTAGCTATGAACTCGGAATATTCTGCGGGACCCGGAGGTTACAGTGTGACACTAGCTGGCCAGCTACGATGATGGAGCAACTTGCGCAACAGCCCCATTCGTCTGACAATTGGGCCAACCCCAATATGAGCAAGCCCAACATGACAAAGGAGGATGACCCATGGAGTTCGTATGCAACCACCTGCACTTTCGGAGTGAGGACCCCGACACGGCCGCCAAGTTCTACTGCGACAACTTTGGCGCAACCATCGGCTCGGTGAACCCCCTCTCCACCACCAAGTCCATCCGCTTGGAACTCAACGGCCAACCCCTCATGACCATCTCCGGCAGGGCCGAGGGTGAGAACCCCGTTGCCGGCTCCACCGAGCCCCGCTACGGTCTCGACCATTGCGGTTTCACCGTAGACGACTTGGACACCGCCGCCGCCGAGATGAAGACCCGCGGCGTCACCTTCATCTGCGACCCCTGGACCATGCCCTCCGGCGGACGCGTAGCCTTCATCGAAGCCCCCGACCACGTCAGCATCGAGCTGATCCAGAAGCGGTAACACAACTGGAAGTTCCACATTTGGCAACGGGAGGCGCCCAGTGAGCAGCAGTGACCAGAACACCATCAAACTAACAGTCCGTGACTACTACGCTGGGCGCGCCCGCCAAGCCGACGACCTTTCGGGCAACATCTGTTGCGATCCAGCTGACCGCGCCATATCGGGAGGCAATTATGACCCGGAAGAGTTGGGCTGGCTGCCCGACGACGCCCAAGTGTTCAGCTTGGGCTGTGGCAACCCTATCGCGTTGGCGGAGTTGCAGCCCGGCGAGACGGTGCTGGACTTCGGTAGCGGGGCTGGGCTGGACGTGCTGCTGTCGGCCCGTCGCGTAGCCCCTGACGGCATCGCCTACGGCTTGGACATGACCGACGAGATGCTGGAGGTGGCCCGCGCCAACCAAGAGAAGGCGGGCGTGGCCAACGCCCGCTTCCTCAAGGGCGAGATGGAGGACGTGCCCCTGCCCGACGCCTCTGTGGACGTGATTATCAGCAACTGCGTGGTCAACCTCTCCCCCGACAAAGACAGGGTGCTGGGGGAGGCCTTCCGCGTTCTCAAGCCCGGCGGACGCATCGCCATCTCCGACATCGTGGTGCGTGGCGAGATACCCGACACCCTCCGCAGCGACTTGGAAGCTTGGTCAGGCTGCATCGCTGGTGCCCTCAGCGACGCCGAGTACACCGCCAAGCTCCAACATGCCGGCTTTGAGCAGGTGGACATCGAGACCACCCGTACCTACTCGCTGTCCACCCTGTGCGGCGATGGTGACGGGGACACCAGTGGTTGTTGGAAGAGTTTGGCCCACCTGCCGAAAGACGAGCAGGAACACATAGTCTCCCGCTTTACGAGCAGCTTCGTGAGGGCGCGGAAGCCGGGCTAGAGAGTTAGACGGTAGGCCCGACGTGACCCTCTCCCTCTGCGTCTTAGGCTGTGGCAACTACGCCGCCACCTTCGCCCGCCAACTCCTGACCTCTGCCGAACCCAACCCCGTCCGACTCTACTTCGCCAGCCGCGGCTTGCGCCGTGCACAAGCCTACAACCATCGCTTTCACGGCCACGGCGCCTTTGGCAGCTACGAGGAAGCTGTGGCCGATCCCCGCGTAGACGCCTGTTACGTCTGCACACCTCATCACCTGCACTTGGAGCATGCCTTGCTGGCCATATCCCACCGCAAGCATGTGCTGGTGGAGAAGCCCATCGCCCGCGACGTTGATGAGGCACAGCGCATGATCGATACCTCCGAGTCAGCCGGTGTCATCCTGATGGTGGCTGAAAACGCCCGTTTTCTGCCTGTGGTGAGACAATGCAGGCAGCTCATCGATGACGGCCTGCTGGGAGAGTTGCGCTTGGCCCAGTTCCAGCAAGAAGGCCCCTTCAGGCCAAGCGGCTGGCGCGCTTCGTCCGAGCAGATGAGTGGTGGGCTGTTTATTGATGGAGGCATTCACTTGGTCGACATGATGGTCCACCTAGCAGGCCGCCCCGTAGAGGTATCAGCCGCCAAGCTGCCTCACGCCATGACTGGCATGGAAGGCGAGGACGGGGTCGCCATGATAGCTCGTCTGCCGGGAGGCGCCGTGGCGTTCATCAATTACAGTTGGGCCGCCACCCAACGCATCCCAAGAGCTTGGGTATCCCTGTCCGGCAGCCGTGGCAAAATTATCTTCCGTCCCGGCGGACAGACCGTCACCTTGGAGACCACTACCGGCAGGCGTCAGTGGCTGTTCTCAGAGGACCGGATGGGCCTTAGCGCCGTGGCCCAGGAATTCCACGATGCTATCGCGGAGCGCCGGGAACCAGTGATGCTGGCCAAGGAGGGGTTGTACGACTTGGATCTGGTGCTGGCAGCCTACCGCTCCGCAGAAACGGGAGAGCCCGTGCGGGTTGGATGAGTAGTTGACATGCGCCGAGCCATGGCGAACAATCGGGCCTGTCGGGCACACCTCGTAGGCCTCAGGAGGCTTTTGTATGCAGATTTTCGGCTTTGACTTCTTGGCGTACCCCCAGCAGTTGGACCATCTCAAGCAGGATGGCGAGCTTCCTTACCCGCTGGCCAAGGAGCACTTCAAGCCTGAGCTTGCGGTGAGCAACTACGAGGAACACCTAGAAGCTTGGTGTTTGATGGACGAGTTGGGGTTCGACGGCGTGGGATTCAATGAACACCACACCTCGCCCTACGGCCTGATGACCTCGCCCAACGTCATGGCTGCTGCTGCCTCGCAGCGGCTGAAGCGCATGAAGATGCTCATCTACGGCAACCTGCTGCCCATCCACGAGCCTCTGCGTTTGGCCGAAGAGCTGTCGATGCTCGACTGCCTCAGCAACGGGCGACTGATCTCCGGCTTCGCCCGTGGGATCCCGCGTGAATATCTAGCCTACAACGTGAGTATGGCAGAGTCCCGCGGCCGGTTTGAGGAGGCCTATCAGATTATCAAAAAGGCGTGGACGGAGGAGGTCTTCTCCTACGAGGGCGAGTACTGGAGCTATAATGATGTGGCCATCTGGCCCCGCCCGGTGCAGCAACCCCACCCGCCGGTATGGATACCTGTGAGCGCCAGCCAAGAGACTCTCGATTGGGCAGGGCGAGAGAACGTGCCAATATCACCCGGTGCCTTGGGAACGCTGGCGGGGCGGCAGGATATGGTGCGCTACTATGGGAGGCAACTGGCAGAGAAC
Organism: Dehalococcoidia bacterium; assembly: GCA_965263155.1. Classification (GTDB taxonomy): domain Bacteria; phylum Chloroflexota; class Dehalococcoidia; order Lucifugimonadales; family JAAXIE01; genus JAAXIE01. The sequence continues at coordinate 146,215 of OZ253586.1, forward strand.
GGCCACACCCTCACGCCAGAGCACATCATCGGGACTGCCAATGCGTATGTGGCCGACAGCCGGGAGCAAGCCTTGGCCGAGGCAGGCCCCTACATGGTCTACTTCTATCGCACCCTTTTCGGGCATGGCAACACAGCCAACGTCGAGCGCCAGAGAGCCACCGGCTACCGCAGCGAGCGGAATATGGAGTGGCTCAGCCCTGAAAACCGCGAGGACTTCCTCAACAGCATCCAGACCTTCCGCGAAGCCACCATGGAGAGCATCGAGCACCAAGACAGGCTCTGCTTCGGCAGCCCCGACGAAGTTCGTGACTCCATCATCGACTTGGCTGAGAGCTTGGGTAGCAACGTGTTGATGCTGCACTTCAACCGGGGCTCTATGCCCCACTCGATGTTCATGAACCAGATACAGAGGTTTGGGCGCGAGGTCCTGCCTGCTCTGCACGAACACCAGGTCACAACAGCCCTGTCGTCGTGATGGCTCTGAGATGTTCTCGTTTCTCAGTCCGCTGGAAATTGACGCCCTCTTTGAGAGCCGCGAGTACAGGCTGGGCGATACCGTCGAAATAGACGTGTCGCTGAAGGCTCGTAGTGCCGTTGAGGTGGCCCAAGGCCGCATAGAGTTAGTGTGCCGGGAGAGGTTCCATGAGGTGCACACGGTGATGGTGCCCGCCTCTCGCCCTGTAGTCCCGGCGCGGTTCGGAGGGCCCCAACTTCCGCAAATTCGCATACCCAAGCGGGTCACCGAGGAGTTCAAGAACATCTCGGTCCACAGCCAAGCCGTCTTCCTACAGGGCCTTTCCCTAGCCAAGGGAGCCACGGAGGCAGTCCACGTTCGACTGGACATATCTCCGGAGCTACCGCCTTACGCTGACCGGGGCGGCACCGTACGCTGGCGGTTGGCAGCAGTGGTGGAGCAGGCTGACGGCACCGTTGTGTCCAAAGAGAAGCGGATTCTCGTCACCTAGCAGTAGCAGACGGGACCACGCTCAAGCAAGAAGTCCGCATCCAGTGACATTCGCCCGTTGCCTCCAGTCCCTAAACCCGGATATCATCGCGCCCGCACCGGTACATGCCTATACCAAGACCCTATAGACATGGAGGAGACGATATGCCCGAGATAACCAGCTATGCGCCCGGAACGCCGTCGTGGGTCGACCTGTCGACCACCGACGCGGAGGGGGCCCTGACATTCTACGGCGCCCTCTTCGGATGGGATAATGACCCCCAGCCGATGGGGCCCGACAGCTTCTACTACATGCAGAGGATGCGGGGCCACGCCGTATGCGGTCTGTATCAGCAGATGGAAGACCAGACCGCCCAAGGCGTACTATCCCACTGGGCGACTTACATCACCGTGGACAGCGTCGACGATGCGACAGCACGGGCCGAGCAGGCTGGCGGTACCGTTCTTGTGGCGCCCTGCGATGTGTTCGAGGCGGGTCGCATGGCGATGATACAGGACCCCGAAGGGGCGGTGTTCGCAGTGTGGCAGCCCAAAGCTCACATAGGCTGCGAGGTCAAGAACGAGCCGGGGGCCGTCATCTGGAATGAGGTCATGACCAAAAATCCTCAAGAGGCGGGTTCCTTCTACGGGGCAGTGCTGGGGGTCGAGTTCACCAACGCGCCCATGGACTACTATCTGCTGCGAGCTGGTGGCACCAGCGTGGCGGGAGTGCTGCAGATCACGCCTGAGATGCAAGGGTGTGTCCCCTGCTGGGTGGTCTACTTCTGCGTAGATGATGCCGATGCCAAGACTGCGCAAGCCGAGGTATTGGGAGCCACGGTGTTACTACAACCTTGGGACGTACCTGGAGAAGGCCGCGTTGCCGTCCTTCAGGACCCACAAGGGGCGGTGTTCAACATATTCCAGCCGGTGCCCGGCGGGACATTGCTCCAGTCGTCTAGTTAGCGGCCACCGGCTGGCTTGCCTCCACTCGGGCGATGAAGGCCGCCAACTGCTCAGCGTAGAAGGGGGCTTTCATCGAGTAGCGGTTGGTGGCTGCTAGGCCGGGGAAGGTGTTGTCGTGCTGCCCCACCACGGCCCACTCCTCGTGGGTCCAAGCTGAGGAGCGCAGCTCCGAGTGGGGCACTAGACGGTGCAGTGCCTCAGCCGCCGATTTGTGGTGTACGTCGTCTGGCGTATTGCCTTGGAAGATGACCATAGGGCAGCGGATGCTGGCCAGCTGATCCTCTGTGACGTCGCTTACCGGGTTGGGAGCGGCGTAGGCTTCCTGCCACCGCAGCATGGCGTTGCGGAACTGCTGCGGGTCCATCTCTAGGAGGCGCTGGCCGCTGGCTGGGTTGTCCTTGATGCGCTGGGCGAAAAACTCGGTCTCTCCTACAGCAGCCATTCCGCCACGTTGGACGGCCTCAATGAACTGACCGTAGTAGTTGGGGGCCGTCAACGAGGCGCTGTTGGGCCCGCCGCTGACTTCCCACACCAACAAGCCCTTGACAGCTTCGGGGTGTCGGACCGCTAGAGTCAGGGAGGTGCGGGAGCCCGCCGACCCGCCAGCGACGTAGGCTGGGGAAGCGCCGAGGTGGTCCAGCAGCCCCGCCATATCCTCGGCCCACTGGTGCTGCTCCGACAGTTCGCTTCCGATGACGACATCGGACCGGCCGCAGTTGCGCCTGTCATGCAGAATCACGCGACAGTGCAAGGACATGAGAGCCCCCAGGGGACGCAATCCCTCGCGGTCTACCCGGCCTCCTGGAGTGAGGATGAGAGGCGGTCCGCTGCCGTACTCCTCGTAGTAGAGGTTGGCTCCATTAATATTCGCGTACGGCATTAGGGCTCCTTCTGTGTTCTTGTTGTGCGGCGATGAGTCTGGGGCAGCCACAAGGGTTGCCCCTACGACGAGGTTTGTTGCGCTACCGGGCGGCTATAAGCTCCTCAATGATGTGGCCGCCCTTCTCGGCGCGGTCCAAGGCTTCCTGGATGGCCTTGATCATCTGGCGGGCCGACTCGGCACTCAGCTCCACGGCCACTCTGGCACTGGGGCCCTCGGCCTCGTTCACGAAGTCGAGGTTCAGCGTGTGCTCGTAGGACGCGTGGTAAGGGTGGTCGTAGGAGACGTTGACCTTGTTCACCTTGAACCAGCCCGCGGTGCCCTTGCCGCTACCGCTGATGTCGGCCTTTTCGATTATGGCTGTACACATTGTGTTACTCCTTGGCAGGTCTGCTGAATCCGCACCTTGCCCCGAACTGGGCGGGTGCGCGCTAACCGTCGTTCCTGCGGAGACGGGAATCAACGGTCTGGACGCTCTCACCCTAACCCTCTCCCGCTAGGGAAGAGGGGACAACTTCTTCATCCTCTTTCGTGGTGCCACAGGGCCGTCTCCACCCCCATCCCAACTCTCCCCCTCAAGGGGGGAAAGGGGAGACAGGAGTTCATGGCTGCGACTCCCTGAGTTTGAACCGACGGCTAGCCGAGGTTCTTCTCGAGGAAGGCCCAAATTTTCTGCCAGCCGTCCACGGCCTGCTCTTGGCGGTAGGCTGGGGTGTGGTAGTAGAAGAAGCCGTGGCCCGCGCCGTCGTAGCGGTGGAACTCGTAGTTCTTGCCGTGCTTCTTCAGCTCCTCCTCGTGCTGGTTCACCTGCTCGGGGGAAGGGCTGGCATCGTCGTTCCCGAACAACCCCAACAGCGGGCAGGACAGGTCCTTGGTTAAATCGATGGGAGCCACTGGGTTCTTGGGGTTCAGGTCAGCCTCGGCCATGACAACGCGCCCGCCCCAGCACTCGATGGCCGCGTCGAACCCACTGCTCTGGCAGACTGTGAGGAAGGTGTTGCGCCCGCCGGAGCAGGTGCCGAAGAGACCCACCTTGCCGTTGATGTAGGCTTGGGAACGGAGGTATTTCATGGCGCCGGTGACGTCGCCGACCATCTGATCGTCGGGCACACCGCCAGCAGCCCGCACCGCAGCGCCGATGTCCTCAGGCGTTCCGTGGCCGTCGCGGGAGTAAAGGTTGGGAGAGATGGCTACGTAGCCATGATGGGCGTAGCGGCGGGTGGCCTCACGGTACCACTCATCCCAGCCGGGAGCGTGGTGAATCACCACCATGGCGGGGAAGGGACCGGTGCCCATTGGTCGGGCTAGATAGGCGTTGACTACGTCGCCGTTGTGGCCATGAACCGAGACGGTCTCGGCCAGCATGCCCTCGTACTGATCAGTCTGATACATAGGAACTCCTCTCTTGGTGTTCTGCGCGTTTCGCGTCGGGCTCATTCTACAGCTTGCTCTGGGTGGCTGCATCTGCACTCTTGTAGCTGGGCTTGCAGGGCATTCGTATCTGTGAGGAAAGTTTTTGTATTTGTACCCCCTGCAATTCCTGCAACGGCCGTAGCTGGTTCAGCTTTGGCAGTCGACTGCAATTCTCGTCACTGTCGCACCGGCAGCTTGGGCGGTGCCGCGCCCAAAGCCGCCGCGAATTGTTTTGTATCTGATGTCCGCCGCATCTACCGCATGATCGTTTGGAATCAGCTTTGGACCAGCTAGGGCGCAATGTGCGGCGGTCTCACCGCATTCTCGTGGCACGTGACCCTGCGAAAACAGAGGCTCAGGCGTTAGTGTGGTGCGGGGGGAAGGTACGCGGAGCATACATTATGGTACATTAGTTCTAACACACTCGGCAAGGAGTTGGCGCCGGAGGGATGCAATGGGTATATGAGGGCCACGTGGCCCTTGGCGACCGGAATTGTCGAAGATTTGACCTCCATAACGGACGGTGCTAGCGTAAGGACTCAATGGCGAACGGAATCGCAACCTTGGGCACACGAGTGAACTCGTTTCTGCCCATATCCATGCGGTATGGACAGTACCGCTATTACTGGGTGGCCCTGCTCATCGGTGTTACGGGGCATCAAATGCTGCTCCAGTTCACCATGGGATGGCTCATGTTCGAACTCACCGGCGAGGAGTTGGACCTCGCATTCCTTGGACTGGCCATCGCCATGCCTGCCATCCTGTTCAACGTGTTTGGCGGGGCAATGGCAGACCGATTTGAGCCGCGGGTTCTCGTAACCAGCTCCCAGTCCATCGCAGCTACCGGCGTCGTCGTCCTAGCGATTATGGTGCTCATGGACAAGGTCGAGCCATGGCACCTACTGGTGGTAGCAGGGATCATCGGCTCCGTTCAAGCATTCGACTCCCCCAGCAGGTCCTCCATCTTTCCCCGGCTGGTGCAGCGGGAGCACATCGTCAATGCCGTGGCCATGGAGTCCATCGTCTGGAACGTGGTGCGCATCTTCGGACCCCTCTTTGCTGGCATCATCATTGACCGGGTGAGCATACCAGCCTCCATGTTCGCGTCGGCAGCCAGCTTCTACCTGCTGGGGGCAGTGGTGTCGGTGCTGCGGTTGCGGGCTCGTGCGCCGTCGCAAGGGCAGGTGGCGCGGCAAATTGCGGCTGGGCTGCGCTACGTCCGCCAGCACTCCGTCTTCTCCATCATCATGATGCTCACCTTCTGCAACAGCATGTTCGGAATGGCCTACATCGGCCTCATGCCGGTGTTCGCCAAAGACGTGCTGGACGTGGGAGCGGAGCGCATAGGCTGGCTTCTGGGGGCGGCGGGCATCGGGGCCATTACCGGCACGGTGGTTGTTGGCAACATGAAGGACAGGCACCCATTGGGGCTGGCGATCCTAGCTGGAGCCGTATTCTACGGATTGGGGTTGGTGCTGTTCGCCTTCACTGCCAGCCAGAAGATGTATGTGGCATCTATGGGGATCTTGGTGTTCGTTGGGGTAGCCCACTCCCTGTACATCACCGGCGGCATCGCAGCCATCCAGAGCTTGGTGCCGGACCAGTTGCGCGGACGAATAATGGGGCTGTACGGGGTCACTTGGAGCCTCGGTCCGCTAAGCCTGGTCTTCGGCGGGCCCGTATCCAAGGCATTAGACAGTCCGCCTTGGGCCGTGGCCATCGGGGCTATGGTCGTAGTGGTGGTTGCCATCCTAGTAGGGCTGTTCAGCCCCCAGATGCGATCCCTGCCGGTGAGGTCTGACGAGGCGAGGCGGCAGCAGTACCAGCAGGTGTCAGTCCCAGCGGGAGATCGGGACTAGTGGTTAGTCGTCGCCCCTGATTCTAATGGTTCAAGTATATTCCCATGCCGACTTGGTTTATGGTCTCCACCGTATCTAAGCAGTCGACATGCTTCCCCTTAGAACGGACCATGTGCTCGATGATATTGCGAGTGGCGTAGCCGGCGACCCCTGCGCAATGGATGGCGACGGCTGTACGTGGTCTGCCCAGCCGAGGTCTGCGAGCAGTCGCTCCGGCGCAGTTTAGCCCCTGACGATAAGCAGCACTCCCGTTCCGATTAGAACGACCTCTACGATGATGGGGAAGGCCCCCACCGATACCCGCCTCAGTATGAGACTTCCTAGATAGGCTCCGACGAAAGCGATCAGCCCAATGGCCACCCCGATGATCAGAGTCCGCAAGGTCAATAGACCGTCGGCTCCGTAAACCGCGAGCCGGGGCACTTGTATGACTATGACATTGAAGGATGATGTCCCGATGAAAGCGCCGGTCACCAACCCATGTCCCAAGTAAAAGGGTGCGAGTAACGGACCCACAGCTCCCACCATTCCGGCTAGGAAGCCTGTAACCGATCCCACGGGAGCGAACCAACGCAACCTCATGCCCCTGCGCTTTCCCCATGGCGTGTGGCGGAACAACACGACCAGCAATATGATTCCCCCCAGCAATCGGGGCAGAATCTCGCTGGGGGTGGCGATGAAGACGAGGCTACCCGCGACCACAGCCGGAATCGCCCCCAAACAGAACCAGCGTACCACGGGCCAGGAGATGTCTCGCCAGTTGAAGTACATCCGGCCAAAGGCAGCCAGAATCTGGGTGAAGGCCAGAGCGGTGATGGCATCCCTAGCCCCGATGGCCCAGATCAACGCTGGCAGGGTGATGATTCCACCCCCGATGCCAGCCACTCCCGCCACCGTGAATCCCAGCAGCGCCGCCCCAGCGACTACCAGGAGAACCAGAGGGTCTTCCATCTAGGCGATGGTCCTCAGAGACGGGTTCTGTCTACTCCTCAACTGCGATGAAGCGGCAGGGAGATGCTCCGCCTTCCTTGATGAGCATGGGGAGGATGATCATCTTGACCCGGTTAGACGTCAGCTGGTTGGCGTTGACCAAGCACTTGCAGATGGCGATGGTCTTGATGACAAGGTCGCGGTAGCCACCGAGGCCGACTGAAGGTGGCGCAGGGGAAAAGACGCCGGGCGGCAGGTCCATCAAGCGCTCCCGTGCCTCTGCCGAGGGCCATGACTTTGGCCGTGGGACGATGCGCTCGTCGCCTATGGACCAAGCGTAGCCCTGATAGGCGGGCGTCATGATGAGGGCGGCATCGGTCATGAAGACCCCGCTCTTCTTCTCCTCCATGATTTCCGCCATGCGCAGGCATGCCTCGTAGCTCCAAGACGGGGAGTACACACAGTAGTCTTTCCCTAGTTCAAAGGCCTTCTCTGTGGTGGCCCAGCTAGTGCGCACCAGCACGTCGTCGCCTTCGCGATAGTCGGCTTGAGCCACGGCGGCGTCAATCTCCTCGGCTGTGATGACGTGCTGGTCCTCGCCGGGCACGTCCAGCACAACTGTATCCCGCAGAATGAGCCGCTCCAAGGGCACCTCGTCGAGGCGCCAAGTGTAGATGTTGCCCTCGCGCAGGGGGCCGCGGCGATGGGGCGAGCCTTGGTAGGGGGTCATGAAGGGGCTGCCCGACTCGTCGTCGATCTTGAGGTGGGTCATGCGGATGCCGTTCACGTCATAGAACATGTACTCGTAGAACTGGACCGAACAGTTGGGCATGGCTAGGATCTCGCCGTAGCCGGCGCCTTCCCAGATGGGCATCGACAGGTCTACCAGACGCATTGGAACGCCTCCTTATTCTTCTATGGCAACGACGCGACAGGTGGAGCCCACTCCCCTGATGAGTTTCAGTGGTCCCACAATGATGCGGACGCGCCGCTGCTGTATGGCAGCGCAGTTCACCAGACGCTTGACGGTCATGATTCCTGCCGATGCGAGAGCGATGGCCGCGCCGTTGTCGGCGGCTGCCTTTTCCGGCGTGTAGGAGCGAATGTACCCAGCCGCCTTGGCCGCGGGCCACGGCTCGGGGCGTGGCGCGATGGGGAACCATTCGGGGATGAGATGTTGCTGTGGCATGGCGATGACGGCCATGTCTGTCAGCAGAAGGTCGCTGCCGTTGGTCCGCATCCGCGCTGCCAAGTGCTGTGCGCTGGATGCCACGAGGTAGGGCGATCCCACCATGTAGCGCGAACCGGGCCGCTCGTAGAGGTCTTGATCGCCCCAGCCTGTCCTGATCAGCAGGGCGTCTCCGTAACGCACGTCGGCCCCGCGCCAAGCTGCGTCTAAGTCGGCGTCGGTCACCTCCCCTCCGTCCTTGGGGATGTCCAGCACGGCGGTCTCGCGCAGGGTCAGCTTCTCCAGTTCCACCTCATGCAGGCGGGCCGTCTTCCGCGTCTCGGCGAACTGCGACGGCAGCGTCAGGCAGGTGCCAGCCTCGGTGCCCAGCGAGAAACCCTTCAGCGGGTGCCCGCCCGGCGCAACAATGAAGGGCGTCGCCGTGGGAAACACCTCATCCGCCATGTACTCATGGTTCAAGGGCATGGTCAACTCCAGCAATTGCATCGATGCGCCTCCCTGATGGCTTCTCAGTAGTGGGCGTGTTGTTCGAGCATACTATACCGAAGGGGTGGTATGGGGGAATTGGGTAGCGGTTGGAGGACAATAACCTCGGGTGCTGGCGCGCTCCCGGCTCGGTGATGCAGCAGTCCCCCGGCCTATCCGGCGCGGACGGATGGAAGCCGGGGGACTGGTTTGCTAGGGCGATGTAGGGCGACTAGGAGAGGGCTGGCAGCACTTTCTCCCCGAAGAGCCGGATGGAGTTCTCCACCTGCTCCGTGGGGATTTCGGCGAAGCGATGGCGGCCGCAGAACACGTCGTACCCGAGTTTGGCGTGCTGTTCCTGCAGGCGTCGCGCCACGGTTTCGGGGCTACCCACATGGGCTAGTCCGTTGTCCAGCCAGAAGTCGATGCCGGTGCTCATGCCTTCGAACACCCGTATGATTTCCTTGTCGGTGGGGGTGCCCTCTACGCCGCGATAGCCTATTCGGGTGTTGGTCAACCGCTCGATGCCATAGGAGTAGGCCTGCACGATATGCGGGGCTGCCTCGGCGATGGCCTGCTCATCGGTCTCGGCGACGTGGATGGCGCGAGTGAGGAAGGTGCGAGGCATGTCCGATTTGTGGTCTGCTTCCTTCCAGCAGCGACGCCAGTAGTCGAACTTCTCGGCGATCACCGAGTCCACGTCCAAGTTCTGGGACACGTCGTAATTGTGCTTTGCCGCGTATTCGAAAGACGTGGGACTGTGGCAGGCAAACCAGATGGGAGGGCGCGGCTTCTGATAGGGCTTGGGCATGGGAATGGCTTCATCGAATGTCCAGTACTTACCCTCGTGAGAGACCGTCTCTTGGGTCCAAGCCTGCTCGATAATGTCGAGCGCCTCTTCTGACATGGCGCGACGCTGGTCAAAGGGGATGTTCCAGCGCATGAATTCGTGCGACAACACTCCCAAGCCCGCCCCGAATTCCAGCCTTCCGCGGGATAGCTGGTCCAACGTAGCGGCGTCTTGGGCCAACCTCATGGGGTTGTAGAAGGGCAACTGGAAGATCATGGCACCGAACCTAATGGTCTTGGTCTGCTGCGCCAAGGCCGCTAGGTATACGGCGGGCGAGGTGCATTGGCCGATATTGTTGCCTTGATGCTCAATGATGAAGTGGTACTTGAGGCCCACTTCCTCGGCCAGCTTCACTTCCCGCATGTGCTGGTCGTAGGCGTCCACTGCCTCGGGCACATTGGCGATAACATTCCACTGGAACAGGTCGTAGGTGCCGAAATCTGCCATTGCCATGATTCACCTCCCCTTAAAAATGGAGCCCTTAAGAATGCGGTTAGGAATTGGCCCCTAGCTCTGAATGGGCCACCTCTTGGCAGAAAGCTCTTCAGCCAGGGGATTCGAAGGCTAGGGTGGCGTAGCGCATCCAGATGCCACCGCGGGGTTCGGCGAGGGGGCCGTTGCCCACCAAGCAGGCGATGACGTGCTTATCGCCGGCAGAGGCGCTGGCGGCGACCTCCACCCGCTGCTGGGCATTGATGCCGACGACCACGCCTGCGGTGCGGTCGATTTCGCCGTTGACCCAGACCTCGCCGTAGTTGTCGACATTGGTCTCGAACCACACGCGCATGCCCGCTAGGTCTACGCCGTCGATTTCTTGGGGCACCTCCACGTTGATGCGGTACCAAGCGAAGGTGAAGCCAGTGGAGATGCTGTGGCGGATGTTGTCCCAAGCGTCCCAACCGGAGTCGTCGTAGTCGGGCAGCCTAGCCGCGGTCCCAGCCAATTGGGCTGTGAGTCCCTCGTTTCCCTCACCGGGGACCAGTCCTGGGGCCATTCGCCACTGCCCTTTTACCTTGGCCCGGTCTTCATCTTTGTTCAGGTCCAGCGCTATTCTGGGCATCAAGCACCGCCTCTTCGTGATGAGTAGTAATTGGGCTGAATGCCTGCATTATACACGGCGGCCTTGCGTGAGGCGCCTTGCCCCTCTTAGAGCAACAGCGGTAGCTGTGCTTCAGGGGGCGTCGATTCCGCAGGTGGCCGTTTGCTTTTCGGTGGTGCAGACGCTTTCGCTGACGGTTGCGTCTTTGAAGGTGGCGGATCAGAATCTGGTGGCTGGCTCTCTCCGATGGGGTCTACGAAAGCATGAATGAACTTCTCTGCGGGCGTTCTGCAGTTACGGCAAACCCAGCCTTCCTCCAAGCGGAGGCGATTGGCCCTACGGATTACAATCTTCTCGCACGTCGGACACGCATATGTGTGCAACGGCGTCAATGCAGGATATTTAGGGGCGCACCGTTTGGGCTCAGCACCGACCTCTCTAGCCCAGTTCTTCCAACTCTCGCTGTGCCCTTTCTTGAGGCCAGCCATGACGTGGGCAAACTCGTGACGCAGCGTGTCGTGCATCTCTTCAGCAGAGAGGTAGGCTGAAAGCCGAATCAGGAAGCGGCCAGTGCCTCGTCTTTGTTGGGTCTGGCCGAGGGTTCTCTTTAACGACGGGCTTAGCTCCAAGTCTATGCGTTTCTTGCAGTCGTGCTCGGAAATCAGTTGTTTCAGCAGCCCGAGGGCCTCTGCGTAGGTGAACGCCAGTCCCTTCATCCCACCCCGCCCGTTGTGGTGAATGATACTCTTCGGCAGTCCGTCGTTACGTTCCCGTAATGACGTCCATACGCATGTAGGAGCGTAGTACCTCAGGGACGACTACGGAGCCATCGCCCTGCTGATAGTTCTCCAAGATGGCGATGATGAGGCGGGGCAGAGCGAGCCCTGACCCGTTGAGGGTGTGGGCGAATACGGGGCGCCCGCCTGATTCGGGGCGACATCGCACGTTGGCGCGCCTTGCTTGAAAGTCGACGCAGTTGGAGCAGGAACTGACCTCCAGCCATTCTTGGCAGCCTGCGGCCCAGAGTTCAATGTCATAAGACTTGGCCGAGGCGAAACCCAACTCGCCGGTGCATAGTTGCAGCACGCGGTACGGGAGGCCAAGCTGGCGGCAGAGACCCTCGGCATCACCTCGCAGCGACTCCAACTCATCGGCAGAGCGCTCTGGAGCCACGAACTTGTACATCTCGACCTTGTCGAATTGGTGTACCCGCTTGATGCCCCGAGTATCCCGCCCTGCCGCCGCCTTCTCCCGCCGAAAGCAGGGTGTGTAGGCCGCGTAGTAAAGGGGCAGCGATTCGTAGGACAGCACCTCGTCGGCATGCAAACTGGTGAGGGGCACCTCGGCAGTGGGTACGAGCCACAGGTCGTCTTCGTCGTCGTGGTAAAGGTTGTCGCCGAACTTGGGCAGGTTGCCTGATGCCAGCATGGTGGACTGCTTCACCAAGGCTGGCAGGTGCATCTCTTGGTAGCCGTTGTCGGTGTGGACGTCCAGCATCCAATTGATTAGGGCCCGCTCCAGCCGTGCTCCGGCCCCGCTGAGGGTGAAGAAGCGGGAACCCGACAGCTTGACGCCCCGCTGGAAGTCGATGATGCCCAGCCGCTCGCCGATGTCCCAGTGAGGCGCAGGCTCGAAGTCGAAAGTGGGCGCCTCTCCCCATGTGCTGATGACGACATTGTCGTCCTCGCCCGTTCCTAAGGGGACCTCGGGCAGGGCTAAGTTGGGCAAGGCCAGCAACTGGTCATCCAGCGAGGCTTCCATGTCCTTGACCTGCTGCTCCAACTCACGGATGCGGTCGCCGACCTCACGCATCTCTTGAATCAGCTCGGGGGGTCTCTCGGAGGCGCGGCCCAACTCGCGGCTCACTGCATTGCGCCGCCCCCGCAACTCGTCCCCCTCGTGTATCAGCTGCCTCCGCTGCTCATCCAACGCCAGCAACCCATCGATGGGCGCCTCCTCTCCTCGGCGTAGGAGGGCTTGGCGCACCATATCAGGCTCCTGACGTATCAACTCAATGGATAGCATTATTCGATGTTACCTCATCACCATTCAGACGATGCCAGACCATTCAGACGACGCCACGAGCAATCAATCAAGTCCAGCAAGCCCTCATCGATAGACCAAAGGACTACGGAGTACTTCCAAGATGTCGAGCTTTCGGGTGCGGAGTGTGGCGGCGGTCACCATGAGGACATACTACTCTCTGGTGCGCATTTGGGGGAACAGTAGCACGTCGCGGATGGAGCTTTGGCCGGTGAGCAGCATCACGAGACGGTCGATGCCCATGCCTAGGCCGCCGGTGGGAGGCATGCCGTGCTCGATGCTGAGCAGGAAGTCGTGATCTGTGCGCTCCACCTCTTCATCCCGGTACTCGAGGCGCTGCCTCTCTTGGTCCTCGAAGCGTTCCCGCTGTACGTCGGGGTCGTTGAGCTCGGAGTAGGAGTTGGCTACCTCCATGCCTCCGATGTAGCCCTCGAACCGCTCCGCATAGCCCGGCTTGTCGGGCTTGCCCTTGGCCAAGGGGGACATCTCTTCGGGATAGTCCAAGAGGAAGGTGGGTTGAATCAGATGGGGTTCGACGAAAGTGGAGAGGGCCTTGTCGATGAGCCTGCCGCGGCTTTCGCTACCCTCGCTGCGAACGCCCAGTTGCTGGAGTCGGGCCGCCATGCTCTCGTCGGTGAGGTGCTCTTCTATATCGATTCCGCTGCGAGCGGCCAGCTCCTCGCGCAGTGAGAGGCGTCGCCATGGGGGTGCCAGATCGATCTCGTGCTCTCCCGCGGTGATGGTGGTTGTGCCCAAGACCTCAATGGCCACTTGGGACACCATTTCCTCAACCATGGTCATCACATGGTTGTAGTCGGCATAGGCCTCGTAGCTTTCGAGGAGGGTAAATTCTGGGTTGTGGTCTTGGTCTATTCCCTCGTTGCGAAAGACGCGGCCAAGCTCGTAGACCTTGTCGAACCCGCCTACGATCAGACGCTTGAGGTATAGCTCTGTGGCTATGCGCAGGTAGAGGCCTTGGTCCAGCGCGTTGTGGTGGGTGGCGAAGGGGCGTGCCATGGCCCCAGCGGCCACCGGGACCAGCACCGGGGTGTCCACCTCCACGAACCCTCGCCCGTCGAGAAAGCGGCGGATGCCGCTGATTATGCGGCTGCGCATGAGGAAGACGTCCATGACTTCGGGGTCGGAGATGAGGTCAAGGTAGCGTTGACGGTACCGCTGCTCCACGTCACGCAGGCCGTGAAACTTCTCCGGCGGGGGACGCAGACTCTTGCACAGCGGAGCGAACTCGGTGACTTCCACGGTAATCTCGCCGGTGTTGGTGCGGAAGAGCGGTCCGCTCACGCCGATGAAGTCGCCCAAGTCTAGGGCGCGGGTCAGTTGGAACGCGTCGCCCAGCAGGTCACGGCGTAGGTGGGCTTGCACCTTGCCAGTGCCGTCGCGCAGGTCGAGAAAGGCGGCTCGGCCCATGGGGCGCAGGAAGGCGATGCGACCGGCCACTGAGACGGGGTCGGTGCGGCGGCCATGTCCACCGTCTTTTTCTTCCTCGAGCCCAGTCGAGGCTTCTTGCTCAAGGAAGTATGCGATTGCCTCGGCGGCGGTGTGGGTGCGGTGGTAACGGGGCGGATAGGGGTCTACGCCCAACTGCCGGAGGCGTTCCAGCTTTTCCCGCCTTGCTTGAAGGAGGGCATCCCCTCTAACCATGGGAAGCTCCGGTCGGCCTCAGGATATCCTCAGCACTTTCAACTGTATCTGACCTGCAGGGACCGCGACGTCGGCGACATCGCCTGCGCTCTTGCCCAGCAGGGCCTTACCGATGGGTGACTCGTTGGAGATGGAGCCTTGGGAGGGGTCGGCCTCGGCACTGCCGATGATCTTGTATTTCTTCTTGCGCCCTTTTTCGTCTTGCACTTGGACCGTGGAGCCGATGCGCACCACATCGGAAGAACCGTTCTCTTCGATGATGCGGGCGTTGGTGATGAGGGTGTCGAGGGTGAGGATGCGGCCTGCGATATAGGCTTGGTCGTTCTTGGCCTCTTCATACTCAGCGTTATCCACGGCGCCTCCCATCTCCTTGGCCCGCTGGATACGCTCGGCTACGTCGTGGCGTCGTACAGTGAAGAGGTTTTCTCGCTCCTCCTTCAGCCTTTCCAGGCCCCCCTTGGTGAGGTAGGCAGGCTGGGTCATATCATCACCCCACTAACAGCAAAAAAGACCGAGTCCTCGCCCATCGCCGCGAGGCCGGCCACGTACCGCATCTTACTCTGCCTGCAAGGTTGTTAGCAAGCGGATTTCTCTCATTTTGGGAGCCTGCCCGCTCTTGGTAGGGAGGTCAAAGGTTGACAGATAGGACGCCTGTGGGTATCTTGCGAAGTACCTTTACCCGCTTCGTGGGTAGGCTTTTGCCTGCCGGGGGGGTTTTTTTCATGGAAAACGGCAACGATTGCATTACAGTCAACGGCTTATGGAAGGTGTTCGGGAGCGACCCTGAAAGAGTGACCACTCCCGAATGGCAGGACAAGTCCCGGAGCGAGGTCCAAGAGGAAACTGGCTGCGTCGTGGCCCTCAAGGACGTCAACTTCTCCGTGCCCGAAGGCGACATCTTCGTGGTCATGGGACTGTCCGGCAGCGGTAAGTCCACCCTCATACGGTGCCTCATCCGCCTCATTGAGCCCACTCAAGGCGAGATATACATCGACGACGAGGATGTGCTCGCCTGCAACGACACCCAGTTGACGCAGTTGCGTCGTACCAAGGTCTCCATGGTCTTCCAGCGCTTTGGCCTCTTTCCCCACCGCACCGTGCTGGACAACACGGTCTGGGGAATGGAGCTACGCGGCATCAGCAGGGAAGAGCGGGAGGAGACGGCGCAGGGGGTCTTGGAGATGGTGGGCCTGCAGGGCTGGGAGAACAACTATCCCCGGGAGCTCAGCGGTGGTATGCAGCAGCGCGTCGGCTTGGCCCGCGCCTTGGCCGTGGACCCTCAGATTCTCCTGCTGGACGAACCTTTCAGTGCTCTCGACCCCTTGATACGCCGCACCATGCAGGACGAGTTGCTCAAGATACAGACCGAGTTGCACAAGACCATGGTGTTCATCACCCACGACCTCAGCGAGGCCCTGAAAATCGGCAACCGCATCGTGATCATGCGCGACGGCGAGATTGTGCAGTCGGGCACGCCCGAAGAGATAGTCATGGAGCCTTGCGACGACTACGTCAGCGAGTTCGTGCGGGACGTGCGCAAGGAGTCGATACTCAAGGCAAAGAACGTCATGAAAGAACATTTGGGCAATGGCTCGGCCAATGGCCTTGATGAAGCGGGCCCTTCATGCAGGCTGGAGACCCTGCTGGAGGACCTGATCCCCATGTTGATGGAACACCAAAAGCCAATTCAAGTACTGGACCACCAAGACGAGTTGGTGGGGGAGGTGCACCGCGACGACGTTATTCTGGCAATGGCCCACTAGGCCGTAATCTTAACTATCCCTTAGTTTTATCCATTTATGGGAAAGGACAAATCCAATGCTCAAGAGTGCCCGTAAACTTAACCCCTTCCTGCTGATGGGGAGCCTCATGGTAGTGGTGCTTCTCATGGTGGCAGCGTGCGGTGGCAGTAACGACGAGGCCATCAGCAACCTGCAGAAGTCCATAGACGACTTGGCCATGTCCCAGCCTGAAGGCATCACCGCCACGGAGGTTCAGGACATCGTCCAGAAGTCCATAGACGACTTGGCCATGTCCCAAACCGAAGGCCTTACCGCAACGCAGGTTCAGGATATCGTCGGCAATGCAGTGATGAGCATGGACAGCCCCGAGGGGTTGACCGCTGCGCAAGCGCAGGCCATCGTTGGCAGTGCCATCGCAGCCATCCAGACCCCGGAAGGTCTCACCGCCCAGCAGGTGCAGGCCATAGTGGCCAACGCCATGAGCGGCCAGCCCGAAGGTCTGACAGCCATGCAGGTGCAGGACATCGTCGACAACGCCCTGATGGCAGCGGAAGACCCCGACGCCCTCACCGCCATGAAGGTGCAGGAGATAGTGTCCATGGCTATCTCGGAGTCCATGATGATGGAGGAGGAGAAGAGCACCATCGTCTTCTCCGATCTCAACTGGGGCAGCGCCCAAGTACAGAGCGCCATTGGTAAGTACATCGTAGAACATGGTTATGGGTACCCAGTGAAAGGAGAATTCGGAGGCACCATACCCCTGTTCCAAAGCCTGCTGCGCGGTGACATCGACGTCACTCTAGAGATATGGCTCCCCAACCAGAACGACACATGGCTGCCAGCGTTGGATGAGGGGAAAGTAGTCCCAGTGGGGGTTAGCCTAGCCGAGCAATGGCAGAGTGCGTTCGTAATACCCACCTACATGGCTGAAGCAAACCCTGGGCTACGAAGCGTGGAGGACATCAGGGACCACATAGACAAGTTCCCGCAAGAGGATGGGAAAGTAATTCTGTGGACCTGTCCCGGTGACTGGGCCTGCAATAGGGTGAATGCAGGTCAGGTAGCCTCCTACGGTTTTGACGACATCATTGTGCAGAAGCCTGCTCAGGGGGCTGCATTGTTCGCCTCAGTGACAGCCGCTGTCGAGAAGGGAGAGAATTGGCTCGGATATCTCTGGGGTCCTTCTCTTCCCGCGAATACATTGGACCTCACTCGTCTTGAAGAGCCGGTCTGCAGATTGGACCAGGATTCCTCAGAGGGTTGCGGCTACATTCCCGGCCCCGTCAGAATCGCCGTACACCCGAGCATGATCGAACGTGCACCGGACGTGGTTGAGCTTCTCCGGAACTGGTCTTTCACAGCTGCACAGATAGGTGAAACCCTCGCTTATCGTAACCAGGCGGAGGCAAGCTTCGAAGAAACGGCCTATTGGTTCTTGAGCAACAAGGAAGATGTATGGACAGAATGGGTGCCGAGCGACGTCGCTGATCGCGTCAAGTCTGCGCTTGCAGCGCAGATGGCCGCGATGTCGGGCTAAGCGCGGATTCCCTTAGAAGCCCAATAGAAAGGAGCCGGGGATTCGACCCCGGCTCCTTTCTATTGTTTAGACAGGGTCTCGTCTCTAAGGTTCGAAAATATCACTCGCCGGACACGCGAACCCGGGTGCACGTCCGAGCCCTCAAGTTTGGTATCATTGCCGAGCGTAGACACCCTGTGCTCCTCTTGGTGCACATCGACGGTGCGACTGTCGGGATGTACCACCCATACCAGACGCACCCCGTATCGCAGCCACATCAAAGCCGTTGTCGTTGAGCTGCCAATAGGAATTGCGGGGGATGCGACTTCCACCACTAAGTCGGGCACAACTTCCGAATAGCCCTTGACCCTGGTGCCTTGGTGGTACCTTCTCAGTGGAAATATTGGCTATATCTGGCGCGCGCACTGTGTCCCGGTCACGCTCAAAGCCAGATGCCTGTGTCTGAGGCTATCAGGCGTCCCTATCAAGTCCACCACTATCTTGCTGTTGTTCCTGTCCCGTAGGCATGGTATCGCTGAGAACTCCTCGTATGAACTCGCCAAGGACACTCTTGCCGAATAGCTGTGATAGCTCGTCAGCAGTGATGAGCTTTGACTTTGTCGTTGACATCCCAAATTCCCCTCGCTCTTGCTATCGCTAGAGCTATCCTTGGGTCGCCCTAGCCTGGGCGCGTGCCACCCCTTGGGTGATCCGGTCGATGATGATTGCGAGGAACACAATGGCCATGCCCGCGACCAAGCTTTCACCAACCTTGAGGCCTCCGATAGCCTTAAGTACATCCTCGCCCAAGCCACCGGCTGATACGAGCGAGGCAATCACAACCATAGCCAGTGCCATCATAGTCGTCTGGTTGATGCCCGCCATGATTGTAGGTAGGGCCAGGGGCAACTGTACTTTGAAAAGTAATTGTCTCGGACTTGCGCCAAACGCCCGCGCCGCCTCAATCGTCTCCGAAGGCACTTGACGGATGCCTAGGTTGGTAAGCCTGATGGCGGGAGGGACTGCGTAAATGATGGTAGCCATTACAGCGGGGGCGTTGCCCAATCCGAAGAAGAAGATAGCTGGCACCAGATAAACGAAGCTGGGCATAGTCTGCATACCGTCCAGTATCGGGCGCATGAGAGCGTCAGCCCTGTCGCTGCGGGCACCCGTGATTCCCAGCGGTATCGCTATGAACACCGAGATCGCTACTGAGGTTACCATCAGCGCCATCGTCTCCATGGCGCTGGGCCATAGACCCGAGAGCCCGATAAGGAGAAGGGCGAATACACTGAACGTTGCCACAAAGGTCCCTGCAACTCGCCAAGCGAGGAGCACTACTGCGAGTATCAGGACAGGCCAAGGTATCCAAAGGAGGCCCTTTGTGATCCATAGGATCGAGTTCTTGATCCCGGAGCTGATGGGGTTGAAGATGAAACTCCCCGCGCTGGTGATCCACTTTGTGGCGTCCTGTACGCCATCTGCGATGGGCTGGCCGATAAAAACGTCCCTGCTTAGGACCGAGACTGTGCCATCGTCTGCTGTGAAGTACGATGTCTTGTGGGCCAGCTTGGGAAAGTCCATGTCGCTGCCGACCGTTTGTAGCAGGACGACCCCTAGGATGACCATCGCAAGCACCGTAATGATGACGGTGGACCAGCCGTTGAGCTTGGAACCG
This sequence comes from Dehalococcoidia bacterium, assembly GCA_965263155.1. Lineage (GTDB taxonomy): Bacteria > Chloroflexota > Dehalococcoidia > Lucifugimonadales > JAAXIE01 > JAAXIE01. Next base: position 165,392 of record OZ253586.1, read on the forward strand.
GTCAATTTGCTGAAGGTTGGCTTGCTGAGACGTGGAATGTCCATTTGCCTCTCCTCGGTACGGAGTCAGGTCAGTCTGTTTGCTGTTCCGGGTTGCCTCGTGCCCCTCGTTGGTTAGGAGCTCACAAGCGGCGCTCCTGCTCTCCCAACGGCCGCCCCCCCCCCCGAACTTCAGAAGGCGCAGGTCATTGTCGTATGCACAGGTGGCTAGGGCAAGACTGCTGGCATTGTTGCCTCAACAGAAGCGCTGTGTCGCAAGCATATAACACGCAGCGAAGTGGTGGGGTGGGATTACAGCTCCAGCGTCGACAGCTCGTCGGCGAAGACGAGGTTTCCGTCGTAGATGGCCCTCCGAAGCCATCCGTGAAATAATCATCCGTCACCCTGACATCAGCCCTTTGACAAGCCCCTCGCCCCCCGCTACCATCGAATAGTGCAGGCAGGGGACTGACCCCTCAGGGTCGCCCCTGCTTTTCTTTTCGCCACTGACTTTGTTTCGGAGGTAGCGATGAGTCGGAAATGCGGCCAGATGTGGCAAGCTAACTTACATACGACGGCGCGGCCAATGAGACCAGTTCCAGATACGAAAAAACGATTTTCAGCTACGCCCGTGGCCGCGCCCAGCTACGGATTTCAAGCGTTTGGCCGCGCCCCTCTGCTACAACACAGCACAACTTCAGACCGATTCATAGCTAGCGGGCACGCCCACTTGTGGCCAAGTCCGCCAAGCTGGCTCAGATACGCCGGTGCGGCCAAATCCGGCATGTTTCAGATACGGAAAACGGCCATTGCCGCGACCAGCTACGGATTTTAGGCACCATTGGCCGCGCCCCCCTGCTGCAACACAGCACGACTCCGGCCCCATTCATAGTAGCTACCCCAAGGTGAGCTAGGAGGGTTCCCATGGCCACAGTGCACATCCTCGGAGCGGGCACGCCCACTCCTACACCCACCCGCTTCGGCTCGTCTTACGTGGTCGATCTGGACGGTCAGTGCCTGATGGTGGACTGCGGGCCCGCAGCCACTCACAAGCTGGTGAAGGCTGGGCTGTGGCCGACCAACATCGACCACCTCTTCTTCACCCACCACCACTTCGACCATGACATCGATTACCCCTGCTTCCTGCTCTGTCGCTGGGACCAGAGCATCGGCAAGGAGAACCGGCTGCAGGTCTTCGGCCCCACCCTTACCGAGACTGTCACCGAACGCATCCTAGGCGAGGATGGGGCTTTCTCACACGACTGGAAGGCTAGGGTGAACCACCCTCTCAGCCAGCGGGTGTACGTCAACCGTGGCGGTACCCTTCCCCGCAAGCCCCCCGACGTGCTGGCCCGCGATGTCGGTCCCGGCCATGTGGCCTCCGGGACCGACTGGCAGATGACGGCTGCCCCGGCCGAGCACGTCCAGCCCTACCTCGATTCCCTCGCCTACCGTCTGGACACCTCGCACGGCAGCATAGTCTTCACCGGCGACACCCAGCCCTGCGCCTCGGTGGTGGAACTGGCCCAAGGCGCTGACCTCATGCTCTGCATGTGCTGGGATGATCAGGAGGTGATGCTGCAGAATGGCGAGGCCGAAGGCCAGTGTGGCACCACCGGTGCAGCCCGCATGGCCCAGGAGGCAGGGGTGAAACGCCTGGCAGTAGTTCACATCGGTCCCCATCTAGCCACCCACGGCCCCATGGAGAAGGGCATCGGCGATATGAGGGCCATCTACGACGGTAACCTCATCTTCGCCGACGAGCTATCAACGCTGGAGCTGTGACCTAGCCGAACGAGGCTCCAGGGCACAATTCAGAGCCCTTGCGCCTCGTATGAGGTTGAGATGAGGGGGGTGGCCGATGGTGGCGGGGTTAAGACTTGCGGGATGCTATCTCTGGAAGGCAGCTTCCGCCCGACCCTAGGACGAAACCCGTGCCAGTTCGACCGCCAGTGCTATGAGGGCCTCGTCCGCTCCGCGGGGACCTATGAGGGAGAGACCTACCGGTGCGCCGTTCACCTCGGCCAAAGGAAGGTTGATTTGGGGGGTACCAGAGGTTCCGGCGATGGTCGTGAGGCAACTGCCGCGGGCCTGCAGGGTCCGACGTTCCTGCTGTGTCCCTCCCAGCAGCGGGGCTGGCCCTACAGCCGTCGGCAGGCAGATGAACGCATCGTCGGCCAGCAGCCCTAGCACGCGCTGCACTGACTCTTCCCTAGCGTGGAGTGCGACCCTGACGTCCTCGTCGGTGACGGAACGCCCTGTCATGTACCGTTCGGTGACGCTGAAGGAGAAGCGGGGGTTGTGGCGATCAATCCAGTCCCTGGCTGTTTCCCAAGCCTCGCGACCTTGGAGTACCTGCTGTTGCTGGGACCACTCAGCCAAGCTGGTGGTAGCGATGCGCTCTGTCTGCACATTGCCGATGGCAGAGGCGATGGCCCCGATATGAGGTTGCAGCGCCTCAACGGTTTCAGGGTCGGCGAGTTCGAAGGCGTCTTGGGCTAGGACTAGGCGGTGGGGCTGGAACGCATCGGCGTTCGGCTGCAAAACCACTGAGCCGATCCGAGCGAAAAGGTCAATGTCGCGGGCGAACCAGCCGATGGTGTCATAGCTGGGGGCTTGTATCAGGATGCCGTGCAGCGGGATGCGCCCGTGGGTGGGGCGCAGGCCGTAGAGGCCGCAGAAGGAGGAGGGCACGCGTACCGAGCCTCCAGTGTCGGAGCCGAGGGCGAAGTCTACCAGCGAACCAGCCACAGCGGAGGCTGAGCCGCTGGAGGAGCCGCCGGGCACGCGGTTGGGGGATCGGGGGTTGGTGGGAGTGCCGTAGTGAGCGTTCTCGCCAAAGATGCCGCGCGTAAGCTCGTCAGTATGGGTCTTGCCCACCATGGTCGCGCCGGCGTCCACCAGCGTTTGCACCACCCAAGCGGTGCGCTGGGCGGGAGCGTGGGTCCCCTTCCAGTCGGGGTTGCCACCGCCGGTGACGTGGCCCGCGACATCGAAGATGTCCTTGGCGGCGAAGGCAAGGCTAGCCAAGGGGCCGCTGGGGTTCCCCTCCAAGTATGCCTCGGTATCGCGGCAGAAGGCGTTAAGGCGGTCGTTGACGATTCGTGGAGGAGTTGACACGGCACCGTTCCATCGGCCCCTTAGCCTGCCACAGGTAGCACGGCCAAAGGGCGGGTGAGATATGAGTACGTAGGATTTTAGAGGGTGGTGCGCTTGGCGGGACTCGAACCCACGGCCTCAGCCTTCGCAGGGCTGCGCTCTATCCAGCTGAGCTACAAGCGCGCATCTTCTGGTGCCAGCGTCCCAAGGACAGATCCAGTTGTGCCGAGGGTGGCAGCACCAGTGGTGCCGAGGGCGGGATTTGAACCCGCACGCCCGTAAGGACACTACGCCCTGAACGTAGCGCGTCTGCCGTTCCGCCACCTCGGCTGGGACTCTTGCTGGTGGGCGATAGAGGATTTGAACCTCTGACCTCCTCGGTGTGAACGAGGCGCTCTAACCGCTGAGCTAACCGCCCCTGTCAGCTTGCTCCAGACGCCTATTATAGGTGCGGCCATAGTTGCGGTGCAAGTCGGCCAGCTTGCCTCCCACGACGTATACAGCGCAAAATAGCCGGAGTCTCAATGCCCAAGTTCCATAAAGGAGGCACCAAGTGGACATCGCAAGAAAGAACTATCCCGAACTGCCAGCGCCCGGAGCGCCCCATTTCCATTCGGTGCGAATGGGTAATCTGCTGTTCCTCTCGGGCGCCACAGCCCGGGACACCGAAGCGGAGTATGGCGACATGGCCGAGCAGACCGAGGTAATCCTGAAGCGGATGAAGCTCATCCTGGAGGCCGAGGGCGGCACACTACAGAACATCGCAAAGATCACCAGCTTCGTCACTGAGATCGACAGCGAGGCTGGAGCCAAGACCCACGAGGTGCGCATGCGCTACTTCGGCGACGACCTGCCTGCCTCCACCCGGGTGCAGGTCGCCGGTCTGGTGGCGCCCCATCTCAAGATTGAGATAGAGGCCATAGCCGTCCTCCCGGAGTAGGCGCCTAAAGGTCTGGACCAGCGCCAGAGTCTTGGGGAAAACCACGCCCTGCGTTATCATAGGGCGCTACCAAAGCTCAGAAGGAGAAGTACAGATGAAGGTAACCAAGTTCCTGCACACCGCCATACCCACGCTGCCCTACGACGAGACCTACGATTTCTACACCCGGGTGATGGGCATGAAGCTGGCCCCTAGGCCGGAGATACCCGGAATGCCCGGAGCATGGCTGGGCACCGACGGCGTCGCTGGCGAGCCCCAAGTCCACATCATCGGCTGCGAGCCGACCGGCGAGACCCACGACCCCATCCAAGTCCACTACGCCCTGCAGGTGGAGTCGCTGGATGACGCCATGAGGGAACTGGACACCGAGGGCGTCCCCTACAGGCTCATCTCCGGTCTGGTAGGCAACCTGCGCCAGGTGTTCCTGCGCGACCCTGCTGGCAACCAGTTGGAGCTCCAAGAGGCCCGGAAGTAGCGTTTCAAGACACGGAGTCCATCAAAAGCGGTAGGCTAGTATCTCTGGCCTACCGTATGTTTCTTCTAAAGCCCCCCCTACTACAACTGGTTGTATATAGCAACTGAAGTTGCTAGCAGCAAGGTAATTTGATACAATTTGGCCTAAAAGTTTCAAGTTACTCGATCGCTTGAAAGAGGAGTTTCTAGTCTTTGCAGCGGTTAGGTGCTGAGCCCTACGGGGATATGATTCTCACTGCCGAGGGAGAGCAGGCGTTTGTGCCTTATCCACTTCCTAGGCAACTTAACCTCAGTTCCGGCACGGTGTATCTGCTGGACAAAGCCTCAAGAGCTATCGCTACGCTAGACGGTGTCGGGGAAACCATCCCGAACCCTAACCTCCTAATGAGACCGCTTCTCCGCCGTGAAGCGTTGCTGTCCTCTATGATCGAGGGAACTATCACCTCGCTTTCAGAAGTCTTCGCGTATGAAGCCGACCGTCAGGGAATGGCGAACCATGATGTTCGCGAAGTCATTAACTACGTGATGGCCATGCAGCAAGGCGTCGAAGCGTTACGAAGGTTGCCGATTTCCTTAAGGTTCGTCAACGAAATCCATCTGAGATTACTCACTGGTGTACGGGGAGAGGAAAAGAGGCCCGGCGAACTCAGGAGCGGCCAAGTCTACATCGGTGCACCAGGTTCGTCCATTAGGGATGCTCGGTTTATTCCACCTCCACCCGACCAGGTACGAAGCCTATTCCTCGACTGGGAAGAGTTTGTCAACGAATCCTTAGAGTTACCGCCCCTCGTCAGGTGTGCCATGATGCACTACCAGTTTGAAACTATTCATCCCTACGAGGATGGTAACGGTAGGGTCGGCAGGCTGCTCATCACGCTGTTTTTGATCGCCAGCCAAGTGCTCTCCAAGCCCCTCCTATATCTGAGCGCTTATTTTGAGCGTGATCGTCAGCGATATTACGACGAGCTACTGAACGTGAGTATAACGGGTGATTGGGAAAGGTGGTTTCGTTACTTCCTGATTGGTATAGATGAAGAGTCGAGGGATGTGATGGAGCGGATTCGCCGGTTACGGCAGCTGCATAGTGACTATCGTGAAGTGCTTCAGGCCGGCAGGGCGTCCTCAAGCGCGTTACAGTTACTGGACGAACTGTTCGCTAACCCATTTATGACCGTCCGTGGAGCCTCTGGTATCTTGGGCATGACAACCGCAGGAGCGCGTGGCGTCTTAGGCCGACTAGTAGAGTCTGGTTTAGTGCGACTAGATAGTAGGAGGTGGCCTCCTCGCTACATCGCCGATGACATCCTTGCAGCACTGGAGAGTCCAATGCGGACCACAGGTGATTAGTCATCGATCCAGGACGACGTTAGACAACAAGCTTGGGTGTCATACGGTGGGAGGAGTGTGGTGGCAACGATAGGATTCGAACCTATGACCTAGCGCTTATGAAGCGCCCGCTCTGCCGCTGAGCTACGTTGCCCCCTGAGGTCAGCCGGCCAGCCGCCGTGCTGCGACCCCGTGTAGAATACTGTAGCTGTGGCTATGCTAGCTGTCAAACCTACGCGTTATGTCTGAACACCTCGCCCATACTGCCGACGCCCTGCGTGAGCAGCTGCGTGAACTGGCCTCGCGGGTGCGCCCGTTCCCGACGTTCCTCGGGCGGAACTGGTTGGAGGCGGTGGAGGTGGAGCCGGGAGGCGGCCTCGCGGATGTGGACCGGGGGTGTGTGGTGGTGTGCCCCGATGGGGAGCTGTACGAGTTGGTGTTGAGGCTCCTGCCTGGGGCTGAGGTTGTGAGCGATCCAAACCCTGCCGAGGAGTTGACACCTCTGGCGGTGTCTGATGGGGAGTACGTGGTTTGGGCGGAGGCGGCTTTGAAGGCGTTGGGGCCGTATACCGAGTGACGGAGTTTGGAGTGAGGGTCATTACTCCAAGAAGATGTCACCGCTCTTCCCGCCGGTCTTACTGACTAGGCGGACGGCCTCGATGCGCATGGCGCGGTCGACCGACTTGCACATGTCGTAGAGGGCTAGGGCTGCAACGGAGACGGCGGTCATGGCTTCCATCTCAACGCCGGTCTTGGCCGAAGTGGTGGCCGTGGCGGTGATCTCCACGCGCTGACGCTCGGGGTCGGCCTCAAGCTCGACTCCCACCCGGTCTAGGGGGAGGGGGTGGCAAAGTGGGATGAGTTGGGAGGTCTGCTTGGCCCCCATGATTCCCGCCAAGCGGGCCACGGCGAACACGTCGCCCTTTTCCATGGAGCCTTCCTGGATGCGGGCCAAGGTTTCGGGTTGCATGGAGACGAACCCTTTGGCCACTGCCTCGCGCCGGGTCGCTTCTTTCCAGCCGACGTCCACCATGCTGGCGCGTCCCTGCGGGTCCAAGTGGGTCAGGCCTGCGGGAGTTGGTTGTTGGGTCATCTGGGCCTCCGCTTGCTGGACTCGTATTCCCTGTCGGGAGGCTGCCCACTCTTTCGCGCTTCTCCGTTGGCGAGTTGGTCGCACCGTTCGTTTAGCGGGTGGCCAGCGTGCCCCTTGACCCAGCGAAACTTCACGCTGTGCTCTTGGCACAGATCCAACATTTTCTCCCACAGGTCGGGATTGATGGCCCGCTCAGTCTTCGTGCGCATCCAGCCATTCTTATGCCAGCGTTGGGCCCAGCCCTTCTCCATGGCGTTGACCAGATATAGGGAGTCGCTGTAGAGAGTGACGGAGCTTGGGTCCTTCAAGGCATCAAGGCCCTCAATGGCAGCTAGAATCTCCATGCGATTGTTGGTGGTAAGGCGTCGGCCCCCCGATAGCTCGCGTTTCTGGTTTCCGTGCAACAACACCACGCCGTAGCCTCCAGGGCCGGGATTGCCGATGCAGGCGCCGTCAGTGTAGATGGTGACGTCCGGTGTACTGGCCAAGGGCGTCCTAACCGCCGATCTGGTACATCTCGATCTTGCGGCGGGTCCCGCCTGCGGCCGCAAGGTCGAAGCGCTCTTCCGAGTAGCGGTCGACTCGCGCACCCCAGACGCCGGATATGAGGTCCAGCATCTCTTGGTCGGTTGCGCCAGTGCGCAGAGGCTCTCGCAGGTCTTTGCCTTGGCCAGCGAAGAGGCAGGTGAAGAGCTTGCCATCGGTGGAGAGGCGGGCGCGGGTGCAGTCGCCACAGAAGGGCTGACTGACCGAGGCGATGATGCCGATTTCACCCTCGCCATCCAGATAGCGGTAGCGCTTGGCCACCTCGCCCCGGTAGTTGGCGTCCACGGGCTCGACGGGGAACTCGGCATTTATCGCATCCACGATCTCGGCGGCGCTGACCACTTGGCTTTGGTCCCAGCCGTTGATGTTGCCCACGTCCATGTACTCGATGTAGCGCACGATGTGGCCGGTGCCGCGGAAGTGGCGGGCCACATCGACAATAGTGTGATCGTTGACGCCGCGCTGTACCACGCAGTTGATCTTGATGGGGCTCAGCCCCACTTGGTCGGCCCGCTGGATGCCCCGCAGCACCCGCTCGGTGCCGTAGCCGCGGCCGTTCATCTTTCGGAACACGTCCTCGTCCAAAGAGTCTAGGCTGACGGTTATGCGCCGCAGACCGGCATCTTTCAGGCCTTGGACTTGGCGCGCCAGAAGGTAGCCGTTGGTGGTCAGGGTCAGATCGTCGACGCCGTCTATGTGCGACAGCATATCGACTAGGAGGTCTAGGTCAGCCCGTACCAAGGGTTCGCCCCCGGTGAGTCTTACCTTGTTGACGCCCAGTTGGGCGAACAGCCCTACCAGCCGGGCGATTTCTTCGAAGGCCAGCACTTGGGGCTTGGGAAGGAACTGGTACCTGTCACCATAGACCTCGGCGGGCATGCAGTAAGGGCAGCGGAAGTTGCACCTGTCGGTGACTGAAACTCGCAGGTCGCGCATGGGGCGGTGCATCTTGTCAAATACGGTTGTCATTGTGTCGACGTCTTACCTAGCGGTCCACTCACAGAGGAACGCGGCTGCCTTCTTGGCAGCCTGTCCGCGGTGGCTCAAGGCATTCTTCTGGTCCATGGGCAACTGGGCCGTGGTCATTCCCATCTGTGGCAGATAGAAAATAGGGTCGTAGCCGAAGCCGCCACTGCCCAGAGGCTCATATTGTATTATACCCTCCACCGTTCCTTCCACCGTTACTGCCTCGCTCTCCTGAAAGTCGGACAGCGCCGAGGAAATGGGTGGCGGGGCAATTGCTATCACGCAGCGGAAACGTGCACTGCGCAGGTTCCAGGGGACACCCCGCAGGTTGTGCAGCAGCAGATCCACCCGCCCCTCGTCGGTGAGGCCCTCCCCTCCGTAGCGGGCTGAGTAGATACCCGGCCCACCGCCCAAGGCGTCCACCTCCAAGCCTGAATCGTCTGCGAGAGTCAACAGACCGCTCAGCCGCGAATAAGCTTGGGCCTTGATTACTGCGTTCTCGTGGAAGGTTGCGCCCGTCTCTTCCACATCTTCTTCGACACCCTGCTCTTTAAGCGAAGTGAGTGAGAAAGGCACATCGCCCAGCAGGTTGTAGAACTCTCGTACCTTTCCCGCGTTGTGGGTAGCTATGAGAAGGATGCGGGTTCCTTGCGTATCATCCGGCATTCGATACCGCGTCTTCTTGTGAATCGAACCTTGTGTGAACTGAGCTTGAGCCTAGGTAGCAAATCGGGGCGGCGGCAAGTGCGCGGCCCCGAGCTCGGCGGTCAGTTTAATGTCAGTGGCTAGCCGCTGGGCTGGGCAGCCTTTTCAGCGGCAGGGCCAGTGCCGTTGGTCGACTCTCGGAGGGCGAACCTGTCCACCAAGTCGGTGACCGTGGTGCGGAAGCCGCTGTACTCCAGTTCGGTGTAGGGCAGCATGGCAGCGCCCGACCAGCCTTGGTCCCGCATGGCGAAGGCTTTCTCTTGGGCTCTGCGCCTGACCTCGTCCCACGCGGGGTTGTCGAAGAAGTCGATAAAGGAGTCGGAGAACTTGCCCTCAGCGTTAAGGGAGAAGCCGAGGCAGGAGACGATGGGCAGGCAGTACATGCCTGTGACCGCGGTGTTGATGGGCACCGGCATCAAGGGCATGACGTGGGACCCACGGGCATCGCCGCCTACGTAGTGGGCCTTGGCAAAGGGCGAGGTCAATTCTTCGGGCGCGGGGAATATGCCCTGATTGCGAACGATGGCCACGGGGTCGTCCTTGCCGGTGTAGACGCCGGCAACATTGTGCAGCCGCTGGGCCGATATGGCGGCGGCTACCTGACCTTCGTGGGTACGCGATGTGATGCTGTCAATGCCAAAGCGCTCGTTGTCTCGCAGTAGCGCAGTGATCTGGTAGTAATCGTCGGGGGCGTTCAACTCAAGTATGCTGTCGCCCGAGGTGTTGTCCATGTCGATGATGTGGAAAGTGAAGCCCTTGACCATGTTGGGCAGCATCAACCCGGCGCAATACATCGGGTCGGCGAACCCTAAGAACAGGGGCAGGTTGTAGGCACCGGGACCGCACTTGTCGGCTGCCAGCACCATGAAGGACTCGGCGGGCCGGGCGCGGTTGGTCTTCACAGGGTCGTGGTCGAACTCCACCTCAGCAACTGCCGGGCCAGCCCCGCGCAGGTTGCCAGAAGGAGCGTCTACGAGCAAGTCTTGGCCCGCTCCATATAGCCCGAAGTCCCGGGCGATGTCGGTAGCCCGTATGAAAGAGTCCCAAGCGAACTGGTGTATCTCGGTGTCATTGGGCCCGCGGGTGTGGGACATGATGATGGCGATGTCGTCGCCCGTGTGGGTGACGAAAGCATCGAGAAGCATCCCTTGGCTCACGGCCTGCTGGGCATCGTTCTCTACGGAGGTTATCATTCGCGCGGAAGGCTTGGTGTGCCCGCCGATGGAACCTACGTCAGCCTTTAGTATCGAGATGGTCGTCTTCACGCCGCCTCCTTACGGGAGAATGACAGGTCGAGCCGGGTTGGTCTGAGAGGCTGAAGTGTGTGCTGGAGGCTCGACTGCTATCCGCTCATAGAAAGGGTTTTGAATAATCAGAGGTGCCTTATATATGCCACACAGAGCTTCCATAAGCGAGTCGCGAGTTTAGCATCAGGGCTGGGGGCTGTCAATTTGTTTTGGCCTTCCCCAGATGCTTCACTATTGGTGCGTTCAGCTAGGATTCTGGCAAGGCACCCGAGGCTTCACCCGCAGCCTGCCTATGCTATCCTTGACACCCCCCAAGGCCCTAAGTATGATTGTGAATTGGGGCAGTGCCCCCAAGATTACGCTGGCGGGAAGGAGAAAAAGCTAGATGGGTATCTTTAGCTTCCTTGCCGACCGGGCGGGCTATGGTCGGGTAAAGGACGCCAAGGCATTGGCTGAACAGCTGAAGGCCGAGGGCGAGGAACAGAAGCGCAGCTTGATCCTTGAGGCTCGCGAGGAGAACCAAAAGCTCCGCGAATCGGCGGAGAACGAGCTTCGGGAGAGGCGACAAGAACTCCAAAAACAGGAGGGGCGCTTTACCCAAAGGGAAGAGAGTCTGGAGCGTAAGATGCAGTCCCTAGAGCAAGAAGAGAATGCTCTAAGTGACCGCTCCAAGAGTATAGATGCTGCCAAGGAGGAGGCAGAAAAGCTAAAGGAGCAGCAACTACACCAGCTTCAATCCCTTGCTGGGCTCACTTCGTCAGAAGCCAAGGAAATCATACTGAAAAAAGCTGAAGACGAGGCTCAGTATGAACTGGCTCTTCGATACCGAGAGATCGAACGCCAGATGATCGAAGATGCCGACGACAAGGCTCGCAAGGTTGTCACACTAGCAATACATCGCTTGGCCACTGATGTGGTCTCGGAACACACAACGTCACAAGTCAAACTGCCCAACGACGAGATGAAGGGCAGGCTCATCGGGCGGGAGGGCCGTAACATACGGGCCTTGGAAGCCCTCACAGGAGTGGATGTTATCATTGATGACACGCCAGGCATGGTGATGATCTCCTGCTTCGACCCCGTTCGCCGGGAAACTGCCCGGCTAGCGCTGGAAAACCTCATAAAAGATGGCAGGATTCACCCCGCCCGCATCGAAGACGTTGTGGAGCGGGTGCAAGAGGAGATGGACGAGACCATCAAGTCCGAGGGCGAACGCGCCGTATTCGACTCCGGAGTCCGCGGGCTGGACCCCGACTTGGTGAAGCTGCTTGGCCGGTTGCGCTATCGCTACAGCTATGGCGAAAACGTGCTGCGTCACTCCGTGGAGGTCTCGCTAATCGCTGGCATGCTTGCCAGCGAAATCGGGGCCAACATCCAAGTAGCCAAGGCTGGAGGTCTGCTGCATGACATCGGCAAGGCCATGACTCACGAGGTGGACGGACCCCATGCCGAAATCGGGGCTGACATCGCCAAAAAGTTTGGCATACACCCAGAGGTTCACCGGGCGATCATGGAACACCACGACGAGGAACGCGGTTCTGTGGAAGCGTTCCTAGTGGCCACTGCCGACGCCATTAGCGCGTCCCGACCCGGCGCCCGCCGAGAGACGGTGGAGCACTACGCCAAGAGGCTCGCCGAGCTCGAATCGGTTGCCACCAGCTTCGATGGCGTGGAGAAAGCCTTCGCCATACAGGCAGGGCGAGAGGTCCGCATAATGGTCAAGCCCGATGCGATGGACGATTTGGCATGCACCACCTTGGCGCGAGATATCGTTCGCAAGATTGAGGAGGACCTGATTTTCCCCGGCCAGATCAAGGTGAACGTCATACGCGAAAGCAGGTCGGTCGAATACGCCCGATAGCTTGGCCGTCGCAAGAAGGATGTTAGTCAGGGGCGGGCGCAAGGCCCGCCCCTGTTTTTACGCCGAAACTAGGCCAACACCGGGCCAATGCCCGGCAGACGCACGAAACCGCTTGCTACACTGGCCCCTTGGCAGTAAGGTTGCAGAGATTCCTTATTGCGAAAAAGGGGTCTCGAATAATGGGGAGGTGACAACCTGCGCATCCTGATGATAGGTGACGTCATAGGCAAACCGGGACGTGTCGCCCTGCAGCGTTTGCTGCCCGACCTGCGCCAAGAACTCGACTTGGACATGGTCATTGCCAACGGTGAGAACAGCGCCGGAGGCTTTGGCATAACCCCTCAAACAGTCCAGGAACTTCTCTGCGCCGGCGTCGACTTCTTGACTACAGGCAACCATATCTGGGACAAGAAGGAAATCATCCCACAGTTGGACGAGGGCCTGCCCGTCATTCGGCCGGCCAACTACCCCCCTTCGGCCCCTGGTCAAGGCTATATGGTCATGGGCGATGTGATGGTGATGAACCTGATGGGCAGGGTGTTCCTTGCCAATTTGGACTGCCCTTTCCGCACCGCCGACGCGATTCTGGAAGAGGTCGGGATGATGGCCTCGCCGCCCCGCATTGTGCTGGTGGACATGCACGCCGAGGCAACCTCCGAAAAGCAGGCCATGGGTTGGTACCTCGACGGTCGGGTGAGCGCCGTGGTAGGCACCCACACTCATGTGCCCACAGCGGACCCACGGGTGCTGCCCAAGGGCACCGGATTCGTTACCGACCTCGGCATGACCGGTCCCTACAACTCCATCATCGGCAACACGGTCGAGACCGTCATCGAGAGGTTTTTGACCCAGATGCCGCAGCGTGGCACTGTTCCCAACGGCCCGGTGATGATGAATTCCGTGATGATTGACGTGGACAATGAGACCGGCGCTGCTAGAAGCGTCGAGCGAGTAGATAGGATGGTGGACTAAGTGGCAACTGTGGACCTGCACCTGCATACAACGGTTTCCGACGGGCGACTTACGCCCACGGAGCTTATACAGTTGGTAGCAGAACGCGGCTTGGAGACCATCGCCATCACCGACCACGACATCACAGATGGTTTGGAAGAGGCCTACGAGGCGGCCAAAGCCTTCCCGAATCTCAGGCTCATCCCCGGCATCGAAATCAGCACCGACCTTGGTGAGCACGAAATCCACCTGCTGGGCTACTTCCTGCAGACGGACCACCCCGGCCTGCAGGAAACGCTGACCCGCTACCGCGTGGGACGCGTGGACCGCGGGCGACGAATGGTGGAGAAGCTGCGGGAAATGGGCATCATGATTGAGTGGGAGCGGGTCAAGGAGATTGCGGGCGACGGCTCGGTAGGCCGTCCCCATGTGGCGTTGGCCATGGTGGAGAAGGGCTACATCACCCGGCCCGACGAGGCCTTTGCCCGCTATATCGGCCACAACGGCCCCGCTTATGCAGAGCGGGAGAAGCTGCTGCCCCAACAGTCGGTGCGCATGGTGACCGACGCCGGCGGTGTGGCTGTGCTGGCCCATCCAGCGAACTTGACGGCCTTGGATGGCATCGTTGGTGAGATGAAGTCCTACGGTATGGTAGGCATGGAAGTGCATTACGCCCAGTATTCCGCTGACACTATCGCCCGGCTGGCTGGCGTGGCGCAACGACACGGGCTGGTGCCATGTGGGGGCAGCGACTACCACGGGCTGGGCAATTTGAACGAGCCCCTGCCTGGCGAGTTGGGTCCTCCCCAAGAATCAGTGGACGAGCTGGAGAGGCTCGCCATGGCATCAAGAGGCCCCTCCGGGAAATGAAAGAAGTCGATGTGGCTGAACGGGTGAAAGACCTTGGAGTTGGTGGGACTTTACGTCTATGCCTACCTGATAGGCTCGGTGCCTACTGCCTACATAATTGCTCGTTTGACCAAGGGCATCGACATCCGCCGCTACGGCAGCGGCAGCGTCGGCGGCTCGAACCTGGTCCAGCAGACCGGTTGGTTGGGAGCTATACCACTGGGTGTCTTCGAGGTCTTTATCAAGGGGGCTTCCCACATATGGATTGGCCTGTACCTCTTGGACCTGGAGAGGGACTCCCTCGCCCTGATAGTCGCTCCCTTGCTGGCAGCTATCGGCCACAACTGGTCGGTGTTCCTCAAATTCACCGGCGGCCGGGGAGTGGTAGTCACAATAGGCGCACTGCTGGCCCTGCCTACGCTGCCACCGTGGGTGCTGTTCATCTCTCTAGGCATCGCCTTGGTCGGTTGGGGGGTGTCCCGTTCGTCCGGCCCGTCGGTGTTGGTAGCGTTCCTGCTGCTGCCCTTATGGAGCTGGTTACTGCACGATTCGACGGCCCTTATCGTCTACTCAGGCTGCATCATCGGCGTCGTAGTCGCCAAGAGGCTGGTGGCCAACTGGGAGAGGCCAGCGGCACACCTGCCAAAGCGTAGGGTGTTTATGAACCGGTTGTTAAGGGACAGGGACACAGACCAGCGCGGCGACTGGGTCTCGCGCGGTCCCACCGATAATCAGTCGGGAGCGGGCAGTTGACCATGGAGCAGCCGACGCAACACGACTTGGGGGATGCTTCGACAATGCCCCGGTGCTTCTTCCACCCAGAGGTGGAGACCGGGCTCTCATGCAGCCGTTGCGACCGCCCGATCTGTGTACGCTGCATGGTGCAGGCCCCTGTGGGCATTCGTTGCCGCGAGTGCGCCTCCGTCCAGAAACTTCCCACTTTCGACGTCCAACCCTCCTACTACCTGCGCGCGGTCCTAGCGGGGGGCACAGTAGCAATCTTGGCCGGCCTAGTTTGGGGTCTCATCGTATCGATGGTCCCCTCCCCGCAGGTGGCTGGGCTGCTGTCGCTGGTGGTCGGTTACGCTATCGGCGAGTCCATCAGCCGGGCCACCAACCGTAAGCGTGGCAACGGCTTGATGGTGTTGGCTGGCTGCTACGTCGCCCTTAGCCTGTGCGCTGCTTGGCTGGCGCACGACAACATGTTCCGACTGGTACTAACCGGGGGCAGCTTCATCCCGTTACTGCTGCTCGTTCTCGCAGGGTACATCGCCGTGAACCGTCTGCGCTGAAGCTGGATCACCCGCCAAAGGGGTGATGGTGCGATTGCGCACCGCCTTACGGGCTATGCCTGTGGGGCAGCTCCACGAAAATGGCTCCTGCAAGGCTCAGTCAATGGCCATCCCTACTGGGAAGAGCCCCTTTGGTAGAGCCCCTGCAAAAGGATGCTCTTCCTGAGGAGTCGTTTGCTAACCCCTTCCCCCTCAGAGGGGGAAGGTTGGGATGGGGGTGATAAGCCTGCATTCCTAGCTGCCGTTCACCGTGCCCTCTTGGATACCGCCTCTCGCTCGTATGACAAGAGTATGCAGAGGCAGTGTTGGCTTGCAACGTCAGGAAGGGCTAGAAGCACCCCACAAGACGCGGCCGACCTACCCTTCCAGTACGGGTATTGCCAAGGCTTCTTCCTCTTCGGGCTTCTCGTTGTCCACTGCCTCTTCCTCAGGGTCCACCACCGGCCGTTCGCCCCGGTCCGCCCCGCGGATAAGCCCCTCAATCTCGTCAGAAATTGCTGGGTTCTTGGTGAGGAAGTCCTTGGAGTTCTCTCGCCCTTGGCCCAAGCGGGTCTCGCCAAAGGAGTAAAAGGCGCCTGCCTTCTTGACGATCTCCCTTTCGACCCCCAAGTCTAGGATGTCGCCCACCTTGCTGATGCCTTGGCGGAACATAATGTCGAACTCGGCCACTCGGAAGGGCGGAGCCACCTTGTTCTTGACGATTCTAGCCCTGACCCGGTTCCCCACCACCTCGGTGCCCTGCTTGATGGAGTCCACCCTTCGCAGGTCTATGCGCACCGAGCTGTAGAACTTCAGGGCTCGGCCTCCCGGGGTCACCTCGGGGCTGCCGAACATCACCCCTACCTTCTCACGCAGTTGGTTGATGAAGACGACGCTGGTCTTAGAGTGATGTATGGCGGCTGTGAGCTTGCGCAAGGCTTGGGACATGAGACGGGCCTGCAGGCCCACATGAGTGTCGCCCATGTCACCTTCCAGCTCAGCGCGGGGCGCCAAGGCCGCCACGCTGTCTATCACGATGGTCTCCACAGCCCCGGTGCGCACCAAGTGCTCGGTGATTTCCAGTGCCTGCTCTGCTGAGTCGGGCTGGGATATCAGCAATTCGTCCAAGTCGATGCCACAGTTGGACGCATAGGAAGGGTCGAAAGCATGCTCGGCGTCGATGTAGGCTGCCGTGCCTCCCATCTTCTGAGTCTCGGCCATGACGTGCAGTGCTAGAGTAGACTTTCCGGCTGCCTCTGCGCCGAAGATTTCAGTGATACGCCCTCGTGGAATCCCACCCACGCCCAAGGCCACATCAATGGCGAGCGAGCCTGTGGGCACCACTTCAATGGCGAACTTGAGACTCGCCGCGCCCATGCGCATGATAGCACCCTTACCATACTGCCGTTCAATTTGACTGATGGCGACATCAAGCGCCTTGCCCTTCTCACTAGTCATAACCCTATCAAGCGCCTTGCCCTTCTCACTAGCCATAACCCTCACCCCCTTCGGAACGTGGCGGCATCTTAGCATTGGCCTCCATACCCCACAAGGACGCGATGTCATGCCTCATCTGTACTGCGGACAATGCCCGTGCTATCCTAATGAATATGTGCCCCCGTAGCTCAGAGGATAGAGCACTGGCCTCCGAAGCCAGGTGCGTGGGTTCGAGTCCCACCGGGGGCACCACGTGGTACTGTTGATAGAACCGCCCCCCTTCAAACCGACCTCCTCCTCGTCCTGCCCGCGTATCGGGCTGTCTTCTGGCATGGGTATCGTATAGTGATGGTGGCACTGCCCGAGCCTTTCACCCTGCTCTTGGACGACTTCGTGCGTCTCCTCGTCAATGAGCTTCACGAGTTTACGTAGTGGGGGACTCTGTCAGCCATCTAAAGCTTCGGCCCCCGCCAAAGTACGTCTGGCGGGGGCCGGGTTTGTCCTGCTCCAGGTTGAGGCCTGGCTAGCCGGGACTTATTTGCCGTTGCCGTCGTTGCGGAAGGCGGGGATGACTTCCTTGCCGTACAGCTCGATGGATTCCATCACCTCCTCGTGGGGGATGGTCTCGGTCTGCATGATCAGCATGACCTGGTCGACTCCGATGTCCTCGTACGTCTTGATGGTCTTGATGCAACTCTCCGGGTTGCCGGCGATGATGACACCGCGGTCAGCTAGGGTGTTGGCGTCCAGCTGGGCCACGGCGGCTCGCGCCGCGCCTGGGCCGCTGTCCAGGGAGATGCCAGCCTCGGAGGCTTGGGCCTGGTGTTCCTCGTCGGACTGGCGGAGCCAGCGCCCGAAGTCGGCCTTAAGGTCTTCTGGCACGCCGCCCCAAGCCTCCAGCAACTCCTCGTAGGCCCCGATGCGGCCCGCGATGTAGGGCTTGTCCGGGCCGAAGAAGGTCTTCATCGACTCGGCGCACAGCTCCTTCGCGGCCTGATCGTCCTTGGCACAGAAGGAGTGGACGTTGTTCCCCCAGAAATCGTTGATCTCGGCGCCCACCGGGTCGGCGTCCTTGATGGCGTCGCGGTACACCTTGACGTGGTTGGCCAGAATGTCTACGGCGTAAGATGCCGAGGACAGCACGCCGATGCCCTTCTGCGCAGCCAGGCGAAAGCTCTCGGTCTGGGTGCAGGCTAGGTACATCCTGGGGTGGGGCTTCTGGTAGGGTTGGGGCAGAACCCGGCGGGGCGGCACGTTCCAGAAGTTGCCTTCCCAGGAGAACTCGCCAGAGGTCTGCCAGATCTGGGGGATCATCCTGATGGCCTCGTCCCAGCGGTCGCGGGTCTCGCGGGGATCAATGCCCTGCCCGATCTGCTCGTAGGCGTTGGAGCGGCCCGTGCCGAACTCCACGCGCCCGTTGGTGAGCTGGTCGACCATGGCGGCGCGCTCGGCGATGCGGACGGGGTGGTGGTTGGGCAGGATGGACACGCCGAAGCCAATGCGGATGTTCTTGGTGCGCTGCGAGAGAGCACCGAACATCACCTCAGGGCAGGGCGAGCCGGAGAAGCCGTACAGGAAGTGGTGCTCAACGAACCACAGGTTGTCGAAGCCAACCTGGTCGGCCAGCTCGCACTGTTCCAGGGTTTCCTGGTACAGGGCGTGCCAGTCAATTTCGTCGTCATAGGGACGCTGCATTTCATACAGGAGTCCAAACTGCATGGGTCAGCTCCTTTTCGTTCCTTTATCAGGCAAGATTGGTGCAAGTATACCGTATGCCTGCGAGGCGGGTGGTCTGAGGTGCAGCAGCGAAAAGTCGGAACCCCGCGGACCAACTATGGTGTGCATCGCTACGAGGACTGTGGACACTTCCTCGCGGAAGAAGCACCAGATAGGGTGCTCGCGGATTTTCGAGGGTTTATGGGCCAAGGCTAGCTCGAAGCCCGCCATTGGGAAGTTTGCGGACATCGCACCGTGCATAGTCAGAACACGCCCCACAGCTCCGTGGCCACATCACAACGGATTGAGATACGTACTCAAACTCGTTGTAGCTCGTATCTGCGGGTGATAAGCTGACGTTAGCACCTCTAGTCCCCTCACTAACGTGTACAACTACGGACTGATAGGCGACATGTCTTCGGCGGCGCTTGTCGGGCACGACGGCTCCATCGACTGGTGCTGCTTTCCGCGATTCGACTCTCCCAGTGTGTTTGCCTCCATCCTCGACCCCGATGTCGGCGGGCATTTCCGCATCAATCCGGTCAACCCCTTCACCACCCATCAGGAGTACCAGCACGATAGCAACGTGCTGGTCACCACCTTCATCAATCGGTCCGGCGTGGTATCCGTCACCGACTTCATGCCCGCCGCCGATGATGACGACAACAACCCGGAGACACCTCCCAACGCCCTCCACGAGATACATCGTATTGTCACCTGCTTGTCGGGCGAAGTGGAGATGCGTCTGGATTTCCAGCCCCGGCACGATTACGGCCGTGTGATCCCCACTTTCAGGGCGATGCGCGGCCGTTCCGGTGGCGGGGCCGTCGAGGCGCGAGGTGGACGCCAGACCCAAGCCTTGGTAGCCAGCATTCCCTTGCCCGTCGACGAGCGTGGCGTCGTCTGCGATTTCACCCTGAGGCAAGGCCAGACGGAGACGTTCGTCCTCGCCTATGGCAGCGGGCGGCCTGGTAGTGTGGCGCGACTGCGCACCGCGGAGAAGCTGGACTATACGCGGCGCTACTGGCAGGGGCTGGTGGCACGGATGAACTATCAGGGGCTGTGGCGCGACGCTGTGGTGCGTTCCTTCTTGGTTCTTCACCTGATGATGTACCGGAACACAGGGGCCATCGTCGCTGCCCCCACCACCAGCCTGCCTGAGACCTTGGGAGGGTCTCGCAACTGGGACTACCGCTATTCTTGGCTGCGGGACTCCGCCTTTACCGTCGATATCCTTTACCGGCTGGGCGACGTGTATGGGGCCGACAGGTACATGCGCTGGCTGCTGCACGAGTGCGAACTGCACCGGCGCAGAACACGGATCCTGTATGGCATCAGCCCCAACTCCTCGCTGCGGGAATACACCCTAGACCACCTGAGGGGGTACGAGGACTCGCGTCCGGTGCGCATCGGCAACGACGCCGCCCGCCATATCCAGATGGACGTCTTTGGCGAGGTGATCCTATGCATCCACTCGCTGTTCCTGCTCCAAGGTCAAGTGACCGAAGAGTCTTGGGAGTTGGTCCGCTTCTTAGCCGAGATAATTGTGCACAATTGGCGACGCAAAGACCGCGGCGTCTGGGAGGTGCGGGGCGAGCAGCAGCACTTCGTTTACTCCAAGGTGATGTGTTGGGCAGGGCTTGACCGCGCCGCCCAGATAGCTAGCAGTCGCAGGGACCGGCGCGATGCCCGTCGCTGGTCCCAGACTGCCGAAGTGATCAAGGCCGAGATATTGGACCAAGGCTGGAGCACCGAGAAACAGGCCTTCCGCCAGCGTTATGGCCATGAAGCACTCGATGCCTCCAACCTCGTCATCCCCTTCCTAGGCCTGCTGCCTAGGGAAGACCCTCGTCTGCGCCTGAACGCCGACGCCATCGAGCGGGAGCTATGCGAAGGGCCGTTAGTGTGGCGCTACTTGCCGGAAGAAACGGACGACGGGTTGGAGGGCCAACCCGAGGGTGCCTTCACCCTGCTAAGTTTCTGGCTAATCGGGAACCTGCTGTATACCGACCAGCACGACCGCGGCTTCGACTACTTTCAACAGATGATCCAGACTCAGACCAACCATCTAGGGCTCTTGGCCGAGATGTTCGATACCGACTACCACAGGCCGGTGGGCAACTTCCCTCAAGCCTATTCACACATCGGGATGATCCACACCGCCCTGAACCTGTCTGGCTACATCGCGGACACGCCGACGCGACGCACGAGGCGCTCGCGCTAAATCCCCTGCCACTGCCGGCGCCCCGCTACACGCACGAAGCGCCCGAAGCCGGGGTCGGGGAAGTGCCCCGCCGACACCAAGGTGCCCTCTGCTTCCAGCTCGTCCAGCACCGCGTGACGTGTGCCACGAGCCAAATCAGGGTCGGAGTCGAATATCGGGCACCAGTCAGTGTAGTGGGCTTGGGCGATGTTGTGTGCTACGTCGCCCAATATGTAGGCCCGCTCGCCTGCCGAAGACACCACGATGGAGATGTGGCCTGGGGTGTGGCCGGGAGTGGGCACCGTGGTCAGCTCGTCTGTGACCTTGTACTCGTCGTCGATGAGGTCCAGCACGTTGAGATCGGCTAGGGGCAGTACTTGGTTGGTCACGTGCTCCGCATTCTGCATCACAACGGGGTCGGTCCAGTAGTCCCAGTCCTTCCTTGGCACGAGATACCGCGCCTTGGGGAAGGTGGGCTTGCCATCCACCAAGTTCCAGCCGACATGGTCGGGGTGTATGTGGGTAATGACCACGAGTTCGATCTCGCTCCGGTCGACACCCTTGCGCTGCAGGTCTTCCAGAAGAACGCCATCGGGAGCGTGCATCCCCGTGTCCACCAAGACCAGCTTGCCTCCGGACTTCACCACCACCGAGCCAAACCGAAAACTGATCTCGTCGTCGGCACTCAGCGCGCCGGGGAACTCGCGCCACTGCTCCAGGGTAGTATCTGGAAAAGGCATCTGCGCCGGGCGTATCTGGTACCCGTCGTAGACCGACACCAGCTCCACGTTCCCAACTGTCACAGAATGTCCTGCCATGGAATCCACCTCCTAACCTGCCTCGGCTCACTGAGACGAGGCGCCTCATTGCGCCACCACGGCGGGTCGCGCCGGAACACCAGTTGCGCTAAATCCCCTGCCATTGGCGACGCCCACCGGCGCGCACGAAGCGCCCAAACCCAGGGTCGGGGAAGTGTCCTGCCGACACCAAGGTACCCTCGGATTCCAGCATGTCCAGCACCGCGTGGCGGGTGACACGGGCCAAATCAGGGTCGGAATCGAATATGGGGCTCCAGTCGGTGTAGTGGGCTTGGGCTAGGTTGTGGGCCACATCGCCCAGTATGTATGCCCGCTCGCCTGCCGAGGAGACAATGATGGAGATGTGACCGGGGGTGTGCCCCGGAGTGTGCACCGTCGTCAACTCGTCAGTAATCCGGTACTCATCTTCGTCGAAGAGGTCCAGCACGTTCAGGTCCTGCAGAGGCAGCACCTGGTTGGGTATGTGCTCGGCGTTCTGCATCACGATGGGGTCGGTCCAGTAGTCCCAGTCCTTCTGGGGCACCACGTAGCGCGCCTTGGGGAAGGTGGGCTTCCCGTCAACTAGGTTCCATCCCACATGGTCAGGGTGCAGGTGGGTGAACACGACCAAGTCCACAGCCTCCCGGTCAACGCCCTTCCGCTCCATATCCTCCAACAGAATGCCGTCGTCGGCCTGCAGTCCGGTGTCCACCAGAATCAGCTTGCCGGCCGACCGCACCACCAGCGAGCCGTACCGGGAGCTGACCTGGTCATTGTCGTTCACCATCCCGGGGAACTCGCGCCACTGCTCCAGATTGGTATCCGGGAAAGGCATGAGGGGTGAGCGTATGGGGAACCCGTCGCTCACGGATACCAACTCCACGCTTCCGACTTTCACGGAATGTCCTGCCACGGGATGCTCCTCCTTGGGCCAAAGGGCCTCACGTCATCAAAGTCGTCGATGTCCATACGACGGTCCACGACTGTCGAGGACGATTGTAACGCCTACTAAGGAGACTAACACAGGTCAGCCTCCCCTTCCGTTATAATCTCCGGTATCCAACACCCATGTCCCAAGCCACCCCCGGAACGGAGGCGCCAAACGTGCCACCAGCGATGATGAGCGAGCAGGCCCTTGCCGACGCGATTGCCACGCTGCCCCGGGAGCGCGTTGCCTTTCTGCCCACACCCTTGGAGGAGTGCCCGCGGTTGTCGCAGGCGTTGGGCGGGACTCGTATCCTGATGAAGCGGGACGACCTTACGGGCTTGGCCTTTGGTGGCAACAAGGGCCGGCATCTGGAGTTCCGCATGGGGGACGTGAAGGCCAAGGGGTGCGACGTCTACATTAACGTCAACCGTTGGGAGTCCAACGATGCCCGCATCATGGCCGCTGCCTGCGCCAAACTGGGCGTGCGTTACGTGCTGGTGGTGCGGGGCGGCGCGGGTAAGCCCATGGAGGCCAACCTGCTGCTGGAACACCTGATGGGAGCGGAGATTCACCCGCTGGAGACCATGGACCGCGACGAGACGAACCAAGAAGCGGAACGCATCGGCCGCCAGTTACAAGAGGAAGGGTACACCCCCTACGTGTACCACCAGCAGCCCTTCGCTCGTGTCGCTGGGACTATCGGCTACCTGGAGGCCACTGTGGAGCTGGCCGCTCAGTTGGCGGAGCGAGACGTTCGGCCCGACTACATCTATGGCGTCGCGGGCACCTCAATGGCTGGCATAGCACTTGCCACCAAGCTGCTGGGCTACCCTTGGAAGGTGCGGGCCATCTCCTCTGGCGACCGACGCAACCTAGGCAACATGATGCTCGAGTACGGCCAAGAGGTGCAGGATATCCTAGGCCTGCCCGACTGCCTGCAGCCGAACGACTTCGGGTACTGGGACGACTACATAGGTGGGGAGTATGCCGTTCCCACAGCGGACAGCGCTCGCGCCATCAAGCTGGCGGCTGAGACCGAGGCGCTGATTCTGGACCCAGTGTACACTGGCAAGGCCCTAGCTGGGTTGATGGACCACATTGACCAAGGCCTCGTAGGACCCGACGACACTGTGGTGTTCGTCCACACCGGCGGCCTGCCCAATCTGTTCGCCTCCACCTTCCGGGAGTCTCTTGCCAGCCAGTAACGGGCTGGGCACGACTGCGCAGTCAGGCCGGCCATACCCGCGATGAACAGTTTCTAGGTAGAGGTAATAGATGACGACGACACAGAAGCCACCCAACATGGAGGTGGTCAACCGTGCCCGCGAGGTGACTCAGCAGAGCATCGCGCCTAGGGCCGCCCGATACGATGCTGAAGTGCTCTCGCCAGCAGAGAGCTGGCAGGACCTCTGGCAAGAGGGTCTGCTGGCGATGACCATCCCCAAAGAGTACGAGGGCTTAGACTTGGACGCCCTGACCTACGCCATGGCCTTGGAAGAGATCGCCCAAGGCTGCACCAATACCGCAATGACCCTGCACATGCACTCGACGGTGCAACGTTTCATCTCCCATCTGGCAACGCCGGAGCAGCAGGCCCGCTTCTACCCCGAGGTGGTACGCCACGGCAAGCTGTTCAGCAGTTGGGCGGCCGAGCGTGGGACCAGCTTCACGCGGGCCCCCTTTGTCACTGTCGCCGCCCATCGCACCGACAACGGCTACCGCATCAGCGGGCAGAAAACCTTCTGCACCATGGCCGGAGCAGCGTCCTACTACATGGTCTGGTGTACTGCCGAAGGTTCCGAGGACATCGTGCGCAGCATGACCCTAGCCGTGGTGCCCGCGGACACGCCGGGTATGACGGTCGTGGGGGAATGGAACACGCTGGGCATGCGAGGCACCGTCAGCCCTGCCGTGCAGTTCGACGACTGCCTGATCACCGAGGACATGGTGCTGGGGAAGCCAGGCGAGCCATTGGGCGTGGGTGTGGTGGAGTTCTTCAGCCTCGGCTACTCGGCGATATTTCTCGGGGCGGCTTGGGGCGCCCTTCAGCACGCTACCAACTATTGCATCGAGGCCCGGTACCTACCCGACCCCCAACCCATCAGCCACGATCCCGCCACGCAGCGTGATGTGGCCAACATCGCCATTCACCTAGAGGCGGCCCGTCTGATGCTGCACCATTGCGCCTCCCAGTGGGGCGAGGCCGACACGGTGACCCGCGGCCTGCTGGCCTCCAAGACCAAGTACCTCAGTACCGAGGCAGCCACCATGGCCACCCAAGAAGCCCTGCGCTTGGTGGGAGGCCGCGCCGCCTCCAAGTCCTTCCCCATTGAGCGAGCCTTCCGCGACGTTCACACATGCACCCTCATGCCCCCCAGCGTCAACACGATGCTGGGCAACATCGGCAAAAGCCAGTTCGGCCTGCTGCGGGCGATGTATATGGCGGACGAGGGGTAACGCCCGGTTCAGGTTCTGTTAACTGAGCAATCAGGCCACCGAAAATTTGGCTCTCAAGTTTGGGAGAGGGCAATTATGCCCAATTCAAGGCCGGTAACGCCCCCCGGACACTTTCCAAAGACAGACATTTACGGAGATAGACATTTACGCTATCATGGTCCCGTCTACTCTTAGGAGCGTAGCTCAGCTGGTAGAGCATCGGTCTCCAAAACCGAGGGTCGCGGGTTCGAACCCTGCCGCTCCTGCCATCTCTCCCCTCACCACCGGCATCCTCCTGCCCTAGGTGCCTACCTGTCCCGCGCCGTTTCCAGTGCCTCCGGGTTGAGTGCCCGGATGGGGCTGCCCTCCATGAAGGCTCCGATGTCCTCTACCGTTCCTTGGTAGCGAATGCTCAGCTGTTCCGGGGTGGCGTACCCTAGGTGAGGCGTCAGCAAGGTGTTGTCCATCTGCAGGAACGGGTGATCGGCGGGAAGCGGCTCTTGGTCGAAGACATCCAAGCCTGCGCCAGCGATGGTGCCGTTGCGCAGGGCGTCGATCAAGGCAGCCTCGTCGACGATGGGACCGCGGGCCGTGTTGATGAGCAGCGCCGTCGGCTTCATCAGAGCCAGTTCTCTCGCCCCCACCAAGCCCAACGTGCGTTCGCTGAGCTGTACGTGTACGCTGACGACGTCTGACTGCTGGAAGAGTCCGTCTTTGCTCACCAGCGTTGCGCCGTGCTGGGCTGCCCGTTCTTGGGTCAGGTTCTGGCTCCAAGCGATGACCGACATCTCGAAAGCAACACCAACCTTGGCCACCGCCGCCCCCAACCTGCCCAGCCCCAGTACGCCCAGCACCTTACCCTCCAAGCTGGGGCCAAGGGTGGTGCCCCAGTGACCGCGGCGGGTGGCCGCGTCCTCTTGGTGGATGTGACGCGCTAGGGCCAGTATCAGGCCCCAATTCAACTCGGCGGGAGGGTTCGTGGGCCCTCCGTCGGTCCCGCAGACCAGCACCCCGAGATCAGTGGCTGCCTCCGTGTCGATGGAGGCGTTGCGCATGCCCGTCGTGACCAGCAGCCGCAGGTTGGGCAGCCGCTCCAACAACTCTCGCGAAAAGGGCGTCCGTTCGCGCATGGCGCACACGACCTCGAATTCACGCAAGTGCTCCGCCACGGCATCCAGATCACTCAGGTGGTCCCGAAACACCTGAACGTTGCAGCCTTCGGGCAGGATGCTCCAATCGGCTAGTTGCTGAGACACTCCCTGATAGTCGTCTAGGACAGCGATGCTGGTCATGGGTCTCCTTTAGTCGGACTTATTATGGCGCGGGCCTAGTCGTCATCTTAGCGGCGGCCATTCCTTGTTGCCAGCGGGCCCCTGACATTTGCTCAGGCCATTGACACTTGAACGGGTTTCCGAGTACCACCTCGGCCAGGACGACTGCTGCTACCCCAGTCGCTCCCGAGGCGACGACTCCCACTGTAGCTACCCCAGCTGCAACTCCCACGCCGGTGGCCACCGTCATCCCCGGAGCCACTGCTGCCACGCCCGCTCCAATGGTCGGGGCACAACCGCGAGGGACCCTGGAGGTTGCCATCGCTGACTTGGGACCCTTTGCCACCCTTCTATACAACCACAACTTCCGCTATACGGTGATCGAGGTGCGCACCACTAATGAACTTGCCTTCGTGGCCGAGCCCGACGGGAGTGTTGTGCCACGTCTGATCACGCGGTTTGACTTGGAGGAGACTCCGGAAGGGGCCACTTACACCTTCCACCTGCAGGAAGGAGTGTCCTGGCACTCGGGTCTCGGGGACTGGGGCGAGTTGAACGCCGACGATTTCATATTTACCCTGCAGAGCGCTTCCAAGGAAGGCTCAACGCAGTCCAGTTCCGGGGCCATCCGGCAAGTCTTCACCTTTGAGGAGTGCGAACTGACCAAAGTTGACGACTTGACAGTGCAACTAAAGCGCCCAGCCCCGACCATCCAAATACTTTGGGACATTACCCAGTACAGCGGTGGCGCTCCCGGCATGCACAGCAAGAAGCACTTCGACGCCCGAACCGAAGACCAAGCCAATCTGGAGGTGGTGGGCACTGGTCCATGGGAACTATTGGAGGAGCAGTCCTCCCAATTTCGACGTTTCGAGGGCGTGACGGACCATTGGCGTCATGCCCCCGACTGGGATGAGATGATCTTCCACGACATTATTGAGAACTCCACTAGGCTGGCCAACTTCGAGGCGGGCATTCTGGATACGGCTGCCTTCAGCCTGGAAGATGTTCAAGCGATCAAGGACTTGGAACTGCCCGGCGTGAAGTTCTTGAGCCTCCCAAGCGGTGCAACCCAGCAACTGCGCCTTCATGGCGGACAATACTACCCTGATGCCCCGGCTCACCAGCCACAGGCTGATGGCACCCCGGCACAGAGGGCTCTAGGTGACGGTGCGAGCTATCTGGAAGTTTGCGATAGGGCAGCGTGGGTCTCCTGTGATCGCGACACCAGTTCGGACGAGTGGGCCAGAGCAGTCAAGGTCAGACAAGCTATGAACCTGAGTATCGACCGGCAGAAACTGATCAACAACCTCGCCTTCGGTGAAGGAAGGCCCTACTTTCATCCCATCTTCCAAGGCTACGACGCCACGATGGCGGAACTTGGGCTGGATAAGTTGGTTTACGATTATGATCCTGGGCAAGCAAGGCAACTGCTGGCCGAAGCGGGTTATCCCGACGGTTTCGAAATAGAGATGTTCCTGGTTCCTCGAGGCCCGGGCGCTGTGGAGGCGGCCCAGGCGGTCGCCACCATGTGGCAGGACGTTGGCATAAACGCCATTCAGTCGAACTGGTTGGGCTCGGCCTTCCGCCCCATGAGGGTGGCACGCACCGCCTTGGGCGCAAGCAGCTATCGCAATGGCCCGGGGAGCGAGCCCATTAGACTTTACAACCTGTTCTATACCTCGGGCAGCTCCTTCAACCAAGGTTTCGAGCACCCGGATTACGAGGCGATGGTACTCGATACGCTTACCACTCTCGACACGGATGAGCGCTTTCGAAAGTCGGCTGAAATCGGTGAGTGGCTCTTCAATAACGCCCTCACTATTTCCCTCTATCAGGAAGCGACGATTTGGCCCTTAGGTCCTGAGATAGACGAGTGGGGTATGGTGGCTAGCCAAGCTGAGTTCGGAAGCAACTGGGAGAAGGTTCCCCACCGGCAATAGTAAGAGCCTGTTGCCAGCAGGCCGCGTTGCCGGAGCCCGCGGGCTTATGCTAGCCTGCGGGCATCCTGAAAGCGCGGATTCGGCTGCTTATGACCATTCGCGTCGCCGCCATTGGGGTCACCCACTGGCACTCGCTGTACGACAACGCCTACTTGCCCAAACTGTTGCCCATGGACGACGTTCAGATCGTCGCCCTGCATGATGAGGATGAATCCATCGCGTTCCATCGTGTGGGCGAGCTTGGGGGTGGCATCGCGACCTACTCCGACTATCACGCCATGCTGGATGAGGAGAAGCCTGACTTTGTGGTGGGCTTGGGACGCCATGACCAGATGGCGGAGATCGCCCACGCGCTGTTGGATCGCCACATCCCCTTCATCATGGAAAAGCCCATGAGCCACAACGCCCGCCAACTGAGAGGTGTGCTGGAGAAGGCGGAAGCTACCGACGGATTCGCTGCTGTGCCTCTGAGCTGGCGTCACTCGCCCTTCATCCAGCATGCGAAGAGGCTGATTGCCGAGGGGACTTACGGGCCGATGTGCCATTTCTATGCGAGGCAAAACCGGCCCAGCTCAGCGCGCTACGCCCGCTGGGGTGCTGGCTGGATGATGGACCCGCAGATTGCCAGTGGCGGATGCCTGCGCAACCTAGGACCTCACTCCCTCGACGCCTTTGCATACCTGACTGACGAGGGTGAGGACATTGAAGTTACTGGCGCCCAACTGAGCTGGTCGACCCACGGCGAACAAGTGGAAGACTACGCCTCGGTGCTGCTGCGGAGTGGTCGCGGGGTTATAGGCACCATTGAAGTGGGAAACGGCTTCCCTCGGGACGGCACCGATGGCGACTGGAAGGTTGGCTTCCGCGATGCCATCCTCACGTTGCACGGCGGCGAGGTGCGCTTGGAGACGGCGGAAGGACAGTCGGTACTGCCTCCACAGCCCGGCCCTGCGTTCGATGTGCTCCGCGAGACCTTGGAAGCAGCCCGCGATGGAGGCGCGCCTCCCGTCTCAGTGCGCGACTGCTACCTTGCAGTGCGCCTCATCGACCTCGCATATATCGCAGCGGGCAACCCCTACGGCACCGCCGCGGTGTGAGGCGTCCCGCCACAGCATTCTTTTACAGTGACTGCGTCATACCGGCTACGTGACTGCGTCATACGGGCGGAGACCGGTATCCAGGAACTTGCACAACGATTGAAGGTCGGCTTAGTGCGGTCACTTACAGCGACCGCACCGTGCCCCGCTCCATATCCAGCAGCTTCTCTGTTACTGTTTCCAGCATGGGCCACGCGGTTTCGTGGTGTAGCGGTGACAGGGCCGTGGGGCTGCTGAGCTTGGTGTCAAGCACCACGTACTCCGCCCCCAACTCTTCCAGCATCCGCAAGTCCCGGTGCACCTGCTCCAAGCTCCCTTGGCCCGCCATGCGCTGCTCTTCCGGGATGGGGGAGTCGCTGATGTGGCAGGCGATGCGTGGGCAGAGTGCTGGCACGGGTCGGCCTGCTTCTTCCGCCAACTCGCGTAGCAGGGGCATCGACTCAGCTTTGAGCCAGTCTAGTTGTGGCCGTATCGGGTGCCAGGCATCGCCGAAGCGAACGGTGCGCTTGAGGGCCGCTGCGCTGTTGCCTCCAACCCATACCGGAGGACGGGGCTTCTGGACTGGTGTAGGGTCGAGAGTCACGTCCTCAAAGGATATGAACTGGCCTTTGTATGATGCCCCTTGAGGGTTGGTCCACAGCTGCTCCATGGCCTGCATGTAGTCATCGGTCATCGCCCCTCGTTTGTTGTGGGGTGCGCCCACGATGTCGAACTCGCTGGCGGCCCAGCCGATGCCGATGCCGAAGATGAAGCGGCCTCCGCTTAGCTGGTCGATGTTGGTGCACAGTTGGGCTAGCAGCACCGGATTGCGGTAGGGCACTACTATGACCGTGGTGCCGAACTCCATCTTCGTAGTCTGGGCGGCGAGCCACGCCATGTTGGTGAAGGGCTCGTAGTAGGGGGCGGGGTACGATCCCAGGACCTCACGGGTGAGGGCGATGTGGTCCGCGGTCATGAGCAGGTGGAAGCCCAAAGCCTCGGCGTACCGCGTCCAACGGAGCATCAATTCAGGGGTGGCGCCTGGTCCTGAGTGCACCAGTTTCAGACCGACCTTCATAGGTTAAATTCCCTTCCTATCCATGATTGGGTGTGATTTTTTCGTAGCTGGCGGCGAGACCGATCGTAGCTGAAAAATATGTCATCGTATCTGAAAATACTCGAATTTCTCGTGTTCTGGGTCCCGCTTCAGATACGATTTAGCTAGGGACGAAAAGTGCTACATTTTCTCATGGTTTGGCCTCTCGTCCCCACGGTGCTTGGTATGAACCTCTCTTTCGGGTGTCAGTTGTCAAATGGCACTATGGCCGTGCCTTGGCGGGTCGCGCGATCCCGCTTGGGTGGCCTGTATTGAGATTACCGAGGCAGACGTGTTTCCGTCAACGGGGAAATGTCATGGTCGCTGGGGAGGGGCTTCTTCAAAGAATCTGGAAGTGGGCCTCGGTGGGTATGCAGTCGACTCCGTTGATGGGGACCATGTCTTGGGGGCAGGTGGAGAAGGCGATGACGCAGTCCATCTCGGCCCGCAGGAGCACGTAGTCGCCGGGTTTGGATACGGGAGGCTGGAAGGAGAGGCTGCCGTCGGCTTCGACGGGGATGTTCATGAACAGGTTCCAGGGGCTGGGGGTCTCGGCCGAGGTCAGGCCAAGCTCGGCAAGGCCTTGGGCTAGGTTGTCGGTGCAGTTGTCGTGGTACTCGGTGCAGCCGAGCAGCTCGTAGCGGTAGCGATCGCAGGCTGCCAGCAGGGTATCGTGGATGCCTGGGGTGGTGTCCTCCATCAGCGTGAGAATCGGACGGCGATGGTTGGTGACCATGCTCGCCCCGGTGGGTGCCATGATGCGACCGAGGGCTGTGCGGCTGTGCTCCATGGACATGAACTCGGGGAGGTCGTGGCGGTTGAAGGCCCAAGTGTCCACTACCTGCTGACCGTGGGTGTTGATCAGCTTCACATGCTGCCCGCGTTCGACGAAGGCTGCTTTGCCCCTGCGGGCTTGTATGGTGATGAGGGATGCGCTCATGGCAGTCCACCTCGCATGGTGTTGGGCCGTATTATAGGGCGACTTTGCTGCCGACTGTATCTAAGCCATATCATGGGGTATAAGGGACACCCTATGTAACCCCTCGGAGACCTTTGGTTAGGCGATTATATCCAATGCCCCCATCGCTCTCTATGATACGGGCTGGGGATGCCCAGAGGCAAAAGGAAAGGCCCTAGGCATCGGTGATCGGGCCTCTTGTCTGAAAATTGAAGTCATCTGCCTATTGACAACAGGGTCGGTCGAAAATGCTACAATAGCCGTCGTCTCTGTAACCCTTTCCGTCACCTTTGCATCCCTCGCTCACTCCCCTTACTCGCCCCTCCTAGGAGCAAGAACATTGCACAAATCGCAGAACCCGTTTACCCCTCATCAAGGCACACTCCAAGATGCCAAACTTCCACGGGCTACTGGCCGTTGGCGTCTTGAGCTTGCTTGGCGGCCCACTGGTACGCTAGAGAACATTCAGACCCAAAAGGTACACCTGACCCTCGACCGCTCAGACATCGAAGTGCTGCACCGACTTCTTAGTGATGCATTAACATAGAAAGGACACAAGGAGCGTGCCCACAATACCCCTTCCAAACATTCGATGGCGTATGCGTGATAACAGCCCAACAGCTACTCGCATTCTTTCACCAGGCGAACCCCGAACACACCTAATGCATTGCCCA
Source organism: Dehalococcoidia bacterium (assembly GCA_965263155.1). Taxonomy (GTDB): domain Bacteria; phylum Chloroflexota; class Dehalococcoidia; order Lucifugimonadales; family JAAXIE01; genus JAAXIE01. Next base: position 197,233 of record OZ253586.1, read on the forward strand.
AACAAGTGCATAGCAAGCGTCTCTATAGACCTTCCAGACACCTTGCCCTTATGTGACGTCCCTAACCCTCTGCAAGGCTTGCCCAACGGGGCGAACTTCGCGACTTCTACGACTTCCCACCTGTGTAGCATTGGATATAATTCCCTTTGCTTAATGTTCATATATGTCATACGAACGCACTGAGGAATCCTAAAGCCGTGTCAGTGGGGACGTGGCCGTAACTGAACTAGGCCGCTTGCAATGGCACAGCGCATTAGATTCCTCCTTCTGGTCGGAATGACATTTTCTATGAAAAGTCATGCAAGGTTTCTTAGCCTTGGAAAAACTCATCATAACGGCGAAAGCCGGTATGATGAGTTCATGTGAGAGTCGCAGAGCGGAGGCACCATGCACATCGCATCAGTGGAGACGGAGCTGTACCGGATACCCCGCGGGCCGGGGTTGGCCAGTGCCAGCGCGCGTATTGAGGCCACCAGCATGCTTGTCGCCCGCATTCGCTCCGAGGACGGCTTGGAGGGTATGGGGTGGACCTACAGCCACGGCTCGGCAGGAGCAAGTCTCAAGACAGCGGTCGATACCCTGTTTGCGCCGCGGTTGGTGGGTGAGGAGGCCGACGACATCCAGAGGTTGTGGAACAGCCTCTGGTACAGCATCTTCCCCAACATAACCATGGCTAGTGTCACCACCGTGGCCATGGCACCGGTGGATATCGCCCTGTGGGACTTGGCGGCCAAGGCGGCGGGCAAGCCACTCTTTCGATTCCTCGGAGGCTACCGCGACAGTGCGCCCGTCTACGGTAGTGGCATCGACCTCGCCTACACCACCGAGGAGTTGCTGGAGGAGGTGGGCGCCTTTGCCCGTGACGGTTACTGGGGTGTGAAGATCAAGGTGGGCCGCGAGAGCTTGGAGGAGGACGTACTGCGCCTCAGGGCGGTGCGGGACGTCATCGGCCCTCACTTCCGGCTGATGGTAGATGCCAACCAACGCTGGAACGTCGGCGAGGCCCTGCTGCGGGCCCAAGCTATGGAGCAGTTCAATCTCTTCTGGCTGGAGGAGCCCATCATCGCCGAGGACCATGCTGGGTACGAGCGTCTCAGCCGCACCGTGTCCGTCCCCCTAGCCGGTGGCGAGGGACATCTGCGCGAGGGCGAGTTCCTCGACCTGTTCCAGCGGGCCTGCATCCAGTACGTGCAAGCCGATGTGTGTCGCGTCGGTGGCATCACCCCTTGGCTGAAGATCGCGGCCCTTGCTGACGCCTTTCACCTACCCATGGCCCCCCACTTGGTGGAGGAGATATCGGTGCACCTCGCTTGTGGCGTGCCTAATGGCTACTTGGTGGAGCACCTGCCGACTCTGAACCTGAACAACACCGGCATCGTGGCTGATCCGCTGATGCCCAAGCAGGGCACGGTGACGCCACGGGAGGAGCCGGGCCACGCGGTGCACTTCGACCCCGAAGTGCTTGCGAAGCTGCGGGTGGGGTAGGCCATGTGATTTGTCCTTTCCCCCTCACCCTAACCCTCTACCGCCCAAGGGGGGGGATATCTCCCGCTCGATGACCTGCCACTAGCGGTGATATACTTGAGTCCTTGGACACACCCTGATCCTCAATGCGGGGAGGGATGATATGACCACCACGAACGTGTCCCATCTTATCGACTCTGAACGTGGACTGATGGACCACAGCGTGTTCATCGACCCTGCCATCTACCAGCAGGAACTGGAGCAGATTTTTGCCCGCTGCTGGCTCTTCCTCTGTCACGAGAGTTCGATACCCAATACCGGCGACTTCTTCTCCACCTACATGGGGGAAGACCCGGTGCTGGTCACCCGTGACGCCAACGGTAAGATTGGCGCATTCCTCAATGTGTGCCGGCACCGTGGGAATCGGGTGTGCCGGGCTGACGCGGGCAACGCCTCGGCTTTTGTTTGCGCCTACCATGGCTGGACCTATGGCAGCGACGGCAAGCTGATCGCCGTGCCCAGCCTCAAGGAGGCCTACTACGACGAGCTGGATACCAGCAAGTGGGGGTTGGCCCCCGTAGCCCAAGTCGACAGCTACAAGGGGCTGGTGTTCGGCACCTTCGACCCCACCGCGCCGTCCTTGTCCGACTACCTTGGCGAGGCCAAGTGGTACTTGGACAACTTCTTCGACCGGCGTGAGGGCGGGGTTGAGGTTTTCGGTGGTATGCACAAGTGGGTGGTGCCCTGCAACTGGAAGTTCCCCGCGGAGAACTTCGCGGGCGACAACTACCATGTGGCTTGGAGCCACCTCTCGGCCATACGCACCAACTTCAGCAGCGGGGCCAGCGTAAAGAACCCGAGTGCTCGAGGCCCTAATGTGGGCTTGCAAAACGGCCACTGCATGCTGACCTTCGGGCCGGACGATAGCGCCGACCCACCTTCGGGCCCGTTACTTGATTATGAAGAGCGCATTCGCCCTGAGGTGGAGGAGCGTCTGGGGCCGCGGCGCTCACTGGTGAATCCCATAGTGGGCACCATCTTCCCCAACTTCTCTTTCCTGCGCACCACCTCTCGGAGCATGAGGGTGTGGCAGCCTCGCGGACCCGACAAGATCGAGATTTGGGCTTGGACCTATGTCGACAAGGACGCTCCTCCCGATGTCCGCGAGGTGATACGCATAGGAGGCACTCGTGGCTTCAGCCCTTCCGGCACCTTCGAGCAGGACGACATGGACAACTGGCAGGAATGCACCCAGACGGCGCACGGCTTGATGTCGCGTGGCCTGATGCTCAACATAGGGATGGGGATGGGCCACGAGGGCTATCGGGGCGACCTCGGCGGGTTTGCCAGCCACTACCGCGCCAGCGAGAGCAACCACCGCAACTTCTACAGGCACTGGGCGCGCATGGTGGGCGGGGTGAGCTGGGACGAGCTTTCGGGGTGCTAGTCGCCTGCTGGCGGGGCCAGCCTTTCATCACGCGCTACTGAGTCAGGAGCTCGCATGATGGGCGGCGCCGGTCGGGGTGACGTGTAGGGCCCAGCCTTTGATCATGATCTCCTCTGGCAGGAGCACGAAGTCAGTCAGGTGCAACAAAGTAAAGCGTATTGGACCCGAACGGTTGCGGTGCCGAGTGGCCAACCTTCAATCTCTGGCTAGTTCCCCAGAAAACGAAACCCATAGAGGCCATATCCCAGTAACGCTAATAAGGCCACTCCTAGCACGATACCTGCTATTGCCAGTGCCATCATGGGGCGGTTTTTGTCGGGACTATTCCGCAGCGTCCCAGTCGCCATTGCTGCTGCGCGAAATGCCCAAAAACAGGCAAAAGTCAACGCCCACATTGGCCATGTGAAAAAGGAGCCCCACATTTCTGTGAGAAATACCCCTAACCAGATGGCAGCCGACCCCGTGGCAATGGCTATGGGCGTTCGGCCTCTTACGGCGATTATTACACCAGATACCAACACCGGCACACTGAGCCCTATGACGAACGCATAAGCCATTCGATTACCCTATCTTTAGAGTAGCCTCATACCCTGAGCCAGCATGATGGACGGAGGCGCCTGGGGCGACCCTACTACATTCTGAGGGCGGCTCGAATAGCGCGGCTACCTGCCCGGCCAGCCCTTTATGATGGTCTCCTCGACGGCGTAGCTGGTCTCCCTCAGGTGTTGGCTGGGGTCGACGACCATGCGTAAGGGCTTGTTGGTGTAGGTGGTCAGGCGTAGGCCGCCCGGCTCGTTGTAGCTGGTGTGGCTGATGCCCGCCTCTGCCATGGATGTCTGCCCTGACTCGATGTAGTAGTTGCCGTGCTCGGTCATTTGGGTGACGCGGCCGGAGAACTGGAACCAGAACTCGTCCTCGTCATAGCCTCGGTGCGCGCCAGGCTGCTTACCGGGGTTGGAGTAGGTGCGCTGGCGGAAGGTGGAGTTCTCCCAGAGTAATGAGGTGCGCACCTTCAGCGTCGGGTCGTCGGGTGCCGTGGTGTAGTAGTTGAAGGGGTTCACCTTGTGGGGTGGATAGCCCGTCTCACCTCGGCCCTTCACGTAGTCGTAGGTCCGCATGAAGATGTAGTCGTCTCCCGGCAGGGCGTCCCACTGGGTCAGACGCTCGGTGACCTTGCCCGTGTCGGGTATGACGACGCTGGGCAACTCCTCAATCCCAAGGGCCTGCCCCTTGGCATAGACCCTCTGGCGGATGTCGGTAGTGGCGTCTGCGGGCTGCATGCTGGGATAAATGAACTCCTTGGGGTAATACACCATGCGACGACAGTTCTCGCTGCCGGTGGTGCGGTGGGCCACCATTGCCGGCACCAGCAGGGCCTCGCCCGGCTCCAGCACGTAGTCCCCGAAGCTGGTCTCCACCAGCGACCTGCCGGAAAACTGGAAGAAGATGGTCTGGAAGTCGCCTGCTCTCATGAAGTGTTGCTGGGTGCCAACGGTTCTCTGGCAGGCGACCCGCAGGGTCTCGCCTGCGTAGAGCAGCAGCTCGGCATCGCCGCCAGTCTTGGAGTCCATGTCCGGCAGCATGTCGAAGGGCCTGAGCTTGCGCCAGTCCTGTCGGCCCGTGCCTTCGAGGATGCTGTCGCAGATGTCCTCGATGGGCTGGGTCTCCCATAGAACCGAGTCGGACTCATGCCCCCACAAGGTGTAGAAGCAGCGTTCGAAGCCTTCGGGCACCGCTTGATGCCCTGAGGACTGGACTTGCCGCATCATCGAGTCGCTCTGTTGCTGCGCCATCCTGCTCCTCCTTGGTGCGACCTCGTCGCTTTTGCTTTGTGGGCGCATTATGGTGTGACCCGACGTGAGGGGTCAATGCGCGGGGGTTCCGGGCGCGGGCGCTGTGATAAACTCCCACCAGTGTGCCCCTACTTCCCAGCCTTCCGTTGACTTGGCGTCGAATCTATAGAAGTGGGAGCGTAGCATGGTGACCACTACCTACATCGGGGCGCCCGTCGCCCGCAAAGAAGACCTCCGCTTTCTCACCGGGAGAGCGCGTTACGTCGACGACGTGAAACTGCCTGGAATGCTTCACGCGGCCATACTGCGCAGCCCCCACGCCCATGCCCGGATACTCTCCATTGATCCTTCGGAGGCTCTGAAGCTTCCCGGCGTTGTGGCCGCGTTCAGTTTCAGAGACTTGGAGCAGGCAGTGGAGCCCCGCGTCATACCCATGCGCCGGGGTTCCTTTGAGGGGCTGGAGCGCTTCCTGCAATACCCCTTCGCTCGCGACAAGGCGCGGTACGTGGGCGACCCGGTGGCCGTGGTGATCGCCGAGAGCCGCCATGTAGCCGAAGACGCGCTGGACCATGTTCAGATGAGCTACGAGACGCTTCCCGCCGTGGCCAATATGCATGCGTCTCTGCAAGGAGACGTGCTCCTGTACGAGGAGCAGGGCACCAACGTCGCCTACGAGTTTTCCGGCGAGTTGGGCGACACCGACGAGGCTTTCGCGTCCGCCGATTACGTGCGTCAAGAGGAGTTCTACTGCCACCGCCACACTGGCAACCCGCTGGAGACCCGTGGCTTGGTGGCTTCCTACGACCCGGGTCGGCACGACATCACCGTTTGGGGCGAGACCAAGGTGCCCCACTTCAACCGCGGCGTGCTGGCTGAGTTGCTGCAGGTCCCGGAGCACCGTATCCACTTCATCGAGCCCGATGTGGGCGGTGGCTTCGGGATACGGGGCGAGTTCTACCCAGAGAACTTCATCGTCCCCTTCGCTTCCATGAAGGTGGGCCGCCCCGTCAAGTGGATTGAGGACCGGCGCGAGCACCTGACCTCGGCCAATCAGTCGAGAGAGAGCTTGTGTCGCCTCGAAGTTGCCGCTACCAAGGACGGCATACTTCTGGGAATGCGCGCGCGAATCTACGGCGCACTGGGTGGGTACGTCCGCACCCACGGGGTGAGTGTGCCTATCGGAACGGCGGCCATCATGCAGGGCCCCTACCGGATCCCGAACTACCAGTGGGAGGTCAAGTGCCTGCTGACCAACAAGGTGGGCATGGGCACCTTCAGCGCTCCCGGACGCTACGAGTCCTGCTTCTTCCGGGAGCGCATGCTGGATATCGTAGCTGGCGACCTTGGCATCGACCCAGCAGAACTACGTTGGAAGAACCTGATCCCCCCTACTGACATGCCTTATGAGGTAGGAGTCACCCGCCCCGGCTCCACTCCCATGGTATATGACAGCGGCGACTACCCTGCGGTGCTCACCCGCGCCTTGGAGAAGGCCGACTACCCCGCCCTGCGCAACCTGCAGGGCCGTGGCGACGACGGTCGACTGCACGGCGTCGGCGTAGCCTGCTTCGTGAAGAGCACCGGCAGCGGGATGCCATATGAGGGCGCCCGCGCGGTGGTTACGGGTCTCCGCGAGGTCGCTGTCTACTTGGGCATCGCCACTATGGGGCAGGGGCATGAGACCATCATGGCCCAGATTTGCGCCGACGGCCTTGGTGTCCCCTTGGAGTACGTCAGCGTTTACCACGGCACCACCGACTACATGCCGTACGGCGGAGGCACCCACGCCAGCCGTTGCACTGTCATGGCTGGTAGCGCGACCTACATGGCCGCTCAGCGACTGCGGGACAGGATAGTGAGCATTGCAGGGGCCTACTTGGATGTTCCGTCCGACGAACTCCAATTCAGTGGCGGCGTAGTGTCGCGCAGCGGGTCTATCTCAGGGGACCCACTGCTTGACCTAGGACAAGTGCTCAACTTGGCCGGTCCCGTCAGCCCGCACAACCTGGGAACCATCGGCTTGGACGACACCTACTACTTCCACGCCAGCGAGGAGTGCTACCCCTTTGGCACACATGTGGCGCATGTAGCGGTCGATCCCGAGACGGGGGCCTTGGAGGTGCTGAAATACGTGGTGGTGGAGGACGTGGGGACGGTGATCAACCCGCTCCTGCTACAGGGGCAGGTGGTGGGGGCAGCTGCCCAAGGCATCGGGGCCACCATCCTAGAGGAGTTGGTCTACAACTCCGAGGGGCAGCCCCTAGCTACCACCTTCATGGACTACCTGCTTCCCACCAGCACCGACGTACCAGCCATTGAGAGCGAGGTCGTGGACCTTGCCCCGTCGCCTCTAAACCCGCTGGGTGTGAAGGGTGCGGGGGAAATCGGCATCGTAGCCACCGGGGCCTGCCTATCCAATGCGGTCTCCAATGCCCTGTCGTCGATAGGAGTGCAGGTGCACGACATGCCCCTCAGCCCCGACCGGATTCGTTCACTGATCAGGGCAGCTTCCGAATAGGCCAGCTCTCGCATTGGCCCTAGCATTTGAAGGAGGACACCATGGCCGATAAGGACATCCGCTGCGCAATAGGTGTGGATCTCGACGCCGTGGCCGGCTGGCTTGGCTCCTACGGTGGCGAGGACTCGCCCGACGACATATCGCGGGGCCTCTTCGCTGGCGAGGTGGGGACGCCACGTCTGCTGAAACTGTTCAAAAAGGTCGGGCTGACCACCAGTTGGTTCATCCCCGGCCACTCCATCGAAACCTTCCGCCCGGAAGTGCAAATGATCGTCGATGGCGGCCATGAAATCGGCCTCCACGGCTACTCCCACGAGAACCCCATAGCCATGACGCGAGAGCAGGAAGAGGCGGTGCTCAACCGCTGCATCGACCTCATCACCGAGGTTGCGGGCAAGCAGCCCACGGGCTACGTGGCTCCTTGGTGGGAATTCAGCCCCGTCACCGCCGAACTCCTGCTGTCCAACGGTGTGAAGTACGACCACAGCCTGATGCACCGGGACTTCGAGTGCTACTACGTGCGCGTGGGCGACAGGTGGACCAAGATCGACTTCGCGCAGCCCGCCGATCATTGGATGCAAGCCCTAGTCAGGGGCGAGGAGACCGGCCTTGTGGAGATACCCGCCAATTGGTACCTCGACGACCTGCCCCCCATGATGTTCATCAAGAAGTCGCCCAACAGCCACGGCTTCGTCAACCCTAGGGACATCGAGCAGATGTGGCGCGACCAATTCGACTACGTCTACCGCGAGTACGACGACGCAGTGTTCCCCATCACCATCCACCCCGACGTCAGCGGTCGCCCTCAAGTGCTGCTGATGCTGGAGCGCATCATCGCCTACATCTCATCCCACCCCGGGGTCCGCTTCTGCACCTTCGATCAGATAGCAGAGGACCATCTCCAGCGTAAGCCTCGCAATGGCGTGTAGTGGGGGAACCCTAGGCCCGGCCACAGACGGCATCGGCTAGGGCCGACACGTCAGCTACCTGCTCCAAGTTCGCAGCCAGCTCGATGGCGCGCTCCACGGCTTCGGACGAGAGAGGCAGCAGGGAGTGGGAGGCGCAGTCGCGGAACTTGGCGCCTAGCTGGGCGTCGCTGAGGGGGTTGTCGGGTTGGCCCAAGGGCACGTCCACCCGCTGCACCAAGTGACTGCCGTCAGCAGTGAACACCTCCATGATGCCGTTACGCTGGTCCAGAGAGGCATCGTAAGAGTGATCCATGAGTTGGGCCAGTTGCAGTACGTCTGCTTGGCTCATGCCTTCGGGTGTAAAGTCCGCTAGGGTCACCTCGCCGTTTATCAGCGCCTTAGCTGTGCCAAACACGATGCTGTTGGCGGCGGAAGCAGCAGTGTTGGGTGCCCTGCGCTCCTCCACCGGCTCGAACCAGTTCTTGGTCTGGGGATGACCTGTTAGGTGTATGCGCTGGATGTCAGCCGGATCGATGTGGTGCTCCTGTCTCAGCTTCAGCGCGGCGTCGATGAAGGGATGGCACATGCCACTGGTGGCCCACGGCTTGAAGACGGTCTCCAGAATGTGGAACCGCTCGCTCAAGCCATCGCGAAGGGCTTCGGGGGCGTAGACCCCACCATAGAACATGTTGAACAGACCCGCCTGCCCCTCAATGGCGAGGCACCGGCCCTCCAGCCCCTCCTTGGCCATTAGAGCGCTAAGCACGCCCCCTTGGTTGGGGAAGGCGGCGTAGATGCCCTTGGACGGCGGGTCGCCGTAGAGCACTACCTGTCGCGTGCCCGAAACCTGCATCAGCATCAGCCCCAAGGCGCTGTCCATCTCATCGGGGTTGAGCTTGAGGACCCGGCCTGCGCAAAGCGTTGCCCCCACGTAACTGAGCACTTGACCTTCGAGGAAGTTCTGGCGGGTGTCGCCCCCTGCCTCAATCAGGGCCGCCACAGCCCGCATCTCGACCTCCACACCAGCCACCAAGGACGCTATGAACTCCCTACCGTCGACTCCGCCCACCCGCTCAGCCATAGCTAGTGGGGCTGTCAGACCGAAAGCGCCGGGGTGCCCTCCCCGCGCTCCGATGGCGTCGTAGTTCAGGGCGTGCACCGTGGCCCCGTTGGCCAAGGCCGCCATTACTGCCGATGTGCGCTCGCTCGTTCCCAAGATGCTGCTCTCCGGCACGCCGCCGGATGCCCGCACCACCGCCAGTGTCTCGCGACAGCCGTCGCCCATGGTAGTGCCTGCCAAGGCCGCCCCCAGCGAGTCCAGCACCAGCCTCTTGGCTGTAGCGATGACCTCGGCGGGCAGGTCCTCGTACTGCAGGTTAGCGGCGTAGTCGCACAGCAGGCCGGTCAGTCCCTGTTCTTCTGGCATGAGCGCCTCCTTTGTCTCTTCAAGGGGATGATGGTAGACCGACCGATTATACCCGCCTAAAATCGCTACAAATGGCCAAGCAGAAGGAAGGTGGCGTCTGTGAGCTATGCGAGCGTGAGGTGGGCCGCCTCACCGGCCACCATCTCGTGCCCAAGGCCCGCGGAGGCAAGCATGGCCCTCAGATACTGCTCTGCCCCACCTGCCATCGCCAGCTCCACGCCCTGTTCAGCGAGGCCACCTTGGAGAAGTATCTCAGCACTGTTGAAGCGCTGAAGCAGCACCCCCAAGTGGCCAGCTTTCTTTTGTGGATGCGCAAACAGAAGGGGCCCGCCAGCTTCCGGGTGCGTCGTGCAAAAGGGCGGGTGTGAGGGTGGCGTGCGTACGTGTCCGACCGGCTTCAGGGCTTGAAACGTACTTATATGAGGGGTATCCTGCGGTAGCCCTACGAGACTCGCGCGATGTCACCTCACCCAGGGTCTCCTGACGGATACAGGGCTAATCTGGTGTGAGGAGCATTAGCGAGGCAGGCTCCGCGTCTCGACGAGATCAATCGGCACGTCGACGATGCCAACAGGCAAATGGACTGGCCGCTCTATGCCGTCATCGGTGTTGGTGGTGCAATAGTGGCGGCCATATTCGTCGGAGGGTGAGGTTACTGGAACTACAAGAACGGCAGAGACCTTCAAGGGAGGTGCCAGCATGGTGGATTTGAATGACCGTGTAACTCAGAACGGGAGCGGTGTGAACGGCAGTCACACCAACGGCAATAGTGCCAATGCGGGCAAGGGCCATATCTCCAACGAATACTTCTTTGGCGCCAAGATGACCCATGATGCTGAGGCGGCTTGGCGCGAGGCCCAGGGGGCGTCGCAGATCGGACCCTTTGACTACGTTCCGCCCATGGGCTTCCGGGAGTACTGGTACCCAGCGTTGCTCAAGAAGGACGTGGGCACCAAAAAGCCCGTGTGCGTGAAGATGCTGGGCGAAGACGTCGTCTTCTTCCGGGGGAAGCAGGACAAAATCTACGCCCTGTCCGACTGGTGCCCCCATCGCAGCGCCCGCCTTTCGCAGGGCGAGTCGCTGTTCCCTGGCACCATCACCTGCGAGTATCACGGTTACACCTTTGATGGTGCAGGGGCATGCGTCGCCGGGCTGATAGAAAGTGCCAATTCCCCCATGATGGGCAAGATGAAGGCCAAGTCCTATCCCACAGCCGAGCACAGCGGCATCGTTTACGCGTGGATGGGAGAGACGGAGCCGGTGCCCTTGGAGGATGACCTGCCACCGGAAATCGTGGACTCCAGGATCCATTTCTACCACAACACCGCTGTGTGGGATGCGAACTGGACCGAGCCGGTGAACCAAGGCATGGACTACCACGAGGCTTACCTGCACCGGAAGATGTTCAACCACTTCGGTGGCTGGAAGGCCCCTTTGAAGTTCAAGTTCCACGGCATCATCAGCAAGGACCTCGGCTTCTTCCGCTCGCGCATCGCTAACTACGGGGGCATCAAAGTTGTCCACGAGGATGAGAAACGGGTGTGTAGCAGGCCCGTCGCGCCCCAGTATGGAGAGGTGTACCATGCGGGCGTCGATGACAAGTGGCCCCGCAAGCGGTGGTACATGTTCCTCAAGAGGGTCCCTCGTCCAGGCATGTCCATGGCGAATGGGCAGACCAGCCTGATGGGCATCCCCAGCTTCGCTCACGGCGTCGAACTCCCATCGTTCATCCGCGTCGGTAGCGGCGGCTTCAAGCCTGCCACGACCATGTTCCTGCGATGGATGGTGCCAGTGACTTTCGATACCTGCCGAGTATGGAGCTATTCGATCGGGCCACGGCCCAAGAGCTGGCTGGGAAGGCGCTTCAAGGACCTGTGGTACCACCTGTGGCGCAAGCCCAGCACCATCAAGCGCATCAACGAATGGGAAGACTTGGTGACTTTCCAGAAGGACCGGCTGCGGTACGACCTGCCGCAGAAGCTGAGCACTCTGGACACCAACGTCATATTCTTCCGGCGTCATCTGGCCCGGCGTTCCCGCGATTTCCAGCGGCTGGGCGGGGCCTACGGTTCGAACCATCCTCCCGTTCGCACTGGCGAGGAGTGGAGGAAGGCTGCGGCGGCTCAGAATGGCGCCTCTGAGCACGTTGAATCCGTCGAAAAGGTCAACGTGGAGGCGGACTAGAGACGACTACCCCTTGAGGTCAAACTCGCTCCCTGCCGGGAGCATGATGAGCCCCAAGCGCATACAGGGAGGAAACGATGGCAGATAACGGTAGGGTTATCTCGGCTGACGGTCACCTTGAGGTGCTGCCGGAGCGGTGGACCGACAGGGTGCCTCAGAAGTACCGCGACCGCGCCCCGCGCACAGTGGAGTTGCCCAACGGCGGGCAAGCCCAGATGATTGAGGGCCGGCCCCTGCAAGAGGCTTTCTTCCTCGATCTGCGCGCAGGACGCGCCGAGGGGCAGTGGCAGCCGACGGGCCTGCGGGTAGAAGACTCCGCTGGCACCGGCCCTCCGGACCAGAGGCTTCGGGAGCAGGATGCCGACGGCATGTCCGCCGAGGTGCTCTACCCAGCCATGGTCTCCGGCCCCGGCCTGTGGCGCAGCATACGCCACGACGAGGTCTACAAGTCGATGGTCCGGGCCTATAACGACTGGCTGGGTGAGGAGTACGCTCCGGTCAATCGCAACCGCCTGCTTACCATGGGCGTCCTGCCTTGGACCGGCGTGGACGACTGCATCGCCGAGATGGAGCATTGCGCCAAGCTGGGCCTGAAGGGCGTCATGCTGGGCACCTTCCCCAGTGCCAAGGGCTATCCCACTCCTGAGGACGACAAGTTCTGGGCCGCTGCCTTGGACATGAACATGCCGCTGACGGCCCACGTTCAGTTCGACCGCAACGGGCCCCGGGCATCGGACCCCACTTTCATCTATCCCAAGAACGACCCTGAGGTGCTGGGCTCGCTGAGGCGTCATTTCCTTGACTGGATTATCTCCCAAGGCATGGGCCCCGCCCTGAGCATCAGCCAGATGGTACTTTCTGGCGTGTTCGACCGCTTCCCCAACCTGAAGATGTACTTCGCCGAGACGCGCCTTGGTTGGGTGGCTTTCTGGCTGGAGCACGCTGACCTTTGGTACCGTCGCCACCTGCACTGGGCCGAGTCAGAGTTGGGCTTCAAGCCTCTCAAGGCTCTACCCAGCGAGTACATACGCGAGCACATATACTTCAGCATCCAGTACGAGCGCGTGGCCTTGGAGAACCGCCACCATGTGGGCGTCGATCACATCATGTTCGCCACCGACTTCCCTCATATCGAGTGCGAGTGGCCCGACAGCCAAGGCTTTATTCAGAATCTGTACCACGACGTGCCGGAAGATGAAAAGCGGAAGATACTTTCGGACAACATGATCAAGTACTTCCACCTCGAAGACGCCTTCGAGGTCAATTAGCGAGCGCACTGGATACCGGCCTTCGCCGGTATGACGAGAGTTAAGCGGGAGCCGTTGCCCTGAACGCAACGGAGTGGAGCGGAAGGGCAACGTGGACCTGATAATTCGCAATGCTGGCCTGCTAGACCGTCAGGGCAGCTGGGATATCGCCATACAAGGCGACCGCATCGCCGCCGTCGAGCAACATATTGCCGAGCAGGGCGACGAGGAGTTCGATGCGGTAGGTCGCCTAGTGGCCCCCACCTATGTCAACGGCCACACCCACTTGGATAAGTGCCACTTGGGTGACGTGATGCGGCCCAACGAGACCTACAGCTTCCAAGAGTGTTTGGCCATCACTTGGGAGCACAAGCGCACCTATACCGTTGACGACATCGTGGAGCGGGCCAGCCGGGCCATTCGAGAGGGCATCCTGAACGGCACGACGGTACAACGAGTGTTCGCCGACGTTGACACCATCGGTGGCCTGCGTCCGCTGGAGGGCGTGCTAGCACTGCGGGAGAAGTGGTGCGACATCCTGCCCATCGAAGCTGTTAACTTCCCCCAAGAGGCGATCCTGCGCGACCCCGGCACCGCCGAACTGATGGAAGAGGGTATGAGCATGGGGGCCGATGTCGTAGGCGGCCTCCCTTGGCATGAACGCTTGGACGAGGACGTGCGGGCCCACATAGACTTCTGCTTCGACCTAGCCAAGCGGTACGACAAAGACATCCACATGCTGGCGGACGACACCCTGAACCCCAACAGTCGGTCCTTGGAGTACCTCGCCGCCCGCACCATCGCCGAGGGTTTCCAAGGCCGGGTGTCAGCCAGCCACTGCGAGGCCATCGCCGCCTACGACGAGTACCATGCCCACAAGGTGATGGACTTGGTGCAGGAAGCCGGGGTCAGCATCTCCACTAACACCCACATCAGCCTCGCACTATCGGGCCGCCTGCACCTGGAGCCTATCCCTCGTGGCATTACCCGTGCCAAGCAGATGTGGCAGAAGGGTGTCAACCTCTTCTCCAGCCAAGACGACATCAACGATCCCTACTACCCCTTCGGGCGCAACGACCAGCAGGAGGTGGCGGCCTACCTGTGCCACACTGCCTTCATGACTTTCCCCGACGAAATCCGGGCAGCCTTCGATTTCATCACCTACAACGCGGCCCGCGCCATGCGGCTCGACGACTACGGCTGCACCCCCGGCTGCCGGGCCGATCTCAACGTCCTCGCTGCCCCCACTGTCCAACACGTGCTGCGCCTGCAACAGCCCCCGGCTCTGGTGATGCGGGGTGGCAAGGTTCTAGCCCGCAACGAACTCCAACGTGAGTTGCTGCAAGACGCGTAGGGCCCTGAGTGGGTGCCGAAAGGGCGCCCACGAATGTTCTTCATGAGGTTACCCAGGCCCGGAGTTTGAGAGCGTCAAGCAGCCTGAACGTCGGCAAGCGCGAAGTCGTCGCCTTTGAACAGCAGGGGCTCTTGGGAGATCTCAGCTAAGGCGTAGGCGAAGCAGTCTCCGAAGTTCAGGCCCGCCGGATGGTTGCCTTTGCCGAAGCGTCGCCAAGCACGGCGAGCAGCTTGCGCTTGGTCAGTGGTGACCGGCTCCAAGTCGATTTGCGCCTCTTGCAAGTAGGAGTCTAGCGCATTCCCGGCAGCGGTCCCGCTGTGGCTTTCGAACACCATAGTTGCTTCTAGGAAATTGGCGACGGACATGCGGCGGCTTGGTGCTTTCGCCATTGCTGTGTCGTAAAACTCTGCGTCACTTTCGCCAAACAATATTGCCATGACCGCCGACGTGTCGACAATCACTTTGGCAACCCCCGCTCGTCGTATAGGAATTCACCGTGGTCGATCGGAGGCCCCGCCTCGCGCAGCAGCTTGGAAGTACGCTCGGAAATCTCGCGCATCCTTCGAAGACGTTCCTGAATGTTTCGCTCCCTCTCCAAGCGCTCTCTAAGCGCGGCTGCGATTGCTTCAGGCATCGTCTCGCCGGTCAGTTGCGCCAGTTCGTTGGCCAACTGGCATGTTTCTTCGTTGTCGATGGTGAGGCTCACTGGGCCTCCTGTTCGGGTCGAGTAGTGAGTTTCGTGTCTACCGTACACCGACGCCATGCGCGGTTGCAATCTCGGCACCTTAGCCAATTGCTGCGGCGCGTTAGCGGAACTTGGGTGCGATCTGCTCGCTGAGCATGCGCAATGAGGCGATCACCTTTTCGCGCGGCATCAGGCTCCGGTGTGTAAGCATCAGGTTGCGGACCCCTGCGTCGCGCAGTCCAGCGATCTGGTCTGCGACGCGGCGTGGGGAGCCCACTAGTTGTTGCGGGCTTTCGGGGTCGGGCTCGGCGCCGTAGCCATCGCGGTCAAGTGGAACGGTTTGTGTCGGCATGGCGATGTCCTTGGGGTTCCAACGGCCCTGTATGCCGATGAGATGTTGGGTGGCACCCACGAAGGCGGGGATGAACTCGTCTAGTGCTTGGTCATCACTCTCGGCCAAGTAGGCCTCGCGCCAGACCCAACACTGGTCTAGGAGCCCCTCCACCTGCTGGTCGGAGAAGCCAGCCTCGCGCAGCGTGTCGGAATAGAGGTTGAACACGCGTTTTAGGTCGCTGTTGGTGCGTCCACGATATAGAAGGGGCCTGCCAGCCCGGGCCATCTCCATGATGTTGTTGTCGTCTATGCAGGCGCGAGGTAGGGGCGGGTGGGGCTTCTGGTAGGGTCTGGGGCGCACTGAGGGGAAGGACACTTGCCAATACTTGCCGTTGTAGTGGACTTCGTCCTTGGTCCAAGCTGTAATCAGCAGGTCCTCGGCTTCCCTCAACTGCTCCACTCCTTGGGCAGGGGTGGTGCCGAACCCGACGTATTCAAAGGTGTTGAAGGTGGCCCCTCGCCCAGTGCCTAGAATCACCCGGCCGTGGCTCAGGTTATCCAGCACCGCTGTCTGGATGGCGAGGCGTACGGGATGGTGCAGCGCCATCTCCACGATGCCAAACCCCAAGAGGATGCGCTTAGTCTTGGCAGCGATGGCCCCGGCGAGCACCAAAGGGTCGCCGTAGACCACCTCGCCAGTGAAATGGTGCTCGGCGAACCAGATGGCGTCGAAGCCCAACTCCTCCACCAACTCGGCCTCGAACATGCACTGATCGATGGCTGCCGAGTCGTTGGAGTCATCGAACACCATGGGGTAGAAGAAGTGGCCAAAGCGCATCCGGTGTCCTCCCTGTCGGCTGGTACGAGAGTCCCATTATGGGCGGGCAGCGTCCGCTTAACAACCGCATATCTTGCTATACTGCGTCGGGGTTAGACGACAGCCCCACGGTAAGGAGAGGGTCATGGTGCAGACCTACATCGGCGCTTCGATTACCCGCAAGGAGGACGTGCGCTTCCTTACGGGCAGGGCTACCTACACCGACGACCTGAAGGCGCACCATCTGCTGCACGCCGCCATCTTGCGGAGTCCGCACCCTCATGCACGCATCCTCTCCATTGATGGCAGCCGGGCGTTGGAGTTGCCGGGCGTGGTGGCGGTGTTTACCTTCAAGGATATCGCAGAGACCGTGGAACCCCGCCGTATACCCATACGCGTCGGTACTAACCCGGAGCTTGACCCCTTTCTGCAATTCCCGTTGGCTAGGGACAAGGTGCGCTTTGTCGGTGAGGCCGTAGCCGTGGCCGTAGCCGAGAGCCGCTCTTTGGCTGAGGATGCCTTGGAGCGTATCGACGTTCGCTACGAGCCGCTACCTCCGGTGGTCGATGTGGAAGACTCGCTTACCGGCGAGTCCCTGCTGTTCGAAGAGCATGGCAGCAATGCCGTAGTGGACTACACCATGGAAATCGGCGACGCCGACGAGGCCTTTCGCACCGCTGACTACACTCGCAAGGAGCGCTTCCGCTGCCACCGTCACACCGGCAACCCCTTGGAGACCCGCGGGCTAATGGCCTCCTATGACACCGGGAGGGACGAACTCACGGTTTGGGGCGAGACCAAGGTGCCCCACTTCAATCGCGGCGTGCTGTCGCATCTGTTGCAGATGCCGGAGCACCGCATCCACTTCGTCGAGCCCGACATCGGTGGAGGATTCGGCGTGCGTGGTGAGTTCTACCCGGAGAATTTCCTGGTGCCCTTCGCCTCCATCAAGCTGGGCCGCCCCGTCAAGTGGATGGAGGACCGGCGCGAGCACCTCTTGGGCTCCAACCACTCCCGGGAGCACGTCTGTGAAATCGAGATCGCTGCCAAGAGCGACGGCACCCTGCTGGGCATGAGGGCGCGGATACTGGGCGCTCTGGGTGGCTACGTGCGCACCCACGGCGCGTTCATTCCCATGTCCACTGCCGGTCTTCTGATGGGGCCCTATCATTTCCCCAGCTACCAGTGGCAGGTGGTCTGTCTGCTGACCAACAAGACCGGCATGGGCACCTTCAGCGCGCCTGGCCGCTACGAGTCCTGCTACTTCCGCGAGCGGATGCTGGACATCGTGGCAGGTGACCTCGGCATCGACCCTGCCGAGCTTCGGTTGAAGAACCTGCTGCAGCCTTCCGATATGCCCCACACCGTAGGCGTTACCCGCCCGGGCATGGCGGAGATGATCTATGACAGTGGCAACTATCCCCAAGTGTTGCGGGAGGCCCTCAGCGCCTTTGACTATGACAGAATCAAAGGTTCGACGGGCAAGCAGGAGGACGGGCGCTATACCGGCGTTGGCGTAGCATGCTTCGTCAAGAGCACCGGTACCGGCCCCAGCTATGAGGGGGCTAGAGTCGTGGTCAATGGCCCTGACCAAGTGGCTGTTTACCTCGGCGTAGCGACCTTGGGGCAAGGTCACGAGACCACCATGGCCCAGATATGCGCCGACGGCTTGGGCGTGCCTTTGGACTACGTGACCATTTATCACGGAAACACCGACTTCATGCCCTATGGCGGTGGCACCTTTGCCAGCCGGGCCACGGTGATGGCGGGCAACGCCCTCTACATGGCGGCCCAAGAGATGAAGCAGAAGGTGCTAAGAATCGCCGCAGGGTTCCTTGATGTTGACCCCTCGGAGCTGGAGTTCGTGCAAGGGAACGTCATCCGGCGCGGGTCTGACATTGAGGGTCCGCTGATGGAGTTGGGTAGAGTACTCGACCTCGCGTCCCCCAACTCCCGGTACAACCAAGGGGAGATGGGTCTGGAAGTCACGGCTACCTTCCATCTTGGCCACGAGTCCTTCCCTTACGGGACGCATGCCTGCCAAGTCGCCGTCGACATCGAGACGGGCAAAATCGAGGTGCAGCGCTACGTGGTGGTTGAGGACGTGGGTCACGTCATCAACCCCCTCATCGTGCACGGCCAAGCCATCGGAGCCATCGCCCAAGGCATCGGGGCAACCATCCTAGAAGACCTGCCCTACGATGCCGCTGGGCAGCCACTGGCCACGACCTTCATGGACTACCTGCTGCCCACCAGCACCGAGACGCCCAAGATCGAATGTCAGGTACTCGACCTTGCGCCGTCGCCCCTGAATCCCTTGGGGGTCAAAGGCGCGGGCGAGGTGGGCATCGTCGCCACTGGGGCGGTGCTTTCCAATGCCGTGTCCAACGCCCTCGCTGACTTTGGGATCCAAGTCCGCGACCTGCCCTTGAGTCCGGACCGCATCAGGGCGATGGTACGCGAGGCGGATGGGCCGAGCGACGGAACATAACAGGCACATGCCAACCGTTATTCCTATGAAAAT
This sequence comes from Dehalococcoidia bacterium, assembly GCA_965263155.1. Taxonomy (GTDB): domain Bacteria; phylum Chloroflexota; class Dehalococcoidia; order Lucifugimonadales; family JAAXIE01; genus JAAXIE01. Next base: position 215,933 of record OZ253586.1, read on the forward strand.
TGGGGACGAGCCTTGAGCTAATAGCCTCAATCATCGGTGGTATGAAAATAGGTAGGTCAGGAGGCTTGGACGGCTATCTTGAGGCCCAAGCGTTCCAGGCGGTGCATCAGTTGGCGGGCTATGGCTGGCCGGTTCCGCTGTTCAAAGTAGTGTTGACCCATGTCCATGAAGCCCTGCCCTGTTCTAATGACGTGGTACAGTATGACTACGATGCTGTGGGCCACGGTGGTGGTGGCTGCGAAATCAGATACCTTCAGGCCAATACCATCCACCATGGGGACCCGGTAGTTGAAGTAGGCCGACACATGGGCGATGTCCAGTATGTCCCGATCGGTCCAGCCCACTTTGCGCAGCTTCTGGATGTCGTCTTGGGTCATGGCTGACGGCGTGATGGTGAGCTTCTCGGCCCACTCCAACATGGCCCGTTCCACCTCGGCCAGGTCAGCTTTACGCCAGTCGTTCTGGATGTACTCGGCAATAAGGTCATTGCCGCCCACTCTACGCAGGGCCCCTGCGTGGGCGACGGCTCAATAGCGGCAGTTGGCCGCCAGCGACGTGACAGTTGCGATCGTCTCCCTCTGCGCCGGGGTCAGGCCGGACTGGCCGCGCATGATGTCCATCATGAACTCGCGGGTGTGCAGCATGGCCTGCGGATGCAGGCTGGAGAGCTCAGGCAGTGTAACGGGACGCTCCACTTCCGGCTTCGGCTCGCTGTAGGTCTCGACCATTCGTTCGTTGAGTTCGGCCATCTTGTCGTAGGCGGCCTTCAACTCGCTCTCCGCCTCGCTCTCACGTATCATCTTGATCCATGGCATAATACACTCCCATTACGCGTTCATGCCTTGAGCCTGCGCGACGTGTCCAACACCCTAGCCATGGCTTGGTCCAACAGTTCGCCTACTGAGGCGTCAAGCAGCGCCCCATCAGGGCCGATAATTTGGTCGATATGGGGCAGCAGCACTCGCGGTGTGGGGACGACCCATCCACCCTCCGACTCCAAGCTGGAGACGAGGTGCTCTGCCATGCGCATAGACCCCGACCGTCCTGGGGTGCAGCCCATCACGAAGAACACCTGCTCCGGTATCACGTTGGGGGCCCGACATCCCCATTCAATCACGTTCTTCATCACAGCCGGAATGGTGCTGTTGTACTCGGGGGCCGTCAGGACCACGGCATCCGCGCCAGCGATGGCATCCCGCAACTCCCTAGCTGAGGCAGGGTAGTCGGCGTCCAAGGCCGGTCTGTAAAGCGGTACTGGGTTCAAGTCGAACTCCTCCGCCTCTACTCCCAACTTCCTGACGGAGTCCATAGCCAGCTTCAACAGCTTATGGTTCCAAGAACCCTCACGCAGGCTTCCGGCAATTCCCACTACTCCCAATTGATTCCTCCACGTTACAGGCCGTCTAAGAGGCCAATGAGGCCAATAAGGTTTATGTCTTCCCAACGTATATCTTGGGAGAAAGGATACCACGGAGCGGAGGCCATGGTCTTTCGATTGTTTGATGAAACGAGAGGCACTCCATCAGGGACCACACAGGTTGACCAGCCCCTACCATGTGGATATGCTGCCCTCATCGCCAAACATTAGCCCCGGTCAACGCATCAGCAGGCGCCGGGGGCCACCCTTATAGGAGGTCGACCATGACTAGTCAAAGCCAAGCTGCAACCAGTGTTGCGCCCGTAGTCAAGGTAACTGAGATGGACCACATCGCTTTGCGCTCCCGGGATGTGGAGGCTTCTCTGCGCTTCTACCACGGAATCCTCGGCCTAGAGGTGGAGCGCTTGGACGACTGGCGTGCGGGCAAGGTGCCCTTCCCCTCGGTGCGCCTGAGCGCCGACACCTTGGTCGACATCTTCCAGATGCCCCAAGGCATGGCGGACACCCCGGAGTTGCGCCAACTGGACCACTATTGCATCGTGGTGGAGCCCACGGATTTGGCCCAAGTTAAGGAGCAACTGGAAGAGTTGGGTGTGGAGATGGCTCCGGCCAATCCCTTCAACCTCAGCGAAATCGGTGGCCCCTTCACCCGCTGGGGTGCCCACGGCAACGGCCTCTCCCTCTACGTGTACGACCCCGACCACAACATCGTCGAGTTGCGCTACTACTAGTCCACACCAACACCTTTGGGGAATGCCTTGATAGCTGTGTCTAACTGCAAGTCCCCACGGCAAAGGCAAGGGTGGGTTCCAAACCCGCCCTTGCTTGGGCTGGGCACCGTGGTGCCTGCCTTATCGTCATTACCGACACGTTGCGGGATCAGTTGTACAAAGGCTCCCCCACTAAGGGGAGCGCACTAAATATCCCTTCCCCGTTAAGGGGAGATCAGGATGGGGGTGAAACCATGGCCACAGTCACGGCCCAAGAGAAGTTCGTTACCATCAACAACCTGCGTCTGCGTTATCTGGACTGGGGCACCGAGGGCAAGATGCCCTTGGTCTGCCTACATGGTCACACTGGGCAGGCCCACATCTGGGACGAGTTCGCCGAAGCCATGGCTCCCTACTACCATGTGCTGTCTTTGGACCAGCGAGGGCATGGCGGGAGCCAATGGGGCGAGACCGGCTACGAGCGTGACCGTTTCGTGGAAGACCTGACGGCTTTCGTCGATGAGCTCGGACTGCAGCGGTTCGTGCTGGCTGGTCTCTCCATGGGTGGCTGGCACTCGCTGCTTTACACACCCAATCACCAAGACCGGGTGGAGCGGATCATCATCGTCGACATCGGTCCTGAACCCAGCCCGGAGTCCATTGCGGGCCGAGCCAATCGGCCGCCCACACCCATGGAGTTTGCCAGCTTGGACGACGCCGTCGCTTGGATGCTGGAGACCAACCCGTGGGCCACTGAAGCACGCACCCGCCAAGACGCCATCGATAAGATGCGCCAGAAGGACGACGGCACTTGGACGTGGAAGGCCGACGCCTCCCTGTTCAACATGACCCTGACCGACCTGACCAGCCGCGAGCTGCAACAGCGCTACTGGAAGGCCGTCGAGGCCATCACCTGCCCGATCCTTGAGGTGCGCGGGACCGAAAGCCCTCTGGTCTCCGACGAGGTCATCCAGCGCATGATTGCCATGGGCCAGAACTTCACGTCAGTGGACGTTCCCGGCGCAGGTCACGTAGTCACGGTCGACAAGCCGCAGGAGTTCATTGAGGTGACGCGTGGGTTCTTGGGGGTTTCGGCCTGAAGACTAGTTCTGGGGGCCAGTCCATATATTGCGTGCTCGTAATATTGCGTGCTCGAACTACGACTGCGGTCCGTCTTCGGACGGACTCTAGCTGGATATAGATTACCGCGGTATTGCCGAAGTAAGCGAACAACATAAGCAAGGCCGCGAGCGCGAGGTAAGATATGCCGATACGCAATCGCCCTCCTAAGCTGGGTCGGGCTCCCATCCCCAAGTGCGGGGGCCCCATTCGGGCGTGAACACCTCGCCCCGCTTCACGGCCAGGACAGGAATGAAGGCCTTTTGTGCGGGCAGGCTGCCCCCCACCACGTCCTTCACCACCCAGTCGCCGTCTCGCAGGTCCAGCACTGATACATCGGCCTGACGGCCTTCCACCAAGCTGCCGAGGCGGTGGTCTTGGCCGATTGCCTTGGCTGGGTTGGAGGTGCACATGGTGACCACCTGCTCCAAGGTGAAGCCGAGGGCGAGGAAGCGGGTCATCATTTCCACCATACTGTGGACGGTGTTGGCCCGGCCCGGCAGTGTGAGGTCGGTGCTGATGCAGTGGGGCAGCAGGTCTTGGTCGATGACCCGCTGGCCTACGTCGAAGCTGAAGTTCATCCTGCCGTGGGCTGTGTCCAGCCACACGCCCCTGTCTCGCGCCTCCTTGGCTTCGGGGACAAGGCGGCCGTTGACGTCCAGCACACCGCCGGGGTTGGCGGTGAACAGGTGGGTGACGATGTCGCCCTCTTCCAGAATGGGCAGCAACTCGCGTATGACCTCGGAGGGATAGCGTTTCTCGGTGTCGCCGATATGCACCATCAGCCTGACACCGCCCTCCTTGGCGGCCCGCTTGGCGAGGCGGGGCATCTCCATGCCAAAGACTTCCAAGGCGGGCGACACCATTCGCGCCTTGATGCCAGGCACGAGGTCCCGGTACTGCTCCAAAGCCCGAAGGGTGTTGTCGAGGTTGATGCTCTCTTCGGCGATGATGTCGGGCATGGTGGTGAGTCCCGTCTGGCAGATGTGCATCAGCGGGATGATTTCGGTGTGGCAGTGGGGCATGATCAGCGTGGGGAAGGCACCGATGTTGGCGCATCCGGCGCTGCCAGCGTCCACCAGCGTGGTCACCCCGGCATACACGCCGCCCACGTCTGGGTTCACCCCAGTGGCGTTGACACCTTCGAGGACGTGGACATGGACGTCTATGATACCTGCGGTGACGATCTTGCCCTTGACGTCGATAACCTTGGTGGCCTCATCTGCGATGTCCGCTGCGATGCTGGCGAACTTGCCGTCCTCAATGGCGATATCCATCACGCCGTGGCGCTGGGTGGAGGGGTCGACGACGGTGCCGCCCTTCAGGATCAGGTCGTACATGGGGTCATCACTCCTTCTGTGTGGACTGCAGGTCGGCTGACGGCACTGTTGGGGGCAGGACGCGGCAGGAACGCTGTCAGGCTAGAGAGACTCCTGCACTATCTCCACGACGCGACGGACGTAATCGCTCACAATAGCGTGGTCCCGCTCCATGGGATTGAGTTCGTCGAAGGGGTCAAAGTAGCCGTGACCATAGAAGCTGCGGTGGAACACGCCCGCAAGAGCGAAATCAGACAATAGTGAGCGGTCGTTCCTCTCCTCTGCCAGTCGCTGCGCCGTCCGCTCCATATTCTTGTGAGACCCAGTGGGCCAGCCTCGGAGCTTGCCCACAGCTATGATCGCATGGGCAACTGCGCCCCATAGCTTTTCGTTGCCTTGCAGGATGTCGCCCGAGGCTAACTCCCGCTCCGACTGCTCCAGGAACTGCAGAGCCGTAGCGATATGTTCTTCCACCGTCATTTCCCTGGTGGTCATGGTATACCCAGTCCTTCGTTACGACTCCATTATCCGCCTCTAGTCCTCTTTGATGGCGGGGATGACCTTGGTCCCGAGGAGTTCTATGGAGCGCATGCTGGCCTCGTGGGGCATGGGGCCTTCGTTCCCGTAAATCAAGATGTAGCCGGGGTCTAGCTCCTTGCGTATGTGGCGCAGCTTCTGGATGACCGTTTCGGGGCTGCCCACGATGATGTTGTGGGCGTCCTGCAGGTCTTGATAGCTCATGCGCTTGCCCATGGTGCCGGTGCCAATAAGGGGGCGGGTCATCTTGATGCGCATCGCCTCCCGCGACTGGTAGCCCGGCGGGTCGTTGAACTCCACTGGTCCGCGGTTGCGATGGGCCTCGGTCCACAGGAAGTGCTTGCCCAGCTCTTGGGCTTCCTCGTCGGTATCTGCTACGAGCAGGCGCATCAGGTATCCGAAGTGCTCGCTTCCGGGCTCGTACTCATGCTCACGGGCCGTCTCGAAGTAAATCTCTTTGAGCTGCTTGGTCAGGTCAAGGAGGGATCCAAGGTTCATGTATGGGTATTGGTGGCTGGCGGCCCAAATCACGCTTTCGGGGCTACCGGTGCCGGGGAACCAGATGGCTGGGTGGGGCTTCTGGATGGGTCTGACCCATGGGTTGACCATGCGGTGGTGGTAGTGCTTTCCCTCCCATCGGAAGGGCCCAGGGTCGGTCCAGCACTTGAGGATCAGGTCATGGGCTTCCTCGAACCGCTCGCGGTTCTCGGTGGGGCTAATGCCTGCGTGCAGGGTTTCCACCGCCGTGCCCCGGACAAAGCCGGAGATGATGCGACCGCCGGAGATGCAGTCCAGCATGGCGATCTCTTCCGCCATGCGCACCGGGTCGGTGGTGGCAATCACGTTGCCGAGCATGGCAATCTTCACCCGCTTGGTCATCTTCGCGATGACCGCAGCGTCCACGTTCACCGACGGCTTCATGCACCAGTAAGAGGAATGGTGTTCGTTGGACATGATGCCGTCGAACCCCACCTCGTCGGCCCACGCATATTGGTCATGGTAGTTGTTATAGAGAGTATGGGCCTTTTCCGGGTCGAAATAGGTGTTGGGGAAGTGCATCCGCCCCGACTCGTAGCTCTCCAAGTCGTCGTCCGTGACGTGGCCATAGGGTTGTTCGGAAAACCAGTAAACCTCTACCGTCATGTCATTCTCCTTGATCCGGGCCTATTTCAGGCCGGACAAAAACTCTGTCACTACCTCTAGGAACTGCTGTGGCCTCTCCACAGCGGGCGAGTGACCGCATTGGTCAATCACCTTAAGAGTGGCGTTGGGTAGGGCTTTCTCATAAAGCTCGCCACAATTTAGGGGTACGATGGCGTCCTGCCTTCCCCACACTATGAGTGTTGGGGTATCCACCTTGGCCAAGTAGTGGGATAGGCTGGGATTGTGCATGTAGGGTCGCCAGCATAGTCGCGACGCCATCTCACGGTTGGCGTGCTCGACTACCTGCTCCTCGGGCGAAAGCTGGCGGGTGTACTGTTCGTAGTTGGGCACTTGGGCTGGGTCGTGGAAGCGTTGCTGGAGGCGGGTCTCCGCAGAGACCATGAACACCTCGGCAATCTCGCCCTCTTCGGGCTTGATGCCCACGGCGTCTATCAGCACCAGGCCTCGGAGTTGGCGATGGTTCATGGCCGCCATCTCTGCTGCCACCCAACCGCCCATTGAGGACCCCATGAGGATGTAGGAGTCCAGCTCCAAATGTTGCACCAGTTCAAGATTGAAGTGGGCCACGTCGGTGATGGTGTTTACCCAATCGGGGCGGTCCGTGCCGTTGAAACCGGCAATTGAGGGCGCGTACACCGAATAGCTGGCTGCCAACGCTTCATGGTACGGCTGCCAACCAGGATTCCCTCCCGCCCCATGCAGGAACAGCACCGGAGGCCCGGAACCCCCGCTGAACATTTGCACCTGAACGCCTGCAACTTCGATATGCTTCTCGTTGGTATTGGTGATCGTGGTGGTAGTCATGATGACGCGCATTGTAAGCGAATCGGTCGCTCGACTCAACGCGGCTTACCTCTTGCGTCATGGCGAGGATTTCTTGAGAATGGCGCCATCCGCACATTGAAGGAGAGGCGTCATCGCAAGCCAGTCAGAAGTCGTCGTAGTCGGTGGGGGCATCATGGGGTGGGCCATCGCCTACGTGCTGTGCCAGCGGGGTGTCAGCGTCACTGTGGTGGAGCGCGATGGCGTCGCCGCCCACGCGTCGGGCATGGCCGCCGGGGTGCTGAATCCGCTGGACGGGGAGAACATACCCGGCCCTCTACAGCCGCTCGCGTTGGAAGGGTACCGACGCCACTTGGAGTGGTGGCCCCGGCTGAGAGACGAGACGGGCGTGGATGTGCAGGGCAGGCAATTGCCCCTGTTGCGGGTCGCCTTTGGCGATGAGCTGGAGAGCTTGGTGGAGATGGATGCTATCAAGGGCATCGAGCCCTTCACCCGGCGGCACGTATCGCCTGCCGACATCGCCCGCTTGGAGCCCAGCATCAGCGATCGGGTGGCTGGCGGGCTGGTCATTGAGGGCATCGGCTCCCTCGACAGCCACCTGCTCACCCTTGCCATATCGAGGGCGGCCCAGAAGATGGGCGCCCGCCACGTTCACGACACTGTGACGGGTCTGGAGAAGGCGGGGGCTGCGGCTTCATCCGTGACCCTCGCCCAGCAGAGCCTGGCGTGCCAGTCTGTCGTGCTGGCCATGGGCCCGTGGACGTCCCATGCCGAGCCGTGGCTGGGGCATCCGGCCCCTGTCTACCCGTTGAAGGGCGATCTGTTGCGCATGGCGACGACCCATCCGGCGGACGGCCTTATCATCTACTATGTCGGGGGCCTGCTGTCGCGTAAGCTGGACGGGTTGGTGTGGGCAGGCACCACCAACGAGGAGGCCGGATTCGACGCTCAGCCTTGGCAGTCGAGCCGCGAGCAAATCATAGCGGGTGCGGTGCGCGTGGTGCCTGCCTTGGCTGACGCCCGCGTGGTGCGCCACACCTCATGCCTGCGACCCCAGACCGCCGACGGGTTGCCCATAGTAGGGCAAGCCCTTGGCTGGGATAACGTTTACCTAGCCACCGGCGCGGGTCACAAGGGCATCCTAGTCGCGCCGTCCATGGCAATCGCTACTGCCGACTTGGTTACGGACGGGCGGACCGACATGCCCATTGACGGCTTTGGCCCGGAGCGCTTCTGCGCCAGCGAGTAGTCTTGGCCTAGGGAACGAACCCTTGGGCGCTGGTTACCCGCATCACTTGGTCAATGAAGTCTTGGGCCGGTGTCGACAGCACCTTGCCCGGCTGGGTTACGATGCCGGCCTGTTCCACTGGCAGCAGGGTCGCCAAGCTGACCACCCCCAGCCTCTCCTCGTCCTCAGGCTCGACGGCCAGTCTTGGTCCCACTGACACCCCCATGCCCAGAGCGACGTAGCGCTTGATCATGTCCATGCTGTCCAACTCCACCACCACATGGTGACGTAGTCCGCGTCGATGGAATTCAGCTTTCAGCATGGCGTAGGTGTATGTGTTGGGGCCCATCATCACCAAGTCATACTCCGAGATGCGCTCCAAGCTGAGGTCGCCTTGGAGCAATGGGTGACGGGGCGGTGTGATCAATACCCGCTCATAGACAAAGAGGGACTGAAAATCGCAGTCCGGCCCTGTCTCCGCGCCGGGCACCATTCCCAGGTCCACCTCGCCCTCTTTGACCATTCTCAGTATCTCCGGCCTATGCCCTGACCTGATTTGCATGTGGACCTCTGGATGCTCGTGCTTGTAAGCTGCGACCAGCTTGAGCAACGTGTGGGGGATGATGTCCGGGGTAGAGGCCACTGAGACAGGCCCGTGGCGCTCCGCCTCGGCGGTGCTGACCTTCAGTCCCTCGATGCCCTCCACCAATGGGGCCGCCAGCCTAGCCAAGGCGGCCCCGGCTAGGGTGGGCTGTATGGGACGCTTATAGCGATCGAACAGCACCATCCCCAGCTCTTCTTCCAGTTTCTGGATGTGGGTGCTGACCGTGGGCTGGCCGATCTCAAGCTGGTCGGCGGCCTTGGACATGCTGCGTACCTCGACTGTTACACAAAAGCTCTTCAACTTGCGCAACTGCATGTGTCTGTCTCCAGTATCACGTTTATGGATATATTATATTATCTGCTATCTCTGGTCACCATGTAGGCACTACGGCATACTACTAGTGAGCAGCGGGGCCACCAAAGAGAGGTCCCCAAGACGAGGAGAAGAAGCAATGGTGAACAAGATTTTCGGAGCACTGTTAAGCCGGGGAACCTCCAAGTTCCAAGACTACTACGAGGGTACCCTGAAGGGGGGCGAAGGCAGCCCCAAGATCGACGAGGCCCGCAAGGACTTCCACCGCATGATGCACGCCCAGAACCCCTTCACCAGCGTGTAGCCCAACCACCCCGTCCGGGGCGATGTAATACGAGGAGGGCCGAGGTCTCAATGACCTCGGCCCTCCTCTTTGTTCTACAGAGCTACCACCATGTCATTCCGACCGGAGGGAGGAATCTAGTAGAGGCGAGCACCGTAGTCATTGGGCCGACCCTACTGAGGCGCCTCCGTCGTAGGCAACCCCAGCGCCTGCCGTTGCTGCCCCACGACCCTGTCGTAGAACGCCGACGGGTTCCCGCTAGGGGCGAGGTACGCTTCGCGGAAGCCATCCTGCAGCGCGGGGACGCCCGCGGCCTCCAACTGCTCCTGCACCTGCTGCAGGAACTCATCGGGTGGCAGGCCCAAGTTTTGCAGGGCCTGCTGCACTGCTGGATCAGTGGAAGCCGACGCTATGTCGGAGATTGCTTGGGCCAAGTCAGGCACACCCTCTTGCGCCCTTAGAAGCGTCTCTAGGATATTGCCGATGACCTGCTTGAGCGGCTGGCTGTCTGAGTCCTGTACCGCTTGCGCCACCTCCAGCAACTCGACTCCCCCACCGGACCCACTGGCGGCTGCGAACAGGAAGCCTTGCAGCTTCTCCGCCACCTGTAGGTCGCCAGACCCCTGTACCGCCGCCAACGCCTCTCCCACCAACTCTGGGGGCAAGGAGTCCAGCCCGGAGAGGAAGCTTTGCACCAAGTCAGACAAGCTCGCCTTTATTGCAGTATCGTCGGAAGCCTGAACGGCGGCCCCGAGTGCCAAGACGGCAGCCCCGGGAAGCTCCCAGCCATCGGCCAGCAGCCCCCGGGCGGCCTCAAGGTGCGCCGCCTTCTTCAGCCTGTTCTCCAAGTCCGAGGACTTGGCCTGTTCCTTCTGCAGCAGGGCGTTGACAGCGTCCAACTCCTCCTGAGGCACCCCGCTGCTACATGAGGCGAGGCCCAAGAGAAGCAAAGGAATAATCAGTAGGGCTGAAATACGAGTTTTCATGGGACAATAGTACGATAACTGGCTAGTGGCATGTTAAAGTCCCGCCCCTTTGGTCCGTTCGTTTAAGCGCGACGAAGTGGGGTGGGAGGGTTGGCTATGCGGCGACCGCCATCCCCGCTAGCTCTCCCATCTCGTCCTCGTGCCGCCTCAGGATGCGGAAGATGGTCCGATGGCTCAGGTCGAACCGGGCTGCTACCTGAGGGGCTGTCAGGCCGTCCCGCCTAAAGGCATATACTATCTGCCGGTCTCGCTCGGAGCGCTTCTCCCGCTGTAGCCAGCCGGGGTTGTCGTACTTGCACTGGGGCAATGGGCACTCCAAGCATGACGGGGACGCCTCGCAGCCGATATCTCTGTAGGGGTAGAGTTCCGGCAGAATATCGGGCACTAACTTTGCCGTGACCTGTGTCATGATGCCCCCTAAGAACAAACGTCCAAGTCATAATAGAAACGAACGTTCTATTTATCAAGGGGTGCATACGCCAATTTAGAACTAATCTTCTTTCCTGAGGATTTCCACTTCTCCTGTCCCTCCATTTGACGCTGCCCTGCCCACGGGCTATATTCCGCCCACAGGGTCGCTGGTGGCCCTGCAAGCAGGCTGTAGGGGGTGCAGCCCAACACCTACACTCCCAAGCTCTCAGGCCCAAGCTCTCAGCCCTACGCCCTCAGGAGGTGACGTGCCAGCCAACCTCCCTCCCGCTTACCGCGAAGCGGAGCAGAAGTACCGCTCCGCAAAGGGCCCTGCCCAGAAGGTGGCCGCCCTGCAGCAGTTGCTCTCGGCTATCCCCAAACACAAGGGCACCGATCACCTGCGTGCTGATCTGCGCTCCAAGCTGTCCCGTGCCACCGAGGAGTTGGAGAACCCCAAGCGTTCCGGCGGGGCCAGCCAGTACCAGCCCTACGCCATACGCAGGGAGGGCGCAGGCCAAGCGGTGCTCATTGGACTGCCCAACGCTGGCAAGTCGCAGCTCATGGCAGCCCTTACCGGCGCAGCCGCCAAGGTGGGCGACTACCCCTTCACTACCCAAGTGCCCCTGCCGGGCATGCTGCGTTATCAGAATGTCCTCATCCAGATGGTTGATACCCCTGCGATCAACGACAACGACGTGCAGACCCGCCTCTTCAGTCTTCTGCGCAACTCTGACCTGTTGCTCATCGTGGTGGACCTCTCCGGCGATCCCTTGTCCGAGGTAGAGGAGGTCATGGATGAGCTGGAGCGCTGGGGCTACCGCCTGCTGCACACCGACGAAGAAGCAGACTCCGAAGACCCCAAGGTGCAGAAACATGCCCTGCTCGTGGGCAACAAGGCCGACCTGCCCGATACCGATGAGGCTTTTGAGATGCTGCAAGAGCTCTACGACAACGACTTCGGCGTAGTCCCGGCCTCAGCAGCTGACGATGAGCTGCTGGCCAAGCTGGGGGGAGCAGTGTTCGTCGCCTTGCATTGCACCCGCGTCTACCTCAAGGCCCCCGGAGGGAAGCCTGATTATACGTCGCCCCTCATCGTGGAAACGGGAAGCTCGCTGGAAGAGGCAGCCCACTATCTGCACAAAGAGTGGGCCCGTAAGGTCAAGTACGCCCTACTCTGGGGATCGGGCAAGTTCGATGGACAGCGAGTAGGCCGCGAATACATCCTCCAAGATGAGGATGTGATTGAGTTGCACGGGTAAGGGTAGTACGTTCTAAGAGACCCAAGTTCTGCCGGAAGCCCTCTGTCGAGCACCTCGGTTACAAGGCAGTTGTGTGTTTGGAGATAGATCTCTCATCATATAAGTCCCACTGCATCGGCGGTGTAATTGCGGGCCTATCGGCACAAAAAAACATGAACCTCTCCTGCAATGGCTGCCCTGGATATAGTTCCGGTCCTATGCTGGTCGCCAAGTGTGTAAATTCATGCCCGATTCTCTTCCGCAACGCCGTTTCGCAGGCTGGCAAAACCCTGGTTCATGGTGGATCGGAAAGTGCTGTTGCTCTTCCTTGTAAAGGGCACCCACCATCGTAGGATTCACCAACAATGCGTTGCATAGTGCCTTCATCGACCCCTGAACAGGCCCTTCTAGTGCATACAGTAACGTGAAGTGGCGGAGTCGTTCTCCGCTCTTCACTCTCTTCTTTCTCTTAGCTTGTGCAATCCCATATTGCTGTAACCGAGTAGAGGCCTCCAATTCCCATCCATGTACGTTCAACTCCCCTCCAAGGACATCGGTGCTTCAAGGATTGTAGGCGATGTTCCTTGCCCAAATCCCTGCCAACCTCGTATCCCGTTTACTCAACTGGACTACCTAAATGTCGGCATGACTTCGCGGGCGAACAACTCGATGGCCTTGAAGGCGTCTGTGCCTGGCATGCCGGGCCACTGGCAGCGCATCACCAGCTCGTCCACGCCAGCGTCGGCGTAGGCTTGGACCTGTTCGGCGCACTCGGAGGGGCTGCCGACGATGAAGCGGCCTTCCAATACCTGATCGAAGGATGAGGGGATGCGGTCGGCTTCGGGGAGTTCGGCGTTGTGGCCCAGCGAGGCGCGGTGGCTGTACATCGCCTCCACATAAGGCCGGATGGTGTCGATAGCCTCATCCCGACTTGGGGCCACATACATCTCGCGCCATGCCACTACGTTTGCTGGCTGGTTGGCATTGTCGGCGGCCTCGCGGTACAGGGGCATCTGACGCTGGATGGTGGTGACGGTGGCACGGGAGCTTACCAGCCATCCGTCAGCCTCGCGCCCTGCCCGTATCACGCCACGGTCCATGTTGGCTCCTACGTAGATGGGAGGATGTGGTGACTGGATGGGCCGCGCAGCCCCCGGCGCGTTCTCCAAGCGGTAGTGCTTGCCCTCGTAGGAGACGCGGTCTTGGGTCCACAGTAACTTCATCACCTCCAAGCTTTCCCGGAAGCGGGACAAGCGCTCCGTGCGCTCTATGTTGAAGGCCTGCAACTCGTGGGGCCGCCAGCCCAGAGATACGCCGAGCACCAACCGGCCTCGGGCTATGGCGTCCAAGGTGGAAACCTGTTCTGCCAAGGCCACTGGGTGATCCAACGGCAGCAACGCCAGCAGTCCCAACTCCAAGCCTGATGCCTCGGCAGCAGCTCGTGCCAGCAGCGACGATGCATGCCAGCCGTTGTTGAGGAAGCCGCCGCCCATCCAGAGTGAGTGGTATCCCCATTCCCGCGTCAGCCGCGCCTTCCCCAGCCGATCTTCCAAGGCCTGCGCACGCGACTCGTCGGGGAGGTTGCCTCCATCCAGAATGATTCCGAACCGCATCACCACACCTCCAATGCCAGCATTAGCCCCATGGTTGCTAGGAAGAGCAGCGACAGCAGGCCGAGGCAGCCCGACTTGCGCGCCCAAGGGTCGGACGTCGAACCTTCGGGTGCGCCCTCGGCGTCGTAGTCTTCGGGGTCGTATTCTTCGGCGGTGCTGGTGTCCTCCCAAGCGACCATGCCCTTCCAGGTGCCGTCGCCTAGGGCGTAGCTCTCGAACATCACCGCCAGCGTATCCAGCATCACCCGTTGGCGGGCCCGGAAATGCTTGGCCTCGATTTCGTCTTCGTATTCGGCTATGGCCTCCGCGTATTCGATGATGAAGTTATCAGGGCCTCCGGTGCCTTGGATGAACAGGTCCGATGTCCGGCCCGCATCGTCTTCCATGAGAGCGAAGGAACCGGGGCCGCCCTCCAAGGTTTGCAGGGCCGCATCGATGACCTCGCGGGTCGGGTTGACGATGACTCGGCCGTCGCCCAGCGTAAGGCGCATCAGTGGGCTGCCTTCTCTTGCAAGCGAATGAGCAGGGCGTTGCGGGCATCGACGGAAGCGGGGTGTACGAGGCCGCCACCTGCGATCAGTGCCGTCATCTCGCCGCTGAGGAACTCCACGATGGCCTCGTCCAAGCTCTCCATGGCAAGCTCCCGGACCTTGGGCATTTGGGGAAAGCGGTGTGCTTTACGGGGGTCCATCTTGTCGGCGAGGAAGACCACCTTAGCCGTATCTCTCAGGCTGGGGTGGGCCGTGCTGTGCCAGCAGACTGCCTCGTATATCTCATCGTCCTCCAAGCCGTCGACCTGTCGCAGCAACTCCGCCCCCACAGGGCCATGCAGCAGAATGGGCACTTGGTGTTCTACTGGATGTATTTGCACGCCCAAGTCGCTGGCCTGTTGAAGGAGTTGCTCGCCCTTCGTCGCCCGGGCTACGTCGTGGGCTAGGGTGGCAAGAAGGGCCTTTTCGATGTCCAGACGATGACGCTGAGCCAGCAGACGCGCTTCAGCTTGGGCGCGGTGGATGTGCTCTTGCAGCCCCTTGGGCAGGGCTTCGACTCTGCGGGCTACTAGGCTCTCGATGGGTGAGGGCAACGTTATCCCAAGTCTGCCAGCTTGTGGCCTGCGAGCAGGTGCATGTGCAGGTGAGGAACGGCCTGCCCTGAATCAGGCCCTTGGTTCATGATGACCCGGTAGCCGCTGACGGTGACGCCTTCGCGGCGGGCCATCTCCTCAGCGACCACGAACAACTGTCCCATGATGGGAATCTGCCCCGCGCTGATGTAGGCCAAGCCGCCCAAGTGCTGCAGAGGGATGATGAGCAGGTGGACCGGGGCGAGTGGCGTGATGTCGCGGATGACGTACACCCGGTCGTCACGGTAAATGACGTCGGCGTTGGGGTCTTGGGGGATGCGACAGAATATGCAGTCGGTGCTGGCCATCCTTACTCCGTTCCTAACTTCTTCCCGGCCCGGGTGGACCGTGTGGGGGAGTCTAGAGAGCTCTTGGGCATCGCAGTATCACTCTGCATGATACGAGATACGCTGCAACCCTTGTGCAGGGTTCCTGTGGGATAAGAGTATCGCGTTTTGTGATAGATGTGTGACGCAGGAGCCTTTCTTTGCGAGGAAGCCTGTGGGGACAGCAGTGCATGAGCGCATGTCCATATGATACCGACGACGGGGGCGGGCGTCGATAGGGGGATGTCAGTGGTTGGAGGGGCACCTTGTTTTCCGGCTCGAGGCCCGAAATTGCCATGGCCTGTTGGGGACGTATATGAGGGATGAAACGGGGCTTGGGAGCGTGCTTCCGACTTGCGATGCAGTCCAGGACGTGGATTCCCGCATCCGCGAGAATGACGGTTCCGGGTCCGTCTCATTTAGGAATGACGGTGAAGGCCAAGCTGCTCCCCCTAGTTCTGAACAGTTAAGGGGCGACTGGTTCGACAGTCTCTAAAGCCCTAGCGACTGTGCGACCAACTCGCGGTGGTAGTAGCCGTCGCCGTAGGCTGTCTCCTGCATGCGGGCGCGACGGGTATATAGCTGGAGGTTGTGCTCTTGGGTGAAGCCGATGGCCCCGTGGCACTGATGGGCTACGGCACACACCCGCTGGTAGGCGTCGCTGACCCAGGACTTGGCCAAGGCGACCTCTTGGACTGCTTGCTGACCGGTTAGCGGGCCCTCGGCGATACGCCATGCTGCTTGGTAGGCGACCAAGCGGATACCCTCCACGTCGGTAGCCATGTTGGCGCAGTGGTGCTGCACCGCTTGGAAGCTGCCCACGGGGCGGCCGAACTGTACGCGGTTCTTGACGTATTCGACGGTCATCTCCAGCACGGCGTCAGCCCCGCCCGTCATCTCCACGCACTTGGCGGCGGCTGCGCGTTGCAGGGCGTTGGCCAGCGCGGGCCAGCCTGCGCCCACCTGTCCCAAGACCGCGGAGGCGGGAACGGCGACGTTGTTGAAGGAGACCTGTGCCTGCCGGTCCGAGGCGATGGTCACCTGTGGCCGCACCTCCACACCTTCGCTGGCCGTCGGTACTAGGAAGAGGGTGATGCCCTCTTGGGGGCCGTTCCCGGCATCAGATGTGCGGGCCGCAACTATCATCAGGTCAGCCACTTGGCCGTCGGGCACGAACATCTTCGTGCCATTCAGAACGAAACCCGCGTCGCGCGCCTCGGCCTGCATACGTATGCCACCGGCAGAGTACGAGGCCTGCTCCTCGAGAACTGCAAGTGTCAGGATGGCCTGTCCCCGGCAGATGTCGGGGAGTATCTGGCGCCTCTGCTCGTCGTCGCCAGCCTCCATCACGGTGAGGCCTCCCAGCACCACCGTCGAGAGGAAGGGGACGGGTGCCATGGCGCGGCCTATCTCTTCCACCAAGACCGCAAGATCGAGGAAGCTGGCGGCGGTGCCGCCGTGCTCTTCGGGGAATGGCAGTCCTGTCCATCCCAAGGTGACCATCTGGTCCCACAGCTCGGTGGAGTAGCCTCGCTCGTCCTTCTCCATGGCCCGCACCACTTCGGGCTGGCACTCGCGCGACAGGAAGTCGCGGGCGCTGTTTTTCAGCATCTGCTGGGTTTCGTCCAACGCCAGATCCATCTAATTCTCCTGAATTGGCTATTGACTAGGTCTGCTTTTAAGTTTAGGCGCCGCCGTTGCAAGATCTAAGGCAACCACAAGGGTTGCCCCCACGTCGTGTCACCCACAAACACTCTGCCTCGGGTACGTTTATGCCCTTGGCAGGGAGAGACCGCGGGATGCCACGATGTTGCGCTGCACTTCGGAGGTGCCTGCGGCGATCTTGTGTGAGAAGGAGACCATCCAGTTCTCCGGGATGCGCCCGTCCAAGGGGGCGTTGGCGTCGTCGCGCAGCAGGCGGCCGTAGGGCCCCATGATGTCCAAGCCAGTGGTGGTTATGCGCTGGAGGGTCTCCGAGCCGAAGACCTTGCTCATGGAGGCTTCTTTGTTGGGCACCTGCCCCTGCCCCTGCATCCAAGATACCTCGTAGGCCAGCAGGCGGGCCACGTCGTTTTCGATGTAGCGTTCTACCAGCATATTGCGCACCTTGGGGTCTTGGGACAGCTTGCCGCCCTCGCTTGGTGCTTGCTTTACATAGCCAATGAGCTCGTCCAGCAAGCGGCGACCCATCGCTGAGTAGTCGATGCCCGACCGCTCGAAGTCGAGGAGGGTGACGGCCACGTACCAGCCGCGGTTCTCCTCTCCCACCAAGTTGCGCTGTGGGACACGGACGTTGTCGAAGAAGACTTGGTTAAACTCGTGGCTGCCCGTCAGATTATGGATGGGACGCACCGATACACCGGGGGTCTTCATGTCCACCAGCACGAAGCTGATGCCACGGTGTTTGGGCGCGTCGGGGTCGGTGCGCACCAGCAGGAACATCCAGTCGGCGCGGTGGGCCATGGTGGTCCATATTTTGGCCCCGTTAATCACGAAGTCGTCGCCGTCCTTGATGGCACGGGTCTGCAGCGAGGCTAGGTCCGACCCAGATTCGGGTTCGCTGTAGCCTTGGCACCATTGGACGTCGCCGTTGGAGATGGGAGGCAGGAAGGTCTTCTTCTGCTCCTCATTGCCGAAAATCATCAGGGTGGATGCGAGCATGCGCACACCGAAGATGTCACGCCCTGGTGTGCGGTGATAGGCCATTTCCTCGTTGAAGATGGCGGAACGCACTGGCGAGGCGGCTTGGCCACCGTACTCTTCCGGCCAGTGCATAGTGAGCCAGCCCCGTTGCGCCAGCTTTTTCCGCATCTCCCGGGTGTAGTCCCAGTCCCACTCTTCCGGCCACCGGCCACCGCCCTGCCAGCCTTCAGGCAACTCGCGGTCTATGAATTGTAGAAGGTCTTGGCGAAAGGTCTGCTCGTCAGCGGTAAACCTGAAATCCACAGGTGCGTTCTCCTTTCAGAGGCAAGAGGCTACGGTCTTGGGAGGGGTGATGGCCCTTGAGCTATGGGTTGCCCAAGGAGACACACGTCACGGTGCGCACCACTCCACCCACCGAGTGGATGGTGTCCGTAATCAGGGCGCCCATGCTGTTTACATCGGGGGAATCAATGGTCGCAATGATGTCGTAAGGCCCAGTGACTACGTCCACCGACCGGATACCTTGGACGCTCCGTAGGACCGCGGCCACGTCTCGAGTCTTGCCGACGGAGGTCTCCACCAGAATGTAGGCCCGATTTGTCACAGCACCCCCTAGAGTGCGGGCTTTCTTCGCACCGCTGGGCTGGCCACATTCTAAAGTTGGGTATATGGGGTGTCAAACTAGGTGACCTCTAGCTCAAGGAGTCCAGCCAGTCGGCGATGGCCTGCCCTATTTCCGTGGGGCAGTCCTCTTGGATGAAATGGAAGCCTTTGACCGTTATCTCACGCTGGTTGGGCCAAGCCCGGCAGTATTCTCTCTGTGCGCCCGTCAGGATAGTTCCAGGGTCGGCGTTGATGAACAACTTTGGAATGTCGCTGGCAGACAGCCATCTAGAATAGTTATCGACGATTTCGGCCACATCGGCCGGTTCCCCGTCCAAGGGAATCTGGCGGGGCCAAGTCAGGGTCGGACGCCGGGACTCCCCTGCCACCAGATAGGGCCGCTTGTAGACTTCCATCTCCTTCTCGCTCAGGCCGCGCATCACACTGGCTGGCAGGATGCGCTCAACGAACACGTTCTTCTCCAGGATGATGTCCTCCCCTGCCGGAGAGCGCATGCCTTGGAACAGCGCTCGTGAGCGCTCGGGCCACTCATCCCACGACAGGGGCCGCACGATGGCTTCCATGTATATGAGCCCCTTTAGCCTGTCTTGGTGCCGGAAGGCCCAGTCGAATGCCAAGGCCGAACCCCAGTCGTGACCCACCAGCGTGACGTTCTCGGTCAAACCCATGGCCTCGAACCAAGCATCCAAGTAGCGGGTATGGTCTGCAAATCGGTAGCTCCCGGTGGGTGATTTGCCCGACTCACCCATCCCCAGCAGGTCGGGGGCCAAGCACCGCGCCATCCCTTCGACATGAGGGATGACGTTTCGCCAGAGGTACGACGAGGTGGGATTCCCGTGCAGGAACACGACGGGGTCTCCCTGACCGGTATCGACAGTGGCGAGCTCCACGTCGAGGGCCTGTACCCGACGTCTTGAATAGCGATCGATAGCGGGTATGGGACCATCTGCCATCAGACCCCCTCCTTACGTCCTGCTCGCGTTGTGTTGTGGGGTTCATGTTATCAGGCCGCCCCACTGATCGCCCCAAAATACGCCTACAAGGAGGTTTCCTAATGGTTAGGCCAATCTCGCGCAACAAAGAAACCCCTGCGAGGCCTCCAGCCTCATAGAAATTATCCGTGGCCCGACGAGGACCGCGCATGAAGATGGGACCGTCTAGTAGGGCGATGGCATGCCCGATAGTCTGCACCGTGCATTCCCGCCTGCGGAGACCTTTGCATAACCCCTTCCCTTTAGCGGAGGAAGGTTGGGGTGAGGGCGGAAGAGTCGACTCCGTAGCTGGCGTTATGGCATTCCGCCGATGGATTCCCTCTCAAGGCTGGGATGACGGCGATTATGCAAAGGTCTCCCTCTATGGGAACGACGAGGGGGCGGCGGGATGACGTTGGGGAGCTTCCCCTCAGTGGACTATGTGAAGGTTGCGGCGGGCGAGTTCGAGGGTGTCAGCCTCTCGAACTGAGTGGGTGCGCTCCGGGATGTCGGCAAAGGCCTCGTGGCCAAACAGGGGTGTAGAGAAGTAGCGCATGCCGGTGTCGTTGATCATGGTGACGATCACCTTGGAGTTGGGGAGGGCGGCCGACAGTTTGTTAGCGGCGGCTACGTTGCAGCCAGAGGAAATGCCGCAAAAGACGCCTTCTTCTCGCGCCAGACGACGCGCCATCTCAATGGACTCTTGGGATGAGACGGTGACTACGCCGTCGACGTAGTTCAAGTCTAGGTTGTCAGGGATAAAGCCGTCGCCGATGCCCTCAATAAGGTGCGGGCCCCAGCCTCCTCCCGACAAGAT
Organism: Dehalococcoidia bacterium; assembly: GCA_965263155.1. Classification (GTDB taxonomy): domain Bacteria; phylum Chloroflexota; class Dehalococcoidia; order Lucifugimonadales; family JAAXIE01; genus JAAXIE01. The sequence goes on from OZ253586.1 coordinate 236,122, forward strand.
GGGGCACTCGGCTGGCTCGACGGCGTAGATGCGGGCAGCTGAGTTGTGTTCCTTGAGGTATTTGCCCACGCCCGACACGGTGCCTCCGCTGCCTTGGGAGGCGACGAACACATCGGCCCGGCCATCGGTCTGGTCCCAGATTTCCGGCCCGGTGGTCATGTAGTGGGCTTCGATGTTGTCCTTGTTGGAGAACTGGGCTGCCTCCCAGAACTTGCCGGGACTAGCGGCCTTTAATTCCTCCACCTTATCCAAGCATAGGTCCACGTCGCTCTCGGCCCCCGGAGTGAGCACCAACTCCGCACCGTATGCCCGCATGCATTCCTTGCGCTCCTCGCTCATACCTTCCGGCATCACAATGACTGCGGGGTAGCCACGGACCGCGGCGATCATGGCGGTGGCGATGCCGGTGCTGCCAGTGGAAGCCTCTAGGATGGTCATGCCGGGACGCAGGTCGCCGCGCTCCTCGGCCCGCAGCACCATGTGTCGCAGAATGCGGTCCTTGAGGCTGGAGGTAGGGTTCATAAACTCGAGCTTGGCGCACAATTCCTGAGGACCTTGGCCGACCCTGCCCAACCGCAGAAGCGGCGTCATGCCTGCTGCTTGGGTGATGTCCTCGGCGATGCGGCTGCGACCGTTCCAGTCCACCATAGTGAGTGCTCCTAGTTGGTATGAGGGCCGACAAAAACAAGCCGAGAGACCTTTGCGTAGCTTAGTCCACGTAGCGCCGTACTACACGAAGGTCTCTCACTCAGAAGGATATCGCTGGCTAGATGTTGGGTATGACCTCTTCCGTCAGCTGTTCCAAGTGCTCCATGTGATCGAACATGGGATTGAGCATCAGCATCTCGGCCCCGCCGTCCACTATCTCGGCCAGTTTCTCGGCGCATTGGGCGGCGCTGCCCCATACGGAGACTTCGGCGCCCAGCGGTGCATTGTGATAGCGGTTATCGAACCAGGTGGTGATGCGTTCTTCGGCCCGCTTCTCGTTGTCGTCGACGGCTAAGTAGACCCGCTTGGAGATGGGAAAGGTGGCGGGATCGCGTCCTGCTTCTTCTAGGAAGGTGTTGAGTTGCTGCACGCACTCCAAGAAGGTGGCGGTGGTGCTGGAGCCGGCGCCCATCCAGCCATCACCATGCCGCACCGCCCTGCGCAACGCATCGGGATGGCGGCCACCGAACCAGAGTGGCGGGTGGGGCTTCTGCACCGGTTTGGGCTCCATGGGCACGCCGTCTAACTGCCAGAACTGGCCCTCATAGGTAGCCTGAGGTTCGGTCCACAGTGCCTTCATCACGTCGAGCAGTTCCACGAAGCGGCGCGCTCGTCGGTCTGTCGTCAAACCGAAGGCGGGGTACATGTTCTGCCTGCCTCCGATGCCCACGCCAACTGTCAGACGCCCATGGCTCATCTGGTCCAAGCTCCCTAGGGCCTTGGCCAACTGTACAGGGTTGCGCAGTGGGGCCACCATTACTGATACCCCCAGCCGTGCCCGAGTGGTAAGGGCTGCTACGTAGCTGAGTTGGGTCAGGGGCTCAAGCGAAGGGTCGTCGCCGGTGATGTCCTCTTGGGTCCACAGGCTCTCGAAGTCAAGCTCTTCGGCCCTAGCGACCCAACGGCGTAGCAACTCCATGTCCGTTGGGCCTTCCTGAAAGAACTGGGGCATGGCGATGCCAACGGGCACCCGACCTGCACCTGCACTAGCCATTCTTATGCCTCCTTGGTTGGGACTATGGCAGGGGCGAGCAACCCCCGCGGAGTCTGCCGTGTTGCCACAGCTAAGAGGGTCTCATACAATGGCGCGCAACAGCCCTGTCGGACATTTGGGAGCAGTTCGGGCACGTCGCGCTTCTTTCGGAACAGACTTGGGTTCCGATTTTTCGCAATTATGGAGGGAGGCGGAAAGGATGGCAAGGTTTGACGGTAAGGTCGTAGTGGTCACTGGCGGGGGGCTCGGCTTTGGTCGCGCCTATAGCCTCGGCTTGGCCGCTGAGGGGGCTACTGTAGTGATCGCTGACATCAATATGGACAATGCCATGCAGACCCAAGCTGCGATTGAGGAGCTTGGTGGCAAGGCCGTAGTCATCCAGACCGACGTCAGCGACGAAGCCAGTGTTCTAGCCATGCGGGACCAAGTAGACCGGGAACTGGGTGGCATTGATGGCTTGGTCAACAACGCCGGCATCTACCCAATGCTGGCCATCGACGACGTGACCAAGGAACACTGGGACCAGATATACAACGTCAACGTGTGGGGCAGCTTCGTGACGGCCCGGGCTATTGCCGAGTCGATGAAGCGCCGTGGCGGAGGAAGCATCGTCAACATCTCCAGTGGCACGTTCCTGCGACCGCCTGCGAACCAGCCTGCCTACGTGTCGTCAAAGGGTGCCATCATAGCGTTGACCCGCTCCCTGGCTACGGAGCTTGCCAACGACGGCATCAGGGTCAACACCGTCCTGCCCGGCCTTACCGCCACTCCAGGCATCATGGGGAGCCCCGATTTCAGCGAAGAATTCATGCAGAGTCGCGTCGACCTGCAGCTCATCAAGAGGCAGGAGCAGGCCGACGACACGGTGGGCGCGGCCATGTTCCTCCTGAGCGACGATGCCTCTTTCGTCACCGGCCAGTCCATGCTGGTCAATGGTGGCGGGAGTATGATCTAGTCGGCGGGACCAAGGCTACTGGGCAAGGCTAGCTGGGTTAAACGGGCACAGAGGAGGGCGCAGTGGGAAGATTGGACGGCAAGGTGATAGTGGTGACCGGAGGGGGCCGTGGTTTCGGCCGTGCCTACTGCCTCCGCATGGCTGCTGAGGGAGCGACGATGGCCATTGCAGATATGGATGAGGAGACGGCCAAAAGCACCCAAGCCGAAATTGCCGGGAATGGGGGACGGGCTTTCGCTTATCCCTTGGATGTGCGGGATGAGGCTAGCGTGCTCGCTATGCGCGATGCCGTCGACCGTGACCTTGGAGGCATAGACGGCCTCATGAACAACGCAGGCATTCTGCCTCCCATGGCCTTGCCAGACATCACCAAGGAGTTCTGGGATAACGTTTACAACACCAATGTGTGGGGCAGCTTCATCACTGCCCGCGCTGTCTCTCACTCCATGCGACGCCGTGGTGGCGGGGCCATCGTGAATATCGCCAGCTCAACCTTCTTTAACCCGTCGCCAGGGAGTGCTGCTTACATCTCCTCCAAAGGGTCGGTTATTGCCCTCTCCAGGGTGCTGGCCTCGGGTTTGGCTCCCTACGGTATACGGGTGAACTTCATCTACCCTGGGCTGACGGCCACGCCGGGGGTCATGGAAGGACGTTTCACTTCTGACGATTACTTCGATTCCCGGGTACAAAAGCAGCTGATAAAGAGGCGCTCCGAGATCGAGGACGTGGTGGGGGCAGGGGTGTTCCTGCTCAGCGATGAATCCGCCTTCATGACCGGTCAAGGCATACCGGTTAATGGCGGCATCGGAATGATCTAAAGCCAAAGTGATTTGAAGACAGTCGGTTCATTGGGGGAGGTCGCGATATGGGAAGGCTGGACGGCAAGGTTGTGTTGGTCACCGGAGGCGGTCAGGGTTTTGGGCGCGCCTATTGCTTGGGGCTGGCCCGAGAGGGCGCCACAGTAGCCGTAGCGGACATCAATGAGGAGACAGCCAACGAAACCCGCTCCATGGTGGAGGAGCAGGGAGGCCGTGCCATCGTGGCGCCCGTTGACGTCAGCAATGAGGCCTCAGTGCTGACGATGCGCGACGCCGTTGACAGTCAACTGGGTGGTATAGATGGACTGGTCAACAACGCGGGCATATTCCCCCGTATAGAACTGGCAGACATTACCAAGGAGATGTGGGACCACATCTACAACATCAATGTTTGGGGCAGCTTCATCGTCGCTCGTGCCGCTTCCCACTCCATGCGGGAACGTGGTGGCGGAAGTATCGTGAACATCAGCAGTTCCACCTTCCTCACCCCACCCACGCAGCATGCTGCGTACATGAGTTCGAAGGGGGCGATCATGGCCCTCACCCGCGCGCTGGCAACCGGACTGGCCGAGCACCACATCCGGGTCAACACCATCCTTCCGGCCCTGACGGGCACCGAGGGGGTTATGAGCGAGCCGGGTTATCAGATGTGGTACTTGGAGCAACGCGCTCAGATGCAACTAATCAAGCGTGCCGCGGCTGCGGATGACGTGGTGGGCGCTGCTATCTTCTTCATCAGCGATGAGTCCGCCTTCATGACGGGGCAGTCTCTCTCCGTGACCGGCGGCACGGGTATGCAGTAGGAGAGCCGGAGGTACAATTGCAAGTACTACTCGCAATTGTACCCTTTGATCCCAAGCAGTTGGACTCCCGACGTTCCTCCCACTGGTAATCCGGACCAACCCAGCATCGTGCCTCGTGCGCTTGTGTACCCATTATCAGCTATATTCACCCTCATGATCGAGCGGGAAATTGCGCCGAGGCTGACCTTGCTGTTTCAACAGTATTCCCGTGACGGTGACTGGCCCACGGCAGTTCGGGAAGACCACGTTGTGCCGCGAGACCTTCCCCAACCTAGAATACGTCAACTTGGAGGCACCCGACGAACGGGAGTTCGCCGAGTCTGACCCCTGGGGCTTGCTCTCTCAGTTCGCCGACGGCGCAATCATCGACGAGGTGCAACACGTCCCCGATATTTTGTCATCCCTACAGGTCCTAGCGGGCGATACCGGACGCAAGAACCTCTTCGTCCTCACGGGCAGCGAGCAATTCAGGCTGTCCACCGCCATCAGCCAGTCTTTGGCACGGCGCTCCGTCGCCTGCTGCCGTTCTCCATGGCGGAACGGCAACGGACGTGCGCAAGTAAGCAGACCGAGGACATCCTCTATATGGGGTTCTATCCGAGAATCCTCGACCACGGCCCCGAGCCACAGCAAGCACTCGGAGACTATCTCGAGACCTACATGGAGCGCGATGTTCGCCGCTTGGGCGTATCCCTGCGGTGACCGCTAAGACTCTTGTCGATGGAGGTACATCCCGCCAGTCTCGCACCGATTGCGATGTGACGTCGATGGACGGCCTAGCCCAGTTGCCGGGACGCTTCGACACCTTGACGAATGTTTAGGCGTGGCGCATCAGCCTGTCTCATGCGCGTTTCCTTCGGGAACTAGCTTCCGAGCACCCTTCGCTCGACCATCTTGGCTTCGTCGAGGTTGTTGACGAAATGGTCTCTTGGGATGCGTTTCAGGACGTTGAACGCCCGCAGAGTCGACGCTGCCAGACCGTCCAGCCCCATGATGATGCAATCGGCACCCTGTGTCAGGGCAGCGTCTATCAGCTGTTCCACCACCAAGGCAGCGCTATCGTCCATATAGACGGTATCTGTGAAGTCGAGGATAACCAACTCGTGTTCCTCGATGTCCACACTGATGGTGCTGATCATCTTGGATGCCAATGCCGGGGGAAAAGTGCCTCTAAGCCAGGGCCGCGCCGCGAAGCAAGCTGGCGTTGCCCAAGGGGAATCCCTAGGCGGGAATCCAGCTTTTTCTGTTACGGAGGCGCAGCCTATTCAGTGAGTTGCTGAATGCTCAGGGAAAGCAAGCTCTATGGGGAGATGCCTGCGGTCTGACACTAATCCCGCTCGCCGGAGCGCGAGCGGTATTCGGAAACGCCGTCATCGAGGGCGGCCCAAGGCAGCAGGGCGCACTTGATGCGGATGGGAAACTTGCGGACCCCTTGTAGTGCTTCCAAGTCGCCCATGGCATCCAACTGCTCGTTACTGAGTTCCTCGCCCCGCATCATCTCGCGGAAGGCCCCGGAGAGCTTCTCGCCCTCTTCCAGGCTCTTGCCACGAAGCAGGTCGGAAAGGATGGACGCCGAGGCTTGGCTGATGGAACAGCCATGGCCGCCTTGGCTGATCTCGCCGACCAGCCCGGCATCATCCAGCTTCAGTTGCAACACGACTTCGTCGCCACAGAAGGGATTGAAGCCACGGGCCTCAATGTCGGCAGTATCCAAGGTTTGGCGGTTCCTGGGTCTGCGGTAGTGGTCCAGGATCACCTCACGATAGAGGTCGTCGAGCTCTCCGAAATCGAACGGCTCTGTCAGCACACTAGCCCAACCTTATCAACTACGCTTAAAGTAGGTCAACGCCCGCTTCAGGCTCTCCACCAGCGCATCCACATCTTCTTCGCTGTTGTAGATGTAGAAACTGGCCCGCGCCGTGGCAGGTACATTCAGCCTGCCTCGCACCAATGGAATGGCACAGTGGTGGCCCGCTCTTATGGCTATCCCATCGCGGTCCAGCATGGTACCCAAGTCGTGGGGATGCACCTCTCCAGCGTAGAAGGAGACAATCCCGCCCCTCACCGACAGATCTTCAGGACCGTAGAACTCCAGCTCCTCTTTCAGCTCTGCCATGGCTTCCAAGGCATAGCCGGTCAACTGGTGCTCGTGGGCCTGCACGTTGTCCATGCCCAAGTCTTGCAGGTAGTCTACGGCAGCGCCCAAAGCGATGGTGTCGGCAATGTTGGGCGTGCCTGCCTCGAACCTCATGGGAAGGTCGTTCCAACTGGCGCTCTCCAGCTGCACGTCCTTCACCATCTCTCCGCCACGCAGGAAGGGTTCCATCTCTTGTAGGAACGAGTCCTTAACGTAGAGGACGCCTATACCGGTGGGGCCCAGCATTTTGTGGCCTGAAAAGGCCATGAAGTCGCAGTCTATGTCCTTCACGTCCAGTGCCATGTGGGGCACGCTTTGCGCAGCGTCCACAAGCACTGCGGCACCTAAGGCATGGGCCTTGGCTGCCAGTTCCTTTACCGGGTTGATGGTGCCTAGAACGTTGGACATATGCACCAGTGAGAGCAGACGGGTCTGGTGGTTCAGTAGTTGGTCGAGCTCCGAGAGGTCCAGCGTACCGTCCGGCGCCACAGGAATGAAGCGTAGCTTGGCCCCCTTGTCGCGGGCCAGCTTCTGCCAAGGCACGAGGTTGCTGTGGTGCTCCATCTCCGTCAGCAGAATCTCGTCGCCGGGGTTGATGTTGGCCAAGGCCCAAGTGTTGGCCACCAAGTTGATGCCCTCGGTGGTGTTGCGGGTAAAGATGACATTCTCGCTGCTGGGGGAGCCGATGAAGCCGGATATTTTCTCCCGGGCACCCTCGTAGCGCTCGGTGGCCTCCATGCTGAGAGCGTGAACGCCACGGTGTACGTTCGCGTTGTACCCCTCGTAGTAGTCCACCAAAGCCTGAATCACGCTCCGGGGCTTTTGGGAGGTGGCAGCATTATCGAGGTATACCAATCGCTTGCCATACACCTCCTTGGCAAGGATGGGAAAGTCCTCTTTTATGGAGCGTGCGTCCTTCATAACACCTCTCTAGGCAACTCCTCTGGCCGGGCCCGGCCGCGGCAGGAGGCCTACTCTTCGTCGATCCCGACCTCGATGTGCTCGCCGTCCATGCGCACCGGATAGGTGCGCATCGCCTCGCACTTGGGGCCCTCGGTCAACTCTCCGGTCTTGACGTTGAACGACGCCAAGTGGACAGGGCACTGAATCTCGTCGCGTATCATATCGCCGTAGTGCATGATGCCACCGGCATGGGTGCATACGTCGTCTATGGCAAAGACTGTGCCTTCGACGTTGCAAATGGCCATCCGATAGCCGGGCCAGGGTCTCACTCCCTTTACCTTGCCCGGAGGCAGCTGTTCCAGTGAGCCAACCCTGATATACCTTAGAGCCATCGAATCTTCCCTCCTGTAGAAATGGTGGCGCTGCTCGGTAACGGCAGCAATGTTACTCTTCAGCCTCGTCCATTTGCTGGAGGCGCGCCAGCACCAATTCCCCAAGCGTTTCCCGCAGTGGCTCGCTGGGAATGGCGCTGACCACCTCGTTGGCAAAACCTTGGGTCAGCATGGTGCGGGCCTCTCGCTCATCCAGTCCACGGCTGCGCAGGTAGAACATGGCCGACTCGTCCAACTTACCGCAGGTTGCCCCGTGGCTGCACTTCACGTCGTCGGCGTAAATCCAGAATGCCGGTTTGGCGTCAGCCTCGGCCCTGTTGGAGAGAAGCAAGTTGCGGTCCTGCTGCTGCGCGTCGACCTTCTGCGCATCTGGGCGCACGGTGATACCTCCGTGGAAGGCGGTGCGTGACGAGCCGCCGAGGATTCCCTTGTATAGCTGCCGCGTCGTCGTATGCGACACTCGGTGGTCCACCAGCACTTGGTTGTCCACATGCTGGGTCCCCGATGCCAAGTACAGGCCGTTCAGCATGCAGGATGCGCCCACACCGCTCAACCGTACGTTCAAGTTGTTGCGAACGATGGTCCCTCCCAAGTCCAGCACCACCGACGAGAAGGAGCTATCGCGCCCCAACTCGACTTCTGTGGTGTGCACTTGGAAGGCGTCGATACTCTCCTGCTGCACCCGGTAGAGTTGCACCGTAGCGGCGTCACCTACGACCATCTCGGTCACGGCGTTGGTGAGGTACCGGCCTTCTGCGGGGCCATAGAAGCTCTGGACGATCTTTATCTCGGCCTGCCTCCCGGTCGTCAGCAGGACTCGCGGTTGTACCAGCGCGTTGTCGTGGTGGCCCGTCGTCAGGAAGAGCAACAACACCGGTTCGGTCACGACCACCCCGTCGGGCACATGCAGGTAGGCCCCGTCACGGATAAAAGCCGTATTGAGGGCGGTAAAGGCACTGTCTTGGAACTCGGCATGGCGGGCGAGGTGTTGTGCGACTTGGCCTTCGCCGGTGAGGGCTTCTGCCAAGCTGCTCACCGCCACACCTTCCGGCAGGCCTCGCGTGGACGACAACACATCGGCGTATACACCATCGACGAATACCAGCCGCTGGGGCAAGTCCAAGCCGCTGGGGAGTGAGAGGGGTGTCAGACCTACGCCCGATGCTCCATCTGTGCTGATGGGCATCGGGGTCGCTTCGACGATCGGGCGTACGTCGGTGTACTTCCACTCTTCGTTGCCACGACGGCCAGTAGGAAAACCCAATTGTGCGAACCGGTCTATGGCTTTTCGCCGCAACTCTCTTACCCACGACGGCTGCTGTGTGATATCAGTAACTTGGTGAGCGTCGAAAGCCTCGACGTAGCGTTGCTGTGGGGGTGCTGCCTGCTGAGTTGTCATCGGCGGTATCGTTAGGCCCCGCTCTGAGGAGCGGGGGCCCACTCGTCGATCCGGTCATAGCCCTTGGATTCCACCTCAAGGGCAAGCTCGCTACCGCCCGACCTTACCAAGCGGCCATCCACGAGCACATGCACCGCGTCGGGCTCTAGGTAGTTCAGAATTCGCTGGTAGTGGGTGATGAGGATGAGGGCGTTGTCGGGGCGCCTCAGTTGGTTGATGCCCTCGGCCACGATGCGCAGGGCATCAACGTCCAAACCGGAGTCCGGTTCGTCCAGCACTGCTAGGGTCGGCTCCAGTACTGCCATCTGCAGGACTTCGGCGCGCTTTTTCTCGCCACCGGAGAAGCCGTCGTTGACGTACCGCTTCACCATTGGCGGCTCAATGTCCACTATTTTGATCGTCTGTTGAAGCATCCGGTCAAACTTCAGCACGTCCATCTCTTCTTCTTTGCGGCTCTTGCGTATGGCGTTGTAGGCCCCGCGCATGAAGTGGTCGAGGCGCACACCGGGAATCTCGACAGGGTGCTGGAAGGAAAGAAAGATACCAGCCCTAGCACGTTCCTCGGGGGCCATTGCCAGCAAGTCGTGCCCTTGAAACAGGACCTCGCCTTGGGTCACCGTGTATTGAGGGTTGCCCGCCAGCACGTTGGCCAGCGTGCTCTTGCCCGACCCGTTGGGGCCCATCACAGCGTGGACTTGGCCAGCCTCCACACGCAGGTCCACTCCGCGCAAAATATCGACGTCACCAATGCTGGCGTACAGGTTGCGAATTTCAAGCATTTACGTTCCTCTTGGTCCAGTACACAGGGGATGCAGCTGCGCGGCCTGATAGCGCCGGGGGCGCCAGCCGGAAGAGCCGGGCCCAGTGGTCATCACCTAGCCTACCGCACCCTCCAGATTCAGTTCCAGCAATCGTGTTGCTTCAACCGAGAACTCCAAGGGCAGCTTGCGGAACACCTCGCGGCAGAAGCCGTTGATGATCATCGAGTGGGCCTCTTCGGAAGACAAGCCTCGCTGTTGGCAGTAGAAGAGCTGGTCCTCGCTCACCTTGGAGGTGAAGGCCTCATGCTCCACGTCGGCGGTGTTATTCCGCACCTCCACGTAGGGGGTGGTGTGGGCCCCGCACTTGTCGCCTATCAGCAGCGAATCACACTGGGTGAAGTTGCGGGCGTTTTCTGCTCTGGGCATGATGCGCACCAAGCCGCGGTAGGTGTTCTGGCCATGCCCTGCGGCGATGCCCTTGGAGATGATGGTGCTGCGGGTGTTCTTGCCTATGTGGATCATCTTGGTGCCGGTGTCGGCCTGTTGGTAGGCCTTGGTGAGGGCCACCGAGTAGAACTCGCCCACCGAATCGTCGCCCTGCAGGATGCAACTGGGGTACTTCCAAGTGATTGATGAGCCTGTCTCCACTTGCGTCCACGATATCTTGGAAGCGCGGCCTTGGCAGCGACCCCGCTTGGTCACGAAGTTGTAGATGCCGCCCTTGCCGTTTTCGTCGCCGGGGTACCAGTTCTGGATGGTGGAGTACTTGATTTCAGCGTTGTCCATCGCGACGAGTTCCACGACCGCAGCGTGCAACTGGTTGGTATCGCGCATCGGAGCGCTGCACCCTTCCAGGTAGCTGACGTAGCTGCCTTCGTCGGCGATGATAAGGGTCCGCTCGAACTGACCTGCCTCGGCGTTGTTGATGCGGAAGTAGGTGGATAGCTCGAGCGGGCACCTGACACCCTTGGGCACGTAGCAGAAGGAGCCTTCGGAGTAGACCGCCGAGTTGAGCGCGGCGTAGAAGTTGTCGGCGTAGGGCACCACAGAGCCTAGGTACTTCTGGACTAGGTCGGGGTGTTCACGTACGGCCTCGGACATGGGGCAGAAGATGACCCCATACTTGGAGAGCGTCTCCTGGAATGTGGTGGCGATGGAGACGCTGTCGAAGATGGCGTCCACGGCCACACCCGCAAGGCGCTTCTGTTCTTCCAGCGGTATGCCAAGCTTGTCGAAGGTGCGCAGCAACTCCTCGTCCACCTCGTCCAGACTCTGCAACAGCTGCTTGGGCTTGGGAGCTGAGTAGTAATACATATCCTGGAAGTCTATGTCGGGGTAGTGGACGTTGGCCCAGCCCGGCACCTGCTTCTGGTCGGCTTGGGTGCGCCAGTGGCGGTAGGCCTTGAGGCGCCATTCCAGCATCCAGTCCGGCTCTTCTTTCTTGGCGGAGATCCAGCGGACAATGTCTTCGCTCAAGCCACGGGGGGCGGTTTCCTCCTCGATATCAGTGACGAAACCATACTTATAATCTTGGTCTGCTATTTCCCGTAGGGCGGAGTTTCCCGATGTCATCCATCGTCTCCTTTGGCCGTCTGAAGCGTCCAAGTGGCATTGCTGATGGGCTCTTGCGTAGTCGACGCACATGAGCCCGGAACGGCAGAAGTTCCAGCCCCCAATTCTAGCTACGGGGCCCGAGAGTGTCAATAATTGTCGACCGACAAAGTAGACTTTATATCTGGGCAGCTAGGGCTGCCTCTCGCCTAGGCACCGGTACAGCAGCCGGTAGTACCGTTCTTGGTCAACCTCCGTTACCAGCATCACCTCGTTGCCCTCCGGGTCGGGCAGGGTCTCTCCCAGCCGGCTGTCGCCTTCGACCCTTACTGAGAGACGCTTTGGCTCCAAGCGCACTATCGACGGGTCGATGGCTACCGCAATCGCTAGAGGGTCGGGCAAGTGGTAGACCTCGCGGTCGGGATGGACGCGGAACCAGTTGGACACGATGCGTGCTGCCAGTTGCCCCAGTGGACCACACGCGTCCAACCGCGGCATGTCCTCTCGCTGCAGGCCCACCTGAAGGCAGGCTCCAAGGTGCACGAGGGTGAGGGGCACGCCCGAGGTGAACACCCGGTGGGCGGCCAAGGGGTCGCCCCGGAAGTTGAACTCCGAACCGTGGGGCAGCACCGTATCGGGCACCCCCACGGCCCCACCCATGACTACCAACCCTCCCAGATGGTCGGCGACGCTGGGGTGTCGTGCCAGCAGGTGGGCCACGTTGGTCAGGGGACCGACAGCTACCACTCGCGGCGAGTTGTCCTCCCACGGAAGGCGGCTCGCTATGTAGTCCACCGCATTGCCTTGAACTGGCTGGGTTTTCGGCTTGGGCAGACGGGTGTTGGCCATACCACCCGGCCCGTGGAACCCGTAGGCGTACTCGTACCTGCCCGAGAGGGGTCGCGACGCCCCACGCAGCACAGGTATGTCTGCCCGCCCCACATGCTCCAGGATGGCCAGTGTGTTGCGAGTGGCCCGGGATAGCTCCACGTTGCCTCCAACCGTGGTGAAGGCTTCGACCTGCCACGCATCGCTGCCCAGCGCCATCAGCAGGGCTACGGCGTCGTCGGTGCCGGGATCGCAATCTATGATCACTCCCGGTCGTGCACTAGCAGTTGTATTGGCCATTACCCTAGTGTGCCTGACACATATTCCATCAAGGTCTCCCGTGAGGAATACCGGGGACGGAACCCTGTCTCCCTGCGCAGCTTGCCGGTGCTCATGACCATTGGGTAGCGCACGAAGTCCAAGGCCCCGGCCGGGGCCTCCTTCTGTATGCCGAATTTCCAACTGAGGTGTGTCGCCGTGTAGGCCAAGCTGGGGTTCAGCTTCAGCAGTTTGGCCCCCGTGGTCCGAGCCACCTCAGAATAAGGCACTACTCCGTGGCCTGCTACGTTATAAATCCCTGGCTGGGGTTGTACTACTGCTAATGCCAGCACGGCTGCCAAGTCGTCCTCGTGGATGAACTGCCAAGGCGGGTCTTCTCGCCACACGCCCAGCAGCACCGGCTTGAACAGGGTGGATGCTACCCGGTTCCCACCGGTGGGACCCAGTACCACGCAGGCCCTTAGCACCGTCACGCCCACCTGCGGGGTGGCGTTGGCGAACTGGGCAATCAACTCCTCGCTCCGAGCCTTGTCCAGAGCGTAGGGGAAGTCCCCCAATGGCCGCAGCGGCTCGTCCTCGGTAATGGGCACCGGGCTTTCGCGGCGGGGACCGTAGACAGTGTGGCTGCTCAGGTAGACAAAGTTGGAAACGCGGGCACGCCTGCACGAGTCCAAGACGGCCTTCAGCGCTTCCAAGTTGGTCTGCTGGGCGAGGACGGCATCCTGCCGGTCGGTAAGCATCGGATAGCTGAAGGCCAGATGCACCACTGCGTCTATGCGCTCATCGTGAATCAGCCCATCCAAGGGCTGAGTGATGTCCCGCCTAGAGGCCTTTATATTGTGCACCGGTCGTCTCAGGGGCTTGGTATCGATGGCCAAGACCTTGGTCAAGCCCGCCTCTTCGGCCAGCTCCCGGATCAGGCGGGAGCCGACATAACCCGCTGCCCCGGTGACAGCCACTGCTTGAGGCCGCTCAGCCATCGGCCACCACATCGGTGAAGTCGAACTTCAACGTTCCCAGCCCGGGCACCTCGAAACCCATGCCGATGGTCTGCTGACCTACGTCTAGGTTCTGCCCATGAACGGTGATCACGGTGGTCTTGTTCAGCGCCAAGGGAAAAGGCGTTTCCCTAGAGACTTCCCCGAAGCCGTGTCTCACGTCACCGGCATCGAAGTAGCAGGAGTCTATATCAGCAGGCTGGCCGTTGACAGAGATGGGCAGCACGCCGCGGGCATAGCCCGCCCCTAACTTGTTGCAAAGGTTGAACTGGAAACCTTCAGATGTGTTCCTGAGGCTGCCCTTCACGTAAAGGCGACGCAGAATGAACCCCGGGACCGTTACCATCGCTGTCTCCGCCAAGCCTTTGCGTTGCTCGAGCGTCGGAGGTCCCGCCGTGCATGGCTAGCGCCTCCCGTTGCATCAGGAACAAGCTACGCTCTATCTCCACTATTTCGGGCGCCAGAGGCGTGGGCTCACCGAGAGCCTTGGCATGGACCAGTATACGCGCAATTCTCTCCACCAAGCAGCAGGCCTCCAGCGCGGCCTCCGCTGTTGCACCCACTCCCAACACTCCGTGGTTCCGCAGCAGGACAGCGTTGCGGTCACCCAAGGCCTCCACTGCGTTGCGGGAGAGCTCCTCCGTGCCGGGAAAGCCGTAGTCCGCCACACGCACTACGCCTCCCAACACTATCACCATCTCGTCCAAGATGGGGGGTATCGAGACACCCGTGACGGCCGCTGCAGAGGCATAAACGGAATGAGTGTGTACCACGCCCCGCACGTCGGGACGGGCCTCATATACGGCGAGGTGCATGTGCGACTCCGAGGAGGGGGCCAACTCCCCTTCTGTCGACTCTCCCTGCAGGTCCAAGGCTACCATGTCGGCAGCGGTCATCGTCTCGTAAGGAAGTCCCCTTGGTGTAATCAGGATGCCATCGGCGATGGGGAGACGCAGTGAAGCGTTGCCACTGGTCCCGACTACCAGACCTTCGGTAGACATTCGCTTGGCCACTGCCAGCAGTCGCTCTCTTGCCTCGTGCCATGAAGCGGACATATCTCGAAGTCCTCGCAAATCAGCGAATATTCCTGAGGTTGTTGGCCATATCCAGCCAGCGTTGGTAGTGGAACTCGTAGTCGGCTGATTCGGAGGGGCGTGGGGTATAGGTGACCGGAGTGTCACAGCTGTAGTCGACGGCCTCCAGCAGGCTGCCAAACAGGCCAGCGGCCACCCCGGCGGCCGCTGCCGCGCCGCGGGCTGTGGCTTCTGAATGGCTGCTGGACTGTACCGGTGTGCCGGTGACGTCGGCCACCATCTGCATCAAGGTGGGGCTGGAGGCCATGCCTCCGGCGACGGATATAACTCCGTCGCTAGGGCCAGCCACCTCTTCCAAGGTCGCTAGGTTCGCCTTGAGAGTGAAGGCTATGCTTTCCAGCGAGGCCCTCAGGATTTGGTTGGGTGTGGGAGTCTGGAAAGTGAGCGGCACCGGTATGGTAACTCCTCCGGTCGTGAGGCCAGCGCGGGGCGCGGTGAGTGGACCGCCTCCCAGCAGGGCCATGACTCCTTTGGCGCCAGGCTCCACCATTTCTGCCAAGGCGTCGGCCTTCTCCAGTAACTCGTCACCGCCCAGCACCAAGTCCTTTAGCCACTGGTAAGCGTGACCCAAGTCGCCTAGATTGGCCTCGGCCACCCACTGGCCTTCTATAGTGTGGTGGCCCACCCAAGTGCGCTTGCCGGGGTCGAAGCACGGCCCAGCCGTCAACCGCTGCAATGCCCCGCTCCAGCCCAACACCGCCGCTTGCTGGCCCGCCTCCACTACGCCCAAGCCCAGCAGCGCGCACTGGGTGTCGGGGCCGGCTATGGTAACCGGTGTACCCGCGGCCAATCCCCATCTGTCGGCTATCGATCTGCCGAGTCCACCTGTGACAGCCCCCGCAGGGCAGAGCGGTGGCAGCCAAGAGCTTTTCAAACCGAGGACTTCTTCCAAGCGGGCAGAACGGGACCGTAGCGGGATATCCAGCAGCCCCGCCTCGGCATCTATCGACGGCTCCGACACCCGAGCTCCTGTGAACGCGCAAGCTAACCAGGAGCCTAGGGGAAGGACTGTCGCCAGCCTCTCGTAGAGGGCTGGCCGGCTATCCTGAAGCCAGCCGATGCGAGACGCCGCCAACAGGAAAGCAGGGAAGTGACCTGTAAGTGCGTACACCTCTTCGCCGCTTCGGTCGTCGATGGCGGCCCCTTGGAATACCCCCCGCATGTCGATGTTCGGGCTACACAGAAGCTCTTGGCCTTTGGCGTCTATCAGGACTACGGCCTGTCGCTGGCTGGTAACACCGAGCCCGACCACCTCTTGCCGGGTAGCCCCCTGCTGATGTGCAACCTTGGCCACCAGCTTGCCTGCTTGGGAAATCAGGTCGGCCCCCGACAACTCCCATGTTATGGAGGAACAGTCCGGCGGGGTGTAGTAGGACATCGGGGCGCGGGCGATGGACACGGGCCGAAGCGATGTGTCGGTTAGAACACAACACATCGAACTGGTGCCGACGTCCAATCCCAGCAGGTATTCAGACACGGTGCGCCCATACCTCCGGGTTTGCCAACCTTAGAGGCCGTTGGCCCCTAACAAACCGGCGGATGTCTTCCACCATCATCCAGGAATGTCGTCGCACCGTCTCCACCGTGGCCCCTCCCACATGCGGAGTGAGGATGACCTTGTCGTGGTGTAATAGAGGGCTGCTGGGTAGGATGGGATGGGTGTCATGTACGTCCAAGGCGGCCCCGGCCAGCCTGCCCAAATCCAACTGCTCCAACAGGGCCGACTCCTCTATGGCCCAAGGCGCAGAAGTGTTGATCAGGTACGATCCAGGCTTCATCATCGCCAAATGCTCCGCATTGAGGACCGTTTCGGCACTCGCATTTACCGAGACGTGAATCGAAACCATGTCCGACTGTTCCAGCAACTCCTCCAGTCCAACCAATGGCACTCTCTGTCTTTGGCGCTGGGATCCTGCGAGGAAGGGGTCGTGGCCCAATACCTTCATGCCCAAGCAGCGGCTTAACCGCGCCACGGTCCCGCCGATGGCTCCGACGCCTATCACGCCAAGCGTTCGCCCAGCTAGTTCCTGCCCTCGCATCTCAATGTAGGGCTCTACAGGGTCTTCCCACCTACCAGCCTTTACATAACAGTTGAGTTGTGGCAAACCGCGGGCGAGGGACAGCATCAGCCCTAAGGTAAGCTCTGCGACCGCTACTGTGTTCCGATGTGGGGTATAGGCCACAGCGACACCGCTGCGCGTAGCTGCTTCCAAGTCGACGTGACTGTGGGAACTGCGGCAGACCCCAAGGAAGCGCAAACAGGTGGCCCCCTGAAACATCTCCTCGAAAACGAAGTCGGCTTCAGTCACCAACGCCTGTACCTGCTCCTCGACGATCTCTTCCGCCAGCTCTTGGGGCGAGTGCAGCTTTCTGCTGTCGTGCCAGCTGCGATAAATGACCGGCATGAGGCGGCCAAGCGCCTCCAAGGCGTCTTCGCTGAACGGTGCCAACACCAACGCCTTCATCCTTTGCCCTCGATGGGAGTCAATTGTAACTCTCCAAGCGACTTGGTCTCCAAGGGAGCGAGTCTCGAAGGCACCATATCTTCAAGGGCGAACAGGCTGAGACTGGCAGCGATTCGACCATGCTAGCAATTGTAAGTGCTGACGGAAGGCTAGGAAGACACTGCGGATTCAAAGCTGCGAGGAATACAGGCGCGATGGCAGCATGGTCTGCATCCATACACGCGCCATGACGAAGAGTTTCTCTCGCTTGGACAATGACGGCCTTCCGTTGAAGACGTTGAAGTTGGCGTCCTCCGCCCGGTCCAGGATGCGCATGTATATCCTAGCCATTACTGCGGGGCAGGGGCGGGCGCGATGGGACAACAGGGGCAGTATTCGCAAGCCTGACCGGAAGTAGCTGCGTGCGCGCTCCACTTGAAACCGCATGAGCTCGCGGAAAGAGTCATCCATCTCACACGCGAATAACCGCTCTTCGGGATAGCCGAAGCGCTCCAGGTCCTCTTGGGGCAGGTACACGCGGTCCCGTCTCAGGTCTTCCGCCACATCCCTCACGATGTTGGTCAACTGCATCGCCAGCCCCAAATCGATGGCGTACTGGCGAGCTCGCGGATCGGTGTAGCCGAATATCTCTATGCAAATGAGGCCAACCACCGACGCCACACGGTAACAGTAGGTGCGCAACTCCTCGAAGTCGCGATAACGCGTAGCGGTGAGGTCGCACTCCACGCCGGTGATGATGTCTTGGAACAACTCTTGGTCGATGCCGTACTTGGCCGCAGAGTGGGCTAGGGCTTGGAACACGGGCTCCGTGGCTTCGTCGCCCAAAGGTTTACCGGCGAAGGCGGCCTCAAGCTGCTGGCGAAGGCCACCCAGCAGTTCGAGCTTGCGGGGTAGGGAGTCGTCCTCGTCCACGGCGTCGTCGCACAGGCGGCAGAAAGCGTAGGCAGCGTA
Organism: Dehalococcoidia bacterium; assembly: GCA_965263155.1. Lineage (GTDB taxonomy): Bacteria > Chloroflexota > Dehalococcoidia > Lucifugimonadales > JAAXIE01 > JAAXIE01. Next base: position 254,158 of record OZ253586.1, read on the forward strand.
GATGGCCCGGCGCTTCGCTGGCGGGAGGGTAATGAAGGCATAGTAGAAGTTCTTGGCCTCGCGGCGGGTTAAGTCGCGACACCAGTCGTATGCCTGGTCCACGTCCTTGGACGCTAGTGCCACTTGTGACAAGAGAAACCGAACCTTTGCCCCGGGAAGTGTTGCTTTCCAGGGTAGGGACGCTGTGCCTATTCCCCCATTACCTGCACCACCACCTCGCGAGGCCGGGGGTGGTCGAGCTCAATGAGAAAGACGCTCTGCCATCTGCCAAGCTGCAACTGGCCGTCTATGAGCGGGATGGTCTCGCTTGTGCCGAGAAGCAGCGATTGGCAATGGGCGTGCCCGTTGGGGCACTCGTCCTCGGTCATGTTCACGGTGCGTATGGTGAAGTCGTTATGCCGGTAGTCGGCGTAGCGAGGCGACATGCGCTCGAGGAAGTCCTCCATATCCTGCAGTAACAACGGCTCGTTCTCGTTGATTTTCACAGCCGCAGTGGTATGGCGGGAGAACACGGTGACCATGCCATTGGAAAGGTCCGCTTCTTCCACACAAGCCCTCACTTGTGCAGTGATGTCGATGAACTCCGTGGGCTTCTGGGTGGCGATGCGCATGAGGTAGGCACGAGTTTTTATAGCTCCGTCGCTGCGGCTGATGCACTCAGGGGCAGCTGGCATCGCCATGGTCTTCTGAACTGCCTTTTGCATCATTGGATACGCTCCTTCGTGCCTGTTGGGGTGAGGGCCGTCAGCCTGCGATAGCGGCCCAACGCCATGAGAGGCCAGCAGTTTCGATACATGTGGTAATTGATCATGAATCCCGCGGACATATCCAAGCCTTGGTGGCCACGCTCGCCCTCTTCGGGCAAACGGTCGGGCTTCTTGCCGATGCCGTAGCCGGGGAATCCTGTTCCGGTGTAGTAGGGCTCGTCCCAGCAACCTTCTTCCTGTTGGGACTTCACCAAGTACTCGGCACCCAGCACGGTCGCCGGGTGGTCCACCTCGCCCGCTGCCATCAAGCCGAGAATGGCCCAAGCGGTCTGCGATGGTGTGCTGGGGCCAACGCCAGCCATGGAGAAGTCAACATAGGAGCCACAGGTCTCGCCCCAGCCGCCATCCTCGTTCTGCTTCTCCGCAATCCAGTCCACGGCACGCCTGATATACGCCTCATTCATGTCTTCGCCGATGGCTTCCATGGCCATGAGTACAGCGCCGGTGCCATAGATGTAGTTGACGCCCCATCTGCCGAACCAAGGCCCTTCCTGTTCCTGCGCTTTTCGCAGGTACTTGTACCCCCGCTCCACGGCAGGATGGTTGCGGGCATAACCCAGCTTGCCCAGCATCTCCAGCACATGGGCTGTAACGTCAGCGCTGGGGGGGTCCAGTGTCTCGCCGAAGTCCGCGAAGGGTATCTTGGCTATCAGGCTCTTGGTGTTGTCCTTGTCGAAGGCGGCCCATCCGCCTTCCTTGCTCTGCATGCTCAGCACCCACTCGACGCCCAGTTGCACAGCCTCCCGCCTCTGGGCGTCTTCGGGGCCGGGAAGGGTGGCGTTGTTCAGGGCGATGAGCACCTCGGCGGCGTCATCGATGTCGGGATAGCTGTCGTTGTGGAACTCGAAGGCCCAGCCGCCGGGCTGAGCGCGGCGGTTCTTCACCTGCCAATCACCGCCCTTGCGTATCTGCTGGCTGATGAGCCAGCGTGTGGCTTTGTCGGCCGCTGGGTGGTCGTCTCCCAAGCCTGACTCCTGCAGGGCTAGGAGCACTAGGCAGGTGTCCCACACCGGCGAGATGCAGGCTTGGACGCGGCAGGCGTCTACGCCGATGATGGTGAAGGCCTCAAAGCCGTCCAAGCCCTTCTGCATGGCCGGGTGCTCGTTGGAGTAGCCCAAGTGCTTGAGAGCTATCAGTGAGTAGACCCAAGGGGGTTGAATACCGCCCCACGAGCCATCGGCTTCTTGGTGTTCCAACACCCACTGGGCGGAACGGCGCACGGCCATGTTGCGGGCTGGCTTGATGGGCAACGACTCGTATATCCGCAACAGCCTGTCCAGCCAGTAAAGGGCCGCAGCCCAACCCAGTGTGCCTGGGGGTTTGGCCAACGAGTAATCGACTTGGTCCCGCGGTACGGGGTAAAGCTCGTCGATGGAAGCTTCCGGGGGAACCATCTTGTTGGGCCGCTGGCTGAGGATGATCATCATCGGCACGATGGTGGCCCGCGCCCAACTGGAGAAGTCGTAGATGTTCACCGGGAACCATTTGGGTAGAAAAATCAGTTCGGGAGGCATGACGGGCGTGCCTCTCCAGTCCCATTGATCGAACAGGCTCAGCCATATCTTGGTGAATATGCGTGTCGCAGGAACTCCGCCCCGTGAGAGGATGAAGGCTCGTGCCTTCCGCATCTCGGCCTTGTCGGGCGACACCCCAGCCAGCTTGAGGGCGAAGTAGCACTCAACCGAGGTGCTCACGTCGCCTGGGGCTTGATAGTACTGGCCCCAGGACCCATCCTCTCGCTGGCACCGCAGTATCTGATTGGTGAGCTTGCGCCACCGTTCGGTGTTGACCTGCTCCAAGAAGTAGGTCATCAGCAGGTATTCAGCCTCCATGGTGGGGTTCGACTCCAACTCTCCCCACCAGTATCCCTCTTCGTACTGCTCTTCCATCAGGTAGGCCTGAGACCGTTGGATGGCCTCAGGTACCCCTTGGCTAACCCATTCCGTGCGCGTTCCATGGCGGATTGCCACTAGGAGGTGGCCCCAGTGGATAAAGTTGATTGTGACCCATCTGCAGGCATTAGCTGCGGGCAAAGGGTGGTGGCGAAGGCGCCCAGTCTCCTCTGTGCCTGGTTGCCTTGGCCTGCCAAGCGCACCAGCAGTGGAAGACGCCACAATTGGGCCAACAGCCTGAGCGCCAAGGTCACTCCTTGGCACTCTGCCAACTCTCCGATAGCGGCAGGCAAGTCCTGTGCCACCCGGTCGAGGATTACCCTCGCGGAAAGAAAGGGCACCCCCACACGGTGCGCCTCCCTCGCTAGCCAATAGTCTTCCATCGCGCACGACAGAGCGCCGGTCTGGCGACCGAAGTTCTCCTTTTGGACGGAGCTCAAGGCGGGCTTGAGCACCGTTAGGGAAGCGCCCATATGGTAGGGCATGCCGACTTGTTGACACACTTGTGCCGCCATTTCCAGCAACTGTGGGTCGCTATGGAAGACCGCCTTCTCGCGCTCTGCCAACAGCCCTTGCGACAAGACCACGTGTCCCAACTGACAGGCGTCGTTGAGCCCACAGGCGAATCCCATGGAGACCAGCGCCGACGGGCGCGTCCTTCCATCCAATGACGCGGCCCATCTGTCCGCAGCCCGCGCTCCTACTCCCAGCGTCCTGACATGCAGTGATGTGGGTAAGCCTTGGCGTCGCAAGGCCCGCTCGATTCCGACCTGCTCTGTTTTCATGGCTGCTGTCAGGTCGGGCGGCGCAGCATCCTGCAGAGAGCCATGATCATCAGCCGGCCCACGGCGAGTTGTGAAGGTAGCCGTCCGTGTCATTCTAGGCTGCCGTGATACCTGACTTATGGGCCGCGCCCGATTTCACCAGCGTCACCCAGTCCTTGGGCGATGAGATAGCCTGGAAGATGGTGGCGGATTCGAACCCGCAGTGCATCATGCAGTTGGCGCAGCGACGGTCCTTGCCCACGCCATACTTCTCCCACAACTCCTCTTTGTAGAGGTCCTCCAGGTTGTCGGTGTGCCGGTCAGCCAAGGGGTAGCACGGTTCGCGCCAGCCCATCACCGTATAGGTGGGGTTGGACCAAGCAGTGCACTGGTAGTCCCGCTTGCCCCGCAGGAAGTCCAAGTACAGCGGGTTGTTGTACAGGCGGAAGTCCTTGATGCGGTCCTTGTCCAGCACCTGCTGGAAGACAGCCTGCGACTCCTGGCGCGTGAGGAAGAGCTCTTGGTCGGGGGCGTCTTCGAAGTCGTACCCCGGCGATACCATCGAGCCCTCGATGCCCATCTCGGCCATGGTGCGGAAGAGGGCGTGCAGATCCTCCACGTCGCTTCCGCGGAAGAGTGTGGTGTTGCTGCACACGCGATACCCACTGTCCAAGGCGGTCTCAATAGCAGCTATGGCCTTCTTGAAGACTCCGGCCCGGGCCACCGACTCGTCGTGCCTCGCCTCCATGCCGTCCATGTGGACTACCCAGCAGAGGTACTTTGAGGGTGGCACCTTCTTCAGCACCCGTTCCAGCAGAAGGCCGTTGGTGCAGCAGTAGACGAAATACTTCCGGTCAATGAGTTCTTTGATGATCTGGTCTATCTTGGGATGGATGGTGGGTTCGCCGCCGGCGATGGATACGATGGGCGCTCCAGAGGCCTCCACGGCAGCCACGGCGTCCTCAGTCGACATCATCCGGTCCATGACCGGTTTGTACTCGTGAATGCGTCCGCAACCGATGCAAGAGAGATTGCACATCTCCAACGGCTCCAGCATCGTTACCAGCGGAAAGCGGGAGCGGCCGCGCAGGCGGTTTTTCAGCATGTAGGCTGCAAGCCGGTAGGAGAGCTCCATTGGCCTCTTGGCTCTAGCCATTTCCCCTCACTCTTTGAACTGTCTTTGGATTCTGGGGCCTGAGATTTCCGAGTCAGTAATCGCGACTGGTCAGGAACTCCACCAAATGCCGGAATTCGCCTCGCACCCAGTGGGGCAACTTTACGGTTTCCAGCTCATCCACAGCCTTCTGGGCATTGTGCGATACCAATTCGTGGGCTGCTTCCTGTGCTCCAACCTCGTGCAGGATGCCCAATACCGCGTCAGCGTCGTCGCGGTCCAACTCCGGTTTCTGCATAATGCCGATGAGGCGCTGGCGCGTGGCTGGCGTGGCACTGTCCAAGGCATAGGCTAAGGGGTACGACTTCTTCTTGCGAAGAATGTCGGCTCCGACTGCTTTGCCTGTAGCCCCCTCGTCGCCCCAGATGCCCAACACATCGTCCCGAATCTGAAAGGCTCGACCCAAACGGGCCCCACTACGGGCGAACGCTTCCACGGTCGACTGATCACCCGAGCCTATGGAGGCCCCTATAGCCATGCTACAACGTATCAGCGCTCCCGTCTTGAGAGCTATCATCCCTAGGTAGCCGTCCACTCCCACATGGAGGTCCTCCTCAAAGGAAAGGTCAAGGCACTGCCCTTCGATCATCTCCAAGTAGCCCTGCATGATGAGCTTGGAGACGCCCAAGACGGCCCTAGGGGGCAGCCCGCGGGAGGAAAGGCGATGGGCAGCGGAATCGGCCAGCGAGAGCATGGTGTCGCCTGCCATCAAGGCTCGGGGCACACCCCAGACCGACCATACGGTGGGCCGATGCCGACGCTCCTCATCGCCGTCCTGAACGTCGTCGTGTATCAGCGAGAAATTGTGTACGTATTCCATGGCGGCTGCGGCTGGCAAGGCCGACTCCCATTGCCCACTGAGGGCCTGACAACTAAAGAGACAGAGCGTGGGTCGCAAGGCCTTCCCCTGCGATTCGGCCCCTTCCACTGGAACCCCTTCAGCGTCTACCCATCCCATGTGGTACCTCAGCAGGTCGTATAACCGGGGCGGGCCACTGGGGACAACTGAACGTAGCTCGGCAGCGAGGGACTCCCGGTAACGTCCGAACATTCCGGCCAAATGCATCTCTGGCGGAAGAGCGCTGGCGCTGGAAGTTGTGACCATAATAAACTCATGTCGCTGCTAACTCGGCTTCGGATGCCTCGCACAACGATGCAGCAGGATGCTAGCAGGGGCCCTATGTAGTGTCAAGGCTCCCTCTAGCCACAGTCTTATATTATAGACAAACGTAGGTAGACACTGAAATGTCGGCTAAACAAGACATTCGGGAGCTCGTCTGGCAAGCCCTGCGGGAGGCAGGCGTGGCCCGCTTCCCAGGGGCCCGCGGACGCATCCCCAACTTCACCGGTGCCGAGCAGGCAGCGCAGAGGGCAGCGTCGCTCGACCTCTGGTCCGAGGCCCAGGTTCTAAAGTGCAACCCCGACCTGCCACAGCGTCCCGTTCGCTCGCGGGCCCTCAAAGAAGGCAAGACGGTCTACATGGCCGTCCCGCGCCTTACGTCTTTGCAGTGCTTCGTGGAGTTGGACCCCGAAAAGCTGGGTAGCCGGGCTTACGCCGCCTCCAGTATCAAGGGGGCCTTCCAGTTCGGGAGGCTGGTGACGCTGAGTGAGATGCGGCCCATCGACTTGGTGGTCTGCGGAGCCGTGGCCGTCACCCGAAACGGGGCACGGTTGGGCAAGGGCGGAGGCTATTCCGACTTGGAGTATGCGTTGGCGCGGGAGGCGGGTCTGCTGGACGAGACCACCCCCATCATCACCACTGTCCACCCTGTCCAGACCGTAGAGGCCATCCCTGTGACGCCCCACGACATCCCATTGGACTACTTCATCACCCCAGACGAGATAGTTTCCTGCGCCGAGCCGCCACCACGCCCCCAAGGCATCCATTGGCATGAGTTGGACGACGACCAGATCGCCTCCATCCCAGTACTGGCACAGCTTCAAGCAGACGCCAGAGGCTAGCCTCCCGTCTCCAGGCGTTGGGCAGAATCAGACCAGCCACTCCTCCTGCCGATACGCCATGTCCCAGAACATGTACTCGTAGCGCAGACTCGTCAGGTACGCCTCCTCCACCTTTGCAGACTCTTGGGGGCCTAGGGGGGATGCGAGTCGGTCAGCTAACGTGCGCACCCAGTCGGCCAGCTTCTTGAATTCGGGGTCGACGTACATCTCAATCCACTTGGCGTACAGAGGCGCGTGGGCGGGGACTCCTTGGCGCTGGAGGTGGTCACCGATTTCCCAGTAGCCCCACTGACATGGCAGAAAGGCGGCTACCAGTTCGGGATATGTTCCTTGATAGGCCACATTCAGCAGGAATCGGGTGTAGGCCATGGTGGTGGGGGCCACAGGCGTAGCCTCCAACTCCTCGCTGTTGATGCCGAACTCTGCGCAGTAACCGCGATGCAGGTCCATCTCCACATTCAGGGTGCCGTCCAGCAGGCGGGCAAACCAGCCCATGGTCTCCAAGTCAGGGGCGCGGGCCGCGGCCAGCGCGATGACCCTACTGTAGTCAATCAGGTACAGGTAGTCTTGGCGGACGTAAAACCCGAACTTGTCCACGTCCAGCGTTCCGTCGCCGATGCCGGTTACAAAAGGGTGGCGGAGTATGGCCTGCCGCACCGGCAGCGCCTTGTTTTCCAACTCGTCCATAAAGCTCATCGGCCGGCTCCCTTGTTGCTAACATTCGCATAAACACGGTCATACCGGCGAAAGCCGGCATCCAGAGGCCTTCCTAGACCGGTCGGGCGGGTCTGGCTAGGCGGACGGTGAGGAGTATACTAAACGCACATTCGGGGAGGGCCAACCCTTCCCCGATGACCAATGCGAGGACGAGCATGGCCTTGGGCGCACGTCAGTTGGTGCGAGAACTGGAGAAGATCGTAGGGCGTGACAACGTCCTGCATCATCCTGAAGACCTGCTGGTGTATGAATACGACGGCTCCATCGACAGGTCCATGCCCCAAGTGGTGGTGCTGCCTGCCAATACAGAGGAGGTCAGCCGTGTGGTGGCAATGGGCTACCGCCACGGCATCCCCATCGTGGGACGCGGTTCAGGGACGGGCCTCAGTGGCGGGGCCATTGCAGTCATGGGCGGCATACAGATTGCCCTAGCCCGCATGAACCGTATCCTGGAGGTAAACCGGGAGGACCGGCTGGCCACGGTGCAACCGGCAGTCATCAACCTCAACCTCGACAACCGGGTCCGGCAGTACGGCATGCGCTACGCTCCCGACCCTTCCAGCCAAAGGGCATGCAGCATCGGCGGGAACGTCGCCGAGAATGCTGGAGGCCCCCACTGCTTGGCTTACGGCGTGACCACCAATCATGTGCTGGGCCTTGAAGTGGTGCTGGAAGACGGCTCCATCGTGCGCTTGGGGAGCCGCACCCGCGAAGCACCCGGCTATGATTTGCGGGGTGCCTTCGTTGGTTCCGAGGGAACCTTTGGCATCGCCACCACTGCCACGGTGAGGCTGCTTCCTTCACCGCCAGCCGTCAAGACTTTCCAAGGGGTATTCCCCGACGTGCCCTCGGCCTGCAACGCTGTGTCCGCCATCATCGGGCGGGGCATCGTGCCCGCCGCCATGGAGATGGTGGACGCCCTGACCATCAAGGCAGTGCAGAGCGTCATGGACGCCGGATACCCGGACGATGCGGGAGCGGTGTTGCTCATCGAAGTGGAGGGGACGCCCGACGAGGTGGAGGAGTTGGAAGCCGAAGTGCGTCCTGCGCTGCGGGACGCACACTCTGCCGACGTTCGCGCCGCCACAGACGCAGCAGACCGGGAGCGTCTCTGGTCGGGACGCAAGGGTGCACTGGGCGCTCTGGGAAGCCTCGCTCCCAATTACTACTTGGTGGATGGGGTAGTGCCCCGCACCCAATTAGCCCTGGTGCTGGAGAAGGTGGAGGAGGTCTCGAAGCACTACCGTTTCCCCATCGCCAACGTCTTCCACGCTGGCGATGGCAACCTGCACCCCTGTATCCTGTTCGACGAGCGCCGGGAGGGGGAGTTGGAGCGCGTCACCGAGGCGGGAGGCGAGCTTCTCAGAATATGCGTAGAGGCCGGCGGTACCCTGAGCGGAGAGCACGGCATCGGCTTGGAGAAGAAGGCCTACATGCCCTTGGTGTTCAGCGACGATGACATGCAGACCATGATCAAGGTGCGTCAAGCCTTTGCCCCCAAGGGCACTTTCAATCCGGGCAAGATATTCCCCGGCGGCCCCGAACTAACGCACAACGTCCAACCCCACGCCGTGGCCATGGCTGGCCCCGGCGCATACGTGTAGGTAGCGAGGTGACCTCCGCCACCTCGCGGTCGGCAGACCTCCGGGACGTGGTCGACGCTGGATCTTTGCTGCCCGACGACCGCTTGTCCGAGTATGCCGTCGACGGCCTCACGCCCTCCTCGGTGGTTGCTCCTCGAACGGTCGAGGAACTTTCAGACCTGCTGCGTGTGGCCTCGGAGCGGGGCCTGCGAGTCGTCCCTTGGGGAGGCGGCACGAAAATGGGGCTGGGAAACCCGCCCGCAGCTGCCGACCTAGTCGTCGTGATGACGTCGCTGGACGGCTTGATAGCCCATGAGGCCGCCGACCTCACCGTCTCGGTGCAGGCCGGGATAACACTGGCCTCACTCCAAAAGCGGCTTGCTGAGCATGGACAGTACTTGCCGCTGCAAGCCCCCCTGCCCGATCGCAGCACCATCGGCGGCGTGCTGGCAACAGCCTCCTCAGGACCGTGGCGTCTCGCCTACGGCAGTCCACGCGACTGGCTCATCGGCAGCTCTGTAGTGCTGGCCGATGGCATGCAGGCCAAGAGCGGTGGCCAAGTGGTGAAGAACGTGACTGGCTACGACCTCAACAAACTCTATACCGGGTCATTGGGCACGCTGGCTGTGATTGTGGGCGCTACCTTTAAAGTGTCTCCCCTGCCGACACAGAGGGGTACGATGGCGGCCTGCTTCGAGTCGGTCGAAGCGGCCTTGGCCGCCTCTCATCAGCTGCTCTCGGCTTCTTATCTTCCCCGTGCCCTTCAGCTGGTAGTTGGGGGGCTCGGCTCTTGGTTGCCAGAACTAGCCCACAGTGATGCTGAAGAGACGTACCTGCTGGTGGAGCATGCTGGTGGAGCGCAGGCCGTCGCCGCCAAGATGGCGGAAACCCGGGACCTCTTGACCCAGCACGGCGCCGCCTCAATTCGGGACCTAACCGACGGAGATGTGTGGCAGCATGTTGTCGATATGGGGTGGGTAGACCCCCAACCCGGCGACCTCGTGCTCCGGGCCATGACGCAACCCTCTTTCCTTCCGGCCTTGGTGTTGGGTCTTCAAGGGCCCGATGCTCTGCCGCGCATGGTAGCTGACCCAGGTTACGGCCTGTTGCGCATGATGTGGCCGGGCCACGACGAGGCCCTGCCCGAGTCTCTGCCCCAGTCTCTGTCAGAGGCCCGAATGGTGGAAGCCATCAACGAACTGCGTGCTGCCGCAAGGTCTCTGGACGGACACTTGGTGGTGGAGCGGTGCCCGCTGGCGGTCAAGCAGCAGGCAGATGTGTGGGGAGAAGTGGAAGGCATCGACCTGATGCAGCGCATCAAGCAGATGCTCGATCCCAGCTGCACACTCAACCCCGGCCGGTTTGTCGCAGGAATCTAGCGATGACCTCCCCGTTGTCCACCCAAGGCATCCCCGGTTTTTCCGGGCCCGACATGCCGGAAGAAGCCGACCTCTATCGCTGCGTACACTGCGGTCTGTGCCTCACCTCCTGCCCAACCTACATGGAGACAGGCCGAGAGACCCAGTCGCCGCGTGGACGCATCGCCTTGATGCGGGCCGTCAGCGAGGGCCGCATCGAAATCACACCCCGAGTGGTCTCCCATTGGGAATCATGCTTGGAGTGTCGGGCCTGCGAGGCAATGTGTCCCTCCGGCGTGCCCTACGGCCGCTTGATGGAGCGCACCCGGGCCCAAGTGGCCCGCAAGCACAAGCGCTCGTTCATGCAGAAGGTGATGGCGCAGGTGTTTCTCCGCTGGGTGCTTCCCCACCAGCGGAGACTGGCCTTTGGCGTCCTTCTATTGCGTCTCTACCAGAGGAGCGGCCTTCGATGGCTGAAGCAGCACACTATTTTGCGTGTGCTGCCCCGTCGAATCGCCAGCTTGGAAGAGCAGTTGCCCCGCGTCACTGGGCGCAGCTTCGGACCCCGCCGCGAGGTCTATCCTGCCCAAGGCCCGCTGCGCATGAAAGTTGGGCTGCTGTCTGGGTGCGTCATGCCCCTCATCCAAGGGGATACGATGGAGGCGGCAGTGCGGGTGCTGACCCGCAACGGCTGCGAGGTGTCCGTGGCCATGGGTCAAGGGTGTTGTGGCGCATTGAATGTCCACGCTGGGGACTTGGAGACAGCGCGGCGGTTGGCCCGCCGCAACATCGACACCTTTCTGAATGCCGGAGTGGAGCGCATCGTGACCGTCTCCGCAGGCTGCGGCTCCGCTATGAAGGAGTACGCGCAGCTTCTGGGGGATGACGCGGCGTACGTCGAGAAGGCAGCCCGCTTCGCCGAGAAGACCGTGGATGTGACGGAACTCCTGACCTCCCTGCCCCTCGACCCGCCACAAGGTGAGGTGCGCCTACGGGCTACCTACCAAGATCCCTGCCACTTGGTACATGCCCAGCGCATCAGCCAGCCGCCGCGGGAACTCCTGCGCAGCATACCCGGCTTGGAGTTCGTGGAGATGGAGGACTCCAGTCTCTGCTGTGGCGGCGCTGGCACCTACTCCATGCTGCAACGCGACCTCTCGTCCCGTCTTCTCCGCAACAAGATGGAGAAGGTGAGGGCCACCTCCCCCGACTTGGTTGTCACCGCCAACCCCGGCTGCATGATGCAGTTGGAGACGGGGGTGCGGAACCAAGGAAGCCATGCCCAGGTGCTGCACATAGTGGACGTGCTGGATATGGCGTACCAAGCGGAGGAAAGCTCCTAGGGCTTTTCTTCGTCTAGTAGCGGGTTCTCCGGTTCAGAGCGCGAATCGGACTCATCGTGCTCCTGTGTCGTGCCTAGCGCAGTGGTCCCCTCGCCAAAGAAGAACCCCCTTATGGCGATGCTGTAGCGCTGGTACACAAGCCCGGTGCCCAGGAGCAGCGCCCCTAGGGTCACGAAGGCGGCAACCCGGTAACCTTGCTCCAAAAGGAACACATCGAAGACGAATAGCTTGATAACCGGTATGCCCAGCAGCATCATGCCGGCCAGCCTGACCTTACTGGACCGCAGAGCGATTCCGGCTGCGATTACTCCAATGGCATAGACGGCCCAGAGCACCGTCAGCGAAAGGTGCTTGGCGCTGAGATAGTCCCCTCCAAGTGCGACCTCACGGCTGTCGAAGTAGTGGACGATTTCCTGACTCAAGGCCCATACCACAACCACATTGAGGGCCACCACCAAGCCCGTGAATACGTAGTTCTCCCATTCAGGCAGCCGGGACCGCTCGCGCCGGAACCAGTATGCTAGTGCCAAGAGCGCCCCCACTACCACCACGACGGCTAGGAAGTGATAGTTCAGGAAGATGACGAAGGTCCGTGGGTCCAACTTGACGAGGAAGGTGTCGACCAGCAGCAGCTTTACCACTGCCACCGCCATCAGTCCCAGCCCAGCCCATCTCGCGAGTTGCACCCGGAGGGCTAGTCCCACGGCGGTCACAACGAAGGCGTACAGGGCAAACATGATGGTGAGGGCCAGATACTTGCCGTTGGTTGCGGTCTGCGAGTCTAGGAATTCCCTCGCCCACCTAACCCGGTAGTCGAAATAGTCGATAATCTCCATGCTCAAGAGCGTCAATGTAAGCACGTTGGCAATCAACAAGAGTGAAGGGGTAGCGTATCGCTCCCATTCCTCCGTCGCTCGGCCCCGTGCCCGCCAATGGACGCGCGCCAACCAATGGATAGTGCCAGCAATATATAAGGCTGCGACTACCGCCGCGAATACCGGGACCCTCTCGTTGAGAAGCAGCCTGAAACTCTCCAAGTCCAACCGAGCGTCGAACAAAAGAAGGTTGCCCACGGCTAGGGCCAAGACTCCCAGCCCGAACGTGCGTACCGGCCACCGGCCCAGCAGGAACCCAGCCCCGACCAACGCGACACCCTCGCCAGCCCAAGCTACGGTCAGCCAATAGTCGCTGAACTGAAGCGGGGCGGAGACGGTCAGGAAAACCATCGCCACCGGCAAGGCCATCAAGGCCATATCCGAGGCACCGCCGGACCGCTTGACGGACGCATAGGCCAGCAGCCCATGGAAGGTGGCCAACCCCAAACCAATCAAGCCGAACCAAGCCTCATAGTCATCCCACAATATGGCGAATGTGAGTCCGAAGAAACCGGCTGCGTTGACGGCCACCAGTGCCATGTCGAGCGGGCCAGGGACTCTCTTCCAAATGAGGTGGAAGAGAGTGGTCGCGCCCGCAAACACCAGAAATACCCCTGTTAATGCGCCCTGAATCAGAACAGGTTGATAGTCGGGGAACTCGTTCAGCCAGTAGGCGAAGAGGCCGTAGGAGCCAACCCATCCCAGCAGCGTGAACCACCGCCAGTTGCGGAAGGTCGACACTCCCAGAATCCCAAGATCCACCAAAAGGATGTAGACCAGAACCAGTCTGACATCAGGCAGGCTGGGACCCAGTAGTAGAGGCGAGAGAAACGCTCCGACGATTCCCAGCACGGCGATTACAACCGATTCGTACCGCAGGGCCAGCAACCCCGCCAGGGCCACCACTACGGCCAGAAACAGGAACGCCCATTCGGGCTGGAGCAACTCGTAGAGGCCGTAGGAGGCATAAATCGCTAGGTAGAGGATGGCGGCTCCGGCGGCCGTCACGGGTTGAGACCAGCGGGGCACGCGCCGGGAGGTGTATTCGCCAGCGCCCAGCATGGCCAGTCCCATTCCGACGCCCAAGCCGACCCGTCCGGTGTCGCCGATCCAGTTGTTGTCGAAGGCGAGTTTCAGGAAGAAGCCGATACCCACAACCAAAGCCACTGCCCCAATGATGGCAATCCAGTTCCGGCCCAGCACCTGCTCCCAATCGATGGTAGCAATAGAAGGTCGGGAGTAGCGGGGTGCTGGCCCATCGGGCCAAGCGCTTGGAGGAACGGCACCGGTGTCCGACATGGGGCTTTCCGCCATTGGCTGGTCACTGGAAAAGCCCGAGGTGGGTGCTTGTGATGGAGCTGAGGGCGCGGCGGCTCGCGGAGGGTTCGGTTGCGGTGGGGTTGGGGCTCTCTGCGGGGCGTCTGGGCTGGGCTCGGTGGCTTGGGCTGGTAGGCCCGCATTGCTTTCTAACTGTGATATTCGGTCCCCGAGCCGTTGGAGGAGCGCCCCAGCCTCGCGGAGCTCACTGCGCGTTTGGGCCAGTTCCGCAAGAAATACATCTCGCTCTTCGCCCCCTGCCGGAACTTCCTCGTCTGGCGCGTTGACGTTGGCTAGATTGAAGCCGCATCTGGTGCAGAAGGAGTGGGTGTCCGGGTTTACCTGCTGGCAATTGGGGCAAGTGATTTCGTTCAACGCTTGTCCCCGCTTCTGGATTCAAGGTCTCAGCCGGACTGTAACACCTCGGCTCCTCCAAGACTCGAACTAGAATCATGCGGGTTGAGGCCGGTTACACGCGGAAAGACGGGCGCACTGCCAGCTTGTCATGCTAGTGCGAGGGCCAATGGAGCCCCACGCCTCCAGTCAAGACCGCGGGCAGGTCGCTGCAGGCACCGCTGGCTTCCTAAGATGGCAGTCGACTTAGGAGGCTTCTCCAAGTGAGGCTGAGGCCACCAGCGAGCGCTGGGCAGCGGCTACACTAGCTCCGGGTTCAACGAGGAAGCCCTCGCCGGGGAGGATGCGCTCCAAGGCCGAGAGCAGGGCTAGGACGTTGGGCTCGCGGCAGGAATCACCCATGAGGCCGATGCGCCAGATGCGCCCGCGAGTGTCGCCCAGCCCGCCCGCAATCTCGATGTTGTAGTCCTCTAGCAGGCGGGTGCGTACCTTGGCGTCCTCCACGCCGTCTGGTATGACAGCAGTGGTCAGGGGATCGAGGCGGTGGGCTGGGTCGGCGAACAGGGCGATTCCCATGGCTTCCAGCCCTGCCCGCAGGGCCCTTGCGCATCGGGCGTGACGCTCGATGCGGTTCTCCAGCCCCTCCTCCACCATCATCCGCAGTGCCTCTCGCAATGCGTACATCATGGAGATGGGCGTGGTGTGGTGATAGGCGCGAGTACTGGACCAGTAGGTCTCCAAGTCGGCCATGCCGAGGTAGTAGCTCTGTACCGGAGTCTCCCGGTTGCGCATTGCATCAGTGGCCCGCGGTCCGAGAGTGATGGGCGCTAGGCCCGGGGGCGCGCCCACGCACTTCTGAGTGGCGCTGTAGCAGATGTCCACATCCCAGGCGTCCACCGCAACCTCCGCGCCCCCCAAGGAGGACACAGTGTCAGCAATGATCAAGGCGTCGTGGCGGTGTGCCAAGGCGCAAAGCTCTTCCAACGGGGAGAGAACGCCGGTGGAGGTCTCCCCGTGGACCACGCCCAACAGCTTCACATGGGAGTGTCGCTTCAGTTCCTCCTCCACCACGTCCGGGTCGATGGCGGTGCCCAGGGGGAACTCGATTGTGTGCACGTCGGCCCCGCAACGACGGGCGATCTCGGCCATGCGCCGGCCGAAGAAGCCGTTGATGGTGATGACCGCCGTGTCACCCCGCTCTAGCACGTTGCACAGCGAGGCTTCCATGCCTCCGGTTCCAGTGGAGGACAGGGGAAGGGTCATCTTGTTGGACGTCCGGAAGAGGCGGCACAGCATGTCGAACACATCGTCCATGCACTTGAAGAATACCGGGTCCAAGTGGCCCAAGACCGGCTGGGTCATGGCTTGCAGCACCTGGGGGTTGACGCTGCTGGGCCCGGGCCCCAGCAGAAGCCTCTGTGGGGGCCTGAACTCTTCCACGAGATCGCTCATCTACTAAACCTCTGTCTAACTCACTTCCCACTCAATAGGGGAAGGTCAGGATTGGGGTCAGAGTGCTGGCTCTCCGGCTCGCAACCCGCCAGACCCGCCCCGATTCCGGCTTTCGCCAGATGAGAGCGGGAGCGGGCCGCTTACTTTTACTATGCTGCACGCTGGAATCCACGGGTTGTACGTGTTGGCCTACAGAGCGGGTGACGCGCCGCCGTCGAGGTTCAGGGCAACGCCGTTGACGAAGCTGGAACGTGCTGAAGCCATGAAGGCAATGACGTCTCCAGCCTCGTCCGGCTCACCCACGCGTCCCAATGGGATATTCTGGTTGCGGGCGCCACGGGCCCACACGTCTTCTAAGGTCAGGTTGGGGTCGTCGCCCTTCAGCCGGTCATAGCGGCGCTCCATCTGGCCGCTCTTTATCAAACCGATGCAGATGGAGTTGACGGTGATGTTGTCCTTGCCCAAGTCCTTGGACAGCGCCTTGGTGATAGCGTTGCCAGCGGCCCGCGAGGCGGCGGTAGGCATTGAGCTCGCGCCGGGTGTCTTGGAACCGATGTTGGTGACATTGATAATGCGACCCCCACCTGCCTGTCTCAGGTGGGGTATGACCAAGCGAGAGAAGCGGATGGAGGCCCACACTTTGAGATCGAGGTCCGCCTCCCACTGCTCGTCGGTGATGTCCTCGAAGGGCATGGCCGCGGAAGACCCGGCGTTGTTTACCAAGATGTCCAGCCGTCCGAAGTGGTCGACGGTCGATTGGACGGTGCGCTCGATGTCCTCGGCCTTAGTGACGTCGGCTTGTATGGGAAGCACCTGTGCCCCCGTCTTCTCGCGGACCTCTATGGCAGCCTCTTCCAGCACCTCGCCGCGTCGGGCGCAGATGGCCACATGAGCGCCCTCCCGACCCATGCTGATGGCCGATGCCCGGCCAATGCCATAGCTGCCACCCGTAATCAGGGCTACCTTTCCGGTCAGTCCCAAATCCATAGTTGCAAGCTCCTTGTACAGATAGTGAAATCATTCTCAAAACTGGCGGTATTATACACCTAGAAGCCAGTCGACGCGGCGGCTGCCGCCAGCCGCTGTACCACCGCAGGCAGCTTGGGCAGCAGGTCCGAGGCCAACATGCCAGCCTCGCCCAGTTCGGCCCGCACATCTTCGGCTGCCATGCCGTGCAGGTAGACTCCCGCCAAGGCCGCGTCGACGGGGGCTACGCCTTGGGCTAGCAGGCCGACGATGATGCCCGACAGCACGTCGCCCGTGCCTCCGGAGGCCAAGCCCGGATTCGTGAAGGGGCTCATATAGCAGCGGCCATCCTCGGAAGCCACCACTGTGTAGGCACCCTTCAGAACCACTGTCGTTCCCCATTTAGCCGCGTACTCTTTGGCCACCTCCACCCGTTGCTCCTGCACCTCCGCGGGGGTGAGGCCGGTCAGGGTTGCCATCTCGCCGGGATGGGGCGTCAGGACCAAGGGGTGGGAGCCTGCCTGCCACCAGCGCGGGATGGTGGAGAGGTTGTTGAGGCCGTCAGCGTCGATGAGCAGTGGGCAGGAACGGGCACTCGTTGCCGTCAGTAGTTCTTGCAGCAATTCTGCCCCGCCGTCGCTGCGTCCCATGCCACAGCCGATGGCTATAGCATCATAGCGGGAGAGTAGGTCGCGGCAGGCGTTGACGGAGGCTGCGCACAGGCGCCCCTCTGCGTCTTCCGGCAGAGGCAGATGAATCACCTCGCTGAGCTTGGAGGCCAGCATCGAGTGGATGCCCTCAGGCGCCGCCACGGTCACCAGACCTGGCCCCACACGGGCAGCCGCCTGCGAGGCGAGGTAGGCTGCCCCTACGAAGTGGCGCGAGCCGCCCATCAAGAGGGCATGGCCAAAGGTGCCTTTGTGCGAGTCCAGAGGACGTCGGGGAAGGCGCGTGGCTGCGGCCTGCGCCGTCATCAGCTCCAAGGTCAGCTCGCCGGCCATGCCCTCCACTGCGGCTTCAGGGATGCCGATGTCCAACACCTCCAACCATCCCACACTCTCGGCGCCGGGGAAGCGGAACTGGCCAACCTTGGGGAATCCCAAGGCGGCCGTCACGTTCGCTTGGGGACAGGCAGGATCGACTTGTCCGGTGTCAGAATCCAAACCCGAGGGCAGGTCCAGTGCAAGCACTTGTAAGGAGGCTCGAAAGGCACGCACATCCCGCAAGACTGTCATCGCCTCGCGCAATAGTCCCTCCATGGGACGCGCCCGTCCCGTTCCCAGCACAGCGTCGATCACCAAGGCGCAAACGGCAAGATCGTGTTGTAGTCGCAGGAGATAGGCTTCGTCGGTAATGTCGTGGAGGAAGATTCCCTCGTGCAGGGCAAGCTCCCGCTTGGGGTCGCTCTGGAGGCGCCGTCCTAGGACATGGGCGGAGACCTGCGCTCCCCACCGCTGCAGGTGACGGGCTGCCACAAACCCGTCGGCGCCATTGTTCCCCGGCCCTACGAGTACAACGATGCGCCGCCCAGCGGCGCCACCCAGTAGTGAGCGGGCGCATTGTGCAACCGCAAGCCCCGCCCGCTCCATCAGGTCGTCGAGGCTGACTCCCAGGGGGATGCAGGCCTGCTCCAAGCGCCTCATCTGATCGGCGGTGACGATTTTCATCGGCGCAGCTTCACGATATGGGCTCAGAGTGGCCTACCACCATCGCTACGGCATTGCCCTTAGTGTGGGACATGCTCAAGGCTAAGTGAGAGAGGCCCAAGGACTCGAAGCGTTTCAAGGCGCGGCCAGTGAGGCGCAGTGAGGGTGCCCCACTGCGGGCCCGTACCACCTCAATATCCTTCCAGCCGACGCCACGTACGCCAGTGCCCAAGGCCTTCATGGTGGCTTCTTTGGCAGCGAACCGCGCCGCCAAGTTGGGGGCGCGGCCCTTGCAATAGGCCTGCTCGCCCTCGGTGAAGATGCGGTCCAAGAAGCGCTGCCCCCATCGGTCCAGCACCTGCTGCACCCGCGTCACCTCGATGATATCTACTCCGGTGGTCAGCATAAGGCGTGGATTGGTGCCTGCTCAGAGTTGATGAACCGTGTCAGCGACCTCAGCGTCATTCCGGCGAAAGCCGGAATCCAGCCATCTTTACCATCTGAGCGTTCGCTTGTCACTGCACTTTCTGGATGCCGACTTAAGGCTGGGATTACGGTAAAGTCCAGTCTGGCTACCTAGCCTCGAGTTGCGTTGATTGCCCTCTTCGCCGTGCTGGTTTAGAGGGTGCCGTTTATAGTCCACTACTGCTCTTGGTGGAAGTTCACCTGCCAGTTGATGCCGAACTTGTCGGTGAAGGTGCCGAAGTAAGCTCCCCAGAACATGTCCTGCATGGGAAAGGAGACCGAACCTCCATGAGACAGATCCCTGAAGATGCGGTCAGCCTCCTCACGGCTTTCAGGGCTGACGGAGATGGAGAAGTTGTTGCCGACGATGCGTGGTGGGCCAAATTGCGATGGAACGTCGCTGCCCATGAGCACGGCGGGACCGATGGAGTAAGACACATGCATCACGCCGTCCATCTCTTCTTCGGCAACCCCAAATTCGGGGGGCGCATCCCGGAAGGTCTGGATAAACGAGAAATCACCGCCGAAGACCGAGCGGTAGAAATCGAACACCTCGCGACAGTTGCCGTTGAAGCTGAGGTATGTGTTAAGCGTCACCAAGTCTCACCTGCGATAGTTCAGGATGTGCGAGAGCTTATCAGCGCCGGCAGTAAGGCGCAATCCGCATAGCTACGTTGAGGCAGCCAAAGAGCCTATGCTATTATGCCCCCCTTGGAAACTTGGAGGCATGCTTGGTTAAGTTGCTAGACGGAGCCGAGGCGTCGAAGTCCCTGCGAGCACAGGTAGCTAAGGGCGTGCTGGAGATGCAGCAGAAGCACCGCGTGACTCCTGGGCTAGCCGCCGTCTTGGTGGGCTACGACCCAGCTTCAGCAGTGTACGTCCGCAACAAGGAGCGGGCCTGTGCCGAGGTGGGCATCCTCAGCGAGGTGTTACGCTTGGAGCAGGACGCCTCCGAAGAAGAGCTACTGGAGACCGTCGCGAGGCTGAACGCCGACAGCCGTTACCACGGCATCCTAGTGCAACTTCCACTGCCCGATGCCATAGACCCTCTGCGGGTAGCTGAGTCATTGGACCCCATGAAGGATGTGGATGGCATCCATCCCGCCAACCTCGGTCGTCTCCTCGGAGGCACGCCCCGGTTCGTGCCCTGCACCCCAGCAGGTGTGCAGCAGCTTTTGATGCACAACGGCTACGATCCCGATGGCAAGCATGTGGTCATCTGCGGGCGCAGCCAGATAGTGGGCCTTCCGCTGGCCCAGCTGCTCATGCAAAAGCGGGAGGGGGCTAACGCTACTGTCACTGTCTGTCATACCGGCACCGAGGACCTAGCGAGCATCACACGCCAAGCCGACATTCTGGTGGCCGCTATGGGGCAGGCGGGGGCCATTACCGCCGACATGGTGAGCGCAGGCACAGTCATCGTGGATGTGGGGGTCAACCGCGTACCCGATCCCGATAGCAAGCGGGGCTACCGACTGGCCGGCGACGTGGACTTCGAGGGAGTGTCTGAGATAGCTGAAGCCATCTCGCCAGTGCCGGGTGGCGTGGGCCCTATGACCATCGCCATGCTGTTGGTGAATACCATCACGGCGGCGCGTTACTCGATTCATGGCGTTCACTGAGCCAGCATGCTGGGTCTTGATGGCATAGCCAAACTGCTGCTCCTCATGGGAGGGGCCATCGTCCTGTCAGGGGCGGCCCTTTGGCTGCTGTCCCACCTGCCTTACTTAGGCAAACTGCCCGGCGACATCTTCATCAGCAGGGGCAGCTTCAGCATCTTCATACCCATCCTCACGATGGTCTTGTTAAGCGTGGTGCTCACCGTGGTCCTGAACCTACTGGCCCGCGTCTTACGCTGACCTTCGACTTGATATGAAAATAGACCCCGACCGAGCCGACAGCCTACCCCGTCATTTCCGCGCCCGCCCCTGTCATTCTCGCGCCTTCTCCCGTCATTCCCGCGCAGGCGGGAATCCACGCCTGCCCCGGACCACGATCCGGGGGCCCGGACCGTTGGGCAAGTCGGCACACCATCAGCGCTCCACTTTTCCATCCTCATACTTGGCCCAAAGGGTCCATCGACAACTATCGAGTGTGCGGCCATGCTGACCAGCGACTTCGACTACCACCTGCCCCAGCACCTCATCGCCCAATCGCCAGCCCAGCCGCGGGACTCCTCGCGCTTGCTGGTGCTCCACCGTGATTCAGGTTCGATACAGCACAGCCAATTCCGCAGCCTTCCTGACCATCTTCGGCAGGGAGACCTTCTGGTGATGAACGACAGCCGGGTGGTGCCAGCGCGTTTGTTGGGAAGACGCGCAGCCACCGGGGGCAAGGCCGAGCTTGTGCTGCTGCATCGCCTCGGTGGCAGCACATGGAAGGCCTTGGGCCGCCCAGCGCGGGCACTCCGGACGGGTGCAGAAGTCGTCATCGAGGGCGCGTCCGGCGACGCGGGCACGGCCACGGTGCTGGAACGCTGGGCTGACGGCACATGCGCCGTCGAGCTTCAACCTGAAGACGCTGTCCTCGCGGCGGGTCACACCCCGCTCCCGCCCTACATTCACCAACTGCCAGCGGACCCCGACGACTATCAGACGGTGTATGCCCAAGCCGATGGCAGCGCCGCCGCGCCCACGGCAGGCCTCCACTTCACCAAGCCACTGTTGGAAACCCTGACTGATCGAGGCGTACGCTTAGCCTACGTCACCCTACATGTAGGGGCTGATACGTTTCGTCCCGTCAGCGAAGCCTCTCCAGAGAAACACGCACTCCACGGCGAATACTTCCAACTGTCCGCTGAGACCGCCTCGGAGCTGAACACAGCCCGAGAGGAGGGCCGGCGTATCGTGACTGTGGGGACCACCTCTACGCGTGTGCTGGAGCAGGTGGCGCAATCCGCCGGTGCCAATCATGCCCTGATCGAGCCTACCGAAGGCTGGGCCCATATCTACATCCTGCCAGGCCACACCTTCCGCCTGACTAATGCCATGATCACCAACTTCCACCTGCCCCGCACCACCCTGCTCATGATGATCTCCGCCTTTGCCGGACGCGACCTCGTGCTGCAAGCCTATGCCGAGGCCATTGCCCAGGAGTACCGCTTCTACTCCTTCGGCGACGCCATGCTCATCGTGTAGACAGGCCACACAAGCCGCCCGGCTAGTCGGCCCCCTGCAGCAGTTGCAGCACATTCCCGTCGGGGTCCAGCAGGGTTGCTACCCAGCCCCCCCACTCCTCTTGTTCCGGCGGCCGGATGAACTCTACGCCCAACCCCGACAGGCGGGAGTGCTCGCCGTGGATGTCGTCCACACCGTAGTGAATCATCGTGCGGAAGGGGTCGGCTGTGGGGCCCGATACCCGGTCATGCTGCCCCAAGTTCAAGCGCATGGGGCCGAAGACAAAATTCACGAAGTCGCCATGGTCTCGGTGCATCTTCAGGCCTAGCGTGTCGCGGTAGAAGGACACCAGCCTCTGCAAGTCATCCGTCCAGATGGTGACGCCCACCACTGAGTCGATCATGCCGTCCTCCCCGTCGGGTACGGTGCGTCATCCCGATTATTGTGCCAGCCCAATTATAGGACATGGCCTTGGGTCCCTTGCCGCTAGCCACCCATGACATCTGCCCATTGACCGGCCACATCCCCAGCCTTTAGCCTGATTACAAACGCTGGGGAGTGGCCCTGCAGGGTCCCCCTGCCTTCTTCTTTTAGACCCTTGGTCAGGGCAATCAACCATCGGCATGAAGGTTCAACGGAACAGGGAACGAGCGGAAATGAGCGCAAACGATAGGGGAAAAACTCCCCTCTTGGCCCCTCTTGGAACCACGACAATTCGCCGAAGCGCGGCCACATGCGGCTAGCTAACTCAGATACAAAGGTGCGGCCAATGCGGCATGTTTTAGATACGAAAAAATGTTGTTTAGCTACGACCGTGGCCGCACCCAGCTACGAGTCCGGGACCAGTGGTCTCACCCGCACCCCTAAATACCAGACTCTGGCACTAGCTGGCTCAGCTACAAACATGCCAGAGGTTGTAGATACAAAAATGTCACAGAATGCTACAAGAATGCCACGGAAATGTCATGAGAATGCCAGACCACTCTGGCCGTGCCAACTCGCCCCGCAACAGAGGAGTTAACTGATGGAAGACGTAGTAATCGTAAGCGCAGTGCGCACCCCCATCGGGGCCTTTGGAGGCGGCCTGTCCTCCATGTCGGCGGTGGAACTCGGCGCCCTCGTCATCGAAGAAGCCTTGGAGCGGGCCCATGTCGACCCTGCCGAGGTGGACGAGGTGCTGATGGGCAACATCCTAGCCGCTGGACTGGGGATGAACCCCGCGCGGCAGGCTGCCATCAAGGGTGGGCTTCCGGTCACGGTGCCTGCCATGACGGTCAACAAGATGTGTGGCTCCGGGCTGAAGACGGTGGCTTTGGCTGCCCAAGCCATCAAGCTGGGCGATGCCGACGTGATGGTGGCCGGAGGCATGGAGAGCATGAGCAGAGCCCCGTACCTCCTGCCCCAAGCCCGGTTCGGGCATCGCATGGGCCACGGCGAGGTGGTGGACTCGATGCTCAACGACGGCCTCTGGTGCCATCTAGCCGACTGCCACATGGGCATCACAGCCGAGAACCTAGCCGACATGTACGAAATCTCCCGCGACGAGATGGACGAGTTCGCCGCCCGCAGCCAGCACCGCGCGGCGCGGGCCATTGAGGGAGGCGTGTTCGGACCGGAGATCGTCCCGGTCAGCGTTCCTCAGTCTAGGGGCGAGCCAAAGCTCTTCGACACCGATGAACACCCACGCCCCGACGTTACCAGTGAGCGCCTTGGCCGCCTCTCGCCCGCCTTCAAGAAGCAGGGCACAGTGACCCCGGGCAACGCCTCCGGCCTCAACGACGGCGCATCCGCCGTGGTGGTGATGTCGGGCACCCGGGCATCACAACTGGGGCTGACACCCTTGGGAGTGGTGCGGGGCTACGCCTCAGCAGGCGTGGAGCCCCACATCATGGGCATTGCCCCAGTGGCCTCCAGCAACAAGGCCTTGGACAAGGCAGGGCTGACGGTCGATGACATGGACCTCGTGGAACTGAACGAGGCCTTCGCCGCCCAGTCCCTAGCCGTAGGCAAAGTCCTGGGGCTGGACTGGGACCGCACCAACGTCAACGGAGGCGCCATCGCATTGGGCCACCCCCTAGCCGCCAGCGGCACCCGCATCCTTACCACACTTCTATACGAGATGGGCCGGCGCGAGTCCGACCACGGCATGGCAACCCTATGTATCGGCGGGGGCCAAGGCATCTCGCTGGTCATCGACCGACCGTGATGGGGGTAGCCCTGAAAGCCCGCAGTTGACGCTCTCTGGCGCAGCGGATATTCTGCCGCATACGAGTAGCCACCCATCAAGAGAGAAGAAAGAACAAGGAGGTTCCCCCATGGGATACCGATTCAATCACCTTCACCTGAAGTCGCCTGACACCCGCAAGACAGCCGGCTGGTACGTCGAGAACTTCGGGGCCACGATAGTCTCCGAGGGGCAGAATGCCGAGGGGCTACCCACTTTCCGGATGGACCTGCACGGCGTACCCTTCAACGTCACTCCCATGATTTCCACCCAAGACGCGGAGCGCCAAGTCTTCGGTTTGGAGCATATCGCCGTCGACACCGACACCTACGAGGCCGACATAACGCGCATGAAGGCTGGTGGCATCAAGATTCTGGAGGAGAACATCCTGCCTGACGGGCGCCACATCTGCTTCTTCGAGGGGCCCGAAGGCGTCCAAGTCGAGTTCCTGGAAATCAAGGCCTAGCCAGCAGCGTCAGGCAGCCTCACGGGCGAGGCGGCGGACGCCATCTGCCACCTCGCCCAGTGTCTTGACGGTGACGTCGGGGACGACTTCAACGGGCTCGCGACGGTCGTCGTGGGTCTCAATCCAGATGGTGCGCAAGCCAGCAGCCTTTGCGCCCAGCACGTCGTTCTTCAGATGGTCTCCAACATGCACCGTGTCCTCCGGCTCAGTCTCCATGTCGCGCAATGTGCGGTCGAACATGGCGACCGATGGCTTGGCCAATAGCATCTCGTCGGAAAAGGCCATGATATCGAAGTAGCGGCCCAAGTCTGCCTGCTCCAAGAATGCTCGGAAGGCATAGCCGGGCGTCATCCCGGTGTTGGAGATTAGCCCGATCTTGTAGCCGTCCGCCTTCACCTCTCGCAGCACCTCGGCTGTATCCTCATGCCACCGGGGCGGGTAGACGTAGAACGAATCGCAGTAGGAGTCGGTAATCTCAGCCACGGTTGCCTTCGGCAGTTGCGCGAGCAGACCATCTTCAATGTGGCCAATGAATATCTCCACTTGGTGCCCAAAGGCCACGTCCCGCTCCTCTTCCCGGATAGCGTGGCAGGTTCGATAACAGGCTCGGTACGCTTCCCGCACATGTTCTGGGTCGAATACCCGGCCCACCTTGGCCAAGGCTGCCACTGCCCCGTCGAGGCGCACCTGCATACGGGCCCTGCCCTGTTCCTGGGTGTCCATCAGCAGAGTCTGCCACAGGTCGAATGTAACCGCAGAAATCTTGGTCAATGGCTTCACGCCTCCTCTGCTTACTGGCTGTCCTCGCAACGCCTGTCATTGTACACCGCGCCAAGGAGCCATTGGGCCGGGTATAATGACGCCCATAACCTACGTTACGTTGAAGGGAGGGGAGCATGGCGCAGCTTGGGCGCTCTTCCCTAGTCCGCGGTAAGTACGTGATTGTCCGTGCAGGAGCAGACAACGACTCCAGCCAAGTCATATCCGATGGCGCCGTGTTCCAGCGGGACGGCATCATTCAGGACGTTGGCGACTACGCCACCATGAAGGCGAAACATCAAGCCGACGAAGAAATCGGTGGGCCCAACTTCCTAGTGTCGCCGGGCTTGGTCAACGCTCACCACCACGGGCGGGGCATCACCACCATCCAGATGGGGACCCCCGATGACTCGCTGGAGGCATGGATCGTCAATGGCTGGGCCCGCCGCCCTATCGACAACTACCAAATGACCCTTTACACCGCCCTCCAGATGCTGGAGTCGGGCACCACCACTGTGATGTACAACCACACATCGACGCCCGTGGCCACGGTGGAGTCGGACGTTGATGAGGTGCTGCGGGCCTTCAATGACGCCGGCATGCGGGTGGCCTTCTCCGTCTACCACCGCACCCAGAACCGTGTGGTGTACGGGGATGACAAAGCCTTCGTCGACTCCCTGCCCGCCGACTTGGGGGAATGGGTCTGGCGTCACTTGGGCGCCGGCACTCTCACCGACGACGAGTACTTCGGTCTGGTGGAACGCGTGTACGCCAAGTATGGTACGGACCCTCAGGGCCGGATTCGCGTCCTCATAAGTCCCTCCAACGTCCACTGGACCAGCGACGACTTCCTGCAGCGCACCAAGGAGTGGGCCCAGCGCTACCAGACTGGAATCCACCTGCACCTAGTCGAGTCCTACTACCAACGTCACTACGGCACCCGCCATTGGGGCAAGACACCCCTAGCCCATTTGGACGACCTAGCCTTCTTGGGCCCAGAAGTTTCCTACGCCCACGGGGTATGGCTGACGGAGTCGAACCTGCGCCTGCTGGCCGACCACGGGGGCACTATCTGTCACAACGCCAGCTCCAATCTGCGTCTGAAGAACGGCATCGCCCCCGTGAACCAGATGTTGCAGCACGGCGTGAACGTGGCTATGGGCACCGACAGCGATGGCATCAACGACGACGATGACATGGTGCAGGAGATGCGGCTTGTCTCCAAGCTGCACCGTCAACCGGGCATCGGTGCGCCCTCCCTGACATCCGCCCAAGTGATGAAGATGGCCACAGTTAACGGCTCGTCTCCCACCTTCTTTGGAAACCAAGTGGGCGCGCTGGAGCAGGGCAGTCGGGCTGACATGGTGCTAACCGACTTGGCGCACATTGAGGACCCCTACATGCACCCCGACGTCAACCCCATCGACTCCTTCATCCACCGGGGCAAGTCCCGCTATGTCGACACGGTAATTATCGATGGCGAGGTGGTGCTGCGAGAAGGCAGGTCGACCCGAGTTGACCGGTCTGACCTGATGGCCCAAATCAAGGAGAGCCTTGCAGGCCCAGCGCCGGAACGTGTGGTGGAGACGGAACGCATGGTGCGGGAACTCCAGCCGCACGTTGAGGCCTTCTACGCCGGCTGGACGCAGGACTAGGCGACCCGCTACTCAAGGAGCTACCGATGCAGGTGACCATCAGCGACAAAGCCCGCACTCACCTTATGGCCAAGGGAGGCACTGTAGCCCTTGACCTTGTGATGACCGTCGGCTGAGCCAGGGGCCCTCAGGTGTCCGTGGACACCTACCTGCAACGCAAGGACACCTCCAGCTACCAAGTAGTAGAAGGCGAGGGGGTGCAGGTGCTGGTCTCGCCCGTGCTGGCAAAACAAGCGCAGTGGATACACGTCGACCTGCAGAAGTTCCTCTTCTGGAAGAGCCTCTCGGTGTACGCGGAGACGTGAGGTTGAGGGTAGGCCCCGGAACTGTATAGAAAGTTCCTACAACCGTGCGGGAGAAAGATATGGAGTAACAAGCACTCCGGGTCACGCGTCCTCAATGTTCCGCAAATATAACGTGTGCGTTTCTCGTCCCCCCGCATCAATCTCTATGTCCTCGACGCAATCGAAGCGATACCGTCTTCTCACTACCAGACCATCTAAGTTGGGGCCGTCAGGTACAACTTTACCAACTCTTGTCCCACTGTCTGTAGACAGACCCCAATTGCCCGCGTCTACATTCACCCTCACGAAGTTACCGACAAGGGCCACAGTTTCGGTAGTAAGGTTGCTGACAGCTGAAAGGGATTCAGCAAGTTGACGTGCCACCGATTCAGAGACCCCTCCGTGGCTAACCATCGAGAACGTAGGATCCGCCCAGCCGTACCTTAGGCCGGTTTGATGATCTGCTAGGAATTGCAGCAGCCTTATGTACGCCCCAGCTAAGTGACCTTTGTGAGCTTGTAGCAGTTCCGCAGCAGCATCTGGATCATTGGCACTTGCGAAGACCTCGTCAAGTCTGCGTAAGGCCCGTATCAGCTCACCGGATCCAAACATATCCGGGGGCTTAGAGGCCTCAAAGATTACCCTATAGGATCCCACCGCCGCCGGAACTACTACATCCATCAAATACCCGTCGGTTGTATCTATTTGCTGCCTGACATTGCTTCCGAGATCCCTGAGTGCCGCTCGATATGCATGTCTCACGATAGTTTGGACATGTATCAAGAGTTGGCCAAGCGTCGTTGCCCTAATGCGGTGCCCAAACGCAGTCTCAGGAGGATCGGCACGGCATTCAAAGACAACCTTTCCATGCTCCCTTGCTTGGCGTAGCACCGCGTCATCCACTGCGACGTCTTCCAATAGGAACCCTTCTTCTGGCAAAAAGCTCATGTCCGAGAGCAACCCTATCTGTGGCTCAAGCACCAAGGGCTCTCCTGGTGCTCCGTCTGCTTGAGTTATGAACCATTCCCCATTGGGTGCTTCTAACAATAGGGACCTCAAATCAACCATCCCAGAGCGGAACTGCCGGAGACGTGCCGGAGATACCCCCGTCACCACGTAACGGTCTAGGGCATCTATCGTATCAATCACCACACCGACATAGTTGCCGCCAATTGAGTCTTGACCGGCGAAGACGGCTACACCGTCATGATATACGAGGGTCTCGGTGGGATAAATGGTCTTCATACATCCGCCATCCGGCACGCATCCAATATGTCGAAATCTGCCGCCGGCCACCAAGTTAAGTGCGACATACTGTTCGTCTTCTGGATGTACCCTGCTCCCCTGTCGAGTGTAACTGTGCAAAGCATGCTTCCCTTGAACTTAGGCAGCTTCGACCGCTTCTCCGCATCTCTCGCGTCAGAGAACACGGATAACCCTCGCGCTTGGCACTCTGATACACCAAACTGGTTCTCTGGCCTCTCTGCGCGTTGCGACCTAAAGTCATCATCAGAGGGTGGATCTCCCCCTACAAGCCGGAATACGGTTAGCGTGTCCAAAATTTCATGTGCCTCGGTAGGTGGGCATCCTTCGGGCAGGGGCTCTCGAAACGACATGGATTCATTGTAAACCAAGGAAGCTCAGCCTTTCACCGTCCTCGTCTCCAGGCAGGCGACCTTGGAGGAGAGTGTGGGATTGTACCTTGACAGATTGTCCACGTCAAAGCTGCCCTGCATAAGGGAGGCCCACCACCTTGACGCCTTCTCCCGGCCTCAAATACACTCCCAAGCGCTATGAAACTCAAAGATTACATACGTGACGTGCCCGATTTCCCCAGCCCGGGCATCCTGTTCCGGGACATCACGCCCCTGCTCTCGGATCAAGCCGCCTTCCGGTACGCCATTGACCTGATGGCCGAGCGATACGAGGACAGAGGCATCGATGCTGTGGTGGCGATCGACGCCCGGGGATTCCTGTTCGGCGCGCCTCTAGCATACCGATTGGGGAAGGGGTTGGTGCCGGTGCGCAAGGCGGGCAAGCTGCCATATCACTCCCTGCAGGTCGCGTACTCGTTGGAGTATGGCGAGAATGTGGTGGAGATGCACCGCGATGCCGTTGCTCTCGGACAGACTGTACTGGTGGTGGATGATCTGCTGGCCACGGGAGGCACTATTCGTGCTGCGGCGCAACTGGTGGAGCAGGTGGGTGGCACAATAGCCAGCATCGCCGCAGTGATCGAGCTTGTGGACCTCAACGGGCGTGAAAAGCTTCAAGGCTACGATGTGTTCGCCCTGATGCAATACTAGGCCGTTCGCTCTGACCGAAGTCGAAGGGCCCATGACGCCCGCCCGTTGACAGGGGCTGACCTTCCCCGCTAGCCTGCTTATAGGTCCCCAGCCCCATCTTGTCCAGCCCAAGTCCAGGGGACCACAACCAAGGATGCTACAGTGTGTCAGATACGGGCCACTTACTACGATGCTACAATCGGTATTGACATCACCTACGAAAACGCAAAAAACACGACAATCGTGTAACGGCCCCTTTGGCTCAGGCAAAGCTGATTCATAGCTGCGCCGCTGAAAATAGATGCATAGATTGCATGCAGATTGCCCTCAGGCCCAGATACGAAATGGCCCGAAATGGCCCGATTTGACCCGAAAAATCAGACCTTCAGCTTCCCGCTTTCACCGGAAAGACGAATAACATCTGTTACCAAGGAGAGGGACATGCAAGACACGACAACTATGGGCAATGTGGAAGTGCTCTCGGTGTTGGATATGTACTCGCCGGGACGACCGGTTGACTTTTTCTTTCCGGATGTGCCCAAGGAGGCGTGGGGCCCTTACCGTGAGGCGCAGTTGGACGAGAACGGGGAAATCGCCCTCCCGTACCTGCTGTTCGCCCTGCGGTCTCAAGGGCAGACCATCATGATCGATACGGGCATGGGGCCCGGTCCCCATGTGAGTAGGGGCAACCGCACCGGCGATCTCATCAACCAGTTGAAACGCCACGGTATCGGCCCCGAGGATGTGGACGTTGTGGTGCATACGCACCTCCATGCCGACCATGTCGGGTGGAACGTCACCTATGAGAACGGCCAGCCCAAGGCCACCTTCCCCAAGGCGCGTTACTTGGTGCCCCGAGCGGACTGGGACTACTTCACCCAACCCGACATCCTGTCCCTGGAACGCAACGAGCACGTTCGGGACTACGTGGTGCCCCTAGAGGGCTTGGGAGTGATGGACATCATCGACCCCGGTCACGTTATCACTTCCGAAGTGACCACCTTGCATACGCCCGGGCATACCCCCGGCCACATCTGCGTGATGATTAACTCGCAAGGGCAGAGCGGTGCCGTCGTCGGAGATGTGTTCCACATGAGCGTGCAGATCGAGCACCCCGACTGGTGCGCTGGCGTTGACTTGGACAAACCCACGGGGCAGCACAGTCGCGAACAATTGCTGGAGCGCTCCGAGCAAGAGGGCATGATCATCGCCGCAGGCCACTTCGGCGTGAACGACCACTTCGGGCGGGTGGTGCGCGTCGAGGGGAAGCGTTACTGGCAGGTCCTGTAACCCGCTACCCCTCGTCCCCTACAGTTGAGGCCGGCGCTGATGCCAGTCGGTGGCCTGCTCGTAGGCGTGGGCTGCGCGCAGAACCGTCAGCTCGTCGAAGGGTTTCCCGCCCAACTGCAGGCCGATTGGAAGCCCTTCGTCGGAGAACCCGCAGGGCACTGTAATCGCGGGGAACCCATTGATGTTGAAGGGTCGCGTGTACTGGGTCAGCGCCGCCGTTGTACCCATTGTGGTCTCGCCTACCGGGGTCTCAGTGGCCAGAAGCTGGGGTGCGGTTACCGGCGAGGCCGGGCCTACTATCAAGTCGACCTCTTCAAGCAGGGCGCGACTCTCGCGCTTGAACAGGGTGCGTGCCTGTTGTGCCCTCAGATAGTCATCTGCAGAGATGAAGTACCCTGCCTCTAGACGCAGGCGCACTGGCGGATAGTAGAGGTCTCCCTTCTCTCTTACCAGCTTGTGGTGGTAAGCCGCCGCCTCAGCCATCAACACCACTCCCGATATGGATTGTGAGTGGTGGTACATGGGCCACGACACCTCGCTGATTACTGCGCCCATCTCAGCCAGCACGTCGATGGCGCGGCGCACTCCAGCCTCCACTTGGGGGTCAGTAGGCACCTCGAAGTACTCCTTCGGCAC
Source organism: Dehalococcoidia bacterium (assembly GCA_965263155.1). Taxonomy (GTDB): domain Bacteria; phylum Chloroflexota; class Dehalococcoidia; order Lucifugimonadales; family JAAXIE01; genus JAAXIE01. The sequence goes on from OZ253586.1 coordinate 285,508, forward strand.
GCCGATGCGCAGCCCACGCACATCACCCGTAAGGGCTGACGTGTAGTCGTCGCTCGTCCGGTGGGCCGAGGCGGGGTCGTTGGAGTCGTACCCCGCGGTGGCATTCAACACCAAGGCGCAGTCCTCGACCGAGCGCACCATAGGGCCGGGGTGGTCCAGCGACCAAGCCAGCGGAGTGAGGCCGTGGCGACTCAGCAGGCCATAGGTCGGCTTGAGACCGGCCAAGCCGCACAGGGCCGAGGGTATGCGTATGGAGCCACCGGTGTCGCTGCCCATGGTGATGGTGCACTGCCCCGATGCGGCAGCAGACCCAGAACCTCCGCTGGAACCTCCCGCGACCAGTTCCGGGTTCCAAGGATTGTGCATGTGGCCGTAGTCGCCGTTCTCGCCCGTGGGACCGTAGGCAAACTGGTGCATGTTTAGCTTGCCCATCAGGATGGCCCCTGCCTCGCGAAAGCGGGCCATGATCGTGCAATCGTAGTCGGGCACGAAGTCATCGAAGATGCGCGACCCAGCGGTGTTCTTGACGCCCTTGGTGTAGTAGAGGTCCTTGAGGCCCAAGGGAACGCCGTGCAGAGGCCCGCGATAGTTGCCCGAAACAATCTCCTGCTCGGCAAGGCGGGCCGTGGCCATTGCCATCTCTGGCAGCAGGGTGATGAAGGAGTTGAGGGTAGGCTCCAGGCGCTCGATGCGCTCCAAGTGGGCCTGCACTACTTCCACAGGCGACACCTCGCGCCGCTGTATCAAGCGCCCCAAGTCCCCTGCGGTCAAAAAGCATAGTTCGGTTGGTTCCATCAGCAACTCCTTCTACACGGATCGACTTCCACGTACCTCTTGTCAGCTAGCTCGTTGGGCCGAGGGAAAGGCTACAACTCTGCATCGGGCAGGTACACCATCTCGGGCTCCACACTGCTGAGGTCAAGCTGGTTGATGGAGCCGAGACCGCGCAGGGTCGCCCGCACAATGGGAAACAGCTCCTCCATGTGGGGGCTGTTGGTGTCCAAGGCGGCGGCCTTCGCCATTTCTAGGAACTGCTCTTTGGTTATCTCTTCTCCGATGGCCATTGGTATAACTCCTTGGCGTCATTCTCGTGGGTACCCTAGTACATGATGAGATGGGCGGGACCAGTACCCATATTGGAGCCTCCTGTATATTGTCACCCTTGGCTAGGAGGGATGCACGGCCCTAGCGGGGGAAAGCCTCGCGCACCCCGCCGTCGACGGGAATCATTGCGCCAGTGGTCTTGGCCGAGCGGTCGCAGGCTAGGTATAGCGCCGCCTCGGCCACATCCTCGGCTAGGACCCGCTGCTTGAGCAAGTTGCGCTGTCGGTAGAAGTCTTCCAACTGGTTTACCGCGACATTGTGGGCTTGGGCCCGCTGCTCCCTGACCTCGCGAGACCAGAGGCCGGAGCCCTCGAAGATGGCGTCGGGGTTGATGATGTTGCAGCGTATGCCGTGACCACCGTTCTCAATGGCCAGCACACGGGCCAACTGGACTTCTGCGGCCTTGGATGCGCTGTATGCGCCGAAGTCTCCTCCAGGCGCCGGTACGTTCTTGGTGCCGATGAACACTAGGTTGCCCCCCAAGCCTTGCTGGCGCATGATTTTGACCGCTTCTTGTGCTGCTAGGAAGTGGCCTGTGGTGTTCACGTCCAAGGCCTTCTGCCAGAGGGCTAGGGGCATCTCGTGGATGGCTCCAGTAGGCGCAATACCCGCGTTGGACACCAATATGTCTAGTCCACCGTAGGCTAGGACTGTCTTGTCGAAGGCCTCGGCTACGTCCTCTTGGCTGGTGACATCCATGCTCAGGCCCAGTCCCCGGCCCAAACCCCGGGTTTCGACGATCTGGGTTGCGACTGCCTGTGCACCCTCGCCGTGGATGTCCGTGACAACCACATGGGCTCCCTCCGAGGCCAACCGCAAGGCGATGGCACGGCCGATGCCGGCAGCGGCACCAGTGACCAGCGCCACCCGTCCTGCCAACTCTCCGCCTCGGGGGGCTAATCCCAGCTTGTACAGCTCCAAGGGCCAGTATTCCGCTTCGAAGGCGTCCTTGGCGGAGAGGGAGTTATATCCTCCAATGCCTTGGGCTGAACGCATCACGTCGATGGTGTGGTGGTAGATGTCGCCGGTGATGAGGGAGGCTCGGGCGTCCCGGCCCGTGGTCCACATGCCCACACCGGGGACCAGCACGACTCGTGGGTAGGGGTCGAGCATGGTGGTCTCGCCCACCTGAGAAGAAGGCGAATGCTCTGCGTGCCATCGACGGTAGTCCTCAGCGTACTGTTCCACTGCAGCCGGGAGCCTTGCGAGCAGACCCTCGACGTCCGCCGGGCGGTCGCACTCCAACCATAGGGGCAGCCGCTTGGTTTGGATGATGTGGTCGGGGGTGGCCGGGCCGATGCCACTGACCTCGCGCCCCAAGGTCGAGCCCACCAACTCCAGCACATCGGGCGAGTCGTCGTAGCGCAGCACCCCTTGCTGCCGACGTCCTACTGCGCCTCGTATCGTGGGGGCTATGGTGGCGGCGACGCGGTGGCGTGTCTGCGCGTCCGGTGCTGGCGTGTTGACGATGCCAAAGGCTCGCTTGCCCGCAGCGTGCCGCCGGGCGTAATCCTCGGCTTGGGACACGAGGTCGATGTGGTTGTCGTAGGCGGTCTTCGCTGTGTTGCCCCAAGTGAACAGGCCATGGTTGGCCAGCACTACGCCTTTGATGTCGGGGTGCTGGCGCACCAGCTCTCCCACCATCTTGGAAAGCCGGAAGCCGGGCCGGATGTAGGGGGTGATGGCGATGCTTTCGCCGTAAACGTCCCGCAAGACATTGTCGGACGAAGGTGTGTTGGTGAGGGCGATTACCGCGTCGGCATGGGAGTGGGCCACCACTGTCGCGGGGATAAAGGAGTGCAGCAGCGTCTCGATGGATGCCCTGTTGGACCGAGGGTCGAGAGCGCAGTGCTCCAAGTAGGACACCATCTCCTCGTCGGGCATGGAGTCCAACTCAAGCAGGGGCTCAATGTCGTCCAAACGCAGGCCCACGAAGTCCTGTGGCCCAGCGGTCTTGAGGTCCGAGCCACTGCTCTTGATGAGCAGCGTCCGGGTGTCGCGCCCGCGGAAGTCGGGTTGGGTGGTCTTGATGGAGGTATTGCCGCCGCCCCATACTACGAGTCCGGGGTCGGCCCCGATGAGATGGCTCAGGTATACAAGCAGGTCCAGCCCCTGAAGGCCGCGCGCCTTCTCCTCCGACCAGCTAGAGTCCATTGGTCTCTGTGCCCCCCGTTCCAGTCGGTCTCAGTTGGCCTCAGCCTTGAGGGTCTGGAACAGCTCGTGGGCCTCTCCTGCGCTGGCCCCTTCATGCACGACCTGCCGGATGGCCCGAATCATCGGTACCGGGTGTTCGTTCTGCCAGATGTTGCGGCCTAGGTTCACGCCGATGGAGCCACGCTGCATGCCGTCGTCGACGAACTCCAGCACCTCAAGCTCCGTGTCCACCTGGGGGCCTCCGGCCATGATGACCGGCACGGGGCAGCCCTCCACCACCTTCTCAAAGTCCTCGCACCAGTAGGTCTTGACCACCTTGGCTCCCAGCTCGGCGGCGATGCGACAGCAGAGACCTAGGTAGCGGGCGTCCCGCTTCTCCATCTCGCGCCCCACGGCAGTGACGGCCATGACGGGCATGCCGTACTTCTCGCCATCGTTGACCAAGGCCGACAGGTTGAGCAGCGACTGGTGCTCGTAGTCGCTCCCCACGAAGACCGAAAGGCCCACCGCCGACACGTTGAGGCGGATGGCCTCCTCCATGGAAGTGGTGATGCCCTCGTTGGCTAGGTCACCACCCACCATACTGGTGCCACCGGAAACGCGAAGAACGATGGGCTTGCAGTTCCCTGGGTCAATGGAGGAGCGCAGCACGCCCCGCGTGACGAACACGGCATCGGAGTAGGGTAACAGAGGTTCCAGGGTGCGGCGAGGGTTCTCCAGCATCCGCGTCGGCCCCTGAAAATAGCCGTGGTCGATGGGCATGAACACGCAGTGTCCGTCGTCCTGGATAAGCTGCGCCATCCGGTTTGCCATACCCCAGTCCATAACCGAACCCCCTACGGTAAGGGCAACCTTCGTGATTGCCCGCCTAACAACCAAATTCTAGCCAAACCATTATGGCGGGAATGACTCATTGGCGCAATTTGAGTGGCGTGTGGCTCAGGCCGAATCACTGACACTCGTGTGCCAAGGAGGCCTCCGGTATGCCCCATCCTGACACTTGACAGACGGGCCTCCTCTGCTTGGTCCAAGTGCTGGAGGGAGGCCGCACCCGCTCGCCTCACACCGGCAGAAGAGGCTCCCTGATGTTCGCTGGCAGGTCGATGTCAAAAGCGTTGGCGTTGAGGGCCAGTATCCGATAGTAGCCCATGTAGGTAGTGAACTCGGTGAGGGCCTGTGCGCCGAACTGCTCCAGCGCGGCGTTGAAGGTGGCGTCGCTCACTTGGTGCTGCTGGCATATCTCCAGCCCGTAACGCACCGCTGTGGCCTCGTCGGCAGGGACGGAGTCGGGCAGCGGCTGACGGTCACGCAGCGAGTCGACGGTGGCATCGCTCAGGCCCGCTTGTCGGCCCAAGGCGGCGTGGGCGTTCCAGATGAACCGGGCATCCATGGTGCGGGCTGCTATGAGCATGGCCAGTTCGCGAATTTTCTGAGGCAGGGCCGACTCCTTGCGCAAATACTCGGCTAGGTGGTTGGCCCGTCGCGCCATCTCCGGGCTGTTGACAAGTATGGAGGTAGGGCCGGAGCCAAAGGCCCCACCGAACCCGGCAGCAACGTCGTCATATGCCTGCTGGTGTTCTGCGGGTACGTCTTCTCGCTTGATTACGGGTACGCGTCGTGGCATGGGTTGTACCTCTCTCTGGTTAAAATCTCTGGGTTCGCTCGGTCATCCTGCGGTCCTAGCGGCGCCATTCCGCAGGTCGGTCCCCTCCACCATGGCCAGCACCCTGTTTACGTAGCGGGCCACCATCTCTCGATCGTCCTCCAAGGTGCTGGTTTCAGTGAATGGGTCGAAGTGACTGTCACCGTAGAACCTGTTGTGGAATTTCTGGGTTACCGAAAAAGCGGCCCGGGAACCACTCATCATCCTGTTCGTAGCGATTAGTTGCGAGGCGTTGACCAAAGCTCGGTGCGAGCCGACAGTCCAGCCGTGCTGTTTGGCCTTCGCTATTGATGCGTGGGATGCCTCTCCCCACAACTTTTCGGACGACTGCAGGCTAGTGCCCTGCTCTTGGTACTCTGGCTCGGATTCTTCCAAGAGGGTTCGGGCTGCCTGTATGTGTTCTTCAACAGACATGTAACCAGTGGTCATTCCAAGTGTCTCACTTGATCCCTATGCCGGGACACGGACAATCATATCGGTGCCTTTCCATCGGGGCAACTAGTCGTCGCCTGCATGCGCTTGCGAGGGCTCTGGGGTGCGCCGGAAGAGGTTGCGGCTAGATGTTGCCGGCTGGAAGAGGGCTATCGCGGCCCCGAACAGCAGCACCAGAACCACCATCAGGCTCGCCACCCGGAAGCCCGACAGGAAATAAGGCTGGGCCGATACCCCCGACAAGGCCTCTATGGAGGCGGGCAAGGCTAAGGCCAGTGCTCCCGCAGCCGCCGTGGCGCCTAAGGCATGCCCCAACTCGCGGGTAGTCTCCAGCATCCCCGACGCCACGCCACGGTGCTCCAGCGGCAGCGAGTTCATGATGGTGGCGTTGTTGACGGGATTGAACATGTTGGTCCCCACAGCGATGGGCAGCATGATCAACGGCAACGTCCAGAAGGGCACATGAGGCGTCAGTAAGCCCACCATCAGGAACCCCCCAGCGATGAGAGCCATCGTCCCAGGGCGCAGTAAACGTGGCTTATACCGGTCGAATACCCAGCCAGCCACCATGGGCATGAAGATGCCTAGGCACTGGCTTGGCACCAGCACCACCGTCACATAGAGGGGCGGCATGCCGAACCCCTTTTCCACCAAGATGGGCACCAATGTCATGGTGGCCAGCATGGAGAAGTGATAGGTGACGTTGGAGGCCAAGGCCATGGAGAAGTGGGTCTGCCGGAAGTGCTTCATGTCGACAACGGGGTTGGTCACCCGCAGTTCCACTAGCACGAATACCACCAGCATCACAAGGAAGGCCCCGTGCATGGGCAGGTGGTAGGTAAGGCCGTCGCTGGTAACAAATGAGTCCTCGCCGCCGTGGAGATGGCTGCCTGACATGATCAGGACCATAGCCGTGGCAACCAGCAGCACTCCGCCCAACCAATCTATTCTGCCTGTGGAACCCGCGGTGGGCGGAGGGGGTGCGTGGCGCAGCATGGGCAGGCAAGCCACCATGGCGAGCACGCCCAGAGGAAGGAAGCTGATGAAGATAAAGCGCCAACTCAGCAGTTGCAGGAAAAGCCCGAAGAGGGCCAGTCCCGTTAGCGTGCCGAACCTCGCTCCCATGATGGGGACAGCGAAAGCCCGCCCCCGCTCATCAGGCCCGAACGTGGCGGCCAGTATGGCGTTGGAGTTGCCTAGAATCATGGCCGACCCCAACCCCGCCACTCCCCGCCACATCACCACCTGCCACAGGTCTTGCGACAGCGCAATCAGACCGGACCCGATAGTCGAGGCTAGGATGCCGAGGAAGAATACCCGGGCATGCCCGTAGAGGTCACCCAGCCTAGCTGCCAAGAGGACGAACCCTCCCAGCACCAGCAGGTACATGACAACGACCCACGCAGCGTCGCTAATGCTGACCCCAAACACCTCGCTAAGGGTTGGTAGCGACAAAGCCACCGGCAAGCTGGAGAGCTGCACCAGCATGTAGGCAGAGGTCAGCGCCAGCAGCACCTCACGCCGCTCACGGGTGACGAGGAGTGGGCGGAATACCCTCAGCATCGCTTGGCCGAAAAGACCGTCATATGATCAGCTTCGCGCCCCTTGGGTCGCGCCTTACTGCCGTGGACCGAAGGCTCGGCGCACCCCTTGGCGGCTAGGGGGCGTTCCCCTTGGTAAATGTCCTCATCGAACTCCAGCAGGTCGGAGACGACGCCGCGGCCCAGCAGAGCGCGGTTGGGGTTGCAGTGGGCCAGATAGACGGGCTGCAGCTCCCTGTCCACCATGGGCGAGCGCCCTGGTGATGTGATCAACGCATCAGCATGGCGGCCTGGATGGTCAGCAAAGGTCTGGGTGTTCTCCGAACGTACCACGCAGGTGGGCAGCATACTCCGAAGAAGGCTGCCCAAGGCGTTGTTGGCGTTCGGCTCGGTCTGGTGTGGCATGGGTTTACACTGGCAGGGCGAACAACAATAGTTCGCTAGAGCGTCCGTCGGAAAACTTGACCAGATGAGGGAGCTGCTGGTGGTTCTTGGAGCGGTCTCGCAAAGAGTAGGTTCTATCGGGGTCATAGGGCCTTGCCTCGTGCATGTCCCTGGATATTGCTAGCCTCGGCACCGCCTTCATGTCGGTTAGTGTGCGACCTGCCTGTATCGTCCGAGCGGAGATTTCTGGCCTGGGTATGATGGAACCTTGGGTGGCTTCGGTAGGCATGAACGCCTCGCTTTTGGCCTATTCTTTCAGTCTCCGTTGGCAATCCTAGTCGAAGGCGATATTACTATCAACATTCAAGAGACCGCGGAACCTGTCAGTCCAGATACGGCGCTCAGGGTATTGGCCGAGCAGTTGGGGTTGGAGGTGGGGGGCGGTTCAGAGGGATTTTAGCAGCAAGAGGCTATTTTGATGCAAAGCTGGGGAAGGTTAGGATGGGGGTGAAAGGGCTGGATCGCAAGCTGGCATCTGATGTGCATGGCCCCTGGATACCTGCTTTCGGCATGACGGCGGTTATGCAAAGGTCTCCCTGCGCGGGAATGACGGGAACTGCCGTTGGCTCGGTCGGAGTCTATTTTCATAGCAATGACGGCCGCGGCGGCAGCTCTGCCTTGAGCAGCTGCCACGGGACCACTCGGCGAGCTATTGTGCGCCGTTCGTGGGATTCGGACACTACGCCCGTTCGGGGCCGGCGACTTTTTTGTAGATGACGTGGGAGCGGTTGCTGGTGTGGGGGCGGACGTGCTCTGCCCAGCGGCCGATTTCGGTGGCGGCGTTCCAAGCGTCGCTGGTGATCACGTCGGGGCTGTCGACCTCGTAGGCGGCGATGTAGACGGGCTGGTCTTCCAGCTTGGTGGTGTAGATGGTGGAGTCTACTTTGTAGCGGGTGACGCTGCGGACGCCGGGCACCTTGAGCAGCTCCGGGACGTGCTCGGTGTCGTAGACTTCGTTGAAGATGTCCTCGTGTTCGGCGTCGACGCTCATGCGTGCATAGAAGATGTAGCCACCCTGCTCTGCCATTTCATTCCCTCCCAGTTCAATGTCGTTCATGTAGTTGGCGAGGGCCGTGGGTTCCCGCCTCCGCGGGAATGACGGTGGGGCGCTGGCTTCTCACCAAGACTTTTCGGCCAAGGAGTTTTCCTGGATTGCCGCCCCGGACCGGTATCCGGGGCAGGCCTTCGACACAATGACGGGTCAGTTGAGTTTCAGAAGTCTTTCGGCGTTGCCGTGATAGATCATTTCGCGCTCGGCTGCGGTGCAACGGAGTTGCTCCACCAAGTCGGACACGCCGATGTAGTTGGCGAAGGGGTGATCGGTGCCGTAGAGGATTCTCTCAGCGCTGGTGTGCTGGTAGCAGAACTCCAAGGCGTCGAGGCTGTGGGCCACTGTGTCCACGTATATCCGGTCCAAGTAATACTGGGCCGAGTTCTGCAGTGAATACTGACCCAGAGCCACACCGTTGTCCACGGCGCGCCCGCAGCGACCACGCAGGTAGGGCAGGATGCCGCCCACATGGGGAACGATGAGGTTGAGGTCGGGTTCTTGGTCGAAGAGGCCGCTGGCGATGAGGCGCATGGTGCCGAGGCTGGTGTCGTAGAGGAAGCCCATGCCGGGCACCAGTGGCGTGCCTGCCATGCCCACCATGTTCAGAGGGGCCGTGGGGTGCATGTTGAGGGGCACGCCCAACTGGGCGATACGCCGGTAGACCGGGATGAACTCGGGTGAGTCCAGCACCTTCTGGTTGGTGTTGGAGAAGAGCTGGAAGCCCTTGAAGCCCAGCTCGTTGACGCAGCGGTCCGCCTCGGCGATGGAGCGCTGGGGGTCCCCGAACCCGATGCTGCCACAGCCGATGAACTTGCCGGGGTACTGTTCGATGATGCCGGCGATGTAGTCGTTGATGCGGGAGGCCCAGTCGTCGGCTTCGTCGGGAGGCAGGAACTCGGGGCCGGGTATGCCGTGGGTCAGCAGGGAGACGTCGGTGCTCATGCGGTCCATGTCCCGCAGCTTGTCTTCTATGGTGTAGTAGAGGGGCTCAACGGGCAGGTCGAAGTTTGTAGTGCAGTGGACTATGTAGTTGGCGCCGTCTAAGGCGCCATTGGGCAGGTTGGAGCGGCCGACCATGTGCTTGATGAAGTCGAGGTGTATCAGGTGTGTGTGGACATCGATTCGCACGTTGTTACTTCTCCTGTGACAGAGATTTTCGAGAGTCTTGGGCGCCCACGAGGGACGCCCCTACGTCTGGTGTATACGCTAGCCGGAGACTGATTCCCTGACGTCGGACATACGGGCTACGGGGCCCATGGCCTCGATGTCGCTGACCATGTCCAGCACGGCGATACGGCCGGAGGCAAAGGCACGCTGCATGGCGGGGCCGATTTCGGAGGGACTCTCGACGCGTTCGGCGTAGCAGCCGATGGCCTCGGCCACCTTGGCTAGGTTGGTGTCTTGGAACATCATCAGGTCTTGAAAGGCGCGGCCGTAGGGCTGGCCGCCGTAGGCACGCTCAATGGGTCCCTTCTCCTGGTTCAGAGAGCGGTTGTCGTTGACCACCACCACTGGGGCGATGCCATGGCGCAGGGCTGTCTCCAGCTCGGCGATGTGGTACCAGAAGCCGCCGTCGCCGGTGAAGCAGACCACGGGGCGGTTGGGGACGGCAGCCTTGGCCCCGATGCTGGCTGAGAGGCCCCAACCGAGGGAGCCGACGCAGCGTATGAAGTTCAGCCCTGGTTTTTCCAAGGGCATCAGGACGCCGGACCAGATGCCGGCGTGCCCGGTGTCGGAGACCACCATGGCATCATCGGGGAGGTTTTCCGCGATCTCCTTGCAGAGGCGCTCTGGGCGCATGGGCGAGGCATCGGAGTTCACCATGGGGGCGTACTCCTCCCGCCAGCGCCCCACCCGGTCGCGAATCTCAGCCAACCGGTCTTCGCGTGGTGCGATGGGCTCCAAGACCTCGATGAGGCGTCGCACGCAGGCGCGGGCGTCGCCCATCAGGGCGACTTGGGCGGGATAGTTGCGGCCCAGTTCGGAGGGGTCTATGTCAATCTGGATGGTGGGCATGTCGGCGGAGGGTATGCGCCAGTCCCAAGTGGTCATGCCGCCGAGACGAGTGCCAATGGCGATGACGAGGTCGGCGTTGGCCACGGTCTGGTTGGCGCACCAAGCCGAGTAGCGCCCAGGGACACCCACGTTCAGGGGATGGCTGGCGGGCAAGGTAAGCTTGCCGTTGAGGGTGGTGGCCACGGGAATAGTGAGCATCTCCGCGAGCTGCTGCACCTCGGCCCATGCCTCGGACGCGATGACCCCGCCACCGGCAATGATTACTGGTCGCTGGGCTTGGGAGATGGCGCGAGCGGCTTCCCGCACCCTGTCGCCCTCGGGCTCGGGCCGGAAGGCGGGAAATGTGGTGTGCAGCTCCTCCACGATCACTTCCAAGTCGGCCTCGGCGGAGCAGGCGTCGTCGGGTATGTCCAGATGCACCGGGCCCGGCGCGCCGGAGGTGGCGTCGCGGAAGGCTTGGCGCAGGGCGTCGGGCAAGCGGCTGACTTTGTCGATGAATACACTGGATTTGGTGACCGACTCGTACCAAGGCTCGTGGTCGTACTCTTGGTAGGCATGGCGGTAGCGGTGCTCGGCGGGAAGGGCCCCGGTCATGGCGATGACCGGCGAGTGTCCCATATAGGCATCGGCCAGACCGGCACCCAAGTTGGCGGTGCCGATGTTCTGGGCCATGCAGATGCCGACCCGCTTCGAGGCGCGGGCATAGCCGTCGGCCATGTAGGCAGCCGCCTTCTCGCCATGGGTCACCACGCGCCGGATGTCCATGTCCTCCATCTCGCGCATCACGCCGAAGAAGGCGGTGGGCACTTGGAAGACATGGGTCACACCATAGTCGCGCAACATCTCTGCGATGAACCGGTTCCCGGTCATTCTGGGCATGGGCAACACCTCCGGGACGTTGTTAGTCTGCGAGCGTGTTCAGAGAACCAAAGGGGCCTACAGAAGGCGAATCAAGACACCCGCTTGATTGTAGAGATAGGAAGGGGGGTGTCAAGCGGCCCGGATAGGTACGTCCACCCCGCTAAGAGCCATTGGCAGACAGGACTCCTGAAACGATGTTACGACTCCGTATCCATCACTTCAACGCCGGGTTGTCGGTCATCTCTAAGATTCTTGGACCCGTATATGAACACGCCAGTCAGTCCCACCAGGTTAAGGCCTATGAGGGACACGCCAGCCCAGTCGTGACCAGTAGCGATTAGATAGATCCCTCCACCGATGACCATTACTGAGAGAGCAAAGGCTGCGGCAATCCCCAAGTAAGCTCTTTTGGAGTCACCCGTGATTATTACCTTTTCCATCTGTATACGATGCTCGCCCTGACGTTCGGCAATCTCCAGAATTCTGTTCGCTGCCCCTGGGACCACAATGTCGTACCCATGTAGCATCGCTGGCGGTGGTAGGGGTCCCTTCCAGCTGGCAGAGGCCTCGAGCAGCACCTGGTGTTCCTTTGAACGCACATCACCCTGCATCTCAGTAGACTGATGTGGTGACTGCTCGTGATTTGCCGCTTCTTCGTTGGTCATCAAGTTAGCTTACGGATTAACGTTGCTCGGTCGTTATCTCTTTGGAACCACACAACCGATGGCATCGCGAATATCCTGACCCACTATTATCCAATCGGACCGGAGTGCTGCAGCGTCCGCCTCGGCTGCCGTCCGGAAGCGTGGATACCGGTTGAGAGTATTGCCCAAATCCAAGATCCGGGCCATACCTTCAATGAAGCCCCGCCTTGGGTGGCGAATGAAAAGCCTCCTCTTTACCATGGCTGTTCCCCTACTTCCCTTTGCATCATTTACGTGAGGAGGTATCGACTAGAGTCCAATCATACCAGACCAGCCTACACAGCCTCAACGAAGCGTCGCTTGTTACAGCGCTACGATTCTTCCACGCGCGTGACCATCGGCTAGCTCCAGCAGGCCGATGGAGAGGACTACATTGAAGCGGCGCTTGCCCGCGGCGCCTGGGTTGAAGAAGAGGACATCGCCCAGCTGACGCTGCAGGGCGATGTGGCTGTGGCCTGAGACTACGACCTGCATACCGGAATCGTGGTAGGGCTTGAACAGGCGGCTCTTGGCGTCCTTGGGCACCTTCACTTGGTGGGTCAGGTGGATATGGAGGCCCTCCAATTCGAGGGTCACCTCCTCAGGGTGAAGCGACTCCGGGGGCTCTCGGTCGTTGTTGCCCCGCACGGCAGTGACCGGAGCGATGAGGCCCAACTGGCCGATGATGTCTCCCTTGCCTATATCTCCAGCATGCAGGATGTGGTCGACCCCCTGCAAGAGGGGGGCGACCCGTGGGTCCATATACCCATGAGTATCGGATACTACGCCCAGCAGCACCGGAGGCCTCCAGAAAAGCCAATAGCTACATGATATTATACCGGGAAACCTGCTCCCTCCACCGGACAAATGCGATTGCCGACCTTCCCCAAGACCCTTGAGGGAATGTTCCATGAACGGCCGTGCGAAGGTTGCCTATGACTCCCGATGAGAAGATCCCTCAGCCCCATAGTCCCATTAGGCATGGTGTCAACTGAGACAGGCCATTGGCTTTGCACTCGTTGCCGCGGTGCTGACCACCGGCGGTGTCTTTCTGCTGGATGGCCTGCTGGTGTTGCCCGCCGCGCTCCTGTTCTGGATGGCGCTGTCCCAACTGCTGCCGGCGACGGCCTATCTTGTGCAACGGTCCGATGGTATGGGAGGGCGCCTGTTCCGAAAGAAGAGCAATGGAACGATTCCAGCCTTGTGGCTGCTGGCCTACCTGCCATTCGTCATCAGTCGCTACGTGAACGTGATGCTGGTACGGTGGGCAATTAGCGAGCCAGCCGCCACTGATCTGGGACACGGGGTCTTGGTCGGAGGGCGCATACTGCCTTGGGACCGGGCAACGCTGGCGGGACAAGGGGTGTCGGCGGTGTTGGACGTGTGCGCCGAAATCCCCCGCGACCCTAGAACATCAGCCGACGCGCCCAACTATCTGGCCGTGCCTGTATTGGACGCTTCCGGGCCAACGGTAGAGCAACTCTCTCAAGGAGTGGGCTGGGCACTGGAACGTCTGGAGAAGGGAGAAGTCGTGCTGGTGCAGTGCACCTTGGGCCATGGGCGCTCTGCGACATTCGCCGCTGGGCTGCTGCTAGCCACCGGCTTGGCCGACTCCGTCGACGACGCCGTCCGTCTGATGCGCTCCAAGCGCCACCATGTGGGATTGAACCACCCTCAACGGAGCAGCTTGGAGAAGGCACTGCAAACGGGAGCGCTACCCATGGCCTCCTCAGCCGCCGGTAAGGGACACTAGCTGTGGCGCACCTCTGCCAACAAGCAGCGCAGACCCGTTGACGACAGCAGTCGCGACCTACGCGCGTTATCGGGGCTGGCTGGTGGCCCTGTGCGCTGGGTCGGGCTTGGCCTTGGGTGCCATGGACACCGGGGTGAACGTGGCCCTACCCGCCATTACCGCCGACTTCGGCACCGACATGCAGACCATCCAGTGGATCATCGTGTCCCATGTGGCTGCACGCGCCGGGCTCTCGGTGGGGGCTGGCAGTTCGGCCGACCTTCTGGGGCTGAAGCGGGTGTTCCTAGTGGGCGCGGCCTGCAACACTGTAGCCCTGCTGGCCGTGGGCCTGACGCCCGACCTCTACGCCATCTTCGGCTTTCGGGTGTTGCAAGGCATCGGCACGGGCATATTGCTGGCCGCCTCCCCGGCAGTGGCTGCGCAGGCCTTCCCGCCAGAGAAACGAGGCGGCGTCATGGGCATCGCCTTCTCCAGCCAAGCGTTGGGGCTGCTAGCCGCCACATTGGGAGCAGCGGTGCTGGTGGAACTTGCAGGCTGGCGTTGGATATTTCTGGCTAGAGTACCCATCAGCGCGGGTGTCTTCCTGATGGGAATGCTACTGCTTGAAAAGGACTCAAAGGGGGCCGATGGAAAGTCACTGGACATACTGGGAGCGCTAGCCTTGTCCGGCAGTCTGGTAGCCTTGGTGATAGGTCTGCATGTTGGTGGGCGTACCGGTTGGGCTGAGCCCTTGCCCATCACCATGCTGGTACTGGCTCCGGTACTGTTGGTGTTCCTGTGGCACGTAGAACGCACGGCCTCATGGCCCGCCATGGACATGGCGCTTCTGCAAATCCGAGCCTTCGTTGCGCCTTGCATAGCCGTGATGCTGGGATGGACTGGCGTGTTCGTCATCTGGTTTATCTTCCCCTTCTACATCTCCGACATCCTGGAGCGGGGAGCGCCCGCCTTGGGAGCAATGCTGGCCACGTTGGCCGCGGGCATGTCTTCGGCCGCGCTGCTGGGCGGTTGGCTGGCAGACCGCACCCACCCCCGCCATGTTGCGGGCGTAGGCTTGGCGGTGCTGGCATGTGGCCTAGCCTGGATGGCATATCTGGGAGAGAACGCTGAGATATGGATGGTGGCTATCCGCATTCTGGTCACAGGATTCGGGCTAGGTCTCACCATGGCCACCGTCTACACCCTGACTCTAAACGGGGTGCCGGGAACGCGGGCCGCCACGGCTTCCGGCGCTCTGGGAGTAGCCGAATCAATGGGGCGAGTGATTTCAGTGGCGGTTTTCGGCAGCCTGTTCGCGATTAGAATGGGACACCACGAGACAGGCCTGCCTGGAGTGGAGCAATTGGACGCTGCGGCCTTCGTGGCTGCTTATCGCGAGGTGTTCCTGATGGCCGCCGGGCTGGCGGCTGCAGGTATGGTCGTCCTAGTCGGGATGCTCACGTTGGGTCGCAGAGGCGATGGGCGGACGGGCCAAGTATGACCGTTTGCTATAATCCCGTGGCGTACTCAACTCTTGGCCACGGAAACCAAAGCGGCCGTCCTAAGACGGACGCAGGGAAGTAGGCCCCTTTGCCCCTATGGATGTTCATGGCGTTGATGGTCCCCTTTACCTTGGGGGTCGTGAATGTGATCGACAAGCTGGTGGTGGAGCGGTTCACTACCAGCATCTATGTCTACGCCTTCTGGATCGGCGTGATGGAGATACCCGTAGGCGTATTTCTCCTGTTGGGCTTCAGCCTCGACGGGCCCGACTGGTCTGCAATCTTGGGAGGCTTCCTGCTGGGCATCGTCCGGTCGGGCAGCCTGATTATGCTTCTTACTGCTCTGCGGCATGGCCAGTTGGCACGGGTCGCCCCCGTTTACTACCTTTACCCCATTATGGTGGCCCCCATGAGTGCCATCTTCCTAAACGACAAGTTGGAACTGGTCATCTGGGGGGCGATCGTGCTCTCGGTGATGGGCGCGGGCTTGGTTACATGGCAGGGCGGCGGAGGCAACGGCCCTGCCACTCAACAAGATGGCGCAACGATGGCGCCAGCGATCCTACGCCGCCTGCGCGGGTACTTCAGTCAACCCAAGGCCCAAGGCTTCGCGCTGGTAGCCGCCTTTTTGTTCGCCTCTTCCAGCGTCGTCGCCTCGCGAGTGTTGGACACTGAACCATTCTGGGACGTTTTCGCGGCCTCACGCATCGGCTTGGGGGTCGGAGCAGGGGGAGCTGCCTTATGTACAGCCGGCGTGCGTAAACACGCGCTGGGCATGTACAAACAGCCCACGTACATGGGGCTGGTGGTGCTGAGTGAAATTACGGTTACCGGCGCGATAATGCTGAACCTGCGCGCCTTAGACTTGGGCCCAGCCTCGGAGGTGACGGCCATCGGCGCTCTGCAGCCAGCGGTGATTCTGGCCTACTCCGGAGCCCTCTTTACGCTATGGCCACGCGCTTTCACCGACTGGGTGACGACGAAGAGCATAATCACCCAAGTGCTTGGTATAGTGGCGATCTCCACCGCTGTGGCGTTGATAGCGCTAGCACAGAGGTAGGTTAGGCATCAGCACACATCCCCGCCATGAGCGCGGCTGCCCGCCATGGGTAGGATCAGTTGGCCGCTACGGCTGCACCCTCTACTTGGGCGATGAACTCTGTGACCACGCGGTTGAACACCTCAGGGTGCTCGAAATAGACCGAGTGGCCGCAGTCGGGCACGATCTCCAGACGCGAGCCAGGGATGAGCGCGTGGGCCGCCTCCATGATATACGGCGGGAAGACGGCGTCCTCCTTGCCCACCATGAGCAGCGTCGGGGTCTGCATGCGGGCCAGCTCGTCGGCCTTGGGGCCTTCGCCAGAGGCGAAACCCGATATCGGGTCGGCCGCCCGTGGCGGGTTGAGCCAGTTGATTTCCAGGTAGAGGAATGTCTTCACAGGGTGATTGTCGCGGAAGGACCGCGCCAACGTCCGATCTAAGGTATCCGTAGGGGCCTTGTGCTCACGCACCAAACTCGCCACGCTCTCGTCGCCGATGCCGCCAGTTGTATCGGCTAGCACCAGCCCTCGGGTGCGTTCGGGGTATGCCACGGCAAAGGGCAGACAGGACAGGCCTCCCATGGATTGGGCAACCAGGAAAGCGTCCTGTATGCCAAGGTAATCCAGCAACGCCTTTAAGTCGTCCACATAGGCATGGCGTCCCGGCCCATCGGGCACATCTTCGGATTGGCCAAAGCCTCTATGGTCGAAGGTGATGCAGCGGTAGCTCTTGGAGAAGACCGCCACCTGCTGCCACCAGCTCATATGGTTGCCGCCTCGCCCATGGGCGAACACTATGGCAGGACCCTCGCCGTTGCTCTCGTAGTAGAGGTCAATGCCGTTGATGGGAGCCTTGGGCATGGCTTGCCTCCTGGCCCTTGATCGCTTGTTGAAAGTTCTTGCACGCCTAACCGCGCGAGTAAGGTCATACTAGCAGAAGCCAGCGCGATAGACACCCCTTCGGTATCCGATGCCCTTAGGACGGACTAGGGTACCCTAGTCCGTAGCCTCAATGCCCGAGAAGAAGTCGGCTGGCACCGTGGCGCCGGGCTCGACCGGCGGGTAGCCCCGCATGAAGTGCTCCCGCCCGAGGGTCTCTGCCAGCACCTCGTGGGACACCCTCCAGTAGGGAGAGTCGACCTGCATCTGGGTGAAGTGGGACCGCAGGGATGCCTTCTTCTGCTCCATATAGGCTGAGACATCCATGTCTAGGTGAAGCTCTTCGGGAGGCACGCCGTCGTTGCGACGCTCTACAGAGGGCAGGGGTACATCCAACCCTGCCTCGCGGAAGCGGGTAGCCTGCGCCATTCTGAACCCCCGAGGGCGGGCACTATAGAAGAGCCGTAACGGAGAGTAAGGCTGCATTCCATCCGCTAGCTGGTGAGGGAACGCCTGCGGGTCTCCGGCTAAGTGGAAGGCAGCTGTAGCGTGCTCTGACATGGCGCAATGGTCGGGGTGGCCGTAGAGGCCATCGGCCCCGAAGGTAAGGACTATGTGGGGACGGAAGCGCCGCATCTCGGCCACCAGCGGCTCCACGACCTGCTCGGCTGGCACTTTGATAAAGGCTTGCGGGTGGTTGTTGGCCTCGTCACCCTGCATTCCGGAGTCCCTGTGGTACAGCAGCACCGGTTCTTGTAGGCCTAACGCTCGACAGGAGGCCTTCAGTTCCTCCCGTCGCACTTGGGGCAGAGTGTCCCGCGTGGCCGAGCCGGGCTGACGAATTTCGCCCTCCTCACCCGACGTGGCGCACACCAAGCGGACATCGATCCCGCGGGCGGTGTAACTGGCAAGGGTTCCCCCTACCGGAAAGGCCTCGTCGTCAGGATGAGCGAAACAGACCAACATTCGGTGACGGCTCATGGACTCTCCCTCATGCCCTCCCCCAACTTTCCACTCAAGGGAACCATATCAGTATTGCAGACGTGGGTCACGCGTTCTACCATGTACCTACCGTGACTACCCACAGTAGTTTATCAGAGAACCGTCTCGCGACCATCAGGCCGATGCTTGCCTCGCTGAGGCGGTACCCCTTTGATTCGCCCGACCACCTCTACGAACTCAAGTGGGACGGCATTCGAGCGCTGGCCTCTGTGGAGGGCGGCCGTACCACGCTCACGGACCGGAACGGGCGGGAGATCACGCATCTATTTCCCGAGCTGTCGCAAATCAAGACCCAAGGTAAGCACGACGGAACCGTGCTGGACGGCGAGATCGTCTGCTTGGACAAAGAAGGGCGTCCCTCTTTTCCATTGTTGCAAGAACGATTGGACCGCCCCAATGCCCGCCCCAGGAATGCCCAGCCCAACTACATCGTCTTCGACGTGTTGCATGTCAACGGCCTCTCGGTGATGAACGAGCCTCTGCATCGCCGCAAGGCTCTGCTGCACCAGCTTCTGGCTTCCAGCGAGTTGGTGCAGCCCTGCGCCTATATTGAGCGGGAGGGCGAGGCTTTCTTTCACGCCACCTGCCAGCTTGGGCTGGAAGGCATAGTGGCCAAGGAGAAGTCGAGCCTGTACGCCCCAGGGAAGCGTACCTTGGCTTGGCAGAAGATAAAGCGCTGGCGGGAGTGCGAGTTCGCGATCGGAGGTTACGCCTTCGGAGGGCAAAGGGGCGAGCTGTTTGCCTCCCTGTTGTTGGGGTTGTACAACGAGCGGGGCGCATTGGAGTACGTCGGCAGCGTCGGCGCAGGCTTCAGCAAGCCGCAAGCCAAGCAAGTCTACAAGTCGATGACTAACAGGCATACCGACGTTTGCCCTTTCAACGCCCTCCCTTCCATGCAGAAATTCTTCTTCTGGTGCCGGCCTGAGTTGGTATGCCAAGTGCAATATGGTGAGTTTTCCACTGACGGCAAGCTGCGATATCCGGTCTACTTGACCATGCGGGAGGATAAGGCCCCACCGGACTGTACACTGCAAGACGCTCCCGGCTGGCCCGAGGGGCTTTTGGGCCGGGCCTGAAGCAGTATCTGACACAGTTCTTGGTGTGGGCTGATCACAGTTCGAGGAGGACGAAATCATGGCCCGTCGTGCCATCTGGAAAGGCGCCGTGAGCTTCGGGATGGTCGCCATCCCGGTCAAGGTCTATAACGCCACTGATAGCAAGGATATTGCCTTCGTCACTCTGCACAGTTCTTGTGGCAGCCGCATCAAACAGCGCCACTACTGCCCACATCATGAGGCCATCATCGACCAGTCGGAAGAGGTACGGGCCTACGAATACGCCAAAGAGCAGTACGTGGTGATGGAAACTGCGGACTTCGACAACTTGCCGGTGCCTTCCAAACACACCATCGAGATATCCCAGTTTGTTCAACTGGAAGCCATCGACCCCCTGTATTACGACCGCAGCTATGCCTTGGAGCCTGAGGGCGTAGGTGTGAAGCCCTTCTACCTCCTCAAGAAGGCTTTGGAGAGCACGTCTCGTGTGGCTATCGCCAAGGTGTCGCTGCGACAGAAGGAGCACCTCTGCTGCCTGCGCCCCTACGAGCACGGCCTGCTGCTGGAGACGATGCACTACCCTGAGGAGATTCGAGGCACCACCGAGTTGAACCTGCCCGAAGAGCAGGCCGCCCTCAGCGACGCAGAGGTCAATATGGCCGTAGCTCTCATCGACCAGTTGACCGCGGACTTCTCGCCTGAGGTCCACGCCGACCAGTACCGCTTCGCCTTGGAGCGAGTCATTGAGGCCAAGCTGGGGACCCCTCAAGCCGTCGCAACGCCTCCTCCGACGCCCCAAGGCAAGGTGGGCGACCTGATGGAGGCACTAAGGGCCAGCATAGAGGCCGCCAAGCGGGACAGGCCCACCACAGTCGACGCTCCGCCGCCTGCCGAACAGGTCGAGTCTCAAAACCAAGAGGAGGAGGCCCCGGAGCATGCAGTGGCCGAGGCGGCCCTCGGTTAGCCATGATTCTGATCGGGACCTCCGGCTACAACTACAAGGAGTGGAAGGGTAACTTCTACCCTTCCGACCTGCCGTCGACCAAGATGCTCTCCTACTACTCGGAGCGGTTCTCCACAGTGGAGGTCAACTACACCTTCTACCGCATGCCCAACGAGAAGGTGGTGGCCGGTTGGGCGCGGGAGACACCGCCCCAATTCACTTTCGCCCTCAAGGCCCCCCGGCGCATCACCCACGATGCTCGCCTCGCAAACTGCCAAGAGTTGACGGAGATGTTCTGCAACCGGGCAGGCGTTTTGGGCGACAAGCTGGCCGTGCTGCTCTTCCAGCTTCCACCTTCACTGCGCAATGACGTGGCCGTTCTCGATGAGTTCCTGACTTGGCTGCCCCAAGACATTCGGGCGGCCTTCGAGTTTCGCAATGCCTCTTGGAACGATGATGAGGTGTTCCAGCGGCTTCGGGAACGCAACTTAGCCCTTTGCATCACCGACAGCGAGAAGGGCACGACTCCCGTGGAGGCGACCGCCGACTACGGCTACTTCCGGCTGCGAGACGAGGGGTACGAGGCCGCAGATATCGACGGCTGGGCTGAGGCGATCGCCCAGCGAGCTAGCGTCTGGCAGGACACATACGTCTACTTCAAGCACGAGGACCAAGGAAAGGGACCGGAGTTCGCACAGCAGTTGGAGCAGAGCTTGAAAGCTCGCTCCAAATAGTCGCCGCGCGGCGACTGGCTTATCGACCGCCACCTACCCACGTCGTAGGGGCGATTCGCCCCTACCGGGAGAACGTTGGGTTGCCATGCTAGAAGAGTACCGGCGCAAGCGAGACTTCGGTGCCACCCACGAACCCGACGCCACTTCGACGCCCAACTCTTGGGGCTCCCTCAAGTTCATCGTGCAGAAGCACGCCGCCCGTGGCCTCCACTACGACTTCCGGCTGGAGTTGGACGGCGTACTGAAGTCGTGGGCTGTACCCAAAGGACCATCGCTGGACCCGGCCCAGAAGCGGCTGGCAGTGCTGGTGGAAGACCACCCGCTGGAATACGGCGGCTTCGAGGGCGTCATTGGCGAGGGGAACTACGGGGCGGGGCAGGTGATAGTGTGGGACACAGGCATTTACTCCCCCGACGAAGGTGGACGCCTTTCCTTCACCGACCGCGATGATGCTGAACAACGGATGCGGCGGGGCGTTGAAGCGGGCAAGCTCTCTTTCACACTGCGGGGTCACAAGCTGCGGGGGTCATGGACCTTGGTGCGCACCAGCCGCAGCCCCAAGGACTGGCTGCTCATCAAGCACAAAGACGAGTACGCCAGCGCCGACCGCGAGGTGCTGGACGACGAGCGATCCGCCATATCCGGCGCCACTCTAGAGGAGCTAAAGAATGGCAGCGCACCGCTGATCCAAACGCCTGCGCCCACCACACCGACGCCCTTCCCCGACAGAATGAAGCCGATGCTAGCACGGCTGGCTGACGGGCCCTTCACCCATGCCGATTGGCTGTTCGAGCCCAAGTTGGACGGCATCCGGGCCGTGGCCTACCTGCAACGAGGGCAAGTCATCCTGCGGAGCCGGGTGGGGAACAACATCACTTCGGAATTCCCAACACTGGTAGCCGCGCTGCAGACCCAACCTCAGGAAGAGATGGTGCTGGACGGGGAGATCGTCGCCCTCGACGACAACGGTCTGCCTAACTTCAGCCTGCTACAGCGTGTCCGCGGAGATGCGGGCCGCGCCGTGGGCCAAGGGCAGGAACCTACCAGCCCACTCCTCTATTACGCATTCGACCTGTTGCACTTGGATGGCGCCAGCTTGCTGTCGTCGCCTCTGTCAGAGCGGAAGAGGTGGCTGCGTCGCGCACTGGTCCCTAGTGAACAGCTGCGACTGGTGGATCATGTCGAGGGTGAGGGGGAGTTTTTCTTCCAAGGCGCAGCCCGATTGGGGCTGGAGGGGATGGTGGCCAAGAGGACCGACAGCCCCTACGAGCCTGGGGTGCGCAGCCGACACTGGCTCAAGGTAAAGGCCCTGTCGTCTCAAGAGTTCGTGATAGGAGGTTACACGAGGGGCGAGGGCTTCCGAACCACGACCTTCGGGGCGCTCTTGTTGGGAATATACGAGGGCGACGAACTGCGTTACGCCGGACGGGTCGGCAGTGGCTTCGACTTGGCGACCATCGACAGCCTGCTGGAGCGTATGCGCCCCTTGGAGGTGGAGACCTCACCTTTCATTCCCAACCCGGAACTGCAGAAGACCGACGCCCAGTGGGTCCGACCTCAGTTAGTGGCCCAAGTCAAGTTCGCCCAATGGACCGACGACCATCGACTGCGCACTCCGGTATACATGGGGCTGCGCAGCGACGTAGATGCCAAGGGTGTCCACCGCGAGGAATCGGAGGCTGTCGCACCGGTCGCACCGGTCGCACCGTCCGCACTGAACGCACGCCGCAGGGCGCCGGTCCCCGATGCAGAGCTAGCCATAAACGTGCTACAGCAGCTCGAAGGCCGGGCCGACAGGGCCTTGGTGGAAGTCGCAGGGCACCGCATCAGCCTTACGAATCTCAACAAGCCCCTGTGGCCTGAGACCAACGATCACCCTGCCATTACAAAGGGCGACATGATTCGATTCTACGCCCGCATAGCGCCAGCGCTTCTGCCTCACCTGCGATACCGGCCTCTCACCCTCACCCGCTACCCCAACGGCATCAACGGGGAGAGCTTCTACCAAAAGCACTGGCCCCAAGGGGTGCCAGACTATGCCGATACGGTGAACGTGTTCTCCTCCCACAACGAAGGGGACGGTGAGTACGTCATGGGGAACAACCTGCCCACGCTGCTGTGGCTGGCCCAATTGGCCGACCTTGAGTTGCATCCTTGGCTTTCGCGGGTGGTACGTGCCCCGGACGCGACTAGCCTGCCCGACACCTTCACCGGCTCGGAGGAGGCCATCAAGGCCAGCGTCCTCAACTACCCCGACTACGTGGTGTTCGACCTCGACCCCTACATCTATTCCGGCCAAGAGAAGGCCGGAGACGAGCCCGAGCTCAACCGCAGCGCTTTCAGCAAAGCAGCCGAGGTGGCGTATGCCCTCAAGGAGGTTCTGGACCATCTCTCCCTGTCGTCCTACCTCAAGACATCCGGGAAGACGGGGCTGCATGTGTACGTTCCCGTGCTGCGCCAGTACGACTACTCCATCACCCGCAAGGCGTGCGAGGTGATCGGACGCTACCTGATGCAGCAGATGCCCAACGACATTACCATGGACTGGGCAGTGAACCGCCGCAACGGCAAGGTATTCCTAGACCACAACCAGAACGTCCGCTCCAAGAACATGGCCTCCATCTATTCGCTGCGGCCTCTGGCAGGCGCCCCCGTCTCCACACCTCTGCGCTGGGACGAGCTGGGCCGTGTGTACCCTACCGACTTTACCATCGAGACCGTCCCGCCAAGGGTCAACGCCTTGGGCGACCTATGGGCCGACGCCCTAACGGCGAAGCATGACCTGCGACAGTTGCTCGACCTCAGCCTCTGAACTGAGGGCCCTAGCGTTGCTGCCGCAGGAACAGCAGCACCATGGGCAGAGCCGACACCGCCACAAGCAGCAGCCCAGCCATGGCCGCTTGGGCGAAGAAGGCCTCGGAGGCGGCAGACCAGACCGAGGTGGCTAGGGTCTGGAAGCCGGGCGGAGCAAGAATCAGTGTCGCGGGCAACTCCTTCATGGTGAGCAGGAACACCAAGGCCGCCCCCGCCAGTATGCCAGGCCCTACCAAGGGCACGGTAACTGTCAGCAGACGGCGCAGCGAGTTGGCCCCCAAGTTACGCGCCGCCTCTTCTACACGAGGGCTGACCTGCAGCATCGAGGTGCGCGTCGCTCCTACCGAGGCCGGCAGGTACAACACCACGTAGGCCAGCACGAGAAGAGGCAGCGTCTGGTACAAGGGCGTGGCATATCCGGCCCCGAAGTACACCAGCCCCAAGGCCACGGCAATCGCTGGCAGGGCAAAGCCCACGTAGGAGGCCCGCTCTAACAGGCGGGTGGCCCTTCCAGGATACCGTACCGCTAGGATGGCCACAGGCAGCGCAGCCACCGCAGCCACTGCCATGGCCAGCGCCGACACGTACAGCGACCGCCAACCGGCACTCCACAACGGCGATAAAGCCTCCCCAGAGTCGATCCCACGCACCAGCCAGTAGGCTAGGACTCCTAGGGGAATCACTAGGGAGAAGATGCACACGAGGCCACAGTAGGCTAGGGCAGGCCAGCGCCATCGTCCAAGGGGCACTCGCAATGGCGTGGCAGATACGCGCCCACTGCTGCGGTCGTAGCGGCCAACGCCACGGGCTAGGCTCTCACCCATAAGCAGCAACACCGCCAAGACCAAGAGCGCAAGGCATAGCCCAGCAGCAAGGTTGCGATCAAAGGCCGACTCGTACTGTATGAAGATGGCGCGGGTGAAGGTCTCGTAGTCCAGCAAAGAGACCGCGCCGAAGTCGCTGAGGGTGTAGAGGGCCACCAGCAATGCACCAGACAGCAGGGCTGGACGCAGAAGAGGCAGGGTGACCTTGAAGAAGATGGTCCAGCCACCGTAGCCCAAGCTGCGGGCTGTCTCATCCAAGCCGTGGTCCAACTGTCGCATCGCCGCCCGCAACGGCAGGAGGACATACGGGAAGCTCAGCAGTACCAAGGTAAGTGTCGCTCCCGGCAGGCCGTATATGTCCGGCAGCCTCTCAACGCCGAACAGAGCTTCCAGTAGGTCTTGCAGCATCCCCTTGGGCCCTAGGGTCACCACAACCAGAAAGCCCCCTATATAGGAAGGAACGACAAGTGGCAGGGTGTTGATGACTTCCCAAGCGCGGCGAAAGGGCAGGTCGGTGCGCTCGGTAAGCCATGCCAAGGGCAAAGCCAGCGCCACTGACCCAGTGGTGACGGTGATCAAAAGCAAGCAGGTGCGCCCTAAGGTCTCGAGCGTACGATTCCGGAACAGCAGGTCCCAAGTATCACCACCAGCGCCAAGAGCCCGCAGCAGCAGATAGACCAAGGGCAGGGCCATGGCAGCGGCTACCACGCAAGCTGGGCCCCACAACAGCAACGGAGCCCCATTGCGCCCACCTGTACAGCTCCCCAGACGCAGAGAAAGCAGCTTCCCTGTGGTCACAGCAGGCCGGATTTCATTTCATATGTGCAGGCTAGACGCTCGAAACTGTATGTCATAACTATAATGATATGTGTCCACTAAATGGCTGAATGACTGTATCCACACAGGGCGGCACTGTCAACAGAACGACATCCGTCTCTAGCTGAGCATTCTGCATGGTGATAGAATCGCCAAAAGGCTCCGAGAGGGGGACCCACAGACATGATGCTTGGCGAGCCGAAGCCAGAAGTCAGCGTCGTCACCGAGAACTACCTTCAAGCCATCTACAAGTTGGGTGAACGCAAGGAGGCGGTATCGCCGACGCGATTGGCGGAAGTGATGGACGTTTCAGTGGCCACCGCAGTGGGCACCGTGAAGCGCCTTACGCGGCAGGATATGGTGGAAGTGGCCAGCAACAAGGAAGTCTCCCTCACCATCAAAGGCCGTGAGGTGGCTGAGTCGGTGGTGCGCCGGCATCGCTTGGCGGAACGCATGCTCATAGAGATGCTGGGCTTGGAGTGGTACAAGGCCCACCGCGAGGCCCACCGTCTGGAGCACGCTATTTCTCCCGATGTGGAGCGCAAGATGGTAGAAGCCCTCGGCTACCCGGAGACCAACCCCTACGGGCAACCCATCCCGGGCTACTGCAACTCCCACCAGAAAATTCGGCCTCTTGCCGATGGCGCGCAGGGGGAGAATGTGCTGGTCAGTCAGGTGCCTGAAGAGGACATACAACTGCTGACCTTCTTTGACGAAATCAACGTCAAGCCAGGCGCGGAAATACTGGTGAAGGAATCAGCTCCCTACAAAGGCACCGTCACCATTGAGGTTGCAGGCGAAGAGGTGGTGTTGGGCATCGAGGTCGCGAGGAAGATTCAAGTCGTAGCCTGACGTCTCCACACCTAGCATAGGGGCACCCCTGCCAGTTGCCCCCGGGCCAGACCCCTACTGGTTCGCCGACCATATCGTGCGGTAGTCGCCCTTGCCGCTTATGACGTCCACCATCTCCTGACGCTCCAAGCGGGCCAACTGCTCAATCGCTCGGCGTAGCTCGCGCATCGCCTCGCTGCTCCCCGTTGCAGTAAGCTTCTTGGCCAAGGCGTCGGCCACGCCCAAACTTACCAAGCTGGTGATGTACTTGGGCCATGGGATCACCACCAAGTGGTCGGGGCGGGCGAACTGGGGGCGCAGCCGGTGGACGGCTCGTATGCGTTCCTCCAACCCCCGGGTCTGGGGCATGGCTCGCACCATGGGACCCACCTCGGAAGAGGTGCGTGCATCCACTACCAAGCTGTGACGTATGATGGGGAAGAGGATTGTGATCACCTCAGCCGTTTCAATGGTCTGAAGGACCTCGTTCATCTCCACTGGAAAATCCGCGTTCATGCGGCCCTCGCAGTGTTTAGGACTGGAGCAACTCCCGGACCGCTTCGGTGAAGGCGGGCAGCACCTTCTGCCAGTCGCCCACTACGCCGTAGCGGCACTCCTTGAAGATATTTGCTCCGCTGTCCTTGTTTATGGCTACCAGTACCTTTGCCCCGGAGCAGCCTGCCATATGCTGACTTGCCCCGGATATGCCCACTGTAATGTAGAGGTCCGGCGTGATGGTCTTGCCCGTAAGCCCCACCTGCCACGCCGGTGGCACCCAACCTGAGTCAACCGCCGCCCGCGACGCTCCGACTCCGGCGCTGAGTACACTCGCCAACTCCTCAATCTGGGTGAAGGGTTCAGGCCCACCCAACCCACGGCCGCCGGATACCACGATGCGGGCCTCCTCAAGCTTTACGCCCTCGCTCTCCTCTGCCACTACGCTAACAACTCGCACCTTGGCGATTGAAGCGTCCAACTCCACCGGCACCTGAACTACTTCCGCTTGTCGGGAGTGGTCCGGGTCCAACGGTTCATAGGTCTTGGGGCGGATGCAGGCCATCTGCGGGGTAGCAACGCAAGCCACCACTGCTATGGCGCTGCCACCGTACACCGGCCGGTTGGCCAACAGGCGCTGGCCGTCCGCGTCCCACTTTACCTCCAAGCAGTCTTGGGCCAAGCCAACGCCCAAGCGCGCCGCCAGCCGAGGGGCCAACTCACGCCCGAGGTTGCTCCGGGCCGTCAGAACCACACCGGGCTCCACTTGGCGGCACACGCTCTCGAAGGCGCTGAGGTGCAGGTCGATTTGATACTCAGCCAGAAGGGAGTGTTGCACGGCGTAAGCCTTGTCGGCCCCCGCTGCGCCAGCATCCCGAGCGGCCTCTTCCGGCGCAGACCCGGCTAGGGCCACTGCCAACTGAACGCCCGCGTCGTCTGCAACCTGTCGGCCTGCAGCCAGTAACTCTCTTGTCGTGGGACTGATCTGGCCGTCGGCTATCTCGCCGACCACCAGCACCTCGCCGGGCATAGTTCCCCCTGTTGCTAGATCAGTCTGGCTTCCCTCAGCTTGAGGGCTAGGTTCCTTCCGGCTTCCTCCTCGGAGTCACCACCAACGATCTCGCATTCTTTTTCCGACACGGGTATGAAGAGGTCAAGAAGTTCCAGTTGGGGCGATGCCACCAAGGACTCGATGGCTAGGTCTTGGGCGCTCATAATCGTAGGCTTCTTGCGAGTGGCAGCCATGATGCCGCGCAGGGTCGGGTAACGGGGCTGGCCCAACTCGTTGCTCACGGTAACCAAGGCTGGCAGAGGGGCCTCTATGACCTCGTACCCCTCGGGGATGATGCGCTCCACAGTTACCGTTCTCCCGTCCACCGTCACCTTCTTTCCCAAGGTGACACAGGAGACGCCAAGGCTCTCCGCCAAGGCGAGGGGCACCTGCGCGTTGTCCCAGTCCGAGGCCTGACGCCCGCAGATTATCAGGTCGAAGCCGCCCAGCTTGTGGATGGCTTGGGCAAGCACGGAAGCGGTGCTGTAGCTGTCGACGATATTCTCGAAGGCATCGTCCTGTAGGAGCACCAGCTCGTCGGCCCCCATGGAGAGGGGCTTCTTCATAACGTCCAAGGAGAAGGCCTTGCCCATGGAGATAACGGTGATGCTAACTTCCTGCCCATCCTTGATCCGCAGGGCAGCCTCCACTGCATTCTCGTCGAAGCCGTTGACCACGGGAGGGATGTTCGGGGGCGTAACGACTGAACGTGCTTCACGGTCGACTCTGAACGCCGACTGAGGCATCTCGGGGTCAATGACCTGCTTGGCGAGAACAACGATCTTGAGAGGCATTAATGACTCCACAGTCACGGGGATAAAGCCGGTAAACCGAGGGCTGAGGCCAACAGAAAATATAGCATCGGGCTATTGGGGTGTCAACGAACGTGCGGCGCAGCGGCTATGGCCTGCAGCCGGGAGGCAGCTTGTGGCAGCTACATGTCGGCGTCGCTGCGGTACCTGCTGTACATGAACAGCACCAACAGAGGGACCGCCAAAATGATGGCGGTAAGGGCGATGATCATACCCACTGGACCAAAGGGAACTATAGAGTCGATGCGTTCCATGATGGCTTCCAGTAGCTCGGGGTCGGCAGCGTCGGCGTGGTGAGGCAGCAGGTTGGGAAGCAGGCGGAACAGCATGGCTCAGTCGGCGGCAGCGGGTTCTGGCGATACGGGTCTCAACTCCTGGTATTTGGAGGAGTACTGCTTTTCCTTCACAGTGAAGGCGATGATGCTGGCGACGAGCAGCAGGGACCCAACGACGGCGAAGGGGAGAGTGTAGGAGCCGGTGACGTCGCGCATGATACCCGCGAACTGGATGCTGATGGCGGCGCCAACCTGGTGCCCTAGGAACATCAGCCCCGATATGGTGCCGATGTATTTCACGCCGTACACGTCGGCAGCTAGGGTAGTGGTCAGGGGTGCGGTGGCGATCCAAGAGAAGCCGACGACAATGGCGAAGGCCCAGATGGCCCAATGGGACGGAGCCACCAACGGGACCGTGAGCAATACAAGGTATGCCAAGCCACGGCCAGCGTAGAGACACCCCAGTACATTCTTCTTGGGGAACTTGTCGGCTAGTGCCGAGGCTGCGTACACCCCCACCACGTTGAAGCCGTTCATGACTCCGAATGCCAACGCCGCCTCGGACAAGGACAGCCCCAAGTCCTTGGCGTGAGGGATGAAGTGGACGGACATCACGGCGGTGGTGGCACCGCATACGACGTAGGCCCCGGTGAGTTGCCAGAAGGGCGTGGAGTGGAAGGAGTCGGACAGCTTATTGACTTCGAGGGGCCCTCTTCCCCTAGGACCGGTGCCCGCAGCGTTCTGACCAGGCAGTTTGTCGCCATCGGGGTTCAAACCCATGTCAGCAGGGTCGTTACGGAGCAGCAGGAAGGCGACGGGGAAGCCGATGACGAGGACGATGCCCCCGCTGAAGATCCATCCCACCTGCCAACCGAAATGGCCGATGAGATAGGCGAGAAGGGGAACGATGACCAGGCCGCCGAAGGAGGCGCCGCTAGTGCAGATGCCCAAAGCGGTGGCGCGACGACGCCGGAACCAGCGGGTGAGGAGGGCACCGGCGGTGTTGATGGAGCCGGCGCTCATGCCCATGGAGGTGACCACGCCGAACACCAGCACCAGGAATACGATGTTGGGGGTGAGGAACAGGAGCAGGGTTGATGTGCCGAGTATGAGCAAGCCGGACAGAATCACTACCCGGGCGCCAAAGCGGTCAAGAAGGCGGCCTACGAAGGGCTGGAACAGCCCGTTCAAGAGCATGCCCACGGTGGCGGCGACGGATATGGCGGAGAAGGACCAGCCGAATTCCTCCCGCATGGCTGGGACGAAGGCGCCGAACCCCTGCCGGGAGCCCATGGTGACCATGGACAGGAGGAAGCAGGTGGCTACGAGCACCCAGCCGTAGAAGAGGGGGCTGCGTTGGCTAGGAGATGGGACACTTGGAGCAGCGTTCTGCGTAGCGGCCTCCTGGAAGTGTTGGGCAAGGCCAATTTCGAATCAGCGTACAGGGTCCGGTTGGGCAGAGTGTACTACTGTCTTGGGCGGGCGGCTATGGGACGCTGTGTCCAGAGTTGTGTGAGATCTTTGGGACGGTATGTGTCCCGACTCGTAGCTGGGGTGCGGCCACGGCCGCAGCTAAAACACATTGCTTGTATCTGAAATGCGCCGCGTATGCCGCAGCGTCGTATCTGGCTAGCTTGCCGCGTCGTGCCGCTTCCGCTGCATCGTCTCATACGAAAGTGAGGGGCCGGAAAGAGAAAAGCAGGGACTGCCACCGAGCATATATCTGGGACCCTTAGCTGGGTGCGGCCACGGCCGTAGCTGAAAAAAGGCTTTTTGTATCTGTGAGTGGTCTCATTGTCTCATCGTCGTATCTGAGTCAGCTTTGCGGACTTGGCCGCATGGGGCTGCGAAAGTCAGGGGCTCAAAAAGAAACGCAGGGGCGACCCTGAGGGGTCAGTCCCCTGCGTGCTGCTGTATTTGAGGTTAGCAGGGGGTGAGGTTGGGGGTCAAGGGGAGGGTGTCATGGGGGGCTCGTGTTGGTTTCGCAATGGCGACGAAGAGTTGCGGTGCTCGTGGTCGGTACAGGAGCAGGGACGCCGAAGGTTCGAGTCGAACTAAGTCGAGCTAAGTGGATCAACCCTATACAGCAAGCAGATACTAACGGGCAGGTGAAACGGCCGAAGTAGCCTCGGTCGGCTCACCCAAGGATCCACCTGGCTGACCTGGGCATCCACCTGTCAGGAGGGAGAGTATAGCTATCGTATTCCGCAGCATGCCGGGGTGCTTCCCGGCAATGCCACCAGCAGAGGTGTCAAGTGCGCACTGCGAGAAACATCTTACGGGCACCCTCTCCGCCCTCTATAGTGCTACCTCAGTGCTACCTGTGACCGAAGACTTAGAGCCCGACGGCACCACTTTACCTGCGAGCAGTGCGGGGAGAGTTGTAGTGAGTTTAGTGCAGGCCACAGCTGATTCTGTCGATTAGACCTCAGATAGAATTTCATGACTCGCATCAACTACTCCTGCCGGCGCCGAGTGACAGAATATAGTCTCCCCAGCACTGGTGGTACAATCGGCAGTGCGGAGTGAACCAGTGCGGGCTAGCTTGGAGAACTATGATGGTAGCTGATGAAGCGACCGAAGAGATCAGAAACAAGCTCCGGGACATGTTGTCTGAGCGATTCAGGGACGAGTTCAAGTTCGGCCCAATCGTTGTGATACCTCGTGTTGACCAGGACGGCGACGCCTACCTTCGTTCGTACATCGTTTTCGAGGGAGACCAGAAGAAGCTGGACCCGACATGGACTCTCAGGTTGTCCAGCCTCCTCTGGTCACGGGCTGAGGAGCTGGGATACCCCGGCATTCCCGTACAGTTGTTCGTCAAAAAATCGGAGTGGCCGGCCTTGGAGAAGCGTCTGGTGTGAATCCCGACGATCTTCTCACGATTGCGGAAAGCCTCGCATCTGGCAGTATTGGCCCGCAACGAGGTAGACCGAGGCAGGCGGAACTGCGTAGAGCCATCAGCGCTGCCTATTACGCGTTGTTCCACACCCTGGCCAGCAACTGCGCGGACCTGCTTGTCGGCAGCAGGTCATCGACTCGAACCAAGCAGGCATGGAGACAGCTGTATCGAGCGTTGGACCATGGGCAGGTCAAGAAGCGATGCACCGAAAGTCGTCCCAGGCAAGTTCTACGGATGTTCCCACAAGAGATACAAGACTTCGCAGACCAGTTCGTTAGGATGCAACGGGAACGCCACTTGGCCGACTATGACCCGTTAGAGCACTTCTCGCGGTCCACTGTTTCCCACCATATTGAGGAGACGAAAGCAGCTATTACCGAGTTCCATCAGGTGGATCGCAGTGACCGCCGCGTTCGCCGTATTCGTTTTGTTCGATCGGAGAAGGGACTAGCGGGGCATCGTCGAGACCCGAGCGTGATGTACGCGGGATATGTAACCAAAGGCTTCCTGGCCGATACTGGCGCTCAACTCCAGTGACCCGGACGATCTGAAGTGCGTGGCGGTCCTGTCGGTAAGAGGGCACTGGGTCATAGGTGCCGTGCGGCCATCGGAACCGGTGTATCGCCCGTATCACGGAGTTCGCAGCTATGAAGCCTATGGGTTGAGCTGATGCCGGTGGGAACTACTCGCCGGCTGTTTTGGCGGCGTCGGCCGCGCTGTTGCCGGCGATCTTGCCGAAGACTGCGCCGGCGGCTAGGCCGGAACCTCCGGGGTAGTTGTGGTAGAAGAGGCCGCCGACCAACTCGCCAGCGGCGAACAGGCCGGGCAGAGGCACGTCCTCTTCATCCAGGACACGGCACTGGTTGTCGATCTTCAGGCCGCCGAAGGTGAAGGTGATGCCACAGGTGACGGCGTAGCCGAGGTAAGGGGGAGTGTCGATGGGCAAGGCCCAGTTGGTCTTGGGGGGCTCGATGCCCTCGGTGTGCTTGCCGTCGAGGATGGTGGGGTTGTACTCGCCTTCTTGGACCGCAGCATTGTACTCAGCGATTTCCCGCACCAATCCCTCTCGGTCGATGTCCAAGCGGTCGGCAAGCTGCTCGATAGTGTCGGCGGTGGCCATGGTGACCTGGGGAATGTGATATTCGTCCCGGAGGAGGTGCTTGACCTTGTCGTCGAAAATCTGAAAGGCGACGCGCTGGGGCTGCTTCAGGACTTCGCGTCCGTAGGCCACGTAGGTGTAGTTGCGGAAGTCGGCCCCTTCATCGACGAACCGGTTGCCGTTGACGTCGACGATGAGGCCAAAGGGGTAGGAATGCTTCTGGAAAAGCTCGGTGACGACCCGGTCGCCAAAGGCAGGGGCGTTGAGGTCCCATGCCACAGCGTGACAGCCACTCCAGTGGCCGTGGGACTGGGCGCCGATGTCCAAGGCCATCTTGATGCCGTCGCCGGTGTTGTAGGGGATGCCGCGCACCTTGGCCAGTTCCCAGCCTTCGCCTAGGTAGCGGGTGCGCATCTCAGCGTTGGCTTCGAAACCGCCACAAGCAAGCACGACACTGTGGCAACTGACGTCCTTGAACCCTTCGGGCCCCTGCACCGTCAGCCCGACGACGCGGCCCATGCGGTTCTGAGT
Organism: Dehalococcoidia bacterium; assembly: GCA_965263155.1. Taxonomy (GTDB): domain Bacteria; phylum Chloroflexota; class Dehalococcoidia; order Lucifugimonadales; family JAAXIE01; genus JAAXIE01. The sequence goes on from OZ253586.1 coordinate 318,794, forward strand.
GAGGCGGACGCCCTTGGTATGGTAGCGCACCTCGACACCATTACGATCCGCGACTTCGAACTGCTGGTCGGAGAGGCCCTTGCCAGCGCCCACAGCCTCCACGATGAGGCCGCCCCAGAAGCGGTAGCGGTCTCCCACCTTGAAGGCCTGCCTGCCAAATGAGAGGACGAACCGCACGCCCTTCTCGCGCAGCCAACGCAGGGTGGGACGGGCTTGGCTGACCAAGGTCTGGGCAAGCTCGGGGTCGGAGAGGCCTTGGGTCACGCGCATAAGGTCGTCGTAATACTGGTCCTCGGTGTAGCGTCCCGCGTCGACCGAGGCTTCTTCTTCGGCGCCCATGTCCGGGATGAGCTCTTTGATGTCCTCTATGCCCTCGTAGGCGAACCGGATGATGCCGCCGGTGAAGTAGGTATTGCCACCGCGGAAGTAGTCGGGGGCCTTCTCCAACATGAGAACGCTGGAGCCCTGCTCCCGGGCAGCTATGGCGGCGCAGAGGGCGGCATTGCCCGCGCCGACTACCACTACGTCATAATCGCTTGCCAAGGGGTCACCTCCATGTGCGGATATTATGGCTAGTGCCGATAGCTGTGGCAACTCGCCCCGCATACGGTCTTCCTCGTTGACTACAGGCTGGAAATTTGTTAGCTTCTCTTTGCATTAGTGGGTTGTTAGAGACCAATGAAGTGCATATACTTTGGGGCACTGCCCATAGGTGCAGCCCTGTGGCCTCTGCCTGTGAGCGCATCTTCGGCATGTTTGGTGTCCACGATATAAGGAGGCGGGATGGTTCGTACCCGGGCTCTACGTTTTATCCTCATTTTAGGTCTTATCGCGCTGCTGATACCCGTAAGCTTGGCGCAGGCTGAAGGACCCTCGGGAACGGCTACCATCCGGGATGCCGTCATACTGGGAGACCCCTTCGCCGGTGACACCCCAGTGACTGTCCGAAGCGGCATGCTCACCATCTCCCTGTCCGGGCTACCGGCTCCCGCCGAGGGCACAGCATTGGAAGGCTGGCTCGTCTCCGACGACGGTGCGCGCAAGCAGAGCGTCGGCATCCTTGAGGTCTCCGAGGAAGGGACCGTCACCCACGAATTCATCGCTGACCCCGGAGAGAACCTGTTCGAAGCCTTCGACAAGGCCGTGATTACCCGTGAGCCCTCCCCCGACACCGACCCCGGGCCATCCATGGAGATAGTCTTGGCCAGCGGTTTGCTCGAGGGAGTGGTAGAGCAGGTAAGGGCTCTGCATGTGCCGGGTGACGATGATGGCACCCCCTCCGCGGTGGGGCTGGTTGAACAAGTGAAGCTTGCCTCGGATAGTGCAAGGCAAGCTCAGGCCGCTGCCAGCAACGGGGATTTGGAGATGGCTCGAACGCGTACCGCATGCGTGATGGCGATCATACAAGGCAGTGCGGATTGTGGTGATGGTGTAGGCATACTCACCTACGCCGACAATGTGGCAGCAGCAGCAGCAGCAGCGCAAGAAGCTGCTGAAGGAGCTGACCCACGAGACGATCCTGCAGCCGGTTTTAGCGCAGCCACTGTGGCCGCAGCGACCAGCGTTCGCGAGCTGGCTGAGCAAGCAGCCGGGGCAGCCGCCTTGGCATCTGTGGCCACTTCCGCGGACGTGGCCACTATCCTCCTTGTGAACGTGGTGAACCCATTGGGCGACGATGGCGCCATGGGTGACGCCAATACCGCCTACACCAGCTCCCAAGATATGGGCAGCTATACCCTCGACTTGCCAAGCGTTGGAGAGGCGTTACTACCCCAGATGGTCCGCTACGGGCTTATCGGAAGCATCACACTGATGCTGTTGGGTTCGGTGATGTTCTTCGCCACTCGGCGTCGCTCAAGCGCCTTGGCTGCCTAGCACCACCGACCGACTACCGGACGCAAAAAAGGGGTCCATCCTTAAGAGGGTGGGCCCCTTTAGTATCACCGGTAACTGTCAGTCACTTACCTGATTTGGTCTATGTACAGACAGGCTAATCGAGTGCCCACCATCTGGTTTCTCGCACTAGCGCTGGCCTTGGCACTTGCGACGGGCTGCGTTGCAAACGTGCCACAGGCGTCCGCCCCCGCTGGCGCCATCTCGCCCTTGCCCAGCCCAACATCCACGGGCGGGCAGGGCCAGTTGTCACCCGTCCTGAGACCTGCGGACCTGGTCGTGGCCTTCCCTCAGCTAGCACCCCTCTCCAACATGGTGCATCTCACCCATGCGGGTGACGGCAGCGGGCGACTGTACGTGGTGTTGCAGGAGGGGAGAATTGTCCGCTTTGACCCGACCAGCACGGTCGCAGAGCCCACTCTCTTCCTAGATATTCGCGACAGGGTAAGCGCGGGAGGCGAGCAGGGCCTGCTGGGACTGGCTTTCGACCCCGACTACAGCTCCAACGGTCATTTCTACGTCAACTACACCGCCCAAGGGCAAACCGTCGTTGCACGGTACACCGTCGGCCAAGCTGATGCAGGACGTGTAGACCCCAACATCGAGCTGGTGATTATGCACGTCCCCCAGCCTTATCCCAACCACAATGGAGGCACCCTAGCCTTCGGCCCCGACGGCTACCTGTACATCGGGCTGGGCGATGGCGGGGCCGGGGGCGACCCGTTGAACAGTGGACAAGACCTGCAGACTCTTTTAGGGGCGATGCTGCGCATAGATGTGTCCGAGGTCTCGGAGGAGCACCCGTACACGGTCCCCGCAGACAATCCCTTTGTACACGAGGACGCCCGCCCGGAGATATGGGCTTACGGGCTGCGCAACCCATGGCGGTTCTCCTTTGACCGGGAGACGGGCGACCTCTGGGCTGGCGACGTTGGCCAGAACCACTGGGAAGAGGTTGACCTGCTGCGAGTGGGGAAGAACTACGGCTGGAACCGTATGGAGGGTAACCACTGCTTCCCTTCCACGGTACAAGACTGCTCTGCTGAAGGGCTGAAGGTACCGGTGGTCGAATATTCCCTGACCGGGTCGCGTTGCGCCGTCATCGGCGGGGTGGTCTACCGTGGGTCTAGCCTGCCGTGGCTGGAAGGGGCATACTTGTACGCCGACTACTGCAGCGGAGAAGTATGGGGCCTGCGCTACGATGGCGAGCAGGTGACCGAGCACACGTTGCTGAACGATTCGGTGCGCCGGATTTCCGCGTTTGGCCAAGACGAGGATGGCGAGGTGTACCTTCTATCCTTCGATGGCCACATCTACCGGCTGGCCGAGGCCCAATAGAGGCCCAATAGAGGTTGGCCGACATTCCAACATTCGCTGTGACTAGGACTGGAGCAGAGGACGACAGATGCTGATTGCCGGAGCCATCATCGGAGTAGTGCTAGCCTACCTCGTGGGGTCGATTCCCTCCGCCTATATCCTGCTTCGCTTGCTGAAGGGGATCGACATACGCACCGTAGGCAGCCAGAACGTGGGGGCTCTGAACACGTACTCCCAGTTGGGCCCGGCGGGAGGCATCGCCGTGCTGGCCGCCGACGCGGGCAAGGGCGCGCTGGGGTTCTTTCTGCCCGCATGGCTGGGCGCTCCGGAATGGGTGTCGGGCTTAGGGGCAGCCGCGGCCTTGGCGGGGCACAACTGGCCCATTTACCTCAAGTTCCGTGGGGGCAAGGGGGCAGCCACGGTGTTGGGCATCGGCTTCGCCATGTCGCCCATGTATGCCGGCATCGCGGTGGGGGGCGCGGCGTTGTTACTGCTGGCGACGCGCCACTTGGTGTTCTCTGCTTTCGCCGGGTTTATCGCTTTCGACATAGTCGTCACCGTGACTTGGTCAAGCACCTTCGTCGTAATACTGGCGTGGGCCATGACGGCCTTGGTGATATTCACCTACATGTCGCGCTCAGCCCGACCCATAGTCACAGCCCTTAAGGAACGGCGCTGGAAGGGCGTCCTGTTCCCTAGATAGCAAGTCCAGGCCTCCCAGGCAAGCCTAGCCGCTCGAGTTGATGAGCGTGCGTCAAAGGCTCCCGCTCCCGGCAATAACACCCGTTCCCGTCGTTGCTATGGAAAGAACCAGCGACCCTCGCGCAATCGTCCGCCCCGTCATTCTCGCGCAGACTGGAATCCACGGGGCGGCCTACTGGACGAGAGCTAGCAGCCTAGAGGCCGTTCGCCTTTTCATCCTCTTACGTGGCCCTAAAGGGGCCATGGGCAATTCCCGCGCAGGCGGAATGGGGTGGTCGCGGAACTGCCCCGCGAGTTGTGACAGGGTCTTCAGACCCCGCTGGACGCATTGCACCGATATGAAGAAAGGGTCAGGCGCTCTCGGCGCCTGACCCTTTCTGTGTTGGCCGCTTGTCACGGGTGTGGTTTCCTAGCGGTGATTGGCGTACTCCCAGTTGTTCAGCCAGTCCACCACGCGGGGCATCACCTCCCACTCGTCCAATCGTGGGCCGAGAGGGAATATCTGGGGCTTGGTGTACAAGGGCATGTCGAGGGCGTTGTCGAAGAACCAGCGGGCACCCTCGGCCTGCTTGGCCCAGCGCTCGTCATCATCGAGAAGTGCTTGGGCCTCGGCGATGATCCGTTGCAGCGTGGGGTGCTCCAGACCCTGGTTGTAGCCAGGGTTGGCCGCGCTGAAGACGGTGGACCAGTATCTGATGGGTTCCACCTGCGGGTTGTCGCTGCGTGTGTACATGCAGCGGGCGGTCCGGGCTACCAGCGTGGGCCGGAAGGCTGAGTGGGGCAGGTTAATCTGGTTGGTGTCCACCCCTATCTGGGCCCACATTCCGGCCACAGCTTGTCCAGCCTGTATGGCCTCAGCAGCTAAGCCAGGTCTGACGACCAGACACATGTCGACCTCGAAGCCACCTTCGGGATAGCCCGCCTCAACCAAGAGTTGCTTGGCCTTGTCCACATCGTACTCGTATTCCAACTGGTCGAGACCGAACTGCCTCATGCGGGCGTCGTGACCCATCCAAGCCAACAGGTAGACCGGTTGGCCCTCTCCGAAAGCGATGTTATTGATGAGCTTCTGGCGGTCGATGGCATGTTGCAAGGCCAGACGGACCTTCTTGGCCTGCTCCCACTCCTCCGAGCTTTCATCGCCGTTGCAGGAGATGTACGCGGGTGTGCAGTCTCCCGCGTCACCGCCCAGCGGATTGCCGACTTCCCCATCCAAGCGGGGCTGGTAGTCGGTGAAGTACTGGGAGCCCGTGGGCATGATGCGGATCATGAAGGCGTCGTTCAGAGTCATGAACTTCACGCCTTCGGGAGCATCGTTCCTGATGGATTGCACCGACTCCGCGCTAAAGAGAGCGGTGTCGAGCCTTCCAACGATGAAATTGGCCAGACGGGTGGACTCCTCGGCGATGTCCAGCCAAGTCATCTCGGCAAACTGAGGAGTCTGTCTCCAGTGATTCTGCACCGCCTCCATGTGGCGATTCTCGCCGCTCTTGAAGTCGACCAGATCCCACGGTCCTGTGCCGACGGCCTCGAAGTTCGCGGCTTCCTCCCCTAAGGTGTCGTATTGTAGCTTGCTGTTGAACGACAGACCTGTTTCGGGGTGCCAACTACGCCAAGCGATTTCAAAGGTTGCGGTGGGCCTCGTGAGCTGCACTGTGTGACTGTCCAGCTTGGTGAGCTCGCATCCCTCGCAAAGGTAGATGCGCCCAATGTCGCCTGAAGAACCGTGTACCGTGCCCTGCTCGACAATGCCGCTGATGTTGAAGAGGAAGTCGTCGGCGGTGAACTCACCCCAGTTCTTGTGGAACTGCACCCCCTGTTGCAGGTGGAAGGTGTAGATGAGGCCGGTGGCGTCCACTTCGAGGTCGCGCACCAATCTTGGGATACGCGCCCCTTGTGGGTCGGAGCCGAACATCATCTCGTGGGTGGTAGTGCCCAGGAACTTGTTGTTCTGGAAGTCCTGGTTCTTCAGCACGAAGGCTGGAGAGCCCAACTCCGCCACCGAGAAGAAGAGGTGGCCTGTGGGCTCCATCATGGCGGTGGGGGGCGTCGCAGGTTCGGGCATAGCGGCGGGTGTGGGTTGGGCTGCGGAGGCGGCCGCCACCGCAGCCTGCACGGCTTGCTGCACGATAGCGTCCTGATCGACGGGGGCGCCGGATTCCGCAGCCGGCATCTGCGCCACGGCCGCTGCTACCGCCTGCTCCACCAAGGCTTGGGTAGAAGCAGCATCAGGCGCGGCTTGGGATGCTGCGGCGGCGGCCACCGCAGCCTGCACAGCCTGCTGCACGATGGCATCCTGATCGACAGGAACAGCCGCAGTAGTGGGAGCTGGCGCAAGTGTAGCCTCCTCCCCGCAGGAGACTACCAACAGAAGTATCAATGCTGCTATTACGAGATAAATGCGTCTAGCCGAGGCTCTTGCCATGGTTCCACTCCTATGACACGGAATGAAGCTATTCCAACTAGGTCTGGACTTATATGGCGCGGAAGCCGGAATTTGAGCATACTATGCCTCATGCAATTGATAAGTCAATCCCGGTATACAGTCCGCTATGCGAGGAGTATCCCCTGCCACTGAGTCCCGATTTCCGTTAGACTAGGCTTAGCCAAGATATGGGCCCAAGATATGGGAAGGAGCAAGAGATGGCCCCTATACTGAACCACACCATTGTGCGAGCCAACGAAAAGTGGGCTTCTGCCGAGTTCTTCGCGCGGATCATGGGGCTGGAAGTCGAGCGGAATTCGCCGACTCATTTCGCCCCAGTAAAGGTGAACGACAACCTCTTCTTCGATTTCGATGATGGGCGCGATCCCGTGACCCACGAGCACTACGCCTTTCATGTGACCGATGAGGAGTTCGACGACATCTTTGGCCGGGTGAAGGACGAGGGCTTGTCCTATGGCAGCGAACCCTTCGCTCAGGACAACATGCAAGTCTATGACATGTGGGGCGGGCGTGGCATTTACTTCCACGAGCTCAACGGGCATAGCATCGAGATATTCACCCGCCGAAGCCCAGACGGCTCGTACCCGCCCTAGTTAGCCACTCCAAGGGTTTCCATTGGCGAAGGAGTGAGGTGAGGAGTTGATCCAAGGACTGACGGGTGGGGCCGTGGCCGCAGTGGTGGCAGTCTTGGTTTCCTTGCCTCTTCATTCGCCGAACGACGCTCTGTTCAGCACCCTAGCGGTAGCGATTGCTTCATTGGTGGTAGGTCTTGCCGCTGGGGTGTTGTGGTCTCTGCTGTCTGGCGGGCATAGCCCGCGGCTCCGGTTTGGCTTGCTCTGGCTGATCGCTCTTGCCGTGGTCATCGGGATAGCCTTCGGGATAAACACCCAACTCGACCGCTCCGTCTCCTTTGGCGTCCCCCTTGCAGCGATCCTCTTTGGACTAGTAGGCGCCTCTGTCTACCTCCGGGCTTACCTCCGACCCTTGGACAGTTGGCGGGTGGCAGTCGGCGGCGTGGTGGTGGCCTTGGCCTTGGGTGGCGCACTAATAACCCAAGGCGATCAGGAAAGCGGGCGGTTGGAGCTGCCGCCTCGCGCTGACACTATGATAGACACTCCGCATGACGTTTTTTGAGGAGTACTGATATCTCATGACACGGAACAACCTGGTTGCCCGTCCTGTCTGGGTCATCGCGCTGCTGGTAGCTTTGATGATGACCGTCGCGCTGCTGGCCTGCGGAGGCTCCTCGGATGAAGAAGAGACCGAGAGCCCTGAGCCTACCGCCACTCCGGCGACGGCCACCGCCACCGCGACTTCTGTGCCTGCGTCGGAACCCACGACAGCAGCAATGCCCACATCCACCCAACCGGCTGCGCCCACTGGCCCACGCCAGATGGGTGACGTAGAGGGCATCACCTTCCAGGTTGGGGAAGGTTCCGAGGCCACCTTCACTGTCACCGAGCAGTTGGCGTCCCTCTCGCTGCCCAACGATGCAGTGGTGCGCACCAATGCTCTGTCGGGGCATGTGAGCTTGGATGGTCAGGAATCGGTGATTGCGATTGACCTGCTTCAGCTCTCCAGCGACAGTTCCTACAGGGACAGGTACATCCGTGAACGGCTGTTCGCCAATCACCCCACGGGCACGTTCAAGGTGCAAGGACTCGACGAGTTGCCGGACGGTTTCACCGACGGCGATATGGTGTCGGCCCAAGTCGATGGGGAATTGACGGTCCGGGGTATCACTACCCCCCTGACTTTCGACGTTGAGGCACGGGATGATGGTGACGTGGTCTTCATCATCGGGCGCACCTCCTTCACTTGGGACCAGTTGCAGATACCCAAGCCCACGGCGAATGCCGTGGTGAGCTTGGAGGACGAGGTTGGGGTGGAAGTGCTGCTGGCAGCGCGTTCCGCAACAGACTCCATGGCTATGGAGCCCACCACTGCGTCCGAGCCACCGCCTGCTCCGGCGTCCACTATGGCTCCAGCAATGCCCAGCTCCAGCGTCCTCATATTCCCGCCGTTGGACGGCAACGCTCAAGCTCTCCTCGACCAGTTGCCATCGGACGAGGCTGCGTGCGTCAGCGCCGCCGTTCCACCCGACCAGCTTGCCGCTGCCCTAGGCCCGGATGGCCCCTCGGGGCCAGCGGCCGAAGCGCTCCTAGGCTGTCTCAGCGACCGCACGGTAGTGCGCATCATGCTTAGCGGCATGTTTGCCATGGTTGGCAGCCTCAGCCCTGAAACGGAGACCTGCCTGAATGGCCAACTTGACAATGAAGCTACAGTTGGGTCGGTGGCAGGAGGGTTCAGAGCCCAAATCATCACCGGGGTCGACAGCCCTGTGGCAATGTTCACAATGGTGCCCTTTATGCAGTGCCTGAACCCCGAAGAGGCCGCGACCGCAGGTCTGGGCGATCCCGCGCAGATAGCGTGCTTCTTGCAGGAATTGGGTCCCGAAGGTTTGTCCGCCCTATCTGAACCCCCAGACCCTGCGGCTGGTCCACCAGTCGCGCTAATCCAAGCAGCGATCAAGTGTGGCATGGGTGCTGGCCCGTAGCGCCAACCCACGGTGTCCCGTGGCGCAATGCGGAACTCGTGCCACGGGACGCCTACGGTCAAAGCGCGATTCAAACGGGGGTCCTCAGGGGTTTCTGTAAGCTGGGTGCGAAAGTTAGTGGACTAGAGGAGTTAGTGGCGACCCGGATGGGACTCGAACCCACGATCTCTGCCTTGACAGGGCAGCATGTTAAACCGCTACACCACCGGGCCGTGTCTGGAACTGCAATTTAGATTGTATTCTTCCCCTAGCCAATGGTCAATTGTCTGGCTTCAACGAACCGTGCGAGATTAGCCATCGGTCTAAGCTTTTCCGCTCGCTGCTAGGGAAAGCCAATGCCCTCAGACGCTCTCGTCACGCCCGCGCACGGAGCCCTTTGCATAACCGAGGCCCCGCCTCATCGCCCTCACGTCGAGCCCCCCATTGGTCGACCCAGTTGACCCGCTTTGGGGGCAGTGCTAGCCTTCAACCAACAGCCTCCACATGATGTGGTTGGGGGCACTTCTGAGGGAGCGTTGGCGATGCAAGAACAAAGGCAGGTTGTGCTGATTACGGGGGCGGCCCAGGGGATTGGACGCCATATCGCCCGCACCTTCGCCTTGCAGGGCGACAGCTTGGCCTTGGCCGACATCGGCTCCCTTGACCTTGTTGTCAGCGAGGTAGGGGAGTTGGGTGTCGACGTCCTACCGCTGAACGTCGACGTGCGACGCGAGGACAGCGTGAAAGAGATGGTCGATGCGGCGATCGAGCGCTACGGGCGCATCGACACCTTGGTGAACAACGCTGGCATCGTGACCCACTTCTCGTGGGCGCCACGCTGGCCTAGGGTGGCGGACATGGACCTTGCCCTCTGGAGTAACGTCATGGATACCAACATGGGTGGCACCTTCCTGTGCACCAAGCATGTCCTGCAACACATGGAGCGCCAAAGGTCCGGCCACATCATCAACCTCTATGGCGGGACTGATCCGGCCCAGATGGGCGACGGGGCCAGCCCCTATGGCGTTTCCAAGGAGGCCATCCGCAAGTTCACCGGCTTCGTGGCCGAGGAAGAACGGGGGCGGAACATCTGCGTGGTAACCATCTCGCCGGGGCAGGCCATCGCCACAGAGGAAGCTCCCGAGGACGTCCGAGCACGACTTCCGGGTCCCGATCATGTGGGCAATGGCTTTGTTATGGCTTCCCGGCTGGGCATGGAGGATACGGGCAAGCTGCTACAGCTTGAGGGTGACCACCTCATCGAGTTGACACAAGCGGTCATACGGGCGTAAGAACCCTCGACACAAGAGGCAAGAAATGGAACGCTCCGAACTACCCCTCTACAACGACAACGCCTTCAAGCTGGGTATCTTCTGCCTCAACGTGAGCGGCGGCACAGCCATCACCCACGCCGAGGGCACCCTAACCCCCACCTGGGAGGAAAACGTGCGAGTTGCCCAAGCCGTCGACGAGGCGGGCTGGGAATTCCTGCTGCCCTTGGGACGCTGGCGCGGTTTCGGAGGCCAAGTCGAGTTCAACGACAAGTCCTTCGAGGTTTTCACTTGGGCTGCGGGTATCGCCGCCCTCACAAAGCAGATACAGGTCATGTACACGTCCCATATCCGCTACTTCCACCCCGTGGTGGCTGCCAAGCAGGGCTGCACCGTCGACCACATTGCTGGCGGCAGGTCCGCTCTGAACGTGGTGGCCGGTCAGAAGCCCGACGAGATTTGCATGTTCGGCATCGACCCCATCGGCCATGAGGAGTTGTACGAGGCTACCGATGAGTGGCTGACTTTGGTGAAGCGCCTGTGGACCGAGGAAGAAGACTTCGATTTCGCGGGTAAGTACTTTCAGAGCAGGAAGGCCCACCTCCAGCCTAAGCCTGTGCAGAAGCCCTATCCCGTGATCGTCAGTGCAGGGCAGTCGGACACAGGCCGGCGGTTCGGGGCCAAGCATGCTGACTTCAGCTTCCAGTCCATGCCCGAGCTTGAGACCATGAAGGACTTGGTGAAGGACACCAAGAGGCTGGCCCGTGAGGAGTACGGCAGGGACATAGGCATTCTCAACCACGGCTACGTGGTATGCCGCGACACGGAGAAGGAGGCCCAAGACTACCTCCGCTACTACGTCGACGAAAAGGGCGATTGGGAGGCAGTGGATGGTCTCATCGCGGCCATAACGGGCAGCGGAGAGCGCAGCATGCCCCCGGAACGCATCATACACATGCGCCGCGAGCTCATCGCGGGCTGGGGCGGCTACCCGCTAGTGGGCACCCCGGAGCATATTGTGGACGAGTTGATCAAACTACAGCGCGTCGGCCTCTCCGGCATCGCCCTGCACTGGGTGGACTACGAGGCTGGAGTGGCCACGTTTAATGAAAAGGTGCTGCCATTGATGGAACAGGCAGGCCTCCGGAAACCTCAATCACCCACATTCTGACCTTACCTTCGTCATACCGGCGAAAGCCGGTATCCAGAGGCCCCTTCCCCTGCGAAAGGGAAGAGACCGCGATTAAATGCATATCGGGAGGTGTGACATGCCACTGGACCCACAAGCCGCAGCCGTAATAGAGGCGGTCGAGTCCCTCGGACTGCCCCCAGTAAACGAAGTATCGCCTGATGAAGCGCGGGCCAACTTCGACGCCCGTCCTAGGGCTGCTGGCCCGGAGGTAGGCAGGGTGGAGGACAAGTCGGTGCCCGGCCCAGCCGGCGAAATACCCGTCCGCATCTACACTCCCGAAGGCTCAGGCCCCTTCCCCATCCTCATGTGGTATCACGGCGGCGGTTGGGTCATCGGTAACGTGCGCACCCACGACGCCACCTGTCGCCACCTGTGCCTGCAGGCAGGATGTATCGTGGTGTCGGTGGACTACCGCCTAGCCCCGGAGCACAAGTACCCCGCGGCCGCCGACGACTGCTATGCCGCGACAGCTTGGGCTGCGGCCAACGCCGCCGCCCTGAACGGCGACGCCAACAGGCTGGCTGTGGGCGGTGATAGTGCCGGGGGCAACCTGTCTGCAGTCGTGTCACTGATGGCGCGGGACAAGGGAGGGCCGTCGCTGGTCCACCAGTTGATGGTCTACCCTGTCACCGAGTACCGGCTCGACACGCCATCCTACAGCCAGAACGCCGACGGCTACCTGCTGACCCGAGCGGGCATGGTCTGGTTCTGGGGACACTACCTCGGCAACGAGGGCGACGGGGCGGAACCCTACGCCTCACCCATGCGGGCCAACGACCTATCCGGCCTGCCTCCAGCACTGGTCATCACCGCCGAGTTCGACCCGCTGCGCGACGAGGGCGAGGAGTACGCGCGACGCCTCACCCAAGCAGGCATCCCCACCACATGCACCCGCTACGACGGCATGATCCACGGCTTCTTCGGCATGCCCGACCTGATGGACAAGGGAGCCCGAGCCATCGCCGAAGCCTCCGCCGCCCTGAAGGAAGCCTTCGCCGCGGGCTAGCCTTGGCGGTCCCTCGGCCACAATCGAACGACGGTTGGGATGTGACCGAGGGGGTTACACCTTGGCGAGAGCCTCGAGGTCGAAGTTGTAGAGCTTGGCGGCATTCAGGCCCACGATCTTGGCACGCTCGTCGTCGGCCACGCCTTCGAGGATTTCGTCGAGTATCTCCATGGAGCGGGGGAAGGTGGCCTCGGCGTGGGGGTAGTCGGAGCCCCACATCAAGCCGTCGACCCCGATGACATCCCGCAGCCGGATGCCTATCTGGTCTTCCTGAAAGCTCAGGTAGATATTCTGGCGGAAGAAGTCGCTGGGCATCATATCGTTCTTGAAGCGGTAGGAGGCCTCTTTTTGGCGCTCGATGTAGGTGTAGTCCATGGTGCCCAGCAGGTGGGCCGCCCATGCCAACTCGAACTCTACGATGGCCACCTTCAGCTTGGGGTAGCGGTCGAATACGCCAGAGAAAATCATGTCGCATAGCGACGTCGAGGGCAGGAATACCTTGTTGGCGCGGTTGCTGGCCACTCGCACTGAGGAGGGACCGGCCCCGCGGTTGTTGCCCACCCGGCTGGTGGCGGTGTGCAGGCTCAGGGGCACGTCCAAGTCTTGGGCTAGCGCCCAAAAGGGCTCGTAGTCAGGGAGGTCGTAGCGGCGGTCTTCCGGCGGGTACTCGCTGATCATGGCCCCAGCCATGCCCATCTTGGCCGTGCGTGAAAGCTCGCGCATCCCGTCTTCAACGTCGTCGAGGTTGATCATGGCGATGCCTTTGAGCTGCTTGGGGTGAGTGCTGCAGAAGTCCACCAGCCAGTCGTTGTAAGCCCGGAAGATGGCCGACAGCAGTTCGGAGTCCTGCACCCTGAAGTAGAAGAGGCCTTGGGAGGGGTAGAGGATTTCTGCCGACACCCCGTCGGTCTTCATGTCCCGTATGTGCTCGTCGGGCAGGTAGCCACCCACATGCACATCCTCAAAGCGTGCCTCGTGGGTTATCTGCTCCGGGGCCTCGAACCTCAGCCCCGCGCCCGATATGAGGCCGATGCCAGCAAGAAACTGGTCGCCCTCTATGAAGAGGTGGTCCATGCCGTCCACCTGCCTCATGTGGGGCGCTCGCTCCTTGAATTTGGAGTCGATGCGATTAGTCCACAGGTCGGGTGGCTCGAAAACGTGGGAGTCGGAGGATATTACTATTGGCCGGGTCATACCCACCTCCTAGCTAAATCCCCAGTAGTGCTTCCAAGTTCTTCCAGAGAATCTTGTCCTTTTCCTCGCGGGTCAGACTCTCCAAGCCGTCGATCCAACCACCGGCGGAGGGCTCCCATGGCACATAGGGCCAGTCGCTGCCAAGCACCACCCGGTCGATTCCGACTTGGTCGATGAGGAACCGGAGCGCCCCTTCGCTGGGGGACACTGTGTCGTAGTAGATGCGGGGGATGTAGTGGCTTGGAGGCTTGCTGATGTTCACCCGTGCCTCGCTGCGCACCTGCCAGCCACGGTCTAGTCGGCCCATGCCAAAGCAGGCTGGCCCAGCGCCGTGGGCGATGCACACCTTCAGGTCGGGGCACTTCTCCAAGACTCCGCCGAAGACCAAGGCGGAGAACACCAAGGTGTCTTCCACCAGCACACCGAACAGGTTACCCAAGCTGTAAGGGTTGGAAGCCGCCGACACGATGTTGTCTTGAGGGTGGGGGTGGAAGAAAAGAACAGCCCCCATTTCATCGGCGGCCTTGAACAGGGGCAGGAATTGGGGCTCGTCCCAAGAATGCCCGTTGAATACCGCGTCCAACTCGGCGCCTTTCAGCCCCAGCACATTGACTGACCGGTCCAGCTCGTCTATTGAGGCGTTCACGTCTTGCACCGGCAGGGTGGCCAACCCAGCGTAGCGGGTGGGGTGCTGCTTGGTCATCGACGCGATTTCGTCGTTTACCTCACGGGCCTGCTTCAGTCCTTCAGCGGGATCGAGATGGTGCCCAAACCAAGCCGTGGCCATGGACACCACATGGATGTCCACACCCAGTTCGTCCATGTCCTTGATGCGCTCTTCCGGCGTGAACCTAAGCTTAGATGTTGGTATGCCGTCACGCCGCACCGGGCTGACCGTGGACCCCAAGCCCTGCCCAGCCTCGTGTCGGAACCCATACCATTCCTGCCCGGCGTCGAAGGCTTTCCAAGCGCATTGGGGCAGAAAGTGGGCGTGGATGTCGATTTGTCGCATTCGGCGACCTCCGCATTTACTGATATGGGCTGATATTGGCAGCTTATCTCTTGGCAGCCTTGCCTGCTCGGGGATGCTACAGACCCAGCAGGTCCTCCAAATTCTTGTGAAGGATCAGTTCTTTTTCGTCGTCACTCAGGTTCTCCAGCCCCAGCAGCCAGGACACGGGCCAATCAATGCACATGTCCGCAGGCCAGTCGGTGCCCAGCACCACGCGGTCTGCACCGACCTTGTCGATGAGGAAGCGAAGGCTGGCATCGCTCTGGGTGATGCAGTCGTAGTAGAAGCGGCGCAGGTAGGCACTGGGAGGCTGACTGGAGTTGGCCCTCACGAATGGGCGGGAGGCCCAGCCGTCGTCGATACGCTCCACGGTGTAGCAGAGGTATCCACCACCGTGGCACAGCAGCACCTTGAGGTTGGGGCACTTGTCCATAACGCCGCCGAGCACCAAGTGGGCAAAGGTGAGGGTGCGCTCGGCTAGGTTGCCCACGGTGTTGGGCAGGTGGTAGCGGGGGATGCGGTCGGAGACGATGGTGCGACCGCCTTGGTGGAACATGACGAGGGCTCCGGCCTGCTCGGCGGCTTGGAAGAAGGGCAGGAACTCGGGGTCGTCGAAGCGACGGCCATTGACGGTGTCGTCGACCATGACTCCTTTCAAGCCCAAGGTGCCAACGGCCCGCTCCATCTCGGCGACGGCGGCGCCCACGTCCTGCATAGGCAGGGTGGCCAAGCCAGAGAACCTGTCGGGCCGGCCCGAAATCATTGAGGCGATTTCGTCGTTGGTTTCGCGGGCGATGGCCGTGGCGTCACTCACGTCGGCGTCGTAGCTGTAGAGCAGCGGGTACACTGACACCACCTGCATGTCTACTCCCAAGGAGTCCATGTCGCAGATGCGCTCCTCCGGCCCCCATTGCAGACGCCCGTCAAGGCGCCACCGCTGCGAGCGGTTGTTTATGATATTGATCCCCTTGTCGTCCTTGCCAAGAGTAACTCCATGCCAATCGTTGCCTGCTTGAAACGCATCGAGGCATCGCTTGGGCACCAAATGGGCATGGACGTCGATACTACGCATGTGATTCAGTTCCTCCTAACGTCGGAGCGGTGTTGAATAGGACATTTGTGTCGCGGCTTTCTGCTGACCCCTATATGGAGCGAGTCCGTAGGTGTCCATACATCGTAGCGGGGCCTCGTAGCTGGACTTCATGATTTCATACTGCTCGTATCAGTGGCGAATTTTTCCGTAGCTAATTTCTGTGAAATTTGTGCAATGGTCATTTGCTGTGAAAGTGTCGAATTTCGGGCCCAAGTTCGAGAAGCATGTCTGGGATGTGGAGTGGTCATGTGTCTCAAGTTGATGCGAGCTTGTGTGGGCTGGCTTAAGCGTAGCAGCGGGATGACGGGCGGGCAAGACGGAAATGTCACCTAGTAAACTTCCAAGTCCCGCAGAGCAGGCATCACCTGTGTGCCGAAGAGGCGGATGGAGCGCATCAGGTCCTCTTCGGGGATGGAGCCGATGTTGAACTCGCACATCATGGTGTTGAACATGCCCTCGTGGGCGGCATCGCGAATTCGTTGGGTCACGGTCTCGGGGGAACCCACGAATATGAGGTTGTTGTTCAGCAGATACTCGATGCTGCCCAGATTTCTCGCGATCTCTATAACCTGAGTCTCTCCTCTAGCTGTGGTCATGGAGTGCAACGCCTGCTGGTTCGCGCCCGGATTGTCCCAGCCGTGGCGGAAGGTCACCTGCATGGAGTGGAGGATGTGCTCGGTAGCCTTCGCGATGGCCGTCTCCTCGTCCTCGTCGACGTACACCAAGGTCCAGTAACCAATGTTGGGCTTCCCAGGGTGGCCCGCCTCGTCCCACTGACGCAGGTACTCTCGGTAGCGTGGGGCTACCATGGCACGGGGGTAGAGGAAGATGAAGCCGGTGTGGCTGCCTTCCTTGGCAAGCTGGGTCAAGGTGTCGGGGTCGCGAGTCTGCCGCCAGATGGGCGGGTGGGGCTTCTGTAGGGGCTTCACCGACAACGTCACGTTGTTGTACTCGTGGAACTCGCTCTTGAAGCTGAAGGGGCCGTCACTGCCGTAAGCCGCTTTGAACAGTGGGATAATCTCTTGGGTCAGCGCTCCGCGGTTCTCGAAGTCGGCTCCAGCGATGTGTTGGAAGAACTCCGGCAGGACCCCGGACACCAAGCCAATCTCTAGGCGGCCGTTGGTCAGGTTGTCCAGCACCGCGACCTCTTCCACCAGCCGGATGGGGTCGTACAGTGGGGGGATGAACCCCTGCGGGCCGACCCGCAGGTTCTTGGTGTGGGCTGCTGCCCCGGCACAATAGAGAGTAGGGCAGGGCATCAGGCTTTCGGCGGGGTTGAAGTGGTGCTCGACTGTAAACCCGTACTCAAAGCCGAGCTCGTCGGCAAGCTCCAGTTCCCGCCAGAGCTGCTCATATCGATCGTGAGCCGTCATACCCTGACGGCTCCATACGTGGGAGAAGTGGGCGAATTTCACCCGCAGACCTCCTGGTGTCCTATTGGGGCTCGACGGGGCGTACCGGCATCAGAACAGGTTGTCGGGAAGCTCCGCCAAGTAGTCTTCCACATCCTCAAGGGTCACCACATCGGCGGCCCAAGCGTGCATGTTGAACAGGGAAATCTTGTGCGACATCTCGCCGCGGTCGAAGACGCACTCCTCCACCACCGACACCTTGAAGTTGTGGGAAAAGCCGTCCAGCACCGTGGCCAGCACACACCCGCTGGTGACCGTGCCCGCCACGATCAACGAGTCCACCTGCAACTCAGTCAGGTAGCTGATCAGAGGCGTGCCGAAGAAGGCACTGGGTTTGTCCTTGAAGATGAGGATGTCCTGTTCCTGAGGAGCGATCTCCTCCACGATGGCGTTAGCCTCGTGCGTGGCCTCGGCGAATATCTCGGAGGCCCGGTAGTTCTTGCCCGCCCAGCGGCCAGCAATGACTGACTTGCGCCGTGGCGGGGCTGTGGTGTAGATGATGGGCAGGTTCTTGGCCCGCGAGGAGTCCAGCAGCTTCTTGATATGCTGGACCGACTCCCAGCCCTGCTCGCCACAACTGTTGCGGTACCTCTTGATGGAGTCGAGGATGGGCTCGGGCGTGTCACCGACGAAGTTGTAGCTGACATCCACCACAATCACTGCAGGCCGACTGCCATATCCCTGGCGTTTCCCATAGCCCGCTGCATCGAAGACCTGCTTGTCATGCTCCGGCAATACATCGTCCCAAACAGCCATGGCGACCTCCCGATACTCTGGCGTCGTCGTAGGGAGCGAGTATAACACGGGGCCGCTATCTGGGGCAGGGCCTGCCCTGTCTTGCGCCGAGCCTCCAGCGGCGATAGTCTCGTTTAGCCAAATATGCTGAGGGCCCCAATGCCGACCTTATGTTCGAGCGTCCTAGGCGTCGCTATGACCATCCGGCTGCGTGAAGCCCACGCCCACGCAGATGGTGGCCAAGAGGGCCGTTCTCCGCTTGCTGGCCCTGAACAGCCTGAACAGCCTGGTCCCGTCTCGTCTCTCTCTCCGAGTCCAGCACGAATGGGGGACTTCGCCAGCCGGGCCAAGTCCGGGTGCAGCACTCTGGCCCTCGTGGGGATCCTGGTACTCGCGGGGCTCGTCCTGTGGTCTCGATTATGCGTTGCTTACGACGAGCCCGAAAGTGCCTCCTCTCATCTGGACCCTAGTGTTCGAAACATGGAAGAAAAGCAATACATGCTGCGCTTGATCAACCAAGCCCGGCTTGAGGCGGGGGCTGGTCCGGTGGTTCTGGGAGAGAACGTCGTTGCCCAACTACATGCCGAGGCAGCATTAGAGGCTTGTTACGGGGGTCACTGGGGCCGAGACGGTCTAAAGCCTTATATGCGTTATAGCCTCGCTGGAGGCTATCAGTCCAACTCAGAGAATTGGGCCGGCAACTCGCACTGTGTAAAGTGGTACGACTGGAGTCGGCCCAACGACAACATCAAGAAGAAGATCGAGCATATCACCCGAGTATGGCTGGGCAGCGAAGGTCATCGTGAGGCCCTGCTCGACCCTTGGCACAAGAAGGTCAACATAGGCTTGGCTTGGGACCGCTATAACCTGCAAGCCGTGCAGCATTTCGAGGGTGACTACGTGGAATACGCTTCACTGCCAACTCTCGATGGCGACATCTTGATGATATCCGGAAGCCTCAAAAATGGTCTCCCGATCAAGGACGGAATGGACTTCGTGGTCACTATCGCCTTCGACCCGCCGCCCCATCCACTGACCACTGGCCAGATCGCCAGAACCTATTGTTATGACCCAGGTCTTCCGATACTTGGAATTCGGCGACCATTGCCGCCAAGCCGCCTCTATGTCGAGCGTGAGACAGAAGTCGAATATGGAAGCTGTCCCGACCCATACAACGCATCACCCATAGCTCAACCCCCCGGTTCCGCCAAGGGGGCTGAACGGATTCAAAAGGCTATCCGTGCAGCGAGCCAAACCCCATCAGATGGTCTCGTTTCTGTACCTTGGACCGAAGCGAAGTCGTGGATTTGGGAGGACGGAACCTTTGAAGTTACCGCGGACGTTGGCCTCCAACTGCGCAAATATGGGCCTGGTGTCTATACGGTCTATGTTGTAGCGATTATTGATAGCGAAGGGGTGCCAATCTCGCAGTACTCCATCTTCCACGGCGTAACGCCTCCCGACACCTACAGCCGATAGAGTGAGGTACACCATGACCAACCAACCCGACCTTGAAGCGCTTTGGGCCGAGCACCTGCGCCATGAGTTTGATACCAAGAGCACGCCCGATACGCTGCTGACTATGGTGCAGAACGCCTATGTCAACCATGTGCCGGTGATGACTGGCGGGTATGGGAAGGGGGCGTTGGATGCCTTCTACTCCGCCCACTTCATCCCCAAGATGCCTGCCGATGTGGAGTTGACGCCCATTTCCCGCACTGTGGGTGTGGACCGGCTGGTGGACGAGTTCCTCTTCAAGTTCACCCACGATATTGTGATGGACTGGATGCTGCCCGGCATCCCGCCCACTCACAAGTGGGTGGAGGTGCCCTTCGTGGTGATCGTGCAGTTCGAGGGCGACAAGCTGGCCCACGAGCACATCTACTGGGACCAAGCCACTGTGTTGGTGCAGCTTGGGCTGCTGGAGCCGGGCACCCTGCCCATCACTGGCATGAGTCAGGCCTCCAAGGTGGTTGACCCGCAGTTGCCGTCGAATGAACTGATTCGAGAGCTGTGAGTGAGCCGAAGTTGTAAGCCCCGTCATCTACAAGAAGGTCGCCGGCCCCGAACGGGCGTAAGACGCTGCTCCATCTTCCTGCCCTTGCCCGTGATGACGACTTTCGTAGACCCCATTCGCCTTGGGAGGAGGGTTGCGCTTTGCTCCGAGGTCCCGACATATCCCACTACACCATCTGTTACAAGAGTCTGCTGTGAAGGCTAGCGAGACGGACGGCTACGGGTGGGCGGAGGTGGAGGAACTGCAGGAGGACGACGAACTGTCGGAGGACGACGGAAGCGTACGAAGCGCTCGAACACCATAAAGTCGAAGGGTCTGGCGGAGACAATATCACTGAACGGGATTATGACCCTGAAGCTTTCCGGAGTCCTCAGATATTCCTCTGTCACGAATCGATAGTTGGTGTCGAGGTTCAATTGAAGGGTCTTATCGTCTCGGTATCCGCTGTGCGCAGGTAGCATTTCCACGGCTGACTCTGCCGTTCGTTCCGCGGCGCATTTCAGCACTACCCCTACATATGTCTTTCTATTGCGGAGAGATATTTCTACGCCGAATTGTTCTCGCGCGGCATCCATTAACAAGAGCATGAGGTAATCCCCAGTATTAGTCATTGCTCGCTGGGTGCCGCTTCTCTTCGAGTAAACTACGTTCAACAGATATGGGGCGCAAAATCCAAAAATGATGCTCAGTACGACCGCGCTAGTGAAAGGGGCTGGGATATTCTCGTCCCAGAACTCGACCGGTTCGGGGATTGGGTTCCATTGGTAAGCTATCAGATGTGCTGCGCAATACAAGACGATGCCGCATAGGGCTGCTTTAAATAGAACATGGTAACCGGAGTCCCGCACCGCTTGAAAGCGGGTGAAATTCCAGTGGGTGACAAACCAGTATCCGCCAACCGCCGGCAGTAGCAACAACCCTAGGGTCATGCTACTTGCGGCGCGAGTTGCGTGGTCGACCTTGTAATTTTGATCGCCGTTTCAAGCTCTGTTTGCTTCTGTTGGGTCTGGCGAGATCGGCCTCCACCATACTCCTGAGCCTCTCCCGCCAAGTCTTACTCTGCGCGAGTTCGTGTCCCTTCATGAAGAAGCTGCCGTTTCGCGTGATGTGTATTTCGGGCAAGTCGCCTCTCCCATTATCCTGAGGTCTTCTAACGCGATTGACAATTGAGGCAATTATCTCTGCACCTTTGCGGCGGTGAGCGTGAGGGGTTGACCCGGTCGGTGGATCCTCGCCTGAAGAACCAAGGTGTGCCATAGTCGGTTCTCCCCTTGCATTCAAATAACACCACGTCTTCGAGAGTAACGGGGTGCAGCAGCGGTAGTGTATCACAGGGAGGCATTGCACCTCGTCCCCCTACCCCAACTGAAACGTCTTCCTGTACACCCCCGGAGACCCGTTCGCATGCTGCATCTTCGGTCGTATACGCAGTGACCATACGTTGGCGTCCCGCGCCTTCTCCCATTCGGGGGTCTGCGGGACCTTCTCGTTCTCGAACTCGTACATCACGCCGTAGGCCGGAGCGCCACGCGACGCCTGCAGGCGTCGCGCTTGGATCACTCCCGGCACCTCGCAGTAGTTCGGCACGTACACCGTGCTGTACCACGCGTTGAACTCCTCCTCGTACTGTTCCGGGATGTCCATGCGACCGTACTGGAGGATGGGGGCCATGTCAGACTGAGACATGGAGGCGGGCACCTGCTCCGGGTAGATGACTTGGTACACGTTGTGCACGTAGTTCGTCCCAACGACCCTAGGCGACATGCGCTGCGACCAAGGGTCAGGGTTGGCTAGGTAGTGCTGGAAGGCGTCGCTTGAGTAGGTGTCAGGGGACTCCATCTCGTAGACGGCCAAGTGCTTGGGGCTGCCACTGAGGGCCTCGTAGCGAGCTGCGTTCAGCACGCCCGGCAGCGACGTAAGCTCGCCGATGTGCTCTTCGTTGTACCAGCGGTTGAACTCCTCCTCCAACTCTGCCGGTACGTCCGCCATTACTACCAGTATGCCTGTGCCCTTCCTGTCGGCCATGCTGCCCTCCTCGTTTTCTCAAGTCGTCGTCTGAATCGTCCGCAGTCTATGGAGCGCCCTGTAGCAGTGTCAACGGCTCCCTGTCACTCCCACACCGCCTTTCACCCTTCCCTCGCTGGCACCGCACCATCCCTTCCCCGTCAGGGGGAAGGTTAGAGCCCGCCCCAGACTCGATCAGGGGCCCGGACTCGATCAGGAAAGCAGTGAAAAGCCCGCCCCGTGACACCAACCCCTTGACGAACCCCACACATCCGTTCTACTCTCACCTTAGAGTGCGCTGGGGACTGACCCCTATCAGGTCACCCCAGCTTTTTTTGTTTATTGTGACCGGCACCTGGACGGCCTGCCTCTGCTACGTTCCCGGCAGTCCCATACTAAAGAAAGGACCTAAGCCAGCGGCGGAAATGAGTGGAAATGATCGGCAAAATCATTTTCCCCGTCCTCATCCTTGTAGCCTTGGCGTCTCCGCGCCAACTCTCCCACCTGTCTCCCCAGGCCATCCCAGCTCCGCACTTAAGCCCTGCGCACTCAAGCCCTGCGCACTCAAGGAAGATGCGACTCTGTTCCCTAGCTGGCTCAAAGCTGAGATGAGACCAATGGGGTGCCCTTCAGATACAAAATGCGGCAATAAAAAAATTCGCACCCTTTCCCGTGACCCCATCCAAAGCTGGCCCATAGCTGCTCCGGTAGTAGTACCGGTGCAGCAAAATACTACCGTAACATCACGGGAACATAACGGGTATACCATAGATATACCATCGGTAGCCACTTCTTATAGCAAGAGATTCACCTCCAAGTCTCGCAATTGCGGTCCGGGTGCCGCACCCCCGAATCGCCCCGATTGCCCGCTGCCTGTATACTTGGTGGCAGCCATCAGTACTAGAGGTTAGCTAACGGAATGACCACCACCCCCGAGTACCAAGAATCGAAATACGACCCCATCGCTCTGGAGAAGAAGTGGCAGGAGCGATGGGAGGCCGACGGCATCTATCGCGTTCCCGATGACGACGACCGCCCTCGCTGGTACGAGATGACCATGTACCCCTACCCCTCTGGCGACCTGCATATCGGCCACTGGTACGCCATGGCCCCCGCCGATACCCATGCCCGCTTCCGCCGCATGCAGGGCTACAACGTGCTGCACCCCATGGGATTCGACGCCTTCGGCCTTCCCGCAGAGAACGCGGCCATCAGCCGTGGAATCCATCCCTACGAATGGACCATGAGCAACATCCGGAACATGCGCGAGCAACTGCGCAGCATGGGGGCCATCTACGACTGGAGCAAGGAGATAATCTGCGCCCTGCCCGAGTACTACCGCTGGAACCAGTGGTTCTTCCTGAAGCTCTACGAGAAGGGCCTAGCCTACCGCGCCCACGCCCCCGTGGTTTGGTGTCCCTCCTGCGCCACAGTCCTAGCCAACGAGCAGGTGCTCAACGGCCGCTGCGAGCGCTGCCAGACACCCATCACCCGCCGTGACCTTGCCCAGTGGTTCCTGCGCATCACCGACTACGCCGAGGAGTTGCTGGACTTCGACGGCCTGCTGGAATGGCCTGAGAAGATACTAGCCATGCAACGCAACTGGGTGGGCCGCAGCGAGGGCACGGAAATCAGCTTCGACATCAGCCACTACAACCAGGAACAGAAGGAAATCCGCACCTTCACCACCCGCATCGACACCATATTCGGCGTCACCTTCATGGTGCTAGCCCCGGAGCACCCACTGGTGCCCCTGCTCACCACCCCTGACCAGCAGGAGGCGGTGCAGGCGTATATCAAGGAGGCCCGCGCAGCCACCGAGATCGAACGCATGTCCACCGAGAAGGAGAAGACCGGCATGGCCCTTGGTACCTACGCCATCAACCGTCTCAACGGCGAGCAGGTTCCCCTGTTCATCGCCGACTACGTCCTGATGGCCTACGGCACCGGCGCGGTCATGGGCGTGCCTGCCCACGACCAGCGCGACTTCGAGTTCGCCAACAAGTACGGACTCCCCATCCAAGTAGTGATTTCTCCGCCGCACTGGTCTGGGGAGCCTCTGCCAGAAGCCTATTCGGGCGAGGGCATTATGGTGAACTCGGGTCGGTTCGACGGCATTCCCTCGTCCCAAGGTATGCAGGCTATCGCCGACCATGTAGAGGACACGGATTGGGGCAAGCGGGCTGTCTCCTACCGCCTGCGCGACTGGCTGATTTCTCGGCAACGCTACTGGGGAACACCCATCCCCATGGTGCATTGCCCAGCGTGTGGCACGGTGCCGGTGCCGGAGGAACAGCTACCTGTGCTGTTGCCCTCCGACGCAGAGTTCAAGCCTACAGGTGAGTCGCCCCTAGCGGTCAACCTCGGCTTCGTGGAGATCGCCTGTCCCCAGTGCGGCGGTGACGCCCGGCGCGAGACCGACACCATGGACACCTTCGTCGACTCCTCGTGGTACATGCTGCGCTACACCAGCCCCGACTACCACGACGGCCCCTTCAATCCCAAGCAACTTGGGGAGTGGCTGCCAGTGGACCAGTACACCGGCGGGGCGGAGCATGCCGTCATGCACCTGCTCTACGCCCGCTTCTTCACCAAGGCCCTGCGCGACCTAGGTCTGGTGGATTTCGGCGAACCTTTCCTGCGCCTCTACAACCAAGGCACCATCGTTGCCGGGGGGGCCAAGATGAGCAAGTCGCGAGGCAACGTGGTCACCCCGGACACCTATGTGAAGGATGTGGGCGCCGACACCGTCCGGGCCTACCTCATGTTCCTCGGCCCGTGGGACCAAGGCGGCGATTGGAGCGACGGCGGCATCAATGGCATGGCCCGATGGATGAACCGCGTATGGGAGACGTGTCTACGAGACGCCGCATCGCTGAAGGGTGACCCCAAGGGGCAAGACTCTCGAGATACTAGGCGGCGGCTGCACCAGACCATCCGCAAGTGCTACCAAGACTTGGACAGGTTCAAGTTCAACACGACCATCGCTTCCCTTATGGAGTTCTCCAACTACCTTAACCGGGCGTGGGCTGAGGGCAGCGTTGACCCCGAGACGTGGTGCGAGAGTATCCGTTGCATGCTGCTGATACTAGCCCCCATGGCCCCCCACATCACCGAGGAGTTGTGGGAGAGGGCTGGCTATCCCTACAGCATCCACAATCAACTCTTCCCCAGTTGGGATGAGGAGTTAGCCGCTAACGAGGTCATCACCCTAGTGGTGCAGGTCAACGGCAAGGTACGCGACCGGCTGCAGGTTCCAGCGGAGATATCCGAGCAGGAAGCCCGCGAACTGGCCCTAGGCAGCGACAAGGTGCAGCCCTTCCTCAGCGACAAGCAGATTGAGCGCGCAGTGTACGTGCCGGGGCGGCTGGTAAACGTGGTGGTGAAATAGACGAGGGTTACTCCAACAGGACGGGAGGCAATGCCAGATTCAAGGCAAACGGAACGCCCATTCGAGCTGATCAACCAGCTTGGAATCACCGGGGTTGTACCGCAGTGGCTGGGGCAACACCGTGGTTATCATCTACGTAGGAACGGCAGGGCCTTTGGATTCGTCCGATTCAACATCGCCCAACGCAACCGTGGAATGTTCACCGTATACTCCTACTGCCACCATCCTCTAGACGACGCTGAGACCCGGTTCCAAACGATCGGAGGAACCCAGTCCAGATTCCAATTTCATACCGTCGTAAGGCCCGACGATGCCGAGGGAATCGGGTATGCGTTGAGAGTGCTCCGCGCATCTTATGAGCGTACTTAAAGAGGCTTTCGTAGATGCTGAGTCAAAGACCTTATCGGAGGGTCAGCCTGCGCCCAGCACCACCCGCACCATCTTGCGCTCAAGCGTGGCCGCTACCTCTTCGATAGCCGTCTTTTCGCCCGGCTCGCCAGCGGTGATGGTGTAGGCCACGCCCAGCAACCGTCCAACGCGGAAGTCAATCACGGTTGACGATGCGCCGCCTGCTGGGCCGCGCTGCATTACCTCCATGCCGATGGTCTCGCTGGCCAAGCCGCTGGGGGTGAAGGGCTTGGCGCTCTCGACGGTATAGCCTGGAGCCACCTCATCGCCTACTGAAGCCTCGAACTCTTTCTGGAATACCTCGAGCATCCAATTGGACACGGACTCACCGTCACGAAATAGGTGTACCACGGTCGCCACTGCCAGATATGAGCCGGGGGCTATTCCTTCGGGCGAGGAAGAGGCGGCGAACTCCTTCAGGTGTCCAGTAATGCGTCCCAAGCGTTGGAGGTCGGCACCGCTGCGGTTGAGGACGCTTTGCTTGGCCATGGTCTCGTTGTCCAATGGCCCGTCCCGCAGTGAACGGAACCCGCGGAACTCCCCAGGCAGGTCTAAATGCTCCAAGGGCATCCAAGCGAGGTCCTCTTCCCGGATGCCCTCAGTGGCGCGGTACAAGAAGTTGGTGGTCATAATTCATCCGTGAGCGGCATTGTGTGGCCGATTGGCCACTTGCTTAGGTTGGGGATTACCGGCCTTCGGGAAATACGGCTATTCCATTGATCTCAATGTCGCCGGCCCCCACGAATCCCGACACCGCTACGCTGGTGCTGGTAACGTCCCCCTCGGGCCAGAACTCCTTCTTCACCTCGGCGATAGCTGGCAGATCGTTGATGTCGCGCACGAAGGTATTGGTGTTCACCACGTCCTTCATGGTAAGGCCGCTGGCGGCCAACACCTGCTGCATCCATTCCAGAGACCTGCGGGTCTGGAAGGAGATGTCGCCCTTGGATCGGGCGTCGTACTCCCAAGTTTGCAGGTCCCATTGTCCTGTCATGCCGGATATAAACAGGAATTGACCTACTCGCAGGGAGCGGGCAAAGCTGCGCCCCTTTTCGTCCGGTACGATAACCTGCTTTTCCATTGCCAACCTCTCTTTGTGACTGCCGCGTGGCCTCGTCTTACTCCGAGGTCTGCCCCGCTGATTCGGCGTCGGCCGCCTCGGTCCCAAAGCCACCAAGTGGCAGGTCTATGCGGGCTACCAACGCTTCGGGATCGCTCTCCAAGCTGACGTTGGGTGGAAGCTCCACGTCTTGGGCGCGAATCACCATTTGGGAGTCGGTCAGCGTGGACACGTCCACAGACAGCGAGGACGGGACATCCATGGGCAAAGCCTGTACCGTCAGGTTGTAAAGCGTTTGTGCTACGGTGCCTCCTGCAGCTCGCGCCCCCGTCGACTCACCCTCGAGGGTCAAAGGCACATCGACCGAGATAGACACGGCCGCCTGTAACCGTAGGAAGTCGACGTGCAGCAAGAAACCTCTCATTGGCTCCCACTGCACCTCGCGCACCATGGCCAACTGGCGATCGGGCTTACCTTGCACCCCGAGGAATACCGGGGTGCTGGAGCCAGCTTGGGCCAGCACCCTCTCCAAGGTCGCCCGCTCGCATTGCAGTGACTCCGGGGCGTCGTCAGCCCCGTACACATGCACGGGGATTATCCCGTTGCGCCGTAGAGTCTTAACCTTCTTGCCCAGAATGACCCGGGGCGCTAGGTCGAGGGCTATTTCATCTGCCATGTCGATTCCGTTCCGTTTTAATGATTGCACTGGCAGCAACTGACTTCATCCGTCAGCCACCGGCAACAGCCGAGCATTATAGCAGGAGGCAGGGGTTGTAGTCAGTAGGGGATGTATCCGAGAAATGGATGAGAGGTCGTTTGCGGCGGTCTGGACACCTAGTATCGGGGCTAGCTGTTGGGCGGAACTCCCCTGCTCAGGGGATGACCGGTGCCAGCGATGAAACCTTCAAGCCTAGCCTGCCTTTCTCGACTTCTGGGCGCTTTGCGTTGCGAGTATCCAAGCGAGTGCCCAATGCGCGGACACCCCCATTGTGCTGCCCCTAAGACTCAGTGTGGCCAGCCCGATGCCAATGGTAGGGAGCTGCCAACGTTCCGATGCATTCAGCCATGCTCATTGCTTCCTGCCTATAGCCTAAGCTCTGTCGTATTACATTGGCATGTTTGAGTCTGGGATAAGATGGTCGCGGCTGGGAGGCCGCCTAGGGTCAGGCCATACTGCGCGGCCTGTACTGCAACGCCTCAGCTATGTGGTGCACACCGATGACGGGGGTGCCTTCCAAGTCGGCGATGGTCAGGGCCACCTTCAGCACGCGGTGAAAGGCTCGTGCCGAGAGGTTCAGTTGGTTCATCGCTGTCTGGAGCAGGCTCTTGGCGGCCTCCTCTATCTGGCAGAAGTCCCACACCTCCCGCGGGCCCATCTCCGAGTTGGACGCAAGAGACGTCGCGTTGAAGCGTTCTCGCTGGCGCTGACGGGCGCTCTCCACTCGTGGGCGGACGAGGGCCGAGCCCTGCTGCGACTCGTGGCCCACCAAATCGTCGTATTCGACCGCTGGAACCTCGACAACTAGGTCTATGCGGTCCAGCAGGGGCCCGCTGATGCGCCTCTGGTACTTAGCGATCGTGGAAGGCGCGCAGGTACAGTTTTTCTTCGGGTCGCCGTGAAATCCGCAAGGACACGGGTTCATGGCACCGACCAGCATAAAATTCGCCGGAAAAGTCACGCTTCCTTGGGCCCGGCTGATGGATACGGTGCGGTCCTCCAAGGGCTGGCGCAACGACTCCAGAGCCGAGTGGCCAAATTCCGGAAGCTCGTCTAGAAATAGGACTCCGCGGTGGGCGAGGGTGATTTCGCCTGGCTTGGGCAAGCGGCCTCCGCCTACGAGTCCTGCGTTGGAGATGGTGTAGTGAGGCGATCGGAAGGGCCGGTTCGATATCAGGGGATGAGACGTGGGGAGCATGCCTCCGACACTGTATATCTTGGTTACCTCCAAGGCCTCTTGGTTGGTCATGGAAGGCAGGATAGTGGGCATCGCCCGGGCCAGCAAAGTCTTCCCTCCACCTGGCGGGCCGACCAAGAGCAGGTTGTGGGCCCCGGCAGCCGCCACTTCCAAGGCGCGCTTGGCATGGTCTTGTCCTCGCACATTGCCGATGTCAACGTGGGCGCCGCCGGAAGTGTCGTAGCACCCTGGTTTCTCGGCCACGTATTGCTCGCCGCAGAAGACCGACAACTCGAGCTCGCCACGTAGATGCCCAGCCAACTCGGCCAAATTATGCACTGGGACCGCGTCCATTCCCTCTACCAACGAGGCCTCAGAGGCGTTGTCCACGGGCACGTACACCTTGCTGAGCCCTTGCTCACGCCCCACGGCGACCATGGACAGGATGGCGCGGGTGCGACGCAAACTGCCGTCTAGGGAAAGCTCGCCCAAGAACAGGCTGTTGGCCACGTCGTCGGTCACTTGCCCTGAGCTTAGTAGCACGCCCACGGCGATGGGTAGGTCGTAAGCGGGCCCGGCCTTGCGCAGGTCTGCTGGGGCGAGATTCACAGTGATGCGTCGCATCGGAAACTCGAAGCCGGAATTCCGTATGGCGGAGCGGACGCGCTCCCGTGACTCCTGCACGGCAGTATCGGGAAGTCCCACGATGGTGAAAGCAGGCAGTCCGGGCGATATGTCCACCTCCACTTCGACGAGGTATCCATCGAGCCCTACGACGGCACAGGTCTTGGACTTCGCAAGCATCAGAAAAACCTCCAAGGGGAGCGGTCGACAGGGATTATATCGACGACACGAGAGTTGCGCGCCCCCCAGATGTCATGCCTGTCGGGTGTTGTTCGATGGCCCCGCCATCCGCTAGTGTGTGGACAGATCGACTTGCTTGTCTCGTGCATCGGGACACGCTGAAGGGAAACCGGTGTCTGAGGACGGTCAATTGCGGAGACTTGCAGCGTTCATCCGACAACGGAACGGAATCGACAGGGAGATTTCAGAGATTATAGGGAGGCCGGCCTATCCCGGGCATATGGGTGAGTTCCTGGCCGTGCGGATATTCAATATCCGATTGGCCGATTCGGCGACGACCAAGGGTATAGATGGGCATTTCGTCGATGGGCCCCTCGCTGGTAAATCGGTCAACGTGAAGGAATACTCGAAAAACGACCATCTATCGGACATCAAACGGGATGCTGTGCCGGGAGTCTACCTCGTGCTGACGGGTCCAAAGGCACCGGCCACATCTTCCCGCGGCGCAACCCATCCTTGGACAATCGCTGAAATCTTCCTGTTCGACGGGCCGGCTCTCGTTCGCGAGCTACAGTCTGTTGAGGTGAAATTGTCTGAAGCTACCAGCGTAAGGAGTTACCTGTGGGATGCTGCCGAGATATACCCCAAGTCTACTAATCCCGCCCTCCAGCTATCCGCAGGACAGCTTTCTATGATCGAAATGTTTGGCGAACCAAACGTGCAGGTTGACAGTTGAGGACTATGGCCATGATCCAAAGGGCGCGGAGATTCCTGAGAGTGCTGTTCCGTTCGTCCCTGTCTTGGCGTGTACGGCTGTGGCTGGTTGCGCGCAATAACGTCTTCAAGCTGGTGCACTGGAAGGAATGCTGCGGACATCCGGGGCAGCCGGGGTGTTGACAGGAGGCGACTGAGGCCTCCGGCGGGGGCCATCTACCCCATAGGCACGAGTAGGGCTGTGAGTTCCCGCACATCACTGACGTGCTGCAGCGAGTGTGCCATTTCGACGACTTCTCCCGCAGCCTTGCTACCGACGATGCCCTCGCTGAGGAAGAGAAATTTGTCGACCAACTCCTGTCGTGTCACGGGGTTTGCCGTATCACCACGCACTATAACCGTCTCGTCCTGTAGCTGGAGACCGTTCCTCATGCCGATAGTAACCCGCGCTGATGGGTAGTCGTGCCGACGCATGGACATTTGCGGTTCGGTTTGCACCGTTACCTTGGAAGCCAACTGCCGTATATCAGCCTCGGCTACTTGGTCCGGATAGAAGGACGTTACGTCAGTCCGGCCACGTACCAAGGCAGCTGCCACAGCGTGGGGGATGGAGAACTTGGCGCTCAGCTGGTTCTGGGGGTCGTCGTAGGCCATGGCGTCGGCTGCAAAGGGTATGGTGGTCACCTCCACCCACTGCACTTGGGAAGCTTCGATGTCGTGCTGGTGCGAGAGGGACAGCACCGCGTCCAAAGCTGGGTGATTGTAGAGGCAGCAGGCGTGAAACTTGAAGTAGTTCTGCGCGATGCGGTAGTTCTGCCCCAACCCTGCCACTGTTTCTTCGTGGTTAAAGCTCTGGCCTAGGAAGCCGTCGTAAATGTCGGATGGGCCGTCTTCCAGCCCTTGGAAACCGCAATCAGCCAATTGCACGGCCATCATGCCGTTGAAGGCGGCTCGTCCCGGGTAGAGGTTGCGAACGGTGGCCCCAGCGAAGCAGGAGGACCAAGTATTGGCCGGGCTCATGGAAGCGGCCAAGTTGATGACTTGCTCAATGGCTGTGGCGTCCCAGCCATGCAGCTTGGCCACGGCTACTGCTGTACCGATGGCTCCCCACGTACCGTGAGAGTGGACCTTCGGGTGGACTTGGGTTGCGCCCCCGATGCGCGACAGCACCTCGTAACCCACAAGCACACTCTGCATCAGCTGGGCTCCACTGGCTTGCATCTCCTCAGCAGTGGCCAAGGCGGCTGGCATGGTGTGTATAGCAGGATGGCCGCCGCCCCAACGGTTGCCCTCGTCCACCTCCAAGGCGACCCCGGCAGCGCTGTTGGAGAGGGCTGCGAACATCGGCCGTGCCATCAGGTCGTGCCCGATGAGGCGGGACTGTCCTTCTGCTCCCGCCTCTTGCGCGGCCCATTGCGCCAGCTTGCGGTTCTCAGGTTCCCGGCTGCCAGCCAGCATCGCACCGATGGTGTCGAGGACGACGTCTTGAACAGCGACTGTAGTCGCTTCGTCCAAGAGGTCGAGCTTCGTATCGGAAGCGAATTGGGCGAGCTTGGTGAGGTATGTGGTCATGTGGGGTGCCCGCCTTCTTGGAGTCAGTCAACATCCAATCATACGGATGTTGACTGCTCACATGACTCGCCCGCCTATCGGAGGCCTTGTAGCCCCTGCGGGGATGAACTGCCCTGCGCCGGGGCGCTGTTCCACCGTCCCTTGGTTGAGGAGCACTCGGCCCCGCTGAAGGGTCATCCAAGGCCAGCCCTTGACCTCCCAGCCCTCGAAGAGGGTGTAGCCGGAGTTGCCGTGGTGGTTGTTGGCGCTGATGGCCCCCTGCCGGTTGGGGTCGATGATGAGCAGGTCGGCGTCGGCCCCTACTTGAATTACTCCCTTGCGTGGGTACAGGCCGAAGATGCGGGCCGGGTTCTCGGCTAGTATGCGGGCCATCCACCAGATGGGCAGTCCGTGATCCACCACTCCTTGGCTATACATCAGCGGAACGATGGTTTCCACGCCGGGGGAGCCGTAGGGTACCACGCGCCCATCGGGCTGCACGAATACGTTGTTCCAGCCGTGCTGCTTCTGGTCCCCAGGATGAGGAGCGTGGTCGCTGGCAACGAGGGATATGAAGCCCTGTTGCAGGCCCTGCCATAGGGCGGGCTGGTCAGGGCCGCCTTTGTCCCGCAAGGGTGGGCCCATCTTGGCCAACGGCCCCCACTCATCCATCAACGAGTTGTCCAGCAGCAGGTATTGGGGGCAGGTCTCGGTCCACACCGGCAGGCCCGATGCTTGGGCCTGCTTGATGCGTTCCAAGCCCCCTTGCGTGCTGAGATGCACCACGTAGGTGAGGCAGCGGGTCAGGGCGCCAAAGTTGATGGCGCGGTTGATGGCCTCTTCCTCAATCCACGGGGGACATGTGCCTGGGAAGTCCCTTGGATGCACCTGCTCTTGGGAGATGCACCAGTCCTCTAGGTAGTTGGCTACATCGCCGTTCTCGCAGTGCAACTGGCAGACGCCGCTTTTGGCGGAGATGATTTCCATGGCCCTGCAGATGAACTCGTCGGAGACCATGCGGGTGACCTGCTTCTTGTAGGTCATGAACATCTTGTAGGAGGAGACACCCATGTCCAAGGCCTCAGGCAGGCCGTCCAACAGGTACTCCTGGTTGCCCAGCATGAAATGGAGGCCGAAGTCGAGCACGGACTGCTTGCTCACCATTTCTTTGTGCCGCTCAATGGAATGCGGTAGCGACTCGTGTCTCTCTTGGTCGGTGACTGCGAAGGGAACCAGAGTGGTCAGACCAGCATGGGCTGCGGCCCATGCGCCCACCTCGTAGTCGTCATGACCTGCTAGATGCACATGAGCGTCGATGGCCCCGGGCAGAACGTACTTGCCGGTGGCGTCGATGTAGTTGTCGGCAGGTGGTAGCATCTCCGAGGGACCGATGGCGACGATCTTCTCGCCCTGAATGGCGACGCCAGCCTCGTAGGCCTCGGACGAGGTCACCACCTGACCACCGAATACGATGGTGTCGACTCTGTTGCTAGCCATAAGTTCACCCCCTTGGGCGTTTTGGGACTACTCGCTGCGCAGCTGTCCGAACTGCGGGGCCGTTTCACCCGTGTCAGTGTAAGTCCGGGTCACGTAGGTCCCGCCGTAAATCCACATGATGCTCATGCGCCCGTCGCCCCGGTTGATGAAGCGATGGGGGACTCC
Source organism: Dehalococcoidia bacterium (assembly GCA_965263155.1). Taxonomy (GTDB): domain Bacteria; phylum Chloroflexota; class Dehalococcoidia; order Lucifugimonadales; family JAAXIE01; genus JAAXIE01. Next base: position 352,109 of record OZ253586.1, read on the forward strand.
AGCAGGGATGAAGGTGGTGTCGTAGGGAGCGACGTCTTCCGTCCGGCCCTCGATATCCGCAGTGCCCTCGCCTTCGAGCAGAGTCACCTGCTCATCGCAGTTGTGGGTGTGCATGGGAATGGACGCGCCCGGCGGGAAGGACGTGATGCCACTGCAGAAGGTGGTCGATCCTTGGTCTGCGCCAATCAACGGCCTTCCGGTGATGCCGCCGCCCCGCTCCATGGCAGGCACGTCGTCGAAATGAAGGAGGTGGGGCTCGCTCATCGCTACCTCCGCTAGATTCCTTGGTTGGATTGCTGTTGGCATTATACGCTCTAGCCGTGATAGAGGGCCTCTAGTTCAAGCATCCTCCTGCGTGATTGGACCCATGCTATAATCGCAACCCCATACACAAGGCAGGAACGGATGCATAGCGGCCCACTGGACTTGGGTACTTGGAGCCTCACCGCCGACTGGGTGTCGGCATATCGTGAAGCCACCGCTGATGGCACAGTCGATGGAACGGTGCCTCCCTTGGCTCTAGCTGCCCGCGCGCTAGCCGGGCTTCTGGAGAAGCTGGAATTGCCGGGAGGCGCGGTGCATGGTGGACAGGAAATCGAGTGCCACCGCGCTGCCTCGGTCGGCGACGAGGTACACATCACCGCCGATGTGGGGCGCCCCTCGCAACGAGGTGACTTCCGCTTCATCGTCGCTGGATTCCGGGTGAATGGGGCGGACGACGAGCCCGTAGTCACTGGCAAGTGCACCGTGATTCTTCCCAAGGACTTAACCAGCGGTGACTGACGGGGGAAGGCAATTGCCCACGGTGCAACGCCTCGTCGACCAGGACATGGTGAGGGCCTACGCCCACGCTTCGGGAGACCACAACCCCATCCACCTAGACGCCGACTTCGCAGCCGACAGCCAGTTTGGGGCCATCGTGGCCCACGGCATGCTGACGCTAGCCTTTGTTGCTCAGATGATGTCCGAGGCCTTCGGGCCTGCTTGGGAGGAGCGGGGTGCGCTGAAGGTACGCTTCAAGGGGCCTGCCTACCCGGGAGACCATGTCACTACTTTCGGTCAGGTGACTCGAGAGTCAGAGAAGGACGGCGAGCGCTTAGTGGAATGTGCCGTCGGCCTGAAAAACCAAGATGGGGCCGAGCTGATCACCGGAACCGCTTCGGTACGGCTCCCGATGACCTAAGACGCAGAGGTTGAGCAGGACATGGACCTGAGCGGATCGGTAGCATTAGTAACAGGGGCATCGGGAGGCATCGGACAAGCGGTGTCCTCGGTGCTGGCCCGCTCTGGGGCGAAGGTCGGCTTGCACTACCTGACCCACAGCGACGCCGCGGCTGAGCTTGAAGCCAGCATCACCGCTGCTGGGGGCGAGGCGGCGCTGTTCGGCGGCGACGTGTCCGACCCTGACGAAGTCGCGGGCATCGTGCGTGGGGTGACGGAGCGCTGGGGCAAGCTCGACATTCTAGTGAACAACGCTGGCATCACCCGCGACGCCCTGATGCTGCGCATGAGCCCTGAGGCGTGGGACGACGTGCTGAACGTCAACCTGCGGGGTGCCTTCCTTTGCACCAAGCAAGCCCTGACCCACATGGTGCGCCAGCGTTACGGGCGCATCGTCAACATGTCTTCCGTGGTAGGCGTGTCAGGCAACCCCGGTCAAGCCAACTACGCCGCCTCCAAGGCGGGCCTCATCGGATTCACCAAGGCGGTGGCTCGCGAGGTAGCGTCCCGAAACGTCACCGTGAATGCCGTCGCTCCCGGCTACATAATCACCAACATGGTGGAGCAACTCTCCGAGGACGTGCGCAACCAGGTCCTCGCCCGCATACCGCTGGGACGCTTCGGAACCCCGGAAGACGTGGCGGAGGTAGTCGCCTTCCTCTGCAGTCCGCAGGCATCCTACGTGACGGGCCAAGTGGTGGGTATTGATGGGGGTTTGGCGATTTAAGTGGCAGGCCCCAAGGGCTCCAGCAGGGCCTTGATGGAGGCAGCTTCGCCGGTATCCCCCAACTCCAAGCGTGCTCCCTCCTCGGCTGCGGCTGTCCTGACGTAGCCCAAGCCGAGCCTTTGGCCGTTGGCGGCCCCGTTGCTGGGTAGGGGGCTGACGGAGGTGACCACGCCGACTTCACGGTTGTCCTGCATGAGTCGGGAACCTGATTGGACCGAGTCTGGGAGGGCTAGAGATACGAGGCGACGCTGAACTTTCTGGTAGGTGTCGAGGCGGGCGATAACCTCTTGGCCGATGTAGCAGCCCTTGGTGAAGCTGATGGCTGGCATCAGGCCTGCCTCCAGCGGGTTGTAGGCGTCACCCAGTTCGCTGCCGTGTGCGGGGACGCCAAGATCGACTCGCAGTGCTTGGTAGGCCTCCAGCCCCATGGGCCTAGCGCCTGCCTCGACGCTCGTCTGCCAGATCTGGGCGACGGCCTCCGCATCACCGGCGACATAGAAGTTGGGAAGGTTGCCCATGTTGCAACGCACGACATGTCCCGCATTGCCGAAGGCGGAAGCGGAGTATGGAGGCACCTCGTCAACTGCTACGCCTGTCGCTGCGCCGGTAACCCTCGCGGCATCCGGCCCAACCAGACCCAGCATGGCGGTATCGCCCGTGACGTCCTCCACGGTGATGTCTTCGATGATGGTGTACTTGTCCAGCCAGTCGATGATTCGCTGCTGCTGGTTAGGGCTGGTGAGAATCAGGACGTGTTCTCCCAAGTTGGTCACGGTTATGAGGTCGATGATGCGTCCACGGTCGTCGGTGAGGACTGTGTTGGCCCCCTGTCCTGGAATCAGGCTTTCCACGGCGTTGGTGGAAAGACGGTGCAGCAGGTCCAGCCCGTCGCTCCCCGTGACCTTGAGCCTGCCTATGGCAGAAGCGTCATAGACGGCCGCTGAGGTGGTGGCCGACGAGTACTCCTCTTCGGGGTTGCCGTAGGACAGGGGCAACTCCCAGTCCTGCCATTCGCCGGTTAGTGAGCCGGAGGCTTGGGTGACCTCGTGGAGGTGTGATTTCTGCATGGTGGGTCCTCACCCTCGTACTGAATGGAGATGGGCCGGATAAACACAAAGCACCATCTCGCATTGTAGCGCGAGACGGTGCTTTTGGTTGCGACCTGTGGACGAAGGCTAGACGGCGAAGGAGTTGCCGCAGCCGCAGGCCTTGGTGGCGTTGGGGTTTTGGAACACGAACCCCTTGCCGTTCAGACCATCGGAGAAGTCCAACTCGGTGGACGCCAGATAGATGTATGCCTTCTTGTCGATTAGGATTTTTATGCCCTTGTCCTCGGTGACGCGGTCGTTGTCGCCGGGGTTGCCGTGCTCGATGCTGAGGGTGTAGAGGAGGCCGGAGCACCCGCCGCCCTTGACGCCGACACGCAGGGCGAAGTTGTCCTCTTTGCCCTCTTTCTGGGCGTAGACCCTCACCTTTTCGGCCGCCTTCTCGGTAACGCTAATCTCCAGAGTGCTTCCTGTGGTGACCATTAAAGCCTCCAATTCAGGCTTCCAAACTAAATGAATAGTGATTGCCGCCAGTATGCCCCACCGCTCCAGTGTGGTCAAGCGGGGATTGCCGCTGGGTATGCCCGGCTAATCGGGCTGATTGACGTCCAAAGAGGCCGCACAGGCTAGGTCGGGGAGCTGGCTCATGGGTAGGACGCGGCCGGTGGACTCGAATTCTTGGACCACGTCGCGGATGTCCTTGGGAATCTCCTTCTTGGAGCTGGAGGGGATGTCGAAGCCAACGTAGATGATCTGGGACTGGAGGAGGAGTTCTTCGGGGTTTTGGCGGTAAATTTCGCTGTCCATGATCATGCTGGTGTTGCCTAGGTGGGAGACGCGGGTGTGGAGGTCGAGCATTTCGTCGATGCGGGCGGAGGACTTGTATTCGAGGGTGGCCTTGGCGACGACGGTGTCGAAGTAGCCGGTCTCGGCGATGCGGTATATGGAATAGCCGAGATTGCGGAAATACTCGGACTGGGCGATTTCTAGGAAGCCCATGTAGGCGCCGTAGAAGGCGATGCCTTGGGCGTCGCACTCGGCCCAGCGGACGCGGAGGGGGGTGGAGAAGCGGAAATCGGACTTGGGCATGTTTAGTTGGGGCCAGAGGCAGTTGGCTGGCGGGGGTATGGTTGGGGTGAAATGGGGGCCGGCGTGGCGGCCATGGGGCCACTGCTGGCCGCACATTTGTAGCTGGATGTGGCGGCCACGGGACCACCGCTAGCCGCATATTTGTAGCTGGATGCGGCCACGTCCGTAGCTAAAAATAGATTTTTTGTATCTGAAACCGGTCTCATTGCCGCAGTGTTGTATCTGAGTCAGCTAGGGTTATGTGGCCGCATTTGGGGCTCGTTCGGCCGTTCCGAAGAGGGGCGTTCCGAAGGGTGCCGTCATGAGGTGCGGACTCGTAGTTGGGCGCGGCAGGGGCCATAGCTAAAATCATAGTTCTTGAATCTAAAATGCGCCGCGCGTGTCGCAGCGTCCTTTCTGAGCAGTTTGCCAGGTGGCACCGCATTTTCGCCTTATCGCTCCCTTGAATGGTCAGGGGGAAGAGTCAGGGGCTGAAAAAGAAAAGCAGGGGCGACCCTGAGGGGTCAGTCCCCTGCTTGCTCACTACTTTCAGATTAGCAGAGAGGGGGGTTGGGGTCAAGGTAAGGGTGTCAGGGAGGGGTCCGGATTCGTTGACAGTGGGCGGGGGTCTGCATATACTCGGAGGGAGGGTCAGCTATGGCCCTTTCTCTTCTTTGGGCCCGTAGCTCAGGTGGCTAGAGCGCAGTCCTGATAAGACTGAGGTCGATAGTTCGAGTCTATCCGGGCCCACTTTTTCGATTCTTCTCTCCGCCGATTGTCTCCTCCTAGGCATTGGGCGTATGTACGGTCCCGTATATGTGACCAGTGCCAGACGGTGCCTGTCCGGTTGCGGCCATTCGCCGTCCACCCAGCCGGAACTGACATTATAGTCGTATTCAGAATACTAGTGATTGACATTGTCAGCCTAGTGCGGTACTCTGGCACATGAGGGTGATATGGCAGAGTTAGACCGCTTTGAAAGAACTTTGAAGCCTGGGTGGCGGGCCGCCTACCGGCTCGCACGGGCGGCAGTCGCCTCTGACGAAGAGATTGGCGATAAGCTGGTTAAGACTCTCACCAAGACCCTTAGAGAGGGTGCCGGCGTTCCGGGACTTTCGGCAATGGTCGAAATCGTCGCTGCCGCAGATGAGCTCTCTATTCTGGAGCAGTTCAATGCACTGGACGCCATCGTAAAAGGCCATGGTGACCGACATAGCAAGGTCGCGGCAGAGGTTGCGAAGTCTTTTCTCGTTCAGCCGAACATCTATGCTGGGGCTATTGAGCCTAACAGCGCAGTTCACCAATTGATTGCGGGAGTGTGCGTCGCCCTCGTGGAGCACTACTTTTACGCCAATGCCCGTCAGCACTTGATCACCGAGGGCAAAATTGCAGACCACGAAGGCGCCCGGCTTTGGCAGGCCCAAATAGAACGATTGGTTCAGCCGGCAATTGAGAAGATCGCCGACCAACTCGCTGATAACCACGATGCCAAAGGCTTACGGTCTCCGAGAAGAATGGTGAGAAAAGAATCTACCATTCGTCTTCTGGAAGAAGAACTGCTTACTCCGCAATACACTGGATCAACGTGACCGCTATGGCATATGGCTACGACTTTACCACCGATGCCCAACCTGTGGAGCTAGACCCCTTCTTCTTCATGGATGGTCGTCGTTTGTCACGGGCGTTCTGCCAAGCGCTTCCTGTGAACCTAGCGGACCTTCTAGACGTGGTGATGGCTGTGTACGCCGCCGATCGTCGCTCGCCGCGTGACTTCAGGAGGACGGCAACGGGGCAACGGAGCATCCGTGTTCGCGTTGGGGTGAGGAGCCCTGATCTGTGGGCGAGCGCCGGGATGACCCACAAGCTTGAGGAGCTATTGTACTGGCTGAGTGAAGACGAGTGGACTTTTGAATTTGAAAGGCGCCACGCCACGCCGACATCGGCAGAATCCGAGGGTTTTCTGTTTTCATTGCCACCTGAACCGCCTGCTACTGTCTCGTTGTTCAGCGGTGGCCTCGACTCCCTCGCAGGGCTGGTGGCACATGCCCAAGAAGGTTCGTCGGGGTCGGATGTACTAGTATCTGGGTACACCCACAACCGCTTGGCATATCAACAGCGCTTGCAGGTCGACTCCTTAAGGTCGGTACGGCGGCTTGGTAGTCTCCCCCATGCTCCCACTGAGATACGCCATGTGGCCGTCCCTTTCGGCATTCGCAAACCACTCGGACATCGAGAAGAGAAGGGCCAGCGGACGCGCGCGTTGGTATTCCTTGCCTTAGGCGTAGCGACGGCTTTTCAAGCGGGCACCGATACACTATGGATCCACGAGAACGGGATCGGAGCGCTGAATCTTCCCCTGAATGAAACTCAACTGGGAACCGACAACTACAAAGGCGTCCACCCTCGATCGTTAATGATGGTCCAGAACTACTTCAGCTTGGCGCTGGGCCAGTCAGTGCGTCTTAGGAATCCCTTCCTATTTTCTACTAAGGGTCAAATGTGCAAGTTCCTTGTCGGAAGCGGCTTCGCTGAGGTGGTGAGCCACACGATCTCCTGCGATGGCTTCTCACAGCGACTCCGCAACCAGCCTTCTCAGTGTGGCCACTGCACTTCGTGCATACTCCGCCGGCAGTCCCTCCAAGCCAGTGGATTGGAACAGTTCGATCGTGGATACCGCTACGATGTGCTCAGGCCCCAAAAGAGGTTGCCCGGGAAACATCTATACGACTTGGAAGCAATGCGCGGTCAGGTCTACAAGATCGGTCAGTGCCTTGCCTCAAAAGACCCGTGGGGTTCGCTATGCGCCTCTTTTCCAGAACTGGCGAGAACCCATGCTGAACTCATAGAACACTTGGATATGGGGAGCCATTCAGAGGTCAGCCGTCGTCTTGTGGATTTGTATCGAGCCTACGTCTGGGAGTGGGAGCGGTTCATCGAGGAACCTCGGCGGGCGGCATAGGAGGGCCCATGCAGCAGCATGTAATCGAGACTATTAACCCAAGGTCTCTGGGACGACGTCTCCAAGAAGCAAGGAAAGCCCGTGGCTTCACACAGCGCGAGGTTGCTGAGTCTCTAGCAGTGGCCCGAACAACGATAACTGCGCTAGAGAAAGGTGAGCGACGACCGCGCCCGGCCGAGCTCATAAGTATGGCTCGACTTTACGGTCGCTCGGTGGGCGACTTCGTTGGTCCAAGAGAACCTGTGGAAGATTTCACCGTGCAGTTCCGGACAGCAGTCAGCAGTGCACCCTCCTCAGACGCTCAGCAGGAATTGGGACAAGCAATTCAAGAGTTCCAAAACCTATGTGAGGATTACCTATATCTTGAGAACCTAACTGGAGCATCAATCCGGCGGAGCTACCCATCCCAGTACTCCATTGAGGGGATAGCTCCGGAACATGCCGCTGAAGATGTGGCTTCAGCCGAGCGCAACCGTCTGGGTCTTGGAGATGGCCCAGTCCTGCAGTTGCGGGAGACCCTAGAGAGCGATGTAGGGATGCGCATTTTCGCCATCGAACTGCCTTCTCGCGTGGCGGGTATCTTCTCCTACACAGAGGAACTCGGCGGCTGCATCGCTGTGAATGCCAGCCATCCCGAAGAGAGGCGGAGGTGGTCGATAGCCCACGAGTACGGCCATTTCCTGACCAGACGATTCCAATCAGAGGTGTCTCTGTTGGGCGGCTACACTCGGATTCCTGCTTTTGAGAGATTCGCCGACTCCTTCGCTTGCTGTATGCTGATGCCGACTGTCGGTCTCCGTAGGAGATTCAATGAGCTATCCCGATCCGCTGAAGGCAGGGTCACCGTTGCGGATATCTGCAGAGTAGCCCACCACTACTCGGTGTCAGTGGAAGCTATGATGCTTCGCTTAGAGGAACTCCAGCTGCTTCCTGGCGGCACTTGGGAGCGACTACGGGATAGAGGCTTCAAAGTCAGAGAGGCACAGGCACAGTTGGGTCTAACTCGTCGATCTCACAGCGATAGAGTTCTCCCCCATCGTTACCAGCTGCTGGCGGTCCGGGCCTATGAGGAGGAGAAGCTCACCGAAGGCGAATTGGCGCGACTTCTACGTGCTGACCGCGTATCAGCCAGACGGATAGTCCAAGATTTGACCAATCCTATACATCTCCTGAACGAAGGTGAGGCCGGATCGCTCTCCATTGACCTAGGGATCAGCGTAGCGGAGAAGTCTCGTGACCTGGGACAATCACCTTGACGGATGCTCCAAACTTTCTTCTTCTAGACGCTAGCTGCCTGCTTAATCTCTACGCCACAAGGTTTCTGCGAGAGATTGCTGACACGGTGCCTTACCAGTTCGCGGTCTCTGACTATGTACTTGAACAGGAAACCCTCTACATCTGGTGTCTAGGACCAGACGACACACGCGAGGAGCGTGTGCCTGTGGATCTTTCTCCGCTGGTAGGTGAAGGTTTAATTATTGTGATGCGCTTGGAACACCTGGAGGAGGAACTCACCCTCATAGATCTTGCCGTTTCAATCGACGACGGTGAGGCGACGACAGGCGCGCTCGCGTTCCACCGCGGGTGCTCAGTGGCAACTGATGACCGCAAAGCGCGCCGTGTTATTCGGGAGCGGTTTCCTACGGTTCCGCTCGTTTCCACCCTTGAACTGCTCAATCTGTGGGCTCAGAGCGGATCGGTCTCAAATATTGACCTGCAAGAGGCAATGATGTCAATGCAGACGGGAGCGAGCTATGTCCCCGGATACCGTGACCCCCTCTATTCGTGGTGGCGGGAGATCATCCATGGCAGCACCTAGGCGCGTTTTAACGTAACGGCCACCGTCCGGTGCGGGCGGGGTGTTGTTGAAGGGGTCGGGGTTGGGTGATACAAAGGCCGGATGGGTGTGAGGTCGATGATCCCGGTTGGGATGGTATATGCGGTATCGCCTACGGCTGCGGTGATCATGGGCGGCTCGCTGATGTACGTGGTGGTGGCGGTGGAGTTTGGGGCGGGTGAGCATTTCGGGCTTGCGTCGTCGTTTTGGACCGGGCTTGCGGTCAGCCGATGACCTGCTCGCCAATAACGCACGCTGTGCGAAGAGTTTCGAGAAGGGCAACCTGCCCCGGCCCCCGGGCCCGTACTTGCTGCTCTCCGACCCAAACACCTCAGTAGACTCGCCGAAGGGCAGATTGGTGGCAACCGCGATGGGGCCCGATAGCGGTTGCTGAAGACCTCAGAGATCGGCGCGGGACAGAGAGGCGAAGCCCAACTCGTTGGTGACGGGCAGCTTAATCCGAGGACTGATGGCCCTCCGCAGGCTCATCAGTCCTCGGTCGTCCCTAGCCTACATGAGCGCGCGTATCGGGATGGCGGTGGTGCTTCCGCTCCCGCCTCAGCGAGCAGCCGTCGCGGGTTGATGCGCCAAGAGGAAGTCCCGCACTTGGCTTATCGTCTTGGCCTTCACGTCCGGCGACTCCTTCCAAGGATATGCCGTCACTTGGGCTTTAGGCGCCAACTCCGCTAGGTCCATAGCAGCCTCGTACGAGTGAGCTGGTGTGTCGTCAGGCATGACCAGCATTGGCGTCTGACACGAGCGCACGAAGTCCCGCGTCACGCAGTACACGAACTCCGGCTGGACCCTGTAAAGGTTGTGCAAGTACTCTTCAACGATCTCCATTGTCACGTCAGGACGCTGTGCGCATAGTTCGGGGGCCCAAGCATCACGGCCGGAATCGTACATAGCGTCCGGTGTCTTGGGGGCGTGCCCAACCGGCTGGCAGAGGACCGTGGCTACGACGCGCTCGGGAGCCCGTTCAATGAGCTTGAGCGCAAACGGGCCGCCGATACAGTAGCCCATGAAGAGGAACTCCTGTATGCCCAGATGGTCCATCAACCCCAGTTGATCGTCGGCAAAAGCCCCCCACGGGTCGTCGACCTGGACCGGCCCGGTGGACTCTCCCCCATTCGCGTTGCGCTGGTCCATCGTGATGCAGCGGAAGTCGTTCTTGAACTCTTCCATCGCGTTGAACACCTGCGTAGGCCAAAGGTCCAGCCTGGAGTTCAAGCCCCCGCCGGGGGTCACCAGAAGCGGGAAACCTGTCCCAGCTTCCTCATAGTGGATGCGGACATCGCCCTTGGTATAAAACGGCATTGTGGATTCTCCTTCTTGACCCCATTACCGGCGTTTCCGGCAATTGTAATTTGGGAAACCGAGGTGTCAAGGCAGTCACAGACTGTGCCTTGGCGAGCGGTTTCTTCGGGGCTCCAGCTTTGTTGTTACCTAGGAACCCGTTGCGGGAGACCAGTTGTATATCTTCGACAGCGTTCCGCCCATGAGGGCGGAACGCTCTGAGTCTGAAAGCTGGTCGGTAACCCGGAATGCTTCGACTCCCTGCTCGTAGGTCAGCACGTTTACCGCACGGGTCCAGTCGGTGCCCCACATGCAACGTTCGAAGCCGAAGGCGTCGAATATCCTGCGGAGGGGCTCCCAGATGTCGGGGTATGGAAATGGCTGATGAGATAGGGTGCAGGCCCCAGAAATCTTGATGGCCACGTTGTCGCACTCGGCCAGCGCAAGAATGTTGTCCATTTCGGCAAAGGGCACCGCTGGCGCTGGCGGCTCGAAGGGCTGGGCGATGCCTAAGTGGTCAATCACTATCTGGGTATTAGGATTTCGGCGAGCCAATTCACGCAGAAGAGGCAGCTTGCCTGAAGACATCACGTTCACCGGAACTCCCGCCTGCCCGCCGGCCGCGAGTATGAGGTTGGGGCCAGGATCGTCGGCTTGGAATTCCTGCGCTACCAGCATCAGTCGGGCCCCGACCACACCGGGCCTGCCGGTCCAGTCAGCCATCTCATTGGCGATTGAGTCCGACTGGGGGTCGAAGGGCTTGATCAAGCCGAAGCGGCCTGAATGCTTCGCGTACACTTCAAGGGCATAGCTGGGATCGTAGCGATACATCGAAAATGGCGACACCAATAGTGCTCCGTCGACCCCGACGGCGTCCATCGCCGCCACCATTTCGTCCCCTGTAACCGAGTCAGGGCCCACCAAGGTGCCGCTCCAAGGACGTCCAGCATGGTTGCGCTCGTAGGCATGCACCTGCACGTCGATCGTAGGAGTCCGCGTTGTCATCTTTTCTCTCCTCTTAATTCATAAATGCCGGGTACAGGTGTTAAAGCCCCGTATATAACACACCGGCTAGGTCGGATCGAAGGCTATCAGCTAATTCTGGTTAGTTTACACCAGGACCGAGCTTCCGGGGAGAAGGCGCACTTTTTCACGGGCCTCCGATGCCGTCAGCCGTTTCTATGGGTCAAGCTTGCTGTTATATTGCTGCCGTCGCGAAGTGTCGGCTTTTCTTTCTCATCACTAACGTCGAGGTGCGGCCGTTGGCTGCTGCAAACGTAAACGAGAACGTTCGCTATGAGCCGAACGAACGTGCCCCTTCTCTAGTGGCTCTAGGCGCTGGCGCGCAGGCAGCCCTGATCACCCTAGCCCCCATCGTGTTGACTGTAGTGATCGTCGTCCGCATTGCTGACGGGTCCGAAAGCTATATTTCTTGGGCGGCCTTTGCGGCCTTGGTGGTGAGTGGCGTGACCACAGTGATGCAGGCAGTGCGTGTTGGACGCATCGGGTCGGGACACATCCTCATCATGGGCACATCGGGGGCCTTCATCGCGGTCTGCGTCGCGGCCCACGTCGAGGCTGGCCCCTCCACGATGGCCAGCTTGGTAGTCATCTCGTCCCTCTTCCAGTTCCTGCTTGCCGCACGACTCTCCCTGTTGCGCCGGATATTCACTCCCGTTGTATCCGGCACCGTAATCATGTTGATCGCTGCCACTGTCATGCCAATAGTATTCGATACCCTCGGACAGGTCCCCCGAAGGGGTCTCTGGCGCTGCCGGGCCGTTGGCTGCGGGCTCCACACTGATTGTGGTGACAGCCCTTGTGTTACGCGGGCCTCCCGCTTGGCGATTGTGGGCGCCGGTCATCGGGATAGTAGTGGGCTGTGCTGTGGGCGTGCCCTTCGGTCTCTACGACATCGACCAAGTGCTGGAGGCTCCCTGGGTTGGTGTGCCCATTGATTCCTGGCCGGGCTTCGACTTCACGCCGGGGGTGCATTTCTGGGCGCTGCTGCCTGCGTTCGTGGTGGTCACCTTGGTGGGGGCCATAGTGGTAACTGCTCGAAAGCAGGGGAGCGGGGCGGAGCTGGAGTTCGTGTCGGCCGCCGAGGGGGAGAACCTGGAAGACCAGTTGGCGCATATGACTGAGCCGGCGGACGTTCCCGACGGGCGCAAAGTCTCCTTCCGCCTGCTGCGACATTACGCATCATCGGTCCGCCACCAGAAGTACCATGGCGTGGACATCGTCACGGTGCATGTGGAGAGCCGTCGGTAGGGTATCATGTGGCCACGCAACCGGAGGCCGGAAGCGATTGGAGGCAGAAGATGGAGCAGCCCACCGTCACAGGCTAGACCCTTATGCAAGCCGAATTCGGTGACCGGTACATGCCCTACGGACGGTGGCTGGTAACCCTTTGGCTGGTTGTAAGCGTGGCTGGAATCCTAGTCATTCCCCTCTGGTGGCTCTTCAGCTTGTGGTACTGCCCGGAGTACATGCGTCATGTGTCGGCCCGTCTCACCACCAACGCCTTGGAGATACGCAAGGGCGTGTTCATGCGCGCCGTGGCCACCATCCCGCTGAACCGCATTACCGATGTGCGCCTGCACGACGGTCCCTTGATGCGTCATCAGAGCCTGCGTGGTCTCAAAGTGGAGACTGCTGGCCAAGGCGCCGGCCCGGGCGCCAGCGAAAGCAACCTCATCGGGGTAGTGGATGCCGTGCAGTTCCGGGATGCCATACTCCGGCAGAGGCAGCAGGTCCTAGGCGCTGAAGCCACGACGGCGGCGCCCAAGGCTCCACTCCCTCGGACGTGACGGCGCTGCTCATGGAGATTCGGGACATACTTGCGCGGATGGACAGTAAGGGGTAGGAGCTAGACGGAAGCCAACCCGTCAGCAGGTGGGCAGATGATACCCTGTCTTCAAATCACGGGTTCAGAGGCGAAGAGTGACTGGGAATGAGGTCCTAGACCTGTTGAGAGCGCACAAACCGCTGCTTGCGGAGCGCTTTGGCGTAACCCAACTTGCGTTGTTCGGTTCCTTTGCTCGCGAGCAAGCTACCGACCGCAGCGATGTGGACATTCTCGTTCAGTTCGACGGACCGGCCACCGCAAAGTCCTACTTCGGTTTGCAATTCTACTTGGAAGACCTGCTGAGTCGCCCGGTTGACCTAGTGACTACCAAGGCCTTACGCAATGAGTTCCGTCCGTACGTTGAGCGAGAGGCTAGGAGTGTCTGAGCCTCGCCGCGCAGAACGAGACCTGCGTCTGTACGTACAGGACATGATGCAATTCGCGCAGCGTATCTCGGCTTACAGCAAAGGCATGGACCGGGACGATTTCCTTGCAGACACACGCACCTACGACTTTATCCTACGCAACATTGGACTAATCGGTGAAGCAGCAGGTCACATTCCTGATCACATCCGAGCGGAGCATTCGGACATTGAGTGGCGACAGATCATAGGAGCGCGCAATCGCCTCGCGCATGCCTGCCTTGGAATCGACGATGATGTCGTCTGGGACATCGTAACCATTGGTGTTCCAGAGGTATTGCTCAAGCTTCAGAACCTGCTAGATTCAACCCTGCCTTAGTGCCTAGGGTTACGAGCCTCTGTACTTCTCGGCGTATTTCCCCTTACCTCCCCTCCTTGATCCAGTCCGCCACCCTCTCCCCCACCAGAATCGCGGTGGCGTTGGTGTTGGCGCGTGTGATTTGGGGGAGGACGGAGCAGTCGGCGACGCGGAGGTTCTCGACGCCTCGGACGCGGCAGTACTGGTCGGCTACGGCCATGGGGTCGGAGTCGGGGCCCATGTGGCATGTGCAGGAGTAGTGACGGGAGGTCCCGCAGGTGCGGAACAGGTAGGCGTCAAGCTTCTCGTCGTCGGCAAGCTCATCCTCGGTGGGATTTATCCACTGAGCGACGATTTCCTGGTAGGCAGGGTGGTCGACCATCCGGCGGACGAAGCGCAGGCCCTCCCGGAGACGCTCCCTGTCCCAAGGGTCTTCGAGGTAGTGGTAGTTAAAGTAGGGCTGGACGTTGGGGTCGGCGGAGACTATGCGCACCTCGCCCACGCTGGCAGGCATCTCGAGGGCGCAGGCGATGCGGAAGGTGCCTTCGGGCATGGTGTCGCCACTGAGGGTGGAGAATACTGAGTTGGTCATCAGCATGATGTCGTTGGGAGTGCTGGAGCCTGTGGCGGTGTAGCGCAGGGCGAAGCGGGACTTGGTGACGTCGAGATGCAGGGCCACGCCTGCTTTCACCCGTAGGGAGGCACTGGCCGAGGGGTGGTTCTTTAGATTTTGGCCCACGCCGGGCGAGTCGTGAATCACGGGAATGCCCACTTCGCGCAGCTGGTCTGCTGGGCCGACGCCAGACAGCATCAGCATGTGAGGCGAGCGGATGCCGCCAGCGCTGAGCACGATCTGCTCGCCCTCTACCACGAACACCTCGCCGTTGCTCTCTACCTCCACACCCACGGCCTTCTTGCCCTCGAACACGACGCGACGGGCCTGCACGTTGCTCCGGATGGTCAGGTTCATGCGGTGCTGCACGGGATTGAGGTGGGTGAGGGCGGTGCTCATGCGGATGCCCTCGGGATTGTTCATGGGGATGTAGCTGAGGCCGTAGGGGCCGGGGCCGTTCATGTCGGCCACTTCAGGGAAGCCGGAAGCGAGGCACGCTTGTCGAAAGGCCGCTTGGATGGGCAAGGAGGGCTCGCTGGGGCGACGCAGGACTGGCACCGGGCCGTCTGCGCCATGGAAGTCGTCGCGGATGTCTTGGTCAGACTCCAGCCTGCGCAGGAATGGCAGGACGTTCAGGTAGCCCCATTCGTCGTTGCCGCGAGTGGCCCAGTCGTCGTGGTCGTCTGGCAGACCCCGGAGGAAGACTTGGCCGTTGATGGCCCCTGAACCGCCAACGACTTTGCCCTCGGCCACATGTATCTCGCCCTGCACCGGGTTGATCACGCCGCGCATGGCCCAGTTGTGAGGCGCGCCCTCGGCCTCAGCGTCCCGGGTCTCGCCGTACTTGAGGTCGTCGGTGAGGTGCTGGAAGTCTGGATAATGAGGGCCAGCCTCCAGCAGCAGCACCGACAGGCTGGGGTCCTCGGAAAGCCGGGCCGCCAGCGGGCATCCCGCAGAACCAGCCCCGATCACGATAACGTCGTACTTCATCCTTCCCTCCAGAACACCCAAATAAGTGCCGCAGGCACAGGGAAATGAGATAGCCTAGTTATTGGGTGGTTGTCAACATGGCAGTCGTCGTAGCGAGCCGAGCTCGGCCCGCTCTGAAAAGGGGCCTTGCTTCTCCGCTCGTCCCGACCCAAGTGGGACGCAGCGTCTAGCGGAGCCTGGGTACGGGCACTAGATGATGACCAAGCGGAGGGTGCCCGCGCTGTTATACTCTCGAGAAGACGCAGTGATTGTCTGGCAGCAGGAGACTAATCAGGAGAGGTTTACGGCTGTAGTAGTCCAATCGACTTAGTTGGTCTCGCTCGTTAGTTGGTCTCGCTCGTCTTCGTCAAAACCAACCAACTCCCGTAGGCAGGTCAATCATATGTTCAGCTATCTTGACCATCTGGAATGTAGTGTGTGCGGGGTCGAGTACCCGCACGACAAGCCGATTCGCACCTGTACCGCCTGCAACAAGGTGTTGCTGGCGCGGTACGACCTGCCCCGGTTGAAGCGGGAGGTGGCGCGAGAGGCCATCGAGGGGCGGCAAGCTGGCATGTGGGCCTTCTCGGAGCTACTGCCAGCGTCGCGGCCCGAAGACATCATCACGTTGGGCGAGGGTGGGACGCCCCTGCTGCATGCCCCGCGATTGGGCGCGTCTCTTGGAATGCCCAGCTTGTACATCAAGGATGAGGGGTTGAATCCCACTGGCACCTTCAAGGCTCGCGGATTAGCGGCGGCCGTCTCCAAGGCCAAAGAGGTGGGGTTGACCCAGCTGATCATGCCTTCGGCTGGAAACGCCGCTGGCGCGATGGCAGCATACGCCGCTCGTGGTGGGTTGGAGGCGCATGTGTACATGCCGCAGGATGCGCCGGAAGGCAATAAGCTGGAGTGTCTCACTCTGGGGTCGGAGCTCAACTTGGTGGACGGCCATATCGGCGACGCCGGAGTCCTTTCCCGGGCTAGGGCAGCCGAGGAAGGGATGTTTGACCTTTCCACCATGCAGGAGCCATACCGGGCCGAGGGCAAGAAGACCATGGGGCTGGAAATCGCCATGCAGCTGGGATGGCGCATGCCCGAAGCCATCATCTACCCCACTGGAGGGGGCACCGGCATCATCGGCATGTGGAAGGGTTACTTGGAACTGCTAGAGTTGGGTTGGGTGGAAGGCAAGTTGCCCCGGTTTATAGCTGTGCAAGCCGAGGGTTGCCAGCCAGTGGTGCATGCTTACGAGTCGGGGGCAGAGGCATCGCAGGCGTGGCCGAACCCACATACAGTGGCTGATGGCCTCCGTGTGCCCCATCCCTTCGCCGACTACCTGGTGTTGCAGGCCATACGCGAAACGGGCGGGACTGCCCTCACCGTTTCGGACGCCGAAATGGTCGACGCTATGAAGGAGATGGCAGCAGCCGAGGGTGTATTCGCGTGTCCAGAAGGGGCCGCCACGCTGGTGGCCGCGAAGAAGCTGCTGGCCCAAGGCCAACTGGACCCGGAGGGGACCACCATCCTCCTCAACACTGGATCAGCATACAAGTATCTGCGACTGCTGGGATGACAGAACTGCTGGATGACAAGTCGGTAGAGGCTGGGCCTTTTCATTGAAGCGGCGTCCCTAATCCGTTAGGATTGGACTTTCCTCCAAATCGGCCTCAAGGCTCGGAAAGCCCTCAATCGGCCCCAAAGGATGGTGAATGCTCAGGTCCCCCTTACGAGTGAGTGACGACCACCTGCGGTTCGGCGGCTGGGGCGTACATTACGCTTGGATCATCGTCCTGCTGGCGGCCACCATGTGGATGATAAGCTCGTCCTTCCGGTTTGCCGCTGTGGTGCTGGTACCCCACCTGCAGGACCCCGTTGATGGGTTCGGCTGGTCGAAGTGGGCCATAGCAATCGCATTCAGC
Organism: Dehalococcoidia bacterium; assembly: GCA_965263155.1. GTDB lineage: Bacteria > Chloroflexota > Dehalococcoidia > Lucifugimonadales > JAAXIE01 > JAAXIE01. The sequence continues at coordinate 369,332 of OZ253586.1, forward strand.
TTGCAGTGGGTTATCTCCGCTGTCATGTCGCCGGTGCTCGGCGGGCTGGGGGAGCGGTACGGAGTGCGTCCCATTCTGGTACTGGGCGCAGTGCTGTTCCTAGCTGGCATGGTGCTTTGTGGATACATGACCTCGCTCTGGCAGTTCTACCTCTACTTCGGCATCCTCTTGGGCATTGCCATGACCGTGTTCCAAGTGCCGCTGGTGTCCAGCGTGACAGTCTGGTTCCGTACCAACCTAGGCGCTGCCATGGGCGGGATGCAGGCACTGCAAAGCTTGGGAACGGTGACCATGATCCCGCTGATTGCGGTGCTGTTTGCTGGGGTCGGTCTCAATTGGACCTTCTGGATTCCGGGCATCGCTGGCGGGATCCTGCTGTTCTTGATGATTCCTCCGTTCTTCAACGAGCCTGCTCAGGCCAAGATGCGGCCCTACGGGGCCGCCATCGGGGAACTTGTTGTGCCAGTGCAGCGGGATGAGGAGACCAAGATACGGAACCAAGTCTTTTTCGGAGAGGCACGTCGCACCCATGCCTTCTGGAACCTCATCGGCATTCACTTCTGGGGGTGCATGGGCCACAACGTCTTCATCGTATTTCTGGTCGCCATGGCCCAAGACGTCGGAGTGTCAGCGAGCTTGGCCGTCGCCTCATTCGTCACTCTCCAGTCCTCCAGCATGATCGCCCGGTTCGCTGTCCCTATCGTTGCCGACCACATAGGGGCCAAGAACGTGATGAAGGTCTGCTTCTCGCTGCAAGTGCTCCCCCCCATCCTGTTGCTGGTAACTCAAGACCCGTGGGCGTTCTTCGTTTTTGCCGCCCTGTTCGGTATCGGATCGGGTGGAGAAGTGCCACTCTTCCCCATCATCAACCGGCAGTATTTCGGTCGCGCCCCCATCGGTGCGGTCTACGGCTGGGAGATGCTGGGCAACGGCTTCGGCATGGCCATTGGGCCCATATTGGGCGGCTTGCTGCTGGACTTCGTGAGTTTCCAGAGCGCAATCTTGATGTCCATAGCATTCAGCGCGATAGGCCTCATATCCGTCGTCCTTCTGCCCGCCACGACCCGCGTGCTGACGCCTGATTGGGAGAGGCTCTTGCCTCAGGCTGTGCGATCGTCTTCGTCTTCGTAGGGGGTGACCTATTGTTAGCAGCTTGGTGCGTCCTTTGGAAATCGGTTTCACCGTCGAGGACCGGCCCTACAAGCTTGGGGGGCTGATACCAGTAACCGTTGACCTGCTGGCTCGGCGGGACGTTTCCATAAGGGCCGGTTGGGTCGACTTGGTATGTCATGAGCGGTGGACGAGCAACTTCGTGGTCAACGCCCCCACCTCTTCCCGTCCTGTGATAGTGGGTGGAGGCGGACTGCCAGCTACGGTTCTGCCCACCCCCATGGCCCCACGGCGAGTAACGGAGGAATTAAAGCAGACTTACGTCCACAGTCGGCTGGTGTTCCTAGAGGGCTTACACCTGCCATCTGGGGCCACTGCCACCTACAATGCCCGGCTGGAAGTCGTTCAGGAGCAACCGGACCATGTGGCCGTGAGCACTGTTGCATGGAAGCTGGCCTTGTCCATCGACCTGCCCCATGCCCTGGATGTCCACAGAAGTCGTCCCGTAGAGGTGCAACTGGACTGATACCAGCTTCAGTTCATACCACTTGAATCCAAGCCACCCCCAGCCAACACCACCGTCAGCCAACACCAACATCAGCCAACACCAACATCAGGCGATGCAAAGAGAGGGCCCTCATGCGGAATTCCACCATACAAGCCGATCTAGTACTGCAAAACGCCAACGTCATCACCATCGACCGGCAGCGCCCCCGTGCCCGCTCCGTGGCGGTGCGCGACGGCAAGTTCTTCGCAATAGGCGATGGCGACAACATATCCGACTTGGTGGGACCGGGTACGGAAGTTCTGGACGTGGCAGGCAAGACCGTTCTGCCAGGGTTCATCGATGCCCACATCCATGTGCTCAGCAGTGGCATTCGGCACGTCATGGCTGCCGACTGTGCCTTACCCAGCATCGGGGCGGTACAGGTTGCCTTGCGCCAGCAGGCTCTGGGCGTTCCTTCTGGCCAGTGGGTGCAGGGATTCAAGTTCGACGACACCAAGACATCGGAAAATCGCTTTCTCAACCGCCAAGACCTCGACGCGGTGAGCACGGATCACCCCATACTGGTGGCCCACCGCGCGGGGCATGTGTACTACCTGAACAGTCGCGGGCTTGAAGTGGCAGGCTTTAATCGCGAGACCTCAGACCCGCCGGGCGGTCGCTTTGGGCGTGATGAGGCCACGGGTGAGCTCAACGGTGTCGTCTACGAGCGGGCCATAGAGCCGGTGACGTACAACCACCTGCCTCCGGTGACCCCCGATGTGCGCCGGCAGGGGTTGAGACGCATCTGCGAGATGCTGAATCAAGTGGGACTGACCAGTGTGCATGATGCCAAGGTATCCAACATTGAGTTGGAGACCTACCAGCAGGGACACCAGAGTGGCGACCTGACGCTGCGGGCCTACCTGCTGATGTACCACGACCATTTTGAGGCCCTGCGCGACGCGGGTGTCAGAAGCGGGTTCGGTGACGAGCGCCTGCGGATCGGCGGCATCAAGATGGTGGCCGACGGGGCCATCGCCGCCCGCACGGCTTACCTTTCCGAGCCCTACGTGGGCAGCCCCTGCGACCACGGCATCCTCGCCATGAGCGCCGACGAGATTGAGGAACGGGTGATGCAGGTGCATCAAGCCGGCTTCCAAGTGTGCATCCACGCCAACGGCGACTCCGCCATCGATGCCGTGCTTACCTCCTACGAGAAGGCGCAACAGGCCTTCCCACGCCAAGACACGCGGCACCGTCTGGAGCACTGCACCTTGGTGAACCCCGACCTGCTGGGCAGGATTAAGGCACTGGGGTGCGTGGCAACGCCGTTCTGCACCTACATCTACTACCATGGCGAGAAGATGCCTTTCTACGGCGACAAGCGACTGGAGTGGATGTTCGCCCAACGCTCCTTCCTGGACTACGGTATCAACGCCACCGGGGCAACCGATTACCCTCCGGGCCCTTACGAGCCGCTGCTGGGCATCCAGAGCTGTGTCACTAGGACCGACAGCTCAGGGCGCGTCTGGGGAGCCAACCAAGCGGTCACGGTAGAGGAGGCCCTGCGCATCTACACGCTCCATGGGGCCTATGCCTCTTTCGAGGAGGATGTCAAAGGCTCCATTGAGGTGGGCAAGCTGGCAGACATGGTGGTGCTGGACCAAGACCCGACTGAGATCGACCCCATGACCATCAAGGACATCCCTGTCCTCCGTACAATCGTAGGCGGGGCAACCGTCTACTCAGCATAAGCGGCGGCGGGCGGTCTAGGGGCAACCTCTCTCTTCGCACCATAGGACTTGTGCCGGGGGAAAGACTTGGCGCTTGCCAGCATTCACTTGCGGTATGTCCACGTCAGCCTTTAATATTCTTGCCATGTTTGATTTTCATACGCATACATTTCTAAGCGATGGGGTGCTCTCCCCAATAGAGCTTATCCGACGGGCGAGGGCTGTGGGTTACGAGGTGATGGCCATAACAGACCACGTAGGCTATGGCAACGTGGAATACGTGGTGAAGACCTTGGTCCAGGACTGTCGCGCTGCGTCACAGCGATGGGACATACTGGCGTTGCCCGGCGTCGAGATTACCCATGTTCCAAAAGAGGACATCGACGCTGTGGCCCGGGATGCCAAGCGGTTGGGTGCCCGCGTCGTCATCGTGCATGGAGAGACTATCGTTGAGCCTGTGGAGCCGGGGACCAACCACGCAGCCATTTGTTCGGACTACGTGGATATACTTGCCCACCCAGGGCTCATCCAGCTGGAAGACGCGTACCTAGCGGCGCAAAGAGGAGTCTACCTAGAGGTGTCGGCTAGAAGAGGGCATAGTCTAGCGAATGGCCATGTGGCAAAGATGGCTGCCCAAGCCGGTGCCACTACCGTGCTGGACTCCGACGCACACGAGCCAAGCGACCTACTTACGCCGGATTTCGCACACAGGGTAGTACTCGGTGCGGGCATAGAAGAGCAACAGGTGCACACCATAATGCGGGAGAATCCGCAGAAGCTATTGCAGAAGCTAGGCGTTCCGCAATCTGCCAAGACTGGCGTCTAAGCGGCACTCTCGAGCAGTTACAACTACGAGAGTACTAGGCCTTGCCTATGCGGAATACCTTAGTCCCACAGGTGGGGCAGGTGCCTTGGGTGGCTGGCCTGCCATTCTTCAATTGCACTTGAGTGGGACCGCTAATCTCACGTTTCGCCCTACACTTGAAGCAATAAGCTTCCACAGACAGTCCTCCCGCTAGAGGTTAGGCTCTAAGTCTACGTAGCTATGTAAAGTTGTCAAGGCGATGCAAGGGTCAAATTACCATAACTTCCAGTTGTGGTTCTGACTCGCAGCTAGGAACTGCTGCCTACAGGGCAATAGGGCGATACGGTGTCCAACTGGAACACCAAGGATGGTGTCCACAAGTTCTCAGGCTTGTTGTAGCGCAGCACTCCCAGGAAACGACCGTCGCTGGTATAAGCCCGGTACCGCTCCATGTATCCCGCGTAGACAAGGGTTGGCCCCAAGTTAACGTCCCTGCCGTGGCGTATGAGCCTCTCCGCTGCTCGGGGGACTATGGTGCTCCTTGAGTCCAACAATGCGTAATCCACAGGCAGTAGGTGCTGCTCCCACCCCGATTCTTCCAGCTCCTCGAGGGCGATTCCCTCTTCTACCTTGAACTGGCCGGAGCGGGTGCGCACCAGTTCCGATAGGTACCCGCCACAGCCGAGGCTCTGACCTAAGTCGTGGGCCAGCGACCGCATGTAAACACCTCGTCCGCACGCCACTTGTAGGCTGACGTTTGGAGGCGAGAAGTCCAGCAGTTCGATGCTGTGGACCTCCACGCGACGAGGCTCTCGTTCGACCTCCACCCCAGCGCGGGCCAGCTCGTACAGCCGCTTGCCGTGATGTTTCAGGGCGCTGTACATGGGGGGCGTCTGCATGATTACACCGCAGAAAGGCTGCACGGCCTGCTCTACGTCGTCCCGAGTCACGCCTTGCCAATCTTGCGTCGCCACCACCTCTCCCTCGGAGTCGTAGGTGGATGTGGTGGTGCCTAGGGTTACCTTCATGTAGTAGCCCTTGACGCCGTCAATCAGGTGCTCCATGAGCCGTGTAGCTTGGCCGAAGCAGATGGCCAGCACTCCTTCGGCCTGAGGGTCCAGGGTGCCGCCATGGCCCACGCCCTTCTTCTGGTCTGTAAGCCGCTTCACCCGGCGTACTACGTCCATGGAGGTGCCGCCACGGGCCTTGTTGATGTTGATGAACCCGTTTATTCGTGTGGCGCGCGCGGCAGTCATGCTATCGTTCTCCAGCCGCGGGCTTGCTTTTGCCAGGTGGGTCTTCAGCCAGTCCGTCCAATAATTGGTAGATCTGCTCGGCTTGATCCAACGAGTGGTCCAGCACGAAGGAGAGGTCTGGTACTTGGCGCAGGGAGAGCCTCTTGCCCAGCTCGTGTCGCATGTACCCTGAGGCTGAGACGATGCCATTCATGGCAGTCTCCTGCACCCTCGGAGAGCCCATGACGCTGATCGAGACCCGGGCCTTCTTCAGGTCGTTGGTAGTCTCCACCAAGGTGACCGAGACGATCCCCGACAACCGCGGATCCTTCAGGTCACGCGAGATGAGCTGGGCTAGCTCATGGCGTAACAGCTCGCTTACTTTCTCGCTACGTCTGGTCATAGTACAGGTAAAGCACAAAGCAGGTACGTGGGTGGACTCAATCCATGAGGCAAGGTTCGTCGCTGGCCCTGAATAGAACCTTTAAGCGTTCCGTGTGCGCTCGCGCCGGTAGACCTGAATTACGTCGCCTTCCTCAAACTCGCCATAGTTACCCAAGCCGATACCGCACTCGGTGCCAGCGCCCATCTCGGTGACGTCCTCTCGGAAGTGGCGCAAGCTGGTGATGCCTCCTTCGTGGATGACCGCTCCATTGCGCAGCAATCGCACTCGGGCGCCACGAGTGATTCGACCCTCGGTGACCACGCAACCAGCAATCTTGCCAGCGCGACTCGCAGAGAAGACAACCCTGATTTCCGCCGCGCCGGTTATTACCTCACGCTGCACTGGCTCAAGCATGCCCTTCAGCAGCAGCTCGATATCCTCGATCATATGGTAGATGATGTCGTAGCGCTTGACTTGGACGCCCTCGCGGGCGGCTACCCTCTCGGCGGTGGGTTCGGGATTGGTGGCAAACCCGACCACAATGGCGTTGGACGCACTGGCAAGCAGCACATCGCTTTCGGTGATGGTACCGCTGGCGGCATGCAGGACACGGACCTTGACCCCGTCCTCGTCCAGCTTTTCCAAGGACCCTCTGGCGGCTTCGACGCTGCCTTGGACGTCGGCCTTGAGCACCAGGTTGAGTTCCTTGGCGTCGCTCAGTGCTACACCGGTGTGTACGTCTTCAGGCCCGATGACCTTTGGCCGCGAACGTTGTGCATCCGCGTTTCGCTGTCTTTCCTCGGCCAAGGATCGGGCTTGCCGCTCGCTTGCGACCACGGTGAATAGGTCCCCAGCGTCAGGCAGAGAACCGAAGCCCATGACTTCAGCGGGCTGCGCTGGCTCAACCGACTTCAGGCGCTGGCCCTTGTCGTCAGCCAAAGCCCGGACACGGCCGCGGGCAGTGCCCGCTACGATGTGGTCGCTCACATTGAGGGTTCCACTCTGCACCAAGACTGTAGCCAACGGACCACGGTTGCGGTCGAGCTTGGCCTCGATGATTACGCCACGGGCGGGCCGGTGTGGTTCGGCCTTTAAGTCGGCCACCTCGGCTACAAGCAGCAGATTTTCAACCAAGTCCTCTATGCCTTCGCCAGTAGTGGCTGAAACAGGGACGGCGATGACATCACCTCCCCATTCCTCTACGAGCATGTTTTGCTCCGCCATCTGACGCTTGACACGTTCCGGGTCGGCGTCGGGCCGGTCGACTTTATTGATGGCGACCACAATGGGGACCTGGGCAGCCTTGGCGTGGTTTAAGGCCTCCAGCGTCTGGGGCATCACGCCATCGTCAGCTGCCACCACCAGTACGGCGATGTCAGTGGCGCGGGCACCACGGGCACGTATAGCCGTAAAGGCCTCGTGGCCCGGTGTGTCCAGGAAGGTGATTTTCTGATCGCCGTGAGTAATTTGATAGGCGCCAATGCGCTGGGTGATATGGCCTACCTCGGCGTCCACTACTTTGGTGGCTCGTATGGCGTCCAGCAAGCTGGTCTTGCCATGGTCCACATGGCCCAGCATGGTGACTACTGGTGGTCGGTGTTCCAGTTGACTGGGGTCCTCTGCCGCTTCGTCCACAGCGGTGCGCCCCGCTTCTTCGGGGGCCGCTTCAGGGCGCGCACGGATGCCGAAAGCGGAAGTGACCAGCAGGGCGACATCGAAGTCGATGACGTTGTTCATGGATGCCATGATGCCATTTCGCATCAGCTGCTTAATGACATCAATGGGGCTGATGCCCGACTTCTCGGCTAGGTCTTTTACCGATAGGGTTGGTGGCAGCAAAAGGTAGCGTTGCCGACGGGCCTCCCCACGGCGTCCGCCCGCGGTGCGCGGCCCTCTTCTGCCCTCTTCAATTGTTCCAGTCGCGTCCTGCGTCATTCAACTGCTCCCACCGAGGACCGTTCTGGTTCCTCACGCCCTAACCTATCTTGAGCATAAGCCAACAGCCTGTCACGGGTCTCCGGCGACACTATGCACTTCAACACACGGTCGAGCCGGGTCTTCTTGAGCCCCTCTTCCCAGCATTGGCGCTCAAGGCAAAGGTAGGCGCCCCGCCCTGGCAACTTGCCGGTGGTATCGACTTCGATCGAGCCGTCGTCTGTTCGGACTAGTCGCACCAACTCGCGCTTGCCAGCGCGGCGCCCACAAGAGATGCAACTACGCTGCGGTACATGACGAGGCCTGACCATTTCGAGCCCTTTCCGGCTCTAGGCGGGACCTGGGCGGCTTGGGGCCGCTCCATGGCCTGGGGCCGCTCCACGGCCTGGGGCCGCTCCACGGCCTGGGGCCGCTCCAGCCCCTCTCACCCTTGTTGGGGTGTAACCGCCACGCCTACGCCGACCGCCCCTTCTGCCTCGCCCACGGAACTCGTCGGCAAAGTCCTCGGCGAACCGTATCTTGCCTGCGTCGGGGTTGACGATTGGGGAGTTCCAGATGGTGTCGTCGGCGACGCCCTCCTGCGGCTCCTCGCCGTCCTCTTCATCAGCCTCGTCGTCCTCGTCCTCTTCTTCGTCAAAGAGGTCTTCCAGGAGTGCGTCCTCGGCTGGGGCGACCAAGGTCGGGATATCTGCGGGCTCGACGACAGCCGTGGCTTCGACTTCTACTGCCGCTGTCGCAACTTCTTCCTCGATCATCCGCAGCAGTTGCGCTTCTTCCTCTTCGGTCTTTTCGACCTTGACTTCCAAGACCTCGGCCACTGCCTCTACAAGCTCTTCCACCTCTTCATCGGTCGTGGTAGGGACTTCAAGGGTAGCGACGGCGGCCGCTGCTCGCCCCGCTGCCTCCAGTGCCAGCCTGCGGGCTTCTTCCTCGCCCTTGCGCTGTGCCCGGATTTCGTCCCACTCGGCGACACTCTTGATGTCTAGATGCCAGCCGGAAAGCTTGGCGGCTAGGCGGGCGTTCTGCCCCTCCTTGCCTATGGCGAGCGACAGGTGCCTTTCAGGGACCACCACCACGGCCGTACGGTTGTCGGCGTTGGCCTCGACCTGCACCACTTCCGATGGGCTGAGGGCGTTGGAGATGAAGGTCTTGAGGTCCTTGTCCCAGCGAACGATGTCAATCTTCTCGCCCTGAAGCTCGTTGACGATACTCTGGATGCGGTTGCCGCGCATGCCGATGCAGGAGCCCACGGGATCGACGCCCTCTTGGCGCGAAGCCACGGCTACCTTGCTGCGGAAGCCCGGCTCGCGGGCGATTTCCTTGATTTCCACGACCCCGTTGTAGACCTCAGGCACTTCCACTTCGAACAGCCTCTTCAGGAGGTTCTTGTGGGAGCGCGAAACGACGATTTCGGGGCCCCGTGGCGTCCGGCGCACCTCAAGGATGTAGACCTTCAGCCTCTGGCCTTTACGGTACCGCTCGGTGGGCACCTGCTCTTCCAAGGGCAGAACGGCTTCCACCCGCCCCAGCTCCATGACCCAGATGCGCCCTGGCTCCATCTGATCCAGTACGCCGGATACTATGTCCTCTGTGCGTCCCAGGAATTCCTGGAAGGTTTTCTCCCGCTCCGCCTCGCGCAGGCGTTGCAGCACAACCTGTTTGGCGGTCTGGGCGGCGATACGGCTGGCTTGGTGAGGCAGCTGTTCCGGGGTGGAGATTTCCTCGCCTAAGCTGATCGATGCGTTGAAAGCCTTGGCCTGCTGGAGGCTGATTTCCCGAGTAGGGTCCTCCACCTCTTCGACCACTGTCCTCAAGGCGAACACACTCATTTCCCCAGTGTTGGGGTTGAGTTTCACCGATATGTCCTGCCCCATGGAGGTACTGTCTTTTTTGAAGGCGGAAACCAAAGCCGCCTCCACTGCGTGGAGCACCTCTTCCCGGGGTAGGTGGCGCTCAGCCACCAGCTGTGTCAGGGCTATGAGGAAATCGCTCTTCATCGTCTTAGCCCCCTTTGTCGCCTAGCCCTCGCTACCCCTCTCAATGGCCCATCTAATAAGAAAGCGGGTTTTTTGACCCGCTTTCAAAGAGAGGTTGGGACCGTTGCCCGCAGTATACCACCGCGAAAATATGGGTTGCAACAGACCGCTGCTAGCTAAGTGGCCAGCAGCGCCTCTACCACCATATTTTGCCCTCGGCCTCTATCTCGTCGTAGTCCTTGGTCCACAGACCAGTGCTCAGGTACTTCCAGCCTCCATCGGCCAACAGGCACACGATGTTGCCCGCCTCCATGCGTTCAGCCTGCCTCATGGCGGCGTACACCACCGATCCAGAAGAGATGCCAGCAAATATCCCCTCCCGCTTCAGCAATTCCTTGGTGGTGCGGAAGGCATCGATGCTGCGCACCATAATGCGCGCGTCCAGCAGCGACAGGTCGAGGATGGGCGGGATGAATCCTTCCTCCAAGCTCCGCAGCCCCTGAATGCGGTCATCCAGCTCCGGCGCAACGGCAATGACCTTTATGTCGGGGTTGTACTCCTTGAGACGTCGTCCCGTCCCCATAAGGGTGCCGCCGGTGCCGAGCCCTGCCACGAACATGTCGACATCCGGGCAGGCTTCTATGATCTCCGGCCCCGTGCCCTCGTAGTGGGCCCGAGGATTGCCCTCGTTGCCGTACTGATAGGGCATCAAGTATTGGTTGTTGCCCGCCACCATCTCTTGGGCAACCTCAATGGAGCCATTGGTGCCCTTAGCGCCATCGGTGTAGACGATTTCAGCCCCGTAGGCCTCCAGCAATTGGGTCCTTTCGGGGCTGACGTTCTCCGGCATCACCGCCTTGAGCCTGTACCCCTTGAGGCCGCACACCAAGGCAAGGGAGATGCCGGTGTTGCCGCTGGTGGGCTCCAGCAGGCAGGTGTCGGGGCCGATACTGTCTGCAGCCTCGGCCTGCTCGATCATGGACTTGGCGATCCGGTCTTTGACGCTGCCAGTGGGGTTTTGCCCCTCCAGCTTGGCGTAGATGTGCACGTCCTTGTTGGGGTTGAGACGCTGCAACTCCACCAGTGGCGTATCGCCGATGGCATCCAGAATGCCCTTCTTTATGCCAGAACTCACCCGACCCGAGCCGTTGCCGGAACGTTCCACGTTGTGTCCTTTATGCAGTTTTGCAGGTCGGTTCTAGCTGCCGGGATGCTGGTCAGGCGCCAAGCCACAGAACACCTCATAGTCGATCAGCTCAGTCACCGTCGGGTTGTCGCCGCACAGAGGGCAGTTGGGGTTCCGCCTCAGCTTCACCTCGCGGAACTTCATCGTCAGGGCATCTATCAGCAGCAGGCGGGATGTCAATGACTCCCCGATGCCAAGGATATACTTCAGCGCTTCGGTGGCCTGAATACTGCCGACTAGCCCAGTGAGGGCGCCCAGCACACCGGCCTCCGCACAATTGGGCACCATGCCCGGGGGAGGCGGCGATGGGAAAAGGCAGCGGTAGCAGCCGTGGCCTGGTATGAACACCGTGGCTTGGCCGTCGAAGATCAGGATGCTGCCATCCATCAGAGGCTTTCCCAAGAGGTAGCACGCGTCGTTGACCAGATAACGGGAGGCGAAGTTGTCGGCCCCGTTTATCACCAAGTCGTACTGACCGATGATTTCCATCGCGTTGTGCGACTCGAGGCGCGTCTCGTGCAGCACCACGTTCACATCGGGGTTGTAGCTGCGGATGGTCTCCAAGGCCGACTGGGCCTTGGGCTTGCCCACGTCGTCGTTCTGGTGAAGTATCTGGCGTTGCAGGTTGGAGATGTCCACATCATCGAAGTCCACGATACCGATAGTGCCCACCCCGGCAAGTCCCAGATATATGGCCGAGGGCGAGCCCAGTCCCCCAGCGCCCACGATGAGGGCCTTTGCCTGTAGCAACTTCCGCTGTCCGGCGCTGCCGACTTGCCCCATGATGATGTGCCTGCTGTACCGCTTCACCTGGTCCGGTGTCAGGGTCAGTGTTTGTGTAGTGGTGGTCATCGAACTCCTCCTAGCCTTGCTCCTTGTCAATTCAGGGCCGCCTGTTTTCCGCCAGCCATTTCAGGGCAAAACAAAAACCTGCGCCTCTCGCGACCCCATTGTCAGCGGGCGCAGGTTCCAGAATTCTCCCGGATACCTAGCCCTATTTGTTGGGACAGGTGCAGGAGCCGTCTGCTTTGTAACTCATACGATAGAAAACCTTAGAATCAAACTTTGGGCATGTCAATACGGCGGGTCAGTACGGCGAAGCCTTCTGCGCCTGCTCGGTGGCCTGAACCCCAGTGTATTGCCTGTTGGCCAAGTCGCCCACTGTGGTGGTGCTGAGCACAGCATGCACCGCCTCCTCCACCGCTCGCCAGACCTCCATCTGAGCGCAGTTGCTGGAAAGCTGACACTCGCTGGGCTCTGTGAAGCAGTCCAGCGGCGGGTTGGTGCCCTCCAGCGTGGCCATCACAGAGTCGAGGCCAATCTGCATTGGATCTCGCGCCAACACATGGCCTCCCTGAGGCCCGCGGCGGCTACGTATAAAGCCCGATTTATGCAGCGTGGTCAACAGTTGGTCGAGGTAGGCTTCTGGTATCCCCTGCTTGGAGGCGATCTCAGCAGTCTGGACCGGCCCGTCCCCGTGGCGGCGGGCCAACTCTACCAAGGCCCGCACACCGTAGTCGACCTTCATCGGAATTCTCATGTGAGTGTCGATTCCGTTGAAATTTTCGAAATTATATCACCTCTACCGCCGCCCTATCAAGATTGTCTACTGAGCAAGTCGACTACTACCTTGGGCCACTCCACCACAGGCGTCAGGTTGACGGCGGCAAGGGCTTGGTCTAAAGTCCTCAAGCTAGGAGCCAACATATGAGTGTAGCAGTCGTCGGTGTCGACGTAGGTGGTACTTTCACTGATTTTGCCGTCCTCAGGGACGGTCGTCTCGAGGTCTACAAGCTGCCTTCGACACCCAGCGACCCCTCGCGGGGTATCCTTCAGGGCGTGAGCGACCTTTCCGTCGGCGAGGCCTCTTATGTCCATGGTTCTACCGTCGCTACCAATGCCCTTCTTGAGAGGCGCGGAGCACGCACCGCCTTGGTGACCACGCACGGTTTCGAGGACGTGCTGGAGATCGGGCGGCAGAATCGCCCCGACCTCTACGACTTGGGAATGGACCGTTCTCCGGCACTGGTGCCCGCGGAGCTACGCTTCGGCGTGTCCGAGAGGGTGGACCAAGCAGGAGCTGTGGTTGCTACGCCTCGCCCTGAGGAGTTGAGCAAGCTGGTGTCGACCTTGGACGACGCCCAAGTGGACGCCGTGGCCGTGGTGCTCCTCTTCTCATTTCTCAACCCTCTGCACGAAGAGTTGGTGGCCGAAGCGCTGGCTGGCTTAAAGTCCAACCCTTATGTCTCAGTGTCCAGCCAAGTGGTGCCTGAGTTTCGTGAATACGAGCGCACCTCCACAGTGGTGGTCAACTCATACGTAGGCCCCCTGATGTCACGCTACATAAGCCAATTGGAGACCGCTCTTGGCGCTGGGCTGCGCATCATGCAGTCCTCGGGAGGCAGCATCACCGTCCAGCTTGCCTCCAACCAGCCGGTGCGCACCATTCTCAGCGGTCCCGCTGGTGGCGTGGTGGGGGCCTTCCACTTAGCATCGCAAGCTGGCTACGACGACGTAATCACCTTGGACATGGGCGGGACGTCTACCGATGTCTCCCTGTGCCCCGGCGTCATCAAGGAGACCACCTCCTCCAGCTTGGCGGGCTGCCCTATAAGCGTGCCCATGATTGAGATTCACAGCGTGGGGGCCGGAGGCGGCTCCATCTCTCGTCTGGACGAGGGAGGCGCCTTGGTGGTTGGCCCGCAGTCAGCAGGAGCCGACCCTGGGCCGGCATGCTACGGCGTTGGCGACCAAGTGACCGTCACAGACGCCAACCTCATCTTGGGGCGTCTGCCTCAAGACCAGCCCCTAGCGGGAAAGTTGCAATTGCACTATCAACGGGCCCACGACCTCTTATCAGCGTTGGGTGCGGGACTCGGTGGCGACGCTCGCGCCGCAGCCTTGGGCGTGGTGAGGGTGGTGAATGCCACCATGGAGCGCGCAATCCGCACCATCTCCTTGGAGCGGGGATACGACCCTCGCCGCTTCACGCTTGTGGCCTTTGGCGGGGCGGGTCCCGCCCATGCCTGTGAGTTGGCCCAGGAGTTGGGCATTCCGCGGGTGTTGGTGCCGCCCCATCCCGGCATACTATCCGCCTTGGGCGTGGGCATCGCCGACATCGTCCGCGATTATTCCCGAACCGTGATGATGCGCGGCTCTGACATGACCAAAGACCGTCTCGATGCCGGATTCGCTGTTCTGGAAGATGCGGCCACGGCCGAGATGGCCGATGAGGGCCTGCCTGTGGGGCGACTGGTGATGCGCCGTTTCCTTGACGTGCGCTACGTGGGACAGTCCTACGAACTGACGGTCAACTACCCCACCCGCACCGCTGGGTTCGATCAAGCCGTAGCCCGCGCTTTTCACCGCGCTCACAACCAACGGTTCGGCTACTCCGATCCCTCGGAGCCGGTGGAGGTAGTGAACCTGCGCCTCAAGATGCTGATTCCCGTAGACAAGCCGGAACAAGCCGTGGGCCAGCGCGAGGGAAGCGACTCCAGTGCAGCCCGGGTTGCGGAAACCGAGGTTGTCTTCCAGCAAGGGGCGTTGCCCACCAACCTGTATCAGCGCGACCAGCTACGCCACGGCAACGTCATACAGGGCCCGGCTGTGGTGTTGCAGATGGACTCCACCACCTCCATCCCTCCCGGCTGGACAGCCCAAGTGGACGGCTACGGGAACCTCATCGTCGAACCAACAGGATGACCGCCTCCGACAGCCGCTTCGTCACTCCTGTGCAATAGCCGCCTGCACCCAGACATCGTCCGCCCCTCGTCATTCCCGCGTAAGTGGGAATCCACGGCCCGGACCGCCCGGGGCAAGGGGTTCTACAAACGTCTCCCATACAAGCGATGGTCTCGCCACTGACACCCGCCCGTTGACACCGACTGCCCCTCCCCGCTAACCTCAAGCAAGGCAGGGGACTGGCTCCTCAGGGGTGCCCCTGCCTTGCTTGTTCTTTCGGAAAGACCGCAATGCAGCGAAATTGCGACACAGTGTCCAAAGCTGACTCAGATACAACCATGCGGTAAATGCGACACGTTTCACATACAACAATTTCGCGTCAGCTACGAGCGGTGCCGCAATCCAGCTACTCCCAAGGCGCAAGTGGCATCGTAGCCCAGCTACGAATCGCCCCCGTTTGCCGCCGCTGGGAGCACCGCGGGTCATAGTGTGCCATAGCTATCTCAGCTACGACGATGTCACAAATGTCACACCATCCAGCAACAAAAACATAATGGCAGCTATAGGCAGTGTGCCATCCCAGCTACGAAGCAGCCCCAATATATCCTGTCCCTTGTGCTACCATTGGCCACGCAGAACAGAGACGCCAGCACTGACTAACCCCGCCCAAAATCCCGGAGGTGCTCCTTGGTAGACCCCATAAGCTTGGAAGTGTTCAAGAACCTGTTCGTATCCGTCTCCGAGGAGATGGGGGTTGCCCTGCAGCGCACGGCCTACTCCCCCAACATGAAGGAGCGGCTGGACTTCTCTTGCGCTATATTCGACCCCGATGGTGCCATGGTGGCCCAAGCGGCCCACATCCCGGTGCACTTGGGCGCAATGCCTTTCTCCGTGGCCGCCGCCATAAATCATGTCAGCCCGCTCGGGCAGGGCGACATTGTCATCCTGAACGACCCCTACTTGGGCGGCACTCATCTGCCTGACATCACCATGGTCGGACCAGTCTTCATCGGCAGTGGTGCCAACCGACAGTTAGCGGGCTTCGTCTCCAACCGGGGCCATCATGCTGACGTTGGAGGTATGACCCCCGGCTCGCTCCCACTTTCCACTGAGCTATACCAGGAAGGCACCATCATCCCTCCCCTGAAGCTAGCCCGCCGGGGCAGGTTGAACGCTGAAGTGGTGCAACTCATCTGCCGGAACTCCCGTACCCCTGATGAGCGCAAGGGCGACTTGGCAGCCCAAGTGGCCTCGATACGCGTGGGAGAGCGCAGGTTGGCCGAAATTGCCGAACGGTACGGCATGGAGACCACGCGGGAGCACATGGACGCCATCCTTGACTACTCCGAGAGGCGCACCCGCGCCGCCATCAGCCGAATACCCGATGGCAGCTATCACTTCCTCGACTACATGGACGACGACGGCCAAGTGGAGCAACTGGTCCCGATCGCGGTGACCATCACCGTTGACGGCGACCATCTCACCGCAGACTTTGAGGGCACTTCGCCCCAGCGTCCCGGTTGTATCAACGCTCCTTACGCCGTCACCACCTCCGCAGTGCTGTACTCCGTGCGCTGCATCACCGGCGGCGATGTGCCCCCCAACCAAGGTTGTCTGCGTCCTGTCACCATCATCACGCCCGAAGGCTCGCTGGTGAATCCCCAGCCACAGCGGGGAGTGGCTGGGGGCAACGTTGAGACCTCCCAGCGCATTACCGACGTGCTGCTTGGCGCGTTGGCGCAAGCCCTGCCCGACGTTATACCCGCCGCCAGCCAAGGCACGATGAACAACCTCCTCATCGGCGGACATGACCCGGTGCGCAACAAAGCTTTCGTTTACTACGAGACCATCGCGGGAGGCATGGGCGCACGCCCTGACAAAGACGGCGTATCTGGCATCCACACGCACATGACCAACACCATGAACACCCCCGTCGAGGCCTTGGAGTTCGCTTTCCCCCTGCGGCTGCAGGAGTACTCTATCCGGCGAGACACCGGCGGTGCTGGCCTGCACCGTGGCGGCGACGGTGTGAAGCGGGACGTAGAGTTCCTAAGCCCTGCCCGCGTCACTATCCTCTCGGAGCGCCGTAAGCGCGCACCGTATGGCCTGCAAGGGGGCCATCCCGGCCACCACGGCGAGAACGTGCTACTGCGCAGCGGCTACGAAGAGGTGCGCCTATCGGGCAAGGAGACTCTGGACGTGCTGGCAGGCGACGTTCTCAGCATACGCACCCCCGGCGGTGGCGGCTGGGGCGCACCGACGGACGGGTCCCCAGCCGACTAAACAGCCCATCCTGTCCGTCCGTCACCCTCGGTGCCATTCCTAGATTCTGGCAAGGCGAGAATCCAGGGCGGTCCGGGCAATGGAGGCCTCGGTCGTGGAGCGGCCCTTGGATACTGGCTTCCGTCGGTATGATTACGGCTAGGCTACGTTAGGTGGGCAAGAAGGCCCTTACTCCCTCCACCTTGGGTAGGAGCCGAAGATGCGGAGCATTAAGGTGTGGGCGCGCACGGCTTCGATGGCTTCCCGGACTACCTGGTTCTCTCGGTGGCCCTCGCAGTCCACGAGGAAGATGTACTCGCCTAGGGCGTTCTTGGCGGGGCGCGATTCGATCTTAGCTAGGTTGACGTTGCGCTCAGCGAACTCCCTCAAAGCTTCGTACAGAAGCCCTGCCTTGTCGTCGGCGAAGGAAAAGCAGATGGATGTCTTGTCGTCGCCCGTAGGCGGGCTGTCCTGTTTGTTAAGCACGACAAACCGGGTGACATTGTGTTCGCTGTCCTGGATGCCTTTGGCCAGCACCTCCAGACCTCTTAGCTGGGCGTTGCGCCAAGGCGCGATGGCGGCTGCGCCGGCAGGGCCCTCAACCACCGAGTCTGCGGCAGTCGCGTTGCTCAGAGAGGACTCCAGCCGGGCTCTCGGGAAGCACCTCTCGAGGAAGCCGCGGCACTGGCCCAAGGACTGGGGGTGGGAGTAGACCACGTCGATGTCTGCGGTGCGGGTGCCCGGTCTGACCAGCAGGCAGTGCTCGATAGGGAGCACCAACTCCCTGTTGATGAACAGCTTCTCCTCGTGAATCAGCAGGTCGAGGGTTGCTGTGACCGATCCCTCTAGGTTGTTCTCGATGGGCACGATACCCTCTTGAGCCATGCCTGAGGAAACGGCAAGGGCCACGGCGGCCACAGTGGGGAAGGACTCCAACTCGCCTTGTGAGTCGTAGAGGATGGCAGCTTCTTCAGTGAAGGTGCCCCTTGGCCCCAAGTACGCGATACGTTTGGGCATCAGGCCATGCTCGTGAGGATGTCGTGTAATATCGGCTCCTCGTAGGTGGTGGTTACGGCAATCACTTCGTCATTAGCGGTGAGGATGAGAGAATCGGAGGGCAGGTAGGGACCGTCTTGCTTCACCAGCAGGATGATGAAGCTGTTGGGTGGCAGCTCCAGGTCGTCCGGCGATTTGCCCACGGCTCCCGAGTCTTCAGGGAGCGTGATGCTGACCATCCGCACCTCCGCCGAGCGCAGATTCATCAAGTGCTGCAGGGTGCGGCCGGGCAACTCCTCCTCAATGGTGCTAAGTATGTGGTGGGTGCCGTTGACCACGACGTCGACACCCAGAACCTTGAACAAGGGGTCGTTTTCCGGCTCGCGCACCACTGCGATGGTCCTAGGGCTGCCGGGGCCGCTCTTGGCCATCTGGCAGGCCGCTAGGTTGTCCTCGTCGCTGGCAGTTGTTACCAGTACGTCAGCGCGATTTATGCCTGCCGTTTTCAGCACCTGCACATCGGTGGCGTCGCCGTGCAGGACAACGCTGCCCAGCTCTTGCCGGACGAGATCGCAACGGGACTGGTCTTTCTCAATTACCAGCACCTCATGGCCAATGGCCAGCAGTGCTCGAGAGAGATGGTAGCCCACATGCCCGTAGCCCACGATGACCACGTACAATGCGAGGCTACCCTTCCAGCCCCGATGTGATGCCGTCCACCAAAGCCATGGTGGGACTGATGACGGTCAGGCCTAGGCCCTCGTAGACCTTCTGGCGATGGGGGTCGCGTATGGAGCAGAACACCTTGGGGATATGGAAGATGCGTTGCGCCACTTGGGCGGCCATGCCGTTGCGGCTGTCGCTATCGGTAAGGGCCAAAAAGACGTCAGCATTGCTGAGACCTGCTTGGCGCAGATTGTCCAGCATTGGCTCTCGGTACAGCATGCCTTCCACGTTGTCCACTCTCGAAAGCTCTTCTACCAAGTCGGGGTCGCTATCGATGGCCACGACATGATGCCCTTTTTTCGCCAACATCGGCGTCAGGTGCAGCCCTGCGCCTTGGCACCCCAGTACTAGGATGCGCATCCCCTAGTGTCCCACTCCGGGATGTTCCAGAGGCCCACGCCACAGCAGGACTGGGCAGGCGGCATTCTTTAGCACGTATTGGACAGTTTCGCTGAGCACTTGGGAGCCCTTCTTGTAGCTTGCTGTCATGGTGATGAGGTCTATATTCCTGTCCATCGCCTCTTGAACGATGGCCGGGCCAGCGTGACGCGCTTGGACCAATGCGGTGTCGGCGGGACATCGCTCCTCGTGGCATAGGGCGTCGATGCGCTCGAGGATGCTTTCGGCTGCGGCCGTCTCCCGTGGGAGGTTGGCGTCCAAGGGGTATTCGTGGCCCAATTCGATGACGTAAAGAGCTTGGACCTTGGCGCCATCTTGGCGGCCCATGCGGCAAGCCATGCGGACGGCCTCTTCGCCGACTTTGCGTCCGGTGACTGGCACCATAATCTTCTTCGCCGCCAAGGCTGTTACTCAGTAGTCATTCTGGACTATAACTCTGGGTTAGCGTCGGTAGAATGGCGCGCTCTTTCCGTTTAGCGAAACATCCGACATGCTCATGGCTAGCCGGACTTGCCCAAGCTATCTGCCGTTGGGCGAGAAGCCGAGCTTGCCCAAATCCTCGTTCTTTCCCGCCACAATCAATACGTCGCCGGGTTTGATTTCCTCATCCTTGGAGGGGGTCAGTAGCACATCGCGGCCGCGGCGCATGGCTAGTACCGCCACGCCGTGCCTGTCTCGCGGACCAGCCAGGCCAGCTTCCTCCAGCGTTTGTCGCATGATGGAGCCGGGTGGTCGCAGCTTGCTGATGCCGGTGTTGGGCGCAATCTCCATGTAGTCCAACTCGCCGGGGTTGAACTCGGTGTGGGCCAACCGGCGCCCCATCTCCTGTTCGGGGTAGACCACTTTGTCGACGCCCACCCGCTCCAGGGTGGCCCCGTGAACGTCATTGGCGGCCCGTGCGATGATGAAGGGCACGCCTTGGCTCTTGAGAAGCACTGCGACGACGATGCTGGCTTGCATGTCGGAGCCGATGCCCACAATCCCCACGTCGAAGTTGGATACGCCCAGCTCGGCCAGCACTGATTCGTTGGTCGCATCGGCCTTGACTGCATACGTCACAGAACCCAAGAGTTCCTGGACATTGCTTTCTTCAAGGTCTATGGCCAAGACGTCGTGTCCCGTCTGGTACAACTCGCGGGCTACACTGGACCCGAACCGACCCAGCCCCACTACCACTACTTGCTTCTTCAAGTGATTAGCCTCGTGTGGATCGGCAATGATGGCCGACGCTAGCCTATTTTAACCCTTTCCTGGGCGTAACGATACAAGGATGCCTCGCCTCTGGGCACCAATGCCAGGGCCATTGTCAGGGGTCCCAACCGACCCAGCAGCATCAACACCATAAAGAGTCCCTTTCCGAAAACCGTGAGGTCGGCTGCGGCGCCAGTGGAGAGTCCGGTGGTGCCGAAGGCCGATACCGTATCGAAGAGCAACTGTCGGAAGGGTATGTCTTCAGTGAGGGTCAACAGAAGGACGGCCAGAAAGGTGATGGTCACTCCCAGCACGGCTACGGTTACGGCGCGGTGCACTTGGAAGGGGTCGATCTCCCGCCCGAATGCCTCTACCTGCTGTCGACCCCGCAGCGATGAGAATACGGCGGCGATAATCACGGCGAAGGTGGCCACTTTGATGCCTCCGGCCACGGACCCCGCTGCGCCGCCAACAAACATGAGGAAGGGGTAGAAGAGCAGCGTGAATTCCGAGGCTGCGCCAAAATCGATTGTTGAGAAGCCCGCCGTCCTTCCGCTGATTGAGTGGAAAATTGCCTGATAGATGCGCTCGCCTACGGGGAAGGCACCCAGCGTGTTCTCGTTGCCGAACTCGTTGAACAGGATGACTGCTGCCCCCAGCACGTAGAGAAAGAGACTGGTGGTCAACACCATCTTGGTATCTAGGGAAAGCCGTGAAAAGCGATGGTGACGGGAGACGTCCACCAAGGTAGCCCACCCTATGCTTCCCAAGACGATCAGAGTAGCCACGAACCCCAGAAGAGGCAGGTTCCGTATGAAGGAGCCACTCAGTACACTGGCTTCTTCGGGCAGGATGCTGAAGCCAGCATTGTTGAATGCGGACACCGAGAGAAAAGCGGCTTGCCACATGGCCTCGCCAGCTTCGAAGAAGCCCAGCAGGCGCCACCACAGCACAATGATGCCTAGGGCGTAGATGCCCAAGACGATCAGGATGATATTCCGGGTCACTCTAACCAAACTACCCATGCGGTCGACGCCCATAGCCTCGCGCATGAGAATGCGCTCGGCCAGACCCAAGCGGCGACCAGTGATTATCAGCAGGAACGTGGCCATGGTCATGAATCCCAAGCCGCCGACCAGCATCAGGACAAAAATCACTCCTTGGCCAAAGGAGCTCCAGTAGGCGCTGGTCGGCTCTACGATGTGGCCGGTTACGGTCACAGCCGAAGTTGAGGTGAACATGGCTGTCACGAAGGAACTGGGTCCCTCGTGGTTGTTGGATATCGGTAGCCACAGGAGCAGGCCGCCCACCAGAATGAGGACAGTGAATCCGCCGAACAGGATATACGGCGCGGTGAGAAAACGCTGTGGTCGCCGGACGGGAGAATCGTGGATAATCGAAGGCATTACCTCGCGCATGCGAGGCCGTCGCACTACCCGGTCGCCGATCCTAGGACGCTGTTGGTCGGCCAAGCCGACCTCCCTCCGACATCAGTGAGCCCGGCAATATTGGGGCCGACAGAATTGGGGTCGGCGGCTGATGGCCTCCGATGTCGCAGGATTCTAGGTTCGACACTTTCCCAGTGTCAAATGAGAGCATGGTGCCACTAAAGCATGTGGTGGGGGGATGCACCGCGGTCGTTGCGGGCGTTCCACCGCCTAGCGGAATAAGTCACGGGCTGAGGGGCGCACCAGTGCCTTGGCCCCTGAATCTCCGGGCGGGTAGCTGTAGCCGCGGACGATGGCCGCGGGAACACCCAAGGTCTTGCCTGTGACCAGTTCGGCAGTGCAGGCAAGCTCGTCGGCTATGGCTATCATGGTGGTGTAGAGTAGCTCGCCGTAGGCGTCGGACGTGCCCCGGTAGTCGGCCAAGGCGTGCATCCCCGCCACTCCAATGGCGACATTGGTTGCCCCCTCGCGCCAAGGGCGGCCAAAGGTGTCGGAGATTATCACTGCCACGTCTGCACCCTGCGCCTCGGCTATTCGTTGGCGGATGAGTCTTGCTGACTCGTCCGAGTCCACAGGTAAGAGGGCTACGGTACCCGAACCCCCAGGGACGTTGGAGGCGTCCACCCCGGCATTGGCGCAGATGAAGCCGTGGCGTGTTTCGCTGATGATGGTGCCCCGGTCATTGCGCACGATGCGGGCGCTCTCCTGCAGCACAGCCTCGGTGTGGCGGGGGTCGCGATGGGTGCCCTCCGAGAGGGCAATGGCCAGCGGAGAGGCGACGATGTCTTCCAAGCGCACCACTTGCCCCTCTGCCTTGGAGACAATCTTCTGGGTCACTACTAACACGTCCCCGGACTCCAGCGCCGACGTGCCGACGCAGGCCTGCAGCAGCAGAGCAGGCAGGTCGTCCCCGCTCTGCACTTCAGGAATCCCCTCCACTGGTATGATCCGTATCTCCCCTGCCATCTGCCGTCCCCCAACATGGATGAGTCCGCGTGTGCGTTGCTAGGCCCATCCAGTGTAGCGACCCCAAGGGGGCTGTGCTACAATTTCGAATCATGACTGCCGACGCCAAGGTATATACCAAATACGGTGACACCGGGCAGACCAGCCTGCTTTACGGCGGTCGCGTTTCCAAGAACAGCCCTCACACTGAGGCCTACGGGATGACGGACGAGGCTGTCTCAGCCATGGGCTTGGCACGTGCCCTTTCGGAAGACCCCGAGGTCAAGACCATCTTGAAAGAGCTACAGCGCGAGATGTTCACCGTGGGGGCCGAATTGGCCACCGCCCCCGACCAATACGAGACGTACCAGAAGCACTTCAACCCTGTCACTGCTGAGATGGTGACACGATTGGAAGAGCTTATAGACCGGATGTTAGCCGAGGCGCCACTGCCTCGTGTGTTCATTCTGCCCGGAGCATCGGGGTCCTCGGCGGCCATGGATATGGCCCGCTGCATGACCCGCACCGCCGAGCGTCGCGTTGTTGCCCTAGACGAAGTAGGCGGCTTGACCAACCCCGAAATACTGCGCTACCTCAACCGGGTGGGCGACCTGCTGTTCGTGCTGGCCCGCTACCAAGACCGCCATCTGCCCTTGGAAAAGGTCACTGGCGACCAAGACTGACGTGTCCTCCGAGGCCACCTTTGTCTCTTATTCGTTCCCCTTGAGCGGAAAGTCGTTTTGCGTAGATAGCGCCGTCCCGCATTAGTCGAAGAGCTTGCCCAGTACTTTATACGGGCACGCGACACTGGAGGCCAACACCCCCGCTCTACTTGTTCCCTAAAGGATGGCGCCCCCTTTGAGCCTTGAAGTATTCGTTGTGGACTACGAGATGGGCAACCTGCGTAGCGTTGCCCGAGCCTTGGAGAAGGCGGAGGCCTCGGTGAGGGTCAGTAGCGACCCGCAGGCCTTGGCCCAAGCCGACGCGGTGGTGCTGCCCGGCGTGGGGGCGGCCGATGCTGCCATGCGAGCGTTGCACTCCCGGGGCTTGGTTGGGCCCATGAGGGACTATGTGGCCGCTGGACGCCCCTTCCTAGGGGTCTGCTTGGGAATGCAACTGCTGCTCCAAGCCACCGAGGAGGGAGAGGCCCCTTGCTTGGGAATAGTGCCCGGCAAGGTGCGCCGCCTGCCTCCCGGCCAGAAGGTGCCGCACATGGGTTGGAACTGGGTCAACTTCCGCCAGCAACACCCTGCTTTCGACGGACTTGGCAGCGGAGGCTACTTCTACTTCGTCCACAGCTATTACCCTGATCCGGAGGATGGCGAGTGTGTCGCGGGCGTCACCGACTACGGAGTCACCTTTTGCAGTGCGGTAGGGCGGGGCAACCTGACTGCCACTCAATTCCACCCCGAAAAAAGCGGGCCAACGGGCCTGAAGATATACCGCAATTTCGTTTCCTCAGCCGTCGAGTGGGCCTCACGCTCCAGCTCTCGGCCCGGCTCTCGGTCAGAGCGCTAGGGGTCGTGGAAGTCATACCTGCCATCGACCTGCGCGGGGGCCGTTGCGTGCGCCTCTTCCAAGGCGACTACGCCCAAGAGACGGTCTTCTCGCATGACCCGGCCGAGGTGGCCCGCCGCTGGGAGAGCGCCGGAGCGCCCCGCATCCATGTGGTAGACCTCGACGGGGCGCGCACTGGCCAGCAGGCCAACCGGGACGCCATCGCCAGCATCGTGGCCGCCGTAAGCATCCCTCTTCAGGTTGGAGGTGGCGTCCGCACTATCGACGATGCCGAAGGGCTGGCATTTCTGGGTGTCGACCGGTTCGTGTTAGGCACAGCGGCCGTGCGCGACCCGGACTTGGTGGCCCGTGTCTGTCAGCAGTTCGGCGGCCAGCGTATCGTGGTCGCCGTCGACGCTCGCAACGGTCAAGTGGCCATTGAGGGTTGGCGGGAAGACACCAGCGTTACGGCCTCCGACTTGGTGAGCGATATGACCGCTCTGGGCGTACCCCGCTTTCTCTACACCGACATATCCCGCGACGGCACCCTCAGCCAGCCCAATTTCGACGCCCTCGCCCAACTGGTCAACAGCACCGCCAGCGCCATCCTCGCCTCCGGCGGCGTGTCGCAGTTGGAACACCTGACACGACTGTCGGAGCTTGGCGCAGAAGGGGCTATACTAGGCCGCGCGCTGTATACCGGCGACATCGACTTGGCCCAAGCCATTCAGGCGACGCGATAGTCGCTCGCGCTGGCGGGGTTTAACTAGACGTCTGGTCAACCGTTAGCACAGGGCTACTCCCCCAGTCGCGAACGGCTACGCGGTGAAGCTGGGCCGCCCGAAGACAGGTGCGAGGCTGGCGGTGAAGCCGGGGAGAATGGGCGAGCCTAGGGTGTGGAGGCCGTAGTTGGCGACCTCGGTCAAAGCGTCATCGTTGTGGGCCGGTACCCGGACCACCCCCACGGGGAGCGTACACTCCCGAGAGGGCTGAAGCCTGCCCCCGACCCGGGTCGGGGGGTGAGGGTGATTCACGGCGCTTTAACCATGCCACATACAACATTCGAAAGACCCTGGCCATTGCCCGCACTCTGTGGCCATCGGGGTCCACGACCCAGTACTCTTGAATGTCGTGCCGGGGTAAAGGTCCAGCTTGATTCGCCGGTCACGTCTGGCCGTAGACGGCGATACCACCACACCGGTTTGCGCGTCCCAAGCTGCTGTTGTACATTGAATCGTCGAATCATCACGCTGGTGGCGCAGGGATATGGTCGAGCACGCAGAACATAACGCAGACAGGGCAGCTAGGTGGCTCTCACCCGACAGGGAGCGGGAGCTGGACCCGTTCAACGTGATAAATTACATGCCGATAGACCCCTATGACCGCGTGGCCGACATCGGCTGCGGTCCCGGCTATTTCACCATCCCACTAGCCAAATATCTCGTCCACGGATTCCTTTATGCCTTGGATACCGACGAGGAGATGGTGGAGGTGACCCGTCGTCGCGTGGAAGCGTCGCGGCTGGGCCATGTGCAGGTGCAGGCCTGCCAGCCGACTGAGTTCCCCATCGACGCGGGCTCACTTGATGGCGTTTTCCTATCGCTGGTCGTGCATCATCATGGCTTGGACCGCGAAGCCTTCTTGAAGGCGGTCCGCGAGTTGCTGCGGCCCCGGGGCTGGTGCATCGTCTTGGAATGGCATGGCGAAGGCGGGCAGGACTCGCACTCCCACGACCACCGCATCGAGCCCGACGACCTACGCGGTCTGGCGCAGCGCTCAGGTTTCCGCTTCCAAGGTTGGCGCAAACTCAATGACGCTCAGTACATGGCTACCCTCAGGAAGTAGCCGTGCTAACCAAGCGAATCATCCCTTGCTTGGATGTGGACGCGGGCCGTGTGGTGAAGGGTATCAGCTTCGTTGACCTCGTTGACGCGGGCGATCCGGCTGAGCTTGCCTCACTCTATGATCGCGAGGGGGCCGACGAGCTGGTGTTCCTTGACATCACCGCCAGTTCCGACCAACGCGACACCATGGTGGATGTGGTCCACCGAGTGTCGGACCAAGTCTTCATCCCCCTAACCGTTGGTGGCGGCATCCGGACCATCCAAGACGTGCGACGCATGCTCCGGGCAGGGGCTGACAAGGTCTCGCTGAACACGGCCGCAGTGAACAACCCAAGCTTGGTGGCCGAGGGCGCCGCCAACTTTGGCAGCCAGTGCATCGTAGTTGCCATTGACGCTCGAAGCACCCAAGGGACCGAGTCGTCCAACCGCCCCCACCCCGGTCTTCCCCCTTCCACGGGAAATGGACGACCCGACGGAGACCTATCCGTTGACGAGCATACCCGCTGGGAGGTCTTCACCCACGGCGGTCGGACTCCAACTGGCATCGACGCCCTCAAGTGGGCGCGACGCGTGGTGGAGTTGGGGTCGGGGGAGTTGTTGCTCACCAGCATGGACAACGACGGCCACCAAGAGGGTTACGACCTGGAACTGACCCGGGCCATATCTGAGACCGTCCCTGTGCCCGTCATCGCCAGTGGCGGCGCGGGCAACCTGGACCACTTGGCCGATGCCCTTCTGCAGGGCAAGGCCGATGCCGTACTGGCCGCGAGCATCTTCCACTTCGGCACGTTTTCCATCAGCCAAGCCAAGGAGCACTTGGCATCTCGCAGCATACCGGTCCGTCTGTGACCGGCCTGGGAACTATCACGACAGAACCGTCACGCACAGAACCGTCACGAGGAGTAGTCGCGGAACGCTATGGCAAACATCACCACAGTAATCTTTGACATGTACGAGACCCTAGCCCATAACTCGCCTGCCCTCTGGGTGGAGACCTTCCAGCGGATATGCGGTAGTCAAGAGTTGGCCGTCGACCACGAGGAGTTGTACCGCTGCTGGAAGTCATACGAAATGAACTTTCGGCACGAGAGGCTGAACCTAGAAGAGCCTGAGAAGAGCCCGCCTTTCCTGAGCTACGAGCAGGCTTGGGCAAGCTGCTTCCAACGCGCCTTCAAAGACTTGGACCTGCAGGCAGACGCCTCGGCGGCCGCCCGTACGGCCGTGGAGCACATGGGCGAGCGGGAGATATACCCCGACGCCCTACAGGCCCTGCCGGAGATACGCACTCGGTGGCGTACCGCGCTGCTCTCCAATGCCGATGACGACTATCTGAACCCCACCTTGGAACGGATAGCGGGCAGGTTCGAGGTGGTGCTCTCGTCGGAGCAGGCGCAGGCCTACAAGCCGCACCCGCGGCCGTTCCTTCAAGTTGCGCAGCAGCTTGGCGCCGAGCCTGCCCAGTGCGCCTATGTGGGCGACAGTCAGTTCGACGATGTGTTGGGGGCCAGCCGAGTGGGCATGACTACCATCTGGGTGAGCCGCTCCGGGGCTGCCCCAGACCCCAACTTGCCAGCCCCCAACTATCAGGTCAGTGACCTTACTGAGATACCCGGACTCCTTGGGAGGTGAGGCATATGGATATGAAGCTGAACGAGCGTGGCCTGATGCCGGCTATCGCACAGGATATCGACACCGGCCAAGTGCTGATGATGGGCTACATGAGCCCCGGCGCCTTGAAGCGCACTCTGGAAGGCGGCCAAGTGTGGTACTACAGCCGTAGCCGCGAGGACCTGTGGCACAAGGGAGAGGTGTCGGGCAACTACCTCAACCTCAAGGAAGCGTGGGTGGACTGCGACTCTGACACCATCCTCATGAAGGTCACGCCCGACGGCCCTACCTGTCACACAGGCGAGCCATCCTGCTTCTTTACCCCTCTTGACGGCATGCCCGAAGGCTTCCATAGCGAGGAGGCTAGCGCCGATATCCTGGAAGAGCTCTTCTCCACCATTCAGGAGCGGAAGCGCGACCTGCCCGAAGGCAGCTACACCGCCGAGCTCTTGCGCAGGGGTGTAGGCCGCGTTGCCCAAAAGGTAATCGAGGAAGCTGGAGAGACGGCTCTAGCCGCCGCCCAAGGCGACACCGACAGCCTTCCCGCCGAAGCCGCCGACCTCCTCTACCACACCCTAGTCCTGCTGGCCGCCTCCGGTGTCACCCCCAACCAAGTGTGGGAAGAACTGCGCTCGCGCCGACGCTGAATGGGGGCCCCTTGCTTCACGGCTCTGGGCACTAGGATCGAGTTCATGGCCCGAGTGCCGACGGGCCCCAGCGTACAGGCCCCGAGGGCGTATAGCGGCGGGGATGACTACCAATAATTAATGATATCGCCGATCTTGGTGCGCATCCTTAAGAGCAGCCCGAATGGGCCGGCACCATCCGCAGACTTCTGCTGTCTGAGGAGTTGTTGGCCCTGCCGGCCCGGTTCGCTGAATTCGTCCAAGTGACCTAGAAGCAGAACCGGCTCGTCAGGCGATATGGAGGGGCCGCTGGTCGACGTGAGGGGGCGACTCGTCCGGGTGAAGAGGCGACTAGGCCGGATGGAAGGACGCCTCGGAGATCTGGAGGGCAGCGATTACGAGTGTAAGTTGCGATACGGCTTACTCCATTGGTTCCAACGGCAGTTCGACTTGGACACTGCTTACTTGGCGCTGACCCAAAACGACCCGCTGGCTCCCCACCTTAGCAGGTCGGCAGCTCGAGCGACGGGTAACGGCCCAATCACTGCGGAAGAGTCCGAAGACCAGTATGTCGCCGACATGATCATGTCGGACCAAGGCAACCGCCATGTAGTGGTCGAGGCCACCATCACCTTGGGCGAAGACGATATCAACCGGGTGAAACGCCGCGCCAGCATTCTGGCGGGCCGGCTGGCCGTGGGCACGAATACCAGCTGTAGCTGTCGCCCGAGGGATCAGGTGCGAGAGAACTTGACGACGCGGCGGCCGGGTCCCCAATCGCCGGGTTGGACCACATAGAGGTTTTTGTGGGAGTCTACCCAGATTCCGTGGCAGGTCCGCAGTTCTGGGCCTCCCCAACGGGCCAAGCGTTCGCCATCGAGAGTCACGATGCTGGTCTGGCCGGAGTTGTGCTCCGGGATGTATACAGCATCGTCATCGTCCACGTAAAAGAGAGCTGGGCCGATGAGCTCGGTCTGCCAGATGTCCAGCACTTCGCCCTCTTGGCTGAACACCTGCACACGATCACCCTCGCGCTCGGCAACCAATACTCGGCCTTGGCGGTCGATCCACACGCCGTGGGGTAAGGTGAGGCCGCCCGGCTTGGTGCCAGGTTGGCCCCAGGATAGCAGGTGGCGCCCGTCGGCGGAGAAGCGGTGTACTTGGCAGTTGCCATAACCGTCGGCGATGAAGATGTCCCCCGATGGAGCGACGCAGATGCCTGCGGGCAAGTTGAAGGGCCCTCCGGGATGAGTGACATCCTTGTAGGCAGTCGAACTGAGCTCGACAGCGCCTGAGTCGGAGCGGTAGCCCCTAGTGCCGATGGTCAGTTGCAACTCGCCGTCGGTGGTGAACTTCATGATTTGGCCGTAGTTGCGGTCCACCAGCCAAACGAAGTCGTGTGCGTCGATGTAGATGGCGTGGGGGAACTCGAATTGACCAGCGCCCCATGAGCGCAGGTAGGAGCCGTCAGCGGCGAAGACCATCACCGGGTGCTCCTCGGAGCGGTTGAAGCAGTAGACACGGTCTTGGGAGTCGACGGCCACAGCGGCGGCGCGCATGTCCACGCCCTCCGGGAGTTGGGCCCACTGCTGGTCCACCTCGTACGTGTATTTCCCGCTACCGACGACAGCAGACATAACGCTTCTCCTCCCAGACAGTTATGGGTTGCCGCATTCTATCGCTGGCGATGTCTTAGAAACAAGTGCTTGGTCATTGTTTAAGAATGCCCCTTGGTGCGCTGCGAGGGGCAGCAGGATTAGAATGGGGGGCAAACCCTGCTGGGGAGGGACGGAGCGATTGCCTTTATCGGATAGAGACTATGTACGGGGTAGCCACCCAGCTGCCTGCACCTGCGTGGATTGTAGCCGGCGACGCATGGCGCGTTCCCAGAGCGGCGGCTTGATTGGGAGGCTGTTCAAGGGCGTGTCGCGCCTGTTGGGGCGGAGGTAGGCCCGGAGCGAGTGTTGGGCTAGGCCTCGGCGAGTGGCGGGTTGGGACTGCTATTTGTAGCGGCCAATCGGCTTGTAGCGGCCGCTCGACAGTCGCTGGATCTGGCTGTGGATTCCTGTCTGCGGAGACTTTTGCACTGCTGCGGCCGTTTGCGGCAAATTGCGGCAATTTGCGGCCACTCTATGTTATATCTGTTGTTATCTAGTGCCATTTTATTGACATTCTCTGTGTCTTTGGATGCCCTTCCCGTTGTATTGCGGTACTGATTCGGTTGTATATTATTGCACCGGGATTTGTATCGGCGTAGCTACGAGTCAGCTTTGCGTTGGTCCAAGTGTTGGGCGCGAGATTATTTTTTGTTGTTTTGTGCCGCGTCATAGCGTGTGGTCGGGGAGTTGCAGGTTGGAATGGGGTCACGGTTTCATCTCCAGACTTGGTTCGAGCAGGCTAGCGCGGAAGGCCAGTTTTGGTCAACGGGTGGATGTCAGTGGGGGAGGGCGCGGGGATGACGGGTGGGGTAGGGGCGGGTTTGGGGCCCGCCCCTACTTGGTGTTGGGGGGTGGAGGGTTTTTTAGCTGACTACGTAGCTTTTGAAGGTTTCGGCGGCGCCCATGCCTGCCTCTTTGCCGGCGTTGACCTTCCAAGAGCGGACGAAGTCGAAGTGGTCCTCTCCCATGTGACCCACTTGGCTTACGTGCTGCTTGAGGGCCTCCAAGGACTGCTCGACCGTGTCGGTGACGTCCACCCACTTGTCGGCGTCGTCGCCGCCGAAGGTCATAATCATGAGCTCGCGTATCTTGTGGGGCTCGAAGCCGTCGGCCAGCAGGTCGGGGAAGGTGAGCCGGTCGCGGGCTGCGGGGAACATGGCAGCCATGGCGGCCTCGCCGGAGGCAAAGTGGTCGGGGTGGCCGATGTAGCCGTGACCCTTCAGGGTGCGCATGGGCGTCTCGCAAATCATGACATCGGGGCGGTAGCGCCGGATTTCGCGGGCGATGTCCTTGCGGAGTTCTAGGGTAGGCTCCAGCATGGCATCCTCGTAATTAAGGAAGACCACGTCCTCCACGCCCAGCACCTTGCAGGCGTTGCGCTGCTCCTGCTGCCGGGTCTCGATCAGCCAGCCAACGTCCACGTTGGGGTCGGGGCTGCCCTTGCTGCCGTCGGTGCACACCACGTAGACCACCGACATGCCTTGGCGGCACCACTTGGCCACGGTGCCAGCGCAGCCGTACTCCGCATCATCGGGATGGGCGATCACCACCATGGCCCTCTTATAGTTTTCCTGGGGCTGATAGCCTTCTTCTTCATTAAGGGTCTCTTCATTAAAGGTTTCTTCGGGCTGACTGGCTTCCTCTGGGGCCATGCTCATCTCCTCGTCGAATAAGTCTCCAGCTAGGCTAGCACGCCCTAGGGGCGGGTTTCAAACCCGGCCCTAGGTGCCGTGACTACGTTGACACCACCCCCTGCGCCTTGCTGTAATAGGAGTCCAATTCTACTGGGGCTCCCAAGGCTAGGACTCCTATCTAGGGCTCCTATGGGCGGTTAGCTCAGCTGGTTAGAGCACCTGCTTTACACGCAGGGGGTCAGAGGTTCGAGTCCTCTACTGCCCACTCCTTTCGGCCCCCAGCCTCCGACCTAGGCTCCCTTGTTCGCTTCCTTATATTTGGCACAAAGAATAATGGCTGCTTTGCTAAAGCTAACTGCATTGACAGCAGCCTACCCCGATGCTAGATTCTCCCAAGCGTACACCTACGCCATTAAGAGGCGTGGGCTTGCGTCATAAAGATCGGCGAAGTGAGGCGTTGAATGTTGAACCGACCGTCCAAGGCAGCAATAAGACCCTTTGGCTTGATCATTGCGCTTATGGCGGCTCTAGCCGTCGGCCTGTGGCTGTTGCTGCCAGGTGGGCTCCTCCAAGCGCAGGATGCCACGCTCGACTATGCTGAGAACGGCACCGACGCTGTCGCAACGTTCACGGCCACTGACCCCGAGAGGGCGATGATCTACTGGTCGCTGCTAGATATGATTCCCTCTGCCCCGCCTGAGATCGACGGCACGCCTTTGAGAGACGCCGACATAGCAGACGCGGCTGACTTCATGATCAGTGCCAACGGTGTGCTGAGTTTCGTCATTCCGCCCGACCACGAGGACGCGGACGATGCTGACGAGGACAACGTATACAACATCGTGGTGGTTGCCTCCGATGACGCGCGCGGCGCTGGAACGGCCGACGATGCCGTCAATATGGCCTATAAGAAGGTGACGGTGACCGTTACCGAGGTGGACGAGCCGGGGATGGTGACCCTGTCTTCGTTGCAGCCCCAGGTTGGGGCTGAGCTGACGGCCACCCTCACCGACCCCGAAGCTGATTCTCCCGCCGATCTCACGTGGAAGTGGGAAAAGTCCATGGACATGGCGTCTTGGTCCACCATCGACAATGGCACCGCTGGCACATACATGCCGCTCGCTGCCCACGTAGGCAGGTACCTACGTATAGTGGCGACCTACGATGACAGCAACGGCGACGAGAGGACCGCTCAGGCGGTGTCGGCTAACACGGTGCGGACGGAGCCCACTACCGCAGACCCTGAGCCCGTGTTCCCCGACGACTCGGATGCGCGGACCGTAGACGAGAACTCGGCTGCGGGCGGGAATGTGGGGAAGCCGGTGGCGGCCACGGACACCTCCGACGACGTGGTGACCTACAGCCTGGGCGGAACCGATGAAGACAAGTTTGAGATTGACCCGGCCACCGGCCAGATCACGGTGGGAACCAGGGCCATAATGAATCACGAGACGAATCCCACCTACATGGTGACGGTGACGGCCACTGATGCTTCCGGCGACGCCCCCGCAGCGGAAACTGTGACAATCACAGTCAAGGACTTGAACGAAGCTCCGATGGTGACCGAAGGCGTCACCATGGTGGAACATGCGGAGGACGACGCGGACGTTGATACTGACGACGCGACCGCACTGACGGTGACGGGAGCGACTTACACCACCTCTGACCCCGAAGGAGGCACGGTCACTCTGATGGCGAAAGGCACCGACGGCGACAAGTTCCGTATCTCTGAGGCAGGCGCTCTCACCTTCAAGGATGCGCCCAACTACGAGATGCCAGTGGACTCCAACAGGGACAACGCCTACATGGTGACGGTGGTGGCCACCGACGACGGCGTGGAGGCCGACGGGAAGAACAAGATGACCGCCATGCGGGAAGTGACCATCATGGTCACCAACGTGGAGGAAGACGGGATGGTAACCCTGTCGGCGCAGCAGCCGAAGATAGGAGTTGGGCTGACGGCCAGCGTCACCGACGACCCGGACGGCGGCGTGACCAATGTGACCTGGGTATGGGAGCGGGACGACGACCCAGACGACGCCGACCTCAACACCGGCATGGAGGAAGTCATCGAGGGCGCCACGTCGGCGAGCTACACCCCGACCAAGGATGACGACGGCAAATACCTGAGGGCGATAGCGACGTACACGGACGGAGAGGGCCAAGACATGGCCATGGCAACTTCGGCGAATATGGTGCAGAAGAGGACGGACAACCCGCCGATGTTCCCCAAGATGGAGACTGGCAAGAGGTCCATACAAGAGGGAATGTCCGGCGCTGTGGGAGACCCCGTTAACGCCATGGATGAGGACATGGGCCAGGTACTGACCTACAGTCTAAGCGGGGCCAATGCGGGTTCGTTCACTATCATGCAGGACGACCCCTTGACCACTGGTACCGACGAGAATGAAGGTGGACAGATCAGCGTGAAGTCCGAGGTCAAGCTGGACTACGAGACCAAGAGCACCTACATGGTGACGGTGACGGCCACCGACCCCGACAACCTCAAGGCGATGATCGACGTGACTATCAACGTCACCGACATGAACGAAGCGCCGAAAGTGACCGGAGACGCCGAGAAGGACTATGCCGAGAACGGGACCCGTGCCGTAGCGACCTATAGGGCCACTGACCCCGAGAGGGCGATGATCTACTGGTCGCTGCTAGATATGATTCCCTCTGCCCCGCCTGAGATCGACGGCACGCCTTTGAGAGACGCCGACATAGCAGACGCGGCTGACTTCATGATCAGTGCCAACGGTGTGCTGAGTTTCGTCATTCCGCCCGACCACGAGGACGCGGACGATGCTGACGAGGACAACGTATACAACATCGTGGTGGTTGCCTCCGATGACGCGCGCGGCGCTGGAACGGCCGACGATGCCGTCAATATGGCCTATAAGAAGGTGACGGTGACCGTTACCGAGGTGGACGAGCCGGGGATGGTGACCCTGTCTTCGTTGCAGCCCCAGGTTGGGGCTGAGCTGACGGCCACCCTCACCGACCCCGAAGCTGATTCTCCCGCCGATCTCACGTGGAAGTGGTATCACTCTTCGTCCCGAAGTGGCGGGTCTGAAATTGATGGGCAGACGGATAATTCTTACATGCCGCTCGCTGCCCACGTAGGCAGGTACCTACGTATAGTGGCGACCTACGATGACAGCAACGGCGACGAGAGGACCGCTCAGGCGGTGTCGGCCAATAGGGTGGAAGTGGAACCTGAGGTAAGTACTAACGACCCTGAGCCCGTGTTCCCCGACGACTCGGATGCGCGGACCGTAGACGAGAACTCGGCTGCGGGCGGGAATGTGGGGAAGCCGGTGGCGGCCACGGACACCTCCGACGACGTGGTGACCTACAGCCTGGGCGGAACCGATGAAGACAAGTTTGAGATTGACCCGGCCACCGGCCAGATCACGGTGGGAACCAGGGCCATAATGAATCACGAGACGAATCCCACCTACATGGTGACGGTGACGGCCACTGATGCTTCCGGCGACGCCCCCGCAGCGGAAACTGTGACAATCACAGTCAAGGACTTGAACGAAGCTCCGATGGTGACCGAAGGCGTCACCATGGTGGAACATGCGGAGGACGACGCGGACGTTGATACTGACGACGCGACCGCACTGACGGTGACGGGAGCGACTTACACCACCTCTGACCCCGAAGGAGGCACGGTCACTCTGATGGCGAAAGGCACCGACGGCGACAAGTTCCGTATCTCTGAGGCAGGCGCTCTCACCTTCAAGGATGCGCCCAACTACGAGATGCCAGTGGACTCCAACAGGGACAACGCCTACATGGTGACGGTGGTGGCCACCGACGACGGCGTGGAGGCCGACGGGAAGAACAAGATGACCGCCATGCGGGAAGTGACCATCATGGTCACCAACGTGGAGGAAGACGGGATGGTAACCCTGTCGGCGCAGCAGCCGAAGATAGGAGTTGGGCTGACGGCCAGCGTCACCGACGACCCGGACGGCGGCGTGACCAATGTGACCTGGGTATGGGAGCGGGACGACGACCCAGACGACGCCGACCTCAACACCGGCATGGAGGAAGTCATCGAGGGCGCCACGTCGGCGAGCTACACCCCGACCAAGGATGACGACGGCAAATACCTGAGGGCGATAGCGACGTACACGGACGGAGAGGGCCAAGACATGGCCATGGCAACTTCGGCGAATATGGTGCAGAAGAGGACGGACAACCCGCCGATGTTCCCCAAGATGGAGACTGGCAAGAGGTCCATACAAGAGGGAATGTCCGGCGCTGTGGGAGACCCCGTTAACGCCATGGATGAGGACATGGGCCAGGTACTGACCTACAGTCTAAGCGGGGCCAATGCGGGTTCGTTCACTATCATGCAGGACGACCCCTTGACCACTGGTACCGACGAGAATGAAGGTGGACAGATCAGCGTGAAGTCCGAGGTCAAGCTGGACTACGAGACCAAGAGCACCTACATGGTGACGGTGACGGCCACCGACCCCGACAACCTCAAGGCGATGATCGACGTGACTATCAACGTCACCGACATGAACGAAGCGCCGGAAATCAGACGGGTCACCTTACAGCCTCGAGCACCTATGTTCCGCAGCACAGCCACTGAAAGGAGCATACAAGAGAACACGGTGGCTGGTAGTGACATCGGAGCCCCGGTCATGGCCACAGACGCTAATGGCGAAACCTTGACCTACACGCTCAGCGGGACAGATGCGGCTTCCTTCGACATCGAGGCAACCACGGGCCAGCTAAAGACCAAGGCCCCCTTGAACTACGAGGCGAA
Organism: Dehalococcoidia bacterium; assembly: GCA_965263155.1. Classification (GTDB taxonomy): domain Bacteria; phylum Chloroflexota; class Dehalococcoidia; order Lucifugimonadales; family JAAXIE01; genus JAAXIE01. The sequence continues at coordinate 405,494 of OZ253586.1, forward strand.
GGACAGCTACAGGGTCACAGTCACGGCGAGGGACCCGGGCAGACTCTCCGACACTATCACCGTGACCATCGCCGTCACCGATGAGCAGGAGGCAGGGACTGGGGATGCGTTGCTTGACGAGTATGACCCGAACGGTGACGACACGATAGAGAGGGCGGATATGCGTCGAGCGGTGGCGGACTTCTTCGGGACGTCACCGACGCTGACTAGGGCGGATATGCGGCGATTGGTTGCCCTCTACTTCGCTTAGGAAGAAAGGCTCGCTTTTGCCCGGTGGTCACGGCAGGACGGGGCGCTAACCCTGACCTGCCGTGACATAGGTAAACGGATTAGCAAGGAGAATACCAACTGTGGCAATAATGAGAATCCCGCTGGTTGCGTTATGGTGCGCGATAGCCCTTGTCCTAGTATTGATGGGGCCCACTCAGGCGAACGCTCAGCAGCAAGGTGTGAGCGCGAGCCGGTCCATCAGCCCCAGCCCCGTGCCAGCGGGCGGGGGCGAGATCAGGGTGACCGTCAACATCGCTGGCGCCTATGGCGTTGGCTCGGTCGTAGAAACGCTGCCGGTGGGGTTCGTATACATTCCCGGGTCGGTTGTGCCGTCCGATATAGCTCCGACAGAATCCGGGCGGGAGCTGACGTTCCCCCTTGTGGGCGAGCAGTCTTTCACCTACAAGGTGGCCGTATCGGCCTCGCCCGGGGAGCACACGTTCGACGGTGCGTTAACCTATGGCCTTGATAGAGACGTCGCGGAAATCGGTGAGACGACCGTCACGGTGGAGGGCGCGGCGGCCACCACAGTCAGTGCGAGTCGGTCCATCAGCCCCAGTTCCGTACCGGCGACTGGGGGCACGGTCACGGTGACCGTCGACATAGTTGGCTCCTATGGCGTTGGCTCGGTCGTAGAAACGCTGCCTGCGGAGGGGTTCGAGTACGTGTCCGGGTCGGTGATGCCGTCCGATATAGCTCCGACAGAATCTGGGCGGGAGGTGAGGTTCCCCCTTGTGGGCGAGTCGTCCTTCTCCTACGACGTGACCGTATCGGCCTCGCCAGGGGAGCACACGTTCGACGGTATGTTGACCTATGGCCTTGATAAGACCGTCGCGGAAATCGGTGAGACGACCGTGACGGTGGAAGACGCGGCGGCGACCACAGTCAGTGCGAGTCGGTCCATCAGCCCCAGTTCCGTGCCGGCGACCGGGGGCACGGTCACGGTGACCGTCAACATCGCTGGCTTGTATGGCGTTGGCTCGGTCGTAGAAACGCTGCCTGCGGGGGGGTTCGAGTACGTGTCCGGGTCGGTGATGCCGTCCGATATAACGGCGACAGCATCCGGGCGGGAAGTGACGTTCCCCCTTGTGGGCGAGCCGTCCTTCACCTACAAGGTGACTGCACCGGGCTCGCCAGGGCAGCACGAGTTCTCCGGTGTGTTGACCTATGGCATTGATAAGGACGTCGCGGAAATCGCTGAGACGACTGTGACGGTGGAAGGCGGGACGGTCAGTGCGACTCGGTCGTTCAGGCCCAGTTCCGTGCCCGCGAGTGGGGGCGAGGTTACGGTGACCGTCAACATCGCTGGCTCCTATAGCATTGGCTCGGTGGTAGAAATGCTGCCGGCGGAGTTCGTATACATTCCCGGGTCGGTTGTGCCGGCCGATATAACGGCGACAGAATCCGGGGAGACAGAATCCGGGCAGGCGGTGACGTTCTCCCTGCTGGGCGAGCAGTCCTTCACCTATATGGTGACGGCACCCGCCTCGCCAGGTCCGCACAGTTTCTCAGGTGTATTGATCTATGGCATCGATAAGACGCAGGTCTCGGTTGTTGGCACGTCCAGCATAAGGATTGGCAGACCTCCAAGCGGTGGTGGTGGAGGCGGCTCGGCCCGTTCGACTCCCTCAAACCGCGCACCGTCCTTTGATGAGGGCGCCAGCGCCGCGCGCTCCGTCGCTGAGAACTCCGCTGCTGGCACCGCAGTCGGCGACCCCATCAGCGCTACCGACCGCGACGATGCCGACCTCGCCTACAGCTTGGTCTCAGGCGACACGCAGCTGTTTGACATCAACAAGTCGACCGGCCAACTCTCGGTGGCCGAGGGCGCAAGCCTCGACTTCGAGTCCAAGAGCACCTACTCCGTCAGGGCGCGAGCCATGGACGACGGCGGGAGGCTCGACAACATTACCGTCAGCATCAGGGTCACAGACGTGGACGAAGAGGGAATGATCGAGGTCTCGGCCGAAGCCCCCGAGCTCGGCAGCGAACTCACGGCCGCCGTCATGGACCCCGATGGAGACGTGACCAGCATCAGTTGGCAATGGGAACGCTCCGAGGACCAGATGACTTGGACTCCCATCGAAGGCGCCACTTCGGGAACGTACACACCGGAAACAGCGGACGAGGGCCAATACCTGCGTGCGACTGTTGCCTACACCGACAAGAATGGCGCCAACAAAATGGCGGCGATGGTGTTCGCCAGCCCGGTACCGGTTGTAGTTGTTCCTACGCCTGAGCCGACGCCAGTGCCGACCCCGGCCCCGACACCTGCACCCACGCCGGAGCCGACACCGGTGCCACCCACGCCGACACCTGTACCGCCCACGCCGACACCTGTGCCGCCTACTCCGACACCGGTACCACCCACGCCGACACCGGTACCGCCTACTCCGACACCGGTACCACCCACTCCGACACCGGTACCACCCACTCCGACACCGGTACCGCCTACGCCGACGGCTACACCCGTGCCCGCAGCGCCGCCTGCTGCCCCGACCCCTGTGCCTACGGCGATTGCCGTCCCGACCCCTGCGCCTACGGTTGCCGCGACGCCCGCGCCGACCCCCGTGGTGGAAGAAGAGGACGAGGGCGGGTTCCCAGTGTGGGCGATCATAGTGATAGTGATCGCAGCAGTGGGAGCGGCCGGTGGTGGTGGATTCCTCGTATGGAAGAGGATGCAGAGAACATCCTAAGCTGCCAAAACCGAGTAGTGCCTAGGATGGCAGAGGCCACCTCTACCGGAACAAGGGCGGGGGAGGTTGCCAGTCATTGAGGGACACGGCGAAAAACAAGGCCGGCTGAACCGTTGGGGTTGAGCCAGAATAGCGATAAAGATGCCGGACGGCGAGATGGGGAACCACTCGCCGTCCGTTCTATTTGTTGGACATCCAGCCAGAGGAAGCCGCAGGCGGGTCGGTAAGGCATCCCGGATTCCGTATCGGACATCCGCACCGAGGCGACGACATGTTTGCCAACCACGGGCCATCGGATGGGTGTGAGAGGTCAGGTCCTGGCTTGACTAACGCGAGGCACTTGGGTGGAGGCGCGGATGCCACCCATCAAACTGAACTTAGTAGACTAAGTTTTAGTCGCGTTGTTGAGGCCTGCGAACGGTGCGGGCACAGAACTGCGAGATGCGGATTCATGTCCGAGGCCGCTTGTGGAGGGTGAAACATACGCTGGTTGTGTTCTGCGGCCTGATGCACGCCGCAATGGGAATCTGGTTTTGAATCGCCTTGGTCGCAGGTACCCTTAGGAATCGGCTGGCGTCAAGAGTACGCACAATCGTCGAAAGGCAGGATGCTGGCTGAGCCCGTGCCACTCTGCGGTGTGGGGAGGCAGTGATGCCTAGGGGGGCGTGGTGTGTTGGTAGGGGTTACTCCAAGGAGTAGGTTTCTGCAGCTTTCTTGGCTAGACAGTCACAGGGTAATGTAGGTACCCGGAGATGAGCCCGGCCTTGTGCGATCTGGCGAGGACGGTGCGCGCCTAAGGCTTTGTGAGGAGATACCCTCGGGGACCCTCGGTGAGGGTATGGTGCGGATGAGTGGCGTTCGCACGGCAGTGGGCACAAGAGGCACAGAGCTGGAGTGGTTGGAACCCCACAGGCGCTGCAACCGTTGTGGGTGGGTCAACGCACGGCCCGCATTGGCGGAAAGTTCGAAGAGGAACTTCTGCTCGGTGGCGGTTAGCGTGGCTGGCTCACCAGCCAATGATGCATTGTGGTGGGTGCACTCGATGGCCAAGTCGCCGAGAGTATAAGGGGTTCTGGGGCAAGCCGCTAGGGGTAATTGTCCGTTTGCACAAGGAATGCCTTGATCCCCGCTCCCAACTCGCGGGCGTGTAGGGCTTGACGTTGTGAACTGATGGCCGATTTCCAAGGAGGTGCGGTAGTTTTGTTCATCGTCACCGCGCTCGCGCAAAAAAATGACGACTGGAGCGGATATCTGGGAGATTCCTCGATGCCTCCAAAGACGTAGTGCCGGGCAGTATCAGGTCCACTAGGAGCAGATGGGGTTCTTCTTCGGAGAGGATGTGCTCTAAGTCGTCGAGAAAGTTGGTGACGATCGGGGTTAAACCGGCCTCCGAGAGCGTGCTGCGAATGTACCATCGGATGTCCTAGTCAGCGTGGAGAGAGACGATACGGGGCTTTTTCGTCTCTCCTCTTGGGAGAGTCCTGCTTCGACGCAGGGTCGATCCGCGCCAGCGGCCCCATCTTCGACGATGTGATCGGCTGTGGGAACCGTAAGGCGAAAGTTTGTACCCGGTGGCCCAATCCCCCGCGCTTTCAGCCCAGATTCGGCCTCCGTGGGCCTCTGAGATATCCTTGGAGATGGCAAGACCTTTGCAGATGGCAGACCATTGCAGATGGCAAGACCCGGTCCGGCTACGCTATGGGGGCCGGGTGCCCACAGAAGGCTTCCCCGAACGCGTCTACGTGAGACCGCGATCAAATCGGCAGCTGGACCAGCAAAAGGCGTTATCGATGATGAGGCCTCACCTTGGCCACCTACCTGCGCTGGCTCCCCCACAACTAGGCCATGGGGGGTTCTCGGAGGGAAAATGCCGCTAGGGGCGAAGGGATGTCCTTGGCGCATTGCAGGCGAGGATGTCTACTCAATCGCCCGAACACGATAAGCCGAGCTCTTAACGTGTAACCGTCGTATCAGGCTTCGGTCTGACTACTTCGCGTACGCAAGAAGGATGCTGGGGCGAAGGGTCGAGCTTCCGTAGTGGCAGTCGTAGGTTGGTGCTACCACGGAAGCACATAGTCCGGCGCTTTCAGGAACCGCACTTTACCTGATGACTGACAAGCGCCTCCTTATCCATGGAGGAACGGCGATCACGCCTCCTCCAGTTAGAGCCATCACCGCTCCCAGGATCATCAGTATCAGCGCCCATAGTGGGGGGTCCGAGACGAATTCCTGGAACGTAGGTGACAATGAGGCTGGCTGCTTTGCAGGCTGGGGCGTGCGCTCTGAGGAGGAGGCGCTTTGCTGCGCCTTGGAGACTGAGGCTGGAGGCGCGGGTCGGCTGGCACCCATCGGCGCGACCATGGACGCTGGCGTGGACCGCTGCCCCGAAGGTCCTAAGCTGGGCGGGGGCGCAGGTGTGGGAGTGGGGGCTGCTGTCAGTCGCCGGAACACCACAGCATTGGTGGTTGCGGCAAAGCTTCCCAGGCTGCTCACCCCGCTCGCGGTCATGGTGACGATACCTTGGTCGTCGGCCTCCAGCACGAATTCCACCATCGTCCATTCGTCGTTTTCGCCATTTTGGGCGTGGATGCTGAAGCCATCATTCTCGTAGGCCTGCAGCACCTCCTCTACCCCGCCCAGCTCGTCTGCGTCCATCTTGAACGAGATGCTGGCAGGCTGATCGAGAGTGACATCCTCCTCTTGGTTGCCCCAGTTATCGAAGATGTGCACTGTCAGACAGACGCGCAATTCGTCGTCAGAATCTTCGGCAGTGCCGTCAAAGGAACCGTCTGTGGAGTCTTCGTCATCGTCTTCTGCGCAATTGTTCGGGTCAGAGTCGACCCTGACCATGTACGAATTCTCTCTGGATTCCTCTGGGAAGGTGATCGAAGCCACGCCGTCAGGCGTCGTTATGGTCGTCTCGCTGTCGGGACGCACCTTGCCCACTGCTTGGGTTGCCGCGTTGGTGATGGGCACTTCCTGTATGTCAGTGACGGTGACGCTCACGTCCAAGGAGGCAGTGTAGGTACCGTCAGAGGCATGCACTGTAATCACGTAATTATTATCAGCGCCGGAGTCCGACGGCTCTTCGTAGTTGGGCTTGTTTGTGAAGCTGAGCACGCCAGCCGCTATGGAGAAAACAGCAGAATCATCGCCTGACAACGACCAAGTAAGCTCGTCACCCTCGGGGTCCGACGCGGTGTACGCAGCCACGCTACCTGTGCTTTGCTCAGCGTAGTCGAAGGCAGTCTCTCCTGTGACACTGGGAGCCTCGTTTACGTTGGTGACATTGATGGTGATGTCCAGCGACGCCGTCTCCGTCCCATCGGAAGCCTGCACCTTCACCACGTAGCTGTTGTTCCCGTCCGAGTCCGCTGGGGACTCATAGTCCGGGGACGAATTGAAGCTCAGGGCACCGCCCGTCATGGAGAACAGACTCCCATCATCACCGGCTGCCGACCATGTAATCGTATTCCCTGAAGGTTCAACCGCTGCGTAGGTCGCCACCGTAGCCGTGCTGTTTTCGGGGTAGGACATCGAGGTCATCTCAATCCCCAAGCCCGATCCGCCAGAGCCACCCTTCGTATCACTGCCCCTAGTGGAAACACTCACCCGGAAGTCGTCTACCAAATTGGTTACTGTCACCGTCACATCCAAAGACCCGGTGTCCGTCCCGTCCGAGGCTTCCACGGTTACGTTGTACACGTTGTCGCCATCCGAGTCAGCGGGGTTCTCATGGTCTGGCGTTGACTGGAACCTGAGCGATCCATTCGCGATCGAGAAGTCGCCAGCATCGTCACCCGACAGCCCCCATGTCACGTCCAACCCTTCAGGGTCGGTGGCGGTATAGGTGGCCAAATTCCCCCCGCTGTTCTCAGCCACTTGAATAGTGGTCTCACCTGTCACCGTCGGTGCCTCTGCCACACCGGTGACCCGTATATTGATGCTGATCCAGTCGTCACCACCATCGTCATCATGCACGTTGGCCTGTAGCTCATACTGGGTACGCGTCTCGTAGTCCAGTGGTGCCTTCGTTTTCAGCTGACCGGTGCTCGAATCGATATCGAAGGATGAACCATCCCGCCAGTCTATGATGCCATAGGTCAGTACCGTATCGTCGTCGTCACTAGCCGTCAGCGGGTCTCCGATGGCAGTGCCAGCCTCCGTATTCTCCGGCACTGTAATGGTCACAGGTCCATTAGCATCAAACTCCGGCTCAGGCTTCGTCGGCTTAGGGGGCGCGCCGCGGCCGCCGCGGCCGCCGCGGCTGTCGCTGTTGCTACGTGGCTGCCGCGGCGGGACGTTCGCGGTAACGTTGATGGTTACCGTGATGGTATCGGAAGCGCGGAACGGGTCCGTGGCAGTCACCGTCACGGTGTAGCTGTTCTTCGTGGCATGAACCAAGGGGTCCTTGGTGAGCAATTGACCGGACGACGCCACGATATTGAAGGAACCACCATCAGTTCCACTCAACGTGTAGGTGAGTTTCCCGTCATCAGCAGCGTTAGTATCCGTGGCAGTAACTGGCTGGCCTATGTTCCGACCCGCAGCGGAACCTTCGAGAATGCTACGATCGGCTGTCTGGGCACCAAAGTCTGGCCCGGTGTTAGTTTCGCTGGGCACGGCCCGCACAGCGAACTCCGATACCGCCTGTGCACTCTTGCTTACACCTTGGCCGTCATCGTAGGTGGCAGTCACCTGGAGGTAGCTACCTACGTCCGCCGTGAGTGGCGTGTAGGTATAGGTTGTGGCCGCACTAATCGTGGTCCAAGTCGTCTCGTCATCCGACTTCTCCCACGCCCATGTGGCGACGGGGGACGCGATGTTGGGATCAGTCAGGGTTGCAGTGAAGGCCGTCCCCACTTGGGGCTGTCGCGAGGACAGCGTGATAGTCCCGTCCTCGGCCAAGTCGCTTACGTTCACAGTCACCGTGATGCTGTTATCCGTCGCCGTATCAGCAGTCCCTTCTGCATCCTTGCTATCCCGCACCGACACAGTGATCGTGTAGCCGGTCGTCGTCTCATAGTCCAGGGGGGCCTTGGTCTTCAGCTGCCCGGTCGATGCGTCAATATCGAAAGCAGCCGCATCCGTTCCGCCCAAGGTGTAAGTCAAGGTGTCGCCAGCGTCTTGGTCGGTGGCCGCCACTGGGCCGCCAATGTTCTGGCCTGCGACCGTGTTTTCGGCAACCTCCCGGGTGGCCGTTTGGCCGTCGAACGCGGGCGGCTCGTTCACGTCGGTCACAGTGATGGTTACGGTGATGGTCGCATCGGTGCTACTGGCCACGCCATCGCTCGCGGTGACGGTCACGAGATAGCTGGCCCTCGCTTCGTAGTCCAAAGCGTCCTTGGTCTTAAGCTGGCCCGTGGACGGATTGATGCCGAATGAGGCAGCATGCGTACCGCTGAGGCTGTATGTCAGGGGGTCGTCGTCACCGTCGGTGGCCCTGACTGGCAAACCGATGTTCCGGTCGGCAGGGGTGTTCTCGGCCACTTCGCGGGTAGTGCTGGGACCCTCGCGGAAGCCGGGTTTCGAGTTCGCCCGCTGGGTGGAGGAGCCGCCGCCGCCGCCTCCACTGTTTCCACCGCTGTTCCCGCTGTTCCCGCTGTTCGACGGTCGCTGTGGAACTCTGGTAACGTTTATGGTCACCGTGATGGTATCGGATTCTAGGGATGGGTCGGTGGCAGTTACTATTACTTCGTAGCTGCGCTTCTGAGAGTAGACCAACGGAGCCTTGGTAAGCAGTTGACCGGACGACGCAACGATGTCAAAGGACTCGCCATCATCGCCACCCAACGTGTAGGTCAAGGTGCCTTCGTCAGCCGTGTTCGAGTCGGTCGCCGTGACGGCGTTGCCTATGGGGCGACCCGCAGCAGAACCTTCGACAATGCTACGGTCGGCTGTCTCGGCACCGAAATCAGGTCCAGTGTTGGATTCGCTAGGCAAAGCCCGCACGGCAAGCTCCGACGCCTTCTGCGCGCTCTTGTCGGCGCCTCCCTGCCCATCGTTGTACGTAGCAGTAACCTTCAGCCAACTGCCAACGTCTTCAGTCACAGGCGTATAGGCAGCGTCCGTCGCCGACCCGATAACGGTCCAAGTCGTCTCGTCTGACGACTTCTCCCACGCCCATGTGACGACAGGGGTTTCGATATTGGGGTCGGACAGCGTCGCAGTGAAGGCCGTCGCCACTTGGGGCTGTCGCGAGGACAGCGTGATCGTCCCGTCCTCGACCAAGTCGGTCACGTTCACGGTCACCGTGATGCTGGCATCTGTCGCCGTATCATCGATCCCTTCGGCATCCTTGTTATCTCGCACCCACACGGTCACCGTGTAGCTGGACGTCGTCTCATAGTCCAAGGGTCCCTTGGTCTTCAACTGCCCGTTGTCATCGATGTCGAAGACCGCCTCGCTTGTTGCGTCCAAGCTGTAGGCCAGCGTGTCGCTGTCTTGGTCGGTGGCTGTCAGCGCAGTCCCAATGTTCGTGCCCGCCACCGTGTTCTCGTCCACCTCGAAGGTGGTGGTGGTCAGCCCTGAGTTGAAGGTGGGAGCGTCGTTCGCATCAGTCACCGTGATGGTCACAGTGACCGTAGCGTCGGCAGTCCCCGCATCGGTATCGCTCGCCGTTATCGTCACGCTATAGGTCTTCTGTGTACCCTCAAAGTCCAACGCTGCTTCGGTCTTCAGCTGACCCGTCGATGTGTCGATGTTAAAGGAGGAGGCGTCCGTCCCTCCTAGGGTGTAAGTGAGCGGGTCATTGGCATCAGGGTGGACGGCTGCGACGGGTATGCCGATAGGCTGGCCAGCTGCGGTGTTTTCGGCTACCTCGCGGGTGTCGGTGGGAGCGGGGTACGTCGGAGGTTCGTTCACGTCCGTAACGGTGACGGTGACGGTCAGCGACTTCGGAACATTGGTATCGTCCTTGGCCTGTACCGTCAGCTGGTACTTGTTGTTGTTGTCTTTGTCGGCTGCTGACTCGAAGTCAGGCGGCGAATTGAAAGTTAGTACGCCTCCACCGATGTCAAATAGGCTCTCATCGTCACCGGCGAGGTCCCAGGTAATGGTGCCATTCTCCGGGTCGGTGGCAGTATATTGGGCTACATTGCCAGTGGCGTTTTCGGCATAGGGCACTGTGGTGTCGCCTGTCAGCGACAGAGTCTCGTTATCATCCGTCACCGTGATGGTGACATCTTTGGTGGCGTCCACGGCCGTATCTGGACTCCCGCTGCCGTCTTTGCTGTCTCGGACAGAAACGGCTACTTCGTAGCTGGCCTTCATCTCGAAGTCCAAGGCATCCTTGGTCTTGATCTGCCCCGTTGACGTGTCAAAGTCGAACGAGCCAGCATCCGTCCCACCGAGGCTATAAGTCAGGGTGTCCCCATCATCCGGGTCCTCAGCCGCTACGGCAGCGCCGATGTCCTGTCCGGTGGCGGTGTTCTCAGGGATGGAGCGTGTGCCCGTCTCGCTATCCGGGAACGCTGGCGCCTCGTTCACATCGGTGACGGTGACGGTGACGGTGATGGTATCGTCCGTCGTTGTGTCGGAGTTGTCTTGCGCATCCAAATTGTCAGTTACCGAAATAGTGACTTCGTAGCTGTCAGGGGTCTCATGATCCAAAGCGGCTTTTGTCTTCAGTTGGCCGTCGGTGTCGATGTCGAAGACCAGAGCGCTATCCGTATCGAGGCTGTATGCCAGCGTGTCCTCGTCGTCATCGCTGGCAGTAAACGCATCTCCGATGTCCGTTCCAGCACCGGTGTTCTCGGCTATGTCACGGGTGGCCGTCGACGACGGGAACTCCGGCGCTTCGTTCACATCGCCCACATCAATGGTGACGGTGATGCTCCCGGTGAGACCGCCTCTGTCCCGTGCCGTCACAGTGACACTGTATGTGTCCTTGGTCTCATGGTCCAAGGCTGCCTTGGTCTTCAACTGCCCGTTAGATGTGTCGATGCCGAAGGAGGCGTCATCTGTGCCTCCTCCGAGGCCGTAGGTCAACGAATCATTCGCATCGACGTCGGTGGCCTCCACCGCTGCCCCAATGTCCGTGCCCGCCACCGTATTCTCGTCCACGGTGCGGGTAGCAGTCTGGGCGTCGAAGGATGGGGCTTCGTTGACGTTGGTGACGGTGACTGTAACCGGGTGGTCGACCGTTACGGTCCCGTCGTAGGCTTGTAGGGTCACGTCGTAGTCGTTGTTGGTGTCGTCGTCTGCTGGGCCTTCGAAATCTAGCGGCGATCTGAAAGTCAGCGTGCCGTCGCTGCTATGGATGCTTAAGTCTCCAGAGTCGACGCCTGCCAGCGACCAAGTGATGGTGTCCTTGTCGCCATCTGTCGCGGAGTAGGTGGCTACCGTGCCGGAACCGTTCTCTGCGAAGGTTGGGCTGGCAGGCCCGCTTATCTGAGGGGGGACGTTGTGCTCGGTCACTGTAACCACCACGTTCATGGAGGCAGTCACATTGGTGCCGTGGGCCGTGACCGTTATCGAATACTTGTTGTTCTTATCGTGGTCCGACGGGGAATCGTAGTCCGGCGGAGACCCAAAGCGCAGCACTCCGGCATCGATGGTGAATTGACCGCGATCTGTGCCAGCCACTGACCATGAAATCGTCTGCTGAGTTGTGTCAGAGATGGTGTAGGTCGCTACAGATCTCGTACCGCGTTCGGGGTAATTGACGCTGGACGGTCCCGTGACGATACCGTCATCATCCCGATCGGTTACTGTGACGCTTACGTTGAAGAAGGTCATGTCGTACCGACCAGTGTAGGCAGTGATCGATATGTCGTAGACGTTGTCTCTATTTTGGTCCGCAGGGTTCTCGAAGTCGGGCGGCACGAGAAACTCGAGATGACCGTAATCACCGTCATCGTCCATGTAGAAGAAGTCCCCGTCCGAGTCTCCTAAGCCGTCGATTAACCAGCTCACGGAGCTGTTTTGATGGAATGGGCCGTATTTGTCGTCCTCGTCGACGCCGGTCAGGGTTGTCACCAGCAAGCTCTCGCTGTTCTCCTGGTACTCTGGGTCGAAGTCGCCGGTTACCTTGGGCCTTTCGTTGACATCGGTCACGGTGATGGTGACGGCCACGGTGCCTGCTGGTGAGGAGGATGTAGTGCCGGCTAGGGTAGGGTCCCTAGCGAACACTGACAGCGAGTAAGTCTCCTTTGACTCGTGATCGAGCGGGTCCTTTACCTTCAACTGCCCGTTGTTGGGGTCAATGTTGAAGGCTCCGACGTCGTCGGTCACGCCGAGGAAGTAGCGTATTTCGTCGTTATCCGTGTCGCTGGCCTGGAAGGCAGCTCCCAGATGAGTCCCAGCGGGCGTATTTTCGTTGACCTCTATCTCAACAGAAGTGTCTCCTGTGATGGTTGGTGCGGTGTTGTCCTCTGGTATTGCTCGCGATTGGCGGTCGGATACGCCATTGGCCGACTTCCCGGAATCGCGACGGTCGGTGTAGGAGGCTGTGGCGCGGAGGTAGTTGCCGTTGTCAGCAGCCACCGGAGTGTAGGTGGCGGATGTTCCGTTGGTCGTGATGTCGGTCCAGTTATCGGTATTCGAGGTCGAACGTGCCCATTGCCAAGCCACACCGGATACCTAACCGTCCGGGTCACTCAAACTGGCAACAATCGGTGTGCTAAATTGGGGCTGGTTCCAAAGGAGGTCCACGACCCCATCCTCTTCCACATCCTTCACCTTGACCTCAACCGAAATGTAGTCATCTGCCGAGCCGTCACTGACCCCGATATCGAGGTAATAGTAAGTCAGCATGTACGAAGGGGTTTGATGTATGGACATTGCCTCATAGTTCAATCGCTCTGTCGTGCTCAGCTGCCCGGTGCCCGGATCAATCTCAAAGGGGCCTCGCGGCTTGGTGGTGATCCTGTAGCGGAGAGTGTCGTCGCTGTCGTCGTCCGTGGCTGTGACTGGGTCCCCGAAGTCTCCAGCGGCTGCATTCTCGGTGACGGATAGCGTTATCTCGGTCCTGCCGAAATCTGGGGGTGAGTTCGGGGGGTTTTGTCCCTGACCTGCCGCCTCTAGTGAGCCAGCTGAGCCAGCGGTGTACAGGACGGCGAGAACAAGGAAAGGAAGGACGGTAAGTACGCCCAGAAAGGCTCTGTAGCTCATAGATCTTCCCCTGCTGCCGTGAGGTGCCTTCCCAGCGACTTGACGCTTCCAGACCCACGGCAGGACACGAATTGGAACACGGGCTACAATGGCGCCGTCTCGAGCCCTGCCTCAGACCCTTGTGTTGAAGACAGGGACCGCACCACTGCCGCACAGCTCAACGAGGACAAGCGCATTGGGGGGCGCGGTGGATCTTGTGCGTGGTGTCGGTTCGACGGCAACTTTATGGCCTCTGTAAGTACTTAACATTTTGCGTGCCTCAGACGCCTTATGTCTTTTTTACGAATTTGAATTATTTTCTCAAATATAACCTAGATTTAACACCAAGATTGTAGGTGGGAGAGTGACGCAGCAATGGGAGGAGGGTGTGGGATTGAGACTGGGAGTGTTGCGGGACCGGTTGTCGCGAAGGGGCTTCTAGGTGGGCCTTATAGCGTCCTACCAAGGTGCGAGGTGTCGTTCAGCAACTCCATCACGGCTGGCGACGGGCCGACCTCGAGAACCGTTAGAGAGCAGGAGTCGATCTTGAACCGCCAGCCTGCCTCCAAGGGCAAACCGGCCATGGAGGTGATGAGGGTGCGCAGCGCAGCGCCATGCCCCACTATCAGCAGTGTGTCCAATGGATGGTGCTCCCGAACCTCGGCGACAAATGCCGCCGACCTAACCTCAACCGCGCGGAAGGCCTCGCCTCCCGGCGGCGTGAAAGACGTATAGTCCTTCATCATCCCAGCGTACAGTTCCGGGGCGGTAGCCTGTATGGAGGAAAAGGACATGCCCTCCCAGCGTCCGTATGCCTGCTCCCGGAGACGCTGGGAATGGGACGTGCTGACATCCCGGCTTCCCAGCACAAGGCTGAGGGTCTGGCTGCATCGGACAAGGTCGCTACTGTAGGCGGCGTCCAAGTCCACCGAGGCCAGCCTCTCGCCAAGGCGTCTTGCTTGGCCGCGGCCTGTCTCGTTCAGGGGCACATCGGTGTGGCCTTGGAGCAGGCCTCGGGCATTCCAGTCGGTTTGGCCGTGCCGCACCAAGAGCCACTTAGGCATGGCCCAAGCCTAGTTGGCGCAACGGGAATGACCTGTGCATCTAGCTGGCGTCTGTGCGCTGGTGGCGGCCGATGTAGCCGATGACCAGTTTCTTCTGATCGGCCTCCCAGAGAAAGGCAATGCGTATGGTGCCGCGGTGGTAGCCGTTGCCGGTGCCGATGTGCTCGTGCAACTCCCGCTTCCTGCCACGGACCCAAGCTTCGTAGTACTCCCGGTACTGGCCCATGGTAACCGGCGACTGGGCGGGGGTGTAATGCCAGCCACAGACTTGTCGCAGGGACAGGTCCAAGTCGGTCTCCGTGCTGCCTCCCGTCTTGGCGTCATAGTAGACCGTGGCCAGCCATTCCAACGCGTCCCAGACCTGCCGCGGATTGTCGAAAGGGATGCCGGTGTCGGACTTGGCATTCAGTTGGAGGCTGAGGCGGTCGCTGAGTTTCTGCTGGGCCAAGCGCACGGCTTGGTCCACGCTCTGCACTTCGGGCATGGGTTCCACAGCGACCAAGGCACGGGAACGCCGCGACTCTTGGTAGGAGTGTCTCCAGCTCTCCGCTAGGTTGCGGCTCTCGCCAAGCTCGCTGGACCACTGGTTGGCCTGCTCCTTCAAAAGGGCGTTGTCGGAAACGAGGCTGCGGTTTGTATGCGTCAGGCTCTCCTTTTCAGCGCGCAGGGCGGCGAGCTCCTCCTCGGATATCAGCGGCTCGGCTGGCTCCGCAGCTTGGGCAGTGTCCGAGACCTCTTCAACAGACTCGGCGACTGGAGGCGGTGTAGGCGTCTGGACCTCCAGCGCCTCGAAGCGGGCTAACGCGTCATCAATCTGCCGCTGCAGCTCCGCCCGGCGTGCCCCCCGCTCGACCTCCTCGCTGCGGACGGCGGCGATGGGGTGCACTGGTGTGTATTCCCCAAGCAACTCCGAAAGCTTTCCTATAACCCCGCGAGCAGCCTCCATGTCAGCCCATGGGTGGGTCCGCTCATTGAGCTTCTCCTCTGCATCCCACTCGAAGAAAGCCAAAAGGTCCGCGTGCAGTTCCGCCACAGCCATGACTTCAGCATCCAACTCAGCCACTGCTTTGGCGTCGGCCTGCTTCTTCTCCTTGATCTCGGCTACGGCCTCAACGAACTCCGCAATGTCCTGCTCCCACTCCAGCGCGTCCGGGGACAGTGCCTGCAGTATGTCGAGGGTCCGTTGGAATGCGCTTGCGAGTTCCTCCAATAAAGGAGAGGAAGACGGTGATGCCGGAGGCAAGTCATCGGTGGCTTGGGCAACACGCCCACTGATGTAGCTGCTCATCAGCAGCAGATCGTCCTTGTTGATTTCGGGGTTCTCCTCCACCAGCCCGTTCATGGCGTCGTTCCACTGTGGGTCAGGTTGCACCACAGAGATTCTGTGGGCCGAATAATCGGGATCGCCGTTCAAGAGACCCTTCGCCCGTAGGTAAGTGTCCACACGCTCCCGCAACGGTGCCTGGGACTCAGCCCAGACCTTCAGCACTGCACCAGCAAGGTCGGCCCTGTTCCGTGCCCAGTGAGACACCGGCTCTTGCAGCAGCGGGGGCGGGGCCAGCTCGGAGTTCCGGAACCCAGCCACGGTGACGTAGGAACCCACTGCCCTTCGAAACGCGGCGCGAGTCTCTCCCGACACTTGCAGTTGTCCCGTCAGCGCCTTCTTCACTACGCCATCGCTGAAGTCCTTGGGCATCGCCGAAAAGAGATGGGTCAGGCTCACCATCTCTGGGTCTGCCTGATGGATGCCATTAACCGCAGTCATTTTCGTACCACCTCGGATGATTCTTAGACTTTTCCAATATCCTAAGACGTACTCCAGCCGACTATCTAGGCAGGTTAGGGCCTCTTTCCGGCCTCATTGTTGAGTCTCTCAGGTCAGCCCCGTCACACCTCGTCACCCCCCCTGACATTCGCCCGTTGACGCCGGCCCCACTCCCCTGCTAACTTCAATACAGGAAGCAGGCAGGGGACTGACCCCTCAGGGTCGCCCCTGCCTTTCTTTTTGGACTATGGGCTTGTTCACGAAAGGCGCAATGAGAAAGTGGTTATCGGAGGACCCGATGTGGCGAAACCGCGGCACGACGCGGCAAGCTGGCCCAGATACACGAGCGCGGCAACCGCGGCATGGTTCAGATACAAAAACATGAATTTCAGCTACGGAGAATGCCGCGGTCCAGCTACGAGATGGGAGACACGAGGCACCTCATGTTACAGCGTGACACTGGCTGGCCAGCTACAACGACATCAGAAATGACGCGGCCATTAGCTACAAGAAACCACTTTTTTGGCTACAAGAAGCTACTTTACAGATGCGAACAGCGACATCCCAACTACGGTTCTTCCTCGTTGTCCAAGGGAAGGCGACGGTAGGAGATCCCCCAGCGATTCATCAGGAGCTGCACCGCAGGCTGCTGCAGCTCCGTCAGCTCTCCGAGAAACCCCGCCAGCGCGTGCGCGGGCATCATCTCTTGGGAGCACACCCAGCTTCTCTCCGCTGGGACGACGTAGAGGAGCCCCTTCTGGTGGCTGCAGCTTAGCTGGACCCGGCTCAAACCTTCACCTTGGCGTATCTCCAAGCCGTTGTTCTCCAAGAATGCGCCTCCAAAAAAGCAGTGGGTTGAGGCCCATTATACACAGGCCCTCCGGCAGTCGCCTGGGACCGTTATCCAGCAAACTGGGCAAAAGACGGCCATTCTGACGCACCGCAAGCCCCATATCGTGGTATAATCCCGCCTTGGCAAGCAAGCCAGAGGATGTTCTGACTAAGAATGTATCAACCCCCAAGAAGAGAACCTGAAGTAGACTTGGAGCAACTCTTGGCGAGAGTCCGGGGGTTCTTCGGCCGCTTTGGCGGGGGCAGCCTCCCCACCGGGGGCGGTTCCGGTCTTGCTCCCTTGGCCGTCTGGGGCGTACTCCTAATTGCTTTCATTGCGTGGATGCTGTTTGGCATTCACCAAGTGCAGCCCGGCGAGCAGGGCATCCGACGAACCTTCGGTAAGTTCAGCGGTATTGAGACTACGGGCCTCAAGTGGCACTGGCCCACACCCGTCGGCCAGACCCGAGTGGTGGCTGTAGAGCAGACCCGCAGCATGGAGTTGGGCTTCCGCCAAGCGAGTGGCGGCGCGTTGACCGAGTTCCAGAAGGAAGCTCGTATGATCACTGGTGACCTCAACGTAGTCGACGCACAGCTGGTGGTCCAGTACAAAATCAATAACTTGCAGGACTTCATTTTCAACGTCTCCGACCCAGGCGACTTGGATCGGCTTGAGGTGATCGAGCCCAGCAGCCCTGAGGGGCGCACCCTGAAGGATGCCACCGAATCCGCCCTGCGCTTGGTCGTGGGCCAGCGCTCGGTTGACGTTGTGCGCACACAGAAGCGCCCTGAGGTGCAGGCCGAGACCCACCGTGTGCTCCAAGGGATACTGGACGACTATGGGGCTGGCATCCAGGTGCTGAACGTGCGCCTGCAGGACGTGGTGCCTCCCGGTGAAGTACGGGATGCCTTCGACGATGTGCTCCGGGCCAGGCAAGAAAAAGAAACGGCAGAGAACCTAGCCGAGGCCTACCGGCGTGACCAGATACCTAGGGCAGAGGGTCAGGCGGCCCGTATCACGGAAGCCGCCGAGGCATTCAAGCAGGAGCGCATCAACAGGGCAACTGGCGAGGCGCAGAGGTTCGAGGCAGTTCTCGTCGAGTACCTGCAGTCGCAGGACGTGACTAGGCAACGTCTGTACCTAGAGGCTATGGAGGAGGTCCTGCCCGGCATCCGCAAGTTCATCGTCTCGCCCGAAGCGACTGGAGGCATAATCCTGAACGCTGGCGGGCAATCCATCGTACCGGTGCCCAGCACCACCGGCACATCTCAGCCCTTGGGCACGCCCAGCCCGGTCCCAGCCCAACCGATTCCGCAGGCGGCTCCATAAATCATGAAATACGCCGTTGCGACGATAGTGATAGTGATTTTGGTGGCCATCTTTGGCACCCAAAGCATGTTCACCGTAGATGAGATCCAGTTGTCCGTAGTGACCCGCTTTGGCGAAATCAAGCAGGTCTACATCCAGCCCGGCCTTAAGTTCAAGGTGCCTTTCGTCGACCAGAAGAACTACTTCGACAAGCGTCTTCTCTATCGTGACCTCCCCGAGGCCACGCTGCCCGACTCGGAAACGCAATTCCTCAACATCGATGCCTATGCCCGGTATCGAATCGGGCACCAGGAAAACGGCGTTGTGGTGACCTCCCACGGCGACGTACAGAATTTCTTTGAGACACTGACCACTCTGGAGCGCGCCGGAGAGCGCGTCGAGCGCGTGGTGGCTTCTGCTCTGCGCGACGAAGTGACGACAAGGCGTCGCGACGAGATTATCGGGGGCACCGTAAAAACCGTCGCAGCCGAGGTGACCGATCCCGATACAGAAATTAATTTGGAAGAGGCTTTGACCCTCGATAACGAAGCCGAGGTGGGCGAAGAGGTAACCGTACCTTCTCTGACACGACAAGAAATATTGGACGCCGTGAGGACTTCTGCCGAGGCGCAACTCGCCCAAGTCAATCAAGGACTCACCTTGGTGGATGTGCGGATCAAGCGGGCCGACTTCCCTGAGGAGACACAGCAGGCCATCTTCACCCGCATGCGAGCCGAGCGGGAACGGCTGGCCCGAGAGTTCCGTGCCGAGGGTCAGCGCGAGCGAGACCGCATTGAGGCCGACGTAAACCGCCAGAGGGACATAATCATCTCCGTGGCCGAAAGAGATGCCAACATCGCTAGGGGTGAAGGCGAGGCCCAATCCATCAGCATTCTGGCCGAGGCCTTGGAGAAGGACCCAGAGTTCTATTCCTTCCGACGCAGCTTGGAAGCGTACGTCAAGTTCCTCTCGCAGAACAGCACCGTAGTGTTGTCCTCCGACTCAGAGCTGCTGCGCTTCCTCGAAAGCACTTCCGCTGTCAACTCACGCTAATCACCCCATGCCGTGACACGGGGCAGTTGACCGGCTGATTCACTGGGTATACCCTTCTCTTTATATTCCGACCCATACTTTGTATATGGCCGCAAGCGGCCTCGACAAAGATGGCTCCTGGAGGAGCAGAATGGCAAAGCCCTATCCGGTGACCGATAGTGATTTCGAAGAGAAAGTCCTCAAGGCATCCCAGCCGGTGTTGGTTGACTTCTGGGCCGAATGGTGCGGCCCCTGCAAGATGATTGCTCCTGTGGTGGATGACCTTGCCCAAGACTACGACGGCAAGATGGAGTTCGCCAAGCTGGATGTGGACGGCAACTCCAGCACTGCCATGGCGTACGGTGTGCGCAGCATCCCTACGTTGCTGATATTCCAGAACGGCCAACCGGTAGCCCAAGTGGTGGGCGCGGTCTCCAAGGGCGCTTTGAAAAAGCACATCGACTCGGTGCTCGACGGCTAGCCACCGGGCTGTCGCTCGACAGGCCAAGCCGAATCGTGGGAGTGGATGGGGCCCGGTGGCTCTTGCGGACTTCAAATCCGTCGTGCCTCGTAGCCCGGGGTAGGTGGGTTCGACTCCCTCCCACTCCCGCCAAACCTGGCCGCCAACACCTCCAAGTTACCTCTGTTTGTAGCTAACAGTAGACGTAACCCGTTGCACAACGATCGTTGTTGTGTCTAATTGCCCCGTAGTCTCAATGGATTTAGACGCAGATTCTAGACATAGGACAGGGCGGTGATGGAAAGGAAAGAGCTGACGGTGGCGCAAGTTCGAGGCAACCTCGCCCGGGCGCATACGCCGACAGGGACGGGCTGCAGTTCCGCACGGTTTCCGTTGCATGCGCAAGGACTGGACCATTGAGCAAACGGCTACGTCTTGGGCTGTCGGTGAGGCGGTACTCGCGCACCACCTCGGCAACAGCGTTGTGCTGACGAGCACCACCTCCTCCAATAACATGCTCTATACCAATGGTGATCCGAAGGGCTGTGTTGACCATTGAACGTTTAGACAAGCTCCTCACCACAAGGAGAGTAACGGCCGAGACTTGCGTTTCCCCCTCCACCATTTACCGTCTCTCGAGGAAGGGCGCATTTCCCAAGTCCATAAGCATTGGGCCTCTAGGTATGCGCTGGGTGGAATCCGAGATCAAAACCTGGCTTGCAGAATACAAAGGTGCAGACAAAGGAAAGATGGCTCAGGGCTGGCGGACTCCTGAGTCTCTTGCGTCTGGTTGGGGATCTAACCACTGTTGGAGCCGACCAAAAACTCCTCGAGTTGAGCAGACTACGTGCTCCAATTGAGAGGCACATAAATGCGTGGCTCATCTGCTCCCGAAAGCTGACGTGGCAATGCGAATGTTGGACGGGCTAGCTTATACGCGGACTCTCGACGCCGAACCATTCAAACCCCATGACAGACGTGGTACGAGACTCAACACGTTCAGGAGCCCCGGGCGTGAGGGTGCGGCCCTGTGAAGCGAAGGGCCAAGGCAATGCTGGGCCCCTGCCTTGGCTTGCTGGAATGTTGGGCGGACACCGCCGAAGCGGTCTGTGGTGCGCTCCCTCGGACAACGGGGGGTATCGTCCGGCATGTGGTGTCCCGGATGATGGTAATACCTGTTTTCAGAACGTTCCCCTGCCCGACAACCGCTTAGGGACGCATCAGGGGGCAAAGATGCCATCAGGATACGACATAATGACGAATATCTTCCGCGATGAGGGAGTAGGACTGGGAATAGAGTTTAAGAACATTGGCAACACATTTGCCACGGTGATGTCAGCACCGTGTCGGCCAATCCTATTCTAATATGCCTGGTCAATCGCCGGGAGATCAACGGTGAGGTCTTGGTGCCCAATCACCGGGGACGGACCGCCTTTGAGGTGTTCTGCTGGCTGATGGCGATAGCGGCACAACTACAAATGGCGATTTGCATCTGGGGCAGCGCCGCTTGATACAATCCGAGTCTCACTACAGGCGCATTGAGAACTACGTCGACATCATGACCGTCTTCGCCTCTCAACTGAGTCGGGATTGGAGCGATGGAACTGCATTTGATATCGAACCGGAAAGGCGTGCGTTGACTCTACGCATCATCGTCAGAGCTCTGTTCGGCGTTGAATCGCCCGATACCGCGCAGCATATGGCACGGCCTTCGCGTTATGCTACGAGCGCATGTACCTTAGCCTGACACAGCCGCCCGTCATTCGATCATCCTCCGCATTCCGATGATCTGCTGTCGCCTCTCGTGCCGCCGCCAATAGACGGTCTCGGAAGCCGCTATGTCAAAGAAGAATGCGTCGAAGTTCTCAATACCTTTGACTTCCAGCTCCGTCCGTCGCTTGGAGACGCCGGACGCTTACGGCAACTGTACAGCACATAGTCGGTATTGAAACGCAAACCGGTGCACCCCCTCACGCTCTATAAACTCAACAATCCCCGGCACATACATGTCGATGACAAATGCGGTACGGCCTATGTCGACGCCGGCCTCTGCTAGACCCGCTGCCAGCCGATGAATGGCCGGGTGACGAGATTCCTTAGCCGGATACATGTTCATTGGCCGGACCGGGCTAGAGATTCGGCCCTTAGTTAATACCGCGCGAAAAGATGCAGACCAGCAACAGCCAGGCGCGACGGCCGACGGTTTCTGACAGGGTGCTTGGAGAGGAATATAATGGTTGCTGTGACTAGGTGGGCCAGCTCTAAGAGGGAGGTCTGCCAAGGAATCGCATGGAAGTAATCGGCTCCAACCTGCGAACTGCCGACCGGGATTTTCTGGACAACCAAGCCCGCATGGAAGCCTTGGTGCGCGACCTGAAGGGGCGGTTGGCCCAGGTGCGGACCGGCGGCGGGCAGGGTGCGGTGGAGTTGCACCGAAGCCGCGGGAAGCTGCTGGCCCGGGACAGGATTGAGCGGCTGGTGGACGCCAACACTCCCTTCCTTGAGCTGAGTCCTCTCGCGGCATGGGACATGTACGACGGGGAGGAGGCATCCGCTGGGATCGTGACCGGCGTCGGTGTGGTCCAAGGCAAAGAGGTGATGGTTCTCGCCAATGATGCCACAGTCAAGGGCGGGGCCTATTACCCGATCACCGTCAAGAAGCATCTGCGCGCCCAAGAAATTGCCTTGGAGAACCACCTGCCCTGCATCTATCTAGTGGATTCCGGGGGAGCCTTCCTGCCATTGCAGGCGGAGGTGTTCCCCGACCGGGACCACTTCGGAAGAATCTTCTACAACCAAGCCCAGATGTCGGCCTTGGGCATTCCCCAAGTGGCGGTGGTCATGGGGTCCTGCACCGCTGGGGGCGCGTACATTCCGGCCATGAGCGACGAGGTGGTCATGGTGCGGCAACAGGGAACCATCTTTCTCGGCGGGCCGCCTCTGGTACGGGCGGCCACTGGAGAAGAGGTCGACCCGGAGACCTTGGGCGGCACCGAGGTGCACACCCGGGTATCCGGAGTGGCCGACCATCGGGCCGCCGATGATGAGGATGCCCTAGCCATCACCCGGGACATCGTTGAGAACTTCGTGCGACGGCGTGACCCTCCCTTTGAAGTTTCCAGCCCGGAACCGCCAGCATATGAGCTCGGTGAGCTTTACGGCATAGTGTCGCCCGATAACCGGCGGCAGTACGACGTCCGCGAGGTAATTGCCCGTATCGTGGACGGAAGCCGCTTCCACGAGTTCAAGGCCGAGTACGGGGAAACCCTCGTCTGTGGCTTCTCGCGCATCTGGGGGTATCCAGTGGGAGTGGTCGCCAACAACGGGGTCCTCTTCTCCGAGAGCGCTCTGAAGGGGACCCATTTCATTGAGTTGTGCAGCCAGCGAGGAATTCCCCTGCTGTTTCTGCAAAACATTACCGGCTTCATGGTGGGCCGGCAGTACGAGGCTGGGGGTATTGCCAAGGACGGGGCCAAGATGGTCATGGCCGTTTCCAACGCCTCCGTCCCCAAGTTCACCGTGATTATCGGTAGTTCCTTCGGAGCGGGAAACTACGGCATGTGTGGACGGGCCTACCAGCCCCGTTTCCTATGGACGTGGCCCAACGCCCGCATTTCAGTGATGGGAGGTCAGCAGGCGGCGGAGGTACTGCTTACCATAAGGCTGCAGCAACTGGAACGGCAGGGCCGGACCTTGGAGCACGAGGAGCGGGACGCCCTGCAACAGCCCATCCTGGAAAAGTACGAGATGGAGAGCGATCCCTACTACAGTACCGCGCGGCTGTGGGACGACGGCATCATTGACCCGGTGGACACGCGGACAGTGGTAGGCTTGGGAATCGCTGCCTCCATCAACGCCCCCTTCCCTGAGCGGAAGCAGGGCGTCTTCCGGATGTGAAGCCCAGCATGTTCCTGCCTCAACCACAAGGTCCCGGCCGGATGTCTGCCGATGTTCTCTAAAGTTCTAGTAGCTAATCGAGGCGAAATCGCGGTCCGGATCAACCAGACCCTCCGCGCCATGGGGATTGTCCCCATAGCGGTCTACTCGGAACCGGATGCCGGCGCTCCCCACGTGAACACGGCGGAGCAGTCCGTGGCCTTGTCGGGCAATACCGCCGAAGAGACCTACTTGAGCATCCCCAAAATCGTGCAAGCCGCCCGGGACTGCGGGGCGGGTGCGATACATCCTGGCTACGGCTTTCTGTCGGAGAATCCGGAGTTCGCCCGGGCCTGCCGGGAAGCGCAGATAACCTTCATCGGGCCGCATGCAGAAAGCATGTTGGCGCTGGCGGACAAGCTGCGTGCCAAGGACATTGCCCTGGGTGCCGGGGTGCCGGTGGTCCCGGGTTCTCCCGTGTGCGTCCCAGGGGACGCTGCGGCTGAGGAGTTCGTGGGCCGGTGGGGGTTCCCTCTTCTGGTGAAGGCTGCGGCCGGAGGGGGCGGTCGGGGTATGCGTCTGGTCAACGGGCGGCGGGAGTTGGAGAGGGATATGGAGTTGGCCAGCCGGGAGGCCCAAGCTGCCTTCGGCGACGGCCGGATATTCCTAGAGCGTTACGTTGCCAACCCCCGGCATGTGGAGGTGCAGGTGATGGCCGACGAGTTCGGCCATACCATCCACCTCGGCGAGCGGGAATGTAGCATACAACGGCGCCACCAGAAGATAATTGAAGAGACTCCCTCCCCGGGCCTGACGCCGGAGTTGCGCCGGACCATGGAGGACGCAGCTATCGCCGTAGCTCGCAGGGCCGGATACGCCAACGCCGGAACAGTGGAGTTCCTGCTGGACCCGCAGAGCGGCGAGTTCTATTTCCTGGAAATGAATGCCCGGCTCCAGGTCGAGCACCCGGTCACCGAGGTCGTATTGGGGTTGGACATGGTGGAATGGCAGGTCCGTATCGCCAGTGGGGAACCGCTGACACTGCAACAGGATGAAATCCAGCCCCAAGGCCACGCCATAGAGTGCCGCATCTACGCCGAAGACCCTTACCGGGACTTTGTCCCGTCCACCGGAACGCTGTTGCGCTGGAGGCCTCCCAGCGGCCCTGGGCTGCGGCTGGACAGCGGCGTTGTCGAGGGCCAAGAGGTGTCCATCTACTACGACCCCATGCTGGCGAAGCTCATATCCTGGGCGCCACGCCGCGACCTCAGTCTGCGGCGGATGGAGGTGGCCCTGTCCCAGTTTCTGGTGCTTGGCGTAATAACCAACATACCCCTGCTGCGGGCGGTGGTGGGTCATCCCCAGTTTCAGAGGGGCGAATACGATACTGGCTTCTTGGAGTGGAACCCAGCGGTTACCAGCCCAGCCGTGTCAGACGAATCCCGCTTGATGGCCCGGGCGCTGGCGGTGTGGGCGTCGCGTCAGCCGGTTCGGCCGGCGTCCTCGGCAGTACGGGGAGATAGCCGGGTTAGCGTCAATCCTTGGCAGGACGCTGGGGGACAGAGGCTACCGTGACCCCGAGCCACGGCGAGATGCGCGAGATGCATCCGGAGACGGGAGAAGCCTATCGCTACCGGATACAAGAGCGGGAAAACTATTTCACGTTCGACCTTGAAGGCGAGGTAGTGCCGGGGTTGAAACCCACCACTACGCTCAGCATTGAGTCACGGGATACCGGGCAAGGGTTGTGCCGCACCGAATCAGGCCGAACTCACGCCTTCGGTTGGGCATGGGTCGGCCCGGAGTTGCACCTGTGGCTAGATGGCGCACTGTTCGTGTTCCAGCGGGCAGAGACGCGGCGACGGGGCAACGCTCGCGCCACCGAGGCATCTGGAGATGTGCTGGCACCCATGCCCGGCGTGGTGTTAGAGGTGCTGGTGGTCGAAGGCGACCGGGTCGAGCGAAACCAATCCGTCGTGGTGATGGAGTCCATGAAAATGGAGTTGGTGATCACACCTTCCCGCAGCGGCGTCGTGCGGCGGGTGGCGGTACATCCGGGACAGCAAGTGGACCGCGGCATGCGCTTGTTGGAGTTGGTCCCTGAGAGCGATGCCGGGGAGTGATGACTGACGGAAGCTGCCAACCCGTCATCCCGGCCAAGCCGGAACAGGATCCTGTGGGGTCGCCTCTCGATACATCAACGATGTCAGCCTCGCCACTCCTGGGAGCCCCGATCTCGATTCCGTTTTGCGTGAGGTCGCATGGACGGAGCCTGGTCCGCCGCACGGCCGAGTGCCCTATCACGCTTGTCTGGCGTGTAACTGTCCCGTTAGGGGCACGCCTATCAAGAACCCTGGCGAGCGCGGACATTGGGTGGAACGTCCAGTCCACGCCTACCTCCTCTTGGCAGTTATCACCACTTCGTGAGCTATGGTGCTGAGGGTTTCGTCCGGCCTACGATGACATCGTGGCTGATATGTAGACAGGATTGGAAACGGGAAATCGGAGCGTGCGCTACCCGTCGATTCCCATATCCTGACTGATGGGAGGCGAACTCATGGCACGGTGTGTGAAGCAACGCCGGAGTTGCTGCGGGGCGTCTCGACGTGGCCATGAGCATATACCTGGACCGGTTCCTCAATATGCCGACCCAACCCATCCCTGACGCCGTGCCCAGTCAGGCCCCGGACCGTCATCAGCTTGACCGGCTGCTGGAGATGGTGAATTGTCTGGCAGCAGGTAGAGAATCAGCCTTGGCCGTGTCGGGCTATTTGGCCGGCAACGGTGCGCCAGAGGAACTGCTGGCCACGATGGGGCCGATAATGCTGCCTGAGGACGCCGACTCCCACTCTTTCCAGATCGTCGGCGCGGCGCTTGAGCAGTTCGAATCGCGAAAGGGCACCGAGTCTGGGCGGCACGTGATGATCGGTCTGTCCCACTTCCTGTCGGCCCATTCACCCATCCCCCGGACGCAGGACCAGACCTACCAGATAGCCCTTCGCCTCCAGCGTGGCGAAGACATTTACCGGTGATGTTCGCTCACAACTAGCGAAGCACCACCATTAAGTGTGGCGATTGCACGGCACGGATCAATGCGAATTATGGCGTATCGTTAGCTGGCCAACGGTGGGCCTGGTTGACTATTAGCAGTACCATGCTTGGATGGGTGGTCTCATTGTGATGCTTTAGTCTGCTACTTAGCAGCCGACGTGTGCCCGTCTCTCGTGCTGCGAGCGCATGTCACATAGTGGGTGATGCCCGCACAGTTTCGGGTTGAGGCCGAAACGAGATCAACCCCCCGTCTCTACTGAGGACAGAGACGACACGTATCTCTGATGATTGCCTTCGCGGCCTCTGAGAGGCTACCTGCACCTCGTTTGTCGACGGTTACAGGAAGCTAACACACCGAAGCTGCGTATTCTGCCTTCATCTAGATGACGGTTGCCCGGCGCGCCGCCACATATCGAAGGATGCAGGATGCCAGCAATCTAAGGAGCACGCGTCATGCCAAACAAGATCCGCCTAGGGTTTGTGGGTGCGAACGTAAACTCGACCTGGGCCTCTCAGTCTCACTTCCCAGCGCTACTGGCCAGTCCGGATGTGGAGTTTACCGCAGTTTGCACCACCCGGCCCGAGAGCGCGGAAGAGGCTCGCCAAGCCTTTGGCGCCAAGCTCGCCTTCCACGATTTCCGAGCAATGGTAGTGTCACCGGAGATCGATGCCGTGGCCGTGGTGGTGCGGGTGCCATCGCACTATGAGGCAACGAAAGCCGCCATCGAAGCTGGCAAGCACGTCTACACCGAGTGGCCCTTGGGACGGAATACTGCCGAAGCCGAGGAACTTGCAACTCTGGCCCGGGACAAAGGTGTGCAAACCGCAGTGGGTCTGCAATCGCGAGTTAGTCCCGCATTGCTGTATATCAAGGAACAAATTGAGGCCGGCTATGTAGGCGAGGTGCTCTCATGCCATGTGACCACCATGCGCGATGGCACGTTGGAACGCCCTTCCAGCCGCACCTGGCCGCGCGATGCCAGCCTAGGCGCAAACACACTGACCATCGCCAACGGACACGTCATTGACGCCCTGCGTTTCGTGGCTGGCAACTTCAGCCGGGTGGCGTGCATGGTCAGCACCCAAGCAAAGCAATGGTACGACACCGATACCCAGCAGTTTGTGGAAGTCACATCTCCGGACAATGTCCGGGTCAGTGGACAGTTGGAGAGCGGCGCGGCAGCGTCGGTCCATGTTGGAGCTGTTCCTTGGGCCGGCAGCGGCTTTCGAATGGAGATCTACGGGCGGGAAGGCACGCTTGTCGCCACGGGGAGCGTCTCGTCACAGCGCGGTGAGATGCTGAGGGTGCAGGGCGCACGGGGAAGCCATGATCTGCAGGGCCTCGATATACCCGAGCGTTTCGTTTATGTGCCTCCCGACTTCCCCCGCGGCGATCCCTTCAACGTGGGGCAGATGTATACCCTGTTCGCCGAGGCGGTACGTACCGGACAGAACCGTTTGCCGACGTTCGATGTAGCGGTTGACCTGCATCGTTTCATCGATACCATTAAACAGGCGTCGGACACGGGCCGGGAGTTGCCGGTTGCCTGAGGCGGCTTTTCCCCAAAACCCAGAAACACGCTAGCAACCAGAAACCATAAGCGACCCGGAACTAGCGTTAGACCTGTAACATGCTGCCCGGCCTGGTTCACGCCACATGCTTGAGCCCGACCCGCAAGCTGAACTAGCAGCTGGTCTGGCAGCCGAAATTCGAAGGCCCCGCCATACGGAGTTGTTAAGCCGTCACGGCTGCCGGTTCATGGGTCTTCAGGAAGCGCCGGGCGTGGGCTACGACTTCGTCGATGTGCTCCTGCGTGTCTTTCCAAGGATAAATGGTCACCTCGGAGTTAGGGGCAAGACTGGCAACCTCCATCGCGACCTTATAAGGGTGCGCCGGCACATCGTCGGGCGCTATCAGCAGAGGTGTCTGCACGCTACGCACGAAATCTCGGGGAACGGTGAAAACGAAGTCGGCGCGGTTTGTGTACATGCTGGTCAGGAAATCATGGACGATATCCATCGTGAGTTCAGGACGCTTCTCGCAAAGGGGCGGCCCCCACCCTGTAATGTTGTTCTGGTAGAAAACATCCGGCATCTCCGGCCTGAACCCGCTGGGTTGCATCATCGCCGCCGCCACAATGCGCTCCGGGGCCAGCCTCAGCAGGTTGTGGATCATCGGCCCGCCGATGCAGAAGCCCATCACCAGGAACTCCTTGATGCCGAGATGGTCCATCAGCCCAAGCTGGTCATCAGAGTGGGCATCCCAAGGGCGGTCGGTCTCCAGTGGGCCACTGGATTGCCCCAGATTAGCGTTGCGTAGGTCGGCGGCGATACAGCGGAAGTCGTCTTTGTAGGTCTCCATAGGGTTGAAGGGCACCGACGTCTGCAAGGATGCCAAGCTGGAATTGAGTCCGCCACCCGGAATCACCAGGAGGGGGAATCCCGAACCGGCCTCTTCGTAGTAGATTCGGGTGGAGCTTCTTTCGTAGAACGGCATGGCGATTTCCCTCCATCAGCGAGTTGCAAAGCTAACTTGATGTGCAACGAGCAGGCAGGCCAGATTTTTCGGCACAGCATCGAGAGGTGCCGTGTTGTACGGGATTATGCTTCGCCTGCCTATCCTAGCTTTGAATCTAACCCAAGATAGCTCAAGCGGTCAAGATAACGGCCCGGAGAGCCGGGAACTGTTAGATGGAGCGATAGCTCGGTATGAACCGGGCACATCGGGAAACTAAAGACAGGGTGGAGCTACATAGCGCCTCTCAACTCTCATCTAGCCACCCCAGAGGCCCGTAAAATTCGCTACTCTACCACCACCTTATCATGTAGGAGTACGCCCCTGTTTCGGTAGGCGATCGTACTCGGATCATGCTCAAGCGCAGCTTGAACCACCTCCGGCGGAGTGGTACGCGGGTTTCGCGACTGACCCCTACCGCCCCGGGCAGCCATTGCTAGCTCCACGCTGATACTATCGGCGCCCTCGGTTCCTTGGCGCGGCAGCGGCAGCTGGCTCAAAGTAGTCGCAAAAGACGCAGCCCAGGCAGCTTGAGACAGTGGAAGAGGCCCCGGAACCCATCCAGCGAAAATTATGGCCGGCCAAGACAGTCCAAAGGCTTGAGTGAGTCAGATTTTCGCAGACAACGGCAACCTTAACCTCGCCTTCATGGGCCACCCCCCCGTCCTCGCCGTATTCTTCCGTATCGAGGAGGTACCGCCCATGCACTGATCTGGTGGGCACTATGGCGATATCCCCGCCAACGGCAGGATGCGTTCTGGAATTTGTGATGCCGCGCTACATCGTCTGAGCTCCATTCAACCTCATCCTCAAACTGAATCGAACCCTTGGTGAGCGCTTGCCTCACCCTAGAGGACTCGAACCAGCAACGGACCGAGGTAGCATAATGAGTGCGAGTTTGTATTAGTTCACGTACATCCTACCCAAACTCCCTGATTGACCCTTGGCAAGCCCTTATTGCTATTGGATGATGCGCTGGGTTTGGTGCGGAGTCTCGGTCGCTTGAAACAGTGAAGGCCCTTGTCCACTAATCGAGGGGGCCTAGGGATCACCTGTTGGGCCTGCCCGTTAATGGCGCTGATCCCACTGTTGCCCAGTTACGTACATAGCTGGGCCAAGCCGAAGATTGCACGCGGCAAGTTGGGGGATTGGTGCAACATCGGCGATGCACATGTTGACCTCCAAACAAAGCGCTTCCGGGCGCCTCCCGGGGTAACCTTGGTCAAGTTGTTGGAGCTGGCAAGCCTTAGACTGTGGCGGCCTGCGAGCGGAATCCCGCCCTAAGAGGCGCGAATGACGCTGCTGGCAGGAGGGAAGCAAGGCGGTTGTGCCTCTTTGGTGCAGTGGTCCCGCTTGACCGACTGGTGGAAGCTAAACTACGTGACAAGCTGGACGGCGACGTTACGTTAGGCTGGCAGGAAATTGCGCGCCTCGGACCTTGCAGGTAGGGCTTTCGCAGCATGGTGAGCTAGGGCATAGACCTTCCCCAAGCTGGTACGATCTCCTGGCTGATATTGGGAGACGTGACTTGCGCATGATGTGGGAGCTGGCTGTATACTTGCTCCGAGCATAGGCCGATGTGCTGAATATTCGGCTGTTCCGATATAACCCACAACGTGACGAAAGCGGAAAGTAAAGACGCCAAGATTGGCTCTGCGTCCAACGGCTACCTTAATCACATGGTCCGTCAAGGGTTTCCCAACCAATGCCGGGCCAGCCATACTAAACCGTGCCGTATCCCGATTTAGACACATGCGGCGATTCTCTGCCCCAAACGCCGGATTTAGCTTTGGATGTCCACTAGTTGTAGGGCCTCCCACTCCTGCCATACGCTTACCGGCCCCATTGTGTGCTCTGGCCACAGACCGTTTATACTCCCTATGCGCACCGGCTTGTGCCGGTACCGCGCAAATGCGCCCGATGCCTCAACTTCTTCGTGCTCGGTCCGCACTTGCTCTTGCATCGCAACCACAGGAACCCTATAGCCCTATAACCTATAGAATGATCAAGCATATCTAGATTGCCGTCGGGAGGTGGCCATGGCGGAGAACGCCCCCAGGATAATCGTCGAGCATCACGGCCCTTACCGTGTGGTGGGGGGCGTCCCTCTGTCCCGCAAGGCGCCAGTGACGTCTGAGCACGGCGAACCCCTGACTTGGCAGAAAACCAGGACCTACAACCTGCACGGCAACTATGCCCTGTGTCGCTGCGGGAAGTCGGCGAACAAACCCTTCTGCGACGATGCCCACGAAAGCAGCGGGTTCGACGGCACCGAGACCGCCGATGCTACTGATTTTGCCGACCGGGCCAAAAGCTACCAAGGCACTGGCATCGTGGTGAAGGATGATCGGGCCCTGTGCACCCATGCCGGCTTCTGCGGCTCACGGGCTACCAATGTGTGGCGTATGACTCGCCAGACCGAGGACACCGCTGTGCGGGCCCAAGTCATAGCCATGGTGGAGCGCTGCCCCTCAGGGGCCCTCACCTACAGCATCTCTGAGGGCGGACCCGACGTAGAACCCGATCTGACCCGAGGCATAGCCGTCACCCCCGACGGACCTCTGTGGGTGACTGGAGGCGTTCCCATCGAGCGGGCCGACGCACAGCCTTTGGAGGCCCGGAACCGGGTCACCCTGTGCCGCTGCGGCGCTTCCAAGACCAAGCCACTCTGCGACGGGGCCCACACCGAGATCGGCTTCAAGGCGGAGTAGTGCCGGGGGTGCCGCAAAAAAGGCAGAAACTTCGGCGCCGGTCCCTTGAGGCAAAGCAAAGCTGACTCGTATCTGCGCCGCTACAAATCCCGGTGCAAGGATATATGAACGTATTAGTACTAAAATTAGTATGTGTTAGTTGCGAGAACTACAAAACAATAGCACTAGAATACAACATGTACGGTATCCGAGGCCCAAAATGTCGGAAGTAGTGCAAAGTCTCCATGAGGGGGCAGGTAAGGTTAGGATGGGGGTGAAGCTACGATGCGCGAATTGCCGATGAGGAAGTTGGTGCTTTGCGTGGACACCTCCGCCGGAGGTCTGTGACATGACGCAACGGTCGAAAATCCACGAGTTGCTTTCCCGCGAGACCGCGGGAGAAGTGGTTCTCATCCAAGGTTGGGTGAGGACCAAGCGCTCTTCTAAGACGGTGTCCTTTCTACAGGTTAACGACGGCTCCACTTTGGGAGACCTCCAGATCGTCGTGGACCAAGACCTGCCCGATCATGCGCTAATAGACTCCCTGAACACAGGCTGCAGCATAAGCGTCGAAGGTACTCTGGTGGAATCGCCGGGTAAGGGCCAGCGTTACGAGATCGCCGCCACTCGACTTGAGGTCGCTGGGCTGGCCGACCCGGAAGAGTACCCGCTGCAGAAGAAGCGCCACACACTGGAGTTCCTGCGTGATATGGCCCACCTGCGCCCACGTACCAACACCTTTGGCGCAATGGCCCGGGTGCGTAGCGCGTTAGCATTTGCCGTGCACTCCTTCTTCCAAGAGCGGGGCTATGTGTATCTCCACGCACCCATCATCACCGCCAGCGATGCCGAAGGCGCGGGAGCCATGTTTCGCGTCACCACGCTGGACTTGGATGATCTTCCCACCAAGGAAGGTGGCGTGGATGACGACGCGGATTTCTTCGGCAAGCCCGCCTTCCTGACCGTCAGCGGCCAGTTGGAGGCCGAGATATTCGCCTTGGCCTTGTCCGATGTGTACACCTTCGGCCCGACCTTCCGCGCCGAGAACTCCAACACTTCCCGCCACCTAGCGGAGTTCTGGATGGTGGAGCCAGAAGTGGCCTTCTGCGACTTGGATGGCTTGGCCAGCCTAGCGGAGGACTTCCTCAAATACCTCTTCGCCTATGTGCTGGAGCACTGTCCAGAAGACATGGAGTTCTTCAACAAATGGTTCGAGTCCACCACCATTGAGACGCTACAAGCGATCGTAGATTCCAGGTTTGAGCGCATCACCTATACCGAAGCAGTGAACATGCTGAAGGCCTCTGGCGAGAGCTTCGAGTTTCCAGTGGATTGGGGCACCGATCTCCAGTCGGAGCATGAGCGGTACCTGACAGAGAAGAAAATCGGCAGGCCAGTCATCGTGACCGACTACCCCAAGGACATCAAGGCCTTTTACATGCGCCTCAACGATGACGGACAGACTGTGCGAGCCATGGACGTGCTGGTGCCCCGCATCGGCGAAATCATCGGAGGCAGCCAGCGGGAGGAGAGGCACGACCTGCTGCTGGAACGGATGAAGGCGGCCGGACTTTCAGAGGAGAACTACTGGTGGTATCTAGAGCTGCGCCAGTTCGGCACCGCTCCCCACTCCGGCTTTGGGCTGGGCTTTGAGCGCACGGTCCAGTTCGTCACCGGCATGCAGAACATACGCGACGTGGTGGCCTTTCCCCGAACGCCTCGCCGAGCCGAGTTCTAGCCAGCCCCACCTCCATGGCACTGTCACCACATATATATTACTGAGAGCTAAGGAGAGTTTAGCCAATGGTATCCAGCAGTCCCGATGTGGCCAGCGATTTCGTCAGGAGCATCGTCCGGGATGACCTAGACCAAAACAAGAACGACGGCAAGGTGATTACCCGGTTTCCGCCTGAACCAAACGGCTACCTGCACATAGGCCACGCCAAGTCGGCGCAGTTGAACTTCGGTCTAGCCGCTGAGCACGGCGGAATATGCCACCTGCGGTTCGACGACACCAATCCGGGCAGAGAGTCTGTGGAGTACGTCGAGTCCATTGTGCGGGACATACGCTGGCTGGGATGGGACTGGGGCGACTGCCTATTTTACGCCTCCGACTACTTCGACCAACTCTATGAATATGCCGTCCAGCTTATCAAAGCGGGCAAGGCCTATGTGGACGACCTGACGGCGGAGCAGGTGCGGGAGTACCGTGGTACGCTGACGGACCCAGGGCGAGAGAGCCCTTACCGTGACCGCTCCGCAGATGAAAACCTGCGCCTGTTCGAAGGTATGCGTAACAGGGAGTACGAAGAAGGGTCGCGGGTGCTGCGGGCCAAAATTGACATGACCTCCGGCAACATTAACATGCGGGACCCAGTCCTCTATCGCATCCTGAAAGCGGCCCATCACCGCACCGGCGACAAGTGGTGTATCTACCCCATGTACGACTTCGCTCATGGACAATCGGACTCCATTGAGGGCGTCACCCACTCCATCTGCACAATGGAGTACGAAGACCATCGGCCCCTGTACGACTGGATTCTGGACGAGCTTGGCATCTACCATCCGCAGCAGATTGAGTTTGCCCGCCTGAATCTGAGCCACACGGTGCTCAGCAAGCGTCGTCTGCTGTCTCTAGTGGAGAGAGGCGACGTGAGCGGATGGGACGACCCGCGCATGCCCACTGTGTCCGGTATGCGACGCAGAGGCTATACCCCCGATGCCATCCGCAGCTTCTGCGAGCGCATCGGAGTCGCCAAGCGCACTACCACGGTGGACATCGCCCATTTGGACCACTGCCTGCGGGAAGACCTGAACAAGCGGGCCCCGCGAGCCATGGCGGTGTTGCACCCCCTGAGGGTGGTCATCGACAACTATCCCGAAGGGCAGACGGAGGAACTGGAAGCGGTCAACAACCCTGAGGACGAGGCCATGGGAACCCGCACGGTGCCCTTCTCCCGTGTGCTCTACGTGGAGCGGGACGACTTCCGCGAGGACCCGCCCCGTAACTTCTACCGACTGGCTCCCGGTAGGGAGGTGCGCCTGCGTTACGGCTACTTCATCACCTGCAACAGTGTGGTCAAAGACCCTGATACAGGCGAGGTGACCGAGCTGCACTGCACCTACGATCCCGAAACCAGAGGAGGCCACGCCCCCGACGGACGGCGTGTGCGCGGCACCATCCACTGGGTATCAGCAGACCACGCGCTGCCTGCTACCGTGCACCTATACGACCACCTGTTCACCGTAGAGAAGCCCGATGAGCTGGGCGCGGACTTCCGCGACGCCCTCAATCCCAATTCCCTAGAGACCCTAGTCGACTGCCGAGTAGAGCCCAGCCTAGCGAACGCCGTCTCCGGGGCCAGCTACCAGTTCGAGAGGCTGGGATACTTCTGCGTCGACTCGGTTGACACCAAGCCCGACGCCTTGGTGTTCGACCGCGCTGTCTCACTGCGGGACACATGGGCACGGATAGAACGCTCCCAAGGTACAGGTTAGCTGCTACCGGACGCTTGCTCTTCTTCCAAGCGGCGTCTCTCTCGATTGGTGATGAGGCGGATGGCCTCGTCGGCACCCATGCGGCCCACCGGGCCAGAAGCGTACATCGAGCCCAACACCACGCCGCCACGCCCGAGCAGGAACTCAGCAGGCTGGATGTAGCCTCCACGGTCTTCCGACCACCAAGCTCCCAACCCCTCTGCTTGATCCCTTGTAACGCCATAGGCCACAGGGAAGGATAAGCCGCGGCTGGCCATCTCTTCTGCCTGCTCGCGTGAGTCTGCGACCGCGGCATATATCTTGGCTCCCAGTTCCTCAAGCTCAGCCTTCTTCTCTTCGTAGGCTGCCAACTGGCGGCCACAGTAGGGTCACCAGTGGCCCCTGTAGAACAGCAGCGCCACATAGCGGCTATCGGCTTCGTCTGGAAGCGTAATGGTGCCACCGTCGGTGAGGCTCAAAGTTACAGAAGGGAATCGATCACCCTGTTGAAGCTTATCAGCCATAACTTGCCTCCGCCGCCTATTGGTGTATGGTCGGATCATTCGGCGGTAGCCTGATTATACAGGGGAGGAAGCATCTGGATAGGCTCGCTAGACAAAGATGAGGGCAGGCTCTATCCTTCGCCTACGTGCCGTGGTATGCCACGGCGGACTTCCCCACCTAATAAGGATGGAGGCCTTGAGTATGGTCAGCAGCGTACGTGCGAACGAGCTGGAGCAAGGCGGTCTCACCAAGCCACCCACGGGGCGCCCCGTGGTGTACGCCACCGAAGGCGTGATATCCAGTGGGCACTACCTGACCTCCATCGCTGGAATGCGGATGCTTCTGAGCGGTGGCAACGCCTTCGATGCACTGGTGGCAGCGGGGTTCGCTGCTGCTGTGGTGGAACCCATCGCCTCCTACTCGCTTGCAGCCGAAGGCGTCTTCATGCTGTACCATGCTGCCAGTGGCGACCTACTGTCCCTCAGCGGCCAAGGCGTGGCCCCGGCCAAGGCCAACGCCGACTTCTACAAGTCTCGCGGCCATGAGCGGATTCCCACTGGCCCCGGCCCCGACGCCCCGCTGTCCTTCACCGTGCCGGGTGTGGTGGAAGCCTTCCTTGCCCTGCAGGAGAAGTACGGCGTCAAGTCCATCGGCGAGGTGCTGGCCCCGGCCATCTACTACGCTGACCATGGCATCCCTCACTATGAGTACATGCTGGAGCGGCTGGACTCGCCCGTCACCCACCAGCAGTTCGACGCCTTCCCGCCGGGTGGCTGGGACGTCTTCTACCAAGACCGCCAAGTGCCCCAACCCGGTGCACTGATGGTACAAAAGGGCCTCGCCAACACGCTGAGCGCTATGGCCCGCGGCGCGGCCGGAAGCGCGTCTCGAGTCGATGGGGTACGGGCCGCGCGTCACGCCTTCTACGAGGGCGAGGTGGCCCAGACTATTGTGGCCTGCTCCCAGAGAGTCGGGGGCATCCTCAGCCTAGAGGACTTGGCCAACTACAAGGCCAAGTTCGAAGAGCCTGCGCTGGGCACCTTCCGTGGCTATGACATCTGGGGACAGGGAGCTTGGACGCAGGGCCCGATACTGATGCAGGCGTTGAACATGCTTGAGCCGATGGACCTGCGGGCCATGGGCCACAACTCCGCCACCTACATCCACACCATCACCGAAGCCCTGAAGCTGGCCATCGCCGACCGCGAGGCCTACTATGGCGACCCCGACTTCTCCGACATCCCGCTGAAGGGCATGCTATCCAAGGACTACGCCAAGGAGAGGGCCTCTCTGATCGACCCTAATCGGGCCAGCCCCGACACTCCGCCTCCGGGTGACCCGCGGCGCGGCGGACAATTGGCCAACGGGGCGGTCCATATCTCTGGTCTCGTGAGCAGTGCTGCTGGCTCCGACAATCAGGCACAGGACGGCACAACCCATGTGTCTGCGTTGGACCGCGAAGGCAACATGGTGTGCGGCACCATCAGCGGCGGGGCTTTCGGCAAGTCGGTCTTCTTCCCTGAGATAGGTTGCGCCCTCAGCACCCGCATCGAGATGTTCAACTGTGAAGAGGGCCACCCCAACGTGGTGGAGCCCGGCAAGCGCCCACGCACTACGCTTATCAACTACTTGGTGGGGAGGAACGGTAGGCCCACCATGACCATCGGCTGCCCCGGCGGCGACAATCAGGCTCAAGCCAATCTACAGATAATGCTGAACACCTTGGTCTTCCAGATGAACCCCCAGGAGGCCATCGAAGCTCCGCGCTTCTCCAGTCAGAGTTTCGTCAACTCCTTCTACCCCCATGTGCACTACCCAGGGCGCCTCGACTTGGAAGCGAGTATCCCTGAAAGCACGGCGGAGGAGCTACGGGGGCTGGGACACAAGATAAGCAGAGCAGCAGTCTGCGGCATGGGTGCCACCGTTTCCCACAACGATCCCGACACCGGGACACTCAGCAGCGGCGGAGACCCCCGGCGCGCCTGCTACGCCATCGGCTGGTAGGCGCCTCCTACCCCCACATCGTGCGCGCTGTCTCCACGACCAGCTCCAGCTTTCGGCGCTGGTCCTCGGAGGTGATGAGGTTGCCCGCTGCCACTGAGGCAAAGCCGCACTGGGGGCTGAGGGCTAGGTCGTCCATGTCCACGTAGCGGGATGCTTCCTCTAGACGACGCATGAGCGTGTCCTGAGACTCCAGAGGGGCCTCTTTGGTGGTTACCAGTCCGAGCACTACGGCTTTGCCCTTGGGCATGTAGCGCAGGGGCTCGAAGCCTCCCGCACGATCGGTGTCGTACTCTAGCAGGTAGCGGTCTACGTCCAGAAGGCTGAACATCTTCTCAGCAATGGGCTCATAGCCACCGTCGGCCTGCCACCTGCTCTGGTTGTTGCCGCGACAGACGTGGAAGGCGAGGACCGCCCCCTTACGGTCAATCCCCTCGACACAAGCTTGGTCGGCGGCTAGGGCCTCGTCCAGCTCACTCTCTACGTCGATGCCCTGCTCCACCCACTGCTGGCGCAGCCTCTGATCGCAGAAACGCATGGGGTAGTTGGGCGCATCCAGTTGGATATAAGCAGCGCCGTCGGCAATGGCGGCCTCGATTTCGGTCCGAATGATACGCGCCAATTCCTGTAGCAGCTCGGTGGGGCTGGCATAGAAAGCATCCGTGATACCCTCACGAAAGCCGCCGAAGCCGAGCATGGATGGAGTGGGCATGGTTATTTTGAAGGGGCCCGGCGAGTGCTGCTTCATGAAGGCTATCTCGTGATCGGTGAACCGGCGGGACTCCAGTTTGGCGGCCACAACTCGCACCGTAGTGGGCAGCATGCCGCCCCGTGGGCCATACCATTCGCGCACGAAGGACTCGTCGCTGGGGCGGAACCCTTGGAGGGCATCAGCAGGTCCGGTGAGGAAGGAGCCTCGTCGCAACTCGCCATCGCTGAATATTTCGATGCCCACGGAGCGGAACATTTCCAAGCTCTGGAGAATCGCCTTGTCTTCCACTTCCCGCAGTTGTTCGAGGCTGGTGATACCCTGCTCGTGTGTTTCGCGAGCCGCTAGAACTTCGGGTGGACGCAGCAGGCTTCCTACTTGGTCGGCCCTGAAGGGTGTCGGCATTGCTCCATACCTCCCACACGGAATGATATATCAAGAAACGCTAGTATCGGACCTCCCGGGACTCCGTCTCCAAGATGCCATCGATTATTTCGACTTGATCGCCTTGTCCTGCCATCTCGACCAGCAACTCCATCCGGTAGTCACCGTAGATGTTGGCTGGCCCAATAGGGCGCGCACCGATGACCACGGTGCGAATACCGCAGGCCATGATGGCCCCACAACACATTGGGCATGGCTGGAAGGTGGTGTAGAGGACGCAATCGCTGAGGTTGTCAGTGCCCAGCGCGGGCCCAGCTTCGCGTATAGCCACCGTCTCGGCGTGGGCGGTGGGATCGTGGTTTGCCGACACTAGGTTGCGTCCTTTGGCGATGATTTCGCCTTGGCGCACAATGACCGTGCCTACACCCACGTTCCCTTCATCGCGTGCCTTGTGGGCCTCGGCCAAGGCTTCCCTCATATAACGCTCGTGTTGCTCCAATTACCTGCCTCCTTATCGGGGCGCCGTCAGCGAAGAGGTGGACCGAACCAGAAAGTGGACGAAGGAATGAATTGCACATTGGTGTGCAAGTGGCGTGGCCGCCCGTAGCTGGAACACAACCACGCGCGTGCAAAGTTCGTAGCTGCACTTGCAGGCTGTCCGTATCTGTGGCGAAAGTTTTTGTAGCTATTTTACCTGCAATTCGTGCAACTGTCGTAGCTGGGTTGTAGCTGAAAGAGCACTGCATCCCCGGGGCGGGTCGAAGCGGATATTCTATGGCGTTCTCGGTGCGGGTGGTCATATGCCCCTCGGTCGGCGATGCGTTCCAGGCTGATCTTAGCGTAGCAGGGGGATGGCGGGTGGGCAAGACGGCAATGGCAGTAGGAGAAAGAAGGACGTTATGCGTTCGCTGAAGCCTGGACAGTTGCTCTCATAGCCATAAGGAAGGTGGGAAGAGGGCTCAGATGATTCCGTCGTCGGAAAAGAACTGCTTGTCCCACTCAGGATTGGATTTACTGAGCAGACTGCTGGTGTGAAGGTGGCAGGCCCGGGTCCACAACCCCAGCACCACTTGGTCCAAGATCTCACGGGGCAGGCGGATGCGCTGGCCCGTTTCGCCAGCGAGCCATTCAAGATAACCGGTGCTGAGGAACTCAACAAAGAAAGGCGAAGGCTCCTCACCATCCCATGATGCTGCCTCCAGCAGGGCAGGGGGCACCTCTGAGCAGAGGATGTTGGGCTGCTCCATGGCTATCGCCATGTACTCGCTCTGGTTGTTGGGGTTCTGCATTCCTCATTTACTCCGGTGACTTGCGTTTCAATCGGGCGTGCCCACAGCGTCATGACCGAAAGTCGCCTGACAAAGGGCAAAACAAGCCCCGGCCGATGTAAGTCAGGCCGGGGCTTGTTGTCTGGTTACTAGATGTTGCGGGCAGGCTCGGCGTAGGCTGGCAGCTTGTTGTACAGCTGCATCCTGCTCCGCTGGGTGTCGGCCACTACCAGCCGGCTCTTGACGGGGTCATAGGTGACGCCTGCGGGCCGGGTGAAGTAGCCCTCCACCTCGGGTTTACGCATCTGGCGTCGGCGCTTCAAGGAGTCAGGGTTGGCGACCACCGACATCGCGGCCCACTTGGATAGCTCGCGGGCCTCGCCCCAGAAGGTGGTGACGAACCGGCCGTCCGCCCCGAATACCTGCACCCGGTGGTTCCCCCAGTCGGCTACGTACACGTCGCCATCGGGGTCAACTGCAACGTCGGAGGGGCGGCTCAACTCGCCACGGCCGTCGCCGGAGCTGCCAAAGGTCGCCTCATAGCGACCGTCGGGGCTGAACTTCTGTACGCGGTCGTTCCTGTGGTCAGCCACATAGATATGGCCGTCGTTGTCCACGGTGATGCCCCACGGCGAGTCCAACTGGCCTTCGCCATTGCCATGGCTGCCGAACTTGCTTATGAACGCGCCGTCCTCTTTGCGTACCTTTTGCACGCGGTGGTTGAGGCTGTCGACGACCAGGAGGTTGTCGTCGGCGTCGAATGCGATACTGGAGGCGCCGTGGAACTGGCCGTCGCCCTCACCTGCGGACTCCCACATCTTGATGAAGTTGCCGTCGGCGTCGAAGATGTTCATCCGGTTGAGCCACTCGTCGCTAACGAAGATACGGCCTTGATTATCCATGGCTATGCCCGCGGGCCAAATCAGTTCACCGGGCCCGGTGCCGGGGCTGGAGAACTCGCCCACCAGTTCCTCATCGCCCGGCTCTGTGCCCATGGTGAGCACGCTGATGCGGACGGCTCTGAGGGTTTTGTCCCATGTGGTGTTGGTGCCCTGCTCCCAACCGCGGTTGACAACATAGACCGTGTCGCCCTTGGTGGTAAGCACCTTGACGGGCGTGGTGAAACCCATACCCGTAACTGCTCCGCGGCCGACTGCGTGACTGAAGTCGAACACTCGGCCCGCGACTACTTGTGTCAGCATATATCTTTCCTCTTGAGCGAATTTGCACTGCAGGGATTTCTGCCTGTTAGTTCGAGGGCCAGCGAGCCGTTAAGCTGCTGGCCCTCGAAGCAGGCTTGGTTACTGCGCTACGCCTAGAAGTAGCTCAGCTTGTCGAATTGGCCCCGCACGATGGGGCCGGCCTCGACGCTCATCCAGTCCTCCAAGATGGAGGAGTAGACGCTGCGGAAGTCCAAGTTGGGGACCAGGTCGCCCTGCGACAGGTCCTCTTGCTTGCGGGACGGGTACTCGCCGTACTGTCCGCCCTTTACCATGTCGCCGAGCAGGAACGAGGCCCCGCCCGCGCCGTGATCGGTGCCGGAACCGTTGTCGTGTACCCGGCGGCCAAACTCGGTGAACATGAATACCAGCACGTTGTCGGCGGCGTCATGCTCACGCAGGTCGGCGAAGAAATCGCCGAGTGCATCGCCCACGTCGGTCCAGAGCTGGCCATGCAGGCCGGCTTGGTTGGCATGGGTGTCGAAGCTGCCGTGGTCGCAGTAAAAGACACGGGTGCCCAGGTTGGCTGTGTGGATCTGGGCGATGCCCTTCAACCTCTTGGCGATTGGGGTGTCGGCATACTCGATGCTGGAGGTGTAGCCCTCGGGGGCCACCTTCAGGATGTCGGCGCCCTTCATGGCCTCCAGACCGGTCTGGCCCATGTACTGCATGACGGCGTCGGAGCCCATGACCGGCGCGTAGATGCGGGAGAACCGGTCGAGGATCTTCATCCGCTGCTGCTCCTGCTCGATACCCGTCAGCAGACCATAGGTCTCTAGGTCATCGATACAGGCGATGGGCACTCCGGGGTAGACCATGGAGCGGAACATGCTCGGGCCGAAGCTGACGGAGGTGACGATATTCTCCTTATTGGGGTCCAGCACCTTCGTGGCTTGGCCCAGCCAACCCTCGGTACCCAGCTTGTCGGGCTCGCAGGTGTGCCAGATGTCCATAGAGCGGAAGTGGGACCTAGGGGAGTCGGGGTAGCCTACGCCATGGATGATGGCCAGCTGGCCATCATTGTAGAAGTCCCGCATGGCGCTCATGGAGGGATGCAAGCCGTACTCGCTGTCAATGTGGAGGATCTGGTCGTCGGGGATCCCCACTGCGGGGCGGTTGTCCCGATACAACGGGTCGTTGTAGGGGATGATGGTGTTGAAGTAGTCGTTACCACCCGACAGCTGGAGCACTACCAGCACGGGGTCTTTTTTGCTTGTAGTCATTCGCT
Source organism: Dehalococcoidia bacterium (assembly GCA_965263155.1). Lineage (GTDB taxonomy): Bacteria > Chloroflexota > Dehalococcoidia > Lucifugimonadales > JAAXIE01 > JAAXIE01. The sequence goes on from OZ253586.1 coordinate 447,936, forward strand.
TTCTCTCTCCCTTCCTTTCTTTACCTGGATGTACTGATCTAGGCGTACTGGAACTCACGCGAGGCTGCGATCAGCTGAAGCATCTCGCCCACGCGCTGGGCAGCGGCTTCCTGGTTGCCCCAGTTGAGGGAACCGCCCTCACTGGCGTGGGACACCAGTTGGGTCTTGGTATCGGAACCCACTTCGAGGGGTCCGAGGATGTCGAGGCAGTTGTCCACGAAGGACTCAGGGGACAATTCCCCTTGGCTCTGGAGATTGCTGACGATGGCTTGGATGCCCGGCTTGCTGGTGTCGCCCATCAGGCCTGCGCAGAAGTTGACGCGCTTCATCAACGTTCCGCTGTTGATCCACTCCACGCCGGTGTGCCAGCTCTCGACGCTGGGCGGGTTCATCAGGTCCTGACCCATGTACATGGGCTGGCGGCACATCTCGCCGATGCCGGGGGCGGGGAACTCCATGCCGCCGACCATCCGGTAGGTGCTGACCACGATCTCCGCCGGGCTCTTGACCTTGGCGAAGCGAGCGTTCTTGAAGAAGTCGCTCTTGAACAGCACGCGCAGGATGGACTTGATGTCGGCCTTGGACTCTAGGAACGTGTTGGCCAACAGGTCGATGGCTGCTGGGTCGTGGGGCGGGGTTACCGACCACGCCGGCACCTGAGGCTCGTCTGCCACGAAGAAGCTGTACAGGTGGCGGGCGATGAACCGGGCTGTGGCGGGCTGGTCGCACACGATGTTGATGATGTCTTCGCCATTCAGGCGGCCAGTGTGACCTAGGAAGGTCTTCTCGCCGTCGTCGTGGTCCTCGTCCCTGTAGAGAAACTCCCAGTCGTACCGGCTGTAGTAGTTCCTAGGGGGGCCGGGATCGAAGGTCCAGCCGGTGAAGGCCCGGGAGGCCTCACGGACATCGACCTCGGTGTAGCTGCCCACACCCATGCTGAAGAGCTCGAGGAGCTCGCGACCCCAGTTCTCGTTGACGGCTGCGCCATGGTTGTCGCAGTTGTCCAGCCAATAGATCATGGCCGGGTCCTTGGCCAGCTCTCCTAGGAAGTCACGGTAGTTACCCAAGGCGTGATCACGGAACATGTTGATCTGGTTGATGACGATGTTGTAGTTGTCGACCTTGGACTGCCCGGTGGCAAACAGGTGATGCCAGAACAGCACCATCTTCTCTTCCAGTGGCCTGCCCGTGTTGATCAGGGTGTGCAGCCAAGAAGCGCTTCCCATGCCGGGGGTGGTGATGGGGCGGTCGAAGCCGGGATGGTACCGGAGGAACTCCAGCCTGTCGGCCTGTTCTCCATCGGCATCCACTAGCTCGTCGACCGTAGCATCGTAGCCCTTGGCTACGCGCCTCTCCAATTCTTCGCGGTTAGCGCCAAAGCCCGCCCGCCGCATCAGGTGAGCCATTAAGGCTATGTCTTCACTAGCCATACCTACCTCCTAAAGTGAATTGTGTTGATGCATCCTTCCGCATTCCGCCTAAGGCTACTCGCGTATTGTCATACTCAACAACCCGGTTGTCAACGGCCATGTCATGGGGGACCCGACCCCGCCATCGCGATCCGGAGGGGCTTTTCGCCAAGCTGTCCACCCCATGCTGTCTACGCATGGAGGAGGGACATTTCTACCCTGAACGGCCCCTCGCACATGTCCACAGATACCTGCCAGTAGCCAGGCCCAGCACGGTGAACAGAGCGTCCACGAAGGGAAAGTAGATGATGTGGGACGTCACTGCCTCGCCTGTCTCGCTATCCGGGTTCAGAGTCCAGAACCACTCCCAGAAGAAGAGCATGGTGAGGGCCACAGCCCCGTAGAAGACGACATTGGCCGTCACTTGTTCCGAAGCGGTGGGCTGGGCGGCTTCTTTGCAGAGGGTGCACTTCCGATAGCAGCCCACCACTAGGATCACGAACGTCGCGACTGCCATGAAGTAGTTCAGTACCTTCCATACCGGGTACTCCGGCGAGCCGTCGTGGGTCAGTGGCGTAACGATGAGCAGAACAAAGGCGGCTAACGCTGTCGCCACCACGTAGGCTGCCAAGACTTTTTGTGCCATGTCTCTCATGGGGGAGATACTCCCTTCCTATGAGATTTCGTATCAATTCATACTGCGGGCATTCTAGGTCATCGTGCATAGGTTTCCCATGGCTTCAATTGAGTAATGCGGGGCATTGATGTAGATTATTAAGGTTGTGCGAAAACTCTTCTGGTTAGCAGCCGTCATTTCCATTATGTTTGTCGTGGCCTCTTGTGGCGGCACGCCGGAGGAAGCCACGACTTCGGCAAAGCCTCCCGCGGCTCGGCCACCAACTTCCCCGCCTCGGCCACCAACTTCCCCGGCAACGCTCCCGCCCGCCACCTCCGCCTCGACTGCCGCCGAACGCCCCTCCTCCCCTATATCACAAACCGCCACCACGTCCACCGCCAGTGCAACGGTGGAGCAGACAGTGGCCTCGACCGACCAAGGCAAGACGGAAACGACTCCCGGCGACGAACCCGCGCAGACTACAGCGACGACCACCTCAGGACAGGTTTCTGCGCAGACGACTTCCGGTGCTCAGCTCTCGCCCGACACGACGGTCAGCGGGACGCTTTCGGGAACAATAGCCCCCATCACAGAGGCACCCTCGACCTCTACGCCGCACCCTGAGCCTGCAACGCCCGTTGCCACCGCGCCCCCTCCACCAGCCCTAGCAGTGGGCAACGACGTGGGAGAATTGGCCCCAGACTTCCAGTTGCCGGCGGCATCGGGCTCGGACCGCTCGCTGGCGTCCTACCGGGCGGACAAGAACGTGCTGGTGGTGTTCTATCGTGCCTTCTGGTGAACTGCCTGCCGCAGTCAGCTGGACGAGCTGACCAAAGAGTACGACACCATCACCGGCCTGAACACGGAGGTCGTGGCCATAAGCGTAGACGAGCTTAGCGGTGCCACCAACATCGCCCAGAGCTTGGGGATACCGTTTCCCATCCTCTATGACCCAGCCGGAGAAGTGGTTGGCACCTACGGGGTGGTCAACCCCTCCGACGACAACAGGGCATTGCCTTCAACCTTCGTCGTGGACCAAGAGGGGGTCGTTCGATGGAGGTTCTTGGGAAGCGTGGGCCACCGCACCCCCTTCAGTCAGATCGTTGAGCAATTGACAGCCCTTCAGGGATAGCCCACTACATCCCTCCGACACCTGACAATCGCAACTGCCGGGGGAAAGCGTTGTCATCAACCACGAGGGTCCCTCAATCACCGACAAGTCCCAGAATCATCATCCCGGGATTAGCCATTGGTCATGCCGTGTTCCACTGGGTGATCCAGAGCTTCGTGGTGGTGCTGCCGGAAATCCAAGCTGCATTCCACCTGAGCGGCATTGGTGTGGGCGGGGCGCTGTCCGCCCGGGAGATAGCCTCGGGGCTGGTGTCACTGCCCGGCGGGATAGTTGTTGATGTCCTGCGCCGTTACTGGGGACAGTTGTTGGCTGGCTGCCTGACCGCGGCGGCCTTAGGGTCGCTGGCCATGGGCATGTCGCCCGTGTATCCCCTTCTGTTGGTAGGCATGGGTGTCGTGGCTGCCTCCCATGCCCTGTGGCACCTCCCAGCTCAAGCCTCTCTCTCACACCATTTTTCTGAGAAGCGCGGGCTGGCTCTCTCCACCCACGGCGTCGGAGGCAGCATTGGCGATGTGGCAGGGCCGCTGGTCACCGGGGCGCTTCTGGCTGTACTGACCTGGCGTGGGCTGCTGAGCATATACGGCGCGGTACCCATCTTTCTGGCAATATTGGCCTTTTGGGCGTTCCGCCACATCGGTAGGGCGCCAGGTAACGAAGAGACCGGCGTCTCCGTTTCCCAGCGGACGCAGATCACCAAAGAACTCTTGAGAAGCCCCGTGCTATGGGGCCTGACCATGGTGCGAGGTCTCCGGGGCATGGCACTGGTAGCTTTGGTCACCGCACTCCCTCTGTACTTGGACAACGACCTGATGCTGAGCACCTTTTCCCGCGGCTTCCACATTGGGTTGCTGATCGCCGTGGGTCTGGTGGCCAAGCCTCTGGCGGGACACCTGTCCGACCGCTGGGGTCGGAGGCAAGTGCTGGTGCCGGGACTGGTATGGTCCTGCCTGCTAGCCTTGGCGCTTGTACCCTTCACCGAGGGTGTGTTGCTGACCGTCACTATCGCCGCACTGGGCCTGTTCCTGTATCCCGACCAGCCGATAGTTGTGGCCTCGGTCTTTGATGTGGTGGGACGGGACGTGGCGTCCACCGGCATCGGCGTAGTCTCGTGCATCGCCTTCTTCATGTCGGCAGGGTCCTCCCTGCTGGCGGGAGGCCTCTACGATAGCTATGGCTTCGAGGTGGTGGCCTACTACATCGCCGCTTTGTTCGCCTTGGCTGCCGCGGTGTTCGCCTTGCTGCCCCTCAGGCGAAGAGCGCCTTGAGATCATGGACGGATTTCGGTGCGAATCGTTGGGTCGATGCTGCTATGTCTCGGACACGAATGCCGCTATAATACAAGCGCAATGCCCCCTTGGCTTGGGTGGCCGAGCACGGAGTTAAAACCTGTATCAAAAGAGAGGGCCCAAATTGCATATTCTAAGGAAGAACTTGCTCATATTAACCGTGGTCTTGGTGGCCATGGCTGCCATGTTCGCGGCCTGCGGAGGCGGTGCAGCGGACGATGAAGAGAGTGGCAGACTCCAGACTGTTGAAGACCGGGGTAAGGTCATCTGCGCCAGCCGTAACGATGTGCCAGGCTACGGATACTTGGACAGCGCTGGAAACAACGTTGGCTTCGACATTGACCTATGCCGAGCGGTGGCAGCAGCAGTGCTGGGCGACCCCAATGCCATCGAGATCCGGCTTATCACTGCAGCAGAGCGTGGACCGACGATCCAGTCGGGCGAAGTCGACATGCTTGTCCGCACCGTCACTTGGACGGCCTCGCGTGACTCGCAGTGGGGCAATTATGCTCAAACAATGTTCTACGACGGTCAAGGCTTCATGGTCACGAAGGAATCAGGTGTGCAAAGCGCACTCGACCTGAAGGACGCCACTGTCTGCGTGACCCAAGGCACGACCACCGAGTTGAACCTACAGGACTTCTCAACCCAGAATGACCTGAACATCAATGTGCTTACTTTCGAGGACACCGACTTAGTGGTTTCGGCATACGAGGCACAGCAGTGCGGATCGTTCACCAATGACCGCTCCCAGCTTGCTGCCCTTCGGACAGGATTGGGCAATCCCGCAGACCATGTGGTTCTCCCTGAGACCATCTCCGAAGAGCCTTTGGGCCCCGTGGTACCTCATGGCGACGACCAGTGGTTCGATATCGTGAAGACCGTGATGGGCATGCTCATCTATTCGGAGGCCTACGATGTGACCATGGACAGTGTGCCCACAGCGGCGACGGGCAACACCAAGGTCGATCGCTTGTTTGGCTGGTCCGGCGACTTCGGCCAGGAGAGCTTGGGACTGAAGGCAACCGCCGCCCAGGACGTGATCAAGGCTGTTGGCAACTACGGCGAGATATACGCCCGCAACCTTGGTCCCGGCGGTATTGACCTCCCGCGTGAGGGTGGTCGTAACGCTCTCTGGGCGGATGCCGCCTGCACCGACTGCCCGAAGGGCGGCCAGATTTACGCCGCTCCCCTACGGTAGCGACCAACTGGATTTGGGTGAGTGATGGAGGCGACAGGCTAGCCTGTCGCCTCCATGGTTTTTCCCTCAACATTGATCCCATGCATGCGGGCTGGGACCGGTGTCGCCTGAGCCGGTTAGCTCGGTGGTACCATTCACCGGCCGTATATTAGAATCGGCAGCACTGGGACTGGAGGAATAGAGCGTCATGGCCACGCTGCGTCGTAGCCTGACCTACAAGGGCATCCCGGTCTGGAGGCACGTCCAGATCATTCAATGGACGGCGCAGATTGTGTCGGGGATACTGGTTGTCGTCCTCGTAGCTTGGTTCTTCACCAACATCGCCACAGCTGTCCATGACCGCGGGATAGGGTACAGCTTCACCTTCTTAGAGCGGGAGTACCAAACGCCCATTGGTCACCACTTCCTGCCCTACGACCCCTCAAACACCTTCCTGCACGCTTTCTTCGTAGGTTTCACCAATACACTCTTGGTATCGGTCGTTGGCGTGGCGCTGGCAACTGCCTTAGGTATCTTCATAGGTGTGTGCCGTGTATCCGGGAACTTGATTGTCTCAAAAGTGGCACTCGCTTACATCGAATTTTTTCGCAACGTACCTCTGTTAGTGCAACTTTTCTTCTGGTTCTACATAGTCCTCGGCTTACCTGTTTGGAGAGAATCCCACGCCATTGGCGACTGGGCCTACCTCAACAAGCGTTATCTCGCGGTGGCCTGGCCGTCGGCCTCCAGCTTTGGGGCGGGGCTCATTTGGGTGCTGCTTGTCATCGGAAGTGTCGCGGCGGGGATGGTTGTCTTTCGGTGGCTGACGGCTAGAGAACTAAGGACAGGGTCAACTTCCTATCCCCTACTCTCTGCTGCAAGTATTGTGTTGTTCGTGGCCGTCGTGGGCTGGGTGCTGGTGAGTGTGGCAGCAGGTGGCGTACCGTTTACCATTTCCACTCCCGAGATAGCGGAACCCTTTGGCAGCGTCTCCGGTGGCTATGTGCTGCCCGGTGCGCTGTTAGCGTTGGTAGCCGCCCTCGTCACCTACACAGCGTCGTTCATTGCAGAGATCGTGAGGGCGGGGCTACAGTCCGTGAACCGGGGTCAGCGCGAATCAGCGAGGGCCTTAGGGCTGTCGGGATTGACCGCCCTGCGTTACGTCACTTTTCCCCAAGCCCTTAGGGTGATCATACCCCCGCTGATCAGCCAGTACCTCAATCTAACCAAGAACAGCAGTCTGGCTGGCGCCATCGCCTACTCCGACTTGACCAACGTGGCCAAGACCATGACCCAAACTGCGCCAGCCATCTCCATTTTCATCATGGTAATGCTGGCCTACCTTGCTCTGAGCCTGACCTATTCGATCATTGGGAACTTATACAACCGGCACATTAGATTCTGAACGCGGTACACATTTGATCCTATGAAGACACCACGAGAATAGACGATGGCAAGCGAGACCGGACAGGAAATCTTGCGCTCACTGCCTCCGCCTCTCCTTCAAAGAGGTGCGGTCGCGTGGGTGCGTGAGAACCTATTCAGCGAGTGGTACAGCGGCGTGATCACGGTAGTCTCTGCAGCGTTGATAGGGTTTGCCCTCTGGTTCGGACTCCGATGGGTCATCGTTCAAGCCGACTGGACGGTTATCAGCGTCCTTGGGGGACGTCTGATGATTGGCCAGTACAACATCGAGGCAGCTTGCGAGGGTCTGAACTGTTTCTGGAGGCCGCAAGCATGCCTGTTGCTGGTGACAGCTGTCTTGGGCATGGGCTGGGGGCTGACCGGCGGAGGTCTTCCCAAGCGCATCGCCATCAGCGTGAGCGTGGTGGCGGCTCTTTTCGCGCTGCTGCCCTACAGCTTCGAGACGATGGGGTTAGATATACGACTTCTTCTGGTTGCCAACCTGCTGGCTGTAGGCTTGGGCTGGGCCATCGGCCGGTACACGGGCTTGGGAACTCCCCGGAATCTAGCCATATCGGCAGTCGTCCTGTTTTTCGTGGTCCTCCTTCTCCTGCGTGGAATCCCCGGTATCCCTGGTCTACAACCGGTCTCAGTCATCTACTGGGGCGGGCTGATGTTGAACATACTGCTGGCGGTGGCAGGGATCGCCTTCAGTTTTCCGATCGGCATTGCCCTTGCCTTGGGGAGGCGCAGCAATTTGCCGGTGGTCAAGGTGATGTGCGTCATATTCATCGAGCTGTTCCGGGGAGTGCCACTGATTACCCTGCTGTTCATGTCCCAAGTGCTGGTGCCCTTGGCGTTCCCTGAGGACTTCCCGGTGAACTCGCTGCTGCGGGCGGCAATAATTATCACTCTGTTCAGTTCAGCCTACATGGCTGAGAACATACGGGGAGGCCTGCAGGCCCTTCATCGCGGGCAAGCCGAGGCGGCGCGGGCTCTGGGTCTGCCGAGTTGGGAGACCACCCTACTGATATCGCTGCCACAAGCCATCCGCAATGTCATCCCAGCGATAGTGGGCCAGTTCATCTCCCTGTTTAAGGACACCAGCTTGGTGTACATAATCGGAATGCTGGACGTGGTGGAGTTCAGCCGCGTCTTCATACAGGGCAACACCGAATACATATCAAGCGCGAAGGAGTTGTTCATCTTCCTGGCATTGGTGTTCTGGGTGTTTACCTACACCATGTCCTACGTGAGCCGACATATCGAGGGTAATCTGGGCGTGGGGCAGCGATAAGGTGCTGCCACGCCCCCCCGTAGAGGGCCATGCCAACGTTGGTGCGATTCGGACCCAAGCAATCCGGGAGGAGTTATGGCTGAAACGCAAGAGGCTAATAAGCGCGAAAAGGTAAAGGGCGAGGACATCATCATCTGCCGTGACGTGCACAAGTGGTTCGGCGAGTATCATGCCCTGCGTGGCATCACCACCAACATCCAGAAGGCGGAAGTGGTGGTGGTATTCGGTCCATCGGGGTCGGGCAAGTCCACTTTCATACGAACCATCAACAGGCTGGAGGAGCACCAGCGCGGCGAGATAATCGTGGACGGCATTGAGCTGAGCAACGACATACGGAACATCGATGCGATACGGCGTGACGTGGGGATGGTCTTCCAGTCCTTCAACCTGTTCCCTCACCTTAGTGTGATGGGCAATATCACCCTTGCCCCTATGAAGGTGCGCAAGATGGCTGAGTCCCAGGCAAAGGAGAGTGCCCTTGAGCTGCTGGAGCGGGTAGGCATCCCGGAACAGGCCGACAAGTATCCAAGCCAGCTCTCGGGAGGTCAGCAGCAGAGGGTAGCCATAGCCCGGGCCTTGGCCATGCAGCCCAAGATTATGCTTTTCGACGAGCCCACCTCGGCCCTCGACCCTGAGATGATCAAAGAGGTGCTGGACGTGATGCAAGAACTGGCGGAGTCGGGGATGACCATGATCGTGGTGTCCCACGAGATGGGGTTCGCCCGCGAGGTTGCGGACCGGTTGATGATGTTCGACCAAGGCGTGATTGTGGAAGAGGGGCCGCCGGAGCAGATTTTCGAAGACCCACAGAGCGATCGCACCAAGCTGTTCCTGTCGCAGATACTTTAAGCAGCCTCCCATGTCCAACGCTTCCGTTGTCGTAAGCCTGCTGGCATTACCATAGGGAGCGCCATTTCAGCACTTAAAACCTATCGGGAGGGGCAGTCTTGCTGGTTGTTTACATAATGATCGGAGTGGTGGTGGCCATCGCGGCCATAGTCGGAGGGTTCTACGCATCGGTGCGTATGATGCGGGGGAGGGACTCCGCCGCTTTGGAGCGCTTTCTAGGCAACGCCAGTTGCACATGGGAGCAGGTGCCCACCATGGAAGGCGGTCCGGAGACCATTCTGTACAAGAACTCCGAACCGGAAGCCAGCGGCATTGAGATGCGGGCCTACTATTTCACCGAAGTCCCTGAAGGGGTGGAAGACGAGGGCGTCTGCCTGTCCATCATCGACCCGCAGCGCATCAATGGCATGATCCTGAATGGGTTTTCCCGGCCCTTGGATGCCATGCAGTTCGGCGATGACCTGTGGAAGCAGCAGTTCCTTGGCGACATAGGCATCATGGAGAAGGTGATCGAGTCGAAGAGGGTGGAGTGGGATCAATCGCAGCGAGAGGTCGTCATTGGTCACTACAGCCTCTGCATGTAGGGCGTGACGCCGCCGGGACAGCCCCGCTGCCTTGCCTTACCTAAGGGTCTAGTCTATCCTTGGCATCAGTCCCTCCGGCACCGTTGCCCCGCAGGTTTGCAGTGACGTTGGGAGGCTCCAGCCAACCTTCAGGGCGGTGCAAGGCCGCGGCCTCCACCGCCTCGGGCGATTGACCGCATAATAACGTGCGAATCCCCTCCTACGACCTCCACACTCTACACGGGGACCTGTTCGGCGGTGTTACTGCGGCCGTTGTGGCATTGCCTATTGCCCTCGCCTTTGGCGTAGCGTCGGGCATACCGGACGGGGCCCTCGCTGGCTTATACAGCGTCATTGCTGTCGGCTTTTTCGCAGCCGTTTTCGGCGGGACTCCCTCTCAGATATCCGGCCCCACTGGGCCCATGACCATCGCCATGGCTGTGGTGGTCACCCAACATGCCGACACGCTGGAAGAAGCGTTCACCATCGTCATGCTGGCAGGAGTGCTGCAGATAGCCCTCGGGGCGATAAGAATCGGCAGCCTCGTCAGCTACACTCCCTACTCGGTAATTTCCGGTTTCATGTCCGGTATCGGCATCATCATCATGGTGATCCAAGTGATGCCATTTCTCGGTCTCGAAACTGTTTCAGGCGGTCCACTGAACTCCATACGGGCTTGGCCCGATGCCTTTGACGATTTCAACTACCAAGCCTTGGCGCTGGGTGCGATCTCTTTGGGGGTGGGCATCTTCTGGCCGAGCAGAGTACGCAAGTTCCTACCCGGCCCTCTCGCTGCACTGGTCGTTGGCACCCTAGCCGGCTTCCTCTGGTTGAACGGTGCCAGCACGATCGGGGAGGTGCCGACAGGGCTTCCCGTCATCCAGATTCCGCAGTTGTCTCCCGGTTTCATTGCAGGCGTTCTGCAACCAGCTTTCATTCTCGCGCTGCTTGGGTCCATCGACAGCCTGCTCACATCGCTTGTGGCCGACTCCCTCACGCGCACCCGGCACAACCCCAACCGTGAGCTCATGGGGCAGGGGTTGGGCAACTTGGCGTCAGGCCTCGTAGGAGGCCTTCCGGGGGCTGGGGCCACAATGGGCACAGTGGTCAACATTCGGGCTGGCGGGCGCACTCCCGTATCAGGTGTGTTGCGGTCGGCCTTCGTGCTGGCGCTGGTGCTCGGCATCGGCTGGATTACCCAGCCTATCCCCCACGCCGTACTGGCTGGCATCCTGATGAAGGTGGGATGGGACATCATCGACTGGCGGTTCATCACCCGAATCCGCTACATACGGCGGGACTACCTGTTGATTATGTTGGTCACCCTCGTCCTCACCGTATTTGTCGACTTGGTGACTGCCGTGGCGTTGGGGTTGATCGCAGCTGGGCTGGCGCGCGCGCAAGAGGAGGCACGGCCTGAACTGGACAGTGTGGTCTCGGTACCACTGCTGGAGCACACCTTCTTTTCCGACGAGGTAGACCTTCTGGATGCGGACCTAGATGACGAGGACCTCTATCGCGCACGGATTGGGCTAGTTTCCCTGCGGGGCAGCTTCTCAGTGGCCTCCGCCAATGAGTTGGCGCAGGTCATCGGCAGGGACATCAGGGAGCACGAGGTGGTCATATTCGACTTCTCCAAGACCACCCGCATGGACGACAGCGCCGCGTTGGTGATGGAGCAGCTTATCGACTCCGCTAATGCCGACAATACAGAGTGCATTGTGATGAGCCTCTCTGACTCCGTCGGCAGGAACCTCCACGCCCTCAACGTCTTCCGCAAGGTGCCCAAGGGACGGATTGTAAAAGACCTCGACGAGGCCCGCGCCGTGGCAAGAATGCTGCTGGACTAACCGCCTGCCTCAGAGTGACCTGACGGCATCCTCGATGGCGGAGGTGGCTTCTTGGTAGTCCGTTCCCGGCGGGAAACTCAGGGGCTTGCCGAAGCATACCTCCACACTGCCGCGCTTGAGGAAGGGGAGCCGCTTCGGTGCCCCCAGCCTATGGACATGTAGACGCAAGGGCACAACGGGAATGCTCCCTTCGACCGCCACGAGACCGGTGCCGTGCATAAAGGGCTTGATCGGCCCGCCGACTGTTAGCTCACCCTCTGGATACATCAGCACCGACCAGCCGTTATCCATGATCTTGCCCATGTTCTCCAAGCTGGGCCTCACCGAGCCCTCGCGCGCCACAGGGAAAGCATTCCCTAAGAGAGGGTTTACTATCCACCAGACGGGGTTCTTCCACAGGTCTGCCGCCCCCGCCACGGCCATGCGCCGACGCCATATCAGGGGGATGGCCTTGATGATTAGCGGGTTGTCCATACCTAAGTTATGGTTGGACGCGAAGAGCACCGGCCCAGTGACGTCCGAGAGGTTCTCCCGACCCGTCACCTTCAGGCCGTAGGAAACCGCTATCAAGGGGAAGATGATGGCTCGCTGCAGGAAGCCACGAGTCATGCGGCACCACCACCGCATTCCCCAACCGGGGAACCTCATCATTGGCGGGTTCTTCGACCCCTCCTCCACCAAGGCGGCCAACTGCTTGACCGTCGTATCCGAGCTAACCTGACCCTCATCCATGTAGACGCCCAACTCGGCCTCGATGGCCGAAAGGAGCTCCACCCGGCCCAAGGAGTCCAGCTTCAGATCATCACCCAGCTTGGCGTGGTCCTGTACGTCGACCACGTCAGCCTTGCTAACCTCGGCGATGATGTGCACAAGGCTCCGCGGGCCGCCTGACGTGCTGCCTCCCGATGGCGCTGTGGCAGGGGCATCCTGCTGTATCCTGCCAAGGATGGTGTCAATGACCACCTGCTTCTTCACCTTGAGTGTGTGGGTGCGGGGGAAGTCCTCCTGTCCCCAGACGGTGAAACCGCCAATGCGCTGTTGTTCCGACAGTTGACCGTTGGTCCAAGCCACTGCGTCTTGGGCCGCCTCGGGGTCGTCTAGGATGATGGCCGCGTGCACCTCGACCGCCAACCCCTTCTCCAGACCCACTACGGTTGCGTCGGTGACATGGGGATGCTTGGTGAGCACCGCTTGGATGTCTTCAGGGAAGACGTTCTGGCCGCTCGGGAGGACAATCATGTCCTTCATACGTCCTTTGATGTGGAGGAACCCCTCCTCGTCGAAGTGCCCCAAGTCTCCCGTCTTGTACCACTCGCCGTCGAAAGCCTTGGCGGTTTCCTCCGGGGCTTGCCAGTAGCCGGGGGTAACGTTCTCACCCCGCACCAGTATCTCGCCCTCGCTGCTGATTTGGACTTCGACGTTGGGCAGCGGGCGGCCAGTGGAGTCGGGACGTCGCTCCGTCAGACTTTGATTGCTGATGACAGGAGACGCCTCGGTAGTACCGTAGCCCTGCACGATTTTCACGCCCAGCGACTCCCACTTGCGTGCTAGGTCGCCGTCCAATGCCGCACCGCCGGAGACGATGAAGTCGAGCTTGCCTCCGAAGCGCCGGTGCACTTGGGCGAAAAGGTACCGCCGAAGTGGGAAGGGCGTCTTCACCGCTATGGCCATGAGCTTGTTCCACAAGGCTTGCTTACCCTGCCGCGCAACCTCCCGCTCGATGCCGTTCATCAGCAACTCCAACCCTTGCGGGACGAGGAGCATGATGGTGGTCCTACGCTCGCGCATGGTGCGTGACAGCACTGTGGGCTGGCGGCTGGTGGGGTAGGTGATGCTGGCCCCGGAGTGGAGGGCGATGAAGAGTCCGCCCATCTGCTCGTACATATGGCTCAAGGGAAGTATGGAGAGGAGCCTGCTGGAGGGCTTGCACGATATGTATTGGGTAACGCCTTCGATGTTGGCCGTCAGGTTCCGGTGGGTAACCATGACGCCCTTGGGGTCGCCCGTTGTGCCCGACGTGAACATAATTTCCGCGAGGTCGTTGGGACCGATTTCCACATCCTCAGGTGCGGGCAGGTCGGTTATGGCGGCCTCCAGCTCCTCGAAGGTTATCTCGGGAACCCCTAGGTCCACGCCTTCCTTCGGAGTTAATCGGGAGGTGAAGGCCAGCTTGGGTTCCGTACGGGATGCCACTCGCATCACATAGTCTGGTGCACTGCGGAGGTCTAGGGGTACCGCGATGATGCCTGCCCTGAGACAGCCGAAGAAAATCAGCACCCAATGTGGCGAGTTCGGGCCCCAGATGATGACTTGGTCTCCTTTGACCAGACCACGGCGCTGGAGCAGGGTCGCCACCTGCCCCGACTCCCTCCATAGCCGCGAGTAGGACCAGCGGATGTACCGGAAGGCAGGCTTGAACAGAAGGGCATCGCGAGAACCGTACCTGTCCACGGCTCGCCGGAGAAAGTCGATAACGGTCGCGCCTGCCGTGGTGCCAGACACGCGGGCCTGACTCATGGAAACCTCCTAGCCGGTTCAGTTGATACGTCGCTGCAGAAGCTCCCAGAGGGCTTTTCGTGGCTCGTTCCGCATGGGCGGAAAGTGGCTAAAGCAGATGGTATCGAAGTCCAAGTCCAGAAGTTTTTCCAGCGAGCGCAGTGCCTCCTCAGGTTGCTGGGTGACCCCTGGGGCTGGCGGGTAGAGTCTCCTGCCGAACTTGTACTGCAGGGCATCGCCGACGATAACGACCCGCTTCTGCGGCAGGTGCAGGCCGATGCTGCCGGGCGTGTGCCCAGGCAAGTGCACCACCCGCACCTCTGTGCCGAAGGGCAGCAGGTCCCCGTCCTCGATGCGGTCTTTCACGGGCACAGGGCCGCCCATGAGTCTGTTCAGGACGCTCCATCCCACTGGCCCGACCACTTTCCATTGCAGGGGGTTCGGAGCAGGTGTAGTGCCCTCTATAATGTCGGCCTCCAGCGGGTGGGTGGCAACGACGGCACCCCTGCCTGCCACCAGTTCCGCCAAGCCGCCCGAGTGGTCGGGATGGGCATGGGTGATGACCACCTTCCCGAGTTGGTCCAGCGAACGGCCCAGCTTCTTCAAGCCCTGCGCGATTGCCCGCGAACTGCCACCTAACCCAGCATCCACAAGCATCAAGTCGTCACCCTCGGCCAGCACGGTAACCCGAGCGCCGATGGCCCGTACCTGGAAAACACCGTCGGTAATTTGTATCGGTTTGCTGAACATTCCCAATACCCTTGCGCGATAGTGTCCCACACAGTTTGCGGCCGGTCTAGCGGTCACCGGGGACCGAGGGCCGTCATGTCTGTCCCCCGCCACGTCTGGTATCATAGCTATGATGGCCAGCGAGACCTTTCCCGAATTGCTGGAGCACGCGCTCCCTCCCTTGCTCACCTTGGCGGTATTGGCGGCGCTCTTCCTGCCGTTATTCGGACCGCTGCTGGACCACCATTTCACTGAGAGGCAGCCAGTGCATGCCCACATCTACCTCGACGGCACCGCACGCGCGCACCTGCACTCCCACGAGACCTATGAACATCACTGGCTACAACCACGTAACGGCACTTACGGCGTCAGCAGGCTAACCGAAAACGTGGTTGTCCTGAACGACAGCCATGGGGTTGGTTTGGGGCCCACAGGGACACCCGCGTACTTGCACCAAGTTGCACGGCTTGTGTTCGAGCCAGCGGGCGAGCCAGACAGGTTCGCTCTCTCCCACGACAACGCTTTCCCCATGGATGCGACCATCCCAACGCCCAAGAAACCTCCCCGAGCCTAGCTCCTTCTCAACGCCTACGTCGGCTGATCGGCAGCGTCCCATTCGCAACGGGTCTTTTGCGCTCTGCGACCAAGCGAAGCCTGCCGGTCGACGACACGTTGGCCTAATTGTTGAAAGGAGCATCGATGAGACCGTTTTCCCAGAGAATAATATGGCTTGTGCCTACGATGTTGACCGTATTGGGCTTGACCCTAGGCACGGCATTGGCCCATGAAGGACGAGAAGTTGGCGAATACAGGTTCAACGTCGGCTGGGTCGACGAGCCCGCATACGAGGGCTTCAAGAACGGCGTGGAAGTGCGCGTCACCAAGGTAGCACAAGGGAATGGCATGCCTTCCGAACATGCGGAGCAGAGCCTGTCAACCAACGAGGAGGGCGACCACCACGGCGACGACGAAAATGACTCATCAATGAGTGAAGGCGAAGGCCATGATCAGGACGCCTCTGTCGGCATGTCCATGGGCCAAGAAATGGGAGGCCAACACGGAGGGGGCACTCCCGTGGCAAGCTTGGAAGAGACCCTCCAGGTGGAGGTGACCCATGTGACCAGCGAGGCTTCACGGGTTCTGGACCTCTATGCCGACCCCAATGAGCCCGGCCGCTACACCGGGGCCCTTATACCTACCACCGCCGGTGTGTACCAGTTCCGCGTATTCGGAGAGGTGGAAGGTACCCCTGTCGATCAAGCCTTCCTCTCGAAAGGTGCTGGGGGCGGTTTCGACGACATTCGGCCCTCCACCAGTCTGCAATTCCCGGAACAGTTGTCCGGCCCTCGCGAGCTGGCGAGCGCGGTACGGGGTGCCCTGAACACAGCCCAGCAAGCGCAGGATGCGGCCTTGGCAGCGTCCTCAGAGGATGACAATGACGGCTCGGACGCTAGCATCCTGACCATAGTGGCGATTGTCCTAGGCGCTCTGGGCCTTGCCTCGGGTGTTGGGGGCGCAGTGTTTGCCCTGAAGAGGAGATAGTCTACTCCGTATGAGGAAGGGTCTGGCTGCGCTTCTGCTGGTAGTGGCAGTGCTGTGGGCTAGCGTCGCCGCACACACGGAGACAGCGTTCGGCCACGCCAATCAAGCGCGCTCGGCGCCTTCTCCCGACTCGGTGCTGGAGGAGGCTCCGACGCGCGTCGCCGTGTGGTTCACCGAACCCATCGAGCCGGCCCTGAGCGACATGCGCGTCCTCGATTCCCAAGGGGTTAGGGTTGACGACGGCGAGAGCCTTGTCGACCCTGCCGACGGAACGGCGATGTCCGTCGGCCTGAAGCCTCTTCCCGACGGGACGTACACCGTCGCTTGGAAGAACGTCTCCACTATCGATGGCCATTTGGTGCGTGGCTCCTTCTTCTTCTCCGTAGGGGAGCCCATCAGCGGGGCCTTGCTGGAAGCCCCAAGCTCGCCCCTGCTCCAGTCTCCTGTCGAGCCAGTGCTGCGTTGGTTGTTGCTGCTCAGTATCCTCACCATGGTGGGGGGATTGGTGTTCGACCTGCTGGTCTCGCGGCCAGTGCTCTTCGCTAGGCCAGCCGACCCACCGCTGCGAGATCTGGGAAACCAACTGGCCTCCCGCTCCCACGAGTTGCTATGGGTAGCCATAGCCGTTTTCCTCACGGCATCGGTGGCCCAACTGCTGCTGCAAACTTCTAGCGCCCGCGACGCATCGATTCTCAGCGTCTTGGGAAGCCCCGTCTGGTCGATGCTGACGGACACCGAGTGGGGGCGCATTTGGGTGTAGCGCGTCCTCACGGCCGCGGGATTCGCACTAAGCGTGGCCTCGCTGACAGTTGCAGCCCGCCGTACCGACCCTGGGCATGGAGGCAGCCGCCTGCACCTCGCCATCCGCCTGCTGGCGATTGGCTTCGGAGGCGCGGCTTTGTGGACCCTCAGCCTCACTAGTCACGGCGCGGCCACGGCTGGTATCCGTTGGGCAAGTCTGTCGGTGGACTACATTCACTTGGGAGCTTCAGCGTTCTGGGTGGGGGCCCTCTTCCACTTGGCTCTGGGTATCCCGTTGGTCTTCCGGAGCTTGACGCCCGACCAGCGAACAGCATGCCTCTCAGCCACATTGCCCCGCTTCTCGGTGATTGCGGCCCTCAGCGTTGTCGTTCTCATCGCGACGGGCCTGTTCAGCGCGTGGGCACAGGTCACCATACTTCCCGCCTTGGAAACCCCCTATGGCCTGACTCTTCTGGTCAAGCTGGCAATCGTTGTTCCAATCCTAGCCTTGGGAGCTTTGAACCTCATATGGGTGCGTCCCAACCTGTCGCGACGCGACCACGTAGGGTCTTACCTGCGGTGGTTCGTCTTGAGTGAGGCTGTCCTAGCAGTGCTGGTGCTGGCGTCGGTGAGTGTCCTCACCAGTTTGGAGCCGGCGCGGCAGGTGGCAGGGCGCGAGGGCAAGGGTGTCTACGAGTCGAAGGTGTTTCAAGACATGGTGGAAGGGACGCGCATCCGCTTGGACGTCAAGCCCGCACGTGTTGGTCCCAACAGCCTCACCGTTTCGCTAAAGGACCGGCTCGGCATCCCCATGTCCAACGCATCCGACGTATCGGTGTTGCTCACCTACATCGGTGCCGACCTAGACGAAAACACTGTATCGGCCGCGCCCTTGGGGGATGGTGTCTATGTGCTGGAAGGGAGTCAATTGAGCATCGCCGGTATATGGCAGGCCGAATTGACTGTCCGTCGGCCCGACGGCTTCGATGCCCGCACCGCCTTCCGTTTCGAGGCAGCATCCTCAGGCGCGGGAGGGAGCGCCCTGATCACTCCCGCGCCCGATACGGCCCGTTCCCTTATCGGCATCGGATTGGCTGGACTCGGCTTTGTGTTCGCCATGGTAGCCCTGCCCTTGGGGGGGCGAAACATCCGAGAGGGCGCGGCCGTGCTGGCGCCGGGAGTTGACGCGTTCCTAGTAGGAGTATTCGTGCTGTTCACCGGGGGAGACGAGCAACTGCGCAACCCCTTCCCGCCCACGCCGGAGTCTCTTCAGGCTGGCGAGGCCTCCTACCTGCAGAACTGCCAGACCTGTCACGGGGCGGCGGGCAGAGGCGATGGTCCGGCTGCGCTAGGCCTGACGCCACCGCCGGCAGACCTCGTGGCACATGTGCCCCTACACCCGGAGCGTGCTCTCTTCCGCTTCATCCACGACGGTATCCCCAATACGGCAATGGCGCCCTTGGGCTCGCGGATGACCGATGA
This sequence comes from Dehalococcoidia bacterium, assembly GCA_965263155.1. Classification (GTDB taxonomy): domain Bacteria; phylum Chloroflexota; class Dehalococcoidia; order Lucifugimonadales; family JAAXIE01; genus JAAXIE01. The sequence continues at coordinate 466,512 of OZ253586.1, forward strand.
CGAGATATGGCATGTGGTGAACCACATCAAGACCTTGGGCCCTTGAAGGAGGGAGGGCGCAGATTACTCCAAGGGGGAAGGCAAAGGGTCGTTCTCGCTGACGAGATCCTGCGACTCCCGGATGTAAAACCCCAGCTTGGTCTTGTCGCCCCATAGGCTTTTGACGTGGGTGAGCACTGCCACTATCTCGTCGCGGCCCAATACATCGCCGAAAGCAGGCATACCGCTCTTGAAGTTGGGCACCGTAGGGCTTTCCTGTATCTTCCCGCCTTGGCTGACGACGCGATATAGAAACCCGTCCCCGTGGTGCCAAGTATGCCCATCTCCGTTGAGCGGCGGGGCTGGCAACACGCCGTCGGCCTTGGGAATATGCCAGTTGGGTTGCCCTTGACCCATATCGCCATGGCAGGCGGAGCAGTTGGCGGCGAACACCCGCTGCCCTAGGGGCGACGCCTCGGCAGGAGGCAGGGTCCCAGTCGGAGTCGGGGTGTCAGTGGGAGTCGGAGTGCCACCAGATGAGGCAGAGGAGCAGGCCAGCGCCAAGCCGAATGCCAGCGCCACCAGCGTAAGGAAGACCATCCGACGCACGTTGGCGGCCCCGCGACGCTCAGCCAGCGTCGACCTCATTGAGCTGACCGGTGGCGCAATCGTAGATGAAGCCACGCACCTGGTCTTTTAGTGGGATGAAGGGGCTGGTCAGAACATCATCGATTGCCGACCCTGATCGCTCCCTTGGCGGTCTCAGGGCTTGGCGGCCGTTGCCCGCCAAAAGCCGTCCGAATACGTCCCAACCATGGGAGAGATTGTTGCCGACAGGATCGAGGAAGCAGGATGCGATGATGGACTCGCGGCTAGCTAGCAGGCCACGCGGCTTCAACACCCGCTTCACCTCGGCCAGCACGGCAGCGGTGTCGGCGACATGCATCAAGACAGCGTGACAATGTGCTACATCGAAGAAGTTGTCCTCGAAGAGCATGTTGGTCACATCGCCCACATGGAAGGTGGCGTTGGTGTGGCCTCCCGACTCGGCAGCCGCCCGCGCCAACTCGATCTGAGATGCCTCGGCGTCGATGCCATGTATCTCGCCGGGTTCGACGGCCCTTGCCAAGCCCATGGTGATGGTGCCTGGGCCGCAGCCGAAGTCGAGCACTCTCTGGCCGGACTTCAGGTGGGGCAACAGGTAGAAGGCATGGGTGTCAGCGCTGCGCCGGTCGAGGAGTTGCTGGAACTCATCGCTGTATCCCATGGTGTAGCTGGAGGTGGGCGAAGGGCTCTCAGACATGGCTACAACTCCCAGTGGGGATGTCCAGTAGTCGCGGATGCCGTTGCGGGATATTTTCCATTATACAGGCCACCAATGGGCGTAGGGATTGTGGCGAGAAAGGGCTATGCGGCGCGAGGATGCGTGCTGGGGGCGGTCCTTGGGGTCCACATCGGGGTATGGGTCCCAGCGGAAGACGGCGTCGATGACTGTCCGGGCTGCGGCATGGGGGAGGAGGGCGGTAATGATGCCCCGTGGCTCGGGGTACTCGACGGGATAAGGCTTCTCGATGTATTTGTGGAGGGCTACGAAGGTGGGGAGGCGGAAGCCAGCGCCGGCGATCTTCCTGATGAAGGCGTGGGATTGGGGAGCCGGTTGGTGGTTGGTTTTGGCGACGGCCCACTGTTCGCAGAACTCGGTGGCGTAGGGGCGAAGGCGAATGACAGTGAGTTCGAGGGCGAACTTCCGTTGGAGGACTTGGACACGGTTGCGAATCTGGCTCAGGGTCATTTTTCGATATCTCCTTTCATTTCCGCCCATTTCCGCCCATTTCCGGTCACGAGGGGGTGTTCCGGCGGGGTTTCATGTACTTCACACTAGTCGTAGCTGTTGCGAGTTTTTTCGTAGCTAATTTCAGTGAAATCTGTGAAGTGTGCCGCAGACGGTTCGCAGGGGACGCCGGGGTGCAAATTGGGGGTGGTGCGGGTCTCGCTTGCGGGGGATACCAAGGTGGGGGGCCTCCTTGAGAGATTTTGGCCCAAAAGAAAACGCGCAGGGGGTGACCTCTTGGGGTCAGTCCCCAGCGCGCTCTGTATGAGTAATGTAGAACACATGTGTGGATTGTGTCAAGGGGAGCGGTCACTGATTCTAGGAGGCCGAGTGTCGCACGGGGCTGGCCACCTTGGGCCTGATGCTAAGCGATCGGATTGGTGCTTGCCTTCGGTGTAGCATTAGGCAGTATAGCGTGAGGGCTTATGTGGGTGCGGGGGAAGAACCCGAGTTTTAGAAGAAACGATTCCTTGAAGTACAACCAGCAGAGCGGAAAGGCGCCGAGGCGGCCTTGGCCTCACGGGTGCAAGATGGTTCGTGGTACTAGCGGACGAGGGGAAAAGGCTTTACAGATCGATATAAAAACCAACCGAGAGGGAGCATATGGTGAGAGAATTCATGCATTCGATGCGTCATAAAAAGAAGATTGAGAGCATATTAGACGCGTGCGGCTTCGCTGGACAAAGATTCGTCAATCAGTCTCAATTCATATCAGCTATGCTAATGCCAAGTGAAGAACCCCTTTCGGGCTGTATTGGGCGCCAGTATTCACCTCCCCCTGAACATGACTACCCAATGTTGATCCTTGCTACTGACGTCAGAATCGTGTCATTTGTTTCCAACACAGACGTTGACAATGACCGCTCCACTCAGAGATTGCATCACCCCTACAATCTGGTCGGTCAGATTCGCTTCTATGATAGCAACAGCGGCGACGGGGAATTTCAAATCAGGTATAAGGGTAACAGAAGAGTGGTTGTATACAAGGATATTGTGTCAGCTCTCCCGCCGATGATGGAAGAAGTATCGCAACTCCCCTTCGATATCGAGGTCAAGACAGAGTCTGTTCCCATAGAAGAAATCTTTTCAAAGAAGGAGCGTATTCTCCACTGGTCATTAAGGCGGCGTAGGACGGTAAGCAGACTAGCAACGTCGCCGATTCTTACAATGTTCTTGAATATGCTGTTGGCTGTAGCAGTTATTACTCAAGCCGTGGCACAGATTACACGATAATCCACGCTCTAGAGGACCATGAGGCTTCGTACGCGAACACAGGCTGTGCGTTCCCGCCTGCGCGGGAACGACGGGTAGTTGGGGGTGGTGCCGGTAAGTGGTGGGTGTTTATTTGATTCCCGTCCGCGCGGGAACGACGAAGAGGGCGCGGGGATGGCGGAGGAGAGAGGGCGGATAAGGTTGAATGGAGGTGAGCTGTGGGCAGGTTGGATGGTCAGGTGGCGATTGTGACGGGAGGGGCGCAGGGGATTGGGGGGGCGACGGCGCGGCGTCTTGCCGAGGAGGGGGCGCGGGTGCTGGTCGCGGATATCGACATGTCTACTGCGGATGCCAACGTGGCTGGCATCCGGGAGGCGGGGGGCACGGCTGAGAGCGTGCGGGCCGATATAGGCAGGCACGACGACATCCTAGCCATGATTGATCGGGCGACGGAGCTTTGGGGCCGGCTGGACATCTTGGTGAACAATGGATATACGCCAACCCATGGCCGGGGACGGGGCACTGCGGTGGATGTGACCGAGGATGAGTGGGACGTGGGAATGAATCTGCTGGTGAAGTCCATTTTTCTTGGGGCGAAGTACGCCGTGCCGGAGATGGAGAAGACGGGGGCGGGGAGCATAGTGAACATGGCCTCGGTGCACAGCCTGCTGATGGCTCCGGGGAAGCTGGTTTACGAGGCGGGGAAGTCGGCGGTGGTGGGGGTGACGAAGCAGATGGCTACGGATTTTGGGCCAATGGGGATCAGGGTGAATGCCATCTGTCCGGGGCACATTGCTACTGAGCGTATTGAGGCTGCTGCGGCGGAGAACCCGTCGGGACGACGCTTTCTGGAGGACCAGTACCCGCTGCGTCGGGTTGGGCGTCCTGTGGACGTAGCCAATGCGGTGGTGTTCCTCTGTTCCGAGGAGGCGTCGTTTATCACAGGGCACTCCTTGGTGGTGGACGGTGGGATGACGGTGCAGTTGCAGGAGGACTTCGGGGTGAGGCAAGCCGCATACGTCCAGGCGAACCCGGACACCATCCTGCCGCACTAGGGTTGCAGCGAGGGGACCCGGGCAATTTCTCTAATTTCACACTGGCCGTATCTGCGGCGAAAACTTTTGTATCTGATTTCTGTGAAATTTGTGCAATTCAGATGCCTTTCTGAAATATCTGAAATGGATGTAGCTGAGCCAGCTATGACAGGCTCTGATATCCTCTCGGTTTGTCTGGCTTCTCCGTGGCCCCTAGGCATTCCATGTTAGGGAGGGCCGCTTCTCCAGTTCGATCCGAACCTGGAAGCGCCCTCGAAAACTCCCTGAACCAAAAACAGGGGCTGGGGACTCCCTTGAGGGGTTAGTCCCCAGCCTGTTTCGAAGTTAGCGGGGCTGGCGGGGCACTGTCAACGCGATTATGTCATGGTGGGGATTGGACTTATCTTAATGTTGGCTGGGCTAGGGGCTGTAGCCCGAGGGCGTCGTCACCTCTCTGGAATTGCGGGTGATGTGCTCCATCAGGAAAGCTAGGTCTTGGTAGGCACCCAAGTCGCCCAGCCGGCTGTCGATGGAGCGCAGTTCGTCCGTGAGGAACAGGAGATCCCGGTGGACAGACGGGCTGGAGGAATCGGCGTAGGGCAGGCTGCTGTAGCGGTCTGAGGACAGGGCGACTAGGGCACCCAACTGGAGGAGCGGGTTGTTCACTGCACTGAACCTCACATCCCCTTGGCCGAAAATAGCGGAGTGCTGGCGGTTGGACTCGCCAGTGGCGGGGGTTACCCACCGCAGTTCCACCTCTCCCAACTGGGCATTGCCGCGCAGGGCCGTGTTCGTGAGTAGCAGTTCATAGAAGACGGTGGTAGCAGCGCCAGCCGGTATCTCGGCGAACTCGCGGCGGGCTTCGGTGAAGCTCTCGTCGGAGGTGATGCGGTTCTCGTACCCGACGATGCGCCATGACTGAACCATGTTGGGGTTCCAAGTTACTTGGGCACGAGTCTGGTCGGCGAAGGGTATTGACAGGGCGAGCCAGTTTTCGCGGCTGAAGGTGGCGCGGGCTTGATTGGTGTCGCTGAGGTAGCGGTACCAGCCGTTGCCGTGCTGGGCCAACTGCTCCAGCAGGTAGTCGTTGTAGTTCTCGATACCGACGCCGATGGTGATGAGACGCAGGGGATTGGTGTTGTCGTACTCGCCAGCGGACTCGAGGATGGCGAAGGGGTCGGTGGCGTCCACGTTGGCCACGCCGTCGGACATGAGGATGATGTAGTTGTAGGCATCGGAGTTGGCGCGACGTGCTTGGTCGGCAAGTTGCACGCCACGATTGAGGCCGGCTTGGACGTTGGTGGAACTGTGGGGATCGAGCTGGCTGATGGAGCGTGCCACAGCGGGATCATCCGAGGGCCGGTGGTCTACCGTGTACTGGCTGAGGACATCGGTGCTGAAATGCACCACGGCAATACGGTCGTGACTGCGCAGGCTGCGCCTGATGCTCTCGGCTGCTTTACGCGCGATGGCGACGCGATTTCCAGTGTCCATGGAGCCTGAGGCGTCCAGCACCAAGGTTACGTTGACCGGCGTGGCATCGTAGTCCATTTCCGGGGCCTGAAAGGCGATGCGGGCCAAGTGCATCCCGCTTTCCAGCGGATGCCGAAAGACATCGCTGGAAATAGAGAAGCTGTCATTGCGTAGCGAAGGGTCATATTGGTAGTCGAAAGCGTTGATCCACTCCTCCGCCCGCACCGAGTCGGGGTCGACCTCGTAGCCGGCCCGTGCCCAGTTGAGGGCGAGGTAGTAGGAGGTGCGGTCGGTATCGAGGCTGAAGGTGGATACGGCGTCGGCAGCGGTGGAGACGAACCGCTCGCGCAGGTAGTCCTGGAAGGTGGTGGCAGAAGGTGTGCCGACTGCTGCGGGTGGAGGGGTCGGAGTGCTGGTCGGCCTTGAGGCAGGTGCGGCAGTGGCAGTAGGGACTGGCGTGCCAGGCACCCGGTAGGAAGGTGTGGCAGTTGGGGCTGGGGTGCTGGGGATAGGCAGACTTAGGGCAGGGGTGGGCATTGCGGTAACTCGCGGGGCTGAGGCCGCAGCTGGGGCAGGGGTGGAAGCGGGGGTCGCAACCGCCTCTGGCTCCATCATCAGCGCCTCTGAATCCGAGCCTGAGGGCTCGAGGGCATTGGCGACCACAGCTTGGACTTGGCTCTCGGACAGGCCCTGCGGAGCCTCTGACACTGCCCTTTCTATTGCAGACTGGACCTGCTCAGGGCTTAGACCTTCGGGTCCCTGGGCCCCGATGGCTTCCTGCACCAACGCCGTTACGTCTTCCGTCGACATCGCATCTTCTCGGATGGAGTCAGCAGACCGGTCGGCCAAAGCTGCCGCCACAGACCTCTGTACCTCGGCTTCTATGGCTTGTGCGGCGGGGGCAGGCGTAGGGTTTGCTTCTTCGCCACAGGCAGCGCATGCAAGTAAAACAATGATTGCCAGAGAGAAAATTACCAGAAACTTGGTCATCGCAGTCCCTCCTTGGAGTATTTAATAGGACTTACCCATACAGACGGACGAAAGAAGGGAAAGGTTCCAATTAGACGGAAGGCCGAATTTTGTCATATAGTTGATGCATGCTTAGGACAGCCGTCGTCGTCGCAATACTGCTGGTCATCGGGGCCATGACCATTGCCCTCACTTGGGCGTCACCCGCGCCGCAAGAGCAGGGTGGGATAGTCGGCCTATATGAGAACACCACCGAAGGGTTCTCCGTAGTTCTGCCGGAGGGTTGGGTTGGTGAGGAGAACGAGGACAACTTCCCGCTGCTCTCCATACGAGGCGGCGAGGAAGACGCTGACGGGAATTCTCCAGTCCGGGGCCAGCTGTGGGTCATTCCTCGTGGGGACGATTCACCGGCGCAGGCTTGGATTGAAGGTCAATTCGCAGGACTGACTATCGTCAGCAGTGAGCCCCGTTCCTACGAGGGAGCCGAGTCCGCGCACCAGTTGTTCATCAACAGGCCCACTGAGAGCGGCGAGGTGGTGGTAGACCTGTGGACAGCGGTGGCACGGGGCTCGCAGATGTTCCTGCTGCGAGTGCAGACCGGCGAACCGGACTGGGTGACATACGAGACGGACGCCAACGCCTTCACAGTCAGTTTCGCGCTGCAAGCGCCAATGCCATTCGGCGCATCTAGGGATGACTCACTGTTCCAATCCTGGGGAGAGATTCTGACCCTTGACCCCGCTCTCTCCCGCAGCGGTGCCGGTGACATCTTGGGCGGCATCTTCAGCGGCTTGGTGAAGCTCGATACCGACCTGCAGGTTGTCGCTGATATGGCGGAATCGTGGGAGGTGTCGGATAACAACACCGTATTCACATTCACACTGCGAGACAACGCCCGGTTCCATGATGGGCGCGCAGTGACGGCGGGAGACGTCAAGTACTCTTGGGAGCGTGCGTTGCACCCTGACTTGGAGTCGCCGGTGGCGCACACGTATCTCGGCGACATCGTGGGGGCCCAAGCGATGGTCGACGGTGAGGCGGAGACGTTGGAGGGTGTCGAGGTCTTGGACGACCGGACGCTGCGGGTCACCATCACCGACCCGTTCTCCTACTTCCTGTCCAAGCTCACCTACCCCACATCTTTCGTGGTAGACCGGGCCAACGTGGAGACCGGCGAGGACTGGACGGACGCCCCCAACGGCACCGGCGCATTCAAGTTGAAGGTGTGGGAGAAGGACCGGCTTCTTATCTTGGAGCGCAACGAGGACTGGTACGGTGGCGCTCCCGCATTGGCCCATGTGGTGTACCGGATATTCGCTGGCAACCCGATGCAGATGTATGAGAATGGCGAAATCGACCTGACGGGCATCTACGTCAACAACATTGACCGTGCCCGCGACCCCGCCAACGACTTGAACAGCCAACTGGTTGAGGGCACTGAGCTATGTACTAGCTATCTGGGGTTCAACGTCTCCCATGCTCCGTTCGACGACCCGAAAGTGCGGCAGGCACTGGCTCTCGGCATGGAGGCTGACAAGCAGCTGGAGGTCACATTCAAGGGGTTGGCCGCGCGCGCTGCCGGTTTCGTGCCCCCTGGCATGTTTGGGCACAACGAGGCGTTGATACCCTCAGCCTTCGACTTGGAGACTGCCCAGCAACTGCTGCAGGAGTCGCGCTATGGCGGGGCGGAGAACCTGCCGACCATCACGTCCTATGCAAATGACAATGCCATCCATTGGGCATGGCGTGAGCACTTGGGACTGGAGGTTGAGGCTGTAGATGTCTTTGAGTTCTCCGACTTCCTAGAGCGTTTGGACAACGAGGAGTATGGCGTCTTCACCGCTGGCTGGTGTGCGGACTACCCCGACCCCCAAAACTTCCTGCATGTGCTCTTCCACGGTGAGAGCGCGGAGAACCGGTTCGGCTACGAGAACGAGCAGGTGGACGCACTGTTGGAGGAAGCGGCCGTGGAGTCGGACCCGGACCGTCGCGCCAGCCTCTACAACCAAGCTGAGGAGATGGTCTTGGACGACTGGGTTGCGGTGCCCCTGCGCCACAACAACTCGTACTTTGTGGTCCGCCCCTACGTCAAGGGGTTCGAGCTCACCCCCATTGGGGTGCCGCAGCTGCAGAACATATCCATAGAGCGTGAGCAATGATACACGCTTTGAAGTCCGTCCTTCTGGCAGTGGCAGTTGGGTTGGCGCTTTCGGCTTGCGGCGCTTCCACTCCCACGCCGACACCAGTAGCCACACCGATCCCGACTCTCGCGCCCACCCCAACGCCTTCCGTGGCGTCCACGCCTACTGTGGCACCCACTCCTACTTCTACGGCCACGCCTACCGTAGCACCCACTCCTACTTCTACGCCCACGCCTACTGTGGAGCCTACTTCTACTCCCGCTCCGCCGCCTCCGGAGGCTGATTTCGAGGTGAGTGTCAGCGAGGCGACGCTGCAGTTGCCGGACTCCATCTCCTTCCATCTGGAGGGAAGTGGAGAACGCGCCATCGAAGTGGTCGATGTGGAGTTTGGCACCGAGCACGTCTTCTCATGCGCATCAAGCTCCTACTGGACCGCGCGTACGGACTTCGAGGCTGACGAGGAGGTCTCGGTTACTTGGGACTGGGACATGCGACGGAGTGGCTCCATGCCACCGGGGGCGCTCATCTGGTGGCGATGGAGGGTGGAGGACGAGTTAGGTCAGGAGTTCCGCACATCCCGTGAAGAGACGGTGTTCACTGACAACCGCTTCGAATGGCAGTCCCACACTGACGGCCACATCACCTACTACTGGTACGCTGGAGGGGACGACTTCGGGCAGCGCCTTGCCGATGGCGCTCGTGGGGGTCTGGAGACGCTACAGCTGGGCAGGGAGCTTGTGGCGCCCATCAAGGCGTTCGTCTATGCGAGTGCAGGGGACGTGCAGGGCGCCATACTATTCGCCCAAGCATGGACGGGCGGCTTGGCCTTTGTGGGCCACAATATCCTGTTGATAGCTGTCAACCCAGATGAGTTCGAAGAGCAACTTCAGGGAGTCATCCACGAGTTGGCCCACCTCCTTGTAGAGGAAGTCACATTCAACTGTTTCGGTGGACTTCCCACTTGGCTTGACGAGGGACTCGCCGTCTATTCCGAGGGAAGGCTGCCAGATTTCCAGCAGCGTGCGCTTGATGAGGCCATCGCCAACGATGCTCTGATCACCCTGCAGAGCCTGAACAGTAGCTTCCCCGCTGCCGATACGGGGGCAACTCTCTCGTATGCCCAAAGCTACAGCCTCGTTAACTACCTCATAGATACCTACGGCTGGCCCAAGATGCAGGAGCTTCTCGCCGTGTTCGCCCAAGGCTCCACGGACGCAAAGGCGATTGAGCAGGTCTACGGGTGGGACTACGACGCCTTGGAATCCGCTTGGCGGCAGTCGCTGGGCCTCTCCTGAGGAATCGCGGGTTCTATCGCCCGAGATGCCATAACCGGCGCGAATTGGGTAGACAGCGCGAGGCGGTTAGCGTCATGTCGCGGAATTAGGGTCTAGGCTACCGGAGTCTAACTCTGCTCGATACTACCGCCTCATCAAGGCACAGCAGCGGATAGGTTCTTCTACCGTTGCTACATGAATTATCAGTTACCAAGGGAGTGTTTGATCAAGCTGGCTCTGCAACGAACAGAGGAATCCGCCGCGTTGTCCTGTCACGATACTCTGCGTAGGGTGGGAACGCCGCCACTGCCAGGTCCCACAAGCGCGCCCGCTCGTCGGCATTGTCTACATCGCGGACGCGCATTGTGTATACCTCGGCCTCTTCCCGGAGTTGCACGTTGCCGTCTGACCGAAGGTTGTACACCCACTCGGGGTTCTTCGGCGCGGCGCCGTGGAAACCGACCAACACATAGCTGTTCCCGTCCTTCACCCGCATCAGAGACGTCTTGCGTACCGCCCCCGTCCAGTTCCCACGGTTCGTCACGATGATGACAGACAGCCCAGTCTCGCGGAGGGTAGTTCCGTCCAAGGCTCCGCTGCCCTCGTATAGTTCCACCTGTTTCTCGCACCCAGTCGGTGGGTGACGGTATGTATTCGGCCATATTGCGCTCCTGATTCCCGTCTGATGACTGCTCGGCTCCCAATCAACCCGAATGGGTGAGTCCTCTACCAATGGCGTGGGCTCGCCCTAGCTGCCTGTGGACAGACTGCTCAATGTGTGGGTCTGTCCTGCCGATTGTTGTAGAATTGCCTGACAGTCGGCTGCCCGCGGCGCGTTCCCCTAGGCAGCGCACAATCGGAGGCGTCCGTGTCCCAACTGATGACTGGCAAACAGGCCCTGTTGGAAATGCTCAAGGCGGAAGGAGTTGAGTACATCTTCGGCAACCCTGGCACCAGCGAGGGGCCCATCATTGACATGCTGGGCGACTACCCGGAGTTCCGCTACATTCTGACCCTCCAGGAAAGCGTTGCCGTGGGGATGGGCGAATCCTACGCCCGGGCCACTGGACGTGCTTCCTTCGTCAGTCTCCATGTGGACAGCGGGCTGGCCAACGGCATCGCCCTCATGCTGGATGCACTCAATACCGGCACCCCTATGGTGGTCACCTCCGCCAACTATGACGTCCGCAAGGTGAACGAGGGCATGACCGACTTGGCCCAACTGGTCCGGCCGGTAACCAAGTGGGCGGTGGAGTTGTCCCAAGCTGACCAGATACCCAGTGCTATCCGGCGGGCCTTCAACGAGGCCAACAGCCATCCCAAGGGCCCGGTCTACGTCGGGTTCACCTCCAATGCTTTGGAGGGGATGGCCGAGATGAACATCGTGCCCTCTCGGCCCGTTTACGACGCTCCTCGGCCCAGCCAAGAGGGTATCGCCCAAGCCGCGTCCCTGCTGCTCGACTCCAGTAGGCCCATCATGCTGGTGGGCGACCGGCTCTCCGATGATGACGCCTTGGACCAAGCCGTGGAGTTGGCCGAGCTGATGGGCCTGCCAGTTTACCAAGCTGGAACTGAGGTGGCCTTCCCCACCGCGCACGGCCAGTTTCACGGCTACTTTTCTCTGCGGGTCGCTGCACAGCGTGCTATCCTTCAGCGGGTTGACCTCGTCCTAGCCGTTGGCGCGGACCCCTTTGCGGAGCTTTTCTATTGGGGAGATGTAATCCTTCCCTTGGCAGCCAAGCTGGTACACATCGACCCCAGCCCCGGCCGCATCGGACGGTCCGAGCCGACGGACGTCGGCATCGTCGGTCATTGCGGGCTGGCCCTTTCGGAGCTGACCACGGCCGTGAAGGAGAGGTTGTCCCCAGGTGATTTGACGGAAATCGAGGAGCGGAAGCAGGCCGTTGTGGCCGAAGGCCAGCGCAACCGCAAGTCCTTCGAAGAGTCCGTTGCTGAGAAGTGGGACCACGAGCCCATGACTCCCGCCCGCATGATGTACGAGTTGGCCGCCTCCATGCCAGCCAACGCTATGGTCGTTGACGACTCCATCAGCAACCGAGGCGTGATGCGCCACTATTTCCACGCCGCCCGTCGCGGTGACCTGCGGAGTGTCCGAGGACAGTCCATCGGTGGAGGCATCGGGGCGACTATGGGTACTCAGTGCGCCAATCCCGACCGCCCTGTCTTTGGCCTTATCGGAGACGGCAGCGCCATGATGACCGTTCAAGGACTGTGGACGGCCGCCAACGACAACATTCCCTGTGTCTTCGTCATTTGCAACAACGGTATGTACCGGGTCCTCAAGGTCAACTTCAACATCTACCAGCAAGACGTCCTGAAGTTGCCCGAGACCTCCGGCGGAAGGCTTCTTTATTCCGATTTTGCGACCCCGTTTGACATGGCTTCTATCGCCAACAGTATGGGCGTCTATGGTGAACGCATCAGCGACCCAGCCGAGATTAAGCCTGCGGTGGACCGGGCTGTGGCCTCCGGCAAACCAGCCCTTCTGGATATCGTGATAGACGGCTCGTTATAAGACCCGTCTTACCGGTGACCCCTCGACCTTTCGTGCTCATTGGCCCAAATGCGAGAAGACCGCTCCAAGGAGAGGAACGATTATGACCGCGCAGACCAACCCCGGAGCCTTGGATCCCGCCCTACTCGCCGGTTTTCAGGAGGCCTTTGAATCGCAGCCTTCCCATCAACTGATGCAGAATGTGGTTACCCAGCACGATGTGAATGATGTGGCTCTGAACCGCAATATCGTTGCCGAAGCGACTCACACCTTTTCCACCCTGCTGGACGATTGGGGAGTCACCAACCAAGCTCGCTCCGGACGCTGCTGGATGTTCGCTGGCCTAAACCTGTTTCGAACGGAGACCAAGGACCTGCTCAACGTCAAGGAGTTCGAATTCAGCCAGAGCTATGTGATGTTCTGGGACAAGATGGAGCGGGCGAACTACGTCTTGGAAGCGGTCATCGAGACCGCCGACCGCTCCGTAGACGATCGAGTGGTGGCTTGGCTGTTGCATCAACCCTTGGGAGATGGCGGCCAGTGGGACATGTTTGTCAGCTTGGTCAGAAAGCACGGCGTGGTCCCTAAGGCCATCATGCCCGAAACAGAAAGCTCCGGGAATTCAGCCCGAATGAACTCCAGCCTCAACTACCAAGTGCGTCAAGGGGCCCGGGATATCCGCCGGTTATACGCTGAAGAAGGGGGCTTGGTTGCCATGCGCCAAGCCAAGGAGAGAATCCTGCGTTCCGTGTATCAAATCCTGTGCATTCACCTCGGCAATCCGCCAGCCAAGTTCAACTGGCAGTGGAAGGACAAGGATGGCGAGTTTCACCGGGACGGCGGCATGACCCCCTTGGAGTTCGCCGACAAGTATATCGCCACTCCTATGGAGGAATACGTCTGCCTAGTCCACGACCCGCGCCAGTCCAACCCGCCGGGCAGCACCTACACCGTCCAGTATCTAGGCAATGTAGTCGACGGGACCCGGATCAAGTACCTGAATGTGGATATCGGGTTGATGAAGGACATTGCCATGCGGATGCTCCAAGACGGCAAGCCCGTCTGGATGGGATGCGACACGGGCAAGCAGATGCACCGGGACAAGGGACTGTGGGACGCCGAGCTGTTCGACTACGCCGGTGTCTATAACGCCGAGTTTTCCATGGACAAGGCGGAGCGGTTGGAGTACCACCAGACGGCCATGACCCATGCGATGCTGTTCACTGGCGTGGATGTGGTGGACGGGCAGCCACGCCGCTGGCGGGTGGAAAACAGCTGGGACGACAAGGTAGGAGACAAGGGGTTCTGCCTGATGAACGATTCGTGGTTCGCAGAGTACATGTTCGAAATAGCCGCACCGAAGAGCTACCTCCCTGAAAACCTGCAGCAAGCCTTGGAGCTGGAGCCGGTAGTGTTGCCCCCGTGGGATCCGATGGGGTCGCTGGCGTAGACTTCCATTTGGCCAACCCAAGAATTGGTTGCATGACGGAAGGTAGCGTTGGCTGCCCTGTTGCAACCTATCCACTCCCGTCGTCTCACCAGCTACCGCTGTCCCCCAGAGTGCTAAAAGGTGGATACGGTTACTACCTGAGCCTATGGGCACTCAATCCTTGAGTTTATATTTTGACGTTCTCGCCCGATATTCTTGTCATTGAAGCAATGTGGCTAGGGCTGAATGGGGCCTAGCTTGATGCCCGACAGGTCCAACTGCCCTATCGGAAGCACGCGGAACCCTTCTACGTGGGGGCGCACCAAGACGAAGTCCTGCGAGTGGTAGAGGGGTATGATGCCCGCGTCATCAATTAGCAACTGCTCAGCTTGCTGGTACAGCCCCAACCTCACATCGTAGTCCATCTCCACCCTAGCCGGTTCCACCGCAGCAAGTCGAGGAAGTTCTCTGGATCAGGGTAGTCGGCCACCCATCCGTAGGAGTACAGGTGTTTTCCGGTACTCTCCAAGTTGTAGAAATACTCATCCGGATCCACCAGTTCCACTTTCACTTCCACACCTAGGTTCTCCTCCCAAGAGTCCAGCATGAACTGCACCGTCAAAGAAGGACGTCCCTCATCGTCTGACGCAGTGAAGATTATCTTCGGGAGCTCATCTGCATACCGGGACTCCGCCAGAAGTTGCCGCGCCATCTCGGGGCCAAAGGGGATGTGGTAGCCGGGAATGCCCGGAGGCAGTAACCCGTTGGCCAGCTTCACGCCTCCTTCCAGCATCTCCTCAATAAGCTTTTCCCGGTCCACGGCCATGGCGAAGGCACGCCGTACCTTGGGGTTGTCAAACGGCGGCTCTGTCGTGTCCATCACCACGAAAGAGCTGACGAGCTGGTCAAACTCGTACAAGTCCTGGTTCAACTCTGGGTGGCCACGCACAAGATCCAGCCACCTAGGGCCCACGAAAACCGCGTCCCATGCATCGCCCAAGTACATATCAAGTAGGGTAGCTCCAGGCAAAGTCTCGAGCGGCGACACCAAGTATTCCAATTCAACGGGCGTATGTTAGCCGTCATACCGTTCCAACACGACTAACCGGCCTCGCTCCCACTCACGTATCCAGTAAGGGCCAGAGCCATTGATCACCTCTGCCTGCCACCAGTCCGCGCCCAACGCTTCCACGGCGAGCCGGTCTACCACGTAGCTGGCGGGATAGGTCAGCTTGGCTAGGAAGTACTCCTTGGGCGCGTCTATAGTGATGCGCAGGGTGCGCTCGTCTACTACCTCCACCCCAGCCACCTCACCGGCCTCGCCCTCCAATTTCTCGTGTATCCCCACAATGTCGCCGAGATAGAGGGGCACCGTATCACTACGCAGTTCCGGATCAGAAGCGCGTTCTACGGAGTATTTGAAGTCGTGGGCGGTGATTGGGCGGGCGTCTTGGAAGTAGATTCCCCTGCGCAGGGTATGTAGATGGTGCCCGTCTCGTCCACCTCCCAGCTCTCGGCCAAGTCCGGAACAACCCTGAGATGGGAGTCAAATCGGACCAGGCCACTGAACACGCTACTCACAAAGGTGTGGGAAACGGTCTGCCTGACCAAGGCGGGGTCCATGGTGCTGGGCTCGCCGAGGAGCATGGTGAAAGCGCGGTCATGGGGTATGCCATAGATCGCCGGTTCAAAGCTCGAGATACTGGACTGCATTCTGTCGAAGGTCTTCGCAAACCTCTGGGCCTCGTCCTCGTAGGCGGTGAGGACAAGCGCGCATGTGAAGGTTTTGCGCATGCTCACCTGCACACGGTGAAGCACAATTGTGTCCTCCCCCCGAATGGGTGAGGTTGGCGCGTTCGGCCTCCGAGCCGTCCGTCAAGGTCACCACACCCAAGTTTTCTACTTCCGGCGACAGCCCCTCAGCAATCTCCTCTCTCACGAATATCTCGACCGCGTCCTCAAGCCGGTCGCTCAAAGGCGTTTCGACGTCATGAAACAGCGTGAATAGCAGTAAGTGCGAGTCTGCGTTCAGCGGGTTGATGGCTCGCATCCATATGAATGACCCCTCTTGCTTGTTCGCCTGCCACCAGTCGTGGTAGTCAAACCGGATGCCAATTTCCGGGTCCTCAAAGGAACTGAATCCTACGGAGTCACCGGTTCAGGTTCCGGAGTTGGCTCAGGCGTCGGCTCCGGAGTTGGTTCTGGGGTTGGCACCGGCGTAGGCTGGGGCGTAGGTGGCGGAATTGGCTCCGGAGTAGGAACAGGAGTCGGCATTGGGGCGAGTGTGGGCGTGGGAGTATGACTCCGGCGTAGGAGATGGAGTGGGAGTCGTCACCGGGGTAGCCGTTGGCACGATCGTGGCCGCCGCCGTAGCTGTTGCAATAGGTGTTGCCGTGGAATCCTCACCGCCACACGCTAGGGCCAAGCCAGCAATAGAGGGAGCAGCATCAGGGTTAGAACACGCTTCACTTGTACCGTCTCCAAAGCGGGACCCGCCAGTTTGGAGGTCCCATCAAGATGTTTGCCATAACACGCTCGGGCGATAAGGGTATATTTTGTCAACGGAAGTATCCTGAGAGTCAATGAGGTTAATGCATTATGATCTCAGCCTGGAGATCTACCTTCTGGCTCCCTGTCGCTCCTCTGCGTCAACTCACCCTCCACCTCCGCCATCAGCACCACCAAGTCCAGCACATCGTGGCTGGTCACAGACCCTAGGAATTCACCCGAGTCCCGGTCATGCACCGGAATAACCGTCAGCAAATGGCTGGCCATGCGTTCCAGCACATCGTCGATGGGCTCCTCCGGCCAAGCGTGGGGAGTGTGCAGGCGAAGCACATTCCCCAAGGGCGTCGTCTCCCAAGAACCTCCGGGCACAAACCTGAGACGTGTCATTGAGAGTATCCCCGACACCTTCCCATCCTCCATTACGAGATAGTCGTGCTGACCAGGGACTGTCCACTCGTCGACGAAGCTCTTGACCGATATACCCGGCGTCGGATAACTGCGCGTCCTGTCCAACACACTACCCACCCGGACGCCCTCCAAGGCATAACGCGCGAAAGATGGAGGCACAGCATCAGGCAAGCTTGGGGGATGACTAATCCTAGCCCGGCTCACTGCAAAGCTGATCGCTTGAGGCATCAGCAGGATGTAACCGAACATGATCAGCACCAGCAGAGAGAAGACGTCCTGCTCAATAACGCCGTTCTCCAGCAACACCACCAGCAGGGCAATCTCAGCCACGCCCTTGGCCATCAGGCCCGTGGCCAAGGCGAAGGGGGACTCCAGTCTTGTCACGTACGTGCTGACAAACGACCCTGCAAACTTCCCCAGCAACGGGACCAAGACCAAGGCTGCGATGGTCGCGGCTGACAGATCAAGGAAGGAGAGATCGAATCGTAGGCCAGCCGATGCGAAGAAAAGGGGGACGAAGAGGCCTTCCGACGCGCTTCGCATCCCAGGCATAATGTCCGACCGCACGCGCTGAGGCAGCCCCGACAGCGCGGTGCCGAAGAGCAGTGCCCCTATTGAGCCGTGTAGCCCGATAGCTTCGGCCGCCACGACCATCAGGAACAGGCCTCCAAAGAGCAGCCCGAAGGAGAGCTCCGGCACGTTCAGGAACCGCTGCAGGTAGGCGAGGGCAGGCGAAATCACTCGTGCCGATAGCACCCATGCCACCACGACGAAACCAGCGATTTGGCCCAGAATACGGAGTACGCCCATAGTACTCAGCCCGTGCCCATGTTCGCCCACGGTAAACCCCACCACCAGCAAAGCCAGCACCTCGGCTATGATGACCGTGGTGAATATTTTGAGACCTATGGGCTCTTTGAGATGCCCTCCATCTGCTAGCACTTTGACCACTAGACCCAAGCTGGAGAGAGACAGGATCCCGGCTAGGGCGAGCCCCTCGGTGAAATGCAGGCCTAGAGCGAAGTCCAAGTGAAACAGGTCAGAGGTCACCACCAAGGCAGCCATCAGCGATATGAGCACCGACATCACTGCGGCTACGAAATACCGGCCCCGTATGGTCGACAGGAACCCCCGCAGATCGATCTCGTCCAGCCCGATGAGAAAGAAGAGGACGAAGACCCCAATCTGGAAGAAAAGGTGAGTTCCGGAAGCTAATTCGACTATACCGGTGACTGGCCCCAAAACGATGCCGGTCACTGTGTAAGCTACTATGGAATTCAGACCGAAGCGGCCGAGTATGCCTTCGGCCAGCTTGGCGACGATAATGAGCAGTCCTACGTGAAGCAGGACATCCAATAATTCCATTGAAGTCTTGAGTACCCTGTATGCAGATATGTAAGAGGCAGATATGTTAGAGAAGGGTTGCAGCCACTAGATTAGCACGCTCCTCGCCAAAGCACACTGCCACAGCCAAGACCAGGCTATACCTGTCCAGACCGCCTCAGGTTGCTATGGGTGATCTAGGTTGCGGAAATACCACAGACTCGTAGCAAGTGCGGAAATACCACAGACTCGTAGCAAGTTCTGTTGACTAACTCGCTTATGTTTACTTAGAATCGCATCCGTCAAGCCACCTAGTCGACTTGGCGGATGCGGCGAACTCATCGCCCGACGCTGGACCAAACGACCACAACACCCGTCCGGCGCGAAGTGAGGGATGTATGGGACTTAACCCGGTGTCGCCCACCGCGTTCCTTCCAAGCCTGTCATTACCCTCCCACAAAGTAAACAGGCCGAGGATAGACTATGCCCGTTGATCTTGATTCCCTGTTTCCCAATGGGCTGGCCGTCAACGATGCGTTTGAATTGCTTTGGCCCGCAGCTCTGTACCTTCTTGGTATGGTCGTCTATGCCGTTTTCATCTTCAAGTTCTACCGCTTTGTCGCCGCCCGCGACATGTTCGAGATGGACCTGTCCAAGTACGAGGAGTCGCGCTTCAAGCTGATACGAGCCTTCCTCCACTTGGTCATGTACCTGGTCAAGTACATACTCGTATTCCCCTTGTTCGCCATCTTCTGGTTCACCGTGCTCACGCTTATTCTTGCCTTCCTATCCAAGGAACAGGTATTCCCCCAGGTCCTTCTGGCTGCCCTAGCCACGGTCAGCGCCATCCGGGTTACCGCCTATTACAACGAAGACCTCTCGCGTGACTTGGCGAAAATTCTGCCCTTTGCCGTGCTAGGCATCTTCATCATCGACGCCTCCTTCTTTGAGGTGTCCTCTTCTATGAGCGTCTTAGCGCAGGCCAACGATCACCGCGAAAGCATCCTCTACCACCTAGGATTCCTCATCGGACTAGAGTTCGTCCTAAGGTTGCTGATGGGTATCATGGCATTCCTCATCGGGATTGTGCGGCTGATAACAAGAAAGCCGGTTGTCGAAGAGACTATTGCCGAACCGGAAGCCGAGTTCGCCGCTATCCCCATGGAAGAGCAATGGACAGAAGAGGAACGTGAAGAAGAGGAAAGGGCCGAAGCTCCTGTCCCAGCACCCGCGCTCCCAACTGTGCCCTCTTCTTACGCTCAGAATCCATAATGCACCTCGTTTTGCTCTTAACAGGTGAAATGAGCAGGCCACTCCCCGCAACTGCCTTCTCTATGTAATGGACCGGTCGCGCCATGGTTCCTATTCAACTGCCACGACCAAGGTCGTGAGGTTACGAATAGTCTCGCTGCGCGGAGGTAGTGAATGAAGCGCCGATGTCTTTACATCTTGTTGTCTTTGTTGATGGCCGTGGGGTGGCGACGAGGCCACCCCCACTGCAACTGAAGCTGCCACCGTGGCACCCATACCTACCGCTACACCCGTCGCCACCACAGCTCCGGCAACCGCCACGCCCTCGGCAGTGGAGGACACCACGACCCCCGCTCTTCCTCCGACGGAGGCTCCAGTCATACCCGAAGTGGATGAAGCTTTGGCTGCCTACGCTGCAGAGCACGCGGGCGGGCCGGGGGCCATATTCGTCGGCGACCCGATGCAACTCCTCGGTCTCCCGCCACATCCAGGACTGATGTTCCAAGCGACGGAAGAGCAGTACATGCAGGGAGCAGCCGGCGCGCTGTTCGGTATACCAGCATTGGGTGTCGACAGCCACATGTTCATCTACACCAGCGACTACTACAAGGGTTTGATAAAGAAGGCCCGACTTGCCAACCCTACTCCGCTTACCTCCTCTGGTGAGAGCATCAAGATTCAGCATGCCTGCATCGTGCGGCAGTTGCCGCCGTGTGTCTTGATTCAGGCCTATCTCGCACCGAACATCGCCAAGCGTACTAATGGTCAAGTAGAACTCTCGGTAGTGAGCTTCCCCGAGCTGGGATTGGCTGGCCCCGAGACCTTAGACCAGGTGAGCGACGGTACACTGGACATGGCCAACATCTATGCCGGCTACGTGGCCGGCTCATTGCCAGCCCTTGAGATACAGGCCCTCTGGGGGTGTCCGCCGATTGGGAGCCTCCTATTCCGCGCTCACCGCTGTAGCCCCTGAGGTGGACCAGATAATTCTGGACGCTATCGGAGGAAGCCCTGTGTTGAACCGGAACTGGTTCGCTGGCTCCGACAACTGGTTCTTCAGCAATAGCCCCCTCATGACCCTTGAAGATTTCAAAGACGTAACGATGCGGTCCCATGGCGCCGCCATCTCCGACTTCATCGTCGGTATGGGAGCCGAGGCAGAGTTCCTTGGCGCAGGCCAGTTTTATTGCCTTGGAACTGGACCAAGTTGATGCGGCCGCCTCCCCCTAATCCCATCCCTCTCGGAGAAGCTGTACGAGGTGTCGGACTTCATGGCCGGCCCCGTCATCGGCTTCGGATACACCAACAACGTCATCAACAAAGACGTGTGGGACGACATCCCCGAAGATTTGCAGCAGATCATGATAGAGGAGGGCGCCAAGGCTGAATTGGAAGCCCTGTGCCTGGCTCCCTTCGAGAACCTGTTCGGCCTGCAGGCCAACCTGACGCTGGGCGTACAACCGGTGCCCTTTTCCCAAGAGATACGGGATCACATTCGAAACGTGGTGGTGCCGAAGCATGTCTACCCCGGCTGGTTGAGGCGTCTCGGGTTCCCCGGCAAGAATGAGGCGGTGATAAACGCCTCCAACGAGAAGGCAAACCCCTACACTGGGTGGTGGGTCAACGATGACGGCACCATATTCCCAGTTCCTCAATAGCTACTAACTTTTCGGTCGGTGTAGAGAGCGTGATACTGACCTTGTCCTCACCATCAATGGTCACTTTATCGAGGAGATGGAGCAGGATTTCCCGGCGTTCTTCCAAAGTAGGGGCTTGGAGACTCCCACGGACGGACTCACTCCATTGCAGGACTGTCCTCCTTAGGCCCTCAGCCTGCGCCGCGGCAGCCTCAAGGCTGCGGCACTCTTCAAGCTTCGCCTGCAACTTCTGTGACTTCTCCAAAATGAACTTACGTTGACGATCAAGTTGGGTTTCGCGAATCTTGCCGCTTACATGCAACCGGATCGCCCTGTCGTCCTCCCCCTGCACTTGGCCCAGCTCACGTTCCGCTTGCTCCACCTGTTCCTTTGGCAGACCTCCGTCCGAACCCCTAGCTGAGTTGATCCCAGCGATAATGAGTTCCGGGGTCTGCGCTACCCTCCTGACCTCATTCCATACAAGGCCTTCCAACTTGTCCGCCCTGATGATGGGGTGTTCACGACAACCATACAGGCCCTTGCTTATCCCGTAGCAGCGGTAGAAGCGATGAGGGGGCTCTACCTCGTAGTAGTACACCTTCCCATTCCGCCGTATGGTTCTTTGTCTCGTTGCCCTTCCCCCAAGCAGCATTCCGCACTCGGTACATCTCACAAGGTGCTGAAGCATGTAGACCACCTTGGTGTTACGCTTCGCTCGGTTCGTGCGGTGCATCTTGGCCTCTTGGGCTTTCTCCCAGGTCGTCTCGTCGACCAACTGCGGAACCGGGATTGGTATCCAGGTATCCTCCGGCTGCTTTTGGACCCTTCTCCCATTCTCAGTCAGCGTGTGCCTTTGCCTGCCGTACCACCATGTCCCTTTGGATGTCGCGTTGCTCAACATGCGGCTGACGGTGGAACGATTCCAGTGGGTACCTCGATGCTTGGTCGGGATGCCATCCGCCATGAGTTCGCGTGCGATGCGGTAGGCCCCCATCCCCTCGTGGACGTACTGCCGGAAGATTCGCCTGACGATCTCGGACTCATCTTCTTCTATTTCGGGATTGCCACCCCCGCCCGGCGGTATCCATACGGGACCTCACTGGTGGGAATCCGACCCTGCTTGGCCATCCCCCGCCTACCCATCGACACGCGTTCCCTGAAGTTGTCAATCTCGATCTTGCCCATAGCGGCCATGAGACCAAAGGTCTTCATGTCGATGGTTTCCATCACGGCTTTCAGCTGGACCTGATGGGCCTCCACCACTTCCATCAAGGCCGCTGCCGGATACATGCCACGGCTCAACCTGTCGGACTTCCAGCAGACGATGGTGTCGAACAGTCCCGACCTGGCATCGGCCAGCATGCGCTGAAACTCGGGGCGGCCCTTCGACCATCCGTGCCCAACCTCTTGGTATCGGGCAGTGATGGTGAGTCCCTCCTTCATACAATAGGACTCCATATCGGCGACCTGCTCATACAGAGAGGTCTTGTCGTCCTCAGCTTGACTCTTGTCGGATACGCGGGCGTAGTTCGCGGCTCGCCGTCCTTCTCCCCGCTGAGACTGTGACTCGGTTCTTGGCATGGTTGACCTCCTCGCTCGGTGTGTCACCTGAAAACATGGACGGGTCCCCTCTTCTTGCCAGTACCCGGGGTGCACATAGCGCGATATTGTATATTCTGCATATATCTGCATATAATTCCAGCATGGGGGGGAAACCGGGTAAATTCTTATCAATCGAGAGGTCCATCCTCGCATCTCCGGGTTGCAAGGAGGGTTCCACTATGGAGTTTGTACCGTTCATCTTCATTGCGATAGTCGCGGTGGTCTTCGCGGTGATATGCCGCAACATGGCCGTCTCTAGGAACAGAAACCCGACCACTTGGGCTGCCCTAGGGTTTGTGTTCGGCATCTTGGCTGTCATAGCCATCAGTATCATGGGCCACCAAAGCCAGCGCCCCGCTCCGTCTATCCGCTAAGTGCGCCATTTCCAGACTTCCCTGCCTTCGCCTGCCTGTTGTAGAGAAGTGGGCGGGCTTTGCCCACACATTTTTGCCTCAAGGAGTTGAGCTATGCCTATACGTTCATGCCTAACCGTTGCCGCCGCCCTACTGCTAGCGCTGGCTCTGGCCTGCACGGGTCCCGTAGGGCCGCAGGGTGAGATAGGGCCGCAGGGGCCACCGGGCGCACAAGGCGAGGCGGGGGCGCCAGGGCCTCCGGGAAAGGCTGGCCTTGACGGTATGCAAGGGCCTCCCGGCGAACGAGGCTCGGCCGGGCCTCAAGGCGAAGCCGGGGTTCGCGGCGAAGCGGGGCCGCGCGGAGAGGCCGGGCCGCCTGGAGCCACAGGACCAAAGGGCGACATAGGGCCACGAGGCCCGCGCGGGCTACAAGGGGAGCGTGGCCCTAGAGGAGAGCGTGGAGCGCCCGGCCTTATACCGCCTCCCACAGCAGCTCCTACGCCGCCTATTGTGACCGTGACCGTTCCGCCTATCCCAATCGTCTCCATCTCGCCTGTTGCGCCATCTAGCTGGGAATCGTCAGGCTCGTGGTATAGGGACGCCGATTGGGAGATGGGTTTACTGGCCGTCGTCGAAGACATCGCGGCCGACCAGGGCTTGGACTCCGAGGACTACAACGTGCAAGTGGCGGTTCTTGACTCAGACCCCCAGCAGACAAGTGACCTAGCTTTCGCCTTGGCCTGCATCGGCCCTGTCCAGGCAGGATACGTAGTCCCTTACGGTGATATGCCCGCCAACATAAGCAGGTATACCTTGGCTATTTGGGACGACATAGCCGGGGAATTCGTTGGCAATATAGTCTCAGGAGCTGCAACGATCACTGATGACGGTCTGGCGGTGTATATCTCGAATCGCAGCACGTTGTCCTCGGCAATCAGTATGTTACGGCGAGCGGCATCCGGAGCGCTGCCTAGAGGGCAAGTGTTCTATGTAGGGCTCAACAGCACGCGAGGCGCAATCCTGGGGGCTGAGTTTGACCCCGATGGATTGGAAGATGCGCTGGCGTATTTGGGCTGTTTCTAGGACGGGATGACTCCATCGCTCCGTGCTTGTCCGCCCTTATTGCGGGCAAGCTGACCGGCGCAGTATCCTAAGAGAGCGGGCCAGTTCCAACTGGCCCGCTTTCAAGTCCCTAGCAGGAGACCACCCTGCGAAAGGCAGGGTAATGTAAGTGGGCTCCTGCAATCAAGGAGTCCACCATGGAATTGTTCTTCTTCGGGCTAGGCATCGCCCTCTACCTCTATGGAGAGTTGGTAAGCCAACGCACCAATCACTAAAACGGGGAAGGAGATACCCCCATGGGCTTCTATCTCAATGTAAGGCCGAGTGTGGCAACATTACACACCGACCAGTGCAAGCAGGCAAGGGATTGGGCGGAGGCGGCGAGGTTGGCAGGGGCTGATACCTGGTTATGGTTCGACACCTATTTCGCATGCCTCGTCAAGGTGGCGCAGGAGCGGAAGGAAGTGTCGCTCCATTTGGCCTGCGCTCCAAAGCCCGACGCGCTTACCGACCAGGTTCTCGCCCTTTATGAAGCCCTGCGGACCGGCTAAGGCCAGCAGGGGAACCCCCGCTGGCTGCCAGAACATACGTACAGGGTGGATGTTTCCTCCGTTCTGTTTCTCCGTATATGGAGGCCCGCTCAGTAGGGCCGGGTAGCTACGAGCCTACTGAGAATATTGCCCCTCGCTTATAGCTGTTCTGCAATTGACTCGCAACGATGCCTCAAGTAGAATGCCGACGGTTTTCCCGCCGCCCTGTAGTGGGCGAACCGCCTTGGCCTAAGCAGAAAGCCCAGCTTTGGGAGGAGTGTATTCAATGCCCAGTATTACTGTAACCGTCAACGGGACCAGCTACACCAACGACGTTGAGCCTAGACTGCTGCTGGTGCACTATCTGCGCGACGTGTTGGGCTTGACCGGCACCCACGTAGGATGCGACACAAGCCAGTGCGGTGCCTGCACCATTCATGTGGACGGGCTGGCCGTGAAGTCCTGCACTCTGTTCGCGGTCCAGGTTGACGGCGCGGACATGCTTACCATTGAAGGCATGGCCCAAGGCGACCAGCTTCACCCCATCCAGGAAGGGTTCTGGGAAGAGCATGGCCTGCAGTGTGGGTTCTGCACCCCCGGCATGATCATGATTGCCCATCAGATGCTGCAACGCACCCCGCGGCCCACCGAGGCGGAGATCCGCCACGGCTTGGCGGGCAACCTGTGTCGTTGCACCGGCTACCACAACATTGTCAAGGCCATCCAATACGCTGCCAATAAGATGGCGCCATAAGCGTCGTGGCCGTGTGGGAACTAGCATGAAGCACACATTTCTCAAGAGGAGTCATACGAAATGATCCCTGCCTCCTTTGACTACCACTCACCCAACACCTTGGCAGACGCCCTGCGGCTGCTGGGCAAGAACCGGGAAGACGGCAAGATAATGGCTGGAGGCCATAGCCTGACTCCCATGATGAAGCTGCGGCTGGCACGGCCAAGTGCGGTCATTGACCTGCGCCGCGTGCCCGATCTCAGCTATATTCGTGAAGAAAACGGTCATCTTGCCATCGGGGCCATGACCACATATTGGGACATCATGTCTTCGTCCTTAGTGCAGGAGAAGCGTCCCGGCTTGGCCGCTACTGCCTCCGAAGTCGCCGATATCCAGGTGCGCAACAAAGGCACCATCGGTGGGTCGCTGGCCCATGCTGATCCCGCTGGCGACATGCCCGCCGCTGCCCTTGCTCTTGAGGCGGAGATACTATCTTGCAGCAGCAGAGCGGAGAGGGCCATCCCCGCCGAGCGCTTCTTCGTCGACACCTTCACCACCCGGCTGCGCGACAACGAGATTCTGACCGAGATCCGTATCCCCGTTGCCCCTGCCCGTACCGGCGAGTCTTACAAGAAATTTGCCAACAAGGCATCCCACTACGCCATTGTGGGAGTTGCCGCCCAAGTGACCTTGGGGCGTGACGGCAACTGCGAGAAGGTGCGCATCGGCATCACTGGCGCTGGGCCGAAGGCAGTGCGAGCTCGAGCCTCGGAGCGTGCTCTGGAAGGGCGCGATCCCAGCGACCGCCAGATCGAGCGGGCGGCCAGCATGGCCAGCCGCGCCGTGACCCTCTACAACGAAGACATCCACGGGTCGGGCGAGTACCGTGCTCACCTCACCCGAGTGATGACCCGGCGAGCTCTACAGGAGGCGGTCGCCAACGCCCGGTAGCCTTCTGCTTCGGCACAACACATTGCAGCCAACCGACTTAGAGACTGGTTGTGAATCATGCGAGCGGCCCCTGAGAAGGGGCCGCCGTTTTGTGTTTAAGAGGGGCAATGCGGAACACGTGAGATGCCTGCGGTGTTGCTTCCTCTACTGGCCCATGGTTCGCCGCTCCCTAGCGGCATCCTTGCTTGTAGGGTCTCTGCTTACGGCAATCAACCAAGGCACCATCCTCTTCGGTGGGGTGTGGGCTGCAGACCTCTACTGGAAGATCCCCCTCACCTTTTGCGTCCCCTTCTGCGTCGCCACCTATGGGGCGTTGGCCAACAGCCGCAGCTAGCCTCTGCCTAAGATGGTGGCGACTAGATGAGAGGTCCGGTCATCCGACATGAGCTCAAATGTTGGCATTCCGAGGGCTGGCCAACGATTGGGCACCAGACACCTGGCCGGAGTAAGGTGCGTAGTCAATCCGCTCTCAAGAGGTCACGAACGGGGGCGACTAGCCGGGTGAGGAAGAGGAACTGAAGCGCTACCTGCCTGCTGTGGCTGGACGTCGGGTACGTAGCCCCGAAGGGCGCGCATCTGCGGGCTGGCAACCAGTACTCCAAGCGCTACCAGCAGGATAAGCAGCCCCCCGATGGCCACTGCCGTGGCAGCATCTGTGTGCTGGGCAACCGTTCCGCCCACAGCCATGCCGAGCGGGACTAGGCTCCACGTGGCCCCGAATATGCCCATGACCCTGCCCCTAAGCCGGTCGGGCACCAGTTGTTGCAGTGTGCTCATGCCTCCCACCAAGTAGGTGGAGTAGGATGCCCCAACGAAGAAGAGGATACCCATGGCCGGCAGGTATGCCCCTTGCCATGCTGCTACGGAGAACAGGACTAGGAATATGCCATAGCTCACGGCCGATACAAGGATCACTATGCCCTTGGGATGGCGTGGTTTGAGGTTGGCGATGAGTATGGTGCCCACCAGCGCCCCAGCGCCCGCCACCCCCAGCAGGTAGCCGACGCGAGCGGCTCCCACGTGAAAGGCCTCGTCGGCGAAAGAGGGCATGAGGTGTATGTAGGACATGCCAAACAGGCTGTTGCAGAAGGTGAGCAGCATTACAAGAGAGAAGATGGTGTGCTCCCGCACGTAGCGAAACCCCTCCCGCACCTGCTGCACCACCCGGCCTTGCGCCGGTGGTCGTTCCCTCAGGTTCAGCAACGACACCACGATGGACATCAGGTAGAAGGCGGCGGCGGTGCAGAACATGGAGGTGTGTATCTCCCAGTTCTCGATGACCAAGCCAGCCACGGCAGGAGCGCCGATGCGCACCGCGTTCCATACGATGTTCTCCATGGCGACGGCGTTCAGGATGTGCTCCCGCAGCACCAGCCGGGGGAAGATGCTGGAGCGGCTCGGCTGGTCGATGGCGGAGACAGCCCCTATGATTACCGCCGTCGCCAGCACATGCCATACTTCGGCGCGGTCCATCAGCACTAGCACTGCGAGAAAGGTAACCACGGTGGCGGAGGTCGCTTGGGCAAGGGTCACCATGCGCTTGGGCTCAAGCCGGTCCGCCAGCACGCCCCCGACGAGGTTCAGGGCCAGGGCTGGCAGGGCAATGGCCAGCCCCAAGTAGGCAAGGTCCTGCTCCTCACCGGTCAGGTCGTACATGAGCCAACCCATGGTGAAGTTGAGGAGCATCTGGTGGCCCGTCACTTGGGCCAGCAGCACCATCCAGTAGTAGCGGAACTGCCCGTATCGCATGGATGAGGGCAGGGCGTTATTCAGCCGGCGTAAGGCACTGGAGGAACCCATTGGCGAATGGTTAATTCCTCACCCGTCAATCTCTCAGGGGCAGGGTGCCCCAAGTCAGCGAGTCCGGGTCATCCACCAACGCCTGCTCCTGTGCCATTTGACGGAGCTGCAGTAGCGTGGCGTTGACCTCGGCGGTGAGGTACACCCACTCCGGCTCTTCGGGGAACCAATAGGGCGAATTTATGCGGACTACCTTACACTCCTGCGCGTTCAGGTAGATCCCAAATCTTGTTGCCCTAGATGGTGTAGGATCGTGCTGCATTCGTTACCGTCCTGGTCTTGGTGCCCGTTGCCAGGGGAGTTGACCTTGGCTTGGGCTCGCATGCGCTCCAGCGAATAGTAGCCGCGATATTGTTCCGGCAGCATGACGGCTATCCGGCCCATGATGTTGTCTGTGAAATGCTCCAGCACTGCCCTGCTGACGTTGCCCTCGATGTGGGGCAGCGTGAAGGGCTGACCAACACGCACCGACATGTGGCAGAAGGCGAACAGGGTGCGCCACAGGGGGCGTATCTTCTCGGTGCCCCACACCGCCACCGGCAGTATGGGAGCTTGGGATTTGAGGGCGAGATAGGCCGCCCCGGGAGAGGCTCTGCGCATTGATCCTTCCAAGCTGCGCCCCCCTTCGGGAAACAGCCCCACACACCTGTCGCGGGCCAACTGTCTCATGGCCCAGCGTAGGGCCTCCGGGTCGTTTCCGTCGCGCTTCAGCGGGAATGCGCCCAGACCGCGCAACACTTGGTTTCGGACAGGTCCCCTGAACAGGCCGTCCTTCGCCATGAAGAACACATAACGGCCCACAGTGCTGGTGACGAGGGGTATGTCGGAGTTGCCCATGTGGTTGGAAACGACAATCAGCGGGCCGTACCGTGGC
Organism: Dehalococcoidia bacterium; assembly: GCA_965263155.1. Lineage (GTDB taxonomy): Bacteria > Chloroflexota > Dehalococcoidia > Lucifugimonadales > JAAXIE01 > JAAXIE01. The sequence continues at coordinate 495,401 of OZ253586.1, forward strand.
ACGTTCTCCTTGCCCTCCCTGTGGATTCGAGCGAACAGGGTCATGCCCACGCGGGCCAGTTCTGTGCCAATGTGGTAGTAGACGCCCATCAGGAATCCCCAAGCCAGGACATGATTTTCTCCACTACCTGTTCGGGGTCCATGTGCTCGGTATCCAGCTTGCGAGCGTCGTCCGCCGGAATCAGGGGCGAGTGACTACGTTGGGTATCGCGCCTGTCCCGCTCTTCCATGTGGGCCAATACTTCAGGGAAAGAGTCGGCTTCTCCCGTTTGCAACATGCGTCTGCGGGCACGCGTTTCGGCCGATGCCACTAAGAAGACCTTCAGGTCTGCTCGGGGTGCAACCATGGTGCCTATGTCGCGCCCCACCATCACAATAGAGCCTCGGCCCGCGATGTTCTGCTGCTGTTTCACCAAGGCCTCGCGTACCTCGGGCCATTGGGCTACTTGGGAGGCGGCATTGCCCACTTCCGCCGTGTACAACTTCCGGTGCTTGTCACGTTCTTCGCTGGAGGCGTTGCCCTCTTCGACCGCAAACGCAAGTATGTCGCTTGTCGCCAACTTGCCCAAGGCAACGCTGTCGGAGAGGGAGACTCTCCTGTGCATGGCTGTCCACGCCAAGGTGCGATACATGACGCCGGTGTCGAGAAATCTGTAGCCCAGCCTGCAGGCCAGAATCCTGCCTACTGTAGTCTTGCCTGAGGCGGCTGGGCCGTCAATGGCGATGGTTGGGTGCTTGCGCGGTACCCCTCCGCTAGAGCGTAAGGGCGTGCCTAACGGTTGATTTTCCGTCGAAAGAAACACCGTTGGGAGTATATACTCGACAGCTATGAGTGTATAGCTTTCTCCTCACTAGGCCCTGCCTCACTGGGCGCTCACGTAGCGGCAGGCGGCGCCTCTCCCTACCAGTCGGGCTGGTAGTCCTCGACGCCGTTGTTGGTCAGGCGCTTCTGATTCGTGCCGTCGGGGTCCATAGCAAAAATCTCGCCCTCCATGTACAGGTAGGAGACGAAAGCGATTCGCTTGCCATCGGGTGACCACACTGGCGAGGACTCCTCCACGTTGTTCTTGGTGAGCGGTTCTTGACCACTTCCGTCGGCCTTCATCACGAATATCTCGGCGTCCCCATCGGTGGAGGAGACGTAGCATATCTGCTTGCCATCAGGTGACCACTTGGGGTCGTAGTTGTCGCCCGCATTCTGGGTTAAGGCTTTGCGCTCGCTGCCGTCGCCGTTCATCACGAATATATCCTGCTGATCGTCTTCACCTGTGGAGACGAAGACAATCTGGTCGCCCTTGGGCGACCACTGCGGAGAATGGTCCGCGGACTCAGTCAGCCGTTGCACGTTGACCCCATCCGGATTGCGCAGCACGATGCCCGGCGGGTCGGCGACGGTGAAAAGCAGCGACGCTCCGTCGGCCGACCAATCGCCTAAGATCACGCCTTTGGCATCGTAGGTCACGCGGCGCTCGTCTGAACCGTCGACGCTGAGGTGCCATATCTCCGGTTCACCGGTGCGGTCTGACACCAATGCAATACGCTGGCTATCAGGCGACCACACATGCTGCCCGTTGAGGCCGGGAGAGCCGGCTATCTTGGCCTGCATGGTCCCGTCCTCCTGGATACGGATGATGTCTGAGTCTGTGTCAGAAGTCTGGGACACGAAGGCGATCCAGCGGTTGTTCGGCGACCGGATGGGGCGCGACTCGCTTGCCTCAGTGGTCGACAGTCGTAACTGTTCCGAGCCGTCGGGCTGCATCACGTAGACTTCGGGGTTGCCATCGCGCTCGGAGATAAACGTAATGACCCCATTGCCTGAGCCACACGCTAGGGTCAACGTGACCAACATCATAGGAAAGACCGCGAACAGGAGTGTTGGGGCCCTCCCGGCGGCCGCGAAGAGGCGCGCCGCTTGCCCCTTTCCCACACCCAACTTCATGGGGGTGAGTATAACAAGGCCCTGCGACGGCTCAGGCACCGGTTGGGCTGCCAGTTCCGGGCAGTTCAGGGTATAATCGCCGAGGTTTCTGCCAAGGGAGGGGCAAGGCATGATTGACAAGTTTTCCGTGTTGTACGTTGGCCAGATTGAGCTGGACAACATTGGCCTAGAGGGCACTCCGGCCGACGAGAGGCGCTATCCCAACGAGCGGCTCACCGAGGGGCTGGCCAACTCGGAGCGGTTGGCGGTGCTGCTGGACGAGTTGGGCTTCTACGCCATGTGGACAGCCGAACACCACTTTCAACGGGAAGGCTACGAGTGCCTGCCCAACCTGATACTGCTGGGCACTCATCTGGCGGGCAAGACCAAGAACCTGAAGTTCGGCTGCGCCTTCAACATCGCCCCCATGTGGCACCCCCTGCGTCTAGCGGAAGACTACGCCATGGCCGACTTTCTCACCGGCGGGCGCATTATCTTCGGGGTGGGTCGTGGTTATCACAGCCGCGAGGTGGAGACATTCGGCGCACCCGTCATCGACAACGACGCCAACCGCGAACTGTTCGAAGAGCAGATGGAGATCATCTTCAAAGCCTTCAACGAGGAGTCCTTCAGCCATCAGGGGAAGCACTACCAACTCCCAGCGCAGGTCCCGTACCGTGGCTACGATCTGCAGGACATCACCTTGGTGCCCCGGCCCTCGCACCAGCCAGTGGAGATATGGCAGCCCATCGCCAGCGGTAAGACCCTGGAGTGGATGGCCAGCAAGGGCATCAAGGCTATGGTGGGCCTCACAGGTGAGCTGTTGGTGGACCGGCTTTTCCGCGACTACCAAGGCTACGCCGCCAAGCATGGTCGCGACCTAGTCTTGGGAGAGGGCTTGGCCCTCAACGTGGGCTTCTACTTGGCCGACACGCAGGAGGAGGCGATGGAGCAGGTACGCGCCTCCCACGACGAGCGTTACAAGTGGTTCGCTCCCTTCGGCTTTGTGCGTTACACCGACGAACAGGGACGCGCTTGGGGCACACCAGGCGCGCCGGCGCGCCTGCCGCACATCGAGGACGGGGTGAAGCAGAAGGCTTGGATATGCGGTCCGTCGGAGCGGTTCGTGTCCCACCTCAAGGAAACCGAGGAGAAATACCCAGGGCTGGAGCACATTGTGCTCCACTGGCCTGAGGGCATGCCTTGGGTCGAATTCAGCGAGCAGCTGAAACGTTTCGCCCAAGAGGTCATGCCCGCGTTCCAGAGGTCCGAATCCAAGGAGGCGGCGACGCCTGCTGACTAGACTGGTGCGATGCGCCGCACCAAACGCGGATGGACCACAAGTGATAAAGGGGACAGAGGGAGAATTGGCTATCGACACTGCGGTTGAGACCTATAACTACGCCAACTTCGGGCCGGTGTCCAGTGCCTCGGACTTTGCCAAGTTCCGTGAGCATATGAAGGTGGGCGACAAAGCCCCAGACTTTCCCGCGACACTGTTGGATACAGGGGAGACAGTGCAGTTGAGCAGCTACTGGGAGGACCAAGACCTGCTCGTTGAGTTTGGCTCGCTCACTTGACCCTATTGCTCGCTGGCGGCGCCAGCGCTGGAACCCATGGCCAAGGATTACGAGTCCAAAGGCTTCAAGTCCATCTTCGTCTACACCCGCGAAGCCCATCCCGGAGAGCACTACCCGGCTCATCGCAGTATTGAGCAGAAGATATCCCAAGCCATGGCCTTCAAGCAGATATTGGGCATAGAGCGGCCCATCCTTGTGGACGACGTCATCGGCACTGGCCACGATCTCTACGGCACACTGCCGAACATGACCTACGTCGTAGCCCGCGGCAGTGGACGTGTGCTGTTCCGCGCCGATTGGACCGACCCCCCCACCATCGAGAATGTCCTAGACTACATCCTCGACTGTCGTACGCGGCGGCGTGAGGGGGTACGTCTGACGCCCTTCTATTCGGAGATCGTTGGCTACCGGTGGAGCGACCAAGCCAAGCAGGAGGAGGCCTTGGAGCGGGCTGGCCCGCAGGCAGTAGAAGACATGGCCACGGCCATGCAGCGTCGTGGCAGCGGCCCTAGGCCGGGCTTCATCTCACTGGATTCATAGGGGACTTGCTGGCTGGAGCCGCAACCGGCTTTCGTTCAGTGTCAGGGATATAACCCAAATACAGGAAGCGAGGACGAATGACCACTCAGAAGAGCGTACGATACGACCCCAATGCTACCTATGAGGTACGCGAGTTCGACGTGGAATACCTGAACTACCAAGGCGAGTTCCGTCAGGTTCGCATCTACCAGCCGGAGGGCGATGGCCCCTTCCCTGTGCTGTTGAGTGTTCACGGAGGGGCTTGGAGCAACGGCAACCACACGAATAATCCGGTGACGACACGCCCCATAGCAGCCAGCGGCGTGTTGGTGGCCGCCATCGCATTGCGCGTTGCGCCGGAGTTCCCTTATCCGGCTCAGGTGCAGGACACCAACTACGGCACGCGCTGGCTCAAGCAGCACGCCAGCGAATTCAAGGGCGACCCGACCACGCTGGGCGCCATCGGCTACTCCTCTGGCGGGCACACGCTGCCCCTGTCGGCCATGCGTCCTAACGACCCCCGGTACAATGCCATACCCTTGGACGGGACCGCCGACGCTACCGTGGGCTGGATGGGCGTCTGTTGGCCGGTTATCGACCCTTACGTCCGGCACATGATTTCCCAGAAGGCTGGGAATGACGAACTGTCGGCCAAGAATATGGGTTATTTCCTCAGTGAAGAGGCGATGCACGAGGCCAACCCGGTGGAGATGCTGGAGCGTGGCGAACGGTGTACTATGCCCCCAACACTCGTGGTTCACGGCACTGCCGACGACAACGTGCCCTTTGAGCGGGCCGACCGGTTCTGCTCCTTGTACAACGCAGCAGGCGGGCGGGCCCAATTGGAACCCTTCCAAGACCAGCCTCACAGCTTCGGCAACACACCCGGCCCCCAGTGCGACAGGCTTATCGAGGTGGTCAAGGGGTACATCGCGAAATTCCTGGATTCATAACTGGGTTTCGAGACCAGCACAATCGCAAGCGACTATCGGAGGTGAAAGATGGCTCTCACAATAGCTGAAGCAAACAGGATCGTGGAAGGCGCGATAGCAGAAGCGGAAAACATGGGGATCAAGATTAGCGCTGCCGTGGTTGACTCCGGCGGGCGGCTGGTGGCCTTCAACCGCATGGACGGCGCAATTTGGGGCGGAGTGTATGGCTCTCAAGGCAAGGCCGTGGCCTCGGCGGGGTTCGGCAGGTCCAGCGCCCTCATTCAGGCTAACTACGACGCGAGCCCGACTCTGCGGGGCATCGTGGCCGCCGAGGGACACATGATCGCCGGCCAAGGCGCCATGCCCATCATGCGCGACGGTGTGTGTGAAGGCGCTTGTGGCGTGGGCGGTGGCACTGCTCAACAGGACGAGGACTGCGCCAACGCAGGCGTGGCCAAGCTCTAGCCTGCTATATCCCGCTGGCTCTATCACGTTCATGCATATGGTATATCGTTCAGCATCGCTGAACGCTATGCGTAGGCACTGACATACTGCCCAGTGGCTGATGGGGCCAGCGGGGGCCGATGCGACAGGTCTTCCCAGCCAGTTGGCGATCCATGGCCGCCTGATATTCGGGAAGCCCCTAGGATGGTATGGAAGACCTGATAATCGACGCCTCCGGCATCCGTAAGACCTACCGTGCTGGCGCGTTAGAGGTTCATGCCCTGCGAGGCATTGATCTCCGTGTGCGCCGCCAAGAAGTTGTGGCCATCATGGGCCCCAGCGGGTGCGGCAAGACTACCCTCCTCAACTGCCTGTCGGGGCTGGATGAGATAGACGAGGGTCAGGTCCTGATTGATGGCGTGGTGCTCCACGACCTGCCCGACGACTACCGCAGCGACTACCGCGCCCAGAACATGGGCTTCGTTTTCCAGCTCTACAACCTGCTTCCGGTGCTCAAGACCGTGGAGAACGTGGAGTTGCCTCTGCTCGTCTCTGGGATGAACCCCAAAGAGGCCCGCAGGCGTTCCGTGGAGTTGCTGGACTTGGTGGGGCTAGCTGACAGAGCGCACCACCTGCCCGGTGAGCTCTCTGGGGGCCAGCGGCAGCGGGTGACTCTCGCCCGGGCTTTGGTCAATACCCCCGCCATCGTCTGGGCCGATGAACCCACCGGTGATCTGGACACCGAGACCGCCACGGGCATCATCGACCTGATGATTCGACTGAACCGCGAGAACGGCCAGACCTTCGTTGTCGTCACCCACTCGCTGGAGGTGGGGCGTCGCGCCCATCGCATCGTGCGGATGCGAGACGGCGTCATCGAGCGCGAGGAGTTGGACCCGTCGTCGGCTACATGGTTTGGCTCGGCGCCTACATCGCCAACCGTTCCATCCGCTGCCATTCCAACTGCAACAGTGGACGGCGCCGACAACTGAGACTGCTGAATGGAAGAGCTTTTCGGCGTTTCCATCAAGGTCTACATGTTCGTGCTGCTGGCAATCCTCGTGCCAGCGTTGGCCCTGATTCTCTACCGAGGCTGGCGCAATCCCGTCTTGGTCAAGCTGGGTCTCCGCAACATCCCTCGTCGCAAGGCCCAGACGGTCCTCATCATAGTGGGCATCATGCTCAGCGCGGTGATCACAGCGGCTGCTTTTGGCACGGGCGACACCATCAGCTACTCCATCCGCCAAGAAGCGGTGAAGGTGCTGGGCCCCATCGACGAAATCATCGTCCCAGCCCGGGCTACTGAGGCGGACACCTTCGGCAGCAACCCTTACGTGCCCTACCAGCAGTTCCAAGAATTGCAGAATGACTTGGGCGGCCTGCCCAGCATCGATGGCATCACTCCCGGCATAGGCGAAACGGTGCCTGCAGTGAATTTGGACACCAACCTGAGCGAGGGCGCCTTCCGCATCGCTGGGGTTGACCCAGCCCACTTCGGAGGTTTTGGCGGTCTCGTCTTCTCCTCGGGTGGTGGAGCACAGTTGGAGAGCCTGGCCCCTGACGAAGGGTACATCAACCAGGAAGCCGCCAAGGAGATGAAGGCCGAGGCAGGCCATCGGCTGTCCTTAACCCTGCCCGCGGAGGACCGGGAGACGCGCCCCACAGTGATCACCGTGAAGGGCGTCGTGGAGCAGGGAGGCTTGGCAGGCGACTCGCCCACCCTTCTCTTGCCTCTCACCCGTGTGCAAGAGCTGTTCCATCGCGACGGCCAGATCAACTACATCGCGGTCTCCAACCGTGGTGACGACAAGAGTGGAGCCGAGCTGAGCGAGGAGGTGACCAACCTTCTGCGGGTGCGCTTCGCTGACCCAGCTGTGGCTACCGAGCTGAAAGAGTTGCTGACCAGCCCAAGCGCTATTGCTGCCTTGGAGGTGAGCGCCAGCGCCTCCAGTTCCGGGACGGAGGAGTTGGAACTAGTGCGGCTGGTGCGAGCCCTTGAAGAGCCCGGCGTCGACTACCAATTGGTGGCCCTGCTGGCCAACCAGGAGGCGCAGGCTCAGGTGTTGAAGGCTCTGGTGAAGGCCGACCTTGGCGATGCGTCCGATGGCGGGAACCCGCTGGAGACGCGCGCGGGGACGCTGTTCGCTGACCTTGCGGAGTACCGAGTGCTGGACGTGAAGCGTCAGGTGCTGGAGGAGGCCGACCTGATTGGCAGCTTCGTCACCACTTTCTTCCTAGTCATGGGCCTCTTCTCGGTCATTGTAGGTGTACTGCTGATATTTCTGATATTCGTCATGCTGGCGGCTGCTCGGCGCACCGAGATGGGCATGGCCCGGGCCGTAGGCGCGCGCCGCGTACACTTGGTGCAGATGTTCGTGTTCGAGGGCACCGCCTACTCGTTGGTATCGGCGGCCATCGGCGTAGGCATCGGACTGGGGGTCAGCTCCCTTATCGTGGTGATTGCCAACCGTATCTTTCAGGCAGGAGGCGCGCGGGCTGGGGACTTCCAGATGACGCCCCATTTCGAGCCGGAGAGCATCGTCGTGGCCTACTGCTTGGCCATGGTCATCACCCTGATTACCGTGGGCCTCTCGGCCTACCGCGTGAGTCGTCTGAACATCTCGTCGGCAGTGCGGGACCTGCCCACCGCCTCCATCTCTGGTTCCGCAGGTAGCTGGCGTCAGGGGTTCTTGCCTTTGGTCTTCCAGTTACGGAGGGCTGCCTATGCGCCGCGGTCGGTACTGCAAGCCGTGGCAGCCGTTCAGCCGCAGAGAGCAGCAGATGCCTTGGCTCGTCTCGTGTGGTCCCTAGTATCCATCCCGTTCTTAGCGATGGCGGCTTCTGCACGGCTGCTATGGCCTCCCCTCTCCCAAGGCTGGCTCACCTTTCTTCTGGGGTTGCTGCTGACATATAGCAGCATCGACTCGCAGATCGCTTGGTTCCGCATCGGCGTAGCCCTGATGATTATCGGGTTGGGACTGATGCTGCGCCTCGGGTTGCGCCGCACATCCCTCCGAAAAGATACCGCTGACCGTATCGCCTATACCTTCATCGGTGTGGTGATGTTGGTGTTTTGGATGTTGCCCTTTGACATACTGCGCAAGGTGTCAGGAGACTTGAGTGGCGGGCCCGAGATGTTCTTCGTGTCGGGCATCTCTATGGTGGGGGCGGGTGTCTGGACGGTGATGTACAACTCGGACCTGCTGCTGAGGGGGCTGGCGTTGGCCACTGGTGGGTTCGGCAAGTTCAGGCCGGTAATGGTCACCGCCGTGGCCTACCCCATGAGCTCGAAGTTTCGTACCGGTCTGACGCTGGCCATGTTTGCCCTAGTTATCTTCACGCTGATCGTCATGTCTATCCTCACCGATGCGTTCGGGCGTGTTGGCACGGACACAGAGGTAGTTTCCGGCGGTTGGGATATCGAGGCGTCAGTCAATCTCAATGCCCCCATCGACGACTTGGAGCAGGGCATTGTCGAAGCACCTGAGCTGCGTCGAGAGGACCTGGAGGCGATAGGCGGTTATACGTTCGTACCCGTCGAGGTGCGTCAAATTGGAGCCGAGGAGCGCAGTTGGAAGCCCTACGTGATTAAAGCCGCCGATGCTGGCTTCCTCCTGAACAGCACCCACCGGCTGAGGATAATCGCCGACGGTTACGGGCCAGACCTGTCGGACGTATGGCGGGCCCTGAATGACGACCCCACGCTGGTGGTCGTCGATGCTCCGGCCGTCCCCAGCCGTACCGGGGTGGGCAACACGGGTTGGGCACCTTTCAACGTGGAGGGAGTGAAATACGAGGACCAGTCGATGACGCCCTTCGAAATCGAGGCGCGGGAACCCCGTACCGGCGGGTTGGTGCGCCTTACCGTAATTGGGGTGCTGGATGTGCTGGCGGAAGACTTCGGCGATCGCAGTTTCGGCATGTTCAGCGGTCGAGGCTACCTCGACAGTGCCATCCCCTTCCCAGTACCCATCACCCACTACCGTCTGCAGGTAGCCAAAGGCGTGGACACCGCCGCGTTGTCGGATTCGTTGGAGGTGGCCTTCCGTGACAATGGGCTGGAGGCTGAGGTGTTGGCCGACGTGGTGGCAGAGCGTTCGGCGGCGCAACGGGCGTTCAACTACCTGTTTACCGGCTTCATGGCCTTGGGGCTATTGGTGGGCATCGCTTCCTTGGGCGTTGTCAGTCTGCGGGCAGTGGTGGAGCGGCGACAGCAGATCGGTGTGCTCAGGGCCATCGGCTATCGTCGTCGCATGGTGCTGCTCAGCTTCCTCACGGAGTCGTCCTTCGTAGCACTGCTGGGCATAGCAATAGGAGTGGCCTTGGGCAGCATCATCTCCTGGAATATTGTGAATGACGTGCGAGAGTTCGAGGGAGTGGAGGGGCTGACCTTCAGCTTCCCGTGGGTGCAGATCATCATCATAGTGAGCGTGGCCTACATATTCTCCCTAGCCGCCACGCTGCTGCCCGCTAGGCAAGCCTCCCGGATATACCCCGCGGAAGCGCTGAGGTATGAATAGCGGCACTGGTCATTCCCACTTGATGGAGACTTTGCATAACTGCAGACATTTGTGGACATTATGGGCCTTGGATGCCATACCTGTAGCATTTTAATATCACTTTATTGATAGTCCACGCATCTGTAAATGCCTATCCCATCGTATTACGATGATCATTTATTCCTATATTATTGCACCGGGATTCGTATTGGCGCAGCTACGACTCAGCTTTGCTTTGGTCCAGGCGTCGCGCGAGATGTTTTTTGCTTTTCTGTGTCATGTGCGGGAGGCCGCCTTGATGGGGCTCGTAAGGGGTATCGGTGACGCACAGGGTTTGGCGGGGTAGTTGAGACGAGGCGTCTTGTTTTGGTCTCGGCGGAAGTGGTCCCTCCAGATACGATTTGGGTGTTGAGTGGGACACCGCTTGTAGCTGTGGCGAAGCGTTTCGTAGCTGTATTGAGTCTCATTTGTCTCACGTGGGGCTGTTTCAGATACGATTTGGGGGCGCTTGGTGAGACGGGCGTGGCCCAAATCCGGGCTTGGAGGGTGAGGGTGAAGGGGTTGTGCTTGGGGCTGGTCTGGCTGGGTTTCCACGGATGTTGGCTCCTGAGACGATTGGATAAAAGAAAAGGCTGGGGTGACCTGTAGGGGTCCCCGGATCGGGGTCCGGGGCAGGCAGTTCCCAGCGCACTGAGTGGATGCTAGAACTAATGTACGGGTTTGTCAATGGGGGATGGTCGGGGCCGTGGGTCCCCGCCTTCGCGGGAATGACGGGGTGGGATGCGGGAATGACGGAGGGTGGGTGCGGGATAAGACGGGGGTGGCCATTGTTGAGGGTTGGTAGGTCATTTTCGTGGCAATGACGATGTGGCTTCTGGTTGAGGCTCGTTCTTGTTCAGGGAGTGGCGGATGTATTCAAAGGTCTCCGTGCTGCGGGCTAGCAGGTGGTGAAAGCCACAGCCGGTAGGCCTCTCTTCGAGAGAGCCCGTACCCCTGTGAGACGGCGGCCACGGCCTCCTTCGCCTTGACCCCGGCGGCCTTGAGGCGTAGCAGTTCTTGGCTGGCGGCTTCAGGGTCGGCTTCCATTGGCGAGTCGGGCGCCCCCTGCACCACCAAGGTGAATTCGCCTCGGGGCTCCTGAAAGTGGGTGATGGCTTCGGAGAGGCTGCTCCGAAATACCTCTTCGTACAGCTTGGTCAACTCGCGGCAGACGGCGACTGGGCGGTCGCCCAGCGTCTCGAGCATGTCCTGTAAGGACGCCCGCAACCGGTGTGGGGCCTCGAAGATGACTAGGGTCTCGGTGCTAGTCGCAGCCGCAGTAAGAACCCGGCGCCTGTCTACTTGTCGCCGCGGCAGGAAGCCTAGAAACCTGAAGGAGTTGCCGTCGAAGCCGGAGACGGCCAGGGCGCTGGTGACAGCCGACGCTCCCGGCAGGGCCACCACGGGGAAGCCGCGGCGTGAGGCCTCGGCCACCAACTCACGCCCAGGGTCGGAGATGACGGGTGTGCCAGCGTCCGACAGCAGGGCGACGTCCCCTTGCCCCAGGGCCTCTATCACGACAGGTAGCCGGGCCATCTTGTTGGCCTCGAAGAAGCTGACCAAGCGCGCCTTCAGGCCGTGGTGGGTCAGCAGCCTGCGAGCGGAGCGGGTATCTTCGGCGGCCACCAAATCCACCTCACCGAGCACGCGCAGAGCGCGAAGGGTGATGTCCTCCAAGTTGCCGATGGGCGTTGCGACTACATAGAGAGTGCCCAGGCGTCCCTCCTACCGAAGAACAGGCGTAAGAATAGGCGGAAGAATAGGCGTAGTGTAGCCAGTTTCTCCCACGCTTCGAAGGGTGTAAAGCGTGTGCGGACGCTGGGACTCTCAGCCGCTAGCTTTCGACCTTGTTGACGCATTATCATTGGTGGGTATCCATTAGCACGAGGTCTACACTTGACGACAGTAGGACGAGGAGTTGGCCAACCCGGCGCTTCCAGCGCGGGGAGGCAGAGGGTGCAGGACTTCGTCCAGCGCAACTATCTTGCCATTCTGGCCACCATCTACCCCAGCGGAGGGCCTCAGGCCTTCCCTGTCTGGTATGAATACGATGGCACCGTGTTCAGCACCACAACCGACGCGGCGGCTGTGAAGGTGCGCAACATTGAGAACAACCCCCAGGTGGCTCTCTGCATCACCGACACCACGCGTAACATACGCTCTCTTACGGTGCGTGGCAGGGCCCAAATTATGGTCGACAACGAGGCAGCCCAAGAGTTGCACCGGAGGCTGTCGATACGCTACTTGGGCGAAGATGAAGGCGGGGAGTGGGCCGACTCTCTGGCCGACGAGGAACTGGTAGTCCTTCGTATCATCCCGGAACGCTTCATCTGGACCGGATAAGACCTTGATCCGAGAAGCTATAGAAGCCTTGGTCGCTGGCAAGTCCCTCACGATGGATGAGGCCAGCGCGGTGATGCGGGAAGTCATGGAGGGCGAGGCCACCCCAGCGCAGTTGGGTTCTTTCGTCACGGCACTACGGGTGAAGGGCGAGACCGCCGAGGAGATGGCGGGGATGGCCACTATCATGCGTGAAAAGGCCCTGCACGTCGACGTCGACGGTCTGACGGTGGATACCGCAGGCACGGGAGGCGACGCCAAAGGCACGTTCAACATCTCCACTGCAGCCGCCTTAGTGGGGGCTGGCGCCGGAGTCAAGATGGCCAAACATGGTGGCCGGGCTGCTTCAGGGGCCTGTGGCAGCGCCGACGTCCTAGAGGCCGCCGGAGTGAAGATCGACCTCGGCCCGGAAGGAGTGAAGCGCTGCATCGAGGAAGTGGGCATCGGCTTCATGTTCGCTCCCACCTTTCACCCTGCTATGAGACACGCCGCGCCGGTGCGCCGGGAGTTGGGCATACGCACCGTGTTCAACGTCATGGGGCCCCTCACAAATCCCGCAGGCGCAGCGGGCCAACTGCTGGGTGTGCCTGACCCCGCGTGGGGAGAACGCATGGCCCAAGTGCTGAACATCCTAGGCTCGACCCACGCCATGGTGGTACACGGCGAGGACGGCATGGATGAGCTCACCCTAGGCGCCCCGACCCGCGTCTGGGAAGTCAAAGACGGACGGGTGCATCCAGGCAGTGTGACGCCGGAAGACGTGGGCCTGCCCCGCGTGACCACGGAACAGATACCGGGAGGTAACCCTGAAGAGAGCGCGGAGATACTGCGTCGCCTGCTGGACGGAGAGCGGGGCCCGCTGCGGCACGTCGTCCTGCTGAACGCATCTGCTGTGCTGCTGGTGGGTGGTGTCGTGGATACTCTTGCTGCCGGGGTGCCCATCGCGGAGGAGGCCATCGATTCAGGCAAGGCTGCCAAGACCCTGAGGGACTTGGTAAGCCTGAGCCAAGAGTTGGCCGCTGACTAGGCCCGGCTGCTCATGAGGCCACTCGAAGGAGCCATTGCTTGACCATATTGGACACCATAGTCGCCGCCAAGAGGCTGGAGCTTGAGCAGCAGAAGGAAGCGATTTCCTTGGCTATGCTGCGGCAGTGGTGTGATGTCGCTCCCGCTCCCAGCGGCTTTGGCAAGGCACTAAGTAGCGACGGGGTGAGCCTTATAGCGGAGGTCAAGAAGGCGTCGCCCTCCCGCGGGCTGCTGCGCGCCGATTTCAACCCAGTAGAGCTAGCGACGGCATACGCCGACGCCGGAGCGTCGGCGATCTCCGTTCTCACCGACTCTCACTTCCAAGGCGAGCTAACCCACCTGTCGGAGGTGAAGCTTGCCTTGGGCAGGGCCACGCCAGTGCTGCGCAAGGACTTTGTCTTCGACCCATACCAGGTCTACCAGTCGCGGGCTTCCGGGGCCGATGCCATGTTGCTCATCGTGGCCATGCTGGAGCCGGAGCAGTTATCTGACCTGTTCGCCCTCGGCACGAAACTGTCGCTAGACTGCTTGGTTGAGGTGCATAACGAGGAGGAGCTGGAAACCGCCGTGTCGGTAGGAGCGCAGATAATCGGGATCAACAACCGCGACCTGCACACGTTCCACACCGACCTCGCAGTCACCGCCCGTATCGCTCCGCAAGTGCCTGCCGGCAAGATAATCGTCAGCGAGAGCGGAATTGGCGGCCCACACCACCTGGCACAGTTGGGAGAGCTTGGCGTCCATGCGGTTCTGGTGGGTGAGGCGCTGGTTACGTCGGACGATGTGGGAGCCGCCGTTCGACATCTGCTGAGCGTCCCTGCAGAGGCTGGATTGCCCTTGGCCACCGACTCTAGGTGACTAGGCCCCCGATGCTGGTCAAGATTTGCGGCATCCTGCAACCCGCCGACGCCCTCGTGGCAGTTGATGCGGGGGCCGACTTGGTGGGCATGGTGTTCGTCCCGGAGCGTCGGCGTCGGCGGGATATCTCTACTGCCCAGTCGGTGGTGGCCGCATTGCGAGGGCTGGAGATGCCCCTGCCCACGGTGGGGCTGTTCGCCGACCAACCCTTGGAAGACGTCAACCGCATCGTACACGATTGCGAGCTAGACATGGTGCAACTATGTGGCCACGAGTCTATCGAATACTGTGGCCAAGTGGAAGTTCCTGTGATCAAAGTGCTCCACATCCTGCCGTCATGGGAAGTTGATTACGCTGTGGGGCTGCTGAGTGAGCAGATTGAGGAACTGTCCAAGTCAGGCCATTGGGTAACATTGGACCGACGTGTCGAGGGTCTACAGGGGGGCACGGGCCAGTCTTTCAACTGGCAGATTGCCCGCCAACTTTCAGACCAGGGACATCGCTTCCTGCTGGCCGGGGGCCTCGACCCGTACAACGTAGCCAGCGCGGTGGCAGCGGCCCAGCCTTGGGGCGTGGATGTCTCCACCGGTGTGGAGACCGATGGGGATAAGGACCCTGACAAGGTGAGGGCCTTCATCGCGGCGGCGCGGTCCGCATCGGCCCATACCGCCTCGGGCTGATACACGGTGATACAATGGGAGCGCTATGAGCACATCTTCGATTTCAACATCACTGCCCGACTCCAACGGGCGGTTCGGACGCTTCGGCGGACGCTTCGTGCCCGAGACCCTGATGCCGGCCTTGGAGCAACTGGACCAAGCCTATCTGGTAGCGCTGGAAGACCAGCAGTTCCAAGACCAGTTGACCCACCTGCTCCGCACCTACGTAGGGCGGCCAACGGCTCTCTATTTTGCCTCCAACCTTACCCGGCAGTGTGGCGGGGCCAAGATATACCTCAAGCGCGAAGACCTAGCCCACACCGGGGCCCACAAGATTAACAATGCCGTAGGCCAAGCCATTCTGGCCAAGCACATGGGCAAGCACCGCATTGTGGCGGAGACGGGTGCCGGACAGCATGGCGTGGCGGCCGCCACGGTCTGCGCCCTCCTTGATCTCGAATGCATCGTGTACATGGGCTCCGAGGATATCCGAAGGCAATCGCTGAATGTCTACCGCATGAGGCTGCTTGGGGCCGAGGTACGGGCAGTGGAGTCGGGCAGCCGCACCTTGAAGGATGCCATCAACGAGGCCATCCGCGACTGGGTGACCAACGTGGAGACCACCCACTACCTTCTGGGCAGTGCCGTAGGTCCGCACCCCTACCCGCGCATGGTGCGTGACTTCCAGTCAGTTATAGGCAACGAGGCTAAGGAGCAGTTGATGCAGGCGGAGCAACGCCTGCCGAACTATGCGATAGCGTGCGTCGGCGGCGGTAGCAACGCCATCGGCACGTTCCACCCCTTCGTGGGCGACGAGACGGTGGACCTCATCGGCGTGGAGGCTGGGGGCACTGGTCAAGGTGTAGGGCAGAACCACGCCGCTCCTCTGAGCTATGGACGCCCCGGTGTGCTGCATGGCTCGATGTCCTACCTGATGCAAGACAAGGAGGGGCAGGTGTTGGAGGCTGCGAGCTTGGCCCCTGGGCTCGACTACCCCGGAGTTGGTCCCGAGCACGCCTACCTCAAAGAGACGGGCCGCGCCACTTACGTCAGCGTGAATGACCAAGAGGCCTTGGAGGGGTTCGACCTGCTGTGCAACACCGAGGGCATCATCCCCGCCTTGGAGCCCTGCCACGCCGTCTACTATGCCTCCAAGCTTGCCCCCCAACTCAGCCCGGACAAAATCATCCTAGTCTGCCTGAGCGGCCGGGGTGACAAGGACATCCAGATAGTGGCCGAGACTAGGGGCGTCGATCTGTAGCCGGCGGCTGCCATATTAAGACTTTAGGGCCTAACCTTTAATAGGCGCTACGGTTATTGAAATTCTCTTGATATAAGCAGGCTGCGGGAGTCGTTATTAAGAGTTAGGCCCTGTACCTTTAATAAGGTCAATCCTTATTGCGCATCCTTGAATAAGGCCCTGTAACTTTGAAGCGCGGCACAACAGGTAGGTACGAACTCACAACCGCAGCCGGTGAAACAGTGCGCGCCTTTGTTCCAGCGCCCCTGCCCCCGGAGCCCCCAGTTGACCTGCAAGCGTTGCAGGAGCCCTTGGAGGGCGCACTTCTCTTCTTGGGGCGTCTCGATAGCCTCTCCACTCTCTTGCCTGACCCAGCCCTGTTCATATACTCCTATGTTCGTAAGGAAGCTGTGCTCTCGTCTCAGATCGAAGGCACTCAATCTTCTCTATCCGACTTGCTGATGTTCGAGTTGGCTGAGCAGCCTGGAATGCCCATGGATGATGTCACTGAGGTATCGAGTTACGTGGCAGCGCTGGACCATGGGCTGATGCGCTTGCGCGGGGACTTTCCTCTTTCCAACCGCCTCATCCGTGAGATTCATGGTCAGCTCCTTGCGCGAGGCCGGGGTAGCGACAAATCGCCGGGGGAGTTCCGGGAATCGCAAAACTGGATTGGCGGAACGCGTCCTGGGGACGCACACTACGTACCTCCACCTCCCCAAGCAGTCCAGGAATGTATGGGAGACCTAGAGCGATTCTTGCACTCGACGGCGACTGGCCTGCCCGCAGTTGTTCGTGCTGGCATCGCCCACGCACAATTCGAGACTATCCATCCATTTCTTGATGGCAACGGCCGCGTGGGCCGGTTGCTGATTACCCTGATGCTCTACCATACTGGCGTGCTCCGCGAGCCACTGTTGTACTTGAGCCTCTTTTTGAAGCAGAACCGGCAACGGTATTACGAGCTGTTGGACGGCGTACGCGTGAACGGAGATTGGGAAGCTTGGACCAGCTTCTTTCTAGAAGGGGTGGCCCGTACGGCAGAGGGGGCCGTCGACACGGCGCAGCGACTCGTGGCGCTATTCCAACAGGACAGGTCGCAAGTGCAACAACTAGGCCGTGGCTCTAACTCGGCTTTGCGGGTGCATGAGGCGTTGAGAGAGCGCCCCATCATCTCCATCTCCGGTGTGTGCGATAGTACGGCGCTATCTTTTCCCACCGCGTCGACAGCAATGGCACGGTTGGAGGACCTCGGCATTGCGCGCGAGGTCACCGAAGGCCGGCGCAACCGCATGTTCGCCTACTCCGAGTATGTGAAAATACTCAGCGAGGGGACGGAGCCGCTGTAATCTGGGCATCGCGTCCCTACGTTTCAGCTTGACACTACCTTGGGCCACAGATAGAATCAACGGTCGAGGTTTCTAATGGACTACGCAATTTTTCGTACCGGCGGTAAACAGTACCGCGTCAGCCCACGGGATGTCATAGATGTCGAAAAGCTGCCCGTGGACCCTGGCTCCCGTATCGAGTTAGACAATGTACTGGCGATCTCTCGTGATGGCCATCTGCAATTGGGTCGGCCGTTGGTGGCCGGCGCCAAAGTAGTGGCGGAGGTCACGGAGCAGACCCGTGACCGCAAGATCATCGTCTTCAAGTACAAGCGAAAGACCCGCTACCGCCGCAAGAATGGACATCGCCAGCATTACACCCGCTTGGCCATCCGGGAGTTGCTCTTGGAAGGTGAGGAAGCTGGTGTGGTAGCGGAACTGCCCGAGGCTGCCGTGGCAGTCTTGGATGCTGACGAAGAGGATGTTCTGGCGGAAGACACCGAAGCGGAAGAGGCCGAAGAGGAGGCCGTGGACGAGCTCGACACGGAAGTCGAGGACGATACCGAGGCCGACGATGAGCCCTCCGACGAGGAAGGAGCACCCTAATGGCGCACAAGAAGGCGGGAGGAAGCTCTCGCAACGGTCGGGACAGCAACTCCAAGCGTTTGGGAGTCAAGTTGTTCGACGGTCAACAAGTAAGAGCGGGCAACATCATCGTACGCCAAAGGGGCACGCGCATTCGCCCCGGCCACAACGTGGGTCTCGGCCGCGATTTCACCCTTTTCGCCCTTACTGAGGGGAAGGTCAAGTTCCAGTGGGCTGCCAAGGGCAAGCGAATGGCCAGCGTCCTTCCCGACGGCTCGGCCGAATAACGAAAGGCGAGTAGGGGAGGTCGAACGATGAAGAAAGAAATTCATCCCGAGTACTTCAGCGCGGCCTTGGTGACCTGCTCATGTGGCAGCACGTTCACCACCGGAGCTACCAAGGCTGCCCTTCGAGTGGAAGTCTGCAGCAAATGCCACCCCTTCTACACAGGCGAACAGAGGGTGGTTGATACTGAGGGCCGCATCGAGAGGCTGAGGCGTCGCTTCAACCTCGACAGGTCAACTTCCTAACGAGCATCCTCATGCCGGCGGACCTCCCGGTGCGTCGCAGCCCAAGACGTTCTTGATCATGTTAGCGTAGGCGGAGCAAGGGGGTCCCTTTTGTCAGAGCCCCGGTTCTTCTATGGGGGCCAAGCCGTTATAGAAGGCGTGATGATTCGGGGCCGCCGTCACTATAGCTTGGCGGTGCGACGGGCCAACGGCGAGGTCGACACCCTCTGCCAACCCCTGAACTCCCTGTTCACAGGCCTCTGGCGTCGCGTGCCGTTTCTCAGAGGCTTCGTCGTGCTCATGGAGACCCTGTTCCTAGGGATAAAGTGCCTCAACCGCTCTGCAGTCATGGCTGCCGCAGACCAGTCGGACGACGAAGAGGAGATGCCCCGCTGGGTTTTGGCAGGGACGGTGGCCATCTCGTTGGTCTTCGGCATCGGCCTCTTCTTCGTTCTGCCCCTGTTCGCCGTGCGGGCATTCGACCACGCCATCACCTCCGACATCTTGAGCAACTTCATTGAAGGCGTCATCAGGCTCGTGATACTGGTGGTCTATATCAGTGCTATTGGCATGATGTCCGATGTGCGGCGTGTGTTCGCCTACCATGGAGCGGAGCACATGGCGGTGCATACCCACGAGGCTGGCCTGCCTCTGGATGTGGAGCATGTACGACGTTTCCCCACGGCCCATCCACGGTGCGGAACGGCCTTCTTGCTGACCGTGATGGTGGTCGCGATCCTCGTCTTCGCCTTCCTAGGGAGACCCGACTTGGAGTGGCGCATAGCGTCGCGGATAGTGCTGCTACCGGTGATCGCTGCTTTCAGCTACGAAATCATCCGGTTCTGCGGTGCTCACGCCAACAACCCGGCCACCAAGGCCGTCACGTTCTTGGGGCTGACGCTGCAGCGTCTTACCACGAGGCAACCGGACGACGAGCAGATTGAGGTTGCGATTCATGCTATGGAGACGGCGTTGGCTGCTGACGAAGAGCGCGAGCCTCAATATGCGAGTGAGACTGCTGAAGAGGTCGGTTCGCCTGCCTCACAGGTGCATCCTCAGCCTGAGGCTTGACCCCTTCCGGCATCAGTCGGAACTGTGGGCCCTAGGAGTTGTCGGGTGCGGTCTATGACTTTTACCCCTACGGTAGGACTCCCGACGGTGAGCTACTCGCACCACAAGGACTACTAGTTCACCACTGACGAGTTCGTACAGGATTCGATAGTTGGCGACGCGCAGACGACGCTAGGCCTCTTAGTCCTCCTTTGAGGGGGCTGCCCACGAAAGGCTGATCCCGAAGCTGGTCGATGGCGTCGACCACCCTCGTCCTATCCGGTTGGGATATACCAGCGAGTTCCTTTGAGGCACTTTGCTTAATCCTGACCGAGTAGGTCAACCTTGACCTCATCCCAGTCCAAAACAGGATCGGACGGGTCCCGCAACCGCTCCAAGGCGACGGAGAGGTCGTCGAAATCCTCCAGATAGCGCTCCAAGGCTTGGCGGATCACTTCGGCCCGGCTTCGCTTGAGTTGAGCAGCAGCGGCGTCCAGTGCTTCTGCCAACTCAGCGGGCACTCGTGCAGTGAGTTGAGTCATCATACTTCCCTTGAGGTTGGATCAACTCCGACGATGGCAGTGACATCATATGTCATCACTACGATAGATCAGGCAGCGCACCTTGTCAGCCAGCGTGCCCTTTGCGATAGTTGGGCCGTATTGAGCAGGAAGAGGCTTCGCGCACTAGCCTCGGGCGGCCTCGGCCGCCAAGTTGCGGGTGAACTCTTCCATGGTGGTCTCGGCCTTCTTGCGTATGAGGGGTTGACCCATCTCGCCCAGCTTGCCCATGAAGGTGAGGTCGGAGGAGAGGGAGAGCTCAGTCTCTTCGGCAGAAAGGTCGTTCAAGCGCATGGTGAGACGCCCCCGGACTGATCCGCCAACGCGGCGGTCTGCCCCTTCCACTTGTAGCAGGGCCTGCCAAGCCTCGCGGTCTGCTTCCAGGATGGTGAGGTTGCCATTGATGCCCAAGCTGACGGGGCCGACGCGGACCTTCAGGGAACCGCTATAGGAGCCGTCGTCGTTGGGTACGACCTCTTTTGCGCCGGGGAAGCACTTGGCCACGCGCTCGACATCCAGAAGCAGGTCCCAGAGCAGGGGGCGGGCGACAGGGACGGAGCTGCGATGCTCGAAGTTCAAGGCCCTACCGGCCTCCCCGCCAAGCCTGCTCCACGGCGCGGCGCGTAAACACCACAGCCATATCCCGCTTGTACTCGGCGGAGCCACGGAAATCGTCCAGAGGCGACACTTGGTTGGCCACACCCTCGGCGGCATCGGCCAAGAGCCCCTCCATCAGGATCTTGCCGTTGAGCGCGTCCTGCGTGGAGGTGGCTACCACGGGAGTGGTGCCTGCGGAGCCGAGCACCACATGGGCCGCTTGGCACAAGCCTCCTGCGCCCATCTCCAGCACGGCGGCCACGGAGACGGTGGCGTAGTCGTCGGCGGTGCGGGGCAGGAACTTGATGAAGGCCCCTTGCGCATTGGCAGCCGGTATGGGGATGCGCAACTCTGTGAGCACCTCACCGGGCTGCACTGCGGTCTCGTAGTAGTCTAGAAAGAATTTGTCCAGCGAAACGGTGCGCTCGCCGCCCGACGACCGAAGCACCACAGACGAACCGAGAGCGATCAGGGTCGGAGGCGGGTCTTGGTTGGGGTCGCCATGGGCCAAACCGCCGCCTACCGTCGCCATGTTGCGTATGCGCACCGTGGCGACGCGGCTGAAAGTGTCGGCCACCAAGGAGGCGCGCTCCTGCACCAAGGGAGAGGTCTCAACGGCGCGCATGCTGGTGAGAGCGCCGACGCGTATCTCACTACCCTCTTCCCGTATGTAGTCCAAACCGGGAATTTTGGCTAGGCTTACCACATGGGCTGGCTGGGCCAGCCGCTGCTTCATGAACTGCACCAGAGCGGTGCCACCGGAAATCAGGCGGGCGTCGTCCTCGTACTGGTCCAGCAGGGAAAGGGCTGCATCCAAGGTGGCGGGCTGGTGGTACTCGAACTCCATCATGAGCGGTCCGCCTGCATGGCCTCGGAAGCCTTGCCCACCGATTCCAGAATCTTGTAGTAGCCGGTGCACCGGCAGAGGTTCCCCATCATCCAGTCTTTGATTTCCTGCTGGCTGGGGGAGGTGTTTTCGTCCAACAGCGCTTTCGCTGCCATGATTTGGCCGGGTGTGCAGATGCCGCACTGGAAGCCGCCGTAGTCAATAAAGGCTTGTTGAACCGGATGGAGGCGGTCCTCTTGGGCCAGCCCCTCAATGGTGGTGATGTTGGCCCCTTGGGCTGCCACAGCCAGCATGATGCACGAGGCCACCATCTTGCCATCGCTGAGGATTGTACATGCGCCACAGACGCCGACGCTGCAGGCCTCCTTGGTGCCGGTGAGGCCCAAGTCGTAGCGCAAGAAGTCCACCAAGGTGCGTTGAATGGGAGTTTCCGCCTCGCGCTCCACTCCGTTCACCGTCAACCGGACCGTTGTGTTCATAGGTGTATACACCCCTACCGGGACTGGCCCTGCCGGAACCGGATGGGCCTGCCAGATTGCCCGGCAATGGTATACTACAGCCTATTCACTGGCAATAGGAGGCAAGCTGTGGCCACTTCCTTCGCTTCGGTAGGACGTTCTTTTGTGCATGGCGAGGGGCCGGAAAAAGTTACCGGCCGCACGGTGTACGGCGTGGATATGACCCGCCCCGGCATGCTCTGGGGGAAGACGCTCCGCAGCCCGCTGCCTCATGCCCGCATCGTCTCCATCGACACGTCTCGGGCCAAGCGCATCCCCGGCGTATATGCAGTCCTGACCAGCGACGATGTGCCCACCACCCGTGTCGGCCGGTTCCTCAGGGACATGCCTGTGCTGGCGCAAGAACGGGTGCTGTTCATCGGAGAGAAGGTCGCAGCCGTGGCTGCCGAGAGCCTTGAGGTCGCCGAAGAGGCCCTGCTGGCCATAGACGTCGAGTATGAAGAGCTGCCCACGGTGTTCGACCCAATGGAGGCGTTGCAGCCCGGTGCACCGATATTGCACCCCGATGTCGCCACTTACAGAGGGCTAATGAACCAGTTGGACGGCCCGACCAACGACTACTGTTTCGAGGCCCGCAGCAAGGGCGACATAGAGCAGGGCTTCGCCGAGTCCGACCGGATTTTCGAGCACACCTTCACCACCCAGTTGGTGCACCAAGGCTACTTGGAGCCCCACGCCTGCTTGGTGGATATCGACCCATCGGGGCGAGTGCAGGTCTGGGCCAACAACAAATCGCCCTACCTGTTGCGAGAGCAGTTGGCCTCGGGAGCCGGCATTCCGGAGTCTGACATTGTGATAGTGCCTTCCAACATCGGGGGTGACTTCGGAGGCAAGGGCGACTTCATGGATGTGCCTCTCTGCTACCAGCTGGCGAAGGCTTCAGGTCGCCCGGTGAAGATGGTGATGAGCTACTTGGAGGAGCTTCTGGCTGGAAATCCGCGGCACCCCTCGGTGATCACCGTGAAGACTGGTGTGAAGAACGATGGCACCATGGTGGCCAGTCATGTCTACATGGTGTTCAACAGCGGTGCCTACGGGTCCTTCAGCCCTCGCGTGTTGCTGCCGGGGGCACGTCGCGCCGCTGCCAGCTATCGCATCCCCCACGGCAAAGTGGAGATGCACATGGTGTATACCAACGCCATCCCCTGCGGGCATATGCGAGCCCCAGGAGAGGTGCAGGCCGTCTTTGCCGTCGAGTCCCACATCGACATGATTGCCCGAGAGATGGGACGCGACCCCTATGATTTCAGGATGCAGAATGTGGTGCAGGAAGGAGATACCTCCCTCGTCGGCGATGGCTATGCCGAGGTGCGGGGCGAGGAGACTCTGGTGGCAGCCGCTGACGCTGGCTCTTGGGGCCAGCCATTAGCAAGTAGCAGCATGGGTACCAGGGCTGTCGGTCGTGGCTTCTCCTTTTCCGAGCGCCGCTCCGGCCCAGGCGAGACCACTGCCACCCTTACTCTCGATGCCGATGGCCACGTCACCTTGCACACCCCAGTGTTGGACACAGGTACGGGCGCCCAAACGGTGCTCCAACAAATCATCTCAGAGGAGTTGAGCGTCGCCGTGGAGGACGTTCGCCTAGACATCCTGAATACCGACCAACTGGACTTCGACACCGGTGTGGGAGGCACCCGCACCACCAACACCTCAGGCGGGGCCACCTACCGCGCGGCCCAAGCCCTCAGGGACAAGCTCATTGACATGGCCAGCGGAATGCGACAGTGGCCCGCAGACCAAGTGGTGCTTCGAGATGGCGGGCTGTCTTTGCAGAACAGCTCTGAAGGCGCTCTCAGCCTACAAGAGCTTGCCGCCCACGCCTTGGCCGAGACGGGCGAACCCCTGGTCGGCGAGGTGCATCATCGTACCGTCGAGTCCGACATCACCTCATTCTGCGCCCAAGTGGCTGAGGTGGAGGTGGACACGGAGACAGGCCAGATCAAGGTCACGAAGTTCGTCACCGCCCATGATGTGGGCACCGTCATCAACCCGCTGGCGCACCAAGGGCAAATCGAGGGCGCTTTCCTGCAGGGCTTCGGACAAGCTCTCATCGAAGAGATGCAGACTCAGGATGGCCGGGTATCCACCCTCAGCTTGGGTGACTACAAGCTGCCCACCGAGAACGACCTGCCTGAATTGGTGACCATCCATGTGAGCGAGGGACCTTCAGGCCCCATCCCCTACCAAGGCAAGGGTATCGGCGAAGCCCCCATCGGAGGCGTCGCCCCAGCCATAGCCAACGCCATCGAAGACGCCGTAGGCGTCCGCATCACCGACCTGCCCATCACAGCGGAGAAGGTGCTGCGGGCGATGCGCGAGAAGCGCGGGTAGGCGTCGGGCAAACATGTGGGGGCAACCCTTTATGGCTTGCCCCCATGACTCGTAGCATAGTGAAGGGCGACCATATTGGTCGCCCTTACCATTTGCCCTACTTGGGTATGGTAGCTACACCCGAAACAGCTTTTCTGCTGTTTTGCCTAGGATTTGGGCTTGCTCGGCCATGGAGATGCCTGATTCGCGGACGGCTCGGAGGCGGGCGGAGTAGAGGTCTTCGGGCTCGCGAACCCAGCGCCAGACCACGGCCCAATCGCTGCCGAACATCATGCGGTCTGCGCCGATGGTGCGGACGGCGCGGCGTATGTGGTCGCCGTTGCTGTAGGTGGTGTCGAAGTAGACGTTGGGGTTGCGCATCGCCACGATGAGGGCTGACTCGAAGTAGTGGGCGATGCCCCGGCCCATCTTGGTAAGGACGATGGGTACGTCGGGATAGCGTCCGGCAATCTCGTCGGCGTAGATGGGGTCGGCATGGTACATGCGGCCGGGGAACTGGGTCCAGCCTGTGGCGAACAGCACCGGCACGTTGTACTTGGCCACGGTCTCCATGATGGGGCGCAGGTCTTCGGCGATCTTGACGGGGTGAATCTCAGTAGTGAAAGGGCCCCCGTGGGACTCGGCGATGCCTCTGAGGCCGTGCTCACCGATCCAGCGGTCAATCAGGGCTGGGGCGGCTTCTCGCTCGGGGATGGGGTCGTCATCGACGCTTGCCGCTACTGATTCGTCCCAGCCTAGGTGCATAAGGCCGAAGAGGCGGCCGGGGTGCTTCTTGATGGCTTCGACCGTCTTCTCATTCTTGGTGTCGGAGAGCTCAGAGCAGAAGGTGGGCATGACCACTGCCTTGTCCACACCGTACAGGTCCATGTCCGCGATGATGGCATCCATGTAGTCGATCATATTGGCCGTATGCCGCTCCTCGTAGAGCTCGGGGTAGTTGCGCCGGAAGGCGATTAAGTCCTCCACAGTGCGCACCTTGTCGCTCAGGTCGGCATGGGACACGGGGCCAAAGGGGTGACAATGGCTATCAATAATCATGGGTCACCTCAATCATGAGTTACCCCTGCGATACGTAGTCTCGCACCATCTCCAAGGCAGCGTAGGCGGTCTGCTCTTTGGTGCTCATGCGGTCGCCATCCCACTGGAAGTCTTGGGCATGCTCGTGGCCGTCCCGCGTGGCTAGACCGATGTAGAAGAAGCCCAATGGCCTGTTGGAGTGGCCTTGGGCAGGGCCCGTGACGCCGGTGGTGGAGATGCCGATGTCGGTGTCCATCACCTCGCGCACCTTACGGGCCATATCCAACGCAACTTCCGGGCTAACCGAGGTGTGTTGCTGTTGGAGCTCGTCGGACACGCCCAGCAGCTTGCGCTTGGAGCCTCCGGAGTAGGCGATGACGCCTCCCCAGAAGTAGGCGGACGCGCCTGCGGGTGCGCATAGCAGGTGGCCCACATAACCCGCAGTGCAGGCCTCGGCCACGGATATGGTAAGGCCCCGCTCGGTAAGCATCTGGGCCACTTCGTTCACGATATCTCGCATGGGTCCGGCCTCCTCAATAGTCCCTTTGTTATACCTTCATGCTAAATGCGTATCCACTCTGCATCCGGGCAGGGATTTCGTATCTATGGGCTCGTTGTTTTGCAGTGCCGTTGTATCTGGGGAAAATAATTTTGTATCTGTGAGGCGTGCAATTCATGCAACGGTGTATCTACGACGGGGACTGTTATTGCACTTTTGGATAGCGGCGCTTTTCCGAACGACCTCTTGGATATCAGGCGTGGCGGGCGCATATGTTCTTATACCATGGCTCGCTAGGCGGCGATAGGGGCGGTTGTCAGGTCTGCCAGCCTCTGGCCGTGGTGAGCACCCGCTTGGCTGAATCGTAGTCGCGAGAGCCTCCTCGCAGTATTGGAGGCACGAGGTAGAAGGTGCGTATGCCCGCGTCCTTCAGGCTGCCAAGGGTCTCCAAGGCGATGTCCACGCCAGACTCTCCTTGCTCCAACCGGTCTCGAATCTGCTGCGGGATGGTGCTGAACATCACGCCTCCCTGCACCAACACCTGAACGCCCCAGAAGATGGGCGGCTGCAGTTCGGCTCTGGCGATGGAGGCATATGCGTTGTGAAAGGCAGCCACCTCATCGGGGGCGAACACCGGTTGGGTGATGAAGAAGTGGGCCCCAGCCTGCGCCTTACGCTGGGCCAGCTTGGCCTCATCCTCTACACCCTTGCTGAGGTCGATGGTAGCTCCGATGCAAAAGTCGGTGGGCTCGGCTAGGGACGAGCCTCGAAAGTCGACTCCCTGGTTCATCCGGCCGATGGAGTCGATGAGCTCAGTGACCTTGAAGTCGTTGACGGGCGTCATGCGCTGCTGGTCGCGTTGGCTGAGGGAGTCGCCAGCCAGCACCACTACGTTTCCTAGGCCAAGGGCCTCTGCCCCCAGCAGGTGGCTCTGCAGGGCCAGCTTGTTCATATCTCGCGGACTCAGGTTGAAGCAGACGTCGGTGCCCGTCTCAGCGCGGATGACGAAGGCCAAGGCAGCGGAGTCGATACGGACGGCACGCCCTGGGTTGTAGGCGACGCAGATGAAGTCGGCGTCAATGCCACGGGCTTGGTGTGCGGCGGAGGCGCCGCCTCCCCGGGGTGGCGAGAAGTCGCACAGGAACACGGGGCGGTTTGGGGCTTCTCGGACCCTGTCGGTAACTTTCATGGGCAGCCTGCGTTTCGTGGCAGTAGGCCGGATGCTACCGGCGGTGTCTATGGGTGTCAACGTGGGGGTGTCAACGTGGGGACTGCGGAGGTCCACGGGTGTGCTAAAATGCTGCTGCGCCACATAACAACTGGTATATGGAGGAGACACATGGCCGCCAAACCCGTGGATGTCACTGTCTGGCACGACTACACTTGACCCTTCTGCTACGTCGGCCTGGCTAGGCTCGACAAGGTAGGTGAGGAGATACCCCTCAACGTCGATAGAAAGTCATATTTCCTGCGTCCCGACCAGCCGACCGAAGGCGCCCCGCGGCGGATGTTCGACGGCGAGACCGAGACGGAGTTGGCCCCCGCGATGCGGGAGCGCGCCCAGAACGTGGGCTTGGTGATGCGCCGGCCCCCGGTGGCCCCCAATACCTCTCTGGCCCACCAAGCCACGGCCTATGCCAAAGAGAAGGGCTTGGACAACGAGTTCCATCATGCTGCCGCCAAACTCTATTGGGAGATGGGTGTCAACCTAGGTGAGATGGCCGTGCTGCAACAGGTGGCCCAAGAGGTGGGCTTGGACTGGGGCGAGCTTGAAGGCCGCTTGCAGTCGGGTCATTACCTGCCCCAAGTCACAACCGACTACGATGATGCCAAAGCGCAGGATGTGGGCGTAGTCCCTACTTACATCGTCAATGGCGAATACCTGAAGGGCGATGTGAGCTTGGAGGATCTGCAGGCGGCCATCCGCAAGGCCTCTGCCTAGGTCCCAGCCGCCACTAACGGGTAGCCCATAGCGTGGCACTGGCAGCGTCCGGGATGTGCGCTTACGAAC
This sequence comes from Dehalococcoidia bacterium, assembly GCA_965263155.1. Lineage (GTDB taxonomy): Bacteria > Chloroflexota > Dehalococcoidia > Lucifugimonadales > JAAXIE01 > JAAXIE01. The sequence continues at coordinate 523,306 of OZ253586.1, forward strand.
TCGTAGGCCGAGGTCGCTGCCAGCGCCCCTTGGGCGGCTGCCGTAATCGTCTGCTTGAGGTTGCCTGAGGCGTCGGTAAGGTCCCCGGCCCCGAACACACCCTCCACGCTGGTGCGCATCAGCTTGTCCACCACGATTTCGCCCTGTTCGTTCAACGACACGCCCATGTCCAATCCCAGCTTGGTTCTTGGGTCGGCCCCTATTTCCACGAACAGGCCGTCCAAGGCTAGGTGGTGGGAGCCATTGACTGGCCGGTCGAGGGCTACACCTTCAAGCCCATCCTGGCCCTTCAGGGCTGCCACTTGGGTGTTTAGCAGCACTTCCACGTTGGCGGTGTCTTCCAGCATGCGCAGTGTGACGGGTTCCGGCCTGTGGAGGCGCTCACCCCGGTATACCAAGTACGCTTTGTCGGCGTAGCGGGCTAGCAGTATGGCTCCCTCGACGGCGGCGTTGCCTCCACCCACCACTGCGGCGGTCTTGCCCCGGTAGAGCGGGGCGTCGCACACCGAGCAGTAGGAGACGCCCCTGCCGGTCCACTCTTCTTCCATGGGCAGGCCCAACCTGCGGCGCTCGCGGCCTACGGCAAGAATGACTGATCTGCCACGGTACTTTGCTTCCTCGGTATGGGGCTCGGTATGGGCCTCAAAGCAACCTGGCAGGCGAGTCAGGGCGTCGACTTTCTCGTCGACGATTTCCACGCCGTAGGCTTCCACCTGCTCACGCATCTTCAGCATCAGGTCGAACCCGTCTATCGAGGGGAAGCCGGGGTAGTTCTCGATAGCTCCGCCGATGGCCGTCTCACCACCGAACTTGTCGCCGAAGACCACGGCTTTCATCTGGTACCTAGCGGCGTACAGGGCCGCGCTGAAGCCTGCTGCACCTTGGCCAACTATGAGCACATCGTACTGGGGCCCCTGCCCATCCATCAGAAGACTCCTTTGATTGGCGCCTTGGCTAGGCTCTTACTTACATTGTACGCCCTCGGTGAGAAGTCGTACGCAGCGGAATTTGGGTTTATGCCCGCCGGACCTTGAAGGCGGGGAGGAGGTTTCTTCGCGGCTTGCTAAGGGTTTTGCAAGCGTATCCCGGAACGAGAACTCCCTATGGCGTGTTGGGGCCACGTATAGGGTAGAAGGCGGATGGCATTCTGGGGCGCTGACTTGAGGCCGGTTGTTGAGGGATGGATGGCTATTTCCAGGGGAACGGCGGTTGAAAGCTACCGGAGATGATCATGAGCGGTGTGGGAATAGTGAGGCAATGCGTTATATCCGTGGTACTCAGTATTGATACACTAATTCTTTTGGGTTAGTATGAGAATGAAGGGTGTACCACTTTAGAGGGAGAGGCGGCTTGATATGAGGGTCATCATCGCGCATCGCAATGCTGCCGCCGGACACGGCTTGGCCCTCCTTCTGGCCAAGTATGGCGACTTCGACGTGGTCGGCGAAGTTGCCGACCCCGATGAGATAGTGGCCACCATCGTCAATACGAACCCCAATTTGGCCTTGGTCGATTCTGAATTCCCATCAATCGACTTGGAAGACATCATCCGGCGGGTGAAGGAGCGCGTACCCGAGGTGGCGGTGGCTGTTTTCACCGGCTCCGATGACTGGTCCTACTTGGAGTCCTCCATACGTGCCGGGGCCACTTCCTTCGTCTCCATGAAGACGGACCCCGAGGAGTTGGCACGCTCTCTTCGCTTGGCCGGAGACGGCCACGTACTCGTCTCCACTCCCTTGGTGGCTTCTCTGTTGGACCTTTTCAATGGCGAATTGGCCCCGGTGACTAAGGACGCCGCGCTCACGGTGACCCATGACCTGTCGCAACGGGAGTTGGAGATTCTGCAGTTAGTGGCCCAAGGCCATACCAACGCAGAGATAGCCGAATCGCTGATAATCGCTGAGAACACCGTTAAGGTGCATATGCGCAACATTTTTGGCAAGCTTCAGCTGCGTAATCGACAACAGGCTGCGGCCTATGCATTGCAGTCCGGGATCGTAACCGACCTCGTGTTCCCTTCCGTCGATACGGGGTAGTTACCTCGACCCTTGCGTCGGCCATTCGGCGATGCTGCTTCGCGCCAAAAGTGCTAGTCAGCAGCCTCTCGGTACTCCTGATGGCGCTTGACGACTACCCCTTGGCACGTTCGAATACCCCTGCGGGATGTCCGGCATACCTCTGGTAAGGTGTGAAAAATAGTCCATGCGAACCCCCCCGAATAGTCGCAATGGGTCTGTGGCGGCCTCCCTTAGAACCGTTAAGCTGATAAGTGGAATCTTAGGAACGCCAAGACCGGAGAAGCGCTGACGCACAGCCCAACGGCTGGCGAAGCCGCCACAATACATCCAAACGTTGGTAGTCCGGCGTCCCTGAATCATAAATATAGTGGGAGGTTGTTGAGATGGTGGAAAGGGAATTGCTAAACGGTACGATCGTTACGACTAAGCAAGACAAAGAAGGCGAGATTGCCCCAGTGATGAGCGGCCTGACCATCAAGGAGCTGCAGATGTTGCCCCATTTGGATAGCCTCGCCCGGCTGGAGTCTATCGAGGTGGGTGGCACTACCCGCATCAGCGAAGAAGTTGTCGCCGCCATTACGGCCAAGGCTGTAGGGGAGATACCCGGAGTCGCCGAGGTTGGGCTGAAGACTGTGGGTCGGTTCCTAGCCGAGGCGTTGGGAGGGGCGGAGCGCGCGGCGCGGGGAGTCGAGGCCGAGGTGGGGCGTAAAGAGGCCATTGTGGATGTGACCCTGCGGATAGTCTACGGGACCAGCATCCCCGCCACTGTGGTGGCCGTCCGATACAACGTCGCGGACCGGTTGCTGGGCCTCTGTGGATTGGTGGCCAAGGAGATCAACGTCCGCGTGGCTGGCCTCGAGTTTCCCGATCGCATGCCGGGGAGGGTCGTGTAACCCGGATACGCCAAGTTCTCAAACTACCACCAAACACACGAGCTACCACCAAACGATACGAGAACGATCAAGGAGGAATGCACAATGACCGATGAGAGAATACAAGAGACAGAGATGGTTTCCAGGCTGGCTGAGATGCAGAACCTGCAGGAGATTGAAGTCGGGGGCGAGACCACCATCGAGGACGAGGTGATCGGAGCCATAGCTGGCTTGGCGGCTAGCGAGGTGGAAGGAGTCTCCTCCCTCGGTACTCGCTCCTTCAAGAGGACTCTGGCGGAAGTTGTCGGCGGCAGGGAGGCGAGGGCCCGGGGAGTGGCCGTGGAGGCTGGCCAACGCGAGGCTATCTTGGACTTGGACATGCGGGTCAAGTACGGCTTCAGCATCCCGGAGACGGTGATCAGCGTCCGTCATGTGGTTGCACAGCGCGTCTTGGAAATGGCCGGGCTGATCACCAAGGAGATAAACATTAACGTAGTGGGCATCGACTTCTCGGAGAAGGTCTCGGACAGAGTAGAGTAGAATAGTGCGAGAACGGTCAGTAACACATAAGCGGCCCCAATCGCTTGGGGCCGCTTTCCCATGGGCCACGCCGGGTGAAGCATGTGGCTGGTGAAGCAGGCGATGGAGGGACAATATGGGCCTTTGGAATAGGCTAGCCGTATCCCTCGTGTCCCTGTTTCTCGTCATCGCCGCGGTGGTCACTCTGCTGGTGGCGACGGAGGCAGTACCCCCCGACTTCTTGCCCGGAGGCGTCGTCGGCGACGGGTTGGTGTCAGAGGAATCGTGGTTCCAGTCTGAGTTGGAGGACCTAGCGTCCTATGAAGGCTCTGCTAGGGTAATCTCCATGGCCATCTCCATCGCTGTGGCAGCAGTCATGTTGCTCGTGCTGCTCGCCGAGTGGCGCGTGGGACAGAAGACCATGAGCCTGCTGATCAGCGTGACGGGCGAAGGCGGTCTTTCAATAGAGGAAGACAGTGTGCGCTACTTGGCGGAACGCACCGGGCAAAGCAACCGTAACGTTACGAGGCTACGGTGTGGGGTACGTATCCAGGGTAGGCGCAACGTTGCGCCAGCGCGCGTTATCATCACCTGCTATCCTCGGCTTATTCTGGGCAGCAACGTACAGGAGATTCGGGACGACCTTCAGCAGCGTGTCAAGGTCTCTGTGGAAAACTTGACCGGGCTTTTGGTCGACCGCGTCGATGTGGCAAGCGTGCGGTACGAGAGAAGCGATGCCTCGAAACTGATGGGTGGCTAGGCGCATGGGTGAGCCGAAACTGATAGGACTGGTATTAGGTCTGGCCATCGGCATAGTCTTTGTCTGGATTGGCGTTTGGCAGGCCTTGGTCGTCGGCGCCTTGGGCATGGCAGGGTTCTTGGTGGGTAAGTACATCGAGCGTGAGTTGGCCTTCGTCGATAGGTTTTTGGCGAGGTTCGTCGAGTCCAGGAAGCCCGACGACGAGAAAGACGATTGACCTCCGTGCCTGATCCTTTCACCGCCTCTTTGGCCTAGCTCCCGTGGACCGACCCGGGGACTCGTCCGAGCGGTTTTCCCGGCACCTCAGAGAGATACTGCTGCGGGGCGAGGGCCCTCACAGCGACCGCATCACCGGGCATGCCGTCCGCGCCGCTGCTCTCACGGCGGCAAGGGGGACTCGTTCCGTTGGCATTGGCGCTGGCAGCCTAGCGCGTGAGACCGCCGAGGGAACGGTGCGAGCGGTGGGTGCGATGGGCGGTGAGGCGGGCGCCTTCGTTCGGGATACCGTCATCGGTGTTATACAAGGGACGGGTGAGGCCGTAACGATTAGCAGGCCCGTAGTCCGGGAGGTCGTGCTTGGCGCCATCCGTGGATCGACTAGGCTCAAGTCTGACATTGGTGATGCGGGCAGGGAGGCAGTAGCCGGCGCGATTGAAGGCACGGCTTCGTTTGACATCAATAACTCAGAGGCGGTAGCGGCCGCAGTCGAGGGCGCTGTGGAAGCGGTGGCGGAGGCTGGAGGCGACCTTGGCGATGCCGCTAGGATTACAGTGGGCGGCGTAGTATCCGGCGTATCCGCCGCGGGGGGCGATGTAGAAGCTGCTGCGCGGGACGCGACCGATGCGTTGATCACCCACGTCGCCTGTTCCGAGCAGGGTGTAAACGAAATCACCGGCTTGGCCGAAAGTGCGGTGGAGGCGGTCTTGGAAGAGGCCGACAGTAATGATGCAGTAGGGGGCGAACTGGCTGCGGCGGCGGCCAGGGGCGCCGTAGAGGCCGCGTATCGAGTGGGTCCGGTTCATGGGGACACCGTTCGGGCATCCGTAATCAGCAGCATCCGCGATCCACGCACTGCCGTTGCGCTCGACTTGGAGCGGCAGCTTCCCAATATTGCGGAGCAGCTTTCCAACGAGTTGCCTCCGAGAAGCACAGCATGGCGTTTACGAGCCATGCTCAGGGCGGTGCGCCTTTTCTTCAGTGCTGGTGGGATAGATCTTGCGGCATCGCTGGCCTACTTCACCGTCCTTTCCCTGTTTCCTCTTGTCGCCTTGGTGATAATGGCGGCGACCATATTCGTGGACAGTGAAGCCGTTAGCGGTAAGCTCGCGGAGATACTGTCGTACTACTTCCCCGGTTCAACAGACCTGATCCGGGGGGCCATCGAGAACCTGTTGAGCAACTCCATCGCCATTGGCCTTGTATCATTGGCGACTATCGTGGTGGGAGCCAACGGCTTGATCCAGGGTGCGAACAGGGCTTTGAACAGAGTCTTCGGCACCGAGTTAAGAAAGATCGTTCGTAGTACAGCTATCCAAACACTGACTATGATGTTACTGGCAATCCTCTTCCTGATGTCCATCTGGCTGACTGCATCCTTCCAGACTGCAGTCAGCATCAGCGAAGGGTTTTTGAATTCCACGGAGACTGCCGCCACTCTCGCTTCCGTCATACTTGGAATCTTGTCGACCGTCTTGCCAGTCGTCCTTACCGTTGCGGTATTTGCCATAGTCTATCACCACCTGCCCAATACCCGGGTGGAGTGGCGTGACGCAACGTTCGGTGCGGTCGTCGCTGTCGTCTTGTTCGAGGGAGTGAAATACGTCTCATTCTGGTTCACTGGCGTGATCGCCGAAAGAAGCGCAATATACGGCCCTGTTGCCTCCGTCATGGTGCTCCTTATGTGGGCCTATATCGGTGGAGTGGTCTTCCTGTATGGCGCCGCCTTGACTAGAGTCGCTGGCGAATTGAGGCCGCATGGCTCACTGGGCGCCACCGGCAGGTAGCCCTGCTTGAGTCCTGCGACTATGTGAGGCCCAAGACAACAGGACAACATGGTGTCTAAGGCGCTTCGGTCATTCAGACGAGCAGGCCGATAGCGGCGGTGGCGATGCCGAGGAATAGTAAGAACCCGAAGACATCGGTGAAAGTCGTGACCACCACGGCGGACGCGACAGCTGGGTCGACTCCGATCCGGCGCAGAAACAGCGGTACTCCGGCGCCAACGCACCCCGCTATGATCATGTTGCCCAGCATGGCTAGGCACCCGTGCGGGCTGGGCGTCGATATGTGTGAGAACGGGAAATGGTCATTAAGCGCGTGTCAATGCCGTTGCTATGTAGTACTCGCTACCCTCAAGGAACACATGGCTGGCGGTGACCGTGACAACGTGGACCGGCATTGGGCACACATCCTTGCACTGTATTGGGAGCGACCGGGCTGTAATGGGAACGACCGGGAAGCGGTTGACCCAATAGGTCACAAACGACTAAGTTGGAGGATAGCAGGTCGAACTGGCGTCGCCGTGAATACGACTCTCGTCAGGCGGCACAATCCCTACTAAATTGGGAAGGCAGGCTATCGTTGTGCGGTGACGGAACGGGGAAGGAGGTCAATTGGGATCAGCGCGGGGCTACTCCCTGAGCCTTTAAGGGACCCTAACCGAGAGGCCCCTGCATCATCACTTGCTTGACTCTTCGGCGTACACATGGTCGGGCAATTTGTAGCTGATGCCCGCTTCGTCAAACACTGAAGTTTCGAACAAGCCCGTGAACCTGTTCAGGTTGAAAATCAGGTCGAAGGCTTGGCCGATGAGGGCCGTTATGCCGAAGGCGACTACTATGCAGACGATAGACAAGCCCACTGGCATCAGGGCCGCGACGATGGTGCCAAAGAGGACCACGAGGATGATCAGTGCAACCGGGAGGCCGATGCGCTCTCCCTGACGCAGGTCGCTTTCCGCCAGTTCATTCTGTTCGTGAGAGATACTGGCATCCCCCACTATCAGCACGCTGAAGCCGTCCTCGCTGTCAGAGTTGTCGACGACGTCCAGCACCGGCTCGACGTTCTTCAGCGCTTGGTCGAAGTCGCCAGTTAGCGTCAAGCGCATGATGGTCGTCTTACGGTCCTGCGAGACCGCGTCCTCGCGTTGGGCCAGCTGTTGCTGCGTAAGCAGAGGAAGCAGTTGCTCCGGCACGAAGTAGTGTTCAATCTTGGTGACGGTTTACGGGCCCAAGCCTTGGATTTCAGAAGCCAGCGCCTCTACCGTTGCCCTGAACTCGGGGTCGTCGACGGTGAGGGTGTCCGCTTGGACGATGACGATCTCCGTCCTTGGTTTTGGGCCGCGCAGCCGTCTTGCAAAAGGCGTTCGGCCCGGGGGGCCTCTGCGCCTCCGCCGAGCTTGAATTCCGTGGTGGTCGCGCTGTCGAGAAAGTCCGTTGGGCCAAGGTCGAGGCCCAGTTCAGCGTCGTCACCCAGAATGCCACCGACGATGGCCAGCAGGGCCCAGATGCCGAGAACCACTATCGCCCTTCGAGCGCAGATTCGAGCCAACCATCCGGTCAGGGGCCTTCCCCTCTATGGGCGAATGGGCGTTACTGCGGCACATCGTACTATGTGGCGCGTTGCTATGCCTGCGATTGGAGAACGTCCAAATAGGCAATGGGTACTTACACGGGCCGCAGCTGACATTGGCTCGCTGACTTCCACGGGAGCGAGGGAGTAAGATAGCCCACGCCGCCCTCGCAATCCACCGGCGGCCAATCGCACGGGAGGAATGACTATTTCCGTGGAGACCGCCACCAACTCGCTGGCCGTTCTCAAGTCCAGATTCGGCTACGACAGCTTTCGGGACTTGCAGGCAGAGGTAATCAACAACGTTCTAGCCCGCCGCGACAGCTTGGTGCTGATGCCGACTGGGGCTGGCAAGTCCCTCTGCTACCAGTTGCCCGCCCTGATCTTCGAGGGTGTCACACTCGTCGTTTCGCCCCTCATAGCCTTGATGAAGGACCAAGTGGACGCTCTGAATGCCAACGGCATCCCCGCCCGCTTTATCAACAGCGCTCAGTCGCGATGGGAGATAGAGGAGGTGCAGGCAGAGGTATGCCAAGGCCACGTCAAGCTGCTCTATGTAGCCCCGGAACGGCTGGCCTTACCCGATTTTCGCGGCTTCCTCCGCAGTCTGGACCTGAGCCTCATCGCCATCGACGAGGCCCACTGCATCTCCGAGTGGGGCCACGAGTTCCGTCCCGACTACCGCAACCTGCTGCAGATGCGGCAGGACTTCCCGGAAGTGCCCGTGATTGCCCTGACAGCCACTGCCACGGAACGGGTGCGAGAGGACATCATCAGCCAGCTTGGCCTGCACCGTGGACAGGTGTTTCTCTCCAGCTTTAACCGTGCCAATCTCAGCTACTCAGTGCATCCCAAGTCCGATGCCCTAGCGCTGCTCATGTCTATGCTACAGAAATGCCGTGGAGAGTCCGCAATCATCTACTGCTTCTCGCGTAGGGAGACTGAGGAGTTGGCCGATGGCCTGAACAAGCGCGGCTTCGAAGCACGTCCCTACCACGCCGGACTTGACGCTGAAACCCGCCGCAAGAACCAGGAGGACTTCGTACGTGACCGGGTGCCCATCATTGTCGCTACCATCGCCTTCGGCATGGGAATCGACAAGCCGGACGTCCGCTTGGTAGTGCATAACAGCTTGCCCAAGTCTTTGGAGGGTTACTATCAGGAAACGGGCCGGGCAGGCCGGGATGGGCTGCCCAGCGAGTGCGTCCTCTTCTTCGCCTACGGTGACAAGGCCCGGCAGGACTACTTCATCAACCAAATTGAGAGCGCTACCGCGCAGCGGAACGCCCGCGAAAAGTTGACCCAGATGGTGGACTATGCCCAAGCGCCCACATGCCGGCGGCGGACCCTTCTGGAGTACTTCGACGAGGAATGGACCGAGGAGAATTGCGGCGGGTGCGACGTCTGCCTCCGTGCGGCCGATGACTTCGACGCCACCGAGGTTGCTCAGAAGGTACTTTCGGCGGTAGTCCGCACCGGCGAACGATTCGGTGCGGTCCATATCATCCAAGTGCTTACAGGTAGCCGGGAGAAGCGCATCCTAGACCTCGGCCACGACCGTCTCAGCGTTCACGGCATAGTCAGGGACTTCCAGCGCACCGAGTTGCGCGAAATCGTTGGTCATCTCCGGGTGAAGGGATTGCTGGCCCTTAACGAAGGTGAGTTTCCAACCCTGACGGTTACCCCCAAAGGCCGCGAGTTCCTCCAGCAGCGGAACAAACTGACCCTGCCTCGACCGCAAACACCCGAGGCCAGCGATGAGCGTCAGTCCGGAAGTCGCCGTCCCAGCGGCACGCCAGCCTCGGGAGAATACGACGAGAGGCTGTTCGAGGAACTGCGCACTTTACGCCGACGTCTGGCCGAGGCCCGCAACGTCCCGCCCTTCGTAGTCTTCGGCGACGTAAGTCTGCGCCACATGGCCTCCTCCATCCCCCAGACCGCGGAGGAGTTGGCCCGCATACCCGGTGTCGGTGAGGTTAAGCTGCAGCAGTACGGGCCCGACTTCCTGCAGGTGATCCGCGCCTACGCCGAGGCCAGCGGCCTCCCCGTGGCAACGTTTGCTGCGTTGACACGGGGAGGTCCTATTCCCGCAGCCACGCCGGGCGGCCGAGAGGGGGTGGCCCGCAGGGGTAGGACATTTGAAGCCACCAAGGAGCTGTTATCCCAAGGCCTCACCATCAGTCAAATTGCTGAGCAGCGGGGCCTTGCAGCTACTACTATCCTAGGCCACTTGGAGCGCATCAGCGACCAAGGCAAAATCCTCGATCTGACCCATCTGCTGCCCCCAGCCGAAAGGCTGAACCAAATCGAGCAAGCCTTCCTCACTTGCGGCAGTGCCTTCTTCCGCCCCGTGTGGGAGTACCTTGGACCCGACTTCACCTACGACGAGCTGAGGCTGGTGCGTATCTGGCTGCGCCAGGAAGGGCGTCTGGAGGAGGAGTGATGATTCGTGATGTCGACGCATGCCCCAATGAGTTAGAATTGCATATAGTCCAACATGGACTAGTAAGATTCTTCCCGCGGAGTATGCGCAGTGCGTAAGCCCGAATCCCGCAAGGTCTGGACGGTGGCCGAGGCCAAGGCGCGTTTGTCCGAGGTCCTCCGTCTAGCAGAAGAAGAGGGGCCTCAGCGAATTGGGGCAAGAAAATGTTTCGTCGTCGTGCCGGAGCATCTGTGGCAGGAGAAAATGGCGCCCGATAAACCTTTGGGCCAATGGTTGGTGGAGAATGTGCCACAAGGCTTGAACCTCGAAATTCCACACGATAGAGAGTCTCGGAGAGAAATCCCCTTCATATCCGAGGAACTCGGGTGACTGGCTATCTTTTGGATACCAACGTTGTCTCAGAGTTGACAAGAGACATCCCCGACCCAAATGTGGTTACGTTTCTGGTCGAGGAAAGCGATCTATGGCTATCGTCAATCGTCATATATGAGTTGGAGTACGGCGTACAGTTGCTCCCGCGGGGACTGCGTCGCGATCACTTGGGCGCTCTGAACGCAAGCATCATCTCGGAGTACGACAATCGGATACTCCCATTGGACAAGATAAGGGCAGAATGGGCCGCCCGGTTCCGGGCACAGGCCCACCGTACTGGACGACCCCTTGATCTCGGCTACGCGCTCGTAGCGGGTGTAGCCAAGGCCAACGCTTTGTCGATTGCGACCCGAAATGTCGGCGATTTTGTGACCCTTGATGTGGAAGTCACTAACCCTTGGCAGCCGCGTCAGTTGCCCTGACTGGAAGTTGACTGAACACCAAGGGAACTCTAACGTGCCAGGTGCCGCATCTGGCCTTGGTGCGATAGAATCCACTCATGCCCAACCCTATCCTCATAATTGGTGGTCCCTGCTCGGGCAAGACTGACACCATCATCTCGCGCTTGGCCTCGCTGTATGAGGCCGACCCCTTCGCCGAGGCGGTGGCTCTGGTGCCCACTGTGCGGCACGGTGACCAGTTTCGGCGGCGGCTCGTGGGTAGGTGTGGTGTAGCGCTGGGCTTGCGTGTGGAGACCATCAGCCGTTTCAGCCGTGGGTTGGCCTCCGAGGTGTGGGTCCCTTCCCATGCGTTGGTTGAGGAGCTTCTCAGTCGTATCGTCCGGCGTGAGGTAGAGGCTGGGTCCGCTGGGTACTTCCGGCCCATATCAGGCACCAAGGGGCTTGGGAACCTTGTGCGCGGAGCCGTCGGTGACCTTCTGGCCGAGGGCGTCGAGGCGCAGGCGTTCTCTGGAGCTGCCGCGCAGTTCGGCTCCCCCAGTCTGGTGTCTCTCAGCGCCATATACGCAGCGTATGTAGCTGATCTGGAGCAGCGGGGCTGGGTGCACCCAGCGCAGATTGGCTCGACCGCCGCTGGGGCGGTCAGGGCCGGGGCTCCACTGCCCGCGACTATCGTTCTGGACGGCTTTCACCTCTTCCGCGGTACGGAACTGGCGCTGCTGGAAACCGTTGTGGCGCAGGCAGACGTGACCATTGCGCTGGACCCTGATGCGGGAGTGCGCTCCCAGCATGATTACAAACGTCTGTTGCGCTTGTTCCCACACCCGGAAGTGGTGGAACTTCAAGGGAACGGCACTGCTCCTCCTTCCAGCGTCATCGCGGATGAAGCTGCTGACCAAATGGGACAGTTGCGCCTGTTCCTCCCCGAAGTTGGGGGGGAATTTGAAGGTGATGGCGCCGCCGCCTCTCCAACCGTCAGCAAGGGTGAAGCAGCCGATCGCGAGGGGCAGTTGCGGGCCATCGCCCGTCAAATCAAACAGCGCCTCGCTGACGGGCCGTCGCTCCGGCCATCGGACTTCGCCGTGGCCTTCCGGCAGGCTTCGCCCCACCTCAGCCTAGCACGCCAAGTCTTCTCCGAGTACGACCTGCCACTGGACCCTGCCGCTGGCGAGAGGCTCAATTCTCAGCCATTAGGTGTGTGGCTACGACGGCTGCTCCACCTAGCCCGCGACGGCTGGCGTCTGCGCGATGTTGTCTCCGTGCTCTCCAGCGGGTTTGTCGATCTTGGGCGGTGGGGACTCTCTCGAGACCATGTCGCCAGCTTTGCCCAGAAGGCTCGAGAGAACCAACTCTGGTCAGGGCAGGAATCCCTGCAGCGGGCCGCCGATGGTCTACGCGTCGAATCGGAAAAACCGGACACCTCCGACGCACAGCGACGGTTCTTGGGTCAGGCATCCACCGGCATGGTTGCTGCCTTGAAAGAACTGCAGGCCCTTCTGGAGCAACCGCCTGCGGATACCGCTGAACACGCACGACGCTTGGAAAACGCGCTGTTCGGGCGTAACGCGCTCATTGATGCCGCGTCCCGGCGCGACCCTGGAGCGGACGTGGAGATGGACGCTCTCCGCGGTTACCTGCAGGACTTGGTTTCGACCCACGAGGCGCTCGGGGGTGAGGCTGAGGAGTTCGAGTCGTTCATCGCCCGCGTGGAGGCGAAGCTGGAAGCCCCCGCGGTGTTGCTGCGGGAAGCTGGTGGTGTACTCTTGGCGCCGATGCACACCCTGAATGGCCTCCGTTTCGATTTCGTGGCGGTGGGTGGCCTGATCGCTGGCGAGTTCCCTGCGCCGCGGGCCTCTGCGGGTCTGCTCAGCGGCGCTGCGATAGCCGCACTGAACCAAGCTGGTCTTGACCTTCCCCCCGAACCACGGCTGACGGAGGACGAGCTGTGGGAATCGGTGTCGACGAGGGCCGATGGTACACTTGCACTGTGGAAGACGCGACTCGACGACCGTGGACGTCCAGCCTCTGCGTCCTACTACTTTCCCCTGGAGGCGTCGCAGGAGGTCGTTGAGGCGCGGGCGCCTCTGCCGGAACGCACCAGTTCCCGCCGGGAACTGGCCATCGCTTGCACTCAACAGTGGGCGAGCCAAGGCCGACTTCGTCCCCTTGGAGAGAGCGCTTGGCCCATAGTGCGCCTAGCAGCTAATGTTGAAAGTCGCCGACGCTCCTTCAGTCACGGCGGATTGCATGAAGGCCAGCTCTCTGCAGGACAGGTCCCGTGGCTTACCGGAGCCGATGCTAAGTGGAGCGCCAGCAGGATCGAGTCGTACAGGACGTGCTCGTTCCAATTCTTCGGCAACTACGGGTTGCGCCTGCGAGAGCTGGAACAAGAGATGGACGGGGCGGACGCCGCCACCCGCGGTACCGTCATCCACGAAATACTGGGTGATGCGCTTGAGCCCCTTATTGAGCGAGGGGAACCGCTGACGCCCAGCACGGTGCCAGAAGCCTTGGCTCGCCTTCGCGCGAACGGGCGGGAGATATGGAACAGCGCACCCACCCGGCATGGCTTTGGCCGTGCCGCCCTTTGGCGTGTTGATGCCGACCAGACTCTTCCCCAGTTGGAAGCTCTGCTGTGGAAAGAGGCCGAGCACAGCCAGAAATTGGGCGTCAATCGTATCATCGGGGCCGAAAAGGACATCGTCGCCTCTCTGCCCTTGGATCCGCCCTTGCAGGTTGTCGCCAAGATTGACCGTCTCGACGCAGGAGACGGCTTGGTGGTGATCGTCGACTACAAATCGGGGCGGCCGATAAGTGAGGCTGAAGTCTTGGACGGCCGCCGGGTCCAGTTGCAGCTCTATGGATACTTGGGACGCGAGGAAGTCCAAGCCAACAGGGTCATCGCCCGCTACGCTTGGGTGAGGCCCAACATCAAGTGGTGGGAGCTCGATTCGTCGAATGACAAGGGTGCTGCTGCGTTGAATGACATCGTAGAGGTGGCGGGCGGAGTGCGCGATGCCGTAGATTCCGGCGACTTCCGTGTCAACCCTCGAGTTCCTGAGTGCCCCAATTATTGTGCCATGCGTCACATCTGCAGGGTGAACCAGTTCAGTCGATGGAAACGCTGGGACTGACCACCGAACAGGCCGCCATCGTCGCCGAACGTGGCCGCGACATGCTGGTCACTGCGGGCGCTGGCAGCGGCAAGACTCGCGTGCTGGTGGAGCGCTATGTCTCCCTGCTCCAAGAACACCGGGTCTCGGAGATTGCCGCCGTCACCTTCACCGACGCGGCTGCCATGGAGATGCGGGAGCGGGTACGTCGCGAGTTGCTCACCCGCCCGGAACTGGCGCACCACCGGGCCGACGTCGACGAAGCCGTCATCGGCACCATCCATTCCCTCTGCTACATGATTCTGCGGGAACACCCTGTTGAAGCCGCTATCGACCCCTCCGCCCGCATCCTTGCGGAAGACGAGGCAGAGTTCGAGAGGTCTCAGGCCTGCTTTGATGCCTTGGAAGAGGCCGCCGATGCCGACGACCAGCGTGCCTTGGCATTGCAGGAACTCAGCGTCTACCACGCGACCCTCAACCTCCCCCTGATGGTGGGACGTCGCGATGAGGTGGAGTCCGGGTTCCGAGCGATGTTCGGCGACAGGCCAGATAGCGGCGACAGGCCAGATAGCGGTGATAGCGTAGAGAGTTGTCGCGAACACATCCGAGACCTGCTAGACGGCATGATAGCCGTTGCAGTGGAACAACTGCGATCACAGCTCGCGGAAGACGTGGAGTGGCTGCGAGATGCCTACACCGGTCCCGGCCAAGACGCGCTATCCGGGAATATGCACGATTCTCTGGCGGCCTTAGGGAATCCCTACGAAGGCGGTTGGTCGGACTTGTTGGACCGTTTGCAACGGGCCGGGGCCAACATCGGCTTAAGGGGAGGAAGCGCTAAGAATTGGGCTGTCGAGGTCGAAGCGGTCAAGGGCATCATGCGCGGTATTCGCGATACCGCAAACCATGTGGGTTCCCTCCCTTGCTGGAACGAGCACGATGAGACCGCGGTCGAAGTGTTGGTGTCGCTTAGGTCCCTCTTCGATGATGCCTGTCGGCGGTATCGCGACCGCAAGCGGGAACTGGCGGCCCTCGATTACCTAGACTTGGAGATTGAGGCAACACGGTTGCTGCGTGACCACCCTCTTGTCGCAGCCTCTTATCGCTCGCGCTTTCGCCATCTCATGGTGGACGAGTTGCAGGACACCAATCCAGCGCAGATTGAGCTGCTTGAGTTGTTGTCCCGTGGAGCGGAGGGCGATTCAACGGGACCTGAGCGCTTTTTCGTAGGCGACGTCAAGCAGGCGATATATCGCTTCCGTGGCGGCGATGTGCGGAACTTCACCCGTCTGCACCACGAGATTGAGTCCGACGGAGGAGCTATTCGCGCGTTGAGCCAGTCTTTCCGTGCCCACGACACGTTGGTGGAGACGCTGAATACCCTCTTTGATGCGGTGTTCAAGGACCCGCAGGAAGAGTTCGAGGCCCCCATGCAGTCTATGACGGGCCGCGGCTCCAATGCTCCTCGGTCTCCCCACTTTGTGCTGATGCCCATTTCCACTGAGAAGGCGGAAGGGTCCGACGCCAAGGATCCTGAGCGTCGAAAAGTGGAGGCAGACGCAGTGGCGAAGGAGGTAGACCGGCTGTTGCGGGACGAGATTCCAGTTTGGGATCGCGATGCCAAACAGCTGCGGCCCGCCCGGCCCTCAGACGTGGCGGTGCTGCTACGCCGACTGACCAACGCCCATACTTTCGAGCAAGCCTTGGAGAGCTACGGGGTTCCTTACCGGACTCCGTCCGGGCTGGGGTTCTTTACCCGGCAGGAGGTGCTCGACCTGACCAACCTGTTGGGTTGGCTGGCCGAACCCGACGACAATATTGCCTTGGTAGGAGCCCTGAGGTCGCCCCTCTTCATGATCGACGACGAGACGCTGCTGGCCCTGCGCCCAGCCAGACACAATACCCTGCAAACCCTAGCCAACCCGCCGGATATCGTGCTCGGAGAAGCTCGGTCGATGTGCATCCGCGCCTCCGAGGTGTTGACTGAGCTGCGTGGCCAAGTCCCATTCGCAGCTCCCGAGGCTTTGCTGGAGAAGGCCTTGGTGTTGACGGGTTTCGAGGCAGCTTGGGCCCCCTTGCAGGGAGGCGATCAGGCTCTGGCCAACATAAGGAAGTTTGCCGGCTTGGCCCGCACCCTGACCGACCATTCGCTGGATGAGTTCGTCTCCTATGTCCGGCGTCGGCGCGACGAACTTGAGACCCGCGAAGGGCAGGCAGTGCTGGACGACTCGAATGCCGTACGGCTGCTTACAGTCCATGGGGCCAAGGGCTTGGAGTTCCCCATCGTATTCGTGCCCGAAGCCCATGTTCTGCCGCCCCATAGCCATGAGTCAGTGCGATGGCGTAGTGGCAAAGGTGTCTCTCTTACTCTCAACCCGACGATAGACGAGCCGGAAAGGCGTCGTCGGCCCGGCTTCTACGCCTACTCAATGAAGCAAGACGAAGCGGAGGACTCCGCCGAACACAAACGCCTCTTCTACGTAGCCGCGACCCGTGCCGCTGACTTGCTTTACATAAGCGGCGACAGCACCGAAAAAGACGGCACTTGGTTTGCCGCAGCTCAACTTGCCCTTGAAATGTCGCCGTTGGATGGCGTGGAAATTCGCCCGCCTCTGCCTGTCGATCCCAAGGCCATCGCCCGACGTGCGCCGCCCAGTCCGCTGAAGATCCCCGATGAACGTGATGAAGAGGACTTCATGCCCCCGCTGGTGGCCCGCCCGCGAGTCATACCGCTCCGCTCCAGTACGCCGGTCACTGCGCTGCAAGCTCCGTTACCCGACCATGCCTATAGTCGACACAGTGACGGGTTGGGACTGGTGCGGGGCAGCTTGGCGCACAAGGCCATTGAGGTATGGTTCACCAGCGATTCCCGACCTGATGTTGGTGCTCTGGCCCAACTCATGGACAGCGCCTTGGGCAAGGAGACGATGGACAGTGTCGTCGGCGAGGTCGACGCCATGCTGGACCGGATGGATGCCAGTCCCTTGGCGGCCACTCTGCGCGACGGTGATACCCGCGCTTATTTCGAGCTGCCCTTCTCTTGGGACTGGCAGGGGGTGCCGGTGCATGGCACCATCGACCTCGCCTACCAAAGCGGTGGCAACTGGCACGTCCTCGACTTCAAGACCGACGATCTGCGCGACCGCACGCTGGCAGAGGCCGCCAGCGCCTATCTGCCCCAGCTGGCCCTCTACTCCTCCGCCCTGCAACAGGCCACTGGCCAGATGCCCATCGCTGGCCTGCTTTTCCTGCGCACCGGAGACATCCACGTCCCAGCCTCGGATGACCTTGACGCCGCGTTGGTCGCTACCCGCCAACGGGTTGATGCGGGCGAGACGCTGGCACCCGACCTGCCCTCCTTGTACGACGACCTCGCCGTGTCCAACTAGGCGACGAATGACTAGCCCAGCCCACGTAACTGTTCAGACTTGATGCTGCGGGTTTAAGGGGCATCCCTTGTGGACGTCCGGATGCCTTGCAAAGGTTTTCTGCTAGCCAGCGGCTCATCTTTCGACTCCACTTCGTTTCTCTCAGGGCGGAGGCCAGACAGATCCGGGGACGAACGGAACATTGAGGAACCGGAGCAATTGGAAGGCCCTTGGTTTGCCCAATGACATCAGCCCGTTGACACCGTCGCCCTTGCCCCTCTAGGCTCGAGATATGGTTCTGAAAACGCAATCAGCGAAAACATCCGTAGCAGGGTCGCCAACAACGGTTGTCCGAAAACCCCTTTCAGGAATACCTTCGTTCGGCAGCCCAAATGTTGCGGCCCCCGCCGCCCTTCCATCCGCGCGGCCTTTCAATGGCACAGTCGTGTCCCATAAAATCCCGTCATTTCGTAGCTGGACCTACCCCAAATGAGACAAATGAGACATATTGCAGATACAAAAAATGCGTTTTCAGCTACGACCACTGTCTCATCTGTATCCTTCCCAGATACGATTTCTGCCCATACCGTGATACACAGTGAGACGAAACCGGGACACCATGTCTCACCCCATACACCGCCTTCCATACTCATGCCGGCCCAAGCGGACCCGATACAACGACGTCACAAATGTCACAGGCATCAGCTACGAAATCGTGAATTGTGTGTCATCCCCTTGACTAAGGTAAAGCTGACGCGTAGCTGCGCCGGTCCAAATCCCGGTGCAATAAAGTACGGGCAGTTTACGGCGGATATAGCACTGGAAGAAACCGAGAGATGCAAAAGACTAGCATTGGAACACCAGAAATGGCGCAGAATGCGGACCTCCGAGGCCCGCAGTGCCCGTTGTCTTGACAAGACCTTCGGCAAAGCGGCAAGGGACTCGTGAGAGAGCTAGAGCCTGCCCCGCACTTGATCACGGGGGTGAGGGTGATTCACGGCGCTTTAACCATGCCACATGCAACAATCGAAAGACCCTGTGGTGTGCCCTCGGTGTGCCGTTGGTGTGCGCCACTCAGCTTGACACCCCAAAGTGGCCGATGCTAACATTTGTAGTCCCTTACCCGCGCTCGGCGATGCTACGGGCTTAGATATTTAGCCTCGACGCGGTCCCGAGGGAGAGATTCCAGCCATACCCAACTACCTTGTCAGCGGCGCGCATGAGCGCCACGTTTCAGGTGAGGTTTGGGAGGAGGTTACCCGATGGCATCCGAGGGCTTTGACATCAAGCGGGGCTTGAAGGACGTTTATTTCGATACCACGGAAGCCAGCTTCATTGATGGCGAAGTGGGCAAGCTGCTGTACCGCGGGTACAACATCCATGACCTCGCGGAGAAGGCCACTTTCGAAGAGGTCGTCTACCTCCTCCTCTACGGCGCCCTGCCTAACCGGCAGCAATTGGGTGAATTCGACCGCGGTTTCAGGGCCGACCGCACAGTGCCCGACGAGGTGATAAACGTCCTGCGAGTGGTGAAGGACTGCCACCCCATGGACGCCCTGCGCACCGGCATCTCTGCCTTGTCCGCCTTCACCCCCGATGTCACCGACAACTCTCAGGAGGCTACGCGGCGCAAGGGCATCCGTCTGACGGCACAAGCCCCCACATTGGTGGCGGCGCACCATCGCATTCGCAACGGACTGGAGCCGGTGGCCCCCAACCCCGACCTGAACCACGCCGGGAACTTCCTCTACATGCTGCGTGGGGCCGAGCCGACTGACGATGAGAACCACTTGATTGACGTGGACTTCGTACTGCACGCCGAGCACGGGGCGAATGCCTCCGCTTTCGGGGCTAGGGTGGTCGCCTCCACCCTGTCGGATCTCCACTCGGCTGTGGTCACCGGGGTGGCTGTGCTGAAGGGTCCGTGGCATGGTGGCGCAGCGGAAGAGGTCATGAAGATGGCCTTGGAGATCGGCCAGCCGGAGAACGCCGAGGAATACGCCCGGAAGCTGCTGGATAGTGGTGGTCGCGTCATGGGGTTCGGCCATCGCGTATACAAAGCCGAAGACCCTCGGGCCCGCCACCTGCGGGAGCGCTCCCAGAAGTTGGGGGAGGAGAAGGGCCAGCCCCACTGGTTCCAGATACTCACCTATCTGGAGCAGAACGTGATGGCCCCCTACCGCGACCGGGGTATCTTCGTGAACGTCGACTTCTTTGCAGGCTCAATTTACTACCTTCTGGAAATTCCTGACGACCTGTTCATCCCGATATTCGCGCTGGGCCGCATTCCCGGCTGGACGCTCCAGTGCATGGAGCAGTACTCGGACAACATCCTTCTGCGGCCCCTGTTGGAGTACAAGGGCGAGATGGACTTGGAGTACGTTCCCCTCGACCAGCGGTAGCCTCAGTATTCAAGTGAATCCAAGTATATCGGGAGGCCGTAAAGGCCTCCCGATTGTAGGGGCCTTGCCATGGCTTCCGGCGCGGAGCAGGAGATACGGCGTCGCATTCAGCAGCGCGGCCCGATAACCTACCGCGAATTCATGGAACTCGCCCTCTACTGGCCGGATGGGGGCTACTACGCTACTCGCTCAGCCTCCGCCGACTACTACACCGCGCCCGCGGCCCATCCCGCCTTCGGTGCCCTGCTCTCCCTGCAACTCTACCAAGCGTGGGCGCTGCTAGGGGAACCAAGTCCCTTCTGGGTCATCGAACCCGGTGCAGGCAACGGTCTCTTAGCCCGAGACGTCACCGCTTTCGCCAGCCAACTACCCCATGGGTTCGAACGCGCCCTACGATACGTGTGCTTGGAGCGCGACTCTTGTCGAAACCATGTCCCAGGCGAATGGTCCCCCCAAGAGTGGGTGGCGGCCATAGGACTGCCTTTCCGAGGGGTAGTGGGGGTTGTGCTCTCGAACGAGTTGCTGGACGCCTTCCCGGTGCATCGGGTGAAAATAGCACGGGGACAATTGAGGGAAGTGTATGTAACGGCGGTGGATGGGCTTTTGGCGGAAGAGTTGGGGCCTCCGTCCACACCAGCTTTGCAGGAGCGACTAGCCCGTGTGGGGGTCTCGCTGGGCGATGGATGGGAGGCCGAGATCAATCTGACAATCGACGATTGGGCAACACAAGCATCCGCCTGCCTCGATCGAGGTTTCGTCATCACCGTGGATTACGGAAGGTCTGCATCCGACCTCTATTCAGCGGAGAGGGCGCGGGGCACCCTGACCACCTTCCGCGATCATGTTCAGACCGACAGTCCCGTGCGGGATGTGGGTTATCAGGACATTACGGCACACGTCGACTTCACTGCTGTGGAGATAGCGGGTAGAAAAGTGGGGCTGGAATGCTGGGGCCGCGTCAACCAACGCCAGTTCCTGCTGAACATGGGGATACAACGTTGGCTGTCGTCGCTGCGTGGTGTCAGGAGCGAGGCTGACGAGAACGCCAACCGCATGGGGATGCAGCAACTCATCCGGCCCGGTGGTATGGGCGACTTCCAAGTGGTGTTCCAAGCCAAGGGGGCGAAGGGGGCCAAGGGGCCCATGGGGATTCAGGCCGCTGAGCTGTGGGGCTTGGAGGCCTCGCCGGAGGTGGACGCACTGCTTGACGGACTATCGCCGCCCCGTTTGACTTCAGAGCATGTGCCTCTGCTGGAAGCCAGCTACCCCCACTTGGCGCAGACTTACGAATATCTGTGGCCTAGGGATGAAGCGACCTAGCCTTGGTTGGCCTCAGAGTGGAGGCCGAGGCGGCCAGCGACGGGTTTCAGGCTGTCGATGACGAAAGCGATATGCTCCTCGAAGTCCAGCCCAGCCTCGGCAGCCCCCTTGACGATGTCGTCGCGGTTCACGTCCCGGGCGAAGGCCTTGTCCTTCATCTTGCGAATCACCGACCGCGGGGTCACCTCGTCGAGGCTCTTGTTGGGGCGTACCAACGTCACCGCGCGGATGAAGCCAGAAAGCTCGTCGCAGGCGAACACCATGTGCTCCATGAGGGTCTCGCGCTTGACGTTCAAATGCTCGCCGTTCGGGTGATCGCCGTGGGTTAGTACCGCCCGAACGATGTCATCGGGATAGCCGAGGCCTCTGAGGATGGCCGCTCCGTACTGGGGGTGTTGCTCCACACTGGGCACGATTTCCCAGTCGAAGTCGTGCACCAAGCCGGCGATGCCCCAGCGCTCCTCGTCCTCCCCGAAACGGCGGGCGTAAGCACGCATGGAGGCCTCCACTGCCAGCAGGTGCCGCATCAGCATGTCCCCTTTGACGTATTGGCTCAGGTCATCCAGCACCTTCTGCCTGTCAATGTCCTGGCTACCTGCCGTCTGACTCGCCATCGTCGATCTCCTCGCTGGAATCATCGGGTTCTGTGACCGTTCTCACCATACCGGGCCTTGGATCGCACCTTCTCGCTGTGGTGATGAACCCGCTGTGGGCCACCATACGGTGGGCCGGCCGCATACTCTGCTGAGTAACGTGCCACCCCCTTAGCAGCGTCTCAACGGTCTCCACCAACTGATATCGCCGGTCGTCCTCCAAGGCCAAGGTTAATCGGTGCACCTGTAGCACCGTGGGCAGGAAGCAGAGCAGGATGCCGCCGGGCTTGAGGGTATCGGCCGCGTGGCCCACCACGTTCCAAGGCTCGGGCACATCCAGCACCACGCGGTCCACATCCTGATCTTCGATGCCTTGGTAGATGTCGGCCTCGCGCACCTGCAGGTTGCCGATGTCTCCCAAATAGGTCTCCAAGTTGGATAGCACCTTGGGCACTTGGCTGGTGCGCACCTCGTAGGAGGTTACGCAGCCCCGCGGGCCAGCCGCTTGGAGCAGGGCCATGGTGAGAGCTCCGGAGCCCAAGCCCGCCTCTACGACCTTGCAGCCGGGGAAGATATCCGCCATGATCAGGATGTTCCCCAAGTCTTTAGGGTAAATCACTTGGGTGACACGTGGCATGTGCTGGGCATATTCTCCCAAAGTGGGCTTCAGGGCAAGAAAGGTCTGCCCCATCGTGCTGCGCAGCCAACTGCCTTGGTCTCGCCCGATGACATCCTGGTGGGGCAGGACGCCGACATGGGTGTGCAGGGCTCCCTGCGGCGAAAGGCGCACCAAGTAGCGGCGCCCCTTGCGGTCAATGAGCATTGCCATGTCGCCTTCCTCAAAGGTGGCATTGGTACGGTCCATACGCTTGTTGTCTTTCTCTGCCTTGATATTCTCGATCCTGTGCGCGTGGCAGACGGGCCAAATAACATACAGGCCGGGATTCCAGAAGGAACTCCGGCCTGTTGCGTAGGCTGCCCGAAGACTCGGGTCCCTACTTGTTCAGTTCATCCAGTATGTCGAACAACTCGCTGGGGTCGGGCAGAGTTCCAGGCTCGTACTCGCGGCGGTGGCGCACCACGCCACCCTTGTCCACTACCAGCACGGCACGACGCCCTACGCTACGTTCGGGGTTCCACAGGTCGTAGGACTTGGTCACCTCGCCATGGGGGTGCCAGTCGGAAAGCTCCGGGAACGGGATGCCGCCTAGGGCAGTCCCCCAAGCCCGATGGGCTGCTACGTGATCACAGCTAATGCCCAGTACCTGGGCACCCTTCTCCTCGATCCGGGGGTTGTGAACCCGGAACAAGGATGCTTGCTGCGTTCAACCGGCGGTGAAGTCAAAGACGTGGAAAGAAAGGATCACATGCTTGTCCCCAGCATACTGGCTGAGAGTGATTTCGCCGTGATCTGGGGAGGGAAGCTTGAAGTCAGGCGCTTTGTCACCTACTTGTCCGGGCATATCCCTGCGCACCTCTCGATTAGGATTCCGCTCTATGGCGGTTGGACCTTCGGATTATACCCCTAGGTTGATGGGTACGCTAGGCGGGTGCTGCCGGGGAGATCTCTAGTTGCCGGACCCCGCCTCGAAGGCCGCTATCTTGTCCTCGTGCTCCAGCGTCAGACCGATGTCGTCCAAGCCGTTTATCAGAGCGTGACGACGGAAGGAGTCGATGTCGAAGCTGGCTATCAAGTCCTCATTGGAGTCCCAAACTCGTTGTAACTCCAGGTCTACGTGCAGTTGGTAACCGGGCTCGTTCTTCGAGCGGTCCAATATCTCCCGCACAGTCTCCTCAGGCAACGCGATGGGGAGCAGGCCGTTCTGGAAGCAGTTGTTGTAGAAGATGTCGGCAAAGCTGGGCGCGATGACACAGCGGATGCCGTAGTCGTGCAATGCCCACGGGGCGTGCTCGCGGGACGAGCCGGAGCCGAAGTTGCGCCCCGACACGATAATGCTGGACGCCGCATACGCGGGCTGGTTGAGGACGAAGTCGGGGTTGGGGCTACCGTCCTCAAGGTAGCGCCATGGCGTGAAGAGAAACTCGCCATAGCCGGTGCGCTCAATGCGCTTCAGGTACACCGCCGGGATAATCTGATCAGTGTCCACGTTTACTCGGTCGATAGGGGCGACGACGCCCGTCAGATTGACAAACGGTTCCACAGGTCTCCTCTCGCTTAGAAAATCTACCGTCTACCAGATTTCCTGCAGATTCAACTCGAACCCGGACAACAGCGGTTCGCCCGACACTGTGTTCGGGTTGTCCAGCACCTCTACAGACGTGCCGGGCCGGTAGATGTGCACTCGCTTCTGGATGGGGTCGACGAGCCATCCAAGCTGGGCCCCGTTCTCAATGTATTCGTTCATCTTCCTCTGCACGCTGGCCAGCATATCGGAATTGGAGCGCAGCTCGATAACAAAATCGGGGCAGACTGGCGGAAAAGTCTTCCGCTCCGCTTCACTCAATGCCTCCCAACGCTCGCGCAGTACCCAGGCAGCGTCAGGGCCCAACAAGGACCCGTTCGGCAGCCTGAACCCAGCCGCCGCCCCGAAAGGGATGCCTGTCCCGTCCTGACGTGCCCAGAGCCACAACTGCCCATACAATTCGCCGTCCTGCACACTGGTTTCACCACCCGTTGGCGGCATGATGACCAACTCTCCCTTGGCTGTAAGCTCCCATCGCAAGTCGACGTTATGGGCTGAAATCTGGGCCAGTTGCTCGTCAGTCCATCGGATGTTCCCTAGGTTCAACACGAGTGGGTGTGGTAAGTAGACGCCCCCTTGTTCCGGAGTCAGCGCCGATTCCCTGGGCGCCACTTTATCCGACCAGAACAGGTGGTACTCTTTCAGCCGTGCTCTTACGTGCTTCTTTTTCAGTGTCAGGATTTCGTCCGTGCTCTGTTCTTGAGAGAACTTCATCCGGCTTGTTGCTGAGTTGCAGAAATTGCAGGCAGTCACTAGGTTGTCGGGAGAGTCCGTTCCGCCGACGCTCTTTGGTCTCAGGTGATTCACGCCTAGTTGGCGCCACTGGTTAAAGCCGTTCCCATTGAACCCGCAAAAGACGCAGGTGAAGCCATCCCGTTGGAAAACGGGATGGCCGTAGTCACCAAGGGCCGTGCTTGATAGCGTACTCATCTGACGGTCCTGACCGCTGTTGGACGCTAGTCCTACCACTCGCGGATGTCGACGAAATGGCCCGCGATGGCGGCTGCGGCTGCCATCTGGGGGCTTACCAAGTGGGTGCGCCCGCCCTTGCCTTGGCGTCCCTCGAAGTTGCGGTTGGAAGTGGAGGCGCAGCGCTGGCCGGGCTCCAGGATGTCGGGGTTCATGCCTAGGCACATGGAGCAACCTGCCACACGCCAATCGAACCCAGCGTCTTTGAAGATGGCATCCAGCCCCTCGGCTTCGGCCTCGGCCTTTACCCGAGCAGAGCCGGGCACCACCATGGCGTAGACCTTGGGGTTGACCTTCCTCCCCTTGATCACTTCGGCTGCTGCCCGCAGGTCTTCCAGCCGGCTGTTGGTGCATGAGCCGAGGAATACGCGGTCAATCTCGATCTCCTGGATGCGTATGTCCGGCTCCAAGCCCATGTAGGTCAGGGCCCGCTCGGCGGCCTCCCGTGCCCCGGCATCCTCGAAGGAGGCAGGGTCAGGGACGCGGGCGGTGATGGGCGCCACCATGCCGGGGTTGGTGCCCCAAGTGACGAAGGGTTGCAGGCTGGGGGCGTCAATTTCGACTACCTTGTTGTAGGTAGCGCCGGGGTCGGTAGGCAGGGTGCGCCACTGTTCGATGGCCTGCTCCAAGGCCTCACCCTTGGGGGCGAAGGGGCGGCCATTGACGTACTCGAAGGTCGCGTCGTCAGGGGCTACCATGCCAGCCCGCGCTCCGCCCTCGATGCTCATGTTGCACACAGTCATGCGCCCTTCCATCGACAGGCCACGCACACCCTCGCCGGTGTACTCGATGACGTGCCCTGTGCCGCCTTGGACGCCAATCTGGCCGATTACGCCCAGTATCAGGTCCTTGGCCGTGACTCCGAAGGGCAGGGGCTTGTCCACCCTTATCTCCATGGTCTTGGGCTTGAACTGGCGCAAGGTCTGAGTGGCCAGCACATGCTCCACCTCGGAGGTGCCTATGCCCAAGGCGAAACAGCCCATGGCTCCGTGAGTGGCCGTGTGGCTGTCGCCACACACTACTGTTTTGCCGGGCAGGGTATAGCCCAGCTGGGGCCCTATGACGTGGACGATGCCTTGGTTGGCGTGGAAGCGGTCATAGAGCGTGACGCCGAACTCGGCGCAGTTGGCCGAGAGGGCTTCAAGCTGGCGCCTAGAGATATCGTCCGTCACTGGGAGAGAAAGATCCCATGTCGGGGTGTTATGGTCGGCCGTGGCCACGGTGAGCTCCGGCCGCCGCACCTTGCGCCCTGCCAGCCGCAGCCCTTCGAAGGCTTGAGGCGAGGTGACCTCGTGCACCAAGTGCAGGTCGACGTAGATGATTGAGGGACGTTCCGGCTCCTCATGCACAACGTGGGCATCCCATATCTTTTCGAAGAGGGTCTTGGGTGGCATGGCAACTCCCTAAGTCGGCTCGACATGCTCGATTTTCGGGTCAAACCGGGTCAAACCGGGTCATTTCGTATCTGGCCTTGCGGTTGGTGGCCGGAGCTAGTCGGGAGTGGTGAGGGGCTCGGGGGCCTCGCGCAGGCCCTCTTGTGCCAGCAGGCGGTTGAGGGCGCTGACGTAGGCCTTGGCACTGGCCACCACGATGTCGGTGGAGGCGGCACGGCCCATGTAGATGCGACCCTCGCGCTCCACCCGTACGCTGACTTGACCCAAGGAGTCCAGCCCCTCGGTGACGGACTGCACGTTGAAGTCCACCAGCTTGGCCGGAATGTGCACCGAACGGTCGATAGCGTTACATACCGCGTCAACTGGGCCGTTGCCTGTGGCGGCATCACTGTAGACCGTGCCGTCGGGACCGATGATCCGCACCGTGGCCGTGGCGATATCGTGATCGCCGCCCGAGAACTGTACGTGTTCCAACTCGTAGGTGACAGGCTCCATCGTCACCCGCAACTCCTCGGCCATCAGGGCTTCTAGGTCGCGGTCAGTGACCTCCCGCTTCTTGTCCGCCAGCACCTTGAAAGACTCAAACACGCGGCTCAGGTCCTCGTTCGAAAGCACGTAGCCCAAGTCCTCCAGCCGGGAGCGCAGGCCAGCGCGACCGCTGAGCTTGCCCAACACCAGTGCGTTGCCGGACCAGCCGATGACCGCGGGGTCCATCACCTCGTAAGTGGTGCGCTCCTTAAGCACGCCGTCTTGGTGGATGCCTGAAGCATGGCGAAAGGCGTTCTCGCCCACTATCGACTTGTTGGCTTGGATGGACATGCCGGTGAGACGGCTCACCATGCGGCTAGTGCTGTAAATCTGAGTCGTATCGACCCCGGTTTCGACGTCGAACAGGTCACGGCGGGTGTGCAGCCCCATGATGATCTCTTCCAACGAGGCGTTACCCGCCCGCTCTCCGATGCCGTTGATGCAGCCCTCTACTTGGCGTGCGCCAGCCTGCACCGCAGCCAAGCTATTGGCCACAGCCAGACCCAAATCGTTGTGGCAATGCACACTGAGCGTAGCCTTGTCGATGTTGCGCACGTTGCGCCGTATCTCTGCGATGAGATTGCCGAAGGCGGAGGGGATGGCGTAGCCTACGGTATCCGCAATGTTCACCGTCTTGGCTCCCGCGTCGATGACCGCCTCCAGCATTTGGTAGAGGTATTCAGGGTCGGTGCGGGTGGCGTCCATAGGGGAGAACTCCACGTCGTCGCAGTATCCGCGGGCCCGGGCCACCATAGAGGTGGCTAGGTCCAACACCTCTTCCCGGTTCTTGCGCAACTGGTGGGCGATGTGGATCTCGGAGCTCGACAGGAAGACGTGAATCCGTGGCTGGGCTGCGTCCTTGATGGCACCCCAGGCCGCATCCACGTCCACCTGATGTGCTCGCGCCAGCGAGGCGATTATTGGTCCCTCGACCTCTCGAGCGATGGCCTGCACCGCGTTGAAGTCTCCGGGGGAGCTGGCGGCGAAACCAGCCTCAATGACGTCCACCTTGAGGCGGGCCAATTGCCGCGCGATTTCCATTTTCTCTTCGCCGGTCAGGCCCGTGCCTGCCGACTGCTCACCGTCGCGGAGTGTGGTGTCAAAGATTGCTACTCGCTCCTGAGCCATTGTTTTTCTTCTCTCTTTCGTGTTTTGGCGCCCAACGGTCGACCTCCGGCAGCTTGGGGCAAGGGCGTGCGCCCCTAAGGCCGGGTCACCAACCAGACGCCAGGGGAACGCAGTCCGCCACACCGAGCCATGCCATGACCCGAGTGCGGCGGCGAACTACGTTCACCACCTCCGTTATATGTATCGTTACGAATTCCATCACTCTGCTTGCACCCTATTTGGGGTCCATCCAAGGCATCATGCCACGGAGCTCTCTGCCAATATCCTCAATCTGGTGGTTGTTGGCTGATTCGCGGTCTTGGAGGAAGCGCTGCCTGCCCTCATCGTTCTCTGCGATCCATTCGCGGGCGAAGCTCCCATTCTGGATGTCGGCCAGCACACGCCTCATGTTGTCCCGCACGTGCTCGTCGATGACGTTTCTACCGCGGGTGTAATCGCCGTACTCGGCAGTGTCGCTCACCGAGTAGCGCATATACTTGAAGCCGCCTTGGAAGATCAGGTCGACGATGAGCTTCATCTCATGGAGGCATTCAAAGTAGGCCAGTTCCGCCGGATAGCCCGCCTCGACCAGTGTCTCGAAGGCGGTGCGAATAAGGGAGGTCACGCCTCCGCAGAGCACCGTCTGCTCGCCGAAGAGGTCGGTCTCCGTCTCGTTCTTGAAGGTGGTCTCCAATACACCGGAACCGGTGGAGCCTATGCCCTTGGCGTAGGCCAGCGTCATGTCTTTACAGTGGCCCGAGTGGTCTTGGTGGATGGCCAACAACGACGGCACGCCGATGCCCTCGGTAAACAGCTCTCGCATGCGGTGCCCCGGTGCCTTGGGGGCCACCATGGAGACATCCAAGCCAGCCGAGGGGACCACCTGTCGGTAGTGGATACAGAAGCCGTGGGCAAACATCAGGGTGGCATCGTCGCGAATGTTGGGCTCGATTTGCTCGCGATAGACGGCCGCCTGCAAATGGTCAGGTATGAGTACCATGACGATATTGGACTGACGCGTGACCTCCGCGACATCGGCTACTTCAAGCCCTGCTTCTCTAGCCCGCTCGCGGCTGCTGCTTTCGGGCTGCAGCCCCACCATGACGTGCTGGCCGTTGTCCTTCAGGTTCAGGGCGTGGGCGTGCCCTTGGCTGCCGTAACCGATGATGCCTATAGTCTTCCCCGCAAGCAGGGAGAGGTCGGCATCCTTATCGTAGTAGACACTTACCATACTCAACTCCTCGTGATTTAGACGCTGCCTAGAGCGTATCCGGCGTCGCTGCTACGGTGGCCGTTGCTGGAGGCGCGCTGGCGTGCCGGGCGCCCCTCGGCGGCCCCGCGCACCATGGCCACCCGGCCCGTTCGCATCACCTCGCGTATGCCGAAGGGCCGTAGCAGGTCGTATAGTGCGCTGATTTTTTCCTCGTCGCCGGTTACCTCGATGATCAGCGAGTGGGGCCCGATGTCGACGATGTTGGCCCGGAAGATCTCCACCAACTGCATGATTTCGCTACGGGTGGAGGTCGTGCAGTGCACCTTGATGAGGGCTAGCTCTCTAGCCACGATCTCCATATCCGACAGGTCTGAGACACGAATTACGTCGATGAGCTTGTGGAGTTGCTTGGTGACCTGCTCCACGGTATCGTCGTCACCCTCCACCACGAAGGTCATTCGCGACAGGTTGGGCTGCTCGGAGGCGCCCACTGCCAAGCTGGTGATGTTGAAGCCGCGACGGCGGAAAAGGCTGGACACCCGGTTGAGCACACCCGGCTTGTCCTGCACCAAGGCAACGATGGTGTGATGCATCTCGTCCATCAGAGCACCCGCTCCTGTATCTGCTCCTCGATGAGCTCCTTCACGCTTTCACCAGCGGGGATCATGGGATAGACGTTCTCCTCTGGCTCCACCATGAAGTCCACCAAGGCCGGGCCGGGTTCGCGCATGGCTTGGTCGATGGCTGCGCGCACCTGTGCCTTATCGGTTACCCGGATGCCGGGTATGCCGAAGGCATCGGCCAGCTTTACGAAGTCGGGGTTGGCCGTATAGGCCGTAGCGGTGTAAATCTTCTCGTAGAAGAAGTCCTGCCACTGCCGCACCATGCCCAAGAAGTTGTTGTTGATGATGGCAAACTTCACCGGGATGTTGTTCTCGGCTGCTGTCGCCAACTCGCACATGGTCATCTGGAAACCGCCGTCCCCCGCTATAGACCACACTGTCATATCAGGTCGGCCGACTTTGGCCCCGATGGCGGCTGGGACCTCGAAACCCATAGCCCCCAAACCGCCGGAGGTAACGAGCGTGTTGGCCTCCTCGAAGGAGCAGTGCTGGGCGGCCCACATTTGGTGCTGCCCCACCCCGGTGACGATGATGCAACGGTGGTTGGTGGCCTCCGACAGCTCACGCAAGACGTACTGGGGAAGCAGCTTGTCAGTATCGCGTATCTTGAGTGAAGGGTGATCGGTCCGCAGTTCTTCCATGCGGCGCAGCCAATCGGTGCGAGTCTGAGATTTCACCTGGGGTAGCAAGGCCCCCAGCACGTTCTTGATGTCGCCTACGATGGGCACTGTGGGGCGGATGTTCTTGCCGACCTCCGAGGGGTCGATGTCCACATGGATGATTTCCTTGGCGTTGGGAGCAAAGTCGCTCAACCGACCCGTAACTCGGTCGTCGAACCGCATGCCGAGGGAGATGAGCAGGTCGGCCTCGTCGATTGCCAAGCTGGCCGAGGCCAAGCCATGCATCCCCGGCATACCCGCGTTCAGTGAGTGGCGTGTGGGGAACGAACTGATGCCCAACAGAGTGGTGATGACCGGAATCTGGGCCCGCTCCGCCAGCTCTCTGACCTCGTCGTAGGCGCGGGAGATAATCACGCCGTGGCCCGAGATAATCAGGGGCCTCTCGGCTTGGGCGATGAGTTGGGCGGCCTTGCGGATCTGGGAGGGGTGCCCCTGCAGCGATGGGTTGTAGCCCGGCAGGTCAACGCTCTCGGGATACTCAAACTCGGCAGTCTCGAGCTGGAGCACGTCCTTGGGGATGTCCACCAGCACCGGTCCCGGCCTTCCAGTGTTGGCGATGTAGAAGGCCTCCTTGATGGCCGGGGCGATCTCTTCGGCACTCATCACCAAATAGTTGTGCTTGGTTATGGGCAGGGTAATGCCGGTGACGTCCGTCTCTTGAAAGGCGTCGCGACCGATGGCGGCGCGTCCCACTTGGCCAGTGATGGCTACCATGGGGATTGAGTCCATCTGGGCGCAGGCAATGCCGGTCACCAAGTTAGTGGCGCCGGGGCCGGAGGTGGCTATACACACCCCTACGCGACCTGTGGCCCTGGCGTAGCCGTCGGCGGCCATGGCTGCGCCCTGCTCGTGGCGCACCAGAATGTGGCGCAGTTGGGGGTAGCGGTGCATCACTCCATACAGGGGCAGAATGGCCCCGCCGGGCAGGCCGAACGTGACGTCCACGCCCTCTTTCAGCAGGCTCTCACAAACGATTTCCGAACCGGTGAGCTTCATGGGTCTCCTTCTGTAACTCTCCCTGAACCGGGGACCTTCCCGAAGGGGCACTGGCACATGAGCCTTGGAATGCTGGTCTCGGCACAAAAGAAAAACCCGTCCCTGAAGGGACGGGCATGTCAGCCACGCGGTACCACCCTTCTTTTCTCCTCCCCACGGTGCTAGAAGAAGAGGAGAACAGCTCCACGACTGTTAACGGTGTCGGCCGCCACGCCCTACACTATTCGGGCGGGTCGCTCCCGGGCGAGTTCAGCGCTTCTCTGCCACCGGCTTCCCACCAACCGCCGACTCTCTGAGGCAGGCTTCGCCTACTACTCCCGTTCTCCGCGTAATATGCGTTTTTCAACCCATAGATACTATGGTGCTAATATGCTCCTGTCAAGACGTAACAACCGCTGCTAGAGTGACAGTTTGACCTAGCTTGGCATGCGCAGGACAAGGTCACGCTGGGCTACTTCCTAGGCTGTCATATGCCCCTGCAACTCGCCTATGGCTTGCCAAGTTGCACTGGGTTCAATGAAGTGTCGCGGTTCTGTAGCCATCAATCACTTCCGTACTCGGGCGCCTTGGGGATGGCCGAGACGCTCATGCCATAGTACCAGTTAGAATGGGTGCTCCCAATGGCCCGCAGTTGCATTGGTAAGAGCCTTCGCAAGGCCTCGCGCGGCAACTTCAGTTTCTTTCCGATAGCCACGGGACCCTGCCGTTGTATACTATGCGCAAGCTCCCTCGGTGACCCCGTGTCAATACCTATCCTTGCACCCGGCGGTGATGCGATGGCAAACATAAGAAGGCTCTACGCAGGAATGCACGACGGCGTTTGCGCCCTTACCAGTGCCGACGGCGGCGATACCTGGCAGTGCGGTCCTACCACGCCGCTGGGCCACGCCGCGTCACGATTGGCCGTCAGCGCCAGCGACTCGCGGCGTGCTTACGTTGCAGCATACGAGTCGGGCATGTATCGCACCGACAATGGGGGCGAGACGTGGCAGAAGCTGGACCTCTTCCCGTGCGACTACGCCCACAGCGTAGTGGTGCTTCCTGACAATCACGACAGAATTCTGGTGGGCGGAGAGCCAGCTGCCATCTACCGTTCCGAGGACGGCGGACAGACTTGGGAGGAGTGCCTCAGTTTCAAGGACGTGCCGGAGGCGGAGAAGTGGTTCTTCCACTCCCAGACCCGATACTCCCATGTTCGTGACATGAAGCTTGCGCCTCATAACCCCGACTGGATATACGCGGGGATTGAGGTCGGGGGCATCGTTCGCTCCAAGGACGGCGGGGCCAGTTGGCAGCAGCTTCACGGCACCGACGACGACATCCACTCCATCTGCTTCAGCCCCCACAGCCACGCTACGGTGTACGCGGGCACGGCCCGTGGCCCCTTCCGCAGCGACGATGGTGGAGATAGCTGGCAGCCCATCACGAATTCCTTGGAACGCCTCTACACCGTACCCGTCACCCCTGCCCCCGACGATGACCGGCACGTGTTGCTGGCAGTGGCCAACAACGCAGGGCGAAAGGGAGCCCAAGCATACGTTTCGGCTAACGGTGGAGAGCAGTGGTCCAGACTATGGGACTTGGGGACCGACGATGACATGGCCATCGCTTTCGCTTGGGACCCCGTAGACACGCAACGGGTCTATGCTGGCACCGACTCTGGGAAACTGTATGGCAGCGCCGACCGCGGCGGGTCGTGGCGCCCGCTGAATGTCGAGCTGCCCAGCTTGGCGGTCGGGGCTTTGGCCTTGAGCGTTGAGGCTTAGTGAGTGCCAGTTCACCGAGGCCTCACAAGGCTAAACTATGAGAGTAGCCCATTTTCAGTCCATAGGCGGGGCCAGCGGCGATATGCTCCTAGGGGCTTTGCTGGACGCTGGTCTGTCTCTGGAGCATCTGGAACGCACGCTGCAACTGCTCTCTCTGCCCCAGCATCGCCTCGCTGTCCAATCGGTACAGCGTGGTCACCTGACGGCGACCTTGCTGGACGTGCAGATCCCTGGCGAGCGACTGGGTCTTGCCCCGCGAGAGTTGCAGGAAACAGTGAGCGGCAGCGACCTGCCCGATGACGTGAAATCACGCTCCCTGTCTGTATTGAATGCCCTTTTTGAGGCGGAGCGACGGGTGCATCGCGCTGATGGAGGCGAAGTTCACCTGCACGAGTTGGGTAGTGTGGACACGCTAATCGACGTCGTGGGCACCGTGTCAGGACTGGAATGGCTCGGAGTAGAGAAGGTGTTGGCCTCGCCCTTGGTGGTGGGCCATCGTCAGCCTGACCGTCCCCGGGCCTATCCGGTGCCAGCCCCGGCCACTCTTGAGTTGGCAGCCATGGCGGGCGCACCCTTGGAGACGCGGACTAGCGTTTCCCATGAGATGACGACTCCAACGGGAGCAGCCCTCCTCACCGTCCTCGCTTCCTTCGAGCCACCGCCACAACTGACTCTGCATCGCATCGGCTATGGCGCAGGGCGGGCCGACCTGCCGGGAGTGCCCAACGTGACGTCGGTCTGGCTCGGCCAAGCTGTTGAAGGTGCCACCGAGACCGTGGTGTTGCTGGAGACCAACATCGACGACGCGCAGGGTGTGGTCATAGGCTACGCCCAAGAGCGTCTATTCGCTCAAGGGGCCCTTGATGTTTGGATCACCCCCATCCAGATGAAGAAGAACCGGCCCGGCGTGGTACTGTCGGCACTGGTGCCCGCATGGCTGCAGGGAGCCGCGGTTGAAACCATCCTGCGGGAGACCCCTACCTTGGGAGTGCGGGTGAGGCCGGTGCAACGCCAGATTGCCTACCGTGAGACGGTGTCCTTCCAGTCCCAGTACGGCGCACTAAGGGTGAAGGTGAAGTACTTGGAGGGCCAGCCTGTGTCGGCGGCCCCAGAGTACGAGGACTGTCGTCAGCTTGCCCTGAAATTGGGCGTCCCTCTGCAAGAACTCTACCAGCGCGTGCAGGACGAGGCCCGTTCGCTGTTGGTGGAGCTTCCCGCCGGCGAAGCGGGTTAATCACTCGCGTTGATCCGCTCGGGAATTTATACGACTCTATCGTCCGAGTTCCAGTCGAGCACCGGCCAACCTTGGGATTCTGCCAGACGCCGTAGAGCACGGTCCGGGTTTACCGCTACCGGGTGCCCTACGCAGTCGAGGAACTCGCGGTCCGAGTAGCTGTCGCCGTAGGCGTAGCATTGCGATAGGTCGAGATCCGCTTGCGCACCAAGACGACGAACGGCCTCAGCCTTGCTTGGGCCAACTATCGGGCCGCTCTGCAGGCGTCCGGTGAATTCGTTTGCCTGACGCTCCAATCGGGCGCAGATAACTTGGTCGGGGGATATCAAGCGAGCCAAGGGGATTAGGGACTGCTCCACACCGCCGCTGGCTAACACGATCTGGTCGCCCTGCTGACGGTGCCACTCAATGCAGCGCAAGGCCCCGGGCAAGAGATGGTGCTGCCAATAGTCTGGCCCGCCATTATTTATCCAATGCTCCAGGCGCCAAGGCGGGACGTTGCGATAGTTTCTGAAGAACCTTTGGCTGAACGTGGAGCGGTCTAGCCGGTCCATTACCATGTAATAGGGTACCTTCGGCACGAAAAGTAGTGTCCATAGCATCCGCCGAGGTTGGGTCCTCTGGCGCAACTGCAAATCAGCATAACAGCTGACCACATTGGACGATGCCAAGGTACCATCTACGTCGAAGAAGGCCGCCCGCATCGTTGGCGTCGGCCTAGCGCAGGGACCGTACGGCCTTCTCTATCCCCTCAGTGAAGCGGCGGACCATCTCGTTGGCACTTTCGCCGTTGGCCGAGTGCAAGAAGGGTTCGGAGTAGAGGGGGGGGCCGAACCGTACGTGGATAGGATGAGGTCGGGGGAACGTCTGTCCCTTCTGGAGGGTCTGGAAGCTGCCGGAGATGTACGCAGGCACCACCGGCACACCGGATTCCAACGCCAGTAGGCCCACCCCCGGCTTCAGTTTTCGCATCGTGCCGTTGGGGCTGCGCCCGCCTTCTGGGAAGTAGATCAGCGAGTGGTCCCGGGACAGCAGACCCAACGCTAGGCTCAGGCTCTCCGGGGTGTGGCTGTGCCGATCGAAGGGCGCCCCGTCGACAAAGTTGCGCACTATCCAAGCCGACACTTTGTTGCGGAAGAAGTAGTCCTTGGCCGCCATGGGATGGACCTTGCCGCCCCGATAAAGCAGGGCCATCAGCACAGCGGTGTCGAAGTGACTACAGTGATTGGAAGCGAGAATATAGGGTCCCGAAGTGGGCACATGCTCCATCCCATCGGAGCTAAGCTTGTTGAAGATGCGTAGGAAACGTGTCATCCACCAGCGGAATGTCTTCCTAGCCAACAACCAGCGTCGCCCTTCCTTTAACCAGCGGTCCATCTCTGTGTCGGTAGGCAGGGGGATGTGTCGAACCCATTGAGACCGCTTTTCCGCTGGCGACCGCGGCTCGGCAACGGATTCCGTTGCGCCGTGTCCGTTAGCTGCTGCAGCCGAAGGGCGAACCGGGCGCAGTCCCAAAACGAAACGCTTCACCCCCGGAATGTGGATATCCTGGATGTACTCGCGCCAGTCGATGGAGGCGACATTGAAGTTGAACTTGCGTTGCTCTTCTTCGGTGAGGCTGTCCCACACCTGCTTGGTGCGGTCAGTCAGATAGAGGCACTTGGCTTCGGCGTAAGGCCCGTAGATACGGGCATAGTAAGCCAGCCTCTCCACGCCCGAGCGCTTGGCGCGGTACCAGCTTCGGACACGCCTGCCCTTGGGTAGAACGTAGCTGGCTGGGGGCAGCCAGGAGAGTAACAACAGGGGCAGAGAGTACCGGTACCGCAACCGACGCAGAAAGTCCTTGGTGGTGGGGAAGGTGAGTTCGGGATACTTGGTGGCTTCTGCGCCTGGGCTTTCTTTGGAGTAGACCTCGCGAACTAGGTTGCAGAACCGCTTCACCTGAAGCGGGTTCTCCGATCCGCTGGCGATGTGGTGTATTTCCAAGCCGCCACGATGGGCCGTGGTCGGTATGGTGGCCACCAAGGCGTTCACCACCATGTCCACCGGCACGACGTCAATGACCCCTTCCGCTTGGCCTGGGAAGTCGGGCACCAGGTTGCGTCCGTAGGCCACTATGAGAGGGTCGATCATCCTCATGCCGTCGAGCCAGCCCGGTTCGGGGCTCTCGAAGGCGCTTTCAACCACGGATGGACGCATGATGAGGGTGGGCACGTCGCCGCGGTGGCGCTGCACCAGCTTCTCTCCGAGGGTCTTGGTGAGGGTGTAGGTATCGTTGAAGCCGCGGTAGCGCGCCCAACGCATCCCCTCGGCTACCAAGCGGTGCTCCACCCAGTCAGGTTGTGGCCGTGCCGTCTCGTTGCTGTGCCCGTTTTCGTTCGCCGGCTTGCGATGGGTGAGGCGTATGCAGGCCTTGATTGCAAAGCCCAGCCGGTGCAGCAGGCTGGAGTCCTGCTCTCGTACTTGACGTATGCGTTTCTGAATGGCCTCCACTTCGGCATCGATATCCTGAGGCAGCCGGGTCGCGCCTTTCGCATTGAGGCCAAGGAGCGAGGGGTCCACTGGTTCTTCGGGAACCGCCCCGTCTCGCGTGGCATTCACGTAGCAGGTGGATACATGCGCCACCGGTGCGCCGTTGGTGCCCTTGGCGAACTCCAGGATTCTCAGCGGCCCCAAGGTGTTAAGGCGAAGGGCATCATCCAGCGGCGCATCGAAGGAGACCAAGGCAGCGCAGTTGATAACCAAATCTATATCTTGCTGGAGCTGGGCATAAGTTTCGTCGTCCAACCCCAAGTGGGGTTGCCCCAAGTCTCCAGATACAGCCTGCACCTTGCTTTCGACCAGCTCGGTGAAGGCGTCGCGACCGAGATCACGGCGTATACGGTCGAAGGCAGAAGAGGCGAAGAGCTCTTGCCACAGCCGGTCTTGGGCTGAAATGGTCCGCTCCCCACGCTGTCGGGGGCGTATGAGGACATACATCCGGTCAATGCAAGGGAGGTTGTGGAGGAGCTTTTCCATGAGTACGCGCCCGACAAGGCCAGTGGCGCCGATCACTAGGAGCCGCTTGCCAGCGTAATACTCCTCGATTCTTGGGATGTCGGTTACGCTGCTTACAGTAGGCCCACCCAGCGACGCGGTGGCGCCGAGCATTGGGGCCTCCTCTAACTGATGGGGCTGCGTTTGGCGCACGGCGGCCAGCCTATCCATTCCGTATCTGAAAGGTAGCCGTTAGCCTACCACGGCGGCCTTTCGAGGGTCAAGGCCAGACCCTAGCCCCGTCAGGCTGGTTGGCTTATGGGGATTGAAGCCAGAGCAGGGGCTAGCACGTCGAGACATGCGGGCGCCACCTCCACGGTGGCGGGTAGCTGAGTCATCGGCTCTCCGTCGGCCCACAGCCACAGTGATTGCGGTGACGTTACCTCCAGCCTTTTTACCGAGTGTACCGATACCGCCGGGTGCTTCAGGTGGCCTCCGGAGAACACCTTGGAAATCATGCGTATCACGTCCAGACGGGGGGCTGACTTTACTAGGCACAGGTCTAGCCAGCCGTCGTAAGGGTCGGCTGGCGGCACTATTTTCATGCCACCTCCGTAGTAGGCGGTGTTTCCCGTGGCAGCTAGGAAAATGTCGCCTCTGTACTCCCCAAAGTCACCCCTCAGCTCTACGGTCACGTCGCGGTAGCGCACCAGCTTGACCAAGATGGCGTACACATAAGCCGCCGTGCCCTTGAGGAACCTGGGCGGCTTGCCCTCCCCCACATAACCGGCCACTTCCGAATCGAAACCAAGGGTGGCTACGGTAGCGAAGTAGCGGTTGCCGATCCGTCCCAAATCAATGGCCCTAGGAGTCCCGCTCAGGATGGTGTCGATGGCGGCGTCGCCATCGCGGCGCGGAATGCCAAGGGAGATCGCCAGATCGTCGCAGCGTCCTGTGGGCAGCAGGCCAAGGACGGCGTCGGCCCGCCCTGACGAGGCCGCCATCAGTCCGTTGATTACTTGGTGCACTGTCCCGTCACCCCCGCAGGCGACCACCCCCTCCGCCCCACTGTCCACAGCTTCCCGTGCCAACGCCTCGGCGCTGAAGGTGTCAGTGGTGAAGCAGAGGTCCACGTCGTCGCCTCGGTCCTTCAGCACCGAGGCCAGCTTGGGGGCCGACACGCGGGCACGACCCTTGCCCGCCACCGGGTTGGCGATGATGCGCCACCGCATGACTAGCTGACGTCGGCCATGAAGATGGGCGGCCAGTGGAAGACGGTGACCTTGGGATTGGGGCCTACGGTGTCCTTGGCCATTTCCAAGGCTTGGCGCAGGTTGGGAGCAGTGTCGTACCCAAGGACGGCGGCCACTTCCGGGTCGCGCGCCCCTGCGGCAATGACCCGTCCAACGTAGCTCTGGCCATACCACCCCCAATACCACGCGTAGAAGGGGTGGACGCCATGATATGCGTAAGAGTTGCGGAAGAGGTCTATGTAGCGAGGATTAGTCGCGAACTGCTCCTCGTACTTGCGGCCCATCTCCGCCGAGTCTCGGGTTTGGGTGAGCACCTGGTGGTAGAAGTCGTAGTAGGAGGGGTGGTGTCCCATGTGGAACCTGTTCTCCATGGGGTGCATGAAGATTATCACTCCGCCTTCCCGCACCAGGGGCTTGCCACGATGCAGATTGAACAGGTAGCCCAATGACTGGCAATGTACCAGCACCGGGTTCAGCACCGAGTTCACGTTGTAAGGCCCCAAGTAGGGAAGGCCTGCCACCAGCACGTCGGCTTGTCCAGAGACCGGCACCGCCTGCTGGTTGGCGACGTTGCCTAGGGTGTGCTCGTGCACTGCCTCGGTCTCTCCGGCCGCGATGCCCGTCATGCCGTATTCGGCGCGGAGGGAGTGGAAGATGCTGCGCCGCGCGGAAAAGGGCAGGCCAGCCATCAGGCCCCGGTTGGCGGCAAAAATGGCGTGGTCCCAAGGGTGCCATTGAGACTCCGAGACTTGGAGGTGACGCAGGAGGCCGGGATAGATGTGGGTGTTGAGCGTAGTCTCAATCTTGAACACGTTCAGGTGTTCTTCGGCAAGTTTGCCCATGCGTTCGCATGAGTGGTGCAGGGCGGAGTTGGGAGGGTCCATATAAGAGCGGGAGTGCAGCAGGGTGTGGGCGTTGTGATGGTGCCTCAGGGTGCGGTAGCTTGTCAGGCCGGTGCTGATGGACTTGTGGCCTCCGTCCATGGAGACGAGGTTGATGTTGACGTACACCAGCAGGTCCGACTCGGCGACACGCCGCGACACTTCCACCTCCTCCGAGTGGCGTGTGCTGCCCAGTACGACTAGGTTGTACCGGTCTTCGGCGTCGTGATTGTAGAGCCGGTTGGGGTGGAAGGCCTTGAAAACCCGTGGCCCCACCACATGCTTCAACTCGCCGGGGGTCATGTGGCGGTGGACGCCTAGGGCCGCGATTAAATGAATATCGTCCACTCCGGCATCGGCAAGCTTTTCCAATACCTTCTCAATGACCCGCCCTCGGATGTCCGGCTGGCGCATGGGAGGCAAGGGCAGCGAGATGTCGTCGAAGGCAATGGTCACCTTCATACCCGGGCGCAAGCGGGCGGAGAGGGGCTCCGAACCTACGGGGTTCTCCAAGGCCTGCTCAATGGCTCCGTCCACGTCGCGAATGGGATGGAGGGGCGGTGGCGGGTACACCATCCGCGTACCGAGAGGCAGAGTCTCATAGCGGAAGCCCTCGCCGTTGTGAAAGAGATAGCGGCGACGGGCGTCCTCCACGTAGGTGACCAGCTTTTCTTTGTCGATTTCCATGGGTCCGATGTCGAAGGGGCCTGAGGAAGCCGGGCGTCCGCTCATTCAGCCGTTCTCCAAGTCGAAGGCAGTCTTGATAGCCTGATGTCGCCCTGGGCGCATGGCGATGGCGATGGCCTTGCGGTAGCTGCGCAGGGCAAAGGTGTGGCGCACCAGCCCGCCCAGTTTAGCCGACATGTCATCGCGTTGCAGCAAGTCCAAGGCTAGATGAAAAGTGGGGATGTCTGCGCCCTCATATGACTCCATCGCATATGTATAGGAGCCGTTCAGGTGGACCTCTTGATACCAGAAGGGTGTCAGGTCGATGTGGCCGGGGGCCGGCATGCCGAGCATAGTGACCTCCCCTTGGGGCCGCGTCCACCGTAGAGCGTCCTCCAACGACGAGCCGGAGCCAACGCAGTCAAAGGCGACGTCGAACCCGCCAGTGACCGCAGGCTTTCCGATGGGAAGGGAGTGGATGGCGCTGGGGGCCAACTCTGTCAGGCGACGATAGCCCGCCTGCCCCGAAGGGGTCACTTCGTCGGCTCCGAGGGCCATGGCAAGCTCACGCTGGTAGGCATGGCGGCCCATGGCGACGATGCTGCCTGCTGGGGTAAGGGTGTGCAGGGCAGCGATCGTGAGCAGCCCCATGGTGCCACAACCGACCACCAGTACCCGTGAGTCGGGGTATATCCGCGACATCAAGACGCCGTGGATGGCGCAACTCAGCGGTTCGGCCAGCACGGCGGTGTGGTCGGGCAGACTTTCTGGTATCGGATGTACTTGCAGTCGGTGGGCCACCAAGGAGCTGCCCCACCCGCCACCAGTGTCGCGGCAGAATCCGGTCTGTACCCCAGCGGCGATGCAGCCCCCGGTCACGTTCTCGCAGTTGCCGTAGCGACCTTGAGCGCAGGGTTGGCACGGTGGGTCGATGTCGCGCACACGGCAGCCCAGTACCGGCTCCAGACACACCCGCTGCCCCACCTCGAACCTCTTCACATCGGTGCCTGTCTCGGGCCCCACATCCGTGATTATCCCCACTACTTCGTGGCCCGGCACGAATGGGAAAGAGGTGAGGGCAGATAGATAGACGCTGGCCCGAGCAGTGATAACTCCCAAGTCGGAGCCACATATTCCGCTGAGGGTGGGGCGAATCCGCAGCCATTGGGGGCTGGGTAGCACAGGCTCGGGAATGTCGGCCAAGCGAATGAAGGAGCCGGGACCGGTGGCGCAGCCGCTCACCACGCCAGTAGTCCCCCGGACCCAGGCATAGCGCAGGGGGTTGTGCCTGAACTGCAAAGCTCGCATATGCTCTCGCTGGGCGATGGCTAGTATGGGCAGGCCTCCCAGGCCTGTCAAACGGCTCCCCTTTTTAACCTGGCGCTGGCAACGGTTGACAATGGGATATGGCTGGCAGCAACATTAGGTTTTACGCGAGCGGGGAGGCGCGGCTTGGTCGATGGCTTCTGGACATGGGCGGCTGCGGCAGCCGTGGGATACCTCCTTGGCTCTTTGCCCACTGCATACTTGGTGGTGCGCATATTCACCCGCAAGAACGTGATGGACTGGGGCACGGGCAACGTCGGCACCATGAACGTGCACCGCGCTACCAGTTCCAAGGCTCTGACACTGCTCACCCTGCTAGGCGATCTGACCAAGGCCTATGCAGCCATCATGATTGGTTGGTTGCTGGCGCGACAAGCAGGGCTGGATTCTGGGGCAGCCCCATGGCCTTGGGCCGTAGGCGGCGATCACATCGGAGCGACCGTGGCTGGCATAGCTGCCATCTTGGGGCACAACTACTCGATCTTCTTGCGGTTCAAGGGAGGCAAGGGAATCACCTGCTCTGCCTCCATGGGCTTCTACTTCCACCCCTTCATCGTGGGCTTCTGGGTCCTGAGCTTCTTCTTCACAGTGGCGGCCTCTCGCTGGTTGGTGCTGGGGCAAATGGTGGCCACGGCGGCCATGCCCATCTTCTGCTACTTCCTCTATCCCGAAGCAGCAATCGCAAGCTACTTTGTGGCGGTCCTTGTGCTATGGCGTCACGCCCCGCGCATCAAGGCTCTCATTGATGGGACCGAACCCAAGCTTTACTACAAGGCACAGTAATCATCCTGAATCGCGTCATTCCCTCCCCTCGGCCTCCTTCAGCTCAGGCTGGACATCCCTTCTGCAAACCCACATTGCGGGCCACTATTGATTTAGGGCACAAGTCCTGAAAGTAGAGCGCATGTCAACCCCCAAAATCGTGGTAGTAGGCGGCGGCACCGGAAACCACACTACCCTTACGGGCCTCAAGCAGAAGGACTGCGACCTCACGGCCGTGGTCAACATGATGGATGACGGAGGTAGCTCCGGCAGGCTCCGGGACGAGTTGGGCCAGCTCCCGCCGGGAGACCTGCGTCAGTGCTTGGTGGCTCTGGCTGCCGACGATCGCTCCAGCGCCCTGATGCGCCAGCTTTTTACCTACCGCTTCAGCGCGGGGAATAGCCTCAGTGGACATAACTTCGGCAACCTGTTCATCACCGCCCTTACCGAGATCACCGGCAACACCGCCACGGCCATCGAAGAAGCCTCCCGCATCATGAACGTGCAAGGCACGGTGCTGCCCGTCACTCTGAGCAAATCGACCCTGAAAGCATGCCTCGTCGACGGCTCGATGCTGGTGGGCGAGTCGTCCATAGACCAGCGCACCGACAATACCGAGGTAGCCATCGATTACGTGTACTTGGAGCCCACGGCCTACGCCCATGCGCCGGTGCTTAAGGCCATATGGGAGGCCGACGCCATCGTTCTTGGCCCTGGAGACATCTATACCAGCGTGGTTCCGAACCTGTTGGTGGAGGACGTGGCCGACGCCATAAGGGAGAGTCCGGCCACCAAAATTTACGTCTGCAACATAATGACCAAACAGGGCGAGTCCGACGGATTCAGTGCGTCGGACTTTGCTCGGCTGGTGCAGGAGTACCTCAAGACCAATCAACCCTTGGAGTATGTGGTAGTCAACGACGCCTCCTTCCCCGAAAGAACGCTGCGTAAGTACACCGCCTACGGGCAGTACCCTGTGCCCATCGACTTGCAGCAGACAAAGATGCGGGCCGATCATGTGGTGCAGACGCCCCTGCTGTCGGCAGGCATCTACCTGCGGCATGACCCGCTGTTGCTCGCCGAGACTATAATGTCCATCGTGACCAAGGAGAGGGCGAAGCCGAAGGTATTGGCAGCCGGGGAACGGGCCCTCTAGTAGTCTTGGCTTGAAGCCCTGCCCTTTTCTCAGCTTCAGACGCCCGGAGGCGCCGTGTGCGGCATCGTAGGATACGTCGGCACTAGTGAGTCATGGCCTATAGTCTTTGCCGGTCTGCAACGCTTGGGCTACAGAGGCTACGACAGCGCGGGAATCGCTGTCATCGGTCCTGACGGAAACTTGGAGATACGCAAGAGCGCAGGCAAGGTGCAGGAGTTGGAACCTGTGCCCGGCGAG
Source organism: Dehalococcoidia bacterium (assembly GCA_965263155.1). Classification (GTDB taxonomy): domain Bacteria; phylum Chloroflexota; class Dehalococcoidia; order Lucifugimonadales; family JAAXIE01; genus JAAXIE01. The sequence goes on from OZ253586.1 coordinate 567,025, forward strand.
ACCGCCCCCGTAGGCACAACAGGCATCGGCCACACACGCTGGGCTACCCACGGGGCGCCCAACAGCTCCAACGCTCACCCCCACAGCGATTGTGCTGGGGACATCGCCTTGGTCCACAACGGCATTGTGGAGAACTACCTGGAATTGAAACTGAAGCTGACTGCTTTGGGGCACCGCTTCACCTCCGACACCGATACCGAGGTCATTGTTCACCTGCTGGAAGATGAGATAGCCCACGGCCTGAGCTTTGAGGCTGCCTTGCTTCATGTTGCAGGCAAGATGCGAGGGGCCAATGCCATCGGGGCGCTGCGTCGCGACGAGCCAGACAAACTGCTGGCCTTGAAGCTTGGCCACGCCGGTGGTCTGGTTGTTGCCAGCAGGCAGGACGAGGCGATGTTCGCCAGCGACCTGCTTGCCTTGGTGCCATTCTCATCGGAGGTGTGGCCGCTGGATGATGGGGAACTGGCCGTTGTTACACCGGGCAAGGTTAAAGTGGTAAGCCGTGCAGGCTCCACCGTGGTAAAGGCGCCCCTGAAGGTGCCTCCCAACTCGGCTTGGGTGGACAAGGACGGACACGACCACTTCATGCTCAAGGAGATACTCGAGCAACCCCAAGCCATCTCCAGTGCCCTACGCGGTCGAGTCGATTTCGAGCGTTCCTTGGTGACCTTGGACGACTTCCCTTTGAGCGACGCTGAAATCAGGGAACTGTCGCGGGTCATGCTGGTGGGATGTGGCACCAGTCTCAATGCCGGTATGCTCGGAGCCCACCTTATCGAAGAGTTCGCCGGCATACCTGCGACTGCTGAAAGTTCGTCGGAACTGCGCTACCGTCGCCCGGTCATAGACGAGCGCACCTTGGTGGTGGCCATAGGACAATCAGGCGAGACCGCCGACACGCTGGCTGCTATGCAGGATGTACGGCAGCGAGGGGCGCGCCTCCTCACTATCTGCAACGTTGAGGGCAGCCTCGCCACGCGCCTGGCTGAGGGCACTCTGCACATGCGGTCGGGAGTGGAGGTCGGCGTCGCCAGCACCAAGACATTCGTGGCTTCGCTGACTCTGCTGTCACTGTTGGCCGCCTACCTCGGGCAAGCGCGCGGGGCCTCGATGGCGGTCGATGTGGCGGGACAGTTGGCTCGTGCGCCAGGTCTGATGGGTAGCGTGCTGGCGCAGAAGAGCCTCTTCCGCGAGATGGCACGGAAGTACGCCCGCTACGACCACTTCCTCTACCTAGGACGGGGTCTGGAATACCCCATCGCAGTGGAGGGGGCTTTGAAGCTCAAAGAAATCAGCTACATCCATGCCGAAGCCCATCCCGCAGGCGAGATGAAGCATGGCCCCATAGCCCTCATCGACGAGCGCATGCCCGTGGTAGCCATCGCCACTGCTGGCCCCCTTTACGACAAGATGGTCGGCAACATCATGGAGGTGAAGGCTCGAGGAGGCTCCGTCATCGCTGTGGCTACTGAGGGTGACACGGATTTGGGGTCTTTGGTAGATGACATCATCTACTTGCCCCAGTGCGAGGGTGTGCTGTCGCCCCTGCTGTCCGTCCTGCCACTCCAGCTGCTGGCCTACCACATCGCGTTACGTCGTGGCTGCGACGTGGACCAGCCGCGCAACTTGGCCAAGACCGTGACAGTAGAGTAGCCTGTCCCCTAGATTCCCAAGGCGCGGTGGCAGGTAGCGACTATGCCGGCTGGGTCTATGCCATGCTCGTGGTACAGTTGGGATGGCGTGCCCGACTGGCCGAATTCGGCTACTCCCAGCGGGTAAACGGGCGCTCCCAAGGCCCCGCCCAGCCAAGCCAGTGATCGTGGGTGCCCATCGACCACGGTGACGATGGGGACGGTGCGCTCTTCGGGGGTCAGCAAATCGCTGAGGAACTGGGAGTGCTCTCCGGCTCCCGATGCGCATTCTTGGAAGCGGTGGTAGAGGGGGCCCGGGCCGGTGACGTTGAACACGTTGGCCAATGTTCCCTGCTCATGCAGATGGTCGCTGGCTCTCATGGTGATGGGCACCATGGCACCGGAGACGAAGATATTGACCACGTTGCCGGGACGGTAGTCGGGGTCGTCCCGCCGGTCGATCAAGCGGTAGCACCCTGCCACCACCTGACGCCGCAGTACCTCTGCATCGGCCTCGGTAGTCGGGGTCGGGAACAGGGCTTGGTCGATCCTAGTGGTCGTCAGGCGCAGGTAAGACGACTCCGTCCGCAGTCGTATCTGGTCCAAGGCGTGGAGCATAATCCACTCCAACTCTTGGCCAAAGCAGGGCTCGTAGAAGGCGGTGTCGGGCAACTCCGCACCTATGGACGGCGTCATTACCGACTGGTGCATGCCTCCTTCAGGCCCAAGGCTGACGCCTGACGGGGTGCCGACGAATATAAACTTGGCGCCTGAATACACGCTGTAGAAGAGAGCGTCCAAGCCACGTCGCACAAAGGGATCATAGAGGGTGCCTATAGGAAAAAGCATCTCTCCGTGCGCCTCGAAAGACGATCCCAACTGACCAAGGGCCACGAACAGGTTGTTCTCCGAGATGCCCAACTCCAAGTGCTGACCGGAAGGCGATTCTTCCCAGCGCAGGGCCCGCGCGATGTCTTCGGGCATCGGGTGGCCCTCGTTCTTGGCCCACACGCCCACCTTGTTAATCCAGCCGCCTAGGCTGGTGGAGCTGGCCACATCGGGCGTCACGGTGACGATGCGGTCGGCCACCTTCGGGATGCTGCGTCCGATCTCAGTGAGAATCAGCCCAAAGGTCTGTTGAGTGGACATCCGACCTTGGTGGGGACGCGACAGGCTGTGGGGAATCTCGAGTTCCTGTCCGTTGGTTGCGCGGCGGGGCTTGGCCAACTGCCTGCCCACGGCCTCGCACAACCGACCCGCTGGCGTGTTGGCGGGAATCCCGTCCCAGATGGAGTTCTCTGAGACGCCAAGTTGCACACGAAGTTGTTCCATCTGCTCGTTGGAGAGAATCACCGAGTGGTTCTGGGGGTCGCCCACCGAGGGCAGCATCCACCCCTTGAGGGTGTAGGCAAACACCACACAGGGACCCGTGCCCGTATCGGCCTCTTGGAAGGCCTCGCGCAGGGAGTCGAAGTCGTGCCCGCCTAGGTTCTTGATCAGGTCCAAGAGCTGGTCGTCGTCCCATTGCCCGATGAACCGCTCCAAATCACGCGGATAGGAGCAGGCTGTGGGCAGCCATTCCCGCAGTGCTTGGGGCGAGACGCGCAGCAACCTCTGGTAAAGCTCGTTGGGCATGGCGTCGATGGCCTCGCGCAGAAGCTCGCCGTTGGGTTGGGCAAAGGCGTTCTGCAGCTTCTTGCCGAACTTGGCGTCCACCACCCGCCAACCGCTGGCGGCGAACATCTGGCGCCACACGGCTACGCGTATACCTGGAATGACGCGGTCCAGGCTTTGGCGGTTGAGGTCGACCACCCACATCACGTTGTCCAAGCCGTGGAAGGTCGGCTCGGCGATGGCCTCCCACACCGACCCCTCGTCCAACTCGGCGTCACCCACCAAGCTGATGTACCTGGAACTGATAGGCCGACCCGTGCCGAAATGGCTCTCTATGTAGCTGCCCACCCAAGCGTCGAAATTGGGGGCCACGGCGCCAAGGCCCACTGAGCCTGTGGTGTAGTCTACGCCGTCGGGGTCCTTGGTGCGGCTTGGGTACGCCTGCAGCCCGTGCAGGTCTCGGAGCCGCAGTAGGTACTCCGGCTCTAGGTTTCCCAGCAGGTACTGGATGGCATGGTATACGGGCGAGGCGTGGGGCTTGATGGCGATCTTGTCGCCAGTCTTTATGAAGTCGAAGTAAAGGGATGTGAGCAGGGTGACCACCGAGGAGCTCGAGGCTTGGTGACCTCCTACCTTGAGGCCGTCGGGGTTGGGGCGCACCTGATTGGCGTGGTGTACCATGTTGACGGCCAGCCACAGCACCCGGTCCTGCACGGTATGGAGCAACTGGTTTCGAGTCTCAATCGACTGATTGCTTACCATCACATTACTGGTCATCCGACCCTCCCAGGGGCTCCCGCCTGTTCCCCATCGAGCCATCAGCTACGGTGTACTTAGGCAAAATACGTGAGCAGACGAGAGGTGTCAACGTAGTGGGTGATGGTAGGTGGAGGTCAGGGGCGCCGCTATACGTTGCAACGGGACGATGCGCGACAGTTCAGGGTAAGTGAGCCACGCCCGCGGCTACCCGTCACTCCTATATTCCCCCTCCCGCAGCAGGTCCTCCGCCACCTCCAGCTCCACCGGCGCGTAGGCGTGGTCAATGGCGTCGCGCATTTGGTGGGAGGCAACGGGGTCGGCTTCGGCGGGGGTGGTTACGGGCGAGCCAGTCGTTGCGGCTTGGCCATTGGGTGAGCCCGTAGAAGTCGCCGTCTCCGGCCTGCATAAGACGGGAGCCGAGGCTGCCCCGATGTCGGTAAATGGCCTCGGTGGCGCGATGCCACGCATCGCGGTACTCGTCTTCGCTGCCCGGCTTCACTTGCCAGCGATAGATCACTGCGAACATGGGTGGGCCTCCTTGCGCCTAGCTAATCTTGCGGTTGTTGGGACCGCGCAGCCATGTGTAGAGGAGCGCGGCGACAGCGGCCCCTACTACCGGCCCCACGAGGTACAGCCATTGGCTAGTCCATGTCCAGCCCACCAAGGCTGGACCCAAGGAGCGCGCGGGGTTCATGGAGGCCCCAGCTATGGGCCCGGCAAAGGTGGATTCCAAGGCCACCGTTGCGCCGATGGCGATGGCGGCCAAGCCACCCTCCGCGCGGGCATCGGTGGCCACGGCCATGATGACGAACATCAGAAAGAAGGTAAGCACCACCTCTAGGCCCAAGGCTTGGGGGTCGCTTCCCGTAGGCAGGGTAGCCCACATGGGGGCTACGTCGCCGAGAATCGCCAGCAGAGTCAGCCCAGCGGCGGCCGCGCCTGCCAGTTGGGCAGCTACGTAGAGCGGTACTCGCCTCCAAGGGAAGTGGCGGGAGAGGGCGAAGGCTAGGGTGACTGCGGGGTTAATATGGGCCCCGGAGATGTGGCCTGTGGCGAAAATCATCGCTGCCACGATGAGTCCGAAGGTGAGGCCGATGCCTAGGTGGGTAACCTGCCCCCACTGAGGTCGTTGACCATGATGGCGCCGGTGCCAGCAAATAAAAGACCAAAAGTTCCAACAAACTCGGCAACACAGGCCCTCAGCATCGGTGAGACGGCGGAGCGTCTGACTAGCAAGATGAACACCACCGCGCCATTAGTACGCCCGCCATTGTAAGCCCGTCATGGTCCTGTATGGAGAGGTGGGAGCTAACCTTCAGGGCATCCTTACCCTTAGCCATCTCCCATCAAGGGAGAGGGGACTGGCGCCCTTTGCCCAACGTGTTCCTAACCCGCAATCAGGACCCGCGCCCGCAGGATTGCCTTGAGCTTGGCTTCAGCAATAGTCGGCGTCAAGAGCCTTCTACTTCTCGCTCGTCTTGGGGAGGAATGGGACCAGCTTGTCGGCTAGGGAGGCGAGGTTGCGCGTCTGTATCCACACATGGCCGTTGCCCCGGAACTTCATCACCAAGCCTTCACCTCCGGCTATGAGAGAGCGGATGCCGCCCACCTTGCCGATGGAGTAGTCCACGTCCTCGGTGAACGCCACCAAGTGGCCTGTATCCACCACCAACTCCTTGCCGGGTTCCACGGCCACCTCTTTGATAGCCCCGTAGGAGTTGTAGAAGACGGTACCCGCGCCCTCGGTCGAGAAGGCCCGAATGAAGAAGAGGCTCTCGCCGCTGAAGACGCCCCGGAAGCCTTGGAACTTGGAGTCGGTCTGCACGTTGCCGGTGCAGGCGAGGAAGGAGCCCGACTGTATGAAGAGGTTCCTCCCCGGCTGCAGGTCAAAGGAGCGGATGTCGCCTGGGGAGCTGGGGGCTAGGGCCACCATCCCGCCGCCAGCCTCTGCAGTGAAGGTGTTGACGAAGAAGGACTCGCCGCCGACCATCCTCTTGAGGCCGCCGAACAGGCCCCCGCCCCCGCCGCCCGTATTCATCTCCACGCCTTCCTGCAGTACCATGGCCCCCGGCTCGGCCTTGATGATCTCGCCTGGGTTCAGGTCTACCGTAAGCATGGCGTAGCTGGGGTCGAACTCGACTGTGGTTTTCATGGCGCTCCTCCCTGTCGGGCAGATGGCTCTAAATAATCATAGCACTGAATCCGCCGCAGGGACGCGTTTGAGTACGTAATGGTGCGCAGTCCTATGTAATGGCCGCCTCGCACGTCCTGTGCGGATGTTGTGGCACGTCAAGTGCAAGGTACCTTGAGTCTGGCGATAAGCGTGTGTCAGACTGCTTGACGCGGCTGGAGGCGCCCACCCACTATGAAATTCGCCGACGGGGCAGCGTCAGGTGCTTCGACGGGCGATGGTCCCCGTCGTCCAAGTTTCCGCGGGAGTGATAGCCATGGAGATGCTGAAGAGGCCTCTTGCGGTCATTCTGGGCCTCATGGCCATCGGTGTGTTGCTTCACTTTGTATTCAGCCCCTTCTACGAGGATCTGGTCAATACCGTCACCATATGGCACATCCTCAACTGGATAATGGCAGCCGGCGTAATCATCACGTTGATAACAACCTGTATCCAAAAAAGAGGAGTTGAGGCCGACCATGGCAACACCAACGCCTACATCTGTGTCAGCATAGCGTTCTATGCGGCGGCCATTCTGGCAGTATTGTTCTTCTGGAACTGGTTCGATGACCTCACCGTTGGCGAGGACGGGCAGAGCCAGACCCGCCGCAACTACTGGGTCGTGATTAACACCTTGTTCATTGTGCTCGTGGGGGCGGTGAGCGCTCACCTCTGGAAGGGCGCACCCCGCTCTTGAAACATAATGGTGCCCGTCCACATGGTGCCCGTCCACGTTTAACACGAACGTAGCTGCAAATAGGTTGTGGGCATGACGACTTTCAGGAGAATAGTTCTAGTTTTGGCCATGGCTCAAACTGCCTTGGCGGCGCTCATTGCGCTAGTAGGTTCCTTTGCCGACGGCGGTACATTGTCGCAGAGACTGGTGCTGGTAGTGCTCCATCCCCTAGCCGCTTTGAGCCTGCTTTTCCTGGTATCGGTGCCACGTCCCCGTGCGGTAGTGGTCTTGGTTGTAACCTGTCTATTGACTGCAACCGTCATAGTCGACGCTTATCTTGCGTGGACCATTGCTCAAGGCGCGGTAAAAGGCGACTGGGAGCTCCCGATCGCATTGGCCTTCGTCCCTGCGATCGGGGCCGTCTACGCACTCGTGCTGCTGCACCAGAGTCGAGCGACCAGAAGATAGCCCTTGCTAGGTCATGGCCTTTGGCCGTGAATATGGTCACGACTGCGATACAATAGGTAGTCAGACGAACGCGCAGGAGTGATGTATGTCCACGAGCAGCGGTCCTGGTGCAACTCGCACCATCAAGGCGACCGAGTTCAAGGCCAAGTGCCTCAAGCTCATGGACGAGGTGGCTGATGGCGGAGGCGAGATAGTCATCACCAAGAATGGTCGGCCTGTGGCCAAACTGTCACCGTACCGGGAGAGAACGGGCGCACCTTTTGGGCAAGACCGGCGCATAATTCAGATTCATGGCGATTTGGATGAACCCATTGACGTGGAATGGGAAGCAATGGTCGATCCCAACCGAGTATTGGATCCTTGTTAGTGTTGGACACTCAGGCACTGGTCTGGCTGCTATTCGACGACCCCAGATTGGGGCAGCAGGCCCGCTTGGAGATTGACCGTGCTTGGCTTGAAGATTATGCTGCGGTCTCAGCCATGACGTTCTGGGAGATTGCGTTGCTGCATCAAGGGCGTAGGCTCACCTTGCTAAGGGACATTGGCACATGGCGCGAGACTGTACTTCAGACTGGGCTCACAGAGATTCCTGTCGATGGGGCGATTGGGATTAGAGCTAACGAGCTAGAAGACTTTCATCGAGACCCCGCTGACCGCATCATCGTCGCCACTGCCTTGGGTGGCCACCGTCTGGTGACTTCGGACCGGCGGATTCTGGACTGGTCTGGGCAGGTGGAACGCCTCGATGCGAGGGAGTGAGGTGCAGTGAGCCGAGAGGGGCGGTGTCCTATCAGAAAACCAACCCTGTATCTCGGTTCGGAGGGTTTCGGAGCTACCTGCCCGCAGAAATCCACAGTTGCTCAGCCTTGGCCGTCAGGCTGGCGAACTCCGCAATGTCTGCGTCCTCGGGTATCAGCCGTCTCAGCCGTGCCGCCTCGTCGGCCACCGTTTGCAGGCTGCCTTCCCGCGCCCAATAGCTCTCGCGCAGGATTTCTGCGTACTCAGCCACGACAGCCGATAGTTGGAATTTGGGAGAGGCCAGCAAGAACTGGGATACCAACTCATTCCGCTGGAACTGGCGCGATATCTCATTTATCTCACCAGTGTCCGGGTCCTCGTAGCGTAGGAACACGGTGCTTATCACGCCGTCGGCGTCGTCGTGCAGCTTCAACTCATACAGAGCGGTGACGCTGTGGCCCGCCCCCACCTCTCCGGCGTCCACGGTGTCGTCGCGGAAGTCCTCGTCCGCTATGTCACGGTTCTCGTAGCCCAGCAGCCGGTAGCTGCGGACTACTGCTGGGTTGAAGTCCACCTGGACCTTGGTGTCCTTGGCGATGTTCTGTAGCGTGCCCACCAGGTTCTCCACAAACACGCGGCGGGCCTCGGTCAGGGTGTCCACGTAGTGGTAGGCGCCGTCACCGTCGTTGGCCAACTGCTCCATGAGCACGTCGTTGAAGTTGCCCATACCGAATCCGACGGTGGTGAGGCTGACGCCTGCATCGACTTGAGGCCTTATCTGGCTGAGGATGGATTCGGCGCCGGTGCGTCCCACGTTGCCTACACCGTCGGACAGCAGCAGCACTCGGGTGATGCGACCGGGCTGCACTTCTTCGGCTGCCATCTTGTAAGCGAGGCGCAGGCCGTCTTCCACGTAGGTGGAGCCGCTGGGGACTAGCGAGTTGATGGCCCCCATGATCGCCTGCTTCTCGCCCCCGTCCGTGGGCTCTAGCAGCACCCTGCCGCGATTGCCGTAGACCACGATGCCAACGCGGTCAGCGGGCCTCAGCTCTTCCACTAGCAGCCGAAGCGACCGCTGGACCAACCCCAGACGGTCTTCGCGACCCATCGAGCCTGATACGTCGATTGCCAAGACCAAGGTAGCACTCTTGCGAGCATCTTGGGGAATGGCCTTCCCCTCAAGTCCAACGCGCAGCATCCAATGCTTGTCGCCGCCAAAGGGCGAGGGCATGCCCTCGATGTGGATGGCAAAGGCCCCGCTCTCAGGGGGAGCGTAGTCCTGCTCGAAGTAGTTGACGAATTCCTCAACCCGAACCGAGTTAGGCACTGGTATGTTGCCATCTTGAATGAAGCGTCGTGCCACCGTATACGACGCGGTGTCCACATCGACGGCAAAGGTGGAGAAATGGTCGTCGTCGGTGTCGATGAAGGGGTTCACACCATAGTGCTGGAAGAAGGTGAGGTCGTAAGCGGCGTTGTTCACCGTGGCTGTGCCGCCGATGGCGTTGAAGCCTCCGGGCCGAGCATTGTGCTCGGAGTAATCGACGGCGTCGGTGATAAAGAGGGAGTCGAAGTTCGCACTGTCGCCGCTCATATTGACCAACTGCTGCTCAGTTGCTGGTGCTGCTGCTCTCGGAGCCGCCGAAGCCGCCTCCGAGAGCGCCCCCGTCTCCTCCTCCGACAATCCGCCACCACATGCGCCTATGGCCACCACCAGCGCCATGAAACTGATCAGGATCGCGATCTTCCTCGACATTCTTGCTGCCTCCTCACGGCTGATTTCGCTTGACGAGGCTTGACCTGTTCTGCCTAGCCTTAAAGAGGACAGCCCCGCCAGCGAACGGACTCAGAGTCCCACGGCATGGTGTACACTCCCAACTGCAAATGCGGTTCATTCAGTGATTTCAACGTACCAAAATTGTAACAATTGCCTACTTTCGCCGAACTGCTGACCTCCTACATGGAGCGGACTGGCATCGGCGACGCCGAGTTGGCTCGGCGTATCCCTGTCAGCCGCCCCACCCTGCTGCGCTGGAAGGAAGGCATCACCGCACGCCCCCGATACCGGGATGACGTCCGGCGCTGCGCAGAAGTTCTGCGGCTCACGTCGGAGGAGACGGACGAGTTTCTGCTGGCGTCCGGCTTCTCTCCTGAAACGGCGGTCGTGCCAGTCGCAACGACGGTCCCGGCGTCTGAAGAAGCCATCAATGCTGATGATGCCTCCCTAGTTGCTCCTGAGCCAGCCGACGCTCCGGTCGTCTTCGCTCCAGTACCCCGCGTTGCGCCTGACACGAGGCTCGCGGGGTTTCTACAGCGGAACCGGCGCTTTCTGGTCACCGGCGTGATGATACCCTTGATAGTGTTGGTGGCCGTGGTTGTTGTTGTGACGGTCAGGTCGGGGGATGACACGGTTTACCCCGTGGCTGCTGAAGGAGAATCTATCATTGTGCTGGCACCCTTCATCAACTACACGACCGGCGGGCAGGGCTTCAATGTCGTCGGACGCCTTAGGTCCGCCGTAGACAGCGTGCTGCAAGAGGCAGGACTTACGGCGGTGCGCACCGTGGAGTGGCCCAAGGAGATAGGCGAAGAGGAGGATGCGCGGGAGGCTGGCATACGCGCCAACGCCACTCTGGTCATCTGGGGGGAGTACGACAGCGGTCGGGTCATCGCCCGCTTCACCGTTCCCAGCGATGGCGCAGCGTCGCAGGCACAGCAGGTTGTGGCCATCGCCTCATCGCCCGCCGAGCTTCCGGCGACTATCAACATCGGGCTGACCGACGAGGTGCGTCATGTAGCGCTGGTGACCTTGGGGCAGCTCTATCTAGAGCGGGAGGAGTTCGACACAGCGAAGTCGGTTCTGGCGCGGGCATTGGACCCCCCGCCCTCCGAGGCCGCGGCCCTTGCCAACCTGCGTTTCCTTCTGGGGCGGGCCTACCTAGACGGAGACTTGGCGGACTTCGACGAGGCAATCTGGCTGTTCACCCAAGTGCTGGCTGTAGAACCCCGGTCAGTGGAGGCCCTCAACAGCCGCGGCCTAGCCTACTTGCAGCGTGGACGCCCAGGGGATGCGGTCTTGGGCATTGCGGACCTTGAGCGTGCGTTGGACATCGAGCCGGAGCGGGCTGCCACCATGCTCAATTTGGCTGTGGCATATCTGGGGCGTGGCGCACGGGGCGATGTGGACCGGGCCATCATCAGCCTGTCAGAGGCACTGGATATGCAGCCGGACTACGCTAGTGCCTACGTCAATCGGGCTAGCGCCTACGTCACAAGAGGTGGGCCCGGTGATTTAGAGCGGGCCTTCGAAGACTTGGAGGAGGCACTGGATATCGAGCCGGTGCTGCCCTCGACGCACTTGATGCTCGGAAACGCCTACGTGGCCCGCCGTCAGGACGGCGACCTGCAACTGGCCATCGCCGACATCGCCGAAACAGAGCTGTCGCGCTCACTATCGCGCCAGTCGAACGGCGTGGGTCCAATCGCTGAGAGCTGGGGCAATCCTTTCGACCGCGCGAGCTTGGTGGAAGTGCGAGCTAGGCCAGCCCCACCGGGCGACGCGCCGTGCTGAAGGGCCGACGTTGCGGGCTGGCTGGGCAAGCTTTACGATGCTCGGATCGAAGGGTCTGCTGCCTTCGGCTGGAGGTGCGACATGACAGCGAGCAACTACTCCGGGTTGCGCGAGGTCTATAAGCCGCCTGCTTCTAGGGCTGCGCAGAAGGTGTTGGACTACTTGGATGTGCACTGCTGCAACTTCATCGTCCTCTCGCACATGGGGGTGCTCAGCTCCGCCAACGCCAGTGGCCAAGCCGATGCCTCACCCGCGGCGACCCGCCCGGGTTCGTGCAGGTGCTGGACGACAAGACCCTGTTGCTGCCCGCCCGCCCAGGAAATAACCAAGTCGACTCGCTACAGAACATCGTGCAGAACCCCGGCGTGGGGCTGCTCTTCTTCGTGCCTGGGATGAACGAGACGCTGCGGGTAAAGGGTAAGGCGGAAATCATCACCGATGCTGAGACCTCGGAGCCAATGACGTGGAAGCGTCGTGCCCCCCTGTCTGGCCTGAAGATAACGGTGGAAGAGGCTTCCTCCACTGCGGCCGGACATTGATCCGCTCCCGTCTGTGGGACCCTGACGCGCAGATAGACCGCTCGGTGTATCCCACTTACGGGCAGGTGCTGGCCGACCAGATTGCAGGTGCTGACGCCAAGCAAATCGACGACTCTGAGGACGAGGCCAACAGAGAGAGGCTCTATTAGGGCCTCGCCCTAGGCTCTGTAGATGCCTTAACAAGAACAAGGGGCTGCGTGTGAGCGCAGCCCCTTACTTATTACTCGTAGCGCAGCGCCTGTGCTGGTGCGATGGAGGCTGCTTGCCGGGACGGCAGGTAGGTCGTGAGTAGTGAGAACACGTACGCCCCCACACAGATGATCACTACCTTCAGCCATGGAATCGCCAGCGCGAAGGTCGGCTCATCGTTCTGTATGTCGGCCGCCACGTTGACCGATGTCAGTAGTCCCAATCCCAGCCCCACGGCTATCCCCAGGATGGTGATGAAAGACGACTCCGCAAGGAAGTTCAGTTGCACCATTCCCCTGGAGTAACCTATCGCCCGCATGACCCCTATCTCGTGACGCCTCTCCACCACGGCACGGGCGCTGATCACACCCAAGGCGGCGATGCCCACCACCAGACCCAAGGCCATGAATGCCAGTACCAAGTTGAAGAAGGAGCGTTGCTGCCCTTGGAAATCGGCGATGGCTTCCTGCAAGTCGAGCGTCTGCAGGCCATGTTCGAAGAACGCTGCTTCAATCTGCTCGTCGGCATCCTCGACACCCGGCATCGTGTTGAAGAAGAACTGTGTGGCGTCGATCTCCTCGGGCAGGACATCGGCAAGGGTATTGGACGAGGTGAATAGCCCCGCGGGCAGTATCAACCCTCCGCCAGAGGTGAATTCGTCCAAGACGCCGATGATGGTTAATTCGAAGTTGGTGTTGCTCTTCAGGTGTTGTACGGTGACCTGCACCGGTTCCATCACGTCGTTCTCGATGTACAGACCTTCCACGTCTTCCAGAGTGAACCCCTCGAACTCACTCTGGAAGGCAAAGCCCGCCCGGCTAGGCACCAGCAGAGCATTGACCACTGCTAGTCCCGGCTCGTCCCGCAGGGCGTCCCACACGGCTTGGTGGTCAATGCCCGCGTCGGTTACGTACTCTGCCGACGTCAGGGAAAATGGAAAGCCACTGGAGCCCACGAAGTCGTCGTCGACCCCCGTGAGCACGGTGTCGTTGCTTTCCGCGTCCGACATGCTGGACAAGCGTGCGGACGCTCGATAGTCGGTGCGGAAGGTGCCCACTTGGGGTTGGCCATTCACTCGCTCGACGATGGACAGGTTGGGGTCGGCCTCCACGCGGGCGGAGAGGTCCGTCAAGAGGTTCAGGTCGTTGCCGGCAAGGGCCAGCACGTTGTAATTCCCTGCGAACCGCTCTTGGTCGTCAAACAGCTTGTCGAATCCCTCCAGAAGGACGGACATAACGAGAACGGAGAAGATCACCACGGCGAACATCGCCACCGAAAGGCCGGTGCGGAAGCCGAAGCGCAGGGGGTAGGCTGCTGCTGACTTGGCAATGGGGGCCAAGGCCAAGCTGCGTCCGAAGGTCGCCGACAACAGGCGCAGCACTATTGGAGAGTTGTTGACGATCACCAGCACTGCCCCAGCCACCAGCAGGGCCCCGGACACAAAGAAGATGGACAGGTCCTCGTTCCACTGATCTTTCAACTGGTCGGTCACGCTGGCTGGCAGCAGCCACCAAGCTAGCAGCACCACGCCTGTGCCTGTCAGCACCCAGCGCTGTTCCACGCCCTTCCAGCGCAGTATCAGAGCGATGCCCACCGGTATGAGGGAGATGCCAATCCCGAACCCCGTTAGGTGGTCCGCGTTCCACGAGGAGAGGAGCACTAGGACTCCTAAGATGGTGATGACCAGCCCCCAGATGAGGGTGCCCCGGCCAGCCCGGGACAGGCGCGGCTCGGGTATGTCGCGTATGGCCCGCACGATGTTCAGCTTGCTGATGCGCCACGAGGCAAAGGCGACCGTCATGAAAGTGATGACGCTACCTAGGAAGAAGGACACCAGCACCGATGTGGTATGCACGTGCGGAGTGAACTCGAAGTCGGTGGTGACGTCGGAACTGAATATCTCGCCGACGACCACGACGATCAGGTATCCCAGTCCCACTCCTATGAGCGAACCGACAATCGCCGACCCAATACTGTAGAAGGCGCGCTCGGCCAGGAAGGCCCGCACCAAGTGGCTGCGCTGCATCCCGACCGCCCCGGGCGATGCCCATCTCGCTCTTCCGCTCCGCCGCCAGCATGGTGAAGATCAGAAATATCAGCAGCAGCCCGACGCCGATGGAGAAGAGGCCGAAGGTGGTGAACAGCGATACGAATATGTTCCCCACCTCGTTCGCTATCCCCACGATCCGCTGCTTGACGCCGAACACCTCCAAGCCTGCTTCCTTAAGAGCAGGCAAGTCGTTGAACCTGTCGACGACTTGGTCTGTCAGCGCCTCGCCCTCGAGGTACCCGCCCTTGTTCGATATGAGGATGGTGGACAGAAGACCCGGCTTGCCCAGTAGCTCTTGGGCATGGGCCAGCGAGGTCATGACTACGACCTTGGTCGCCGACCGCTTGTAGTACCAGCCGTCCACCACGGCCTTCACCTTCAGGTCGGTAAGCTGCGCAGGCCCCAAGGCTACACCTATGGTGTCGCCGGCTTGGGCGTCCAAGGCATCAGCCCCGTCGCGGTCGAGGTACACCTCGTCCACGGCTAAGGATGACAAGTAGACGGCGTTGCCTTGGGTATCCGTCAGGCTCTCGAACCCAGCGGCGCTGACCGGCTCCAAGCCGGTAAGCAGGGCTTCCACCTCGAACTGTCGCGAGCTTGTGTTGATGACCGCAGTGGGTTGCGACAGCACTGGGACCACGCCGTCAATGATATCAGTGGCGGCCTCTAGTTGGGGCGCGACCTCATGGTAGACCTCCTCGGAGAAGTGTTCCGGCAGGGCCGTGTCCTCCCACAGAGACGAGTCTTCGTCCAAGCGTATCGTCTCGTCCAGCGCGCGCAGGCTCTGGGTGGCGTTCACCTTTATGCTTTGGGTCATCGAGTCGCCGGTGGCGAAAGCACTGGAGATGATGGCTGTTGCCAGCATCAAGCCGACCACCACCAACAGCCCACGCATCGGGCGCCTCACTACGTTGCGCAGGGCCATCCGCACCAGAACGTTGTCGGGTATGAGTATGAAGAGGAGGACTGCCACCATGATGGCAAAGGCGACGGCTAGGCCCGATGCGATATCGCTTACGGGTGTCCCGAAAAGCTCGTCCATTACTTGCCGGCCGCCATCGGCTGGGCGCGTACCCGCGCATCGCTGGCGATCTGGCCGTCCTGCATACGGATGATGCGGTGGGCCCGCGCGGCCACGTCATCGGAGTGGGTGACGATGACGAAGGTGTGGCCGTTGTCGCGGTTCAACAGGCTCAGAAGGTTCATGATGGCGTTGGAGTTCTCTGTGTCCAAGTTGCCGGTGGGCTCGTCGGCCCAGACGATTTCCGGCGCGTTCACCAGCGCCCGGGCGATAGCAACCCTCTGCTGCTATCCACCTGAGAGCTCCGAGAGGTAGTGGCGGCTCCATTCACCAAGGCCCACCATCTCAATGGCGGCCTCCGCCTGTCCTCTAGCTGGGCCCGCCTTCGTGCGGGAGACCAGCAGGGGTAACTCCACGTTCTCCAGCACCGTGAGCACCGGCAACAGGTTGTAGGACTGGAAGACGTAGCCCATGCGGGTGGCCCGGTAGCGCGTCTTCTCGTTTTCCTTCATGCGGACCAAGTCGGCCCCGCCGATGCTGATGCTGCCAGAGTCGATCTCGTCGAGGCCTGACAAACAGTTGAGAAGGGTGGTCTTGCCACAGCCGCTGGGGTCCATGATGGCCACCATCTCACCACGAGTTACCTGTAGGTCCACTCCCCTGAGGGCGGCGACTTGGACACGCCCTGAGTCATAGATTTTGTAGACCCCTTCGGCCTCGATGATCACTCCTGCGCCACTGCCTCCCACTTCGTGCCCTCCGGTCGCGGTTGTTTCGCTGTTGACCAATGGTCCACCCGTTTTCGTATCTGTAGCGTGTGAAATTTGTGACATGGCCGCATCTGTCCAGCTAGTGTCACACTGTGACTCGGGCAGACCGTGTCACACTCTCGTAGCTGGGAAGCGGCCACCATTGTAGCTAGCGCGAATTTGTTTGTAGCTGAGAATGGTCTCATTGTCGCATCCCCGTATCTGAGCCAGCTTTGCAGCCTTGGCCGCGTTTTCTCCGCATTTGCGGACTCCGAAAAGAGGCTGAGGCGACTCCCCTGTAGCTAGCGCGAATTTTCTCTTATCTGAGAATGGTCTCATTGTCGCATCCCCGTATCTGAGCCAGCTTTGCAGCCCTGGCCGCGTTTTCTCCGCATTTGCCGACTCCGAAAAGAGGCTGAGGCGACTCCCTGTTCGTTCCATTCAGGGGGCCAGCCCACAGCCTGTTTCAAGCCTATGGGGAGGGCTTGGGGGCTGTCAACGAGCTAATGTCATGGGGTGGTAGGGGCCTTCATTGCCGTGCCCCTCGCTCATTGTTCTTGGGATGTCTGGCCTCTCAGGAAAATGCGCAATGCCCCTTGGTTGGCAACCCCGTGAAGCGTCGTCGCCAGCCTCCCCTCACGGTCAATAAAGTAGGTACTGGGCACGGCACGGATCCGGTAGGCCCGTGCCACATCCCCCGTCGTGTCCAAGGCCAAGGGGTACGTAACACCCACCTGCTCAGCGAACTTGCTCGCCTCCGAAGCAGTGTCATCCACCGCAATCCCCACGAACACCACCCCCTGCTCCCGGTGCTCCTCCCAAGCCTTCTGAAAGTCGGGCATCTCCAGCCGGCACGGCCCGCACCACGAAGCCCAGAAATTCAGCACCACCACCTTTCCGTCGAGGGCGGCGAGGTTCACCTCGCCGCCGTCCAACCCCTCCAAGGCGAATCTTGGGGCTGGCTCGCCGACCTCGAGAGGGGGCATGTCGCGGGAGAAGGCGGAGGGTGCGAGGGTGGCAGAGGGTGTGGAGGTTGGGACTGGCGGTGGAGTGGCGGTCTGGGTGTGCACGGCCGTATAGGTAGGAGTGGGAGTGGATGGGGGTGTTGGGGTCGCCGTGGGTGGTCGCTGGGCGCAGGCTAGGGAAAGGGCGAGTCCCACTGCGATCACGATCAAAAGGGGGGAGGGCATGGTGTCAGTTTATCAGACCTAGTGTCGAAGACGTGACAATCCCTACTTTCGTCTCGTGCGGTGGCGGGTGTATAAGTTGGTTCAGGATAGTCGGTTCCCTATGATTGGAATAGTCGTTGGGACCGAAGCACCGAGGAGGTGAGTGGCAATGGCTAGCAATCCGGTGCCTGAAAGTTTGCAGCTTCAGGCGCTACTCTCTTACCCCCGAGAGGATATTGGAGTCGAATACAAGGATTGGCTGGATTTGACTGCTGAGGCCGGTAGGGCAACGCTAGCCAAAGCGGCTATTGCGTTAGCGAATCACGGTGGTGGGTATGTCGTCTTGGGCTTCCGTGATGCACATCAGACCACATTGCAACCGAGTCCTCAAGATCCGGACTTGCCCCAAATAACGCAAGACAATGTGAATACGGCTGTCGGTCGTTACACCGATCCCCCTTTACACTGCCAGCTATTCGTCGTCCAAGAGCCACAAACAAGTGTAAGTTATCCCGTGATAAGGGTTCCAGCTTCTGATGTGCCAGTGATGGCCAGTAGAGACCAAAATACTGCAGGCGTCGGACAACACAAAATATACATACGAAGGCCCGGACCGAAAAGTGAGGAGCCGCAAAACGCGGCCGAATGGCGCACCTTATTAGATAGATGTGTCTGGGCGAGGCGTCAATACATACTAGATGCAATTCGGGATATTGTCTTGGGTGTTGAAACGGGTGAGGTCGCGCAAGATTTGGAAGCATCTCTGAGCGCCTATTGCGATCAAGCCTTTCAGCGGTGGCAGAAACTCACAGAGCAAGAACCTTCAGACTCAGCCTTACGGTTCCCACATGGCTTCTACGAGATCGGGTTAGGATTAATCGGCGCAGTACCGACAGAAAGCCTTACTGTGCTCAAAGAGGGCTTGGAACAGGCGCAAAGAATCAAGCTGCATGGCTGGCCAAGTTTCTTGGATATGAGTGGAGTCGAATGGTGGGAGCCTCATGTATCAGAAGGTCTAATAGAAGCATGGATGGGACACAGAAACAGCGGAGTAGGGCCTGATGGCCCGGGTGACTTTTGGTGCGTTTCTCCAAAGGGAGAGCTTTACACGATTGTAGGCTACTCAGAGGACGCCGATAGATGGGGACCACAGCGATACGAACCTGGCAAAGTCCTTTATGGTGACATACCTATTATCAAGTTGGCAGAAGGTTTACTGTTCGTCAATCGGTTAGCGAAACACTTCGAGGGCGTACAGCAAATCGGAGTCCGTTGCCGGTTTACTGGCCTTGACGGTCGTGGTCTGATATGGGTTGACTCTTGGGAGTTTGATTTCCGAGACCGTGGGCCTGTATGCTATGACCCTGAAGTTTGTCTGACGGGCCAGGTCCGGCCGAACCAGATCGAAGACAATTTACCGGAAGCAGTCCAAGGCATGTTGAAGCCCTTATATGAGAAGTTTGCTTTCTTCGACCTTTCCGTTGATAGAACGCAAAAGGCGATACGAAATCTGCGAGGCTTCCGGAACGCATAGCAGGAGGACCCCCCCATGACGACTCCCAACCAACTTGTATCCCTCGTTCGCGCCAATGAGCGCATCTCAGACGACCGCGCGGCAACCCCCGGCATGCACCGCCAGCTCGCCTATGACCGTGGCGGCGCGTGGGTCGGCGTCGTGCATACCGAGTCGGGAACTACCTCCGGGTGGCACCACCACGGCGAGTGGGATACCTACGTCTACATCGCGTCCGGTGCCCAGCGAGTGGAGTTCGGCGGTGGCGGTCAGGAGAACCTGCTGGCTGGGCCGGGAGACGTGATTCATGTGGCCAAGGGCGTGGTGCACCGCGAGTCGAACCCCGCGCCAGCGGAGACGGAGACCTTCGTGGTCCGGGTCGGTACCGGGCCCTTGGTGGTCAACGTCGACGGCCCCGACTCTTGAGCAAGGCTCGTCCGCAGGCGCTCCAACGCCCGTGACATCCGCTCATTTACAAGACCCACACGCCATCCTACTCTTGAGATACCGCTGGGAGTTGACCCCTAAGGGTGTATCGCCCCAGCTTTTTGTCCGGCCAGCCTAGGAGGCATATCTTGCAAAGCCCCCAGCCACGCCTACCGATGATACGGTCAACCCAGCGACGAAATACGCGGAATTTGTTGAGGGAATAATCCTTGCATGTACTGGCCCGCTGCTAATCCGGTGGGCCTACCTACAGCAAACTCTACAAGTGTCGAGTGCCAGACAAAGCTGAAATGGGCACCTATTCTACAAACTCTACACTTCTCAGCTATGAAAACGCTTTTGCAGATACGACGAGTTTAGAGTGACAGATATGACCGCCACTACACTCGTGGCCCTGCCCAGCTATGAACGCCACTACACCGTGTCGAGAGTGCTAGGTGCTCGCCATCGCTGGCGTGCCCCTCAGCATGGGCGGGCGCTCTCGCACCAGTACCAAGAGTCCAGCAGCCACCAGCAGTGCTAGGTTGATCACGATGGCCATCTGGTAGCTCCCGTACTGGTCGAAGAAGTAACCCCCAAGGAAGGCCCCCAGACCTGACCCAAAGGGCATCACGGCGAACATGGTGCCGTAGATGGTCCCCATATGGCCCACGCCGAACCGGTCCGAGGTATAGGCCGCGGTGATCCCCACCACCGCGTTCCACGAGAGGCCTACCAGGATTACTCCTGCCAGCAGGGCTACCAACCCCAGCGACGGGATGTTCAGCAGCGGTATCCCCATGGACAGCAGTACGATGAAGAACCCGAAGCCCCGCAGGTGATATGAGGCGCTGAGGAACTTGCGCCGTCCGAACTTGTCGGACAGATGGCCGAATAGCACGGTGCCGATGATGGCCCAGATGCCAATGAGGCTGAAGCAGGCTGCTGCCACCATTGGACGGTATCCCAAGTCTTGGAAGTAGGATACGAAGTGAGCATTCACGAAGCTCATCGAGTACCCTCAAACGAAGTACCCGAAGGTCAACCTCCAGAAGAGTCCTGTCTGCAGGGCCTCGCTGAAAGTGGCATCACGTCCCCTCAGCATCTCCGCGGGGTCGGTGCGCCGGGCGGCGGCCTGCTCTTGGGTGGCCCTCAGTGGTTCCAGACCCATGTCTTGGGGCTTGGTGCGTATGAACAGGATGCCCAGCGGCAGCACCAAAACCATGAGGAACATACCAAGGAACAAGTACCCCTCCCGCCAAGTGGCCACCTCGATGAAGGAAGAGGCCGCGGGCACTAGGATCACCGCTCCGATGGAGCCCCCACCAGTCAGTAGCCCTAGGGTGACGCCCCGGCTGCGGTGGAACCATGCGCTCACGATCTTAGCCAAGGCCGAGCCGGAGCCGAGGGTGATGCCCAAGGCCATGACGGCAAACACGATGTACAACTGGGTCAGGTTCTGCACTTGGGTCAGCACCAGCAGCATGATCCCCATGATGGCCACACCGCTGAGGGCCACCCACTTGGGGCTGTAGCGGTCAGCCAAATAACCGGCGACGGGACGCAGCAGTCCCGACAGCATGAAGGTGGTGCCGAAGGCAAGCGAAAGGGTGGCGCGACTCCAGCCGAAGTCCTCGGTCATCGGCTTCATGAAGACGCCGAAGGAGAACTGGCCCCCAATGACTCCGAAGGATACCAGCAGGCTGGCTGCAACAACGAACCAGCCGAAGAAGATGCGCCCGTCTCTTGTTACGAGGCTGGTGACCATGGCGATCAGGCCCTCCTCTAGAGCCTAGGTGACACGGGAGGTTTGGTCACGTATAGGCGCCCGCTAAACGCTGCTCCAGCGCTCGGCAGCCATCAGGTCGGCCCAGCGCTGATAGAAGGCACGGTGGTTGCTCTCACAGTAGCGGTAGTCGCCAGCCCAAGCCTTGAGCTCCTCGTTGAAACCCTCGTGGCCCAAGCCCATCTGGATGTTCACCGGCTGCCGGCGCGACACCACTCCACGGCAGGTCTGAGCACACTCCTGCCAGTTGTCCATGTCGTCCTGCTCGAAGGTGCCCGACGGGCTGAAGGTGCGGACGCAGTTCAGCCGGTGGGCTTCCTTTACCTCGGGTGGCGCATTCTTGTCGACGAAGCCCCACATCCAAATCTCAATCTTGCCGGGCCCGCGGGGGTGCCACACCCGGAAATGGTTGGAGGTGGCGCGGGTCACCGAGAAGTTGGGGAACACAGTCGCCACGATGGGGTCGACAATTTCGGTGCGCGGTCCCAACAGACGTATGGACTCCGGGCGAATCTTCGTCTCCCACGACCGGATGTGGTCCACGGGCGGGCTGGTGAACTCGCCGGGAGCGTTGCACTGCACGCCGTGTCCGTTGCCGGGAGAGACGGGACGCCCGTAGCCGGTGGACTGGCCAGCTTGGGCCTCGCTGAAACCAGCCCGCATGGCCGAGGTGTGGGTCCACTGCACATGATACGAGTCGCCGCCAAAGCTCTCAGCAGGCAGCTTCCAGTTGGTGTTCAGAGTCCAGCGATACATGCCCCCGATGACCTCGGAGCCGCCCTCGGCGCGGTTGAAGAAGCTGTCGAGGTACCAAGTCATCTCCCCTAGGTAGTCCAGTAGGGATGGAGCTTCCGGGTCGAAGGTAGCGAAGTAGAGGCCGCGATAGTTGTCGATCTGGGCCACAGGCATCAGTCCCCACTTGGAGGTGTCCAGCTCGTCGTAATAGGCCTCTTTGAGGCTGGGCACGGCGATGAGCTTGCCGTCATTGCCGTAGGTCCAGCCATGATAGGCGCAAACGAAGGCCGAAGCATTGCCCGAATCGGCCCGGCATACTCGATTGCCACGGTGGCGACAGACGTTGAGGAAGGCGTTGATCTTGCCCTTGGAGTCTCGGGTGACGAGGACTGGGTCTTCGCCCATGTAGGTGGTAAGAAAGTCTCCCGGATTGGGCAACTGGGTCTCATGGCATAGGAAAAGCCAGCAGCGGGCGAAGATGCGCTCTTGTTCCTGCTGATAGATGTCCGGCTCGACATAGATGCGCCGACTGACCAGACCTTGGGCGGAATCCACCAAGCCTCGTACATCTGTTGCCACCATGCACCTCCCCAATGGGCCGGTTTCAGGACAGTTATGGCCGGTTTCAAGACATATAGGTCAGGACAAGTGTTTTGTGGTGGGGTCGAAGTCCTTGAGGGCAGGGATGACCTCCGTGCCGAAAAGACGAATCGACCGCATCAGGTCCTTTTCCGGTAGGTGGCCGATGTTGAACTCGCCACAGAAGACGTTGAACAAGCCAGTCTCAGAGGCGTCGTGCAGCTTCTTCGCCACGGTCTGAGGGGAGCCGACAAACACCAAGGTGTTCTGATGCAGGTAGTCGAAGTCGTACCACTTCATGCGGTCTGACTGGTCTTCATTGAAGCCCTCAGTCACTTGCTGCGTCCCCGCTTGGTAGTACTCGATCTCCTGACTCTCGGTGATGCCCATAGCCCGGCCATAGATCATCCTCATACTATGGAGCAGGTGGGGAGCAGCATTCTGCATCGCCTTCTCGTCGGTCTCATCGACATAGACGAAGGCGACATAAGCGACGTTGGGGTTGTAAGAGTGATCGTATTGGCCCCACATACGCAGGTACTCTTTCACGCTGGGAGCAGCCTCTTCGCGCCTTCGGAAGAAGACGTAGCCCGTGTGGGCCCCCTCTTGGGCCGCGGCCTCTAGCTGGCTAGGTGACATGGAGAGGAGCCAGATAGGAGGGTGCGGCTTCTGGATCGGATCCACCGCTAGAGGGACGTCCTTGTACTGGTGGTGAGGTCCCTCGAAAGTGAAGGGCCGCTCACTGGTGAAAGCCTTGCGCAGCAGGTGCAAGGCCTCGGTGGCTACTGAGTGGCGTTCGTCCCAGTCGCCGCCGTAGATGCGGAACTCCTCGGGCGTTACGCCCGTGGTCAGGCCCACCTCCAAGCGGCCGTGGGTAATGTTGTCCAGCAGGGCTACCTCTTCCACTAGCCTGATGGGGTTGTAGAGGCCTACGGTATAGCCCATGGGGCCGAGGCGCAGCCTCTTGGTGCGGGCTGCAGCGCCCGTGCAGTAGGTGGAGGAGGTAGGCCGTAAACGGCTGAAATGGTGCACGGAGGAGAAGCCATAGTCGAAATTCACGTTGTCGGCCAGCTCTAGCTCGCGCCACATCTGGTCGTAGCGGTCAGCCGCCGTCTCGCCCTCCCGTGGAAAGGTCTGCGTGAAGTGGGCGAATTTCATTGGGGCACCTCCTCGTGCGCTATCGCCCTACTGCTTGTTCTGATAATTCTGTCGGTCCAACACTAAACCTCCCGCCAGTTGGCGGCGCCCATCACGCGGTGCCAGCGGTCGTAGAAGGCGCGGTGGTTCTCTTCGGTCCAGCGATAGTCGCTCTGCCAAGCCTTGAGTTCTTCACTGAAGCGCCCATGACCCATTCCCATTTGGTTGTTGATGGGAACGCGCCGAGACATCACGCCACGGCAGGTGGACGTGCATTCCTGCCAGTTGTCCATGTCGTCCTGCTCGAAGGTGCCGGAAGGGCCGAAGCCTCGTGCACCTACCTGGCGTATGGCCTTCTTGATCTCGGGCGGCGCCAACTTGTCGGCGCAGGCCCAAGACCAGATTTCCACCTTGTCGGGCCCGCGGGGATGCCACACTCGCAGCAACCGGGAGGCGGTGCGCAGCATGGAGAAGTTGGGGAACAGCGTGCCCGATATGGGCTTCACCAAGTCCATGCGAGGGCCAAGACGGGCGCGCACTTCGTCGCGCACCGAGTCCTCGTACTCCCGCACCAGCGTCTGAGGCGGGTCGGAGTCGGAGTTGGGCTCGTGGCAGATGATGCAGTGGCCCCCTCTTCCGTCACCCCAAGGCACATTGAGCATGCTGCCCTTGCCATCGGCAGTGGCCGACGGCGAGTTGGAGAAGTTGGCCCGCACGGCGGATAGGTGCGTCCACTGGATGTGATAGGAGTCGCCAGCGAAGTTCTCGGCGCCGAACTTCCAGTTACAGGGCACCACCCATCGCTGGGGTGCGCCCAAGACCTCCACGCCGCCCTCGCGCCGGTCGAAGAAAAAGTCGAGGTACCAAGTCATCTCGCCCAGATACTCCAGCAAGGAGGGTGCTGAGGGATCAAAGGTGCCGAAGTAGAGGCCCTTATAGCTGTCTACTTGGGCGACGGGGGCAAGGCCCCACTTGCTGGTGTCCAACTCGTTGTAGTAGGCCTCCTTGAGGCTTGGCACGGCGATGAGCTTGCCATCGGTGCCGTAGGTCCAGCCATGGTAGGCGCAGACAAAGGAGGAGGCGTTGCCAGCATCGGCACGGCATACGCGGTTGCCGCGGTGACGGCAGACGTTCAGGAACGCGCCGACGGAGCCATCGGTGTGGCGCACTACCAGCACGGGGTCCTCGCCCATGTAAGTGGAGAAGAAGTCGCCGGGGTTGGGTATCTGGCTCTCGTGGCAAAGAAACAGCCAGCAGCGAGCGAAAATCTGCTCCAACTCCTGCTGGTAGATTTCAGGCTCAATGAATATCTGCTTGTTGAGCATCCCGCGGTCGGTGTCCACCAAGCCACGTAGGTCCGTCGCCATTTGCGCCTCCTTGAAACCGAAGAGAGTGGAACGCCCGAGAGAGTCCTAGACTGTGGGTGCTCAAGTATCGCATGCCACCACAAGGCGGGCAAGCAAGAATCGCTGTAGGTCTAGGACTGCTCGATTTGCCTACCTTTGGGCGGACAATCCTATGACTGCCTTCGTTGGCTAGTCCACGAATTCGGTGGTGGGGTTGTCCGTCGGGAAGATGGTGAACATACGGGCTTCGGCGTCTGTGTGGTTCACCAGCTTGTGGGGTGTGTTTGGCGGGGCAAGCAGGGTGTGGCCCGGCGTCACAGTGCGCGACTCGTCGCCCACCACCATCTCCACGCTGCCCTCGAAAAGCACGATGGCCTCGTCCGTCGGGTGAGTGTGCAGCCGGAGGGCCGACCCACCATCCATCACCAACTCGCCCACAGTCAGGTTGGCGGCCCCTGCGTCCTTGTTCACGAAGCGCCGTGCCCGGCGTCCCTCGGCCTCTTCATATGGCGTATCGCTGTTGTTGATAATCGGCATGTTGATCCTTCCTCAGCGGGTGTTGGCACGATTCTAGCGGCGGCACGCGTTGTGGGCAACGCTTGGAGGGCGGGGCCGTACACCGTCGCGCCTTCGCGATTTACGTCCTCCTCCAACCTGCACGCGGATGACTGCCCGGCTCCACTCCCTCCGTTTCACACCACGACTCCCCAGTGAATGGCTACGGTCCCGAAAGCCAGGAGGCGCGAGCCGGTGTCCTGAAGGCCCGCAGCCCCGAAGAGCTCGCGGACTCCCTCGCGGGTGAGGAAGCGGTCGACTGAGCGGGGCAGGTAGGTGTAGGCCCGGCGGTCGCCCGCGACCAACTGACCTGCCAAGGGAACCAGCCAATGGAAGTAGGGGCGGAAGAGCGGGCGCAGAGGGCTGCCTTCCCGAAGCGGGATGATTTCCAGAATCACCACCTTGCCACCGGGCTGCACCACTCGCGCGAGCTCGGCCAGCGTGGCGTGTACGTCGGGCATGTTACGCAGGCCGAAGCCCGATGTGGCGCAGCAAAAGGTGTCGTTGGGAAAGGGTAACGAGAGGGCGTCGCCCACCACTAGGTTCAGTCTGTCCTTGGACTTGGCCCGGGCCATCTGCACCATCTGAGGCACGATGTCCAAACCAACCACGCTCCGAATACCCGGCTGGCGGTCGAGCGCTAATGCGAAGTCGCCGGTGCCGGTGGCGAGGTCCAGCGCGATGCCGGGAGGGCCGGTTGCGGCGATACGGGCGGCTTGGGTTCTCCACCGATAGTGCATACCGCCGGTCATCAGAGTGTTCATTAGGTCGTAGCGACGGGCGATGCGGGCGAACAGCTCCCGGACGTAGGCTCGTCGCTCGTCGCCCGATAACTCCGCCCCTGAGACCTCCGGTCCCGAGTTTTCCGACATGTTCGCTCAGGCTTCGTCGGGTCGGTACTGAAGCCCTTGATCCAGGGTTTCGTCCACGCCCAGCGCCACCAGTATGCGGCCTACCACGAATTTCACCACGTCATCGATGCTCTGGGGCCGGAGGTAGAATGCCGGGTCGGGTGGGAGAACCACAGTCCCCATGCGACTCAGGGTCAGCAGATTCTCTAGGTGAGTAGCGTGCAGGGGAGTCTCCCGGGGCACCACCACTAGTTGTCTTCGCTCCTTGAGGCACACGTCAGCGGAACGTAGCAGCAGGTTGGACGCTAGGCCGTGAGCGATGGATGCAATGCTGTTCATGCTGCAGGGCACCACCACCATGCCGCGGGTGGGGAAAGTGCCACTCGCGATAGGGGCGCGCATGTCGCTGATGGCATAGTGCCGGAAGTGGGGGTGCTCCCGCCACCGGGCTAGTTCTTCGTTGAAGGGCTGGTCCATTTCTTCGTGCCACACCAGCCGGGCGTCATTGGAACACACAAGGATGGTGGGGATGTCGCGCAGCAGCAACTCATCGACTGTGGCCTTGGCCATGAGCGATCCACTGGCCCCTGAGATTCCCACTATTACAGGCTTGCCATCGACGGGCATCATAGGACCACCGCTAGGGTGGTGAATAGCAACAGTGTCAGTGACACGATGGCATTGAGCTTGAAAGCCTTGGAGATCCTAGTCAGGTCGTTGGATCGCACCATTGTGTGCTGGAAAGCGACTATAGCCACTGCCAAGCCCCAACCGATGAAGTAGAAGTATGACAGCCCCAACCAGAGGCCCACAGCTAGAAGGCATGAGAGGGTGAGCACATGAGAGAAGCGTGCCCACAAGATCGCTCCGGGTATGCCGATCTTCCGGGCGATGGATTGGACCCCATATCCCTTGTCGAAGTCATAGTCCAGCGTACCGTAGAAGACGTCGAACCCTCCAACCCAGAATGTGACAGCAAAGGCCAATAGTATCGCTTCAGGGTCCAAGCTGCCAGTTACGCCAATCCACGCGCCCGCAGGGGCCAGTCCATCGGCAAAACCCAAGGCGTAGTGGGCTGCCCAAGAGTGATACTTGACATAAGAATAGCCTACCACAATGATCGCCGCCACGGGAGCTAGGGCGAACGCCAAGGTGTTCAACTGGGACGCCCCGTAGAAGAACACCCCCAGCGAGACCAGCATCACGATCCGCATGTCCCAAGGGGTGAGCGTGCCTTGAGGCAGGTGCCTGCCCCTAGTGCGAGGGTTGGCGATGTCTTCCTTGTGGTGAATCAGCCGGTTGGCCGACATAGCCAAGGTCCGTGCCCCCGTCATGGCCACATTGATCCACAAAAACTGCTGCCACGTAGGCCAACCGTCCGCAGCTAACAGCATGCCGATGTAGCCGATAGGCAGCGCGAACATGCTCTCCTCGAACCTCACCGCTGCCAGCAGCAGATTCACCTTCGCGGGCAGGGCCAGCAACCCCGCTCGCTGCGGCCGGGCTGTGGTCATAGCTCATCGCCCCTAGATGGTGTCCTATCGGCATCGATGGCATCGAACAGGTGTCTCAAGGCCGGCAGGTAGTCGGGCAGCCGGCCGTACACTTGCTCCGCCAACTCTTCGTTGTAAGTGTGGACACTAAGGTTACGGTCTTGGGACATCCGGGCCCATAGTCTGTCGTCAGCCAAAAGGCCATAGGAGAAGGCCTGGGTGAAACAGTCTCGTGGAGAGCGGCATACAAGGCTCTGCTTCCGCAGGTGGTTCTGAATAACCTTCCACGACAACTCAAAGCACAACTCGAACCTTTTGATGCTCGAGTCCCTCGCCATACCACTCTGGGGCTCCGCTAGCGATTCCTCCAAGCGCGCGATGGCTTGTTGGAAGTCGACGAAGCGTCGGTCATCTTGCATACAGCAACTCACCGCATTCCAAGATGGCTTCGCGGAACCCGTGGTCTACTGTGTGCAAGTCCACTAAGTCGATCTTACGTAAGGTCAATAGGTCGTCCACCTTTAGCGCCATGTCGGTGTATACGCCGAAATCCAGGAGTGAGCCAGTGTCGAAGGCTATGTCGAGGTCCGATACATTTAACGCCCTACCCTGAGCCCAAGAGCCGAAGAGGTAGACGCGCAGCGGCCCCTCTGGCACATGGCGTCGGATGACATCCACCACCTCTTCCACTAGGGGCTGCACGTCGCTGCGGACACCGGGAGCGATGCTCCGGTTCACAGCCCGTATTCCTGCCACTTGCGGTCCACCAGTTCTTTGATGGCTTGGTCCATCACTATGTCTGGGGGCCATTCGCGTTGGCGTCCCTCCCCGGCGATTTTGTTGGTGGCGTCGATGCCCACTTTACCGCCGAACTTGGGCATGACCGAGGCGTGGTCGAGGTCGTCTATGGGACCACTGCTGATCACCAAGTCTTGGGAGGGGTCGATGTTGTTGCAGACGCGCCAAGCCACCTCGGATATGTCGTGAACGTTCACGTTGTGGTCCACCACGATGATGGCCTTCACCAACGCCATGAGACCCATGCCCCATAGGCCGTGCATCACCTTGCGGGCCTGTCCGGGGTATTCCTTCTTGATGGAGACGATGACCAGGTTGTGGAAGCCGCCTTCGGCGGGCATGTTCATGTCAACTACTTCAGGCAGCAGGGTGCGTATCACCGGCATGAACACCCGCTCGGTCACCTTGCCCATCCAATAGTCCTCCATAGGTGGGCGGCCTACTATCGTCGCAGGGTAGATGGGGTCGCGGCGACGTGTGATGCAGGTTGCGTGGAATACGGGGTAGGTGTCGGGCATGGAGTAGTAGCCGGTATGGTCGCCGAAGGGTCCTTCCATGCGCTCGTCTCCGGGAGTCACGTAGCCTTCGATGACGATCTCGGCTTGGGCGGGTACCTCCAAGTCGACGGTCTTGGCTTTCACCAGCTCTACGCCTTCCTCACGTATGAAGCCGGCCACCGCCATCTCATCCATGTCGGGGGGCATCGGAGCGCAGCCGGTCCAGATGGTGGCCGGGTCGCCGCCTAGGACGACCGCCACCTCTACCCGGTCCTGCCCCTTCTCACCGCTCACCCGGTAGTGGTGGGCCCCTACCTTGTGAGTTTGCCAGTGCATCGCGGCGGTGCGCTTGTCGTACACCTGGATGCGATACATGCCAGCGTTGCGCACCCCGGTGTCGGGGTCGCGGGTGATGACCAAGGGCAGGGTGATGTAGCGGCCTCCATCCATAGGCCAGCACTTGAGGATGGGGAGGCTGAACAGGTCGACGTCATCTTCGGTCTGTACCACTTCCTGGCATGGGGCGTGGCTCACCACTTTGGGCTGGTACGAGGCAAGGCGGGCCAACTGGCCCAAGGCCCGCATCTTGTCCACGATGCCCTTGGGCGGTTGCTGGGCCATGGACATAAGCTGCTCCAAGCGGCCCACGAGGTCGTCCAAGTGCTCTACACCCAAGGCCCAAGCCATGCGCTGCTGAGTGCCATACAAGTTGATGAGGAGGGGTATGTCGTACCCCTCGACGTTCTCAAAAAGCAGGGCAGGGCCGTTCGACTTCACCGTCCGCTCGGCGATCTCGGTGATCTCCAACTCCCAGCTTACGGGAGCTGCGATGCGCTTGAGGTCGCCCCTACTTTCAAGGAAGGCGATGAAATCGCGGAGGTCCCTATATTTCATGGTGATTCACGCCTTGGCCGCAAGCTTCATACTTTGATCTCGTGAGGTCTAGAGGTCCATGTAGACCACTACCGCGGCGTTAGCCATCACAGTGGCGTCGGTCCCGTCTTCGCTGGGGATCTCCAGCCCACCGTGGACCACCGTCACGGTGCCTGTGCCATGGGGGAGTACGCTGGCCACTTGGTCCTTGTCCACGGCATCAGGCTGGGGCACACCGATGGTGACCTCAACCTTCATGTCTTCCACGCTCTGGCCCACCGCCCGGGCGAACCCCAAGCTGTTGTGCCACAAGGCGTCGCGTACTGCCCGTTGGGCCGCCTTGGTGTAGTCGCGGCCGTGCAGGTCGGTGCCCAAGCCCATCTCGACCACGCATCGTCTTAGTGCCATTGGAACGTCTCCTAGTTCGAAGTGTCTCCATTACACTACGGTCACAGGCGGCAAGACAAGCCGTGCGTTTTTGACATGGGAGGGCCCCGCTGCTATTCTGGCAACCGATTCGCCAGCTTTATGGAGAGCAGGTAATTATGGGTTGGGCTGAGACCATGGTGGACGCCCTCAAGGAGTCGGACACCTCCCTGATCGCCTACGTACCCGACATCAGCATCGATCGGGTCACCTCCCTGATCGCACAGGACCCCTTCTTCCATCTGGTTTCGGCAACGAGGGAAGAAGAGGCCATCGGTATTGCGGTGGGTGCCTATGCGGTAGGACGCAACGCTGCCGTATTCATGCAGTCCAGCGGCTTCGGCAACTGCGTCAATGCCCTCGCCAGCCTCTGCATACCGGCCCGCACGCCCATCCCCTTCTTCATCAACCTCCGGGGCGAGATAGGCGAGTTCAACATCGCCCAGACCGCCATGGGCAGGGCAACGCGCCCCATACTCGACACCTTCGGCATTACCAACTATACCCTCACCGACGAGAACAGGCTCGACTTGGTGCTCAAGGGCGCCATCAAGCTCTGCCACGCTGCCCGCCAGCCCGTGGCCCTCTGTATGACCCCCCTGCTTCATGGAGGCAAACTTGCATAGGTTCGAGGCCATGCAACTGCTTATGCAGCAAGTTGACGACCAGCCCGTTGTCGCCAACTTGGGACCCACCACCGATGAGCTCTGGAACATCATCGATCGCCCGCGCAATTTCTACACTTTCGGTTCCATGGGGCTCTGCTCCTCTGTCGCATTGGGCATGGCCCTATCCACTACCGACAAGATAGTCTCCTTCGACGGCGACGGCTCCCTGCTCATGAACCTTGGTGCCATCGCCACCATCGGCCGCGAGATGCCTAGTAATTTGGTGGTGGTCGTCTGGGATAACGAGGAGTGGGGCCAGACTGGCCACCAGTCCAGCCACACCGCCAAGGGCACCGACCTTGAGCAGGTCGCTCGCAGTTGCAGCATCCCCAAGACGGCCACAGCAGACAACGAAGAGGACTTGGTGACGGTATTCAAGCAGGCCCTCTCTGAAGAAGGCCCCTGGTTCATAGTGGCCAAGATAGAAGAGACCGACGACGAGGTCACCTTCGCCCCCAACGAACCCGAAATGTACCTGCATCGCTTCCGCCAGACCTACCTCTAGCCGACCTCTCCAGCCAATCGCGTCCTCCCCCCTCCCATGATACCCAAGCGTTGACAGCTACGCGCTATCGCACCTAACCTCGATGCAGGCAGGGACCGGCCCCTCAAGGTCACCCCTGCCTCTCCTCTCCGCCCACTTTGCGGAAGAATCGTGGTACGACGGGAATGCGAACAAGCTGGCAAACTGACTCAGAATTATGCGCGGACAATGCGGAGACGATATTTGTTCGACGCCCTGCTGCTATGCGACCACTGCGTTTCACACTGCGCCAAGCTGCGACAATTGCACAAATTTCACAGAAATCAGCTACAAACAACTTCGCCGCAGCTACGAACGGTGTGAAATCCCGAAGCGGCCCCAAAATGAAACAACCGTCACACAATACACCATCACCTATCTTGAGCCGCCACCCAGAAGTCGGTGCAAATGTGGTCGGCGTATTGACGGGAAGTGGGCGGAAGTTGTACCTTGATTAGTGGCCCCAACGCTCGGAGCCACTGTGATTGTGGGGGCATCAAGCGCCCCAGTGGCGCAATGGCAGCGCAGCCGATTTGTAATCGGCAGGTTGGTGGGTTCGAATCCCCCCTGGGGCTCTCCCCAGTGCAGGAAAGCACCGGCTCCCCGCCCTAGGCCATATTGCGCCTGAAGCGCTGTATGGCTAGACTGGTGGCCTAGGGGAGGGGTGGGTGAGTGGTTAAAGCCACCAGACTGTAAATCTGGCGCCCTTGCGGGCTTCGTAGGTTCGAATCCTACCCCCTCCACCAAAAAATTATTTCAGGTTCCAAGGTAACGCCCACATAGCTCAGAGGTAGAGCACGTTCTTGGTAAGAACGGGGTCGGCGGTTCGACTCCGCCTGTGGGCTCCAGAGAGATTTTCAGGAGGATTTCGTAGATGGCAAAGCAGCGGTTTGACCGGAGCAAACCACACGTTAACGTGGGTACCATTGGCCATGTAGACCACGGAAAGACCACCCTCACAGCGGCCATCACCCGCGTGCTCAGGGCCGCTGGCGAGGACGTGGCCTACCGTGCCTTCGACCAGATCGACAACGCCCCTGAGGAGAGGGAGAGGGGCGTCACCATCGCCATTGCCCACATCGAGTACCAGACATCAACACGCCACTATGCCCATGTCGACTGCCCTGGCCACGCCGACTACATCAAGAACATGATCACCGGCGCAGCCCAGATGGACGGCGCGGTTCTGGTAGTCAGTGCCCCCGATGGCCCCATGCCCCAGACCCGCGAGCACATCCTGCTCGCCCGTCAGGTGGAAGTGCCCCGCATCATGGTGGCCCTTAACAAGGTCGACGCCATGGACGACCCCGAGCTCCTGGACTTGGTGGAACTCGAGGTGCGGGACCTGTTGAACCGCTACGAGTTCCCCGGTGACGACACTCCAATAGTCCGGGTCAGCGGCCTCAAAGCCTTGGAGTGTGGCTGCGGCAAGCGTGAGTGCGAGTGGTGCGGCGGGATTCTCGAACTAACCGAAGCTATGGACGATTACATCCCCGTCCCCCCACGCATCACCGACCGTCCCTTCCTGATGCCCATTGAAGACGTGTTCGGCATCAAGGGCCGTGGCACAGTGGTCACGGGCCGTGTGGAGCGGGGCACGCTGAAGACGGGTGATGACGTGGAGATCGTCGGCTTCGGCCAGACACGCAAGACCGTGGCCACCGGTTTGGAGATGTTCCACAAGACGCTGGATACCACCGAGGCAGGAGACGCCGTGGGCATACTGCTTCGCGGTGTCGACCGCGACATGGTGGAGCGTGGCGAGGTGTTGGCCAAGGCAGGCACGATTGCTTCCCACCAGCGGGCCAAGACCCGAGTCTATGTGCTGTCCCGCGACGAGGGTGGACGGCACACCCCCTTCTTCACCGGCTACAAGCCCCAGTTCTATATCCGCACGTCCGACATCACCGGCAGCATCAGTCTCCCCGAAGGCGTGGAGATGGTGATGCCCGGCGACAACATCGATATGGATATAGAGCTAATCTCCGCTACTGCCTTGGAAGAACAAATGCGGTTTGCCATCCGCGAGGGCGGCCGCACAGTCGGGTCCGGAGTAATAACTGAGGTGTTGGACTAGCCATGGCAAGAAAGAGTACGGAAGCTAGGATCATCGTGACTCTCGCCTGCACCACCTGTAGGGAGCGCAACTACACCAGCGAGAAGAACAGGCGCAACGACCCCCAGAGGGTTGAGTTGAGGAAGTACTGTTCGCGCTGCCGCAATCACACCTCTCACAGGGAAATGCGGTAACACTTTGGCACGGGTGACGTCACAAGGACTGATCCGCCGCGGTGGAATTGGTCGCGGAGGCGCACTCCGCTTCTTCGCGGAGGCCTTCGGCGAACTACGCAAGTGCGTATGGCCGACTCGCGAAGAGGTGGTGCGCCTCACCGGCATCGTCATCGTCATTGCAGGCATCATTGGGTTTGCGTTGGGCGTTCTTGACTTCACATTCACGCAGACGCTCACTCGGTTCTTATTCTCCTGACGGGCCAGGTCCGGTTACGATACAGGTCGGAAAGGGCATTATGGCCACTAGATCCGATACAGCAGATTTGGGCGAGGGCACCGTACGGTGGTACGTCCTTCATGCATACTCAGGCCAGGAAGACCGCGTAAAGAAGAACCTGGATCAGCGTATCCAGAGCATGGATATGCAGCACAAGATATTCCAGGTGATTGTCCCGTCCGAGGAAGAGGTTGTACTCAAGGACGGCAAGCGTCGGCCCGAGAGCCGTAAGGTGTTCCCCGGCTACGTGTTGGTCCAGATGAGTATGGAAGACGAGAGTTGGCGCGTAGTGCGTGAGACGCCAGGAGTTACTGGGTTCGTGTCTGCCCAGGAACCGGGCGACCCGCGTCCGAGGCCACTGCCTCTCCCTGATGCCGAGGTGGAGGGTATCCTTAGCCAGATTGCGACGGGAGCACCCAAGGTGAATGTGGGTCTGGAGCGAGGGGAGTCGGTGCGAATTGTCGCCGGCCCCTTCGCCGACTTCATGGGCACCATCAACAATGTGGACCCCAACAAGGGTAAGGTACGGGTGCTGGTCTCCTTCTTCGGCAGGGAGACTCCCGTGGAACTGGACTTTCTTCAGGTGGAAAAGGTGTAAATGGCCAAGAAAGTACGGGCTATCGTCAAGCTGCAACTACAAGCGGGCAAGGCCACTCCGGCCCCGCCGGTGGGCCCCGCCTTGGGCCAGCATGGCGTCAACATAATGGCCTTCGTCAAGGAATATAACGAGAAGACAGCGAGCCAGTCGGGCACAGTGGTGCCGGTGCACATAACCGTCTTTGAAGACCGCTCGTTCACATTCGCGACCCGCACTCCTCCCGCTGCCGAGCTGCTGCGTCATGCAGCTGGCGTGGAGAAGGGTGGCGACCGTCCCGGCTTTGCCCCGGCGGGCGCCGTCCCTCGCTCTGCTTTGCGAACTATTGCAGAGTTGAAGCTGCGGGACTTGAACGCATCCTCGGTCGACGGGGCCATGAAAATCATCGAAGGCACTGCCCGTAGCATGGGCATTGAGATAGCAGAGGAATAGACCATGCCCAAACACAGCAAGCGCTACAATCAGTTGGCCGAACGCGTCGACCCGGACCGGGAATACACGCCGCATGAGGCCCTCGACCTCCTTACCGACGAGGGCAACACCAAGTTCGATCAGACAGTGGAGTTGCACCTCAAGACGGGGGCCGACGTACGCCATGCCGATCAGCAGGTGCGGTCGGTCATGGTTCTGCCTCACGGGTTGGGCAAACCCCAGCGTGTCCTCGTCTTCGCCGGGGGCGACGCCGCCGAGGCAGCGCGCCAAGCTGGTGCCGATTACGTTGGTGATGACGACCTGATCAAGAAAGTCGAAGACGGCTGGTTGGAGTTTGACGTCGGGCTTGCCGTGCCCGACATCATGGGTAAGATCGGGCGCTTGGGCCGGGTCTTGGGACGACGCGGTCTGATGCCCAACCCACGCACCGGCACCATGGTGCAGCCGAGAGACTTGGGCCGGGTCATCGACGAGGCGAAGAAGGGGCGGCTTGAATTCCGCACCGACCGCACCGCCATCATCCATTGCCCCTTGGGGAAGGTGAGCTTCTCTCGCGAGCAACTTTTGGAGAACCTGTCATCTCTGGTGGACTCGGTGCAGAGGGCGCGGCCCGATGGTATCAAGGGGTCTTTTCTGCGCAGCGCCTACCTCACCACCACCATGGGCCCCGGAGTAAGACTTGATTTGGGAGAGCTTCTCGCGCTAAAAGAAGGTCTGTAAAAGAAAAGGTACGCTGAAGACAGCGGGTCCCCCGCCCAAGCCGGCTCCCCATCAACGGGAGCGAAGCCAGAAAGTGCGGGGGTTAAGCCGACGGGCCCGCCGAGGCACTGAGGACTCCCTTCGGGCATATTGCGCCGAACGTGATCCCTGGGCCACGGCTCGGGGATTTTTTGATGGCTCGAACGCGCTGGCCTTAGGGATTCGCTGAAAGGAGAAACCGCTTGCCCACAGAGAAACGCATAGCACAAACGCGAGAGATTCAGGAGAAACTGGGTCGCTGTACCATCGCCGTGGCGACCGATCCCACGGGTCTCAGCGTCAACGTGCTTAATGACCTGCGTCGCAGGCTACGAGAGCGTGGGGTGGAGTACCGCATGGTCAAGAACAGCCTGACTTATCTCGCTGCCGATGGCGCTCAAATGTCCCACCTCAAGGACTCGGTGCAGGGGCCTACGGCCTTGGCCTTCGGCTACGACGACCCGGTGCAGACCGCGGCCGCCCTCGACGAGTACGTCCGCACCACCCGAGTCCAACTGCCCATACGGGGAGGCATATTGGGTCGGCGCGCCCTGAGCTCGGCCGATGTCTCCACGTTGGCGACCCTGCCCTCCCGCGAGGTGCTGGCGGGCCAAGTGCTGGGTCAACTCCAAGCTCCCGTAGCCAACCTGATGTCCCAACTGGAGGCCCCCATTCAAGGCCTCCTAGGTGTCCTCAACGGTCCCATTGCCAACTTGGCAAGCCTGCTTCAACAACGTGGCCAACAGTTGGAGTCAAACGGGTAAGGGCAGGCTGGCCCGGTCTTCGATAGTGAACACAACCACAAGACAGTAGTCGTTAGTAGAAGGAGGAGTCATGACCATGACCAAGGATGAGGTATTGGAAGCCATCAAGCAGATGTCAGTGCTGGACTTGTCCGACTTGGTGAAGTCTCTTGAGGACACTTTTGGCATCAAGGCTATTGCCCCCATGGCCATGGCAGCGGCAGCAGCGCCCGCCAGTGGCGGAGGAGCTGCGGCAGCCGCCGTGGAAGAGGAAGAGCAGACCGAGTTTACGGTGATGCTGACGGACATCGGCTCCAACAAGATCAACGTCATCAAGGCGGTGCGTGAAGTCACCACGCTGGGTCTGCGCGAGGCCAAGGAGTTGGTGGAGAGCGCTCCTGCCCAAGTGAAGGAAGCTATTGCCAAGGGCGAGGCCGACTCGGTGAAGGCGAAGCTGGAAGAGGCTGGGGCAACCGTAGCCATCCAATAGCCTCGCCTTCCGGCGACCTCCCCGTTCAGTAGCCTCGGCCCCAGTGGCCTGAATGAGGTGAAGGATGAGTAAACGCAAGGACCGGGAACGGTTCGCCGCTCTCAAGACAAGTAATCCCCACTACCAAGGCTTTAGGGGCCAAGGGGTCGAGACCGCGGCCC
This sequence comes from Dehalococcoidia bacterium, assembly GCA_965263155.1. Lineage (GTDB taxonomy): Bacteria > Chloroflexota > Dehalococcoidia > Lucifugimonadales > JAAXIE01 > JAAXIE01. The sequence continues at coordinate 604,243 of OZ253586.1, forward strand.
CCAGCCCCGAAGCCCTCCGGACTCTGACCTGCACTGTGTGCGGCCGTCGCCGGAACGTCACGGAAGAGACCGCACGGGATGAAGGTGATTCCTACGTATGCCTCAGCTGCCGCGATGAGGCGGAAGAAGGCGCTGCCAGCAATCAGGAGGCGGTGCCTTCTGGCTAGCCCCCTGTTCCACCCCTATCATCCCTATCGGAACAGGGGGAGTTGCTCGTTCAGATGGTCGTAGGCGCGCACCAGTTGCGCGTCGCCACTGGTGCCCACCAGTAGAGGCACTTGGATATCGGGGGAGATGCCCCCGTCGCTGATGAGCTTCCCCATGGGCGTGTGCCAGCGCGTTACCGCAAGTTGCACTGCCGAGCCGTCCCCTAGCGGGAAGTAGGAAAAAGCGGCTGCGTCACCATTGGTCTCGGTTCCGATGACCGTGGCCCTAGAGGCATCCTGCAAGGCTCCCGCCAACGCCTCCGATGCGTCGGCTGTGGCTTTGTTCGCCAAGACCGCCATGGGGATCTCGTCCTCCCCGGCGATGGTGCCCTCGCCCTCTACGAGGTACTCGATGCGGTTGCCTTGACTGTCCATCTCGTACATGAAGGTGCCCGCAGGCAGGAACTCACCGGCTACCTTGCGGGCGGACTCCACAGGTCCGCCGGGGTTGGAACGCAAGTCCAGTATCAGGGCCAGCATGTCGGCGGCCTTGAGCCTCTCCACCACGTCCAGTACCTCGTTGGGAGTATTGTCAGTGAACTCGGAGACGTACACGTAGCCGATGGCTCCCGGCAGCAGTTGCACGTCCACCGTGGGCACCTCGATGGTGCCACGGGTGATGTCAAACTCCAGAGGACGCTCCTCGTCCGGGCGCGATACCTTCAGGTGTACCTTGGTGCGGGCTGGGCCACGCACCAGCGAAACGGCCTCGTCTGCGGTCAGGTCGTCCATTGATTGCCCTTCCACCTCTATGAGCACGTCGCCTGCCCGGATCCCGCCTACGTCGGCAGGGCCCCCACGCATGGGCGAGAGTGTCACTTGGCCGTTCACCACGTTGACAAATGCACCGATGCCTTCGTAGTCATCATCGGTCTCTTCCAGAGCGCGGTCGTAGGCTTCGGGGGTCAGGTACCTGGTGGAGACGTCGCTCAGCCCTTCGACCATCCCTTGGACGCTCGCCACTGCCAGAGCATGCCTGTCCAGCTCAGGGTACTTAAGGTGCAGCGCCTCCCAAGCCTTCCAGACGTTCAGCAACTCCACAGGGACGCCACCGGGCACTCGACCACGCGTGGCGTCCAACTCGGTAAGGAAGGGGTAGGCAGGCTCCTCAACTTGGGCCAGCATGGCGACGATGACCGACTCGCTGACTTTCTCAGAGTCCACCGACTCCACGTCCACGTAGGACTCGTTGATGACCTGCCAAGCCTCCCATATGAGTCCCTCGTCGCCTGTTGTTTCGGGCACAGGCCGGCTGCAGGCTGCCAGGGTCGCGAGGAGCACAAAAACAAGGGCCGCTACCCCGCTTATGCGGGCCAAGTTGCCCAAGCACGGGCACGAACGGGACTTGAATACATTGGGAAGCATACAGGTTACAGTTTACCACGAGTAGCAGTTCAGTCTTGAGATGGCATCCTTGGCTTGGGTCGTCATTCCGACTGAGGATACCTAACCAGCCCTGACTAATCGGTTGCCCTGGGCTATCTCGTAGGAACGGCTGTAACGAAATGGAGTTTCCTCAGTAATTCTGAACAGCGACAACCACATGGCCAACTTGCAAGCCCCAAGGGCTGCTGGCTACAATGAAGTGTTAGGCCAATTTGTGGCCTATCAAAATAGCCTCGGGAAGGCTTGCGTTATAGAAATGCGCCGAAACATATCCAGAGCACTACTAACCCCCGGCAAGATTGCCTTGCTTTGCGTCGTACTACTGGTGGTGGTCGCAGCCTGCTCTACCAGACCAGCCCCTGAAGTGACCACAGCGGAGGGCACCCCTACGGCCACACCAACGCCTGCCCCGGCTGGAGGCAGCGCCGTCGACACGGTGGCCTCCGGTACCGCCGCGCCCGTAGCCGTCGAAGAGACGGCCGAGGGCGGAAAGCTGGTTCGGCTGTGGGCCGACCCGCCTACCTTGGACCCCCATCTCACGACTGACGCCACATCAGCCACCATCATCGTCGAGGTGTTCGGCGGGCTGGTTACCATCGACCCCAGCCTGCAGGTCGTCGGTGATTTGGCCAGTCACTGGGAGGTGCTGAACGAGGGTAAGACCTATGTGTTCCACCTGCGCACCAACGCAACCTTCCACGATGGCAAGCAGGTAACGGCCCAAGATGTAAAGTGGTCCATGGAGAGGGCGACCGACCCCGAAACCCTTTCGCTGGTTGCGGACCAGTACTTGGGCGACATTATCGGCGTTGAGGCCAAGCTGCAGGGTGAAGCGAACGAAATCACCGGTGTACAGGTGGTTGATGATGGCACCATTCGCATCGACATCGACGCACCCAAGAGCTACTTCCTAGCCAAGTTGACCTACCCCACGGCCTTTGTGGTCGACCGCCAGCAACTGGAGAGCGATGACCGCTGGTTCCGCCGTCCCAACGCCACTGGCCCATTCAAGTTGGCTTCGTACGAGTTGGGCGAGCGGATGGTGCTGGAGCGCCACGAGGGCTACCATCTAGGTGCCCCCAGACTCCAGAGCGTTGAGTTCATACTCAGTGGTGGCACTGCTATGCTGATGTATGAGAACGACGAAATTCACATAACCGGCGTTGGGCTGGCCGACTTGGACAGGCTGCTCGACCCCTCTGAAGCTCTGAGCCGCGAGTTGCGCACGGCTCCACCTCCTTTCGATACCCGCTACATCGGGTTGAACGTGAACGAACCACCCTTTGACGACCCCAAGGTGCGGCTAGCCCTGAACCATGCTATTGATCGGGCTGAGATCGCCGACATCGTGCTGGGCGATCTGGTGGTGCCCGCCAAGGGAATTCTCCCTCCCAACTTCCCCGGTTATAACCCGGAAACAAGCGGCTACGAATACGATCCGGAGAAGGCGCAGCAGTTATTGTCGGAGTCAAAGTACGGCGACGACCCTGACGCACTGGGGCTCATCGTGCTGACTACTTCCGGCAGTTTCGGAGCCAACGTAGGACTGGACACGCAGGTGATACAGGAGATGTGGCGTCAGAACCTTGGCATTGAGGTGGACGTGCAGCAGACCGATTATGCGGTCTACCTGCAGGACCTGCACAGCCGCATATTCCAGATGTTCGAAATCGGCTGGATTGCCGACTACCCCGACCCGGAGAACTTCCTAGACATCCTGTTCCACAGCGAAAGCAGCAACAACCACACCGGCTACAGCAATGCGCAGGTCGACTCTTTGCTGGAGAAGGCCAGGCTGGGGTCTGAGGAAGAGCGCTACGCCCAGTACCATGAGATTGAGCGCTTGATACTGGCCGACGCGCCGTGGATACCGCTGTGGCATGGCGGGGAGCAGTACATACTGGTGAAGCCCAGTGTGAAGGACTACTACCAGACGCCGCTGATTATCCCCAAGCTGCGATACGTCTATATAGAGGAATAGAGGAGCCGGGCCCGGACGCGGTATGTGGGTGTACATCGCGCGACGCCTCTTGTGGGCACCTGTGCTCCTGCTGATAGTGTGTTTCGTCACCTTCGTCTTGGGCAGCGTTGTGCCCGGCGACCCCTTCCAAGCCCGCCTAGGCCCTAGGGCCAACCCCGAAGCATTGGAGCGCCTCCGTGAGGAGAAGGGCCTGAACGATCCCGTCCCTGTCCAGTTCGGGCGTTATATTGCCAACGCCGTCCGAGGTGACTTGGGGGAGAGCTACGTGCGTCCTGGCACCACCGTCAATGAGCTCCTTGCCAAGAAGATATGGGTGTCCTTCCAGCTTGACCTAGCTGGGCTGATTGTGGCCTTTGCCCTCGGCGTGCCGTTGGGGCTCTACGCAGCCATGAAGCAGGGAACGTGGATCGACCCGCTGATAATCGGCTCGACTCTGTTGGGCATGTCCTTCCCCGTGTTCCTCACCGCGCCGGGGCTCATCATGATTTTCGGGCTGTGGCTGGAGATACTCCCCGTGCAGGGATGGGGAGGCTTCTTCGACCTTCGCATTATCATGCCTGCGATGGCCATGGGCATACCCGGTGTGGCGGTCATCGCCCGCCTGACTCGGGCCAGCACTTTGGAGGTGATGTCTCAAGACTACGTGCGTACCGCGCGGGCCAAGGGGCTGGGGGAGATGACTGTGCGCACACGGCATATCCTCCGGAACGCCCTCATACCCGTGGTCACGGTCCTCGGTATGTCCCTGTCGGGCCTGCTGATTAGCTCGGTGATAATCGAGCTTTTCTTTGGCATCCCAGGTGCAGGCCAGCTGGCTATTGAGGCCCTATTCGGTCGCGACTACCCGGTGATTACCGCCTTGGTGCTGATTGGAGGCACTGCGTTCTTCCTGACTAACCTCTTGGTGGACCTCGTATACCCGCTGTTGGACCCCCGTATACGGCTGGAAGACGGAGCTCTCGGTGGCTAGCGAGGGGCTTGCCCAGATCAGCCTTGCACAGTACCAGACTCAGGGCTACTGGAAGCAGGCGTGGCGACGGCTTGTAAGGAAGAGAATCGGCGTCGTCTGCCTGGTGATCATCGTTATCATCTACTTGGCCGGGGCGTTGGCCTCGTGGGTGACCCCCTATGGCTACAACGACCAGAATTTGAGCGAGCCGGACCGGGAGGCAAGGTTCTGTGGCGCATGTGAAGGTCCGTCGTTTAGTCACCCCTTCGGCACTGATGTTTTAGGACGGGACCAGTTTACCCGTGTCATATACAGCCTTCGCACTACAGTGATCGTTACCATAGCCGGGATACTCACGGGAAGCCTGTTCTTGGGCATCGGATTTGGCCTTCTGTCGGGGTACTTCAGGGGGTGGGTCGACTCGGTGATCAACCGCGTTGGCGAGCTGTTCACCGCATTCCCCACGATACTTCTGGTAATCCTGCTGGCTGCCTCTGTGCGTCCTCCCGTGGTGGACTGGGTTCGGGAGTTCGGAGGCGTGGGGCGCGACATCATCCGGCTGGGGCTCGTGGACTACTTCATCGTGTTTGGGGCGTTGTCGGCCTTCTCTTGGGTGGGAATGATGCGCATCGTGCGGGGACAGGTGCTCTCAGTGCGTGAGAACCAGTATGTGGATGCCGCCGTTTCGCTGGGAGCCAGCAACTGGCGCATCCTGCGCTTTCATGTGCTGCCCAATATCCTGAGCCCTGTGATTGTCTTGGTGTCCATGGGCATGGGCAGCATCGCCGGCTCCGAGGTGTTCCTCAGCTTCATCGGCATCGGGATTCAGTCGCCGACGCCCAGCTTGGGGATCATGATGTTCGAGTATGGCAGCGTGTCAGTGCTTCGGACCGAGCCGTATCTGCTGCTGTTCCCAGCGGCCACCCTAGCTCTGCTGCTATTCACCTTCAACCTACTGGGCGACGCCTTGAATGACGCCCTTAATCCTCGCGCCCGTTAGCTGCGTTTACGGCGGCGGAATAGCAGCGGTCCAGCAAGAAGGCCCAGCGCAATCATCCCCAGCGGTATCGTCGCTTGGGCGTCTTCGCTGGCTGCTGAGCAACTAGAGCCGGCGCGGAGTGGCGGACCTTCTTCGGAGGCAGCCGTCTCGGCTTGCGGCTGCGGTGCTGTGGTGGCCGCGGCCGGAGGCGGCGTGGCGTCGGGGGACTCTTCCGGTTCAGCGCGACGCAGCGCTTCCAACTCGTCGGGCGCCGGCAGCGGTTCCAATCCGATCTGTAAGCGCCACTCAGTGTCCAATCCGTGCTGATCGAAGCCATAGACCTGCTGCATTGCTTGGTCGAGGTCCAAGGTCCTGCGCAACGTGCTCATGAGTTCAGCGATCTTGTCCGGGCCGTAACGCGCGATGAGGTAGCGCACTACTGACCGGGAGTGACCGTAGGCGATCACGATGTCTTCCGGCTCACCACCAAAGTCATTCAGGTACCAAAGAGGCTTCACACGGCGGGTATAGATGCCGTGAAGCAGGGCTTGGGTGTAGCCTTCTTCCTGGTCGATGTTGCCGAACTCGGCCAAGCCCTCGTTAAGCCATGCGGGCAGACGGGGGTAGCCCCTGCCTGCGGCCTCGGCCACCAGAATGTGTGTCAGCTCATGAGAGGTGATGCCGGTGACTGTGGCCTCGTCGCCCAGCACCAGCACCACTCGCTCGTCGGGCCAAGCCATGCCTTGGGTGCGCAGGTCCTCCCTGACTGCTTGCGACCGGAAGGGTAGGGCACCGCTCATATCGCGGTAGTTATTGTAGGATACAACCCGTATGGGGACGTTGGGGTCGATGCCCAGCACGGGGGCCATGTTGTCCACCGTCTCCACGGCGGCGTCCAGCACAATCTCCGCCCGCTTCTTAACGAACTCCGCCAAGCTGCCGCCGTAGTAGTACACGGTCACAAGACCCTTGGACACCTGCAGCCACTGGAAGCGGCTGTCCTGGTAGATGACCTCTTTTTCGGGAGTGCGTACGACGCGGCCCGCAATGTCCCTGAGCTCGTACACGTAGGAGATGGGTGTACCCGGAGGCACGTACTGGCCGCCTGTACGGGTGCGCAGGGCGTACTCGCCGCTGACTTCGGTGCCGGGGGTGATGTTCAGGCGTCCGTTAGTCAAAGTCTCGCTGCCGGGAACGCGCAGCAGCACCCGCACATGCTCGATTGGGTCGGGCCCGCGCGCCACCACGCCGAACACGAGCCCGTCGGGGAAGTTGCTCTCCACGCTATCCGACACGATCATAGGCTCTTCCGACTGAGCCATAAGCGGCGACGAGAAGAGCAGCGTGGCCAATAGCGCCCCAGCAAGTAGGGTCAAAGGCAGTCTTATGGCTACAGCTAAATTCATATATCGCGTCCTGATGGGCCGATTGGGGCTTGTGCGCCCTGGTGCCAGCGGGCCGGCATCCTACTGAAAGCCCAAGCCGTGCTCCTTCAAGCTGATAAAGCGCTCACCTTTCCCTATGATAACGTGGTCCACTAGCTCGATGTCCAGCAGTTCGGCTGCTTGCCGTATATCTGCCGTCATGCTGACGTCTTGTGCGCTAGGCTCCGGGTCGCCCGTGGGGTGATTGTGCACAACCACCATTGCGGGTGCATTCTCCCGTATGGCTGGCCGCAGCATCTCGGCCACCCGTATGACCGCGGTGTGTACGCTTCCCTTATACGCCTCGTGGACCGCCATGACCTCGTTGCGGGTGTTCAGCAGCACTACTTTGATGTGCTCCTGGTCCAACGCGCTCATCTCCGGGCCAAGAAGGTTGTACACATCGCGGGGATGGTTGATCAGGGGCTGCTCCTCCCGTACTAGTGATACTGCTCGTCGCCCCAACTCCAACGCAGCCATTAGTTGGCAAGCCTTGGCCTCGCTGATGCCCTTCTCGCGGGCGAGCTCGGCGAAAGAGGCCTCTCCCAACCCCTTCAGCCCCTTGAACCGAGAGATGAGCCGGTGGGCCATGGCGATGACGTTCTCGCCTTGCATGCCGGTGCGGAGGAGGATGGCCAGCAGGTCGGCGTTGTTCAGCGACTGCGCGCCATAGTGGCGAAGCCTCTCCCGCGGCCGTTCTCCCGCGGGCAGGTCGCGTATCATAGTGGTGTATGGAGGTGCGTCGTCGTTCAACGTTGTGTTGGTGCTGCTTCCCTATCGTGAGCGCCGAATGTTACCGGTTGGGAGCTTGAGCCGTCAACGGGCTCGTGTCACTGTAGGTCGGCCAAAAATGTAGGGGCAACCATTGCGGTTGCCCCTACATAAAGTTTTCGAGAGCCTCGGGTCGAGAAGAGTTACAGGTTGGCCTGCGGGTCGGAGTAGCTCTCCTCTTTGACGTATATCTGGAGGCGGCCCCGCTGGGTGTCGGCCACGACGATGCGCCGGTTGGCTCGGTCGTACCCGATGGCCGTGGGCATGTTGAATCGCCATTCCTGCTCTAGGCTCTTCACACGACGACGCGCCTTCACGTAGTCGGGGTTGGCGTCCACTGCCATCTGAGCCCACTTGGAGAGCTGCTGTGCGTCTCCAACGAGAGACGTCAGGAAGACGCCTGCCGAATCATATACCTGCACCCGGTTGTTGCCCCAGTCGGTGACATAGACCTCGCCGTCGTCGTCCACTGCCACGTCGGTGGGGTGGTTCATCTCACCCGCGCCCTCGCCATGGCCGTATCCGAATGTGGCCAAGTAGGCGCCGTCGGGGCTGAACTTCTGTACCCGGTGGTTCTTCCAGTCGGCCACGTAGACGTTGTTGTCTAGGTCGGTGGTGATGCCCCAAGGCCGGTTGAGGTTGCCGGGGCCGCTGCCGAAAGACCCAAACTTGCCTAGGAAGCGACCGTCGCTGGAGAACTTCTGTACACGGTGGTTCTCAGTGTCCACCACGTAGAGGTTGTCACTGGAGTCGAAGGCCATCCCGGAAGGCCGGTTCAACTCACCGTCGCCGGTGCCCGGCGTACCGAACTTTGACATGTAGTTTCCTTGGTTGTCGAAGACGCTGATACGGTTCAGCCACTCGTCGGAGACATAAACATTCCCCGCGCTGTCGACGGCCACGCCTGTGGGCCAAGTGGTCTGGCCGTCCCCATCTCCCCTCCAGCCGAACTCGGCCAGAATCTCTTCGCCACCCGGCTCAGGGATGCTGACCTTAGTGGTGTGGGGAGTGTTGTTGTTCTCGTTAGCCCGATTGACCACGTAGGCCACCCGGTCGGGGCCGAGAGCCAAGCCAATAGGGTTGGTGAAGCCATTGCCCGAAGCCGCGTTGCGGCCCACGGTGTGGCTGTAATTGATGGTCCGTCCTGCAACGGTAGTCGTCAGAGCCATCCGGTGCTTCCTCCTTTACAGACTTGCCGCCTTGCCGAGGCGTTAGGTGATGCCTAACCCCTCCGGTTATAGCAGGCTGGCGGGCTCACGGCCTGCCAGCCTTTGTGGCGACTGCTCTTGCTGGTATGTCGCCTGCGCTAGCGCGTTGGCCTACAGGAAGCTGAAGTTTTCGAAGTTGCCGTTGACGATGGGCTTCGCTTCCAAGCCTAGCCAGTTCTCCAGGATGGTGGTGTACACGCCACGGAAGTCGTGGGTGGGCACCAAGTCACCCTGCTGCAGGTCCTCGGCCTTGCGGGACGGGTACTCGCCGTAGATGCCGCCATTGACGGTTTCGCCGACCATGAAAGCGACTCCCGCGGCGCCGTGGTCTGTACCAGACCCGTTGTCGTGGACACGGCGGCCGAACTCGGAGAACAGGAGCATGACCACGTTGTCCGCGGCGTCATGCTCGCGCAAGTCCTCGAAGAAGTCTTCAACCGCCTCGGAGACCTCGGTCCACAGTTTGTGGTGGCCGGGCACCTGGCTGGCGTGGGTGTCGAAACTGCTGTGCTCGGTGTAGAAGATGCGGGTGCCCAAGCCTGCTAGGTGTATCTGAGCGATGTCCCTCAGCCGGCGGGCGACGGGACTTGCTGCGTACTCCACGGTGGAGGAGTAGCGGGCCGGGGCCTCCTTCAGGATGTCGGCGCCTTTCATGGCGTCAAGGCCGGTGCTACCTAGGTACTCCATGACCTGTCCCCGCCCGATGGCTGGGGAGTAGACCCTGGAGAAGGTGTCGAGCATAGCGTCGCGCTGCTGCTCGGCCTCCATGCCAGTGAACAGGCCGTAAGTGGCCAAGTCGGGCACTGAGGCTACGGGCACACCACGCACCACCAGTGCCCGGGGCAGGCCTTGGCCGATGTTGACCGTGGAGATTACGTTCTCCTGACCGGGATCCAGCTCGCGCGTGGCCCGCCCCAGCCAACCCTCGGTGCCGACGGTCTCGGGCTCGCAGGTATGCCAGATATCCATGGAGCGGAAGTGGGATCGTGGGGAGTTGGCGTAACCCACGCCGTTGATCACAGCCACGTTGCCTTGGTCGTACATCCGCTTCATGGCTTGCATGGCCGGGTTAAAGCCGAGCTCGTCATCCAGCTTGATGATCTGGTCCTCGGGTAGGCCCACTGCAGGCCGGTTGTCGCGGTACAGAGGGTCGTTGTAGGGAATCACCGTGTTGAAGTAGTCGTTGCCGCCGCTGAGCTGCAAGACCACAAAGACCGGGTCTTTCTTAGTCGCAGTCATTGCTCCTCCTCTCGGGTGGCTGGGGGTATCCATGGGGCGAGACCCTATGGATACCCTGCTCTTGCTTTCTGATGGCTAGGAATGCAGTGACCCAAGCCACTGCATTCCGCCGTGTTGCTTCTCTGCGCTTTTTACGCGAACTGGAATTCGCGGGTGGCTGCGATTAGCTGGAGCACGGAGCTGACCCGCGCCTCAGCGTGGGATGCGCTCCACTTTAGGTCGCCGTCATTGGCGGCTTGCTCCACAAGCTCCTTGCGAGTGCCCTCATCCACATTCAGCGGGCCCATCTGGTCCAAGCAGTTGTCCACCAACTGCGCCGGAGTCATGTCGCCTGCTGACCGCAGTCGCTCGATGATGTCGCGCACGCCGGGCAGGTCAGTGTCGCCGAACCGATCGGACATAAAGTTGATACGGGCCATGAGCGAACCGCTGTTGATCCACTCCTCGCCCGTGTGCCATCCCTCCACGCTGGGGGGGTTTAGCAGGTCCTGTCCCATGTATGTCGGCTGCATCGACAGGTTGCCGATGCCCGGGCCGGGGAAGTCGGAGCCGCCGACTGTCCGCAGGGTGTTCACCACTACTTCAGCAGGGCTCTTCACATGGGCATAACGCACGCTGGCATCCTTGAAGAAGTCGGAGTTGAACAGGGTCCGCAGCACGGCCTTCATTTCCAAGCCGGAGTCACGGAAGCTGTTGGCCAGGGTCTCGATGGCCTGCGGGTCTCGCGGGGCATCGATCTGCCACGCAGGTACCTGCACCTCGTCGGCCACGAAGAAGTTGTACAGGTGGCGCGCCACGAAGCGGTGGCATGCCTGCTGCTGCACCACGATGTCTAGGATGTCCTCGCCGTTGAGCTTGCCAGTGTGACCAAGGAAGGTCTTCTCGTCGTCGTCGTGGTCTTCGGGGCGGTACTCGAACTTCCAAGGGTAGCGACCGTAGGGCAGGCGGGGAATCTTGTACTCAAAGGTCCAGCCGGTGAAGGCCCGCGATGCCTCGCGTACATCCACCTCGGTATAGTTGCCTACACCCATGCTGAACAGCTCCAGCAACTCACGCCCCCAGTTCTCGTTGACGGCTTGGGCGTGGTTCTCGTTCTGGTCCAGCCAGAAAATCATGGCCGGATTGGTGGCTATGTCCATCAGGATGGAGCGGTAGTTGCCCATGCCGTTGTCCCGGAACATGTCAATCTGCTGGTTCAACTGGTCATAGTTGTCGACCTTGGAGTTTCCTGTGGCGAACACATGGTGCCAGAAGACGGCCATCTTCTCTTCCAAGGGGCGCTGGGTATTCAGAAGGTGGTACATCCAGTTAACGTTGCCCATGGGAGGCTGGCCGCCTGCGAGAAGGGCTCCGGGATGGTACCGCAGCATCTCGTATCGGTCGGCTTGGGGTACGTTGTCATCCGGGTTGAGCAGTTCCTCCACTGTAGCCTCGTAGCCCTTTTCGCAACGGGCTTCGATTTCGCTACGAGTGGCACCAAACCCGGCGCGTCGCATGAGGTGCGCCATCAGCGCTATGTCATCTTTGTTGGCCACTTTCCCCTCCTTTCTGATATCAGGGGTGATTTGGCTTGGATTCTAGCACCCGGGATGCCACTGGCCAAATTGGGGGTCCACCTGTGGACTCTAGGGAATGGGGTGCACCAACTCGCCGCCGACGGCGTGGCGGGTGGGCACACGCTGTGTCTGGGCGCCCTTGGTCTCCCAGAAGAGCTCGGCTATCTGCTGGGTGGTGGCCAACAGCTGCTCGGCGGCTGCCAGGTCCACCTCTTGGCGGGTGCGCGATGCCAGCTTCATGGCATTCCAGAAGAGGGTATGCACGTCGGGGTGCTGCTCTAGGTGAGTGGGGTTGAAGTAGTCGCCCCAGAGGATGCGAAGCTCGCGCTTGCACATCTCGGCGTGCTCTTCCTTGGAGGCTATGTACCGGCCAAGCTTGGCGTCGTGGACCTCCACCTCGTCGGCGGGGGCGTGGGCATCGGGCTTGGGAAGGTCACGAATGAGTTGGTTCATCCGCAGTATGGTGAGGGCTGCCACTTGGGACTGATGGGGGTCGTAGATGCCACAGGGCACGTCGCAGTGGGCGTGGGCTTCTTCCGGGGTTACCACACGAGCCAAGCTGCGAAGCGCATGGTCGATTAGTCGCATATTTCCTCCACGTTAGCTTGATTAGGTTTTTATGGCCTCAAGTGTACCAGAGGGCAAAAAGAGCGGCAATCGAAGGGACAACTCGTCACTGTTACAGACTGGCCGCATTAGATGGCTGTCTCCAGACCTGCCCGTGGATTGAGGGACGCATTTGCACGCATGGTGGCGGCCCGTAGCTGAGGTGAGGCGATGTGCGTGCATGCTGCGTAGCTGGAGTTGCACGGCGTTTGTAGCTGCGGCGAATGTTTTCGTAGCTAATCCCCCTGCGATCCCTGCAATTGGGTCCTTTGGTGCAGCTAGCGACTAGCTACGATTTTGGATGTGCATCGGTACTGCATGGTGGGGACGGGCGTGGCAGCGGCGGATGTTGGATTCTCGTGGCGATGCCGTAGCTGCGGTGGGCTGAGGAGGGGCCTGCACCGATTGTTGTCCTTCAGATGGTTGCAGGTTTTGCACGAGGCGTCCTTCTCAAGTCGAGTCACGGCCCGAAGCTGAATCGTAGGGCCAAATGGAAAGCCGGGGCCACCTCGATGGGGTCGTCCCCGGCCTATGGTCATACTAGCCGAATGAGTGTTGGGAGACAATGGCCGATTGTCATGGCTGGGTGGAGGGGTGCAGATTGTGGTTTGCGATAACGATTGATGCTCTGCCGTTGGGGGGGACGAATCAGAAAGGAAAGCGCAGATCCACTAACGCGATGCACTAGAATGGGCGTTGGGTGGTCCTATGCGCCTATCGCTCGTCTCATATCTAATTTCCCTTATCCGCGCCCGGCGCTTCATAGTGCGCGGCGCGAGTATGGAGCCTGGTTTCCGCGATGGTGACTGCCTGCTGGTAGACCGTAGCGCGTACGGCGGGCGCAGCCCTGAACGGGGCGAGGCAGTGATATTGAGCCTGCCGCATGACAAGCAGGCTTATTTGAAGCGTATCGTGGGTTTGCCGGGGGAGTGGGTCCGCTTGGAATCTGAGGCGGTGATGGTGGACGGCAAGGCGATCAGCGAACCATATCTGGCTGATAGGAGCATACCCCAAGAGTTCGCGGACACAGAGTGGCACCTAGGACTAGAGGATTACTTGGTTTTGGGTGACACCCGAAGCGACAGTTTAGACAGCCGCAGGTTTGGCCCTGTGGGTGTGGAGCAGATTGTGGGACCCGTCCTGTTTCGCTACTGGCCGCCGTCGCGGTTGGCGTCGATTCGCGGCTAGACCCGGTCCTCGGCCAGCCACCTCGCAGCGTCCTTGGCGAAGTAGGTAATGATCATGTCGGCCCCAGCTCGCTTGATGGCGGTCAGCAGCTCCAAGGCTACCCGTCGACCGTCAATCCACTCGTTCTGGGCGGCGGCGTGCACCATGGCGTACTCGCCACTGACGCTGTAGGCAGCGATGGGGTGGTTGTACTGCTCCCGCACCCGGGCGATGACATCGAGGTAGGCCAAGGCTGGCTTGACCATGATGACGTCGGCCCCCTCCTGGATGTCGGTCTCAATCTCCCGCATCGCCATGCGCGAGTTGGCCGGGTCCATCTGGTAAGTATGTCGGTCGCCAAAACGTGGTGTGGACTCGGCAGCAACCCGGAATGGCCCGTACAGGGCAGAGGCGTACTTGGCTGAGTAACCGATTACCGGCGTTTCGGTGTGCCCAGCTCCGTCGAGGGCGGTACGAATGGCGCCTACCTGACCGTCCATCATGGCCGAAGGGGCCACGGCGTCGGCCCCTGCCGCCACCTGGGATAGAGCGGTGCGGGCCAGTAGTTCCAAGGTGGCATCATTGTCGATGGCCTCGTGCTTCAACACGCCACAATGGCCGTGGTCGGTGTACTCGCACAAGCAGACATCGCCGATGACCATGAGTTCCGGCACGGTCCTCTTTATGAGGCTGGAGGCCTGCTGGATGATGCCATTGTCGTCGTATGCCCCCGATCCCACGGCGTCCTTCACTTCGGGTATGCCGAACAGCAGCACTGCCGGAATGCCTAGGGAGGCAACTTCCACGGCCTCGCGCTCCAACAGGTCGAGGGAAAGCTGGTAGCAGCCGGGCAGCGGCCCGATTTCCTGGCGCACGTTGTGGCCATGGGTAACAAATAGAGGATAAATGAACTCGTTGGGGCTGAGGCGTGTCTCCTGCACCATCCTTCTGAGGGATGGTGTGCCCCTCAAGCGACGCAGGCGCGCCTGAGGAAAACCTGCCATTGCTATGTCCTCCCGTGGGTATAATGCTCTTTTAGGGCTTGCACCAGCCCTTCGCTGCTGTGCTCCGACGCTACTATGTCGATCTGCAAGCCCTTGTGCTGTGCAGCTTCGGCTGTAACTGGCCCAATACAGGCTAGCACAACTGGGGTCAGTTGCTCCATACGCCCCTCCAGCACACTTACCATACTGCGCACAGCAGAGGGGCTGGTGAAGGTGGTTACGTCCAGCCCACCGCGCAACGCTTCGTGCACCTGGATTCCGGCGTTGTGGGGGATTTCGGTGCGGTACAAGGAGATGTGTTTCACCTCCGCACCCAGCGCTTCCAAGCTAGGCGGAAGCTCGGCGCTCCCCTCCTCGGCCCGTGGCAGTAGCACCCGCTTGCCTTGCAGGTTGAGGCTGCTCATCGCCTTCACGATTCCCGCAGTCCGGTGTTCGTGGGGCATCAGGGCAACCTCAATGCCACGTTGTTTCAAAGATTGGGATGTAGCAGGGCCAATAGCGGCCACAGATAGTGCGTGAAGGTCCTTCTCATCCAGTCCAAGGGCGAGCAGCCAGTCGAAGAAAACCTCCACGCCATTCACGCTGGTGAACACCAGCCAGTGGTAGTCGTCTAGGGACAGCAGTGCCTGCTTGATGGCCCCGTCATAGTCTAGGCACGGGCGAATGGAGATGAGGGGCGCCTCCACGGGCGTGGCCCCCGCATCGCCCAGCAGATGTACGAGCGAGGCGGCTTGCACTTGCGGCCGCGTCACCAGCACCCGCAAGCCCTCCAGCGACCGGGCGGTCTGCTGCGGATCAGTCATTCTGCAACTCCGAAACCGGCGCCCCACTCTCGATCAATGCTTGGAGACAGCTGGCCGCCACGGCATGGGGGTCTGGGCTACCAAAAGAGTAAACTTGGGAAGAATCGTCTTTTCCCCATGCCAAGTAACCAATGAGATGCAGCAGTCCGTCCTGCAGGCGCCCGTAAGCGCCCATAGGTAGCTGGCACCCTCCACCCAGAAGCTCCAAAAGGTGACGCTCGGCAGTTATTTCCTGCCTTGTCGGAGTGTGTTCCAGAGCGGCGACCACATCTACGATGCCAGCGTCGTCTGTGCGAGTCTGTACCGCTAGTGCCCCCTGACCTGGGGCGGGTACGAACTGTCGCTGCGGGAGGCGCTCAGCGATGTCGCCATCGAGACCCAGCCGGTCCATGCCCGCGGCGGCCAACACCGCTCCGTCGTAGTCTTCTCCCTTGGCCTTTCCCAAGCGGGTCTCAACGTTTCCACGCATGGGAAGCACTTGCAGGTCAGGACGCTGGTTCCTGAGTTGGGCGGCCCTTCGTGGGCTGCTGGTGCCGATGCGCGCGCCCTTGGGAAGCTGCTCCAGCGAGCACCCCCAACGGTTGACTAGGACGTCCCGTGGGTCAGCGCGTTGGCAGACTGCGGCGATGGTGAGGCCCTTAGGTGACTGGGTGGGCAGGTCCTTGAGGCTGTGCACTGCTAGGTTCACCTCGCCCCTCAGCAGGGCGTCCTCCAGCTCCTTCACGAACATGCCCCGACCCATCCCCGCTAGCGATGCCTCGGGGGAGGCATCGGCTTGGGTCCGAACGCCGACGACCTCCACATCCAGACCCGGCGAGAGAGCGCGCAGCCGCTCCACCACCTCATTGGTCTGGGCCATGGCCAGCCTGCTGGCCCGGCTACCTACGCGTAAGCTGTTCATGTTGACCGCATTGCAGCAACATCAAAATCTAGTCTCTGGACTTGTCGATGCTGTTGGACAACCCGTCGCAGCATACTACAAACGGGTTTCTGGTGCGTTATGGTACGTTCAACGACCCGATATCGGACGGGGGAGGCTTTACCGTCATTCGGGCCTAGGGCCGGAATCAAGTGGGTCCCGGCCTCCGGGGACCGTTCCCCAACACCTATGGCATTAGCCCGTTGACGGGGACTGCTCTCCCCCTCTAGCCTTCATATAGACCCGTCCGTTCACGACTGTTCCCTCTCTTGGTAGACCACTTCTTGAGAGGTGCCAAAACGTGCGAACCCCTCGTAGGGACAGTCCCGTGGCTGTTCACTACGCACGCTCACACACTCGCCGCCCCAGTGGTCCAGCCCGATGCCATAAAGTGTGGCATAGAAATCCTTTAATTTCGTAGCTGAATTGATTACGAATGCCACAGATGCCACATAAAACACATATGATAAAACGCTTTTTAGCTACGAGGCGTCTGGCATATGAACAAGCCACAGCTATGATTCGTAGCAACGATGGGATAAATGAGACCGAACCAGGTAAAAAACTCGCATCAGTTACAACTGCTGTCCCATGCGAAGCTGCAAGGACGGTCGTGATGCAAGGATCTCCCTCCGCGGGGATAACGGTCGGCTGTCCCCCAGAAGATCCCCTTGATATACTTCCTTGTGGCCACAGCGAGCTTGTAGCTACAGCGAGGCACCGGGTGTGGAATACGAAACTGTCATAGGGCTGGAGGTTCATGTCCAGCTGCTTACCGAGAGCAAGATGTTTTGCTCTTGCAGCACTCGGTATCAGGGCGCGCCTCCCAATACGCATGTCTGTCCTGTGTGCTTGGGGATGCCTGGGGTGCTGCCGGTTATCAACAGGCAGGCTGTGGAGCACACGATTGCTACGGGCTTGGCCTTGGACTGCCGCATCGCTGAGACTACACGGTTCGACCGCAAGAACTACCCCTATCCAGACCTCATGAAGGGCTACCAGATCTCCCAGTACCAAGACCCAATCGCCTATGACGGGTACTTGGACTTGGAGATTGGTGAACAGCGGAGGCGCATCAGCGTGGAGCGGGTGCACTTGGAAGAGGATGTGGCCAAGCTGCAGCACGTAACCGGGGATGGGGCCGAGCCTTACACGTTGGTGGATGTGAATCGGTCCGGCGTACCTCTGATGGAAGTGGTGAGCCGTCCCGACATGCGCTCGGCGGAAGAGGCCCGCCGTTACCTGATGGGCCTGCACGCCATCCTGCAATACACAGGTGTTTCGACTGCCAACATGCAGGAGGGCAACTTCCGCTGCGATACCAACGTTAGCCTTCGCCCCACGGGCAGTGACCAATTGGGGGGCAAGGTGGAGGTGAAGAACCTCAACAGCTTTCGCTCCGTCTTCTACGCGCTGAAGTACGAAGTCGAGCGTCAAAAGCGGGTGTTGGATGAGGGAGGGCGAGTCGAGCAAGAGACACGCGGTTGGTCAGAGGATAGAGGGGTGACATTCTCCCAGCGGTCCAAGGAGTACGCCCACGACTACCGGTATTTCCCCGAGCCTGACCTACCTCCCTTGGCCATTGGTCGGAAGTGGGTGCAGAAGCTGCAGTCGCTGTTGCCCGAGCTTCCCGCCGCTAGACGACACCGCTTTGCTCAAGAGTACGGGCTCTCAACCTACGATGCCGACTTGCTAACAGCGTCCAAGGCCATGAGCGAGTTCTTCGAGGCGGCGGTCGCTCACGAGGCCTCCTCCAGCCTCCCGTTGCAAGTGAGGGCCAAAATGGTGGGCAACTGGCTCATCACCGAGGTCAACAGGCTGTTAAACTTGGAAGGCGTGGATATCGCGAGCTGTCTGCTGACCCCGGGCCACTTAGCTGAGTTGGCTTCCTTACTGGAGTCGGGCACTTTGGGCAGTTCGCTGGCCAAGACGACGCTAGAGGAAGCGTTCTACTCGGGAAAGGCGCCTCGGCAATTGGTCGAAGAAAGGGGCTACGTTCAGGTCAATGATGCTGCTATCATTGACGAGGCGGTGAGGCAGGCGCTAGAGGCCAACCCTTCAGCCGTCGCCGACTACTTGGGAGGCAAGGAGACCGCCTCCAAGTACCTGATAGGCCAGGTCATGAAGATGTCGAAGGGCAAGGCCAATCCTTCGCTGGTGGGCGAGGTCTTGAACAAGCAGCTTGGGGCCATGCGCTCCGCCTGAGAAGGGAAACGCAGTTGGAAGGCACTATCAGCTTCGCTCAGATACTGATTTCAGTAGTCCTCATCGTCATAATCTTGATGCAGGTGCGGGACGCGGGCTCAGGCATCTTCGGCAGCGGGCAGGCCAGCTACAGGACCCGCCGTGGGGTGGAGAAGACCCTCTTTCAAGGGACCATCCTCTTAGGTGTGGTGTTCGTTATCATCTCTATCCTCAGCGCCAAGCTGCTCTAGGGCGCTGCCATCGTGGCAGGCCCGGTAATCACCCTCGCCACCGACTTCGGCTTGAGCGACCCCTATGTGGGCCTGATGAAGGCGGTCATCCTCGGAATCAATCCTCGAATCAACATCGTTGACCTGACACACGGCATACAGCCTCAGGCGGTTGACCAAGCTGCCTTCCTGATTTCCAAGAGCTACCGCTACTTTCCCCCGGATACTATCCACGTAGTGGTGGTCGATCCCGGTGTAGGCACGTCTAGGAGGGCCTTGGTTGTGACGATGCCTGATGGACTCTTCGTTGCTCCAGACAACGGGATCCTTGGCCGTCTGGGCGCCTTCGACGACCAGGGGCAGTTGGCCTCAGGCTCGAGGGCGTATTCGCCGACGGAGCCTGCCTTCTGGAGGATGCCGGTTAGCCACACCTTCCATGGTCGAGACGTATTTGCTCCGGTGGCGGCTCACCTCTCCCTAGGGATAGAGCCCTCTGATCTGGGAGTGGAAGTCCATAGCTTGACCCCGCTGCACTACAGCGAACCTTCTTGGCAAGATGGCCGACTTGAAGGGCGTGTGGTCCATATAGACCACTATGGCAACCTGGTCACCGACATCGAGGCGAACTTGCTGGGGCAAGGAAATCCAGTGCGTGTGGATGTGAACGGCGAGTCGATGCACAGCCTCAGCTCGTCCTACGCTGAAGGGGACGACCTACTGGCCATCATCGGTAGCTTCAATACCCTTGAGGTGGCTGCGAGGAACGCCAGCGCGGAAGAGAGGCTGGGGGCGCGGATAGGCGATACCGTGCGAGTAGTCCGCTAGCCATGCTATGATTCGGCGTCACGGCTATGGACTATGTAGAGGTTATGATTAGGCCCTTGAACGCCTTAGGTGACATGCAGCGCATTATCCTGCTACCATTGCATGCTTTTAACCGTAGCTATCCGTCTCTTGTATAGGGGGCTACATGGAAAGTCCGGCCCAGCTTGAGGTTACTCGCGAGACGCTCCTTGAGATGTACCGCATCATGGTCACCATCCGCGTTTTCGAGGAGCGCGGCCTGTTCGAGGTGACTCAAAGGGCTCTCTCAGGCTCGGTGCATTCATCAGCGGGACAGGAGGCAGTGCCCACTGGCATCTGCGCCCACCTGACTGACCGTGACTACTTGGCAAGCACTCACCGCGGCCATGGTCACTGCATCGCCAAAGGGGTGGACCCCAAGGAGATGATGGCCGAGCTATTCGGCCGCCTCAATGGCACCAACCGGGGCAAGGGCGGTTCCATGCACATCGCCGATATGTCCCGGGGCATGCTAGGTGCCAACGGGGTGGTGGCGGCCAGCATACCGTTGGCGGTGGGCGCAGGTCTCAGCATCAAGACCCGTGGTGAGGACCGGGTGGCCGTAGCCTTCTTCGGAGACGGCGGCGCTAACCAGGGGGTCACTCACGAGAGCATGAACCTAGCTTCGGTCTGGAGGCTGCCAGTTATCTTCGTCTGTGAGAATAACCTGTATGCCGAGTCCACCCCAGTGGAGTATGCCCTGTCGGTAAAGAACGTGGCCGATCGGGCCGCTGCCTATTCCATGCCCGGCGTAACCGTGGACGGCATGGATGTGTTCGCTGTCTACGACGCAGCAGGGCAAGCCGTGGGTCGAGCCCGCGCTGGGCAGGGGCCTACTCTGTTGGAGTGCCGCACTTATCGTTACTATGGGCATACTGTGCGCGATAACCCGCACACCTACCGCACCCAAGAGGAGGAGCAGGAGTGGCGTGCTAAAGACCCCATCAAGCAGATGCGCGCCCGTGTGCTGGAAGAGGGCACTCTTAGTGACGTCGAGATGAACAGCATTGATGCCCAAGCGGAGCAGATGATGGACGAGGCCCTCCAATTCGCCGAGGCTGGCGAACTCCCTGACCTGTCTGAGCTCTACACCGACGTATACGTGGACTACCCCTTGGAGCAGTTGCGCCGCGGCGCAGGGATGCTGCCCTAAGCTAATTCCCAAAGCTGGTCCCAAGCTAGTGCAGGAGGCCCTATGTCCACCACAACAGGACGCTCTATCCAGTACCGCGAGGCCATCAACGAGGCCCTGCATCAGGAAATGGAGCGAGACGAGACCATTATCATCATGGGCGAGGAAATCGCCGGCGCGCCAGGTAAGGCCGATCAGGGTTTCATCGACGCTTGGGGCGGGCCTTTTCGCACTACGGTCGGCCTCATTCAGAAGTTCGGTGACCGACGCGTCTTGGATACCCCTCTATCCGAGGCTGGCTTCATAGGCGCCGCCATGGGAGCCGCATCCACTGGACTGCGCCCTGTGGCCGAGTTGATGTTCGTTGACTTTGCCGGCGTGTGCCTTGACCAGATACTGAACAACGCCGCCAAGATGCGGTACATGTACGGTGGCCAAGTGAAGGTACCGGTGACGCTGCTTACCCGCATCGGGGCAGGCACTGCTTCCGCAGCCCAGCACTCTGAGTCTTTCTACTCGATTTTCAGCCACATACCAGGTCTGAAGGGTGTCTGCCCCTCTGACCCGTATACTGCCAAAGGGCTTCTCGTCTCCGCGATACGGGACGATGACCCCGTGGTTTACTTCGAACACAAGCTGCTCTACGGAATGACGGGTGAGGTGCCGGAAGAGTCGTACGCCATACCTTTGGGCAAGGCCCGGGTGATGAAGCCGGGTAAGGACGTGACCCTCATCGGCATCTCCCGCATGACCCACGTTTGCATGGAAGCCGCCGCCACTCTTGGCGACAATGGTATAGATGCTGAAGTCATCGACCTGATGTCCATCTCCCCCATAGACTACGACATGTTAATTGATTCGGTGCGTCGCACCCATCGCGTGGTGGTAGTGGACGAAGACACGCCCCGTTGCAGCGTGGCTGCCGACATCTGCGCCGTAGTTGCCGAGGAGGCCTTCGACCACCTCGACGGCCCGCCTTCGCGGGTGCAGGCCCCCCACACCCCCGTCCCTTATGCCAAGGCGCTAGAAGATGCATACATCCCGAACGCGGCTAGGGTTATAGCGGCCGTGGGGCGGGCGATGGGGACTGGTTAGAGTCCCAACTTCCCCGGATTCATGATGTTGGCAGGGTCAAGGGCCTGCTTCATGGCACGTACTACGTCGAGGCCCACCCCCCATTCTCGGGCCAGCAGGTGGGCCAGCTTTATGCCTGTGCCATGGCAGTATTCCATCGTGCCGCCCATGTCTTGAGCCAAGCGCAGCACGTCGTCGACGGCGTCGGCGAATTTGGCGGAATTCAGCCTGTTGGAAGTAGGCCGCACCAGCATTGAGAAGAGCTCGGGGCGTCCCCAGATGGCGTACTCCCGCACCTCGATGCCTTGTTGGGACAGAAGGTCGGAGGCCCGCTTGCGGTATTCCAGCACACGGGAGGCGGGCAGTGCCATGTGGAGGTAGTCGAAGCCCCACCGACGACGCTTCCACCGCTCCTTGCGTGGCAGGTGTTGTACCTCGTCGCGGTAGTCGAGGGCGATGTCGTACCGTTGCTCCCAGTACTCCTCGGTAGGTCCGGGCCCTAGGTCTTGGCCTTGATGCTGTGTGCAAAGCTGCTGGCACCGGAACACTTCGGTCTGCACCAACTCTCTGTAACCTTGAAACATGAGGTACAGAATCGGGCCATCGGCTCCCTCTTCGGTCAGGTCCATCAGCGTAGGGCGCAGACCCAAGGAGCAAGCCTCCGTGACGGCGGTGAACCCCTGGTCGAAGGTAGGGAATCGGAAGGAGATGAAGCGGCGGGTTTCCGGCACCACTGCCACTCTCAGGCTGGCTTGGGTGATGACTCCGAAGACGCCTTCCGCGCCGATGAAAAGATGGTTGAGGTTGGGACCGGCTGAGTACTTGGAGACCGGTGGTGTGCTCAGGACCTGTCCCGTGGGCAACACTGCCTCCAACCCCAATACCTGCTCGCCCATGGGGCCGTTGGCCGCTGCCAAGTAGCCCACGCCGTTGGTGGAGATGGTGCCCCCGATTGTTGCGATGGGCACACTCCAAGGGTCGTGGCCCAGCATCAGGCCATGCTCGTGGAGGGCTGTGTTCACGTCCTCCAATACCGCTCCTGCTTCCACTCGCACCATGCGGCTCTGCGGGTCGATATCCAGGATGGTGTTGAGGCGCTTCAGGTCAAGTACAATGCCGCCCTGCACTGGTAGCGCAGCCCCCATGACGCCCGTGCCACCTCCGCGGGGCACTATGGGCGTACCGCTTTCTGCAGCCAGCTTGACCACTTCCGCAACCTGCTTGGCGGAGCTGGGCGCGACTACGAGGTCGGCAGTCTTCTCCAGCAAATGAGAGGCTCGAAAGGCTCTAGACGGGCTGAGGGCGTCGCCAGAGTAGTGGTCAAGGTCTGGCTCCCCGGCGAGGACGTGGTCCTCACCGACGATCTGCGCGATGGAGCTTACTAAAGCAGGGTCGAGCATGAGTGTGTAACCCTAGCGCACTAGGCCTTTAGGGAATTAGAGGCCGTGGCTCTCGAGCGCGGCACTGCTACTCCTTTGTAGACGAGGTGTTGGCGTACCGCCACTCGGTGCCTTGGGGCGTGTCTTCTAGGGCGATGCCCAACTCCGAGAGGCCGGAGCGTATGGAGTCGGCGAGGGCGTATTGCTTGGCGGTGCGGAGTTGTCCGCGGACGCCTAGCAGAAGCTCGACGAAGGGTCCGACTTGCTGCGACCCCCGCTGCCGTGTGTCCTCAAGGGTCAGCCCAAGCACGCCGCTCAGGGTGGTAAGGGCTTCCTGGGCCTGTCTTACGGACTTGCCCCCTTCCGAAGCGCGGTTGATTTCCCTGCCTAGGTCAAAGAGGGCGGCCAAGGCTTGGGGGGTGTTCAAGTCGGTTTCCATGGCCTCGAGGAACTGCTCTCGATAGGGACCGGGGTCCACGCTTTCGGCAGCGTTCTCGTTGGCTGGTTGACGCATGGGAGTCCGTAGCCGCTCGGCGCCCCGTTCCATGGAGTTGAACTTGTCCTCGCTGTATGTCTGAGGGTGGGTGTAGTGGGTGCTGAGGAACAGGAGGCGGAAGGCATCGGAGGTGTGGCGTTCCAAGGCGTCGGACACAGCCACCAAGTTTCCCAAGGACTTGCTCATCTTATCGTCGCCCATATGCAGGAGGCCGTTATGGACCCAGTGTCGCGCGAAAGGGACCTTCTGGGTGTAAGCCTCGCTCTGGGCCAACTCGTTCTCGTGGTGGGGGAACACTAGGTCTTGGCCACCGCCATGGATGTCTACTGTTTCGCCCAAGTACTCCATGGACATGGCGGTGCATTCGATATGCCAGCCGGGTCGACCCGGTCCCCAAGGGCTGTCCCATGCGGGCTCGCCGGGCTTGGCCCCCTTCCACAGGGTGAAGTCCATGGGGTCTTCCTTGCCCGCCCCCGGCTCGATTCTGGCCCCCGCCAGCAGACCTTCGAGATTGCGCCGGCTGAGCTTGCCGTAGTCTTGGGAACGGCCTACACGGAAGTAGACGTCGCCTTCGGAGGCATAGGCGTAGCCTTGCTCTTCCAAGCGATGGATGATCTTGATGATGCCCGGCACCTCTTGGGTGGCCCGGGGGTAGCGGTGCGCCCTCTGAATGTTGAGTCCGTCCATATTGGCAAGAAATTCATCTATGTACTGCTCTGCCAACTGATCGATGGACAGGCCTGCCTGCTGAGCGCCCTGAATTATCTTGTCGTCGATGTCGGTGAAGTTCTGTACGTGTTCCACCTCTAGCCCAGTGAACTCCAGATAGCGGCGCAATACATCGAAGATGATGTAGCTCATGGCGTGGCCGACATGACAGGAAGAGTAGGGAGTGATGCCGCACACATACATGCGGACCTTGCCGTCAGTGGGCACGAACTCCTTGGTCTCGCCGGTCAGAGTGTCGTAGAGCTTCACGCCGTCCCCTCCACCAGTGCCACCGCAAAAGCCGCCAAGCCATCTCCCCGGCCCACAAATCCGAGGTAGTCGGTAGTGGTGGCCTTGATGCTTACGTCGCCTTCCGGGATGGACAGTGAGGCGCTGATATTCTGCTTCATGGTTTCCATGTATGGGGCCAGTACTGGCCGTTGCGCCAACATTGTAGCATCGACATTCACCACCTGCCAGTTGCCACTCCGCACTAGTTCGGCGGTACGGGTGAGCAGCACCAAGCTGGAGATGTCACGATATTGGGCGTCGGACGAGGGAAAGTGACGACCCTTGTCGCCTAGGGACGCTGCCCCCAGCAAGGCGTCCATGATGGCATGGGTCAGCACGTCCCCATCGGAGTGGCCGGACAGACCCAGTTCAAAGGGTATGGATACACCGCCCAGCACCAGCGACCGGTCCGCCACGAGCGGGTGGGCATCGAAGCCGAAGCCGACTCTCATGGGGCTGGCCCGTCATTGACATGAATATGGAACCCAAATCCCCGGATTGTCGAGCCTCCGTTGTTCTCCCGCCCCCCTTGGTCATTGCTATGAAATAGAGCCAGCGACCGTCGGCAATCGGCCACCCCCGTCTTTCCTGCGCAGAGAGACGTTTGCATAGCTAGAGACATTTGTGGGCTTCGGATGCTACAGCCGTTGCATTCCAACACCATTTTATTCGTATTTCCGTGTCTTTAGATACCAATCCCATCATTTTCCGGCACCAATATGTTTGTATATTGTTGCACCGGGATTTGCATCGGCGCAGCTACGAATCAGCTTTGCGCTAGTCCAAGCCTCGTCCCAAATGGTTTTTTTGCGTTCTTGTGCCATGTCACATAACGTGTGCTCGGCAAGTTGCAGGCTGGAATGGGGCCCCAGCGTCATCTCCGGACCAAGTCTGGGTAGGCTCCGATGTTCCGCTCGGGGGCACTCAAGGACGCACGAGGAGAAGCGGCCTTGCAAAGGTCACAAATGGGGATAGGCCAGCCTGTATGCAGGCTAGCGCGGAAGGCCAGCTCCGGTCAACGGGCAGGTGTCAGGGTGGAGGCTCTTTGCGGGAATGACGGAAGCTGCCGATTGCTGAGGGTTGGGCGTCGATGTTCAGATCATTGACGAGGATGGTTCCGGCTATGGACCCGGCGTCTTGTTCATAGCAATAAAGGAGCCGTTATGGGCAGTGAGCTTTGCGTAAACTTGACGGAAGTGGAGAGTATCGTTCCGCACGGGATGTCATGCACGGGTTTCGCTCGATGGGGAAGCGGTTTGCGGTGCGGCTGCCAACCGCGCGGAGAGCCATTGCTCCACTATTGGCAGGTCTTCTGGGGTGGTCACCTTGAGGTTCTCGTAGGAGCCGAGGTGGACCTTCACTCGGCCTCCCAAGGCTTCGACCATGGCGGCGTCGTCGGTGAAGCTCGCTTGAAGCTGCTGGTGGGCCGACATCAGGACGTCGTATCGAAAGGTCTGGGGCGTTTGCACCGACCATAGCTTATTCCGGTCAGGCGTACTTTCGACGAAGCCGCTCTCGGAAACGACTTTGATAGTGTCCTTGGATGGGACAGCTGCTACTGCCGCTCCCGTCTCTTGGGCTGCCTGCACCCCTTGAGCGACCAAGGCTGGGGTCACGCAAGGCCGGGCCCCGTCGTGCACAACCACCCAATGACAGTGATCCAGATGCTCCAAGCCTACTCGCACGGAGTCTTGGCGACGGTCGCCTCCGGCGCATACGGCGACGACCTTGTGCCAGCCTTGGCGCCGGACCAAGGCCCGCCCTTCATCCAGTCGGGCGGCTGAGAGAACCAGAACGATCTGGTCAACGGCTTCCGACCCTTCCAAGGCACATATCGAGTGGGCGACTAGCGGGAGTCCAGCTACAGTGGCGAACACCTTATCCAAGCCGGTCATGCGTACGCTCTGCCCGGCTGCCACCACCACGGCGCCCACGCGTTCGCGGGCACCGTGGTCCGAGAGCATGCTATCCATGCTATAGGGCATGTGTGCTGCAGGCGGTCCTAGTTGTGGCGGTTCTGGGCGAAAATCATTCGGCCGGCGCCGGTCTGCAGCACTCGTGTTACCGTCACATCGCGGTTGGTGTTGATGAACTTCTTGCCGCCTTCAACCACCACCATGGTGCCATCGTCCAAGTAGGCGATCCCTTGTCCGGCTTCCTTGCCTTCTTGGATGATGCTGACGTGCAACTCCTCACCTGGCAAGACCACCGGCTTCAGGGCGTTCGCCAACTCGTTGACGTTGAGCACCCGGATGCCTTGGAGCTCTGCCACCCGGTTGAGGTTGAAGTCGGTTGTGAGTATGGGGGACCCCATGGAGCCGGCTATCTTCACCAGCATGGCGTCCACCTCGGTGCCGTTGGTCAGGTCTTCGTCGAGCACCTCCACTCGCACCGACTGATTCTCCCGGAGCTTGGTCAAGACCTCCAAGCCACGCCGGCCGCGTGTCCGGCGAATCGGGTCGCTGGAGTCGGCAATGTGTCGCAACTCGTCGAGCACGAAGCGGGGTACGACCAGAGTCCCCTCGACGAAGCCGGTTTGGGTAAGGTCCGCGATGCGCCCATCGATGACGGCGCTGGTATCGACGAGGATGCGTGTGCCTTCCGGAGTGACGGGTTCGCTGGGCTTAGTCTCTACGCTGGGAAACACATGGCCCACGTCAGCCTCTCGCTGTATGCCCAAGAGCAGTCCCATGGACCCCAAGCCGAAGCTCAGCATCAACGGGACCCCCCAACCGTGCCAGCCTTCCAGTGAGTAGAGGGGCACTGACAGGAGCGAGGCAAATACCAAGCCTATGAATAGACCGATGGTGCCGGACATCAACGTAGTGGTGGGTACTTGATTGAACCTGTCGATCCCCTTGCTCAGGGGGACCGTGGTGAGATAGGGCATCACCAAGGCTCCGATGGGCAATCCGGATAGAGACAAGGCCAAACCCCAAGGGAGGAACTCCTCTTTACTGGTGGAGGCCTGTGAAACCACACCGCCCAAGCGCCAACCTATGGCGCCGAACCCGGTCGCCCCTAGGAGGCGCAATGACCAATTACCGAACATCTCTACACCTCTCTCGGGTCCCTCGAAAGGAGATCAGAATGGTGCAATAAGAAGATGACGCGTCTCTCTGCCTAGCTGAAAACGGCAAAGGGGGACCCGTAGACCGTACGAGTCCTAGCCTACCATAACTTTTGGCGTCTCGGAAAGATGGAGTCAGTGCAAATAGTCTACTCAAGCTAGGCGGACGGACCGCGTCCCTTGGCCCGCCATCGCCAACTGTACTATTATGTCTCGACAAACCCGTAGGAGGATGCCATGAAGTTATTTCGCATCAAAGATGTGCCGATAGAGCCGGCTGACAGCCCCCTGTTCACCGGTGGAGAGGTGACCCGACAACAGATGGTGACCCAGCAGATCGGGAAGAACTTCACGTTCAACATTGTCAATTTTGGCACCGGCGCTCGCAATTATTTCCACACCCATACCAGCGACCAGGTGCTTCTGATCACTGAGGGGACTGGCATTGTCGCCACTGAGGGCGAGGAGCAAGCGGTGACCCAAGGGGACGTGATACACGTACCTGCTGGGGAGAAGCATTGGCATGGGGCCACCCCCAACACCTCTATGTCTCACATCACCGTCACCAGCATCGATAGCAAGACCACACAGTTGGAGCCGTAGCGGCTGCAAAAGAGGCCCCCAAGGGACTATGGAAACCGTAAGAGGTCAGGAGAGGCGAGCTATGTTGCAGGACTACCCGAGCCTGACGGTACGGCAGGAGGTGGAGATGTTGCAGGTCTTCACCGGCTTCGAGACTAGAAACCGCTACCGTGTGCTGGACCCCAACGGCCAAGACGTCCTGTACGCATACGAAGAGTCAGGCACCCTCTCCCGCCTCTTTCTGCAGTCACACCGCCCTCTAAAGCTGCACTTTATCGATGGAGGTGGCCGCACGGTATTGACTGCACACCGCGACTTCTTCTGGTTCTTCTCCCACCTACACTTCTCGTCTCCGGAAGGCAAAGAGATGGGGAGCTTGCAACGGCGGTTCAAGTTGATCAATCGCCGCTTCGACCTGACGGACGACCAAGGCAGCAGCCTGCATGTGGACGGCCCAATATATCGCCCCCACACCTTCTGGTTCCGAAGTAGCGGGGGCGATTTGGCCAAAATCACGAAAAGATGGAGCGGCCTATCGCGGGAAGCCTTCTCGGTGGCCGACACCTTTCATGTGGAGTTCAGCGAACACAACCTGTCCGAATCCATGCGATGGCTGATTCTGGGCGCAGCTTTCGCCATAGACCTAGACTTCTTCGAGAAGAAGGGGTGATACGGGACCCCTAGCGCTATTGCCGAGGCGGTCAAGGGATTAAAGTAAAGCGAATGAGGCCGGTTTTCCGGTTGATAGTCGTTCATACTGGCAGCACATCCTGACCGATGGTCGCATCTTACGCGTGTCCATTCTGCCTCAGACGCAATCCCCGAGATACTTGCTCTCAAGCTCTTCCCGCACTGCTTGGTAGGCCATGACCTCGTGCATCCGAGGAGGCTCAAACGTCCCCGCAGTCATCAGGACAGTTCCCTCTATCGCCCTGTGCCCTATTCCACTACGACTATCGTGCTAGCTGTTGTTAGTGCGCAACTCCACCCCGGCCTTCTCCTCTTGGATGACGGAGACGATGTCGGAGTCGCGGGGGCCCCAGCCTCGGCCTAGCGCTTCCACGTAGCGCTGGTCAACTAGGTTCGAAAGATCCATGGGCACACCGAACTCCCGCCCCATGTCGGTGGCCAACCGCACGTCCTTGGCCGCCAAGGCGGCGGCGAAGCCCGGCTCGAAGTTCCCTTGGAACAGGAAGCGGGAGAACTTCTCGCGGAGCCGAGTGTTGCCTCCAGAGCTCTTATTGATGACGTCAGCCAGCACTGAGAGGTCGACACCCGCCTTGACGCCCAACGTCAACGCCTCGGTCAGCAGCACTCCAATGCCCATGCTCATCAGGTTGTTACATATCTTGCAGACCATGCCGCTGCCGATGGCCCCGCAATAGACCACGTTGGTGCCGATGGCGTCCAGTATGGGTTTGATGCGGTTGTAGACCACCTCGTCGCCTCCTACCATCACTGCTAGGGTACCCGCGGTCGCCCCGTAGGTGCCGCCACTGACGGGAGCGTCCAGCACAGTCACACCACGTTGGGCGAACACATCGTGGATGTGGCGGATCATGGTGGGTGAGTTGGTGGAGAGGTCCGCGTAGATTATGTCTTGGGATGCGCCCTCCAGAACGCCCTTTTCGCCCAAGGCCACTGCCTCCACATCACGCGGCGCCGGCAGCGATGTGAGCACCAACTCGTTGCCTTGAGTAGCTTCAGCGGGAGAGTCGGCCCATTCGGCGCCCATCTCCAACAAGTCGGTGGCCGACTCCCGTCGCAGGTCATGCACCGTCAACTGGTGACCTGCCTTGATGAGGTTGGCCGCCATCGGCCCGCCCATGTTTCCGGTGCCCACGAATCCTACCTTCACGTTCCAAGCCTCCTCGCCGAGCCGGTTCTCGCCCAGGCTCGCCATCGATTCTGCGCATTATAGCAACGGTCGCCATGGGTAGGAGAGTGACCCGTGCTATAATCCTCGCCTACATGGAGCCGGTTATTCAAGTCCAAGGATTGGTCAAGCGGTATGGTAGCTTGACCGCCGTAAACGATATCTCGTTCACCGTCGAGGCCGGTGAGACCTTTGGCATCCTTGGCCCCAATGGCGCGGGCAAGACCACCACCTTGGAAATCATCGAGGGGTTGCAGCAGCCCACGCAGGGAACGGCCTGCGTGCTGGGGATGGACGTGCAGCGTCAATCGTCCCAGCTAAAAGAGCGCATTGGAGTCCAACTACAGGCCGCCGCCTACTTCGACCACCTTACCTTGACAGAGATACTGCAGCTTTTTGGCAGCTTCTACCGTCGCAGTGTGCCTCCCACCGAACTGCTAACCAAAGTCGGTCTCTACGAGAGACGCACCAGTATGCTCAAGAGGCTGTCCGGTGGTCAGAAGCAGGCCTTCACCCTTGCAGCTGCCTTGGTGAACGACCCTGAGCTGGTGATACTGGATGAGCCGACAACTGGCCTCGACCCTCGTGCCCGACACGACCTGTGGGACTTGGTCCGGCGAATTGAGGGAGAAGGCAAGACCATCGTGCTGACGACGCACTACATGGAGGAGGCCGCTGCTCTCTGCCAGCGTGTGGCCATTATGCACCAAGGGCGCATCCTTACAGTGGGTACGCCGGATGAACTGGTTAGCCAGTTGGGGGCTGCTTACCGTGTGCGAGTTTCCGCGGCTGCCGAGTTGCCGATATCTCAGTTGGTCAACGGAGCTTCGGAGTGGGTCGACCGCCAGCAGGGCGACGGGCACCAGTATGAATTGGCGTTGCAAGAACCGGCGGCTGCGGTCCAAGCCCTGCTGGGGCATGCCTCTGAGCATGGCATCCAGCTGGAGCGACTCGAGGTGCTGCCCGCGACGCTGGAGGACGTCTTCCTGCAATTGACCGGTCGCGGCCTGCAAGAGTAGTAGCGCATGGCACACCTTCTGCTCGCCAACCTCCGCATGATGTTACGAGACCGCCAGACCCTCTTCTGGGCGCTCCTCTTCCCCCTGATATTCGTCGCCGTCTTCGGCTTGGTGGACTTCGACGGCGCGGGCACGGCCGACTTGGCCGTCATCGACATGGCGGACAGCGAGACATCGCGACAGATGGCGGCCCAACTGGAGAACTTGGACCTGCTGGAGTTGGATGACTCGTATACCGAACAACAGGTCGCCTTAGACGCCATCGAGGACGGCGACCTGGACTATCTGCTGGTGATGCCGAGGGGGTTGGGTGGCCCGGATATGGCAGAGTCAGAAGCGGTCTCCCTGTACTATGACCAAGCCAACCTGCAAGAGAATGAGCTCGTTGTGGGTGTTCTGTACAACCTAGCCGCCCAAGCCAACATATCGTTGGCAGGCACGCCGCAACTGGTGCGCGTTGAACCACAGGTAATATCGGCGCGACAGGTAGAGTACTTCGATTTGGTTCTGGTCGGGCTCGTGGGCATGGGGCTGATGGTGCACTCGGTGATAGCCTTGGGAGTGAAGGTCAGCAGCTACCGCAACCAAGCCATATTCAAGCGGATACTTGTGACGCCACTGCCGGTGCGCAACTACTTCGTCGCAGAGGTGGTGGCCCACCTGCTACTGGCCTTGGTGCAGACGGCCGTCATTCTGGCAGTGGGCGTCTGGGCATTCGGGGCGAACCTTGGCTCCGGGGTGTGGTTGATATTCCCCATTGCCGCACTGGGCAATGTGGTCTTTCTCAACATAGGTTTTATCGTCGCCAGCTTCAGCAACACCGGCGCTGCTGCATCGGGCATGGGCAACGCCATCACCTTGCCTCTGATGTTCCTGTCAGGGGTGTTCTGGGCCAGCGACTCCCTACCTGGAGTCCTGCCGGACGTGGTGCGTTTCTTGCCCCTTACCCCAATGTTGGATGCGATGAGGCAAGTTGCAATACACGACAGCTCTCTCTGGGCCACTTGGCCCGAGCTGGCGGTGCTGGCAGGCTGGATATTGCTTACCGCGGCATTCGCGGTAAGGGTGTTCCGCTTCGGGTAGCCAGCTTACGTGGTGTCCTCAGGCTGTTGGCGCCAGAACCCGTAGTAATCGTCGGTCTCAAGGACCCGCTGCAGGCCCTCGGGTGTGACATTCATCAGGTTGCCGGGGGTGGCCCACTGCTCAGTCAGCTGATAGTGGAGTTGGCTGAGGGGCACCGGCGTGTTGCCCGCCGCTAGGATCATGCGGAATACGATTTCCTGCAGGGCCATTCCGGGGCGTATGAAGGACTCGTCTTGGGAGCAGCACTCCAGGATATGAGCAATCTGCTCGTCGGCCGAGGGAGCGGCAGCGATGTTCACCGTCGCCTCAAGGCAGGTGGAGCAGCGTCGCGTGAGTAGTAGCGCCTCCATGGAGCGTTTGAGATATTCCAACCGGGAGGCGTCAATCCGGTAGCTAGGGCCGGGGCCGCCTTCGTCAAGTGTAAGGGCTTCCCCCGCTTGGGGAGTGGTCATATATCGACCTCCTCGTTCCAGTCAACCATTTTCACTGTGACAGTCTCGCCAGCCTCTTTCACTGGCACGTCTTCCGGGCACAGAGCCAAGCCGTTGGCCTTGGACATTGAGGTCAGTATGTTAGACCCCTGAGCGCCCGTCGGCATGGCCATGTAACCGCCGTTCTCCTTCCGTACTTGCACCCGCGCGAAAACGCGGCGTCCATCGAAGTTGCGTATGGGGCCTTCCAGCACGGCTTGCACCGTGGGGCGAGTCAACCGCTTCCGGCCCAGCATCTTGAGGATGGCGGGGCGGGTGAATTCCTCGAAGGCGACCATCGCGCTCACCGGGTTGCCCGGCAGCCCCATATGGGGCACACGCCGGTCGCCGGCGCTGCGAATCAGGCCGAAGGCCAAGGGCTTGGCCGGCCTCATACGCACCGACCAGAAGCCGATTTCGCCCCGCTCGGCCAAGACGTCCTTCACCAAGTCGTAGTCGCCTTTGGACACGCCAGCCGAGGTCAGCAGCAGGTCCGAGTCCTCGGCCTCGTCCAGCTTGGCATGTACCTCTTCCACGGTGTCTCGAGCAATGCCAAGCAACCGTGGGATGCCCCCGCACTGCACCACCGAGGCCGCCAAGCTGAAGCTGTTGGAGTCATATATCTTGGCGGGCTGCAGAGGCTCGCCTGGCATTAGCAGCTCGTCACCGGTAGCGATAATGGAGACCACGGGACGCCTGATGACCCGCACCGATTGCAGGCCCAGCGATGCCAATACGCCCACCTCGGCAGCTCGCAGTGGGGTTCCCTCCTGCAGGACCAAGTCGCCGGTCGCCACGTCTTCGGCTGCCGGCCGCACATGCTGGCCTTTGCGGGGCTTCTGCTGGATGGTTATCTGTCCAGAGTCCAAGCCCTTGGCTTTGCGCTCCACCTCGTCGGTTTCCTCGAAGGGGACGATGGTGTCAGCCCCCTCCGGGACAGGCGCGCCGGTCATGATGCGTATGGCCGTGCCCAGTTCGACGGGGCGATTGGCCATCTGCCCGGCGGGGACATGGCCAATCACATCCAGAGTACGATTCCCGCCGTTGGTATCGGTGAAGTCGTCGTAACGGACCGCATAGCCGTCCATGGCCGAGTTGGCTAGGTGGGGAAGGTCGAAAGGCGAGTACATGTTATCCGCCAGCACCTGCCCCAAGGCGCTCGTCAACTCTTGTTCCTCTGCCTGCAGTGGGTGGAAGTAGACCATGATACGGTCGTAGGCATCTTCCACGCTGAGCATGTCCTCGTGGGTGTGTCCGTGGCCGTGACCGCCGTGAGACGCCATAGTTTTCTCCTTTACGCCACGTACCCGTGCCTGAATCCTCGCAGCATTTTACTCTTACCGGCCCGCGCGTCAAAGGGTAGGTCTCTCATGACTGTTCAGGCTGGGGCCTCAGCCTGGTCTTCATCGTCATTTCGACTGAAGCCCGCAATGGCGACGGGGTACCTGACACGGCTCATCAACCCTAACCCTGAATGTCTATTCTTTTACTTCCTCTTGCGCCAGCAGGACGTCGCTACCTAGGCGCGCGTCTCCTGTCAACGGACTCCGGGCCGTGGATCCCCGTCTCCGCGGGAATGACGGGTTAGTTACTCAGCAATAGGGTCACAGCAAGCGTCATCCAAGATGGCCTCGCAGGGTCGCCCCAAGCTCCCGTTCCAATGAGCCGAGCACGTCCCTCAGGGCGCGATTGGCCTGCTCTGCGGTGAGTGTTTGCTCCCTGGATTGGAATTCTATGCGGTAGGCCAGCGAGCGTTGTCCTGCTGGCACATTGGTCCCGCTGTAAACGTCAAAGAGCGTGGCCCGCGCCACCAGACGATGTCTGGTGATGATGCTCAGCACGTTTGCGGCTGGCACCGCTCGGTCCACGTTCACTGCCAAGTCGCGGACCGCTGGGGGAAAGCGGCTGGGCGAGGCAAAGTGCTTGGAGTCCTGCTCCCTCAACCGTAGCAGAGGCTCCAGTTCCAACTCGAAGAGCACCGTCTGCCCAGGCCCCAAGTCAAAGGCTTCGGCGACCGACGGGTGCAACTCGCCGACGATTCCAATGGGGCCACCGCGGCCAACGCCGCTGTTGCCAACGATCGATGCGCCCCTTCCAGGGGCGAACACCGGGTCGGTGCTGGGCTCGTACTCAGTGGCTACGCGCAGGCGTTGGAGCAGTGCGTCCACAACACCCTTGGCGTCGTAGAAGGTGACCTGCGACACATCGCCTTCCTGCCACCAACTCTCGCGCCACGGACCGGACATAACACCCACCACCATTTCAGGCTCCCGTGGCAAGTCGCCTTCCCGAGGGATGTAGGCGCGACCCGCCTCGAACAAGGCTAGGGGCCCCGTGTCGTGGCCGCGGTTGGCGGCTAGAGACGACAGCACACCGGAGCGCAGGCTGGTGCGGAGGTATGGGGCCCGGGCGTTCAGCGGGTTGAACAACCTCAGAGGCTCATCGATAGAGGGTTGGTTGGCGGCTT
Organism: Dehalococcoidia bacterium; assembly: GCA_965263155.1. Taxonomy (GTDB): domain Bacteria; phylum Chloroflexota; class Dehalococcoidia; order Lucifugimonadales; family JAAXIE01; genus JAAXIE01. Next base: position 639,345 of record OZ253586.1, read on the forward strand.
GCTGCAGCGACTCTAAGGATGCGACGGGATAGTTAATGATCTCCTGGAATCCGGAGGTCACTAGGGCGTCCTTGGCCTCCTCGCGCATCTGGCGAAACTCTTCAGGCCGGTGGTGAGGCACAGGAGTCGACATCATGGTGGTCGGAATCTCGTCGTACCCGATAGTACGCGCCACTTCCTCGATGAGGTCTTCCTCGATGGCTATGTCGCTGCGCCAGTATGGGACGGTTACACGCAATGCGCCTTCTTCGGCAGGTTGACATGTGAAGCCCAGAGAGGACAGGCAACGCTCCACCCTCTCCGGCTCGAATCCGATGCCCAGCACCCTCTTCAGGCGCGTGGGAGTAAGGGTGACTTCAGGAATGCCCGCCTCGGAGCCAGGGAAGACGTCAATGATGCCTTGAGCTGCTTTGCCTCCTGCTACCTGTAGGAACAACTGAGTAGCCCTGCGCAGGCCAAGTGGTGCAAGCTCCGGTCGCAAGCCCTTCTCGAACCGCAACGACGCCTCGGTGCGGAGGCCCAGCTTTTGAGAGGTGCGACGGTTGCACCTAGCGTCAAAGGTGGCTGACTCCAGAATGACAGCAGTCGTATCGTCGGATATCTCCGTGTTGGCTCCGCCCATGACGCCGGCTAGGCCCACGGGGACGCGGGCGTCGGCTATCACCAGCATGGAATCATCCAGCTTGCGGTCCGCACCGTCTAGGGAGACCAAGGTCTCGCCGGGCGCGGCCCGGCGCACCACAATGCGGCTTTCCTGTAGCTTGTGGAAGTCGAATGCGTGTAAGGGCTGGTTATACTCCAGCATCACGTAGTTGGTGACGTCCACCACGTTGCTGATGGGACGCAGCCCAGCGCGCGTCAGTCGCTGCTGTAGCCATTGGGGCGAGGGGCCAATCTTCAGTCCCGTGATAAGGCTGGCGGTGTAGCGGTAGCACAGGTCGGGATCGGCGATTTCCACTGAAGTCAGTTGGGCAATGGGCTCGCCCTCCTCGGGGTAGTGGAGGTCGGGCTCACGCACGGACCGTCCTGTGAGGGACGCCACCTCCCGCGCGATGCCCAGCACTGAGAGGCAGTCCAGCCGGTTGGGCGTAACCTCCACTTCCAGCACTTGGTCTCCTAGATACTCGGTGAGGTCCTGGCCTAGGGGGGCATCCTGTGGCAACTCTATGATGCCACTGTGGTCCTGCCCCAAGCCCAACTCCAACTCGGAGCAGATCATCCCCTCGGACAGCTCGCCACGTATGCGGGAAGCCTTCAGTGCCTCGTGCTTTCCGGAATGAGTATTGAACAGGCGGGCGCCAACGGTGGCGAAGGGGACCTTCAGCCCAGCAGCCACGTTGGGCGCGCCACAGACGACACGTAACTCCTCGCGACCGATATTGACGGTGCACATGCGGAGCCGGTCGGCGTTGGGGTGGGGTTCCACCCGCAGCACCTCGCCCACGTAGCAGTTCTCCCAGCCCCCTACTATCTGGACTCCGCCCACCTCCACTCCGGCCATGGTCAGCCGGTGGGCAAGCTCCGTCGCCGGAATGGTGACATCTACGTAATCCTTGAGCCAGGAAAGGGGAACGTTCATACGCCTCGTGTCCGGCAGTGGAAGAATGGGTCCCTCGAGAGCATGCATTCTGGGTGCATGTCGTTATTATGGCGCAATGCTTTCCTCAGAACTGCCTCAAGAATCTCAGGTCGTTGGCATAGAAGTGGCGAATGTCGTCGATACCGTACTTCAGCATAGCGATGCGCTCGGGCCCCAAACCGAAGGCAAAGCCGGTGTACTTGCTGGAGTCGTATCCGACGCCCTCTAGCACCTTGGGGTGCACCATGCCTGCGCCCATGATTTCAATCCAGCCGGTGTCGCGACAGATGCGACAGCCGGTCCCGGAGCCGTCGCAGGCGAAGCAGTCGATGGACATGTCGACGCCGGGCTCGACGAATGGGAAGTAGTCGCAGCGGAAGCGCACCTTGCGCTCTGACCCGAAGAGGGTGCGGGCGAACTCGTACAGGGTGCCCTTGAGGTCGGCAAAGGTAATGCCGTCGTCCACGGCCAGCCCTTCGACTTGGTAGAAGTGCCACTCGTGAGTGGCATCGGTAGCCTCATAGCGGTAGCACTTGCCGGGCACGATGACCCGCACCGGGGGCTGCATGCTCTCCATCACCCGGGCCTGCATGGGGGAAGTATGAGTGCGGAGCAGCATGGGATAGTCGCCAGCCTCGTTGCGCTGGTCAATCCACAGGGTGTTCCACATATCACGGGCCGGATGGTCCCTCGGGATGTTGAGCGCCTCGAAATTGTAGTGGTCCCACTCTATTTCCGGCCCCTCCACCACTTCGAAGCCCATGGACGCGAAAGCATTGCATATCTGCCGGACAATTTGGGTAGTGGGGTGGAGACGACCTTGGAGCATGGGCCTGCCGGGAAGAGTGACGTCCAGTTGGTCTTCGGCAGCTAGGCGGGCGGCTTCTGACTCTCGCAGGGCCTCCAGCTTTTGGGCGAGTCCTTCCTCCAAGGCAAGCTTGGCACGGTTGCCTGCCTCCCCAGCCTCAGGGCGCGCCTCCGCGGGCAGCGCACCGATGCCTCGCAGGGCCACAGTCAGGGAACCGCGGCGCCCCAAGTGGGCCACACGCCATTCCTCCACCTCTTCCGGCTTGGAAAGGGAGTTGAGGGCAGCAAGGGCGTCGTGGCGCACAGCGTCAATCTGCTGCAACAGGGGTTGAGTGGTCACGAGGTGCAGTCCACCTATGGGTTACGAATTCTGGCGACTTTACATTATAAGGAGTTGCCCCCCTTTGGGGTCAAGAAATCGACGGAATTCCCATCCTCTTTCCTACGTTGTCAACGTGTATGGGCGATGCTACAGTGAGTTACCTGATAATGCACAATTTGGATGCCCAATGGATGCGCTCAAGCGGTAATATGGGTAATGCTGCACGTAACTCGCATGGGTGCACTGGATTACATTAGTTGGGCGAGGGAGCTGAAGGAAGCCCGATGCAGAACCAGGAAAGCCATCTGGCTGGGATAGTCCGGCGTCTGGTGGGGGCCGGGGAGATGTCGGAAGAGAGAAGGCGCTCCGACGCGGAGCAGCTCGCCTTGCGTCTGGCTTCGTTCCCAGAGTACAACCCCAATCCGGTCATCGAGACCGATCTGGACGGCAATGTCACCTACCTCAACCCCTCGGCTCAGGATATGTTCGGGACAAAGTATGCCGCTGGCGGCTCGCACCCTCTGGCAAGAGACTTGGGGCCTCTGCTGGGCAGACTTATGCGTGAGGGCAGTGGTGTCCTCTCTCGCGAAGTGGACACGCAGGATGCCACCTTCGACCAGAAGTTGGTGTATATCCCTGAAGCCTTGGTTATCCGCATCTACTCCCACGAAATCACGCGCATCAAGGCTTCGGAACAGGCCATGCGCGTGGCTGGGGACAAGGTGAGGCTGTTGGCCCAAGAGCACGAGCTCCTAGGCGAAATCGGACGCATCATCAGCTCCAACTTGGACATGGACGAGGTCTACGCCCGATTTGGCGACAAGCTCCGCTCTCTGGTCCAGTTCGACCGCTTGGCCATCAGCTTGGTGAACTTAGACGAAAACACCTTCACTAACGCCTACGTCCTCGGCGAGGCGGTGCCGGGCCGAGAGAGGGGCGACGTTGCGTCGCTAGAGGGGACAGTTACCAACCAAGCGGTTATCTCCCGGCGGGCTAGCGTGATACAAGGAGACCTGAAGTCCCTGGAGGAACGGTATCCCAACCTCATTGACTATCCTTCAGTGGTCTTAGCGCCCATGATTTACCGTGGCGAGTTGTTCGGCGTCCTCAACGCTAGGTCGTCCGCCATGAATGCCTACACCGAAACGGACGCTGAAATCATGTCGAGGGTCGCGGCGCAGATTACCCCGGCTGTGGCCAACTCGCTGCTCTACTCCGACATCCTGCGGGCCCAAGATGCGCTGGCACGCTCCAACGACGACTTGGAGCAGTTCGCATACGCAGCATCCCATGATCTCCAGGAACCGCTCAGGGCTATCACTTCCTACATTGGACTCATACGCGAAAGGTACGCCGACAAGCTGGACGACACCGCCCGAGAGTTCATCGACTTTGCCGTCGACGGGGCCGACCGCATGCGCCGGCTTATCGACGACCTGTTGGAATACTCTCGCGTCGACATGCGTGGTCAGGCCTTCGAGCAAGTGGACTGCAACCGTATTGCCGAGACGGTTCTGGGTGACTTGGAGCAGTCTATTGGTCAATGTAACGCCGCCGTCGAGTGCTCAACGCTGCCTTTGGTCAATGGCGACGAGCTTCAATTGGGCCGCCTCCTACAGAACCTCATCAGCAATGCCCTGAAATTCCGCGACAAGGAACGTCCACGCGTCCGCGTATGGGCCGAGCGCCAGGGGGACGACTGGGTGTTCGCCGTGCAGGACAACGGGATTGGCATAGACCCGGAACACCATCAGAACGTCTTTGGGATGTTCACCCGTCTCCACTCCAGGTCCCGATACGAGGGAACAGGTATAGGTCTCGCGTTGTGCAGTAAGATTGCCCAGCGACACGGAGGCCGTATCTGGGTTGACTCTGAGGTTGGCAAGGGGTCAACCTTCCGCTTTAGCATCCCGGTCGCCGAATAAGACGACCGACCAGTTAGGAGGTGCTCCCAATGGCTTCAGGACAGGATGGCAAACCCATTGAGATTCTTCTGGTGGAGGACAACCCCGCCGACGCCCGGCTGGCAACAATCACCATAGAGCGGTCGGAGCACAGTGCCAACATCACCCATGCGGAGGACGGCGAGATTGCCATGTCGGTCCTGCGAAAAGAAGGAGAGCACGGCGATGCGCCGCGGCCCGACCTGATTCTCCTTGACCTGCGTATGCCCAAGAAAGACGGCATAGGAGTCTTGGCCGACCTGAGCCAAGACGAAAATCTGGCCAACATCCCTGTGATGCTCCTGACCGGGACTGAGGCTGAGGCCAGCCTGCTGGACTCGTACTCCATCCCGGCCAGCAGGTACGCCAGGAAGCCCCTGGAGCTGGAGCAGTTCGACCGGGTCTTGGGGCAGCTGGGGCTGCTTAGCAGCCGGCCCATCCAGTTACCCAGCGCTGCCGCGCCTGCGTCAAGGCAAGCGAGCGACGCCACTCCCAAGCGCCGTCGCTGGTGGTGGCCCTTCGGCTAAGGCACGTTCGACGTCCGCCCGACCTCCGAAACCGGTGATCTCCCTCATTCTGGCGAAATCCGGAATCAAAGCCGTGCTGCAAAAGCTGAGGCATGCGTTGATCCCAACCTACTCCCGGAGGGTGATGGGTTTGGGCGAGACCCCTTAGATTCAGGCCCTTAGATTCAGGAAGGTCAGGATGGGTGTGAAGGTGAGGTGCGGGCTGCGACGGTGGGTGCTACGGTCTGTACCCGCAAGCTGCCTGCATTGACAAAGTAAGGGGCTGACCATTAGAATTCAAGTATGAAACAGATACGAAAAGGTAGGAAATGCTAAGAATTCGTCTGTGTCGTGTGGGTAAGAAAAAGCGCCCGTCCTACCGTATCGTCGTTGCTGATTCCGCAAGCCCCCGGGACGGGGCCTTCGTGGACTGGATCGGACACTATGACCCTATGGAAGATCCCCCGAAGGTGACCCTCAATGAGGAAAAGGCCATAAGCTGGCTGAAGAAGGGCGCACAACCCTCCGATCCGGTGCAAAGGATCTTCCAGTGGAACGAGATATATCAGAAGGCCTCCGTCCAATGAAGGAGCTCATCGAATATATCGCCCGCGGGCTGGCCAGTCAGCCCGACGATGTGAAGGTCACCGAGGAACTAGAAGAAGACCGTGTGGTGTTCAAGCTGGAGGTCGCAGCCGAAGACAAGGGCAAGATTATCGGCCGTCAAGGCCGGGTGGCCCAAGCAATGCGTGTCCTCCTTCGTGTAGCCGCCGTGAAGAACGGTACCAGGGCAGTCTTGGAAATAGTCTAGAGCGTCCGTCACTTTCTTCTCCGACATTATCTCCAACGCCTGATGGCATATGCCAAGTTCTCGTCAGGATGACGTTCTCGTAGGTCGAGTCCTTAGACCTCGTGGCCTCATAGGTGAGTTGCAAGTCGAGCCCCTTACCGATTTCGCCGGTAGGTTCACCGCTGGCGAAGTGCTGTTCCTTGCAGGTCGGCCTTACAGCTTGGAGTACGCGCTGCGGCGTAACGAGACCTTTGTGGTCCTCAAGCTGGAAGGCGTCGACTTGTTACAGGATGCTGAGTCGTTGCGTGGCGAGTACATTTTCGTCACGCGCGACAGCGTGCCTTCCCTACCTCAGGGGCAGTACTACTACTTCCAGTTGATGGACATGGAGGTCTACACCTCCGAGGGCGAACACTTGGGGCACATCTCCGAAATCATGGAGACGGGCAGCAACGACGTCTACGTAGTGACAAGCGGGAATCAGGAGATACTGATTCCCTCACTGGATGATGTCATCCAAACCGTGGACGTGGACGCCCGTCGCATGGTGGTCGAGTTGCCGGAGGGGCTGCGGTAGGCGGCCGTAATTCTTCCGCTTAGCCGATGGTATATTGGCGTAGCATGAAGCTTCTCTCATTCCTGCATTTCCTGCTCGTGCTCTTGGTGGCGGTTGCCTGTGGGCGTCCGACCCCGACCCCGGACTTGGACTCTATGGTGGCTGCCGCCGTGGCGTCTGCCTTGCCCACCCCTGCTTCCACACCGACCGCAACCGATTCGCCGGTTCCAACTGCGACCCTTGCGCCCGCGCCGATTCCTACACCTGACGTGGCCGCAATAGTGGCAGCTGCTATCGAAGCGTCTCGATCAACTCCAATACCTACACCGCCGCCTACTCCCACGCCTGTGCTAACGCCAGTCCCGACCCCCGTCCCCACCCCGAATATGGAAGCCTTGGTTGCTGCTGCGGCTCAAGCCGCGGCCTCAGCCTTGCCTACATCGACACCTGCCCCCACATCCACGCCCGCTCCAACACCCGTGCCCACGCCTGTCCCGACACCGACACCATCTCCTGCGCCCACACTATCTCCTGCGCCCACACCATCTCCTGCGCCCACACCCACACCCACGCCATCATTAAGTGTAATCGTCGAGCGGGTCAGGCCCGCAGTGGTAAGAGTCGAGACGGACCGAGGGTCGGGCTCAGGGGTCATGTTTGAAGTGGAGGGGGGAACCGGTTAAGTCCTAACCAACCACCATGTCATAGAAGATGCTAGCACCGTGAGGATCGTCGTTAACGACGCTACAACGTACGCCGGGAATGTATTGGGATCAGACAACGTGCGCGACTTGGCGGTAGTCAGAATCTGCTGCGGCAGCTTCGAAACCGCCCCTTTTGGCAACGCCTTTGGCCTGGAAGCTGGTACCGAAGTTATCATCATGGGCTACCCATTGGGTCTACCAGGGGACGCTACGGTGACCAGTGGAATCATCTCTGCGGTCCGTTACGATACCGACTATCGCAGCGAGGTAATCCAGACTGATGCAGCCATTAACCCTGGCAACAGTGGCGGCCCGATGTTCTCCGTGAATGGCGAGGTGCTGGGCATCAACACCTTCAAATGGGTCGAAGAGGGCGTGGAAGGCGTGGGTTTCGCAATATCCGGCACCGTCGTACAGGGAGAGATACCGACGCTCTTGGCCGGCGTAACAGCCACGGCGACGCCCACAGCAGTGCCCGACGGCACCAGTGATTTCGGCCCCATCGACGGCGCTCTGTGGCACGACCCAACTAATGTGTTCATCAAGACACAGGAAGCGGATGTCTGGATGACCAACCACATGGTGGAGGCAACTTTCATCAATCCTTATGATGCTTCGTCTCATTCTTGGGATTATGGGTTCATCCTGCGTAGGCCGCGCGGCGACGAAGACTTCGTCCAGGTGGTTGTATCTAGTTATAAGCGCTGGGAACTGAATGTTGAGGCTACCGCCCCGTACCGGACATTAAATGATGGGACGGTGCCCTATCTCAACACGAGTATCGGCGGACGGAACCATTTGAGAGTGATCGCTATGGGTGAGCGGGGTTTGTTCTTTGTGAACGGTAACTTCGTCTCCACGCTGGACTTGAGCGATGTGACTCATACTGGCGACGTGGCCCTGATGACCGGCGCGTTCACCGGTGGTGAGGTCGCTGGTGAGGTCACAAGATACCAGGAGTTCCGAGTTGAGAAACTGACTAGGGCGTACGGGCCAATTGGGGGAGTGCTTCATGACGATGGCACTGAAAGTCTTACCGACCATACGGCGTTTGGGCTGAGCACTCGTGATCTGATCGTGGAAGCTAAATTCGTTAATCCGCTCGTAGTTGACTGGTTCTATGGATTCTCCCTCCGCAACCCGGGATTCAACCGGCTCGATTTGGTTTTCCTAGCTGACGACTCTGGGTGGGTGCACTACACGAGGAAAGCTGCGGACCAGGATTACACCCTCGTGTCATCAGACACCGTGACTGAGAGGCACCTGCGGCCCGATCGACGCAACAAGTTGTCGCTCGTCGCGTTAGGGAATGAGGGCTGGCTCCTGTTGAACGGTGAGTTCATAGCTAGGTTGGACTTGAGCGGTAATCAAGACGCTGGCTGGGTCGCTGCAATCGCTGGCTTCTTCAATGACCGTGGCGGATCAGTGGAGTTCGAGGATTTCACCGTCTGGGTCCCTTAGATGGTGGGCTATGGTGTGCCTTCGGCTCTTGCCGACCGCCGGCTGCTATCATCCCCCACTTTGACCCTCCCGAAACCCCGGTGGTACAATCGGCGGCAGCTTGAAGCTGGCGCCGGTCCCGGGCCCTTGGTTCCCAGGTGTCAAGGGCGGCGTAGCCTTGAGAGTGGGAGTTTTTAGTATGTCTGGTCACTCCAAGTGGTCTACCATCAAGCACTCAAAGGGAATCACCGACGCGCGGCGGGGCCAGCTGTTTACCAAGCTGAGCCGCGATGTGGCGTTGGCGGTGCGGCAGGGCGGTGGCCCCGACCCCAACATGAACTTCCGGCTGCGGCTGGCCATCGACAGGGCCAAGGGCAGCAACATGCCCATGGACACCATTGAGCGGGCCATTCAGAGGGCCTCGGGTAGCGGTGACGGGGCCGACGACTTCGAAGAAATCTTCTACGAGGGCTATGGGCCCGGTGGCGCCGCCATCCTTCTGCAGGCCCTTACCCCCAACCGAAACCGCACCGCCTCGGAGGTACGCTCCACCTTCACCAAGGCCGGGGCGTCTCTGGGCGAGGTTGGCTGCGTGGCTTGGAATTTCGAGAGCAAGGGCATCATCACCCTTGAAGTATCCGAGGAGCAGGCGGAAGAGGTGGCCCTGCTGGCCATCGATGCCCAAGCCGAGGATGTACAAGTCGATGGGGCCTACGTGGAGGTCCAGACGCGTCCCGAAGACTTGGAGGCTGTGCGTCAGGCCTTACAGCAGGCAGACCTGCCGGTGATGTCGGCGGAGATATCGATGGCCCCCAAGACCACTGTCTCCTTGGGAGACAAAGAGGCTGAGCAGACCCTGAAGCTTCTGGACAACTTGGAAGAGCTGATGGACGTCCAGAAAGTCTACTCCAACGGCGACTTCCCCGACGACGTATTGCAGCGCTACAGCAAGGAGTCCTGATCCCCCATGCGTGTCCTCGGGATCGACCCGGGTACATGGACCACCGGCTACGGCCTCCTTGCGGCAGACCGTTCGATCACAGTTATCGATTGGGGGGCCATCAGCTTTAAGAGGAGCAGGAAGGGCGACAGCGATACCGGCCTTGAGCGCAGGCTCCACCACATCTATGTCGCGTTGAGCGATCTGATCCAGCGGGAGAGCCCCGAAGAGGTTGCTGTGGAAGACCCCTTCCTGGGCCGGGGCGCGCGCACCTTCCCCACCACCGCCATCGCCATAGGGCAGGCTCAGGCAGCGGCATTTATGGCAGCCGCGCGGTTCGAGTTGCCGATTCACCGTTATTCGCCAGCCGAGGTGAAGCTGGCTGTAGCAGACTATGGGCGGGCCACCAAGGAGCAGGTGCAAGAGCTTCTTGCGAGGCAGTTGGACATGCAACCGACCTTTGACCAGCCGGACGCTGCTGACGCCTTGGCAGCGGCCCTGTGCCATGTGCGACGGCGCCACTCCGACGATGTCGTTTATCAGCAGGCCTCCTCGGGCTGGCCCGGTTTCTGAGAGTAATCGGAGGCTAGGCGTGATTGTAGGCGTCAGGGGCAGGCTGGAGGCCAAGGGTGGCGGCCATGTGGATGTGAGCGTGGGCGGGGTAGTACTGCGTGTGCTGGCGCCCGCCTCCATGGTGGAAGCTGCTGGGCCCATCGGTCAGGAGATGCAACTGCATACCCACTTGGTGGTGCAGAACGAGCAACCCTCGCTTTACGGTTTCGCCACTGTCACGGACTTGGGCCTTTTCCAGCTGCTGATCACCGTGTCGGGCATCGGCCCAAGAACAGCCTTGGCCCTCATCTCTTCGCTACCGGAGCAAACTTTGGTGACTGCCATCGCTTCCGGTGACGAGGTGTCCCTGAGCAGCGTGTCAGGGGTGGGAAAGAGGAGTGCTGCCCGCATCGTGGTGGAGTTGCAGAGCAAGCTAGGGCAACTGCACCATCAAGCGATGCCGGTGATTTCCAGCAACGGGCCAGCCGCCGTCTCAGCCCTCACCGCCTTGGGCTATACTGCAAGAGAAGCCTCCCAAGCAGTGGCATCCATCGAACAAAGCCAAGACGTGCCCATGCCCATGGAAGACTTGTTGCGCATCGCCCTGCAGCGCTTGGGGTAATAGGTCAGGGAAATCTCGAATGGGCCGCCTTCGCATCCGCTCTATGGCCTCACGTGCCTCCACCAACCCACTGACATTTCCCTATCGACGCCCGCCCCCGTCGTCGCTATCATGATGTTATGCACTCGTACTCTGCCGCCCCAACAAGCTGGCCCGCAAGCAGCCCCCTCCTCGGCTGCTTGGCTATCACAGAACATGATGTTTCTATGCCACCGGGGTTACATGCGAGTGTGCAACAATCTTCGACTCAATCGTATTTGAGCAGCGATACAATTGCAGGAATTGCACGCATTCCAGATATAAAACAATTTTTCCCAGATATGATCGACCTGCAACTCAGCTACGGGATCTGCCACATACGCCACACGCTTCAGCTACAAACATTGCGCAGGCACTCTTATCATGCTGCTTGATACTCTGTCTGATCCCAGGTCTGGTCCGCGGAGCCTGAGAGGGAAGGGCATACATGCCTGACTTCAAAGTAGTAGCCGATTTTCAGCCCATGGGCGACCAGCCAACCGCTGTGGAATCGCTGGTCGCGGGAATCGATGATGGCCATCGCTACCAGACCCTCTTGGGCGTCACCGGCAGCGGCAAGACCTTCACCATGGCCAAGATCATCGAGAAGATTCAGCGTCCCACGCTGCTCATCGCCCACAACAAGACGCTGGCCGCCCAGTTAGCCACGGAGCTCAAGGACTTCTTTCCCAACAACGCCGTCGAATACTTCGTCTCCTACTACGATTATTACCAGCCCGAGGCTTACATCCCCCACACCGACACCTACATCGCTAAGGACTCCGACGTAAACCAGGAGTTGGACAAGCTGAGGCTCTCGGCTACGCGGTCGCTGCTTACGCGCCGCGACGTGGTGATCGTCGCCTCAGTCTCGTGCATCTACGGCTTGGGAGATCCCGCTGATTACTTCAGCTTTGTCGCCGAGGTGAAGAAGGGCGAGTTGCGAAACCGCAGCCGGTTGGTGCGCCAGTTGGTGGACATGCAGTACGAGCGCAACGACATAGACCTCGCCCGCGGCCGCTTCCGCATACGGGGTGACACCTTGGAGATGGTGCCAGCCTACGAGGAGGTGGCACTGCGCATCCAGTTCTGGGGCGATGAAGTCGAGCGCATCGTCGAGGTGGACCCCCTTACCGGCGAGTTGCTGGCGGAGCGGGACTCGGTGTTCATCTATCCTGCCCGTCACTTCGTCACGCCCAAGGAGAAGATGCAGCTGGCCTTGGAGGATATCGAGGTCGAGTTGCAGGAGTGTCTGGCAGACCTCAGGGCTAGGAACAAGCTGCTGGAGGCGGCCCGGCTGGAGCAGCGGTCCCGCTACGACTTGGAGATGATGCGGGAGACGGGCTTCTGCTCTGGTGTGGAAAACTACTCCCGCCACCTCTCTCGCCGCGCGGCGGGCAGTGCCCCGTGGACGCTACTGGACTACTTCCCGGAAGACTTCGTCCTGTTCATCGACGAGTCGCACATGACCCTGCCCCAGCTTCACGGGATGTACAAAGGCGACATTTCCCGCAAGACCACTCTAGTGGACTTCGGCTTCCGCCTGCCCTCGGCAATCGACAACCGGCCCCTTAACTTCCGTGAGTTCGAGGAACGCATTCATCAGATGGTGTTCGTTTCCGCCACTCCGGGCGCCTACGAGATGGAGGTCAGCCAGAAAGTAGCGGAGCAGATCATCCGCCCCACCGGTCTGCTGGACCCCACCATCGAAGTAAAGCCCACCGCGGGCCAGATTGATGACCTCATTGAGCGCATCAAGGAGCGGGTAGAGAGCGGCGAGCGGGTACTGGTCACCACCCTGACCAAGCGCATGGCCGAGGAGCTGGCTGACTACCTGCAGGAGATGGGTGTTCGCAACACATACCTCCACTCCGAAATCAAGACGCTGGGCCGCAGCGAGATACTGCGGGACCTGCGCCTCGGCGTTTACGACGTGGTCGTGGGCATCAACCTGCTGCGGGAAGGGCTGGATTTGCCCGAAGTGAGCTTGGTTGCCATCCTGGACGCGGACAAAGAGGGCTACTTGCGCTCCGACAGCTCCCTGGTTCAGACCATCGGCAGGGCAGCCCGCCATGCGTCGGGCCATGTGGTGATGTATGCCGACAACATAACGGCCTCCATGCGGCGGGCCATCGACGAGACCGAGCGCCGTCGCACCCTGCAACACAGCTACAACCAGACCAATAACATCGTTCCGCAGAGCATCACCAAGGCGGTGCGAGACATCACCGACCGTGTCAAGGCCGTGGCCGAGACACGGGGCGCCTACCGCACCGAGCGGAAGCAGATGTCCCGCGATGACATGTTCCGCGTCATTAAGGACTTGGAAACGCAAATGAAATACTGCGCCCGAAACCTCGAATTCGAGAAGGCAGCTCTGCTGCGGGACGAAGTCTACGAGTTGAGGCGCGTGATGGCCATTGACTACGCCGGACCGGAGGGCGCGTCTGAAGAGGCGCCCCGCCAGAAGCCTCGCTCCAGTCCAGGAAATGAAGGCACGCCGGAGCCAGCGGCCCCTCGACAGAAGGTGCCTTCTCGTGCCGGGTCCGGTGGCAATTATGAGCCGGTTTCGCGGTCGAAGAGCCGGTCTCGTAAAAGTTGACCTACTCTATCGACTTTAGCTACAATTGCGACAAGCAAGGACCACCTTTGAGGGGGCGACATGGCTGTTACTGTGGACGGCGTAAAAGAGGTTCTGAAGAACGTATACGACCCAGAAATTCCCATCAACGTGGTGGACTTGGGCCTCATTTATGCTATTGAGGTGGAGGAGGGTAATGTGAAAGTTGACATGACCCTCACCTTCCCCGGCTGTGGCATGGGCCCAATGATCGCCCAGCAGGCTGAATGGGCCATCTCTGAGCTCGATGGCGTGGAGGATGTGGAAGTGGAGATGGTCTTCGACCCTCCTTGGAACCCGGAATACATCTCTGAAGACGGCAAAAAGCTGCTAGGGATCGACTGACATGACCACTCCTCAGGAAAAAGCGCGGCTCGAATCTATCAAGCGTAGCTGGGAGCAGAAACGGGCCATCACCCGTAACATGGGCAACATCAAGGCCAAGGTTGGCGTCTACAGTGGCAAAGGTGGCGTCGGCAAGACCACTGTGGCCGTGAACCTAGCCACCACCCTAGCGCAGCAGGGCTACAAGGTTGGCCTGCTGGACGTCGACATTGATTGCCCCAACGTGGTCAAGGTCTTGGGAGTGACGGACAAGCCGGAGCAGATAGACGGACACCTGATCCCCGCAGAGAAGTTTGGGGTCAAGTGCGTCTCCATGGGCTTCTTCCAAGAGAACGAGAACGAGGCCATCATCTGGCGCGGTCCCATGATTCACAACGCCATCAACCAGTTCTTGCAGATGACCGACTGGGGCGACGCCGAGTACTTGATAATTGATCTGCCTCCGGGCACGTCCGACGCGCCCCTGACGGTGATGCAGACCGTTCCCATGGATGGGTTCGTGGTGGTGGTGACGCCTCAGGAGTTGGCCCAACTGGACGGGCGGCGTTGTATCCACATGATCCGCAAGCTCAAGATGAAAGTTTTGGGCATTGTGGAGAACTACACCGGCGAGATGTTCGGTTCTGGCTCTGGCCCGGCCCTATCGGCAGAGTTGGGCAGCCCATTCTTGGGGGCGCTGACTCTACGGTCCGACTACCGAGACACCTCTCAGCCCACGGTGCTCAACTCCAGTGAGGTGATGGGCGAGTTCCAGCACATCGCCGAGCAGTTGAAGCAATCGCTGGATAGCGGCTGCTAGGCTCTCCTCTCGGATCCCTGCACTACGCTCCTCAACGTTCGGTACGTCCGAGGACGGAAGGCTCCGTGCCGTTTACCAAAGACCCCGGAACCTAGGCCGCATCCACCCTACTAGGCGAGTTGTCCATCAGGAAAATGGCTATGGCTGAGGCTAGGCCTAAGGATCAAGCTCGCCTGCGAAGACTACCGCAAGACCGCCGACGATGAACGGTGGGAGCTATTGCACAGAGAGTTGGTCATGCTGCCGCGTTCCCGAGTGATGCGCATCAGGCGGCTTTACTCACATTGGCGTGATGTCTCCGCTCGTTTGTCAGGCAGCACGGCTAAGGGTATGTGCACTTTGCACCTTTGGACGTGGTGCTGTCGGACACCAACCTAGTTCGGCCAGACTTGCTGTGCGTTTCCAACCAGCGGCAACGCATCGTTGCTCCCGACAGCATCCGTGGGGCGCCGGGCTTGGTGGTGGAGATACTGTCGCCATCGACCGCTAGCCGTGATTGGAGAATCAAGCTCGATCCGTATGCGGAGTACCGCGACCAAGAGTATTGGGTGGTGGACCCCGATGCGCAGTGAGTCTGGGTGATGGCTCCTAGCTATGAAGACCCCTTGGTTGAGGTGGGGAATTACGGAAGGGACGACACCCTAACGTCTCCCGCGCTGCTAGGCTTCACCGTCAGACCTGACGAGGTGTTCCAAGCGCCCCGCGAGCCACGCTAGTCAGCAACGTGTTCTTCTTCTGTCGTCCGGCGAGGGGAGTGCCTCGCGCTACGGCCGCTGTGTTCCCTAGCCACCATGTGCTCCAGTTGCTCCACCTCGCGGCTGAGGGCTTCCTTGGCGTAGGGCGTGAGTTCTCCCATGCGGCGGAACTTCTTGTGGCGCCGATCCATCAGCTTCTTGATGGAGAACTTGGCCAACTTCTCGAGCTCGTTGGCCACTGCCAACTGGAGGTAGTGTGCCGCCGTGAGGGGGTCCTCGTGAGCCCCGCCTTCAGGCTCGGCCACCACTTGGTCTATCAGTCCCAACTCCCGGCATTCGCTGGCAGTCAGCATCAGGGTGTGGGCTGCTTCTCGTGCCTTGGCAGGGTCGCGGTGCCACCTGCCTGGGCTGGTGTGCAACGGTGCTGGCGAGAGTACGGCGTACTGTTGCATGAGCATGGAATCGGCTAGGCCCAAGGCCAAGGCCCCCTCGCCTCCACCCTCCCCAACAATGACCGACACTACCGGCGTGGGCGCCTCCGTGATCAGCGACATGGTGGTGGCCACGGCGTTTCCGATGCCCTGCTCCTCGGATTCAAGGCCGGGATGGGCCCCTTGGGTGTCGACGAAACTGACTACCGGGAGGTGGAAAGAGGAAGCCAGCCTGATGAGGCGCTGCGCCTTGCGAAACCCCTTGGGGTACATGTGGTGTATCTCGTGGTCAATCTGTATATCTCTTTGTTGTCCCAGCACCACCACCTTGTTGCCTCGCAGGTAGCCTAGGCCGCCAACGACAGTGCGATCGTCGCCGCTCACACGGTCGCCCTTGAGTTCAACGAAGTGGTCGACTGCTGAACGGATGTAGTCCCTAGCAGTGGGACGGTCAATACGGCGAATGGCCCTTTCCGCCTCGGACAGGTCGATGTCGGCAATCTCAGTATCCGGGACGAGTAGGGCGTCTTCTTTTCCGTTCTTGCCGTTATCGTCCCGGCTCGCACGCTGCGGCCCCATTACCTGGAGGATGGTGGAGATGCGCTCCTTGAGGTCTTCTCGGTCCACCACGTCGTCCAGTAGGCCGTGGTTCAAATGGGCCTCGGCGGTATGAGCGTCCAGCGGCAGCGATTTCTTCGTAGCTTCCCGTAGCGTGCGCATGGGAGCCAAGCCGATAAGGGATCCCGGCTCTGCCAGCATGATGTCGGCTAGGTTGGCGAAGCTGGCATAAGCCTGTCCCGTAGCCGGGTTAGCCAGCACCACAATCAGAGGCAGTCCCTTTCCCCTCAGATGTCTCACTGCCGTGGCGGTCTTGGCCATTTGCAGGAGCGAAAGGACGCCTTCCTGTATGCGAATGCCACCGCCGGTGACAATGGCGACCAAAGGGCGTCCGCCCTTGGCCGCAGCCTCAAAAGCAAGAGTGACCTTTTCGCCCACTACGCTGCCCATAGTGCCGCCCATGAAGCCGAAGTCGAGTACTACGACGGTCGTCTTCGAGCCGCCTATCGTGCAGTGGCCGGTAACTACAGCTTCAGTGAGGCCGGTGCGGCGTTGATCGCTGGGCACCCGCCCGTTTTCGCTTCCTTCGTCTTCGCTCTTGTCTTTCGTCTTGCCCTTTCCTTTGGCGCGCCCGGAGAAGGTCAGTGGGTCTAGGGAAGAGATGGAGCGATTAGTTTCCCGGAAGGTGCCCCGGTCCACTAGAAGCTCAATGCGCTCCCGTGCCGTGAGGCTGTAGTGGAAGCGGCAGGTGGGGCATACGCGATGGTGTACGTAGGACTCGTGCTCGCTGACGGTCTCGCCGCACACCAAGCAGTGGTCCCGTGCCGTAGACAGGTAAACATGATTCAGGCTGGTATTTCGCCTGAGAAAATAAACCAGCAGGTCCGACAGGTTTCTCACGTAGGCACCTACTTGGTACGAGAAAGATTGCTGATACATGGTACTACAAAACGCGCCCTCGACGACAGGCGGCGCGACTGGCTCGCGGAGGTCAGCCACTGGGCGCCCGCCATAGGACGCATACTAGCTGACCCGGGCTGCCGTGAGCCCTTCCTTCTCCAAGGACTGTATCAACTGCACCGACTTGGAGTACCCAATTGAAAGCCTGCGCTGGAGCACAGAGGGGGATATCCTAGGCAATTCCAGCGACAGCTCGCGCGCACGATCAAGGAGTTCATCTTCGTCATCGTCGTAGTCGTCGACGCTCGCATCTGTCGTAGAATCGGCTTCAACGCCCACTCCGGCGGGCATGATGGACGGCAATGGAGGGCCCTTCTGCTCCTTCCAGAACTCGACCAGACTCTCTATCTCTTCGTCGTCGACAAGAGTGCCCTGCACGCGACGGGGCTTGGGGGCTTCTTGGGACAGGAAGAGCATGTCGCCCTTTCCCAGCAGCTTTTCGGCGCCCACGCCGTCCAGCACCACCCGAGAGTCCACTTGGGAGGCCACCGCAAAGGCGGCCCGTGCCGGGATATTGGCCTTGATCAGACCGGTGACCACGTTCACGGAGGGGCGCTGAGTAGCTAGTACGAGATGGACTCCTGTGGCCCGACCCAGTTGGGCCAGTCTGACGGCCGCCTGCTCTGACTCGTAAGCTGCCACCATCATCATGTCGGCTAACTCGTCAATCACCAGCACCAGGAAGGGCATACGCTCCGACGACTTGCGGTTGTATCCCTCGATGTCCCGTACCCCCAGTTCCTCCATGGCTTGGTAGCGCCGGAACATCTCGGCAACGATGGACTTGAGCGCGGGTAACACCTCGTTGGCGTCGGTAATCACCGGGGCTATCAAGTGGGGGATACCGTTGAACGGGGTCAATTCGACACGCTTGGGGTCCACCATGAGAAGGCGCAGCCGCTCGGGGGTGTTCGTCAGCAGCATGGAGGTGATAACCGTATTGATGCAGACGCTCTTACCGGACCCTGTGGCCCCTGCGATCAGCAGATGGGGCAGGCTCTTGAGGTCTACGGCCACAGGTTCGCCTGCCGTGTCGGCGCCGAGGGCTATGGGTAGTCCACCCTTCTCCGCCAGCTTGCGGAACTTGGAGCTCTCCAGCACAGAGCGTATGGGCACCTTGCTGGGCGTGGGATTGGGCAACTCGATTCCAACCGCTGCTTCACCCGGTATCGGGGCCTCTATCCTGATGTAGGGTGTCCGCAGCGCTAGTGCCAAGTCCTTCTCGCGCGCTAGGATGCTCTGCACCTTTACCCTGACTGAGTCGGAGGTGGGCAGCCCACCTTGGGCCTTGGCCTTGCTATCCCGGCCCCGGGACACCCACCCAGGTTCCAGTGCGAACTGTATGACCCGTGGCCCTACTTTGATGTTCTTGATGCTGACGTCTATGCCATGATCGCTCAGGGTGGACACTATCTGCTCGGACAGGTCGTTGGGAGGGGCCTGCTGGGTCGCTGCTTCGGGTTTGGCCAATAACTCCATCGATGGCAGGTGCCACCCGAATATTTTGGGCGAGGGCTTCCCGTTGGCCGGGGCAGCCCCGTTTGCCGCCACAGCCGGGATAGTGTCGAATTCGTCGTGGTCTTCGGTGTCTGGGGCTGAGAGGGTCGCGGCAGGCTCTTCCACTACTTGCTCGCCAGGTATGTGCCTTGCCAGACCGCGTCGGGCTACTTTGAGCCTGAGATATATCCTATCGGGCCTGGGGACCTGGCGCGCCGTGCGCGCTGCCGCAGGAACAGCAGTGTTCCGCAGCCAGAGGAAGGTTGCGCGCAGGGCTAAGAATATGTCCTTTGCTGTTTCCTTGTATACCCCGCCTGCCAGACGTGGTGAGATTATTGGTGGCACTACCGTAAAGAGGACGACGACCTTCAGGATGCCTAGAGACTTTTGAGAAAAGGGGGCTCCTCCCAGTATCGTGCTCCAGTGCCCGCCTAGGGTCGCATCCCCCAGCCACCAGCGGTCCATACTGAAGAGAGAGAGTAGCCCGATGGCGCCCAAGCTGAAGAAGGCTGCTCCGACCCAATCGCGCCAGTACACAGCGATCCACATGGTGCGGTACCGCAGCACTAGTATGAAGCACAACGGCCAGAGGACGGCGGGAATCCATGCGAAACCGAGACGCGCCCACCCCCAGCGGGCCGCGTCTTCCCAGAAAAGAAACATTACAGCTAGGGCCACTACGGTAAGGGCCAAGACTGCCGGTAGAGAGAATACACGCCTCAACATCGGAGCGCTTCTTTCCCTGTAGAAAGATAGGCTTCAGCCGGAAGCGTTTATAGCCCCTCTGCTGCCACTATTACAATCATAGGCCGTCTTCCCGTTTCTTTGTAAACTAGTTCACTAACGAGTTGGTCTAACTTTGCCTTGGCGCTGGCCCAAGTCTCCGGGTCGCCGGATGCCTTTCCCAGCAATTCGTCGGCGGTTTGTCCCACTTTTTCGGCAAGATCGCCTATGTCCTGGGGCTTGACTACCCCGCGGAAAACAATCTCCGGCGTTCCCGCTAAGAGCCCGGTGTAGTCGTCTACCTGCATAGTGACCATCATTATGCCATCACGTGAGAGGCGACGCCGCTCTCGGAGTACCGGACTATCGGCGCTCCACAGGGTGTTCCCCTCCACGAAGACATGGCCTGCAGGCACGGTATCCACCACGCGACCGCCCTCCGCGTCGATCTCAAGGACGTCCCCGTCCTCTAGGACGAACACTCTATCAGGGGGCACCCCCACGTCATGGGCGAGAGAAGCGTGGGCCTGCAGATGGCGGTACTCACCATGGATGGGCACGAAATATCTGGGGGAAGTCAGGTTCAGGATAAGCTTGAGTTCCTCGCCGCTGGCGTGTCCGTGGACATGGACTAAAGAAACACGGTCGTAGAGTACGCGGGCTCCTTGTCGGAGGAGGTTGTCGATGATGCGGCTTACCGAGAGTTCGTTGCCGGGGATGGGGGTGGCGGAAACAACGACGGTATCGCCCGCAATGATGCGTAGCTCGTGGTGGTCCTGATTGGCGATGCGGGCGAGAGCCGAGGTAGGCTCGCCTTGGCTGCCTGTGGTCAGCAGCACCAATTGATCAGTATTGAGGCGCGACGCCTCGTCCACCGAGACCAGCAGCCCTTCGGGCGCAGAGAGGTAGCCCATCTGCATGCTCATGTTGACGTTATCCACCATGCTGCGGCCCACGATAGCCACATGGCGCCCGCTGTCGGCGGCGGCGTTGAATACCTGCTGTATGCGGGAGATGAGAGATGCGAAGGTGGCCACCAGCACTCTACCGGGGGCGTCGGCAATCACGCGCTCCAAGGCATCTCCGACAACCTGCTCAGATAGTGTATAGCCTGGTAGCTCGGCGTAGGTGGAGTCGGACATCAAGAGCAATGTGCCATTTTCGCAGAGCTTGGCGATAGCGCCAAGGCTGGTGGGCATGCCATCGACGGGAGTGTGGTCTATCTTGAAGTCACCGGTATGCAGCACGGTCCCCAACGGCGTCCTGAGCGCGATGCCCATGGAGTCAGGGATGCTGTGGCAGACGCGGAAGAACTCGGCCTCGAAACTGCCCAAGTGAATGGGGCATCCCGGTTCGGCAATTACTAGTTCGGCGTCGTTCAGCAAACGTCTCTGTCGCAGTTTGACCCGTATGAGGCCATGCGCGAGCCGGGGAGCATACACCGGAACGTTGAGTCGGGACACAACGTAAGGAAGGGCGCCGGTATGGTCTTCGTGCCCGTGGGTGATGAGGATGGCCCGTACCCGCTCGGAGTTTTCCAGCAGGTAGGAGATGTCGGGGATGACCAAGTCGACGCCCAGCATATCCTCTTCGGGGAAGAGCACACCGCAGTCGATAACGACGATGTCGTCCCCATACTCCAAGGCCATCATGTTCTTGCCTATCTCCCCCAAGCCGCCGAGAGGGATTACTCTGAGGGAGGAAGGCACGCTAGAACATGCTCAGCTGGCGGTCAGGTGGAGTGGCGGGGGTGGCTTCGGGCTGGCCCGGATTGGCTTCGAGTTGAGTGGGATTGGGAGGAGACTGCTTGGCCTCTTCGAGAGCTTGAGGGATCACGCGGAAGTCCTGCTCAATGCTCTGTCGCAGGTTGCCCTGATGAAGGGCCGCGGCTGGGTGCAATAAAGGCAGGATGCGCTGGCCGTCCTTCGTCCGTACCTTGCCGCGTATTCGGCTGATGCTCTCCTTGGGAAAGTACTTGCCCATGGCATATCGCCCTAAGGTTACGATGAGATCCGGTTGCAGCAACTCTATCTGCCGGTCGAGGTATTTCGTGCAGGCGGCTACCTCGGTGGGCAGTGGGTCTCGATTGTTGGGTGGTCGGCATTTGATCATGTTGGCAATGAAAACATCTTCCCGTTTGAGGCCGATGGAGGCTAGGAGTTCGTCGAGGAATCGCCCCGCGGGGCCCACGAAGGGACGACCATGTTGGTCTTCTTGATAGCCGGGAGCTTCGCCAATGAAGATGACTCGAGCATCGCTGGCGCCTTCTCCTGGGACGGCCTTGGTCCGACCCTCACTGAGGGGGCAATCGATGCAAGAGCGTACCAGCTCTGCTATCTCCACGAGGCTGTTCATCCAAGACTACCTCCCTTCTGTCCGAAGGCTCCGGGCACCCACCGTCCCGCCCCAGGACTAGGTGGGGAGGGAGCGGTCCATGGCAAGAGAGCGATGCTGAGCCTAGCCGCTCTGGATACCGTGTTCCTCTAGATAGTCCACTGCATCCTGGATGGTGAGAATCCGCCCTGCGTCTTGGTCAGATATCTCCAGCTTTTTATCGGAAGTGGAGAACTCCTCCTCGAAGGCCATTATGAGCTCGACCAAGTCTAGGGAATCAGCGCTCAGGTCGTCCACGAAGGAGGCTTCAGGAGTTGCGGCTTTCCCGTCGACGCCAAGTTTATCCACCACTATCGTTTTGACTCGCTCATATACTGTGGCGATCTCCGTGCCTCCGTTCTGGCTGGGCAAATGGGGTGTGGCGGCCCTCTCAGAAATCAGAGCCTTCCTGCTCCATAACCGTGCCCATTACCCCGTTGACAAATTTACTAGTGGTCTCGCTGCCAAAGGCCTTGGCCAATTCTACGGCTTCGTTTATAGCCGCCTTGGGGGGTACGTCGGCTTCGAACTTCACCTCGTAGAGGGCCAGCCTCAGTATATTGCGGTCGATGGTCGCCAAATGGCGCACTGGCCAAGTGGGTGCAAGCTCGTGGATGAGCTCATCGATTTCACTGCGATGTTCTATCACGCCGTTTATCAGTTGTAGGGCGAAGGGGAGCGCTTCCGCTGGCAGCCCTTGCTCTTCCCGCAGCCATCCTACCGAGCCGTCCACTGAATGGGACGACAGGTCAATTTCGTACAGGGCTTGCAGCGCGAAGGCCCGAGAGCGCCTCCGTACATGGCCGGAACTCTTCGCGAACATGGCTCCTAGCATTTCCCAGTGGTCGGGATGTTAAGACTACTTAGTTGCCTTTTCGATGGAGTCGAGGTCGGCCACATTGACCGCCGTGGAACCCTTCGATATGCGCTTCACCAAGCCTGTAAGCACCTTGCCTGGACCAAACTCAATGAACTGCGACACCCCTGAGTTGGCCATGGTCTTTACCGACTTGCTCCACTGCACGCAAGTACATAGCTGGCTCATGAGTTCTACCTTTACCGCGGAGGCCGTGGTAAGGGGGATTGATGTGGCATTGGCGATGATGGGCACCTGAGGGTCGCGCAACTCCAAGTTCTTGATGGTCTCAATGAGCCGTTCCTGGGCAGGGTACATTAGAGTGGAGTGAAAAGCGCCGCCCACTGCTAAGGGTATCGTTTTCCGGGCACCGCGCATGGATGCCAAGTCCATGGCCTTGGCCACGAACAGCCGGTCGCCGCTAATCACCAACTGGTCGTCGGAGTTGATGTTGGCGATCTCTACACCGGTCTCCATGCAGATTTCTTCCATGATACTTTCATCAAGGCCGATGATGGCCGCCATAGTCCCGGCGCGCATGTCCGAGGCCTCCTGCATAAGCCGGCCACGCTCCCGCACCAGCCTCAGGGCATCGGCCCAGTCAATAGCACCGGAGACCGCCAAGGCCGTGTACTCGCCCAAGCTGTGCCCGGCGAGGGCCACTGCCTGGGGCGGTGGTGTAGTTGCCTTTTCCCGCCACGCCTCCAAGCAGGCGAGGCTCACGGCCAAGATAGCAGGCTGAGAGTACTCCGTCCTCTCCAGTTCCTTGGCCGGCCCTTGGAATATCAGATCGGTCAGGGGCATTCCCAGGATATCGTTGGCTTCATTCAACAGCTTCCTGGCAGCAGGTGATGCATTATAGAGTTCCAAGCCCATTCCCACAACTTGGGCGCCTTGGCCTGGAAATAGATACGCTGTACTTGCCGTATCCTGAGTGTCCGTAAGTACCTCCTTATACCTAAGATTCGGGGTCAATCGCCCCGTACATCTTTATCTGTCTGAGCTGCCGACTTGTCTTCCCTTATAGGTGCCACAGTTCATGCAGGCCGTGTGGGGCAGCTTGGCTGCCCTGCATTGGGGGCACCGGGAAAGGTGAACGGGCTTCAGCTTGTAAGCCACCGCCCGCCGGCGCTTGTGGCCACGAGTCAGCTTTTTGGTTGGTAGAGCGCCCATAAGGATTCACTCCTGATTCGAATCTACGTTTTGTATGCTCTCGCTTCGCGGGGCTATCCCTCGCCTGCCAACAGCCGTAGAAGTGGGGCCAGTCGTGGGTCTATCTGATCGTCAAGGCAGGCGCATTCTTGCAGGTTCCGGTTGCCTCCGCAAACGGTGCAAAGCCCCTGGCAATCCTCGCTGCACAGGGGCTTCATAGGTCCTACGGCTATACGGTATTGGCGCACTGCTTCGGTCAGGTCCAGGATATTGGCATCGTCGATAGTAAAAGCGCCCTCTTCTTCAGGCACTTCAATGGCCTTGCCCGTATGCACGTCAGCCGTAGGATAGTATTCCTCTTCGATGTCCAAGTCGAGGGATTGGGCAAAGGGTGAGAGACACCGGCCGCACACGCTGGGTGCAGTGCTATTGAGTCGAACGGATGCCCATATGCCTCTATCGGTCCGCATAAGCCGAAGCCGGTTTTCTCGGTCGCGGGTGTCAGAATCTTGCCCGATAGAATACGCTCGGGTAGAGCCGATGTCTTCCTTAAGCAATTGCGCCACGTTGTAACGCATCAAAAAAACAGACGCCTAACAGCCAGATAACCGGCAAATTATAAGATTGTGTTCAAGTGGCATGTCAAGGGGCATGAGGGAGAAAAATGATAGCTTCCGTGTCTATTGTCGCATGCTAGACGCGCTCGGCCATCGCCTCCTCGATATAAGTCACGATGTCCTGGGTTGAAGCCCCAGGGCCGAAGAGGGCACTGACGCCCTGCTGCAGAAGCGCCTGCCGGTCCTGTTCAGGGATAATACCCCCTGCCACCACCAGAACGTCGCTCATGCCGCGCTCCGCCAAACCCTGTACTATTTGGGGAAAGAGCGTCATGTGGGCCCCTGAAAGCACGCTGAGGCCGACGACGTCCACATCCTCCTGAAGCGCGGCCTCGACTATCATCTGGGGCGTTTGGCGGATGCCGGTATAGATGACCTCCATGCCGGCGTCACGCAGCGCGCGCGCGATGACCTTCGCTCCCCGGTCATGTCCATCCAACCCGGGTTTGGCTACCAACACTCGAATGGGTCTAACGGATTCAACCACGGGGTCCGAGTCCTCCTGAGCACCGATGGATTTTACATCCGGCAGGCGACTTTGGCTATCTTATCTGGCTTATCTGCCCTTGGGACTTTGGGGCGGCGTCTGCACCAGCTCAGTCAGTATGCCGTGAGCCGAACGCGGGTGCATGAAGGCGATGATGCCTGATAGGCCTTCTCGCGGCTCTAAGTCAATCATTTCCGACCCTTTTTGCCTCAGGCCCTCAATGCTTTCACTCACGTTGTCAACGTGCAGGGCTAGATGGTGCAAGCCTTCTCCGCGCCGCTCCAGGAACTTGCCTACGGGCGTATCGGGGGAGAGGGGTTGCAACAGCTCCAGCCTAGTCTGGCCTATAGCGATAAGGCAGGCCCTGACGCCTTGGTCGGCCAGCTCCTGGGCCTCGGCCATAGGCGCGCCGAAGGTCTCGTGGAAAAACGCCATGGCTTGGTCTAGGTCGTGTACCGCGATTCCTACATGGTCTATGTAGTCAACTGTGCAAGCGGGAGAGTTCTGCATTTTCGATGTCCTTGAATGTGGTCCGAGTGTTTCGTCAGCTCAGTATCTGGCGTGCAATCACCAAGCGTTGCACTTCAGAGGTGCCTTCGTAAATGGTGGTCACCCGCGCGTCGCGGAAGTAGCGCTCGACGGACGACTCCTTGAAGTAGCCGTACCCACCATGGACCTGAATCGCGTTGGAGGTGACCCTTACTGCCATCTCTGAGGCGTAGAGCTTGGCCATGGACGCTTCATTGACGTAGGGAAGGCCGTTGTCCTTGAGGGTGGCTGCGTGTATGGAAGCTACACGGGCGGCGTAAATCTCGGTGGCCATGTCGGCCAGCATGAACTGTATGGCTTGGTGCTCGGCGATGGGCCGCCCGAAGGACTGCCGCTGCTGCGAGTACTTCAGCGATGCCTCCAAGGCGGCTTGGGCGATGCCAACGGACTGGGCGGCGATGATGATGCGACTCGAGTCGAGGATGTCCATGGCGTGCTTGAACCCCCGCCCCTCGTCGCCCAGCCGGTCCGACTGGGGGACGGGGGTGTCCTGGAAGACAAGCTCAGTGGTGGGTGAGCCTCGCATGCCCATCTTCCCTTGCTGCTTGTTGACCTTGAAGCCGTCAGCCCCTTCCGTGACGACGAATGCGCTGATGCCGCGAGAGCGCAGCGAGCGGTCTTGAGTGGCGAACACCACGAGGTAGCGGGCCAAGTCGCCGTTGGTGATGAATATCTTGGAGCCGTTCAGGTGGTAGGTATCACCCCGGAGTTCTGCCGTGGTCTGCAGGGACGCGGCATCGGAGCCGCCACCCGGCTCAGTAAGGGCCCACGCGCCTACGGCCTCCCCTCTCGCCATGGCGGGCAAGAAGCGGAGCTTCTGGTCCTCGTCGCCGAACTGGTAGATGGTCTGGATGGCCAGCGACATGTGAGCGACCAAGCTCACGCTGGCGGCGGCATCGCCCCGGGCCACCTCTTCCTCGGCGATGGCCATCTGACGGTAGCCTCCACCGCTGCCGCCAAGCCCAGGGTCGACCCCGATGCCGGTGAGACCCAATGCAGCCATCCCCTTCCACGCGTCCCAAGAGAACTCCTCCCGCTCATCATACTCGCGGGCATGTGGGGCCAACTCGCGGTCGGCGAAATCGCGCACGGTCGCTTGGAGCATGCGTTCTTGTTCGTTCAGCAGCAGATCGGTCATAGGAGGTCTCCTTGGACAGCCCTTCAGGGCATGTCGCTACGGTCGTATGTCATCATATGGTCATGGCGCCCCGGTGTTCGCCGAACACTTGGCGCAGCACTTGGCATATCTCACCAAGGGTGCAATGGGACTCGACGCATTCCAGAATGGCGGGCAGAGTATTCTCATCGCCCCGAGCGATCTCTTCCAGCCTGTCCAGCGCCTGCTGTGACCGCCGAGTGTCGCGGTCTCGCCTCAGCTTGGCCAAGCCCTCCACCTGCTGGCGCTGGGCTTCGGCGTCCACTTGGAGCAGGCCCTCCAAAGGAGGCGAGGAGTCTGCGTAGGCGTTGACGCCGACGATGGTGCGGTCGCCGCTCTCCACCTCGCGCTGGTGCTGGTAGGCGGTCTCGGTGATTTCGCGCATCTGGTACCCCGCCTCCAAGGCGGGTACGGCCCCTCCCATGTCGTCGATACGATCCATGTACTCCAAGGCTTTGGCTTCGAGTTCGTTAGTAAGGCTTTCGACATAGTAGGAGCCGCCAAGGGGATCGACTACATCGGCTACGCCACTCTCGTAGGCCAGCAACTGTTGGGTGCGCAGCGAGAGCATGGCTGACTCCTCAGTGGGCAGAGCCAAGGCCTCGTCGCGGGAATTGACGTGCAGGGATTGGGTTCCCCCCAAGATGGCGGCGAGGGCCTGCACGGTGCTGCGCACCACGTTGTTGTCCGGCTGCTGGGCGGTGAGGCTGACGCCTGCCGTCTGGGTGTGGAAGCGCAGAATCCAGGAACGCGGGTCCGTGGCGCGGAAGCGATTGCGCATAATCCTCGCCCACATGCGCCGCGCCGCTCGGAACTTGGCGACCTCCTCGAAGAGGTTGTTCTGGGCAGCGAAAAAGAACGAGAGGCGGCCAGCAAACTTGTCGACATCGAGGCCTGCTTTTTGGGCGGCCTCCACGTAGGCGATGGCGTTGGACAGGGTAAAGGCCAACTCCTGCACTGCTGTGGCCCCTGCCTCTCGCATGTGGTACCCGCTGATGCTGATGGTGTTCCACTGGGGCACCGACTCGGCGCAGTACTTGAACACATCCACTACCAGCCGCATCGAGGGGCTGGGAGGGTAGGCGTAGGTGCCGCGGGCGATGTACTCCTTGAGGATGTCGTTCTGCAGTGTGCCGTTCAGCACGTTGGCCTCAACCCCTTGAGACCGGGCGGTGGCGATGTACAGGGCAAGCAGCACCGAGGCGGTGGCGTTGATGGTCATGGAGGTGCTGACCCGGTCCAAGGGAATCCCATCGAAAAGGGTCTGCATGTCCACCAAGCTGCTGATGGGGACGCCAACCTTTCCTACCTCGCCTTGGGACAGCGGGTGGTCAGAGTCGTAGCCGATTTGCGTCGGGAGGTCGAAGGCGACTGAGAGGCCGGTTTGCCCTTGGTCCAGAAGGTATCGGTATCGCCTGTTAGACTCGCTGGCACTGGCGTAGCCGGAATATTGGCGCATGGTCCACACCCGGCCTTGGTACATGTTGGGCTGCACGCCACGAGTGTAGGGGTACTCACCGGGATACCCGATATCTGCGTCGTAGCTGGCTTCGGGCTCCGGGAGGTCATCTGGCGCATACACCGTATCCAACTTCAACCCGGAGTCCGAGCGGAATTGTGCCTTGCGGGCGGGAAAGCGCTTCAGCGCAGGTTCCAAGGTCTCCCTGCGCCACTGTTCCTTGTCTTGAGGGGGCATAGCAGTCTCCTATAGAACTGGCCCTCATTGTAGTGCAGCCCAGCTATCGCCTCAACGTCGGAAGAGCGGAAGGCACGCTGGGGGATAGACCCGGATTGCCTTCAAACTGTGCAAGGTCATTGTGCCCATTGTGCCCAGGGCTTTTCGATTATTCGAGAAACGGACTGAACAAGCGGACGACGGTTCCCTCTCCCCCCTTGATGGGAGAGGCTGAGAGGGCTAGAGCCTGCCCCGGACTTGGTCCGGGGGTGAGCGTGATTCACGACGCTTTAAGCATGCCACAATCGAAAGCCCGTGCCCACTGACATCAGCCCGTTGACGCGGTTGCCCTTGCCCCTCTAGTCTCGACATATGGTTCCAAGAACCCAATCAGCAAAAACACCCCTAACAGGGCCGCCATTAACGGTTGTCCAAAGACCCCTTGCAGGAATACCCCCGTTCGGCTGCCCAAGTTGTTGCGGCCGCGCCACCCTGCCACCCGCGTGGACTCTCAATGGTACCGACGTGTCCCATAAAACCCCCGTCATTTCGTATCTGGACCTACCCCAAATGAGACAAATGAGACACATTGCAGATACAAAAAATGCGTTTCCAGCTACGACGAGTGTCCCATCCGTACCCTTCTCAGATACGATTTCTGCCCATGCCATGGTACACACTGAGACCAAAGCGAGACACCAAGTCTCACCCCATACACCGCCTTCATGCTGGGCCAAGCGGACTGGACGCAACCACGTCACAAATGTCACAGGCATCAGCTACGAAAACGCAACAAAAAACGTGTATCGTGTGTCAGTCCCTTGACTACAGCAAAGCTGACGCGTAGCTGCGCCGGTCCAAATCCCGGTGTAATAACATAGACACAGTGTATAACGGATGTATCGCTGGAAGACATCGAGAGATGCACACAACTAGTATTGGAACACCACAAATGCCACAAAATGCGAACGTCCAAGGCCCGTAATGCCGGTTGTCATGCCAAGACCTCCGGCAAAGAGGCAAGGGACTTGAGCATAGGTTCCATAAGCCACCCCCGGACCTGGTCCGGGGGTGAGGTGATTCACGGCGCTTTAGCCATGCCAGATACAATAATCGAAAGACCCTGGTGTCATTGTGCCATTGCTGAATTGACTTGCCCTTTCGGTGTATGATATACAAACGGTTCAAGTATACGAGTGTCGTAGGAGGGATGGCATAGCACGGCAATACCGGGTCAACGAGAGGATAACGGTACCCCAGGTGCTGGTAATCGGTGCCGACGGCGACCAACTGGGCGTGATGCCCACCTCCCAAGCGCTTACCATGGCCCGAGATCGCAACCTCGATCTTGTGGAAGTCGCCCCGACTAATGCTCCGCCCGTATGCCGCATTCTCGACTATGGTCGCCTCCGCTATCTGTCGGCCAAGAAGGAGCGGGACTCCAAGAAGTCCCAGAAGAACACGTCGCTGCGGGAGGTCCGCTTCCGCCCTAATATCGGCGAGCACGATCTCACGGCCAAGGTGCGGAAAATCAAGGAGCTGTTGGACGACGGCTCCAAGGTGAAGGTCTCCGTCTTCTTCCGTGGTCGGGAGGTAACCCACCAGCAGATTGGGATGCAGCGCCTTAAGCAAGTGGTCGACGACCTGCAGGAAGAGGCGAAGATGGAACAGGCGCCCAGCTTCGAGCAGCGCCATCTGACTATCACCCTCGCGCCTCTGCCACGTAAGGCCGAACGAAAGACAAGGGATAGAAAAGAAGACCAAGATGCCGAAATTGAAGACGCACAAGGGGGCTCAGAAGCGGTTCCACGTGACGGGCTCGGGGAAGATTATGCGCCGGAAGAGGATGAGCAGTCACAACCGTCTGAAGAAGCCCAAGAGAGTTCTCCGGCAGTTCGGGGTTAAGAAGTACGCCCTCCACTCCGCCGACGTTCCTAGGATTAAACGCCTAATACCTTTCGCCTTCTAACGAGGGTGTTTATGGAGTTGACCTGTGACCAGGGCCCGTAGTGGAGTTACCAAACATCGCCGTCACAAGAAAGTGTTGGACGCCGCCAAAGGCTACCAGCACTCATCAAGTCGACAATATAAGTGGGCCAAAGAGGCCCTGATTCACGCTTGGACCCATGCCTACCGCGATCGGCGCAAGCGCAAGCGTGATTTCCGCAGCCTCTGGATCATCCGCATCGGTGCTGCCTCCCGGCAGAACGGTCTCACTTACAGCCAGATGATGCATGGCCTCAAGCTGGCCGAAGTGGACCTTGACCGCAAGGTTCTAGCCGACTTGGCAGTAAAAGAGCCCGAGGCTTTCGCCGAGCTGGTATCGGTAGCTCGGCAGCAACTCGGCGACTAAGGCGCCTGCCCCCGCCCCGAGAAGCACGGTCTCACCCAGTCCTGCCGCCCCCTTCTAGGGGAAAAGGATGTGCCTGTAGCGCCCCATGGTGATAGAGCAGGCGATGCTCCAAGGAATCGCCGTGATGGCACGGCTTTGAAAACAGCCCCCACCCCTCAGCAATTGGTCCTTCTTATCGTTGCGATGCGGACAGCTCTAATCCCGTGGCCAGCCGCCTCCTCCGTCGTTCCCGCGCAGGCGGGGATCCACGGTTCGGACTACTGCAGTAGTCGGTATTCCATAGGCAGTCTACTATCTTGCTCATAGTTGGACCCCAATGGACCGTGGGCAATCCCCACGCAGGCAGAGCTTTGCATAACTCCGGGCGAGCACAACAAGAGTTCCTTCCCCCTGAAGATGCCAGTCTCATAATTGTTGTCGGCCGCTTCCTTGCCCATTTGATGTGAGAAGGGTTGCTTATCTTGCTAAACGGGCTGCTCGAAAAGTGGGGAAGGGACCTGCTCCGATACGTTGAGTGTACTGAGTGCTGATGGCCGTGGATTCCTGCCTGCGGAGACTTTTGTAAGAACCCCTTCCCTGAAAGGGGGAGTTGTAATGAGGGGCGGACGGGTAAGTTGCAAGCTGCTGACTCTCACGCATGATCCGTGACGGGCACGTATGAGAATGCAAATGGCGGGTCGCTTAGGGGTGATCACTTGCTCAGAATTCTCACCTGTCCGGGAATGACGGGGGAGCCGTTAGCTGTCGGTTCGGGGTTAGTTTTCATAACAACCAAGGAACCGGCGGTTGGCTATAGTGCTGCAGCCTGTTTTTAGGGGATTGGTCGGCTTCTCAGGTCTGCATCAAGGCGTCACGGCAATGACGGAGAGCGTTTCCCGTTCTCGATGGTGTATGGACGGGAGGAGGCCTACGGACGCTTGCCGACCCAGCTGTGGACCAGGGCACCCATGATGGGCACTCCCACCACTATGGACACACCTAGGATGATCACGAACAGTTCCTCGCCTGTGCGGCCCCAGGAGTGTGGTATGGTGTTGTGTCCTACTGACAATAGCACCATGAAGATGACTCCCAGCCCGCCACCTATGGTGGCGATGAACAGCGCAGCGAAGGCTGGCAGCCAGATGCTCATTGGCAGTTTCATTCCAAATCCTCCGTGTTCCAGGCGCTGGCGTCTGCGATGGCAGGCGTCCGCGCTTTCTCTCTTTCTCTCTGTCGTGCTTCTTCGCGACCGGCCCAAGCGAAGAACACCGCGGCCAAGGCTACGACGAACACAATAAGCCCTGCCGTCTTCATTATCAAGCCACCAATCTGCTGGTCGACGGCTGGCGAGATTCCCCACAGGCGGGGCGCCTCGGCGTACCAGTCGTAGACCACGTTGTCGGCGAAGCTGATGATGCCGCCGACAATAGCTGGCAGCAATGATATCAGGAACAGGTAAAGCATCTGTCCCCCATATGGCAGGCGGGGAAGCTCGGGCAGGCGGCTCAGCACCGGCCACCACATCAGGATGCCCGCAGCCATGAAGCAGAGGTGCTGGAAGATGTGCAAGTTGTGGTGGGCCAGCGCTCCGTTGTATACGGTTGGCAGGTGCCATACCACGAGGATGCCGTTGAACGCGGCTAAGCATACCAGCGGGTGCACAAGTATTTTGGCGGCCTTCAATCGGATAGGCGACGAGATGGCAGGTCTTATGAGCCAGTCAGGCAGCCCCCATATCACCAGCGGAGGCATGATCCACAGCAGCAGCATGTGCTGCACCATGTGGGCGCTGAACAGGTACCTGTCGCTGAGCTCGTGGAGGGGAGAGTTCAGAGCGAGGTAGATGACAGACATCCCTAGGGTAAAGCACGTCGCCTGCCGGATCGATACGGCGCTTGCGCCTCCCAAACGGCCACGCAGGTTACCCGCTCCGTAAATGTAGGCGGCTTCCAACGCGAGCACGCCAATAAGGGTGGAAGGGTGGCCGGACCAATCGAGCCAAGAAAACTCAGGCGGCAAAGTTCACGCTCCCGCTATGGGATGCGGGGTTCAAGACTTCCACTTATGCGATGGGCGCAGTACTCGGGATGCCGAGCCCGCTGGACAAGCTCACATTACCCGTGCCTGTGTGGGGCATGATTAGTGACGGACCGTCAATACTGCCTCCGGTCAGGCTGACCATTGCGCCGGGCTGCTCGATGGTGGTCTTCGTGTGCTCGGCTGATGCTTTGATCTGTTCCTGTGACTCCTTGGTGGGGTTGTTCAACAGCGTGCCGAAGATGGCGAGCACCGAAACCACAACAATCATGGCCAGTACCACGCCGCCGAAGAAGAGGGTGGAGAAGAGGCGGGCCTCGTAGCGGAGGTGCATGTAGAACAAGGCGACCATAACGAACTTGGTGGCTGACAATATGAAGAAGCAGGCCACGAACATGGCGGGCACCATGTCGAGGTAGAAGAGGCCGACCTCAACGGCGGTAATCGCCGACAACGTGATGGCTACCTTCACGTAGGTTAGAGGAGTGGGGTGTGCGCGCTCCGGTGTGTGTGCTGCTTCACTCATCTCGTTAGTGCCATGCCAATGTATCCGTATACGCCCCGCTAAGTAAGGGCGACCCCGAGCAGGTAGACCACAGTGAAAATCACGATCCAGACTACGTCAACGAAGTGCCAGTAGAGCGCTGCCATGTCGACCTGCAGGCTCTGGGCTTGGGTCAGGCCCTTGCCCCACATGGAATAACCGAACAGGGAGAGGAGCCACAACACACCGATGGTGACGTGCGCTCCGTGGAACCCGGTCAGGGTGAAGAAGGCTGATCCGAAGATATTCGTCGTCGGGTTCAGACCCTCGATGGAGAAGGTACGGAACTCGAACACTTGGAACCCGAGGAACGTTGCCCCCAGTATCGCCGTACAAAGTATCCACACCCGGAAGCCCTTGATGTCGTTCCGGCTGATGGCCGAGTAGGCCAGCACCATGGACATGCTGCTCATTAGCAGTACGAAAGTGCTTACCGAGGTGACCGGTATGCTGAAGATGGCTTCCCATTCAATCAACTCGCCACCGGGAACCGCAGGCAGAACGCAGTCGCCCGCGCAGGGACCAACAGCACTGCGTCCGCGGACGACCAAGTAGGTAGCGATGAGGGAGCCGAAGAACATGCACTCCGAGCCTAGGAAGGCCCAGATGGCAAGTTTCCGATGACTAAGGCCGGTAGAGGTTTCTTCCTCGACGCCTTCGGCGTGGTGAACTATCTCGCTCAATCCGCCGGCTCCTGGGCGGGCTCTCCGTGGCCGTGGGCGTCGTGTTCGGCGTGGCCGTGTGCCCCATGCTCTTCATGTTCCCCGTGGTCACTGGGCTCGTTGACTGGCTCGAAAGCCCAGGAGTAGATGCCCCATATGGCTATTACCAGTCCCAGTACAGCTACCGGCCAGAAGGCGAAGAGCATGCCGTAGGCTGCAGCAAGCAGGCCTATGGGAGGCACTATGGGCCAGTAGGACAGGTCGGGCATGTGTATCCCGCGACGCCTTGCTTCCGCCATCCCGTCGTAGTCGTTCTTCTGTTCCGGCGTAGTGGCCGTGGCTTCGCGTATGGCAGTCCGTCGGTCCTTGCCCTCAGCCATCAGATCGGCCTTGGTTTCCCAGTACGGGTCAATACCCTGCACCTGGGGTATCTCGGCGAAGTTGTAGATAGGCGGTGGGGAGGGTATGGACCACTCCAAAGTGCGCCCGTCCCACGGGTCTGCAGGGGCTTTGGGACCGCGGGTAATGCCATTGATGTAGTTGTAGATAAACACCAAGATGCCAAGCCCGATAATGAAGGACCCCACAGTGGCTAGCAGGTTCAGGTCGTCCCAGCCTTGGTCGCGGGCGTAGGTATAGATGCGCCTTGGCATCCCGTCCATGCCCAAGTTGTGCATTGGACCGAAGGTGAGGTTCATGCCGACGAACATCAGGAAGC
Organism: Dehalococcoidia bacterium; assembly: GCA_965263155.1. Lineage (GTDB taxonomy): Bacteria > Chloroflexota > Dehalococcoidia > Lucifugimonadales > JAAXIE01 > JAAXIE01. Next base: position 673,913 of record OZ253586.1, read on the forward strand.
ACTGTAGCTTGCCCCAACCCTCACTCATCATTCTGCCCGTCATCTTGGGGAACCAGTAGTAGATTCCGGCGAAGAGGGCGAAGAGGCTGCCGCCGAAGAGCACGTAGTGCAGGTGAGCCACTATATAGTAGGTGTCCTGCTGCTGTGGGTCGGCGCTCGCCGAGGCGTGGGTGATGCCGCTGAGGCCGCCGATGATGAACATGAACATGAAGCCGACGGCGAACCAAAGGGGCGTTGCCATCCTGATAGACCCGCCCCACAGGGTAGCAATCCAGTTGAATATCTTGACTCCAGTGGGCACGGCGATGGCCATAGTAGTCAGGGCGAACACGGTGTTGGCTGCTGCTCCCAAGCCCACGGTAAACATGTGGTGGCTCCACACGCCCCAACCCATGAAACCGATAATGATGCCAGAGAAGACCACGAAGGAATAGCCGAACAGCGGCTTGCGAGCGAAGGTAGGCAGTATCTCCGATACGATTCCCATGGCGGGCAGTATCAGGATATACACCTCGGGGTGTCCAAAGAGCCAGAACAGGTGCTGCCAGAGGACCGGGCTACCGCCGGACTCGGGGACGAAGAAGTTCATGCCGAAGGCCCGGTCGAACATCAGCTCTATGAGGGCCACTGTAATAACGGGGAACGCCAGCACCAGCAGGAATGAGGTCACCAAGGTCATCCAGACGAACAGGGGCATCCGCATCAGCGTCATGCCGGGTGCCCGCATGTTGATGATGGTCACCAGGAAGTTGAAGGCCGCTGCGAGGGAGGAGATTCCGAGTAGCAGCAGCCCGATTACCCAGAAATCGATGCCATGCCCTGGGTTGTAGGCCGTCTCCGTCAGGTTGGCGTAGCCGAACCATCCAGCATTGGGCGCTCCACCTAGGAAGTAGCTGCTGTTGAGGAAGATGCCTCCTGCTAGGAACATCCAGTAGCTGAAGGCGTTGAGACGGGGGAAAGCTACGTCCCGTGCCCCAATCATCAGGGGTATCATGTAGTTGAAGAAGGCGGCCCCCAAGGGCATGATCACCAAGAAGATCATGACGGTGCCGTGCATGGTGAAAAACTGGTTGTAGAGCTCGGGGTCTACCAGAGCCAGTTCAGGCTGCGCCAACTGGAGGCGTATGGTCAGGGCTTCACCACCAGCCACCAGCATCCAGAAGAAGGCCGTTACCCCGTAGAGTATGCCGATCCTCTTGTGGTCGATGGTGGCCACCCAGCCCAGGACTCCGTGGTAGGTTGTAGGGCGGCGCATGCCGCCTACCAGGGCCCCGCTGATCGTTTCGGTTATTGTGGCCATTGGGCGCCCCTAAAATGAGTTAGTCCCACGAGTTGCTGCCAAGCTGGCGTGTAGCTGGGATGTGTGCAGGAAGGGTATACCCTGTAATAGGTCATTGCAAGCTCCTCAGATAGGCCGAAAGCTCGACTATGTCGGCCAAATCCAGAGGCTCCAGGTCCCCGTTGTAGACCGGAGCGTCGCGGGTCATGATGTTGCCCGGCTTAATTTCGTCTGGGTCGGTGAGCCACTGCTCCAAGTTTTGCGGGGTGTTGGTCAGCATCCCTGCTCCCAAGGTGCTTCTAGAGCCAAAGTGAGTCAGATCGGGCCCGATTTTGCCAGCAGCCACCGGGTTACCACGGATGGTATGGCAGGCGACACAACCCTTGGAGAGGAACAGTGCCTCTCCGCGCTTGGCACCCTCGGTCTCCGCAGGCGTCGAAGCGGCAAGCTGCTCATCCACCCACTCTTCGAAGGTGTTGATGGGGCAGCCGTTCTGCAGGGCGGACGTGCTCACTTCCACCAAGGGCGGCTGGTTTTCACCCGCGACGCACGATATCTCTGGCGTGGGATGCACCATTACCGTTAACCGCATGTTGGCGTGGGAGATGCCACATAGCTCGGCACATTGCCCTTGAAAAGTCCCTGCTTCCGTGGCTTTGAGCCACATCTGATTGCCGCCTCCGGGGAACACGTCAGTCTTTCCACCCAGCTTGGGGATCCAGAAGCTGTGTAGCACGTCGGAGCTGTCCAGCAGGAAGTTGACCGTCTTGCCTGCGGGCATATGCAACTCGTTGGCCGTAATCAAATCACCGTTGTCGGGGTAACGGAACTCCCACCACCACTGGTGTCCAATGACTTCTACATTGATACACTTCTCGGTGTCGCCGTTCTCGCACTCCTCAGGTGTGGTCTGGGTGTCCAGCAACACCATGATGGTGGGGACGGCGATTATCACCAAAACAATGGCAGGGGCGATGGTCCAACCGATCTCCATGGGGCGGTTGCCATGCACCTGCTCGGGCATGCCTTGGCCCCGCTTGCGACGGTAGCGTATGACGGTGTAGATCAGGGCGCCCTCCACCACTACGAAGACGGCGACGGCCACCCAGAAAATGAAGAGGAACAGGAAGCGCTGGTCTGCGGCAACTGGCCCAGCAGCATCAAAGGTCGACTGGGGATGGCTGGGTGTGCAGGCGCTGATCAAAAGCAACGCCAGAAGCCCAAGGAGAGGCGCAAATACGCGCAGGGGAACCTTTGTGCATGAAAAGAAGAGGCGGGTCATCAGCTACCTTGCTTGGTTATTAAAGAGGGATCTCCCGTGTTCGCCCACATTCTTCGGGCGTAGAAGCTCCGTTCAATGCACAAAAGAATGTGCTTTTTTTCACAACGCAGGGACTCTAGCACAGCGCATATTGGGTGTCAACGACGTCAGAAGGCAACCGAGGCGTCTATCATGACCCCGGCAAACAACAATGCCAAGTACAACAGGGAGTAGAGGTAGAGCGGCTTGGCCCCCCTCTCCCCGACGGTGCGCCACAGGCGCCAAGCGAACCAAAGCAGGGCACCACCCAAGGGGACTGCGAAAATCAGGTACACCAGTCCTACTTCGGGCAGCAGGAAGAACATCACCGTCAGGGCCACCAGCAACACGGAGTAGAGCAGGATGCTGCGCACCGTCTCGGGCACGCCTCGCACCACCGGGAGCATGGGGATGCCCGCCCGGGCGTAGTCGTCCTTCAGCAGCAGGGAGAGCGCCCAGAAGTGGGGAGGCGTCCAGAAGAAGATTATGGCGAACAGGTACACGGCTGGCAGGTCGAGCCCGCCGGTGACAGCGGCCCAGCCTGCCATGGGAGGCACCGCCCCAGCCGCTCCTCCTATGACGATGTTCTGGGTGCTGGTACGCTTCAGCCACTTGGTGTACACCAGCACGTAGAAAAGCGTCGCGCTAAGGGTCAATAGGGCAGTCAGGGGGTTCACATAATAGGTCAGCAGAGCGAAGGCGACGGCATTGAATACCAGCCCCTGCAGTATGGCTGCCCTAGCACTTACGCGATTGGTGGCCACCGGGCGCCGGCTGGTGCGGCGCATCAGCCCGTCAACATCCCGGTCCAAGGCGTGGTTAATGGAGTTGGCGCCCCCGGCGGCCATGGCTCCGCAGCAAAGCACCCATAGAGTGACCCCCAAGGGGGGCGCTCCCCGGGCCGCCATGAATAGCCCGCCCAAAGCCGTCACCAGCAGCAACAGCACGATAGGGGGCTTGGTCAGGGCCAGATGGTCCGCGAATAGCGCTCGAACATCTAGCGGGGCCCTTGGCGTTTCAGTTTGCACCGGACAAGCCTCCCCGCGATTGTGTTGTCCAAGGGCCGATGCCCTGTTGGAACCAGCCCGGTGTGAGCAACACCAACAACGTCAGACTCATCCACAGGGCGGTAGCTAGCGACAGGTGAATGACCCGTGCTGGAATGGCGAAGTTGAACCACATGTGGGCCCCGCCCGCTGCCACTTGCGCCGCAAACAGGACTCCTGCTAGGGCAGCGATGGCCCACATGTGTGGACGGGTCTCACGCATCTTCCAAGACGCAGGCATCACGGCAACTATCAGCAGCCCCACGACGATCGCCCCTATACGGTGGCCCATGTGTACCAGCGACAACTCGTCCAAAGGCAGGACTTCGCCCCGACACAGCGGCCAGGAGGTCAAACATGCTCCGGCCGCTCCCGGAGTGTTGGCCACGTAGGAGCCGGCCATCAAGAGAGCGAAAGTTGCCACGGCAGCCGCCGTTGCCCAGCGTCCCAAGTTGGACTGACCCGCTTGGCCGTCGACGGTTCCGGTTATAGCGCCGACGCCGGAAGATGCATACACGGCCAGCACCGCGGCTATCACGATTTGGGCCATGGCCAAGTGGCTCATCACCGACCAGCGGGGTAGCTCCGTCAGCACGGCAGCCCCACCCAAACCGGCCTGCGCCAGTATCAACAAGAAAGAGATGATGGCTGGGAGGAGGATCCATTTTTGTCTGCGGTAGTGCTTCCATGCCAACACCACCACCCAAGCCACCAATAATGCTGCCATGGCGGCCACCACTCGATGAGAGAGCTCAATGAAAGTCCCAGTCGATACGTCGCCCCCGCAAAGAGGGCCCAGCACTGGGCCGGAGGGGACACGAGGGGTCTCCACCGCCAGCCCCATCCATTCGGGGCAGTCGTGCCCTGATTCAGTAGCCCGCACTACTGCGCCTAGAGTGACCAAGCCAAACAGGAACACCAAAGTGACGACCAGCACGGTGCGGAACCACCTGTTGGAAGCTGCCCCAGCCTCAAGTGTCGCGCCTGTAGCGTCTCCACGAGTAAGAGAGATGCTCACGCCGGGCCCCAGTGTAGCGACATGCTGCTACCAGCCAGCCAGAATTCCAAGGCCCGGCCCATGCGCGCCTTAAGCCTTGTATAGACGGCGGGCGTTCTCGCCCAGGATCGCCTGTTTGTGGGCCTCTTCCAAGTCGTTGCGTTCCAGGATTTCGTCGATCTCCTCCATGCAGTTGTCCATGCTGATTTCGTGAGGGAAGTCGCTGGCGAACACGACCGACTGGTAGCCGATGCGAGTTATGGCGTAGGTCAGCGATTCCTCGTTGCCCTCGCAGCCGACGAATATACGCCCCTCATGGAAGTACTCCTCGGGGTCTTTGGCGATGTTCAGCCCGCCGTACTCCCGCTCGCGCCTCAGCCGATCGATGACCAGCGGCGCCCAAGCTGTGCCCCCCTCTAGGAAGGCCACGCGCAGGTTGGGGTAGGCATCCAGTACGCCGTCCACCACCATGCCGGTGAAGGCGATGGCCAAGGGGAAGGGCATGCCCAAGGAGCGGGTTGCCGGGAAGACGGTGAAGGTATTGAAGCCTAGGTCGTCGTAGTTTCCGCCGTGTACGGCGAGGGCGCAGTCCAGCTTCTCGGCCTCCTCGTATATAGGCCAGTACTTGCGGTCGCTGATGTGGCTGTTGAGGCCGTTGGAGGGAATCATGGCTGCGGGGAACCCCAGTTCGTTCACTGCGCGGCGCAGCTCCAATACGGCGTTGGGCACATCTTGGAAGGGAATGAGAGCCGTGCCCTTGAGGCGCGGGCTGACGGAGGTGAATTTCTGGTACAGCCAGTTGTTGTAAGCGCGGGCGTAGGCCGTAGCCCACTCCGGGTAAATCACGCGGCCATAGGCCAACCCAGCCGTGGGGTACAGCACTGACCACTCGATGTTGGCTTTGTCTAGGAACTCAAGCCACTTCTTGGCATCAGCAGGCTCGAAAGTTCCTGGCTGGCGTGCCGTGGATGCGATATTGGGGGTGTGAAACCTGTCGAGGCTAGGCAGGGGCCTAGTGGGCATGCCCACGTAGGGCTCTTCGTAGAACTCCCGGATGTCCGAGTCAAGCTCGATCACATGCCCATCGGCGTCGTAGTATGCCCTAGCAGTGCTCATCAGGTGGGCCCCCCTTTCGGTTTGGCTGTGACTCCCGAACTCCGTCGGACGCTTGGCGTGATGCACCGGCGTATGTCCGGCAGGCGCGTCCACATTCGGATTATAGCAAGTTGCAACCGGCAGCGTTCTAGCGTGGGTGCACTTGGCGTCCGCCGATGACGGTGCGTTTCACATCCATTGAACGCACCTGCTCTGGCGTCGAGGCCAAAGGGTCGCGGTCGAGGCAGATGAAGTCGGCTGCCTTGCCCTCTGCCAGCGAGCCTAGGTAGTCCTGCTGCCCTTGAACCGTGGCCGAGCCTACCGTATAGGCCTTGAGGGCCTCGGCTATGGAGATGCGGTGTTGTGGGCCCAGAACTCCGGCGACCTCGGTGTCGCGGGTGGCGAAGCCGTAGACGTTGAGCCATGGGTCGTAGTTGGTGACCGGAGAGTCGGTCCCAGCCCCTGTCACCGTGCCCGAATCGAGCCACGCGCGGGAGGGGGTGCAGTCGGCGGCCCGCTGGTCGCCCCAATAGGTCACCATGTTGCCTGCCAAGCTGTAGACCAAGGCGTGTTGCAGAGTAACGGCAACGCCGAGGTCACGGGTCCGCTCGATAGCTCCCGGCACCGGGGAGAAGGCATGCTCCAAGGCATGGCCTCGGCTGCCCACGGACATCTCCACGTCCACCTGCTCAAAGGCGTCAAGAACCATGTCCATGGAGGCGTCGCCAGCTACGTGAACGCCAATCTTCCAGCCCATCCCGTGAGCCCCATGCAGCAGTGCCTTGAGGTTGTCGGTGGTAGTGAAGGGGATGCCGCGGAAGTCGGGATTGTTGGCGTAAGGGTGGTGTAGGTAGGCAGCCTCCACGCCGCCGTCCATCACAATTTTCAGGCCCCAGATGTCCAGCCATTCGCTGCCGAACCCGCTGATGGGAGCTAGACCATCGACCCACTGCCGCTGCTCTTCAGGTGAAACGCTCATGTCGACACGCCACATCAGGCTGACTCTAATGGACTGCTCTTGGGGTATCACCGACTGGAAGTCACGGATGTCGTTGGCCAGCAGCCCGGGCTCTCTGACCCCCGTGATGCCTACCCGGTTGTAGGCCGCGATGCCCGCACGAATAGAGTCCTGTCTCTGCTGGGCCGAGGGCTGGGGCAGTTGACGTGTCAGGGTAGCGAAGGCGGGGCGTTCCAGCAGCATGCCGGTGAGACGACCTGAGGCATCGCGGAAGTACTCGCCACCGGGAGGGTCCTCGCTGATGTGGGCGATGCCCGCCCGTTGTAGGCCGAGGCTGTTGGTGACCACAACATGGCCGCCACGGGGCATGTAAATCGGGTTGTTGGGAGCAACTTGATCAAGCTCTTCGGCGGTGGGCATGCGCTTTTCGGCGAGCTTGGTCTCGTGCCAACGGCTGGAACAGACCATCCACTCGCCCCTCGGCATCTCGCGGGCCTGCTCTCCTACGGTCTCGAGCAGTTCGCCAATGGACCGGACGTCCGCCAATTGCAGCGAGTCCCAACCCAGCGTGGTGCGCAGAAAGTGGTTGTGGCAGTCGATCAGGCCGGGCATCACCACGGCGCCCTCAAGGTCGACCACTGTGGCTCCGGGGGCCATCTGCCGCATTGAAGCGTCGGCACCCAAGCCCACTATGCGACCATTGCGAACGGCCATGGCAGTCAGACCGTGCTCGAGGCGTGGCTCGCCTTCCATGGTGATCATGCCACCGGCGTTGACGTAGGCCGTGTCGGGCCCCAGCGATTGTATGCGCAGCATTTCCCCCACCCCGACTCAGTGTCGGGGGCAGTCTACCACCCTTTGCTCGAAGCTGGGGTTTCCTGAATCGGATATTGGGGGCTGTCGTTGTGTGCAGAGTTGTCTGTAATTATTGTGCATTTTGTGGCCGTTTTGTAGCTGGCATTGCAGGCCGTTCGTATCTGCGAAAAAAGTTTTTGTATCTGTAACCCCTGCAATTCGTGCAACGGTTGTAGCTGAGTCAGCTATGGCAGGCTCTGTCATTGGGAGTTGTCTTCGTTTCCTTTCGTTTTCATGGTAGAGGGCGAGACGTTTTCATTGTTGAGGCGGGCGCACGAACTGCCTCAAGGCTTTGGCCCTACCCAAGAAGCAGCCTTGGGAAAGATAAGCTGGGGACGCCCTTAAGGGTCAGTCCCCAGCTTGGATTGAGGTCAGGGGACAGACCCTTGTCAACGGGCTGATGTCAGGGCGCTTGGGCACGGCCCAAGATGGACACCCTGTTTGTGGGCCAGTCGAGATGTACCCTACAACTGCCCAGCGCTGTTGGCGCCTGCGATGACCATGGCCACGCCACCCACGCTCAGGAGAGTGCCGAAGGCCAAGCCCCAGTTAACGGCCTCGATTCTTTGCAGAAAGACGTGGGAGAGGCCTAGAACGATGAGGGGTGTCGCCGAATAGATAGGGCTGACGACGGTCACCGGAGCTTGGCTTAGCGCATAGAATACGCAGATGTTGGCTAGGGATTGGGATGCGCCCGCCAGAACGCAGAGCCATAGGCCTCTCTTCGAAGGCTGCTGGATGCTGCGGGACAGCACGGGGAAGCTCATCAGCGACAGCATGGTGGCACCCATCAGGAACCCGAAGCAGGACGCGAGTAGGGGCGTGGCGATGTCGGACACGACGTACCGGCTGATCACCTCCCTACCCCCGAAGCTGATGGCAGCGGCTACAGACAGCAGGAAGCCCAGCCTGTTGGTCACCGCGGCCCGGCTGCCCTCCCCGGTGCCTCCAATGATTACCAGCACCAAGCCCAGAACGATGACTGGTGTGCCTAGGACTATTAGCAGGGTGGGCCGCTCGCCAAGGAAGGCAATGGCCAGTCCCATCGCAAAGATGGGGCGCAGCGAGTCGATAGGCGCAGTGCGAGCGGCGCCGATCATGCTGATGGAGGTGTAGTTGAGGAGCCTCCCCAATGGGTAGCCCATCACCGCCAGCACGAAGAACCAAGCAAAGGCTATGGCTGGCAGGTCCTTCATCTCAGCGAAGTCGAAAATGAGGGCTAGGGTGGTGGAGACCACCGCGCCCGTGCCCACGGCAAGGGTGGTCGCCACGGGCGAAGACACATGCTGCGTACCCACCCGGATGAGAACGGAGCCCGTTCCAAACCCTACGGAAGCGGCAAGTGCGAACGCTATGGCTAACAGCAAGTAGTAACCCCAGACCTAGGGGGCTCAGACCTTGGGAAGTGTGGGTTGGCCGACTCTATCTTCGTGGCTGCTGTTGAGATACACACCGTCATGAGGAAGCTATATCTTACCCGATAGAGTCAAGAGAGGCCTCCAAGACAGGCCAGCGGTCCTGATATACTCACCTATCGAATCGAGGCGACCTGTGGAAGCTGAAGTCTTGATAATCGGGGGCGGAATTGTCGGTGCTTCCACCGCTTTCGCCCTAGCCCAACACGGCCGAAGGGTCGTGTTGCTGGAGCGAGGGGATATCGCATCTGAAGCGTCGGGTGTGAATGCGGGTCACATCGGAGCGTTGGGGTGGGGGGATGCCCCCGTCTTGGAGTCGCACCTTACCATGGGTAGCCTCGACATGTTCAAGAGTCTCCAACTGGACATGGGGTACGACATCGAGTTCCGCCAGTGTGGAGGCTTGGAGGCGGCGCAGACCGACGCTCAGATGCATTATGCCCAGAAGAGAGTCCGCATCCTGACAGACCAAGGATACACTGTGGAACTCCTTGGCCCTAGGCAGGCGGCATCCATCGAACCCGCGGTAAACCCGATGCTGCCCGGCTTCATCTACGCGCCTCTGAGGGGCAAGGCCAACCCGGTGCTGGCAACCTGCGCTTTGGCCCATGCCGCCGAGCAGCAGGGCGCTCGCATCTTCACCGGTCATGGCGTCACCGCCATCGGCTACGACGGCCGGTCCTACACTGTCGAAACGGGGCATGGAGAGTTCGTTGCAGAAAGGCTGGTCATAGCAACTGGGGCGTGGAGTGCCCCAATAGGGCGGATGCTGGGGTTGCGCGTGCCAATCGTGCCGGTGCGAGGCCAGATGTGGGCTACAGCGCCCATGGCTCCTGCTATGTTCCACGCATTATCCTCTGCCGAGTCATACCAATACTGGAGCGAGTGCCCTGCGAGCGGGGGGGCGTTGCCCCCGAACCTCACCCACGACGGAGGCCTGCGCATCACGAGGCATCTCTACGGCAGCCAGACACGCAGCGGAGCGATTGCCTTTGGCGGCGACAGGCAGGTGGTGGATAGCACTGGCGCTACTAGCCGGGAGGGCGTGGGCCTGGCTGCCGAGGGGCCGGACGTCGAGGGGATTGAGGCGAACCGAGGCCACGCCGCCGAGGTTGTACCGATGCTGGCGCAGGTCCCCATCGAGCGGACATGGACCGGCCTGATGCCCTTCTCCCTAGATGGGGCGCCCATTATCGGGCGAATCCCGCAGCGGGAAGGGTTGTACATCGCTAGCGGCTTGGCCAGCTCAGGCTTTGGGCGCGGCCCGATGGCAGGGAAGCTTCTGGCAGACTTCTTACACACGGGGCGGATGCCTGAGGTGCTGAGTGAGGCCGACCCAGCGCGGTTTGTTACCGAAGACGCCTAACCCCTTAGGCAGGCCGGGCACCCCAGATGGAGCTGCCCAAGCGTACCACCGTGGCCCCCTCTTCGACTGCTATCTCGAAGTCGTGGCTCATGCCCATGGAGAGACCCTCCACGGGGTAGTCGAATATTTGCGCTTGGTTCAGGTCGTCGCGCAACTGTCTGATCTTCTGGAAATAGGGGCGCGCCCCTTCGGGGTCGTGGGTGAAGGGTGGTACTGCCATCAGTCCGACCACTTGCAGGTTGTTGCAGGGGGCGATGGCGCGGGCCAACTCGGTAAGCCGGTCGGGGTCCACGCCGGTCTTGGAGAGCTCCGACCCCATGTTGACTTCAAGATAGACGGGCACACGCTTGCCCATCTCCCCAGCCACGGTGTTGAGACGGTGTGCCAGCCGGTCGCTGTGCACCGTCTCGATGACGTCGAATAACTGAAGGGCTTGACGCACCTTATTGGTCTGAAGATGGCCGATCATGTGCCAAGTAGCCGACTGGCGCAGCGAGGCCATGTCTTCGAACTTGTTGGCCGCCTCCTGCACATAGTTCTCGCCGACGTGCAGGAGGCCCAACTCAGTGGCTAGGGCGATGCGCTCTGGGTCGACGGTCTTGGAGGCCCCCATGAGGGTCACCGCCGCTGGGTCGCGGCCTCCACAGGAGGCTGCCACAGCTATGCGCTGCAGCAGCCCCTCGATGCGGGCCTGTATCACTTCTTGCATCATAGCGACTCTTACGTCTTTGCGCTGTGGCAGGCCAAGCGTTCCAGCCTATGCCGGGACGCTTGCATCCTCCAAGGCAGCCAGCACCCTCTGGGGGGTCATGGGCGCGTGGTTCATCCGCACACCGGTTACCCCGTAGATGGCATTTGCTATGGCGGGCAGGGGCGGGATGATTCCTACCTCGCCCACGCCACGGATTCCCAAATCGCCTTCTTTGGCTGGCCCGCCAACGAATACAGCTTCGATAGTCGGCAGGTCGAGGAAGGTGGGTATCCTGTAGTCGAGGAAGGTGGGGTTGCGCAGCAACCCGTTCTGGAAGTCGTACCCTTCCCACAGGGCCCAGCCCACGCCTTGGGCTACCGAGCCCTGCATCTGGCCCTCGACCTCCACGGGGTTGACGGCCTGCCCGGGGTCTTGGAAGACGGTGTAGCGGACGACGTAGACCTTGCCAGTCTCTTTGTCCACTTCGACCTCGGCTATCTGCACACCGGTGCTGGTAACCGCTGCCAGACCGCCAGCCACACCAGACCCCAAGATAGAGCCGACGCCTTGTCCCACATTGGTGCGACACAGCTCGGCGAGGGTTACCCGCTGTTCGGGGTTGTCCTGCACGTAGAAGGTGCGGTCGGCATACTCGACGGCTGAGGATTCGACTTGGAACCGCACTGCTGCCCTGTCCTTGAGCTGGCGCAGGGCTTCGTGGGAGGCCCGGAAAACCGCGGTGCCGGTGACGTAGGTGGTGCGGCTGCCCCACGAGCCATCGGTGAACCCGACTGAGTCGGTGTCGCCGACGCTGGCGGAAATGTCTGATACGGCCACACCCAGCACCTCTGCGGCAATCTGCGACAGGCTGGTGCGCACACCCGTGAGGTCAACCGATCCGATGACTAGGTTGAAGGTGCCGTCGCCGTTGACCGTGATGTGGGCGCTGGAGACGCCTGCGCCCTCGCGGCGCATGCCCATGGCTACGCCTCGTCCGCGTCCTTCCGGCAGCGGGTCGGACCAAGCGGGGTGGGCCTTGACCTCCTGCAGTATCTCCTTGAACCCAGTGCTGGGCAATGGGCGGCCGTCGGTCATGGGGTCGCCGTCCTTGGCGACGTTCATGATGCGGAAATCAATGGCATCCATCCCCAGCTTCTCAGCCACCTCGTCCAGCACCGACTCCACTGTGAAGCCGCTGTTGGGCATGCCGGGGGCGCGGTAGGCTTGGGTGCGGGGCTTGTTGGTCACCACCTCATAGGCGTCGTATTTCAGGTTGGGCGTCACGTAGGTGGAGAAACCGCCCACTAGGATGTTGTTCAAGGCCAAGCCCGCGCCGGGCACACAGCCCGAGTTGAGGATGAACTTGGCTTGGATGGCGGTGATTTCCCCGCTGCGCTTGGCCCCGACCTTCATTACGGAATAGCTGTCGGGGGCAGGGCCAGTGGCTTGGAAGACCTCGGTGCGGTTGAGAATCATCTTCACCGGTCGGCGGGTCTTCATGGCCAAGAGGGCAGTGGGCAGTTCGGGGACGGTGTAACCCTTACCGCCGAAGCCGCCGCCTATCTCTTGGGGGACCACCTTTACCTTGCTCTGGGGAAGGTTGAGCAGGGTGGCTGTCTGGGCCTTCAGTCGGAAGGCTCCTTGGGTGGTGTTGTAGATGGTCAGATGGCCTAGGTTGTCCATCTCCACGGTGCAACCTTGGGGCTCGATGTAACCTTGGTGGGCCATCTCCACATGGAACTCACGCTCGACGACTACGTCGGCCTCTTCGAACCCCTTCTCCACGTCGCCTTTCTCGGAGTTGACGTGAAGCGACACGTTGGTCGGTTCGCTGGAAAGACCGGCCAAGCTGCGGGTCCGCAGTTCGGGGTGGATTAACGGAGAGCCGGGCACCATGCCTTCAAGGATGTCGCCCACTACCGGGAGGAGCTCGTAATCAACGTCAACCAAGCCGACGGCCTCCTCCGCTATTTGCGGAGAGGTCGCTGCTATTGCTGCTATGGGGTGCCCTTGGAACAGGGCCGTGCCCTCGGCCAGCAGGTACTGGCGCAGGTACCTTGCCTCCATGGTTGTCTCGCCGCCTACGGTGGCGCTTGCGTTCTCAAGCTCGGGCAAGTCGTCGCCAGTGACGATTGCGACTACGCCGGGCAAAGCCAAGGCTCGCGACGTGTCGATCTTCTTGATTCGGGCATGGGCATGAGGGCTGCGCACCATCTTGGCGTGCAATGTCCCTCTGAGAGTCAGGTCTGCAGCGAACACCGCCTTGCCGGTTACCCGCTCGTCGGAGTCGACGCGCGGTATACCTTGACCTATGATCTGAAAGCCGTTGCCGTGTCCATTGCCTTGAGTCACGACTTCACCTCCTGCATCATCCTTGCGGCGACATGTACCGACCGCAGAATCTTGTCGTAGCCTGTGCACCGGCAGAGGTTTCCTGCTAGGTGCAGTCGTATTTCATGGTCCGTGGGTTCGGGAATCCTCTCCAGCAGGTGGAGCGTCGACATGATGAACCCCGGCGTACAGAAGCCACACTGGAAGCCGGCTTCGTCGATGTAGGCCTGCTGGATGGGGTGCAGCTTGTCAGGGCTGGCCAGCCCTTCCACTGTCAGGACCTTGTGCCCTTCGACTTCCATGCCAAGTGTGATGCACGAGTCCACGCTGACCCCGTCCACCATCACGGTGCAGGCACCGCAGTTGCCGTTGCTACAGCCCTCTTTGGTGCCCATCAACTGCAACTCGTCCCGGAGCACCTCCAACAGCGTCTCCCTAGGATCCACTGCCACTTGGGCCGGGTTTCCGTTCACCTCGAAGCTGAGAAGCTGCCTTCCTGGCATTAAGGCCTCCTTTACTTGTCCTCTAGCGGGCGTCCGCCTGCTATGGACGGCACGATGTCCACCTCGGTGCCGTCGCCCACAGGTGTCAGCAGCCCTTGAAGGTATGCGATGTCGTCGCCGTTAACGAATATATTGATGAAGGCATGCACCTCGCCGTACTCATCGATGAGCCGTTCCCGTATGCCGGGATATTGGTCATCCAGCCGGTGCAGGGCCCCATCCAGTGTGCCATCAGAAAGCGCCAAGGCCTTGGCGCCATTTACTATGGGTTGAAGTCCGCTTGGGACTTTGAGAATCGCTGGCATAATCGTCTGGTCACCGGAAGGAATTTGGTCAGGGGCAGTGTAGCTGGCCCGAAAGCGCAATGCAATATCGACGTGCCACCGGGCCGCGACGGGTCGATAGCTCTGTCTGTTATACGGATCAGGTATCCCAACCCTCGCCGGACGAAAGGGCCACGTCCAGGAATGCCCTGAGGTCGTTGCCCCAGCTTGGGTCCCGTAGGGCGATGTCCAAGGCGGCTTTCAGCAGCCCTAGAGGCGAGCCGCCGTCGTGGCGCCGCCCCTGCAATACGCAGGCATACACCGGCTGCTCCTCCAGAAGGAGGGCTATGCCGTCGGTGAGCTGTATCTCGCCCTTGGCCCCCGGAGGGGTATGGCGCAGCGCCTCGAATATCTGAGGTGTGAGGACATATCGACCGACGATGGCTAGGTTGGAGGGAGCCTCTTCCGGTGGAGGCTTCTCTACAAGGCGGTGCACCTGAAACACACCGTTGGCGACCTCGGTCCCGTCTATGACCCCGTACTGGCTGATGTGCTCGGTCGCCACATGCTCCACTGCGAGAACGCAACCGCCGTACTGCTGGAACACATCCAGAAGCTGTTGAGTCGCGCTGCGATGATTCAGCACCAAGTCGTCAGGGAGTACTGTGGCGAAAGGCTCGTTGCCTACGGCGTCGGCGGCCATCAGCACGGCATGTCCAAGCCCTAGGGGCAGGGTCTGCTCTACAAAGGAGAATCGTGACAGCTTGGGGATGGCGGCCACCATGTCTGCTTGGGTGCTGCCGGAGGCGTGGAGGGCCTGTTCCAGCTGCGGGTCCGGCTGGAAGAAAGTCTCCAAGGCCCGTTTGCCTGGGCTGACCACCAAGACCGTCTCCTGGATGCCCGCGCCGACAAGCTCCTCGACCGCCAACTGCACCAGTGGCTTGTGGAACACGGGCAGCAGTTCCTTGGGTACTGCCTTGGAGAGCGGCAGGAGCCTGGTGCCCAATCCCCCAGCCGGTATCACCGCCTTACGAACGCTCAAGTTCCTCCCTCCAGATCGTGAACCACTAGCGCGTCAGCCTCCGCACGTCGCCCCCGTCGGATGAGCCGATCAGTACGATGTGGGCCATGTCGGGGAATACGCCGTTCTCCACCACGCCCGGTATGGAGTTCAGCGACCGTTCCATCTCCCGTGGGTCCTCGATGCCTTCGAACCGGACATCCACAAGCAGGTTTTCATGCTCGGTGATAATGGGGCCGTCGTGGCCTGGGCCACCGGGGCCCACGCGCAGGCTTGGTGTGCCTCCCAAGCGCATGATCCTCTTTTCCACGGTGTACATGGCGGAGGGGAGCACCTCCAAGGGGACCGCTGCCGAGTGGCCCAGCCGATCGACCAGCTTCGACTCATCGGCAATCACCACGAAGCAGTCGGCGTAGGAGTCCACCATCTTCTCTAGGGTCAGGGCTCCCCCAGCCCCCTTGATCAAATCGAGTTGGGGGTCTATTTCGTCGGCCCCGTCGATGGCCACATCGACCCGGCTGACATTCCGTAGCGACCTCAAGGGGATGTTGTGCAGGCGGGCTAGGGTCTCGGCGGAGTAGGAGGTTGGGACGCCGGTAAAGGAAGCCCCCTCCTCTAGGATGCGTCGGCCCAACTCTACGATGGCATAGTAGGCCGTGGAGCCGGTTCCCAGACCGACGACGGCGCCGTCAGGGATGAGGCGCACGGCTTCGATAGCTGCTTGCTGTTTGGCTTGCTCTTGTGGATTGGCTAGGCTCAAGTCTTCCTTCTGGCGTACTCGTAGTTGTCGGGTAATGGTAGCTGTCTTGCCGGTGCGTGCCTCTGGCGCAATAAATATACTATAACGGCGGCCAAGACAGGGAGGCTCGCGACCGCGCCGATTTGACACTGGGATACCCCCGCCGGATGATATGCCCATCGATTGAGGAGGAAGGCGATGAAAGCTGCGGTGCTTTACGAGTACAACCAGCCCCTGGTTATTGAAGACGTCGAACTCGACGATCCCAAGGCTGGCGAGGTGCATGTGCGCATCGCGGCTGCTGGCGTCTGTCGCAGCGACCTCCATTTTATGAAGGGTGAGGCCCGGATTGCTCTGCCTACGGTGTTGGGGCATGAGGGCTCTGCTGTGGTGCAGCGTGTCGGCGAGGGTGTGACTTCGGTGAAACCGGGCGATCATGTGATTCTCTCGTTCGTGCCCGGCTGTGGCCGGTGTCACTTCTGCACTATCGGGCGTCCGAACCTGTGTGACCGTCATGCCGCCACAGGCCCCTACCTGTACGATGGTACCACCAGGCTGCACAAGGGCGAACAACGGATCAGCCATATGGGCAAGGTGGCTTGCTTTGCCGAGGAAGCTGTGGTGCCTGAGGCAGGTTGCGTCCCGGTCTCCAGTGACTTTCCGATGGACTGTGCGGCTCTCATCGGATGCAGTGCCACCACCGGCATCGGGGCAGCTATCCTCACCGCTGGCGTCGAGGCAGGGTCTTCCGTGGCCGTGGTGGGCTGCGGCGGTGTTGGGCTGAACGTGCTGCAGGGCGCCCGGCTGTCCAATGCCGGACAGGTGATTGCAGTGGACTTAGACGAGGGGAAGCTTGAGTTCGCCATGAAGTTCGGGGCCACTCATGCCGTGAACGCGTCCGACGAAGACGCTGTAGCCCGTGTGAAGGAGATCACGGGGGGCTTGGGGGCAGACTACACCTTCGAAGTCTTCGGCTCCGCCCGCACTATAGAGACTGCCTATGCCATGGCCCGCAAGGGCGGCACGGTTACTGTGGTGGGCATCGCTCCCGCTGGCGAGGAGGCGTCCATTGACGCGGTCTCCCTTACCCGGAACGAGAAAGTGCTGAAGGGCAGCTACTACGGCTCGGCACGCCCTCCCGTGGACTTCCCCCGAATGGTGGAGATGTACCGCTCCGGCAAAATCGATCTCGACGGCCTGATTACACGTCGCTATCGGTTGGACCAGATTAATCAGGCGTATGACGACTTGGACCGCGGCGAAGTAGGCCGCGGAGTGATCACGTTCCAGTAGGCATGGCTATGTCCTTTCTGCCGCTGACAGTACGGGTGCCAGCCACCAGTGCCAACATGGGTCCAGGTTACGACTGCTTGGGGATGGCCCTCGACATTTGGAACACCGTCGAGGTGCGACCTGCTCCGAGGGGTGCTGGCGGCGTCACTGTGGAGGGTGAGGGGGCTGGCGAGTTGCCGGGAGACTCCGGCAACTTAGTCTATCGCTCCATGGAGGCCCTTTGGCTGCGAGTCGGCATTGGGGCCCCTGACCTGCAGGTCAGGTGCAACAACCAGATACCCCTCAAGCGAGGACTCGGCAGCAGTTCGGCAGCCATTGTGGGTGGACTGGTGGCAGCCAACCATTTTTCGGGCATGCCTCTGGGACAGGACGACCTGCTGGAGTTGGCGACTGAGATAGAAGGCCACCCCGACAACGTGACCCCTGCCCTTCGAGGCGGCATGCAACTGGTCGCCAGCCACCAAGGGCGTCTTATGGCCTGCTCGGTGCCTGTCCCCCAAGGCCTCAAAGCCGTAGTGCTGGTCCCCGACCTTGCCATTGCTACCGAGGAAGCGCGGGCTGTCCTCCCACAGCAGGTCAGCCGGGAGGATGCGGTGTACAACATGTCGCGAGTCGCTGCCTTGGTGAACGCGATGGTGTCATCGCGCTTGGAGGACTTGGCTTGGGCCACCGACGACAGGCTGCACCAACCCTACCGTCAGCAACTCTTCCCAGCCATGGAGGCCATCTTTGCCGGGGCCAAGGCGGGAGGCGCACTGGGAGTGTTTCTTTCGGGCAGCGGCTCGACCATCCTAGCCCTGACCCAAGGCAATGAACAAAACGTGGCCGGCGGCATGCGATCGGCGGCAACCCGAGCCGGTGTCTCCGCTTACACCATGCTGACTCGGCCCTCCCAGCAAGGTGCCCACGTCGTCTGACACATTAGTCTGAGTTCTCTCGTGGAGGAGGTTTGCGATGGCCAACCTGCGCTTGACCATGGCTTGTGGCCCCTATGACCGCACCGAGGCTTTGCGCTATGGCAGGGTGCAGCCGGAGGGGGTCGACCTGACCTACCTAGCGATACAGGACCCACCGGAGATATTTGCCCGGATGCTCCTGCACAAGTCCTTCGACTTAGCGGAGATGTCCTGTTCCCACTACCTGACCCGGCGCAACAACACAACGGGCGATGGCGATTTTCCTTTCGTCGCGCTGCCCGTCTTCCCTTCCAAGCTGTTCCGCCACGGCTTCATCTTCATCAACACGACCTCAGGGGTCCATTCAGCCAAGGACTTGGAGGGCAAGCGGGTCGGATTCCCCAGCATCGGTCAGACGGCAGTGGTCTGGATACGGGGCATCCTGCAGAATGAGTACGGAGTGGACCTCGAAAACGTGCATTGGCACCAAGGAGGCATGGACACGCCGGGCTATCAGAACCCCATCGACCACCAGACCGAGAAGGCCGGTCGCGTGACCAACATCGGTTCCGACCAGACCCTGAGCGCAATGCTGGAGGCTGGTGAGCTGGACGCCGTGATCGGCGCTCGTGCTCCGTTGTGCTTCGGCCACAACCCCCAGGTGCAGCGGTTATTCCCCGACTACCGCCAAGTGGAACGGGACTATTACCGGAAGACGGGCGTCTTCCCCATCATGCACACCATGGTCATCAAGGAGGACCTGTACCAATCCTCCCCTTGGCTAGCGCAGAGCGTTTATAAGGCTATGGAGGAGTCGAAGCGTCTCTGCTTGGAGGAGATGCAATTCACCGGGGCGATGCGTTACATGCTGCCATGGCTGTACGACGACTTGGACGAGATAGGTGGGGTGTTCGGCTCGAACGATCCTTGGCCCTACGGTGTGGAAGCCAATGCAACTATTCTGAGTACGCTGCAGGGCTACTTGGTGGAGCAGGGGTTCATCCGAGAGGCGCGGCCGCTGGAGGAGTTGTTCACACCCATTGTGCCGGGCGGTAACTGAGGAGGACGAGTCCGCGAGCTTAGTCCAAGGTGGCTGGTGGAGAGTGCTGGCGGAGGGAGTGACACCATCCCCTTGTTTCACGAAGTCTACAATGTTTCACAACGTCCCATTGATGCCCGATTCAGATACGAAAACAGGTCCATAGGGTTCCTTCGTTCCACGCTGTTTCAGTTAATCTCACTCGAAAAGTGATAACTGAGATGGTAGCATGAACAAGGAATTCGAACCCCGGCACAAGCAGTTGTCGGCAACCTTCGTGAAGACCGTGACGGCGCGTGGGCGCTACGGTGACGGACGGGGCGGGCATGGCCTCAGCCTCTTAGTCAAGTCTACTACAACCGGGCGGGTCTTGCGGACGTGGGCCCAGCGCCTTCGGATTGACGGGAAGCCGCTCAACCTCGGCCTCGGCTCCTTTCCAGTGGTAACCCTTGCCGAGGCAAGGGCGAAGGCACTGGCCAATGCCAGGGGTATGGCGCAAGGCAAGGACCCAAGAGCAGCCGTCACCACTATCCCCACTTTCCGTGATGCAGTGGACAAGGTTATCGCGCTTCACCGTGCTACCTGGAAGGATGGGGGAAAGCCGGCGGCCCAATGGCAGGCCAGCCTGGACGCCTACGCCATGCCACGGCTGGGCAACAAGCCGGTCGACGGGGTGAAGACTTCGGACGTTATGGCGGTGCTAATGCCCATCTGGAACGAGAAGCGCGAGACGGCGCGACGCGTGCGGCAGCGCCTGAGCGCCGTGATGAAGTGGGCCGTTGCGCAAGGCTACCGAGACGACAATCCGGCTGGCGATGCTATCGGGGCCGCCCTACCCAAGCACGGCGCACCGCGAACACCAACGGGCGTTGGCCCATAGCGACGTTGCCGGGGCCCTGCAGACCATCCGCGACACGAATGCTTGGGCCTCTACCAAGCTAGCCCTTGAGTCTGTAGCATTGACGGCCTGCCGTTCGGGTGAAGTGCGCGGGGCCAAGTGGTGCGAGGTAGACCTTGAAGGTGCGACGTGGACGGTGCCAGCAGAACGCATGAAGGCGGGGAAAGAGCATCGGGTACCCTTATCCGATAGGGCGCTGGGAGTGCTTGCCGAGGCGCGGGAGTTGAGTGATGGTGCGGGTCTAGTGTTCCCGTCCGCGATGGGCAAACAACTTACCGACAACACCCTTTCCAAGCTACTACGGGAGAACAACATAGACACCGTTCCTCACGGTTTCCGGTCCAGCTTCCGAGACTGGTGCGGCGATTCTGGCGTCGCGCGAGAAGTGGCGGGAGCGTGTCTGGCCCACGTCGTGAAGAATCAAGTTGAGGCGGCCTATGCGAGGTCTGACCTGCTGGAACGGCGTCGGGAAGTAATGCAGAAATGGGCCGACTACGTGTCGAAAACCGCATAAGGTTATCCCATTGTATCTCGCCTAGTTTCACCACCATAATCATCCAGGTTAGTTATGTGGGTATGGATAGATTTCCGATGACGCGTAATCCAAAGCCATCGGGCCTGGCGGAAAGGACAGTTCTATCGCCGGTGGCATCTTCCCCTACAAAAACTATTTCTGAACCATCGGGACACCACGAAGGAAGGCCAGGGCGATACCAGCCATATACGCCACCAGGCAAGGGCGTGGTCCACACCGTGAACGGGCAGGTCCAACGTATGGCGCCTAAGCCCGCTGGATTAGTTGCCTACAGCAGCTTCTGTTCAGCCGGTAGGGACACCGCGCCAAACGTAGGCCATGGGCCAATAGGCATAAGATCGGGTCAATAGGGAAGGTTTAGTCACGAATACGTGAAGGTGACCACAAACTGGCATTTATTGCACTAGTCCGGCCCGTTTGTTAGTTCGAGTCCTCTTACGGTGGGCCAAGGCTTACCGTAGACAGTACCACTTCTGAGTGGGTGGTGATGCTCTAGGGGCACGAAGCCATAGATAATCAGGGCCAACAGAAACGGGAGTTACGGCGACAGGAAGGTGCAATAGACCATCCGACTAGGCGCATCAAGATGCCAGGAGATGGTACATCGCTACGGTAATCTCTCTCCAGTGGATTGGGGACCCGTCAATCGCAGGGCGTAGGTGTGACGTCCACTGCAGAGTTGCCGCTGAACTTTGCGCCAGGCGGGGCTGTTGGGGTACCCGAGCTTCTTTCGGGCACCCCAACAGGCAGAGATACCGTCGGCTTGCAGAGCGCAAATGTCGCTGGTTCTGCTTCTGATGGTGACAAATTGCTCGTCGGCTGGTGCCACGGTCTGAGCCGTACAGGTTGTCGTTGTAATTGTTGTCACATCCTCAGCAGATGGGTGCAGCCAATCACAGAGCACGTATGAGCGCTGCCGGCGGTAGCGGCGGAGAAGGCCTCGTTCCCACGGAATTACCGCCTTGGGTAACAACCCCGTTCCAGCGGTGTCGATTGCTGCCCACAGAGGCTAGCGGTCTCGGCCTGCTCTATACCTCGTCGGGGACAGGTAGTCTATAATGTGTGGTGCAGTGTCAAGAAACCTACATTTACCAGGGATGGAAGCAGCATGACTACACGAGCGAACTTCCTGGATGAGCCCTACGGCGCATACTTTCACCGCGATGTCCCCCAACCGGATGACGAGCTTGTACGAGTTGGCCCGGGAACACCTTGCGGAGAGTACATGCGACGCTTCTGGCACCCCGTCGCCGTCTCCGACGAACTTAAGGACCTGCCCAAGGCCATTCGCATCCTAGGAGAGGACTTGGTCGTGTTTCGAGATCAGTCAGGTACGGTGGGGCTTCTGGAGCTTCATTGCGCCCACCGGGCCACCTCGTTGGAGTTTGGTCTCATCGAGGAGAGAGGAATCCGGTGTTGTTACCACGGTTGGGTTTTTGATGTGGACGGGAAAATACTAAAGATGCCTGGTGTGGAGGGCACCCTGAAGGACCGGCTCTATCAAGGGGCTTATCCTGTAATCGAGAAATGGGGCCTGGTGTTCGCCTACATGGGGCCGCCGGACAAGAGGCCGGAGTTTCCAGACTCTGCTAACTTCCACATCCCTGGATATCAGCCCGCGATCCCCAGCGTACACATCTGGCCTTGTAACTGGCTACAAGCGAAGGACAACAACGTAGATCCCGCCCATGCGGCCATCCTTCATGTCTGGGAGATTGAAAATGGAGTGGGGACCGGTTTTAATCCTGCCTTCGCCGATATGGGTGTGATGGACTGGACGGCGACACCTTTCGGTATGGTCTACATCGTAACCAGGCGAATCAACGACAATGTGTGGGTACGGCTAGGGGAATTCGTTCTCCCGATTAGCATGCACATTCCCACGGGCAAAGAGAACGGGCAAAAGGCGCATGACACCGACTTTGTATCTGGGGCTGGTTGGCTGGTACCCATTGATGACGAGAATACGCTGCGGATAGACCTAGCCCTTATCCCCGACAACGTGGAAAGGTTCAAGCCCGGGATTTACGGTCAGGACGGAGACCGGCCGTATGAGTTGAGACAGCGCATCCCCTCTGACTATGATGCCCAGGTGTCGGAACGCCCCATTGCGGTCCACGCTATGGAGCGGCTTGTATCCACCGATAAAGGCGTCATCATGATGCGCAAGCAGCTAAGAGACGGCATCAAAGCTGTAGAGAGAGGGGAAGACCCCCCCGGCATCATAAGGGAGGGACACACCATCATTCCTACATACGGCAGCAACACTGTGCTACGCATGCCTCCGGCACCGACTGAAGAGGAAGACCAGTTGCTTCTGAGGGAGACTGGGATGCGAGTCGCCAGCCAGATCATCGACCAAGGCGGGAGCCACCGACTCATCCAGGAAAGCTAGCCCTGCCTCGGGGCCCGAGACTGCCCATCGATGGTGAGAGATACGGGGGGGAGCGGCCCTAACATAAAGAGACGGCGCTGGATGCGCCGTCTCTTTATCTGAGCGGAACCCAACTCCGTCTAATTCCCGTATCCTACCTCTTGCAGGAAGCCATGCACTACGAAGCTCCAAGCCTCAGGCTGCTCCCAGTACACAGAGTGTCCCTGTCCGGGGAACTCTACCAGCCTCGACCCTACAACGAGTTCGTGGGCCCGGCGCAATACATTCGGATCAACCACGCGGTCGTTGGTGCCAAGGATAAACATCACCGGCACACCGCTGTTCGAGACCTCTTCGGGTGTGGGTCCCTTGTAGCCTTCAGCTCTTACGTTGAAGCGATTGGCCTTATTGAAGCTGTTGAGCTGCAGGAACAACTCGGTAAGGGCGGGGCTCCGCTGCTGGAAATCCTTGGACACCGCCCGGTCGGCTTGGTTTAGGGTGCTCTGTGCACTGAGCCAAGCGGCTGTGGGCTGCACATCTGGATGGTCCATCATACCAGTAGTGTCGGACATGACTAGGGCGGCTACCCTCTCGGGGTGCCAACCCGTCATCGCTAGACTGCATGTGCCGCCCATAGACTGACCCACAAGGGCGGCACGGTCGATCTCCAGGTGGTCCAGCAGGCCTAGCAGGTCATTGACGTAGTCCCCGCGATGGGGACCCTCCGGGATCTCCTTTGACCTACCGAAGCCCCGGTGATCGAAGGTCACGACCATGTAAAACTGGGACAGGCGGGGGATCTGCTGCCACCAAATAGCATGATTCCCGCCGACCCCGTGGGCAAGGATTAACGGAGGCCCACTTCCGTGCACCTCGTAGTAAATCTCCGTACCATTGACTTCCGCGAGGGGCATCCATCACCTCCTGCTGGTCGGGTCTGCTGTATGGACCGACCCCCTCAACAGATCCTAACCCGGATAGGCGTCACAGGCTGGCGTCGACCACGTAGTAGTCCTCAATTTCCGCCACTCGTGCTGAGGGACTAGGTAGGTCGCCGTATTTATCGTGGTACTCAGTACCGGAAGGTACACCAGGCTTCTGGCCGTAAGAGTCTTTGATATGCTCGGTGTTCCTCTGGTTCCAGTTCTGGTGCGACTCCTCGTCGCGCCAGATGCTCACAGTGGTGATCTTATTGGGGTCACTTTTGGATATCCAGACCATGCGCATTACAAAGCCCGGAGCATTCTTCATGGCTGCACCATTGTCGCGGTACAGCATCCTGCCCTGCTCCATTGCATCAGGCTTAATGTAGTGCTCTGCAATCTGTGCGATCATAAACCTTTCTCCCTCCTTTGATTGGGTCCAAAAGTTCTCAGGGTCTACGTGCCGTGAGGCGCGAACTCCCAATTGCTCAGGAACGGCGCTTGCCGCGCTTGAATGCCCCATTGATCGAGCTTTTCGCCCAATGGCCAAATCACCTTCCGAGTGTACAACGGGATAGCGATAACTTGCTCGAAGGTGAACCGGCCCAGTTCCGCAGTGAGCTGCTTACGCTTTTCCCAGTCTGGTGTTGCCACCATCTCGTTCAACAGGTCGGTCATAAATGGGTGCTCGAATCCCAAGTTGAAGGCGTTGTTCGGGTGATAAAAGACGGGGAAAATGCGCAACGGCTCTACCCAAGCTTGATTGTTGTGGGTGGATATGGCCTTGCAACTCCGGTCTACGGTGCAGGGCCTCCATGCCGCGTAGGGCACCCGGTGCAGAGTGGCGCGCGCTCCTATCTCCTGCCACATGGTCGCCACAGCCTCACCAGCAGCGGTCGGGCCAGCACTAGCGAACTCCGTCAGCATTAGGTCGAAATCAATGCCATCGGGGTAACCCGCCTCTTCCAGAAGCTCCCTGGCCCTGGCCGGATTGTATTCATACTCCAAGCTATCCAGCCCCAGCTCTTGGGCCAACCGTTCGTGTCCTGTCCAGTGAAGGAGGTACAGGGGCTCTCCGTCGCCACCGGCCAAGGCGTTTACCAGCTTGCCCCGGTCGATGCTTGTGGCTAGCGCTTGCCGAACCTTGAGGGCATTCTGCCATTCTGTCGAATCCAGGTTGCCATCGCATGAGACCCACGGTAGGTCGCAATCGCCAGCGCTCTCCGCGACGGCCACCTTCACATCGCCGTTGGCATCAGGCAGATGGTCGGGGTGATCGAGGTGGTGTTGCATCCCGTAAATTGGAAGGTAGATGTACTCTCCGCCCGGGAGACTCATGTATTCGACCTCGGGTTTATTCTCTGCCCGGATAGCGTCTACTATATCCGGGGTGAAGGAGCCTGTATCGATGAGCCCGGTAAGGAAGTTAGCTAATCGGGTCGACTCCTCCTGTAGCTCCCACACCGTCAGCTCGTCGAAATTCGGGGTCTTGGCCCAATGGTCCCTCCGGGCTTTTACCCTTCTAAAGGAGTCTTGACGGAAATCCACAAACTCCCAAGAGTTAGTGCCCACCGATTCGCGGTTTGCCTGCTCTTTCCCCACAGCATCGAAGTGCCGCTTGCTCTGAATGTTTAGACCAGACTCATTTGCCCAGGTCGTCTCGACAGTCGGTGTAGGACGAGTGAGCTGGACAGTGTAATCATCAAGCTTGGTCAGGTCGCAGGCGTCGCAGGTAAATTTCCGTCGGATAGAGCCTTTCACACTATGGAAGGATTCTTCGGAGCTTACCTGTTCAATGGAGAAGAGGAGGTCGTCGGCGGTGAACTCTCCCCAATCGCCGCTGAACATTGCCCCTTCCTGGAGCCGGAAGGTGTAGATGAGCCCCGTGGGATCAACCTCCCATTCCCGCACCAGCCTGCCTTCAGTTTCGCCGTCTGTGGTGCTGATCCACATGTCGTCGTGGGTGAAAACGTTGTCAAAACGTGATTGGGTAATGCCTTGGTTCGTCAGGTTGAACTCCGCGGCACCAAGCAGGATGCTCAACCCCACATTGAGAGAGCCAGAGGGTTCTGCTTTCGCTGGGGCAAGAGCCTCGGGGACAGGTGTTGCCCCAGGAGTGGGCAAGGAGGACAGCGCCTCCTGCACCATGCGAGCCATTTCCTCCGCCGATGTGCCCTCAGGCATTGCCGCTTGCACCGCAGCTTCGATCTGTTGCGCAATCTCATCTGGCGACAGAGCCGTGCCCTCCGGCGTCGCAGCACGCACAGCCGCTTCAATCTGCTGGCCGATTTCCACTGCAGACGGGCCGGACGGTTGCTCGCCTTGTACTGCTAACACTTGCTCAACAGCTTGCTGAATGGCTGCTGCATCAATCTGCTGAGGGGAGGGGGTAGGGGCAGGCGTCGCTTCCTCTCCACAGGCTAGGATGATTCCCAGCAGCAGTATGAAGATACCGAAGCCCAAGGATTTGGTCCTCTTCAGGAAATGCACGTTAGACCTCCAGCCTCATGTATACCGGGGTGGCCTGATCGGTGACACATTGTCGCCCGGCGACCTGAATTCGGGGGTTCCGCTATCATCGTTCTAGGGGGTCGGGATAGCGATACTCTTCTGTGAATTGGATGCCGCCTGAAAGATGCCTACTACGAATCAGACATAGCTTCTTCGGGTCGCCTGTTACACTCTTGGCGGGTGAGTCGCGACCTTTGCTCCTTGGGACGGCAAGCGCAGCAGGACTATTTCTTGAGGTTGGGCAGACTCTATCGCCAGACACCACCCGTGTCAAATCGTTGTCCGTAGGTTTGACTGTGTTAGAAGCGTTACCGCTTGTACGTGCCGGGTGTCAAGAATCGCGGCCCAAATCCCTTACGCCGTCGAGAGTCGTACGCGGGTCGAACTGCCGTTCGGATACTGGACTTGTAGTGCCCTAGATCGTCGAGCACCGTTTAGCATCGCGAGGTATACAACCTCTTCTGCACAACCACGTGACGAAATTGATTGTGAGAATTGCTTTTAACTGGCGCTTAGGCGGGCTGGCGGCTATGATGAGGCCCAATATTTGAACAGGCAGCAAATGTTCGTCGAGAGGAGCATTCTGATGTCGAAAGACTACAGCATCACCATCGGAACCACGGGACGAGGCACCTGGAACAGTCTTGACGAGGGAGAATCATGGATGCTCCAGCGTAAATGGTTCTTCCCTCCCGAGAGCCCCATCGTGAGGGCCCTCACCCTGCACCCGTCCGAACCACATACGGTCTATGCCGGCGGTGACCGTGGTGTCCATCGCAGCACTGACAACGGTCGCAACTGGGAGATGCTCAGCGTGCCGGGCGATGTCACCAACGTGTGGTCCATCGCCATCTGCCAGGATGATCCCAACACCATGTTCGCGGGTGTCAGTCCCACTGGGCTTCATCGCTCCCGTGATGGAGGCTATACGTGGGAGAAGCTCTCGCTACCTCCCCTAGCCACCGAGTGCGAGGTAGGAGATCCCAGGGTTACTGAGATGGTAATCGACCCCGACGACAGCCGGATAATCTGGGCCGGCATCGAGGTGGATGGGATATTGCGCAGCGTAGACCAAGGTGACACATGGGTCCGTATCCCCGTTCCAAATGAGGACATCCACAGCATGGTAATCGGGCAGGGTGATCCCAAGAGGGTCTTCGCTCTGACCCCCCGCGAGCTCTATGTCACCACGGATATGGGGGAAAGCTGGGAGGCCACGGGCACCAAACGCTTTACTAGCGGTGTAAACGGTGCTCGATACCAGCGCTGGCTAGTCCATAAGCCCGACGACCACCGGGTCATGTTCATGGGCACCGGCAGCTTCAATGTGGGTGACTCCGGTAACATCTTCCGCAGCATGGACTTCGGGCAGAGTTGGGAGCCCGTGCCGCTCCCCAAGAACACCAACTCCACGGTGTTCGGCATGCACACCAACGCGGCTGATCCCAACCGGGTCGTAGCCTGCTCCGTCAACGGCGAAGTATGGGCCAGTGATGATATGGGAGACACATGGCGTCTCATCGAGCAGACCTTCGGCGAGTTGAACTGCATCGCCTGGCAGCCCAATTCCGAGCAGATCACGGCAGAGCACACACCTACCGGCATGCAGGCTGGCTTGGGAGGCAATGTGATTGTGCCGCGCTCGTAGGCTGTTGACGTACGTCCGGGGTTATCTTGAGACGCTTGGAGCGGTTCCCACCTCTTAGGAATGGCGCTCTAGCCGATGACCAATAGAGCGCCATTCCTGGACCAGCACTACGGCGCTTATCACCACCGGTTCGTACCCAAAGAAGACGAGGAATTAACCTGCGTCGGGCCCAGCACCCCTGAGGTGGGTGCCTAGGTCTGTTCTAGCACCCCATAGTCTCCAATGCCGAATAAAGGGACCTCTCCATTGCTCTCCGCATCATGGGCGAGGAGTTGGTCGTATTCCGTGACTGTTCCGACAGGGTAGCGCTTCTCGAACTGCACTGCCACCCAGAGGGACATCGCTGGAGTTCCCTCAGATCGAGGCGGAGGGATCCGCGGCTGTTACCACGGCTGGCTCTTTGATGTCGACGGCGCGATCCTCGAGACACTCAAGTGCGCAGCGGAAAGCTGAGACGCGTTCATGTCTGTCATACAGAGTGAAAGCTCTGAGATTTGGACATGGTCGCCGCTGGACCCTGCTTCGTCCGCCTGGTCACGCTGTACCTCACAGTCCGGCTATGCCGTCTCAACTGGATCACCGGTTTCGATGTTTTCTCTCTGAGACTCGTCTTTGGGCGGAGGACAACGGCATAGGGAGAATTCTTGGGGCCCGGCTCTCGGATGCTGAACTCACTAGGGAACAGCTGGCCGCCAGGCTGGAGGTCTCAGATACCACAGTGGACAAACTGTCTGGACGGGCACTACTGGTCTGGAGACCAGCACGCCGACTCCCTGGCACGGGAGTTCGCTGGAGGGGACACCGGTCTTTCGGCTGCTTATAGGTTCAATGCGAATACTAGCGTGAAGGTTCTTGATTTTGTCCAGTGCGGTGGGCCAGAGTGTACCGTACTGCGAACTTTTCGCTGGGAGGTCCTGCTGTAAGAAGTCCAGTTTGGTGGGCCTAAAGGGACTAAATTGCGAACTTTTCGGTGGGCCGTCTCAATATGAAGGCCGGATCGTAGAACGATTCCCAGTTTCGAGGCGGGTTGCTACTACTCATACCAGCCCGATCCAAATAGCAGCCCGTCATGCCGCACAATCCAAGTGTGTTTCTGACGGTTCTCGCCCGATTCCGGGTTGAGCAACACATAGTCGACCCAATGACCCGCCTCAGTGGCGCTCAGCAAGTCGTCGCCATAGAAATACCCCGTGGCGTCCACACGGAGGCTGGGATCACGCCCTCGAAACTGCGGGTTATGGTGGGCTATCGTGTAGCCGTCTTGGTCGATGATGAAGACGTACCACTGGCCGTCAACACTCTCCTTGGCGTTGTAGTAGGCGACGGTCTCCTCCAGGCCGAGGGCGACGTAGAGGTTCATGGCCTGCTGCACGAAGGACTTGGTGTAGGCGGGGGCATCGGACTTGCCGGGGCCGCGTTCGTACCAGCCGGAGCCGAAGGTAATGCCGTTGTGGATGACCACCCAGGAGTGCTTGGTCTCCACAACGCCAGAGGCGGGATTGGCATAGGTGTAGTCGAACCAGGCGCCGTCCTCGTCGGCGGAGGCGGCGACGGCGGACCCGGTGGGATAGGAGTTGGGTCCGAGAGCCTGGGAGACGTGCTTGCCCACCAGGTCGGGGTTGGCATGAGCGATGATGGTCTGGTTCTCATCGATGATGAAGACGTACCACTGGCCGTCAAAACTCTCCTTGGTGTTGTAGTAGGCGACGGTGGCATCTAGTCCTTCCGATTCGTATCTGCTGATGGCGTCTCTTACTAGGAACTTGGTGTAGTCGGCGGGCGTCGACTTGGGAGGTACGGTCGCCGTGGCATAACCCGTGTCCAACTGCTCCTGTATCTGCTCAATGAGAGACGCGACGGTGGCCTCATCCACGAGGGCGGGTGCGCCCGCGGGCCCTGGAGGTCCGGCTGGTCCGGGTGCGCCTGAGGAGCCCTGTGGCCCGGGAGGCCCCAGCCCCCCAGCGGGCCCGGAGGCTCCCTGGCAGGCAGCAATTGACAGGATAAGAGCGATGATCGGGATTACTGTGATTAGGGCGCGCATTGTCAGATCTCCTAGTTGCGACGGGCGGCGGCGGACCTCACGGTGGCGAATACTGCCGCTGCGCCGGAAGTGTCCGAGTCAAACTTCAGCCCGCGGAAGCGCATACGCCGCTGCCAAGTCGTTGTTGCTCTGTGTGGCCCAATCGACGTACTCAAAATCGGAATGGGCGGCGGCCGTGCCCTCATCGGTTTTCCACGCGATAATGAAGTCATAAGCCGGTTGCCCGATCATATTGAGCATGCTGAGCGTAGCATTCAACCGCCTCGCCATCACCCTGACGGAGTTGCCCGGCGTGATGGTAGTAGTGGGGCCGTTCCATTCCGGTAGGAAACGGACTTGGCGGGGATGCAAGGTGACGAAACTCGTGGGGGAGGGGTAGAATGCTTGTGCTAGGCACCTCGGCTATGGCGGCCTCAAACGCGGCCGCTGCTGCAGTCGGGGCCGGGTCGCTTGCTGTCGCTAGTTCAGGCAGTCGCTTATCGAACGCCCAGCGTACATCTCCTAAATTCATTGGTTGAAGACCGACTTCTATCATAGACGGTTACTATATCACAGGTGTGTGGTTCAAGCCTTTTTGTGTACCAGTATTGTGTCAATTTGTCCCCAGGCGTTACAATTACGACTGACCGGGCCGGTGCGTAGAGGCACGGAAGACCGGGGCTTGCGCGTTCACAGGGACTGCGGCTGCTGGCAGAAGGGCCGCCGCCAGGAGGCAGCGGGGCCGGATACCGAAGGAGGCGGGAGGGTGCCGCAGACTGGCTTGTGAAGCGCCACTCACGGTCAGCGGAGGCCGGATAGCGGCCATGTCAGCCTGGCAAGAGGGTGAATAATCAGCGCGGGCGGGCTGATGGGGGCAGGGACAAGATGCTTGGCGGGGGGGGGCGGACCGAGCAGGGCGCGGCTCCCGCCGGAGTACCTATTGCAGCGCCAGGGTGAACCTCAACACGACGGTTCTTGATTTTGTCCAGTTTGGTGGGCCAAGGCTTACTGTAGACAGTACCACGTTCGAGTGAATGGTAGCATTCTAGTTACGAGGCGTCTTATGTTTCCGCGACCGGAGTAGGCAGCACCTCCATCGAGCTTCAGGCTATGGTCGGCCATCCTAGCGTAATGCATGCAATGCTGGTCATGCTAGGATACGCATCCATAACCTGCAACCTCATCCCGGTTAACCAATAGCCACAAACATTTGCGTGCTCATGGACTGTGGACCTGTGAGGTAGAGACCATTCCAGCGGTCCGAGTCCTTTTGAGGGGCTTCTATAACGCCTTAGGTACTGGCAATGTACCAAGCTTCTGGTAACGGCATGTCTTTATGTCGGGCCAAATCTCCTAGGCAGAATCTCAATTACGCGCTTCCTAGGACGCGCAGACCTGCCTTGAGCCTCCCGCGTAACTCCGCGTCCGTCTTCAGAAGCAGGGAGACATCCACAACCTGCTTCTCGAATACTTGAGGTACCCTGGTGGCGACTTCCGAATAAAGGCACGACTCAAGGAGCTGCGAGCGGATTGTCCTATGGCGTCTCCATTGACAGCACGTAGCGATGCGAGTCTCGGTGAAGATGTAGGTGGAGTGTCGGCTTCTCACGAGGACAGCGATGGCTGTCTTTTGGGTGCCCGACCACGGTGTCCCGTGCCGTTGTCCGTAATTAGGGCCTCCTTGTTCCCACTCAAGCCTACCTCCACCTTCACTTTGAATTCCTCTTCCTCCGCCTTCCAGCCGTTGTCCACAGCAACTCCTCATCATGGTTCTCGGCATCCCGTGCCTGCGCGAACAGCTCCTCCACTGATCCGGCATCCTCCTCCCCGATTACGATCTTACGGGCAGGGCCAGCATTGGGGGTCGTCCCCGTCGTTGCCGTAGGCGGAGAGCGAGCTCTAAGGTTGGTCACTGCTTGAGGGCATCGGCGTGCAGGAAGTTCCGCTACACATGGATACAACTTTCGCCGGACGGGTCTCGCCGATGCACCACGACCCTGCGAGGGGTCTGTCGCGACGTAGACGGAGTAGTTCGCCTCCAACCAGAAGATGGTGGGGAACTTCACAAGGTCGAGGCCGTCTGTACCAGCCGTGGGTGGCGGATGAGCACGGCGACACCTTTTTTCACCCGGTCCGCCACCCAAACCTCATGCCATTCGGGAGGCACCGCCTCCGCCTTCATCATCGCCGCTTGGTATCCTTGCCGCGGCAGGAAGTCCTCCTTGCGCTCCGTGATGCCCCGCGTTTCGGTGTGGGTGGCGTAGACCAGCACGAATCCGCCCTTCTTTTTCGCCTTCTCCGCCAGTTCCACTAGAGCTGGTCCTCATTCAGTGGGGGCACCTGCACCAAGAGATCCCTCGCTCCGGGGGTCGAAGACCCTCTCCCCGCGGGTTCGATTTGGTGCGTTCGAGGCTTCCTGCGGCGGTGCCGTCCTCTTATGCCCGCGGGTTGCCGTTGGTCTCCCCAAGCCCACGGACCGAGCTTCGGGGCAAACACGTATCTTCGAAACAGGTCGGGTTTTGGGCAACGCCCACCTCCCGCAAGACGGAAA
Source organism: Dehalococcoidia bacterium (assembly GCA_965263155.1). Classification (GTDB taxonomy): domain Bacteria; phylum Chloroflexota; class Dehalococcoidia; order Lucifugimonadales; family JAAXIE01; genus JAAXIE01. The sequence goes on from OZ253586.1 coordinate 706,460, forward strand.
CGACAGACAAGGGACCGGGCCCCTGAGGTATGCTACAATCCGAGTATGGTCCGTCAGAACATGCGAGGAAATGCAGCGCGCGGTCAGCCATCTCACTGGCTGCTACAACAGTATTGGTGGGATCAGGGGTTCCCCACGCTGATAGGCGTCGGCTTGGCCGCAGCAGGACTCGTCCTTTAGCCCCTGGTAGGGGACGAGGCATGGGACCCGTTAGTCCGCATCCTCAATGAACTTCCGCGGGCATCCGTCAATCTAATAACCATGCTGGGAGCCATCTCGGGCACGCTGCTAATCGCGGCATCCCTTTTGGACAAATGTGAAACGAACAAAGGCGGCCCGACCCAACTGGCGCAGAGAATACGCAGGTCTTGGACAACGACGTTCGCCACGGCAACATCTGATTTGTGGCGAATCGACGAGTCAAGATCCGCGCTCCAAGCAAGGGTCGCTCCTCTTCCAGCTCAAGACGCCCTGATCGTCTCCACTGGCGCCACCACGGTAGCCCGCCCCCTCGAATAACCGACCCTTCCCCCTTCCCCAAACGCAAGCGAACCATCGCTCGGAGGGCCGTGCATGACGAAGAAAAAGGTCGCCATATTCCTATTGGGCGCGATCATGATCCTATCGACAAGTTGCTCGCCAGGGCTCGTGGACGTGGAGTGCGACACCTATAGTATGTACTCAGCCGTGGCTTGAGAAACCGGGAAATGGCAGCCAAGTCGCTGGGATGGTTTTCAAGAGCAGTTCCCGTTAAGGCCCAAGAGCGGTTCCTTGGGATGATACGACAAGCAAGATTCGTTGCTGGATTTCCGTTCTTGATACGTTGAGCTTCGTCTATGATTACGAGGTCGAACTTGACGGAGCCGTGAAACTTACGAGAGTCTCGTCTCACTTGCTAGTATGAGGTTATGAGGACTTGAATGGGCAGTCGATAGGTATAGGCGCGGTCGTCGCTGTTGCCTTGGACACGCCTGACGATGAGCTCTGGTGCCCAATGTTCAAGTTCGCGCTGCCAATTGAGACATAAGTATGTGGGAGCTACCAGCAGCACTCGCCGATAGTCTCTGCTTCCGGACTTCAGCGCGACGGCTGTCTGAACCGTTTTCCCCAGACCCATTTCGTTGGCCAGGAGCGCGTAGGAAGTGCGGCGCAAAAATCGAACACCCTCTATCTGGTAAGGTCTCAAGGCACAGGGCGTTCCGTCGGTTAGCACGTTCACATCATTCGGCCCTGTGAGCTGCCGGCTGTGGTCGCTGTTGGTCATGTTTATATATGCCAGATGGGTGTTGGGTTGGCCCTTACTGGTAACGTCCGGGCGAACCGGATGAGTATACGGAAGAACCGCGAGCAGTCACCGCCGTTTCCGTAGTCTTGTACCCCCTAGTATCTCCAAGACTAGAAGCTTGTCAATGCCGACGTCAGCGAATCGTAACGACAGGTTGTGTTGGCCGGATCCGGAGGGTGCGTGCCCTTGCAGTGCGGGGAGGTGCGCAACGTACATGGTGTGACTGCGGTCTAGCTTAGCCCCGCCCGTCTGCACGAAGGGACAGAACTTCAGTTGCCGAGGGCGATAGCCCCTCAGCTAAGAAAAGCAGGGTGCCGGATACCGTTTCGGTCGTCCTGGCAAGGGCGGTGACAGCGAGGGGTGGTGGGGTTCGTGCAGCAACTTCCTAGTGCAGTGCCACGGGTGGAGAACTTTGAGGCACTGATTGCTTACTTCGAGCCAAGATGCTTAGAGCGGATGGACGCCGGCCTGATGGGGTACAGCGAGGCCATCGGCCAGCGGAACCTCGACACACTGTGGCCATTGCCGTCACTCCAAACCGGGCGTTGGAAGGCGAGGTCCGGCCTTTAGAACAGACTTAGCCTCTGGGGCTGTTGCCGGTCTGCTCCTCCCTTGGCGGTTGAAGCGTGCGCCGACCCCGGTTCACGCTGGGGCCGACGCCCGACCGGGGGAGCGAGCCTCTTGTGAGCCGGATACCTTTGGTTCGCCTTCCCATTTGGCTCTCGCCCTTTCGGTCACCGCCAGGACCTCCTGTGCCAGTCCGGACAGGTCCTGGTCACCGAACGACTCGATGTGCGGGTCCGAAGAGGTCCGTTGTACCCCGATGGTGGCCCTGCCTCCCTTGATAGAGAGGACGATCTTCAAATCCTCCGGCGAACCGGCCTGCTCCGCGGCGTCTTCAGAACCCTGCCGGTTCTGTGCGGTCTCACGCTTGGAGTCCCCCTCTTCTACAACCGCAGCAGCCTCGCCTTCTCCCGTATCGCCGAAGAGACTCTCGCGAGCGCTCGGGGCCTCTGAGCGGGATGTTTCCGTTCCAATTTCGTCAGGCATGGTTTCTCCTCTCCTCATTGTTGCTCTTACTGCGTCAGTAAGCACTGTTCACCAGGTCGCTACCTCTGCTCCAGGGCGTCAGACCTGACCACCCGCTCGACTGCTTCCGGGGTGGCGTAGGACAGAGTGACCGTGCCTTGCTCCATGTCCAGGTAGAGGCCCATGAACTCCGAAGTCTCTTCGACGAAAGCAAGCATACGATCGTGGAAGAATTCGTCAGGTCCTACCAAGGAGACGGTCCGGACGGCCCACTTCTCACGCAGCAGCGAGTCGAAGCTCACTAGGTCCATCTGGTCTCCATAAGTCCCGAGCATTCGCCAGAGGTCGCAGTAGTCGCGGGCGCGTCAGCGGCTCCAACCTCTCCTCTCGAACATTTCCGCCTGTTGCAGAAGCGCTCGCAGCTTTTCGGCAACGATCTCTTAGGGAATACTCCTTCACTTCCGCGTCGAGCGGCTCGCCGTACTCGTGGATGACCTGCCCCTGCTTGGCAGGCAGGGCTCTCTCATCCATCGTGATCTCTACCATGACGCGGGTCTGTAGGCGGCTATGCCACGGAAACCTCGCGCGGATGGCGAATGCTTCCTGACCACCTGGATGGGTTCCCTCTCCGTGTAATGCTCAGAAGTGATCTCCACGGGAGCGTATTCGTCCAATAGTCGCACGGCGGTTCCGCACACTTCCCTTATCAACCCCTCCATCTCGTTGCCAGTCGGAATCCCCTTCAGCGTCGAGAAGTCCAAGTCCTCGGAGAAGCGGTAGTCACCGAAATAGCACTTTCGGAGACCTGCGTGCTGTGGTATGGCAGAGCCAACGCAGCAGAGACCTTCGGCGTCTCCCGCCAGAGGGTGTGGCGGTGCCTGCAACGTGACCGGCCGGGGCTATCCCTGCCCAAGGCAGTCACCAGGGCCGTGGGACACACCCAGGAGGCCATAGAAGCGGACACATGGGCAATCCACCGCCAGCCGTGCCGTCGCCAGACCGGATATGTCCACCTAGGTGCCTGCGCAGTCCCTAGAGGACACGGTGCCCGTTGTGCGCGACGCCCTTGGCCATCGTGGAGGAGCCGGCCCGCTTCGGGTGTCCCCGATTGGCGCAGCTCCTTGAGTTGCTTAGCCTTACAGTCCCGCAGGAACTTCATCCGCCGTTCCCTAGTTGCTCGTCGGTGTAACTCATCATCGCCTCCATCTCCCCCGGTTTGTGAGGCTTGGTCTTGGCCTGGTGTAGTGGCAGCCACGCCCGCGTCGACTTCTTCTAACGCTTCTTCTTGGTGGTGGCCATCAGTCCCCTCCTTCCTGCAGGATGGCCCAGAGCGTCAGGCCATAGCCACCCGTCTCCGGATCGCTGCTCCGGTCGGCGCTGGCCCATCCTGCCTTTTCCAGTTCGCCCAAGGAGCGGATCACGGTGGTCCGGGGCAACCCAGTCTCGCGCATGGCGTCGTGCTTGGTCATGGTTCGGCCGGTCGTAGCGACGGCAGCACCCAACGTGTGCTTACCTGTTAATGGTCGGACGTGCCATTACCTCGAATTCTCTTCCTTGCAACAATGGCGCCACGGATTCTACTTATGGCATGTAGCCTCGTCTACCCTAGTCCCACTGATGGGACTACCCCGTCCCACCAGTGGGACTACCCATTGCCAAACTCTCCACCCACCCTTGAAGATACCCCATGACTAGTTACAAGGTGACCCGCCGCCCGCGCGAGAGCGCGTACACATACACATATTCACGTGGCCCGAATAGCTGGGAAAAGGAGAGGGAAAAGAAATGGATCAGGAACGGCAGTCGAAAAACCGCGGACGCTTGGCCATGGACATCGCTGAGGCCATTGACCAGGGACAGTTTGATGACGTGCGCTCCCTCAGTTCTTGGGCGGTAGTGGCCAGGCTGCCCTTCGGCGTCCAGCATAGCTACCGCACCGCAGATGCCACCTACGTGCTGGAGGCCATAGGGGTAGCTCGCGTTGGCCTGGTGGGTCTTGGCTACCAGTCCGATTCACTGCGTCAAAGTCGCGATCGCCTGCTGGAGTCAGCCAATCAAATCGCTGAGTTCTGGAAAGCTGATGCAAGGCAAGCGCCAATCGGCGGATGTCATCCCGAATAAGTACGTCCCTGACAAGCGCGATTCTCGCGACACATTCTCTGCCGGCATGTGCCTGCGATTTGTAACCCAGCTCGAGGAGGAGCATGAGGCTTCTGTCCGGGCTGGGCAGCAGAGTTAGTCCAAAAAAGCGTGACACTGAGTTTGTGGAGGAGGTCCCATGCCCATGGAGCGTTTAGACAGATTGCTCACCATCAAGCAGATAACGGCCGAAACTGGAATTTCGCGCTCTACCATTTACCGACTCACACAAAAAGGGGATTCCCCAAGCCGATACCCATCGGGGATCGAGGCAAGCGTTGGCCAGAATCCGAGATCAAGGTTTGGCTTGCAGGACTCAAGGCCTCAGACGAAAAAGGAGTATGACTTGGCGTCGGCGAGTACCTGAGCCAAGGGCCTCCCACTAGTGGCCCGACTCTATCGGTTCACTTGGTCGGGGCCATTTCAACGAGGGGGTTCGGCTTGGGGTGCCGGTGGCGTCGACAGCCTGGTCTCAGCCTCAATCGGTATCGTGTTCGACGAGGGGATTGAAATGTGCGTCGGCGCGTAGCTACAGGTCAGGGATTAGCTCTAGACATAGAGTCGTGTTCGGTACTGGTGAAGGGCCCCTACAACTTCCACAACAGTGGATCAATCCGGTGGTCTACTCCTAACCAGTGCTAGCAAAACATGCCTACCAGGCACTAGCGTTCATCGAAGATCCGGGTCTGTCCCTGCGGTGCCATCAACTTCTCATGGCAGGCGATTCAGGAAATCCGCCCACTGTTGCATTAGCAGACGCCGACGGTCAAATGCGTCGGTCGGAGCGTACGCCGCCTCAGCGCTATTGCCGAGGTTGTGCGCCAGCGCCGCCTCACCGACAGCCCAAGGTGTAGCGGTCTGATCGATGGCCCAGTCCTTGAACGTGCTGGGGAAACCGTGGGGAACGGCGTCAATTTCCAATCTCTTGAGAACAGCGGTGAAAGCCATATCGGAACGGGGTTTCCCGGAGCGCTTGGAAGGAAACACCGGGCCAACGCCTCCGCTCAACGCCAACGCCTCCGGTAGAACCTCCACCGCACGATCAGACAGCGGAACGCGATGCACCCGCCGGGCCTTCATACGGGCGGCCGGCACAGCCCAGGTTCCGTGTGTCCGGGTCAATCTCGCTCCAATTCGCCTCCCTGACTTCACCAGCCCGCGCCACTGTCAATACCAGAAACTCAAAGGCCAGTCTAGTAGCAGTGTCAGCAGTCGAATCCCTTACAGCCTTCATCGCCGCCGGAACATTGGCATAGGGTAGGCGCGATGGTGCGCCTTGACCCGGGCCCTCTGGGGTAGGACGGCATTCAAGACACCACCAGCCGGATTGTCGGAGCGCCGGCCGTGAGCGATCGCGTAGTCGAGGACCTTCCCCATACGTTGCTTGACGCGGGTTGACGTTTCAGGATGCTCAATCCATATCGGCGTCAGCACTGCCAACACATCGGCTGGGGTCACAGTGTCAATGCGCTTGTGGCCAATCACTGGAAAGGCGTGCTTGGTCAAAGATTCTGTCCACTGTGTTACGTGGCGCTCGCCGCTCCAAGTAGGGCGGCGCAGATCGATTACCGTTTCGGTAACCTCTCGGAATGTTGGGATTGCGGCACCCTCTGCCTCTTGTATCTTTTGCTGCTTGGCCTCTCTAGGGTCACGTCCTTGTTGAACCGCCCGTCGGTTGCCCGCCGCCGCCTGTCGTGCATCGGCCAGGCCTACAGCGGGGAAGCTGCTCAGCCCGATACTAGCCTGCTTGCCGTTGATGGTAATGCGCTGCACTCACTGCTTGTTGCCGGAGTTTCCCACGCGCAGGGTCAGACTGTCTCTGTCGGTGTATGAGCCCGGAGCGAGATTGCCCCGGACCAGCGCCGCCGTTAGCTCCTTCTTTGCATCACCACACCGGCAACTAGCCGTCAACCTGGAGACTCGCCGTGCCCAATGCCAAGACTTCAAGCGGCTTACTGGCAGACCTGCGGGCGCTCAAGGCCAAGCTGGGGCTGGTGGACACCACGGCGCAAGGATGGGACCCCGGAGCGGGCAACGCACCGGCGATGGAGTGGACGCGTAGGCGCTTGGGAGCTGCTCCCCCTGAATTTCGCTGGTATCACTGAGGGTAGACGTACGGAACGCGATAGTGGCAGCGTCTTGGGGCAAGCCGACGGCAGCTTGGCCAGAGAGCAACTGAGGCAATTCCTACACGTCGCCGTCGAACCCACTAGCAAGGTGATAGCGAGTCGGATGGAGAGCGTTACCGATGTGCGCCCGGGTTCGACTTCCAGCACCACTTTGCTTCTGACATATCGGGCGGGCGCGGGCTTTTGGCAGCCTCGTAAACGCTGGCATGGACGTAGAGAAGGCGGCCCCGAAATATCCGGCGTGTTGGTGGGCGATGACGATGTCCAACCTTCACCCCCGTCCCTGGCTCCTATCCCTTCTCCCCGATAGCACGTCTTGACGTGGACACCATCAGCACCACGCGCCGGACGGCATGGGCGCAGCGTTTCGACGCCCGCCTGTCACGGGAGTTGGTGAACATGTATGGTGATTGCCAACGCACCGGGCGGTGTACAGGCTGCGGGACACGGAAGACGTGGCAGTGGGAGACTAATTCGTGGACAGGGGCCGTCGGTATCGAGTGTTGGGCATTTCCGAACCGGAACGTGGGTTTCAGGAAGTCTTGGCAGAAAGCGTTGTATAGTGCTATTAAAAGTGCTAATCGATTCGCTGAAACGCTGAATTTGTGGCTAAATGCAGGGGTTGCTGGCGGAGGGAGTGGGATTCGAACCCACGGTACGCTTGCACGTACAACGGTTTTCAAGACCGTCGCCTTAAACCGCTCGGCCACCCCTCCACAGGTATGGGGCCTAGAGGTTGGAAGTCTCCTGAATTTTAATTTATCACTCTTTTGCCATTCTTGCCTCTCCCTCTGACACCCAAGAACGTCATATCGCTCCCCCGTTGCACCGAGCGTAAGACGTGGGGCACCGGTCATACCGATGCTGCGGTGCCCCATACCCAACTGGGCCAATAGAGGGGACTAATCGTGTAATCCGCAAGAACCGCACTCAGATAATGGCTGCTTCGTCGATGGCGGCTTGAGCGCGTGCGCGGTCGTCGGTGGTCAATGCAATCATGGCATAGCCGGCTTGACGGTTGAGAATGTGCATGCTCCGGATATTCACGCCGGCCTGTTTCAGGCTGTCCGCTACGGCGGCCAAGGCACCCGGCGCGTCGCGCAGACGCAACACGAGGGCATCATCGCTCACTGCTTTGTATCCCGCTTGGTTTAGCACCGACAATGCGTGGTCCGTGTCGTCTACCGTCAACACGATGGCCCCTTGATCTCCCGCCGTTTCGGTGTTGATTGTTTCTAGGTTGATGCCGACATCGGCCAACACCTTGGCTATATCGGCGATCACACCCACTTCGTTGTTCGCCATGATAACAATGCGATTCATCTGGCTCATCGGGCTTCTCCTTAGGCTAGTAGGTTCAGCGCTGCACAGTCGTCGACGAGTTCGTCAATCATGGTGCGCGTGACGTGAGGCATGGTGATGATGTGGGCTTCGAGGCCTTCGGGAGCGATCTGCCACTTACGAAAAACTTCCGGCGCCGGTTTGGGGAAGACGACTGTAGCGGAGTTGCGGTGCCGCCAAGCATCTATTCCGCGCCGGTTGAACTGCTGTACCGCGTATTCTGCCGTGACCAGCATACCGTCCACCAAGGCTCGAATGCCATCATCCCCGTACCGCGTTAGGGCGTACCACAGTAACAACGGCGCGAAGCCGCTGCGGGAGCCGGACAGCGTGGTGTCATGCACTCCCACATACTCCACCGCGCGGCCCACGCGTTCTACGTGTGCGCGCCGGGTCAGCACCACACCACAGGGCAGGGGGGCGCCGAGCAGCTTGTGGCCGCTTACCGAAATACTGTCTATGCCAGCATCGAAACCGTAGGCTTGAGGCTCTGGCACAAAGGGGAGAATCATGCCGCTCAGGGCGGCGTCGGCGTGAATGTAGGAGCTGGTCACTGCTAGGTCCTGCAGAATCCTCTTGATGAGGCCTATGTCGTCCACTGCTCCCCGCATGGTCGTTCCGATATTCGCCATGATCACCGCAGGCACGTCACGGTTGACTTTTATCATATCGCGGAGGTCCTGGTAGTCAATCTCGCCGTTTTCCTGACGCTTGATCATGATGTAGCGAGCATTCAGCACTCGTACATTTTTCAAAACACTATAGTGTGTATCTTCAGAGAAGTAGAACATGCCGTTGGGGAAAAGTTCCCGTGCCAAGTACAACCCATACATGTTCCCTTCAGTGCCGCCCGATGTGACGTAGCCCCAAGAGTCGTCTAGCTCAATGCGCATCAGGCGTGCGAAATGATCGACCACCTCCCGTTCGATCTCATGGGTGTTTGCCCAGTAATTGCTTTCGTGAAAGGGGTCGCCCACATTGTTGAGCGCATACTCTAGGAAGGGATAGAGAGGAGTATAGTCGAATCGCTGGTTGGTTGGATAACCGACTTGGTGCTCCCCTGAAGAGCGCATTTGGGACAACAGGCGGTCAAGCCTTGCCTGAACCTCGGGTTCCGTGATCCGACCATCCGCTGAGGTACTGGCCATATTCGATTTCTCCTTGGCGAGGCGTATCAAGAGGCCAGATTGTTGCTGGCGATACAAGTCCCACTACATGAGTGTAAGGCACGTTCGGCATGCAGAACAACCAAGTGACAGCCGGTGGGGCGCGGAGGCATGGGCACTAGCTGTTCCATCCCTCGCCGCGCCAAAGATATGGACAACCTTGCCTGCGCGAGACTAACGTGCGGCGCAAGCGCCCATTACTCCAAGGAGGCAACTGAGGATACGTATCGCAAGGGGGTTCCTGGCGGAGGGAGCGGGTTCGAATCCACGGTACGCTTTGCACATACAACGGTTTCCAAAGCCGCCGCCTTAAACCGCTCGGCCACCCTCTGTGCGCATAGCAGCCCATTGCGGACCCCGCTCCTTTGGTCGACAGACTGCTGGCTGAGAATAGACGCAATCAGGGCTCGCCGAAGCACCTCACCGCGTTTTCCCACATAATTTGGGGCAGCAGATCGCCATCCAAGCCTTCCCAGTTCAGCACTAGGTCCACCGAGTCGGGGAAGCGCGTCTCGGGGTGAGGGTAGTCGGAGCTATACATGAGCAGCTGGTTGCCAAGCATGCTAGAGACCATGCTGACCATCTCCGGCCCCTCGTGGAGCACGATGGAGGCAAAGAACCTGCCCCCTGTCAGGTATTCCTTAATGGGCTGCTTCAGTTCGGGAACGTATCCCATGTACTCCACCTGGTCCTGCATTCGCGCAGCCCAGAAGGGTAGCCAACCGAAACCTGATTCCAGGATGGAAAACCGTATCGTGGGATAGCGGTCCATAGCCCCGGACCCGATAAAGGAGGCTACGGCTCTCATCGCCCCCCAAGGATGCGACGCCGCTCTCCCTAGGAAGGGGTTCTGCCACAGGTCTCGGTACCCCGGATATCCTCCAGAGAAGGAGTGGTGCACCACACAGAGCCCCTCCTCCTCCACGGCGGCCCATACCGGGTTTAGGGACGGATGATCCAACGGGAAGTCCAGTGGCAGGTTGAGCCATGTCCCCACAGTCCAGGAACTGCTCCCCCAAGCCTTGATCTCCTGCACCGAGTCTTCCACGAACCTGGCGTCCAGTGTGAGGAGGGCCTTGAGGCGATGAGGGGACTTCCCACAGAAATCGTTGAGGAATCTGTGGTTTGCCCGCATGAGCTCCGCGTCCACCGCGGGGTCTTCATGTCCTCGAGGCGCCCGGGGAACCAGCAACTGCACGTCTACGCCTTCTTCGTCCATGTCCCGGAGGCGGGTTTCCACAACCCATTCCGCGTTAGCCGCAGGGAGCTTGCTGCCCATAAACTTCTGGGTGCGGCTCCGGGTCTGCGCCGTTGGTCCAGCCTCTCCCAAGGTACGAGGCGCGTCCTGCCCCCAACCGCCCGCGCCCCCGCCGAAGTCGTACCGGTGGGTGAAGGGTGGCTCGAGAGGCCCCCCGCCAACGGTGCCCTTGATGGGGACCTTGTAGCCTTCGAGCTCCTGCCTCAACGCGGAGGGGAGGTACAGCTCCAGTCCCTCCGCTGGTGCGGACACGTGCGTATCCGAGTCGTAGACCTTCATCCCATTTCGCATTCGTTGCCCCTCTGCCGATACCTGCCCGATACCTGTTGGTAGCAGGTTTGTGGACTGCAATATAGGCCCGCGCTGGTTAGTTGTCTATGTTTCCCTCCGGGGGCCGTGTCCCGCACAATGCCCGTAACTACTCGTGCACTTCCGGCTCGGTCCGCTGGCCCCGGGCCAACGCAGAGTGCTTCCAGTCCACCGCTACACTCACCCCATTTGTGCTAAGCTGGCAGCACTCAACTCCCACATCCGGAGGCCCACTGATGGCCATCAACGTACCACGGCAGCCACTCCAAGGCTTGGTAGACCTGTCCAAAGGGACTGTCAGCCGGGAGATTTTCGTCAACGAGGAGATTTACCAGCAAGAGCAGGAGCAGCTGTTCAGCCGGGCTTGGCTGTTTGTAGGGCATGAGAGCCAGATACCCAAGCCGGGAGACTACTTCGTCTCCTGCATGGGTGAGGAGTCGGTGATCCTTACCCGTGACCGGAACGGACATATCCATGTGTTCCTGAACACCTGTCGGCATCGTGGCATGAAGGTGTGCCGGTACGACGAAGGCAACGCTCCGGTGTTCACCTGTCCTTATCACGGCTGGAGCTATGGGACTGACGGTCAACTGGTGGGCGTGCCCTACTTCAAGGAGGCCTATCACGAACAGTTGGAGAGGAGCCAGTGGGGCCTGATAGAGGTGCCCCAGATGGTGAACTATAAGGGTACTATCTGGGCCAACTGGGACGCCGATGCCCCCGCTTTCCTCGATTATATGGGCGACATGAAGCTGTACATCGATGCCCTGCTCGACTCCCGGGATGGCAGCGAGGGGGGCTCGGAAATCATCGGGACCGTCTCCAAGTGGCAGTTCCCCTCCAACTGGAAATTTGGCGCTGAAAACTTCTTGGGCGACCACTACCACGGCATCAGTCACCGCTCCGAGATACTGGTGGGCACCGGGCCCGGTGGGCCAGGCACCGAGAGGCATGGCGGTAGCAGCAGGGTGCCCCGTGGCCGCTTTCGTGGCAACGTGGCCTTCACCCGGCTGGGACACGGCTCCGGGGGTGGTCCGCCACTGTTGGGAGGCACCAGCCAGTTCCCTGAGTTCCCCAACGACCCGGAGGTGGAGGAGTACTTCCGGCAGGTGGCGCGGGAGCGGCAACGTCGAATCGGCGACAAGCTGTATGCGCCAGCAGCCACGGGCACTGTGTTCCCCAACATCTCCTTCCACGCTTGGTTCCCTCGAGGCATTGCGGTATGGCATCCCCGTGGACCGCAGCTGACCGAGGCTTGGCGTTGGTACTTCGTGGATGCCTCCGCTCCCGATTCTGTTAAGGAGTTGCTTCGCCACTACTACATGCGTTACGGCGGGCCTGCTGGCATGACCGAGCAGGATGATATGGAGAACTGGAATTACGCCACCGTGGCCAGTACCGGGACCATCGCCCGACGCCATTCCTACAACTACCAGATGGCCTCAGGCTACGAGGAGCCAGTGGAAGGGCTGCGCGACGCGGTGTTCACCGAGTTCATGAGCGAGCAGAACCCGCGCTGGTACTTCAAGCGCTGGCGGGAGTTCATGGAGGCGAATAGCTGGAGGGACATATATCCCAACGCGGTGTAACCTGGAGATGTGAGAGGTCCGGTGCCTCTACCCCTGCGCCTTGGGGATGACCTCCGAGGCGAACCGCGCAATGTAATCGGCTGCGTCTTGGAAGTCTGTGGTGCGCGGGCCGACTGATATGTGGTCCAGCCCCACCTCTTGGTAGCGCTTCACGTCGTCGATGATCTGCTGGGTCGTGCCGGTCAATGGAGTGCGCCCCTCGGGCAGTGGGTCCTTGGTGAACTCGAGGCTGGTGCGCAGGGAGACCGTGAAGTCGGCAATGTTCCGGCCATTCTCCGCGAGGTACCCCACGAGGTCAGCCCGGTGTTTCCGGATGCCTTCGGGGCTCACGCCCACTGCATGCCAGCCTTGGGCAGTGCGCGCGGCGCGACGCTTGCCTGGGCCGGTGGTGCCTCCGACCCAAATGGGTGGGTGAGGCTTCTGGATGGGCTTGGGCTTCATCTTGAAGCCCTCTAGGTGGTAGTGCTGGCCGTGAAAGACCGGCTCCTCCTCGGTGCAGAGGAGCTTGAAGAGCTGGATGTGCTCGTCGGTGACGGAGCCGCGGTTGGCGTAGTCGCCGCCGGTGGCTTGGAATTCCTCCTCCATCCAGCCCACGCCTGCGCCCACGATGATCCTGCCTTGGGAGAGGACGTCGAGGGTGGTAATCATTTTGGTGTTGAGCACTGGGTGGCGGTAGGGGAGGACCTGCACGCTGATTCCGAGGCGAACGCGCTGGGTGATGCCGGCGAGGAAAGAGAGCAGTGTGAAGGGCTCGAGGATGTCGTGCTCGGCGTTGAAGGTGGGAATCCCGCTGGAGTTGTAGGGGTAGCGGGATGACAGCGAGGTGGGGAGGACAACGTGGTCACTCACCATGAGGGTGTCATACCCTGGCTCGGCTTCGACCTGTCGCGTCAAGGTGGCGATCTCTATTGGGTCCACGGCTGCGCCGAGGTTGGGGATCATGGCACCGTATTGCATTGGTTGCCTCCGTGAGGGGGTTGGTCAGTGCGGCCTTGGCCGCCGCGTATCCGTAGCTGGGCGCGGTCAAGCCCGTAGCTGGGTGCGGCCTTGGCCGCCGCGTATCCGTAGCTGGGCGCGGCCAAGCCCGTAGCTGGGTGCGGCCAGGGCCTGCCACATCCGTAGCTGGGCGCGGCCAAGCCCGTAGCTAAAACAAATTGTTTTGTATCTGAAACATGCCGCAGTTGCCGCACTGCTGTATCTGAATTAGCTTGCCGCGTACTGCCGCACTCTGGCGTGATTGAATCTTCCAAGGGTGCAAAGGGGGCCAGGGGGCATTTGCCGACAAGGTAATTGCTCCGAGAAAAGGTCTCCACCGAAACGGGGCCTCCATTGAAAAAGAAAGGCAGGGGCACCCTCCTCATTCTCCTCAGGGGGGTCAGTCACCAGCCGTGTATTCAAGGTTAGGGGGTGGGGGTGGGGGTGTCAATCGGTGGGTGTCATGGGGGTGTCGTGGGGGGTGTCGCGCAAGGCTGATCGGTATTGTGATTTGCATTTCGGAGGCGAGAATCCACGTAGCCCTATTTGATATTCTCTCGCGCTCGCCGCTACACTCAGGCAAATCTCGGATAGGAACGCACTATCTATGCCCACCTACCCACACATTGAACGCTACTACGCCGATAAGCAGCGTCTGATTGAGTTTGGAGGCTCGGACAACGAGCAAAGCATTCGGCGCGCCTTCGCCAGTTGCCTAGATTCGTATTGTCGCGTCCACCGGGAGAAGCTGGCCTTGGTGGATGAGCTGGAGGCAACGCTGCGCAACCGGCCAGACGGTACCGTGAAAGACTCGCTGCGCATGTCACGCGGCTATTGGGAGGCGAAGGACACCCACGACGATTTGGATGCCGAGATACAGCGCAAGCTCAACCGGGGCTACCCCAGCGACAACATCATCTTCGAGGACTCGGAGACTGCGGTTCTGGTCCAAAACCGGGACGAGGCGATGCGGGTGGACATGTCGCGTCCTGGGGAGTTGCACCGGCTCATCCAGACCTTCCTTGACTACGAACCGCCTGAAATAGAGGAGTTCCGCAAGGCGCAGAAGCAATTCAAAGATGACCTGCCCGCCGTACTCCGCAATCTCCGTGAGGCTGTTGAGGCTGCTCAGGAAAATAACCGCGCATACCAGGATGCAGCCAGCACCTTTCTGAGACACTGCCAGCAAACCATCGATCCGGACATCGCCAGCACCGACGTGGCTGAGATGCTCCTGCAGCACATCCTGACCAAGGATATCTTCCTGCGGGTCTTCTCCGAGAACCAGTTCCACCGGGAAAATAACATCGCGCGGCAGTTGGAAGCTTTGGAGCAGACATTCTTCACTGGCGATGTGAGCCGGGAGGCGATTGACCGGCTACGGGCCTACTACGGGGCTATCGGCCGGGCTGCCGACGACATAGCCGACCACGCCGAGAAGCAGAGGTTTCTCAAGGCCATCTACGAGGATTTCTACAAGGCGTACAACCCGAAGGCTGCGGACCGTCTAGGGGTGGTCTACACCCCTAACGAGGTGGTGGATTTTATGGTCCGCGGGACGGACTACCTGCTTCAAAAGCACTTCGGTCGCTCCTTGGCCGACAATAACGTTCAAATACTCGACCCGGCCGCCGGAACCGGCACCTTTGTCACCAGCCTTATAGATTATCTGCCCGCCGACCGGCTGGAGCAGAAGTATCGGCACGAAATTCACGCCAATGAAGTGGCCATACTGCCCCATTACATCGCTAACCTGAACATCGAATACAGCTACAAGGAGAAAACAGGACGCTATCTAGAGTTTCCCAACCTCTGTTTCGTGGACACGTTGGACAATTTGGACTGGCAACAGTCCGGGGCCACTGGAGGCGCCGTTATCCGTCAGGCCGCCTTCAACCTTGGCGCAGTTTCCGAAGAGAACTGGCTGCGCGTCCAGGAGCAGAACGAGAAGACTATCAGTATCATCATCGGCAACCCGCCATATAATGCCAACCAGCGAAACGAAAACGACAATAACAAGAACCGTGAATACCTTTACATGGACGATCGAATCAAAGAGACCTACATTGCCGCGAGCAACGCCCAGAAAACCAAGCAATACGACATGTACAAGAGGTTCATCCGCTGGGCTTCTGATCGCCTGACTGACGACGGCATTGTTGCGTTCGTCACAAACCGGGCGTACCTAGAAAGCTCGCAGGATGACGGCTTTCGCAAGATAACTGTAGACGAATTCACCGATGTGTATGCCCTCGACTTAGGTTCTGATGTGCGGCGCAATCCCAAAATTTCTGGTACTTTGCACAATGTGTTCGGCATACAAACCGGCGTTGCGATCGGATTCTTCGTGCGGGAGAAGTCCAAGCTTGGCCAATGTAATATCCACTATGCCAGCCGTGAGGACTCCGAACTTGCGCGGAACAAGCTGACCTACCTCCGTGACGCTACGTTAGATCGGGTTGCCTTCGAAGACATTACGCCCGACGGCAGACACAGTTGGCTCAACCAGTCCGACAGCGATTTCAGCAAACTTGTGCCTGTCGCCAACCGGCCGACCAAGCTCGCCATAAGTGCTAGTGAGGAACAATCTTTATTTGGACTGTATTCCTTGGGGGTCGTCACTAATAGGGATGATTGGGTGTATGATTTCGATTCAGTCCACCTGAGTAGAAAAATTCGTGAGCTTATCACATCATATGAAAAAGCCAGAGCCAAATACGGTGGCAAGAACACCGATGATGAATCGCTAGGAACTTATATCAAGTGGACTCGTGATCTTAAACGTCAGTTGCGAGCCGATGTACTAAATAGCCTCGATAGTACGAAGATTCACCGTACCTTGTATCGACCGTATACAAACAAATGGCTGTACTACAGCCAAAACCTCAACGAGATGCTTTATCAGATACCTCATATCTTTCCTCACGGAAAAGTTGGTGAAAATACTGTACTCTGTTTTCTTGCCCCTAGTGCTCGAAGGCCGTTTGCAGTTCTGGCCACCGATAGAATTCCATCTTTAGCAATGTTCATTGATGGAACCCAATGCCTCCCTTTCTACCGTTACACGGCAGACGGGAAGCGCATCAGCAACATCACGCAATGGGCCATCAAGGAAATCAACGAGCACTACCGCAAGGAGTGGGGCCAGGATTTCGACGCAATGTACCCAGGTGTAGGCATCACGGCCGAGCACATCTTCGCCTATACATATGCTGTGCTCCACGATCCACTGTACCGCGAGAAGTATGCGGTGGACTTGGTGCGGGAGTTTCCACGCTTGCCCTTCTACGGGGACTTCTGGGGCTGGGCTGCGTCGGGGCAGGAGCTGCTAGACTTGCACATCGGGTTTGAGTCGGTTGAGCCCTATGGTCTCAAGCGGAACGACCAGAGTGGCGAGGCCAAGCGGGTCATCCTGCGGGCAGACAAGGAGCGGGGCATCATCACGCTGGATGACAAGACCACCTTGACGGGCGTGCCAGCGGATGCTTGGCGGTACGTGCTGGGGAACCGTTCGGCGTTGGAATGGGTGTTGGACCAGTACAAGGAGAAGAAGCCCAAGGACCCGACTATCGCCGCTAAGTTCAATACTTACCGGTTTGCCGACTACAAGGAGCGGGTGGTTGACCTGCTACAACGGGTATGCGCGGTGAGTATGCGTACGATGGACATTGTGGACGAAATGGCAGGGCGGGATAGAGGATAGGACGAGGGCCGTGGGTTCCTGCCTTCGCGGGAATGACGTGGGGGGGACGGACAATGCTGGCCGATATGGCGAGGGCCCATGCGACACAGCCGTGTTGGTAGCCCCCCAACCAGCGGATGGCGTATAATCGATTGTTAGCCCTGTGGATTGGGGACCTGTTATGAATTTGGATTTTGATACTGGGAACCCGGCCTCGCCTCGTGGGCATGCCATTATTTATTTTCGCGCCCGGTATGATGCCCAGAAGCTGGTGGCTACCTATGCCATCACGCTGCCGATGGCTATCGACTTCTCCAAGTATGTACCTCCCTTCCTTGCGACTCACTTGGCTGCTGAGCCTCTGAAGGACCTGTCGGCCTTCTCGCTGCCCCCTGTTCCGGAAGAGGTAGAGAGCTACGACCAGCTGAAGCGCTTGTCGGAGGCGCGGGCCGACGACTTGGTGTGCGGTGGCACCGTGGCCACCAATGACCTGCCGGAGATGATGCAGGTGGCAGGCGACGCAGTGCAGGAGTACGCCCGTCTGTGGAATGAGAGCCAGCCCGCTGCTGGTACAGGCGCCATCCCCGAGCTTGTGGACGATACCTCGGACACGTCGCTGGGCGTCAACGAGGTGCTCTACGGCCTGATGAACGACGGCGACCGGTTGCAGGAGTTGTCCAAGCTGGTGGGGCAACTGCGGTTTGCGTTAGACGGCAATGATCGCGCTCTCAGCGAAGAAACATGCGACGAGATCGCCGCAGTGGGGCGCCACATGCCCCCCAACTACCAAGTACCCGATTTGCTGCGGGCGATGATGCAGCCAGAATCCAAGCGTTCGTTGCTGACACAACTCTACTTGGACCGCTGCTACAGGCTCCTGGAGGGTGACTACAACAGCGTGCAGGAGTTGGACGAGCGGATCAGGGGCATGGAAGCTGCCTCCTAGCCCGCCTTGTACCTTTCGCACCTCAGCCTGACCAACTTCCGCAATATCCGGGAGTTGGAGCTAGACCTGCCCCCCAACCCCATTGTGCTGGTCGGGGCCAACGCCCAAGGCAAGACCAGTATCCTTGAATCCATCTACCTGCTGGCAGTCGCACGCTCTTTTCGCACCGAGAACGACCGGGAGGTCATCAACTGGGAAGCCGTCGACGAGACGGCCCACGCCATGGTAGCTGGCATCGTTGAGCGCAAGGCAGGCCGTGAGCGGGTGACGGTGGGCTATCAGTGCGTTCCTTCAGAAAGGGCAGGACAGGCAGGACAAGTAGGGCAGGGACGCGACGCCGCGTTCTCGGTGCGGAAGCAAGCGACCGTGGGCCGGGTGCGGCGCAGGGCCTCCGAGCTCATCGGGCTGGTGAACGCCGTGCTGTTCAACGCCAATGACCTGCAACTGGTGTACGGTGCGCCGAGCGGACGGCGGCGCTACTTGGACATCCTGCTGTCACAAGCCAACCCAGCCTACCTGCGCTCGTTACAGCGCTACCAGCGAGTTATCCAACAGCGCAACCAACTGCTGCGCATGCTGCAGGACCGACGGGCCGGGGATGATGAGCTTGCCTTCTGGAATGAGGAGCTGGTCAAGGAAGGGGCCAACATTCTGACCCATCGCCTGCGAGCTTTGGTGTCGCTGAAAGAGTTTGCGGCCTCGACTCACGCAGAGCTATCGGATGACCGGCCACTGAGTTTGGTGTACAAGTCGACTCTTCCTGCTGACGACATCGATTGGCAAGGTGGCAGCGATCAAGAACAGCAGCACGCCGCGATGCAAGAACGGTTCGCAGCGGCCCTTCAGTCGTCCCGTGCCCGGGAGATAGCTACCGGGTCGACGGTGGTAGGCCCTCACCGTGACGATCTGAGGCTCCTAGCGGGTGAGGTGGACATGGGCACCTACGCCTCCCGGGGCCAAGCCCGCACCGTCGCCTTGGCCCTGCGCCTAGCCGAGGCCTCGTACCTGTCGAAGCTGCGGGGCGACGGTCCTATCGTGCTTCTGGACGACGTGCTGTCGGAGCTGGATGGGCGTCGCCGTGCTCAAGTGCTGCGCCGAGCCAGCAGCTACGAGCAGGTGCTCATAACCACCACGGACTTGGAGCCGCTGGGCGAGGAGTTCCTGCGAAGCGCGACCTGCTTTCAGGTGGCTGCGGGGCAGGTGACGCCTTTGCAACGCTAACCCGGCAGGTTGCGGGCTAGGACGCGATGGAAGCTTTCCACGAAGGCGTCGACTTCTGGTTCGCCCATGGGTGTCGACAGGCAGAGGACTAGGTTGGGGGAGCAGAAGATGCCCTCGTTCATGAGGCCCCAGAAGACTCTCTGACGCAGTTCGCGGTTGCTGGCGGCTACGTCACGGTAGTTGCGCACTGGGTCTCCGGTGAAGTGTAGGCCGAAGAGGGAGCCGAGGCCTGTGACCTGTAGCGGTGCTTCCAACTCCGCTGCCACTTCACGGACACCCTCTCGGAGACGCTCTGTAAGTTCGGCCAGACGAGTGTAAGTCTCCGGTTGTAGCTGCTGGAGGGTTGTGGCCCCCGCAACCATGGTCATGGGATTGGCGTTGAAGGTACCAGAGTGGTCCACTTTGGGCCCTTGGGTGGGGTCGAACTGCTCCATGATGTCGGTGCGACCGCCGAAGGCGCCCACGGCCAAGCCACCTCCGATGATCTTGCCAAGGGCTGTCATGTCGGGGATGACGCCGTAGTACTCCTGCGAGCCGCCGGGGGCTACCCGATAGCTGATGACCTCGTCGAAAATCAGTACCGAGCCGTCGCTGCGGGTGAAATCGCGCAGCATCGCTAGATAATCGGGGTCGGCAGGAATCATGCCCGATCCGCCCAGGACTGGCTCAACCATGACCGCAGCCAGCTCGCCGCGGTGCTCCTCCAGCAGGCGGCGCGTGGAGGGGGTGTCGTTGTAGGGCAGTATGACAACTTGGTCAATCACCTCAGGGGGCAGGCCCGCGACGCTGGGGACGGGTAATGGGCGCTCGGGGTCGCCTGCTTGTCGCGGATCGGTGCGTACGCTGATCTCTACAGCATCGTGGGTGCCGTGATAGCCGCCCTCGGCCTTGGCGAACTTGGTGCGGCCAGTGAAGGCGCGGGCACCACGCAGGGTGTTCATCGTGGCCTCGGTGCCTGAGTTGGTGAAGCGCACCATGTCCATGGAGGGTATGCGCTCGCAGAGAAGCCGGGCCAGCTCCACTTGATGCTGGTTGGGGGCGTTGTAGACCAACCCCTTGGTGGCTTGCTCCTGCACGGCCGATACCACCGCGGGATTGGCGTGGCCCAGTATCAGGCTGGTCATGCTGTTGGCGAAGTCGATGCGCTCGTTGCCGTCCAAGTCCCACAGGCGGCAGCCTTCCCCACGCTCGGCGAACACGGGATATGGTGCCCAGAAGATGCTGGTACGGCTGTCGCCTCCAGGGAGGTGCTGCTTGGCGTTCTCCCAAGCCTCTCTCGACCGTACGGTCATCTGCTGGTAGCGTTCCAGTTCGGTTGGGTCCGGCATGGAGCCACCTCCTGTCCTGAGTACGAAGAAGTCTACATCCAGCGCCATCGTGAACAGACGCGTTGTCTCGTGATTATATCGCACAGGATAGCGGGTCTGTTCTGCGCTCCGCTTGAAGGCCTTGGTCTGTGGGAAAGACCATAACCGATTGTGTTATACAATGGGAGCAGCTTTTCAGGCAGGGAGTGGTACGAAATGGCGAGGAACGCAGTTGCCGACGCCAAGATCAGTATGACCAGTATTTTCGGCGGCAGTGAAACCCAAGTCGCAAGCCAGCAGTTTAAGGGCGGGCGAGTCAATGCCATATTCGGGAGCGGCGACTTGGACCTGCAACGCGCTGGGCTCGGCGACAACGGAGCAACCGTCAACGTCATAGCCATCTTCGGCGGCGTGACTATTCGAGTGCCCAGCGACTGGGACGTCAACCTGCGCACTAGGGCGGTCTTCGGTGCGGCTGAGTCAAAGCGCACCCCGCCCGCTTCACCCGATGGACAACTCACTGTCACAGGATGGTGCCTCTTCGGCGGAGTGGCCATCAAGTCCTGAACCTGCATCTGGCGGCGAACGGCTTAGCTCACTGTGCTGCCTCGAGCGTTCGCACTACCCTGTTGTTCGTCTGAAGAGCCCCCCAGTGCTGAACCGATGCATCACCCGCGGTTCCTAGCGTAGAGAAACCCTGCGAAACCCTTGCCCTCGACAGGGGAGTTTAGGATTGGGATGGGCATTATCTAGGATGGACAGGAGTCAGGCGAAGGGAGGCTCCCGCCTTTGGGACGTAAGGCTGCGGCTGATGGCTTGCCTCAGGGTTGAGGCTTCTATCGTCCTTACACCGGCAGACTCCATCTTGTCGTGGGCTGAGGCGGGCAATAGACACCCGGAGAAGCCGAGGCGCGCCAACTCCGTCAGCCTCCGTTCGACTTGGGGCACCGCTCGAATCTCTCCACTGAGTCCGACCTCCCCCAATGCGGCGAGGCCCGCGTCGAGGGGAGCGTCCCGTGTGCTGGATACGATGGCCAAGGCCACTGCCAAGTCGGCCGCGGGCTCGCGCACCTTGAAACCGCCCGCTACGTTTACGATTACGTCCTGATTGGAGAGGTTGATACCCACCCGACGCGTCAGCACTGCTACAAGCATCAGCAAGCGATTGAAGTCCAGTCCGTTAGCGATGCGGCGGGGCACGGGCAGGACGGTGGGGGAAGTGAGGGCCTGCACCTCCACCAGAAGGGGACGGGTGCCTTCGATTACCGGCACGATCGCTGAGCCTACGGCTTCCTCTCCCCGTTGGGCCAGCATCATGGAGGAGGGGTCAGGCACTTCTTCCATGCCACTACCACTCATAAGGAACACGCCAATCTCGTTGGTGGAGCCAAACCGGTTCTTGATGCTGCGCAGCAGGCGATAGTGCCCTACCTCGTCTGACTCCAGTTGGAGCACCACATCCACCATGTGCTCCAGGACCATGGGGCCGGCAACGCTGCCATCCTTGGTGATGTGGCCTGTCATGATGGTGGGTACCGAGCGTTCCTTGGCCCAGCGGGTCACCAGCAGGCCGCACTCCCTCACTTGGGAGGCACTTCCTGGTCCTGAGCTTACCTCCGGCTGATGCAGGGTCTGAACGGAGTCCACTACCACCATCACGGGGTCTATGGCCTCCAATTGTTGCAGCACCATGCCAACATCGGTTTCGGCCAGCATCTGGATACCAACGCCTGTGAGCCCCAGCCGATCAGCCCGGAGCTTGACTTGGTAGGAAGACTCTTCACCACATACGTAGGCGACACGGCCTGCATTTTGGGCCACAAGTTCGGCGACTTGCAGTAACAGAGTGGACTTGCCCACGCCGGGCTCGCCTGCCATCAGCACCACTGAGCCTGGCACCAGTCCGCCACCCAGTACGCGAGAGAGTTCGTCGAAGGGAACGGCAAGGCGTGGATGGGTGCTTGCTTCTACTTGGGACAGCTCTTCACCAGCGGAGGTGACCGACTTGGTACTGCCGCCATGCCCGCTCCCTACGGCCGTCTGCATCTGCACCAATGGCGAGCGCGTGTCGCAGTTGGGGCAGAAGCCCAGCCAGCGCGGGCTTTGGAAGCCGCACGATTCGCAGTGATAGGCAGTGCGTACACGGCTGCGAGGCAAGCTTACCTCCAAAGGTATGATGGACTTGGTGTGCAACCCCACTTCTATATCAGATCTGGAGCCTCACGCCAACTAGGAGATGTCATGGTCTAAGGGAGTGAGCCGCCAAAAATACAAGGCCCGCGCTCTTGTGCGCGGGCCTTGTTTCCTATCCCGTTGTAGTTGCCTGTGCTTCAGGCTTCGGAAAGGGCAGGAACCTTGGAGCGGATTACAACCTCGCCCTCTTCCACATCAATGTAGGCGGTGTCGCCAGCGTGGAGCCTGCCTCCCAGCACCTCTTCCGATAGCCGGTCTTCGATCTCATTCTGGATCAGGCGGCGCAGGGGCCGGGCGCCGAAGACCGGGTCGTAGCCCTTCTCTGCTAGGAAGTCACGGACGGCCTCGGTGATCTCGAGCGACACCTTGTGGTCGGCCAGCTCCGCGCGCACCATGTTCATCATCAGGTCGACGATGGAGTGGATGTGTTCCCTGCTGAGGGCGTGGAACACTACAGTGGCGTCGACGCGATTGAGGAATTCGGGCCTGAAGAACCGCTTGACCTCTTCCAGTACCTTGTCCTTCATGCGCTCGTATCCGATGCGTTCCGTCCTGCCCTCGTCGCTCTTGATGGAGAAGCCGATGCCTGTCTCACGCGTTATCAGGTCGGAGCCTAGGTTGCTCGTCATGACGATGATGGCGTTACGGAAGTCCACCTTGCGGCCCTTGGCGTCGCTCAGGTGCCCATCATCGAAAATCTGGAGCAGTATATTGAACACCTCGGGGTGGGCCTTTTCTATTTCGTCCAACAGGATGCAGCAGTAGGACTTGCGGCGCACACCCTCGGTGAGCTGTCCGCCCTCGTCATAGCCCACGTAACCGGGAGGCGCACCTATCAACCGGGCCACGGTGTGTCGCTCCTGGAACTCCGACATGTCCAGCCGAATCATGGTGTCTTCGCTGCTGAACATGAACTCTGACAGAGCGCGAACCAGTTCGGTCTTACCCACGCCAGTGGGGCCCATGAACAGGAATACGCCAATGGGGTGTCGTGGGTCCTTCAGGCCAGCCCTAGCGCGCCGCACTGCCTTAGAGATGCTGACGATTGCCTCATCTTGGCCGATAATGCGCTTGTGGAGCTCCTCTTCCATCTGTAGCAGTCGGGCGGTCTCTTCTACGGCTAGACGTGAAACGGGGATGCCTGTCCACATGCTGACCACTTCAGCAATGTCGTCCTCGGTGACGGCGGGCTGATCCTTGTCTATGTCCTCGCGCCATTCCTGCTGTTCACTCTCCAGCTTTTCGATGAGTCGCAGTTCACGGTCGCGCAACTCGGCGGCGTACTCATACTGCTGACCGGCTATGGCGTCGTCCTTCTCTTTGCGGACGTTCTCCAGCACCTTCTGGGCCTCTTTCACCGATAGGGGTGTGGTGCTGGAGCGCAGGCGCACACGAGAGGCCGCCTCGTCCATGACGTCGATAGCCTTGTCGGGTAGGAACCGGTCCGATACAAAGCGGGAAGCTAGGTTGGTGGCGGCCTGCACCGCGTCTTCGCCGATGGTCAGGTGGTGGTGCTCTTCGTAGCGAGACTTGACGCCCATGAGAATAGCGATGGTCTCTGCTGTGGTGGGCTCTTCGACGGCTACCCTCTGGAAGCGCCTCTCCAGAGCGGGATCGCGCTCTACGTGTTTGCGGTAGTCGTCCATGGTGGTCGCGCCGATGCATTGGAGCTCGCCGCGGGCGAGAGACGGCTTGAGTATGTTGGCAGCGTCCACGGCGCCCTCAGCGGCTCCGGCGCCGACCATAGTGTGTATCTCGTCGATGAAGAGGACGCAGTTGCCCGAATTCTTGATTTCGTCGACCACCTTCTTGAGGCGCTCTTCGAACTCTCCGCGGTATTTGGTGCCAGCAACCAAGGCACCCATGTCTAAGGTGACCAACCGCTTGCCTTGCAGGGAGTCGGGCACCTCGCCCGTTATGATGCGCTGGGCTAGGGCCTCAACTATGGCGGTCTTGCCAACCCCTGGCTCGCCCACCAATACCGGGTTGTTCTTGGTGCGACGGCTGAGGATCTGGATGACTCTCTGTATTTCCTGACTGCGACCGACGACCGGGTCCAGCTTGCTCGCCCTAGCTGCCTGAGTCAGGTCTATGCCAAGCTGGTCCAGTGTGGGAGTGCGGGTCTGCGAACGCCCCGAGTGTCCTGCGGACTGGGACGGGCTTTGGCTGAGGACGCGATGCGTCTCCCCTCGCACCTTCTCCAAGTTGACGCCGAGGCTCTCCAAGACTCCGGCAGCCACACCCTCACCCTCGCGCAGCAACCCGATGAGAAGGTGCTCGGTACCGATGTAGGTGTGGTTCATTCGCCGGGCCTCATCCACTGCCAACTCGACGACCTTCTTCGCTCGAGGGGTGAGGCCAATCTCGCCTTGGGCGGGCTTGTCGCCCCGGCCGATGATGAACTCTACGGCTGAGCGGACCTTGTTGAGGTCCACTCCGACGTTGGCCAGAACTCGCGCCGCCACTCCTTCCGTTTCGCGCACCAAGCCCAACAAGATGTGCTCGGTGCCGATATAGTTGTGGTTGAAGCGCTGCGCCTCTTCCTGCGCGAGGGAAAGTACCTTCCTCGCGCGCTCGGAGAACTTCTCAAACCTGCTGCCCATCGAGGTGACCCCCTTCTGGGTTTTTTTGATTCGTGGAGAAGATCTTGCTCATCCACGAATTGCCGACTCCCCATAAAGGGCCGGGGAGTCGTGCGTCCGGGCCTACATTGTGCGCATGTCAAGCGGGAGCCGTAAGGAGAGGAGGCCGCTTGAACCCTTGGGATCTGCCCTTCCCAAGCCGTTTGTGATTATTTTAACAAACTAGCACACTGTTAAACATAACACAGACCGAGTGCATTGGGAAAGGCACCGTGCCTGCTAACTCGCAGTTTGTGCAGTTGCCCCCCGGCGGTGGCCTATTTTCCCACTCCGTTACCAGAGCAGTATCGTCGGCGCTGGGGCGTTTCACTACCGTGTTCGGGATGGGAACGGGTGGGTCCACCCCGCTCTAACCACCAAGGGACGAGGCGTAGTATGCACCATAGGAGGTCCGTAAGCAAGGGAAGAACGAGCCTTGACCAAGGGATTCCGGGGAATCGGTTTCTGGCGCCAAGCCACTGTTTGCTTCGGGGATCAGGATACTGGAGGAACCTTCATTGGGTATGGGCCTCTGGGGATTCCGGCCTCCGCCGGAACGACAGGCGAGGAGTGTGCGGTAGGATGGCGTGCTACTAGCTGGGAGGAACTAGGCTGGGAGGAACTAGTCGGTGAGGTGGCTCCGCGGGAGTGGGATGTTCTCGCATCTCGTGGTCGTCGCAGGCCACCCAGTGGGAGCCGCCCTCGAAGTATTCTTTCTTCCAGATGGGCACGCTCTCCTTGACTCGGTCGACCACGTAGGCCGCAGCCTGAAACCCCTCCTTGCGGTGGGGCGAGGCGACGGCCACGATCATGCTGATCTCTTCGAGTTCAAGTCGGCCCAAGCGGTGGGCGATGGCCACATCGCTGATGCCCCAGCGCTCCCGAATTTCCTGGCGCACCTTCTCGAGCTCTTTCACTGCCATTTCGGGGTAGGTCTCATACTCTAGGTAGAGCACCTTGCGCCCTTCGTTGAACAGCCGAGTGGTGCCGAGGAAGGTAATGACCGAGCCATTGAGCTCGGAGCGCACTTTGGCAGTGAACTCTTCGGATATTAGCGGGTCGTGGGTGAGGTGAATCAGGGGGAGCCTCCACTTACGGGCGGGATGAGGGCAATCTGGTCACCCTCGCGCAGAGGGTGACCAGCGTCCGCATAGTCGGTATTGACCGCTGCCACTATATTCACCGAAGGCGGGGCCAACTGCGGGTACAACTCGCGCATCTTCGAAACCGCATCGCCCACAGTGGCCCCTAGAGGCAGTTCCAGCATCACGCTGCCCCTACCTGCCCTCTCTCGGTACAGGGCAAAGAGTAGTACTTCAACGTTCAGTTGGCACCGCCCGTCGCTATCTTGGTGTTCGATGTTATCGCAGCGCCCGTCGCTATCTTCCTGCTGCTATGTGAGAGAAAGCTCGCGCACCGGCGACTCCACCGGGGCGTCGTCGTCGAGTTGGTATGGGAAGGGGTCGCTCCGGGAGAAGCGCTCGCCATTCTCGCCTTGGGGGTACTCGTGCAGCGGCAACTCGTAGTGGACTTCGTTCTCGTTGCCGTCGAGGTCACGGAAGTAGATGCCCAAAGAGAAGTGGTGGTCAGCGATGCGGACGATTTCCGCGTTGCGTGCCTTGAGCTTGCGGTAGACCTCCTTGAGGTCCTCGAAGGTGCCCATCTGCCATGCCATGTGGTTCAGCCCGAGCCGCTTACCCGGCTCTCCCGGCCCAGGAACTTCAGGCCTAGCTTGAACAAGGGCAATCTCGTGGCTGCAGGCCTCGTTGGCCGAAAGAAAGCTGGCCCGCTCGCCGTGCCGGAACATGACGGTGAGGCCTAGGACATCGGAGTAGAACTCCTCGGCCCGTTTCACATCGCTGACGGTGATGTTGACATGACTTAGCTGTATTGCCTTGGCGCCCATGTCCCCTCCTTACCCCTTAATCAGTCAGTTGCCATCAGTCCCTTACTGTTGCCTTGGGTTGTTGTCCGAGGCTTATACGCCCAGCTTTACGCTGAGGCGAGGGGAGTCCACTGGCGTATCGTCTTCCACGCTCCAAGGGAAGGGGTTCCTGCCTTGGAAGATATTGCCGTCATCGCCGGGGCTAGGCCACTGGTCCTTGGGCAACTCGTAGTAAGCCTCGCACTCGTTGCCGTCGGGGTCTTTGAAGTACACGCCGTAGGACATGTTGTGGTCGCTGATGCGCGATATCTCCACATCGTTGGCCTTGAGCCTGTGGTACACCTCTTTGAGGTCCTCGAAAGTACCCATCTGCCAAGCCATATGGTTCAGGCCCACCCTGCCGCGCTCGGGCCCAGGGGCGTCCTCGCCGATCTCCACCAAGGCGATCTCGTGGGAGGTCGACTCGTTGGCCGACATAAAGGTGATGCGGGGCATCCGGTTCATGACCGTGAGGCCCAGTATGTCGGCGTAGAACTTCTCAGACCGCTCCTTGTTCCTTACGAACATGTTTACGTGGCTCAACTGTATCGGTTTTACCGTCATATCTCCTCCTGTTACTGGGAGTAATGTGCTAGCGATGCTACCGTTTCCCGTCCTTTCTTGTCAACGAACGGTAAACGTGTAGCCAGCATCAGCCGCCCGCTGCCGTCACCATCGCCTGCAGACGCTCTACTGCTAGCCGGATATTGTCCTGCGAGGTGGCGTACGAGAGGCGGACGTAGCTCTCGCCGTACTCGCCGAACCCGGCGCCAGAGAGTAGTGCCACCCCAGCTTCTAGGGCCCTGTCCTCGAACGCGGCGCTGCTCATCCCCGTCCCTTTTATAGAAGGAAAGGCATAGAAGGCCCCCTCAGGGTCAGGGCAACTCACACCCGGTATGCCGCGCAGGCCGTTGGCTATGAGATTGCGGCGCGTCTTGAACTCTTGGGCCATGGCTACGACCCGGTCCTGAGGGCCTTCCAAGGCTTGCAGGGCAGCCCGCTGGGTGAAGGAGGCAGCGCAGGAGACGCTGTTGGCCGACAGCTTGACGATGTGGGGCACCAGCGGCTCGGGGAAAATACCGTAGCCCAAGCGCCACCCCGTCATGGCGTAGCTCTTGGAGAAGCCGTCCAGCAGTATCGTGCGCTCCTGCATCCCCGGCAGGCCGAGGATACTAGTGTGCTCCCCTTCATAAATGATGTCTTTGTATATCTCGTCGGAGAGGATGTACAGGTCATCGTACTGCCGCACCATATCGGCGATGGCACTGAGCTCGTCCGCACTCATCACCGCGCCCGTGGGGTTCTGGGGCGAGTTGAGAACGATGAGACGGGTGTTCTCGTTGATGTTGGCGGCTAGGTCGTCCAAGTCGGGGTGATACGCCTTCTCCTCGAGGAAGCGCATGGGCACCGCCTTGGCGCCGCAGAAGCGCACCATGGACTCGAAGACGGGGAAACCAGGGTTGGGGTAAATCACCTCGTTGCCGGGCTCGGCCAAGGCTAGGATGGTGAAGAACATGATGGGCTTGGCGCCCGGTGTCACCACCACCGAATCGGGCGAGAACTCGACGCCACGAATGGGGCCTGCGTCGCGGGCGATGGCGTCCCTTAGCTCAGGCAGGCCAGCAGTGGGGCCGTAGTGGGTGTAGCCTTGATGCAGCGCGTTCGCGCCAGCATCGACCACGTCTTCGGGGGTGTCGAAATCGGGCTCGCCGATCTCCATGTGTACGATATGCTTACCTTGGGCTTCCAGCCCTCGCGCCTTGGCCAGCATCTCGAAGGCGGCCTCAGTCCCCAAATCATCCATGCGGCTGGCAAGCTTCATTCGTTTTCTCCCCTAGTCCATGTCATGTTGGTCCCCTACCCTGTGTATCGCCGGCACTCGCAGTCCATCGCAGATGCGCTCTGATTCCGGTCTATTATCTCACTTTGTATGGCCTGTTGCTGCGGGGTAGCCTGGTAGCCAGAGGAGGGCCGGGGTCTCTGCAACGCCTATCTGGGACTCGACACCCTTCGTAGCTGAAAACGATTTCTTCGTATCTGAGGAGTGTCGAATTTGTAGAGTTGCAGCTACGGACCAGCTACGCGACAGTGTCGAGTGGATGGGTGCCCGGCCGTAGAGGGAGAATGGGGATGGAGTTGTTCGCTGCTGGACAAGGGCTGCTGGGTGGGCAAGGGTATGTCTCCTCGGTTAGGTCATGGTGCAATAAGAAAGGCTGGGGAACCCTGGAGGGGTTAGTCCCCGGCCTTTGTTGAAATTAGGGGAGATTGGCGGGTGGCGTCAACGGGCGGATGTCATGGGAGACCACTACTCGCCGTCTACCGGAAATTAGGAGCCTGCGGGAAGAGGCCCAGCAGGGGCGAGACGGTGCCTATGATGTCGCGGTCGATGGAGTTGATGGTGGGGCGACCGCACATGCCCATTGCGCCGGATAACTCGTCGCGGAGCATGGTGATGACGGCGCGTAGACCGGCTTCGCCGTCTACGCCGAGACCCCAGAAGAGGGGGCGGCCCATGAGGACGGCCCGTGCGCCCAAGGCTAGGGCCTTGAGGATGTCGGTGCCCCGACGAATACCTCCATCGAGGTATACCTCGATGCGCCCTTCCACCTGATCGACGACTTCGGGCAGCACCTCGATGCTGGCGAAGGTGGTGTCGAGGTAGCGTCCTCCGTGGTTGGAGACGATGACACCCTTGGCACCGTACTCGGCGCAGCGACGGCCGTCGTCGCCACGCATGATGCCCTTGACCACAACCGGAAGGCGGATGTTGGAAGCCAGCCAGTCGAGGTCGTTCCAAGTGGCTGCAGGGTCGCGTATGTCGCGGGGGCCAGCGGGAGCGTCGGCGCCAAAGGTCGAGGTGTGAGTGCCCATATCTATCTTGGAGTAGTTGGGGGAGACTCCGCCGACGTAGTTGTTGCGTATGTTGCGCTCCCGTTTGGGAGGCACCTTGGCGTCCGCAGTCAGGCAGAGGGCACTGTACCCAGCTTCCTCGGCCCGGTTGGCCATCTCCAAGGTAAGTTCGCGGTCCTTGAACAGGTATTGCTGAAACCAGATAGGACCGGAGGACTCTTGTGCCACCTCCTCCAAGGTGCGGGAGGCATGGGAGCTGAGCACCATGACGGTGCCCATGGCACCTGCTGCGCGAACCGTCGCAATCTCCGCCTCGTCCGATGCCATGGAGTGGTGTCCTGCGGGGTCCAGCATGAGGGGCAGGCTGATGGGCTGGCCCAGCACGGTCGTCGAGAGGTCGCGCTGGCTGATATCCACCATCATGTTGGGACGCAGCATGATGGAGTCGAGGACGGCGCGGGTGCGACGGATGGTTATCTCGTCGGTGGCCCCGCCAGCGATGTAGTCGTAGTCCGACTTGTTGATCCGCTCCTTGGCGAGTTCTTCGTACTCGAATAGGTTTACAGGACCGTCTGCCATGCGTCACCTCTTAGCTTTGGAGTATTTTGCACCGGCCACTTGAGTATCTCTTTGGCATTGTCCACTAGCCCCTCACACCAATCCTCTCCATTGGTTGGAGAGGGGCTAACCCGTGCGAGTCTAGGAGTTGGGCAATATGGCGTCAAGAAACCCAGGCAAGCGACGCAATCAGACCGTTCATATCCATATCCAAGCGTGCTTCTGGGAGGCTCCCGTTTCCGCTTAACCAAACGATCCTGGACAGTGCGATCCTGCCAGTCGGGGGCCATGCTGGCCCGGAGACAAGCGACGGTGCACCTGATGCGAGATGGGCTTGGGCTACTGCTGGCGGAAGGCCCCCTGCAACACATCTGCTTGGAAGAGGCTGGGGACCTCGCCGTTGGTGGCATAGTTGTAGAGGGCCGCCTTGTATATGCCGTCCAGCGTGGCGAATATGACTGCCACAGAGGCGACGAGCGCCAAGCCGATGAGAACCGCTGCAACCGCTCCGGTAGTGCCCAGGGGCGAAAGGACAAGGAACAGCAAGGCGCCGATTCCTGCCGCGATGAGGTAGGCGATGAGCGCCGCAATCCCCAAGCCGAAGTTGGCCACCACTTGCTCACCCCAGGTGCGCCGGACCATCCCTAGGGAGGTCTTGAATGCGTCGCCCAGCGACCTGTGCTCAATGACGATCAAAGGCACCACGAAGTAGGTCACCAAAGTCCACGCAGCCCCCATCAGCGAAACGATTACCTGGCCGATGATGCCGTAAACGCCTCCGCGCTCCCGCGCCACGCTGTTGAGCATCTGCAGGATGAGTCCGATGGTGGCCGCGATCGCGGCCCACAGGAAGATGGAAATGATGCGGTGTGACGCTCCACTCAGACCCGAGCGGATATTGGGGTCGCCCCCGGCCAGCCTCTCGTGGGCCGCGAATACGAGAGCGCTGTTGAAGAAGATGATGACGAAGTAGGCTAGGAAATAGAAGAGCAGAGCGACGACGATATCGCCGGGGCTAAAGGCGCCTTCATCAATACGGTCCAGCGCCCCGATGCCGATGCTGACCCCCATGAAGGCTAGGAGGACAACGATAACGCCGATGGAGGAGAAGATTGGGAAGAAGGCCAGTTCCTTGTCCACTGAGAGAACGTGCAAGCAGAGCTTGACGAGCCGAAAGCTCCTTCCGATGGTAGCAAACACGCTGGCCCCTCCAACTGCCTTGTGGCGACTGCCCGGCGGCGACTGCCTGGTGGCGACTTGCACGCGCCCGCTCTGGCGCTGGGATAATAGCACACGCAGAAATGTGGGAGTCCCTTAGAGTAGCCGTCTGTATGCACAACTGTACTATCCGAGTTGCTGGCGTTAACATGGGGCCGCGTTGGATTGCCCCTACATCTGGTCCTCTGCTAGTAGCAGTGGAGAATGAAGGCCGTATGAAGTTTGGCGTCTTTTACCAGGTGCCGTGCGCACCCGAACAGTCGGTGGCGCAGCGGTACCAGGATACCTTGGAACAGATTGAATTGGCGGACGAGTTGGGCTTCGACCGGGCTTGGATTGCTGAGCTGCACTTCCGGAGTACCTTCTCCGCCATGCCCTCGCCCCTGATGCTGGCGGCCGTGGCCGCGCAGCGGACCAAGCGCATCCGGCTGGGCATCGCCGTCAACCTGCTGCCGCTGCATCACCCGGTAAGCCTAGCGGAAGACGCCGCCACCGCCGACATTCTCAGCGGCGGCCGGCTGGAATTGGGAATCGGACGTGGCACCCGGCTGGCCCACCACGGTTTCGGCGTGCCCCAAGAGGAGAGCCGTCCCCGCTTCATGGAGGCGTTGGACATACTCAAGAAGGTGTGGACCGAGGACAACGTCACCTACGAGGGCAACTACTGGCAGATAAACGATGTGTCGGTGGCACCCAAGCCAGCACAGAAACCCCATCCTCCACTACGAATGGCTTCCAACAGCGCCGACACTTTCCCACTGGCAGGGGAGTTGGGGTTGCCAGTGTTCACTTGGATACTCATCAACCCGCTGGCACGGCTCCAGGAAGGCCTGATTACATATCGCGACACTCTGCAAGAGAATGGACACCCTGAGCAAGAGGTGTCCCTTGCCCTGCCGGTGTTCACGGCAAGAGACCGGGCCGCTGCCCAAGGGTTGCCTCAAGCCAGCACTATGAATTACATGCGGGAGGTCGACGCCATCCTAGGGCCTGGTCCCCGGCCCACCACGGAGACGGCAGCCGCTGGCGGGCCTCGCTATCCCAACTACCTGAGCATCCCTTACGAGGATATCCTGCGGGATACTGCGGTGTACGACGAGCCCAGCGCAGTCGCCGACCGGCTTCACAAGATCAGCCACGCCCTGCGGAACGATGAATGCATCTGCTGGTTCAACCTAGGCGGGTTGGTGCCCCACGAAGAGGTCAAGAAATCGATGCGCCTCTTCGCCGAGAAGGTGATGCCGAACCTGTAGGTATACAGTGCGTCATCCTCGCCCTCTGGGGCGTGTCTCGTAAGTCCCCTCTCTCCTAGCGGGAGAGGGCTAGGGTGAGGGGGCTGGAGTAAGTCGTAAGCCGGAAACAGGTAACTTAGCAATCGTAGGGGCAACCCTTCGTGGTTGCCGAACATTTGGGCACAAGGAGAAATGATATGACCACTAGGGCGCCCTTCCTGTCCCGCCCCTACGGGGGTTACCACCACCGCGAAGTGCCGTCGGAAGACCCCGAGCTTACCCACGTTGGGCCAGGCACTCCCTGCGGCGAGTACTTCCGGCGCTTCTGGGTTCCTGTCGCCCGCTCCGACGACCTCAAGGACCTGCCCCAACGCATCCGTATCTTGGGCGAAGACTTGGTGATCTTCCGCGATGGCAGCGGGAACACAGGCTTGATGGAGTTGCACTGCCCCCATCGTGGCACCTCCCTCGAATTCGGGATGGTCAGCGAGCAGGGGCTGCGCTGCTGCTACCACGGCTGGTTGATCGGCGTCGACGGTCGGATTCTGGAGACCCCCGGCGAACCCGCCGACTCCACGCTGAAAGACCGCCTCTGTCATGGGGCGTACCCTACGCTGGACTACGAGGGTTTGGTCTTCGCCTACTTGGGCCCGCCGGACAAGCGTCCCACCTTCCCCAAGTACGATACCTTCGAGAGGGCGGACTACCATTCTTGGGCTGGCGACAGTTGCACTCTCCCCTGCAACTGGCTACAGGTCAAGGAGAATTGCATGGACCCGGCCCACCTCCTCTACCTGCACACCATCGGTAGCGAAGACCCTGAAGCGGCCCAAGTGACAGAGGACTTCGCGGAGATGCCGGAATGGGAGTATTTGGAGACTCCCGTTGGCTTGATGTACCTCGATACACGGCGTGTGGGCGACAAGGTATGGGTGCGCATCGCCGACTTCCTGCCACCGACGCTGCACCAGTTCCCGCCCAGCGGCGTGCTGTTCCGGGAGGGAGACTTTGGCGGGCGACCTGAGATGGCAATCTTCGCGACTCCCATAGACGACGCCAACACTAGGCTCTTCTGGTTCAACCACACAGCCGAGGGCCTAGAGGCGCCGGAGGGGCTTCCATTCGGCCAGACGTCCGAGCGTCGTTATGAGGAGCGCCAAAGGATGCCCGGCGACTACGACGCTCAGTCCAGCCAGCGCCCCATCGCGCGTCATGCCTTGGAGCACTTGGGTACCACGGACCGGGGCATCATCCTGTTGCGAAACATGGTCAGGCGTGGCATTCGCGCCGTCCAGGATGGGGAAGACCCCAAGGGCGTGTTACGCGAGGACGCAGGGGTCCTGCCCACCTACTCCCGTGACACCATGGTGGAAATGCCCACGGCAGACACGCCAGAGGCCGATCGGCAATTGCTGAGGGAGACCGCCCACAAGCTGGCGGAAGAGCTTCTGAATAACTGGCAGGCCATATAAGAGCCTCTAAGAAGTCCCTGGATTCCGGCCTTCGCCGGAATGACGGATACATTGATAGGAGGAAGAAATGGGCAGGTTGGACGACCGCGTAGTAATCATCACCGGAGGGGCCTTGGGTATCGGCAAGGCCTACTGCGAGGGGCTGGCTGCAGAGGGCGCCAAGGTGGTGGTGGCAGACATCAACACCGCTGCATCCGATGACCTAGTCCGCTCCCTAGGTGAGCAGGGCCACGACGCCCTAGCACTAAATGTGGACGTCTCCGACGTTCAGCAGGCCGACGCCATGGCCAAGGACACTGCTGATCGTTTCGGCCGCATCGACGCGCTCATCAACAATGCCGCCGTGTTCCAACGGCCAGCCATGACCCGCGGACCCTTCGACGAGGTTTCCGTGGAGGAATGGGACCGGCTGATGGCGGTGAACTTGCGGGGCACCTTCCTGTGCGCACGAGCCGTGGTCCCCTACATGAAGCAGCAGGGCGGCGGCAGCATCATCAACATCAGCTCCGGCACTGTGCATTTTGGCGCGCCCATGGTGGCCCACTACGTGGCGTCCAAGGCGGGCGTCATCGGCTTTACCCGTGCCTTGTCGAAGGAGTTGGGCGAGTTCCACATCAACGTCAACGCCGTGGCTCCCGGCCTCACCATCAGCCTTGACGACCCAGGGGAAGACCGCTTGGAGGCCGACAGGCAGCGTCAGCAAGCCCGCAGCATCAAGCGCACACAACTGCCCCAAGATTTGGTGGGCGCAGTCATCTTCCTTTGCACCCCCGAAAGCGCCTTCATCACCGGCCAGACGCTAGCAGTGGATGGCGGGGCGACCATGCGGTAGGGAGTATGGGTTGTATCAGAAAGGTCGGGCGCGTCTAGGTGGCCTGCGTACGAGACGCTGGTTAGTGGGATCGACCATAAGGTCGAAGATTTCCAATGGTGTAGCCCTCAAGAGATACACTGCTTCGGGACCAAAATTTATTGGGCAAACCAACATCTGCTCATCGTAGGCTACGCGTGCTTGGCGTGGCTTCCACTTCTACCAAGTCCCCGCCATGCACGGTTTCCGACGCCGATGGTCACGTCAAAGGTTCCCAAGGTTTCTGCCTCTCAAAGTCCAGAAACGTTGGCCTATGAAGGGTCTAACGCCAGAGGCTCTAGGATACCCATCAGGGTTTCGACATGGTCTAAAGCAAGACCGATAGCCTCAGCGTCCAAGAATCGCTTTCGTTCGTAGTAGTTGCCATGAAGCTGGTTAGCCACACCGCTTAACAGGACTATGTCATCCCTGCCTGTCTTCCGGCGCGCGTTGTTGAGGACTACGTTGAACTGTTGATGTTTCTGGTACTCCCAGCCGTTGGCATGGGCTACTGCCTTGGCCATGTGGGAGGCGGCGCCCCATCCCTTCTCCGACGCTTCGTGCAGGTCATCGGCTGCCAAGTATTGCTGTGCTTTCTGCAAGAAGTCGCGGGACTGCTGGATGTATTCTTGTACGGTGGTGTTGTCTTCCATGCTTCCCCCAAGATTCCGGTCCCATCTTGAGGTTGGTGCGGGATCGTGGACCGGACGAAGTTGTATTGCAGACCCAGTATACACCTACGCCTATGATGCTGCCGGTCGCGGCCGCCCCGTCTCAGGGAGCATGAAGGCTGCAACCAGCAGACTCCATGAGAGTGCGGCGAACAGGGTGAGGCCGGGTATGTAGGTGCCGAGGTAGTCGGTGGAGATGCCGACTACCAAGGGGGCGGCAAAGGTGAAGACGCTGCCGACGCTTAGCAGGGTGCCGAGCATCACTGCGGCTTGGGTCTCGGAGGCGCCCGGCAGCTCCATGGGGATGGTCAGCAGGGCAGGCAGGTAGAACCAAGAGACGAACCCCAACGCGATCAGGGCAATGTACACGCCGGGGGTGCCTGCCAGCAGGATGCTCCCCAAACCAGCGAACCCGGCTAGCGCGCCCGGCACCACTAGGAAGGGCCGGCGTCGCCGCATCCGTACCGTCATGACGCTTGCCAAGACCAGAGTGGCCACGCCGGTCAGCGAGACCATTCCTATCAGATTGCCACCCTCCTCTAGGGTTGTGCCGTGCACCTCGTGGTAGAAGGCGGGCAACCAAGCCAGCGAGGCGGTGTAGAGGGCGTAGGGACCGGCGTCGGCTGCTGCCAGCAGTACCGTGGTGCGGGAGCGCAACACCTGCCAGAACATCGGCATGGGGAGGCGGGGCGCCGAGACCGGCGCGTCTCCTATCTCGCGGGTCATCACTAATTGCCAGCCGATAGCTGCTACGAAAGCGGCGCAACCGAACAGGCTCAAGGCCTGCTTCCAGCCAAGCTCAGCGGCGATGGGGGCGACGATGAAAGAGGAGATGGTGACGCCGATGCTAATGGAGGTGAGGAACATGCCGTTCATGAACGAAAGTTCTCCCGGCCGGAACCGCTGCATCAGCAGGGGGGCCACGGCGGGTATGAGCAGGGCTAGGCTGAGTCCATAGACGACGCGGGTGGCCAGCAATATATAGAAGCTGCTGGCGAATATGCTGAACGCAGGGGCCGACGCCATCAGCCCCGCTATGGTGATAAGGGTCTTGGGGCCCAGCCTGCCTACCAGCAGGCTGCAGGGCAGGGCCAGCAACACATGCATCAACGGCACTACTGAAGTTAGCAGGCTGGCCGTGCCCCGGTTGATGCCGTAATCGTCGATGATCAGGGGCAGCACCGGGGCCACTGCGAACATGCTCATGCCCCCGGTAACAGTGACCACGGCAAACATGGCCCCGATCACGAACCGGTATGGCCGGGGCTGGCTGCTTACGGGAAGGGCTGGTGGCTCTTCGTGCGGCTGGTCGCTCACCGCAGGAAACTACGCATAAACCACGTCACGCCTTCGAGCCTGCCTGATGCAGGGCTTGGTCCACGATGTCCACTCCCGCCATCTCGCTCCAAGCGGCTAGGATGCGCTGCACCACTGGGCCGGGAACCTCGCTGCCCAGCGAGCGATTGTCGATGCGGGAGACGGGCAGGGCGCAGTAGATGGTGTTGGTGAGAAACGCTTCGTCGGCGGTGTAAGCATCGTAGGGCTGCAGGTCTTCCTCCGACACCGGAATACCCAAGCCCTTGGCCAAGGCGAAGATGTCCAGGCGCGAAACACCCTGCAGGATGCTGCGATCAGTGGGGGTGCGGATCACACCGTCGGTGACGATGAAGAAGTTGCCCGACGTGTTCTCTGAAATATTGCCGTCCAAGTCCAGCAGCACAGCTTGGGCTTCGGGGTCGAGGTCAGTGGCCTCCAGCTCGGCCATGGAGAAGTTCATGCGGCTGTAGTGCTTCAGCTTGGGCTCCAAGGAGTTGGCGGAGTAGCTGCGTGTGCGCGGGAAGATGACGGGCACGCCGTCGTTGTACTGGTGGGCGAACTCCCGGAATTCAATCGGCTTCACTTGGATGCAAAGCGTTGCGGGGGCAGGGGTATTGATTCGGGCAGGGGATGGAGCGTAGCCACGTACCAAAGTATGCCAGACCATGGAGTCGCCGCCGTCTTGGGGCGGGTTCCGTCGAATCACCTCGTGGGTGACCTCTTCCATATCTTCTTGGGACATGCCGGGGTCTATGCGGGCGTATTTTAGAGACCGGTACAATCGGTCGATGTGCTCACCCAAGCGGTGCACCCGCCCCCCGAAGGTGCGGGAGACATCGTAGATGGTGTCGCCTCGTCGGAAAGCCCGATCGGAAATGTGAATCCTGCACTCGCTGTCGGGTACAAAGTCGCCGTTGAAATAGGAGATTGGCTCCGCCATCGGTTCACCTCTCATCTTGATATCGTTGGGTTGGCTGCGATCCGGTAGGGGTGATTCGCGAATCACCCCTACGACCCCATTACAATCGCCACTACGACTGCATCAGAGGGCCGTCCCGTAGATGTGGTCCGGCACCACCACGATTATCGAGCGCCGGTCGTCGCGCATCGCTTGGTCGTACTCATCCCAGTTGGAGTGGTCCGAGCCGGACGCGGCGCGGTAGGCGTCGCGCAGGGCCATGCGGAACTCCTCAGGCTCGGTGTTGTCCGCCGACATGATTTCGGCGCGGCCCTGCAATACCACAAAGCCCCACCAGCTCTCGCGGGAGACCAGCAGTGTACAACGCGGGTCGCGCCGCAGGTTCTTCAGCTTGACCCGGTCTTCGGTCACGGTAAAGCCGATGCCCTCGCGGAATGGGCCGCAGCTTATGATGCTCATCTGCACGGAGCCATCGCGACGGAAGGTGCTGAGCACCCCACGATGTGTGGTCTTAGCGAACTCGACTACGCTTTCAGGGAGCATCGTGCCTCCTACGCCTTCTATGCAAGTCTACTCGCGACCTCTGCCAAGGCCGCATGCGCCAGAAATCCAGAGCGCGTTTCTCCAGATCTGGCAGCCGCGCTGTCTACTGCGGTGACGATATGCTCGGGCAATGTGATGTCCACTTGCACGGGTTTGCCCAGAGATGCCCCAGACGAGCCGGACAGGTCTACGTCGACGAAGCCCCACATCCCGTCCGCGTAAGTCCGGGTTGGCTTGGTACTCCTCCAGGGGGCGCTCCTTGGGGATGGGCTGGTCCTCCAGCAAGCATCCCTCGATGTGACAGACGATTGCTTCGCGGGCATTGGCGAATGCTTCGTCCAAGGTGTCGCCGCCCGAAAAGCAACCGGGCAGGCCTGGAACAGTCACCCCATAACTACTCCCAGGGTCCTTGTACACTACGATTGTGTATCTCATCCTCATCCCTTGGCAAGCAGGCGCCAATAAGAAGGACGTGCCATCACAAGCGGTCCTGCAGGAACCTCAACAAGCGCGGGGCAAGGTAAGCAGTGTGGCTGCGTGGCTCGTCTAGGGGGTCGGACATCCAAAAGTGGGGTGCGCCTGGCACGATGACGGTGCGGGTGAAGAACCCAGCCTGCTTCAGCGCGTTGACGAAGGTCTCGGACTGGGACTCGTGGTCGACGATGTCGTCCTCCGAGCCCCACACGACCAGAAAGGCGGTCTGGTTGTTGTCTACCGTGGTGTAAGTCATGGGGGAGGCCTCGTAGAAGAGCCACTTGCTCTCCATGGGGCTCTTCCCCAGCAGAGCTTGTGTAATCTGGTCCAAGGGCCGGCTCACTTGGTCGTGTTTC
Organism: Dehalococcoidia bacterium; assembly: GCA_965263155.1. GTDB lineage: Bacteria > Chloroflexota > Dehalococcoidia > Lucifugimonadales > JAAXIE01 > JAAXIE01. Next base: position 746,034 of record OZ253586.1, read on the forward strand.
CACTGGGCCATCATGTCGTACACACCGTAGATGCCGACCACTGTCTTCACCGAGGTGCTGACTCCGGCGTAGGGGTCGTCGGGGTAGGCGTCGGCGAAGAGGGGCGTGTCGCCTGCCAAGGCCGTCAGGGCAGTGAGGTGGGCGCCTGCCGAATCGCCGATGAGGCCGATGCGGTCGGGGTCGACGCGCAGTTCCTCGCTCTTGCTCTTCAGGAACTGCACAGCTGCCCTTGTGTCGTGCACCGACGCTGGGTAGCGATTCTTGTCCCCTTGCAGCAGCCGGTAGTTGACGGAGAAGAGGGCGTAGCCCCGCTCCGCTAGGTACGGCCCCCAATATTGGTAGCTCTGGGAGGAGCCCAGTTTCCAGCCCCCACCGTGAAGGGCCACAATGACCGGGAAGTTGCCTGCCCCTTCAGGGGAATAGAAGTCGCCGGTCAGGGCGTCCCCGTCGTGGACGCCGAACTCCATATCCCGCTTGATGCTTATCTGTGCTTGGGCCATGAGCCACCTCGGAGGGACAGATTTATCACCTTTATCACCACGTGGCTAAAGCTAGCACCACCAAGGGGCTGGGTCAATTCGGGGCAGGCACCGAGATACTCGCCCCGTCATTCCTAACTTTAACCAAGTCGCTGGATTCCGGCTTTCGCCGGAATGACTGGTCAAATGCGATTCTCCGGCTGTCATTCAATCTATTAGGGCCATTAAGGGGCCAAAGCTCTTCCTAAACTGCGGATTGTTCATGGATATAGGCTCCGACAGCAGGCCCGCCCTGCTGCTATGATGAGGGGTGGGGTGATTGAATTTGAGTGAGTGCCAAAACAACGCTATTCGTAACCTGGCTATCATAGCCCATGTCGACCACGGCAAGACCACACTGGTCGACGCGCTGTTGAAACAGGGCCAAGTCTTCAGGGCCCACCAACAGGTGGGCGAATTGATGATGGACGCAAATCCCTTGGAGAGGGAACGTGGCATTACGATCCTAGCCAAGAACGCCTCTGTTTCCTATGGCGGAGTTCGTATCAACATCATCGACACGCCGGGACACGCTGACTTCAGCGGTGAGGTGGAACGCATCATGAACATGGCCGATGGCTGCCTGCTGCTGGTGGACGCCGTCGACGGCCCCATGCCTCAGACTACCTATGTGTTGCGCCAAGCCCTCCAGCAGAACGTGAGGCCGATGGTTGTCATCAACAAGACCGACCGCCCCGAGGCTCGTGTGGCGGAGGTGGTTGGGTTGGTGCAGGACCTGTTCCTAGAGCTGGCTACCAGTGACGAACAACTGGATTTTCCGGTGCTGTATGCGTCGGCGCGTCAGGGCTATGCCACGACAGACCCGGACACGCCGGGGTTGGACATGCAACCCCTGTTCGAAGCCATCCTACAGTCGGTGCCTGCGCCTATCGGCGATCCGAACGCTCCTCTCCAGATGCTGGTAGCTGCCTTGGACTACGACAACTACCTAGGTCAAGTCTCTGTGGGTCGAATTTCCAATGGCACGCTACGGCCGCGGGAGGATGTGGTCCTGCTGGGCCGCGGTGGCGAGACTAGCACGCATAACGTGGACCGCGTCTTTGTGTTCCGCGGTATGGAGCGGGTTGAGGTGCCCGAGGCCCAAGTCGGGGACATCGTGGCCATCACCGGGCCGGAAGGGGTGTCCATTGGCGACACCATTGCGTCGCCGGAATGCCCGGAGGCCCTTCCGACCATCGACATCAACGAACCCACGGTGCGCATGACTTTCGGCGTGAGCACTTCCCCATTCATGGGGCGGGACGGCGTCCATTGCACTTCCCGCACCCTGCACGAGCGCCTGATTCGAGAACTGCGCACCAATGTCAGCTTACGCGTGGATCCCACACCCAGCGCCGATGTGTTCGTCGTGTCCGGACGGGGCGAACTGCACCTGTCCATCCTAGTCGAGACCATGCGCCGCGAACAGTTTGAGTTCCAAGTGTCCCGTCCTACACCTGTCAATAAAGTGATCGACGGCAAGGTTTGCGAGCCATACGAGATACTCAATATCAGCACTCAAGTGGAGTATGTGGGGGCGTTGACCGAGCACCTCTCGGCCCATTTGGCCCAACTCCGGGACATGCGGTACGACGACAACGGTTCGGTCCACATGGAATTCAAGATACCCACCCGTGGCCTGATCGGATTCAACGCATTCTTCCTACGGACTGCGCGTGGCGACGGATTAAAGAGCAGCATCTTCACGTCCTATGAGCCCATGGAGGGCGAGATAAGGTCCCAACGTGGCGGTGCACTGGTGGCGTCCGAGCGGGGCGTGGCTGTCACATACGGCCTGCTGAATGCCCAAGGCAGGGGCGACACGTTTATCGATCCAGGCGCCACGGTCTATGAAGGGATGGTTATCGGCTCCCAACGCCGCGAAGGTGACATCGAGATCAACGTGTGCAAGGAAAAGAAGCTGACCAATATGCGCTCCTCGACGGCCGACGTGGCCAAGCGCCTAAACGCCACTGTTAGGATGAGCCTCGAGGAAGCCTTGGCGTTCATCGCCGACGATGAGCTGCTGGAAGTCACGCCTCTGAATCTCCGCCTCCGCAAGGCAGAGCTTTCAGTCTTGGACCGTAAGCGGCACCGTCGCGACGGGGCCCGGGCTCGCGACTAATAGCCCCGTTCAACGCTTACACGTCACAATATCCCCTCTGGGATGTCCTCAAGGGAAGAATCACCGTAGTCTCGCAAGTCTACGCCTACTACAAGCCGGATCTGCGCGGCGAGACCTTGGCGGGTGCGATGACGGTGACAGAGTAGCGGCTTCTTCTCTCATGCCAAGGAGAAGCAGAATCGAAATCTCTGCTGCTGGCGAGCTGCGTGTGGCGACGGCTGCCCCACATGCACTAGCTCTGTCATGTAGGGCATCCACCTAAGACGTGATTTGCCTAAGGCACGCAGCTATGCTGCTTGGGGGGGCTGCATTCTAGTGTCAGCGAGAAGCCGGGATTCATTTCCAAAAACCTGATAGTAACCTCGGTCCCGTCTCTCCAGAGAAGTTGGTACTCTTTGTGGAGTGCCATAGCGTGCCAAGGAGCCACAGAGCCATTGACTGACACATCGCCCCGGTTGGAAATGTGGAAGTTGCCCCCACTAATGTGAATTGTACCCACGGTGGGATGTTTGATGCTTCCAGTCCTGTCCCCCGATCGTATTGGTATGACGACCTGCTCCCACTCAGATTTTAGTGATGGCAGGATGAGTGGTAGTTTGTAGTGCTCCCTGTCCGGTTGGTACTCGCTGACCGACTCAGCTTGGTGGCCCGGTGCAACGGCCTCCACTCGCATCGGCTCCTTGTCGCAGTACAGCAGCGGCACTGACGCTGTTCCATCTTCAGCGCTTGTACTATCTGAGTTGAGTCCGCTATAGACATATGTGGCGCGCACATGGGCTCCTGGAATCGCGATGCCCATGTCGTCACTGACGGTGACTTCAATAGGTGACAGGCTCGACTCCGTCGTAGGGGTAACCATCGTATCCTCCGGCGTGGCGTAGTATTTGCCTTCTGATTACACAGTTTTAGGCTGTCACACCATCGGGAGTGCACTATATGGTACCTATGTAGTGTCAAGGTACAGTGTTCCCAGTTAATCTGCGAATAGTCTCTTCACTTCCCCAGTGCCAACAAACTGAGACAGTAACCGGTAGTTGCCTCGCTCGTGTCGGGCGCGGCCGGCAACTATGGCGGGGTGGATACCTATCTGATATGCCAGGGCCATCACTGCCATCGGCGAGGACTCTTCCGAAACTTCGCTTTGGGTCCAAATATCGTTTGGTATAAGCGTCCCAGTTGCTATATCGTCGGCTTCGAGTTCCTCCTGAGTGGTGCCGGCCAGCTTAAGATCGTCGATAAACGCATGATTGTTTCCGGACAAGTGTCGGGTTGCATGAACCAGCTCATGGAGTAAAACCCACCAGAAGTTATCGATCCGGTCGTACCGTAGCGTCATACCGATCACGGGACACCCGTCAGCAGCCCGCATGGCGGTACCATCCAAGTGCGTTCCGGGCAAGTGTGGGACTATCTCGACCGTAATCCCTCGTTCAGTAAGGAAGTCAACGGCTCGGCGGGGGCCATCGGAAGATGGACTGAGCTTAACTACCGCATTGAGGAGGTCAGAGGGATTGTCTTGGAGTCGGTATTCAACGCCAACCCCCCGTTCCTTAGCTTGCGCCAAGACCTGCCAGCACCATGCATTCAAAGCGTAAGGATTCGTCATAGCATTAGCGCGCTTATGATCAGTTTTGTGGTATAGGGCAGTCGGCGTTTCGGAGAGACAAGCTCTATCCATCAACCCTGTCACCAACTCTTCTGCATGGTCTCGCAGATTGCCTTTCCTCTCGATCCAACCCCGCTTTGCCATCTCGTTCAGTGGAAATCGCCGCCAGTCGATCGGGGTTTCGACATCCGCTGCTTTGACCACTGGTTCTTTCAGCAACTCCTCTGCAGGTATTCCGAGATGACGATGGAGGGCTCTTGCCATAGGCATGGTGATGGTCCGACTCCCCGACAGCACTTCCGAGACTTTGGACCTACTACCAATCATCGGCACTAGGTCCCTTTGAGTCAGGCCTTTTTGATCCATATAGAATCTAATGGCTGCCACGGGACCTTCGAAGTCAGGCCTCAGGGTCTCATTGGATTCAGGTTCACCGTGTGCGCTTAAGGATTGTGATGCTGTTCTAGACAGTTGCTTACTACTAGTGTCCTCAGCTGCGTCCTCCATAGATTCGCCTCGGTTGCGTTCTTGCAGATGGAACCTTATCGGCTAACTGGTAAGGCGTTCCCGGTATTATGCGATTGTAGCAGCGTCCGACGGAGCGTACACCGCAAGTTGAAGAGCTTGGAATGCACGTGAAGATCAATTCGCAAGTTTCAACGGGAATCAACTCTCCAAGGAAAGGATTGCAAGGCCGATAGGCGGCCTTACTTTGGGGGCAGTTCGGGGCGCTCAGTCGGCAACATACATGAGGGCAGGATGCGGGAACCGGACAAGAGAGAAAGAGCGTACGTCGGAAAGGAAGGAGGCCTTGGCCTTAGCCAATGCCTGCGGATCTCTCGCAGAGAGGATGTGGCAACCGACACCTAGGCATCAGAAGCAGAGAATAATTCTAAGACAGGTTTAGGAAGAGGCAAGGGTGGTCAGAGGCATTTCTTACGAATTGCGTCGTGCCCATGGAGGCACGGTTATCCGCCGTGGCACCGCTTGTACTTCTTGCCGCTGCCACAAGGGCATGGCGTATTGCGCCCCAGCTTGCCGTGACGTTGCAGAATGAGCCTACGCTCCTCGCAGTCCTTGCAGGTACAGGCTGGCGGATGGTCGGTGTACCAGTTGGTTCTAGGCATGGTCATGGTTGGTCGTTCCTCGTGGTTTCGTTGTTTCGGGATGAAAGTGTTCCCCACTTTCGGGGAGGCTACCGGATTCCGGCCTTTGCCGGAATGATGATGTTGCGTAGTATCTTACTCACCGGGCGTACTCTCCTGACCGGGGCGCGGCTACTGTGGGTGCCTGCAGGTTAAACCGCTCGGCGACCAGTTGATACGATGTCACACGCGCTTGGAAGTCGTAGCAATTGGTCACGATGCCTACGTTGGTGGTGTCGTACCGCGCCGCAGCCTGCACGATCAACTCCTCCACCTGCTCGGGGTTGCCAACGATGTTGCCTACCGTATTGCGCTCAATGTAGATGCGCTCATCCTCCCGCAGAGGATAGCCTGCTGCCTCCTCCGGTGGCAGCAGCCCTTGGCGTTCGCCCAAAGCCATGCGCAGCCTGTCAATTCTGCGGCTGGTGGCTAGGTATTCCGCTTCTTCGGGGGTAGCAGCGCATATCACTTGAAGCGTAACGTTGACCTTTGGCTCTGACAGGAAGGGGGATGGCTTGAACTCCTGCCGGTACACTGATACGGCCTCCGGTCCGTGGAAGCCGGTCATCCCGAAGAAGTCGGCAAAGGAGAAGGGAAGCCCGAGGACTGCTGCCAACTGGGCGCTGTAGAAGCTGGAGCCCAACAGCCACACTTCCGGCGTGGACTCGGGTTCTGCACCGGGTTGCGCCCGGATGCTAGCGAAGGCCTGCTCGCCCACGGCGGCCCCCGTCAGGTATCCCATCAGGTCGGACACTTGCTGGGGAAACTTGTTGATATCGGCTTGGGGGCGCGGGTAGACCAAGGCTGCCGAGGTGAGCCGGTCGCTGCCAGGAGCGCGCCCGATGCCAAGGTCGATCCGCCCAGGGAAGAAAGAGTCCAGCACCCTGAACTGCTCGGCTACTTTCAGCGACGAGTAGTGGGAGAGCATCACGCCGCCACTTCCCACGCGTATGGAGTTGGTGGCGCCGGCTATCTGGCCGATCAGCACCTCGGGGCTGGTGCCTGCAAATGCGCCGGAGTTGTGGTGCTCAGCCACCCAGTAGCGGCTGTAGCCCAAGCCCTCGACGATTTGGGCTAGGCGCACTGTTTCCCGGAGGGCGTCGGCGGCTGAACCGCCCTTGCGCACGGGGGACTGGTCTACCACGCTAAGTTGGAACCCGCTAGACAAAACCTTGCTACCGCTCCGTTCCGGGGGCCACAGGCCAAGGCCTCGCAACGCGCCTAACCATGAGATTCATCCGCGTGTCCAAGTTCCTGGAGGCGCTGTCGCAACCTGAGGACCTCGGCCTCGGCAAGGTCTGCCCTAGCGGTTTCGGCCTCCCGGGCGGCGGCTTCCGTCCGCCGGATGGCGACCTCACGTCCCAGCGTGTTTATCCATTCGCCCGTGAGGCTGTCCCGCAATAGGAACTCACCGCGGCCGTCTTGTCCCACATGATAGTAGAAGTCGAGCCCCAACACTTCGCTGCGGGACCACACATCTCCGTTGTCTGCGGTATGCAAATCGAACCGCTGGTACTCGCCGTTCACCAAGCGCTCGCCAACTAGTGCCTCCCCGTAGTACTGCCCCGTCCGGTCGAGTCGCCAGTACTCTTGGGCGCCCATGGTGGCATATATCTGCCTTTTTCGGCCCAAGTCGTTCGAGGCCGTGCTCTCCGAAGCCGCCTCCAACACGAAGGACGGCGGCTTGCCCCACTCTTCGATCCGGTAGCTGCGACGCTCCCACTTGATCGTCCTTGCGTCCACCCCGAACACTACGTAGCCGTCAGGGACTACCACCGAACCGGGGCGGGCTGAGTCGTAAATCAGATTGGTCTCATCGGAGACGAGCACGGTGGGGTCGTCCTCATAGCGCGCCCTGATCCCGGACATCGTGTAGTAGAGCGTGTCATCCTGCTGCATGGCATCCTCAGGCGGCACAGGGTCGTCAATGAGGTCGTACCAAGGCGTTTCCACACTTGTCGACGCCGCTGATGCCTCTTTCCTGTTGACGGTAGCCATGGCCAAGCCTCCGATGGGCATGAGGGTTGGTGCCATGATAGCACATAGACAGGGGTGAGTTGAGGGCCGTCCCGGAGCTACTGGATAGCCGCCGCTGGGGCAGCAGCTCGCTCGTTGACCAAACGCCCATCGGCGAAACGGTCCAAGCCGAAGTGCTTGATCAGGTCTGGAGTGGACCCCGACGCGATGAGGGCCGCCACGCTCTCGCCCGCAGCTGGGGCGGCCTTGAAGCCCCAAGTACCCCAGCCGCAATTCAGGATGAAGCCCGGCATCCCTTCCACTTCTCCCAGCAGCGGGACATAGTCGGGCGTCATGTCGCACAGGCCAGCCCACTGCCGCAGGATGCGGGCCTCCCGCAGGCAGGGCAGCATCTCCAGAAGGTGGGAGGTGAGCGTCTGCAGGGCGGACAACGTCGACCGCACGCTGTACCCAGGATAGGGATTCACCGCCCCGCCGATGACCACCTCGCCCCGGTCGGTCTGGTAGGCATAGACGTGCAGGTTGGCCGAGGAGATGGTGCGGTGCAGCAGAGGCTTCAGCGGCTCGGTAACGCAGGCCTCCAGCGGATAGGTGACGATGGGCAGGTCGAGGTCCACCATGCGGGCGATGGTGGAGCACCACCCCGCCGTCGCGTTGACCACTGTCTTGCAGCGTATGTCGCCTTTATTGGTGCGCACCATCCATGCTGACGACCCGTCACGCTCTATGGCGGTAACGTTGGTGTGGGGGTGCAGTTCCGCCCCCTGCCTGTCGGCCCCGTGGCCGAAGCCCCAGACCACGGCATCGTGGCGGATGACTCCGCCGGGAGGGTGGTACATCGCTCCCAGAATGGGGAACTGCTTGCCCCGCCTCAGGTCGATGATGGGCACTAGTTCCTTCACCTCATCGGCGTCGATGAGGCGGCTGTTGACGCCCAACGCTTTGTTGAACTCGGTGCGCATGTGCAGCCCGAACATGGCGGACTCAGTGTGACCCAAGTCGAGGCGCCCCATCTGGCTGAACATCAGGTTGAAGTTGAGGTCTTGCCCCAGCTTCTCGTAGAGGCCAAGGCTGTGACGGAAGAAGGGAATGCCTTCAGGGGTGAGGTAGTTGGCGCGGATGATGGCCGTGGTGCGGGCGCTGGCCCCGCCGCCAAGGTAGCCACGGTCGACCACCGCCACGTTCTTCACACCCAGCTTGCCCAAGTAGTAGGCGGTGGAGAGGCCGTGCACTCCCCCGCCGATAATCACCACGTCATAGGAGTCGCGCAATGGGTGGCGCCGCCACATGGGTGTTTTCTTGAACAGGCGGAACATCAGGCGTCCTCCCTCAGCAGACGGAGGGCATCAACGCCAAAAGGCGTCAGCCCCTCGCTTGAACCTGCTTCTGTCAAGACATCCCAAGCGAACTCACCCAAGTCCCGCGACACGAATATGCGGTAACAAGGCACGTCTCCGAAGTCGGCCCGGACCAATATGGCCTGCACACCCGAGAGGCTGGTTTGGGTGCAGGTCATGTCGGCGGTGGCGGGCAGCGTGAGGTCCAAGTCGGTCAGCTTGCTCAACACATCCTGGCTGCGGGGCCCGGCGAGGCACAGGCCCGTCAACCCTGATGTCGTGTCGACGAGGTGGGCGCAGGTGTTCGGTTGTGTGGTAGCCATGGTTGCTTGTATGTCATCGGTGGCGTCGGGTGGAGTCAGAAGCAGGAGTTGGTCGACAGCGAGACGACAGAAAAAATGCCTATCCTCGTGCCGCGTGACGCCCCCCGGAGCTGGGATTTCTACACCGGGCAAGGAGGCCCGCACCGAGGCCTCAATAACATCCCCCTGCAATAGCAGTTTGCCGATAGGGCTGATATCGCAGAGTCCGGCGCCCGACTGCACCGCAGCAGCTTCCTCTTGGGCCGAGGCATATCGAGCAGGGCGCTGCCAGCCGTTCTCGCTGACCATCTGGGCGCCTAGAGACAGGTGGCGACGATGAAGCGGGCTGATGCGTTGTGGAAGCACGTCGGCCATCGCTTACTCCCTCAGCCTGCCACCGTCAGGGTCGTAGAAGGGTTGGCTCACGACGCGACCCGCCACTGGTTTGCCGTCCACCAAGACACCTATCTCCGTGTCCTCCTCGGCCATGGAGACTGGGACCCATGCCAGACCGATGCCCTTCCCCAGCACATGGCTGTAGCGGCAACTGGTCACACGACCGATGGGTTGGCCGCCGGCCATAACGGGGTCGCCGTCTCTAGGGACTGCCGAGTCGGACATGACGAACCCGACCAAGCTATTGCGCAGGCCACGCTCCTGCACCGCCCGTAAGCCTTGCTTGCCTATGAAGTCGTCCTTCTGCATACGTGCCACCCATGCCATGTCGGCTTCCAACGGGTTGGAGATTGCGTCGGTGTCTTGGGCCGGGATGATATGCTTCTTCTCCAAGCGCAACACCCGTTGCGCCTCCACGCCGAAGGGAGCGATGCCGAACTCGCGCCCTGCCTCCATGATCGCCGTCCACAGGTGCTCGCCGTAATCTGCGGGGCAGTGCAGCTCCCAACCTGTTTCGCCGACGAACCCAACGCGAATCATTTTCACGGGGACTCCAGCAACTATGGCCTCACGGTGGTTCATGTAGGTGAAGGAATCGGGCGCGAGGTCAGTGTCGGTCAGCTTCCGCAGTAGTTCCCGGGCGCGGGGCCCGGCTACGTTGACGGCTGCGTAGGCGGCGGTGACGTTCGTGACGTGGACGCAGCCTGCACCAGCCGCCGCCCACCACTTGAACCACTCCTCCATCAGGTCAGTGTTGCCGGTGCCTGTGGTGATGTAGAAGTGCTCCGGGCCGATGCGGGACACCGTGCCATCGTCCATGATGACTCCGGAGTCGGAGCAGACGACGCCATAGCGGGTGCGTCCCACCGCTAGGTTGGAATGGGTGTTGGTGTACACTCGGTCCAACAGCTTGGCCGCGTCCTTCCCCTGTACGTCCAGCTTGCCTAGGGTGCTGACGTCGATGATCCCCACCCGCTCGCGGACAGCACGGCATTCCTCTTCGATAGTGGTGTAGTGGTGGGGGCGGCGCCACTGGCCCACGTCGCCCATCTCGGCGCCAAGCTCCAAGTGGAGGTAGTGCATGGGGGTGAGGCGCACCGGCATGTGGCCGGGGCCAGCCAATGCTCCCAGAGGCACGGGACGAGCAGGGGGACGGGAGGTTGTAGGAAGGACCTCCTCCATGGGGCTGCCCGTTTCGCGGCAACACAGGGCCCGGACATTGGCTTGGCACATCCGCCCTTGGCAGGGGCCCATGGCGTAGGTGCTGTAGCGCTTCAGCAACTCGATGTCACCGTAGCCTTCCATCACGGCATCGGACACGTCCTTGGCGGTCACGTCTTCACAGAAGCAGGCGAAGCTCTTCTTCCCTGCCTTGGGTCCAATGGACGGCATTTGGCCCCGGACGCCGGAGTCTATGGCCTCTTGCCGGTAGGACTGGCTGGTACGGGCTAGGTCGCCCCTCATTCGCGGCAACTGTCCGGCCACGTGACCCGCTGCCTCCTGACCTGCGATACGGCCTTGAAGGATGATAGGCCAGAGGTCGTGGATGCCGGTGACATCGCCCACGGCGTAGACGCCCTGAGACAGGTCTGTGGGGATGGTCTCGCCCAAGTCGGCGTCGTAGGCCATGCGACATCCTGCCTGCTGCAGCAGGGCTGATTCGGGCTGGTATGGACCAGCGATGCAGACGAGGTCACATGCGATACGGGCCTTCTTGCCGGTGGTGTTGTGGGCGATGGTGAGGCCTCGGACATGGCGCGTGCCGTGGGCGCGTACGATATGGTGGGCTAGGTGGGTGGCAACCCCAGCCTGATTCAGGTTGGTCTGGCCCTGGGTTACGGAGCGGCGGTCCACCAAAGCGGCTACTTGTATCCCAGCCTCAAGCAACTCCGCCGCCAGGCTGTAGCCCGTGTCATCATCGGTCACTACCACGGCGCGGCGCCCTGGCTTCACACCGTAGAGGTTCATAAGCCGCTGCGTTCCAGCACCCAGCATGATTCCCGGAAGGTCATTGTTGCGGAAGATATATGGTATCTGCTTGGCCCCGGTAGCTACGATTATGGAGTCGGCACGAAGCTTGATTACCCGCTTACCCTGCAGGATGCCAAGGAGGTTCCCCTCGTAAAGGCCGAAGGCATTGGCGTTGTTGAGGACACGGATGTTAGGGAGTTCTTCCAGTGTTTGGATGAGTCCTTGCGCAATCTCAAAACCCGGTCGACTTTCCGCCTCGCTTTCCGGTAAGCGCCGGGTGTGGGAGACGGCCCGCAAATGTCCGCCTAAGGAAGGCTGGTCGTCGATAAGGGTGACCCGGAGACCCGCCCGTCCGGCCTCGGCAGCTGCCGAGAGTCCGGCCGGGCCACCGCCGACGACGGCTACGTCTGCATACTGGTGGACGCGCTCGTAGTGGCTTCCGGGCGGGTTGTCCACGTCGAGCTTGCCCAAGCCGGCAAAGCGCCGAATCCACGGCGAGACCATGCGCCACAGGAATCGCGGTCGGATGAACATCTTGTAGTAGAAGCCCACGGGCAGAAACTTGTCCAGCCGGTCGAAAATAGAGAGCAAGTCGAGTTTCAGCGACGGCCAAGCGTTCTGGTGCCGCACCGCTATACCCTCGCGCAACGGCTCCGTGCAGGTCCGGACGCTGGGCACGCCGTCCACGTTCATCAAGCAGTTGGGGCAACTGCCGGACACGCACATGAGGCCGCGTGGGCGGTGGTACTTGAAGCTGCGGGTGAAGGTGCGAACACCCGCCGCGTACAGGGCCGAGGCCACTGTATCGCCCTCCACTCCCTCGACACGCTTCCCATTGAAGGTGAAGGCGACGCGCTTCGAAGGCGAGGTGACATGCGATGGGCTGGGAGGCAGGCGGTTGGCGTTCACGGGCGCATTATACGCCTGCGGTGCGAGGGCTAGCGAAGGGTAAGCGGCTCCAGAAGGTCAAGCAACTCGATGATGTCGCCCAAGTCATTGCCGATATCGTCGGCATCAAGGAATCGCTTACGCTGGTAGTAGTTGCTATGAAGTATCTCGGCTGAGTGAGCGAGGCGCACTATCAACCGGCGACGATTGGCCTTGACGCGTACTAATCGTTACTTGCGCCATCGGGCCAAGCCGTGCTAACCACGATGTTATCCCGTGTGTCGCGCTCGGCTATGAGCCACTGGCGACACCCCAACCGGTGGTACCACCACTCCCGCTGCACCCCTTGGACGTTCTTGCGGTTGTAGAAGTAGTCGTTCCACTCGGGGGTGGGAGCGTCGGGGTCGGGGCGAGAGAGCACCTCGCCTCCGAAGCGGAACTCCTCCACGCTTCTTCTACCGCAACCGGGACATGCCAGCCAGAAGGCCATGTGACGTCACCCCTAAAAGAGGGTCAGGTAGCGGTCAGTTTCCCAAGCGCCGACGGTGCGGTGGTACTGGCTCCACTCGTCGCGCTTGAGGCCGAGGAATTCAGGGCCGATGGGACCCAAGGCGTCCAAGACAACTTGGTCCTGTTCAAGGTAGTCGAGTGCTTCGGGCAGGGACTGTGGCAGCAGTCGGATGCCACGGCGGGCGATTTCCTCCACGCCTACAGCGTACATGTTGCCAAGGTTGGGCTCACCAGGGTCGAGGCGGTTGCGTATGCCGTCCAGCCCTGCTGCTAGGTAAGCCGCGAGGGCTAGGTAGAGGTTGCAGCCTGCCGAGATGGTGCGGTCCTCGAAGTGGCCCGGCCCAGCAGTGCGCACCATTTGGGTGCGGTTGTTGTCACCGTAGGTGATGGAGGCTGGCGTCCACAGGAAGCCGGACCGCGAGCCGTACAAGGCCTGCCCAACTTGGAGGCGCTTGTAGCAGTTCACGGTGGGAGAGGTGATGCCACACAGGGCTTCGGCGTGCTTGAAGATGCCGCCGATGAAGTTGTAGGCCAAGCCGGACAGACCCAAGCCGCGCGGGTCCGACTCATCAAGGAAGATGTTCTCGCCCGTCTCCGAATCGGCAAGGTGGTAGTGGATGTGGGCACCGCTGCCGGTGCGATTGCCGAAGGGCTTGGCCATGTAGGTGGCGATAGCCCCGTACTTCTGGGCCACCTGACTGGTCATCATCTTGAAGAAGGTGTGACGGTCAGCCGTGGTCAGGGCGTCCGTGTACACGAAGTTGATTTCGTACTGGCCGTTGGCATCCTCGTGGTCCGACTGGTACACGTCCCAGCCAAGGCCGTTGAGACCTTCCATCATCTCCTGGAGGTAGCCCATCGCTCCCGACAGACCCTTGAAGTCGTAGCAGGGCTTCTCCAGCCCCTCCGCGCCAACGGGGTCCCACGGCGAGATGGATCCGTCGGGATTCTTCACCACCAGAAAATGCTCGGGTTCGACGCCCACGTTGAACAGGTACCCCTCACCCCGTGCTTGCGCAAGTACCCGCTTGAGGTTGACCCGCGGACAGAAGGGATGAGGCTCGTCGTCCACGTACAGGTCGCTGGCAAATCGGGCCACGCCCTCCGCCCACGGCAGAGGGGTGTAGGTATCGAGGTCGATACGGGCCATCATGTCATGGGAGTGGGGCCCCTGTCCCATCCCCCACAAAGCAGCCCCAGCGAACCCCGCGCCAGTGTCGGCCACATCATCCAAGCAGTTGGCAGGCACCATCTTCACCTTGGCGCTGCCATTCATATCCACAAACTGCGCCAGCAGGAAGCGAATGCCGTCGTCCTTGATTCGTTGGGTGATTTCTTCTCGTGTGGGCATGTGTGTGTTCGCTCCGTTAAGAGGCTAGCTAGTAAGAGACTCCAGTCCTGAGGTCAATTTCAGCAGCCCATGATCACAGCTACCACTGGAACTCTTTATCCGTCCCCGCTATGGGGATGCGGGCGACGGCGGAGGCCGCCTTCACATGGGCGCTGCCATGGAGGGGGCTAAGGGGTAGCGGATACCGCCGGACTTAATCAAATCGGAGATGCCTCGTTCGATCAATCGGGCGATGTGTTGTTCGGTTGATATAGAGTGTGCGGTCCCGTTGGGTACGAGGACGGTCACCGCGTAGGCGGCTGTGCCGACCTTCCACCAGCAGGAATTGAGAGGCATAACCGGCGTATGGGTGGTCCAGATACAGAGACCGGAGGATACCAAGGACTTCGGCATCTACGGGAAAGGCATTGGGATGCCCCAATCCAAATAGCGCTACCTTGTTCGCAGTCCTAGCCCCTACGCCGGGTATCATACGCAAAAAACGGAGGGTTTCCGACAGGCCCCAACCACGCTCCAGGCTGTGCAGGGTCAATTTGTTATTGTCGCCCGCCGGTGGATATCTGTAGTCATCAGGATTCGTACCTTTTCTTAAGCGAGCTTCGGGGTGCCATACGCCCAAGCCCTGTGCGGCCCACGCCGCCTCATAGACGTAACGAGCAATGGTCTCCAGATATTCCTTTCCCCCTTGCAACCCCGAAACAGACTCGTTCAGGGTGGTCAATTCGCTGTCCGAGGCGACGGCTTCTGGACTTGGGAAGGGATACCTGACATTCGGTAGGCACGGAGCTTCGGCGAACGCCCGGGCGATGTCATCCACCATCTGTTGGGTTTTTTCCGCGGAAGTTCTGACTGCCATGATGAAATATACCAAGCACTCCCACGGGTCGATACGCATCAGCCTCAAACCGCGGTACTGGTATACCAAGGCACCCATTTTGGGGTCTCCGGCTGTCAGGTCCTCATAAACATCTCCAACATCGACGTCCTCACTGGCCAGCCGAAACTGCCACTGCAGCTTGTTCTTCATCCCCACGACGTCGTCAGCGGTAGTGACGAACAGGATGGGCCCTTCGCGTCCGCCTTTCTGACAGATCCACACCGCCTGCCCGTCGATTACGCTGGAATACCAACCCCGGCCACGGAAACCCGCGACTTGTCTGTTGTATTCGGCGCTTTCACGCGCCCATTGTTCGCGCTCACGGGGATACCGCTCGATATCGCGGTTGTATTCTTCGACCATCTGGCGGCGAATTTCCGCGTCATCCAGATTTAGTGCACTGTCGTGTAGATATTGGCGAACTCTTTCGACACGAGATTGTAGTGTACCCAGCATCTCGTCCTCTACACGGAGGTATTCGCCATATTCGTGCAGAAACTCGTCGACCGATCGCCAGCGTTGGCCCTGCTCGCACCGTAGGGTTAGTGCCAAGTCAAATGGCTGACGTGCAGTAGGCTCATGTAGTAGCTCAACATCCATCTTCCTTCACCACCCAAACACCTTATCCGTCCCCGCTAGCGGAATCCGCGCCATCGCTGACGCCTCGATGGTGAGCGCCGCCATGTCTTCGGGCTCCAAGCTGTGGACGTCGCTCTTGCCTAGGGAGCGGGCTAGCAGGGCCATCTCCATGGTCATGGAGTTGATGAAGTTGGCCACCCTCTCAGCACCCTCTTGAACGCCGAGACGCTTCTCCAGCTCCGGGTCTTGGGTGGTGATGCCCACAGGACACTTGCCGGTGTGGCAGTGGTGGCATTGGCCTGCGGGCACGCCGATCTCCTTCTCGAAGTCGGACTCCTCGATTTCCTTGTTGCAATTGAGGGCGATTAGGGCAGCCAAGCCAATGGCCACCGCGTCGGCCCCCAAGGCGAGGGCTTTGGCGGCGTCGGCACCGCTGCGAATCCCCCCCGATGCGATGAGACTGACCTTTCCATAGAGGCCGATTTCCCGCAGTGCCTCCCGCCCCTGCACGATGGCAGGCACCGTGGGTATACCACTGTGGTCCAGCAGCACCTCGGCTGATGCGCCGGTGCCTGCCATCATGCTATCAATCACGATGGCATCAGCCCCTGCCTTGGCTGCCAGCTTCACGTCGTCGCTGACGCGACACGCGCCCAGCTTGACGTGGATGGGCACCCGCCAGTCGGTGGCCTCCCGCAACTGTTCAATCTTGACCGTCAGGTCGTCGGGTCCCAGCCAGTCGGGATGCCTGGTGGGGCTGCGCTGGTCGATGCCCGTGGGCAGGTCGCGCATGGCGGCGACGTCGTCCAGCACCTTGACACCCATGAGAAGGCCGCCCGTGCCTGGCTTGGCGCCTTGCCCCACCACAATCTCCAAGGCGTCGGCGCGGATCATGTCGTGTGGGCTGAGGCCGTAGCGGCTGGGGAGAATCTGGTAGATGAGCTTGGCCGCCTCCTCCCGCTCTTGGGGCAGCATACCGCCGTCGCCGGTGCAGGTGGCCGTGCCCGTCATGGCAGTGCCACGGGCAAGGGCAGTCTTGGCAGTGCGGGAGAGGGCCCCGTAACTCATGCCGGTGACGTAGACCGGCGTTTCCAGCACCAGCGGGTTCTGGGCATAGCGGTGACCGATGACGGTCTGGGTGTTGCACCTCTCCTTGTAGCCCTCTAAGGGGAACCGGGTAAGACCGGTAGAAAGGAACACCAAGTCGTCGAAGTGGGTGACCTTCTGGAAGGAGCTGAACCCCCGCACTCGGTAGCGACCGACCTCCGCCTTGGCGTGTATGTCGTCCATTACCCAAGGCGACCAAATCTGACTCTGGCCCATTACCATAGTGCGTGGCTCCCTCTTTAACTGCCTAGCGGGTTACCGTCGGCCGTTACCATCATCGACATGGAATTGTTGTTGCCCAGAGCAATCGGTCCTTCCCGTCATTCCCGCGGAGGCGAGAATCCACGCCTGCCCCGGACCCTGATCCGGGGGCCCGGACCATTCTGCAAGTCACCTTCAGATGACCGTCTTTTCAAGCCGCTCCAGCTGGTCGAAATGGTACAGCTTCTTGGCGGAGACTATCTTCTTGAATTGAGGCCGCCCCTGAATGCCGTGCTGCTCCAAGGTCTGCCATAGTGCGATCAGTTCGTCCTCGGTGATGGGGTCGTACTTGGCGTCACTGCCTAGTGAACCGACATTTCCGCCGACGTAAATCTCGCCCTCATACATGGAGTCGCCCACTGCCTCGCCTACGTCACCGCAGACGATGATCTTGCCCTTCTGCATCATGAAGCCGGTCATGAAGCCGGTGTTGCCCTGCACCAGCAGGGTGCCGCCCTTCATGGAGATGCCAGCCCGCGCCCCAGCATTGCCGTATACCGTTACCTCGCCGCCACGTATCGAGCTCGCTACGGACGCCCCAGCGTTCTTGGTGACGGTGACACTGCCCCCCATCAGGTTGTCCCCCAAGGCCCATCCCGCATTGCCGTTCACAGTGACGTGAGGGCCATCCATGAGGCTGGAGCAGAAGTAGCCCACGCTGCCCTCGAAGGTAATCCGGCAGGGGGCTAGGACGGCCACGGCCATGTTGTGACCTGCTTGGGGGTTCAGCACTCTGATCTCGGCCTCGCCGCTTCGGGCCAACTCCTTGATGCGCTGGTTGAGCTCGCGAGTTGAGAGGGAGGCCGCGTCTATGTCGACCAAGTCATGACCTCGCTCTCTTGAGGCTCGATCAGCTCCCGGTCCTCGGGGAACACGCTGCGCAGGGCGACCTCTTCCGACGCGATGGCCACATACTCGTCGGTCTCCATGGTCACCAGAGGCTTGGCGGCCCACTGGTCCTTGGCGTAGCCCAATCCGTCCTTGGTGGAAATCAGGAAAGTGAAGGTCCCGTCCAAGTCCGAAAGCGACTGTCGCAACGCCTCTTCCAGCGTGGCGCCCTTGGAGAGGGCGTCGGCTAGGTAAACGGCAATAAGCTCCGAGTCGTTCTCCGTCTGGAACTCGTACCCTTGGTCCTCGTAGGCCCGTTTCAGCTTGTGGTAGTTGGTCAGTTGGCCGTTATGCACCACCGTGACGTCGGGATAAGGGCAGGCCCAGAAGGGGTGGGAATGGGTGATGTCGACGCGACTCTCAGTGGCCATGCGTACATGGCCGATGCCATGGGAGCCGCTGAGACTGCCTATATTATGGCGCTGCTGCAGGTCGGAGGCAGTGCCCACGTCCTTGATAACCTCGGAGCACTCTCCGATGCTGTGTACTTCCACGCCGTTCAGCGCAACAAGGGCGTCTGCAATACTCTCAGCTCTGCCCCCGATGCGCACACCGGAGCGCAGGGGCCGGGCGTGGTAGGGTAGTGCCTCGTCTCTTCCGCCGTACTGCACCCCGAGCCGGACGTAGTCGTCTACCCACCGATGGGAGACCACCTCGCCTCCAACCTCGCTGACGGCTTGGCGCACCCTTTGGAGGAGAGCGTCGGACTGGTCCGCCTCTATGCGCAGACGCAGGATGAGGTCCTGCTCTTTGGGCTGGCCCGCCACGGTGACGCCAGTGGAGTCCATGCCCCGGTGCGACAAGGCCCCCAGCATCTTGACCAAGTAGTCCCCAATGGGCGCTGGCCCAGCGCCCGCCCCACCCTTATGCAGTATCCCGCAGACTCCACACATGGCAAGTCGACCTTTCGGCACAAATGCGAGGCTGGCCAGCACATAAGGCACGGGCAGCAGCTAGAAGATAAAGGTTGTGGCCCTGTCTTGGCAAGAAGGCGCAGGTGGTGGCAACGGTTGGGGATTGGGTTAGCTCCACATTCCTCAACAGCTACGTGGGTTAGCGGGGTGCCTACCTCTCTGCGTCTATCCCAGAGCGCCCGCCGCCGAACCCTCCGAAGCCTCCGACTCCCGCTTGCGGTCCTCCGAACCCGCCGCCTGGCCCCCCAAAGGGGTTGCCGACGGGTACCGCGAGGCTTTCGGGAATGACTGTGATGCTGGTGGCCAGCAGATTCCCGGCCTCGTTGGGTTGACCGGATATCAAGACCTGCACGCCTGAGGTCAGGTCGTCCAAGGCGCCATCGGTCTCACTGAAGATGGTGATGACGGTGTCTTGTGTTATGGAGGCGCGCACAGGACCTCGGGGTGTGGTCAGCTCCAATACTCCATCTGCAATGGATTCGAGGACGCCGGTAAGTGAACTGGCAACGGGCCCGCCATCTTGGGAGGGGTCGGTGAAGGAGAAGGTCCTGCTCCGGCCGGGGATGGTCAAGGCTCCCGATGGGGGGCCAGCCGGGGCCTCTCCACCCTCTTCAGGAGATACCACGGTCACGCTGCCGCTAGCGCGGGCTCCGGCGGCCATCAGGGACGCTTGCAACGCTAGTGCGCTCCGCTCCTCCGGGGACAGGGCCGCGAGGCCGGCCAGCACCCCTGGTTCCAGTTGGCCAGCGAACTGCCCTCTCTGAGGAATCTGCAACCCCTCTGGCACGACCCTGACGGCGGTCGCCTCCAGCAAGCCCTCCTCGTTCCTCTCTCCCGTGATGGTAACGCGGAGGCCGGATGTGAGGTCTTCCAGCGTACCCTCGGCTTCTGAGATGGAGAGAATTGAGGTATCGTCGCCCACGGTGGCCTCCAGCGGCCCCACGGGGGTATTGAGGACCAAGCTGTTACCGTCCAAGCCTTGGACGGTGCCTATCATGCTGGGGCCATCGGCGCCACTAAGCGGGGCCCCGCCGGAAACAGCGCCGGGGAATTGCGCTGCAAGCTCCTCCAAGTCTTCAGGGTCGAAGTCGCCTGACTCGACTCTACCGGTCAGCTCAGTCAGACGCTCGAAGTCGGGCCCATCGCCTGCGCCTCCAGGGCCTGCAATCGAGGCGATGGGAGTGGGATCTTCGTCGGTATCGTCCAGAACGACAAGGAGGATGCCCCCCAATGCCCCCCCGAGCACCAAAGCCAGCACAGCCAGCAAGAAGAACGCTCTATTGGTCATGGGTTACTCCTATCGTTCGCAGGTATCACTCGTACCTCAAGGCCTCGATGGGATGCAGCCGGGCCGCCCGAACGGCGGGGTATATGCCGAAGAAGAGGCCGATGCCAGCGGACACTATCATGGCCAGGACGGGGATATCCCCGCTATTGACCGTCTGAAAGGCTTGATTGCCGAGGGTCACGCCGTCGAGCAGGGTTGAGAGCACCAACCCGAGGAGAACGCCAACACCACCGCCACCGATGCTGAGGATGGTGGCCTCGGCCACGAACTGGAACATGATGTCGCGGCGCTTCGCCCCCACTGCCTTGCGTATGCCGATTTCCCGCGTGCGCTCAGTCACCGACACCAACATGATGTTCATGATGCCGATGCCGCCTACCAGCAGGGATATACCAGCGATGGCGCCTAGAAATACGACGAAGGTCTCGGTGGTCTCCTCAACGGTCTCGATAAGGTCCTGCTGGTTGATGATGTTGAAGTCGCTCTCGCCAGCGATGCGGTGACGCAGGCGCAACACCGTATCAATCTGCCGGGTGGCGGCGTCCATCGACTCCTCGTCTACCACCTGAACGGTGATGCTCTGGACCGTGATGCCTCCTTGGGTGGTGCGCTGGGCGCTCAGGCGGTAGTAGGCAGTGGTGATCGGCACGAGGGCTTGGAAGTCTTGGCCGATTCCGGTACCACCCCTAGATTCCAGGACGCCTATCACGGTGAACTGGCGGCCGTTCATGCGGATTCTCTGGCCCACCGGATCGCGGAAACCGAAGAGCTGCTGGGCCAACTCGGAGCCCAGCACTGCCACGGTGGAGCGGCTGTCCAAGTGATGTTGCGCTATGAACTGGCCCGAGGCAACGGGGGTAAGGCGTACCGACTCGTAGCTGGGGCTCACGCCGACAACCTGGGCGGAGGTGTTATTGCGGCCGTATACGATCTGGGCGAAGGTGTTGATTTCCGGCGACACGTCCACCACGGTGGGGGTGAAGACCGGGTCCACCAAGGCGGCGGAGTCCTCCAGCGTAAGCCCCGACGAGTCGTCGAAGCTGAAGGGCGGACTGACAAACAGCAGGTTGGAGCCGAGGGACTCGATCCTCTCAGTGATGCTCGCCTGCGAGCCCCTGCCGATGGCCATGAGCGTGATGAAGGCGGCGACGCCTATGACAATGCCCAGCAGGGTCAGCCCTGCCCTCAGCTTGTTGGCTCCCAAGGATGCGAGGGCCGTGGTGATGATGGTGTAGGGGGTCATGGGGCAGCCTCGCCGGACTCAATGCCCGCCACTGGTCGGTCGCTCGCCACCAGACCATCGAGCATGGAGATCACCCTGTTGCACTGGGCAGCTATATCGGCCTCGTGGGTGACGATGATCAACGTCTGGCCTTCGTCGCGGTTCAGGGTCTGCAATATGCGCATGATCTCCAGACTGTGCTCGCTATCGAGGTTGCCGGTGGGTTCGTCAGCCAGCAGAATCGCGGGCTGCTTCACCAAGGCGCGGGCAATGCCCACCCGCTGCTGCTGTCCACCGGATAGCTGGTTGGGTCTGTGGTTCGCCCGGTCCACCAAGTCGACCCGTTCCAGTGCTTCCATGGCCCGCCGCCGACGGTTCTTTTCGTTGCTGTAGAGAAGGGGGAGTTCTACATTAGAGAGCGCCGTCGCTCGTGGGAGCAGGTTGTTGGACTGGAACACGAAGCCGATTCTCCGGTTGCGGATGTCCGCCAACCGATCGTCGCCCAACAGTTCGACCTCGGCGTCCTCCAAAAAGTATCGACCTGATGTGGGAACATCAAGACACCCTATAACGTTCATCAAGGTGGACTTGCCCGAGCCAGAGGGACCCATCACGGCCACCATCTCTCCCTGTTGCACCTCCAGGCTCACCCCCCTCAGGGCGTGGACCTTGACGTCCCCTACCGTGTAGACCTTGGTGACATTCTCAAGCCGGATCATCGCCGGCCTCCGCCGGTCGGACGAAAGCCGCCCCCGAAACCAGCCCCAGGGATGCCGCGGAAGCCGCCAAAGCCGAAGTCGGACCCCCCTTCAATGCCTTCCATCACAATGAGTTCGCCCTCGTTCAGTCCCTCCACCACCACCACCCAGAAGTCGTCGCTGGAGCCGGTGGAGACAGCCCGCTCCGTCAGGACACCGTCGGCAGAAACTAGGACCGTCGGCTGGTTGAAGCTCCCCCGCAGCGCCTGCAGCGGGACAATCAGCACGTTGGGCTCGGAGCGCAACACCAGTTCTGCAATGGCTGTCAGCCCGGAGCGCAACTCGATTCCCGGAGGCGCTTCCACCCGAATGCTCACATCATAGGTCACCACACCCTGCTGACTTACAGCGTCCGAAGCTACATAGGAGACCGTCCCCGGCAGCACTTCACCGGGCAGGGCGTCCATGGTGACGTTGGCCGAAGCCCCGATCTGCACGTAGAGCACATCGATTTCATCCACCGCGCCCTCCATCTCAATGACCGTGGGGTCCACTACAGTGACGATGGATGTGTTGGGGTTGACGCTATCGCCGACCCCGGCGGAAATCTCGGTGACGACGCCGGCTATGGGCGAAGTAAGGGTTATGCCAGTGAGTTCTTGAGCAGCCGACTGGACGTCCAACTCCGCAGTGGCTAATTCCGCCTCTCGCAGTGCAACGAGCAGTGGGTCCGGGGGCTCGGTGACAGCCGCCAGCGCCTCCTCTGCATCCCGCAGGGCGAGCAGCGCATCTTCTACCTCTTTCTGGGCAGCCAGCAGCTCGGTGTGGAAAGACTCACTCACGTCGTCGGTAAGCAAGGTCATGTCGATGCCCTCTCCCATGCCCGCCTCTGCCTCCGAAATCCCCAATAGGCTGCCCAAGGCGAAACGCTCCAGCAGGTCTTCCAAGTTGGCCTTGGCCTCAGCAAGGGACGTCTCGGCTAGGGCCAACTCCTTCTCCTTGCTCTGTATAGCGAGGGGATTGGGCGGCTCCCTGAGGTCTGACATCTTCTCCGCGATGTCCGCCAAAGACTCTTCTGCCTTGACTACGGCGTCTTGGGCCTTGGACAAGGCAGTGTCGGCTTGGGTCTGCAGGTTGTCCAAGGTTGCGCGCAGGTCAACGAGCTTGTCCCAAGCCTCCGCCATCTCGGACGAGATGCAGTAGACATTGGGGTCGGAGGGGTCTTCTTGGCAGGCTGGCCGTATATCGTAGGGTGACAGATGGGTGTAAGCGTAGATGGTCTGCTCGTTCCAAGCGGTGTCGGGGTCGTCGACGGGCGGAGGGGAGATGAGCCTGTGATCGACTTGACTCTTGTCGAACAGGACATCCAAGTCCGCCCCCCACTGGGCGAGAAGGGTATCGGGTGACAGGGCGTCGTAGACGGATTCTGCGTCGACACCGAGCCACTTCTCGAAGGGCAGTCGGTACTCTTCGACCGCCGCAACGATGTCATCAGAGGCAGTCGTGGTCTTGTCGCTCCAGTCCTCCACGGCCAGCGACTGATCGCGGAGGGCGTTCTCCAAAACGACTTTGCCCACTTGCTCTTGGAACCTCAGGTCGTCCAACTCTCCCTGGTCGGGGCCGCCGGTCAGCGTAGCAATGTCATCCCGGATGGTGTCGATCTTCAGCACGGCGTCGGCAATGGTTGAATCGGCTGTGGCTATTTCGTGCTCAGTGACTTCAAAAAGATCGAGGAGCTTCTGCTCGACGTTGAGGAGAGCCTCCTTTGCGTCGGCTACCTTTGCCTCGGCTTGGGCGATTTCCAGCGGGCTATGAGGAGTCATGGCGTCGGCCAAGGCATCCCTTGCTGTCGCCGCGTTGAAGCGGCCTAGGGCCAAGGTCTCTTCGAGCCCCGCCACAGTGACCCCGTCCAAGGTGCCCAAGGGCTCACCTGCCCTTACCCGCTGACCTTCCTCCACTGCCAACTCGCCCAAGGTTCCTTGAGTCTCGAAGCTTGCCGTCTCGGTATTGGGAAACGCCAAGCTCCCATTGATGGAGATGGAGGTGACCAAGTCGTCACGCTGCACTGGGATGAGCTGTTGGTTCTCGGTGAGGGTACCGTCGTCGGTTTCTGATATAAACTGGTAAATTCCGTAGGTCCCGCCAGCCCCTATGGCGAAAAGCGCCAGCAAGACCAACCATTGCCACGGACGTACGAGCCTGAGCGCGCCGAATATCCTAGTCATCACAGTCTCCCGGTACGGGGAAAAGGTTCCTTAATTACCCCAATTGTATTGTACGATGGCTTTGTGAAGTTCCTATGAAGGCTTCTTCTTAGGACGTACTTGCACCATGTATTGTTCCACCATCTTATCTCCCTCAAACGGAAGGAGACCTTGGCCTAACTTTCGTCATACCGGCGAAAGCCGGTATCCAAGGGTCGCTGCCGCTTGGGCCGTCCACCCGGCCACCAGCGAGGGCCGTGGCTGCCGCCTGCGGGGACCTTACATAAAAACGCAACATGTCTTCCGAGTGGAGGGTTGGTTGCCATTCTTACGGGAATGACGATTGAGAAATGTTTGCTCAATGCTCCGGACCTGCTTCGATGGCAATGGGGTGGGTCGTGTAAGGTTGACGGGCCGCATGACGGGCAATACCTTGAGGGCAACCTCAAAGAATGGAGAAGCAGCCCCTTTCCGCGGGCTGCAAGTGACGATATGCGTTTGGAGAACAAAGTAGCCCTGATTACAGGCGGCGGTTCCGGCATAGGCCGGGCCTCCGCGGAGCTGTTTGCTCGTGAGGGCGCCAAGATAGTCGTGTCCGACTTGGACGAGACCACCGCAGCCGAGACCGCCTCTACCATCAGCGGAGCAGGCGGGGAGGCCGCCATCGTTACCGGCGACGTGTCCAAGTCGGGGGATGCCGAGCGGATGGTGCAGGCTGCCATCGACAGCTATGGGCGCGTGGACGTTTTGGTCAACAGCGCCGGGATCACAGGCAGGAACGCCATGTACCCTGGTGCGTCAGCCGAGGAGATCTGGGACCGGGTCATAGAAGTCAACCTGAAGGGCACCTACCTGATGTGCTGGCACAGCGTCCCTCAGATGGAACGCACGGGAGGCGGCTCCATCGTCAACCTCGCCTCCATCATGGGCTTGGTAGGTTACAGCGCAGGCCTCGGCGGCGGCTTCAACCCCTACGTCCCCTCCAAGGGAGGCGTTCTGCAACTCACCAAGAACCTAGCCATCGACTACGCCAAGAAGGGCATCCGGGTGAACTGCATCTGCCCCGGCTACATCGCCACCAACCTCACCCGCTCCCTCATCGAGCAGGACCCTGAAGCGCTGAGCAAGCTGGAAGCCCTTCATCCCATGGGTCGCCTCGGTACCGCCGACGAAATAGCCACCGCCGCCCTCTTCCTAGCCTCCGACGAGTCTTCCTTCGTCACCGGAACGCCCCTTATTGTGGACGGCGGCTACACGGCGCAGTAGTCGCGACCACGCGTCATACCGGCTTTCGCCGGTATCCAAGGGACAAGCGCCTCAAGCGTCGGCTTAGGCCTTACTCGTAATACCGCACCTCGAACGTGGTGCAGCCATCGGGCGAGGTGTAGGGGCCGTGGGGCATGCCCGGCGGCCGGCAGGCGTACATACCCGCGGTAAATGTCTGGTTCAGGTTCTTGTCGTGCAGGCCTCCCTCCAGGATGTACACCTCTTCCCAGAAGTCGTGGAGGATAACCTCGTCGGTATCGGACCCAGGCTCGAAATGCAGCAGCCTGCTGCCGATGCCCTTCTCCGGGTCGAAGTTCAGAATCTTCTCCGTCACTCCCTCAGCGGCCGCTCCAGATCCTCCGGGCGGAGTCGTCCAAGCGACGCTCTCTATTGCGTGGAATTCCTGCTCCTCTTTCGCCACCTTATACCTCCTGGTCTGTCTGCCAACACCGGTGGTGCCCGGCAACATTGACACCGTTTGGGCCACGCCTACAATAGGTAGGCCCGACGATGCGCACCATTTTGCGTAGCCAGTTTGCGTCGTCGGTTTGCGATGAAGGTTACCACTCCGCTCCCGCTACGGGCAAAGGAGCCCTGACGGTGCCCTCTTGGGAACGGGGCGGCTGGAGGAAATAATGCAGGTTTTCGTCTTCGATCACGTAAGCTACCCCATACAACTCCATGACGCGGTGGAGGGAGACCAACTCCCGTACCCACTGCCCAAGCGTCACTTCCAGCCCCAAGCGGCGGTGAGCAACTACCGCGAGCACTTGGAGGCTTGGGCGCTGATGGACGAGTTGGGGTTCGACGGCGTCTCCTTCAACGAGCATCACGCCTCTCCCTACGGCTTGATGAACTCGCCCAACCTGATGGCCGCCGCTGCCTCCCAGTGCACCAGCCGTATGAAGCTCCTCATATACGGCAACGTGCTGCCCATCCAAGACCCCCTGCGACTCGCTGAAGAAATCTCCATGGTGGACTGCCTCACCAAAGGGCGCCTCATCGCTGGCATCGTGCGCGGCATCCCCCGCGAGTACTTGGTGTACAACGTGGATATGGGGGAGTCTCGTGCCCGGTTCGAAGAGTCCTTCGAGGTGATGAAGCACGCTTGGCAAGACGAGTCCTTCTCTTACGAAGGCCAGTTCTGGTCCTACAACGACGTGGCCATCTGGCCCCGCCCGGTGCAGCAGCCCCGGCCCCCCGTGTGGATGCCGGTCAGCGTCAGCAAGTCCTCCATTGAGTGGGCAGGCCGGGAGAACATACCCATCACCCCCGGCGAGGGCTCCGTACGCGGCGTCACCGAAGACATCATCCGTCACTATGCCGAATCCTTGGACCAGAACGGCCACTCCATTACCCCAGACCACCTGATAATGCGGGTGCACTGCTACGTGGCTGATAGTCGGCAGCAGGCATTGGAGGAGGCTGGGCCCTACGCCCTCTACTACTGGCGCACCCTTTTCGGGCACGGCAGCGACCTGAGCTTCAACGAAGCCCGACGCCAAGGCTACTCTCGGGAGGAAGACTTGGGGCACCTGCGCCCCGATAGCCTGAAGGCCCACATGGACGCGCGAGAGGTCCGTCGCCACATCACCCTGGAGGACATGCAGAACACCGACCGCTGGTGCGCGGGCAGCCCCGAAGAGGTGCGGGACAGCCTCATCAGGCAAGCCGAGGCCGTGGGTGCCAACACCGTCATGCTCAACTTCAACCAAGGTGCCATGCCCCACGAGATGAACATGCGTGTGATACGCCGCTTCGCCGAGGAGGTCCTCCCCGACCTCCACGCCCACCAAGTCACCACAGTACCCGCTGCCCACTAGATCACAGTGCCATCCCGACCTTCTTCCGATCGCACCCGCGAGAGGGCGTCGTTGTTGCTGCTCGCTCTGGTCCTGTAATCAGGCACTGGCTTTCGGCCTTCCACCGTCAGGCCCACCACACCCACCGCCAACAGGTTCGGCAGGCGTACCAGCAACGGATAAGGGCCCACCGGGGCCGACCATAGTCTCTTCCCCCTTGAGGGGACAAGGTTCACTCCAGTCCAGGCCGGCTGAGGGCGGGGTGGCTTCAGCAGAAGGACAGGTCGCCAAGGTCAGACCGGTCAAAGTCCAACTGGTCTTCCAGGCTGCTCGGCACGCACCCGCTCAACTTATTGTCGCGGAGGTCCAGAGATCTCAGGTTGGAGAGGCTGCCCAGCTCCGGCGGTATCTCCCCGCTCAAGGCGTTGTTGTAGAGATCAAGCACTACCAGGTTGGAGAGGCTGCCCAGCTCCGCCGGTATCTCCCCGCTCAACTCGTTTCTGCCGAGGTCAAGCTGCAACAGGTTGGAGAGGTTGCCCAGCTCCGCCGGTATCTCCCCGCTCAACTCGTTGCCGAGGAGGCTCAGCTGTTCCAGGTTGGAGAGGCTGCCCAGCTCCGCCGGTATCTCCCCGCTCAAGGTGTTGTTCCAGAGGAGCAGCGTTCTCAGGTTGGAAAGGCTGCCCAACTCCGCCGGTATCTCCCCGTTCAAGTTGTTGTTGTAGAGGTCCAGCGACTGTAAGTTGGTGAGACTGCCCAGCTCCGCCGGTATCTCCCCGCTCAAGCCGTTGCCGAGGAGGACCAGCGATTCCAGGTCGGTGAGGTTGCCCAGCTTTGCCGGTATCTCCCCGCTCAAGTTGTTCTTGTAGAGGTGCAGCGTTATCAGGTTGGAGAGGCTGCCCAGCTCCGCCGGTATCTCCCCGCTCAAGTCGTTGCCGCTGAGGTCCAGCGTTATAACGCGCCCGTCGTCGTTGGTGGCGACGCCGCCCCATTCGCCGAGGGGCAAGTCGCTCAGCCAGTTGGCGCTGCCCCGCCAGTTCTCACCGTCCATTGCGTTGTAGAAGGCAACCAAGGCTTCCTGGTCCGTTTCGGCGGAGGTCGGCCCAGTGGCAGGCGTCGCCGTCGCATCCGCAGGTACAGGCGCATCGGTGCCACTGGGCGCGTCCCCTGACCCTGGCGTGGAAGGCCTGCAGAAGGGCAGGTCACCAAGATCAGAGTATGCAAAGTCCAACTGGTCTTCCAAGCTGCTCGGCACGCACCCGCTCAAGTCGTTGTCGTTGAGGCCCAGCCGTGTCAGGTTGGAGAGGCTGCCCAGCTCCGCCGGTATCTCCCCCCTCAACTCGTTGTTGCTGAGGCGCAGCCGTGTCAGGTTGGAGAGGCTGCCCAACTCCGCCGGTATCTCCCCGCTCAACTCGTTCTTGTAGAGGTTCAGCCGTGTAACGCGCCCGTCGCCGTCAGTGATAACGCCCTCCCATTCGCCGAGGGGCAAGTCGCTCAGCCAGTTCTTTTTGAACACCCAGTTCTCACCATTCGTTGCGTTGTAGAAGGCAACCAAGGCTTCCCGGTCCGTTTCGGCGGAGGTCGGCCCAGTGGAAGGCGTCGCCGTCGCAGCCGCCGGTACAGGCGCATCGGTGCCAGTGGGCGCTGCCCCTGACCCCGGCGTGGAAGGCGTCCGTGCAGGTGAGACCGGCGTCGCCGTTGGAGTGGACGCAGTCCCGCCGGGCCCTGTCCCGCCCGACGGCTCATCAGAGCCGGACGCCGCAGGCGTCGCTGTCGCTGCCGCAGGTAGAGGCGCATCGGTGCCAGTGGGCGCGTCCCCTGACCCTGGCGTGGACGCGGTCCCGCCCGACGGCTCATCAGAGCCGCAGGCCACAAGCGCCGCCGTAAGCGCCAGCGCAAGCACAAAGCTCAACAGGGTCACGTATCTTGTCGTGCGGGTACGGGTCATTTTCTTGCCCTCCCGGGCTTGACCGGCGCCATATATCCACAGATTCGCACAGGTAATATAGCGGAGTTGCTATGGGTGTCAATGCTGAGACACCCGTTTCGCCACTCCCCAATATCCAAATATGTGTATACGCTCGTTGGCCTCGTTGCACACTCCCTATTCTCCCCTATCCAGAGGACGAAGCGAATCACCCTTCCACGAGGCGTAGCGCCCAGAGCCTACCATGCACCGTTGACGCGCCGGTCCTGTAATCAGGCACTGGCTTTCACCCGTCGATTCACGGCGCTTTAACCGTGCCACATCCAACAATCGAAGCCCCTGCCCACTGACATCAGCCCGTTGACACCCCCACCCTCCCCCCTCTACGCTCGACATATGGTTCTCAAACTGCCATCAGCAACATCACCCGTAGCAGGGCCTCCAACAACGGTTGCCCGGAAACCCCTTACAGCAACACGCCACCGGGCAGACCCGCATGTTGCGACCACCCCACCCTGCCACCAGCGCGGCCCCTCAATGATATGGTCTGTCCCATAAGATCCCGTAATTTCGTAGCTGGACCTGCCCCAAAATGAGACCAATGAGACCACTTCCAGATACAAAAAATGCGTTTTCAGCTACGACGAGTGTCTCATGCGTACCCCTTCCAGATACGATTTCTGCCCATGCCGCGATACCAACTGGTCCCAAAGCCGGACCCCAACACCCACTGACATTTTCCGCTTGCCCCTCCACCCTCTCCCTGCTACGCTGGAATCAGCCCAGCTCTACGCCCCAGCCCTACGATTGGAAGAGGAGACATGCGACTGCCCACCCGAGGGCCATGGGAGCCCTGCTTCGCAAAGACGAACGACGAAAGGGAGCGACTTCTCAAATAGAACTGAACCCCCTGAGGTCTCCGGCCATTGCACAAATTTCACTGAAATCAGCTACGAAAAAACGCGCCGCAGATACGAGCAGTCTGCAATCCATGAAATCCAGCTACGCAGCATATGAAGCCCATGGCGGTGCCAAGTCAGTGGGGTCAGCATCATAAGCCGAGGCGGTCCTACCCAACTTGCAAGCCCACCAAGTGACTAGTATTCCCACGGCCCAGTAGGCCGAGCCACATGGTAAATCAGAGTTGTAGCCGGAGGTAACAAGGTGACAATGGACGCACTGCAAGAGCAAGTTCTTTCTTATCTCGACAAGGAAGAACTGGTCCAGATGACCAAGGACGTGGTCAACATCGACAGCCCCACCGGAGGCGAGGAGGCCATCGGCAACTACCTAGCAACCCGATTTGCCGACTTGGGCCTCCCTGTGCAGAAGCAGGAGGTTGAGCCGGGCCGGAACAACATCATCGCCACTTGGAAGGGTTCTGGGGACGGCCCGGATGTGCTTTTCCTTGGCCACATGGACTACGCCCCCGGCATCGGCAAGCCCGAAGCTCAGATGGTCGACGGCAACTGGATCGCCGGCATCGGCGCGTCCAACATGAAGTCCGCCTTCCCCTGCTATTACATGGCCACCAAAATGCTGATGAAGGCGGGCATACAGCCACGCGGCGACGTACGCCTCGCTGGTGTGGTCGGTGAGATCGAGCGAGCGCCCATCGGGGCCCACCAAGGCGCCGAGTGTCGTGGCGCAGGCTACGGGGCCCGCTACCTCGCCAGCCACGGCCAGCCTCCCGATGTCGTCATCAACGGTGAGCCGACCGGTCTGCGTGTACAGATTGCCAACGGCGGCTACATGTTCATCCGCATGACCACTCGTGGCGTGGTACAGCACGCCTCCTACCGCCAGTACGGCGTCGACGCCCTGATGAAAATGGAGAAGGTGGTACCCGAGGTCCGGGCATGGGAAGCCGAATACCAAGAGATCTTCACCCATCCCTTCATGCGCCCCCGTGTCAACGTCGGGGCCATCGAGGGTGGCGTGCCTCAGAACCCGCCCCTGGTGGCTGCCTTCTGCCACGCCTACGTGGACGTCATCCTGCTCCCCGGCACCGACATACTAGCGGTGAAGCGGGAAGTGCGGTCGCTGGTACAGCGCCTCAATGACCGGGACCCCGACCTAGGGCTGGAGTGGGAAATCTACATGGTGGCCAATGGCTACGAGATCGGTCACGACGAGTACCTGCCCAGCTTGGCCCGCGCCAGCCACCGTTTGGTCACCGGCCAAGACCCCTTCGAACCTGAGGCCGAGCGTTTCGGGGTCTCCAGCGACAACCATGTCTTCGCCGATATAGGGGCCGCCAGCATCACCTACGGCCCTGCAGGCGTCTCGCGAGTCGTCCCCGGGGGCCACGCCGCCTACGACCCCGAATACGGCGAAGTCGTGCACACCGACCACTTGGAAATATGCGCCAAGGTCTACGCCCTCACCGCGCTGGACCTGTTGACTAAGAGCCGCCAAGAGGTGATGTAACGCGCGCCCTCAACTCGTAGAAGCGCCACCAGATTCAGCCGCGCTTGTGCGCACCCCTTCCCCCCGAGGGGGAAGATTGCAGGGGAAGGTTGGGATGGGGGGGTCTTACCAGCCGATATCGCCTGCAGGTAGCCCCAGCATCACCCGCCCCGCCGCTTCGAAGTGAGACGTGTGGCCTGCTAAGTGCTGGATGGCCACATGCACGTCGCGGAAGGAGCGCTCCAGGGAGTGCTTGCGCAAGATGGCATTGGTGCCTCCTGCGTGGAACAGCATGTCCACGGCCTTCACTGCCTGACGTGATGAGTGGGTGATCGCAAGCCGCGCTTGGGCGATCTCCTGCGTGGGGTCCGGACCGCCTCGGGAAGCCGCCTGCCACGCTCTGTCGAGGGCATCCAAGGCATAGGCCCTCGCGCTGCTTATGATGCCTTCAACTTCCCCCACCACCGCCTGCACCGCGGCCCGCTCGCGCAGGGTAGCCGGCGAGTGGGTGGAGCCAGCCTCAGTAGCCAGCTCGATGAAGGCATCCATGGCGCCCCGCGCCATGCCCAGCAGGTTGGCCACGTAGGGGGTCCAAACTGCCACCATCATCAAGCGCGGATGGTACAAAGGCCCCTTTTCCACGGGTGGGTCAGTCAGGGAGAAGGTGTGCTCCTCCGGTACGAACCAGTCTTCCACCGAGTAGTCGTGACTGCCCGTGCCCGACATGCCAACCACCGACCAAGTATCGTGTATTGTGACCGCCTCCGGTGGTAACAGCAGCAGTCGTATCTGGGGTACATCGGGTGATGCCTGCGCTGCCCCATCGGGCTCCACCTTGCAGGCACACACGACCACGTTGGCATGGGTGATGCCACTCCCGAATCCCCAGTGCCCCGTCACCCGGTAGCCTCCGGGGACCGGCTTCGCCCGCCCTTCAGGGCGCATGCTGCCAGC
Organism: Dehalococcoidia bacterium; assembly: GCA_965263155.1. Taxonomy (GTDB): domain Bacteria; phylum Chloroflexota; class Dehalococcoidia; order Lucifugimonadales; family JAAXIE01; genus JAAXIE01. The sequence continues at coordinate 778,553 of OZ253586.1, forward strand.
CAGCCGAAAGTCGGGTGGACGCCCGAAGAAGGACATGGCCACGCCGGGCTCTGCCCACCCCAGCAACACCGAGCCCCCGCCGGAGATGACCGAGCACCAGCCTACTGAGCCGTCGACCTTTGAGACCGCCTCCACGGCATGGAAGGCCGTCGTCAGGTCCAACTCCGGCCCGCCCATGGAGCGAGGCAGGAACAGTTGCAGCAGGCCGGACGCGGCCATCCCTTGGACCAGCTGAGGTGGCAACTGGCGCCCCGACTCCAGCTCCTCTCGACACGCCAGAATCTGGGGCGCTAGAGACTTGGCCGCATCCACCACGCCGGCCCGCGCACGGCTATGCACCGATGGCGCCAAATCTCAACCTCGCCCGGCTTCCATCAGCTTGCATCAGGATTGCCCATTGGAACGGCCACCATCCACGGAGAAGACGTAGCTGACAGGCTAGCAAACAAGCTGGCGCATGGTCAACCGAAACGCTCACTGCAGAACGATGACTGCTGTCACCTCGCCACCCCCAAGTGGTACCATAGAGGCCCACGGGCCGTTAGCTCAGTTTGGTCAGAGCACCGGACTTTTAATCCGGGTGTCCAGGGTTCGAATCCCTGACGGCTCACTTCAACCCCAGGCCCACTGCCCTTTTCGGTTTAATGGACTGCTTAAGCGGTTTCAATGGTGTAGTTAATCCCATGACGCCCAATGACACCTGAGTTGGTCAAATGCATGTGATCGTTTACACCTGGATAGCCACCCATGAACTTTGGTGGCGACGCGCGGTACACATCGGATGGCTGTTGCTCTCCCTGCCCTGGCGACCGTGCCACGTTTGGTGACGCATCGCTGAACTATGACGCGCCCGGGCCAGCGCTGAACTATCCCAGCGTACCCAACCTCATCGGGAGAACACCATCGGGAGTCGCATCTGCTAAACTCATCTCATGCTGCACTGGCTTACACAGACTATCGCTGAGAACATCGTAGCACTGGGTCTCGGCATGGCCATAGGCTATGGGATCCACTGGCACCGCAGCCGGCTCAAAGTCTCGCTTGCAACACACATCGAGCAGTCATGGTCAGACCGCACTATCCACATGAGCATCATGAATCACGGCAATAGACCTATCACCGTAGATTCGCGGACTGTCCACACGCCACTGGAAGAGCTTTTGCCAAGAGTAGCCGAGAAAGACGACAAGACGGAACCACCACGGCCAAATCGCCTTGGCGGCATCCGACGCCTACTAGGCAAAGCGAATCGCACATCAATGGCGAACGAGCTCAGTGGGACATTCGCTCGTTCGATGCTGAACGACCCACACTTTCGGCACCAACTCCTGGACTCTGGCACCACTCAACGCATCGAACCGGGAGAACGCGCCGTGGGTAGCTTTCCTCGAACCCGCACGGTTCCACAAGCGCAGACCATTGTCTCCAAGAGTCAACACCTAACGATCATACCCTCCTATCACGTCGTTGGACGCCGTCGCCGCATATGGGGTTGGCCAAGCATCCTCGGTGGCGGTCCCATCCCAATAGCGGCCCAATTCAACCCACCGCGTATCGACGACGAAGACTACAACGCGGGGCCGACGCGGCACATGATGATACCCCCTCCTCATATTGATGCCTTGTTCCAAGCCTCAAAGGCCAACCTGTAGAGGTGGCGCAGTCCTCCTCACTGGCGAATAAAAAGAGGGCATGTCGGAACTAGGAGACAAGGCAGAGTCACGGCAATGTATACAGCTTGTAGTATCGCCAGGTTCTTGAGTTCCCTGGCCCCATCGCACGATACTTCCTGGACCGAGGGCCTCGCTAGGCTCACGGAGCCCCCAACCGCATCTCGAAGATGGTTCTGCCTACAGTCAAGATAGGCCCACTCTTTCCGTCCTAGCCTGACATTAGACCCTACCCGAGGATGGCAACACCAGCCCCCCCGATTCTCGTGTCCCATGATGGGAGCCTGAACGCTTGTCTGGTGGCAGGACGCCGACGCGCGATGAAATCTGCCATCCGAGACCCAGGTGCCGCACAGAGGCTCTAGACATTTGAAGGCGTAACAGTGGTCGAGAGACTCGCCTTCAAAGCAAGCGGCAATAAGAAGCCGTTTGCCAGAATCACTGGATACTCCTCTCGCCACCAGCTATAATGGGCTATAGCCCTGCTGGCCTTCGCCTTACGGTTCTTCTCCGTTGCTCGCAGAGCGCCCCGACAGCTCTTCTTGGTGGTACTGCTATGAAGTTTCTATCGCTACTCCTTGCGCTTGCCCTATTGCTGGCCTTGGGCTGCTCCAGTGGCCTTACGGAAGACGAGGTCCGGCAAATGATCGAAGAATCCGCAATCGCTGACCCTAAGGGTGAGCCCGGTGAGATGGGGCCGCAAGGACCCAAGGGGGACCAAGGGGCTCCGGGTGTAGCCGGCCCACAAGGTGCCAAGGGTGATCCTGGCGAGCCCGGGACGCATGGCGAACCGGGTGAGGCTGGCCCCCAGGGCGCCAAGGGCGAGGCTGGTGCGCGTGGTGCGCAGGGTCCTAGGGGTGACACTGGGGCAGCAGGGCCGTCGGGGGCTGCAGGCGAGGCCGGCGCCCCGGGAGACTCCGCCGAGGTCTTGGAGGCAGAGCAGGTGCTGCGCATCATCTACTGGCAGGCCCCGACTCTGCCTGGCCCGTACCTTTCCGGAGGTTTCAAAGACCGGGATGCTGGGGCTATAACCTTGGAGCCCTTGGCCAAGTATGACCCCTTGGGCAACATCATCCCCGCTTTGGCCAGAGAGATACCCACAGTGCAGAACGGGGGCGTGGCCGAAGACTTCACCTCAATCACTTGGACCTTGAGGGCTGGTCTTAAGTGGTCCGATGGCAGCCCGATGACCGCCGATGATGTGGTCTTCACTTGGCGCTACTGCACACACGAGGAGACGGGCTGTACGGCGGCCAGCGCCTTCACGGGCATATCCTCTGTCCGTGCCTTGGACAGTCGCACGGTGCGAATTACTTTCAACAGCCCGAAGCTATACCCTTACACCGCTTTTGTAGGCACAGGCACACCAGTTATCAGCAAGGCGCAATTTGAGGGCTGCATCGGCGCGGCGGCTGCCACATGCGACGCTCAAAATACCGCGCCGCTGGGCACAGGTCCGTATCGCATCACAGACTTCCGAGCCGACGACTACGCCATATACGGGCGTAACCCCCACTACTACGGCGCCCCTGCATACTTCGACCGCGTGGTGCTTGATGACGCCCCCAGTGCCGTGGCGGCAGCCCGCATGGTCTTGGAAAGAAGGGATGCTGATTACGCTTGGAACTTGCAGGTGGAGCCGGATATCTTGTCCGATATGGAGGTAGATGGTCAAGGCGTTGTGGTCTCCGGCTTCGCCAGCTTGGTTGAGCGCATCGTTCTCAACCAGACCAACCCGGACCCCGACCTAGACGACGACCGCTCGGAATACTTGAAGGGAAACAACTCTCATCCGATCCTGAGCTTCGCTCCCATCCGGCAGGCCATGTCGATGGCCATCGACCGTCAAGCCATATCTGAGCAACTGTACGGCTTTGCCGGAGAGCCTACCTGCAACCTCATAACCGGGCCGGTTCTGTACGTCTCCACTGCCAACGACGGCTGCTTGAGACAGGATATCGCGGGGGCCAACCGGTTGCTGGACGAAAACGGGGTTGTGGACCATAACGGGGACGGCATCCGCGAGTATCAGGGTCTGCCTTTGCGCATCACCTTCCAGACCACGGCCAACTCCGTACGCGAGGCTACGCAGGGCATGGTACAAGGCTGGTGGCGTGAGATAGGCATCGAGACGGAACTGGTGCAGCACGACGCCACCCTGTTCTTTGGCGGTGACCCAGTGGAGAACGCCGACGCATCCTACCGCCGGTTCTTCGCCGATGTGCAGATGTATGCCGGCAGCGCCGATGTCGACCCTGGGTCCCATCTCTCCGAATCCCTATGCGATGAGATCCCCACACGGGCCAACAATTGGTCTGGCGGGAACGTCCCCCGCGCCTGCAATGAAGAGTACGATCAGGTCTTCGCCCAACTGACACAGACCGGGACGGGCCTGGCGCGTGCTGACCTCATCAGACAGTTGAACGACATCCTAGTGCAGAACTACTACGAGATTCCGGTGGTGAACCGGGGTGTGGTCTCCGCACATCACGATACCCTAGTTGGAGTCCTCATCAACGGCTGGGACAGCGAGATGTGGAACATCGCGGAGTGGCGTCGTCGCTAGACGCTGACAGTGGCCATACTATCGGGGCGTACGATTTCGCGCCCCGATAGTCGTTTTTAGGGGCTGCCAGCCCAGCGCGCCAGTGCCTTGTCCGGTGCAGCGATCTCCTCAACCGACATGTAGTAGTAGTCCTCCCAGCTCTCCTGGGGCAGGCCGGTGAACACCATCAAATTCAAGGGGTATTCGTTGCTGTCGGAGAGACGGCGGAAGTCGTCGCGGAACAGGAAGGTGGGCTTCCCCAAGGCAATGGCCATGCCCAGCTCCACCATCACACCTTCATCGGGAGGCACCCCATTCACGACGGCGAAGATGGCATCGGCGTTCCGCACATCTTCAAAGTCCTTCTGCCCTATCTCGTATGCCCAACCGGGCTGTGAGAAGTCGACCTGGTTGTTGCGGGCAAAGGGTTCCCAGACCTCCAGCCCCAGCTCCTCTAGAGCTAAGACTACTAAGGGCAATAGCAGCGCCTTCTGCTGCGTGGAAAAGCCGTAAGGGTTGGCCAAATAGACTGTCTTCGGCATCGCATCCCGTCCCGTCCGTTCGTTCGTGCTTGGCATGCTTCGTGCCAGCGCTTCCCTGTGGGCCTTGCCGCTGTGGGCCCATAGCGCTGGGGTGATAGAGGGTATCACGATAGTCAAGAGGCCCCAAAGCTCTACGGCGTAATTTGTCTGGTTCTAGAGCAGGCATGAGACCTCTCCGTAACTTTGGGCAGAAGCAACGAGAGTCCCTTCCCCCTCGACGGGGGAAGGTTAGAGCCTGCCTCGGACTTGATCCGGGGATGGGGGTGAAAGGGCTGGGTCGCAAGCTGGCATTTGATGTGCATGGTTCCTGGATACCGGCTTTCACCGGCATCACGGAGGTTATGCAGAGGTCTTCAGCCAGCGTCTGGAATGTTGACACCCCGTTGCCCCTTGGCTACCCTGAGCCAACCGGGGCGCACCCTCGGCCCATTCCCCAATTCGTACAGCCCAATTCGTACAGAAGGAACGAGTCATGAAGCTTTTGCAATTCGACGAGCTTACCTACCCTTACGTTCCCGAGATCGGTTGGGAGACTAGGTTCAGCAACCGCTTCTGCGATCCACAGCTGGTGCACCAGACCTACATGGAGCACATGGAGCAGTGGGCCTGCAGCGAGGAACAGGGCTTCGATGGCATTATGACCAACGAGCACCACTTCACTGCTTTCAATATCCAGCCTGCCTGTAACATCACCACCACTGCCGTCACCATGCTGACCAAAAATATCAAGGTGGGCGTTATTGGCAACGTCATACCTCTGCGCCATCCCATACGAACCGCCGAGGAGTTCGCTATGATCGACTGCCTCTCCGGTGGACGTTTCATCGGTGGCATAGTGAGGGGAATACCGGCGGAGTACGTCTCCTACAACGTCGATCCCTTCAGCAGCCGCGAAAAGCTGAAGGAGTGTTTCGACATCATATTCAAGTGTCTCACCGAGGAGGAGTTTGACTATGATGGCAAGTTCTACCAACTGACCAAGGTCTCCGTTTGGCCCCGCCCCATCCAGAATCCCATACCATTCTGGATGCCCACGGGATCGCTAGAGAGCATCGAGTTCTCCGCCGAGCGCAGGATCGTCGGCTGCCAAGTGTGGTTCCCCACCGAGATGTTCCGGGACTGTTTCGACACCTATAGAAACGTGGCGCGCGAGAAGTTCGGCTGGAACCCAGCCTTCAGCACCTTCACCGGGTCTAGGTTCATACATGTGGCCGAGACCAACGAGCAGGCCATCGAGGAGGCACGACCCGCGTTGGACTACATGTTCGGTCCTCAAGGTTTCTCACGCCCCCTGAACGCACCAGCCGCTCTGCCGGGACACCAGACCGACAAATCCTTCTCCCATCGCACACTTACCCAGGATGCCGGGGTCGATGCGCTCTCCAACGACATCCCCTTTGATGAGAGGCGTCGCAAGGGTGTCATGGTGTGCGGCGACCCTGACTACGTAACGGAATGGCTGAAGCGTGACGCCGAAGTGGCAGGCTACGGCAACCTGCTGTGCATGTTCCGCTGTGGCAACATGTCCCACGACAAGGTGATGAAGTCGAAAGAGATGTTCGCCAAGTATTGCCTGCCCGAGCTCAAGGGAATCAACATCGACGAGCCCGGCACCGAGGCCCCCATAACCAGGCTGCCCTCGGCGTCGCCAGTGGCCGCATAAGGAGAGCTTAGGTGACTCTTCCCCTATTTGACAACTCCAACTATCGGCTGACCAGCGATTCCGAGGAGATAGTTGGCCGCACGGTGCAGCGGGAAAACGGCCAAGTCGCCGCCACATGGCACATGCGCGTCCCTCAGGCCGGGCCCGACGGTATCCCCTTCAAGGTCATCTTCGCCGGGCCCAACTTCGAGCAGCGGGGCAGTGCTTTCCGCCTGCATCTCGCCACCAACGACAATCAGCCCATCTCTGGCGACGTCGACGTCAGGGTCGAGACAGGCTTGGCGTCTGGAGAGGACCAAAAGGTGTTGTTCGAGGGTAAGTACGAGCAATTCACCAGCATCCCCGACCAGAAGGCCTTCGACGCTGCCGTTGCCCTACAGCAGCGCGCCGAGGTTGGAAAGGACCACTCAATACAGCTCCGGGTCTCCGTCCCGGAAGGGACTCCGGAGCCTGACCTGTCCGCCGAGGGCTCTTACTTCGAGTTCGAAGTGTACAAGATTTGGATGAATATATCCGCCTGAAGTGTCCCTTCCCCATTGAGGGGGAAGGTTAGAGCTTGCCCCGGACTCGCTCCGGGGATGGGGGTGATCGGGTGACGACCAGTGGCTATGCAGGGTTCGGCTCCCAGTTCAGCAGAGAAAGCGCCAGCGTTGGAGACGTTACCCTCTTCTACCTGAAAGGGGTTCGGGGCGAACCACTGCTCTACCTCCACGGGCTTGGGGGTTGGGGGGCGTGGGAACGCCACATCTTCAGCCTTGCCATGAACTATTGCCCCTACGTTCCCCAGTTGCCCGGCTGGCGTGACGGGCGAGTCCCTGAGCGCGTCAAATCAGTGAAGGACTACTCTGACCTGCTCGTAGAGTTCCTCGATGCCCTCTCGATACCACCCTGCGTGGTGGTAGGCCACTCCATCGGAGGCTGGATTGCGCAGTACCTAGCCGCGGACCATCCATCGCGGGTGTCGAAGCTGGTGCTGGTGGACTCCATGGGAGTAAGTGTGCCGGACCGTCCAGCGGCCGACTTGATAAACATCGACAGGGAAACCTTCTACGGCGCTGCCTTCACCAAGATGGAAAGCATCCGCGTGGCAGGCGACTTCGGCGACACGCCGGAGAGCATGCAGAACAACGAGGAGTTCGAGAGCCAGTGGAAGGGGCGTGAGGTGCTGACCTCCCTCGCCGGGGCCAACCCCAGCGACCCTGACCTCACGGGCAGGCTCGGCGACATCAAGGCACCCACCCTGATCATCTGGGGGCGTGACGACGAGCTGGTTCCCATGCGTCATGGCGAGGTGCTGGCTGACGCGATACCCAACTCCAGCCTTGCCATCATCGAGAGCGACGAGCGACAGACCGCAGGCCACTCCCCCATGCGCTACCGCGTCGAGACCTTCAACCTAGTGGTGCGCAACTTCCTCATCGGAGGCCAAGAAGCCCCCCCTGAGGGCATGGTCACCATGGTCAAGGGATAGGCGCGAGGGGCCGTAACCTAAGCGGGGCTGACGCTCAACTGCGGAAGCAGGTTGCCCAACGCCTCTTCGAACCGCCCTGCCTGCGGCGACTGCAGGTTGAAGTCCAGTGGCGTGATCGACACCCGATTGTGCCGCAGGGCCCACACATCGGTATCCTCGCCCTCGTCGTGGTGGGCAGGTTTGTTGCGCGAAATCCAATAGTGTTTGCGCCTGCCATCGTCGCCCTCGCGCACTGATTCACTGTAGCTCTGTCCGGCTAAGCGGCAGACCTGTATATCCTTGATGCTCTCCATGGGGTCGTTGGGAACGTTGACGTTCAGCAGGAAGGGGCCAGTAACGCTCCGCTCTTGCAACCTCTGCACCAATGCGCCGAGGATGGTCGCAGCCACATCGAACCGGGTGTTCTTTACAGCCGCCACTGACATGGCGATCGCGGGGAAACCTCGCATGTAGCCGTGCAGGGCGGCTCCCACCGTGCCTGAGACGAAGATGTCGCTGGCTAGGTTGGACCCCATGTTGATGCCCGACACCACCAAGTCAACCGACCCTGCCAGCTTCTCCAACGCCAGCACACAACTGTCGCCGGGGGTGCCCTCCACTGCGAAAGCCCGTACGCCGTTGGCTTGGCTATCCCCATTGGGTGCTGCAAGGGGCGCCACTTGGGGCGCAACTTCACTGGCGCGAATGGGCACATGCAAGGTCAGAGATGGCCCGGTGCCGCTCTGGTCCCGATCTGGAGCGACCACGTAGATCTCGCCGTGGGGGCGCAGGACTTCCACAGCAGCCCACAATCCGGGAGAGTTGATGCCGTCGTCGTTGGTTACCAGTATCTTCAAGTAGTAGTCCTTCTTTCATATGCCCCAAGAGGGGCGGTATTCCCCGAACACCTGCCTGAACACCCCCATGACCTCGCCCAAGGTGGCGTACTCACGCACTGCGTCCAGAATCGGAGGCATCAGGTTTTGCTGGCCCCGGGCGGCGGCTTCCAAGTCGGCAAGACGCTGCTTGACGGCGTGGTTGTCGCGGGTGCGCCGGACCTCGTTGAGGCGTCGCAGTTGCAGCGCCTCCCCCTCCCGGTCCATCTCCAGTATGGGTATTTCCAAGGCGTCGCCCGCGGTGTAGTCGTTGACGCCGACCACGGTGCGCTGGTTCCGGTCCAGTTCTTGCTGGGACTGGTACGCAGCCAAGGCAATCTCCCGTTGCAGAAATCCCGACTCCAAGGCCTTCACCGTGCCGCCCACGTCCTCCACCTTGCGGAAGTAGTCGTAAGCACCGTCGGCAAGCTGCTGTGTGAGGGTCTCCAGGAAGTAGCTGCCGCCCAATGGGTCAACGGTATCGGTGACGCCCGTCTCGTGGGCGATAATCTGCTGCGTGCGCAGGGCGGTAAGGGCCGCCTTCTCCGAGGGCAGTGCCCACGCCTCGTCAGCCGAGTTGGTGTGCAGAGATTGGGCACCGCCCAGCACCGCCGCCAAGGCCTGAAGCCCCACCCGCACTGTGTTGTTCTCCGGCTGTTGGGCGGTAAGGGCTGCACCCGAAGTCTGGGCGTGGGTACGCAGCCACCAAGACCGCGGGTCCTGCGCCCCGAAAGTGTCACGCATCTCCGTGGCCCACACCTTGCGGGCGGCCCGGAACTTGGCGATCTCCTCGAAAAAGTCGTTGCAGACGTTGAAGAAGAAACTGAGGCGGGGTGCAAAGTCGTCCACCTTCAGCCCACGCTCCAAGCACCTGCGCACGTACTCAAAGCCGTCGCCCAGAGTGAACGCTAACTCCTGCACCGCAGTGGATCCCGCCTCGCGGATGTGGTAGCCGCTGATGCTGATAGGGTTCCAACGTGGCAGGTGGTGCGTGGCGTATTCAACGGTATCCACCACCAACCGCATCGACGGCTCGGGCGGGAAGATGTACTCGTTCTGAGCGATGTACTCCTTCAGGATGTCGTTCTGCAGGGTGCCGCCCAACCGCTCTTGCGCTACTCCCTGCTTCTCGGCGGCCGCGATATACATCGCCCAGATGATGGCGGCTGGGGCATTGATGGTCATGGAAGTGGTGACTTGGTCCAGCGGAATTCCGTCGAACAGTATCTCCATGTCGGCCAGCGACGACACGGCTACGCCGCATTTGCCGAACTCACCCTCAGCGGGCGGGTCGTCGGTGTCGTAGCCGTAGAGCGTGGCCATATCGAAGGCCACGCTCAGGCCAGTCTGCCCGTTCTCCAGCAGGTACTTGAAGCGGCGATTGGTCTCCTCGGCTGTACCGTACCCAGCGAACATGCGCATTGTCCACAGTCGGCCACGATAGCCGGTGCCATGCACCCCACGCACATAGGGAAACTCGCCCGGCAGGCCCACGTCTTGAAGGTAGTCCGACCCTTCAACGTGCCTCGGTGTATACACCGGCTCCACCGGAATGTTGGAAGGCGTGCTGAACAGTGCATCGCGCGCAGGCTGGGAAGCGTTCCGCTCCCGCCATTCCGCTTCCGCGTCGCGTATGCGCTCCATATCCTCGGGCAAGGGACACACCTCCTTGATCGGGGGGGACGACCCGCAACAGGGCCGCCAATCAAGGCGAGTCTAACAACGGGCTATGAGGGGCGTCAATTTGAGTGGGCCGGCCCGCACCGTTTCCACGTTCGCTTTCGGGTCCTGAGAGAGCAGCTCCTTCAAGCGGGGAGGCAAGCCCGTCATGAACGCGAGATGGGTGTTGTGTCGTTGTAGCCGGGGCAGGCCGACATGTGTTGAATCTCTGTAGCTGGACTCGACACCCGTCGTATCTGGAAATGAGTTTTTGTATCTGGCGAGTGTAGAGTTTGTCGAGTCGTTCTCTTTCAGCCGTAGCTGGACCGTATCTCTGAATGCAGCACTACAGTGTCGAGTTGCTTCCCAAGGAAGGCAGCCGAGGAAGAGCATGTCAGGGCTTTTGATGGGCCTGCGGCTTTGCAACGGTGTTCCTCTCCAGTGGGCTTAGTGGAAAAAGAAAGCTGGGGCGACCTTGAGGGGTCAGTCCCCAGCCTAACAAGCTCATTCTAAGGGGAGGGATGGAGTGGGTCAACGGGAGATGTCTGCGCACGGGATGGTGACTTGGCTCAGGGTCCGGGCTGTGGATCCCGCCTGCGGAGACCTTTGCATAACCTCCGTCATACGGGAGAAGACTAGCACCTAAAGGACTGGTACATCAAACCGCAGCTTGCGATTGATCCCATCAACCCCATCATAACCTTCCCCGGCTTTGTTGCACAAATGCCCGTTTGTTGCAAAACCTGTTGCAAAATTCAGCCTTTGTTGCAAAATCATCACCCGCCTATTTTGCAACAGGCGGGTGATGATAAGGGTGCTTACAGAATTCACCGACGCGATTCCCGGCGCCCAGATGGTAGCCGGGGGGACGCGTATTCTTCTTGGGTCGATGCGGCTTGGCATGGAGTTCCGCGAGGCGTCGGACAGTGGCCTGATAGAAGGAGCACAACCCGTTGAGAAAGCTGCTTCGGCCATGGACTCAGATAGAATCGTCGATCCCGTTGAGGGTGGTCAACATCCAGCAGACCCGTCTGTAGGAGTTCTGGACGCCCACGTTGGTGCCGGACTGAGCGCCGAACGCTACATCCGGAAATTCTTCCTTAAAGAACTCTATCCTAGCCGCGTCATCAACGAGGAACCATCTGGCGAGGAGGTCTGCTAAGCATCCTTCGATATGCAGAATGGCTCCGACTATCTCATTGGGGTCTTCGAGTCCAACATAGAACTCCTCAGGCATGTCTGGTGTTGGTGTGCTCATGAGACTCCTTAGCTGGGATGTGCGCGCGTAGGATATTCTTAGAATCCCGAGAAGGCACAGTCATTGATGGCAGGTGCCAGCAGTGTGCGAATCCGGACAGCTTCCGGCTCTAAGTTAAGTGCTGCGTGATGTCCTGCTAGTTGCTCTGGTGCAAAGGCCTCATAGTCCTTGAGGTATGTCTCAGTCGTTTCGATAAAGGCTAGCCATTGTGGTAGGACAGAACATACAGCGACACCCTCGTTGAGGTCCATGACGCCGTCAGCAAAGACGTTGTTACTGTACTCGCCTATTGAATCCAGCTCGTCCCAGTGTACCCACGCTTCCTGCCAGTATTTGAGTTCACCTATGTTTTGAGCGGTGACACCGTGAATAACCGCAGCCTCTTCGAACTCATTTGGAGTCAGGTGGGCTACCTTAGGAGCAGGTTCGGTAGTAGTAAGGGCAGTGGTCTCGATGGCGCAATCGTCGGCTGCGCCGATGATGAATAGGCCTAGGACAGCTACAAGACCTATGGCTGCTAGGCGTGCTAAGCGTGACTTGCGACTCTGTTGCATAAGGTGTCCCCTTGTGGTGAGGTTTTCGGCGTCCTTACTGTTGGTCGCACGCTTCCCGTGGTAGGATCGTCCTATACGGGGGGTACACCCTCGCAATTGGAGGTGGCCACCAAAAGGCAACCCACGGCACGGAAAAGGCCAAAAGCTCGGAAGACCACGGCCAAGAAGACCGGCGTGTACGGGTCTGAGATCGCAGCTTATAACGCTGGCTACAAGCGCGGCTACAGCACATGTAAAGCTGGGCGCTAGAAGGAGAAGAAGTCTGCGATTGGGTCACGTTGACGAGCTGGACGTTTCTTTGAGGCCGCCTTACTGGCGGCCTTCTTCTTTGGCGCAGCCTTGTTGCCCTTCGTTGACGTTGAGGATTTGGTGACCCCTTGGGCAGCGAGCCGCTTCTTGAACTCCCCTTGGGTCCTGTCGCCTTTGGTGGAATTGCATGCACCACACAGTAGCTGGAGATTGTGCCCTCGTTCGGTGCCTCCCTTGGACCAAGCCTTGATGTGGTCTACCGTCAGATTCCTGATATCGAATTTCTTCCCGCACCCGTTGCACTTCCCGTTTTGCGCCTTGTAGTGCAGTTCCTTCTCTTCCTGGGTGAACTTGGGGCGAGACTTCTTGGATTCGTCAAAGATGCCTCCGAACATCACCACGAAAAACTCCTTTCCAAGAACACTGGAAAGGAGTTGACCCGTCGACTGAACGCTGCTTATACTGCCTAGCGTTGCAGCAACAGAAATTCGAGCCCTGTCGATTCCAGGTGTCTCGGTACCGCACGGCCCGCTATTCGATGTAGCGGGTCGTTTGGTGTTTCTCAATGTCTGAGAATTATAGGCCCCGCAGGGTTGTTGTCAATCGTGAACCCCGTGACCGTCAACCATCGTTGGGGTTGAGTCCCAACTTCTTGAGTTCTTCCTTGGTGCGCGTCTTCAGCACGACCTGAAGGATGTTGGCCTCGGTGTCCGGTATGGGCATAGGAGGCCCTGCCGGAGGCCTCCCCACGGGACGCTTCTTCTTCCGCTTCGTGGCCATCGTGACCTCCTTATAGCATTCTGAATTGCGCATTCAGGCGTTCAGGCGCGTCTCTTTCGGCCCTATCAGCGTCTCGTACCGGAGACGCTTACCCGCCATGGCCCCTACCATGGCTTCCATCTGGGCGGGCGTTGTGCCTACCGGAAAATTCCGACGTGTAACGGCCCAAGTGCTTCACGCTCACATGATGGTAGACGCCCACCAACCCGCGCTTGAACATGGACCAGAAGGCTTCCATCCCGTTGGTGTGGACTAGCCCGTCCACATACTGCTTGGCGGAGTGTCGAACCGTCCGATGCTTGTAGGGGATGCCAGCGTAGCCGGGATGCTCGTCGGTGTAGACCGTCGCGCCCGTCGCGACATTGGCAGTGACTATCGCCGACCTCATCCACGGTATCACCCAACTGGCCCCTACAGGAGATTGAAGTGCGGGACAAAGAGTTAATGCGGAAGATACTCAGGCAGATAAGGGATAAGCGCAATCTCGATATCGCGGGTGTGGATAGAGATGTGCTCTTTGACCATCTACATCTAATCGTAAATGATGGGCTTGTAACGGGTGTCATGCTGTCAGCTGACAGAACGGATATATCCTTGAATGACCCGTCATTAACTAGTAGGGGGCATGATTTCTTGGATTGACCCGGAGCGAGGGCCAAGTGCTGAAAGCAAACGGAACCGACGTGGAGTGGCTGTTGCAATACGAGGCCAAAATGCTTGCGGCCATACTCATGCTGCTATCCCTTGGAGTGTTAATGGCCTGCGGCCCCCCCGACCCCCCGGTTGCCACATCGGCCTCCACACCGGCAAGCGCGTCCGCCCCGGCGATAAACCACTCGCCGGGGTTCTTTCTGCCGTCCGAGCGGGTCAGGATGCCAAGCGGACCGATAAGGTCCAAGGCCTAGCGGAAAATCCGCCGGAGGATCCGTGGTAACCAGGGGCCATTTCCGGCGTTTAAGGACGGCCTAGATCGCTTACCTAGTGACTGGCCGCGGCGGCCTTTGCCCCGGCGAACGGAGGGATTCCGTCTCCTGGGCGGAGGCGCGAGTTTCCCCTCTTTGACCAACGCGGCGACCTGCGGGTTGGCCAACCACTCTTGGTCGCGGTCGTCGCGCCCTTTTCTGTATCGTCTCCTTTTGAATCGATCGGCTAACATCGGGAAGCCCACCTCAACTTTCCATTATAAGTCAGCGACGGGGATTCCTGATGGTAGGTGGCCGAAGTTCTCCAGCTTCGACCAACGCGGCGACCTGCGGGTTGGCCAACCATTCTTGGTCGCGGTCTTCGCGCCCCTTATCGTATTGTCCCCCATTGAGCCTCTCGGCTAACATCGGGAAGCCCTCCACAATCATTACAGTCAGTACCGTGCTCAAAATGGAAAGTTGGGCCATGTCTTTTGCTATCGCTACGCCTTTGCCAAATAGAGGTCTGGAAGATGACTCAAGGTCGGAAGCGTAGTGCAGTTCGTACAGCGAAACCCCTCCCAAACTCATCAGACAGAGCACTCCCAGTAGGAATAAGAACCAACCCTCCCGCCCCGAACTCACCAGCAGGCCCAATTCGTCAAACCCTCCTAGGCATCTCGTGCATTACAGGAACCCCGGCCATAGCCCTAGACGCCCCATCATGGAAACTCGGTTTGCCCCGACGGATAGGTGGGAGGCGGACGACGACGAGCAGTGCCGGTCCGCTCCCCTGTCGCCTTTCGCACTCCCCGCAGCTTGTACGTGTCATGTGGTTTGCCCTTGCGGTCCTGGCGAGGCGCGACCACCCACGCCTTTTCTGGTGCCAAGACTTGGGGGCGGGTATCCGTCTCGGGCGCACGGAGGGCGCGGTCTTGTGGGTCGGTGTCGGTGGGCATAGGGGGGCCGTCTCCGGTTGAAGGCTCACCGGAGACGGTGGAGGGGCGTGTGCCACACGCCCCTAGCGCCGCGCTGACCCACCGATTACAATACGCCCAGGCTTCCGAGCTGGGGGTAGTGGGTCCCTCCTCGCCAGTGGCGAGAAAAACCCTGAACCAGTCACCCATCGGCGGGAACCGATGGGTGACTTTTTTAAGGTTCGTAGAACATCCTAGGTCGGAGCTTAACAGACGGTTCGGCAACCCACAAGCCCTTCACGGTTGCCCCTAGCTGGCGGGGTCCCTCCCAGCTAGCCCCTTTCTGTTTTTGAGCCAGGGGCATCGTCGCAAAGGCGGAAGAGGTGGTCAAGACTAACGTATGTCCCATTGAGGCACTAGGTATTACCGTATGGGATGTAAGCGTGAAGTCGATAGCTTCAAGACGCATCAAGGTGGAGAACTGATTCAGGCCACAAACAAGGGGAGCTCAAACTGTGGCACTACCCTCCTAGCCCCGGCACTAGTGTCCGGGGACAAACCGCCACGCCACAACCCCGCGCACTCGCTGACCCTTGTGATGATGCCGGAATTGCGGGCACTGCTGGGACCGCTGATGAGTCCCGAGAACCCGCTCTCCGAGCCGGAAGTGCGTCTGAAGCGAGACCGGAAGCGGGCTCCGTTTGCTATGGGGGTAGGGCAAATTTGAAGGGTCTTAGCCGGCCTCCGTTGGTGTCCCTGTTGCGGTCGCTGGCCCACAATTTCTGCTATGCTGACCCGCAAGGAGGTGCGTATGTTAACTCTAGGATTCCTCAGTATGACTACAGGTCTTGCGCTCTTCCTGTCGCTCCTCTTAATAGCAGGCACGTATTTTGACTTGCGACGGCGCATTGAGGCCGTTGCTTCAGCATATGGACGGCAACAAGAAGAGCAAACACGCGAGGAAGCCCAACCCGCCGCCACCGATAGCGTACAAGACAGGGAAGCCCTTCCTGTCCAAGATTACGTACACCACTAACGCCACAAAGCCAGACACGAATACAACCCAGAACTCGCATGTCCCCAGCAAAGTGAGCAGTAGGTCGTTCAATAGCCGCATTTGCCCCTCGCGCTCGTACCACGCCATAGTCCATGCCTTGTTGAGCATCCGGCCTTCTTGGATGCCCGTGAGGCGAAGCTCCGCTAGGGTTCTTGTGCGCCCCTGTTGGCCTCAGTCGCTTGCAGCGTCTGCAACCGCTTGGCGGACTTGTGCTGCCAGTTCCCCAATGTCTCTCATTTCGGCAAGCCGCTTCGTCAACTTGTAGGTAACTTGCTGGCCTTGGACCATCGCCACCAACCTAGGCCGTTCCCAACTCGACGCAATGGCCGCACCACACCGTGCCCTCCTGGGCAAACCGGAAGGTCAGGGGGATGCAGTAGCGGGGTTGGCCGGGTTGGGAGATGAATGCAACGATTGATTGTTCCAATGGTTGTCCTCCCTTGATCCTGACACTAAGTATACCAAGGCCCGGTCTAATGGGCTCATCTTGGCAGCAGCCTGCAGGCCAGACGACACGGCGCACCCAGACACAGCCGTGCAGCCCGCCGTGGCTCCCGTGCCTGCCCAGACGCCCGCGGCCACCGCAACCCCTAAGCCCACGGAGACCCCGAAGCCCGCCGCGACACCCGTCCCCACGCGACACCCAGACGATCCCGCCCCTCCCACGCCGGAGCCCAGCGCAGACCTGCCTCCTGCCGAGGAGACCAGTCTGTCGGCGGTCCCCCCTCACCCCAAAGGCTTGGATGGTTGCCGGTCGCTTAACCTGTTCTCCGCCTCCTACGAGGACATCAAATACCACGCTTGGTGCGGGGATGCCTTTATGAGCGACGTTGTGGAGAACTGCTTAGGGACAGGGACGGCAACGGTTGAGAAGGCGTGCGCCACCAACCGGCTGGCGGATGTGCAGAGCTATTCGATCCGCGCGCTTTTCATCCCCTGCTCAGCCATCTCCGACAACGACGCACGGGCCGGATGCACGGAGGAAGCGCTTGAACGGACCAACACCCATTTCGTACGCCTCAGGTCAACTTGGAACGCCATCTTGGCAACAGTTGAGGCCGACGGTGAGGTCAAGGCCAAATTCCGCGAGATGGGCGATTGTGTCCAGAACCTAGGGCACGAACGCCCGGACGCCTCGGTCCCGCTGTCGTGGCACCAGATCGACCCAGATAAGGTGGAGATATTAGTCAAGCCCGACCGTAGCGACACCGATGCGGCTGCCCATGCTGCTGAAGCACGCCTCCGCGCCATCAACCAGTGTGCCCTCGATGTGGGGCTCTACGCTGCCCAAGACACTAAGTGGCTCGCTGAGATACAGCGCCTGTTTGTGGCTGACCCCGAAAAGGTGCGCCCCCTGAAAGACGAGGGGATTATCGACATCCTGCAGCAGCCGGGGCCCGCGCCATTCCTGACGCTTCGGCAACTGGCCAACTAAGGTGGGAGAGAACGCGAGATTCAAATTCCTTGCGCCCATAACCGCCGCCCTACCCCCATAGCAAACGGAACCGGATGTTGTCTGGGAAGTTCTGCTCACCTCCTTTCGCCCGAAAGTGCCAGTTGACTCAAAGGTCCTCATGCTGACTCCAATCCCCTTTGTCCCAAGCCAGTAGGGGCCGAGGCAGCCGCATAAAGCACTGTGGCGATGATATCCAACGCCCTACTCCGTTCCGAAGGGGTCTATCTCAATGGGACGTAAAGTTGGACACGTGGTGCCGCTGGAGGGTTTTTTAAGGCGTTTGCCAAATCCCTTATTGTGTTTCTATCCGCATCTGGTGCTTCTGTAAGGTGGTATTCACATTGCGGACAAGTTTCAGTGAGAGACCGGGGTGCATTGTATTTAAAGGAAGCACTGCATCTTGGACATGGTATATCGAGTTGAGCAATATCCGATGGTGTACACACGACGTAAGTGGTGACCATATCAGTATCCTGCACTATGACGCTCGGGTCGATTAGGGTATGCAACCTAAGAGTAAGGGTCATGTCTTTCGCGGTACGGAAGGCTCGACATGCATGGAGAACGACCGCAGATATGTTTATACCGAAAGGACCCTCGGTCCATTGGTTAAGGCACTTGGGGCATTCGTCAATATCGTGTGTAATAGTGCAGGCGAGGTCGTACTTTTCTTCCCAACTGCACTTATCGTCCACACATGACAGTTTGATATGCGACACATCTCCTGGGCCAAACGTTACCGATTTTTCTAAAGCCATAATGTCAAATTCCTTTCTTTGGAACGTGTTACGGCTATCCAAAGGGCCGCCTGTAAGTTCCGTCGATTCACCATGCCCAACCTCACAGCCTCTCGGTTTAGGGTACACGACCAAGGGCCGGCATCGCACTCTATTTGGGCGACCATGCAATGTTCACCGGAGTCATGTTCGCACTGGCGGCCGGCTTCTTGTCATGGCAGCGATCATTTGCGTTAGGTGCTTCAGCAAGGAGCGAGTAACCGTAGAGCAGATTTTGGAGGCCATCTCGTCATCGCCAGCGCCGGCTAGGTCCTCGGGCGGGCCAAGCGGCGGTGACAAGGGTGAGCGCGATGAGGGGTTGTCCCTGCCCCTTAGCAGGGCTGTCAAGTCAACCTCACACTAGAACATCGGAGGTTGGCGCGTCTCGCGGGGGCCTATGAGGTCCGTGTAACGCAGCCTCTTACCGTAGGCATCCCGCGCCATGGTGCCCATCTGCTCTGACGTGTCCATCGGACGCCGATTATGGCACCCTTCGCATTCCGTGACAGGCTTTGCATCAAAACACCCGCTTGCCACAAAACTCGCTGCTCTGCTACAAAACTGATCTTGGTGATGCGCCTCCGATTGGGAATAGGTTGGTCGACAAGACGCGCAAGACCCTGACACTAACTCGCAACGCTGTCAGCATCAGCCAGCTGGACGCCGTTGCCATTAGTGCTTTCTGGTTCGTCGTCGCCTCTTCTTAGAGGCAGGTGCCCCCTCCGGCCTAGTCTTTGGACGTTGTGCTCCCGGAGGGAGTATTGGTCTTACCACCTGTTCTTCTGTGCTGTTGGGGTCACTGGTCAGAGGCACGTAGCCAACACGCTTTCCCTGGAGGTCTGGACGCCGGTACAGATAGGGCTTGTCCCAATTGGGTGACTTGCACTTGGGGCAGACTCGGGGCCGCTCTGAATGGTGCAAGTCTGACGGGACCCACTCGTGTCCGCACCGGCATCGGTAGGCGGTTACCTGGAAACTGGTGGGTTCGGACTCGCCGTTGTCGCTCACTTGCAAACCTCCTATTCCTCAAGGCTAATTTTCACGGATCGGCTAACCGCAGTCAATCCCAGCGGTAACTAAATAGGCCGTAGGTATTGACCGTCAGGGGATAAATGGGTTATGATTATACCGTTAGGCTAAATACCGCTAAGGGATAGAGGGCGGTCGAATGGCAGAGTTGAAGACGGCGTTGAAACCCTGGGAGGCGGACGACGGCGACGAAGGGCGTCGGAGCAGAGGGCAGCTCATCGCCCGGACGGTGAAGATCAAGAAGGTGCAGGGTGGATACAGCATTCCATCTCAGTCTGACAACGGGTATTACCTGATATGGAACTCGCGGGCATTGGCCGAGCGTGAGGGCTACCGTTGCAGTTGTCCCGACTATGAGAAGCGTCAGAGTCCATGCAAGCACCTCTATGCTTTCAAGCAGCAGGTCCTTCATGAGCAGGACGGGACGGTCGAATCCGTGGTCCCTCGCCCCACCTACGGCCAGAACTGGCGGGCTTACAACGCTGCCCAGCAGCACGAAGAGGAGCACTTCCGCCATATTCTGCGTGCGTTGTGCGACCATGTTCCAGAGGAACCACAGGGAGGACCGGGGCGCCCTCGCCTGCCTCTGGGAGACATGGTTTACAGCATCGGGGTCAAGGTGTACTCCGGCATGTCGTCTCGAAGGGCCATGACGCAACTGAGAGAGGCGGACGACCGCGGGGACCTAGGGAATGCCCCCTCCTACGCATCCGTCTGCCGTTACCTTGAAAACCCCGCCCTCTACGGAGTGTTGCACCGCCTCATTTTGTTGAGTGCATTTCCCATAGGCACGATGGAGGAGGAAACGAGCTTTGGCGTCGACTCCACCGGGTTCTCATCGTCTGTGAAGGAGAATTGGAATGATGCCAAGTGGGGTCGCGGGGGCAAGGCGAAGCTGAAGCAGTACACCCAATGGACAAAGGCCCACTGCGCCTCAGGGGTGGCAACGAACATCGTCACCGCCCTGAAGGTCACTCATGGCCACTCCGCCGACTCCCCCGAACTCCCCGGCCTCATCAGGACCACCGCCGAGCAATTCGATGTCCAAGAGGTGTCTGGTGACAAAGCCTATACGAGCAAGGCCAACCTGGAGGCCATTGCCGAGGTGGGAGCAAAGGCGTTCTTGATGTTCAAGGCCAACGCCCGAGCTGATCAGGGGCATCACGTCAGGAATCAGCTCTGGAAGCAGTCGGTGATGCTGTTTACCAACCACCGTGAGTGGTGGCTGGAACACTATCACAAGCGGTCGAACGTGGAGACGACCTTTGCCATGGTCAAGGCCAAGTTCGGGGCTGCTGTGCGGAGCAGGACTCCGGTCGCTCAGATCAACGAGACGATGGTGAAGTTTCTCTGTCACAATATCGTTGTGCTGATTCAGTCCATGTACGAATTGGGCATTGCGCCCGAGTTCGACAGGGAATAACTGCCCCAGGGGCGCAGACATCGCACCTCGCCATTCCTGCAAGGATTGTGGCCGCTTCCTGCCAAAGCAGCAGTGGAGTCTAAGCCTCTACTGCTCCACCTGCCGGACCGCACGTGACTATCCCCATCTCATCCGTCCACCGCTATGCAAGGGTTGTGGCGACCCTCTGACAGTGCGGAAGCGAAAGGGCTTCTATTGCCCTCCATGTCACTACGCCCGTTACTCTCCGCTCAACCGCTCGCCCAACTCCGACCCGCTACCCTGCAAGTGGTGTGGTGACCCTCTGACGGTACGGGCGGGATGGCGCCTCGACCATCCACGATGTGCCTACCTCCGCTACGGTGCGCCTTTCGAGGCGAAGGTACTTGAGGAAGGGGGAGAGCGAGCCGCCGTCTACAAGAAAGCGCGGTCGCGGATAAACAAGGCGTACTGGTCGAGGCGCCAGATCGGCCTTAGGTCGGCGTTTCGCTATCTGCTGCCAGGGAAGAAGAACGCCGACCCGCGCCAAGAACCGTGGTCGCTGGGTTGGCTGGAGCGGTTGTACGACCTTTGCCCAGAGAAGATGCAATCGGCGGCGTCCATCCTGCGGACGAACCCAGCCTACTCCCTCGCCGTCCGTGACGCGCCTGAGCTACGGAAGTTGCTCGACCCGATGGTCGACCCCGCGAACCCGCTTGCCGTGGATCCGCCTCGGACGCTCCGCGACCTGAAGCGGTTGGCGCGGGCATGGTTGGATGACGAATGAGAAGTTGCAGGATTGGAAACGGAACCGTAAGCAGTAGAGTGCAACCTCGGCTATGGGACACCCCTTAATGGCCCCTTCTGGTCGCGCTTTCAGCGGGGCCACGGGATATGGAGTAGAGGCAGGACGTCCAAACCCCACCCGGCCACGGATGTTAGGTAGCCAGTCGGTGCCGTGGCGAGCCCAATGGCCGAAGAGACGCTGCAACCCGGAGAGTTCTTGGCAACTGCCTATCGGTGCCGATGTGGGCACGAGTGGTTGCCCAAGAGTCTCAAGGGAGAACGCCCGAGGGTGTGTCCCTCGTGCAAGTCTCCCTACTGGGACCGGCCTCGCAAGCTCCTCAAGAAACCGTCCGGCGAACCCACTAGGTGAGGTGCGTGTGCGCGAAGCCGTCGGGCAGGGATGGAACCGTGCGTCCCCCGCCCAAACAGGCGGTCACGGCACTCGTCCAAGCTCCGCCCGCTGTGCCCTGCCGAGATATGTCACGGAGTGCGAGGGGCGCCATAATCGGCGTCCGATGGACACGTCAGAGCAGATGGGCACCATGGCGCGGGATGCCTACGGCAAGAGGTTGCGCTACACAGACCTCATAGGTCCCCGCGAGACGCGCCAACCCCCGATGTTCTAGCGTGAGGTTGACTTGATAGCCCTGCTAAGGGGCTTGACAGACCCCTCAATCGCGCTCACCCTTGCGTCTAGGCTGTCCAGACGAGTATGGTCGCTGGCGTCTGTGGCGCAAGGAACACATCGTTGACGCTGACGAAACCGACTAGTCCCACCCAGAGCTAGTGGAGTAGAATGACGCCAATATGGAATCGTGGTTTTGGGTGGTCGCGACTTTCACACTGCTCGGTCTTCAAGGGGTTATGACCTTGGTGATATGCAGTATGCACCGAAAGCTATCAGCCCAACAGCAACCATCCCACCGAACCCGACCTTCAGGAGATCCAACTGCCACGACCACCTGCCCTTCCTGCCGTATAACACTCCAAGACCCCCTATCGCAGCGGTAAGAGCGAATAGCAGGAAGAAAGCTGTCAGCCACTCGCCGGGGGCTTCCACTTTTATACGAGTGATGCTAGGCGCGTCTGCGTGTCGCCAACGAGGGACCTAGGGTCTACTGGAGGCAACTTGGGACGCTCCCCTATCATCTTCAAAGCTCAGGGTCGCAATAGCGGAAAGAAAACGTGAGCCTGTATTTGGTGGGCACAGCCTTATCAACGTACTTGTTCCAGACTTCGGCTTCCGCGGCGGTTCCATGAAAACCAAACAACCCTGGAAGCAACTTGCCATAGTTGGGGAAGTTCTCGACCGTTGCCGGAATCCATCCTTGGCTGTTGGGTCGATAAGCTCCCGCTATGACGCCACCGTTGCTTGCTAGCACGAGACGGCCTTGAGCTCTCTGCACGTTCAGGCGCCAAGCATACCGGACCGCATCGTAGGGAGACCTCCCCTCTCCAATGGCCTTGTAGCAGGCGAAGACTATCAGAGGTTCGTCGACGACAAACTCTTCAGCATCGCGTTTTTGTACCTTGGCCATGACCATCTCCCTTCAAACGGAGACCAACAGCTTCGATATTGTTAAGAAGGCAGGGGCGTTTGTTGCATTGGTGCCCCCTCGCAGCTCGGTGTTAGGCAATTTGCCAGTCGCCCAGCCACGCAAGGAGGTGCATAGAGGTCTGCGTAAGTTCTAACCTCGTCGTCTCCGACGCGGGGATGGTTGCCGGGAACGTGCCCGCGCTGCTCCGCCCCGCCGCCCAGCAGCTCGCTTGGCTTCAGTCCTCGCAGGTTCCGGCGGGGAGTGCAGGTCTTCCGTCTCTTCACCAGTGGCGACCTGCATGACCTTTACAGCGCAGCCAACGACATCGGCCGGGCGTTGCTCCCCTCGTGATCCTGTTGGCATTGCAAGGTCCTTTCCATTTAAGGGATGTAGGGCATTTCGTCCACATGGCCACCAACCGTTACGGCACAATTATAGTACATAAACATGCTGCAATGTGCTATGCTTGCCCATCGCAGCTACTCCATTTTGCAACTTGTTGAGGCCCTTTCACAGACCTACGGCTCATCCATCAGTGTCGCCTACGCGCCGTTGACCGCCGTGTCTGCCTGCCATCCACGGAGAGTCGTCTGATACTGTCCTCGTCCTACAGACCTCTGAAATAATATCGGAGCGACTTAGAAAAAGGGGGCTTCGCCTTATGCTCTGGTGGTTCGGGTTGTGGTGGTCTAACTTGCCCGGTTGGCAGAAGGGCGCGATAGGTCTGGCCGGCGTGGCGCTGGTGGTGAGTGTTGTCGTGACGAACCGCGTTGCCAGCAACAAGGCCGATGAACGTGCATCTGTAGAGGCCCAAGAAGCAAGGGCATCACAAGCAAGGGCCGCTCAAACAGCAATGGCGGCAAGGGCTACTGAGGACGCCAGACAAGAGGCCATCCGCAACTTCATTGACTTGTGGGAGTGGACAACCGATGCCGCGAACGGCATCGTCGGATTGGCTGTACTATGCGCCGATCCCGAACTGCACCCCGCGGGTCCTCCGCAAATCGGCTACCTCTTGAATCCCCTTGAACCGTATTTGAACGAGATAAATGCCGTCACAACCTCCATCGCAGAAAGAAATCCTGAAGACACGCCAACAGAGGAGTTCATCGAAGCGAGCAATCTCATGGAGGAATACAGGTATGAGTACATGGCCGCATTTGAGAAGGCGGTTGATATCTGTACTCCCAACTAACGGGTGAGGTCCACGCGAAAAGCGGTCGGGAAGAAGGGGGACATTGTGGAACCTGAACAACTAGATATGACGACGAGAACGAGAGGGGGTGTCGGCGTCGGGGCCTTACCCCCCACGATAAGCGGTATCGCTACTTTCTAGACCGGCCCATACAACCCAAGGATTCCGACCAAGCCGTCTGCTTTCGCAACGGCAGGAGTGAGCCTCAGGCAAGCGTTAGGGGCCGGACCCCGGATCCTACGGAAAGTCGGAGATGAAAATGACCGGTGATAATCAGAAGTTGCTAGATGCCGCCAGCACACATGGGCCTCTCTTGGTAGTGGACGGGGTGCTCTTTAATGTCATCTGTGCCGGGTGTGACCTACGGCGGCGCGTCGTGGCTCGCATTACTTTCAATACCTACGAGTCTCGACGGAGCGACCTTTGCGCAACATGTCTGGCGGACCGGGTGCCCATGTTCTTCAATGACGCAGGGTCGGTCTTGGCGAATATTGCGGGTGTCGGCTGAGGCTTACCACAGAGCGTCAACCCTAGGTGGCACTGGCAGACCCTACAAGCAAACGGAGCCGTTAGTTCTCATGTGGTTGTGCGAAGCGATATCTGACTTCAGCGGAGGGCGGACGTGGGTCGTTGTGCTGTTGTGGGTCTGTGTATGCGCTATCGCTGCGCTAGGGTTAAGTCGTCTGATTGCACGCGGGCATCGCCCACACGCGAACACCGGAGGCATGGCCCCGCCGGTGGAGTGGATTGTGCCGTGTCTGTTTGCAATGGTGCTATACGTTCTAGGTACTGGTGCAGAATACGTGTTGTGTTGACGTACAGGATGGAGTGCGCAACGATTGATCCAGCCATTACGACGCCCATTCCTATCAGAAATAGCTCCATCCCATTTATCTTACTCCAAGAGGGTAAAGAGAGGAAGGGTAGGAGGCCCCCTTTCGCAGACTTATTTCTACGCCCCTCTAATTCAAACGCCCATAATGCTTGACATTATAGCTGCTTAGCCATCCTATAGGTCTGCGGCAGAAGACCGCCCATTCTGAGCAGGCGTTTGCCAGCCTCAGAGAAGGTCCGAGGAGTGAAACGATGTCGAAGGTCAACGAAGCTTGTCTTGCGCAGGTGAAACAGTTTCTAGAGCAGTACATCGACGAAGTGGATAGGTCCGGTCTCACTGAGAAGTCGGCTAAAACCTACAAACTTCACGTCGACCAGTTCGTCCGGTGGCTGGACGACGACTTCATCCCTGGAGACCGCGTGCAACGGAGGAACTCTCGCCGCGTTAGTGGATGACCGCGCGGACCAACTGAGCGCAGCCGACGCTTGGTGGCCATCACGTCAGTTTTTATGCAGAACGGCGAGTTCTTTGGCAAGGGCCTGTTTATTAGCAAAGCCGCCAACCTTCAGGGAAGGGCCTTGGGCAGGTTGGCCCCTGCCCCTCACTGGCTTGTGGCCGAGGTGCGAATGGAGGCATCGGGTGCTGCGGCCGTCATTGTCACGGACCAATGGGTAGTATCCATCTACGGAGATAATGCCGACAATTGCGTTGAGGCGTTGCTGAAGTACCGTGACGCTATCGTGACAGCACTGGACGCCAAGGTGACGGGAATAAGCAGGGCACCGGAGGGGCCAGACTTCCTAGTGTCCAATGGCAGGAACAGGGTCGTGGTCAAAGCGAAGTCATATCCGGTGTTGTTGAGACCTGTGGTTGAAGCAGGTCGCTACGCGCACCGCTTCAACGCTCCCGCGGTCATCTGTGTCCCCGACCGCGCTGAAGTGCTGGACAGCGTGAGAAAGTGGGCGGAGGACAACAACATATTCGTCTCACCCATTGGACAGGTCGCCGCCACGCTCAGGAAGCTGCTAGAAGCCGATTAGCCGGACATCTTCCTACAGCATTGCGGGACCAGTTCCGCCTCCACTCGCACTGATGTCCGCAGTTCACTAGCTGCAACCATCCTGATTCGTAGCTAAAACGAAGTTTTGCCCCTGCCTCCAAGAGAACGGTTCCGTTTGCATGAGGGTAACCCTGATAAACTGCCCCAAGCCGACGTGCAAGGGGCGTCTAATGGGAATCCCCAACTTCCAGAATCGCACCCTCTATGAGGGCGACAACCTTTCGTTCCTCCGGGTATCAACTCCGAGACCATAGACCTTCTAGCGACGGACTCGCCCTTCAACAAGTCCAAGGACTTCCACGCTACGCCCGACAGCGTGGCGTCGGGTGCGCGGTTCGAGGACAGGTGGACATGGGAGCGGGACGCCCACGAGGACTGGCTTGAGGCGATCACGGGAGGCCACGGGACCTGGTCAACACCTGATGCTACAAGGCAATGTGACTGCGTATACCCAAGAAAGCGAGCAGCATCGGTGGCTGATTGCAGTCAATCAGATGATGATCAGATTGTTAGGTCGTATCGAGACGGCTCCGAAGGGTTCTATTCCGCATGATTCTGCGGAATGAGCAGCGGAGACATCACCGTTGGTTCTTGACCCGCCCGGGCATGGCCTAGGAACCGGGGCATCCCCGGCGTTACGCGTCCAAGGCCGGAGCCTTCAGGCCCTTCATGCGCTCAATGGCCTTATCGGTTTAGTCCCTGACCCACTCGCAGACCGTGGCCTTCTGGTAGTTAGTGTTAGTAGTTACTCCCCTCCTTGGCCATCCGCTTCCGGTCTCGCTTCAGACGCACTTCCGGCTCGGAGAACGGGTTCTCGGGACTGACCAGAGGCCCCATCAGCTTCCGCAACTCAGGGCCGGCCGTCGGGGCCAGCGAGTGCGCGGGGTTGTGGCGTGGCGGTTTGTCCCCGGACACCAGTGCCGGGTCTAGGTCGTACAGGCGTTCAAGCCAACCCAGCGACCAGGGTTCAGTGCGCGGGTCGGCGTTACGTCGCCCCGGCAACAGGCATGTAAAGGCCAGCTTCACCCCAGCCCGCTGCCGGGTTCTCTTTCCCAACCCGTTTCGCGCAACCCTCCGCTTGTAGAGGGCCGTCCGCTCCCCGCCTTCCGTCGACACCTGTTTCTCGTAGGCAGCACTGTATCGCAGGTAGGCGCAGCGGGGATGGTAGAGGCGTTGCCCTGCCCGCTCGATGAGGGGTTCACCACAACCCTTGCAGGGAGGCGGGTCGGGTCGGGGCGGTCGCACACGCCCCGGATGGTAACGGGCCTCGTAACAGCGCGGGCAGTACAGGCTACCACCCCATCGCTTTACTAGGGGGTCGCCACAACCCTTGCAGAGGGGCGGGGCTGGGGCCCTCTCCATGGCCATCGCCACCCTACCGCGCTCGTCGACGTCGGTTCTTTGGCTTGGACTTACGGCGGTTGGGGTGAGGCTTGACGCGCCACCAGAGGTCGCTCGCGGTTGGCTTCTTCGGCACGGGACTCCTTTCGCCCCGTCGGGGGGAGAGAAACCCGTGCCATCGGGCGGTTGCTTGTAGGAAGCATCCCGCGGTAGGATCGGAAGGCCGGGTAAGGCTTTCCGTTGGGCGGTTGGATTTTCCCTCCCCCTTCGGAGTAAGGCGCCAGTTCCTTATCTAAGGGCTGGCGTCACTTCTTTTTCTGAGGGGTTAAGCGGAGCTTACGGACGCGGACGCCGTCGCGTCAAGCCTACCCCGGCTTTGATGCCAACCCCCCCCCCGCGTGATGCAAAAGCCCCCCCACGTGATGCGTCCGAACGATGGAGCAGATAGTTAGTCAGCACGAGCCCGAGTAGACCAGACGGGACCGAGAAGGGCTTCTAGAGGTGTCTATTCTTGCGCGGTATCCCGCCGTTACGGACATCAGGTAGTGATGCGCCACGTTCTGCGGGTGACAGTAAGTCCACGCAGTCGTAGCATAGACTAACGCCCGTCCTTCTCAGGGATGTAAATCAAAGCCACGACCCACCGTACGAAACGGTACACTTGGCAGCGCACCCACCCCCATCTCCCGGCGATGGGTGGTGGCACTTTTCCGACCACGCCTGTTAAGGTTGGTGGTTCTAGCTATCCTGCACCGTTGGCAGACAGCAAAGACAACATTTGGGGGGGAGTCAAATGTCGGAGTCAACAAGCCGAATTGAGATTGAGGAATGGATATCCGTCCTGCCGAACTCATCAGCAGTAGTCGTACGACACTACCAGGCTGCGGAAAAAGGAATTTGTGAGTTAGGATGCCACGGAGACGCAGCGGAGGTGTGGGATGCGCGGAAGACGTGAGGAACAGGAAGTTATGCTGGCCTTCGTGGACATGGAGGGGCGAGTGCCGAAGGACCATCCACTCCGCACCGTCAAGACCGTGGCCGACGAGGCGCTGAAACGTCTCTCACCTGAGTTCGACCGGATGTACTCCAAGGTGGGCCGGGCATCGGTGCCACCGGAGCGATTGCTGAAGGCGTCGCTGCTCATCTCCCTCTACTCGGTGCGTAGCGAGCGGGCCTTCTGCGAGGAGCTGGAATACAATCTGCTGTTTCGCTGGTTTTTGGATATGAACCTGATGGAACGCAGCTTCGACCCCACGGTGTTCACCAAGAACCGGAAGCGATTGCTGGAACACAGGACAGGACAGGCCCTGTTCGACGAGGTGGTGTGGGAAGCGGACCGCCGGGGACTGCTGTCGGACGAGCACTTCAGTGTGGACGGGACGCTGATAGAGGCAGTGGCCAGCATCAAGAGCTTCCGACGGCGAGATGAGGGGGAGCCACCGCCCGACGACGACCCCGGCAATCCGTGGGTGGACTTTCGTGGGGAGAGGTTGAAGAACGAGACCCACGAGAGCAGGACGGACCCCGAGGCCAGGCTGATGCGGAAGGGTAAGGGCAGGGAGGCTAGGCTGTCCTTCATGGGCCACGCCCTGATGGAGAACGGCAACGGACTGCTGATGGACTTCATGGTGAGCAGGGCCACGGGTAGGGCGGAGCGTGAGGCTGTGCCCGTGATGCTGGACGATGCCCGGCAGCGGGGATACCGTCCCAAGACCCTGGGAGGTGACAAGGGCTACGACACGCGGGAGTGTGTCAGGGCCATGCGTAATCGGGGGGTGACGCCTCACGTAGCCCGAAGGACACACTCGGCGATAGACGGACGCACCACACGGCACGCGAGCTACAGGGCGAGCCAAAAGGTCCGCAAGCGTGTGGAGGAGATATTCGGGTGGATGAAGACGGTGGGGGGATTCCGGAGGACGCGGTATCGGGGAGTTGAACGCACGGGGCTGGCTGGGTACTTTGTGGCTACGGCCTACAACCTGGTGAGGATGGCGAACCTGGTGTCGTGTGATAGGGCTCGGGCCGCTCAGGCAGTGTGATCCGCCTTGGGGGCAGTGCGCCCGAAAGGGTCTGACGGGATCCCCTAGCCCCTTCTGATCACCTATTGGGCCCGTGGGCCGGAACGCCACACTCTCCAGCTAAAGACGCTCGCCGCCAGCTCAAACCAGTGCGCCTAGCCGGCAAAACTATTCTTCAGCAGCCTGCTACATAGAAAACGGAGAACCCAAGGTAGAGTCCGTGTATACGTCGAATCAAGAATTCACATCCCTTCACGCTGAGCAAACGACCATCGGCTCGCTCGCAAAGCTGACAGGACCTACACGTTACCTTCTCCCAATAGCCGGAGGCATGGGCCTCGATCCGATGGTGCCCGGAATGCTGATCCAATTTCTGAGGAAAGGCATGCCGTTGCTCTACAACGGTATGTTTTTTCAACAGATTTCCCTCAAAGAGAATGCGGACAACACATACACGGCGACATTCTGGTCAGACACTCCGACAGAGGAAGAAGACGTGGAGGATGAGGACGAACTTGACTGAAAGCCGACTATAGACCGCAGAATCACCCACCGAATACTGTGCTAACTAGTCGCAAATACCAGTCGAAGTCAGCGACACCACGGCTTCTGCGACAAGGTCAGCAGCACATTGGACTTCTTCATCGGTGGTATAGCGGCCAAAGCTGAAGCGTATACTGGATTCAGCCTCTTCAGAGGTGAGTCCAATAGCACGCAGGACGTGGGGCGGTTCGGGGATACCCGAGGTGCAGGCAGCGCCTGTTGACGCTGCCAGCCTAGGCTGCATGAGGCCTAAGAGGTCTGTCGCCACAAGCCTTTCAAACCGCAGATTGGCGTTGCCCGGATGTCTTCGGCACCCCACAGGTCCGTTCAAATGTGCCGGAAACGCCCCGGAACGCACAAGCCTTACGAAGGCGTCGCGCTGTTTGGCCACCCTCCGCCGCTCTTCCGGTCCCTCGGACCGTATGAAGTCCATGGCAGCTGCCATTCCGACACACAGCGGAACAGGGACGGTCCCGGAGCGCAGGCCATTCTGCTGCCCGCCGCCATGCATGAGGGGCTCTACTCTCGATTGTAGGTCTCTCCTGATGTACAGGGCCCCTATGCCCTGTGGCCCATAGACTTTGTGCCCCGACAGGCTGATTAGGTCGGCATGTGTGGCTAACTCGCCCATGTCCATGGCGCAAGGAGCCTGTGCAGCGTCGCAGTGGAACAAGACGTCGTACCGCCTGAGCAGGTTTGAGGTACGGTATACGTCTTGAATAGTCCCGACCTCGTTGTTAACCGCCATCACAGATGCGACGAGGACTGTCTCGTCTAACATTGCTTCAAGCACCTGTAGGTCGACGAAGCCCTCACCGTCAACCGGGACCGTTTCCACGGTGAAGCCTTCACGTTCCTCCAATGCTCTAGCCACTGCCAACACGCACTTGTGCTCGATGGCGCTGACCAAGATACGTCTGCGCTCTGCGGGGGCCCGCCGTGCCAAGCCGAACAAGGCAAGGTTGTTGGCTTCCGTGGCCCCGGAAGTGAACACAATCTCGTCAGGGTCAGCGCCGATGAGCCCCGCCACGGACACGAGGGACTCATGGACCGCCTCCGCCGCCCTCCAACCCACCACATGGTCGGTTGAGTGCGGATTGCCAAAGGACTCCTGCCAATAGGGAGCCATTTTCTCCACGACACGCGGGTCCACGGGCGTGGTGGCTTGATAATCGGCGTAGATAGTATTCTTATCGCTCATCCATACAGATCTCTATAGCAGCACTGACAAGCCAGCTTTACAATATACTAAGTGCCTGCTATCGTCCACCTGGACGATTACGCCAGTAGGAGCGTGGATGCTCAGGGGCCCTCTTTACCGTGATGACTACCGCCCGCAGTTCTCAGGCCATGAGACGTTTCCCATCCGCTATGGTTGGTTGAAGAAAGCCTTCGACGCGGTGCGAAACACCGAAGACCAAGAGGACAACAGGTACGTCTTCACCGGTCCAGAATCCATCGCCCGCTTCGGCGTAGGCAAGAACATGGTCGCCTCCATGCGCCATTGGGCCACAGTGGCCGGAATCATCGAGTCGCCAGCCGGTTGGAATGGTTTAAAGACGACCGAACTAGGGCGCCTTATCTTCGGTGATCAAGGCCTCGATCCCTACATGGAACACCCGGCCACGGCATGGCTAGTCCACTGGAACCTGTGCGGGCGGGATACCAAGACCACTTGGTTTTGGGCCTTCCACTATTCTCCGTCCGCCTCCTTTGAGCGCGAGACCCTAGTTCAAGGCATTCTAAGGCTCGCCGAAGACAAGGAGTGGTCCCGTGCCTCCCCTGCCACCATCAGAAGGGATGTCTCCTGCTTCATTCGCACTTACGTTGCTCCAGCTACGTCTGGCGCGAACAGCTATGAAGATGGACTGGAATCGCCCTTGATCGAGCTTGGTCTGGTCAGAACGACGGGAAGGCGAGATGGCTTCCGCTTTGTGCGCGGGTTCAAGCCCTCCCTTGGGCCGGGAGTGTTCGGCTACGCCGTGACAGACTTCTGGAATCGGTCGTTCAATAATGCCAACACCCTATCGTTCGAGGCGCTGACCCATGAGCCAGGGTCGCCGGGAAGGGTCTTCCTCTTGGAAGAGAATGACATGGTGGACATGCTTGCTACTCTAGAGGACTGTAGCAATGGCATATACAGGTGGTCCGAGACTGCAGGACTGAAACAGCTCACACGCCATCGGGTCATATCCATTGAGGAGTCGCTGGAGTTCGTAGAGCTCGACTATAAGGCTGGACGCCAACCGGAGTTGAGCCGTGCCCTTAGCTAACCATGTGAACGTCACCCGGCGGTTTCAACGGGCGGTTCGGATCGACACCGACCTTGACGACCCTTCAGCGTTAGAGGGATACGTCTGCACACAATCGTCGGCCACGGTCTTGGAGACGATGGCCCGTCACGTTGCGGAAACCGGCCAAGGAGCCTTCACCTGGACGGGACCTTACGGCAGTGGCAAGTCCAGCCTGTCGATGGCGCTCTCCGCCCTTTTAGGTCGAGATTCATATATGAGGTGGAACGCCGCGTCAGTCATGGGGACGGATACGGCTGAGGCCGTATGGAGTGCCATGCCCCCTCGGACCGATGGGTGGCAATCGCATCGGAAAACCCGGATACCACCGGGGGCCTTATCGTGTTCGTGGACGAGATGGGGAAGCTCCTTGAGGGTGCAGCGCGAGACGGGTCTGACGTCTATTTCCTCCAGCAAGTTGCGGAGATGGCTTCCCGCAGCCACGGCCGCCTAATCTTCATCGGCATCCTCCACCAAGCCTTCGAGGAGTACTCAAACCGTCTGTCTCGCGACGCGAGAGAGGAGTGGTCGAAGATACAGGGGCGCTTCATCGACCTCCCGGTGAATACCGGGGCCGACGAGCAGATTGCCCTTTTGGGACGGGCCATCGAAAGCCACCATTGGCCAGCGGAACCCAGCCCCTTGTGCAGATTGGTTGCTGGGTTGACCCATCGTGCTGCCTCCGGTGACCTGCCTCAGCTATTGGAGGACTGCTGGCCCCTACACCCGGTCGTCGCCTGCCTGCTAGGCCCCATCTCCCGGCGTAGGTTCGGTCAGAACCAGCGCAGCCTCTTCGGATTCCTGAATTCTACGGAACCTCGCGGATTCCAGGACTTCCTGCGCCGACCCCAAAGTGGGGAGTTGTATTCCACGGACTTCCTTTGGGACTACCTCCACCTCAACCTAGAGCCCTCCATCATGGCTTCACCCGACGGGCACCGGTGGGCGTTGGCAGTCGACGCCCTGGAGCGGTGTCATGCCCTGGGTGGCGAAGAGTTGTACTTGTCCCTGCTGCAGACCATTGCGTTGGTGGATCTGTTTAAGGAGCGCTCCGGCCTAACGGCAAGCGTGGATGTGCTCACCTGCGCCTTCCACGACTCGGACCCTGAGGCCATAACGGACGCTCTAGCCCGACTGCAAGAATGGTCTCTGGTCGTCCACCGGAAGTTCAATGACTCTTACAGCATCTTCGAAGGCAGCGACTTCGACGTGGACGGTGCCGTAGGCCGAGTACTGGAGACTATGGAGGACGTGGACTTCGCTAGGCTCAATGTCATTGCGGACCTCAGGCCCATCGTGGCCAAGCGCCACTACCATGAAACTGGAGCCATGCGGTGGTTCGACATAGCGATCGCTCCTTTGTTTGGTGTCGAAGATGGCCCAGGCAACTTTTGCCCACGGCACGGCGGGGTGGGGACATTCCTACTCGCGGTGCCGACGCAAAACGAAACTGCCGCCGTAGCAAGAGAAAACGCCCGGCAAGCTGTCGAATACGCGCAAAACTGGGACCTCGTTGTTGGACTTCCCCAGGATGCTTGGAACGTGCCGTCTCTGGCACGAGAGCTACTTGCCACCGAGCAGGTTAGGGACCAGTCCCGCGAACTGCAGGGCGATAGGGTGGCTCGGAGAGAGGTCGAGGCTCGCCTATCGACCCTGCACTCTCAGCTAGAGAGCGAACTGAAGCGGGCCGTCGATAGCGCCCTATGGCACGTCGCCGGTAGGGAACCTGAACGACTTACACAAGCCCAGCTTAACGGATTGGCGTCCGACCTAGCGCAACGCCGATTTGAGTGGGCCCCTAAGATGCACAACGAGCTTCTTAACCGGATGAAGCCGTCCAGCAACGCCATAGCAGCCCAGAACTTCCTGCTACGCCGTATGGCCCAGCACGAGGGCGAAGAGCGCCTGGGGATCGAAGGTTTCCCCGCGGAAGGCGGGCTGTTCGCATCTGTCCTAGAGAACAGCGGGATCTATCAAGGAACACCTAGAGGCTGGCGCTTCGTTCCCCCCACGTCGGAAGAGGGCGACCCTTGCAACCTCGCGCCGGCTTGGAGGGTCGCGACGGAGTTGCTGGAAGTCAATAGGCACCGCACCGTGTCGGTGTACGAAATCTACGAAGCCTGGCGGGAGCAGCCCCTCGGCATCAAAGACGGTCTGCTGCCGGTGCTGGTAGCAGCGTTCATTTTCTCACGGCGGCGCGAGGTCGCATTCTACCGGCAAAGCGTCTTCCAAGCCCGGGTAACTGACCTTGACATGGACTACTTGTCTAATGACCCCCGCGATGTCCAACTCCGCTGGATGGACCTCTCCGAAGACTCACGAGTGCTGCTCTCCGACATGGCGGGCATAGTTCGCGCTCTCGACCACGACAATTCCCTTCCCGACCTTGAGCCCATCGACGTAGCCAAGGGTCTGGTATCCATCCATGACCGCCTGCCACCCTGGACCGGGCGCACGCAACGATTATCTTCTAATGCCAAACGGGTACGCCAGCTGTTCAAGCGGGCCAGCGACCCCAACAGCCTGATCTTCAACGACATCCCTCAGGCTCTCTCGAATGGCACGGGGACAGGCCACGAGGCCTCGCTACAATCGATCTCGGACAACGTGCGCGAAGGGCTATTGGAACTGGAACAGGCATACCCTGCCATGTTGCACCGGCTGAGGGAAACCCTATTGAGTGAACTGCAGGTCCCCAATGCCTCAGCACTGATGCTGGCGGAGTTACGGGCCCGGGCTGAAAACGTCCGGGGCCTGAGCGGAGACCACCGTATGGAAGCCTTTGTGATGCGCCTTGCCAACTTCGGCGGGGCAGATACCGATATGGAGAGCTTGGCCAGCATGGTGGCCAACAAGCCCTCGCGTAGCTGGGTGGACGCGGACATAGACCAAGCTACCGTGGACCTCGCTGACATGGCACAGAGGTTCATGCGCGTTGAGTCTTATGCTCACGTCAAGGGGCGTCCCGACAAACGCCATTCCATGGCGGTGACGGTGGGTTTTAGCGGCCGGCCTGAGACCGTGCACCACGAGTTCGATATCAGCTCCTTGGATCTCCCGCAGGTCGAAGCCCTAATCTCTAGAATGAAAGAGGCGCTGCAGGACACAGGCGAGGAGAGGCGGAACGTCATCTTGGCCGCTTTGGCCGAACTCAGCGCCCCCTACTTGAAACCGGTTGATGCCGAAAGCTGGACAACTCTCATAAAGACAAAGCAGGCGGGTAATCGTATATGGTAGGTAGGGAGCAGCATGTGTTGGGCCTCTCCGGGGGGCGCGACAGCGCCGCCCTTGCAGTCTACATGAGGCAGAACCACCCTGAGCTTGACATCGATTACTTCTTCACCGATACCGGCAAGGAGTTGCCGGAGGTATACCAGTTCCTAGTCAAGCTGGAGGGGTTCCTTGGTCAGCCGATTGTGCGTTTGAACCCAGACCGCGACTTCGACTTCTGGCTGAAACAGTACAACAACTTCCTCCCGTCACCCCAGACCCGCTGGTGTACTCGCCAGCTGAAGCTGCGCCCCTTCGAACAGTGGATTAAACCTAGCCTCGACGCGGGCTATACTGTGTATAGCTACGTCGCCATACGGTCCGACGAAGAGTACCGAGAAGGGTATGCCTCCAAGCACGACAACCTCATTGTACGGCTTCCCCTGAAAGAAGCAGGTATCGACAAGGGTGGGGTGCTTGATATACTCGACGGCGTCGGCCTGGGACTGCCACAGTACTACGAATGGCGCACTCGTAGTGGCTGCACTTTCTGCTTCTTTCAGCAAAAGATCGAGTGGGTGCGGCTGATGGAGAGGCACCCCGGCTACTTCGAGGAAGCCAAGAGCTACGAGAAAAACGCCATCGACCACGGCTCGCCTTTCACATGGAGCCACGGTGAGTCTCTGGACGACCTGAGTCGGCCGGAGCGTATAGCGGAGATCAGGGAGGACCACCAACGGAGATTGGAACGCATGCGAGGCAAGCGCCAGATCAATCCCCTGCGTCCAGACGCAGAGCCTCTCGACATAGACGACCTCTACGGTCAAGCGAAGATATGTCTGGCGTGCCATAAATGACGTGCATTGATGCTCAAACGAGTCGATATAGTCAATAGACCACCCAACCGAATAAGGTATGGCTGGCCGCTCCACATCGCGGACTGGCAATTACTCCCGCGGGAACTGCAGTCAGGAGCCCGATGGCAATCGAGGCCTTTGGGACATGCATCGAAAAAAAGCATTCCGCCTACCACTGGGGTCTACATGATGTGCGTACGTCCTCCGGACGCTTCAAATTTGGCAGAACCAGTCAGCGACCTAATGGAGGTTATCTACGTGGGCAAATCCACTAATTTGAGAAACCGCTACGATGACCATCTCAATACGCCTAGTCCCAAGGTTCGAGCTGCAAGGGAAACCTATTCCGATAGCCTCCGGTTCTGGTTTCTGCACATTCCAGCCGACCGCATCTCCATTGTTGAGAGCATACTGATAACGTGCTTCGGTCCGCCCGCTAATGATCGTCCAGGGGAGATTTTTCCTCTGGAGGTTGGCCTCACTGTTAAGGCTTAACGAATAGCAGACTATAAGGTAGGTGATGATATGGCCTCCATGTATCCGGCTATAAGGGCTACGATGGGGCGCTGGACCTATTATATTGTGAAACTTAAGGTTAGCGATCTTGCTAAAGAGGTGTCACTGTCCTCTGATGTCCATCAGGACCGGACACTCGACGAAGCTATTCAGCGGGAAATTCAGAATAGTCGTGCCCGACAAAGTTTAGTCGTTTACTTGCATGACCGCGACGACAGATTTTTGAATTCTATAGTCGTGGCAGCGCTTGGGGGATCTCCAACGTTCACTCCTCTTCAACTAGCTGATACACCGGAAAACAATGTTTTTAGGGCGATGGAAGTGGACCAATCGTTTGGTGTTCTAACGTTCGCTGGGGGCCAGAAATACTACGCTCTTGATGGACAGCATCGGCTCGCAGCTATTCGTGCGATCCTTCAACCATCAGACAACAAATATGACGACTTTGCCCGCAATTACGTCGATGAATCATTCAGACAAACTTTTCAAGACGAAGAGATATCGGTGATCATGGTAGTCCAAGACCCAGGTGAAGACCAATCTGTACGCACGGAAGTACTTCAAGACTACAGGCGATTGTTTTCGAGTCTGAATCGATATGCCAAAGCAACCGATGAGTCTACCAATATTATAATGGACGAAGACGATGGTATAGCAATACTAACTCGACGCCTGATCTCTGAACATGAATTTTTCAAATGGACAGTGGAACAAGCGTCGGAATACTCCATAATTAAGACAACCAAAGGCAAAAACTTGAAAGTATCAGACCCTTACTTTAGTCAAATCGAAGTGTTTTATGTTATGAATCTCACGCTGTTGCGATCGGCTAGCCGCTCAGCGCACGGATGGAAATCACCAGGCGGAGACATCATTCCTGACGCACAATTCAAATTTTGGAGGCTCAGCCGCCCGGATGAGAATGTGCTAGAAGACTACTATCGAGAACTGTCCGATATTTGGGACGGTATCCTAGCGACGATGCCCGAGTTGCGAAAAGCACCTCCCAAAATGAGAGTGCACAACCTCGCCAGTACTGAGCCCGAGGACGGAACGGACGACCACGTTGTATTTTGGCCAATAGGGCAAGAATTGTTCGCCCGAGTAGTTAGGGCGATGCTTGATAACCATTGTACTTATGCTGGCACGGATATCTTGAGCGGCCCGGAGGTCATTGAAGCCCTGAAACCATTGCGGCAGGTGAAATGGTCTCTTCATAGTGAACCCTGGAAATACCTGCTGCTAGTGGAAACTGCTGACAGGTCAGGAAACATGGCATGGACCATGAGGAATGAAGGACGCAATGTGGCAGTCAGCATAGGCAGGGAAGTATTGGAGTTTATCGTCGGCCTGACTCCACTGGATCAACAAGGGCAAGACCAGTTGCGACGACGCTGGACCGCTAATCTCCTCCCGAAACCCAACGATAAACTCGCTATGGAGATGTGGGAGAAGGTCGCCAATCAGGCGACATCTGTCTGAACGCGGACCCTCGCTTGCCCAATGGTAGACGCTATCGGGGCTAGCTAACGAGCCGATAGCTACGCCAGAGCGAGAGAAACCTCAGTGGGGTGCCGACTCCGCTGAGGCTTCTTCTCTGTTTACGCAAACCCCTAAATCTCCTCGCCCCGCGGTTGCAGTACATCCCCATTGACCCCGACCCGCCGAATTGGGTAGGCTTCGGGCTGTACCTTAACCTCCCCTAGAAATGCCGTATCGCTGGGGCAGGGAGTTTGCGGTCCGCTTCCCAGCGATAACGACGGGGAATCCTGTAGAGCCTGCTCAAGAATAATAGGCGACCGTCCAGTGAGGTAGTCGACACACCACCCGAAGCTCAGTATAAGCAGTAAGGAGGGTTCTCTTGCGTGCCTACATTGATGAGTCTGGGAATACGGGCTTTAATCTCTTCGACACCGAACAGCCATATTTCCTAAACGTCGCCATGTCGTCCCAAGTGGACTTTGACAGCGTGTACGAGGAGCGTGTGCGCAAAATAGCTGACAGCGCGAGCGCTCCATACCTGCATGCCAGCGAGCTAGGTGCGGAGGGTGTTGAGGCGATTGCGCGCTCCTTGGTTGAGCTTGTTCAGTTTTCCCAAGTTCGCTTTTATTTTGCGGCTGTAGATAAACGGGATTTAGCAGGGATGAAATTTTACGATGCTGTCTTCGACCCCGGAGAAAACGTAGCAGCACCCCATCACAGCTATATTCTACGACCGCTGAAGTTCTCTCTACTCGTAAAGTTCTTGTATATCTTGGAGGAGAGCGATACAAAACGCTTTTGGGAGGCTATGACAAGTAAACCGTCTCCCGTAGCTAAGGCTAAGGCTATTGAAGCTATAGACAACACGATTTGTCGAGTCGAAACTTTACCAGATGCTAGGTCAAGGCAATTGATAGGAGACACGTTGTTGTGGGCAAGGAACAATATCAATAGGTTCTCCATATGGACGCCGAGCAAGCGAGACCGATACGGACATTTGCCGAACTTGTTTACATTCCCGGCACTTCTTTCCAGCATCTCCGACAACGCCAAGACCTGGGACGCCAGCGTAGATAAGATCATACATGACAGACAAGGGCAGTTCGGACAAACACTCCAACAATGGCATTCACTGTTCGCTAAGCGTACTGAGCCGGAACGGATTGTCCATTTCGGAGATACTCCCATTAGATTTGCGGATATTCGCAATAGCGAATTTGAGATGGTGGATTCAAGAAACAGCGCAGGCCTTCAACTCGTAGACGTAGTCCTTTGGACGTTTGGACGTTCCTGCACCGGAAAGCCCCTTGGGCCAATGGCGGAACAATTGCTTGAATGCTGTTTCTCGCCGGATGACATGTATATGATGTCCCTAGGCACCATTATCGAGGAACTCGAAGAATCCGTGGCATGGTTGATGGACTTACCTCTTAGCGAAGAACGACTCTTGGATGCCATGGCATCCATAAGAAATATCGAGACACGTCGTCAACAACGCATACGCCAGGACTCGGCGGGACAACAATCAACCAACTGACAGCGTAGAGGTTTGTGGTAGGCTATCGGTGGAGGCGTAAGCCGATGGCGATGGCCCTGCGCTTCATTCGCCATGCTGAGGAGGAGATGGCCAAGGTGCACCGGCTTCAAGCCTCTGAGAAGGCGTGGGGTGCACTTGCGCAGCAGCTTAAGGCCATCGCGGAGCAGCGTGGATGGGAGCTAGAGGCGCATTACCGCCTCTATGACATCGCTAGGTACTTGGATAAGGAATACCAGAGACGTGGACGTGTTGGCAGCACCGTTCTGGCATTGGCCGCGGGCCACCGCAACTTCTACGAGAACGACGTGAATGAGATTCAGCTAGACGTTGCCGCAGAGGTAGTGGAGGAACTGGAGGGGATGCGCCATCGTCCACCCCAACCCTTCACGATTAGCACCCGTTCGGAGCAGGGGATGGTGCGGAGGTTGACCGGAACCGAGTACGCGTTCCCGACAACGAGGCGGAGAGGCTTCGTCAACGATGAGAGGCTGAGGGAGAGAAGAAGCCGATGGGGCGAGCCACCAGGAGAGTCCGAACCAATCGCCCGCCTCCCTCAACCCTTGGTCGGCGGTCCATCGGTAGCCATCCCACTTCCAAAGCGGACCCCGGTGCCGTGAGGGTCGCAGTGGCCGATCCAAAGTCCTCCCGTGCCAATCGGACATCAGGCGGCAGTTCCGCTGGACGCCCAAGGGTGTCGGCACCGGGCGTGGTGGTCGAGCGCGGTCAGGATGATAACGGGCTTCGTAACAGCGTGGGCAGTACAGGCTGCGGCCCCCTCGCTTTACTAGGGGTTCGCCACAACCGCGACAGGGGGGAGTGTGAACTTCATCCCGTGCTGTTATCCTGTGTGTGCTTATGGCAGCCGAGCAGGACGCCAAGAAGCAAACTCCGACGATGAGTACCAATCCGACCGACGCCCCTGTTGCACAATCCTAGGTGGCTGTTGCAATAATTTGGCTTTGTTGCGCTCGCCCAGAGTTACGCAAAGGTCTCCCTGCGCGGGGATGACAGGTAGGATGGGAGTTATGGTGGGGACTCAAGGCGAGGCTGCCAAATCCTTGAGGTGTCCCTTGACATAAGAGCTTTGGCGACAGCGATAATGTACTGCTGGCGCAAGTGCAACTACAACATGTTGTGCATTATGCGCCTTTATCTACATTCACTGGAAGAACGCATATGGAACACGAACAGCAGATTATGACGCCGGACGACATGCGGCGCTCCCTCAGCCGTATCGGCCTTGAGGTGCTGGAGCGCAACCGCGGCTTGGACGACTTGGTATTGGTGGGCATACAGCGGAGGGGTGCGCCCTTGGCCGACCGCCTAGCGTCCGACTTGGGAGAGTTGGAGAGCGTGACCGTTCCGGTGGGGAAGCTCGACATCAATCTCTACCGCGATGACCTACAGGAGCGGGCACAACCGCTGGTACGACCCACCCAGATGCCTTTTCGCATCGACGGCAAGAAGATCGTGTTGGTGGACGACGTTCTCTTCACTGGTCGCACCATTCGCGCGGCCTTGGATGCCCTGATGGACTTCGGACGCCCCGGACAGGTGCAACTGGCGATACTGGTGGACCGAGGCCACCAAGAGCTGCCCATAAGAGCCGACTACGTGGGACGCACGGTTTCCACGGATTGGGATGAGGTGGTGAAGGTGCGGTTGATGGAGGTCGATAGCGTCGACGAGGTGGTCGTGAGCAAACGGGCCTTGGGGCTTCCGGTTCTCACCGATGACGACGAGCAAGAGGCTGGCCATGGCGACGACTGCTAGGAATACCGACCCAGGCCCTATTCACGGCTTGGGACAAGGCATGGGCGATGGCGTCCCCGAAGTGGGGCGTCTGCCTGCCAGACAACATGTGCTGGACTTGGACGACTTCACCGCGGACGAAATCGAGCAGGTGCCTCCCGCTGCGGGGCAAAGTGGTCATGACCCTCTTCTACGAGGCCCGCACCCGCACCCGCATCTCCTTTGAAGAAGCGGGCAAGGTGCTCAGCGCCGAGGTCATCAACATGTCGGGCTTCGGCAGCAGCGTGGAGAAGGGGGAGTCGCTTCTTAACACCGCCCTTACCCTGCAGGCAATGGGGGGCCAATATCGTTGTCATGCGCCACCCCCACTCAGGCGCGCCCAACTTCGTGGCCCGCTCGCTGCAGAGCGTCAGCATCATCAACGCGGGTGACGACCTTCACGCCAACCCCACCCAAGCCCTCCTAGACCTGTACACCATCAAGGAG
Source organism: Dehalococcoidia bacterium (assembly GCA_965263155.1). Lineage (GTDB taxonomy): Bacteria > Chloroflexota > Dehalococcoidia > Lucifugimonadales > JAAXIE01 > JAAXIE01. The sequence continues at coordinate 820,766 of OZ253586.1, forward strand.
AAGCTGGGCCGCATCGCGGGCCTCAAAATTGTCATTGTGGGTGATGTGCTGCATAGCCGCGTAGCCCGCTCCAACCTCTGGGGCATGACAGCCATGGGGGCGCAGGTGACCCTCTGCGGGTCACCGACCCTACTGCCCCAAGAAATGCTGCGCCCGGGCTCCCACACCAACGGCGATGGGCTGCTGCCGCCAGTGAAGGTGGATACCGACTTGGACCGCGCCTTGGAGGGGGCCGACGTGGTGATGGCCCTGCGACTCCAAGAGGAGCGCCAAGAGGCTGGGTTCCTACCAAGCCTGCGTGAGTACACCCGGCGCTGGCAGGTGGCCAATCAGCGCTTGGAGCGCGCCCAGCCCTATGTGTTGGTAATGCATCCCGGCCCGCTGAACGAGGGCATTGAGCTTGCAACCGGCTTGGCCCGCGGAGAGCGCTCCGCGATAGAGGAGCAGGTGTCCAACGGTGTAGCAGTGCGCATGGCCCTGCTCTACATGCTGGCTGCCTCCAAGCAATAAGAACTACGAATCCCCTGCGCAAGTCCCTTCCCTTCCCCCTTCAAATGGGAATGGGCAAGTGGGAATAGGAAGGTTGGGATGGGGGTGAGGGAGATACATGTCACATGAACCGCTACTGATTCAAACCGCCCGCATCATCGACCCATCGCGGGGCATCGACGCAGTTGGCGATCTGCTGCTGTGCGACGGTAACATCGGAGCCGTCGGCCACATTCTCGCCGATGACCTGCCCCAAACTTGCGAGACCATCGATGCGCGGGGGTTGGTGGCCTGCCCTGGGTTCATCGACATCCACTGCCACCTGCGCGAGCCGGGCTACGAGCACAAGGAGACCATCGCCACCGGTACCCGCGCCGCTGCCCGCGGTGGCTTCACAACCTTGTGCGCCATGCCCAACACCCAGCCTGCCATCGACAACGCCTCGGTGGTGGAGTGGGTGCAGCGCAAGGCGGCCTCCGAGGGCGTTGTGCGTGTTCTGCCCGTCGGCTGCATCAGCAAGGGACGCCATGGCCGCGAGTTGGCGGAGATGGAGGAGTTGGCCGAGGCAGGCGTGGTCGCGTTCACCGACGACGGCAGCCCAGTGCAGGATGCCACCCTGATGCGCCTCGCCCTCTCCTACAGCCGCGACTTGGACCGACCCATTACCGAACACTGCCAAGACCTGCACCTGTCGGGCCACGGCGTTATGAACGAGGGTTGGACGGCCATGCGCCTCGGCCTCGCTGGAATCCCGGCCGCAGCCGAGGAGGTCATGGCAGCCCGCGACATTGCGTTGGCCCGTCTCACTGGAGGCCGCCTCCACCTAGCACACGTCAGCACCGCAGGCACGGTGGAACTGGTGCGGCGTGCCAAGGATGAAGGGCTGCGAGTCACTGCGGAGGTGTGCCCCCACCACTTAGTGCTCACCGATCATTGGGTGATGGGTGGTGACTCCCACTCGATCCCATCCATCCAGTACTACGACACCCACACCAAGGTCTACCCGCCGCTACGTGAAACCCACGATGCCGAGGCCCTGCTGGAAGGCCTCGTGGACGGCACCATCGACTGCATCGCGACTGACCACGCTCCCCACGACTTCGCTGCCAAGATGTGCACCTACGACGATGCCGAGTTCGGCATTTCGGTTCTGGAAACAGCCTTGGGATCCCTCATGAATCTGGTACAGACTGGAGCCGTCGACCTCCCTCTGCTGGTAGACCGGCTCACCCTTGGGCCAGCTCGGGTCTTGGGTCAAGGGCTGGAGCGTCACGCTACCCTGTCCCCCGGCTCCCCCGCCGACATCACCCTCATCGACCCGGAGCGAGAGTGGGTGGTGGACACCGCCGAGTTCGCCTCCAAGGGCAACACCCCCTTCCAAGGGGCGGCCTTTAAAGGTAAGGTAGTAGGGACGTTTGTAGGGGGCGAAGTCCGCTACCGGGAAGAGGACTTACAAGGCTGTGTCTAATGGACGAAATTAAGATTTGGGCGGTCGATGGAAAACAGGCAAGTCCGGTAGAACCTCTCGACGGAATGCGCTTGGAACGCGACTTCGAGGACATACTGGTCGATAAGCCAGAACTGCTGATGCCAGACCTGAGACTAGTGGGCCGCCAGATGCCAACGGGAAGCGGGCCGCTTGACCTCTTGGGCGTGGATGAAGACGGCACACTGGTCGTTTTCGAGCTTAAGCGCGGCACCCTGTCACGGGATGCGCTGGCGCAGGTGATTGACTATACGTCCGCTCTGAGTTCCATGACCGAAGATGAATTGAGTCAACATATAGCCAATCGATCTAGGCAACCTGGTATCCAAGAAATAGAAAACTTTCGGGAGTGGTACAGCGAGACTATCGGGGATGACGGCTTGGATTCACTGCGTCCTATGCGCATGTTCTTGATAGGCTTAGGGGTCGATGCCACGACAGAGCGGATGGTGAAATTTCTGGCCGACAGCAGTATGGACATCTCTCTGTTGACCTTCCACGGATTTACCCATGAGGGAAAGATCCTACTCGCTAGGCAAGTGCGTGTGACAGGTGATAACCGGCCCGTTGATCGCCCGGGGAGACCGCGGCAGGTAAACAGGGAGGACAGGGCAAGGCTACTGAGAGACAGGGCCGAAAGCTACGGAGTAGCTGACCTGTTCAGCGAAGCGACGGATATATTCAGGGGAAATTGGACCCGGCTTAGAGAGAATCCTCGTAAGGTCGGCCACGGTTTCCGTCTCAGAGGCTTACAGGAATCTGGCAAGCTGGCAAGGCGCTCGTATGCACGGGTCGACCCAGAGGACGGTCGCGTACGAGTTGCATTCTTTGGAAGGGCGGTTGACCTGTGCCCGGAAAGCTTCTCTGAGCCTGTCAAAGACATCCCGTTTGACACCTGGCCTAGAGGTCGTGAGAACGACCCCTTCGCATCTCCTGACACCGAAATCCAGTTCAAATTGACGGCCCAAGATTGGGAGAAACATAAGAATACTGTGAACGAGCTCAGTCTTGCGGTTCACAAGGCCCTGCAGGCCCAGCTCTTGGGTGCACCTTCCCCAAATTCAGATGCTTTTGACGATGACGATGATGACGACGAGTAACCCCGCACCAGACTGTAACCTATGACTACCCCCTCCTATCTCGTCCTCCAAGACGGTTCCGTCTTCGCTGGCCAAGCGTTCGGGGCCTCCGCCGACGCCTACGGTGAGGTGGTGTTCAGCACCAGCATGACGGGGTATCAGGAGATGCTGACGGACCCGTCTTTTGCTGGGCAGATTGTGGTGCTGACCTACCCGTTGGCAGGCAACTATGGCATCAACGCGCAGGACGTGGAGTCGGCGCGCATACAAGTGGCGGGGCTGGTGGTGCGCGAACATTGCCCCACGCCCAGCCACGGCTCCAGCGTATCCACTCTGCATGAGTACCTTGCCTCTCAGGGTGTGCCCGGCATCTGGGACGTCGACACCCGGGCCATCACGCGACGCCTCAGGACCGAGGGCGTGATGATGGGCATTCTGGGGACCAGCGAACCGGAAGAGGCGCTGTCCAAGGTGCGCGGGATGCCCCTTTACGACGACACCGATTTCGTGGCAGGCGTGACTACGGGCGAGTCTTATCAGTGGGGCGAGGCCGGCCAGTGGGGTGAGGCCGGTCCTCACATAGTGGTCGCCGACTGTGGGGTGAAGTACAACATCCTCCGCAACCTGGGAAAACGCGGCTGCCAAGTGACCGCGGTGCCCTCCACCACAAGCGCGGCCGACATTCTCGCCCTCAATCCCGCGGGTGTGATATTCTCTCCCGGGCCCGGCGACCCTGCTCTCTTGGACTACGCCGTGGACGGCTGTCGCAAGCTCGTGGGACGCGTGCCCATCATGGGCATCTGCTTGGGGCACCAGCTTTTGGCGCGGGCGTTAGGCGCGAGTACCTTCAAACTCAAGTTCGGACACCGTGGCGCAAATCACCCTGTGCAGGACTTGGCGACAGGGCGGGTGTATATCACTGCCCAGAACCACGGCTATGCCGTGGACGCCGACTCAGTCAAAAGCGGACTGCAAGTGACCCAAGTGAACATAAACGACGGCACGGTGGAGGGCCTCAGCCACCGTGGCTACCCCCTGCTTACCATCCAGTACCACTCCGAGGCCTCGCCCGGTCCGCTGGATAACGAGTACATGTTCGACAGGTTCTTGGAAATGGTCCACAGTGCCTGATTCAACCCCACCCAACATGCCCTCCAAGGTCCTCGTCATCGGCTCTGGCCCCATCGTTATCGGGCAGGCGGCCGAGTTCGATTACGCTGGTACCCAAGCCTGCAAGGCCCTCCGAGAGGAGGGCGTGACCACGGTGCTTGTCAACTCCAACCCAGCCACCATCATGACCGACCCCGGCATCGCCGACATCGTCTACATTGAGCCGTTGACCGTAGAGGTCATTGAGCGGGTGATTGCCCAAGAGAAGCCGGAGGGCCTGCTGCCGACTCTTGGAGGGCAGACAGGCTTGAACCTCGCGGTCGACTTAGCCCAAGCGGGCGTGCTGGAGCACCACAAAGTGCGGCTGCTGGGCACGCCGCTGCGGGCAATTGAAAACGCTGAAGACCGGGACCGGTTCCGGCATCTGCTGGCCGACATGGGTGAGCCGGTGCTGCCCAGCGATTGCGTCTCCACCATGGAGGAGGCCCGCCACGCCTTGGACGAACTGGGCCTGCCTCTCGTGGTGCGCCCTGCCTACACCCTCGGAGGCACTGGCGGGGGTGTCGCCCACACCGTGGACGAGTTTGAGGCCATCGTGCGCCGCGGGCTGGAAGCCAGCCCTGTGAGCCAAGTGCTGCTGGAGCGCTCCCTCGTCGGCTGGAAGGAAATCGAGTACGAGGTGATGCGTGACGGTGCCGACAACTGCATCACCGTGTGCAACATGGAGAACCTTGACCCCCTCGGCGTCCACACCGGCGACAGCATCGTGGTGGCCCCCAGTCAGACCCTACCCGACAAAGAGTACCAGATGCTCCGCTCCGCCAGCCTTAGGATCATCCGCGCCCTCGGTGTGGAGGGCGGGTGCAACGTCCAATTCGCCCTCGCCCCCCATCCGATAGTGCGTGACTCCCTGCCCAAGCTCGATGAGGAGCAGGCCCCCTACTACGTGATTGAGGTAAACCCCCGCGTCAGCCGTAGTTCGGCATTGGCCAGCAAGGCCACGGGCTACCCCATCGCCCGTGTCGCGGCCAAGATCGCCGTGGGACGCACACTCGACCAGATAACCAACGCCGTCACCCAACAGACCATGGCTGCTTTCGAGCCTGCCCTCGATTACTGTGTGGTCAAGATACCTCGCTGGCCCTTCGACAAGTTCCCCACCGGCGACCGCACCATCACCACTCAGATGAAGGCCACTGGTGAGGTCATGGCCATCGATCGCTCCTTCGAGGCGGCCCTGCAGAAGGCAGTGCGCTCCTTGGAAATCGGCGGGCGCTCCCTGCTGTGGGAGGAGCCCAACGGCCACGCCTCAAACGGCCATGACGGCCTCGCCCCCACCGACCAACGGTTGTGGGGCTTGATGAGCGCCCTTCGTCGTGGCGAGGATGTGGTTTCCATCGCTCAGCATACGGGCATCGACCCGTGGTTCCTCCATTCCCTCTCACGCATCGAAGCAATGGAGCGACGCCTGCTGAGCCACCGCCTCACGCCGGAACTGATGCGTCAAGCCAAGCGTCTGGGGTTCTCCGACCGTCAGATCGGCGCTCTCTCGGATATCGACCCCGAGCGCGTGCGAAACCTGCGCCGTACTTGGAACATCCGGCCCGTCTACAAGATGGTGGACACCTGCGCCGCCGAGTTCGAGGCGGCGACCCCCTACTACTACTCCACCTACGATGAGGAGAACGAGGCCCCGCCCATGGAGGGTGCCCGCGCCCTCGTGTTGGGCAGTGGTCCCATACGCATCGGCCAAGGCATCGAGTTTGACTACTGTAGCGTGCACGCCGCTTGGGCCCTGCAAGAGGAGGGCGTCAAGAGCATCTTGGTCAACTCCAACCCCGAAACCGTCTCCACCGATTTCGATACCAGCGACCGGCTCTACTTTGAGCCTCTGGACGATGAAGCCGTACGCGACCTGCTGGACAACGAGTGTGTTGGCGGGGATGCTCCACCCTCAATCGTGCAGTTCGGGGGCCAGACAGCCATCGACCTGTCCCAAACCCTCTCCAAGGCGCGTCTGCCTGTGCTGGGCTCCAGTGCCGACACGATAGACCGTGCCTCCGACCGCAACAAGTTCGAGGCTTTCCTCAACCGACTGGGTCTGCCCCGCCCGCCCGGCTCGGCGGTTACCTCTATCGAGGAAGCCCTGCGGGTGGCCCAAGATGTGGGCTACCCCGTGGTAGTGCGCCCTAGTTACGTCCTAGGCGGACGCGCCATGGAAATCGTGGAGAACCCGTCGGAGCTCATCCGCTACCTGACCATGGCCACCGAGGTGGGTCAGGGTAGGCCGATACTGGTCGACCGGTACCTCGAAGGCAAGGAGGTCGAGGTCGACGGCATCTGCGACGGCGAGCAGGTGCTGGTCCCTGGCATCATAGAGCACATCGAGCGGGCAGGCGTCCATTCGGGCGATTCCATGGCTATCTACCCCGGCCTGAACCTGACAGAGGAGGAAGTCGATACCATCGTCGACTACACCACCCGCGTCGGTCTGGGCTTGGGGGTGCGGGGCCTGTTCAACGTGCAAGTAGTAATCCTAGGCGGAGCAGCTTATCGCAGCCCGCGCACCCCCGACGCCAACGGAGCCGCCGGAGAGTCGCGGGTGTACATCCTGGAGGTGAATCCCCGGGCCAGCCGCACCATACCCTTCATCTCCAAGGTTACTGGCCTGCCCGTGGCATCCATCGGCACCAAGGTGATGCTCGGACGCACGCTGTCCGAGTTGGGCTACAGCGGCGGTCTGTGGAAACGCCAGAGGATTGTCGGCATCAAGGCCCCGGTGTTTTCCATGTCCAAGTTGACCGGAGTAGACTGGTTCCTAGGCCCAGAAATGAAGTCCACCGGCGAGGTGATGGGCATCGACCACACCTTCGGAGCGGCCTTGAGCAAGGCCCTGACAGCCGCGTCCCTCAGCCTCAAGCCCGGCAGGCCTGTGCTGCTCTCCATCGCCGACCGGGACAAGGCGGAAGCGGTGCCTTTGGTGCGTGGGTTGGCAGAGACTGGGACGCCCATCTACGCCACCGAGGGAACGGCTGCCATGGTGCGGGCTTTGGGTTGTGACGTGGCTGCCGTGCCTCTCAAGCTCGGGGAAGGACACCCCGATGTCGTGGACGCGATTGAGCAGGGCGAGGTGCAGGCCATCGTCAACACCATCTCCCAGCACGCATCGGTCCTGAAGGACGGGTTCGAGATACGCCGCGCCGCCGCCGAGCGACGCATCCCATGCTTCACCTCGCTGGATACCGCTAGGGCAGCGGTTGAGAGCCTGACCATGGGCAACTCCTACTACAGCGTCAAGCCAGTAACGGCCTACCTCAACGGGCCGTAGCCGGACTCCACGACACCATGTGGGGCACCAGCACTGGCGCGTCCTTGATGCGGTAGCTTCCGTCTTCCTCGATCAGCAACTCCTCGAAGGCTAATTCAATCTCGCGCATCTTGGGGTCGCCCGGTTGGACGTAGAGCCTGCGGGCGGTCTGCTCCAATGCTTGCTCGGGCGTCGAGTAGCTACGGGGATGGTTCGCACTCAGAGGTTCCGACTCGAAAGGTATCTTCAGCTCTTCCATCACGTCCAACAGCTGGGGCAGTCCCGGCAGAGCGAGCCGCTTCTCGCCGTGTACCCTCTCCCAAATCTCGAAGCCCTCCGATTGGGGCGAAAAGGGGTACAGCACGATGCGCACCATCTTGCGGGCATGGGCGTCCATCTTGTGCACGAAGCCCGCGATGTCCCGCACCACGTAGGCCACATGGGTGCTGATGACAACATCCGCGGGCTCGACATCCGCGTCCTCCCACTTAGACTGCACAATGGTGACGTTTTTGATGCCGTGGGCCGAGGTCAACTGCAACAGCACAGCGCACATACTGGGCGATGGCTCCACTGCTGTCACGGAACGGCACCTCAATGCTAGTGGGAGTGCGTGGCGTCCGCCACCCGCCCCGACGTCCATCAACGTGTCCGTGGGCTCCAAGTCGCGCCCTAGTGGGCCGATCAGTTGGTCATCGGAGCGGTGGGGGTCGGCGGCAAAGTTCGCCGCAAAGGGTCCCCAGTGGTCCGAAGGCGGCGGCTCCGCCCCCCGTCGCGCATCCGACTGCGCATGCTCCTCCTCCACCATCTTGCGCCACAGTTCGCTCGCCAGCATCGCTTCTTCCTTTTCCGGCAGGCTCGAGCACATCAAAAATACTTCTCGATGCCCCCGTACCCCAACTGCTTGCCCTTCTCGGTCGCTCTGAGGAAACTCCGCAGGCGTGCTTCGAACACTCCGGACGCGCCCTCCCAGCGTCGATCGAAGCACAGCGCCTCCTCCACGGCGTCGTTGTAAAGGATTCGCGGCTCGCCCGCTGCCTTTTTCGGGTAGACGAGCCAGACCTCCTCCTTCGTGTCGAAGTTTGCCTCCAGCCACTCCCGCCAGGATGTTCTGTCGGTGACGTATAGCGTCTCCCCGATGTCCATCTGAAAAGTTCCTATCCTCAGGTCGTCCGGGGTCTAAGTATCCACTTCCAACCCCATTCGCGGTGGCATAACCCCTGTCCCTCAGGGGGAAGGTTGGGATGGGGGGGAACCGCTAGATATCCACTTCCAGTCCGATGCCCCGCTTGGTGGCCTCGTCGTAGGCCAGCTTGGCGGCAACGATGTCGACCACGCCGATGCCGAAGTGCTTCACATAGATGTTCTCAGTAGGGCTGGTGCGTCCTGGATCGAGGCCAGCCACCACGCGGGGCAGGGTAAGCACCTGCTCCCATGTGATAGCTCCGTCATTCACGGCTGCCAGCAGTTCACCCGCTTCGTAGGGAGCCTGCTCAATGGAGTCCACGATGATGCGGGCGGCCCGTGTGACCGAGGTTCGGTCGACTTCTTGACGGTCTACTGTGACCGGCCCAGCGCTGACAAGCAGCGCCCCCTGTTCCAGCCATGCACCGTCAAGCACCGGGTCTCTGGTGACGGTGAGGCACACCACGACATCGCTGCCCGTGACGGCCTCTTGGCTGCTCTCCACGGCCCGCACCGGCTGCCCCAATACCTGTGTCATCTCCGCAGCGAAGGCGTTGCGTGGATCGGGCCGGCGGCTGAATACCTTGATCTCCTCGAAGCGTCGCGCCCGGGTGCTGGCCAGCACTTGCGTGTGGGCTTGGTACCCAGTGCCGATCATCCCCAGCACCTTCACCTCGCGGTTGGCCAGAAGGCGCACTGCAACACCAGTGGTGGCCCCGGTGCGCAGCGCCCCCAGCCAGTTGGCATGGATGAACGCCACCAGCCGTCCCGTCGAGGCGTCGTACAGGGTTACGTGGTACTGCTGGCGCCCCTGCACCGTGGTGTAGGTCTTGGCCCCATACAGACCAAGGTAAGTGAGGCCGCCTCCCATCAAGGCCAACTGGCTCTCCCCGATGATGACGTTGCGCCGCTCGGCTAGGACAGCCTCGCCCATGGCGTAGTGGCGGTGCATATCCTCCACGGCGTCCATCATGGCGTCCATGGTCACAACTTCTCTCACTTGGGCATCAGTTAGCAGCAGCGCCATCTTGCTCCTTGCTTGGCTATCTCCCGGCTTGGCTGTGTCGTTGCCTCTCTCAAAGAGGGTCGGCACTGCCTTTGGGGTCAGGAGACAGGTTCCTCCGGGGCGGTTTTGGTTTGAAAGGCATCGACCGCGCAGGCCAACGCCGTCAACATTATCAAGGGGTTCATGATATCCCATATGACCACAACGTCGAGTAGCAACCCATTTATGCGAATGCCATAGCCGACGACAACCACCACTATGGCTAAGATGTAGGCCCGCCGACGCAACAGGACAACCGCTGCCAAGTTGGTGAAGCCGATGAACAGGGAGTTCGCCGTATGCCATACGGTGCCCGAATAGATGCCAAACAAGTCTCCGTTGTACGCGTTGATGAAGACGACGACCGTGAAGACGCACAGCCCCAAGCCACGCACCCAAGGGCAGCCCTTAGTCACCATCCACGCCGCCGTCACGCCAATGATGGCGATTATCAACGTGCCCACATGCCACAGTCGCCAGAGCCACCCGCCATCGACCACCCCGCCGATCGCGGTGTCTTGGTAGGCCCAAGCGAAAACGGCCACGAACACGAAGGCGTAAACTACGAGGGCTGCGGCCGGTGTCAGGTCTCGTTGAAATCTACTCAGATTCATATCCGTCCAGTGGTTCCCCTCTCGATCGGGGCATTGTGATGTTCATCGTTTGCTCCGCTTATCCCGGTAAGGCATTTAGTGGAGCATCACGTCCCGTGGCGCACATGTCTCGCAGGCAGCATGACTGGCACGCAGGCAGCGTCTTCCGGCAGACCTCCTTGGCGTGCCGGTCGAGCAGGGCGTGGTACTCGTTGTACAGGGGCGCATCGGCCGGGAGGCTTTGGTGGAAGAGCTGCTGATATCCGGCGTAGGTGGGAGCGTCGGGCGTGATGCCCATCCGGTCCAATATGCGGCGGGTGTAGGTGTCCATGACGAAAAAGGGGTGCTCTCCCGCATACAGCAGGATGTCGTCGGCAGTCTCCTCGCCGATGCCATAGATGGAGAGCAGTTCCTCCCGCAGGCCTGTTCCTTCCCGGGATAGCATCGCCTGTAGGTCGCCCCCATGTTGCTCCCACAGGTGGGAGATGAAAGCCTTGAGCTTCCGCGCCTTGGCGTTGAAGTAGCCTGATGACCTCACCAGCTCGGCCAATTGCTCCTCCGACACGTCGCGGAGCGCCTCAGCCGACCAGCACTTGGCCTCCTTCAGGCAGGCCAATGCCTTTTCCACGTTGCCCCACGCAGCCGACTGGGTGAGAATCGCCCCCAGCACCACCTCTAGTTGGCTGTCTGCAGGCCACCAGTGCTGCGGGCCATACCCGTCGTACAGCCGGTGATAGACCTGCATCAGGTCGACGCTGTGCTCATCCGTGGCCGACCCCAAGGCTAAAGCCGCACTTCCAGAGCGTCGGCCAAGCGCACCTCGTCCAATGAGACGGTGCAGGTGTAGGCGTAGGCCTCCACGCCGGCGTCCACTGCCTGCCGCAGGGCCTGCTCGAACTCGGGGTCGGCGTCGTAGTGTGGCCGGAAGAATTGGGCATCGTCTCTCTGGATGACGAACACCACCGCGGCGCGGTATCCCTCAGCCACAGCGCGCATCAGGCTGAATACGTGCTTCCTCCCGCGGGTGGTCGGTGCATCGGGAAACAGCGCGGCCCCATCTTCCACCAAGGTAACTGACTTGGTCTCCACGAAGCATGTGCCAAGCGGTCCACGCAAGGCCAGGTCCAGCCGGCTCTCGCCATAGGTCACTTCGGTGTGGCATTCAGGGTAGTCGGCGAACTGGAGCAGGCGGCCCTCGCGAAAAGCGCGATGCACCACATGATTGGGCAGCCGGGCATCGGCCGAGACTAGGGTGTCGCCGATGTCCACCAAGGCTAGGTCGTAGGCAGTCTTGCGGTGCTCGCCCCTCGCTGGGCGAAGCCAGCAGACATTACCCACGACAAAGAGTTCGTGCATGCGTCCTGAATTAGCCACATGCACTAGGGTCTCTTTGCCCTGAAGGTCCACCACCGCAGCGAAGCGGTTGAGGCGGTGAAGGAAACGCGCCTCCACTAGCCCTGCAGTGGGGCCAGCGTCTGCCACCGAGTCGCTCGCCCTGACCGCCGTTGGCATCTGAGGCAGTTGGACGGCCTACGCTCCCGTAGCCGTGGCCGCTGGGCGGCGGTATGGTCGGTCGCCCTGGCCTCCCTGGCTCCGTTTGCGATGGACCTTCCGCATCTCATCTTCCAGCAGTTGGAAGTCCCTCTTGGGTAGCAGGTGCAGGTTGCCTTGGAAGGCTAGGTACCACTCTTCCGGTAGCCACTTCTTCACGTAGTCTAGGCGCGGGCCTATGTAGTGCGCTTCCATGTAGTCGTCGACGGCCAGCACGCAGTCGGGCTGAATGTCGAACTTGTATGCCCACTCGACGTCGCCTTCCTTTTCCCAAGGCAGGCCGTGGGCCTCAATGCATTGCGAGGTGACAGTGGCAGTAGCGGCGAAACAGCGCTGGTGCGACAGGTAGAAGAGCACACGGTCTCCGGGACCGACCCTCTGCACCTTCCGTCCCTGCTGCCCCTTGAGTCCTTGGAAACTGAAATTCTGTTGTCGAGTGATGGCGAAGTTCTCCGGAGAGAGCACCACCATCCAGTAGTTTCTGGCCATTAAATCACCTCTCGATGATTATCTCGCAGAGATTCTAGCATGTCGCGGCGATTGTCACATGCGGGCTGAGGTTGAAGCCTTTGCTTATAGGGTCTACAATGCCCCGATTACGATATCCGCCAATCAGGAGCGTTTTTTGCTAACTACCGTAATCGGAAACCATCCAAAGCTATCGCCCACTTCCAATGGTCCCAACCTGCGACGCACCATCTCCCAGATGGATACCGGCGCTAGCAGCCAGGAAGACTTGGAGCAGGTTGTCCGCGACGTTACCGCTGATGTCATCCATGAGCAGGTCGAAGCGGGCATTGACCTGCCTACCGACGGCCAGATTGCTTGGGAGGACGGCCAAACCCCCTTCGCTCGCGGCCTCAAGGGCTTCGAAATCAACGGACTTATCCGCTATTTCGATACCAATACCTACTATCGACAACCTATCGCCCAAGGGAAAGTGGAGTGGACGGGCCCTATCTCGGTGGACTGGTACAAGTTTGCGTCCGAGCAGAGCCCCCGTCCCGTCAAAGCAGTCGTCACCGGCCCCTACAGCTTGGCGGCCCTCTCCCAACTGGGTTGCTACGACGACCTCGCCTCGCTGGTGATGGACTTGGCCCACGCCCTGAACAAGGAAGCCCATGCCCTCCAGGAAGCTGGCGCCCCCTTCATCCAGTTCAACGAGCCATGCATCCTTGCGGCCAAGCAGGACATCGGGCTGCTGGAGCAGGCGTCGCAGGTGCTCACCCAAGGCCTGAAGACCAAGACAGGCATATGCACCTACTTCAAGGATATCACGGGTATCGAGAGACAGTTCTTCGGCCTTCCCTTCCAAGTCTTCGGCTTGGACTTCGTAATGGGCAGCAAGAACTACGACCTCCTGCAACACATTCCCGACGGACGGGAACTGGCGGCAGGCATCATGGACGCTCGCAATACCAAGATGGAGACTGCGGACCAGTTGGTTGACAGCGTCCGCCGCATCTCCCAAAACGTTCCGCTGGATAATCTCTACGTTTGCCCCAGCGCTGGGCTGGAATTCCTGCCCCGCGTTACAGCAAAAGAAAAGCTGGTCCGCTTGGTGGAAGGCGCCAAGCAGGCCCAGGAGGTGTTGTCATGACCCAAGGACTTATCACCACAGCCGTCGGCAGCTATCCGAAGCCGGACTACATCCTTCGAGCTCGCAATCAGGTGGCCCAAGGCCGCATGGACACCGCCGAGCTTCACAAGCTGGAGGAGCAAGCTACCGAGCACTGGATAAGGGTCCAAGAAGAGTTGGACCTCGATGTCCTAGTCGATGGCGAGATGTACCGCGGGGACATGGTGACCTACTTCTCCGAGCACATGGAAGGCTTCCGCATCAGCGGCTTGGTCCGCTCCTATGGCAACCGCTACTACCGCAAGCCCATCGCCGTCGGTCCTGTGGGACGGACGTCACCGATCTCCCTCGACTGGTGGAAATACTCCCAAGGTCTCACCGAGCGTCCGGTCAAGGCCATGCTCACAGGCCCTTACACCATGGCCGACTGGTCCTTCAACGAGTACTACCCCACCTTCGCCGACCTTGTCATGGAAATGGCGCGGGTGGTGCACGAAGAGGCCGTTGACCTGCAACGCGCTGGCGCCAAGTACATCCAAGTCGACGAGCCCGCCGTCTCCACCCGCCCCGAAGAGATGGAGCTGGCATCGCGGGCCCTAGGCGTCGTCACCGAGGGCTTGGATGCCTTCACGATTACCCACGTCTGCTACGGCGACTTCTCTGCCGTCTGCGACGAGCTGGTCAACATGCCAGTCGACATGTTTGACTTGGAGACTGCCAACAGCAACTACAACCTTCTCGACCTGTTCCGCGACCACCCTCTACCCGAGTCGAAGTACTTGTCGATGGGCGTCACCGACTCCCATACCCACGTGGTGGAGCCAGTGGAAGACATCAAGGCAGGCATCCGCCGCGCCTTGGAGATCCTCCCTCCCCACAGGCTCTACATCGCCCCGGACTGCGGCCTCAAGACCCGCAAAGAGGACGAGGCCATCGGCAAGCTCCGCAACCAGCAACAGGCAGTGAGCGAACTCAAGGCGGAGCTGGGCATCGACTAGCGGTCCCATTGCCCCGCCGGCCCTCCCTTTGCAAGATAGAGGAGATGAGTCATTAACCTAGACTGCAACAGAGCACGGGAAGCCCCGTGCTCTGTTATTATTGACCGGCAAATCGGTTTCGAGACTGACCACACCTTGAGGGGATGAACATGACCACCACCCAACCCAATCGCTACCACACCGGCAACCACTGGGGCATCTTCGATGTCGAGGTGGAGGATGGAAAGGTGGTGGGCACCCGCCCCTTCGAGCGTGACCCCCACCCCAGTCCCCTAGCAGCCGCGGTGCCCAGCGCCGTCAACTCCCGCAGCCGCATCCTCCATCCCATGGTGCGCCAAGGCTGGCTGGAACATGGCCACCGCAGCGATACCTCAAAGCGTGGCGTCGAGCCCATGGTGCAGGTCTCGTGGGACCAAGCCTTGGACCTCCTCGCCGCCGAGCTCCAGCGCATCAAGGACACCTATGGCAACGAGGCCTTCTACGCCCCATCCGGTTGGGGCAGCGCTGGTGCCTTCCACAGTGCCGAAGGCCAGCTTACGCGCTTCTTCAACTGCTTTGGCGGGCGCGTCGGCTACGTCACCAACTACAGCTTCGGGGCTGCCAGTGTCATCCTGCCCCGGGTGATTGGCACCTTGGAGCCCGTCACTGGCCCCTCCACCTCGTGGCCCGTGATCGCCGAAAACACCAAGCTCATGGTGCTGTTCGGTGGCCTCTCCCCCAAGAACTCTCAAGTCAGCAAGGATGGCCTCGGACGCCATGAACAGGCCGACTGGCAGAAGCTGGCGCAGGACCGTGGCGTGGAGTTCGTCTGCGTCAGCCCCATCCACGACGACATGGCCCGCAACATCAGCGCCCAGTGGATACCGTTGCGCCCCAACACCGACGTGGCCTTCATGCTGGGCATGATGCACACCCTGCTGGAAGAGAACCTGCACGACGAAGCCTTCCTGCGCGACTACTGCGTCGGCTTCGATCGCATCCGCGCCTACGTCCTAGGCGAGACCGACGGCGTACCCAAGACCCCTGAATGGGCCAGCGAAATCACCGAGGTCGACGCCGCAACTATCCGGGGCCTCGCCCGCAGGATGGCATCTGTTCGCAGCCTGATGAACGTGTCCTGGTCAGTGCAGCGTGCCGACCACGGCGAGCAGCCTTTCTGGGCCGCCGTGGCACTCTCCTCCATGTTGGGGCAAATAGGCCTGCCGGGCGGCGGCTTTGGCTTCGGCTACGGCTCCAGCGCAGGGTTGGGCAGCCCCAGTCCTCGCGTGGCTCCGCCCTCCCTGCCCAAGGGGGCCAGCGACGTGGAGAACTTCATCCCCGTATCCCGCGTCAGCGAAATGCTGCTGAACCCCGGCCAGCCCTACGACTTCAACGGGCGTCGCATGGAGTACCCGGACATCCATCTCCTCTACTGGTGCGGGGGCAATCCCTTCCACAAGCAGTCCGACATCAACATGCTGCTGCGGGCGTGGCAGAAGCCCGACACCGTGGTCGTCAACGAGCCGTGGTGGACGGCAGCAGCCCGTCGCGCCGACATCGTGCTGCCCTGCACCACCACCATGGAGCGCAACGACATCGGCGCTTCCGGTGGTGACCGCTTCTGGTTCGCCATGCAGCAAGCCATCGAGCCCATGGGCGAGGCCCGCTCCGAGTACCATATCTACGCCGACCTAGCCAAGCGGCTCGGCTTCCACGAGGAGTACACCGAGGGCCGCGACGAAATGGAGTGGCTGCGTCACCTCTACGCCCAAGCCGCCCAGCGCGCCGCCGAGTCTGGCCCCCAGAGCATCGAGCTTCCTGATTTCGACCACTTCTGGGAGACCGGCAACGTGGAGTTTGCACCGCCGGAAACGCCCCAAGTGCTGCTCAAGCCCTTCCGCGACGATCCCACTGCCAACCCTCTGAGGACGCCTTCAGGCAAGATCGAACTCTTCTCCGAGACTATCGACAGCTTCGGCTACGACGACTGCCCGGGCCATCCCACTTGGATGGAGCCCATCGAGTGGCTAGGTTCGGAGAAGGCAGCGCGCCACCCGCTGCACATGATTTCCAACCAGCCCCGCTACCGCCTGCACAGCCAACTGGACAGCGGCGACCTCAGTCAGAGCAAGAAGATTGCCGGCCGCGAGCCCGTCTGGATTAACCCCCAAGATGCCGCCGCCCGTGGCATCGCCAACGGCGACCTAGTCCGCCTGTTCAATGACCGCGGGGCCTGCCTAGCCGGAGCCTACGTCACCGACGAGCTCCGCCCCGGCGTGGTCCAACTCTCCACCGGCGCATGGTACGACCCCCTCGACGCCGCCGAACCCAACAGCCTCGACAAGCACGGCAACCCCAACGTCCTCACCCTCGACAAAGGCACCAGCAAACTGGCCCAGTCCCCCTCCGCCCAGACCGCCCTAGTCCAGGTGGAGAGGTATGAGGGGGAGGCACCGCCGATTACGGCGTTTGAGCCGGTGGAGTAGGGGGAGCCGGTCCAATAGCGGAGGGATGCCTTCGGGCTGGCGGATGAGACCAACGGCCGCGCATTTGTTCCCATTTCCGTAGCTCAGCTGAGACCAAGCGCACTTGGACTTGTTGGCAGTTCGTAGCTGAGATGAGACCAGATGGACTTGGAGTTGTTGGCAGTCCGTAGCTGGGGCGGGATGAAGGGCCCCGAAATGTGGTCTCGTGTTCGTAGCTGCGATGAGACCACGGGCGTAGCTGAAAAACATTTTTTCGTAGCTAGAGGTGGTCTCATTGGTCTCATGTTCGTAGCTGGACCGTAGCTGACCGTGCGGTCTCATTTTGTCCCGATTACTTCTATTGTCAGTTGGTTCTCTCATCTCAGGCTTTCGGTTTGGGGCTTCATTAGAGTTGACTTGCAAACGCCACGAGGGTTATAGTACAACAGTTCTAATCCGCAGGTCAAGAGGGATGTGGGGTGAACGAGCGATTGACTGCAATCATGCAGCGTGAAGGCGTCGGCTACGTTGCGCTTTGCCCTGAACTGGACATCGCCAGTCAAGGAATGAGCGTCTCCGAAGCCCGTGAGAATCTCAAGGAAGCGATAGAGCTGTTCTACGAGGCAGCCCCGGAAGAGGAAGTCCAACGCCGCCTCCACTCCGAAATCTACGTGACGCAGGTAGATGTAACGATTGGCTAGACTCCGTGTGCTATCCGGCAGCTAGGTTCGCCAGATATTGATGGAGCACGGATTCCACGGAGTGAGGCGCAGGGGTAGCCAGGGCGTAATGCAGAGGGTCGAGCATGGGAGCACAACTACTGTTGCCGGTGCCTCAGCACACTGAACTTCGCCCAGGGACATTGATGTCAATCATCCAGCAATCAGGGTTGCTCAGGAGGCTCTTCGAATAAAGGGCCTCCCCTGTAGGTCCTCACTCTCGCTCTGCACTCCCCATACTTGTCCCCACAAGATTCGCATCAACCAAATGTGGCAAGCTCTATGTGGTATCGTACCAACACCGGGGCTCGCCCCTTACGAGCCATGCGAGAGGCCCAAGGATGCCTGGGCCGGACGCGTCCATCCGTGTTCGGCTGCTTCCCAGCCAGCATAGTGCAGCATACGCTGGAATAGGGATACTTTTGGGCAACCGCAAGACGGGAACAGGAACCTAAACGTCCCCTCCTCAAAGAGGTCGACCAATGCAAACTCCGGTACTGAAGGACAATTACATAGCTTGCCCATTCCAGATTCAGATGTGCGACCTACAGGGAGGCATCAGCCTAGGAACCGCGTTCTTCTACGAATGTGAAGGCGAAACATTTGTCATTACCAACTGGCACAACGTGACCGGGAAACACCCTCTGACAGGGACAGCGTTGGACTCTAATCGCAGTCCTTTATACATACGGGCGAAGTGGCCTATGGTGAATGATAATTCCCCGCATCCTGAGGGCGGTACAATAATGCATTTCCAAGCACAGAAGATTGAAATAGAAGATGTTAGTGGCCCAATATGGTTTGAGCACCCTCAACTCGGCTCAGTATGCGATGTAGTTGCAATCCCGGTTCATAAAGCCACGAATTGGCCTTCTTCTGTCCACATGGCGGCTAACAAGATAGACGAGACATCGATCCCTATAGAACCGGGATTGAAAGTGATCGTAATCGGGTTTCCTCAAGGGATCAGCACCGGGCCAGGACTACCTGTGATTAAGACAGGCTTCTTATCGTCAATGCCTGGATTCGATGTACGACTCGGAGGTGAGTTTTCAGACATAGGTGGGATGAAAGATGGCATCAAGGTGCCAGCAACGCTCCTGGACGTCCATACTATCCCAGGAATGTCCGGCTCACCTGTTTTCGGGGAGTATACAGGAATCTGGAATCCAGATGGCTCTAGCATCACCGAATTGATTGGTAGTTCTGTGATTGGCACTAGCCGCATTTTCCTGGGTTGCTACAGCTCCAGAGTGCCGAGGCTTGAAGAGAGAAGCGGCTTGGGCATATGTCACCAGAGAAATGCGATAGAGGAAATCTGCCGCATCAAGTACAGGGGGCAGCGGTTTCCGAGAAGTGGTACCGGATTCACTTATGAATGATGTACCCGACCAGTTCGTGTCTTTTGTGAACTGCGATTGTCGCAGTGGACTACGCTCCGCTACTATTTATGTAACGCCCACGACGCCCTCTCCAATGCGAGCCACATGCAGGTAATGCCCTGCAACTCAGCTACGACTGTTGCACGCCGTTGCACACCCTTCAGCTACAGGCGTGCTGTCGAATTGCATGCCGTTCCGTAGACCCCTAGGAGAATACCCGCAGCGGGATTCTGAAAATGTGCCTAATCAGTTATAG
Source organism: Dehalococcoidia bacterium (assembly GCA_965263155.1). GTDB lineage: Bacteria > Chloroflexota > Dehalococcoidia > Lucifugimonadales > JAAXIE01 > JAAXIE01. The sequence continues at coordinate 839,989 of OZ253586.1, forward strand.
TAGCCGCACTGTCTGTCCTCGTTAGGTAATCGGAGGTGTCCAACATGTTCCATGGGACGACTCGGCGCAGTCCCCTACGCCTTTGCGCCCTTGCGCTGATTCTGGTCGCCCTGCTCGTTGCCTGTGGCGGAGATGCAGTGCCTGGAGAAGATGCTGACACTGGGGTGCCTGCCACGGAGGCGACCGAGAGAGTCCGTGCGCCTGCACCGGGCTCGCCTGCAACGGACAGGGAAATCCTAGTCACCTTCTACAATGCCTTGGACGGACCCAACTGGGAGGACAGCGGAAACTGGCTGACCGAGGCTCCGTTGGGCGAATGGTCTGGAGTCCAAACCGACGACAACGGCCGCGTCATTTATTTGCAGATGGGGGGACAGGGACTAGACAGGAGTTGAGCGGGGAGATACCCCTAGAGCTGATTGACCTCGGAGCATTGGAAATACTGGGCCTCAACGACTATAGCGGCGGTTTAAGGGGGGAGATTCCACCTGAATTTGGCAACTTCCCCAACCTGGAATACCTGTCCCTCGGTGGCAGGGGATTAACGGGGGAGATTCCCCCGGAGCTGGGCGACCTTTCCAACCTGAGGGATTTGTCAATCGAAGGGAACGGGTTGACCGGGGAGATTCCCCCCGAACTTGGCGACTTGGCAAAAATACAACACCTGAGGATTACGGGTACCCGGGTGAGCGGTGGGATTCCTCCGGAACTGGTGGAACTGGCGAATATGTCCACCCTGTACGAGTTGAACCTCGCTGGGAACCAATTGAGCGGTAAGATACCGTCAGGGTTGGCGAATTTCACAGTGACCGTGAGCATTCTAAACCTCGCTGGGAACCAATTGAGCGGCGAGATACCGTCAGGGTTGGCGAATTCCAACATGCTCGAGCTAAACCTCAGTGGGAACCAGCTGAGCGGGACAATACCGCCAGATCTGGCTATTAACTGGGGCGACTACCACAGAGTGGAAAGCATCAACCTCAGTGGGAACCAGCTGAGTGGAGAGATACCCCCAGAGTTGGGTAACTATGAAACCCTGACAAGCCTGAACCTCAATGGGAACCAGCTAAGCGGGGAGATACCTTCCGAGTTGGGTAACCTCGATAACCTGAAGAGTCTGACTCTACACGAAAACCAGCTAGGCGGGGAGATACCAGCCGAGGTGTGGAACATGCTTGAGCGGGAAGTGGAGATTGAGATCCATGGCAATGATTTCCCGTGTCTAACGGGTGGGGGCGCCACCTATATATCAGACAACGGGCCAACTGTTGAGTCCTAGGTGTGCCACTTCTCTCGACTCTGCGGGGATTGCATGTGGTTTGCCTAGGAGAAATTCCGGCGCACGGAGGAACCAGCAAGGAGGTTAAACCATGGCGACGAAAGAAGTGCGCGACCGCGTTGATGCCCAGTGGGGACAGCAGACTTTCTCATGGGGTCAGGAAAATCACGACCGCGAGCGCAAGCTGATTTACGATTTCCTCGACCAAGATGAAAACATCATGGGGCTGGTGGGCTGTACTTGGGGCCCCGAGTCGGCATTCGCCGAGGGCGCCGGACTTATAAGCCGGCAGCAAAGGCTCAAGGGCGCCGCCGTCGTCACCGACCTCAGCGTCCACTTCGTCGCCCACAAGGGCCTCAACAAACTTGTGACTCAGATGCCATTGCCCAGCATCACGGCAGTGGAACACGCAGTCGGAGTAGTGACCGTGGCCGGCAACGGTATCCATAATTGGGCCTGGATAGGGCAGGGGCAGGACGACCCTTTCCAAATCCGGGATATCCACGGCGAAGCGGGCCACCGCTTCGTCCAACTGGTGCAGCAGCTCCAGACCGCGCCTCGCTCAACTGTCGCTCCCCCCTCCGCTGGTCAACACTTCGGAATGAGCAAAACCGAACGCATTGACGCCCAGTGGCAGGACCGTTCCGCAATGGCCGGCCGGATGAATCCCGGACTTCTTAGCCGCCTTCTTACCAATGTCTCGGGCGCCAATCTCAAGAAGTACGAGGGTGAACGCAAGAAGCTCCAAGAGATCCTTGGTGAGGACGAGAACATTGAGTACTGGCTGGGAGGCCGCTGGGGTTTGCCCAACGATTTCCGATTCGACCCGATGGGTGGCCCTGGGAGGAACAGGACAGGCCACGAGGGGATCGCAGTCGCTACAGACCGCCGTGTCCTCCTGTTGCGGGGTGGCTCCAGGGAGATAGAACTGCCCTACGACCGCATCGATGACGTGGAATACAACGATGGGATGATCACCTCTGGCGTCAAGTTCGAAGGCAGTACAATCGAACCCTACAGTTTCTACTTCGACCACGAGAACAAAGCTGGCGTCAAAGGCCAAGCCCGGCGTCTTGTAGATTGCGTCCGGCAACATCTGGCCACGCCTCCCGCCGCGGACGCGAATTAGACCCGCCACCCTGCCGTTTGCTAGTCAGGCTCCCCAGCAAAGTGAGTCCCGATGGGCTGGAAGACAGCAGAAACGGGCATCGCTCGTTGCCGTCGGCCTAGAACGCCGTGCTGATTATCTCCCTACCAAAACCAAGGACCTACCACAAACCTGCCCTTAACCCGCAGCAATCCAATCGACGACGCGTTCCGCGACCATGATTACCGTGGGGTGGATACCGCCCGACCTCGGAATTCGCGGCATCACCGAGGCATCGGCCACCCACAATCCTTGTACTCCCTTGACTCGGCAGTGTTGATCAACCACTGCCGTTGGGTCTGAATCCGGTCCCATCTTGCAGGTCCCGGACACATGCCTAGCGGTTCCCACAGTTTGCCTGATCCAGAGGTCCAGAGCGTCGTCGTCGGCTAAGATGTCATCGGTTGGGCTGATCCGGTGATCAACAACCTCCTTATAAGCTGCGGATTCCAAGAGGCTGATTCCGAACCGCAAGCCCTCCCTCACCCGCCGCATGTCGTCCGGATGCTGGAGATAGCAATAGTTAAAGGACGGTTGCACTCCGGGGTCGGCAGACGCCAACCTCACGTATCCTGACCCCTCGGGCAACCCGAGCGTACACGTTATGCGCGCTGCCCGGTCAGGTGGAACGTCACCGGTCAGATACCTAGCCCGCACACCGGGGGAACGCTCCTCCCGTTCGTCGACGACAGTGCTGGTTCTTAGCACCATGTCGTTGACCTCCGTCGACCCTTCGGAGGTGTAGTGCACACTAAAGTGCGGCGCGTCGAGCCCGGCAGTGAGGGTAATATCATCCTTGACCTTGAAGGTAGCATGGGCGCTGAGGTGGTTCCACAGGCTCTGTCCCACCCCCGGCAACTCTTGAACCAATGGAATCCCAAACTGATCGAGCTCATCCTTGGGGCCGATTCCCGATAGCATAAGCATCTGGGGGGACCTGATAGCGCCCGCGCTCAGGACAACGCGGTCGCCTTCGAGAGTGAAAACCTCGCCCCCGCTTTCGGCTTCCACCCCGACGGCCTTGGAGCCCTCGAATAACACCTTCCGGACGAACACTCCTCCTCTCACCGTAAGGTTGAGACAGTGGCGCATTGGATTGAGATGCGTTATGGCAGCGCTCATTCTTACGCCGTCCAAGTTGTTGGTGGGAGAAACCCCAACGCCGGAGGGGTTTGGGCCGTTGGTATCCTCGGTTGAGCCGAACCCCGCCTCCAAACAGGTGGCATGAAAAGCCTTTTGGATGTCCGGCCAAGCGCCGGACTGACGCCGTCTCACCGGCATCGGTCCTTCCGTGCCATGAAAATCGTCGTGAATGTCGAGGTCGTGCTCCATTTTTCTGAAGAAAGGCAGTATCTTGGCATAAGACCATTCATCGTTGCCAAGAGAAGCCCAAAGGTCAAAATCTTCGGGCAATCCTCTTTGCATTGCCTGACCGTTGATGGACGACCCTCCCCCGATCACCTTCCCCTGCGCCACGTGGATCTCACCTTGCTCCTCAGTGATTGTCCCCCGAAGGGCCCAATTGTGTTCCGAGTCCGGTGATTCCGCGAACCTAGTTTGGCCAAACCTTATCTCGTCAGGAAGGTTGGCGGGATCCGGGTAATCCTTCCCGGCTTCCAGCAACAGAACGGAGGTGTTTGGGTTTTCGGCCAATCTGCCAGCCAAAACCGATCCAGCCGCTCCTCCGCCAACAACAATAACATCGTATTTCATTGAGCCTCCCTAAAGTTCCCGTTCCCAAGTCAGCCCGATTACCATGAGGCACATCCACGCAACGGCGACCTGATGCTGTAGGGCCTCGTCTCAGGTATACCGGCAGGGCCCCTCCCGGACACGGGGATTTGCGCGCAGTTCAGTCCCTCTTCGGGCCTTACCAAGTGAGCATAAACCTAATCAGGTTCCCATCCAGTGTCAACATGTGGAATTCCACTACCGGACAGCCAACCTCAGAGACTTACCGCCCGCTGAAAGCTTGCTGAGCGGGCTCCCGTCCTGCACCCTGGCCGACCATGAGCATCGTAGCGTCCTCCGCTTTTGGGGGTACGACCCCCTCGACGCCGCCGAACCGAACAGCTTGGACAAGCATGGGAACCCCAATGTGCTGACCCGTGACAAGGGGACGAGCAGGCTGGCGCAGTCGCCGTCGGCGCAGACGGTGCTGGTGCAGGTGGAACGGTTTGAGGGGGAAGCACCGCCGATTACGGCGTTTGAGCCGGTGGAGTAGGGGAGCCGATCCATCAGCGGAGGGCCGCCTCCGGGCTGGCGGATGGGACCAACGGCCGCGCATTTGCTCCCATTTCCGTAGCTCAGCTGAGACCAAGCGCACTTGGACTTGTTGGCAGTTCGTAGCTGAGATGAGACCAGATGGACTTGGACTTGTTGCCAGTCCGTAGCTGGAGTGGGACGAAAGGCCCCGCAATGTGGTCTCGTGTTCGTAGCTGCGATGAGACCAAGGTTGTAGCTGGAAAACATTTGGTCGTAGCTAAAAGTGGTCCCATTGGTCCCATAGTCGTAGCTGGAGCGTAGCTGGCCATGTGGTCCCATTTTGTTCTGATTACTTCTATTGTCAGTTGGTTCTCTCATCTCAGGCTTTCGGGTTGGGGCTTGGTTAGGATTGACGTGCGAACGCCACCAAGGCTATAGTACAATAGTTCTAATAACAGGTCAAGGGAGATGTGTGGTGGACGAGCGATTGACGGCCGGTCGCGGGGTTTGGGAGTGGCGAAACGGGTGTCTCAGAATTGACGCCCATAGGAACTCCGCTATACTAGCTGTACGAATCTGTGGATATATGGTGCCGGTCAAGACCGGGAGGGAAAGAAAATGACCCGTACACGCACGACAAGATACGTGACCCTGTTGAGCGTTGTGCTTGCGCTGGCCCTTACGGCGGCGCTCGCGGCCTGCGGGTCTGATGAGCCGTCCGGCGGGACAGGCCCCGACCAGACCGCGTCCACGCCAGGGTCGGGGGACGCGTCCACTGCCACCGATGCGCCTGGACCTGCGGATGCGACAGCGCCGCCCGCGGCCTCCGGCTCCGTGGAAACGGACCGGGAAGCCTTGGTTGCCCTCTACAACGCAACGGGCGGTGAGAACTGGGATATCAACTACAACTGGCTGAGCGACGCTCCCCTCGGCGAATGGCAGGGCGTCAGCACCAACGACGACGGGCGCGTTACAGCGCTGGAATTCTACGGCAACGGCTTGAGCGGGGAGATACCGGCAGAGCTGGGTAGCCTCTCCAACCTGGAATCGCTGAAACTCAGCAACAACGGCAACGGCTTGAGCGGGGAGATACCGCCCGAGTTGAGCAGCCTCTCCAACTTGAAATCGCTTGAACTCCACTACAACCGCTTGAGCGGGGAGATACCGGCGGAGCTGGGCAGCCTCTCCAACCTGGAATCGCTGAGCCTCATCTACAACGCCTTGGACGGGGAGATACCGGCGGAGCTGGGCAGCCTCTCCAACCTGACATATCTGCACCTCTACGACAACGGTTTGAGCGGGGAGATACCGGCCGAGCTGGGCAGCCTCTCCAACCTGACATTTCTGAACCTCGGCAACAACTACTTGAGCGGGGAGATACCGGCGGAGCTGGGCAGCCTCTCCAACCTGATAACCTTAGACCTCCAAAGCAACGCCTTGAGCGGGGAGCTGCCGCCGGAACTGGGCAGCCTCTCCAACCTGAGAGACTTGGAGCTCGAATGGAACAGCGACTTGAGCGGGTGCGTGCCAAGCAGCCTGGAAGACCATTTGGCCACCTGGTCTGATCTTGGTGGCCTGCCCTACTGCTGAAGCCACGCGCCCTCAGCCGGGGACGGACAGCATATCGTCTAGAAGGCGCCCCCAGCGTGTGTTGGCTATTGCGCCAATAAAACCGGGAAGGAAGGGAAATGACCCGTACACGCACGACAAGATACGTGACCCTGTTGAGCTTTGTGCTTGCGCTGGCGCTGGCGCTTACGGTGGCGCTGGCGGCCTGCGGCTCTGACGAGCCGTCCGGCGGGACCGCGTCCACGCCAGGGTCAGCCGACGCGCCCACTGCCACCGATGCGCGTGTACCTGCGGATGCGACAGCGCCGCCCGCCACTGGGCCGACCTCCGCCAAAACAGACCGGGAAGCCCTGGTTGCCTTCTATAACGCAACGGACGGTGAGAACTGGTCGTACAACTTCGACTGGCTGAGCGACGCTCCTCTCGGCGAATGGCAGGGCGTCAGCACCAACGACGACGGGCGCGTTATAGAGCTGTACTTCGTCTACAACGCTTTGAGCGGGGAGCTACCGGCGGATCTGGGCAGCCTCTCCAAGCTGACACAGTTGGACGTCACCGGCAATGGCGTGTCGTTGGGCGGGGAGATACCGACGGATCTGGGCAGCCTCTCCGACCTTGAGCTACTGGACCTCAGCGACAACGACTTGAGCGGGGAGATACCGGCGGATCTGGGTAGCCTCTCCAACCTGAGAGATCTGAGCCTCGGTAACAACGACTTGAGCGGAGAGATACCGGCGGAGCTGGGCAGCCTCTCCAACCTGACACTTCTGCAGCTCCCCTACAACGCCTTGAGCGGGGAGATACCGCTGGAGCTGGGAGGCCTCTCCAAGCTGACACAACTGGACCTCAGAGACAACGAGTTGAGCGGGGAGATACCGGCGGAGCTGGGCAGCCTCTCAAACCTGACACTTCTGCGGCTCAGCGGCAACGCCTTGAGCGGGTGCGTGCCAAGCAGCCTGGAAGACCAGTTGGACGCTGGCTCCTCTGCTGAGCTTGGCGGCCTGCCCTTCTGCTGAACCCACGCCCTCAGCCGGGGACGGACGGCATCTCGTCCAGAAGGCGGTCCCAGCGCGTGTTGGCCATGGCGCATGGCGCGCCCGCTCATCCCCGCGGAAGCCGACATACCAACACATATTTGGGAGTGGCGAATGGGTGTCTCAGCATTGACCCCCATAGCACCTCCGCCATACTATCCATATGAATCTGTGGATATATGGTGCCGGTCAAGACCGGGAGGGAAAGAAAAATGACCCGTACAGGCACGACAAAATACGTGACCCTGTTGAGCGTTGTCCTTGCGCTGGCCCTTACGGTGGCGCTCTCGGCCTGCGGCTCTGACGAGCCGTCCGGCGTGACAGGCCCCGACCGGACCGCGTCCACGCTAGGGTCAGGGGACGCGCCCACCGCCACCAATACGCCTGAACCTGCGACTGCGACATCGCCGCCCGCGGCCTCCGGCTCCGTGGAGACGGACCGGGAAGCCTTGGTTGCCCTCTACAACGCAACGGACGGTGAGAACTGGGATGAAAGCGACAACTGGCTGAGCGACGCGCCCATCGGCGAATGGTACCGGGTCGACACTGACCGCGACGGGCGCGTTACAGGTCTGACCCTCGTGAACAACGCCTTGAGCGGGGAGATACCGCCGGAGCTTGGCAGCCTCTCCAACCTCACAGAGCTGAACCTCTACAGGAACGAGTTGAGCGGGGAGATACCGGCGGAGCTGGGCAGCCTCTCCAACCTCACAGTGCTGGACCTCTACAAGAACAACTTGAGCGGGGAGATACCGGCGGAGTTGGGCAGCCTCTCCAACCTGAATTTCCTGAACCTCAACGACAACGACTTGAGCGGGGAGATACCGCCTGAGTTAGGCAACCTCTCCAACCTGAGAAAGCTGCTCCTCTCCAGGAACCGCTTGAGCGGAGAGTTCCCGCCGGAGCTGGGCAGCCTGTCCAAACTGCAACAGCTGGGCTTCAACGACAACGACTTGAGCGGGTGCGTGCCAAGTAGCCTGAAAGACCAGTTGACGACCCTGCTTGGCTTTGGTAACCTGCCCCGCTGCTGAAGCCACCCGCCCTCAGCCGGGGACGGACAGCCGATCGTCCATATCGCCTTGGAGGCGCTCATGGCGCGCGTTGGCTATGGCGCATGGCGCCGCCAAGAAACGGGTATCAGCCTCTGCTTCCGTCGGCCTCCCGGTTGACGGCGGTTTGACCGCTCCGGCGCGTGCTGACGCCCTTGACCGCCAGACCTTCAGCCAAAGTTGAAGGTGGAGGCTAGGTCCAGAGTGAGTCTCCTCTTATTGGCTTCCATGCCCGCCGCTTCCCCAGATGGACCATCTGACGCAGAAGAGGGCGAACGAAGAAGAGGAATCAATACCTCACCGGATATCCTTGCCGGTCTCTGTGCCGGAGAGAAAGACTCACTGACAATACGCAACAACCAGTTGGATGGAAGACGAGGAGACATGCCAAACTCAGAAACGAAGAGAGAGCCCCCTTCGCAGGGGCCTCTCGACGGTTATGGGCCAGAATGACGCGGCGACGAGCCCAACCCCACTCCCCCAACCCATGACAAACACCCCTTGCCCCATCACCTTCACCCCCATGCATCATATCCCTGGAGGCCCACCAGCCCCGCGCCTACAGACTCGACGACTTGCCGACGCAAATCATTGACCATACGCAGAATTGCAGGGCGCTTGTCAGATACGAATCAAAGCTGGGAATTGCACGAATTGCAGGGCACTCAAATACGAAAAAATGTTTCTCAGATACAAATGGCCTGCAACTCAGCTACGACTGTTGCACGCCGTTGCACGCCCCTCAGCTACAGGCGTGCCCTCAAATTGCATGCCGATGTGGCGGCCTGGTCGGCCCCTCCACCCTCCGGGCGCACTGCGACCGAGAAGTGCCGGAACTCTCCCACGCCTAGACCGGCGACAGCCCTGGCTACCCCCGCAGCGCAGCCTGCGCAGCAGCCAAGCGAGCTGTTGGCACCCGGAAGGGAGAGCAGCTTACGTAGTCGAGGCCGACTTGGTGGCAGAAGGTGACGCTGCGGGGGTCCCCCCCGTGCTCGCCACAGATGCCCATCTCCATGCCGGGTCTGGTGGAGCGGCCCTTCTCTACCCCGATGCGCACCAGTTCGCCAACGCCTTCGAGGTCGATGCTGACGAATGGATCGGCGGGCAGCATCCCAGTGTCCACGTAGAAGCGCAGGAACTTGCCCTCGGCGTCGTCGCGGCTGAAGCCGTAGGCCATCTGAGTGAGGTCGTTGGTGCCGAAGCTGAAGAAGTCCGACTCCTTAGCTACTTGGTCGGCGGTAATGGCCGCCCTAGGCGTCTCGATCATGGCCCCAAACGGGCAGTGGACCTCCACGCCTGCCTCCCGTTGCACTCGCTCTATGACGGCCAACAGCCGCTTGCGCAGCCAAGTCATCTCGTTGACGTGGGATGCCAAGGGAATCATCACCTCTGGCCTTGGGTGCAGCCCTTCTCTTTGCACTAGGATGCTGGCGGTCATGATGGCGTCCACCTGCATGTCGTACATCATCGGGAAGGTGATGCCCACGCGACAGCCGCGATGTCCCAGCATGGGGTTGGCCTCTATGACCGACTCCGCCAGCTTGAGGAGCTGTATCTCCCGCTCCACCTCTGCGTCAGGCATCTCGCGGGTGGAAAGGGCTTCCAACTCGCGGGCAAGGTCGGCGTGGTCAGGCATGAACTCGTGGAACGGGGCGTCCAGCAGCCGGATAATCACCGGCAGGCCGTCCATGGCCCGCAGAATGCCCACGAAGTCGTCCGTCTGGAGCCGGTGCAACTGCGACAAAGCGTCGCGGTACTCCCTGACGTCAATGGGCTCCTCCTGACTGGCGTGGGGGCCGTCGTCATGCGTCTGTTGCAGCCAGCGCTCCGCCTCAGCGGCGTGGAGCATCGCTTGGCGCACCAAGGGCACGCGGTCGCCAAGGAACATGTGCTCGGTCCGACAGAGACCGATGCCACGGGCACCCATGGAGCGAGCGCGGACGGCATCGTCGGGGGTGTCGGCGTTGGCCAGCACGCCAAGGCGGCTTGCCTCGTCGGCCCACGCCAGCACCACTTGGGCCTCCTTCTGGTTCTCCAAGTCAGGCTGGAATGTGGGGATGAGACCAGCGAACACCTCGCCGGTGGCCCCGTCCATGCTTATCTGGTCTCCCTCGCGGATAGTGCGGCCATTGGCCACGAACTCGCGGGCCTTCAGGTCGACGCGCATCTCCTCGCAACCGACCACGCACGCCTTGCCCAATCCGCGGGTGACCACGGCGGCATGACTGGTGACGCCGCCCCTGCTGGTGAGCACACCCACCGAGGCTAGGATGCCTCCGATGTCTTCGGGGTTGGTCTCGGGGCGCACCAGCACTGCCGAGATGCCTTCTTGAGAAGCCGCGATGGCGGCCTCGCTGTCGAAGTAGACGTGACCAGCGCAAGCCCCCGGCGATGCTCCGGTGCCACGGGCTAGAGGCACGGCCCGGTCCTTCTCCGAAGCCTGAAATTGAGGTACGAAGAGCGATGCTAGGTCCTCGGCATCAATACGGCGCAAGGCCTCCTCGCGGGTGATGGCCCCCTCGTTCACCATTTCCACGGCCGTCGTCACCGCGGCCTGCGGGGCACGGGAGGCGTTACGGGTCTGCAGCACGTAGAGTCGGCCTGCCTCCACGGTGAACTCAATGTCCTGCACATCTCGATAGTGGGCCTCCAAGCCATTTGCCAAGCCCTCCAGTTGGGTGTAGACCTCCGGCAAGACTTCGGACAGGGTGGAGATATCCTGAGGTGTGCGAGTGCCCGCCACCACATCCTCGCCTTGCGCGTTGATGAGGTACTCGCCGAAAAGTGCCCTGTGGCCCGTGGAAGGGTTGCGGGTGAAAAGGACCCCTGTACCGGAGTCGTTGCCAAGATTGCCAAAGACCATGGCCATGATGTTGACGGCGGTGCCCATGTCGTGAGGGATGCCCCGGGCGTTGCGGTACGTTATAGCCCGTGCACCGTTCCAACTGCTGAACACGGCGTCAATGGCCCCCTCTAACTGCTCCCAAGGGTCTTGGGGGACATCCACCCCCACCTCACGCTTCACCGCCTCTTGAAAGTCGGCGACGATGGTGCGCAACTGGTCGACGCTCAGCTCCTGGTCTTGAGTAACGCCAGCGGCGGCCTTGTGGTGGTCCAGAATCTCATTGAAGACCTCGCCGTCGATGCCCAGTACGATGCGCCCATACATGTCGACGAAGCGGCGGTAGGCATCTGAGGCGACCCGCTGGTTGCTCATCAGCCGGGCCAGTCCGTCTACTGTCTGATCGTTGATGCCGAGGTTCAGGATGGTATCCATCATTCCTGGCATGGATATTGGGGCCCCGGAGCGCACCGACACCAGCAGGGGGGCCTCGCTGGAACCAAACCCACGGCCTGCCGAGCTTTCCACATGCGTCATGTAGGACTTGACGTCGTCCCACAGGCCGTCGGGAAAGCGCCCGCCAGCGTCATAGTAAGCGCGGCAGGTCTCGGTGGTGATGACGAAGCCGGGAGGCACCGGCAGACCCAGCCCGGCCATTTCGCACAGGTTCGCTCCCTTGCCGCCCAACAACTCGCGCATGCGGGCGTCGCCCTCGTCGAATCGGTACACCATCTTGCGGGTCTGGGCCATGCTGGTCCGCCTTTCTTGTCGTGTTCTGCCTAAACAGTCAGAGCTACGCTCGTGACCATCCGATGTTTGTCATAACCGACAAAGGGAGTATAGGACAAATCGCGTGCAGGTAGGCGACGAAAAGGCCATCGCCTTGTGGGGGAAACGCGGCGCGAATAACCGGAGGCGCTCAGCACTCCTCCTCGCGCGGTCGATACTCTTCGGGGCAGAACAGCTCCTCCCAGAGCTCCTGCAGCCGTTCCTGCTCTTCAGGATACAACTCGGCGGTATCCGGGGCGGCTGCGTATTCCGCCAAGTCCTGCAGGTTGGTGATGTTGGGCAGGACGGAAGTGATAGTGGGTTGGGTCAAGCAGAAGCGCAGAGCACTCTGGGCCAAGGTGCGGCCCGTGTCTTCAGCTAGGAAGTGAAGCTCTTGGGTGTGATGCAGAGCCGTCGCAAACCGGCGTTCACGAGGTGTGAGGTCTGGCCGGTCTGCCGATGGAAGGGTGCCCACGGCCAACTTGCCAGTGAGGACTTGGTGGGCGTGAGGCTCCCGGGCTAGGACGCCCACTTCTTGCTCGGAGGCAATGGGGAAAATCTGCCGTGCTGGCTCCTGTTCCAGGATGCTGTAGGGTATCTCCAGCGCTCCCGTCCGCCTATCGCATATGGAGATGTGGGCCTCGTCGAACTGCCACTCGTCAGGGCCCAAGGCGACGCCGAAATAGCGAATCTTGCCCTCCTTGACCAACTCTTCCAGTGTGCCGAACAGCTCCTCATCTTCTAGGGCCCACATGTCGGCATAGTGGAGTTGGTAGAGGTCGATGTAGTCCGTCCTCAGGCGTCGCAGGCTCTGCTCGCAGGCATAGCGGATGAAGTCGGGTTGGAACTTCTGGCGTGGCCACGGCCCTGGCAGCGGGTTCAGCTTGTCGTAGAAGTCGTAGCCCCCCTTCGTGGCTATTACGATCTCGTGCCGCTCCTGCCCCAATGCGGCTGCCAGCACCGCTTCGCCATAGCCCTCCCCGTACAGGTCTGCCGTGTCAAAGAAGGTGACCCCTAGGTCGAAGGCGGAACGCAGCAGCATATGCTGGTCTTCAACGTGCGTCGTGCCCCAGCCAGGAGTGGATACTGTCCACACGCCAAACCCGACCTCTGAAAGGCTCAGGTCAGTCCTAGGTAGGGTGCGGTAGTTCATGCCGTCGCTACGCTACGGGTCTTGCCGGCGACGAAGCTCTTCTTCCAGCCGACGCACTTGGGCTTCGGCGGCCCGGCGCACGTTTGTCTCCGCCTCGGCTCGCGATTCTGCAGCCCGCCGAGCATTCGCTTCGACCTCAGCGTGAGCCTCCGCGGCTCGACGGGCCGAGGCCTCGGCTAGGTGGTCGGCTCTTTCATCTTCAAATGTCGGAAGGTAGCTCCCCGATACCGGATCCCAGAAGCGCAGGTTGCCATCTTCCCAGCACAGGGCCAAATTCAGGGCTTCGCTGTGACCCCAATAGTGGCCCTCATCAGTTCGATGAATGCTGATTGGCTCGTAAACGCCTCCTGCAAGCCGGTCCCCTGCTAGAGCCGTCTGGTACTGCTGCCCACCCGTGGGGTCGAACCGCCAGTACTCTCCAACCCTCATTGAGGCGTAGGCATCTCGCTTTACGGTCTCGTCTCTACGTGCCGTAGTCTCCGATGCCACTTCCATAACGAAGTCGGGCGGCTTGCCTTGCTCCGGAATCAGGTAGCCTTTCCGGGCGACTCCAGCCTGTGGGTCAACGTGGAAGGCGACCAACAGGTCGGGAAAGAGGATTCCCTCGTAGCTCTCCGTGGGTCTAAGCCCCGTGGCCAGTTCGCTGGTGATGATGGTGGTTTCCCGGTTTCCAAAGTGGAGGGACAGAGACGCAGGGTATGCCGGAAAGTTGACGTCGTAGAACGCAGTCATCTCTTCAGGAGGTGGATCGGAGAACTGGACTATCTTCTCCGTATTTGGTGTCGGAGCGATCGGCCTGCTGGTCATGACGGGCCTCAAGGGCGAATTTGCAGTCATTATATGTGCTATGGCCGAGGCTGGCCAATCGTCTTTGTGGTAGAGGCTGGTAGTGTCCTACCCCGTGCACATATAGCCCTGAAACATGCTTAATGTTAGCATGGGTTGCCCCTCCGGACCGAAAAGTCCTGTGAACGACTGTGCGCCAAAGGTGACGAACTATGCCGAACCGGTTGATCGACGAGACCAGTCCATACCTGTTGCAGCACGCGCATAATCCTGTGGAATGGTACCCATGGGGCGATGAGGCGCTCGCGCGTGCCCAAGAAGAGGACAAACCGATTCTGCTCAGCATCGGCTACTCTGCTTGTCATTGGTGTCACGTAATGGAGCGGGAGTCCTTTGAGAACGACGACATAGCCGCCCTCATGAACGAGCATTTCATCAACATCAAGGTGGACCGCGAAGAACGCCCGGACTTGGACGCTGTTTACATGGAAGCGGTTCATGCCCTTACAGGCAGTGGCGGCTGGCCCATGACGGTGTTCCTCACCCCCGACGGCCGCCCCTTCTACGGTGGCACCTACTTCCCACCTGAGGACCGGGGGAACATGCCGGGCTTCCCCCGTCTGGTCGAGTCCATCTCCGATGCCTACCGTACCCGCAGGGGCGAGGTGTTGCAGTCCATCAACCAGCTTATGGGCCATCTGGGGCAGTCGGCCCGGATGCCCCGTTCACTGGATCCGCTGATTAATGACACGATGCACCGGGCCTACCAAGCACTTGCTCCGGCTTTCGACCACGAGCTTGGGGGATTCGGCAACGCCCCCAAGTTCCCACAGCCGATGATTTATGAGTTCCTGCTGCGCTACCACCGCATGTCCAACAACCCCCGCGCCTTGGAGATGGCGGAGGCCACGCTACAGGCCATGGCCCGCGGTGGCATGTACGACCAAGTCGGCGGAGGCTTCCATCGCTACTCCACCGACCGTCGCTGGCTGGTGCCCCACTTCGAGAAGATGCTGTACGACAATGCCCTGCTGGCCCGTCTCTACCTTCACGCATTCCAAGCGACCAGAGACCCAGCGTACCGTCGCGTTGCCACAGAAATCCTCGACTACGTGGTGCGGGAGATGACCGACTCCGCCGGAGGCTTCTATTCCAGCCAAGACGCAGACAGTGAGGGGGAGGAAGGCAAGTTTTTCGTGTGGACGCTGGAGGAGCTGGCAGAAGTGCTGGGCCCGGAGGAGGGTGAGTTGGTAGCGGCGTATTTCGGCGCCAGCCAAGTGGGGAACTTCGAGGGCAGCAACATCCTCTATCTCCCCCACGATGCCGACGAGTTCGCCACAGCCGCCGGCCTTTCCTCGGACCAACTCGAGGATGTGGTGCAGTCGGTACGAGAGAAGCTGCTGGAGGCCAGAGAGACACGGGTGCACCCAGCTCGGGACGACAAGGTGTTGGCTGGCTGGAACGGCCTTATGCTCCAAGCTTTCGCGGAGGCCGCGGCCGTGCTGGACCGCGACGACTACCGTCGCGTCGCCATCGACAATGCGACCTTCATATTGAGGGAGATGCGCCCCGACGGTCGGCTGCTACGCAGCTACAAGGACGGCCAAGCGCGGGTGCTGGGCTATCTGGAGGACTACGCCTTTGTCGCCGACGGCCTGCTGTATGTGTACGAGCTCACCTTCGACCGGCAATGGATCAACGAGGCCCGCGCCTTGACCGACGACATGATCGACCTGTTCTGGGACGAGGACTTGGGTTTCTTCTACGAGACGGGTAAGGACGCCGAGCAACTGGTGGTGCGACCGCGGGAGTTGTTCGACAACGCCATCCCCTGTGGCGGCTCCATGGCGGCCCACCTGCTGCAGCGCCTCTCCATTTTCACCGGAGATCAGAGCTACGGGCAGAAGGCCGCCACTACGTTGCGCGGCGTGCAGAACATCGTCGCCGAGCACCCCATGGGGATGGGCAACTGGCTCGCGGCCATCGATTTCTACGTCACTCCGGTCAAGGAAGTCGTGGTGATTGGCCCGCAAGCCGACTCAGCCACTAAGGAACTGCTGGAAACGGTACACGCGGGCTATCTTCCCAACAAGGTGGTCGCTGGTGGTGACGGAACAGAAGCAGACCCCAGCATCCCCTTACTGGAGGGCCGGGGCCTCATCGACGGCCGCCCCGCGGCCTATGTTTGCCAGAACTACACCTGCCAGTTGCCCGTAACCGCTCCGGCAGACCTGCTGGAGCAACTGAACCACTAAGGGGTGTAGCGTGCCAGCCCTATAACAGGCCTTCTACGGCTTGTGTGACCGCGTCGTAGTCGGGGTGCTGGCCTATTTGGGGGACATACTCCACATGCTGTACGGTCCCTTGGCCGTCTACCACGAAGACCGCCCGGGATAGCAGCCGGTTCTCCTTCATCAACACGCCATAGGCCTCTCCAAAGGAGGCTGTACGATGATCCGATAGCGTCTTGGCGTTGTTGATGTCGTTTGCCCCGCAGAAGCGCCGCAAGGCGAAGGGCAGGTCCATGCTGACGGTCAGCACTTCTAGGTTATCAGGGTGTTGCGACGCCAGCTGGTTCAAACGCTGAGTCTCCTCGGCGCACACACCAGTGTCCAGCGACGGAACCGATGCCACGACGCGCACCTTGCCTTGGGAATCGCCCAAGCTGACGGCGGCCATGTCCTGTCCTAGGGCGCTGAATCCAGGCGCTTGGTCTCCAGCTTTGATTTCGGGGCCCAACAAGGTCATTGGGTTTGGCCCCATGGTTACAATTCCGGTCCTCTCCTCGGGCACGTCTTCCTCCTTAATATGCACGGTTGAGCGCTTGGCGTAGAGCGTGTCAACGCTTTATTGCAGACGCCATGCTATGCGCTGCTGACTGGGACTGTCAATTGAGAACCATAGGAAGCAGTCTTGGTCGTACACCTCCCTGCGCCCCTTCGATTGTTCGAAAAACGGACTGAACAAGCGGACAACAATTCCCTCTCCTCCTTGATAGAAGGGGGCGAGGGGGGTGGCAGAAGACTAAAGCCTGCCCGGACCCGATCCAGGGAATGAGGTGATTCACGGCGCTTTAACCATGCCACATGCAACAATCGAAAGACCCTGCCCACTGACATCAGTCTGACATCAGGCCGTTGACCCGGTTGCCCTTCGCCCTCTAGACTCGGCATAGGGTTCCAAAAAACGCAATCAGCAAAAACACCCTTAGCATGACCTCCAACAGCGGTCGTCCGAAAACCCCTTGCAGGAATACCCCCGTTCGGCTGCCCAAGTGCTGCGGCCGCGCCACCCTGCCACCCGCGTGGACTCTCAATGGTACCGACGTGTCCCATAAAAACCCGTCAATTCGTATCTGGACCTACCCCAAATGAGACAAATGAGACACATTGGAGATACAAAATGCGTTTTCAGCTACGACGAGTGTCCCATCCGTACCCTTCCCAGATACGATTTCTGCCCATGCCGTGGTACACACTGAGACCAAAGCGAGACACCAAGTCTCACCCCATACACCGCCTTCATGCCGGGCCAAGCGGACTGGACATAACCACGTCACAAATGTCACAGGCATCAGCTACGAAAACGTGAATTCGTGTGTCAACCCCTGACTAAAGCAAAGCTGACGCGTAGCTGCGCCGGTCCAAATCCAGGTGCAATAACATACCCGCAGTTTGCTACGGATATAACATTAGAAGAAACCGGGAGATGCAAAAAACTAGCATTGGAACACCACAAATGCCACAAAATGCGAACGTCCAAGGCCCGTAATGCCGTTTGTCATGCCAAGACCTCCGGCAAAGCGGCAAGGGACTCGCGAGAGGTCTGGAGCCTGCCCCGGACTTGATCCCGGGGGTGAGGGTGATTCGCGGCGTTTCAACCATGCCCTATGCAACAATTGCCCTATGCAACAATTGAAGGACCCTGCCACCTCCCCTGCGCCCCTATACCCCCGTTCTGTCCGCAGTTATAATTGCCCACGAGAATCGCGCTGCCCCAGCGATTGCAGACGGGGCGAGCGTAAGCGTGCTTGAAAGGAGCATCCCTTGGTACAAGCCCAAGCAATCAATGACGCAAAAGAGCATTTCGGGACCGTGCTGGAGCAACAGTTGGCGCGTGTCGAGGTTATGAAACAGGAAGCCCCTTGGACTGACTACTCCAATCTATCGCCCATCATCATAGGCAACCTCGGCGGCGACGGCATCGGTCCCTATATTGCCGCCGACGCCCAGCGGGTGCTGGAACAGCTACTCGCAGACGAGGTGGCTTCAGGGAAGGTACAGTTTCGCACCATTGAAGGTCTGACGATTGAGAACCGGGCGGCTAAGCTCCAGTCCATTCCCGACGACGTACTCGAGGAGATCAGGGGATGCCACGTCACCATGAAGGGCCCGACCCACACTCCTGAACAGGGCGATGGCTGGCCCAATATCGAGAGTGCCAACGTCAGCATGCGCAAGCATCTGGACCTGTTCGCCAACGTGCGCCCGGTGCGCGTGCCTGCCCAAGGCATCGACTGGACCTTCTTCCGTGAGAACACCGAAGACCTGTATGCCGTGGGCAGCCAAGGCATCAACGTGACCCCTGACCTAGCTGTCGACTTCCGGGTCATTACCAGTCAAGGGTCACGTCGTATCATTGACGCCGCCTTTGCCCATGCCCAGCGCACCGGCAAGGACCATGTGACGATCGTCACCAAGGCCAACGTCGTAAAGACCACCGACGGCAAGTTCCTCGACATCGCCCGCGAGGTGGCGGAGGGGTACCCCGGCATCTCTTGGGAAGGGTGGTACATCGACCTGATGACAGCTGCCCTGATAAATCCGGCTCGTCAGAAGGATTTCCAGGTGCTCGCACTCCCCAACCTCTACGGTGACATCCTCACCGACGAGGCTGCCCAGATTCAGGGAGGCGTTGGCACCGCAGGCAGTGCCAACGTGGGCAAGGTGTACTCCATGTTTGAGGCCATCCACGGCAGCGCACCCCGCATGGTGCGCGAGGGCCGCGCCCAATACGCCGACCCCAGTTCCATGATGCGGGCCGGGGCCATGATGCTGGACCATCTAGGCTACTCCGAGTTGGCGGGTAAGCTGAGCCGCGCCCTAGACGTCTGCGGACAATATGAGCGCAACGTGGTGATGACGGGCCGCTCCACCGGGGCCACAGGCCAGGAGTTCGGCGACTACGTGGTCGACACCGTCAACGATTCCAGTCTTGACTCCCGCTGGGAAGCATACGTAAACGCCTAGGCGTTCCACCCCATGCCAACCTTCCCGTTTCAAGGGGGAAGGGGTTAGGCCAAGGTTCTTAAGGAGGGAGCGGCTTTAGCTACCGCTCCCTCCTTAAAAGGAAAGGGATTTGCCCCGATCTAGGAGGACTTGAAAGATATGCGCAGCAAGGTCTCAATAATCGGCGCGGGCAACGTGGGAGCAACCACGGCCCAGCGTGTCTATGAGTTGGGCTATGCCGACGTGGTGTTGGTCGATGTGGTCGAGGACCTGCCTCAGGGTAAGTCCCTTGATATGCTGGAGTCGGGGCCCGTCTTGGGGTTGGATAACAGCATCAGTGGGAGCAATGGCTACGAGGAAACTGCCAACTCCGACTTGGTGATCATCACGGCAGGGATCGCCCGCAGGCCGGGTATGAGTCGCGACGACCTGCTGTTAACCAACATGAAGATTACCGGCGACGTCACCCGCCAAGTGGTGGAGCATTCGCCCGACTGCATCATCATGGCAGTGACCAATCCGCTGGACGCCATGTGCCAGAATATCTACGAGACAAGCGGCTTCCCGCGCAACCGCGTATTCGGCATGGCAGGTGTACTGGACACATCCCGCTTTCGCACCTTCATCGCCCAAGAGTTGGACGTGTCGGTGGAGGACGTGCAGGCGTACGTGCTTGGCGGGCACGGCGACGATATGGTTCCCTTGGTGCGCTACACCACTGTCGCTGGCATACCCATCAGCGACCTGCTGTCCCAAGAGGACATCGACCGTCTGGTGATTCGCACCCGCCAAGGCGGTGGCGAAATCGTGGCATTGCTAAAGGCTGGCAGTGCCTTCTACGCACCTGCGGCGTCGGTGACCCAGATGGTGGAGTCGGTCCTTCTGGACAAGAAGCGCATCCTCCCCTGCTGCGTCTACCTCGAGGGTGAGTACGGCATCAACGGTCTCTGTGTGGGGGTGCCCGTAAAGCTGGGAGCCAACGGCGTAGAGGACATAATCGAGATTAAGTTGACAGAAGACGAGCGCGCTGCTCTAGGCAAGTCGGCTAGCGCCGTGCAAGAATTGATGGATGTGATGAGGGGTGCCGCCGGTTAACTGAATCCACCAAATATGAAAGGTCGCTCATGGCAAACCGTTCCGCGCAAGAAATGGAGCTCCTGGAAAAGGCTCGGCGTTACCTGCCGGGCGGAAACAACGGAAACCTGCAACACGAGCCTGAGCGACAGTTCCTCCTGCAACGGGGCAGTGGCTCCCATGTGTGGGACGTGAGCGGCCGTGAGTTTATCGACTACCTGCTGGGGTCCGGGCCTATGGTATTGGGTCATTCCCACCCGGCGGTGACCGAAGCCGTGGTGGATGCGGTTCGAGAAGGCAGCACATTCTTCGCCACCAATGACCGCGCCGTGGTGCTGGCCGAGCAGATAGTGGAGGCCGTCCCCTGCGCCGAGAAGGTCCGCTTCACTACCTCTGGAACCGACGCCACCTTCCAAGCTATGCGTGTGGCCCGCGCCTATCGCAGGCGCGAGAAGATTCTCAAATTCGAGGGCGGGTTCCACGGCAGCAACGACTATGCCCTGATGAGCGTCACTCCCGGCGAGCGCGGTGGCAACTTCCCTCACCCTGTTCCCAACAGCGCAGGCATCCCCAAGGCGATAGAGGACTTGGTGCTAATCGCCCCTTTCAATGATGTTGAGACCACATCGCAAATCATAGAGCAGCACCACGACGAGTTGGCCTGCGTCATCATGGAACCTATGCAGCGCGTCCTCGCCCCCAAGCCCGGCTTCTTGCAGGCGGTGCGTGACATCACTGCCCACTACCAGATACCCCTGATTTTCGACGAGGTGGTCACCGGCTTCCGACTAGCCTACGGCGGTGCCCAAGAGTTCTACGGTGTGACCCCCGACATGGCCACTGTGGGCAAAATTGTTGGCGGTGGGTTCCCCCTAGCAGCCGTATGCGGACGCGATGAAATCATGGCGGTCTACGACGCCACCCGGGCCGAACCTGAGGACTTTGTGAGCCAAGTGGGCACTCTCAACGGGAACCATGTGGCCTGCGCAGCTGGCTTGGCTACCTTGGCAGAATTGCGCAAGCCCGGTGCTTACGAGAGGCTGCACGGGACCGGACGCAGGTTGCGGGAGGCCTTGGAGGCCCTTTGCAGCGAGGCTGAAATACCTGCACTGACTACCGGAGAGGACCCGACCTTCGATATCTTGTTCATGGACCAGGCCGTGTCCGACTACCGCTCCACCTTGGGTAATGACCGTGATATCACCCAGCAGTTCAACGTGGGCCTGCTGGAGCGCGGAGTATTGAAGGGCTGGCCCAGCAAGTTCTACATCTCGCTAGCGCACACCGATGAGGACATAGACCGCACCATCGCGGCCTTCGCCGAGTCCATCGGCGAGATTAGGCGGTAGTTCGTAGTGGCCCAAGTCAAAGACCCCCCAAGACGGGCTACTGACGCCCTGCACATCAAGAGCCGTCGACGCCTCAAGAAGATATTCACCGCCGACGACCTGCTTAACCTTTCCGAGTCTGCGTCCGATGGCCGTTGTTATGAGCTGGTGGCAGGGAAGCTGTACGAAATGCCTCCACCCAGCCCGAGACGTGGCGTTGTCACGTCCAACATAGATTTCCTCTTGTAGACCCATGTGCGACAGTACGCTTGGGCCGAGTGCTAGCGGGAGACCCCGGCTTTGTCCTGGGCCGGAACCCCGATACATTAAGAGGACCAGTCGTGGCCTACCTCTCGTACCAACGGTTCCCTGCAAATGAGGAGTTTCCTATCCACTACGGTGATTTCGTCCCGGACCTCGTCGTGGAAGTGGTCTCTCCCTCGGACACTCGGCCTTACTTGCTGCAGAAGATGGAAGCATGGTTGGCAGACGGTGTGCGAGTAGTCTGGATTGTCGACCCGCGCCGCAGACAGGTAGCTATCCATAGTGCCGACCGAGACTCAGTGCTCCTGAACTCGTATGACACGTTGGACGGCTCGCCAGTCTTACTAGGGTTTACCTGCCAAGTGGCTGACTTCTTCGCCTAGCAGTCCCCCTTCGCTCGGCCCCTGAACGACTAAGGCCAGTGCCAGTCGAAGGGGGCGTAGTGCCCGTTGCGGTTGGTGTTGTCCCAATGCATCCCGTGGTCGTCATAGGTGCTGGCTGTGCCCTTGGCTAGGTACAGGTCGGTATTCACCGGGTGGCCTGTGCTCTTGAGCAGCATGGTGTCGTCCTGACCCCGCTTGGTTATCCCCTCAATGTTGAAGGAGATAATGTTGGGGATGGTGACGCTGCGTGTCTTGCCCTCGGCCTTGAATTCAATGGGCACGTAGCTGATGCCCTTGAAGTCGGTAGTCATGGCTAGCCAGCGTTCCGCCGGGCTGCCCATCCGCCCCGAAAGAATCTGCTCCATGGCCTCGCGCTGCTGGGCACTGGCACCTTCGTCCACGTAGAAAGCGGATGTCCAGTTGCCCGCCTCCATGGGACCGGGCGTGAGACAAGCAGCCACGAAGTTCAGGCCTGCCAGCGCTACGCCGTTGAACTCTCCTCCGGTGATGTGGAAGGCGAAGGCCACGTCACAGTGACCGTCGGTGGGTTGAACCCCGGTCCCCTGCACGATACAGGGACAAAGCACCTCGCAATTGCAGTTCTCGAAATACTCCCCTTGCAGAGTCCACCTGTTATTGGTAGTCATCGCTCCCTCCTCTCAGGCTGAGTCGTATGGGTCAGGCTAGGTTGTGCCAGCGGGCCATATGCTGGCGATGGGTGTCCAGATAAGCCCCTTCACGGTACTGGGCGTCGTAGAACTCTAAATCTATATGCTGTGCTTGTACATAGAGGCACATCAGCATGGTGGGCACAGTTCCGGGGAACTTGCCGTATGTATCGTATATGTACTGAGCGATCTCGCCAAGGCACTCTACGAACTCTTCCGAGTATGGGACGACGCTGCCTTTTACTCGGCGATTGTCGGAGAAGGGACCCTCGGTGTCCGGGTCGTAGGCCCCTCCTTCCCCGAATTTTCTACGAGCTATTTCCCTAGCGGCCGACCGCATGTCAGGGTAATAGGGCGGGCATACGCCTTCGTAGTGGCCGTCTAGCCCCACGGGGTTGGGCGTGGTCCACCGCTCGTCACGATAGAACCTGAACCCTAGGCTGTCAAAGCCCGGCTCCTTGAAGGCGCCCATGGCGGCATGCGCCGATATCCCGGTGAACATCCAACCACCCAAGCCAATGGCCTGCATGGTCAGCATGGCATTGTGGGCCATCGGAGTAATGGCTCCTACGCCGGTGACGAACAGGTTCTGCTCCATCAGAGACAGCGCCGCAGGCTTGTCTTTGGAGAGAAAGCCAGACCGCACGTAAGGTTCCAAGTTGCCCGCGGGGCGCTTGGCTATATCGTCGTATACGTAGTAGCCACTAATCAGTCGCATGGTGAGGGAGGAGAACAGGTGCTCCGACAAGTCCGTCACCGGGATGAGCAGCGTGGTGCCCGGCAGATTGGCGTTCCAGAGATTGTGCTCGCTGATATGCGGTGGCTGCCGAGGCACCTCCAAACGCTTGTCCGACAGCTTGGTGGTGGCTTCTTTCACTTGGCGCACCATCAACCCCAGCTCGCCTGCGTCCTCGGCAGGTTGTTCCACAACAGGTGCCAGATCCCGAGTCTTTACTAGGTAGACTCCGTTGTCATCCGTGTAGAACAGCTCCGGCGTGCCTACTCCAGCCCCAGTGGGGAATGTACGGCCGGTCAGTCTCATGGCGTAGTTGGCGTGCGAGTCAGGTGTGCCGGTCGAGTAGGGGATGCCGAAGTTCCAGCCAGTGACGCCTGTGGTGGCACAGATGAGCAGAGTTTGCTCTGCTTCAGAGAGTGGGAAGGGAGCATGGCGCGACTTGAAGGCCATCGGCCCGCCCGGCAACTCCATCCCCAACCCAAAACGCCGCGAGCGACGCCCAGCAATAGCTCTGCCCAAAGGGTAGTCCCATACTTGGGCCAGTAAATCCTGAGGATATTCGCTGTCGTCGGCCATCAAACCCTACGCCCCTGCTTTCGAACGAGCTGTATCCGCGCTGGGGACACCCCTAGCTCGCCAACCCCAGCTTGCCTAGCATGGTGATGGGGGAGACTATGTGCCGCTTGAGCCCGAGGTCGTCGGGGTCCATGCCCATGGCTAGGCCGATGGCTTGGGGTAGGTGGAGGATGGGCATGTTGATGTTGCGTTGGGCTTGGGCTTGGGCCTTTGGCTGGAAGCCGTCCAAGTTGAGGTGGCACAAGGGGCAGGGGGTGACCATGGCGTCGGCTCCCAAGTCGGCTACCTCGGAGGTATGCTTGGCTACCATGGCCACTGAGTTCTTCTCGTTGATAGTCAAGATGGGGAAGCCACAGCAGCGCGATTTGCCTTCGAAGTCGACCAATTCCGCGCCCAGTGCTTCAATGATGGTCTCCAAGGAGGTCTGGCGTTCGGGATGGTTCTCGAAGTCCAAGGCATCGCTGGGGCGCATGATGTAGCAACCGTAGAAGGGGGCCAGCCGCACCTCGTTCAGGGGGAATACCAAGTGCTCCCGCAAGGCGTCGACTCCCACGTCTTCCAGCAGCACCCAGAGTAGGTGCTTGGGGTCGGCGGTGCCCTTGTACTCCAAGCCCTCCTCTGCTAGGTAGTCATTCACCTTTGCCAGCAGGTCGGGATCGTCTTTCAGGCGCTTGTTGGCTTGGCTCATCACGCCTTGGCAGGTGCTGCAGATGGTCATGATGGGCAGACCCATCTGCTCGGCCATGGCGAATGTGCGGGCGTTCAGGGTGTCGCCCAGCAATTGGTTCTTCTCTTGGAGCACACCCGCGCCGGTGCAGGAAGCGCCAGTCATCTCCTCAAGCTCAATGCCCAGCCTTTGGCAGACCTGCATCGCTGCTGGGTAGAGCTCGGGGCAGCCTCCGCGGGACACGCAACCAGGATAGAAGGCGTATTTCAACTGGGAACCTCCTGAAACAGCTTGAGGGCTAGGAACGGTTGGCCTTCTCTTCGTCCTCGGCCCGTTGGAAGATTCGGCGAACATGGCGAGCGTTGTCACCCGGCAGCGACTTGTGGATCAGGGGAGGCATCTTGCCCTTGAGGGCGGCTCGCAG
Organism: Dehalococcoidia bacterium; assembly: GCA_965263155.1. Classification (GTDB taxonomy): domain Bacteria; phylum Chloroflexota; class Dehalococcoidia; order Lucifugimonadales; family JAAXIE01; genus JAAXIE01. The sequence goes on from OZ253586.1 coordinate 865,169, forward strand.
TGCCACTGGAGCGTAGCCTAGGAGCACCGGCAGATTGGTAATGCCTGCCGTCTTGATGGGCAGCTTTAGCTCGTCCAAAGACCCTGAGTGTCCCACGGAGTCGGCGAAGGCCTCAGCATGGCGCGCGCCGGGGTTATTGTCGTAGCCCGCCTCGATAGCACGACCTCGCAGGGCCATAATGCGGTCCATAGGGGCTACGCCCTTGGGGCAGGCCTCGACGCACTCGAAGCAGCGAGTGCAGTCCCAGATGCCGGAGTACTTGCCCAGTTCTTGCAAACGGTGGTCGTCGGCGGAGTCGCGGGGGTCCGCTACAAAGCGGTAGGCCTTGGCCAAGGCCGCTGGCCCAAGGAAGTTGGGGTCCACTTCCAGCACCGTGCAGTCGGAGACGCAGGCCCCACATAGGATGCAGTCCATGACTCCAGCCAAGTGGAGCATGGCCTCGTTGGGCGCGATGTACTCGCCTTCGGGCTCGGGGCCAGCAGGTTGCATCCAAGGCTCCACTGCCATCACCTTGTCCCAGAAGGGGGTGAGGTCGGCAACTAAGTCCTTCACCACTGGCATGTTGCCCATGGGCTCCACGGTAATGGAGTCACCTGCGCCCACGGCGTCGCTGATCTTGGTCTTGCAGGCCAAGCCAGCGTGGCCGTTGACACGCATGGCGCACGAGCCGCAGATGGCACTGCGACAGGAGCAGCGCAAGCCTAGGGTGCCGTCCTGCTGCTCCCTGATTTCCATCAAGGTGTCGAGGACGGTGGAGAACTGGTTCACCTCTACTTGGTACTCTTGCCACCAAGAGCGGGAGGCCTCGTCGGAAGCTTCGGGGTTATATCGCTTCACATTGACGGTAACCGGCATCAGTAGCTCCTCACTTGCGGCTGCCATTGGGTGATGACTACGGGTAGATGGGAGGTGACAGGGCCATCCTCTTGACGCGTGACCAGTATGTGCTTCAGCCAATTCTCGTCGTCTCGTTCGGTGTAGTCACTGCGGTACTGAGAGCCGCGGCTCTCTTTGCGCTCAATGGCTCCCGTGACGATGGTCTCGGCGCAGTCCAGCATGTAACCGAGTTCAAGGGCGAAGATTAGGTCGGTATTAAAGGTGCGTCCCTTGTCTTGCACTGGTACGCTCTCGTAGCGCTGCTTGAGTTGGCGCACCTTCTCCAAGCCTTCCTTCATCCCCTCTTCTTCCCGGACGACACCTATGTGCTGGTTCATGGCCGTCCCCAAGTCGAGGCGGATGGAGGCGATGCGGTCACCGTTGGACTCGCGGGCCAGCAGCGCCCTGAGGCGCTCCTCTTCTCTCTCCACACAGTCTTCCACGTTGAAGCTCTTGAACTCGATGCCACGGGTAGCCTCGGCGGCGTGCTCTCCGGAGCGACGCCCGAAGACGATGGTATCCAGTAGAGAGTTGGCCCCCAGCCGATTGCTGCCGTGAACGCTGACGTTGGCCGCCTCGCCCGCGGCGTACACGCCGGGCAGCGGGGTGCGCCCGTCGACGTCGGTCTTGATGCCGCCCATCTGGTAATGCATCCCGGGACAAACGGGGATGGGCTCGTGAACGATGTCAACGCCCACCAAGTCCTTGCCCAGTTCCCGTATCTGCGAGAGGCGTTCGTTGATGAACTGCTCTCCGAGATGTCGGCAGTCTAGGAACACGCAACCGTCGGAGTCGCGGCCCTCTTCGATCTCTCGGGTCTCGGCCCGGGACACCACATCACGGGAGGCCAGATCCATCATGTTGGGGGCGTAGTTGATCATGAACCGGTCGCCGTCTTTGTTAATCAGGTAAGCGCCGTCGCCTCGTGCCCCTTCGGTAATCAGCACTCCGCTGCCCTTCAGCGTGGTGGGATGGAACTGGACCATCTCCATGTCCATCAAGGGCGCGCCAGCGCGGTAGGCCAAGGCCATGCCGTCGCCGGTGACGGTTATGGCGTTTGTGCTGGGCTCGAAGAGACGGCCCAGCCCGCCCGTGCAGAGGATTACCGCCTTGGCGCGAATGGCGAAGACGCTGCCGGTGCGTATCTCCATGGCAGTGACCCCACGGCACTCGCCATCCTCCATTATCAGCGAAGTGACGAACCACTCGTTGTAGGAACGCACACCCGACTTCATCAGCTGCTCGAACATCACATGCAGCATAGCCTGTCCTGTGAAGTCGGCCACGAAGAAGGTCCGCGCCCTTTGCTGCCCGCCGAAGCGGCGGGTGCCGAGGCGCCCTTCTTCGTCGCGGTTAAAGGCCACCCCCATGTGCTCCATGGCGATGACCTCGCCACCGGCCATGCGACACATGACCTCGATGGCATCTTGGTCGCCTAGGTAATCGCTGCCCTTCACCGTTTCGTAGGCGTGCTCTTCCCAGTCGTCACCCCGATCCACCAAGGCGGCGTTGATGCCTCCTTGGGCAGCGCAGGAGTGGCTGCGCACCGGATAGAGTTTGCTGATGAGAGCGGTGTTGGCCCCGTTGGCATGGGCCGCTAGTGCAGCCCTCATACCTGCAAGCCCACCGCCAACCACTAAAACATCATGCTCAAGCAACTTGGCCTCCCCAAGTCAACAAACAGTGCCACCTCGCCCAGCTAGGGGGCAAAAGGCCAGCGCCAAGTATATCACGGTTAGGAGTGAAGCTTAATGGTACGAAGAAAGGCCTAGGGAACCTCCGCTTGAGTCCCTTCTCGCGTGGCCGGTGGCGCTTGCACGAGGACTCCTGATGCTACATCCATGGTGAACTGCTTGATTTTCCGGGCCAAATCGGGCCAAATCGGGCCATTTCGTATCTGGGCCTCCGGGTAATCTGGATGCAGTCTGTGTGCATTTTGCAGTGGCGTGGCTATGTCTGTGACACCTGTGACGTCGTTGCATCCGGTGCGTGACACACTGTGATACCGCCTGTTTGGGGCCTCGACAAGATAGGGCTGGGGCCTCTACGGAGGCTAGTGGGGGAGGTCAGCCTGTGTCAACGAGCGGATGTCATGGGGGTGCATTACCCAAAGGTCTTCTGATCTTTCAAGGGGGAGGGCAGGGGGCTGTGGGGCTATGGTTAGCTTGCCTGGAGGGCCTGCAAGGCCAGCAGCAGGGTGGTGATGCTCTTGGCGTCGCGAACTTGGCCGCTCTGCAGGAGGGCGGGTATCTCGTTGATGGGGACGCGCACCACTTCTATGTCTTCGTCAAAGTCGGGGTCGAGGACGGCAGGGCGCAGGTCGGTGGCTAGGAAGGCATGCATCTCTTCGGTGCAGTACCCCGGCGACATGTAGAAACTCTGCAGGTGTTTCAAGGTGTCCGCCGTGTGGCCCGTCTCCTCCTGCAACTCGCGGATGACGGCGTCTTCGGGCGACTCGCCGGGTTCCATACCGCCTGCTGGGACCTCCAGTAGAGACGCCTCCACTGCCTTTCGGTACTGGCGCACCAGCAGGACCTCGCCCGCGTCAATGGGGGCCATGCACACGCAGGGGACGTGCTCCACGATTTCGCGGGTCGACGTCCTGCCTCCAGGCAACGATACCGTGTCAACTCGGACGGACAGCAGCTTGCCTTCGAAGGCCTGCCGGCTGGCTAGGGTGGGTTCGTTCTGTGGTTCGGACATCAGTTCATGGCTCCTGCGAGGTTGCAGATTCGTCCGGGCTCAGGGCAGGCTTGGGAATGGCGCCGCCAAAGTCGAGGCGCCGCGTCAGAGTATGGAAGAACCGGTTCGGTGGGTGGGTACGCAAGAACCGGGCCTTGTAAGGACTGGCTTCTATCCGGACACGGTCCTCGCGATTTAGCGGGACGTTGAGGTAGCCGTCCACACTTATCAACGCTTCCACGTCGGACTCCAAGGTGAACTGCAACACTGAGTTGCCCGGCACCACCAGACCTGTCGCCAGACCCAAGTGAGGGGCCACCGGCGCGATGACCATCACCTCGGCTTGTGGGTAGATGATGGGGCCGCCCACGGAAAGGTTGTAGCCAGTGGAGCCGGTGGCGGTGGACACAATCACGGCGTCAGCGCGGTAGGTGGTCAGCTGTGCGCCGTCGATGCTGGCCATCACCGTAATCACGCGGGAGACTACTCCGCGACCTATGACAGCGTCGTTGAGGGCGTGTTGGGCCGGTATATCCGGTCTGGGATTGCCCGCCTCATCCACCACCTGTACTTGGAGCATAGCCCGCGCCTCGATCCAAGGAGTGCCGTCGACTCCCTCTTTACCGTCACTCCTCCGAAGGGGGGAGTCCATGGCGTCAGAATCGAGGTAATGGTGCAGACGTTCCATGGCGTCGTGGCCTTCCAGCTCGGTCATGAAGCCAAGGCGTCCCATGTTGATACCGAGGATGGGGATGTCGTAGGTGCTGGCCAGCTTCACGGCCCGCAGGATGGTGCCGTCGCCGCCAACGGTAATTAGTAGCTTGGTCTCGGCGCCGCGCGTGGCCTTGGCGTCCAAGTCCTCTGCTGGGCCGATCCAGTCGGACTCACCGAGGCCTAGGTGTTCTGCCACGCGATTGGCCATGTCCCAAGCGGCTGACGACAAATTGTTGTAGACGATGCCAAACGGTCGGAAACGGCTCATGGTGTTACAGCTAGGAGTGTTATCGCTTGATTGCTGCATGGAGAGGGAGAGCGCGGCGCCGGACTCCTCGATATCACTCGAACCTGTCCACGCACTCTTAGATCCACTCTTCGGCCTCGCTGGTCATCCCCTCTTCAGCGTGTTTCTGCTCGAAACGGTCGTATTCTTCCTGTGAGCAGTCTCGGGCGTTCCTGCCACATGCGGGAGTCAAAAGCAGGGGCAACAACACCAGCGCCATCAAGCCTCTCCGCATAGTGTGCGCCCCTTCCGGTTGCTCGACAGGGGTTTACGGCAGAGTATACCACGGGGTCGGAGAGCGCACCCGACCTGCTATTCGAACCGCGATGACAACCGGTACGCCCAGTCTACGGGGTTCCTACGACGGTGCCTGCCACCTGTAGCAGCGGACCCACCGCCTCTTCCGCCACTTGCAGCAGGGGCGCCGGATAGATGCCCAAGCCCAGCACCGCCAACGCCGTTACGGCCAGCGCGATGCGGAAGGCGTGGGATGACGGCACCTTCTCCTCTGTCGTCGGCGGGGTGACGTACATTGTGCGCACCACCCGCAGGTAGTAGTAGGCCGAGACCACACTGTTGACCACTCCCACCATTGCCAGCCAGGCTAGGTCGCTGTGAACGGCTGCGCTGAAGATGTAGAGCTTGGCAATGAAAATCCCTGATGGAGGAATTCCAATGAGGGCCGCCATGGCCAAGGCAAGCGCCGCCGCCAAGTAGGGCGCACGGCGTCCCATCCCGGCGAAGTCGTCGATCATGTCGGTGTCGGTCTCGTTGGTGATGGCGATGACTGCGAAGAAGGCCGCCAAGTTGGCCACGGCATAAGCTCCAAGGTAGAAAAGAAGGCTGCTGGGGCCAAAGGCGTCCTGGGCCCCGCCGGAAGCGCCTGCTTGGCTCACGGCCGCCACTCCCACCAGCAGGTAACCGGCATGAGCAATGGTGCTGTAGGCCAATAGCCTCTTGATGTTCTGTTGGCCAATAGCTACGATGTTGCCTATCGTCATCGAGGCCGCCGCGATTCCAGCGAACACCAGGCTCCAGTCCACGCTATTGTCTGGAAAGGCAACGTAGAAGACGCGAAGCACGACGGCGAAAGCAGCCGCCTTGCTGGCCACCGAGAGGAAGGCGGCAACTGGCGTGGGCGAGCCCTCGTACACGTCGGGGACCCACATCTGGAAGGGGACGGCGGAGAGCTTGAAGCCGAACCCCGCAACCATCAGCACCACCCCCAGCAGCACGGCGTAGGAGCCGAAAGCCACCTCGGCGTCGCCTGTCTCTGACAACGCTGCGGCGATGTGCTCAAGGTGCGTTGTTCCGGTGAACCCGAAGACCAAGGCTATGCCGTATAACAGTACAGCCGAGCTTACCGCGCTCATCAGGAAGAACTTCAGCCCAGCCTCGCCGGAGCGGGAGTGGCCTAGGAACGCGGCCAACGCCACCAATGGCAGAGTGGCCAGCTCCAAGGCGATGTATATAGACACCAACTCCGTAGTAGCCGCCAGCAGCATCATGCCGCTGGCGGCAAACATCAGCAGGACGTGGTATTCGCCTTGGAACCGGCCGAGCTTTCGGCAGTAGTCCGTGGAGGAGAGGACGACCAGTTCCAAGGCCAGAAGTACAAGCGCCTTAAAGAAGAGGGCGTACTTGTCGACCAACAACGTGCCGAACAGGCCGGTGGGGTCATCGGTCACCTGCCCTCCGGGATCAGCCCACAACATGACGGTCAGCCCCAAAGGCACGAGCAACCCGACTGCCGACAGCAGTGTGAGCCAGCCCTTGCGAGTCACGATGAGGTCCAGCGCCACGACCAAGCACGCCAGCCCAACGAGGGCCAGTTCCGGCAGCAACAGGTATAGGTCGTGCGCTTGCATCGCCTACGCCTGCTGACTCACTAGTGTGATGATGGGCTGCACTCCCGCTTCGAATACGTCGGTCAGCAGTTTGGGGTAGATGCCTACGACTACGATGCTGGCAACCAAGAGGGCGATGGGAACAGCTTCAACCCAGTCCACGTCTTTCACTTCGGCCAGATAATCTTTGGGCCTGCCGAAGAAGACGCGCTCCAGCATCCAGAGGATGTACCCCGCGGCCAGCAGTATCCCGATCACGGCCAAGGCCGTGGGCCACGCAAACACCTTGAACCCGCCAAGGAACACCAACAGCTCGGATACAAAACCACTCAGTCCCGGCAGCCCCAGTGAGGCCAGCCCCGCTAGCAGGAATGCCCCTGCCAGCAGAGGCATACGTCCAGCCAAGCCGCCCATGTCGGGTATGTAGCGCGTGTGGGTCTTCTCGTATATCAGCCCCACCAAGAGGAACAGCAGGCCCGTTATCGTGCCGTGGGTGAACATTTGCAGGGAGGCCCCCGTGAGGCCCACGCTGCTGAGGGAGCCGTCGCTGAGCACATGCACCGACGCCACCCCAAGCAACACTAGTCCCATGTGGCTCACGCTGCTGTACGCAATGAGCCGCTTCAAGTCGGTCTGCCGGATAGTGACGACTGCCCCATAGAGCACGCTCATCACGGCCAGCGCAACCAGCACCGGCGCATAGTAGTTAGCCTGCTCCGGAAACAGGCCAACACAAATGCGGATGAAGCCGTAGCCGCCCATCTTCAGCAGCACTCCGGCCAGCACCATGCTCACTGCTGTGGGGGCATCGGTGTGGGCATCGGGCAGCCAAGTATGGACGGGCCAGACCGGAAGCTTGATGGCGAAAGCTACTAGGAAGAACCAGAAGGCGAGAGCCGTGGGAATAGCCAAGTCGAGATGTCCCACGCCAGCCTCGGCCAGTTCGGCCATGTTGAAGGTCCCGCCGGGGGCCACGAATATAGCCACGATGCTCACCAGCATGAACGCGCTGCCTAGGATGGTGAACACGAGAAACTTCATGGCCGAGTATTCCTTGCGCCCCGTGCCCCATATGGAGATGAGCAGGTACATCGGCAGTAGCTCCATCTCCCAGAAGAGGAAGAAGAGCAGGAAGTCCAGCGAGGTGAACACGCCCATGACCGCCGTCTGGAGCACCAGCAGCCAGACGAAGTACTCCCGCATCCGGTGCTCCACTCGCCACGAGGCTAGGATGGCGCAGAGGCCAATGAGCGCCGTCAGCAACACCAGAGGCGCGCTCAGGCCGTCCACGCCCAGATGGTAGCTGGCGTTCAAGGTGTCGCCAGGTATCCAGTCTATGAAGTCGACAAGCTGGTATCCGCCCTTGGCTATGTCGTAGCGCACCATGACGTAGATAGCCAGCACCAAGTCGGCTATGACCACCAGCAGGGCAAAGGCCCGGATGTGGTCGCGGTGGCGCAATAGCAGGGCGATGGCCAACGCTGCCAAGGCTGGCAGGAAGACAGTAGTTGTCAGCACGCCGCCAAAGGAAGGCATGCCCGGGTTTGCCAGAGAGGTTTCAAACACGCTGGGAGTACCTCATCCCCATACTAGGTAGCCCAGCAGTATGGCGAGAATCCCGATGGTGATGGCGACGCCGTAGGCCTGCACCTGCCCTGTTTGCAAAAGGCTGACGGCCCTGCCTACATTGCGGGAGACAAGGCCCACCCCCTCGGCGGCCCCGTCCACAACTGAGCGGTCGAACCAGTGGGTCACGGCGGCCAGCGTCCCGTAGAAGAGGCGGCGCACGCCGACCTCTTCATACAGGTCGTCCATGTAGTACTTGCGTGCCAGCAGGGTGCGTCCAGCCTCCCAAGGGCGGGAAATCAAGGAGGCCAGCAGCCCGCCGTCCCAACGCTGGAACAGGAGCGCGACCGCCATACCGGCGACAGCGATCCCCATGACCACGATCGCCAGCGTCACGTCGACGCCACTTGCTACCCCGCCATGGTCCAGCGACGCATAGGCCAACACCGCCTCCGGCGGAATGAGGAAGCTCACGAACCAGTGGGCGTCGATGCCTAGGAACGTGTTTTCCGGGTTGGCTATGTAGCCGGAGACGACAGCACCCACTGCCAGCAGTGCCATTGGCGCCAGCATCACCAGCGGCGACTCTGCCAGATGCATGCCGTGGGACGCCTCAGGAGCGCTCTCGCCTGCATCGGCGTGCTCCTGCTCCACTCCGCCTTTGAAGTCGCCGTGGAAGGTCATCCATATCATCCGAGTGGTGTACACCGCCGTAAGGAACACGGCCACGGCCAGCATGTAGAAGGCGATGCTATCTACTGCTCCCGACCCACTCCAAGCGTGACGCAAGACCTCGTCCTTGCTCCAGAAGCCCGCCAGCGGGAATATGCCGATGAGGCTGAGGCCTCCCAGCAGAGTCACGATGTAAGTGATAGGCATCACCCGCCGCAGCCCGCCCATGTACCGCATGTCGAAGGTGCCTGTGGAATGGTTCACGCTGCCAGCCCCAAGGAAGAGCAGGGCCTTGAAGAAGGCGTGATTGAACAGGTGGAACAGGGCGATGCCGTAAGCCCCCAAGCCTAATGCTGCCACCATGTAGCCCAATTGACTCACTGTGGAGTAGGCAAGCACGCGCTTGATGTCGTTGGTGGCCAAGGCCATGGTGGCCGCCAGCAGGGCGGTGAAGGCCCCTATCATGGCCACTGTGGTCATGGCGTCCGCCGATGCCTCGAACACGGGGAAGAAGCGGGCGATCAGGAACACCCCAGCGGCTACCATAGTTGCGGCATGGATGAGGGCGCTCACGGGAGTGGGCCCCTCCATGGCGTCGGGCAGCCATACATGCAGCGGGAACTGCGCAGACTTACCCACAGCCCCGCAGAAGATGCCGATGGCCAGTCCAGTGGCCGACAGTCCGCCAAGCACTCCCAAGGCGGCGCCCTTCTGTATGTCTCCTATCTCCAGGAAGTTGAGGCCGAGGGAGGCATAGGCGTCGCTGTTGAAGAAGAGGAACAGTATGGCTATCAGGAACCCAAGGTCGCCCAGCCGTGTCACGATGAAAGCCTTCTTAGCCGCTGCCGCCGCGGCGGGGCGATGGTGCCAAAAGCCGATTAGCAGATAGGAGCAAAGGCCGACGAGCTCCCAGAAGACGTACAACTGAATGATGTTGCTCGCCAGCACCAGCCCGATCATGGAGGCAGTGAACAGCGACATGAAGGCGTAGTAGCGGGCGTAGCTTGGGTCGTCCCGCATGTAGCCATGGGAATATACCTGCACCATCAAGCTGACCAGCACCACCACAATCAGCATGATGGCCGTCAGCGAGTCGACCACCAGCCCCATGCTGATTTCGATGCCGCCCACAGAGAGCCAGTGATGAGGCGCGAACCCGAGGTCTCCGTGCTTGTCTATGACCGAGCTCAGGGTCCAGCCAGCTAGAACGAGGCAAACAACAAGCCCCGAGATCAGGACGACGCTGCTCAGATAACGGTGGTCGTTGAAAAAGGGACGAATGATGAATCCGATGACCACAAAGGAGGCCAGAGGAATGAAAAAGATGGCCCAGACAGCTGCTTCCGGTATCATCCTAAAGCTTCCTCAGTATCTCCTCGGCCACATGCTCCCTGCCACGGGGCACCAGCACGCGAAAGGGGACCCGCTCCCCCCAGTCCAGGATGTCGCCGTCAGGCAGAATGTGGGTGGGCAAGCCCTCGCCTTCAAGGGCCTCCTTCCACATCTCGGCCACCATCAAGTTGGGGACCTTCATGAACTCTACCCACATGCTCGACCTCTGGACCTCTACTGACCCTAGTTTATTGGAGGGCTACGCCCTCCTACCGCCTCATCAGGTTGGCTTCGCTGATGTCTACGGTCGTGCGGCTCCGGTAAAAGGCGATGACTATGCCCAAGCCCAATGCGACCTCCGCCGCCGCCACGGCGACAATGAACAACGCGAACACCTGCCCCGTAAGCAGCGCTCCTAGGTGCTCTTCGAAGGTGTAGGGCAAGGTGTACTTGGCAAAGGCTACGAGGGCGATGTTCACGGCGTTGAACATGAGCTCCACGCTCATCAGCAGGATGATGACGTTGCGCCGCGCCAAGGCCCCGTACAGACCGATGCAGAAAATGATGGCCGAGACCAGCAGGAACCCTTCCAAGCTCATGCCGACCGCTCCTTGGTCAGAGCCAGTGCCCCGATGACTGCTGCCAGCAGCAGGACCGACGCCATCTCGAATGGCAGTACGAAATCGTTAATCAGCAGGTCGCCCAAACTGGAGCGCGCGGCGGCTTCGGGTGATGCAAGCTGCTCAGCGTCCTCGTCGGTCACGCCGCCGATCGTATTGGCCTGCACCAGTTCCGCATGCTGCTGCGCCTCCTGGTTATCGGAGATGAGGTTCCAGTCGGTCTGGAAGGCGACAAAGGCGAGAGCCGCCAGCAGCAAGGCGGGGAGCAGGACGGCTGGAATCTGCAGCCGGTTGGGCAGGTTGCCCTGCACCACGTCTTGGGTCATCAGGATGGCGAAAACGATAAGTATGGAGATGGCGCCGACATAGATGATCAGTTGCACTACGCCGAGGAACTCGGCGTTCATCATCACGAAAAACCCAGCGACCGCGAGGAACACCACCACCAGCAGCAGGGCGGCGCGAAACACATCCCGCAACAGGACAACGCCCAAGGCCGAGGCGATGGCGGCTACTGCCAGCACCCAGAAAAGGACGTCGGCAAAGGCCAACTAGCCCTCCCCACCCTTGTCGGGTTTGCCGAACAGCCTCTGCCCTGCCGATGTCTCACCCTGCCAGTTCCAACTCTCTCGACCGGCGTCGACCCAAGGCAGCGGTGTGCCCTTGTGGGGGTTGTAGCCCGCAGCCTCCAGCTGGGGTCGGAACCAAGTGCTGGGGCGCTTTTCGGCGTTGCGCAGGTCGTCGACGTTCAGGACCAGCTTGCTCCGCTGGTAGGTGCCACGCTCGAAGCCACTGCCCAAGAAGAGGGCGTCGTAGGGGCAAGCCTCCACGCACAGCCCGCAGAACATGCAGCGCCCGATGTCAATGTCGAAAGTCTGCACCTCGTACTTGTCGCCGTCCTGCGGTGCGGTGCCACTCGGCCCGGTCACTATCTTGATGATCCCTAGGGGGCAGTACTTGGCGCAGGAAGCGCAGCCCGTGCACCGCTCCTCGTACCAAACGAACTCCTCGCCCCGGAAGCGGGGGTGCTGGGGTACCCGTTCTTCGGGATACTGCACGGTGAAGGGGCGGCGCAGCGCGTTGCGCAGCGTCACCAGAAGGCCCTTCCCCAACCCCATTCCATACATGTCTTTACCTTATCCGGTAGTCGATACCAGCGGCTTTTGGTTACTTAGCTTCGTCTTAGGCGGAACTCAGGATAGTACGGTCGCTGACCGGCACCCGCGGGCGCATCTTGCCGCGGAACAGCCTGCCATAGGCGACCACTGCTATCACAGTCAGACCCAAGTTGATACCGGTCATGATGCCAAGGTCGGCTTGAGTCAACCCCGATTGGACATCTCCCAAGAAGTATACTTCAAGGGCGACAGCAAAGAGATTCACGATGCTGAGCGGGAAGAGGAACTTCCAAGCGAAGGACATTATCTGGTCGACGCGCAGCCGAGGGAAGGTAGCCCTTGCCCAGATGAACATCATGGCGAAAAAGGCCACCTTTAGCAGGAACCACACCGGCCCCAACGGGCCCGACAGGAAGGGGCCGACCCAGCCTGCTAGGAAGAAGGTCGCCAGAAGGGCCGACGCCGCCAGTACCGCCCCATACTCAGCCGCTTGGATGAGGGCGAACTTGGCGCCGCTGTACTCAATGTGGTAGCCGGCAATTAGCTCCGATTCCGCCTCCAGCACGTCGAAGGGCGTCCGGTTCAGCTCCGCCGACACTCCCACCAGGAAGATGAAGGCGGCCAGTGGTTGCACTATCAGGAAGGGTATGGTCTGGGCCTCGACAACATCGGTCATGCGCATGGAACCGGCGGCCAGCACTATGCCCACCAGAGCCAGGACTGTAGGCACCTCGTAGCTGATCAGGATGGCCACGCCACGCATGGCCCCGAACAGGGCATAGCGGTTGCCCGATGCCCAGCCTGCCATGAAGATGCCCAGCCCGCTGATGGCGGTGATACCCACCACGAACAGCACGCCCACGTTGATGTCGGCCAATACGGTGCCTTGGGCAAAGGGCACCACCGCTAGCATCAGTATCACAGGGGCCAGCATTACTATGGGCACCAAGGTGAAGGCGATACGATCGGCCTCGCGGGGTACCAAGTCTTCCTTGGAAAGCAGCTTCAGCAGGTCGGCGATGGGGGTGAAAAGGCCAAAGGGACCCCATCGATTGGGACCCACCCGGTTCTGCATTCGGGCGATCAGCCGGCGCTCGCTCCAGACGAATATGGCGGCCCCCAGCAGCACAGCATTGGTCAGGATGAGCATGATGACCAATCCAGCAACGACAAACGCCAGCCAGCAGAGCCATTCGGGGAGTACTTGGCCGAAGCCATTGTAGACGCCACGGAAGATGACGTTATCGTTGAGCAGGCTGCCATCAGCAAGCTGGCAGCGGTACAACATCAGCGGTCAACCTCGCCCATGTTGATATCGATGCTGCCCAGAGTGACCACCAAGTCGGCCAGCTTCCAGCCAACCACCATTTCGGACAGAGCCGTGAGGTTGATGAGGGATGGGGAGCGTATCTTGCAGCGGTAGGGCGATATGCCACCGTCGCTGACCATGTAAAACGCAAGCTCCCCCTTGGGCGACTCTACCCGTGCGTAGGCCTCGGCCCCATTGGGAGGGCGCAGCAGCAGCGGAAGGTCCAAACGCACCGGCCCAGGCTCGATGCGCTTGATGCACTGCTCGACGAGCAGGATGCTCTGTCGCATCTCCTGCATTCGTACTATGAAGCGGTCCAGGTTGTCTCCAGTCGTCCCGATGGGCACCTCGAAGTCCAACTCGCCATAGGCGTCGTAGGGATCGGCTTTGCGCCAGTCCCACGCCAAGCCGCTGCCCCGCAGTGTGGGACCGCTGATTGAGGAGGCGATGGCAGTCTCCAAGGGAAGCAGGCTCACACCTTGGGTGCGCACCAAGACGATCTCATTCTCCATGAGGAGCTGCTCCAACTCGTCTAAGTAGCCCGGAATCTCGTCGAGGAAGCGGCGCAGAGCAGGCCAAAAGTCGGCAGGCGTATCGGCGTAGACACCGCCGGGACGCATGTAGCTCACGGTTATACGGGCCCCGCACAGCATCTCGAACAGGTCGAGTATCCGCTCCCGCTCTCTGAAGCAGTACATCAGGGGCGTGCCCAAGGCGCCCAAGTCCTGCAGGAAGAAACCGATGGCGATGAGGTGGCTGGCGATGCGCTGTAGCTCGGCCGTCATCACCCGCAGGTACTTGGCCCTAGGCGGAGGCTCCACCCCCAGCAGCTTCTCAACCGTCAGGCAGTAGGCTTGGTTGTTGGTCATCGACGCGACGTAGTCCATGCGGTCGGTGAGGGTGATGATTTGGACGTAGTTGCGCTCCTCAGCCAGCTTCTCGGTGCCGCGATGGAGATACCCGAATACAGGCTCGATTTCCAGGATGACCTCACCGTCGAATGTCACCCTCAGACGGAACACCCCGTGAGTGCTGGGGTGTTGCGGGCCGATGTTGATGGTCATGTGCTCCGAGCGCAGCGTCATACGGGGCGCTCCCGAATGAAGTCCTTGCGCAAGGGGTGGCCGGGGAACCCTTCCCAAGTGAGGAGGCGTTTGAGGTTGGGGTGTCCCACAAAGGACACGCCCATCAGGTCCCAGATTTCCCGCTCCTGGAGGTCGGCGCCGCGCCATACGGGGACCACTGATGGCACCGTCGGGTCTTCCCGTCCGGTGACCTCCACCTTCAGCACTGCCGAATGGTTATGCTTCAGGGAGGTGAGGTGGTACACCACCTCAAAACGGTCGATATAGTCCACAGCAGTGACTGCGTTGAGGAAGTTGAAGTCGAGTCCGGGGTCGTCTCGCAGGTGGTGGCAGACGTCCACAACGCTGGAGGCGTCAACCCAAACGGAACTATGGTCCCACCTCTCCACTGCATTGGGAAAGGTGGCCGCCAACTGCTGCCCCAACTCTTCTCCGCTGATGGCGCGGGTCATGGTCGCAGCAGCCAACCTGTGGCCGCGGCTCGTGCACGGGGCGGTTGTTTGGCTGGCATTACGACCCCGCCGCCCGGCCCTTGAGGCGGTACTTCTTGATTTTCTCGTGCAACTGCATAACGCCGTACAGCAGGGCATCGGGGCGCGGGGGGCAGCCGGGTACGTACACGTCCACAGGCACGATGTGGTTGACTCCGGGCACCACGCTGTAGCTGTCGTAATACGGGCCGCCACTAGTGGCGCATACACCCATGGAGATAACCCACTTGGGTTCGCCCATCTGGTCGTATATCCGGCGAATGGCGGGGGCCATCTTCCAGGTTACCGTTCCCGCTACGATCATCAGGTCGGCTTGTCGTGGGGACGCACGGAAGGCCTCCATGCCGAAACGGGAGATGTCGAACCGGCCCATGGCTGTGGCCATCATCTCGAAGGCGCAGCAGGCTAGGCCGAAGGTGACAGGCCACAGGGCCGACTTGCGGCTCCAGTTCAGCATGGCGTCTACGGTGGTGAGTGCCACGTTGCGCTGGAGGTCTTCCGGGACTTCCAGTAGGGGCTCTGCTAGGGGCTGGGTGTGGGTGGTGCGCATGTCTTCGACAACTTGGCCCTCCTCCACGTCCATACCCCATGTGGAGATGTGCAGGGGAAGCCCTTCGCCAGCAGTGTCGGAAGTCATCGCTACGTCCACTCCAGATGTTGTTTACGCCAAGCGTAGGCCCAGCCCACCAGTAGGATGCCTATGAACACTACCATCTCTATCAGGGCGAACAGTGGCAACTGGTTGAACCGGACGGCCCAAGGATAGAGGAAGATAACCTCTACGTCGAACACCACGAACAGCAGAGCGTAGGGGTAGTAGCGAAAGTTGAACCTGTTCCAGCGCCCGCCAATAGTCTGCATACCGCACTCGTAGGTGTCGGATTTCACCGAATCGGCAGGGGGAGCAGGTCGTATGCGGACGCGGGAGGCCAGCCAAGACACCATAAGCATGCTGACGGGCACAATGATGGCGACGATAGCAAAGATGGCGATAAGGCCATAGTTGCGGAAGTAGTCGTCGAACATGCCCTCTAGGTCCCCGTATGAGGACTGGGAAGCCAATATAGCATGGGGTACATAACGCCGCAAGTAGAGGGCTGCTGGGACTCACTCCATCTGGTAGAGGCGTTCATTGCATCCCCAATATATCGGCGGCCTTCTGAATGCGGACCAGACACCGCTCGCGTCCCAAGACCTCCATAGTCTCAAAGAGAGGTGGGGCTGCCGTCCGCCCCGTTGTCGCCACTCTCAGCGCCCCGAAAAGCTGCCGCCCGGAAACCCCCAACTCTTCCGTCAGACCACGCAGCGCTCCCTCTATCGTTTCAACGCGGAAGTCGGGCATTCCGGCGAGGGTATCGTGGGCCTTCCGCAGTGCGTCGCGGGTGGCATCGCGCTCCATACCCTTGGGCACCACTAGGGAGGCGTCATACTCCAGCTCATCGACCAAGAAGTAGGACGCCATGTCGGGGGTGTCCCTCAGCGTCTTGAGGCGCTCTTGTAGGAGGGGCATGATGCGGGCCAAATCGTGAGGCCCGGCATTTGAGACCGCCTCAGGCGATTCCGCCTGCAGGAAGGGGTAGGCGCGCCGCGCCAGCTCCTCTGGCTCCAAGCCTCGGATGTACACTCCGTTCATCCACAGGAGCCGCTCCTGGTCGAAGATGGCGCCCGACTTGCCTACCTGGTCCAGCGAGAAGACTTGGGTAAGGTCGTCGCGGGAGATGACGTCCGTCTTGTCGTCAAGGGACCAACCCAACAGGGCCATGAAATTGACCATGGCCTCGGAGAGGTATCCCGCATCGCGGTACTCCAGCAGCGCAGTGGCACCATGGCGCTTGGAGAGTTTGGAGCGGTCGGGACCGAGAATCATGGGTAGGTGGCCGAACAGGGGAGGCTCATAGCCCAAGGCCTCGTAGAGCCTCAGATGGCGCGGCGTACTGGAAAGCCACTCCTCGGCCCTCAGAACATGGCTGATGTCCATCAAGTGGTCGTCCAGTACATTGGCCAGATGGTAGGTGGGAAAACCGTCGGACTTCAGGATGACAAAGTCATCCAGCAGTGAGTTGTCCCAATTGACGTCGCCCCGTATCAGGTCGACCAGTGAAGTCTCGCCCTCCGGAGGCATCATGAAGCGTACCGTGTGCGGAGTATCCTGCGCCTCGTGCTCGCGCACTTCGGCGTCCGCCAAGTGTCGGCAGTGGCCGTCGTAGCCAGCGTTGGAACGGCCACTCTCGCGGCCCGTCCGGCGCAGTTCCTCCAAGCGTTCGCGGGTGCAGTAACAGCGATAGGCTTGGCCTTGGGTGATCAAGCGGTCAGCCGCCTCGCGGTATATTTCGAGCCGCTGAGACTGGACGTAAGGGCCGTAAGGACCGTCAGCGTCAGGGCCTTCGTCCCAGTCCAACTCCAACCATCGCAGGCTCTCCAGAATGGCGTCTACCACGCCGGGTACAGCCCGTTCTTGGTCCGTGTCCTCAATGCGCACGACGAACTTGCCCCCATAGCGGCGGGCAAACAGCCAGTTGAACAGAGCAGTGCGGACGTTGCCCAGATGGGGTTGCCCCGTGGGGCTGGGCGCATACCGTACCCGAACGTTGTCCAAACCCATTCAGCCTCCGAGCGTATTGTACCATCGCACCGGACCTTTGCCGTACGAATCTTAGCTGGCTTCCCTTTGAAAGGGGACATCGCAGTATGCTAGTATTCAGACACCTTGGAGGCAGAGACCTTCTGCGATAACACTGTCCTTCACGGTGCCCGATTTGAATATACACAAGTAGCAAACAGGCCCGCAGCCCGGTCCGCCGGGCGCAGTGCGGGTCTGTTTTGTTTTCTTGGTAAACTCAGTCGATTCAGAGAGGGCTGGCTTGGGAGGAGCCGACGCGACCTATGGATGGCGATGACCTAGTAAGGCTGATTCTGCTGGCAGTGGCGTTCCTGCTGTCGGCATTCTTCTCCGGCTCCGAGGCCGCCTTCCTATCCATCCAGCGTGGGCGCATTGCCTCCATGGTACGGTCAAAGGCCAAGGGAGCAGACCGCGTGGAGCGCATCGCCGGGCGTCCTGAGAAACTGCTCCCCACGGTGCTTACCGGGAACAACCTAGTTAACGTCATGGCCGCCTCCATAGCCACATCGATCGCCGCTTCCTACCTCAGCCCAGCGTGGGCGGTCATCGTGGCGACTGCAGGCGTCACCTTCCTGCTGCTGGTATTCGCCGAGATGCTGCCCAAAACCATCGCCTCCCGACGGGCGGAGGAGACGGCCATCCTGATTGTACGCCCGCTCGAATTTGCCCAACTGCTTTTCTTCCCCTTGGTCTGGGCGCTGGAGCGGCTGAGTTCGACCGTTGCCCGCTTGATCGGCGCCGGCGAACCTAGGGTGACTGAAGAAGAGATACGTTCCCTGATAGATGTCGCCGAGACTGAAGGCGGAATGGAGTCGTCGGAAGCCCAGATGCTGGAGCGGGTGTTCCACTTCGGCGACCGCCAAGTTGAGGAAGTGATGACCCCAAGGACTGAGATCGCCTGGGTGGAGAAGGGCTCTACCTTGGATGAGGTGCTGGCCATATATGCAAACAGCACCCACACACGCTTCCCCGTGTTCGAGAATAACCAAGAGAACATCGTGGGTGTTCTCTCGATAAAGGACCTGCTGGAGGAGATGGCCCAAGGACGGCTGCACTCCACCGACGTGGCCACGAACGTGCTGCGTCCTCACTACTTCGTACCTGAAACCAAGCTGGTCGGCCCCCTTTTCAATGAGATGCGAGATACAGGCCGGCAGATGGCAATTTGCGTGGACCAGCACGGTGGTGTAGCCGGGCTGGTCACGTTGAAAAGCCTGTTGGAAGTCATCGTCGGGCCTGTGGGAGAAGAGGGCGAGCCTGCGGAGAAGGAGTACGCTCCCATCGGACCCCGCTGGTTCAACCTCAGTGGAGCAATGTCGGTACAAGAAGCCAATGAGAACCTCGACCTAGAGCTTCCCGACGGCGACTACCAGACGGTTGCCGGGTTCGTCCTGAAGCATCTGGGACGTATCCCGGCAGAGGGCGACGTGCTTCAATACAAAAGTCTGCGCCTAGAGGTGAAGGAGATGCGCCGCTTCAAGATTGAGCGCATCGAAGTGAGCTGGGACGAGGCGAACGCCGCCGGGCCTGTGGCCTCCTCCGACTGATGCCCGCCATCAGTATCCGCAGGGGCAATGGCCACAGGAGCTAAGGCGACGCGTGGTGGTGCACCATTAGCCACTGGCCGCCCAGGCCTTCGCCTCCGGTAACAGGCGCCTTGGCGAAGATGTTGGTGGAACGGGCGGCGAAGCTGGTGGCCCGGCCATCCACCAATGACGTGACGTTCTCAATGCAGTCCACCCAGCCGATGTCGCCCTGAATCACCGGTTGGGCTTCGGTGATGATGAAATGCATCATCGTGGTGTTGTTGAAGATGTTTTCCCAGCTTTGTCGCACCTGTGTCCAGCCCATTATCAAAGGCCAACCCGGGTGCATGCATCTTGTGCGCTCCGACGGCTCCCAGATGCCGTCCATGGCCGCGATGTCTAACGTGGAGAATGCCTCGTAAAACTTGAGGTTGGCTTCCAGCAGGGAAGCCAACTCAGTGTCCTGCTGTTCCAAGCCCCTCCTTACTGAGCGTCAACCATATTGTGCGCTAAAGATTGGAAGATGACGGGCGAGGCAGCAGAGGCCGTCTACTCGTCCGGCAACAGCAGGTCCTAGCCGTCTCCGGAGCTTCCAACGGGCACTTCCTGCTCCACGCCTTCGGAGGCTTCATTGGGGCGGGCAGGCTCGCTATTGGCGGTCATCGCAAGCGGTGCCCAAGCGAGAGGCGCGTGGCCGTTGCGCCGTGGCATGCTCGCGGAGTCCCGCGACTTGGCAGCCTTTGATGCGGTGTACACGCTACAGTCGATGCAGCCCACGTACTCTTTGGGGTTGCCCGACTTTTGGAAGAGGCCCCGTGCCGTGCGGTAGAGCCCGTTGTTCCAGATCTCTTTGATGGAGTGGGTGCGCACGTTCCCGAAGTCGTCCGAAGCGTCCGTCAAATAGCAGCAGGGTGCGTACCCGCCATCCCAGTTCACCACCGCGCTGCGCCACAGCCTCCAGCAACGAGCCCCGTCCTCGCTGTAAGGCTTGCGGAAGGGGTTGGCAAGCCTAGCCTCCAAGTCGGCCCGAGGGAGCCACTGGCGAGCCAACTCGATATCCTCCGAGCCGTGAGGAAAGTCCACCGGCTTGAAGGTAATTGTGTCCACTCCCATCTCTTGGGCCATGCGCCGGGCATCCTCCACTTGGTGCTCATTCTGGCGCATGACGATGTACTGCCACTCCAGGAAGGGCGTTTTGGAGCCTAGCCGTTTGCGAGTCTCCACGATGAGCCGCAGGTTCTCCAACACCCGGTCTAGGTGGCCCGTTACACGGTATACCTCGTACACGTCTTGAGTGGTGCCGTCGAGGGAGATGATAAGCACGTCTAGGCCCGACTTGATGAGACGCTCTGCCATCTCAGGAGTCAGGGGTTTGTTGAGGTTGCTGCTCACTATGGTGGCGATGCGTTTCTCGTGGGCGTAAGCGATGAATCTGTCGATGTCCTTATTAAGGAAGGGCTCGCCCCAACTGTAGAGGCTGAGCCAGATGCAGTAATCCTTCATCTGATCGACGGTGGAAGTGAATGTGTCGAAGTGCATCACACCCTTGTCGCGATGCACCGTGCCTAGACCGGTGTGGCACAGCGGGCACTTCAGCTGGCAGACGTTGGTGGTGTCAACTTCCCATTCGAAGGGGTATCCCCGAACGCGGGTGAGGCCAAAGCGCAACTGCAACTCCACCACCACAAGGTTAAAGAGTTTCCGCCATCCCCAATAGCGGAGCGCTAGGGATGACCTCTGATGCGCACGCACGCCGGACAGGGAGGCTAGTATACTGCCGTTGACTTGGATGGCATCCACGGCCCAAGCCAGCTTCTTGAATAAAGCGTGGAACAACCCTGCTCTGCCCCCGCCCCGGTCTATTAAGAAATAGCTCCCCCTTCTGCACCGCATGACGGGGAGTCTTCGCTAACAGGCTAGATATGCGTCGGAAACGGCAGTGTAACTTGGCCGAGCGGCTACAGTCAACGCGAAGGAACTGGCAACGCCGAGGGGCCCTTCTCGCCTTCAACTTGTTTTGCCCCGTTGCCTCGCTTACAGTAAGCCCGCTAGACTCACTTGGCCGGACTGTTGTACCGGCTGGAATAGGAGCTACCACCGTGGAAGCACGCAACGCTATCGCCGACATCCTGAAGCAAGAGGGAGTCGAGTACCTTTTTTGCTTCCCCAACAGCCCCATCATCGACGCTGCAGCCGGGGCCGAGATACGCCCCATCGTGGCCCGCATGGAGCGGTGCGCCGTCAACATGGCCGATGGCTACACCCGCACCCTGAACGGGCGACGCACCGGAGTCCTCACTGTTCAGGCAGGGCCGGGCATCGAGAACGCCTTCGGGGGCATCGCCCAAGCCTACGCCGACTCCACTCCCATCCTAGTGCTGCCGGGGCAGGCGGGTACCGAGAAATTGGGCACGCCTTCCAACTTCTCCGGCATGGACAACTACCGCCTCATCACCAAGTGGGCCGAGCTTATCAATTCGCCCCGCCGCGTACCGGAAATGATGCGTCGTGCCTTCACCTACCTGCGCTCCGGCAGGCCCTCCCCCGTGCTCCTAGAGGTGCCCGGGGACGTTGCCCTCGCCCCCGCCGATAACTCGATTCAGTACAGCCCGGTGCGTCCCATTCGCAGCGCGGGCGATCCCCGGGACGTATCCGATGTGGCCCGGGCTCTGTTGGGCGCTAAGCTGCCGCTAGTCTACGCTGGGCAGGGGTGCCTCTACGCCGAGGCGACCGACGAATTGGTCGAGCTGGCAGAGCTTCTGCACGCCCCGGTGATGACCACCACCCTAGGCAAAAGCTCGTTCCCAGAAAACCATCCCCTGGCCCTTGGTGCCGGCGGCAACACCCAGACCCGCATGGTGAACCACTTCCTCGCCAAGTGCGACCTCGTATTTGGCATCGGCACCAGCTTCCAGAAGACCCTAGTCTCTGCCGCTGTTCCCGCTGGCAAGGTGATGATTCAGTCCACCAACGACGCCAAGGACATCAATGGCGAGTACCCCATCGACCTAGCCATCGTCGGCGACGCCAAGCTGGTGCTGCGCCAAGTAATCGACGAGCTGAAGGTGCAGGCAGGGGCCAATGGGCCAGCGCACGCCAACGGCACGGCAGCCGAAATCAAGGCGGTGAAAGAGGAGTGGCTCCAGCAGTGGAGCGAGCGACTCACTTCGGACCAAGTGCCCCTGAACCCATACCGCGTAATATGGGACCTGCTGCAAACGGTCGACGTGGGCAACACCATCGCCACCCACGATTCAGGCAACCCCCGCGACCAGATGGTCCCCTTCTGGCAGACGACCAATCCCCGCACCTACATTGGGTGGGGCAACTCCACCCAATTGGGCACCGGCCTAGGTTTGGCCTTGGGCGCACAACTGGCCGCCCCCGACAAGCAGTGCATCAACGTCATGGGCGACACCGCCGTGGGCATGGCGGGCATCGACTTCGAGACGGCAGTGCGAGAGAAGATCCCCAGCATCACCGTCATCCTCAACAATTCCGCCATGGGCGGCTACGAAAAGAACATCCCCCTAGCCTCAGAGCGGTACCGCACCAAGTACACCACCGGCGACTACATGAGCATGACCCAAGCTCTAGGCTCCTTCAGCCAGCGCGTCGAACGCCCCGACGAAATCGTCCCCGCCATCCGCCGCGCCCTTGCATCCACCGCCGCTGGCCACCCCGCCGTCCTCGAATTCATCACGCGAGAGGACCCGGTGTTTTCGAGTTAGCGTATGGTGGGCCATCAAGTTGATTAGAGAGCTAAAGCAGATGGGTGTGTTTACAATTCCGATAGCAATCAGTGCTGTGGAAGGTCAGGGCTGGGTAGCTCTGGAGGCGTTAGTGGACACGGGTGCCTCCATCTGTGCTTTGCCTACGTCCCTTTTGCAGCGCCTCGACGTACGACCCATGGCCAAGTACGAGTTTGAGTTTGGCCAAGGGGAAGTCCGACAGATGGATATAGGTCAGATGTGGGTGCGAGTAGAAGACCGCGAGATCATTACACAAGTAATGTTCAACGATGAAGGTACCGAGCCCTTGCTGGGGGCCATGGCTCTGGAAGGCACGTTCCTCGGTGCAGATCCCGTGAGACAGGAACTCGTTCCCATTCGCGGGAGGTCATAGGACACTCGCTAGGCGCGCTGCGCCTATAGCATGTTACACCTACGGCAACACCGCTCTCCGAAACTCCTGATCTGCCCCTCAGGGTTTCGGGGCGGGCCAAAGGGTCTGCGTGCGCTGGGCCTTCCAGAGGCCTGATAGCTCGCGACAGCGGGGCGCAGTTGCTCGCCATTTAGTCGTCAGTGGTGTGGCTGATGATATGGGGAACAAGCCCCTCGTGGGCACCAAATAACCAAGGAAGCCCCGAGAGTGGCACCCCCCAGGTTACCTAGCGCGGTGCCACTCCCAAACTGCAGGACTCCAGCTATCCCGCCTACCCGAGGTGCTCTTGGATAAACGACGTCATCTGTTCGAGAGCCTGCTGCGCAACTGTTGTGGAAAGATCCCGCAACAGTCCTTCGCCCTCGCCCTCGAAAATCTTAAAATCGATCTGCCCGCCAGCCTTGCGGTACTCCTCGATGAACTGGTTCAGGTCTGGGCGCGGATGCGCCTCCTCGTAGGTGCGTGCCATGCACAGCGTGGGCGGCATTGCTGTCCGCTCCCCACGGAGTAGCATGCGGTTCGGCGCAGCCTCCGTCATCGCATCCTCGGTCTCCCAATACGCCTCATGCATGGGTGGGATCCGCTCGGCCATCCCGGCGGGTGGCGTGAGTTCGGCTCGAAGACCCTTGGCATACAGATACCGTCCCAGCGGATCAATCACCGGAGAGACCAGTATCACGCAGCCCAAGGTGGCATCCACCTCTTTGGCCCCGTTGGACATCGGCACCGACGCGTAACGTGCATCGTTCGGCCTCATCCCAACCAGCATAGCCTGGTGCGCCCCGCTGGAAGTGCCCATCGCCCCAATGCTGTCCGGCCGGCCGTTCCAAGATTCAGCCTGGGTCTTGCACCACCGGATTGCGTAGTGAATGTCGGCTATGGACGCCGGATATGGTGCAACCGGCGGTACCCGGAAATCTAGGGCCGCCACAATCACGCCATTCCTAGCCAGCGCCTCGTTCGCGTCGTTGCCCATCAGACGGTCTCCTCGCACCCAAGCGCCCCCATGCAACTCCACCATTATCGGAAACGGTCCCGTTCCACGGGGCCTGAACACCCGCGCCAGCAGAGGCGTCTCCCCATGCCGCAGATACTCCACATCTTGTACGTCAACTTCATAAGTCGACTGCTTGCTAACAACCATTCAATACCTCTTTCTTGGATGCCCCTCGGGTAAGAATGACCCTAGGTTAGGCCCCCAAAGCATCTCCGTCAATCGCTGTCTCTCCACCCAAACGGAGTAAACCCAGCTCGGGACCTTTCCAATTGGTCACCGCCAGTTGAGACTAGTCGAGATCGAAGACCTTCACGGCGTTTTCACCCACCAGCTTGGCTTGGTCCTCTTCTGAGAAGGTCTGCAATTGTTGGTACAGCGTCGACTTAGCATCCAAACCCATGGACCGTATGTGTGGAAAGTCGGAGCCCCAGAGAATCCTGTCCACCCCCACATAGTGTATGGCAAGTTCGGCTGCGCTATCGTCGATGAAGCCGTGGAACACACGCATTTTCATGTATTCGCTCGCCCTCATCTTGAGCTTGGGCAGGTTGAGCCGAGGGGCAACGTCATCAAGTTGGTCCAGGCGGGACATGAAGCCGGGTATCCAAGACACCTCAAATTCGCTGCAAAGCAGTTTCAGGTTGGGGAAGCGGTCCAGAATGCCCCCATAGATGAAGTCGTTGGCCAAAACCGTCTGTGCCTCAATGAACAGGTCAATCCATAGCCCAGGATTGGCGGAGGTCTCCTCCGGGGTCTGTCCGAGCCGGGCGAGAATGAGAGCGTCCATGACCCTGCCGGTGATGATATGCATGGTTATGGGGGCTCCGGCTTCCTCAGCCGCTGCCCAGAACTTGTCGTAGACGGGGTCCCTGTACGGCGGGTGTCCCTCGGGGGCTTGGCAGTTGATCATGGGACCCTTCAGACCCCTGTTCAGGGTTCTGGCCAACTCATCGACAGCCCAATCAATGTCATCCATGGGGATCACACTGATGCCGATGAGCCTTTGAGGGCTATAGGATACGAACTCCGCCATCCAATCGTTATAGACCTCCGAGCAAGCCTGCAACACCGGCCCGTCGGGGTTACGCATCAGTCCCAGCATGGTGGTGGGATTCATCACCTCGGCGTCGATACCGGCTTCCAGTTGGAACTTGACCCGCACCTCAGGGTCATATCCAACGGCGCCCATTCCCATTTCCTGGGCCTCGTAGGCGGCAGCCTCGGTCTCACTGGATAGCGGCACCCGGATACGTTGCACCGGTGAACCGAGATATCCCGAGTAGAAGAAACTGCCCTTCTCGCCCCGATATTCGTCGAGTGGGCGTGGGGTGCGTTCCCCGAACTTTGGACCCAGTGCGTTCCACCACAAATCGGGTGGCTCCATGACATGGGAATCAGCCGAAATCAGTTTCCGGTATTGGGGAGCCGCCATCTTCCAGTCCTCCAATCTTCCGTTTCCAAGGAGACTACTGCCGGCCTATAGCTACTTCTCCGTCGACAAGTCTATAGTACATGGCTGCATCTGTATCTCTTAGTGGCAAGTCAATGTGATATAGGAGTCGGGATTGAGCCCACCCCCTCGTCCGCGCTTTCCAGTGACACGCCTGCTACTCGCAGCGTCGCCTATACAGCGCATGCTCGGCCATTGGGCTCGTCTCCGCGGCAAGGGAGGCTGGGCAAGATACTACTACCCAGCCGGTCCGCAGGAACCTGGGGAGCCGGACGATCAATGGGAACCTAAGAGGAAGTCTCCGCCTGACGAGGCGTACGAACGCGTCACCAACCCGGAACGCTTTGAGCCTCTGCATTCGGCCGTCAAGGAGATGATCGCCCGAATGGAAGAGACCTTCGATGTCCACCGCGTCGAAGGGTACGGCTTGGACGAGGAGCTTGAAGGGAAAATAGCCATTGTGCGTCCCTCCGTCCGGCTCACCCCCGTAAACTCGAATGCCGCGCCAATCACAGTCGTGTTTTCCGACTTCCCAGGGCTTTTCGTCCGCTTTGGTCGGTGGGTCACCGAGCCCTTTCCCTCTTGCGGCTGCGACGCCTGCGACGAGTCCGCAGCGGATGAGATCGAGCGATTGACAGAGTTGGTAGACGTTGTGACGGCAGGGGGCTTCCGAGAAGCGGTCCAATGCTCCAAGGGACCTCTTGCTGGAGATGGTTGGCGGGAATTCGAGTTTCGAGCGCCAACATATCGACGCTCGTCCAAATCTCGCATCAGCCGCACGCGCGCACTTCAAATGTCCAGAGGCGCCCGCCGCCTGAAGTTGCATTGGCAGGCATGGCCTCGCCGACAGGCCCCCACAGACCACTAGCCATGCTCCTGCTCTGGCCCTACCCCCTACACATACGCCAACACATGCTCTCAATCCGCCTGATCTGCTCCACCGGCCAGAGCGCCACGGCCTCGCCCTTCCAGGCAACTCTGTCCCGCACCTACACCGGGACGGCTGCGTACGTCCAAAAAAAGGCTGGGCCACCCATAGGACAGGCCCGGCAGACTGGGAAGACCAGGCAACAGAAGGAGACTTGGGTATATAGTGTGGGGGGTAACGTACCAACCCGACACACATGCAGTTGGCACTTCCATATAGACGCCGAGAAGATGGTATGCTATACATTGGCAGCCTAGCGAAAGGAGAGCGTAAGGAATGGCCACTACGGTGATAGACGTAGTGAGTACCAACTTGGTTCTAGTTGGGGTCGGCCTTCTGAAGGCTCCTGAAGAGGCCGAGCGGTTCAAGAATGCCTTGGACTTGGATTTGCGCGTAGAAGTAGGGCTAATCGCTAGTGCCCAGACCGGTATCACAGAGCAAAGCAAGACTTTCACGCTCAACCGAGAAAGAACTTCACTCACCCTCTCCGAGTCTCACTCAACTATCTCCAGAGAATACCCCGAACGCGAGGATTTGGATCGGTTGGCGACAATCGCGACGCAAGCCGTGAACTGTAGCGACCTGTCCGCCCAGCATCTCCGAGCTTTTGGTTACAACATTGAAATGGTATTCGATCAGACTTCGAACGAAAACGCGTTCCTTTACGTCGGCAGACGTTTGTTTGGTGTCAACCCCGCTGGTGAACCCTTGCGGAACTTTGAAGGCGGAGCAGGCAGATTAGTCTTTAGTGATACCGTTGGAAGGCACACATTCTCCATAGAGCCCAGATTTGGTGACGAAATAACCTCGAAGGTATTCCTTGGCTTAAATCTTCACAAAAACGAGAAGAAGTTGCCTAGCCAAGAAGAAATTGAAAAATCCCTCAACGACCTCTGGACGGAAGCAGTAACGTTTATGAATCGCCTCGACGAGCGTGGGATTTCATGACTACTATCCATACCACCGATGAAATTAAGTACCGCCTTGCCTCAAACCACTCACGTTTCGAGCCTGACGCTACTGGCATGCAAGAAGCAACACCGCATTATTGGGGTGTTATTTGCTCCACTCCGCAAGGCGATAACAAGATTATACAACTGGTCTTGTCTCAAATCGAACCACCTGTATCTCGCAGACCAGTCGAAATGGCTTCAGGTGTTAGTGGGATACAGAACTTAGGGACCTCGAAAATGGCTAACCGCGGAACTTATCTATCGCCCTCATTAGGAGGGCGTGTCCGGCTCAGATTTCATAACGGCACCGAAACCACGCCACCTGAGTCGTACTTTCAGAGAGCCGTGGCCATAGAAGATCTCATCTGGTTGAATCCGTTAAGAGAACGTCAAACCGGCGATACTACCACCGTGCAATTGCCCAGTGAAGTTGAACAATTCAAGATTGGTATTGACGGCGAACAACCTAAGCAAGACGTGATTGATGCGGCGATCCGAGTAGCACTGGCGGCTAAGCAGTTTACCATTGATCCTGAGTTTTTCTTGGACTCTGATGGATCTTTGTCATATGACCTTAGACTGTCCAACGGACAAAGGGCTATGGTCGAATTGACCATCCAAGGAGACTTGGATGCGGGTTTCTACGATGATAACAATGGCGAACAGCACGCAAGGGAAGTTAGGTATCTAGCGCGGACAACCGCAGAGGCGCTTATTCAGTTTCTCCAATAAGACCCATGCCTTTTCCTCAAGATGACGTAGTATGCCGCCTTGTAGATCCCATTCACTGGAGCCCAAGAGAAAAGTGCCCTAGAGAAACGGCGTTTAAGCCTCCTGAAGGAAAAGACCTCTCGGTCTGGCATGAAGGCCTTTTGGTGGAACAGAATGTGTCACTCAATGACTTGAAAATCAGAAGTCTATCTGGACACGGCCATGTGTGTCATAGCATCGCCAGTTACATCGAGACAGCTCAAGAAGCGTCCGAAGATAAGCCCGGCCAACCGAGGGCGGAAGAAATACAGATACAGGTTGTAATTCGGAAAGAAGACAAGTATGTAGATCTGCCATGGAGAGAGTGGGCATACGCGCACTGTCAAGTGGAGGCCACCGTGGGCCCAAGGAGATTCACCGGCAGGTTCCGAAAACTAATGGCCGCAAGATCGAAACATGCAACCGCACCAGACGTGTACGCGGAGTAAATTCTTAGCTGTGTACCGATGCAGTCACCTGTGCGATACCGTCAATCAAACCGCGGCTTGGACTAACCTAAGTAGCCGAGTATCTGAAGTTGTCCTAGTTCCTTTAAGAGCGTGCGGAAGGAAGACTAACTACAGCGGAGAGCTTGTCCTCATACCACTCCAACAAGAAATGACCCTACCCCCTACACATACCCCAACACATGCTCCCCAAACCGCCGAATCTGCTCCACCGGGTCCGCAGCTGGCCACAGCGCCACATGCGCAGGCCCCTGCGCCTTCCACATCCCCAATAACTCCCGGCACCGCGCGTAATCGCCCACGATGTAGTGACCCGTGGTGTTCTCAAAAGCATTGGTCGTGTTCCGGATGATCGGCTCCGCCACCTCCACCGCCCGGCGGTCGCTTTCATCCGTATACACATAGATGGTGTCCGCCGAGCCAGGGAAACTCTCCGGGTCCTTCCCCCGCGCGACCAGCTCCCGGTCCAGAATCTGACGTGCCTCGCCGAAGTCCTCCGGCGTGCTGTGCCACCCCGAAGCCACCCACCCGTCTCCCAGCCGCGCCACTCGACGCATACCAATCTCCGAACCCCAACTGGACATCCAGATGGGCGGGTGGGGTTCCTGCAATGCATGAGGTAACACCGAGACGTCGTCGAAAGAGTAGTGCGTGCCGTGATGGGTCACATGCTCCTCCGTGAGCAGCCTCCGCAGCAGGGGCACTGCCTCATTGAGCCGTCGTCGCCTCTCCTCAAACGGCAGCTCCACAGCATCGAAGTCCTTCTGCGTCGAACCCTCACCCACGCCGATGACCAGATTTCCGCCCGACAGGATGTCCAGCGTGGCTAGTGTCTGGGCCATGATTACCGGATGTCGCAGTGGCAGCGCCAGCACACCCGGAATCAGCTTCAGCCCATACTGCTCCGCCCGGCCCGCCACCGACGCCAAAAACAGGATGGCATCCATCCAAGGGTCGAGGTACAGCAGGTGATCTGTAATCCACAGCGACCGGAACCCGCTCTCCCCCGCTGCCACCGCTATCTCATCCAGCAGCTTGGCCCGCGCAGGCACCCCCGGCGTCTGCCCGTCGCCGATCACCCGCACCGGCAAATGTATCCCGAACTGCGTCCCTTGGTTAGTAGTCACGCCGCTCTCCTCTTGGGCCTCATGTCTGCTTCGGCCAGACGGTATCACGTAAGCGACTTGCCCAACAATCGCCCGCTCTCACCCATGACATTTCCTCATTGACCCACCCCCAACCTCCCGGTATCATTATCTCCAGAGCGCAGGCAGGGGACTGACCCCCCGAGGGTCCCCCTGCCTTTTCTTTTTCGCGCGAACTTTCTTTCGGAGGCTCCGGTGAAGCCAGAATGCGACCAGCCGTGGCAAGCTAACTCACATACGACCTTGGGACCAATGGGACCACTTTCAGATACAGAAAACTTTTCCCCAGCTACGGAGATGGTCTCATCCCAGCTATGCACACGTCCCATCCATTCGGCCCTTCCTTCACGTAGCCGAGGCCGGACTGCGGCGCAACGCGGCAAACTGGCCAGACACGACAGCACGGCAAACGCGGCGCGTTTCAGCTATAAAAAAACGCGTTCCAGCTACGGAAAATGCCCCGCTCAACTGCGGACTCGCCGGCAGTGCCCCAACCGTCGGATCTCCCCCTTTGCCACTCGAGGCCAAAATGGGGACCACATGCCCCTAGCTGACTCAGATACGACCATGAGACCAACGGGACCGCGTACTGGTATGGTATATTCGTCCCAGCTACGAAAGAAGTCCCATCCCAGCTACGGACGCGCGGCCATGGTCCCGCCACCCGTACCTTGGCCCGCTACCCACGCCATGCTAACATCACTGCCTGCTATTCCCCCTTTCTCGAGGTGACTTGATGCCCATGCGTACCGGTGCCCAGTTCCTCCACGGCCTCAAGGACGACCGCGAGATTTGGCTCGAGGGCGAACGTGTAGCCGACGTTACCACCCACCCCAAGCTGGCCCGCGCCGCCCGCACCTTGGGCCGCATCTACGACCTGCAACACCAACCTGAACTGGCCGAGGACATGGCCTTCCCTTCGCCCAGCAGCGGCCAGCCCGTCCCCCTCGCCTACATCATCCCCAACTCCTACGACGACCTCATCCGCCGACGTCGCGCCCTGGAGATAGTCGCCTATGCCACCCAAGGGATGATGGGCCGCTCCCCCGACTATGTGAACATCCAGCTCACGGCCACCCGCCAGATGGCGGAGCACTTCGGCGACAAGGAGAAGCGGTTCGCTGACAACATACGCGCCTTCCACGAGTACGCCCGCGAGCAGGACATCTGCATGACCCACGCCTTCGGACACCCCCAAGTCAACCGTGGAGCCGCCGTGGGCGAACAGCCCGACCCCTACGTGCCACTCGGTATCGTCGACACCACCTCCGAGGGTGTCATCGTGCGTGGGGCCAAGTCGCTGGCAACCCTCGCCCCCTTCTCCGACGAGCTGTTCGTCCCACCCTATCGCCCGCTGCGTCCCGATGCTGGCGAGGAGATGTACGCCCTTGCCTTCTGCATACCCGTCGCCACTTCGGGCCTCAAGTTCATCTGTCGCGAGTCCCATGATTCTGGCGCGTCCCTCTACGACCATCCCCTAGCGGGGCAGTACGAGGAGATGGACGCCATGGCCATCTTCGACGACGTGCTGATTCCGTGGGAGCGCGTCTTCCTCTACCGCGACTTGGAGTTGAACAATCGACTCGTAACCTTGAATACCATGTGGCGCCAGTACATGCAGCAGGTGGCGGTAAAGAATATCGCCAAGCTGGAGTTCATCCTAGGACTCACCAACGGCATAGCTAACGCCATTAACATCGGCGTCTTCGGCCACGTCCAAGAAAAAATCGCCGAAATCATCGACACCGCCGAGACAGTGCGCTCCTACCTGCGGGCGGCCGAGGCCGAGGCGGGCCCATGGATGGGCGAGGGCATCTGGCCCGGAGACCAACCCTTCGTGGCGCTGCGCCACTGGTGGCCCGACGCCTACGTCCGCATCATCTGGATCGTGGAGCAACTGGCGGCTGGAGGCCTCATGCTGACGCCTACTGAGAACGACATCGACGGCCCGCAAGCTGACACAATCGGCAAGTACTACCAAGGGGCAGCCATCAATGCCCGCGACCGGGTCCGCTTGTTCCGCATGGCTTGGGACCTGACGGGCACTCAGTGGGGCTCCCGTCAGACCCTCTACGAGCGCTTCTTCAACGGCGACGTAGTCCGCCTGCGCCAAGGTCGCTACGCCTCCTACGACTACACGCGGGCCAACAAGGCCTTGGCCGATTTCACGGAGCAGTGCGAGACAGCAGATAGCGTCCCAGATAGCACGGACAAATAGCACGGACAATTAGCTGAGCTTGACGCTCATGGGACGCCTTGGCCATACTGTAGCCGACCTGCAGGGGCTCCTTTCTTAACCGTTTTCGGGAGGACGCGAATGATTAAAGAGGTCCATTTCTTCACCGAGATGGGTTATAGTGCCTACGACCAAGAGGCAGCTGCTCGCTACGGCTACACCAGCCTCCTCTTCCCCAACGAGTACTTCAGCCCTGAGAAGGCACAAGAGCTCTACAGCATGTACTTCGAGGAGCTCCAGTACTGCACCGAGGCCGGCTACGACGGCGTCATGATCAACGAGCACCACAACAACCCGTTGAACATGATGCCCTCGGTTAACGTAATAGGCTCGATCCTAGCCAAGACCACCAAGAAGGGGAAGATCGTCTTCTTGGGCAACGTCCTCCCCATCCACGAGAACCCGCTGCGCATCGCAGAAGAGATCGCCATGATCGACATAATCTCCGGGGGACGCGTGGTCTGCGGGTTCGTGCGCGGCATCGGCCAAGAATCGATGTACAGCAACGTCAACCCAGTGAACAACCGGGAGAGATTCGAGGAGGCCCATGACCTCATCGTCAAGGCTTGGACAGAGCCGGGTCCCTTCCGCTGGGAGGGCAAGCACTTCCAGTTCCGCGCAGTAAACCCTTGGATGATTCCCCTGCAGAAGCCCCACCCACCCATCTGGATACCCGGCATATCCAGTCCCGAGTCCATCAGATACGCCGCAGAACACCGCTATCCTTATGTCGCCCTTGCGCCGCCTCTCAACTTGGCCAAGGACATCTACGACACCTACGCCAGCGTGGCTGAAGAACAGGGCTACCAGCCGACCCCCGACCACCGGGGTTACTCGGTGCGAGCCGTGGTGGCCGACAGCGACGAGCGGGCCTACGAAGAGGGGAAGCATTTCTACTGGCAGTTGGGCACTTCCTTCGGACTGGCCCCCCGCCACTGGCAGGCCCCTCCCGGCTACCAGTCACGCGCCGCAGCCACCAGCGCCCGCGAGCTATCCCGCGACTCCATACGCGCTGCCACCGGAAGCGGTGGCTCTGTCGTCCCGTACGACGAGGCGCAGGAGACCTACCAGATAGTTACCGGCACCCCTGACACCGTAATACGCAAGCTGAAGACCATCGTCGACGTGATGGACCCTTCCCAGCTGATCATCTGGGGCCGTGAGGGCACCATGTCCCACGAGGTGGCCATGCGCTCCATCGACCTGATGACTCAGGAAGTCATCCCAGCTCTGAAGGAGTACGTCCCCCAAGCCCACTGCTAGCCGGGCTATATACCAATCTGAAGGTCGTCTTAGCTAAAGAGATTCATCATGTCGACCACAAAGCCAAAACTTCTGACTGCAGATGATCTCCTGCACTTGCACGGTCAAGGGGTCAAGGGTGAGCTGATTCGGGGTGTGCTCTGCGGTGAGGAGACACCAACAGGGCTGGTGCATAGCCTGATTGCTGCCAATGTCACGGCTTGGCTGTGGACGTTCAACCGGACTCGTAGGCTGGGCACCGTATTGTCCGGTGCCCTAGGCATCTGGCTAGAGCGGGACCCTGACACTGTGCGTGGGCCGGACGTGGCGTTCTTCTCCAAAGACCGTCTGGATCCGAAATCCCTAGCCTCGGGTTACAGTCAAACTGCCCCCGATTTGGCAGTGGTGGTACTGTCGCCCGGTGACACACGGGGGGCGCTGCACGATGAAGCACTGATGTGGCGTCATAATGGAGTGCGCCTAGTATGGGTGGTGTATCCTGACACCCGCACCATAGACGTACACGCAGAGGGCCTTCCGGTGACGGCCCTAACCGCAGACGATGCTTTGGACGGACAGGACGTGCTGCCCGGATTCACCTGTCCCGTGAGCGAGATATTTGGGAGTCAAAGCTAGCGAACAGGGCGGCGAAGGCAGACCCGCTGAATTGTGACTAGGGAGGCACCATGAAATACGACTACATTATCGTTGGGGCTGGCTCGGCTGGCTGCGTGATGGCCAACCGGCTATCCGAAGACCCCAGCAAATCGGTCCTGCTACTGGAGGCGGGCCCTGACTATCCCGAGTTCGAGCACCTGCCCGAGGACGTAAAGAACGGCAATAACTTCTATTACGCCGCCTACCACGGCGGTCACACTTGGGGCTACACCGGACGCGCCACCGAGACCCAGCCCACCTTCATCATCCCCAGAGGCAGGGTTACTGGTGGCTCCAGTGCCGTGAACGCCCAAGCCGTCTTTCGGGGTATACCTGCCGACTACGACGAGTGGGCAGAGTGGGGCAACGACGAGTGGTCCTTCACCAAGGTGCTCCCCTACTTCCGCAAGATGGAGACCGACCAAGACTTCACCGGCGGCGACTGGCACGGCTCGGATGGCCCAGTCCCAGTCCGGCGTTATAAGATCGAAGATATGCAGCCGGTGCCCCAAGCCTTCTATCAAGCCGCCCGGGATGCTGGCTTCCGCGATGACCCCGATCAGAATCATCCCGAGTCCACTGGTGTGGGTCCTCGTGTCCTGAACAATCAAGCCGGCGTACGCATGAGCATGGCCCTCTGCTACCTCGACCCAGCGAGGCATCGCCTGAACCTGACCATCCGTGGCGACGTCCACACACGCCGGGTGCTCTTCGATGGCCAGCGGGCCACCGGAGTGGAGGTGGACAGTGGTGGTGAGACCTTCACCATTGAGGCCAACGAGGTCATCCTCAGCGGTGGTGCCATCGGCTCGCCCCAGGTGCTCCTTCTGTCGGGCGTGGGCCCGGAAGACCACCTGCGGGAGATGGGCATCCCGGTGGTGCACGCCTCGCCCGGAGTTGGCCAGAACCTGCGGGACCACCCCGCCATCTTCATGTACTACACTCCCGTCCCGCCCTTCTCCGATGACCCCAACGTGCCGTCCATTCAGGTGGGCATACGCTACACCTGCGAGGGCTCCGACACCCCCAACGACATGCAGATCACACCCATACGAGTGGTCAGCCAGTACCGCCCAGCCACGGTACAGACCGACAAGCCGGGGCCGCTCACGGGATTCAGTTGCGCCCTTCAGAACGCGCTGACGGCCGGTCGCCTGAGGCTGGCATCCACCGACCCGCATGCCCACCCCGACCTAGACTACAACTACCTAGCCCACCCTTGGGACAGGCAACGTTTACGCACAGCGGTGCATCTCTGCTTGGAGCTTGCGGAGAAGGCTGCCATGCAGGGCGTGCTGGCCGAGAGGCTGTCGCCCACCGATGACGACCTAGCTTCCGACGATTCGCTGGATGCTTGGCTCCTAGCCAACGTCAACACCCAGCACCACTCCTCCGGCACCTGTAAGATGGGCCCCGACTCCGATCCCATGGCCGTAGTCGACCAGCAAGGCCGGGTCAAGGGCCTCGATGGCCTGCGAGTGGTGGACGCGGCCATAATGCCCAACGTCATCCGCGCCAACACCAATGCCACCGTCATCATGATGGCGGAGCGCATCGCTGACTGGATGAAGTAGTCCCGTCGCAGTAGGGCAGAAAATCGGCAAAGTCCCTTCCCCCTCAAGGGAAAGTCAGGATGGGGGCGAAAGTCTCCAAGCCAAGAATCCAAAATCAGGAGAGCGAGAAATGGTCTCACACCAAGCAGCCGACGA
The DNA here is from genome assembly GCA_965263155.1 of Dehalococcoidia bacterium. Classification (GTDB taxonomy): domain Bacteria; phylum Chloroflexota; class Dehalococcoidia; order Lucifugimonadales; family JAAXIE01; genus JAAXIE01. Next base: position 900,611 of record OZ253586.1, read on the forward strand.
GCTTACCCGCCTTTCCGATTCCATGGGGGACCGCTGGAAGGAAGCCCGCCTCATCACCAAATCGGAAGACTTGGAGTTCACCACATCCCCGCGGGGCACCATGGCTCAAGTGGTGCATCCCGGACTGGGGCACGTCAACCAGCACTTGGGCTGCTTCATACGTGAGCTGCCTCCGGGCAAGTCGAGCGGCGAGCACAAGCACAACTTCGAGGCGGTCCTCCATGTGCTGGAGGGCGTCGGGTACACCATGATGGACGGCAATCGCTACGACTGGAAGGCTGGCGACACCATGACGGTTCCCCCCATGGCCCCGCACCAGCACTTCAACCTCGACCCCGACAACCGCGCCCGCATCATCGCCGTCACCAGCCTGCCCCTGATGCGCAACCTAGGTGCCTTCCGGTATGAGCAGCTACAGTGGGCTGAGGCGTAGTCGACGGGCGCTGCTCTAAGCCCCTTCCTCGTCAGTCTCGCAATCTTCCGTTCACCTCAATCCTCTCCCTCGCGAGGGAGAGGATTGAGGTGAGGGTGATGCCTTGGTTAGCTACAACCATCTCACGTTCTGCCCCTGCTCCCTTGCCCTAACCCTGTCCCGCGCGAGGGAGAGACGAGAAGAAGGCTATGTCGGGGGCCGTATGGTATCAGGGTCGCGTTCGAGTCAGACTCCAACATTCCCACCTTCTACGCTACCTATTGCCCGGGGTTTGGTGAAGTTTCGCAACTCAGTTACCAGATGGATCAGTATCCTGCCGTGTTGTCGTTCTGTTGGCATGGTCTCGTACAGCACTCCCCTGATCAGCTCGCCTCGAACACCTTGGCTGTCGAGGCGCAACAGGTTATCCGCGGTCAGAAGCTGCGGTTTAACAGTCGTCATTTCCAGTCCATACCTCCGGGCGCGTGCTGCTGAGGTATTGTAGCGTCCCGATTCTCCGCAGCGGGCGTCCTTTAAAGCCAACTCGACGGCGCCGATGTCTCACCCTAGATGCTCCAAGCGCTGGAAAGTGGCGGGGGTAGTGACGGTCAGGCCTGCGTCTACGGGCAGGACCACGCCCGTGACCCAGCGGGCCTCGTCGCTAGCTAGGTAAACGGCTGCCCAGCCGATATCCCAAGCGGTCCCCTCGGTCTGCATGGGGGCGGCAAGGCGACGGTGCTCCCTGTTGGTGTCGCTGAGACGCCCTGCCACCATGGGGGTGTACATAAGACCCGGCGCTATGCAGTTGACCCGCACGTTGTCGGCGGCATGGTCGGCTGCCATGGAGATGGTCAGGGCCACCACCGCGCCCTTGGACGCGGTGTAGGGCGTGCTGCTGTGGGCCCGGATCCCAGCGATGGAGGAGATGTTGATGATGGAGCCGCCCCCGTCCTTGATCATCTGAGGGATGGCGAACTTGCTGGCCAGCATCATGCTTTTGACGTTGACCGTCATCACCCGGTCCCAGTCCTCCTCGCTTACCTCCACCACGGTGCGCCCTGCGGAGATGCCCACGTTGTTATCTAGGATGTCCAGCCGCCCGTAGCGCTCCACGGTCGTCTCCACCATGCGGCGACAGTCGTCGGCCAAGGTGACATCGGCTTGGAACACAGAGGCCTCGCCTCCCTCCTCCCGAATCATGGCCCGCGTCTCCTCGGCCCGCTCCGCCATGTTGTCCACCAGCAATACACTGGCGCCCTGCCGCGCGAACAGCACAGCAGTCGCCTTCCCGTTGCCAATCCCCTCAGCCCGCGATCCCGCGCCGGTTACAATCGCCACCTTGCCTGCCAGTCGTCCGGGGTTGTTTGTCATGTTCTTCTCCTCTGCTCCGGGTTCTGTGCACGATCTTACTGATTTATCTGAACCGTTGAACTCCCGCTTGCCTATTGAGTCCGCTACGCGGACTTTGGCTTCCGCAATGACCTCTTGACTGAGCCCGTATTGTTCCCCGTGCTGGGCAACGATGTCCTCGAGAAACAACAGGCCTGGATGAACTCAAGCCCTCGGGCTATCAATGCAATGCATTTGGGGTGAGGATGAGGTCGGAGCAAACCCGCGGTTAGAGTGAATCGTCTACGCTGGTCGCCTGAATAAATCGCGTAGGCAAATAGTTCAGACGCGTATTCTGATGTATGACCGCGTCTACGGTTGCCCGCAGTGTTCCAGCAAACGGTAAGGGTTGCGTCATGGTTTGGCTTATTCCCTTGAGCTGCCTACCCACGTATCGCGCGATACACCCTCTCTGCGGTGATGGGCAGGTGCGTGACGCGCACGCCGATGGCATCCTGTATCGCGTTCGCGATGGCAGGCGCGGTGGTGAGGACGGAGTGCTCGCCGATGGCCTTGCTGGAGTAGGGGCCGGGGCCGCCCTCAGCGTGGACTAGGACGGTGCGCAGTTCAGGCATGTCGGCGGAGGTGGGGATTTTGTAGTCGCCCAAGCTGACGGTGGTGGGCCTACCCTCGTCGTGCTGTAGCTCTTCCATTACGGAGAAGCCCAGCGCTTGGGCAAAGCCGCCGTCGATCTGGCCTTGATGGGCCATGGGGTTGATGATGGTGCCTACGTCGTGGGACGTTGTGAAGGATAGCAGGTGCACCTGCCCAGTCTCGGTGTCCACGCCTACCTCGGCCACCTGTGCCACGAAAGCAGTAACCTCGTGGGGGGTGCGCTGGTAGTGGGCGTCGGCCTCAATGGGCCCGCCTGCCCGTGACGCCAACTCGCCGAACGTTGTGGAGTTCCCGTTAGCCTGCAGCCGGCCTCCCGTGAAGGTAATGGCCTCCTCGTTCCAGCCGTACAGGTCGGAAGCTAGGGCGGCCATCTTCTCCTTGACCTGTGCAGCGGCCATCATGGTGGCCGTGCCCTGCACATGAGTCACCCTGCTGCCGCCGACGCCGGTGTCGAAGTCGGTCTCGTCGGTAGTCCACTGCACTAGGCGGACCTCCCCCGGCTCAATGCCCAGTTCTTCGGCCACGATCTGGCGCAGAATCGTATACATGCCGGTGCCGGTGTCATGCACTGCGGTGCGCAGGGTCACCGAGCCGTCAGACTCGACCGATATCTGGGAGCGGGACTCGCCCCCGCCGATGTGTCGTTCCGCCATGGCCATGCCCCGACCCACTGCCAGCCCGCTAAACGGCTTCGAAGACCAGTAGCCGCCCACTTCGCAGGCTTGGCGCAGGATCTCCTCCCCCTGCATGTCCTCCCAGTGATGGCCCGACGCGGGCATGTCGCCGGGCAGCAGCAGGTTCCGCATGCGCATGTCGAAGGGGTCGATATCCAACTCGCGGGCGATGATGTCGATTTGCGACTCGGCAGCGAAGATGGTCTGGGGGTCGCCGGGGGCCCGCAGGCTCCCACAGGGGACGAGGTTGGAGTAGACCATGTAGCTGTCGACCTGAATGTTGTCCACGCGATAGGGGCCCACTGCCCTCAGTCCACCATAGCTCAGCAAAGGCGAGGGTTTGAAGGCAGCATAGGCCCCGCTGTTGAAGTGCATGGTCACCTTGCGGGCCAGAATCGTTCCGTCGTTCTTCACCCCAGTCTTGTAGGTGATGCGAGAGGGGTGACGCGGGTTGCCCCCTTGGAACTCTTCGATGTAGTCCATGACCATCCGCACAGGGCGGCCAGCGACTTGGGACAAGTGGTAGGCGATGTGGGTGTCCATGAAGGAGCCCTTGCCCCCGAAGTCGCCACCTATCGGCGCCGGGTTCAAACGTATCTCCGACTCCGGCAGGTCCAGGCCGTCGGCCATCTGCTTCCGCACTTGGAAGGGCATCTTGCTGTTGACCCAGACATCTGTGTGGCCTGCTTGGTCCACATCAACCAGCGAGGCGTGGGGCTCCAAGTATGCTTGGTGCTGGTGAGAGGTGGTGAAGGTGTGCTCGAATACGCGGTCGGCTTGAGCAAAACCCTCGTCCACGTCGCCCATCTCGTAATGCTGATGGGAAGCGACGTTGGAAGGAGTATCTTGGTCGGCTGGCCTTCCAGCGTACTGGTTGAAGTCGGGGTGAAGGACAGGCGCTCCGGGGGCCACGGCCTGCTCTATGTCGTAGACGCCCGGCAACTCCTCGTACTCCACCTCGATCAGAAGCAGTGCCAGCTCGGCCGCCTCGGCAGTATCGGCTGCAACGGCGGCCACCTTCTGCCCGACGAATCGCACCACGTCCCGCGCCAGCACCGGCAGGTCGCGTATGGCGCGCCCCACCATCTGAGGCGGAATATCGAAGCCCGTAAGCACGGCTCGCACACCCGGCAGGCGACGAGCCTCTGTGGCATCGATGCTCACTATGCGGGCATGAGGCAGAGGGCTGCGCAGGCACCTGCCCACAAGCACACCCGGAGGGTTCAGGTCAGCCACGTAGGCTGCCCGACCGGTGACCTTTTCAGGGCCTTCCAAGCGGCCAATGGGCTGGCCAACTACCCTGTCGCTGCTAGTCATAATGTATACCTCGCTGGCAGAATAAAGATGTCGTGCTAGGGATTATCGCCCCCCATTCTACACACTGCCGCCCCCACTGGCTCATCGTCTTCCAGCCGTCCCCGCCCTCACCCCCTATCCACCCACCCGCGCCATGCATATAATCAATACCCCACACCACTTTGGGGCTGTAGCTCAGATGGGAGAGCACCTGCTTTGCATGCAGGGGGTCAGGGGTTCGAATCCCCTCAGCTCCACCACGGCTTACTGTAGACAGTACTGGCCCTCGCAGAGCCATCTCCTCGGTGTCCAAGCCCGGTATCCGGCTATCCCGCAGGCATCGGGATTGTGTAGCGGATGGCGGCCTTGCCCGGGCTGACGACGATCTCCTTTACGGAAGATTCAACGAATGCCCGCGACTCAGTCAGCTCGCTGGTCTTCAAGAACTCGCTCATGTCCTGGGCGTAAGCGGTGATGGCCTCCACATCGTCCAGGGTCACCTCCGTTGTAAGAGCATCCACCGGGCGTCCTGGGATGCGAGGGGTGACCTCGGCCATGTCTAGGTCGGTGGTCTCCACCAGGTTGTAGAGCCGGTCCAACCTGCGCCTCACCTCGGTCAGCTCCGCCTCTATGGTCTCTAGGTGGGCGATAACGTCCATCAGGCTGCCCCCACTGCGGGTCCGGACCGTTGGGGCCTAGGAAGCTCGCAAGTCGGCATATGCGCAATGGAGCAGATGGGCACAGACTCCGCCGCTGGCGCGGAAGGGGGTTGGAGATTATCATGGGTGTCAATACTTAAACAGGCGCTTCAATGGTTGCCTAGAGGAGCCTTCAATGCCACAGGACAACGGGTCACAGGACTACAGCATCACCATCGGTACTACGGGGCGAGGCACTTGGAACAGTCTTGACGCAGGACAATCATGGATGCTCCAGCGGAAGTGGTTCTTCCCCCCAGAGAGCCCTATTGTAAGGGCCCTCACCCTCCATCCGTCGGAGCCTCACACCGTCTATGCCGGCGGCGACAGAGGCGTCCATCGCAGCGTGGACAACGGCCGCAACTGGGAGATGATCAGTAAGCCCGGCGAAGTCACCAACGTGTGGTCCATCGCCATCTGCCAAGACGACCCCGATACCATGTTCGCTGGCGTCAGCCCCACCGGGCTTTATCGATCCCGCGATGGCGGCTGTACGTGGGAGAAGCTGTCCCTGCCTCCTCTGGCCACTGAATGTGAGGTAGGAGACCCTCGTGTCACCCAGATGGTCATTGACCCCGACGATAGCCGCATAGTCTGGGCAGGCATTGAGGTGGACGGGATATTGCGGAGTGTCGACCAAGGTGATACCTGGGCTCGCATCCCCGTGCCTGATGAAGACATCCATAGCATGGTAATCGGCGAAGGCAGCCCCAAGCGGGTCTTTGCGCTGACCCCGCGGGAGCTCTACGTCACCACCGACATGGGCGAGAGTTGGGAACCCTTGGGCACCAAGGGTTTTACCAATGAGATAGGTGGCGCCCGATACCAGCGGTGGCTGGCTCACAAACCTGACGACCATCGTGTGATGTTCATGGGGACTGGGAGCTTCAACGTCGGAGATGCCGGCAATATATTCCGCAGCATGGACTTCGGACAGAGTTGGGAGCCGGTGGGGCTACACAAGCACACCAACTCCACCGTGTTCGGCATTCACACCAACGCGGCCGACCCTGACCGCGTGGTGGCTTGCGCGGTCAATGGAGAGGTATGGGCCAGCGACGACGTCGGCGATACGTGGCGTCTGATTGAGCAGACCTTCGGCGAGCTGAACTGCATAGCGTGGCAACCCAACTCGAACGAAATCAGGGCTGAGCACACGCCTACCGGCATGCAGGCTGGCTTGGGAGGCGATGTTATCGTACCCAAAGCGTAGATTGCTTGGACAGCCCGGTTCTATCTCCCGCCGGGATGGTACGGTTCCGTCCCATGTTCGCTCGGAAAGGAGTCTGCAACAGTGAGTACGAGAGCGCCTTTCTTGGATCAGCGCTACGGCGCTTACCACCATCGGTTCGTACCAAGGGAAGACGAGGAGCTCACCCATGTGGGGCCCGGCTCTCCTTGCGGGGAGTACCTGCGCCGGTTCTGGCACCCCGTAGCTTCGAGTGCTGAACTGCAGGACCTGCCCATAGCAGTCCGCATCATGGGGGAAGAGTTGCTCGTGTTCCGCGACCGCTCCGGCAGGGTGGGGCTTCTTGAGTTGCACTGTAGCCATAGAGGGACGTCACTGGAGTTCGGCCAGATAGAGGCGGAAGGCATCCGCTGCTGCTATCACGGCTGGCTGTTTGGTGTCGACGGCGCCATTCTCGACACGCCGGGTGAACCCCCGGAGAGCACGTTCAAGGAGCGCCTGTGCCACGGGGCCTACCCCGTCCGCGAATACCAAGGACTGGTATTCGCCTATATGGGGCCGCCGGACAATGTACCTGAGTTCCCCATATACGACACCGGCAATCTACCTGGTTACGACCGCTACTCCGTGACAAAGCATCACTGGCCCTGCAACTGGCTTCAGGTCAAGGACAACTGCATGGACCCCTCGCACACCGCCTTCCTGCACACCATTGAGATGGGCCATGGGTTCAGCGATGCTCACAAGGAGTTGGGCACCTTGGACTGGATGGAGACTCCTATAGGGATGATATACATCCACTGCCGTCGCGTGGACGACAACATCTTTGTACGGATGACCGACTACATATCGCCAACCCTGCACCAGATAGCAACCAACGCCGAGGATGGTTCCAAGGAGCACGGCTTTTATCGTGCCAGTTCCACCTTCTGGCTGGTCCCCATAGACGACACCAACTGCGCCACCATCGTCCTGCGGCGCCAGCGCCAAGGCGACCCTCCGCCGGGTCCATCCTTCGGCCAAGACGGTGACCGGCCCTACGAAGACCGCCAACGCTCCCCAGGTGACTGGGACGCTCAGGTAACCCAGAGGCCCATTGCTGTGCATGCCATGGAGCGCTTGGGAACCACGGACAGGGGTGTCATCATGCTGCGGGGCTTGGTGCGGGATGGCATCCAAGCAGTGCGTGAGGGGAGGGACCCCAAAGGAGTCCTTCATACGCCCGGCGAGGTGGTCACGACCTACGCCAACAACTCAGTGTGGCGTGTCCCACCGGCGCCTACGCCCGAAGAGGACTGGGAGCTACTGTTGCAGACTGGCCGACGGGCGGTAGAGATATACATGACCAACCCGTCGTTGGAGACTGCCCCCCAAGCCGTCCGGAACGGCTAAGGCCCGGAACCCGTTAAGAAAGGAAGGCCAAGATGCCTAACGCCAGCGTGAATGGCACAGAGATTTACTACGAGACCCACGGCGAAGGCCCCGCTATCGTATTCGCCCACGGAGTAGGCGGCAACCATTCGGTCTGGTTCCAGCAAGTGCCCTACTTCGCTCGTAACCGCCAAGTCATTACCTTCGATCACCGCGGGTTCGGCCGCTCAAAGGAAATACCCGAAGGGCCTGACCGCGCCGAGTTCGTGGAGGACCTGCATGGCTTGCTGGACCATCTTGAACTCCAGCAGGCTGCGTTGGTGGCCCAGTCCATGGGAGGCATCGCCTGCCTTGGACTGACGGCTAGATATGCGGACCGTGTCTCGGCCTTGGTTATGGCGGACACTGTGGGGAGTATGCAAGACGAGGGCATTCAGGCTATGACCGCCGCCGACCGGGAAGCGTCTGACAAGCTATCGCAGCTTGATCGAGCCGTGTCGAGGGGGTTCCAAGTACGAGAACCCGCCATGTCGCTGCTATTCCTGCAACTCAACTCCTTCAATAAGACCAACCGCCATTCCCTCAGGGACAGCGGGTACATAGGCCCGACTCCGGATGCAGTGACCGCCTCCGGCGTACCCACCATGTTCATCGTAGGCCAAGAGGACAAGGTCGCTTCGCCCCGCACGGTCCGCGGCGCACACAAGTTGTTGCCCGGCTCAGTCTTAGCCGAGGTGCCCGACGCCGCCCACTCCGTCTATTGGGAAAAGCCCGACGTGTTCAACTTCCTGATTGAAGGATTCTTGGTCAAGAACGAGGCCTGAACACGATTGCTCATAATGTATGTTGCCCCGAACCATGCCCCATATCCGGTAGTCAGCCTTGACGCTAACCACAATAGCAAGGTAGTATCGCGCCTATTCTGATTAAACTGTACTCGGGAGGAGACCATCTATTGATTGTCAAAGGCAAGGCACTAGCTCTGGCAGCAGTCGCTATATTACTCACTATCATCTTGGCTTGCGGTGGCGAGGCATCGCCTACCCCGGAGCCGGTTGACACCAACGAACAGATCGCCATGGCGGTACAGAAAGCCCTGGAGGGGCTTCCCGCACCCGGCCCATCTGGCCCTACCACTGAGGAAATCGCTACCCAGATACAGGCAGCTGTGAAAGCTTCGATGGAGTCGACCGCCGGCGCGGCCCTCTCGCCAGAGGCGGTAGCGGCCATGGTGGAACAAGCCCTGTCCTCCCTGCCAGAGTCCGACGTATCGGCGGAGGAAATAGCAAGGCTGGTACAGCTGGCCGTGTCCGATCAGATGGCGGCGATGCCGACACCCGCCGCCACTCCGGCCCCCACCGAGATCCCGATGATGATGGGGCCTCACGGGGTGTTGGACGTGGGCGTAGTTGACTTGGGCGCCAACGTCAACGTGCTTCACAACCAGCCCTTGTCGGCCTTCCGGTTCGATAACCTAGTCACCCACGAGCACATGTTCGCTACTACCACAGACAACAGAGTAGAGAACCGTCTGGTGGAAGACTGGAGCAGCGACGCCGCAGGCTTGGTGTACACCTTCAACCTGAGGCAAGGGGTACCGTGGCACAGAGATTACGGCGAGTTCACCGCTGACGATTTCATCTGGTCCATAGAGGACGTGGTGGCCGACGGATCACCCCACGCTGCCTCTGGTCGCATGCGAAACATCTGGACCTGTGAGGGCTGCGAACTCACTAAGGTCGACGACAACACCGTTCAACTTACACGCCCCACGCCAACCTTCCAGATTACATGGCATAGCCGGTCGCCCCGCTCAGGGTCGGTGATGGCCATGCACAGCAAGAGCCAGTACGATGCCGTGGGCGAAGACCAAGCCAACATGCAGTCCGTAGGCACGGGCCCGTGGATGACCACCCAGTTCAGGAGCGGCGACAGGCGAGTCGTGGAGGCGGTCTCTGACCACTGGCGCAAGACCCCCGAATTCCAGCAGATGGTCTGGCACGAGATCCAGGAGAGCTCAACCAGGGTAGCTAACTTCCTCATAGGGCTTCTGGATACGGGCCAGTTCACCACGGCTGACGTGCAGACGATCAAGCAAGAGGACTTGGACTGGGTTCGGTTCATGCAGGTGCCCGGTGGCGCGACTCTCTACCTGAACTTCCTAGGCCAGCAATACCAAACCGACCACCCTGCTCACCAGCCCGACGCCGAAGGCAATATCAGGGTGCCTTTGGGGGAGAACGCCTACGACTGCACTGTAGCCTACGTCTCCTGTGACCGGGACCTGGAATCTGAGGAGTGGGAGAGGGCCCGCAAGGTCCGCCTAGCCATGAGCCTCTCCATTGACCGTCAGAAGCTGCTCAACAACTTGGCATTCGGCGAAGGTGAGCCGTGGTTCGTGCAGTGGTGGCTGGGCCACGACTTCAGGCTGCAGCAATTCGGCTTAGACGAACTAAGCTGGGACTACGACCCCGACCAAGCCAAAGCGATACTGGCGGAAGTCGCCCCCGACGGAATTGAGATAGACCTAGCCCTCAGCGAAGGCTTCTTCCCCGGCGTCATACCCGTCATCGAAGCAGTCGGAACCATGTGGGAAGGGATCGGTATCACCACCAAGGGCTTTAACATGCCCTTCTCAGCATACCGGCCAAGCTTGGTGAATCGCACCGCCAAGGCAATACACCCTCTGGGCGATAACCCCGGGCTATCACCCCTGCCAGCCTACGACCTGTTCTTCGACCCCGGCAGCGGTCTGAACCTGGGGTTCGAGCATCCATGGTTCACTCAGAAGCTGGAGGAAGCGGGCAATACGCTGGATGACGACGCCCGTTGGGCCATCCTCGCAGAAATGGCTGAGTGGATGTTCGACAATGTGATGGTGATGCCATTGTATCGACAGGCAACCGTGGCCCCGGTGGGCAGCGAGATCAATGTATGGCCTCTGCAGGCCTTGGGTTCCAACCTGCTGAACAACTATGAGTTCGTGACCCACAGGGAGCAATAGGCCCCGGTCCGCGTTGCCTAGTCACATCGACATGAGCCCTGGCCCTCCAGGGCTCATGTCTTGCTTCTGGACCAGGAGTAAGCAGCGGTGGATTCGCTCGCTCCATCGGAAGGAGCCACATGGCCAACGGAAAAGTCAGGTTCGGAGTCAACGGTGTACTTCATGGCTCATATCCCGAGATGCTGCAGATGTGCCGCGCCGTCGAAGACGCCGGGCTGGAGATGCTGGGGGTCTCCGACTCGCCGATGCTGGCTAAAGAGCTCTACGTGGTTTCCACCTATTGCGCCATGAACACATCGCGGGTCAAAGTGGTCTCCGCCGTAACCAATCCGGTAACCCGCCATCCCTCGGTAACCGCCAGCGGCATATACGCTCTAGAGCAGCTAGCGCCAGGCAGAATTGGGCTGGGGCTTGCCACCGGCGACAGCGCTCTTTGGGGCATCGGCAAGAAGGGCATCGCCACGGTGGGCCACCTCAAGGAATACATCCTCTCCGTGAAGGGTCTGCTGCGTAACGAAGAGGTGCAGTACAGGGGCGCTACCTTCTCACACCACTGGTCCGACTACGACTCCCCCTCCGACATTCCGGTATACGTTGCCTGCTCCGGGCCTCGGGTGCTGGCCATGGCTTCCCAAGTGGCGGATGGACTGATCATGTCCATGGGCTACGGCACGGAGAACATCCAGTACATCAAGAGCATCATTGCCGATAGCTGCGCTGAAGTCGGCCGCGACCCGGACGAGTTGGAGGTGTGGTGGCAGACGGCCCTCAGTTTCTCATCCAGCGTGGAAGATGGCATGCGCACCAACCTAGGCGTCAACACCAACTGGATGACCATGGGCAGCATGGAAGGCAAGCTGATTCCCGAAGAGTACCGTGAAGCCCTGATACAGCTGACGCACGATGAGCACAGCTTTTCGGCCACCTACCACAATGTGGACCGAGGGACGTGGACGGTCCAGCGGGCCAAGGAGCTGGGGATATACGACTGGCTGGTCGGCCGGTCGGCTAGACTCTGGGGCACCCCGCGGGATATCAGCCACCGCTTGGCCGAGCTTGCCGATATGGGCGTGACCAACTGGCTCTTCTACGCTGGCCTGCCCGGCATTGATAAGCTGGACTTGGTGCGGAAGATCGCCCGCGAAGTGATGCCCAACTTCTGACCCTCGGATCCAACTTGCCCGCCCTACTAAGTGTTGGTAAGGTTGGCAAGAATCACGCATGGAGGCAACTAGATGGCTACGAGGCAGTCCCCCTTCCTCACCGACGAATATGCTGGCTACCACCACAGCCAAGTGCCAGCAGAAGACCCGGAGCTAACCCGGGTCGGTCCAGGGACTTCCGCAGGGGAGTACTTCCGTCGCTTCTGGCACCCCATAGCCGTAGCGTCCGACTTGACGGATATGCCCATGGGCTTGAGGGTTCTGGGGGAGGACTTGGTGCTTTTCCGGGCAGGGAACGGCAAGCTTGGCTTGGTAGAGCTTCATTGTTCCCACCGAGGAAGCTCTCTGTTGTACGGTCAAGTAGAGGAAGCGGGGATACGCTGCTGCTATCACGGCTGGCTATTTGGCGTCGGGGGCAAGATTCTCGACACCCCGGGCGAGCCGCCGGAGAGCACCTACAAAGACAGGCTTTGCCACGGGGCCTACCCCACCCACGAGTACAGCGGTCTCATCTTTGCCTACATGGGGCCTCCCGATAAGAGGCCAGAGTTCCCCATATACGACACCTTTGCCGTTCCAGGTACGAAACTCATCCCCAGCGGAGGCTACCTAGCGCCCTGCAACTGGCTTCAGAACTACGAGAACGTAATGGATCCGGTCCACACAACCTTCCTTCACGCCCGGACCAGCGGGGTACAGTTCTCCAGCGGGTTCCTCTCCATTCCGGTCATCAACTTCCTCAGCACCCCTGCTGGCATGGTGTACATAGCAGCCCGTCGCGTGGAGGACAACATCTGGCTGCGTATGACGGATGCCATACTGCCCAACCTTGCCCAGATAAACCGCAACGAGGAAGACGGGCTAACGGAGCACCCCTTCTGGCCTGGCTATGTCACCGAGTGGTTTGTGCCTGTGGACGACACCCATTCCGTAACCTTCGCACTGAGGCGCATTCCTGAGGATGCACCCGAGCCGCCGCGCTCTTGGGGGGAACTCGCCGATTGGGACGACCCCTTCGAGGAGAGGCAAGTGCACCCCAGCGACGGCTCTGCCATCATCACCCAGCGTCCCATAGCCGTGCATGACTTCGAGCATCTGGCGGACACCGACCGCGGAGTCATCATGCTCCGCAACAAGTTCCGCGAGCGAATCCGGGCCCTCGCGCGAGGCGAGGAGCCCCCTCCGATTCCCCGGCAGAACGATGTAGTGCCGACTTACACCAGCGACACGGTGCGCCACGTTCCCAAGGCTGCTTCCCAAGAAGCAGAGAGGGAGTTGCTGCACAAGACGGGAATCGCGTGGGCCCAAGAGTACGTGGATGAACATCCGCCCTTCATGGGGACAGCACCCTATGAGGCTAGGTTGAACCCGCGGGTCCCCAACAAGCCCGGGCGAGCCTACTTCGACTTCCTCAAGAGCTAGAGCAGGGCGCGCCTGAGTCGATGTACACGGACCGGTCGTGCTGACTATGCGTTTTGCCGCCATGCTCCCCAACCTAGGAGGCATTCCGAACGCGCAAGCCATCGAGCCCTATGCCCAGCGCATAGAAGAGGCTGGCTACTATGGTCTATTCGTGGGCGACCATATCGCTCTCCCGGTGCAGCCTGAGACCCGTTATGTGGGTAGCTCCACGGGCGTTGCCGAGTTTACGTCTCAGCACGACATCTATGAGTCCTTCACCCTTCTCGCCTACCTTGCAGCAATCACCCGCCGGCTGCGTCTGGGCATCGCGGTGCAGGTGCTCCCCTACCGTCCGCCCCTTCTGAACGCCAAGATGGTCACCACCTTGGACGTCTTGTCCGGCGGACGCGTCATCTTGGGGGTGGGCACCGGGTGGTGCCGCGAGGAGTTCACTGCCTTGGACGCCAACTTCGAGCAGCGAGGCTCTGTCGCCGACGAGCACATCCAGCTTCTCAAAGCTGTTTGCACGGGGGAAGAACTTAACTTCCACGGCAAGCACTATCATGTGGAGGGCACGAGGATACTGCCCCGACCCCTTCAGCTACCCAACCCGCCTATTTGGGTCGGGGGAGACAGCCCACCAGCCATCCGCCGCGCCGCCCTACTTGGCGACGGCTGGCATCCCATCCGCCTGACGCCCGAAGAGTTAGCGGAAAAGAGGCAACGGCTGCTGGATATGCGACAGGCCCACAAGTTGCCGGTCGAAGGGTTCCCCACCGCTTTGGGCATACCCATGCACCTTGGCGACAAGCCGCTGCCCACCGCCTACCGGGTCGCATTGCAGGGCTCGCCTGCGGACATGGCGTCGCAGGCGCAGGCTTACGCCGACGCCGGAGTCGACACCTTCATACTGCGCAGCAGCCAGACGGACTTCACCAGCTACCTGAAGGCGATGGAACAGTTCGCCGAGCAGGTCATTCCCCTACTCGCCCCATAGCTGCGAACCAAACCGTTCAGGCTCAATGCAGTATGGCGTCGTGAGTCTCGGGGGCGAAAATCTCCTCGGGAGTCACCCGTCCCTTGGTCAGGCCCTGCTCCTCCATGTGGCGGAAAAAGGTCTCCAGCAACCCCCGGTTGGCCTCCATGCCATATATGAATGGGTCCGGCCCCAAGACTGATTCTTGGTGCTCCAAGTGCGGCCCTATCCATGGCACCATTGAGAACAGCTGGCTCATGCTGTGCTGACGCTCCATCGCATCCGCCTTGGCCTGCACAAACGCCTCGCAGAGGCTCAACGCTACCCACCTGTTGCGTTCGTATATCTCACGCTTGATTACGACTGTGTGCATGATCGGCAATATCCCCGTGCGCCGAAAGTACTCGGTCTCCACCTCTTGGTAGTTGGGAAACAGGCGTCCCACATTAGGGGAGCGCCTCACGAAGGAGGGCGGGTCGTTGGCCCACATCACCGCGTCGATCTCGCCATTGTCCAGCATCTTGTCCAACCACTTGTCCTCTGGGACGAAGTGGGTGTCCATCCACGCCGGGAGCTCGATTCGAATGCGCTCGCGGTAATTCGGCTCGGGGCCGGTCATAGGCCCGAAATGCCACTCCATCTGGTCGAGAGGTGCCCCATGCTCCTGCAGATGGGCCCTCTGCCAGATGCCCGCCGTCTGCAGGTACTCATGCACTCCCATGCGCTTGCCAATAAGGTCTTTGGGTTCGGTGATGCCCGCGTTGGTGTTGATGAATATCTCCGAGTGGCGGAACTTGCGGGAGGGAAACACGGGTATGGCGATCATGCGCCGGTCGCCCTGCGCGTGCAGCGTGGTATAGGTGCAAAGCGACATCTCGCAGGCATCGAACTCGGCATACCGTGCTTGTCGGCGGAAGATCTCGCCCACGTTGGCCATCGACAGATAGTGCAGGTTTATACCATTAGGTCGGACAGAGCCGTTCTGCAGCGCAAGCGTCCGATCGTACAAGTAGCAGGCGAAGGTGATGTCCACGGCCATGGTCCAGTGCCTCCGTTGGTAGAATGTTCAGTGCATTGGCGAAAAGGAAGCGGGCGTCATTATGCGGTTCTCCTGTCGCATCATGAGGTGGCCCGTGGCGGGCGGCCAAGCGCCATTCTTGGACGCCTCGGCCCTTAGCCTAGCCCGTTCGTCGAGTGTGACATATGGCCAGACGCTTACCCACTTGAACTGGGTGCCAAACTCGGTATACCAGCAGGCTGCCAGCGGAGAGTACTCCTCGCGGGCAGGCATGCACTCGCCCCACAGCCGCACCATTTCACGTATGCTGCCTGGTTTGCAGACATAGCTGCGTACCTCGTAGAAGCTGCCCAGCTCTTGGACGCCTTCCCAAGGACGCATGAAGGGGACTGGGTTGAGTATTTCGACGTCTTCGCCCAACAGTCCCGTGATTCCCGGCGGTGGCCAGTTACCATCCTTGGCCACCACGGCACGGACTTCGTTGCGGTGTTGCAAGTCTTCGTATGGCCAGACGTGTATCACTTGGTTGAGAGTTCCTATCTCCGAGAGCCACAGGGCCCCCAATGGGGAAAAGGTGTTGCGGTGTTCGATGACCTCGCCCAACTTCTGCACGAAATCTACCGCATCGTTATTCTGGGCGAAGGTATCGGTACGCATCTCGTAAATCAAGAATAACCCCTCCAATTACTTCTCGTCGGCCAAACATTGCCCTGGCTGGTCCTCTCGCGAAGTGGCCCGTCATTGCCATGAAAATAGACGGCAACTCGGGAGCAATCAGCCGTGTCTTTGGGGACTATCTTCATAGTAATGACAAGGAAAGGCCGGGCTGGCTCCTCAAAATTCTGAACAGTTGCCGCGAGTGAGCTAGTGTAGCAGGGGCGAGTGGGCGATGCTATACTCGCCAAGCTTTTCCGGGTTGTCTCGGACCCACCTACCTAAAAACCAGGAGCAACTTGATGGCCAAAACAGTAATCAGAAGTCAGAAACTAGGCGATGGCGACGACGGGGCGCGTGGCGTGAAAGTCGGGAATATGATATTCCTGCAAGGCCATGTGGCCGTGGACGCCAATCGACAAGTGGTGTGCGTGGGGGATATGCGCGGCCAGACCGAGCGCGTCTTCGAGAGAATGAGGATAGCTCTGGAGGAAGTGGGCGCAACCATGGCCGATATCGTCCAATACACCGCCTATGTTACCGACATGAGCAAGCTGGATGAGTTCCAGCAGGCGCGCAACCAGTACATCAACAAGGCCAACCCAGCCGCTGGGACCCTAGTCGAGGTGAAGTCGCTGGCCCACTCCGACTACTTGATCGAAATCGAGGGCATCGCCGTAACCCAAGCGTAGCCCACTAACGGGCAAATGCTTCCCTCAGCATGGCGAACTCCTGCGCCAAGGCTTCCTTAGCCTTATCGATGTAGGCCGGGTACATGTGGAACACATGAAACATCCCGTCGTGCCGTACGCAGGTGGTGGCCACCCCTGCTTCTTCAAGCATCCGGGCGTAGGCCTCGCCCTCATCGCGTAGCTCGTCATATTCGGCGGTGATGACCAGGGCTGGCGGTAGCCCGGAGAGGCCTTTGGACGCCATCGGACAGGCGTAGGGGTTCTGGGCATCGGCCTCATCGTCAAGATACTGCTTCCACCACCAGTCCCTGCTGCTGGGGGGTGTAATCTCGAGGTCGACAGTCAGAGGCTCATAGTTCCGGTGGGTCACTGGGCAACGCATCACCTGTAGCCGAATGCGAGGCCCACCCTTGTCACGAGCCATCATGCACACCACCGTCGAGAGATTGCCTCCGGCGCTGTCACCACAGACGGCCATCCTGCCCGCGTCACCGTTGATGGTGGCTGCGTTCTCCGCCGCCCACAAAGTCGCGCTATAGCAATCATCGGGAGCAGCAGGAAACTTGTGCTCCGGGGCAACCCGATACTCCACGTTGACCACTATGCAGTCGACACCCACACAGATACGTCGCGCGTTCCCGTCGTAGGTGTCGATGTTCCCGAAGACGAACCCGCCCCCATGGAACAACATCAGGATGGGGAAAGGGCCACTGCCAGAAGGGGTATAGATGCGGACCGGTATGTCCCCCCGGGGTCCGGGCAAGGGACGGTCCTCCACCTTGCCCACTTCAGGCCCCAGCTCCCGCCAAGTCTGATTGAAGCGCCCTCTTCGGTCTGCCAAGGAGGCATCGGGGCCTAGGGGGGGTTGAATGGAAGCGTCCCTTCTCTCGATTACGGTCACGGCCTGCGGGTCCAGCGGCATCTCTCACCTCACGCTCAGCTTGCGCGATTATATCATCGCCGGAATCCCTGGCCTTGCCATGACCGGTAGCCCGCCCGCGAATGGAGGTGGACGAACCCAAGTTGGGTGGTATAGCAGGTCCCCCGAACGCCTCGAGCTTTCAAGCGCAACTGCTGGTGCGCCAACACCCGCCCGATCTAAGTCGTCTGCGCAGCGATCTACAACAGGCCTAGCCGGACACTTGCCACCCCGAAACAAGGACGGACGAGTCGCTGCGAGGGGTGCTGGCCACACTGGGAGGTGCGGGACGGCATCCTGAACCGGGGCTTCTACTTCGTCTGCGAGTTCGCGCGGGCGGACGAGCTTCGCTCTCTGCTGGCGCGGCCGGGCTGTCGGTACAACCTCCTCCACGGCCGCCAACTGAGGAACGCTGTTGCTGACCTCGGCCTTGAGCAGCTCTCCTGTGGAGCAAGAAGAACCCCTCTCCAGAGGGTTCGACCGCAGACACGTAAGTGTGGGCAACCACTTGACCCGCGCCCTCCACCTGGGGCGCTGACCACGCTGCCTGATACCGGGCTTCCTACACAGCCTCATGGCAGCGGGCCAAAAGTCGCGCCCGGTGTCGACGCAGTCCATATCCTCACTCGGTACATCCCCAATCAATGGCTCTTCAATCCGGGGATCACCTCAATGTAGCATCCTTTTATACCTCCTCACGGCTGTACTACATCGCTTGGGAAGAGTACGTCTGGTCAGCGTCCTGTCCTCCGCTCGCTGGCAGGCTTCTTCCGAGTCCTCATCATGCGTTCTTGATGCGCTACTGCCCGCAAAGAGTCCAGGTTCCTGTCGTTTACAAGGGCTCCCATATGGTCGTTGATATATTTCGTCACAGGTCCAAAACGAACCTCAAAGTGAGGGCTCTTGATATTGTCCAATTAAGTGGGCCGTCGAGGAAGGTCCTATAGCAGCGTACAGGCTTGCATTGGAGCCCCTTCGGTGCCCGCCAGTCGGCAGTAGGAATCGCACCCGACGCACCCGATTCAAGCGATCACGATCGATCCAAGGAATTTCCGCATGGCCGCGGCGCCCTCCTGCGGCTCGTCCAGCTGCAGAAAGTGGGTCGCTTCGGGCAGGAAATCATAGTCCACGCTCAGGATATCGCGCATGTCCAAGGTAGGGAGGTATGAATGTAGAAGCGTGGGATCTGCCCCAATGACCTTACCGGACACGTCAGCGTTTCGAAGTCTACCGCCACCGCGAAAACGCCAGCATAGTCTATTATCTGGGCTTCGTACTCACGAGGGCAGCGAAGTTCGTAGCCAACTTCGTCTGCGTATTCGCGAAGTGTCGTCCTGGCAATGAGGTATGGCTTCGTTGACGCTTCGCGACCGCAAGAACCTGCTCCAAATGCGCCGATGGTGCCCATACGGTACGCTAGGTGTTCCAGCGCGACAATCGGCTAAGACCAACTTCACGACCTCCCCACCCGTCTGTTGCTCAATCGCCGACCAACCAACGGTAAGGGGCGTCCCGAAGTCCGTCAACTCGGGAGGAGCGCTACAAGGATATAATGAATTCTTGCTTTCCCTTGCGGGCTGTAAGCAAGACTCGCTACCTGCGACATGAATGCGATGATGTTGTGTTATGCCACCAGCTAGAGCGGGAACAATCGGCTTCGCCTTCAGCTTCAGGAGCGAGCAGAGGCCTTGAGTTCGGAGTATGAGCTGAGGGTCGTTGACGGTTAGACTGAGGACGAACAAGTGTCAGGGCTCCCGTTCAAGGTCTATTGACGGCTTCAACAACTGGTACAACTGAGGCCGTGGCTTACGCACAAGTTAGGCTCGAACGATTCACAGGTCCAGCCTAAAGCTCAAAAATAGCACAAATAGGGTTCTTGATGTTGTCCAGTGTGGTGGGCCTGAGTTGACGGTAGGCAGTACCATATTTGAGGTGTGGTTGGGACTGTGACCCTTATCACCGGCAGGCAATAGCGACAAAAGCCTGCACACGTTGTTCGTGGAGGAAGGACCCCCTAGCATCGGCTGAGACGCCCCATGACAAGGCCATAACTCATCGTGCCCTGATCCCATCCTTCTCATGCCAAGCGAATCCGGTTGCCCGACAACCTTCCGTGGGCTGTGGTACTGGCCAGAAAAATGGCCTACGAACCGATGTGAGGCGTTCGACCGCCAACCCGACAGGGTCAGCACGGGGTTTGGGTTGTTCCGGAGCCCGTAAGCACCTTCGCACTCTGCATGTAGAGTGAGGGTGGCATTCCTGACCGTTTCGCCTTAAGGGATAGGCTTTGCAATGGGAGGGCTGCCGCACCACAATGATGGCCACTCCAAGCTACTCTAGAAACTGGCAGGCATGATTGAGGCAAGACTTGAAAAGCCGACGTCTCCCGTTGCTGGGAGCCGCCGCGGTAGTGGTGATTACGCTGGTGGCATTGTATCTGTTGGGCAGTGTGCTGCTGGTCATGGGCATCAGCGTGGTGATTGCCTATGCGCTCCTGCCTCTGGCCCGGCTGCTGGAGCGGTTGATGCCATGGAGGCAGCGCCGCCCCGGCCTGAGCCGCGGCCTCTCCATCGGGCTTATCTACTTTGCCGGCCTGGGCATTCTTGCCGGGATTCTCATCCTGGTCATTCCCCCCACCGTGCGGCAAAGTCAGCAGTTCATTGAAGAATTCCCCGGCTTCTTCGACTCAGCGCGTCTGGCAGTGGAAGACAGGATTGAACGCTACGCCGAACTAATTCCCAGCGAATTGCGTGCCAGGGCGGAAGAGGCTTTGGCCGACGCAAGCGGCATCCTAGGCCGGGCAGCTTGGCAGGTGGTCTCTCAGACATTAGGAGTTATCTCTGGCTCCCTAGCATTTATCCTAGGTCTGGCCACCCTGCCGATGTTAGTTTTCTACCTGATGAAGGATCCCGGAACGATTACAGAAGCCCTGTACGCGCCCTTTCCGGCGGCTCTGCGCCCCTTCCTGCGGGACATCCTGGACATAGCGGACCGGACAATGGCCAAATACATTCGGGGCCAGCTGATCCTGGGGCTGGCTGTCGGGTCTATCGTAACCGTTGGGCTACTGTTGTTGGAGGTCCCATTCGGCTTCATTCTGGGCATCACCGCGGGCTTGACCGAACTGGTGCCCATTGTCGGCCCTTGGATTGGCGGGGCCGTCGGCCTACTGGTGACCCTAGCTACGGCACCGGAGAAGATTCTCTGGGTCGTCTTGCTGTATCTGGCGGTCCAACTCTTGGAGAATACCCTTCTGGTGCCACGAATTCAGGGCAACTCCCTAAATATACACCCGGTCGCGATGATTCTAGTGATAATCGTCGGCAGCCAGTTTTTCGGCCTCTGGGGCGTCATCCTAGGGCCGCCTGTGGTGGCGATGGCGAAGGATATAATTGTTTACTTTGTACAAGAGTGGAACCAGCCAGCGGCACAGAATGGCACAGGATTGGCTGCCGGGATGGATGAGCGCGGCAGCGAAGGCGCCGAACCGGAGGTAGAGAAATCCGCGGAGGGTTAGCCGCGGCTCTGGGGCAAGGAACGCCAACAATGGTAGCGCCTACCGGATGAAGTCGATGGCGACGCTGGCAATGCCGAGAAACAGGAGAAACCCAAACACGTCAGTGAAGGTTGTTACCACCACTGCTGAGGCGACTGCGGGTCCACTCCAATACGTCGTAGAAACAGAGGTATTGCAGCGCCAACGAAGCTTGCAATGACCATGTTGCCCAGCATCGCAACTCCCAGCACAAGGCCTAGGCTTGGATTCTGCTTCCAGGCCAGCGCGATTCCGGCGACTAGGAGCCCCAACCAGATACCGTGGGTTAGCCCCAGAACAGCTTCCCGGACCAGGGAGACGCTTCTTGAGGATGAACCCTGTCGAGCATCCGGGAAAGCACACGAGAACCCACAAGGGCCGCGAACTGCCCAGCCTCAATGGGATTCATCTAATGCAGAATCCAGACTACCGTTTCGGGCGACGTTAGTTCATGAGGTTACCCGGGTTCCTTCGCCCACAAGCAACGCTTTCCCAGCAGGAGATAGACCACAGCCTTCGTGCAATGGTGTACGAGGGAATCGCGTCGGGAGCGATGTTCAGCTTGAGCAGCGGCGGCTTCATCGCGGCCTACGCTCTCGCGCTAGGGGCCAATAACCTTCAGGTAGGGATTCCGGCAGCCCTGCCCTTCATTACCCAGGTGGTGCAACTGCCGGCCATATTGGCGGTTGAACGTTTTCACCTGAGGAAAGCGATCGGTCTGCCTGCTTGGTTGCTGTCGAACTTGATGTGGCTTCCAATCGGGGCCGTGCCGTTTCTAATCAATACGCCCAGTTCCGGTGCGGTCGCGCTGGGTAATAGGGTTGTTGGCGCTGCGGGGATTGTTTGCCCCGGTATGGTTTACCAGCTGGGCCAGCTGGATGCGCGACTTCGTGCCGCAGCAAGCCATGGGTGGCTACTACGCCTGGCGCTTAGCGATGATCACTACGGCCATCATCGTGGCCGGACTGGGCGGCAGCTTTTTCGTGACCTGGTGGGAGGGGATAGCGGCTCCCAGCGATGCCCATCCTTGCCTACTTCTTCCTGCTGATCGGGGGGGCGCTCGTGTTCACCTTGGCCGGCTCGTTGTTTGTCGCACAGGCGCGGGAACCCCAGATGCCAGCCGTTCCGGCCAGTGGACGCTCCGCCCTCTCAGTACTCACTGAACCACTGCGAGACAGGAATTTCTCCCAACTCTTGCGATTCCTGTTTCTGTGGAGCTCCGCTTCCAACCTAGCGATTCCCTTCTTCGCGGTCTACATGCTGACCAAGCTCGGTCTCTCGCTGCCGGCAGTTATCAGTCTCACGGTGCTTAGCCAGCTCACCAACATCTTGTTTCTCAGGACCTGAGGCCCGCTTGCTGATCGCGTAGGCAGCAAGACAGTGCTATCGCTGTCGGCTTCGCTCTATCTGCTCGTTATCCTCGGCTGGATTTTCACCACCCTGCCGGAACGCCACTCCCTCACATTGCCGTTGCTAATGACGCTGCACGTCTTCACCGAAATAGCCTCAGCAGGGGTGACGCTGGCCGTTGGAACCATCGCGTTGAAACTGGCCCCAGAAGACAAGGCGACGCCCTTTCTTGGAGTAGCGGGGATCGCGACGAACATTGGCGCCGGCCTTGGGCCAATGGTGGGCGGACTGGCGGTGGACTACTTCTCGTCCCGGTCGTTCGCCATCCAGTTCAGTTGGTCGTTACCCCGCGAAGTGTTTAACCTCCCGGTGCTGTCTCTGAGCAGTTTCGACTTTCTCTTTGCCATCGCTGAATATGCTGGTCGCGTTGCGCGAGGAGGGCGAGGTACAACGGGACCTTGCCCTCGCGGGGCTCATGGTCAGCGTGGCGCCTATGGCCCGTGCGGTGTCGTCCGTGCCGGGCCTCGACGCCGTGGCGGCGTTTTCGTACGGCTACCTGAAGCGCATCCCAGGCGCCGACGTGGCCATGGGGGTCAGCGCCTACCAATTTGCGTCGTCAACGCAGGCCGCCGTGGCCTCGGCGAGTCGGCGAGCCGTGGCTTCCATTTCGTCGGTGAGCTCGCCCGGAGCGTCGGGGAAGCAGTGGATGCTGGGGTGGAAGATGTGGGCGATGTCACCGAGCATGGTCTTGAGCTTGCCCGTCATGCGACCCGGGGCGCGATCCATGGGATGAGCGATCATCCCGTCCAAGTCAGAGTTGTATCCCGCGGGGCCGTGCTCGGTACGATTCGCTCGTTGGCCGGCCGGAGTGTGCCTGCCCGACACTTCCCTGCGGGAAGCAGGCTATGGGGCGGTGCAGAGGGCCGTTGAACGTGGAGAGGACCCCGGCGCACCGGCCACCGCTGCGCTCGGCGCGGCGCGCGAATTGGCTGCGGAACTTGGGGTTACCAGTGCGGGAAGCTGCGGTGGCACTGGCCTCAGGGGCCATAGAGGCCGCCACGGCTTCAGGAGGGGACGCCCTTATCCCGGTCCGAGACGCCCTGCCCGATGAATGCACCGAACGGCGTGCCATGCTGGTCTAGGACTGAACGCAACCCAAAACTGCCGGATATCCTCGATATTCTTTTCTATTCTTTGCGAAGGATATTTGTCTTAGTTAGCCTAGTGCCGTCAACAAA
This sequence comes from Dehalococcoidia bacterium, assembly GCA_965263155.1. Taxonomy (GTDB): domain Bacteria; phylum Chloroflexota; class Dehalococcoidia; order Lucifugimonadales; family JAAXIE01; genus JAAXIE01. Next base: position 924,205 of record OZ253586.1, read on the forward strand.
ACGCCTCGTCAGCCAAGCCTTCACTGGAGGCTAGTCGCCATCGCTCGGGGAGCCGGGGAGCCCGCTCTGTGGAGGAGCATCGCCGGTTTCGCGCATCCGCGCTATCCTCTCTTCCAATAGCTGCCAAAGTTCATCCTGCTCCTCGAGGTGCTCCATCGCAGCGACAACTAGGGGGTCATGCAGGCTACGATGCGACGCAAACGCAGATTGGCCCGTTGATTGCTGATGGCCGGGTTGAGGTACAGGGGAATCGACATCAATTGAATCAGATGAATAGGTTGAACCGGTGTGTTCCAAGCCGTCGGCGGGGTGGGGCTCTGGCGAGACGGAGTCGTCCGTGAAAGTATCGCTGAACGCCGACTCAAGTACCCGATGCACCCTGAAGCTGATCATCCCCATGGCCACCGCCGGCCCGAGCAGCAGCAGCAACGACAGCGAAGCGGACAAATTGCCCAGCAGCCATAGTTGAACGATCAAGGGCAGACTCAGAATCAGCAGCAATGCCAATAGCACGGTGGCGAGCCCGTTTTGGACCATCGCCCGCAGACTACGCCAAACCGGATCGTTGCTGTGTCGGTCATCCGGCGCATGGGGATCTCTGGTAGCGAGACGGGCCAAGGTCTTGAGGGAAAGCCAAATCTTGATTGCCGAAGGCGTGCTCAAGCCTATAATTATTCCGACCACTATCAGACCGGCAATTGACTCCGGAAGGATATTGCCGATGATTGCCGGTGTAGCAATGAGCACCCCGGTGCCGACAGCGGCGAGGACAACTATTACGCCGATATTGACGAGTATGAGCCGTCCGGCATTGCGGAGCTGCGCCCCGGTCTCGCCCCGCAAAGACATCGCGGACCAAAATGTATTTACGCCCAGCCTGGTGGCGAGCATAGTGCGGTGCAGGGATTCGGGAGAGCGCCGATCAATCCAACGGCACAACGGGAGTGCTGCGCGGGAGGTCATCGGGGCGAGCATAGAGGTGATGGCCGTAGCAATGGAGAGGACGGACACTAGGGCAGACCCGCCCAGAGCATCCGTAGGGCTGACGCGGCCGATGGCCAGCGAGAATTCTCCCATTTGCGGCATCGTCATGCCGACCCTCATGGCATCCTCGGAGCTATGGCCAGCCAGTATGGAACCCACGGCATTTGCCACAATCTTTCCGGCCATGAATACGCCCACCACCACCAGCGCGGGCACGATGAAATCATCTAGGGTGCGGTAGTCGATGAGCATGCCGATGGACAGGAAAAACAGTGCACCGAACATATCCCGCACCGGATTGACCAGCCGGGTTACTCGACCAACAGCTTCGGTGTCACCAATTACGACCCCGATAAGAAATGCCCCGGCAGCGGCGGACAATCCCAGCAGCTGTGCGCACAGCGCCAGCAGGAAGCAGAGACCCAAACTGGCAACGAGCAGCGTTTCGTCGGATTGGGACCGCGATAGTAGACGAATCAGCCTTGATCCCAACAAGGTGCCAAAGACAAGCACTGCGATGCAAAACGCTCCCAGCTTCGCCACCAGCAAGCCTGCATCGACTAGGCTTGCCGAACCAGTCGTGGCTAGACCGGACAGTACAGTGAGGAATATGACAGCTGCAACGTCCTCCAGCAACAGGATTCCCACGATGGCTTGACCCCAGCGAGAATTCAGGTTACCGGCATCGCGAAGCCCTTTCAGCAGAATGGCAGAGCTGCTGATGGCCATGGCTCCGCCCAAGTACAATCCATGGCTGCCATCAATACCCGGCAGGATGCTGGCAATCCAGATTCCGAAGAGCGTCAACACGGTAATTTCGACCACACCGATGACCAGCACCTGAAACCCAATGCTGCGAATCCGCCGCCAACCCAACTCCAAGCCGATGCCGAACAGAAGAAGGACCAACCCCAGCTCGGCGAGAAGTCCGATGACCTCCAGATTGCTGATGAGTGGGTTGGGCAGAGTGAACGGCCCAATGAGGAAGCCAGCAAGGAGGTAGCCCAACACCGGTGGCTGTCCTGCCAGTCGGGCCAAAGCCAGACCGCCGGCAGCGATGGCCATGGCCACGGCGAAGTCTTTCAGCAAGCTGGCGCTGCCGTCGGATAAACCGGCGGTGGGGACTGATAAAAGTATGTCGATCAACGGTATGTCATCAACGGTATGTCATGGTAAGTCTGATGATGGCGCTCCGCTGAGGGTAGGGGCCGATATCCGGCGTTGCAGGAAGCCTGTCAGCCGTCGCGGGCCGTGAAGCCGAGGGCCACAAGAGAGGAGGCCAACTCAGTCGTGGCTCGCGGTCCATTACTCACTGGTACGGACGGTCCGCCGTCTCCGCACTCGGCCTCCTTACCATCTCAGGGGATGTGTTCCTCAAAGAAGGTTGCAACCCGGCGGACATAGGCTGCGCGATTTCTCTGGTAGACGTTGATGTGTTCAGCCCCGGGCACCAGCCAGAGACGGTCTTCCGGGTTGTTGGAAGCTTGGTGGCCTACCGTCTCGTCAACCGAGATTACCACGTCCTCCCCTCCGTGGATGAAGTAAATCGGCTGGGCTATGTCATCGATCACTTCCACGGGACGCACCCGCCGAAAGTCCGTCCTGTAAAGGGTGCGCCCCCCAGAGTATGAAGAACGAAAACCAGGACAGCAGGTAAAACCCCCATACGTTGGTATGAATCAGGCGGATGTCCGAGACGTAGTCCATGAACCCGCTGTCGCTCACGATGTCCGGGATACGGGGCTCCTGAGCTGCCACCAGTATGGCCACTCCGGCCCCCAGGGAAAAGCCCAGCAGCCCTATGCGTTCCACACGAATGCCCCGGGCCTCCACGTAATCAAGGGCCCCCAGCAAGTCCGATTGCTCCCGGTCGCCTTCTCTACTACGGTTAACGACCGATTCGCCCCGTGCCCTTAAATCAAACAGCAGTACACTGAAGCGCCGATCCACCAGATCGCGGCCCAATTCCAAGGCCCGGGTTGCCGGGTCGTTGCGATGTTGATCGGTCCCCTGGATAACGATAACGGAGCGGCTGTCCCCAGGCGCCGGCAAATACCAACCCACCAGCGGGACCGCATCCCTGCGGCTGGGGAAAGCGACGTCTTCCCAGTGTAGGCCCAACTGCATTGGATGACCGGATACCGGCATTCGCTCCTGCAGGGTCAGGTTGTGAGCGACCCAAGCTCCATACGCGAACATGGCCAGCACGATCAACGCGGCCAGCGCGGCGACGCTAATTAGTAACAAGGCTACCATCATCTCTGCGTCATCGTACCCTGCCGCTGTTTTTCTGCTCGCGCTGTCGCTGTGCCAGCCAGTCCAAGCCCGACTCCGACTCTACAAGCTAGTCATCGAAGAATCCGTGCGCGCGCTTGACCATGTGCAAACCCTCGTAGAAGAGAAGCCAGACGACATGGCGCACCACTTCATCGGGCACGCCATTGGGGTAGAACGACCGTGGATTCATATCCTGGTCCGCGTTCACGTAGTCGACGGCATAAACGTTACCGTCCTGATGCAGACAAATCTCCGAGGTGAACTTTTTCATCTTCGATATTCGGGCGATGCCCCGCATGATGCTCCGTAAGGGGGCCAGCTTGTCGTTTCGTATCTGGGCCGGGGTCACCAACTGATACTCGTGGCTGACCGGGTTCCACCAGCAGGGTATAACCTCCCGGCAGATGTGAAACATGCGAAACCACCCCATATGGTTCCCCAATCCCACAGGCTGAAGCCTCTTCTGGATCAGGAAAGTGTCGGAGTTCGGTGTCTGCTCGGCCGACCAGTGCAGGGCGTCTCCGGCGATGACCACCCCTACGCCAGAGTCCCCCCAAGCTGGTTTGACTACAAAAGGCACCCCTACTTGGTCCTTGATTTCCTGAGTGATCTTGAAGGAGTTCAATTCATTCCGGTCCACCATGATAGTTTCCGGCACGGGTATCTGATTTTGCACCAGCATTTGATGAAAGCGAGCCTTGTGGGCTGAATAGGCCTTCAAATCGGGGTCATCTATCACATGACCGCGTTGCCGCTTCACCTCTTTGGCCAAAAGCAGGTAGGGGTCGTCGTCAATAGTTTGACTAGCGGTCAGGTCCAGCAGCACCCGAACTGCTATTTCCCGGTCTTCGAGCTTCCGGCGGAACTCGTTCACCCATGTATCGTTTACCAGAAAGAAACTGAGGTTCATCTGCCCGCACAACTCCCTCATCTTATGCGCGAAGAAATGGTAGTTGGGGAAAGGGCTGGAGAGAACAATGTCATAAGATTCGGGCACAAATCCTCCTCGTCTAGAGAGCCAAATCAAGAAGCCTTATTTATCACGGGTATAACCCCAGAGAGGCGCGACCAGACTAGGATTGCTGCTGGTTTTCGTCCCTGAACGGCGCCCGGACCACGACTCTGACATCGGAAATGGTACCGGTTACAGCACCGGTGACGGTGCTGACCGTGACATCGCCGAAGGAACCAGCAGCGCTTACCGTGCCATTGGCAGCTGCCGGGGGCAGCGTCCTCTGCCCGAGGGCCGATGCTCTTGGCGCTCTCGCTGGCCTCCTCGAGGGCGTTCCTGGTGACTTCGCCACGTCTCGCCAACCTCGGAAGCGCCTCTGATCAGGCTCCGTTGGGTGTCCTCAATGATGTTGCCACCCACCTCTTGGGTGCCAGTGACGGTGCCCTCGATGGTGTCCCTGGCCGTGGCCCCAAGGTCTCCGGCCACATCCCTTGTGCCTTCGATGGCACCGCGGGCTATGCTGAAGGCCATGTCCTCGGCCCGGAGGCCGACGCTCTTGCTGGTCTCCATGGCCCCTTCTACGGCCCTGCGGGCCACGGTAGCGACGTCACCATCCACTTCGCCCCCACGTTTGATTGCGGCTGGAAGGTAAGGGGCGGCCAGATTGGTCTGGCATTTTGGGGCACACCCGTAGCTGAGGGGTGTGCAACGGCGTGCAAGTGTCGTAGCTGAATTGCAGCCAATTTGTATCTGAAAAACATTTTTTCGTATCTGATTGCCCTGCAATTCGTGCAATCTCCAGCTTTGATTCGTATCTGAAAAAGTCCGGCATGTTTTGCGTTGGCACCAATGTGTGCGTCGCCCATAGGTGAGCCGTGTGCCACTCCGTAGCTGGATGGCACACCGTTTGTATCTGCGAAAAGTATCTTGTGTCTGTACCCTCCGACATCTTTGCCATCTCCAGCTACAATTCGTGTCTGACACACCGCGCCATGCTCGTTATGTCATGAGTGATGGGCCTCAGGAACATGATACCTAGGGGTCAAGGGAGAGGGGGCAAGGGGTGTTTGTCATGGCTGGGTGATGGGGTTGGGCTCGTTGCCGCAGTGTAGCCTTCTGCCATCGCGTAGCCCTCGACTATTCTGCTACCAACAAGCATCTAGATTGTTGCCCGCTGATCGCTGTGTTCATCTGGTTACCACAAAAGCGGAGCACGTTACGATGCTCATGGTCGACCGGGGTGCAGGAGGAGCGCGCTTAGCAAGTTCGAGTCCGCTGAGGTGGGCCTATTTTGACGATAGACAGAACCTTCTTCGAAATGTGGCTAGGGGCTCTGTGAACCTACCGTCTCCCTTGACAGCCCGATTTTCTCAACGGGTCCTTGTCGCCGCCCATGACAATCGCCATTTCAAGTTCCCTCGTTGCTTCTCGATAGGCCTCTCTCGTCGCTCGGTTTCTAGTTCAAAGAACTCCTCCCGTCCCTTCTCGCTTTCCTGCTGGTAGAGATTTTCCAGGCACTGGCGGGGCTCGAGGTGAACATCCAGTCTTTGACCGCTCGCTGGAACGTGGAACTACGGATTAGCTCGGGGGAATCTAGGTGTTTCCCTTAACGGTGATGTAGGTATGCAGGAGTGTGATCGCCTGGGTCAGGGATTCCTCCCGGTGCATCTCTGTTCGCTTTGCTGCTAGGAACAAAGCCAGAGCCTTTGGAACCGGTATGAGTGGCTCTCCGAGTCCGGTCTTCACCGGTTTTTCATTGTTCTGTATGTGATAACACAGCCGGACGACGAGCTCAGCGTTTGCGATGTTGGCTTCTCCATGGTCACCATTCTTGAAACTGATTCAGTGTGGTTGATAGTGAACTGGGCGATGTTCACCCCGTAGGTCATCTATTCGATGCTCTTTCTCAGTGGATCTCTTGTGATCTGGAATGGCTTCCCCTGTCTCCCGTTTAAGGTTGATTTCATATAGTAGTGCCTTCTCGTTTGGGTCCCACCAGAATTCTATCTCCTCATGTATGGGGCCATGTGGAGGGGAAATTGACATTGCTATCTCCTCTGGTATGTGGGTCGACAGGTTGCATTCATCATTCTGAACTACCGAATCAGAAAGGTCATCCAGCCTGACCTGCTGCTCGGTGCTGTGAGGAAGGTCGCTGGCGATCTGTTGATAACGGTGGGGAGGTAGACCTGTTGTCCGCTGGTTCGTCGTATGGTCAGAGCGAAGGGTTCCTCTCCGGAAAGCATTTTGGCTACTAGGAATTCCCCTCCTCCCCAACTGCTCCCCCAGCTCAACCGGACCCGTAGGGTCTTTCCCTCTATGACATATTCGAGTTCCTCTTTGCTCTCCACCACGGGAGTCCATCCTATGAGGCCCGTTGGGTTCGAAAAAAAGAGCAGTGTATCTACTTCTGGTTCAACATTCGGCGGGAGTTGCTCTGTACCCGTGGGGGCTATGTAGAACGTGCCAAATGCGCGGGCGCCGCTTGGTTCCACTGACCTTTCGTAGGGTTCATTTGTGGGCGCCGCTGAGGCTTCGGGAGGAATTCGCGTTGCGGCTTCTAGTTGCCTGGCTATTTCAGTCGCAATCTGTGCCGGGGAATGATCAGATGAATTCCATAAACTGAGTCCTGCAAGGGATGGGCTGTTGTCCCTGATTTCTTCGATGGTAATGCCGTGTTGGATCGGAAAGAACAATATCTCCCCCTGCATCTGCCGTCCTACTATCCCGTCCATTTCGTATTGGGTCCAATTCTTCGAAAAGAACGGCCTAGACAAAATTACGGTGGCCGACCTGCAGCTTGCAAGTCCGTCGTCTATCTTCTGCCGGATACTTTGTCCGAGCCGGATTTCGGATTCATCCAGCCATGCGTAAATTCTCAGTTCTGTCAGGGCCTTGTGGATTGGTCGGGCAATGGCCTCTTTGTCCTCGCTGGCATGGCAGATGAAGGTGTCGGGCTGACTTCTGTTCATGCGATTGCTCTGCACGGTGGGTATTCCTCCCAGCGTTCTTTTCGTGGCGCCGTCTCTTTGGAAGCCCAATCATAGCAAATATGCCTGAGTTCAAGGGGTTCCTACTTGTTCCGGTGCCTCCTGACTCTGCTTCGCCGTTCGGATCAGGACCTTCAGGGTGTACTTGAATCCGTCGCCCTGGGGGTTGTAACGCTTATGAGTCACCCACTTCTGGGCGCGTAGGCGGTGTTCCGCCCGAAAAAATGGACGGTTACCAACTGGCTTGGCGCCTGCGGTACTATCCACCGCCCAATGGGTTTGGTGGGCCTAATTGGACGGTAGACAGTACCGTCTTCGATATATGGCTGGGGGCAGTATGAGCCTACCCGCCAAGATTATGATGGCGGGGCATGAGTAGCTACAACCCCCACGCCCTTGCTCTAAGACAGATTGCCCCCTACTCAGGCTATGCCCTTTGCCTCTATCCCACAATTAGCTCGCTTGGATTCCTAACGGCTCATTAACGCCAAGGCGTCGCGGTGAGTTGTTCGTCGCTTGGTCGGGCCGGGCTTGGGAATGGCTACCTCTTCGCGAGGCGTCTTTTTGCTAGACCCAGCTCCATTTACAGACTTGATCCTGTATGCATATGTCTTTCCGGACGGCACCGAGGTGTCGACATAACTGTAGTGCCGTGTACCGTGCTCGGCGTCGACGGTCGCGTGTTCACTGAAGAAGCCCAACGCATCTTCGCCCACCACCCGGCGCAGCACGTTCATTTCAGTCGCGCCCTGGCTGGTGTTTCGCTCTATGAGTCTCCAGGAGAACACAGGCTGGTCTCCCTTCGCCATTCGGTAGTCGACGGAATGTACACGGACGGCGATGGTTCCGGTAAGACACTCAATGCCGTTCAGGGCACGTGGTGGGTCAGCGGGCGTCGTCGCGATGGCTGCCTGTCTGCTGGTCAGGTCCCTGTGTCAGGGTATGGACGAGCGGGCGTCCGGCTAACGCCCCCAGCGGAGCTCCGCGGTTTGAACAGGGGCATCCCAACACCGGAGCATATCGTCGTCGAGGAGGGAGAGCGTGATGGAGCGCCCCGCCATGTCCAGGGAAGTCACGTAGTTCCCACAAGGCTCCACCCCACTGCCACCACAACCAGTGTCCCCGGCAACCCCACGCCGCAGCGATCGGTCGCCCGTAGCCACGTCGTCGTTGACCAGGACGGTGGCCGTCGCGAAGTGCACCACGTCCCCGACAAAGTTCATGCGAGCTAGGCAGTAGCAACGAAACTCTGAGGTATTCTTAGGCTGTGGACTTGGATGAGACCGCAGACAGCAGCGCAAGACAACGCCGATGGCGTGGATAGTAGCACTGGGTTGTTGAGTCAGGTAGTTCGAGTCTTCGGGAGTGGGCGGTGGAGGACTCGAACCTCCGACCTCCGCCATGTCAAGGCGGCACTCTAACCAGCTGAGCTAACCGCCCAAGGCGCTTTCAGTCTATCAAGGGGCTGGTTGGGCGTCAATGTGCCTGCGTCTATAGCTCGTCTTGACACCGTTGTATGAGGCGGGTACGTTCAGGAGCAAAGTTGCCCGTGCGGAGGTCGCTATGGTCAGGGTGCAGTATGGCCCAGTATGGAAACAGTACCCCAAGGGACTGACCAATCGCAGAGCCTTGATGGCCCTTGGAACGCTGATGACCGTGGTGGGCGTGGCCGGTTTCTTTATCGGTACTGAAAAGGGCGACCTCTATCATCTGGACATCGGGCAGAATACCGCGTACTTGGTTCTTGGGTTGGTCGCCCTGTTGTCGGGAGAAACATGGACCTCCAGCTGGAAGCGCACATTTCTAGGCGTGGAAGGCGTACTGCTGGCAGGTGTGGGAGTAGCGGGCTTTATCGTCGCGGGAGGCGGGGACGGCACATTGGGGATATTTTCGGTGACCCTGTGGGAGAACATAACGCATGTGTTGTTCGGTGCTTTGGCCTTGGCCACTGTCATGTACCCCCGCCACTTCCGCGACTACTCCTATGGGACTGCGGTATCCGACTAGAGGTTGGTCGCACCTGACCTCCACGATGAACCTGGAGCTGAATCAAGAGACTTCCCCAATACGCTATGTGGCTTGATAAGCCTCAGGGCGGGAGTTATCTGGTCGCCTCGTTGACACGAAACGAATCTATTGCTTAGATACTGTTCGTCTGCATCGGTTTCCGATGCAGACGGTTGTTCTCTCGCAAGACAGTACAAGTCTCGATGTTAGATTCGGGGCTAGCCTCCGACATTGACGGGTCTCTTCTCTAAGGAGGGTACAGCTTCATGTCTCTAGTGCGCTTCCTCAACTACCATCGCCCCGCAGCCATCATGGCGGCAGCTGGTATAGGGTTCGTCGTCTTCTTCCTCGTCCAGCCGGGGATGGCCCATGCGGCTGGGGTCGAGGGTGAGACCGCTTTCGTATTCAACACCTTCTCCTTCATGGTGTGGGGCGCGTTGGTCATGTGGATGTGCGCCGGGTTCACCATGCTGGAGTCTGGCTCCGTACGGACCAAGAACGCTGCCATGATCTGCTTGAAGAACATCGGCATCTATTCCATCTCGGGGCTAGCGTTCTTCTTCATTGGCTACAACCTTATGTATGTAGGGGTCAGCGACTTTGCCGGGATCATCGGTACCTTCAAGTTCCTCTACGGGCCCTCATCGGAAGAGATAGCGTTGCTTGATGCACCAGATGAGGCAAAAACGGCCGCCAGCGTAGCCCTGTTAAGCGCCAAGGAGGCGGCTGAAACCGTATATTCCACTATGTCTGACTGGTTCTTCCAGATGGTGTTTGTGGCGACGGCTGCATCCATCGTCTCGGGCACACTGGCGGAACGAGTGAAGATGTGGTCCTTCTTCGTGTTCACGCTGGTGCTGACGGCCATCATTTATCCCATCGTGGGTGCGTGGACTTGGGGTGGCGGTTGGCTGAACGAGATGGGATTCACGGACTTTGCCGGTTCGACCATCGTGCATAGCACCGGCGGCTGGGCCGCTTTGGCCGGTGTGCTCGTGGTGGGACCCCGGCTGGGCAAGTTCCGGCGTGACGGATCGGTCCGGCTCACTCCGCCCTCCAACATCCTTGTAGTGACCCTTGGCATTTTCATCCTGTGGATGGGCTGGTTCGGATTCAACGGTGGCTCTCAACTGGCCTTGGGCAGCGCCGCTGACGCAGTGGCCATGAGTATTGTGTTGGTCAACACTAATCTGGCTGCTGCTGCCGGAGTGATAGCGGCCATCGCTGTATCGCGTCCCATCATGGGGCGCATTGACCTGTTCGCAGGGCTGAACGGCGCAATTGCGGGTCTCGTTTCCATCACGGCTGCGCCCAACTTCGTCGAACACTACTGGGCCGTAATTATCGGAGCCATCGGCGGTGTCTTGTGTGTTGGAGCACTGAAGCTCCTTGAGAAGATAAAGGTAGATGATGTGGTCGGGGCGATACCTGCTCACCTGTTCGCCGGGGTTTGGGGCACCATCGCCGCCTGCATCGCCGGTGGGGCCACATTCCACGTTCAGTTGATTGGCATAATGGCAATAGGGGCTTTCGTGTTCGTGGCATCTTTCGGCGCGTGGTACGCGCTGAAGATGACGCTCGGTGCCCGCGTCTCACTCCAAGTGGAGCGCCTAGGCCAAGATGCCGGGGAATTGGGCATGGAGTCCTACCCCGAATTCGTGCTTATGCCCGAAGACTTCGACGACTAAAGCTCGGGGCTGCCAGCTTAACCGCGTTCTGTGCCAGGAGACGGCATTCCGGGAGGACGCCGTCTCCTCGGGGCTTCAGACACGCGCGACGCCTATGCCTTATCCTGGGCGAGCGCCAGTTATTAGGGCATGCATAATGAACCAAGGCATTGTGGTTGCGCCGTCCGTAGGTCTGCTCCACTCGCTAATCGCGGGAGAGGGAATCTATACCAAGAACTCCATCCGCGATGTAGGCGGCTTCAGTGCGGAGTTGCTTAGCGCGTACCAGGCGGGGTTACGCGCACTGTGATGATGTCGGTGTCGTGGAACTGTTGGTGCCGAACGGACGACGCGTAGCTACGTAGCAGCCTCAGTGACAGATCGTTCTCCACTGCGGTCTCCGAATCGTGTTGCTGCAACTGCCGGAGGCGGTCTTCCATGTTCTGGTCGTTACCACCCCCAATGAACTCCAAGTCGGCTATGAGGCCGTCGCTGGATGCTATGACCACCAGTCTCCTGTCGTCCTTGACCGGCTCCTCATCTCCTTCTTCATCCGCATCTCCATCCAACCCAAGGAAGTCGGGCGGGGCCAGAGTCAGCAGGGTTTCTTCTGCGACGGCACTCAGTCTCTCCTTCATCGCGTTGTCCCAGCCCCTGCGGTTAGCGAACTTACCGATGAACTCGTTGAGTTCTGGCAGGGCCTCGACGTTGAGGCGAGATTGAAACCGCATGCGTCGTGGGTTGGTAAGTTCCAAGTACAGGATCATGACTATCGCGGCCAGTCCCCCGGTTGTTATCCCGCTCTTCAGCAGGGCGCCCAATACCGAGCCCACCTCTGGGAGATTGAATAGCCCAAACTGGAATGCGGCTCCAATCCAGAAGCATACCCCTGCTACCACTACCTTTTGCCGGTTCTGCTCCACTTGGATGACAGTACTGGCGCCGTCGACGAAGAGGGTGCCCGTCACCATGATGAGGTACCCGGTCATGACCGGGCCGGGCAGGGTGCTGAGGAGAGCGGAAACCTTGGGCAGGAAGGCCACCACGATGAAAATGAAGGCGATGCAGTAGCCGATCCGGCGCGAGGCGACGCCTGTAGCTTGGGTGAAGGAGACGATACCGGGATTGATGGCGTTGGGCACTGCGCCCGCCAAGCCTGCAAGGAGATTGCATACGCCAGTGCCGGCCAAGGCCCCCTGCACTTGCCGAAAGTCGACGGCCCGATCGTCGCGCCAGGAAACTCGCTGCAATGAGATGGCCTCTCCATTGGCCTGAATGCTTATGATGACACCCAGGAATAGAAAGGCTGGGAGCAGCGTCCAGAAGGGAATGCCGAAATCAAGTGACAGTCCTGGGGCATCACCCGGAAGTCCGATCCAAGGCGCCTCGATAAGCCTATCCACGTCATAGATTCCGAACCCGGCCGCCACTGCGCACCCAATCACTATGCCGATAAGAGGACCCCATAGGCGCCATACGGCTGCGCCACGCAGGGTGAGGGCGGCGATAACTACAAGCGTGGCCAGCGCCGTCAAAGGCGCTGCCGTAGGCTCGACCTCAGAAGCCTTGTCCAAAAGGGCAAAGACCACCGAGGCAAGTGTGATAGAGAGGATCATCATTATGATGCCGCCCACAGTGGGGGTCACTATGCGGCGCAGGATGAACAGCCACTTGGAGATCGCGATCTGCACCACTGCCGACACCAGCACGAGGGTAGTCAGCGTTGCCGGTCCTCCGTCCACCACCGCGGTGATGCAGAAGGGGATGGAGAAGGCAGCAGTGAACATGGGCAGGACCGCCCCACCGCCCACAGGGCCGAGTCGGCGCACCTGCAATAGGGTGGAGACTCCCACTACCAATAAAGAGGCGAACACCATCCAGACAACATAGGACTCGTCCAAGCCTGACTCATTGGCCACGATGACCGGGGTGACCAGCAGTGTGGCCGAAGCTGTCAGGCTGAACTGGGCACCGAATCCCAGTGAAGACCGGAGCGACGGGTTCTCATGGGGCTCGTAGCGTGGACTGCGAGAAGGTGGTGTGGTCAGGACTGCCTCCCAGACCTCATTCCGTGGAAAGTCCAATGGCACAATACCACAATCGGCCCTGTGGTTGACGCTCGGTCTGGAGTCTGAGGCAATTCATGCGCGCTTAGCCAGCCTCTCGCCAACTGACGCTAGGTATTTCAGCCGCGTGAACACGCCCCTCGAAAGCGCCTGGAATCTGCGAGAACCGAAAGCGTGCGGGCATATTCCCCCAACGGGTTGGTGTTCCGCCTTAGCTGCCCGAAGCGGTTACGCTCAGCCCGAAGCGGTTACGCTCAGGAAGTAGGTGCCGGTCTCGCCAAACGCCGTCGCCTCCACGTAGTAGTCACCCGATGCTGGGGCCTCCCAGTCGATGGGTCCGGGCCCAAAGGCTTGGAGGAACCTATCGACGTCGTACAGTGTTAACGACGCTTCGGACACTGTCCCCAGTTCCACAGAGATATGGTAGGACTGGCCTTCCTCGGCTTGGAACACGAGGTAGTCCAAGTCGCCATCGTATCCAATGGAGACTTGGACAGGCTGGCCGACCACTGCAGGAGAAGCTGTCGCCAATGAGTTGCCGTGGTCGTCGTCTACGTTCGACACAGTGAGGACGTAAGAGCCCGTGTCGTCGCTCCAAACTGTAACCTCAACGTAATGGTCTCCCGAAGCTTGGGTTTCCCAGAAAATAGCAGTCGAATCCGCAAAGTCCAGCTGCTGCTCGTCAGCGCCATACAGGGTCGTCAGCGGATTGGACAGCGTCCCTGGGTCGACGTATATCTTGTAGACCTTGCCTTCCTCGGCTTGGAACAGGAAGAAATCTGAGTCGCCGAAGTAGTCCATGGCGCCTTCTACTGGCACATCAACCGCCATCGCTGAGGCGCCCTCGAATGTGTCGCCGTGGTCGTCGTCGATATCCCGGATGACAGTCGACCCTCCTTCTAAGGTCAGTCCTCCCTGTCCCTCGGCTTCAGAGAAGGGCGTGAGGCCGAAGTAGCAGCCGGACTCTTTCAAGAGGGCTGATGTCTCGGCGGATAGGGCCCGCAAGGCCTCGTCGTGAGCCTCGCCCGCGGCTGCGAAATCCGGGCCCAAGAATTCCCCTAACGCCTCCTTGAACAGTGCCTCTAGCAGCCATTGTTTCTCTTCTTCGCTCTTATCCGGGTCAAACCCTATCTCCAGCGAGGCAGGGAAGACAGTCTCCAAGAGGAGCACCAAGAATTCACCGATGAACGATTCTTCGCTGGGTCGCGTCTGGGCATGGTCGCGAAAAGCCTCACCAGTCCTTAACCAAGCGTTGTGGTATTCCTGAAGCTCATGAGGGGGGTTGTGTTCGCTGTAGGCATCCACTGCGGAGGCATAAATGTCTGCAATGTTGCCCCACGTAATGTCGTCGCTCTGGGCCATCTGATTGAGATCAATGGCCCCTCCCATGAACGGCGTAGCCAAAGCCACAGTCGCTTGGTCGCATTGCTGCAGGAAGGCAGCGACCCCCAGCTCCGCTGGCTGGGGCGTTGAGGGAGGTGTGCTGTCGGGAGTACTGGCCAGCGTGCTTGACGGCGTAGATGTGGGCGTGGCCCTTGAGGCGGGCATGGGAGTTGAGGTGGGCATGGGGGTGCTGGCCGGAGCAGCCGTGGGGGTCGGGGTGCTGGCTAATTCGGCTGCGGGTATGGCCGTCGGCGCGGGTGTCGAGGTTGCCCCGCCACAAGCGGCTAGCAGGACAACGATGGCGAGGCCGATCAGCATGGCTGTCACGAGCCTATTGCGCCCCAATGAACTCTCCCTTCCCACTACGCCAGCCGATGGGCGCACAGGTGTACCGTTTGCGGTTATAGCGTCGCGTGGTCAATAGAGGTCGAGGCAATGGACTTGATGGCAGGTGTGCCGGACCTCACCTCGCACCCGCAGCAATTGCCGCAGGGCTCACTACTAGAATCATATACATGGAGAACCGGGCATCGCAAGGCACCGGTACCAGATGTCGCGACGACAACAACCGCACTCGGAAACGCAATCCGGGAGCCTTCCCACCAAGGCCTCAATTCATATGGACTCCCGGCCAGAGATTGAAGGTCCCTGACATCCGCTCGTTGACCCCAGCCGCCCTTCCCGCCTATCCTCCGCATAGGGGTCCCTATCCGCATCTTGTCGCATTCCCGGCCCCGGGCCCGAATCCAGGGACCCGCCACCTGGGGGGGTACAATGTCTCAGATATGGACCGGATACAACGACGTCACAAATGTCACAGGCATCAGCTACGAAAACGCAACAAATCGTGAATCGTGTGTCAGTTCCTTGACTACACCAAAGCTGACGCGTAGCTGCGCCGGTCCAAATACCGGTGCAATAACATACGCACAGGTTACAACTAATATAGCATTGAACAAAACCGAGAGATGCAAAAAAGTAACACTGTAACACCACAAATGCGACAGAAATGCAAACCTCCGAGGCCCCCAATGTCGGTTGTCATGCCTCCGTAGCCTAATCTTCGAAGCCTCTTCATAAGTTCTTCATCATTGGCCGGTAAGCTGTGGTCATCACCTCCGGGAGACCGGAGTGTCAGGAGGTCGGTGGATGCGGAAACGCTGGTTGGTTATTCCGGTGGTGGTGCTGGCCTTGGCCGTTGCCCTTGTCGGCGGCGTCGTTCTTGCTGATGGGACTGGCGACGGTGGAAGCGACGTCAGCGACGGAAGCAACAAGGGGTTCGCTGCCCGGGTGGCGGAGATACTGGAATTGGAAGAAGACACCGTGGCCGACGCCATGGAGCAGGCACGCCAAGAGATGCACGACGAGCGTGTGGAGGCTTGGCTGGACAAGATGGTGGAGTCGGGGAAAATCACCCAAGAGCAGGCCGACGACTACCAGGACTGGCTGGATGACCAGCCGGAAGGCCTTGACCGGTCTTGGGGCAAGGGCTTCGGAGGCCATCATTGGTTCCACGGTCGAGGCCTCAAGTGGGACAAACACGCCGACACCGCCGATTCCGGGGAGTCGGACACGGATTCGACATCTACTTAGCGCAAGTACGCGTTAGCGCAAGTACGCGTCCACCTCGTGGGAGGCCTCCCGGAATGCCTCCCCTAGGCTATTGGGAGCGGCAGCCCACGCCGGAGAGGATCACTCAATCAAGAAGCGGCCAAGAAGCGGCAGGGAGACTCTTGGGTATAATGGATGTAGGAGACGGGTAAGGTTCATCCTTGATGCTGTGGTCTTAGGTGGGCATCCATTGTGGACGCCCAAACCTCCAAGGCAACCACGAGGGCTGTGCCTACGAGCTAAGACCTGCGTAAGCATGGGCGCTTTCCGCTTAGGCGTCGGTGGGAGACACCGTCGAGGTTGTCGGCGCTCATGACCTTCGTGGACTCGGCACTGACATCAGCACCTTCCCAATTTAACCCCCCGCCCTCTACAGTCGTATTTGTATTGTGCCAACCCAGCCACTGGCCTGAACCCATCCATGGCACGACAAAGGAGACCAAACTAGGATGCACCGCCCGGATACACTCAAACATAGCGGCCCCGGCCTTACGCCGTGTCTACGTTCCGCCTTGCACGCCGCTATCGGCTCAGCCTCACCACCCGCCAAAGCTGGATGACCCGAAATGGACCGGAATGGACCGAAAAATCAGGGGTCAGAGAAAAAGAACCCAACCCCACCGGCACGAACTCTGAACAGTCACATAGACGGTGATTCCAATGACTGGAGCGAAGATGAGACCCCCTGTTTACCTTGGTTTCTTACTACTGTTGGCCTTGACTCTGGCCCTGTTGGCATGTGGACGAGATCTGTCGACAGATGCCGCGTCAACTCCTGCCGCAGTGCCATTGGCCACCCAACTCACAGCCACGCCTCCCCCTGTCGTAGCGGCGTCAGAGGGACCCCAAGCCACGCTGGCTCCGACGTCTCAGAACACCGCGCCACCTGTGATTACGGCCCTGCCGCCCGGATTGGTGATTGACCCGCAGCTCTCGCTGTCTGCATACGAGGAAGTGCTGGTCGGCATCTACGAGTCCATCCTGCCATCTGTCGTGCAGGTGCAGGTGCGTACCAACGTGCCTACGGGAGGCATACTCGGAGGCGAGCTGAGGCCTGTGCCTTCCGAGGGGTCCGGGTTCGTATGGAGCAGCGAGGGCCACATTGTGACCAACCACCACGTTATCGAAGGCGCGGACAAAGTGATGGTGGTCTTCGCAGACAGCTTCGAGTTGCCTGCCGAAGTGCTGGGCAGCGACCCCGATTCCGACTTGGCTGTACTGAAGGTGGAACCGCCCGACGGCGGTCTGCAGCCAGTGCAGCAGGGTGACAGCGACCAGCTTCGCGTGGGCCAACTGGCGTTCGCTGTGGGCAGCCCCTTCGGTCAGGAATTCAGCATGACAGGCGGTATCGTCAGTGCCTTAGGTCGGGTGATTCCTTCTGGTGCCAGCCAGTTCAGCACCCCCAACATCATCCAGACCGACACGCCCATCAATCCGGGCAACTCGGGAGGGCCACTGCTGGACCGCTACGCCAACGTCATCGGCATCAACGCCCAGATCATCAGTCGGTCCGGCAGCAGTTCCGGTGTCGGTTTCGCCGTTCCCATCAACACAGCCAAGCGCGTTGTGCCCGTGCTCATCGAGGAGGGCGACTACAGCTACGCCTATCTAGGGATCAGCGGCACTACGCTGGGCAACATCCTAGCCGAAATCAATGGCTTGCCATCACAGACCAGAGGGGTGTTGCTGGTCGGCGTAGTCCCCGATGGCCCTGCCGACAAGGCTGGCCTCGTGGAGGCCGAGGATACGCGCGACTTGGATGGCGTGACTTATCCAGTGGACGGCGACATCATCACGGCCATCGACGACGTGCCTGTGCGAGGCATCGACGACCTCATCTCCCACATGGTGCAGCGCAACAGACCGGGCGACGAGGTGACGTTGGACGTCCTAGCGGGAGGCCGGTCGCGGAAGGTGGTCGTTGAGTTGAGCGCTAGGCCCGAAATTGGCCCATTGAGTGTAATCCCGGAGTCTAGCTTCCCCACACCTGGCTGAACAATCGCATCCAGTTGCCCCCCAGCACCTTGGCGATATCATCGTGGCTGTACCCTCGCTGGGCTAGGCGAACTGCGATATTGGAGAACTTGTCCGGCGTCTCCATGCCTTCCGGGTGAATCAGTGGGTCGGGGTAGCGCACTGGACGCTCTTGGGGCTTGGTGCCCTGTTGGGAGAAGAGCCAGTCGAAGAAAGCCTTGGGCTGGTCTTGGGTGAAGTCGGTTCCGATTCCCACATGGTCGATTCCCACCCGCTCTACCAAGTCGTCGATGGCATCGATGTAGTCGTCCAGCGTCGACTGGAAGCCCTTGGGCATGAAGGGCGGGAAGGCGTTGGCGCCTATGACCCCGCCCTTCTCCGCGATCAGCTTCAGGGCATCGTCGGTCTTGTTTCGCACATGGCCGAAAAAGCTGCGAGCGTTGGCATGTGTGCAAGCCACGGGATGCTCCGAGAGGTCGGCGGTTTCTAATGTCGTGCGATCGCCCACATGGGAGAGATCAATGAGAATACCCAGGCGGTTTATCTCCTTCACTGCGTCCACGCCAAAGTTGCTCAGGCCGTCGTCGCTCCGTTCGTAGCACCCGTTGCCCAACAGATTCCGCTCGTTGTAAGTGATCTGGATGACACGCACACCCAAGGCATAAAACATGGCAAGGCGGTTCAGGTCGTTCTCAACTGGGGAGGCGTTCTGCCAGCCCAGCACTACGCCCACCTTGCCCTCTTCCTTCGCGCTGAGGATGTCGCGCACCGACGTCGCCTGCACCAAGCGCTCGTCGCGCTCGAACCGGTGCAGCCATGCCACAACGTTATCCATGCACTCGCGGTAGTTTTCCCACACGGCGATGGTGGCGTTGATGGCAGTGACGCCACCGTTGTGCAGGCTGTCATACACCCCTGGGCTCTCCCAGTTGCTAATGTTCAGCGCATCAATGACCACGCTGCGGTCATAAAGCGTTTCGACGGGTTCCTGCTGGGACATGAATTGACTCCTTGCCTGCGTTCCGACCTATTTACGGCATGCTTAATCCAAGCCATTCTTCGGGCAGACTGGATGATACTACACCCAGCTATCGTCCATTGACCCACCTGCCCTCTAGTGCTAGCTTATGCGCAACGACTACATGTCCGAAGTGCTCTCTTGCGAGCATAAAGGCAACATTAGGACGCCCCCAGAGAATAGGAGGACACTATGGCCAGCAACGGAACCACGACGGTCATCCGCAACGGCACACTGATTGACGCCGCGGGGAACCCTCCCACCCCCAACGAGGCAGTGGTTATTGAGGGCAACCGGATTCGCAGCGTGGGCGGCCTTCCACCCGATGTAAATCTGGAGGACCGTGAGGTAAACGTCATCGACGCTACCGGGCGCTGGATAATGCCCGGCCTCATCGACGCCCACTGCCACCTCTCCTTCGGCAACCCCCCCATGACCGGTGTGCCCACCGCCAAGGGCACCACCAGCCCTGAGTTCAGCACCCTGCGAGCCGCGCGAAACCTGAGTCGCATACTCGCCTCCGGCGTGACGAGCGTGTCCTCGCCGGGGGGCACTTGGTTCATCGATATAGCCCTGCGCGACGCCGTGAGTTCCGGCCTCATACAGGGTCCGCGCATCAACTGTGCGGGGCGCTTTATCTCCACCTATGGCAGCATTCTGGACAACGAGCCATCTTGGGCAGGCAGCCCGGAGCATGTGCTCTCAAAGTTGTGCAACAGCGTGGACGAGATGATTACCGAGGTGCGACGCGAGTGCAAACACGGGGTCAACTTCATCAAGCTGGCCGACAGCCAGTTCGGCGAGACCCAGACTATCTCCAAGCGGGAGCTTGAGGCCGTGGTGGGCGAGGCCCATCGCCGTAACGTGCCCGTCACCATCCACTCCCGCGGCTCCGGCTCGACTAGGGACGCCGCCCAAGCGGGCGTAGACTGGATTCTGCACGCCGACCTAGCTACCGAAGCTGACCTCGATGCCGTAGCCGAGGCGGGCTGCCGCATCGTCCCCACCTGCACCGCCCTGCGCCGGGCCTTGGAATTGGGAGTGGCTTCGGGCCGCTCCGAGACCGAGTTGGACTTGGTAAGGCATCACATCGAGGCCCAAGGCTTTGTCATGGAGCGCAGCCGCGAGTTGGGCATCCCGGTCCTCTGTGGCACCGATACCGGCAACGCACCAAGCATGCCCTATGGCGAACTCCACGCCAACGAGCCGGAAATACTGGTGAAGGAAGGCCGCTACACTCCCATGGAGGCGATACAGTCCATCACCAAGGAGAATGCCTTCGTGGTGGGTTTGGAAAATCAGGTGGGCACTATTGAGGAAGGCCGAATGGCCGACATCATCCTGCTGGATGCCGACCCCATCGCCGACATCAGTGTTCTGAAGGCCGGGGCCCACGTTACCATGGTAATCAAGGACGGCTTGGTAGTGGACCGCGACAGTCTTAGCCCCAATAACGAGCCGCTGGGGTTCAATCAAGTCGGCTTTTAGGGGGCGTCTCCCATGCTCATCCCAACCTTCCCACATTCAAGGGGGAAGGTTGGGATTGCCCCCGAGGTTATGGCCATCGCGCCGAAAGAAAGGTAAACAATGGATGTTGGTCTCTTCCTGACCTTTGACCGCAGCCATGACATGACGCAGGCCGATGCATTTGACCAGGCCTTTTCAGAGATCGACCTAGCAGAGCATGTCGGCCTCCACTCAGTTTGGCTGGCCGAGATGCACTTTGCTGGCGATCGGTCGGTGCTGGCCTCGCCGCTGGTGGTGGCCAGTGCTATCGCTGCACGGACCAAACGTCTGCGCATGGGCACTGCTGTGCAGGTGCTGCCGCTGACCAATCCCCTCCGTCTGGCGGAAGAGGTGGCGACCTTGGACCACATCAGCCAAGGGCGCTTTGACTTCGGCATAGGGCGCAGTGGCCTAGCCCGCTCTTACGTTGGGTACAACATACCTTATGCCGAGAGCCAAGGCCGCTTCTACGAGTGTCTGGACATCCTCCGGAAGGCGTGGACGGAGGACACGTTCAGTTACGAGGGCGAGTTTTACAGCTACCACAATGTAGCAGTAGCCCCCAAGCCATACCAACTTCCCTACCCTCCGATACGCATGGCAGCAGGCTCGAACGAGACGTACCCGCTGGTGGGCCAGATGGGTCTGCCGATCTTTCTGAGTTTGCGCACGGTTAGTATCGAGGACCTGCAGCAATCGGTAGCTGAGTACAAGAAGGCATGGCATGACGCAGGGCAGCTTGGTGAGCCGGACCTTGCCATGCGCATACCGGTGTACGTAGCCGACACAATGGACGAAGCACTGTCAGAACCGCAAGAAGGCGTGATGTCCTTCTTTCGCAATTTGGGACAGATGGTGGTCCAGAGTGGGGCGCAAGGCCGAGAGCTCAACGACGAACGCTCCCAACGGGCCAACAG
This sequence comes from Dehalococcoidia bacterium, assembly GCA_965263155.1. GTDB lineage: Bacteria > Chloroflexota > Dehalococcoidia > Lucifugimonadales > JAAXIE01 > JAAXIE01. The sequence goes on from OZ253586.1 coordinate 945,557, forward strand.
GCTGGCGGAAATCAGCTATGAAGAGGTCCTCCGGGAGAAGGTAGCCTTTGGCACGCCTGATGTGGTAGTGGAGAGGCTGCAACAACTGCAGGAAGACTTGGGTCTCTCCATGGTCATCGCAGAGGTCGGCACCGGACTGCGCCTGCCACCCGATCGCGTTTTGAACTCGATTCGTCTGCTCGGGGAACAAGTGGCGCCTAGCCTCAGCTAGTCCAACGCTTCCAGCGGTCGACTAGACTCATCATGACCGCTTGCCCAACATGATGCGGGAAGGCAGGCTCCTGTATCGACCGTATGTCTCTGGCCTCGTTGGTAGTGGGCGCCCCTCAATTCACGCTACAGATAACTTCTGTGTGCTGTTGGGCGCAAGGGTTAGCAGAGTATCTGACACTCGGGAGGTGACAACTTGGGAATCTACAGGATGTACACTGGCGATGATGGGCAGAGCTACATCGAGTCCCTCGACCCCTCGGACCCCAAGCTCGAGTCGCTGAAAAAGGTGTCGGGCTGTGCCCTTCAAATCACCCAAGCTGGCGAGTTCTCCGACTTCCACCCGGCCCCGCAACGCCGCTGGCTCACCATCCTTACTGGCCAGATCGACATCCAACTGGCCGACGGCTCTGTCCACAGCTTCGGCCCCGAGGACTTGCGCCTGTGGGAAGACCTCACCGGTAAAGGCCATCGCACTCGCTTCCCCGCGCCGACTGTCACCGTCTCGATGCCCGTAGTTGATTAGCCCGTCGGGCTTGGCCAGGCAGATCGGTCGCGATGCAAGAGCAGGATGTCATGGGTGGTGGGCTGAGCAAGGGCGAAACCGGTCCGGTGATGGATGAAGCCTATTTGAGGCAACTCATAGAGGTCCTCGGGGGGGCGCGAGGCGTTGCGCAAGGGGGCCAAGTAATTCCGTCACTGCTCGGCCGAAACGTCATCAACCACTGGCATATCGAGTATGATCCGCCGAACGGTCTACTCGATATGCATGGTCGGCCACGCCGACTACAGCCTGGAAATTTCCTGACCCAGTCCAATCTAACGCCCACACGCATCTGTTGTTGGACCCAGCCAACAGCCGTCCTTTACCCACTCGATAGACGCTTCCCCTTTGGCTGCCAAGGCCCGGGTTCGCCATCCGTCGGCAAGCACACTTGGCACGGGCGATAGCCCTTGGCTGATGCCTCCTCCACCGATGCGAACGTTATGCGGTGCCACGTCTTTGTACGCCTGCCCGGCGGGCAGTTCGGTCGGCAGAAGATGCGGGTGGTGGTGCAGCCGTTCAGCATCAAGCTCGTGAGTCGCACCCGCCTAGCGGATGTCCCCGATGCGGGCGGCTAGGTGCTCCGCGACCATGGCTGTGGGCAGGTTCGTCGGTGCGCGCATGACCACCGGGAAGATGGAAGCGTCGCAGACGTAGAGGCCGTCGACGCCATGCACCTTGCCGTTGTGGTCGACCACGGCACCGCCGTCGCTGGCTGGTCCCATGCGACAAGTGCAGGAGGGGTGGGCAAAGGTGCTCACCGAGCGCTGCGCGAACTGCCCTAGCCCCTGTCGTGTGGTCACCGGCGTACCGGGAGCGAGTTCGCCGTCAATAAGGCCAGACCGGGCGATGGTTGCGCCGATGCTCCGGGATATCTCCATGCCGTCGACAACGGCGTTCAGGTCGTTCTCCGCGCCGTCGGTCAGGTAGCCCATGTCGATGACCGGCTTGGCTTCGGGGTCGGCCGAAGTCAGAGTCAGGCGACCACGGGAGCGGGGCGCCACCATGGTGATGACCACGCCGTACTGCATCTCATCGGTCTCGGGGTAGTAGAGGGTGCGCGAAATCAGGTCGAGGTCGAACCCCTCGCTGCAATGGGGGCTGGGCACCTTGGCCATGGTGCGCACCTCCGAGCGGCGTGCCACCTCTCCAAGCTGGGCCATCTGCTTTTCCAGCTTGTCGGTGGGGTTGAAGAGGAGGAGCAGCAGGGGGTGGTCGGTGAGGTTCTGGCCGACGCCCGCTAGGTTGTGCAGGGGCTTGACGCCGATGCGCTGCAATGCGTCAGCTTCGCCGATGCCGGACTTCATGAGTATGGCTGGCGAGCAATAGGCTCCGCCAGCAACGACGATGCGCCTCGCACGAATAGTGTGGCGCGCGCCGTCGGCGAACACCTCCACTGCCACTGCCTGGTCGCGCTCCAAGACCACCCGCTCCACCAAGGCGTTGTCCACGATGTTCAGGTTGGGCCTGCTGCGCACTGGGTCCAAGTAAGCGAAGGCGCTGTTCCAACGCATGCCTCCGGATACGTTGACCGGGAAGGGGGCCACGCCCCTCTCCTCGTCGGGGTTGTTGAACTCGGGGACCTTGGGTATTCCTATCTCAGTTGCACCTTCGAGGAAGGCGACATGGTAGGGCGTGAGGCCCTCTGCGTCGGGGGTGTGCACCCGCATGGCCGTCTGTGCTCGCGCAAAAGCAGGAGCCACGGACTCCCAGTCCCAGCCGGTGTTGCCCATTTTGGCCCAGCCGTCGTAGTCGCAGCGGTGCCCCACCGAAGCGTTGCAGTAGTTATGGGCGGAGCAGCCTCCGATGACCCGCGCGCGTAGGTATGGGATGGCCTCGGCCTGCGCTTGGTGGGCGATGCCCGCGTACCCCCAGTCGTGACTGGTGGAGCCTGGGCGCGGGTCCAGCAGGTCGGCAGGCCAGACGGAGGGGTCGGGCGGGCCGTAGTCGGGGCCTGCCTCCACCAGCGTAACCCGGTGGTTGGTGTCGCGGGCGACGATGCCGGCGAGGGTTGCACCACCAGTACCACCGCCGATTATCAGGAGATCCGTCTCGTTGGGTATGGTCCTGGGTGCGTTCTGCATGGCATCACCTTCGCTTATCGAGTTAGTGTCCGCCGGGGCTGTCTACAATCGACTTTGCGTCTTCCGGCGAAAGCCGGAATCCAGAAACCTCTTCAGTCGGAAGACCGCCTTACACAGCGACTCGATAAACTCGCGCCGCCGTATCGTGGAACATGGACGCCCTCTCCGATGCCGAGTAGTCCTTGGACATGCGCTTGAAGGCGTTGTACATCACGTTGTAGGAGTAGGAGACCTTGTCCACCGGGAAGTTGCTTTCGAACATGGAGCGTTCGGGGCCGAAATGCTCGATGCAGTAGTTCATCAAGGGGGCCATGGAGCTCGCCAACTCCCCGGAGCCGATGGGGCGGTTGCGCTCGTGCCAGTCAAACCCGGTGCGTGGCATGCCGATGCCACCCAGCTTCACGTTCACATTGGGGCAGGCTGCCACGGCGGCTATGCCGTTGCGCCAAGTGTCCATCACGTCGTCGCGGTTGGCGTAGGGGCCTACTCTCAGCAACCCGCCAATATGATTCAGAATGATGGTGAGCTCGGGCACCGCCTTGGCGAAGTCGGCTAACTCGGTTAGCTGCGGGAAGAATAGCCAGCCCTCCAATGAGAAGCCCATGCTCGCCAGCACCCGCGCCCCCGCACGGAAACCGTCGCTGGAGAGCTGGCCTTGGCGGTTGTGGGCGGAGGTGTTTTCGATTTCGGGGTGTGGGTCCCAAGTCACTGAGTGGCGTATGCCACGGAAGCGGTTGGGGCTGGCGGCCTGCAGTGCCTCCAGCACGGGGGCGACGGCGTCGCCGAGGTTGAGATTGGCGTGTCCGACGATGGCGGCGGCTGCCCGTCCCGGTCCGTAGAGTCCGCTGGCACTGGCAGCCGCCAACCCCTGTACGAACTCCACCTCGCCCACCGGACGCATCTCGTCTGGCCCGTCGGCGCGGTACATCGACCTAGCTTCAATGAACACCGTAGAGCGAACGTTGTGCCCGCTATTGATGTCGTCGGCCAACTCGTGCAGCAGGTATCGCTGGTAGGGGATGCGCTCCAGCCGGTAGTCCCAGAAGTGGTGATGAGGGTCGCAGATTGGGAGCTCCGGCTCTAGGGTCGGCTCCTCGGTAAGGGCGAGCCAATCGTTCCCGCCAAAAGGCATAACGGCCTCCCGCGTGTTGGGTTAGCAGGCCCCATCTTATCAGAATTCACTTGCTTCTGGTTCTGATACAATATGCGGCGAGTAAGCACACCAAACACTAGAGGAGGCGAGACAATGACAATGGAACGCACCCGAATCGACGCTGGCGCCGTCACATTTGCCATAGGTTACTTCTCCCGCGATGGAGGCGTTGCCCACGGTACTGCGCCAGGCATGCGCGGTGGCAACAACCCCGACCAAGGGGTCTCCATTCAGGTGAGGGGCGAGGTTGACGGGCAGGACACCGAGCTGCTGCGCTTCGACTGCTTCGAGATCGCACCCCACTACCACTACGCACCGGCACGGGAGAACACCCAAGTGATGCTGGACCCAGTGGTCAGCGGTAACCCTATCGGCTGGTCCTTCGAGCAGATCGGCACTAGGTTGCCTGCGATGCTGACCAAGGCTGGATACCCTGAGATTGCCACTAGGGTCAACGCCACCTCCCTAATGGAGGCTCTGCCTGAGGCCGAGGCGACAGCCCGCGACATGGCCCAGACGCGACGCGCCACTGTGACCCACAGCCGGGGCAAGGAGATCGTCGAGGCTGGCAATATCCGCTTCGGGCTGGAAATCCGGCGCACGGCTGGTGGTGGGGGACCCGCCATCCACGTCTTGGGCGACGTAGCTGGGCAGGAGATTGAACTGCTGGCCTTCGACTGCTTCTACACTGCTCCCCATTACCATTACGGCCCCCGCGCCCGCAACGAGCGCCTGTACTGGGACACCACCTTGGTGGAGGACCCGCTGGCGTGGACCATCGACCGCTTCCGCGAGGGCAAGTTGCCCCGCATGATCGAGCGAGCTGGCTACCCTGGCATCGCCTCCGACCTCGACGAGCGAGTGGTCTCCTCCAAGCTGTCCTACATCGAGTCTTGGCTGCGCAACTCGGACAAGGAACTCCAAAAGCAAGAGGCTGCCGAAGTCGCTGCTTAACCCGTCCAACCCGGAAGCCCTTGGGCCTCAGAGGCAATCTCTGAGGCCCTTTTGGTTCTAGTGGCGTTTGGTAGGCACCTCATTTAAGCAGCCAACGTAGCGATACTTTTGGACGTATGGACATAAGGAGATCAAGATGGCAAGAGCAACTCTATCCTTGGGAGACGCCGCGGGACAGGCGGCAACCCATAGCCAATGGAAGTTCGCCCGGGGGTATGTGCCGGGGCAGCCCAATGAGGGCTTGGTGGAAGAGGGCGACGGTAGCCCAGCGCGGCTGCCGGACTACGATGATTCCGGCTGGGAGGTATCCACGGACCTGACGCAGCGGGTATCCCGTGGGTTCACCTTCGCTTGGTATCGTATCAAAGTTACGCTGCCGGAAACGGTGGAAGGGCACCCGGTCGATGGTGTACGAGTCCTGTTTGAGACGTGCATCGACGACTATGGGGAGATTTGGGTGGACGGCGAATGCAACAGAGAGCGGGGAGCCATCCAGGGTTTCAACGTGCCGCAACGGGTTGTAGTGACCGATAAGGCCGTTCCTGGCGCAGAACATACCATCGCACTCTTGGCGGTGAACGGTCCGTTGGGCGCGCCGTTTGGGACCGTTTTCGTTCGTTATGCTACCCTCGCCTTCGAATGGGTTGTGGCATAGGTACTTCTCGGCGGGCATTGGGGGGCCATTGTTTGAGTGCAGCGCAACGTTCCGAGTCCGTAGTTGGGCGCGGCATTGGCCCTAGCCAAAACTAAGGTGTTTGTATCTGAAATGCGCGGCGGGTGCCGCGCTGCCGTATTTGGCCAGCTTGCCGCGGTGTGCCGCATTTTCGGCCCGTCGGACCTGGAACCCAAGCTGAGGAAGAAGGCCAAGGCCGATCCTGAGAGAGACCGGTCTCGGGCCGGGCAGCTTGACATGTTACCGCGAGTTGGACTGCGTCCTATCTGCAGTGAGACCAGTGTCGTATCTGAAACGCGTTTTTTCCTATCTGAAAGTGGTCTCATTGGTCTCACTGTCGTACCTGTTGCAGCTTGGACTGAATGGTCCCTTTTTCCGGTGTGGGCCGTTGGGGTGACTTCTTGGAGGGGGACGCTTAGGTGTGAGTGCATAGAAGATATAGTACATTAGTTCTGAGTCTTTTGCAAAGGGCGGGGGCATGGGCGGCGGGAGCACTCTCGCGCTGTCGTAGAATTGGGCTTTGTGAGAGGCGCCACCTAATGGGCTTGTGAAGGGGCGCTGGAGGAGAGATGACATGCCAAGGATGTCGGGTGGAGAGGCATTGGCCCGGACCCTGCTGGCTTGCGGGGTGGACCACGTTTTCGGGATGACGGTGGGCGGGCAGGTGTCGTTTACGGTGTCGGCGATACGAGCGGGTATGAGGATGATGACGGTGCGTGATGAGAAGTGCGCCGCCCTTGCGGCCACGGCTTTCAGCCGCACCAGTGGGCGGCCAGGAGTGTGCATATCGTCCAATCCTGGCGCGGCGCACATGGCCTTGGGGATGCACGAGGCGCACCTGTCGGACGTACCGATGCTGGCCATCAGCATGGATGTGGGGACGGCGAGCTTGTGGCTCGGGGCGGCCTACTATGACCAGCAGGCGATGTTCCAAGCTGTGACCAAGGTGACGTTGAGGGCGGAGAGTGTGGCTGCTCTGCCGGACATGGTACGTAGGGCTCTGCATGCTGCTACGACGGGGCGCACGGGCCCGGCGGCGATCATTGTGCCGGCGCCGTTGTGGGCTGGAGAGGCCGACTTCCCGGAGGGGGCTTTTGACGGCGACGCAGAAGAGGCGGTCCACTTCCCTGCCATGCGCACTCCGCCTGTGGCCGAGGCTATTGGGCGGGCTGCCGACCTGCTGGTGGGTGCGAAGCGTCCTGCGATCCTAGCGGGAGGGGGCGTGAAACTGTCGGAAGCCAGCGATGAACTGGTGGAGGTGGCGGAGCACTTGGGCATCCCGGTGGCTGTGACTCATGCTGCTCATGGGGCGTTTCCGAGCGCGCATCCTCTGAGTGTGGGGTTGCTGGGTTCAGCCAATGCGGGGAACCGCGGGCGCATCGCGAACGAGATCGTGGGTGAGGCGGATGTGGTGCTGCTGGTGGGGACGCGGATGGACACACGGACCACGATGGGCGACACAGTACCGTCGGCGGGAGCCAAGTTGATCCAAGTGGATATCCATGCTGGGGAGATTGGCAACACCATGCCGGCGACGGTGGGGATCGTGGCCGATGCCAAGCTGGCACTGCGGGGGCTGAAGGACGCGCTGGCGGAGCGTGTCGCGCCCGTGCCGGTGGTGGCTGAGGCACCTGAGGCACGCCGGATATCGGAGATGATGGAGGCTTGGCGCAGCGAGTTCAATCCGCAGATGACGTCCGACTCCACGCCCATCAGGACGCCGCGGCTGTTCCGCGAGTTGCAGGGTGTGATTGACGACAACACCATCGTGGTGCTTGATGCTGGCGGGTGCTCCTACTGGGCTCCCGCCTACCTCGACCTGACCCCCGAAAACCAAGCCATTTACCCTCGGGGGGCTGCTGCGCTTGGTTCGGGCTTTCCCATGGGGATAGGGGCGCAGGCGGCGGCGCCCGGCAAGCGGGTGATATGCGTCTCCGGCGACGGCGCTTTCGGCTACAACATCATGGAGTTGGAGAGCGCGGTGCGCCTCGGTCTGCCGGTGGTGAATGTGGTGATCAACAACCAGAACCTAGGCATGGAGCGTAGGGGGTACTTGGAGTATGCGGGGGAGGTGTTCCCGGAGGCAGCGACGTTCAGTCCGCAGGACTTCAGCAGGATTGCGCAGGCGTACAACTGCTTCGGCATCCGTGTGGAGGACCCTGCTGACTTGCAAGGGGCGTTGCGGGCAGCATTGGCGTCAGGGCAACCTGCGGTGGTGGATGTGGTGATTGATCCTGAGGATAGTGATAGTGAGGGGACGAGGCCTTGGCGGTCGTATTAGGTGTGGGTGATCAAATCAGGACAGTTGCCAACAGAGGATAGGCACTATTACACTACGCCCTTGCGCATGGCTTCTCCGTTCCGAAGAGTACTCACTATCGCATGGAGAACTTCGAATGTTATCTAGGAACACGATTTGCTTTGAGGGAATCTGCCGCGTTTATCGGAATGCGGTAGTCAGCCACTTACGCAATGTATTGTCTAACAAATACCCGAATGATTGGCAATCTAGAATAGCCACTCCATTTCAGAGAGAGTGGGAAGACATTCGAAAGAGCGCGGAAATTCGCCGAACAACCCGGGAACTTGCGGGCCCACTTAGGGATGACGCGGATTTACTGGATGTCCATCATTTCTATAACTTGTTCGAGGCGCATTTCGAAGATTTGTTTGTCGAAGTGCAAAGTATGTCATCAGTCGAGCGCAATCAGAAGAAGCAAGCTGTGTTAGCTTGGTCGAGAAGCATAAAGAATCTAAGGGATCCGGTACTTGGGCACCCGACAGATGACGACGTGAGTTGGGCGGACGCGTTTAGTATGCTGGATGCCGCTAGGCGGATCCTTGAGTCCTTCAGTCCCGCCGACGCTGTTCGAGTCACAGAGCTCCGAGATTCCGTGATAGCGAATGACGCCGATTCGGAGGTTATGGACGACCGAAGGGTACTTGAGAGCAGCACATTACCTTCTAGGGAGTCAATAGCACAAAGATTTGTGGGTCGCCATACGGAACTGGAAGCGCTGCAAACATGGCTCAACGACACATATTCTAGAGTTTGGCTTTTGGCCGGCGATGGTGGGAAGGGTAAAACTGCAATTGCCTATCGATTTGTGGAGACTGTGCTTCAGAATCCGCCTCCCGGCCTCGAGATAGTCATTTGGCTCAGTGCCAAGGCGAGGCGTTTTGTATCAGGGATGGCCATCGACATTGAAGCGCCAGATTTTAACGACTTGGAGTCTGCCTTGGACTGCGTGCTCCATGCATACGGCGACCCCGACGTAGGGAATCGCGATCTCAAAGGTAAAGAGGAAGAGTGTCGAACTTATTTGGCTCAACTGCCGGCTCTGATCATACTAGATGACGTTGATAGCCTAGAGGATGAGCATCTTAATGCGACGCTGTCTTATTTTCTCTTCAAGAACCCTAGTATGGAATCCAAGATCTTACTCACTTCACGACGTATCCCGCTAGGGATGGAACATACTCAGGTCAGGGGATTCGAAGCTGGAAGTCGAGACGGTCTTGAGTTTATAGGCAGTCGCGTCGCCATGTACGAACTTGACCTGAGCCTATTCCCAAGAGCCACAATGAATGGTGTTCTAGAGGCTTGTGACGGAAGCCCTCTTTTTGTGCAAGACCTACTTCGGCTGTGCAAAGTGGGCGAGACACCGAAAGCGGCGATTGATAAGTGGAGGCGTGACGGCGGGGAAGCCGCTCGTCGGTACGCACTAGAGCGGGAATTTGAGATGTTGTCCTTGCGTGCCAAGATGGTATTGCTATGTTGTGCATTACATGATGGTCCCGTGTCATTGCCAGAGATTCAGAGTGCGGGAGACATTTCAGTAGCGGATTCACATGACGCCATCCAGGATTTACAAAACTTGTTCCTGGTGCCAAGGCCACACTTAGTAGAGGGCATCCAAAGGTTCTCCCTGAATTCCAACACGCGACAACTCGTTCTGGATGTTCTCGGGAATACTGATTTGGCCCAACGAATTCGGAATGCGATACGGGCAATCAGTGGTCAAGCACATTCAGCCCCTGGAGATCGTGAACGCGTAGGCCAGTATATTCGCCAGGCAGTGACCTTGGTAAAACTAGGACGTCATCAGAGTGCGGAAGAAACCCTACTGCAAGGACTGGACGCCTTCCCGGAGAACGCCACTCTGCACGGTAGCCTTGGTTGGGTATACAAGGCTTGGCGACCTCAGCGGCGCTATACAGATGCGCGGACGCGGTTCGCACGCGCTGCTCAACTAAGATCGCCACGGCTGGACACTTACCGGCATTGGTGGGACATGGAATCAGCGAATGCAGAGTGGACTGCGGCTGCCGATGCTGCTGACCGGGGAATCGAAGTGCTCGGATCGGTACCTGAGCTATGCTTCATGGCTGGTTTCGCACGAAGTCACGTTGCGAAGGATCTTTATCAACAAGCCCAGTACGGCCGTGCAGAACAGGAAGCGCAAATCGCCGAAGCGCACCTAAAGAAGGCGCTGCTAGATGTTGATGATCTGGACCAAGGCCAATATCGGTTCCATGGCCGAGTTCATCGGGCCATAGTACTGAACTATGAACACTTGGTCAGAATGAGCCAATCGAGAGGGGAACGTGGAAGCCAAACGCATTTCTTGAGACTACTTGCGAGCTCCCTTAACCGATGGGCCAATGAACACCCCGGCGATGTCAATGCCTCGTCGGAAAGGCAGCGTCTACAATATAGGTTCGTCGAGCTTAGCAATTATCTCAGCGGATAGGGGAATCCATGGCCAGTGCACTTGAACACCTACGCGTAATCGATTTCGGGCAGTACATCGCTGGCCCCCTGCTGGGCATGCTCCTAGCGGACCAAGGGGCGGACGTGGTGCGGGTGGACCCACCGGGAGGCCCTTTGTGGGATACGCCTGCCAATGCCACTTGGAACCGGGGGAAGCGGAGTATCGCGCTTGATTTGAAGAGTGAGGGTGACCGGGAAGTGGCGCGCCGGCTGGTGGAGGGGGCGGATGTTGTCATTGAGAACTTCCGGCCAGGGGTGATGGAGCGTCTCGGCTTGGGGCCGCGGGAGATGACTGAGACCAACCTGCGTCTTGTGTATTGCTCGGTGCCGGGGTTTGCGTCGGACGACCCGCGGGCTGGGATGCCCGCTTGGGAGGGTGTGGTGGCTGCGGCGGCTGCAAGCTTCCGGCCTGCTGACCCGTCGCACCGTCCGGTTTACACCGCGATACCTATTGCGTCGACTTACGCTGCTTTCCAAGCTGCTGGCAGCATCGTGCTGGCCTTGAATGCGCGGGAGCGGGACGGGCAGGGACAGCACATTGAGGTGCCTCTGTTCGATGCCATGTTTCCGTCCATCGGGCACCACGGCTTGCGTATACACGATGCCCGGCCCGAGCCGGTGACCTTTGCCACCCTATGGGGCGGCTTCTTCCAGTGCAAGGACGGCCGCTGGCTGCGGTTCGGCGGGTTTGGCAACCAGAACTTCCGCCAGTTCGTCGAGGCATCAGGGATTGAGTCGTGGGAGGATGATGGTCTCATCCAGTTGGACCGTCCGCTGCCGGAGAACGCAGGTGAGGTAGCCCAGATTCAGGAGTGGATACGTCAGCTCTTCAGCACGAGAACCGCCCAAGAGTGGGAGGACCTGATTGCCGAGGCAGGCAGCGAGGGGGCGGTTTGTCGCACCAGCGATGAGTGGTTCGACCACCCCCACGCCCGGCAATCGCAGATGGTGGTGGAGGTGGACGACCCCATCCACGGCAAGGTGCTCCAGCCCGGCATCAACGCCCGCATGTCGCTCACTCCGGGACAGGTGCGCGGCCCAGCCCCAGCCATCGACCAGCACCGCAGCACGCTGTTATCCGAGTTGGATGCCCACACCAGCACGACCGGCCAGCCTCCGCCGCAAGGCTTCCTGCGGGCTGCTGTGGAGGGCGTGCGGGTACTGGACCTGTGCATCATCTTGGCGGGCCCCACCTTGGGGCGGACCTTGGCCGAGTTCGGGGCCGATGTCATCAAGATAGACAACCCCACTCGTGGGTCGACGGTGGCTCGACATAATGACATCAACCGTGGCAAGCGCAGCATCCTGCTGGACCTTAAGTCGGAGGAAGGGCGGGAGGTCTTCTGGAAACTGCTGGAGACGGCCGACGTGGTGGCCCAGAACTACCGTGCGGGCAAGCTGGAACAGTTGGGTCTGGGCTATGAAGAGGTGCGGAAACGCAAACCCGACATCGTCTACGCGTCCCTCAACGCCTACGGCCACCTCGGCCCATGGGCTGGCAGGCCCGGCCACGAGCAGTTCGCCCAGACTGCTGCGGGAATGGCCAATCGCTTTGGCGGCGACGGCGCGCCTGCGGTGCAGCCCAACCCGGTGAACGACTATGGCACGGGGTACATGGGGGCTTATGCGGTGGCACTGGCCCTGCTGCACCGGCAGCGCACTGGTGCAGGGCAGCATGTCGACACCTCCCTTGCCTACACAGCCATGACTCTGCAGTCGCCTTACATGCAGCGCTACGAGGGCAAGACTTGGGACGAGCCCAGCGGGCAGGAGGCGTTGGGTAGCGGACCGCTGAACCGCTTGTACCAAGCTAGCGACGCATGGCTCTTCATCGGAGCCAAGGAGTCCGACCTGCCCCGCATGGCGCAAGCCTCGGGACTGTCGGGAATAGAAGACCTGCAGGACGAGGCCCTAACGCAATCGCTGGAGGAGCGCTTCCTCGGCGACACCGCAGACGCGTGGGTCGCCCGCCTCATGGAGGCTGGCATCGGCGCGCAGCGGGTCATCACGCAAGTGCGCGAGCTGATGGAGAACCCTTGGGTGCAGTCCCACGGCCTGAGCATCACCCGCGAGCACGAAGACTTCGGCCTCATCACTACGTGTGGCCCGGCGCCGCGCCTCTCACGCACACCGGTGCGCCCCGGCAACCCCGCCTCGCGCCCTGGCTCCGACTCCCGCCAGATACTGGAGGAAGTGGGATTAGGCGCCGACTTCGACCGCTTGGTGGAGGCGGGAGTGATAGTGACGGAGGGCGTGCGGGCTGGATGATAGCCCGTCATTTAGGCGAAAACCTGAATTTAGGGCTTGCCCGACTTGGTCCGTGGATGGGGGGTGCCCCCACGCTAGTGACATCTGGCCGTTGACTGGGGTTACCCCTCGTCTCTACCATCCATATAGGGCCCCATTCGGCAAGCGAAGGCGACCCTTGCGTAAGCATTGCGCCCCACCCAAAGACCCCACTCAAAGGAAAGACAAGTGGACCAAAACCGGGACACAAATGTCCCATGAACAACCCGATTCCAAAGCTGTTCAGAGCAACAATGAGACCAAATTCAGATACAAAAAAACGCGCGCCAGCTACGAACAGTGTCCCATTCGTCCCCTCTACAGATACAAACCCACACCCACTATCGGGACACATTGGGACAATGTGTCCCGATAGTCCCACCGCTCTCCATCCCCAACAAGTACCACGAAGGGGAGGTTCTGAAGGAGGGTTGGACTGGCAGCGCTTACGCAGGTAAAATCGGCCCAAACCCAAGGGGCACATCCAACAAGCGGCCTTCTGGCCGAGAGGAGAACACCATGCCTGAAGTAACAGGACTAGGGCACGTAGGGATCATCTGCGATGACTTTCTGAAGATGCGCGACTTCTACACCCGCGTCATCGGCTTGACCGTCACCGATGAGGACCCGGACCGCGGAAGCTGCTTCCTGAGCGCCGACCCAGGGAACGAGCACCATGAGTTGAACCTTGGAGAGGCCCGAGGCCCGGAGCATCCCATGGGAGCCCGTCCTAAGACCCAAGGCGTGGGGCAGGTCTCCTTTGTGGTCAAGGGGTTGGACGACCTCCGCGAGTTCTACCATCGGCTGCAGGCGGAAGAAGTCCGCATCGCGAGGACCATCACCCACGGCATCTCGTTGAGCATCTACTTCTATGACCCTGAAGACAACTACGTGGAACTCTACTACAAGACCGGCTACAACGTGAAGCAGGGCTTTGGAGCAGAGGTTGATTTGGACGCTCCCAACGATGAGTTGCTGGCGTTCTCGCAGTCCTTCGAGGCAGTCCAAGGACCGTTCCAAGGCGCGAAGTTGCCCGTGGGCTGAGGGCCTGCGGAAACGCGTGTATCCGCCCCGCGAGTGTGCGGAACAACCGGAGGCGCACGATGAACAGAATCAAACACATCGCCATCTTCACTCCGGACCCGCAGAAGACGGCCGACTTCTATGTTGATGTATTCGGCTTGGAGATGGCAGGGCCGGCTGGACGTGGGGGGTTCTACCTCAGTGACGGGCACATCAACCTCGCCATCCTGCAGGCGCGGGAGCCCGATGGCGACCTGCCCGACGGGTTCATAACGCCGACGGGCATCGACCACTTCGGCTTCCAGGTTGACGACTTGGAGGCGACCCAAGCCAAGCTGGCGGAATGCGGCGCGGAGGAACTGCCGTCCCACGCGCCGCCGGGCGGAGGGGCCTTCTACTACGAGTGCCGGTACCGAGGGGCTGGAGGCCAAGTGGTGGATGTGACTGAGAACGGGTGGGTTGGAACGAGCTAGTTCTGTCCTATCCTCTCTTAGCTAGCGCCTCGCGGGGGAAGTCGCGAATGAGATCGCGGGCGGCGTTGGCGTTGGGTGCTTGTATGACGAGGTTGTCGACACCAGTGGCTTCGATGGCTTCGAGGCGCTGCATGATCTGCGATGGAGAGCCGGTGAGAGTGCGGGCGATGTCTTGCTCGGAGACGAAGCGCTCCTCGCCTGGTTTCATGAAGACCATGTGCCCGCGGTGGACGTCGAGATAGAGGCGGTCGGAAGGGGTACCCCTCTCTTCGGCGTATGCCCGTATGTAGGCATCGTATTCGGTGGCTGTTCTGGTGGTCCCCGACTGGCCTAGGTTGGAGCCGGGCCCATAGCCGGCCTCCCATTGTGCGTGGATCCGCATCACCAAGTTCGGGGCTACATGGGCCATGACGCGGTCGGAGTTCATGGACTCGCCTTCGTAGAGGACGCAGCCGGCAATGTTGGCCACTGTGTAGGGGTTGAAGTCGCCACGGCCAGCGGCTCGGGCGGCTTGGACTACGGCGTCGCGGTCGGCGTCGAGGTTGCGGCCTGCGCCAATGGTGACCCAGCCGTCGGCGATTTCTCCCACTGCCTGTAGGGCCTTGGGGCCGTTGGCCGCCATGAAGACGGGGATGGGGTCGTGGATGTTGATGAAGCTGTCGCGGTCGGGATGCATGAGGCGAATCCATCGCTCACGGTCCCCCTCGCGAAATAGGACGTTTTCCCCGGCAAGAAGGCCCTTTACGTCCAAGGCGTACTGTTTGAAGTAATCGACAGGCACTGCGGGCAGGCCCATGGTGTTGCGTCCGGTATAGCCGGTGCCCAAGGCGAGGGTGACGCGTCCGGGGGCCAGCTTGTTGATGGTGGCGATGGCGGAGGCGGTGACGGGGGCAATGCGGTTGGTGGGGATGGCGACCAGCGTGCCCAGCCGGATGCGCTCGGTGTTCTGGGCTGCGAGGGCCATGGTGGCGTAGACGTCGCTGTATATCAGCTGTGAATCGAAGAACCATGCGTGGGTGAAGCCTGCCTCCTCGGCTGCTTGGACTTCGCGCCAAGCATCGATGTATGAGGGTATGGAAATGCCGATGTCCATGGTTGAACGCTCCAAGGGAGGGTGAGTGTTGGTGCCGAAGCCCGGATTCGAACCGGGACAGGGTTTCCCCCAACGGTGTTTGAGACCGTCGCGTCTACCGTTCCGCCACTTCGGCCTAGGCCTACATTATAGCCGATGCGGCCGCCTTGAGACCCTCGCAGGATGCCCTTCTGATGACAGGTTGGACTGGGCGGCTCCGAATGTGTAACCTTCATACACACCCTCATGAGGAAGGGGAGTCCGCGAATGGCTAGGGTCCAGTTGGTGATACCTGATTCTGACCGCGACCGCTACGTCTATCAAGCACAACGTGAGGGTATGACATTCAGCGCTTGGCTCCGGGCAGGCTGAAGAGCGTCTGGCAAAGCAACAGCCGAAGCGATTTGAGTCCGTGGAAGAATTGCGGGAATTCTTCCGGGAATGCAATGAGCGAGCGGGGCCGGGACGGGAGCCTGATTGGGAAGAGAGCAAGCGGGTAATCGACAAGCTGCCATCTTGGGCCCACGATACATGACCTTCGTAGACAGCAATGCACTGATGTACGCTGTGGGTAAGCCTCATCCCCTCCAGCCCGAGGCACAAGAGTTCTTCGTGCAGGCAATACAGGAAGGTGTTGTCCTCAGCACGTCCGCGGAAGTACTGCAAGAGATGCTTCACATCTATAAGTCCACAGGCCGTATTGAACTCTTCGAGAACGCCTTGGCATTAGTAACGGAGCTTGGCATGGAAGTGTGGCCCCTCGAAAGTGAGGATGTCTTGCTTGCCCGTCAACTACATGTGCTGCATCCAGGGTTGAGTGTCCGCGACCTCTGCCATCTGGCCAGCTGCCGCAGGCGAGGGGTACGCGACATCAAGACTTTCGACGAGGCATTTGGGGCTGTGGTGGCTCAGTGACTAAATACCCTGCCTAATCGAAGACCGCTAGAATTCGGTGAGCAGCATCCTAGCCGTGAACCTGACTTGCTCTTCTGTGACGGAATAGGACAGCAGCATGGCACTGAACGGATCTAGGAAAGGCTTAACCTCTTCCCGGTAATCAAGTCTAGTATCTTCCGGCAACGCTTCTTCGACCATAGCCGCCATGGCGGCGATGTCCGCGTAAGTAACGAAGTGCAGGGCTCCGGCAACGTTTCTACAAGGTTTTTGAATTGGGGCACATTCCGTAGTGACTCTACTGATCCCGAAGCCGCCTTATGAAACTGCTCCAAACTGCTTAGAGTGGTACCCAACACCGCCCAGTCCTCGGTGACGACGTACCCGGGTTGGAGATCGAAGGGGATATCGAGGTCGTCAACTGAGAAAGTCACCACCTCGTACCCATTCAATGGTAGACGGTCTGGCTCCAGCACAGACGGGTCATAGACTGTCTCGGACCGCATGTAGCCAATTGGGGGCGTCAACTCTTGTACTACCAGAGGATCAGGTCGTGTCAAACGTGCCGACGTCGGCCCTGTTGATAGAACTTGCACGACCATGCCTAGGGCGCTAGGCTCCTCCAACTCCGCCCGCGACACTCGGTTGCCGGACAGGTCGAACAGGGTACCAGTGCCGGCCAACTCCACTGCGTCCGCCTGCGCGATTCGGATATCAGGGTTGGCCACAACAGCGTAAATCTGCTTGACGGAGGGCAGGGACAACGCCTCGACTTCAGCAGCAGTCAGTGGCTTGTCTTCGAAGGGTGCTATAAGCCTGCCTGCCATCACTAACTCCACGACATTACCCAAACTCTCCCGTGTTTCCGGATTAATGACCCGCCCCTAGACAATCACTACGTCACGCGTGACGTAGTGATTGGGGAATCGGGTTTCCGTCTAGGTCTAGGATCCTCTGGGAGTAGGCTAGATTGAAGGCCCGTCGCAGCGATATCTGAGTGCCCTCGTCGGTAGGGATTCCCCGCACTACCACCTTCGTGACAGTCGTCCAGACGTCCGACGGGTTGTTGCCGTTGCGGCCTCCGATATTGTCAATTGTGGAATCAAGAGGGTCTGCAATGCGCTTTCTGTCCGTTATGCCAGCTAAGGCCAAGACTTCTATGGCACCGCTAGGCGTTCCATCATGATCAATACTGATGTCGCTGGGCAGTAGTGCTAGGGCTATCTCCCCCGAGAGAGCATCGATGATGTCCTCCTGTAAGTCGATGTCTGTTTCCCCTTCCAGGTCGTCCAAAGCGTCGTCGACAGCATCCAACAACTCTGAGTCCGCATCCCTCAGGGAGTCTCTCCCTTCTCTCCAAGCATCGGTAACACCTGTTCCGGCAATGAAAAACAGAGCGTCTGAAGGCAGGGCATGGGGAGAGGTTATCCCGCTTTCGAAGCTAAAATTCGATGTACTGGCGGGAAAGTCCGACAAGATATCGAGACTCATCCCTTTATTGATGAACGAAGCTGAGGCAGCCACATAGTCAGGGATACTGTCCGCCATGCTCCCGAGGGCGTTCCTAGCGTCAACGAGGCCGACGCTCTCATCTAGGAAGTCCCGCAAGTCTTCAGTCTGGGCGAACATGAACATAACACGTTCCCGCGGCAACGATTCCTGCGCCTCTATGAAGTCTGGGTCTTCAGCCAGAGACCGTTCCGGGGGCGATTCGATGCGACGCACCATGCGGGTCACTGTGTTTTCACGGTCCCCGACAAGTAGATATTCGCCCGTAAGCCCAATAGCTATGAAATCGTCTTCGGATACCCACAGTTGGGTGTTTCGGTACATAGAGCTATCCATGTCTGAGCCGGATTCGTCCTCGGTGTACGAAGCCATGTCCTCTGCGAAATCCAAAGCCGCTTTCCGATCACTCACTTGGGCGATAACTATCCATGCCGGGCTGTCGGGGTCGGCGTCAAGTACGGCGAAAGATACGTTGGTCCCCAGCTACGTCCGTACGCCGTCCATCAAGTGGACTCCTGTTTCGTGCTGCACCTGTTCCAGGAAATCGTCGCGCACGTCTATGAGCTTATCGGTCTCGAGTAGAGATATGACCTCTCGGCCAAGGTCTATCTGGCCCAAACCGGGCCTGAAGTTGATGGAGGCTTAGAATGGAGCGTCATCCGGTATGAACTTGGCCGAAGCCTCGCCGGGCTGGTTGAGGCTCCGCAGGAACAGTACGACTACTACCACCGCAATCACGGCTACGACGATGACTGTTGCGACGCCCAGCAAGAGCCATCTGCGCAGGGACACTAGGCAGCCTCCAGATCTTAGGACACCTGAAGGGGCTGCGTCGTCCCACGGGTATTGGTCGGCAAAAGGGTACTGGTTCCGCGATGACAAGGTCAATTCGACGAGACCTGCGTGGACGGCAACTTGAGGCCCGACGCTTCTTCCACTGCGTACCAAGTCACACCGCCTAGTCGCGTTGACACCCGGTAAGCCTCGCCCAATAATCACCGACAAGTGGCGCTCTCGGCGCCTAGGTATAATGACGGGCTGCCTGAGCCCGCTATGAGGGGAGAGACATGCCGTTGATGACCGGTGGCCAAGCTGTGGTGAGGGCGTTGCGCGCCGAGGGTGTGGATGTGGTGTTCGGGTTGCCGGGTGTGCAGATCATGCACATTTACGACGGCTTCTTCGACACCGGTGAGGTGCGCATCATCACTGTGCGACACGAGCAGACGGCTACCTTCATGGCCGACGGCTATGCCCGCACCACTGGGAAGCCGGGCGTTGCCTTGGTGGTGCCCGGGCCTGGCGCCTACAACGCGGGTGCGGGCATGGCCACTGCATACGCCGCCTCCTCGCCGGTGATGATGATCGCAGGACAGGTGCCCAGTTCGGCCATTGGGCAGGACCAAGGCGCCCTGCACGATGTTCACGACCAGCTGGAGTACATGAAGCCGGTGACCAAGTGGAACAGCAGGGTGCTGGCAGCGGCCGAGGTGCCGTCGGCGGTCCATGAGGGCATGCGGCAGCTTGCCACAGGCCGGCCCCGCCCTGTGGAGATCGAGATTCCTCCCGATGTCCTGGGCGCGTCCGACGACATACACCTGATTGAGCCTGAACCCTACCACTATCCCGCGCCCGCCCAGGACTTAGTGCGTCGCGCAGCTGATTTGCTGGCTGGGGCCAAGCGTCCCCTCATCTGGTGTGGTGGCGGGGTGCACCAGTCGGGTGCTTGGGAGGAGTTGTGCCAGTTGGCGGAGCGGTTGAATGCGCCGGTGATGACTACGGCGGAGGGCAAGGCGAGCCTGCCGGACAACCATCCGTTGTCGTTAGGTTCTTCGGGTTATGGATGGGGGACTGCCGCGGATGTGGTGCCAGAGGCTGATGTGATTCTGGCCGTCGGCACACGCTTGGTTTACCCAGGCAATGCCATACCAGGTGCTGGGCAGACGGTCATCGACCTCAACATAGATCCCACAAGGGCGCCACAGGGAGGCGCTGACACATTGGGCGTACCGGCCGATGCGAGGGTAGGGCTGGCCGCCTTGGTAGCGGCTGTTGGTGATGATGGGCCGGCCAGTGAGTGGGGCTCGGATGAGCTTGGGCAGATGAGGACCCGAGCGCGGGACCGCATTGCACACGCTGCGCCGGAGCAGCTTGCCTTGGTGGATGCCATACGAGCAGGCGTACCCGACGACGGCATCGTGATCGCTGGGGTGACTATCATGGCGGCATGGAGCAACGTCTGCCTGCCCATGAATAGCCCACGCAGCTTCATAACACCGTCCTATATGGGCACGCTGGGCTACGCTTTCCCGACAGCCTTGGGGGCCAAGGTGGGCAATCCCGACCGGCCTGTCGTTGCTCTGTGTGGTGACGGCGGGTTCATGTACGCGGCGTCGGAGTTGGCCACGGCAGTGCAGTACGGCATCAATGTGGTGGCGGTGATCTTCAACAACGGCGTCTTCGGGGCGTCTTTCGCCGACCAGTCTTCGCGGTTCCAAGGCAGGGTGGTTGGGACTGAGTTGCACAACCCTGACTTTATGAAGCTGGCGGAGAGCTTTGGTGCGAGGGGGATGCGAGTGGAGAAGACGGCCGACCTGCCGGGCGCGATCCAGGATGCCATCGCCGGGGAGCGCCCTACTATCGTGGAGATGATCACCCCGCGTCTGACACCACCCTACCAGCTAACGCCTCCGAGCAATCCGTAGGGGCAACCCTCGTTGCTGCCCGGTGTCGGGCTTGGGATATCCTCAAACGTTGTCCCGCAGCCGGCGGTGGCGGATCATTCGGAGAGGCGGCGCAGTTCCTCTTCCAACTGGCGCACACGGGCATCTGCGGCCGTGCGCGCCGCCTCGGCCTCGGTGCGCGCGTCCCTTGCGGCGTCCAACGCGTCCAAGGCTTCGTAGTGTGTGAGCAGGTAAGCCCGTCCTACAGGGTCGTACCGGCGCAGTTGTCTATCCTCCCAGCACGGGAAGAGGTTTAGCGTCTCGCTGTGGCCCGGTGCCAGCCTTGGTGTTCCACGGGTATTGGCTGTTATTCGCCTTCCACCAGGCGCTCCCCGGCCAGAGGGACCGGATAATAGTCACCGCCGGTGGGGTCGAAACGCCAATACTCATGCACTCCGTAGGCGGCTTAGTCTGACCGCTTGCTGGTGTAGTCGTTCAACGCGGTACTTAGCCAAGCCACTTCAAGGAGGAAGTCTGGTGGCTTGCCTCTATCGTCGATGGCGAAGCCCCGCTGGGCGACGGCAGCAGCGGTGTCTACGTCGAAGGCCACCATCAGGTCCGGGTACAACAGTCCGTGCTGGCGTCGTACGTTCCAGCTGATGGGCATGTCGCCGATGACCAAGGTTGTTTCCGTAGCCCCGCAATGCCGCCGCGGGGCAGCTAGGTGCCCTGGGTAGTGTAGGTAGATTGAGTTCTGCATGTCTTCCCGGCGGGGTCGTTCAGGGAAGGTCACGGCCAGCGAGGCGACGCGTTTGGTGGTCATGGCCGCCCTCGAATCTTCGAATAACCCGGCCCACATTATACATCCCCACTCTCAGCCCTCTTTGGGCATATCCGGGGTCGATAACTAGGCATGGGGCAGGGGCTGAGCCAGCAACTGCTTGATGCGCTCGGTGATGTCGGCTTGGTTGAAGCTGCGCATCAGATTGATGCGGTTGCGGTTGGGGTCTCCAGCGTGCCAGTACTCATAGACTTCCTGGCGCATGCCGAAGGAGGAGACGGCTAGGTCGTTGGCCAGCCGGTACAAGCGCGACTTGTAGTCCACGTCCACGCCCTTGCCCCGCATGTAGCGTTCCAAGTAGGGTCGTAACTCCGGGTTGGTCAGGTCGTTCTCGCTGGGCTGCATTATCAGGCCCGCCCCGCATATCTCGCGTAGCAGTTGCACCATCCGCGCGGAGGTCTGGGAGAAGAAGATGTTCATACCCGCCATGTCGCCCAGTGACATCAAGCCCCCCGGGGTCATGAAGGAGTTGTACTCTATGCCGTCCATGGCATGGCGCCAAATCTCACAGTAGGTGGCCATCTCTCCCAGTTTGGCCGACACTTCGCGGTATTCGATGACTCCGATGGCCTCGGCGATGAGGGTGGCCACTGCCGTCAGCAAGCGCATGCGCTGGTGCACCCGGCAGAGGTTAGCCCAGCCTATGAAGTTAATGCCCGCGCCCAAACGCTGTAGCTGAGGGGAGGCATCATAAAGCATGAACAGCCGGTCCCATGGCACCAGCACATGGTCGAAGAAGAGCATGGCATCCTGCTCGTCGTACCGCATGGCTAGGGGATGGCCGTAGCCGCTGGGGTACTGGGAGGCAGGCTCGCGGCAGAGAATCTTCAGGCCTTTGCTGTTGGTGGGGATGGAGAAAGCCAGCACCATCCGTGGGTCGGCCCGTCGCACGAAGGTGGCCGATAGCGACACGTAGCACTCGTTGCTGATGGGAGCTGCCGTGGCAAGCTGCTTGCCTCCCGTGACTATCACTCCCTCGTTGGTCTCCTCCACCACATGCAGGGCCAGCTCTTCCTCCAAGGCCAGTCGCTGCTCGTTCTGGGGCTGCTCGCTGCGGTCCACTTGGGGGTCGCCCAAGGCATGGGTGAGGAACAGGTCGTTCTCGCAGCAGTAGCGATAGTAGTTCACGGCGTTTTCGCCGAAGTCGCACTTGGGGTGTTTGAGGGAGCCGAGGGCCTCCCTAGCGTCATATAGCATGATGATGTAGGGAGCGAGGATGTCGGGGCCGCGTCCGAGTTGCCCCCAGCACTCTTGGTTCCACAGCTCGCTGTTGACCCGCTTCCGCTTCAGGTCGTCGATGGAGCGGGGCAGCAGCCACGACAGGCTGCACCTGTTGCCCGTTTCCGGGGAGACGAAGGTCATACGGTCGCGGTAGTCGTCGCTGTGTTGCAGGTCGTAGATGCGCGCTAGTTCGTGCACCACGCCGGTGAAGGCTGGGTGCTTGGTGACGTCTTGGACCCGCTGGCCGTCGAGCCACACCTCGCGGCCGTCGTTGAGGCTTTCTAGGTAGCGGCTGCCGGTCATTGCGCCATGGGCTGCGCTGATGTCGAGTACCAAGAGGGCCTCCTTGTCGTCGCCACGGGGGGTCGTTTGTCGTAAGGGGTTTGGCGCGGGGCATTTCGCATTTTTGGCATAGGGTGTCAGTTGGCACGGGCGGAATCGTATCTGGGGAGTGGCCGGATTTCAGAGGCAACGTAGCTGAAAAGCGCGTTTTAGTCTGAGATGTGTGAAATTTCTGAAATCGGGACTGGATTCAGCTACAAAATGACCGGATGCCATTTTCACACTGTTTTGAAATGGGGTGTCGAAGTGGATGGAACGCTGGGCACACGGGCGTGCTGGGCAGCCACGAGGGTTGCCATGAAGGATGGCGTCGGCGAGGCGGGTTTCTGTCGATTGCGCTTCCACGATGGTACCCGTTAGCGGTGGGCCTATATGGAGGCTAAGGGGCAGGGCCGTCGGTGTCAACGGCCTGGTTCAGGGTGTGGGGCGCAAGGGTTGCGTTACTAATGCGGGAGGCTCGGAGGTCATAATCTGCCTTGAAGCAGCGGAGGGGCATGTGCTAAGATTGCTTAGTCCCATTGTGTGGAATGGATGAGGTTGCAGGGAGTCTCTTTGACCCCAGACCTTAACGAGCTCAGGACGAGGGCGGCCCAAGCCATCGCTTCTCAGAGCCAAGCTACTGTCACCGTGCTGTCCTCCCTTTTGGCTGTAGAAGAGGAGTTGGGGTACATCCCGAAAGAAGCCGTTGAGGCCGTCGCCGAACACACCCACTCCACCATTAATGACGTGTGGGGTGTGGCCTCCTTCTACCCGAACTTCCGTTTCAGCCCACCAAGCCGCACCCAGGTAGAGGTATGCTGGGGTACCTCGTGCCACATCATGGGCGCCTCCCGCATCGCCCAAGCAGCCATGCGAGCCCTCGGTCTGCAGGCCGAAGGAGATACCCCGGACGGTGAGTTCGGCCTGCGATTCAACACCTGCCTAGGGGCGTGCGCGCAGGCCCCTGTCGCCAGTATTGGGCATCAGCTAAAGGGCAGACTGACTCCTGCTGGAACAGAGCAACTGTTACGAGACCTCACGAGGGCATCTTTGGAACGCACCCATGGCTAGGGAATACACCGATATCCTGGCTTACTCTCGGGCCCGCTGGGAGGCCTTCACCGAAGCCGATACCCCTTGGATAAGAGTGGGCACTGCCCTGTGCGGGCTGGCGGCTGGGGCCGGCGAGGTGGTGGAGGCCATCAAGGCTCGGCTGGAGCGTGATGGAATCTCCGCCCATGTCAGCGAGGTCGGCTGCATGGGTCTGTGCCACGCAGAACCCTTGGTGGATGTGATGGCTCCCGGCACTACGCGCCTGGTGTACGGTCATGTGACCCCCGACCTCGCTGAAGAGATCATTGCCTCTCATGTCATTGCCCGCAGGTCGCGTCCTGAGCTGGCCTTGGGATACCTCGAAGGACGGGTCGGGGCCGTAGGGACCGACTTGGGCGACCATCCAATGGTACGAGGACAACTGCGTATCGCCCTGCGCAACGCTGGCACCATCGACCCCATGGACATCTTCCAATACATCGCCAACGGCGGATATGAAGCCCTGCACAAGGCCGTCACCTCCATGACCCCTGCCGACATACTGGAAGAGGTCAACACCTCCGGTCTGCGGGGCCGAGGAGGCGCCGCCTTCCCCACGGCCACCAAGTGGCGCTTCCTCGCTGGCTCCAACGAACCCGACCGCTACATCCTGTGCAATTGCGAGGAAGGTGACCCCGGAGCCTTCAACGACAAGGCCATCCTCGAATCCGACCCCCATACACTGTTGGAGGGGATGTTGCTCGCCGGATATGCTACGGGGGCCACTCGCGGTTACATATTCATACGCTCCGGGCACGAGGGTCCCATCACCCGCGCTCGCCATGCATTGCAACAGGCCACTGAGCAGGGCCTGTTGGGCGACAACATCCTAGGCACCGACTTCAGCTTCCACGCCGAGGTCTCGCTCACGGGCGACTCCTATGTGGCTGGCGAGGAGACGGCGCTCATGGAGTCCATCGAGGGAAAGCGCGCCATGCCACGCTACCGTCCGCCCTTCCCTGCACAGGTGGGAGTATTCGGCAAACCCTCCAACATAAACAACGTGAAAACACTTTCCTACGTCCCGGAGATCGTTCGGCATGGTGGTCAGTGGTTCGCCGATATAGGGCAGGAGCGCTCGAAGGGCACGGCCATTCTCTGCCTGTCGGGGAACCTCACCTATACGGGCATGGTCGAAGTTCCTCTGGGACTCACCCTGCGACAAGTGATTGAGGATATCGGTGGTGGCATCCCGAACGGCAAGCGCCTGAAGCTGCTGCAAACCGGCGGCCCACTGGGAGGGGTGCTGGGGGCCGACAGCTTGGACATTCCTCTAGACTTCGAGGCCATGTCTCAAGCCGGGGCCATTCTTGGCTCCGGTGGTATCGTCGTGGCTGATGAGGATACCTGTGTGGTGGACCTGACTCGTGCCCTCATAGCCTTTTGCCAGTACGAGTCCTGTGGGAAGTGCTTCCCGTGCCGATTGGGGATGACGCACCTGCTGGAGGTGCTGGAGCGCATCTGCGCCTTGGAGGCCCGCCCGGGAGACTTGGACCTGATGCGCAACGTAGGCCAGCAGATGCAGGCCGGCTCCCTGTGTGGCCATGGTCAGCTGGGCTTCAACCCGGTATCATCGGCCCTGCGCCACTTCGAGGACGAATTCGTGGAGCACATGGTGAACAAGCGATGTCCCGCGGGGTTGTGTCCCGAAAAGCGCATCTTCCCCCAGCGTACACGGAGGTAGTGTGGCCGATCCTGTGAAACTCACCATCGATGGCGCCGAGGTGACCTGTCAGCCCGGTCAGATGGTGCTGGAAGCCGCCAATCAGGCTGGCGTATACGTCCCATACCTCTGCTACCACCCTGGCCTGAAGCCTTTCGCTGCGTGCCGAATGTGCGTCGTGGAGGTAGAGGGAGGCCGAGGTCTGCCTGCCTCCTGCACCCTGCCGGTGCAGGAAGGCATGATTGTACGCACCCACACGCCTGGGGTGGAAGCGGTGCGCAGAGAGATCATGGAGATGCTCACGGCGGAGCATCCCCACGGTTGCCTTACCTGTCACCGTATCGACCTTTGCGGCCCGCAAGACGTTTGCTTGCGCCATGTAGCGGTCAACGACCGTTGCGTGACTTGTCCCAAGAACGAGCGTTGCGAGCTCAAGGACACCACCCGGTACGTGGGTGTGCCCATCGAGTCGCCCTTGGACTACAAGTACCGCGAGCTGCCCATCCACACAGCCGATCCCTTCTATGACCGCGACTATAACCTCTGCATTGTGTGCGGACGCTGTGTGCGCGCGTGTGACGAACTCCGTGGCGACAACGCCATCACTTTTGTGGAGCGGGCTGGGAAAGCCTTGGTTGGGACCTCCAGCGGCACCTCGCTCTTGGAATCTGGCTGCGAGTTCTGCGGGGCCTGCCT
The DNA here is from genome assembly GCA_965263155.1 of Dehalococcoidia bacterium. Classification (GTDB taxonomy): domain Bacteria; phylum Chloroflexota; class Dehalococcoidia; order Lucifugimonadales; family JAAXIE01; genus JAAXIE01. The sequence continues at coordinate 971,700 of OZ253586.1, forward strand.
CGATGTCTGTCCGGTGGGGGCTTTGGTTGAGCGCGACCACAAGTGGGAGAAGGCGGCCCGCGTGGTGCGCACTATCTGTCCACACTGCCCCGTAGGCTGCCAGCTCAACTTGGAGATCAGCGCAAAAGGCAGCTTTGTCAGAGCAATACCGGAACTCAACTCCCCTGCCAACCGGGGCCAAGCATGCTTCCGGGGCAAGTTTGGACTGGAGTACGTCAACCATCGTGCGCGGTTGCGCACCCCCTTGGTGCGACGCGACGGAGAGATGGTAGAGGCGACTTGGGACGAAGCCCTCGACCTGATAGCCAAGAGGTTACCGGCTTACGAGGGGAAGTCCTTTGCCCTACTGTCGGCAGGTGACTCTACAAACGAGGAGCACTACCTAGCCCAGAAATTCGCCCGCATAGCGATGGGTAGCAACAACGTGGACCTAGCGTGCAACGACTACCCCGAAATCGCTGACGTCATGCTCGCGTCCTTGGGGACGGCGGCTGCGAGCGGGCCCATCTGGGGGTTGGAGCAGGCCGATAGTGTGCTGGTCTTCGCCGCCAACGTCACAGAAGAGCACAACGTGGTGGCCTTGCCCATCAAGAAGGCCCTGAAAGCTGGGGCGAAACTGGTGGTGGTCGACCCTCGGGAGGTCGAACTGACTCGCTACGCCTCCAACAGCCTCCGGCCGCGTCCCGGTACCGAGATGCTGCTGCTGGGCGGGCTGCTCAAGGCCGTGAGCCAAGCGGGATTGTCGCAAGAGAGATGGCAGTGGATCGCGAGGCACTGCGCTGACCCAGCAGCCCTTATAGCCTCGGTCCAAGGCGTTGACTTGAGAAGCATCTCCGAAGAAACCGGCGTCTCGACGGCCACGATTCAAGAGGCTGCTTGCGCTTTTTCCACGGCAGATAAAGCAGCAATAGTGTTCAGCTTGGACAACATAAGTCCTGACCTGCGGGCTGGCTGTGTGCAATCCCTCATCAACCTCGCTCTGTTCACCGGTAACCTTGGCTTGGAAGGGGCGGGCTTGTATCCCCTTCGGGCTGGGGCCAATGTTCAGGGGGGATGGGACTTAGGCTGCGTACCACATCTGCTGCCTGGCTATGACTCCCTGTCCGACCCCGAAGCCTGCGAAAGACTACAACTCCTCTGGGGCAAGCCTATCCCTGAGCAGGCTGGCGTTTCTCTATCCCAATTGCCTGATGCCATCGCAAGCGGTGATATCAAAGCCCTGATGGTCGTTGGCGAGCCCCCCGCGTTGCTGGACGGCGATGCCCTGCGTCCGGAGTTCCTAGTGGTGCAGGACTCCTTCCTCGGGGACGTCGCCAGCCGCGCAGACGTGGCGTTGCCGCGGGCTGTTTTCTCTGAAAAGACGGGCAGCTACACCAACATGGAGCGGCGTGTTCAACTGCTTCATCCCGCGATGGAGCCACCTGCGAAAGAATCCGGAGAACATGCCCGGCCCGAAGGTTGGGTACTGTGTCAACTTGCCCAACGGATGGGAATGTCCGGCTTCGACTACCAGACAACGTTGCAGGTGATGGACGAGATCGCCCAAGCAGTCCCCTTCTATGGCGGTATCTCTCATTCTCGCCTGGTCAAGGAAGCACGATGGGTGGCCCGACCCGACCCCTCGAATCCGGGCCCCACCCAAATGCTGTATTCCGATAAGGAATACGCTGGGCTCCAGTGGCCCTGTCCTACGGTGAATCATCCCGGCACCCCTGTGCTGTTGGACGATGCAGACTGGCGGGCCAGTCCCGGGGCGGTCGAATTCGTCAAGCACTGCGCAGACATGCCGGATGGTTTCCCGCTGCTTTTGGTCCCTGGCCGGGTGCTGTTGCAGTCGGAGCGGGACATGGAGATAGAAGAGGGCCGCCAGAACCACGTAGTCCGCGCGGAGTTGGTGCAGATTTCTCAGGCCGACGCTGAATCCTTGGGCCTGAGTCATGGCGACGCTGTCGAGGTGGTGACAGCAGATAGGCGCATGGCGGCGCTGGCGCAGGTAAGCCCCGAGGTGGCGGATGGGGTCATCTACCATACCGGGCTATTCGGACAGCTTATGACCGAACTGCAGGCCAGCGATGACCCTCGAGCGGTCGCGTCGGCGCCGGGCCTCCAGATTGTTCCCGCGAGAATCGAGAGGCTTGCCGACGGTGAAGAAACCGGATAGGGTGAGACACTAATCAGGATTCGTCCTCAGGAGGACCGTTGGCGGAACAAGTCCCCGCTGAGACCGCCCCAAGCGCAGCCCGGGCTAGGTTGCCTAGGGCTGAGGTTGTGCACAGGGTCGACATAACAGAAGACCTGATGGTGCTCAAGCTCAAGCCCAGCGTTCCTTATGCCTACAAGGCAGGTCAATACTGCACCTTGGGACGACAGGGTGTGGAGCGGGCTTATTCGTTGGCGTCAGCCCCTGAAGAGGAGTTGCTGGAAGTCTTCGTGGAGCTGGTTCCCCTGCCGGACGGCGCACTCACCCCTATCATGTGGGACATGAACGTGGGCGATACCATGTCGATCCGGCCAAGGGCCAAGGGCATCTTCACCTTGGACCAGCGCTACCACAAGCATGTGATGGTAGCTACGGTCACGGGCGTCTCCCCCTACGTGGGCATCGTGCGAAGCTATCTGAGGCGAGGCGACGAGGGGCACCACTTCTACATCCTGCAGGGGGCCAGTCACGAGGACGAGTTTACCTACCGCGACGAGCTGGAAGAACTGGCCCGGGAGCACCCCGATATAGTGACCTATGTGCCCACTGTCAGCCGCCCCAACGACGAGCGTAACGCCGACTGGCAGGGGACCACTGGCCGGGTCAACACCATCGTCGAAGAGTGGATCGAGCGGTGGGGGCTTACGCAAGAGGACGTATTGGTCTATGCCTGCGGCCACCCAGGCATGATCGAAGACCTGAGAGAGCGACTTGAACCCCAAGGCTACCGCGTCAAAGAAGAGCGTTTCTGGAAGCAGTAGCCCCCAGACCGCTTTAACCCATTACTCATCGGGTTGTTGTTAGGCCACCTCAAAGGCTGCCAGCGACATTCCCAGCAGCACCAGCGTTGCCAAGACCAACGACACCAAGGCGCCCAACAAGAAGCTCCACCCAGCGACCAAACGCAGTGCCCTCATCGGCACAGCTAAGTGCAGGAATAGCAGCCCGCCCAACACTGCGAGTATCGCGGCATAGGTCCCCATAATGTAGCTGATGACACCCAAACCCTGGCCTAGGAAGCCCGTGGGGCTGGCGTCTTGAGTGGAAAGCACGGCGTCGCCTAGGAAGTAGTAGAGGACGAACACCACCGAGACCAACGCTAGGAAGAGGCCATAGTAACCCAGAGTCCGCTGGTCGTAGCCCCGCATGGCGACGGCGGCCAACAACCCACCGTAGATGGCCCATGTTAGGACGAGTGCCGACAGGGCGTTGTCGGACCCAACTATGATGGCCGCATCTCGCCACAAGGCCACCAAGGCCAGCAGAATGATGCCCACTCCGGCTCCCACCACCCCTAGGGAGCGTGGGCTGCCGTAGCGTCCCAACATCTGCCAAGCGTGGGCCCACAGGGCCGCGGGCAGGATGAACAAAAAGGCCATCTCCATCGGTTACTCGCTTACCGCTGTTCGTCAGCAAAAGTAGTTGGGGCAGGAGGCTGCATTGGCTTCCCTTGGCGGGCGTCGGTGTAGCCTAGCCCGTAGCCGGTTTGGATGCGACGCGACGAAGCGCGTGGTTGCGTCCAACCGGATATTGCGGGCCGACTCGCTGGGTGCGTCGTCGCCGTGTGCAAGCTCCAACTGAGTGAGTATGATCGGACCGGCTATGCCCCCAACCAACGTTAGCAGCGGGAACCATTGCCTGTCTCTTGGATTTATTCCCCATCTGGTCTCTCGGTACTCGTCCAGGTCCAGCCTTCACCGGACGATGCATTATAGCATTGGCAGCCAACCCTACTCTCACGCCCTCCGTAGGGGCAAGGGGCGAAGGTCACGTTGCTGCCAGGGTGTGTTTCCCAAGCCGTTGGGCTGGGTTAGAATGGGCCACACCAAGCTGCCCACGAGGCCGTTTTGACCCCTATACGCCGCCAGTACCTCAAAATTAAACAACGCTACCCCGACACCCTTCTACTGTTCCGCTTGGGCGATTTTTATGAGACCTTCGACGAGGACTCGCATATCGCGTCGGAGGTCCTAAACATCGTCCTTACCTCGCGCAGTATGGGCAAAGGCACCAAGATCCCCATGGCCGGGATTCCGGCGCACGCTCTGGAGGGCTACCTAGGTAAGCTCATCAAGGCGGGCTACAAGGTGGCCATCTGCGAGCAGTTGTCCGACCCCGCTGCGTCCCATGGCTTAGTGGACCGTGACGTCGTGCGGGTGGTCACCCCCGGCACAGTGGTGGAGTCGTCGCTGCTGGATCAGGCCTCCAACAACTACCTAGCAGCCCTCACCGTGTCCGGAGATAGTGCCGGCCTCGCCTACGTCGACGTTTCCACCGGCGAGTTCGCCGCCACTCAGCTGGGGGTCGACGCCCTGCCCTTGGAGCTGGAGCGCATCTCCCCCGCAGAAGTCGTCGTTCCACGCGATCAAGACGGCCAACAGTTGCCCGCTGGAGCGGTAGCCACTCCTCTCTCGGCGTCCAGCTTCAGTCCGGTTGTGGCGCGATGTACCTTGCTGGACCACTTCGGTGTGGTCAGCTTGGAAGCCTTTGGCTGCGAGAATCTGCCCTTAGCCACGGCGGCTGCCGGGGCAATCATCGAGTACCTTGCCGAGACCCAGAAGGGCGTAGTGAAACAGATGAAGGGGCTGACCTGCTACTCCACAGCTACCTTCATGATTCTCGACCCTCAGACACGGCGCAACCTTGAGATCTTCGAAGGCGGGCGCTGGGGCGACCAGAACCTCTCACTGCTGCACTGCTTGGACGTCACCCGCACGCCTATGGGTGCACGTCTGCTGCGCCGCTGGCTCAGCCAGCCTCTGCTTGACTTGCCTCAATTGATAAAACGACAAGACGGCGTGGGCTGGTTCTGCGATGACATGCTGCTGCGAGAAAAGACGCGAACCGCCCTCTCGCGCATTGTCGATATGGAGCGCGTGCTGACACGGGTGCGCTTGGGCACCGCCCTTCCCCGCGAGATGGTGGGCCTCAAGGTGAGCCTGCACGCGACCTCAGACGTCATCCGGCTCCTGCACGACTCCCCCTCGGGCCCGCCCGACTGGCTTCCTGCTGGGCTGCACCCCTGCTCGGAAGTCGCTGGTCTCATCGAGCGGGCCATCGAGCCGGAGCCCAGTGGCTTGGTCGGCGACGGGGGCGTGGTGCGGGCTGGCCTGTCTGAGAGGCTGGACGAGGCCCGCTTGGCAGCGAGCGACGCCCGCCAATATATCGCCCAAGTGGAGGCCCGAGAGCGGGAGCACACCGGCATCCGCAACCTCAAGGTCGGATATAACCGGGTTTTTGGCTACTACATCGAGGTCAGCAATTCCCACGCTGGACAAGTGCCGGAGAGCTATCAGCGACGCCAGACTCTCGTCGGTGCTGAGCGTTACATCACTCCTGAACTCAAGGAGTACGAATCGCGGGTGCTCAACGCGCGAGAAGAAGCCGCCGAATTGGAGAAAGAACTGTACCACCAGCTTTGCGCTCAAGTGGCGGCCTCTGGTGAGCCGCTCACCGTCTTGGCGTCGGCTGTGGCTCACTTGGATGTGTGCGCCTCCCTCGCCGAGGTGGCGGCGCGTCACGGCTACGTGCGCCCCGAACTCACCGAGGACTCTCGCATCGAAATCAAGGACGGCCGTCACCCTGTGGTGGAGCGCGTTGTGCCTATTGGCACGTATGTGCCAAACGACACCTACCTGGATACTGGCGATCATAGGCTGGTGTTGCTGACCGGCCCTAACATGTCGGGCAAGTCCACCTACATACGGCACGTGGCTATCATCACTCTCATGGCCCAGATCGGCAGCTACGTGCCCGCATCGTCAGCCACCATCGGCCTGGTCGACCGCATATTCACCCGTGTGGGGTTGCAGGACGATCTGGCCACTGGGCAGTCCACCTTCATGGTGGAGATGGTGGAGACGGCGGCCATCCTCAATCAGGCCACGTCCCGTTCGCTGGTGGTGTTGGACGAGATAGGTCGTGGAACCAGCACCTATGACGGTATGTCCATTGCCCGCGCCGTGGCCGAGTATATCCACAGCCACCCCCGATTGGGCTGCCGCTCTCTGTTCGCCACCCACTACCACGAGCTGACCCAATTGGCCTCGACGCTGCCTGGGGTGCGCAATCACAGCGTCGCCGTCTCCGAGGAGGACGGACGGGTGGTGTTCTTGCACCGCATCCTGCCTGGCAGTGCCGATCGTAGCTATGGAGTGCAGGTGGCGCGTCTGGCGGGTCTCCCTCAAGCGGTGACGAACCGCGCGTGGGAGATACTGACTGAGCTTGAAGCTGCCCACCCCCAGCAGGGGGGCGGCAAGCAGGCTGCGCGCAAGGGTCGCTCACCCAAACCCCAAAGCCAGCAGCTTACCTTGATGGCGACCTCGGACCTGTCGCAAGAGCTGTTGAGCCTTGACCTTTCCGGCATGACGCCTCTCGAAGCCCTCAACAAGCTGTATGCCCTGCAGCAGGCTGCCCAAGGTATGGCATAATGGGCGCGGAGCTTCGTATATCTCCCATGTCGACTAAACCCCATGTCCTGTCAGGAGGTTAATCCATGGCTCTGCAAGTGACCTACTACACATGGCCCCGTTGAACCAGTTGCCGCAAGGCGAGGGAGTTTCTCTCGCAGAAGGGCGCTGAGATTGAGGATCGAGACTTCTTCAAGGACCGTTTTACAGAGGCCGAACTGCGAGAGTTGGTGGGTGACAGGCCGATCGCCGATATCTTCGCCTCCCGTAGCCCCAGCGCCAAGAAGCTGGGCGTCAACCCTGCCGATCTCCCGGAGGGTGAGATGATGCGCCTCATGCTGGAGGAGCCCCGCCTCATCCGTCGCCCCCTGACCAAGATTGGAGACCGCTTGGTGGTGGGGTCCCGAGAAGCAGACCTGCAGGAAGCCTTGGGCTGACACTGACTTCATTTCCGAGAAGGAGCGCGCATATGTGGTATCTCGTTTTGAGCAGGCCAACCGGCGAAAAGGATGGTCGGCCCTACCTTGATCAGCACCTGGCCTACCAGCACAAGCAGCACAGCGCGGGCAACATCCTCTTCTCCGGCCCCACGCCTGATCGCACCGTCGGCATCATCGTGATCAAAGCTGGCTCGCGACAGGAAGCCGAAGCCATCGCCGACGAGGACCCCTTCCACTCCGAGGGCGTACGCAAGTACGAAATGCTGGAGTGGGAGATACACCAAGTGCTGGGTGCTGGCCCCTTCAGCATGGCGGCCCAAGTGGCGCTGTCTGCCGACCACCCTCACTAAGGCAGGAGATACCCTCTCAATGCCCCGACCTGATACAAGGAGCAATCCGGCTGCATGAATATCTTCTTTGATGTGGACTACACCATCCTCGGACTGGACAACTCCCTGCGTCCGGAAACTAAAGAGGTGTTCCAGAGGCTGGTGGATGAAGGCCACTTGGTGTACATCTGGTCCGGGCAGGGGGAGCGCTGGGAGGTTGTCCGCAAGTTCGAGCTGGAGCCTCTGATAAGCGGCGTCTATGAGAAACCCCTGTCCGACTTTCACAACAGGCTGGAGGGTCTGGGGGTACCCGTGGTCCCCGATTTTATCATCGACGACTACCCCGAAATCACCGCCGCCTTCGGTGGCATGTGGATACGTCCTTACTTCTTTAAGGATGCCCGCGACCAGGAGATTGAGCACGCTTACCGCATCATCACCGAGTTCGCCCAGACCGGCACATCCGAAGACCGTAACTACCGCGCCAAGGGCACCAGAGTCCCTCTTTTTTAGGGCGCGGTGCCTGCGAGGGTCTGAGACGCCATGCCCATAAGAGTGCTGGAACCCCGCGTAGTGGCCAAGATCGCCGCCGGAGAGGTGGTGGAGCGGCCCGCGTCGGTGATTAAGGAGTTGGTGGAGAATGCCATCGATGCCCATGCTTCCCACATCACGATTGAGGTGGAGGCTGGGGGCGTGGCGATGGTGCGGGTCAGCGACGACGGCCACGGTATCGCCGCCGACGAGATGGCCTTGGCCTTTGAGCGCCACGCCACCAGTAAGATCAGCGATTTCGAGGACTTGGAGTCCGTCACCAGCTTGGGCTTTCGGGGAGAAGCCCTGCCCAGCATCGCGGCCGTATCCCGGGTAAACCTTTACAGTCGCACTGCCGAAAGTGATGTGGGTCACGAACTTCAAGCTCGGTGGGGCGAGGTGAGCACGCCGGCCTCGGCGGGAGGGCCGGTGGGCACCACCATTGAGGTCCGTGACCTGTTCGAGAACGTTCCAGCGCGGCGTAAGTACCTACGTAGTGTCGGGGCCGAGGCGTCTCGTATCGGTGACTTGGTATCCCGGATGGCCCTAGCCTTTCCCGAAGTGCAGTTCCGCCTGCGCCAAGATGGGCGGGAGACGCTTCTCTCGCTGGGGAACGGCAACGGCAGGGACGCCCTCGTTGCCGTTTACGGGGCGCAGGTGGCCGAGGGGATGCTGCCTGCATCGTTTCGCCTGGAGGGTGAGAACTGCTCCATCGCTGGCTATGTGTCCGCCTCTTCGTTGCATCGTGCCAACCGCACTTACATGACCTTTCTGGTGAACCGGCGCTTGGTGCAGAGCCGCACCCTTTCCTACGCCTTGGAGGAGGCCTACCAAGGCTTCTTGCCCCAAAGGCGTTATCCCCTGGCAGTGCTGGCCGTGCAGGTCCCGCCCACTCAGGTTGACGTCAATGTCCACCCAGCCAAGCGAGAGGTGCGGTTCACCCACGAGGGCAAGGCCTTCACTTTAGTGCAACGAGCTGTGCGGGAAGCACTGGTGGGGTTCTCGCCCATACCCGAGGTGCGCATCGAGGACGTGCTGTCGCCCTCCACCTCCAGCGATGGGGGGCGGGCCTTGGCGTTTTTCCCAATGGGTGGGTTCAGAGGCGGACACCCTGCCGATGCTCCGATGGAGGAGCCGTCCGGCATGGGAATCAAGACTCGCCTTCCCCTGCTGAGGGTGGTGGGACAGATACAGGATACCTACGTGGTGGCCGAGGGGCCGGACGGCCTGTACCTGCTGGACCAACACGCCGCCCACGAGCGGGTCGTGTACGACCGGCTGGTGGCCCGCTCCGGCGTTGGTCGGCAGCCTCGCCCCCTCCTCCAGCCGCAACTGGCGGAACTGACGGCGTCCCAAGAGGAGATGGTGCACACCAACAGTGACTTGCTTGCCCAATACGGCTTCATCATTGAGCCCTTTGGCGACCGGAGTTACTTGGTACGGGCCGTCCCGGAAGCGACTGCAGGGGCGGATCCAGCGCGGGCCTTGGTGGAGGTGTTGGACTTGGCGGCATCCCAAGGGGGACTACGAGATAGGGAGGACGCCCTAACGGCATCTATCGCCTGCCATAGTGCCATTAGGGCGGGACAAAGCCTTACACAACGAGAGATGGAAGAGCTGGTGCGTCAACTAGAGGAGGCGGACAATCCGCATACCTGCCCTCACGGCAGGCCGACCACGGTGCATCTGAGTGCGCACCACTTGGAGCGGGAGTTCGGCCGGCGTTAGACGCCGCGGGAGCGTCGCTCGTAGGCCTCTAGATTGGCGTCGCGGCGGGGGTGGAAGATGGAGTCTTCGCCGGGCAAGTCCGAAGAGGCCATAGGGCCGGAGCCGTTGTGGCCCCCTAGCAGCCCCCTCAGCGGGCCGAACAAGGCCGCAGCGGCCCCCAATCCGATAGATGCTACCAATAGAAAACGCCTCCGGGTAACGTTGGGCCCCGCATGCGATACCTGCTCGGCCATCCTGTCTCCTTCACCGACCCTGCCCAGCCTTCTAAAAGCTTAGGGGAGCTTGTCACTGCATCGGCTGATGCTGCAATCCACTATACGACGTTCGGCTTCCCTTCCGCAAATATCTACCGGAGCTTCAGCCACTATCAGTCCCACGAGACGTTAGCACGGGTCGGCGGGGCATGGTAGATGGTGATTGGCTGGCGACCGGACGTCTCGCCATTCGCTGGGGGGTCTGCCATGACCCGCAAGCTGACTGCCCTGAACGGGATGCGGGAGCAACTCCCCGGCTTGCCGGCACGGGGCGATATGCAGAATCCTATCTATCTTCATCGCCCCACCCATATAGCCGCGCTGGATATCGACTATGGCAACCCGGATACCACCCTCGTGATCGGCGAGGTTCCCGTGTCTTGGAGCGCGGGAATCATCGAGCAGCGGGGCTACGCGATTGACCGCGAGGGTAAGCCTCCAGACTTTGCCCTAGAGTTGGCTTCGGCGTCCACGGGTGTGCCCGACTACACCGAAAGCACTGCGACTACGAGTTCTACGCAATACCGAATACTGGCGGTACGATCCGTCGGGGGGGTACCACAACACTGCGTTGGCCGGATACCGCTTGATTGACGGAAGCTACCATCCTATAGGGGATGGGGCCGCGCCTGAGACGCTTCGACGGGATAAGAACGCGAACGGAGTGAGAGGCAGACTTGGTAGCCGGAGAACTCTCCAAGCGGGCGCCGTACACGGTCAAGCGGCTAAGGACTCCCCTTGACACCCTGAAAAGGGCTGTGATAGTTTTCACTAACCCTGAGCTTTGGTATTTTCCATAGCTATTTCTGATGGTGGAGTTGTCCTGAACATGCTCGACCCTGACCCGGTAAGCATGTCGGTCTGGGCGGACATCAACAGCGTTCTGCTCTTCCTTGGCATTTACATAGTCCTCATAGCCACCTTCGCTGCCAGTATCTTGGTGGGTGTGGCCTTTATACCCTCGTTGGTATCTACGGGCCACCTTCCAAGTTCGGCAATGAAGCTCCTCCCGGTGGCTGTGGCTTTCGGCGTGTTGGCCTTGATTGGCGCAGGCGTCTTCTTGGCACTGGTTGTGGTAAGTTATCAGAGAGTCGACGATATCTTCCCTCGGTGGTTTTTCTAGCCTTGACAACGCTAACTTGTGGTGGCCAGTTGGGTGAGGCCGTATGCCGATAAGACCCAGCATGAAGATGCTGCCTTGGGCCTTTGTGGGCTTGGGCTTGACGGCGTTTGTAGTGATCGCTGCCGTCTTTCTGCTAAGGGCTTGGTTCACCGACCCCTTCCCGGTGCTGGGCATGGAGAACAACCCCGAACAGCCTATTGCTTTTCCCCACACGGTGCATGTGCAGGAAGCTGGCATTGATTGTGAATTCTGCCACCGCTCCGTGGCCAAAGCAGATGCGGCTACGGTGCCTGCGGTGGAGCAATGCCTCATCTGTCATGAGGTCATCGACGGTTCGCAGAAGCCGGAAATCAACGTGCTGCTGGACTATGCCAACGCTGGTCAGCCCATAAACTGGGATAGGGTGCACCGGATGCCCGATCACGTCCAGTTTGCCCACGAGCCCCACATTCGCCACTTCACCCAAGCTGAGGGTATTCCTGTGGGGCAGGTGTGCGCGAAGTGTCACGGTGACGTGGGTTCCATGGAACAGGTGAGGCAGGTGCGGGGCCTGAAAATGGGCGACTGCGTGGACTGCCACAAGCAGAACGATGCACCCACGGACTGCGTGGCGTGCCACTACTGATGAGAAGATGGCGTTACTTAAAGCATGGGCAACAGGCGAGAGCGTAAGTAGATGAACCTGACACGGCGAGACTTTCTGCGTTGGGCCAGCCTCTCGGCAGTGGGGGCAGTGGCGTGTGGTGTCTTCCCCGAGCGGGAATTTGACATCCAGAGTCCGGCGCGTCTCCCTGAGGACTTGGTCAGCGGCGATGACAACTGGTACGCCACTTTGTGTGGGCAGTGCCCGGAGCAAGAAGGAATACTGGTAAGGGTATTCCAGGGACGTGCCAAGAAAGTCCAAGGCAATCCTGTTTATCCCAGCAACACCGGGAAGCAGGGCCCGCGCTGCGAGGCCGGTCTGCAACACCTGTATCATCCCGACCGCATCCGTACCCCGTTGGTGCGAGTTGGTCTCAGAGGTGAGGGCAGGTGGGCCACTACCAGTTGGACAGACGCCTTGAACAGGGTGAAGCAACAGTTGCTGGTCCGACGGTCCGCGAATGACGCCGATAATATGCTGATGGTGACCGAACCCCTGCGGGGACAGTTGGGGGCGGTCGCCTCCCGCTTTACTAATGAGTATGGCGGACGCCATATGACCTTCGAGGCCATGGACAACACGGCGTTGCGCACAGCGGTCAAAGACGTGTTCGACCAAGACATGCTACCTGCGTTCGACATCGCTAATGCTCGTTACTTGCTGTCCTTCGGGGCCGATTTCCTTTCTACGTGGCTGGCCCCTACCCACTTCGGTCGCGCTTATGGCCACTTTCGCAGCGGCCACGATCGCGGCTATTTCGTCCATGCTGATTCCCGCTATTCAATGACTGCGGCCAACGCTGACGAGTGGCTCCCCATCAGCCCCGGCACCGAGGGCATCTTAGCCTTGAGCATCGCTTACGAAATCATGCGCAATGCCGAGGCGTGGGGTGTCGATGCTGGTGTTGTGGAACAGATGACTGGTGGAGCAGGGTACGAGGCTCTAGCCAGCTTTGCCCCGGATGCGGTGGCAGGCACGGGAGGTGCCCTGTTGGGAGGCTTGCCCAACCCCCTGCGGGGTGAAGCAGCCCCCGATGCTATCCGGCGTATCGCCCACGAGTTCGCCACATCCGAGGCCAGCTTGGCCATTGGGGGTGGCGCAGCCGGCGCGCATACCAACGGCGCGTTCAACCTTAAAGCTATTCTGGCCCTCAACTATCTCGTGGGGACTGTTAACCAGACGGGAGGGGTTGTCTTCAACCCCACTCCGCCCATCGAAGGCTATATCGAGGCCCCCGCTCCCGCCACCATAGCCCAGTGGCAGCAGGCCACGGGCAACTTGCGGAGCGGCAACACCAAGGTGCTCTTGGTGCGTGGGGCTAACTTGGTGCATGGGCTGCCAGCCCAACTGGGTTTCGGCGATGCCATTAACCGTGACGACCTGTACATCGTCAGCTTCTCGAGTTTCCGGGACGAGACTACGGAGATGGCAGACATCGTGCTGCCCGACCGCTCTTCCATGGAAGACTGGGGTGACGACATTGCGGAGCCTGGCACCGGCTATCAGGCCATAGGCATGCGTCAGCCAGTGGTGAACCCCTTGCCGGGCGTCGATCCTCGTGGATTCGGCGACCTGCTTCTCACCCTCGCCCAAGAGGTTGGGGTCGACCGGAACCTGCCTCACGCGAACTTCCAATCCATGCTAAGGGCCGGTTCCGATAGACTTTTCGATATGAATCGAGGCTCCATCACCCAAGCCGACGCGTCGACACCTGACGAGTTCTGGCGGGCGATGCTGCGTAACGGTGGCTGGTGGGACACAGGCGCCAGCTCTCAATCGGCGGCTCCCCAAGCCCCCGACTTGGCAGCCTTGGTCAGGGACCAGGGGAATGCGGTGGCCCCAGTCACGGAGGGGACGATTGGAGTGGACCATGTGTACAATTTGGTGCCCTTTGCATCCAACGCTCTGCTAGAGGGTCGAGACTCCCATCTGCCATGGCTGCAAGCCCTGCCGGACCCTCTGACTACCGTTGCTTGGCAGACTTGGATCGAGATTAACCTGCGAGATGCCCTTCAGGAGGACCTGCGGCTTGGCGATCTTGTGGAAGTGAGCGTGGTGGGTGCGGAGAGCGGCACAGTGGTTGCATTGGCTTATCCGCATCCGGCCATACCGCCCGGCACGGTGGCGATGCCCCTAGGGCAAGGCCACACAGCGCCCCTGCAATACTCCCAAGGCAAGGGTGCCAACGTGCTTTCGGTTCTACCCCTCAGACACGAAGTTGAGACCCAAGCCCTGGCTTGGGCCTCCAACCGGGTGCGTATCAGGAAGCTTGGCGACAGGATGCGGATTATCAAGTTCGAAGGGAACGACGGCACTTATCAGAGCGCCTACCACCGTATTGTGGAGGTCACAGACGCCTAGTCGGGATCGCCGCACTGGAAAGGTATAACATATGGTAACGACAAAGAATCAGCACAAGTGGGGAATGGCCATCGACTTGGACAAGTGTACCGGATGCCAAGCCTGTGTGATTGCCTGCCAGTCGGAGAACAACCTTCCCATCAACGATGAGGAGCTCTACATCGAGCGCCGCGCCCACGAATGGATACGCATCGAGAGGTACTGGGAAGTCCCGACGAAGTATGCCGACCATCCAGAGGACGCCCCCTTCGACGAGATGAAGGCGCGTTTTATCCCCTTGATGTGCAATCACTGTGACAATGCGCCTTGCGAGCCGGTTTGCCCGGTGTTTGCTACCTATCACAACGACCAAGGCCTGAATGTGCAGGTCTACAACCGTTGTGTGGGGACACGATATTGCGCCAACAACTGCCCCTACAGCGTCCGCTTCTTCAACTACTGGAAGCCGGAGTGGCCCGAGAGCCTGCGCAACCAGTTGAACCCCGACGTGACCGTTCGGTTCAGGGGTGTAATGGAGAAGTGCACCTTCTGTGTGCAGCGCATACGACGGGCCCAGCGCAAGATTGAGGACCGCGAGGGTGGGGATATCAGCGACCAGAACCTTGCGGAAAATAATCTGGCGCCAGCATGTGCTATGGCTTGCCCCACTGACGCCTTGGTGTTCGGCGACCTGAAGGACGCCAACAGCAGGGTTTCCCGTCTTAAGAACGACGACCGTCACTATCGATTGTTGGAATCCTTGGGCACCGAGCCCAGCGTGTACTACCTGAAGAAGATCGACTCTCATGCGGAAGGGAAGGGCGCCAACGGGCATGGCTAATAACGGCCATACTAATGGTCACAGTGCCAGCCACCGCTACGGGGCCATTGGCGGCGAGGCCACCGAGCAGGGGGTGACCCAGGAACTGGTGGGCCGTGTGTTCACCACCTCCCCCGCTTTTGTGTTTGCGGTGCTTGTGCTCGGCGTGTTCTTTGTCCTCGGAATCGTGGCCTTTGTCGTGAAGGCTGCCGACGGGTTCGGTGACCGCTCGGAGTGGGGCTACTATGTAGCTACCTTCTCCTTCCTGATCACCGTATTCGGCTCGGCCCCATTGGTGGCCATAGTCTTCCGAATTACCAAGAACCACTTCCGTCGTGCTGCTTCTCGTGTGTCCGAGATGTTCGCTTTGGTGGGCGTGCTGAGCGTTCTGCTCTTCATCCCGCTCATTGCCCTGTTCCCCTCACTTGAGGGGCGACGCTCGATATGGTTTGAAGTGCCCTTGCACGGCGACTTGCCGATATACGCCGATTTCGTCGGTGTCATAGTGCTGGTGGTCTGCGGACTTGGCATCCTCTACATCTCCGGCCTGCCCGACATGGCGGCCGTAAGTGAACGCGGCGCAGGGGGACTGCGGAGCCTGCTGTATTCTCCACTTGTGAAGCATTGGCGTGGCACTGAGCGTCAGTGGGCCATACACAAGGGACTGCTGGCCATCTTGGGCGCCCTTTACTTCATGATGCTCATATTCGTCCACTTCCTCGTGTCGGCCGACTTCGCCTTGGCGATGGTGCCAGGCTGGATCGATTCCATCATGCCTGCGCATCATGCGTTGACGGGACTTCAGTCAGGCTTGGCCTTGGTGGTAGTGACGGCCTTCGTGCTGCGCACATTCGGAGGTTATCGCGAGTACATAGGGCGAGACTTCTTCTGGTCCTGCAGCAAACTGTTGCTTGCGATGTCCCTCCTTTGGGGTTACTTCTGGTTTGCTGAGTTCAACACCTTCTGGTATGGACGCAAGCCCGAGGAGCAGGCGCTTGTCAAGTTCTTAATGGTAGAGACCTATGCGCTGCCGTTCTACCTGAACATGTTCGGCAACTTCCTGATACCCTTCGGCATGTTGATATGGAACCATGTGAGGCGTTGCGTCATCGGACCCACCATCGCTGCTTGCTTCATTCTGGTGGGTACCCTGTTCATGATGATACGCTTCTACGTCCCCGCCTCCTCCATTGAGGACTTGGGCGTCCACTCCATCGTGCAAACGCGTGAGGCCCACCCGGAACAGCTGGCTGCAATCTGGCCGGGCGGGCTGGACATCCTGTTAATCCTCGGCGGGATCTCTGGTGCGCTTCTCATATTCTTGTTGGGCACGCGATTGCTTCCGGTGTTGTCTGTATGGGAAATCAAGGAGGGTCTGCTGTACCAGGTGATGAGGCCTCTGCTTCGTGGACGTTATCTTGTGCTTGGGAAGCCCGAATAGAGAGCCAGGGAGACAGGTAGGAAAAGATGCAAGAAGGGCGACCCCTTAGCGATGCCCAGATAAACAAGGACTTGCTGCGTCCTTTGTTCGAGCACCCCAGGCGTTATTGGATTCTCGTGGGGGTGCTGGGGCTTATCGTGCTGGGGGCCAGCGCCGCGACAGGGTTGATGTTCTGGGAAGGCTTGGGGACGACGGGCCTGAATCGCCCGGTGATGTGGGGCTTTTTCATCACGAACTTCGTCTTCTGGATCGGCATCAGCCACGCTGGCGTGATGCTGTCGGCCATCCTGCGTCTGTCCAAGGCCGAGTGGCGTCGCCCAGCGACTAGGGCAGCCGAGGTTCTGACCATCTTCTCGCTGATGACGGCGTTGATGATGCCGCTCATCCATACCGGTCGGCCATGGCGAATTCTCTACTGGGCGTTTCCCTACGACTTGTCGCGGGGCATCTTCCCCAATATCCGGTCCCCTCTGGTATGGGACCCGGCTGCCGTGCTGACATACCTGAGCTGCAGCACTATGTTCGTGTATGTTGCGCTCATTCCCGACATCGCCGTCATAAGGGACCGCAGCACGGGCTTGCGTCGTACCATCTACTCTGTCCTTGCGCTGGGGTGGCGGGGTAACCCGCGACAGTGGAAGCTCCAGATAATCGCTGGCTTTCTGTTGTCGGCGCTAATTCTGCCGGTGTTCGTCTCGGTGCATAGCATCGTGTCGTGGGACTTCGGCATGGCCATGTCGGTGACCAGTTGGCACTCCACTGTGTTCGCGCCCTACTTCGTGGTTGGCGCGGTACACTCTGGAGTCTCGGCGGTCGTAATCGTGATGATCATCATGCGCTGGCTATTCGACTGGAAGGAGTACATCAGGCCGGAGCACTTCGATTCTTTGGCGCGGCTGCTCATCGTCGTGGCTACTGGCTGGTTCTTCTTCTTCACTCTGGAGTTCGTATTCGGCCTGTACGGGCAGGAGTCGGACGAAATCGCCGTCAAGCACATGCTTGCTAGCGAGTGGCCTTGGTTCCATCTGTTCCTGATATTCATGGGCACCACTTACTTCGTGCCCGTGGGCATGTGGCTTATCAGGGGTGTCAGACGAAACCCTTGGTTGATGCTGTTTACGTGTGTGCTCGTGAATATCGGCATGTGGCTCGAGAGGCTGGTCATCATCGTCCCCGGCCTGGCCCGCAAACAGGTGCTGGAATTCAACTGGACTGACTATGCCCCCAGCGCTATCGAAATCACTATCGTCGGGGGCAGCTTCGCATTGGTGTGCATGCTGATGCTGATATTCGCCAAGATATTCCCTCTGATACCGTTGTACGACGTAAAAGAGGGTGAGGTCCTGAGGGACGAGATCCGGATCGGTCGGCGCTCTGTTCCGGCCGTAGTACGCGAGGAGTGAGGGGCCCATTGCGTTCCAGGAGTTAGAGAGATGGCAAAGCAATCTGTCTTAGGTTTATACGAGGATGCCAATTACGCTGCTGAGGCGGGAGATTCGCTGAAGGAAGCGGGCCTCAGCAATGAGGAGTTCGACTTTCTGACTGGCAGCC
Source organism: Dehalococcoidia bacterium (assembly GCA_965263155.1). Classification (GTDB taxonomy): domain Bacteria; phylum Chloroflexota; class Dehalococcoidia; order Lucifugimonadales; family JAAXIE01; genus JAAXIE01. Next base: position 989,509 of record OZ253586.1, read on the forward strand.
CATATCCCGAAGGGGCTTTCGGCGAGAGACATAGCAGGCATCGGCTGTATGTCTTCCCCTTGGCGGGGGCCATCTGCGGTCTGACCGCCGGTATCCTGTTGACGTCCATGACCCAGTTGGCCTATCCGCTGGTAACCGGAGGAAAGCCCATCCTGGCGATCCCTCCCATGGCCATCATCAGCTATGAGGCAACACTACTGGGGGCCATTCTGTTCACCGTCATCGGCATCATCTTCGAGTCGCGCCTGCCTCGGCTTAAGCTGGGCTTGTATGACAACCGGATTACGGAAGGGCTGATAGGCGTGCTTGTGGAGTGCGACGAGACGCAGGTGCCCCGGGTGGAACAGGTGCTGACCCAAGCGGGGGCCGTCGACGTCAAACGAGAAGAGGCGCCCAGCGCCGCGGGTGGTAGCCGGTGATTGACCGGTTGCTGCGATTGCGTTTGCCGGGAGTGCGGCTTATGGCTGCGTCCGCCCTTGTGCTGACACTGGCGGCTTTTGGCTGCGCGTCCGGCGCATATCCGGTCGACATCTTCTACGAGATGCACTACCAAGACTCTTATGGGTCGCAGGAGCCGCCACGCCTCTCTCCGCCCGAAAGCGCGGTGGCGTGGTTCGATCCCATCAAGCCCTTGGGTGATGGGCATCAACTGTTCCTCACCAACTGCTCCATGTGCCATGGGCTGGAGGGCCAAGGCAACGGGAACGTGCTGCGTATCATGGAGAGCCGTTACGGCTACGAGGCAAAAGTGCCACCCGACCTGACAGTAATACAGGCAAGTTTGGCCGATGAGACCATATTAGACTACGTGAATAACGGGATCGTGCTCGAGAACCAGGTGACGGTCATGCCAGCATTCAAGAAGCTTCTCAGCCCCCATGAGATTGACTTGATATTGGGCCACGTCCGTACCTTGGAGCTTATCATTGACGCGGAGGCCCCTGTGTTCATCCAGAAAGGCTGTGGCGCATGCCATACCATCGAGGGTATGGATACCGCCGTCGGCAACATTGGTCCGAACCTGACCAACATCGCAACTGTGGCTGCAACACGTGTACCAGGGCAAGACGCTGAGGAGTACATCCGCGAGTCGATACTTGACCCCAACGGCTTCATCGTGCCTGATTGCCCTACTGGCCCGTGCGGGATACCAACTCTGATGCCGCTTGAGATCAGCGGTACTATGGCAGACCAGGAATTCGAAGAGTTAGTGGAATTCCTTTTGGGCCTCCAGTAGTAGCCCGACGATCGCGTACGGCTGGACAGGTCCCCAATATGTATGCACTATAGGGTTAGGCTTAAACCTAACCTTCTGGGAATGGCTCTGCTGCGGTGCGTCGATCACTTAAGGGCTTCACTCATCGGGCCTTGGTGCTTATTGTTTTCCTCGTGTTTGGTTTGGCCTGCAGCGGTGCCTCACAGGACGCTCCCGCCTCCCTGACGCCGCAGCAATTGGAGGCCGAGGCCCAAGACATTGACGAAAGCCTCATCTGCCCTTCCTGCCCCGGCAAGACCATCGGGCAAGCCCAGGTGGAACAGGCTGCCCAGATGAGGCTGTTGGTGCGAGAGAAGCTGGCCGAGGGCTGGAGTCGCCAGCAGGTATTGGACTACTTTGCAGAACGCTACGAGGGTGTGTTGGCCGAGCCTCCGAAACAGGGGTTTACTCTGCTGGCTTGGCTTCTGCCCTTGGCGGGCATGATCGCTGGTGCGGGCGTCCTTTATCTCGTGCTGCGGGCCATGCGCCGTAGACCGGAACGACAGGCGCCCGACCCAGACTTGGACCGCTATCTTGACCTCGTGGACCGAGACTTGGCAAGCTTCCCGCCTGCGCAAGCTGGTACGCCTCCACCGGATAAAGGGGATTTGTAGGCCATGGCAGACTTGGGCTCCATCGCGCTTCTCTGCGCCTTCGCCCTGTCTTCCTATGCCGCAGTAGGGTCTTTGGTGGGCGCGTGGAAGCGCCTGCCGCCCATGATTGAGAGCGCTCGCCATGCCGTGTATCTGGCTGGGCTCTCTTTGGTGGTGGCTACCGTGGGGCTGGTGGGCGCCTTCCTTGCCCACGACTTCGAAGTGTCCTATGTAGCCCAGCATAGCAACCTAGCCATGCCACGAGGGTACACTTGGGTGGCCTTCTACGCTGGCAACGAAGGCTCGCTCCTCTTCATAGCCACGGTGCTGGGCTTGTTGTGCTCGTTGGCCGTGGCTTGGGCCCCTAACAAGCTGAGGGACAGCATGCCTCACGCCACCGCGGTGATGATGCTCGTGCTCACCTTCTTCCTAGCGGTTACAACGATAATGGCCAATCCATTCGACCGTCTCGACTTTGTACCTCCCGACGGTCAGGGCATCAACCCGTTGCTGGTGCACTTCGGCATGTTCATCCATCCGCCCATGCTCATGTCGGGCTTGGTGGCTGTTACGATCCCCTTCTCACTGGCGGCTGGCGCGTTGCTGGCTGGCAAGGCAGCTGATGAATGGGTGGACGGCGGCCGGGTGTGGGGCATCGCCTCATGGGTCGTGCTAGGGGTAGGCCTGCTGCTGGGGTCATGGTGGGCTTACACTATCCTAGGTTGGGGCGGCTACTGGGCTTGGGACCCAGTCGAGAACGCGGCGTTGATGCCTTGGCTGGGGCTGACCGCCTTCATCCACTCCATCATGGTGCAGAAGCGCCGGGGCATGTTCCGCATGTGGAATATCGCGCTCATTAACATCAGCTTTGCCCTAGCCCTTTTCGGCATGTTCATCAATCGTGGCGGACCCGTGCCTTCCGTACACTCCTTTGGTGCGTCGGACTTGGGCTTGGTGTTTCTCGTGTTTCTGGGCATCGGCGTGGTCGCCCCCTTCGGCTTGTTCCTGTGGCGCTACAGCAGCCTGAAGAGCGCCCAGAACCTAGAGAGCAGCCTGTCGCGCGAAGCTGCCTTTCTGCTGAACAACCTGATGCTGCTGGGAATCGCCTTCGTCACCATGTGGGGGGTGATCTTCCCGCTGATTTCAGAGATATTCCAAGGTCAGACCATCACCGTGGGCGCTCCCTTCTACAACCAAGTAAACGGGCCGTTGCTGTTGGCCCTCATCTTCCTGATGGGTGTTGGCCCGTTCCTGCCTTGGAGGCGTGGTTCCATCCGGAGCTTGGGGCGCAACGTCGCCCTACCGGCAGCGATTTCACTGATGGTGGTGCTGGTGTTGGCCCTGCTGGGTGTGACCAAGGCGTACGCGTTGGCTGGTTTTGGGCTGTGCGTCTTTGTAGCCTTGGGTGTGCTTCTGGAGTGGGGCCGGGGCACCCGCACGCGCATGAAGTCGGGGGACAACCCCGCGCGCGCTTTCGGCCGCCTCATCGTCGGGAACCGTCCACGGTACGGCGGCTACGTGGTGCACCTGTCCATCGTGCTGGTGGCATTGGGCGTTGTCGGCTCTTCCTTCTATGGTGTGCAGAAAGACGTGGTGCTCGCTCCGGGCGAACGCACCTCGATTGGCGGGTACGAAGTTGAGTTCCTGACGACGACTTTCCAAGCGTTTCCCGACAGGTCCGAGAGCCGGTTCTTACTCGCCGCTTATAAAGATGGCGCCCCGCTTGCTACCCTAGAGGCGCGGCGAGATTTCTACCCTTCCTTCGACATATCGTCCACCCAAGCAGCTATCAGGTCGACGCCGGTGGAAGACTTGTACGTGGTGCCTAGCAGCCTGCAGGAGGACGGCAGCGCCGGGTTCCGCATATTCGTCAACCCCATGATATGGTGGATATGGGTTGCTGGGCCGGTGATGGTGTTGGGTACGGTCATCGCGCTGTGGCCCCAGCGTAGCCCGGCGCGTGCCCCGGCACCCTCGCCAGTCGCGCGGAGAGCTGTACCCTCTGCGGTCGGGTCCGACTGAGAGGCGTGTAGGGCTGCTGTGGCTGTCTTAGTGGGGCTTCTGCTGGTTGTATTCTGCATAGGAGTAGCCTTGTACCCCTTCCTGAAGGCAAGCACTGGGTCGGCCCGCGCTGGCGCGTCGCCGTCGGTGCAGGAGTTGGTGGAGAGGCGACGGGTGATTTACTCCGACTTGGAAACCCTGGACGTGGATCGGGGCATTGGGCATGTTGATGAGGCAGAGTATCAAGAACGTTCTCGAGAGTACCGGCTGGCAGCTGCCGCCACGTTCCGTGACCAAGAGCGACTAGAAACCGCCGACGGCATGGTGGAGGATGCCATCAGCCAAGAGCTGATGCGCTGGAGGTCCGGCCATCAGGACCTAGCCTCGGCCGTGCCATGCCGCGCATGTGGCAAACCGTTGGCCGTCACTGACGCGCAATGCCTCCATTGTGGCCAGCGGGTTGAGATCGGATAGTCAATGCGTTCCTGCCTGCTCATGTTGGTCGCCTTGGCCGCCTTCCTCCTCTTGGTGGCCTTACTGCCTGTCATGGCTCTTGCCCAAGGGCCCACCGCCGTAGAGGGCAAGCTGACCAACGGCACGGCAGGCGCTCCCCCTCCTGCAGGCGTGGAGGTCACGTTGCATGTGGTGCAGTCCACGGCCAGCGTTGAGACCAACGTGGGTGTAACCGACGAGGCGGGAGCGTTCCGGATAGAAGTTCCCATGGTGGACAACGTCACCAGCTACGTGATATCGCTCTCATACGAGGGCGCAGTGTACGGCAGGGCACTGGACCTCGGGGAGTTGAGCGAGCCAGCGGACATCACGGTATACGAGAGCACAAGCGACCTTTCAGTCCTTGAGGTGAACTCGGCGGCTCTCGTTCTGCGGTCACAACCTGATACCGAGGGTATGCTCAGCGGCTCCGAGGTTGTCAGCTTGGTCAACACCAGTGACCGCACCTTTATCCCCGACCTCACCGGTCCAGCCATGGGCCAGATGAACTTCATGCGCTTCAGCCTTCCTCCGGGGGCCACCAACCTGCGCTTGGAGTCTGACTTGGCTGGAGGCGATATCATTGATGTGGGGCCCGGATTCGCAGTGACGGCGTCAGTGCCTCCTGGGGACCACTTGGTTGGCTTCTCTTACTCGGCTCCCTACGACGGAGACTCGCTGGAGTTCACCCGTACTGCTCACATGGCCACTGCTGACTTCCAGCTTCTGCTGCCTGAAGACCTAGGCCAGCTGGAGAGCGATGCCCTCAGGGTGGGCGATGACCGAGTGCTTTTGGGAGACGACCTGTTCCAAGCGTGGCGGGCGGGCCCGTTACAGTCGGCCGAAAAGGTGCGAATGGAGTTCTCCGGCCTGCCCCAACCCCCTTGGCACCAACGGCTCAGGGAGACCCTGCTGGAAGGCCCAGGCCCCCAGCTGTTCTTGGCATCGCTTCTTGGGCTGGCTCTCGTCGGTGCTCTGTTGTACAGTCTGCTGCGTTCCGTGCCGTCGTCGCGGCCCGCTCTGACGACGGCAGCAGCAGGAATCGTTTCGAGCTCTCAGGCGCAGGACTGCCTACGCCAACTGGCAGAATTGGATGACGCACTGGAGCAGGGTGAGGTTGCACCAGATGAATACCATGAGCGGCGAGAAGTATTGAAAGCCGACCTGTTGCAGGCCTGGGCATCCGAGGGCTCGCGATGAACGAACCCGACTGCACCGAACCAGTCGCGCCTGAACCCGGTCCCGACGGAGAGCGATCGTGCTGGTGGCTGTCGCCCCGCCTGCTAGTGATCGCTGCTTTGGTGCCTGCTGTCGTGCTGCTGGGGCTCTTGGGCTGGGCCATCACCAAGCCTGTGACCACATCCAGTGGCGGCAGCAACACCGTTTTCTCTGACTTTGATCTGGAAGGACGTGAAGCCCCCAACTTCTCCCTGCAGGGGTTGGACGGGGCTACGGTGCAACTAGCTGACAGCCGAGGCAAGGTGGTCATGGTAGACTTCTGGGCATCCTGGTGCCCCAGTTGCCGCCAGGAAGCGCCTCACTTGGTAGAGTTGTACGAGGAATACCGTGGTCGGGGTGTGGAGTTCATTGGAGTGGCCATCTGGGACTTCCCCGATGACCTGAATAACTACGTCGAACAGTTCGGCCTCATCTACCCCAACGCCTTGGACGAGAAGGGGACGGTGGCTATCGAATACGGTGTGGTTGCCACGCCTGAGAAGTTCTTCATCGACCGGGACGGCAATATTGTGCGGAAATTTGTTGGCCCCACCTCCCCAGAGTTGCTGCGTCACCAGCTGGACGAATTGCTGGAGTCCTGATGCAGCTTGGGATGCAAGAAGAAGTTGCTGTTGCCTTGGACGTCGGGGGCACTTGGACGCGCACTGCTGTGGTGAACGAGTCAGGCAACGTGTTGTGGCGCAACCGTGAGGCTACGCTCAAAGGTCAGGGCACGGATGCCTTGGTGGAGCAGCTAAGACAGTCGGTCCGCCAAGGATGCGAGGCGGCGGCTCCGGCTGGCATACACGGTATCGCCTTGGGGATGGCTGGGCCGTTGGACCCTCAAACCGGAGTCCTCTTCGCTCCGCCGAACCTGATGGAGATGGATGGGGTGTCGCTCACCGACATGTGGGGCGACTCCATGGGAGCCCCTGTTCTCGTGGGCAACGATGCCACCCTAGCCGCCTTGGGTGAGTACCACTATGGCGCAGGCCGAGGCTGCCACACCCTAGTCTACATCACCCTGAGCACTGGCATTGGCGGGGGCATCGTGGTGGACGGGCAGCTTTTCCAAGGTGCATCAGGATTCGCAGGCGAGATCGGGCACACGCGAGTTGAAAGCAACGGGCCCGAATGTGGCTGCGGCAGCCGTGGGTGCCTCGAGGCTGTAGCTTCGGGCACGGGTATCGCACGCCAAGCCCGCACACGCATTGCCCGGGGAGAGGCGTCCCTCTTGGCCGCCGAGGTATCGCCCATCGAAGCGATCGACACCGTTCATGTTTTCGACGCTGCGGCCCGGCAGGACAGGCTGGCCCAGGACATCGTAAACAAGGCTGCCAGAGGGCTGGGGGTCGGGTTGCTTAACGTCCTGCAACTCCTGGACCCCGACCTCATCGTGTTGGGTGGCTCGGTGTCTCAGCAGTGGCTCGTGCTAGCCCCAGTAGTCGAAGCCCATGTTGCCGAACACGCAATGAATTCCCATTTCCGGGAGAGCTTCAAGGTGGTTGTCAGCCCTCTGGGCGACGACGTTGTAATGCTGGGAGCAGCCGCTTTGGTGTGGGACACCATCAGCCCGCTCAGCGCCTATCCGTGAACGATTGGGCTAAGGGCCTTCGGCCACAGTTCCGGTCTTGCCTGCGGTGGCCTCCACCGCCTCTCCTGAACTACTCTGTCGGGCCTTGCTCTGAGTGCTGTCCACGTATTCCAGCGCTGCCACCCACAGGAACAGCACCATGACGAATGCCACGAGGATTATCAGCCCCGGCGCTACGTGATACGCAATGGCAATGGGCACCAAGCGGATAAAGACGCCGGGGCCATCAGCCACATTGCCGCTTTCGGCTTGAACATGGCAAAGCCAACCCTGACAGCTCCAACAACGGTGGCGACTAGGGAGAGTATCCCCATGGCGAATAGACGGTCAAAGTCGCTTTCAGGCATAGCCTTTATGGAGGCGCAGCCTATTGGAGGATGGCTCCTTGGTCAAAGGGGGGAGAGTTGGTTGGGCTCAGCCACATCTGGGCGCAGTCCGCCGCGGTTTGGGATGCCCTCAGCCCACGTAGCGCCCGCCCATGACTAGGATGCGGTCGCCGGTCACGTACGAGGAGTCGTCGGAGGCAAGGAAGAGGCAGGCGTTCGCCACATCCTGAGGGGTGCCTTGGCGCCCCAAGGGGATGGGAGGCTGGCCGGGGGTGTCGCTGACGGTGGGGAGTCTTTCGGGGTACCACTGGGGGTGACGGCGCTCGGTGTCGATGGCCCCTGGCATGACCATATTGGCCCGGATGCCGTAAGGGGCAAGCTCCATGGCCAGCACACGCATGAGTCCCTGCAGCCCCATCTTGGAGGCCGTGACACTTCCGGTGCCCAGCCGGCCTACCACGTTGGCCTGCCCGCCCAAGGCGATGATGCTGCCCTGCTGGCGTTCCATCATGCCGGGCAAGGCGGCTTGGCACAAAAAGAAGCAGGCATCAAGGTTCACCGCCATCACCTGACGCCACTCCTCCAACGGCACCTCGACGATGGGGCGATGGGGGCGGATGGCGGCGTTGTGCACGAGTATGTCGATCTGCCCCATCCGCTCTAGGGCTTCCTGCACCAATCGCGACGCCTCCTCGGGCTGGGACACGTCTGCGAGGCAGGTAGCAACCTCAATGCCGTAGGAGCGGCACTCGGCGGCAGCATCCTCCAACTCTGCGCTGTTGGCGCGGGTGTTGAGCACTAGATTTGCCCCTTCGCGGGCAAAGGTGGCGGCGATGGTGCGGCCGATATTGCGACTGCTGCCGGTGATCAGGGCGGTCCTGCCTTGGAGCTTACCTTGCGAGGCCATGCCGCTCTACTCTGCCCGCCAGACGGGAGCGCGTTTCTCGCGGAAGGCGGCCAACCCCTCTTGAGCGTCGGCGGTCTCCCGTATGCTGCTGGTGTGCTCGGCGGCGTACTTCAAACGCTCCTCCATGGTCATCTCCAAGCCGCGGATCGTGACTTTTTTCATGGTGCGCACTGCAAGGGGAGCGTTGGCCAGTATCTCTTGCGCTAGAGCCTCCGTCTCCTCCATCACCTTGTCTGGCGGCACCAGACGGTTTACCAGCCCCAGACCCATGGCCTCCTCGGCGGAGAGGAAGCGCCCGGTAAACAGCAACTCCAAGGCTATACCTTGAGGGATGCGGTGGGCCAGAAGGGTGGGTCCGCTGACGGAGGAGATGCCTCGCTTGGCTTGAGGCCAGCCGAAACGGGCCTCATTGGAGGCCACCCGCAGGTCGGCGCTGAGAGCCAGCCCGCAGCCTTGTGCTAGGCAGACACCGTTCACCGCGGCCAGAATAGGCTTCCAGATGCGTGACTCCATCAGATAGAGCTCGTCGCTGGTAGGCTTCACATGGGCCCCTTCGGCCATGTCCGTCAGGTCGTGTCCAGTGCAGAAAGCCCGCCCGTTGCCGGTGATGATGGCGAGCCACACGTCAGGGTTGTCCCGGACGTCATCGAAGATTACGCCGAGTTCCTGGCGCATCTCTACGTTGATGGCGTTGAGCTTGTCGGGGCGGTTCAGGGTGATGTAGCCGATCTTGTTCTTGACTTCATAGTTGACAGTCGACATGGTGCTCCTATCTGTGCGTCACTTCTCTTTGCCCACCCGCATGGAGTCCGGGCCGTCATTCCCGCCTCAGCGGGAATGACGGGGCCACGGATGGCCTACAGGCTGGATTCTGATGGCGGTGGGCTATCCCAAGGACCGGGACCTCTCCGTCTCGTACGGGGTCGTGCCAATTATACCCGCCTTCTCTAGATCTCTCAGCGTGTCTTCGGTCAGGCCAAGAAGACCGCCCAGCACCTCGCGGTTGTGCTGGCCGAGGGTGGGGGCAGGACGGCGCACCTCCATGGCGCTCTTGGAGAGGCGGAAGGGGAAGCCGGGGTAGTCCCGCGGGCCCGTGGAGGGGTGGTTCACCGTCTCAAAGAACCCTCGGGCCTTGTAGTGGGGGTCTTGGAACAACTCCCGTGGCGAATTGACTGGCGAGGCCGCCACGCCAGCGGCTTGCAGGCGCGTCGCCAATTCTTGGGCGTCATGCTCGCGGGTCCATACGCTGATGACTTGCGACAGCGCCTCGCGGTTGTCCCAGCGCTTGGGGCTGTCGGCATAGTTGGGGTGTTGAGCGAGGCTGGCTTGACCCATGCAGTCGCAGAGGGCCTGCCACTGGTCAGCGGTGGCAACTGCTATGGCTACCCAGTAGTCATCGCCACGGCACGGGAAGACGCCGTGGGGGGACATGGCGGGATGGCTATTGCCCGCGGGCTGGGGGTTCTCTCCGGTCATCTGGTAGCGAAGCAGGTGCTCGCCGATGAAGCTAATGGTCGACTCCTGCTGCGAGAGGTCGATGAAGGCGCCCCGACCGGTGCGTCGGCGGCGGAGGAGGGCAGCCAGTATCCCGCTGGCGGCGTGGATGCCGGTGATGGGGTCGCCGTGGTTGATTCCCGATTTGGCTGGCTGGTCTGAGGAGTGGCCTGTCATAGAAGGGAAGCCCGCCAGCATCTCTTGGCCGATGCCGTACTGGGCGTAGCCACGCCACGGGCCGGAGTTTCCGAAAGCGGGCATGGAGACTAGGATGATGTCGGGCCGGGCCTGTTGTAGCCTCTCGTAGCTGAGGCTAAGGCTTTTCTCCCGTATCCCATAGCGGAAATTCTCGATGACCACGTCGCTAACGGCCGCCAAGCGCAGCAGCAGGTCGCGCCCAGTCTCCTCTACCAAGTCGAGGGTAACGTCCAGCTTGTTGATGTGGAGGGTGTTGAACCAGGCGCTGCGGTTCCACGGCTCGCCGCCGGGGTCGCCGTCGGGGTAATTGAGGTTGATGTGTCCACGGGTCGGGGCCACGGGCCCGCGCTGGATGTCGTAGAAGCTGAGGGCCTCGACCTTTATGACCTCAGCGCCGAGGTCAGCCAGCAGGCGTGTGGCGTAAGGCCCTGCCCAAATCACCGACAGGTCCAGTACGCGGACCCCTTCCAATGGCGGGCTCATGCTCGCACGCTGTGCCGACGCTGCCACCTATATCACTCCGTTGGCGCGTAGCTGCACCAGTCCAGCATCGGAGAGGCCCAAGCTTTCGCAGAAGACTTCGTGGTTGTGCTGGCCCAGGGTGGGGGCGGGGCGCAACTCCCAAGAGGAGTCGCTGACGCGGAAGGGGGGGCCGGGGTAGGTGTAGGTCCCCGCTTCGGAGTGCTCGACTTGGCAGAAGTATTCGCGGGCTTCCAGCTGCACGTTGTGGAGCAGGTCTTGGGGGGTTGCTACGTAGGAGAAGGCGAGGCCGAGCTCTTGGGCGCGGGTGAAGATTTCTTCCTTGTCGTGGTCCAGCATCCAAGGCATCAGGTAGGCGTCGATCTCGTCGGCGTAGTCCAAGCGCCCTCGGCGGCTGGTGAAGCGCGGGTCGCCCAGTTCAGGGATGCCCGTGAGGTCGACCATGGCAGGCCAGCGGCGGTCGGGGCCAGCGATGACCCCCACGTAGCCGTCACGGCAGGGGTAGATGCCCCATGCTGCCCGGCCGTAGCCACGGTTCCCGGTGCGGGGCACCACGCGGCCGGTGTAGCTGTAGGCGGCGACGGCATTCTCCAAGATGGCTGTGTTGTTCTCGGCCATGGAGACGTCGACGTGCTGCCCCTCGCCGGTCATATCGGCCTGCCACAGGGCTGCCAGCGAACCGACCAGCGCCATCTGGCCAGCGCCGTACTGGGTGACTGCAGGGCCTTCTTTCAGGGGCTCCTCGTCGGGTTCGCCGGTGAGGTACATGAGGCCGGAGATGGCGTAGAGGGTGAGTTCCTCTGCGGGAAGCTGGCTGTAGGGGCCGTTCTGTCCGAAGGGAGTGATGGAGGTGAGGACGACGCGGGGGTTGGTCTGGGACAGGGCGTCATAGCCGAGGCCGGCATCGTCGAGGGTGCCGGGGCGGAAGCTCTCCACCACCAAGTCCACGCTTTCCGACAGACGCAGGACCAGGTCGCGGCCGGTGGCGGTCCAGAGATCGAGGGTGACGCCGCGCTTGGATGTGTTCAGGTAGAGGTAGAGGCCGCTCTCCTCGCGGTGGGGGATGTGATTGGGAAAGGGCCCGGCACGACGGGAAGTGTCGCCCGTGGGTGGTTCGACCTTGATGACCTCGGCGCCCATGCCGGCCATCAGGCGGGTCATGTAAGGCCCGGCGATGTCCTGGCTGAGGTCGAGCACTCGTATGCCTGTCAGGAGTTGGTCGTCCATCTTCTAATAGTGCGCTCTTGGGTGAGCCGTAGTGCGATCAGGACCGGATCCAGTGGCAGCGGGCAGAGTTGCTCGCTGGCGAGGGCACAATTTCGTGGGACCGGTTCTGGGGATTTGTAGCTGAGCCGGTGAGACCAAAGGATGTGTTTGTAGCTGGCGTGGGACCATGTTTGTATCTGCGAAAGATTCTTTCATAGCTAAGAGTGGCCCCATTGGTCCCATCGTTACCGTCGCTCCGTAGCTGAGACGTAGCTGGGACAGGGCGGGACTGTATGGTCCCATTTTGGAGTCTTCGGACATTCTTTCCGGTCTTCCGATCTGAGTGGTCTGTGCTTTCTCTTTGGCGATAAAGGCTAGGCCTAGTCCAGCGTAGCAGGGGCAGGGCATGCGGGCAAGACGGAAGTGTCAGTGATGCCTAGGCCGATTCTCTTGCCTGACATTTCTTGCTTGACCCCTTGATGGGCCGATGCCAGAATGCCCGCGATGTCACAGGCGGTATGTCGCCAAACTAAGCGGACGCAAGAGGAGGAACCATGATCTGGTGTCGCTTCCAAGCGGGCGAGACAATTTCGTATGGGATCGTTGAGGATGAGACGGTCATCGAGGTGTCGGGTATACCTTGGGAGGAGCATGCCCGTACTGGGAATACCCACAAGCTGGATGATGTGAAGCTGCTGGTGCCGGTGATACCGGAGACCTTTTATTGCGCTGGAGTGAACTATCGCGATCACGTCCTGAAGATGGCTGCCCTGTTGAACCGCGAGCCCTCATTCCCGCCGCGGGCGGATATCGGGTACCGGGCCAACAACGCGCTGATTGCCCAAGGCGAGACCATCGTCATTCCCAAGGATGCCCACGACGAGGTGCAGTACGAGGGTGAACTGGTGGCGGTGTTCGGCAAGGAGTGTCGCAACGTATCGCCGGAAGAAGCCTTGGACTATGTGTTCGGCTGGACCATCGGCAACGACGTCAGCGAGCGCGTATGGCAGCGCAATGACCGCACCATGTGGCGGGCCAAGAACGCCGACACCTTCAAGCCCATGGGCCCTTGGATAGTGACAGGGCTTGTGCCGGACCAGTTGCGGACTATCGTGCGGGTCAACGGGCGGGTCACCGAGGACTTCGACACGGGCAACATGATTTTCGATGCGCCGACGTTCATCAGCGAGGTCAGCAAGTACAACACCATCCAGCCCGGCGACATAATGTGGCTGGGCACCGACGGCATCCCGGAGAACATCAAGGGTGGCGATGTGGTGGAGGTGGAAATCTCCAACATCGGCATCCTGCGCAATCCTGTAGTGAGGGAGGAGTAGCTGATGAGCGAGAAGTGGTGTCGCTTCCAATCTGGTTCCACCAAGGCCTACGGCCTTGTGGAGGGCAATGAAGTTGCCGAGGTGTCGGGCAGTCCATTCGATTCTTACACCCTCACCGCTGCGCGTCATGCGTTGGATTCGGTGAAGCTGCTGCCTCCGGTGGTGCCTTCCAACTTCTGGGCGGCTGGGCCGAACCACCGTGGGCACATCGAGGCGATGGCAGCCCGTCGCGGGACGCCTCCCACATACCCCACGGCGCCATCGCCCAACCAGCGGGCGGTGAACGCGCTGATCGGGCAGGGCGATGACATCGTGGTGCCCAAGGACTCATCGGGCGCGGTGCAGCCGGAGGGGCAGCTGGCGGTAGTCATGGGCAAGCAGGCGAAGAAGGTGTCGAAGGAGGAGGCGCTGGACTACGTGTTCGGCTACACCATCGGCAACGACGTCAGCCAGCGGGTGTGGCAGCAGACGGACCGCACCCTGTGGCGTTGCAAGAACTCCGACACGTTCAAGCCGCTGGGCCCGTGGATTGTCACCGACCTTGATCCCACCCAGTTCCGCATCATCGTGCGCCACAACGGCGAAGTGACGCAGGACTTCTCCTCCGCTGAGCAGATATGGGACGCGGCCACTTGGATTCACGAGCTGACCAAGTACATGACGCTCTATCCGGGCGATGTGCTGTGGATGGGGACGCAGGGAGCGGACGGGGACATGGTGCCGGGGGATGTGATTGAGGTGGAGATCAGTGGGATTGGGGTGTTGAGGAATCAGGTGGTTGGGGAGGGGTAGGGGCTAGAGTTCCAAGTGGGGTCGCTCAATTCCTTCCAATCAGATATCTAACCATGCGTACTGTCGCACCTATGAAGAGGCCTAGCATAGCCTATCGACGAAGGAAAGAAGCCACCGATGGAACAAGAGAAGGCACCGATGGGAAAATGAGGGAAGGGACTCATAGTCTCAGGAATCGTATTGTGGATGGTAGCATTGGTCGGGTATATCGTACAGGAGGCGGGAGCTGAGACTGTATGGCAGCAGAACGTGGCGATGACGTTTGGTGCAGGGTTCGGCATCTCCGGGACTGTTCTTTTCGTGGGTGGGTACATCGCCAGGTTGATTCAGAGATAAATACCCCGGCGACGTAATAGAATTCGAAAACAGGCATATAGGCATCCTCCGCCATTACTCAACCCTACGCCTGTTTGGTGGCCGCTTGGGCCCTCGGGCTGATGGCGCGGTCGACTAGGACGTTGACCAAGGCGGGGCCGGGGGCATCGAAGGCGCGTTGGACGGCACTATCCTGAACGCCTGCCCCCAGCCTCCGGATATTTGCGCCTTACTGGGCTTCAGACCTCCGTTGTCGGTTCTCTTCGTAGGCGGTGAGTTCGTTCAGTGTGAGTGGACGCCCCTCCTTTTTCGCCTCAAGCCATTGCTGGAAAGACCGGTGGCCTTCCCCCGACTTTCGACCTACGAGCAGGGCCTCTATGCTGATGTCTTCGTCTAGGTCGGGCCAGTGAATACCTTGCCCGTTTCCAATCAACTGCCAATTGCTCCTCTCATGAGGGGTCGCGTGCACCAGACGGGGATACCAGGCTAACGGGACCGAGATCGTCCTTCCATCTGACAATTCGGCCGTTAGTGTGTCCTCGGTTACCGCAACGGTCGTGGCCTCGGGGACGCTAACTTGAGTCGTTGAAACGTACATTCCACTCTCCCAAGAATGAAGCCCGGTTTTCTTCGACGATACGCTGGACTTGGCGTATGTCAGGACGGCTCAGACCACCGCTACGTTCTAACGTTACAGGATTCAGCCAGAACTTCGCAATGTGATTGTCACGTTCGACATGCACATGAGGAGGTTCTCCCAGATCACCTAGGTAGAAGAAAGAAGCGAAACGGCCCTTCTCTCAACAGCGTCGGCATTGCTTGATCAATACGAAACCAGATTGCAGCAGGAGCCAGTTACCCCACCCTCCTGCGATTGATGGCCGCCTCCGCCCTCGGGCTGATGGCGCGGTCTACTAGGACGTTGACTAGGGCTGGGCCGGGGGCGTCGAAGGCGCGTTGGACTGCTGGTTGCAGGTCTTCGGGGCGCTCGACGAACTCGCTGTGGGCGCCTAGGCCTTGGGCTATCAGGTCGTAGCGCTGGGGTAGCAGGTCGGTGGCTACGGGGCGGCCGTAGAGGCCGATCTGAATCTGGCGGTCGATGCCCCATGCGGCGTCGTTGCCAAGGATGAACTTCGCCCCTAGTTGGTGACGCACTGCTGTATCGATTTCCATGGCGTTGAAGCCGAAGGAGCCGTCGCCGTTGAAGCAGACCACGCGGTTGTTGGGGAAGGCTACCTGGGCGGCTAGGGCGGTGGGTATGGCGGAGCCCAGCATTCCCAGCGACGGGATGTAGAGCCAGCCAGCGTCGCGCTTTGCGGGGTGGTAGGAGCGGCCCCAGTGGCAGAAGTCGCCGCCGTCAAATACTAGTATGTCGTCGGGGCTTAGCATGGGGCCGATGGTCTTGTGGACGAAGGTGGCATGCATGGGCGGACCTGCCGTTGCCATGCTGTCGACCCGCTCGGCTTGGGCGTCTTGGGCTTCCTTCAGCCTGCCGAGCCAAGGGAGGTCGGTCCAAGTGTGCTTGGAGGCCTCCTCAGTCATCTGGTCGACCACGCTGGCGATGTCGCCGACGATGCCTACAGCCACCCCACGGTTGCGACCGATTTCGGCAGCCGAGGGGTCGATCTGGATGATGGACGCGCCTGCAGCGATGGTGGGCGGCTGGGCGTAGCGGATGCTGTAGTCCTGCTTGCGACCCAGTAACACCACCACGTCGGCCTCGCGCAGGAGGCGGGCGGCTTGGTTGAGGCCTTGGTCGAAGAAGCCGTAGCAGTAGGGGTGGTCGTCGGAGACCAGCCCGCGGGCGTGTTCCTCGGTCATGAGGGGCAAGCGAGTGGTCTCGATGAACTTCTCAAGGTAGGACCCGGAGCCGCGATGAGTGGCAGGGCCGGAGGCGACGATCAGTGGTCGCTGGGCTTGGCGCAGGAGACCGATGGCGCGGCGCACGAGTTCGGGGTTGGCGTATACATCCTCATCGGCGCGGTACTCGCGGGGGTTGTAGACGGTGATGTCCTCCTCGTCTACTTCTTGCTCTTGGATGTCCATGGGGATGGTGAGGTGGACGGGCCCGCGCCGTCCGCTGTAGGCGGTGCGCATAGCACGGGCGATGAACTCGGGGATGCGCCGGGCATCCTGCACCATCCACGAGGCCTTGGTGACAGGGGCCGCCATCTCCACTTGGGGTATCTCCTGCATGGCTCCCTTGCCCAACTGGCTGAACTCGGCGGAGCCGGCGATGGATATCACCGGGCTCTCGCTGTGCATGGCGTGGGCCAAGCCTGGGATGGCGTTGGCAAAGCCGGGGGTGGTGTACATGCATACGCCGGGCTGGCGAGTGATGCGTCCCCAAGCGTCGGCCATGTGGACGGCGGCCTGCTCGTGGCGTGTGTCGATGAAGCGGAAGTCGAGGTCGCTCATTACGTCCAGCACCGGCAGAATGTGGTCGCCAGCTAGGGTGAAGATGTTGTTCACCCCCTCCAGCTTGAGGGCTTGAGCGATGAGGTGACTTCCGGTGATCTTTCCCGAGCTGGCCATGGATGTTTCTCCTTCTACCGCTAGTACCTACTACTGCTAGCTACATGAGGTGGCCGTTGGATACGGCCCGTGCATTATCGGCATAGGCCGGTGAATGGGTCAACCGACGCAACGGGTATAATGGCGCCCACTACTTAACGCCGTTATTTCCGTGCGATGGAGGACTGTTATGGCTGCTCCGAACATTGGTATCCTGATTCCTGGCCCATCCGTGGGCG
Organism: Dehalococcoidia bacterium; assembly: GCA_965263155.1. GTDB lineage: Bacteria > Chloroflexota > Dehalococcoidia > Lucifugimonadales > JAAXIE01 > JAAXIE01. The sequence goes on from OZ253586.1 coordinate 1,006,470, forward strand.
ATATGCCCCGCCCCGACGAGTACACAGCCTTCTTCCGGGCAGCCGACGAGATGGGCTTTCACTCCTTGTGGGCTACCGAAAGGGTATTGCACCGCATCCGTGTGGTGCAGCCCTTCACCATGCTGGCAGCGGCCGCTGCTATCACTTCCCGTATCCTCTTGGGCACGGCGGTAGTGCTGGCCCCGCTGCGACACCCCATCAGCTTGGCCAACGATGTGGCCAGCATCGACTACCTGTCAGGCGGACGCATGAACCTGGGGCTCTCGCTGGGAGGCAGGCCGGAAGAGTTCGAGGCCATGGGCGTCCCCATCGGGAGGCGGATGGGCCGGTACGAGGAGACGCTGAGCTTGCTGCCACGCCTATGGAGCGAGGATAGCGTGACGCACAACGGCCGGCACTTTCAGTTGGAAAACGTGTCGCTGGCGATGCGACCGGTGCAGGCTGGAGGGGTGCCTCTGCTGTTGGCGGGGGCTTCTGATGCTGCCATGCGCCGCGCAGGGGTCCAGTCGGACGGATGGATCAACGGCGGGGCTGGCTCGCCGGAGGAGATGCGCCAGCGTTGCGAGGCCATCGTCGGCTATGCCGCTGAAGCAGGCCGAGGCTGGGACAACCGTCCCCTCGGCAAGATCATCTACATGTCGATAGACGATAGCCGCGAGCGCTCACGGGAGCGCCTGTTCGCGACCCTGATCGGCTACTACGGGCCACAGTACGATGTGGACAGCCTGTGCGCCATGGGAACGCCGGGGGAGTGCGCTGCCTACATCAACACCTACGTCGAGAGTGGGGTGAATCTGGTGTTGGTGGGGTTCCCGCGGCCGGATGTGGGGCAGTTGGAGAGGTTGAAGGGGGAGGTGGTGCCGTTGTTGGGGTGAGGTTCTGGTTCTGCAATCGCGTCAATTCTTGCCTAGGGACCTATTAGAGTAAAGCTACCCAGTCGTCACCGTAGAGCGGTGATGAAACGCGGGAAGGGAAATCATAGTGGGGCATCGCAGGTATTCGCTGGTGATATTGGCCTTGGCCAGTATCCTGCTGATTGTGCTGCCTGCGTGTCCACGGCTCCCGCCTACACCAGCAGGCAGACCCGCACTGGCGGACACACCCACACTGGCGCCCACGGCGGCGCCGGAAAACACTCTCACACCGTCCGCCCCGCCCTGGTCGGTTTCGGGGGCGGAATTGTCCTTGGTATTCGGTACAACCGTACCGCCGGAGGCAAGCGGGGAGGAACTGGCGTTTGAATTTACGGTCACGAATGAGACCCCAGTAGCAGCGTCCGGCGTAACCCTGGACTTTGAAGTTCATCGACCAAGCATGCTACTAACCGCTCGCCGCTCTGACGTTATCTGTGGAGGGTCACGTTGCTATTTTGGTTCGCTCGACGGCTATGAGTCGATCACGGGAAAGGTAGTCGTGCTTGCCAAGCGTGGACTTGATACTGAAGTCAGAGTAGATGCTGAGCTATCCTGGCTCTTTAGAGACTCGGACGAAGAGTACGCATTCGCTCAAGCAAGCGCACCGTGGACAGACAACAAAAAGCCCGGAGCCGTAATTTGGGTCAGCTCAACTAGAGGAACGAGTATGGGCTGTGACGATTCGGTTGAAGTGGGTCCCAATGCAGTGTATGCGGAATTTGGCTATCAACTCTACGCGGTTTCCAAGTCGAGCGGGAAGATAATTGGGCTCTATGACGGACACGGCTACATGTTTGACGCAATTCTGGCCAACGGGAATATCCACTTCCATACACGCGAAGAGGACCCCGGACGGTACTACATCCGCTCTCTCGACGCGTCGGACGGTACATTAGAGTGGGAGTATCCGGTAGACGGGCAAGTGACAGGCCCGCCTGCGGTATATGAAGGGAGCGTCTACTATACTGCGACTAATCGGGAAACAGGTGACGGTTCGGGATACAGCTACCTGCTATCTTTGGACGCCTCGAGCGGCGAACTAAACTGGAAGTACTTGGTAGATAAAGGGGCTAATACTACCGCTATAGAGCATGGCGGCCACATATATTTTGGTGGGTACTCCGATGGAAACCACCACCTTTACTCAGTAGACCCACTGTCCGGGGAATTAATCACAAAATACCGAACGTGGGGGACATCACATTGGACGCCCCTGATTGCTGGAGGAAACGCTTACATAGTCGCGAGAGGCGGTTCCCTCTACTCAATGGACCTATCCACCGGTGAGAAAAACTGGGATTATCTGACGGGAGGCCGAGCGTCTGGGCCTCCGATGTTATCCGACGGGAACCTTTATTTCCTAGTAGCTGATAAGTTTCTGGAAGAGTACCGCTCCCTGCACGCCGTTGATGCCGCCACAGGTAGCCTCAAATGGCAGTATAAGCGCCTCGTAAAGCTGAAGGGCCCGACAGTGTCCAACGGAAGCGTCTATGTATCAACCCGTGACGACTTGGTTTCACTTGACGCTGTGACGGGAATCCCAAATTGGCAGACTGACTACGGCATAAGCTGCGGTCGTTTAGCAGCCGCGGATCGCGTCTTGTATGGACACGGCTTGAAGACACATGGGCATGGGTTTATAACTTTCGCCATTCGAGCCGACTAGGGCCCAAGCGGGCCGACTTCCCTAATCCGGGAGGAGGATGAATACGGTGATGGTGTCGGCGCTGACCTTGGTGGTGTGGCCTTGGCCGGTGGTATCCTCGAAGATTACGAGGTCGCCGGGGCCGAAGCTGTAGGTGCTGCCGTCGCCCAGCCCGACTTCGGTGTAGCCCGAGAGCCAAGTGGCGAGGCGGCGGTTGGGGGCGTTGTGGAAGTTGGCGAGGTCGGCGGCCTCTTGGGCGCTGCGGGAGCTCGGAGGGCGTATCTGGAGGCCTCGAATCTTGTCAGTGTTGGTCAGGTCGGGACGCAGGGAGAGGTTGAACTCTGCGACATGGCTCTGGCCGTCGTCTCCAGCGTAAACACGGTAGTTTCCCACGATAGCCTCCTCTGATGAGGGGTCGCCCCCATCCTAACCTTCCCCTTGAGGGGGAAGGGACTTCGTTAAGCTTCCTACTATTGGGGGGAAGTGTTGTGGCGCGCTGAGTTGTATGTGTGGGCCTTTCCAGACTCTACTGGTTAAGTAGCGGCATCACACACAGGATGGACGGCTCGGGCCAGTTGATGGTGTGGCCGTGGCCGGTGACGTCCTCGAAGAGAACCATGTCGCCCAATTGGAAGTCGTGGGTGCTGCCGTCGCCCAGCCCGACTGTGGCCCGCCCCTGCACGATGGCCACCCACTGGCGTTGCGGCGCGTTATGGAAGGCGCGCGGGTCTCCGGGCGGGTACTGTTGAGGTTGGGGTTGCCTGAGGCGCAGGCCCTGCAGCAACTGGAGGTCTGCCAATTCAGGGTGCTGCGAAACGTCCAGTTCTTCGATATGGCTCTCGCCGTCGTCGCCGGCGTAGGTGCGATATATTCCCAAGTCGTCCTCCGTGGGTAGTGGGCAGCCACGAGGGCTGCCCCTACGGTCGTATATCACGGCGCGTCGGGCTAGCGGTCTAGGACGTTCACCGCGATGATGACGTCATTCCAAGTGGACTGGTGGCCGTGGCCTGTGAGGTCCTCGAAGAGGATCATGTCGCCGACTCCGAAATTGTGCTGGCTACCGTCGCCCAAGCCAACGACTGCCGAACCTTGGAGGATCACGGTCCAACGTGGGTTGGGAGCGCAATGGAAACCGTCGGGGTCGTTGACGATGCCCGGCGCGGGGCCGCCGACTCCAGGCCGCCGAAAGTTCAGACCCTCGGACTTCTGCAATTCCTGGAGCTCGGGCCGGCTATCGAAATCCAACTGCTCCAGATGGCTCTCTCCATTGTCCCCGCTATAACACCTGTAAATGCCCAAGTCGTCCCCCTCAAATTTTGATATCGCTGGCCCTTGATGTTCGCTGGAAGGTTGGCGCCGCCCTAGTCGGACAGCGGCATGACAGCCGAGATGTTCTCGGTGACGTACCGGGTGGTATGGCCGCGGCCAGTCACGTCTTCTATGAGGCGGATGTCGCCTGCTTGGAACCGGTGCTTGGTGCCATCGCCTAGGCCTATTTCCATCTCGCCGGACAGTATTATCAGCCAGCGCTTGTCGGGAGCGGGGTGCCAATCGAGGAAGCGGTCACCTTCCGTGCGCTGGATGCGCATGCCCTTGACGCTTTGCAGGTCGTTCAGTTCTGGATGGGAGTCCAGAGGCAGCTCCTCGATGTGGGTCTCGTTGTCGTCGCCGGTGTACATTCGGTAGATGCCCACGCAATTCTCCTTTTCTCTGCTCTTTTAGGGTTCTTGTTCTTGGGGCTTCAGGCTGTTGAGCCTTCGCCCCCATCTTAATATTCCTCTTAAAGGGAGAAGGGGCTTATGCCAGACGTTCAGGGCCGTCTATTGTCAGTTCCGGGTCCACCGTCACCATCAGCCACGCGACATCCTGCAGAGCGCGGGTGGTGTGGCCACGGCCTGTGGTGTCCTCCATCAGTCGCAGGTCGCCAGGTCCGAAGCGGTGTACGGTGCCGTCGCCCAAGCCAATTTCTATCTCGCCGGAGATGTTCACCGACCAGCGACGCTCTGGTGCAGGGTGAAAGTCCAGATAGCGGTCTTGCGGCATACGCGTGAGCGAGACCTTGGTGGCCACCCTAGGCGATTGGAAGTCAGGCGCAAGGTTTGGGTCCAACTCCTCCAAGTGGCTTTCGCCGTCGCTGCCCGTATAGAGCCTGACGATTCTCAAGGCCCGTCTCCCTCGTTCGCAGGTGCGTTCCAAGGATACCCCTAGCTGGGTATGGAGGCAAGGCAGAGGTATGACTGTCGCGGCTCGGCAGCTATAATGGCGGCCACTTGGACTTGTCCGATTTCTGCATTCCGGACCCGGCTCCGGGGCCGGCCTTTCGTCGGAATGACGGGGCGAGTCCATGGTGACGTATTCAGATTCAACTGGACATAACGGGGGTGAGCGTTGCCTGAACCCTTTGAACTGAACGTAGCAGAAGCAGCGGAGCAGGTGCGCAATGGCAGCCTGTCGCCGGTGGCGCTGGCCCAATCGCTGTTGGGGCGCATTGATTCCTTTGAGCGTCTGAACGCTTGGATCACCATCGACCGCGAGGACGTGCTCGGGGCTGCCCAAGAGCGGGAGGAACAGGTGGCCCAAGGGCGCATCTTGGGGCCTATGCACGGTGTCCCTGTGGGTCTAAAGGACATCTACTACACCGCTGGAATGAAGACCACCGCCAACTCCAAGGTGTACGCAGACTTCGTGCCCAGCTTCGACGCTACCAGCGTGCGCAAGATGAAGGAGGCGGGGGCCATCGTCCTCGGCAAGGCGATGACCACCGAGTTCGCCACCTCCGACCCCTCCATTGCTGTGAACCCCTACAACCCGGACCACACTGCTGGCGGCTCCAGCAGCGGCTCCTGCGTGGCCGTAGCGTCCCGCATGTGTGCCGTCGCCTTGGGGTCACAGACCGCAGGGTCGACGGTGCGCCCAGCCGCCTATAACGGCATCGTTGGCCTCAAGGCCACCTACGGGCGTATAAGCCGGGCTGGCGTGATCCCCGTGGCGTGGTCGTTGGACCACGTTGGTGTCTTGGTGCGCACGGTGCGGGACGCCGCCCTCATGCTGGGCGTGCTGGCTGGCTATGACCCCGACGACCCCAGCTCATCCCTCGCACCCGTGCCCGACTACATGGCAGCCTTGGGGCGACAGCAGTCGCCGCCACGGCTGGGTCTGATGCGCCAATACTTCTACGACCGCTGCGACGATGAGGTGCGTGCCCACACCGACTCGGTGGTGCAGAAGCTGGCCTCTGCAGGCGCAACCGTGGAAGAGGTAGAGGCGCCTCCCAGCTTCGCCTACGTCGCTGGGGCCCACCGCGTTGTGAGCAACACCGAATGCGCTGCCTACCACGAGGAAGTCTTCCGGCAGCGCAAGGACGACTACAGCCCCCAAATCAGGGCCAATATCGAGATGGGGATGCTCATGCCGGGAGTGCGCTACCTGCAGGCCTCACGCCTGCGCCGTGTCGTATCTCGCGAGCTGAATGACATTGCCAGTCGCTACGATGCCCTGATCGTACCCACCGCCCCGTCGGAGGCGCCCGACACCTCCACCACCGGTGACCCAGCGTTGCAGGTGCCGTGGACTTTCGCCGGCATGCCCACCATCAACGTGCCGTCTGGTTTGAGCGCCAACGGCCTTCCCTTGGGTGTCACTCTGGCCACGGGCTCACTGGAAGAGGAAAGAATGTTTGCCGTGGCCGCTTGGTGCGAGGCAACTCTGGGTGTGAGTCTGGCGCCGGCCCTGTAGCGGCCAACCGTCTTCAAGAAACTTACTTCTCAACTGCCCGGTTTTGATGAATAGGAGGCAGCCATGCAGAGCATCGAGATTGACCGCTCCAAGAGGCTGAAGGAAGAGCCTCAGAAGGGGCATAACCGCTGGCATTACGACCTGACGCCGGTGGTGGAAGTGGAAGAGGGCGAGGAGGTTGTGCTGGAAACTCGCGACGCCTCCGACGGCCAGACCACTTGGGCCAGTACCATCGAGGACATGGCGACCATGGACCGTGGCGCGGTACACCCTCTCACCGGCCCGGTGTACGTCAAGGGCGCCAAGCCGGGCGACCTGCTGGAGATTGAGTACCTCGACATCCTGCCGCAACCCTACGGCTTTACCCGCTTCACGCCGGGGCGTGGCTATCTCAGAGACCTGTTCGAGGAGACTTTCCTCGCTCACTGGGAAATCAAGGACGGGTGGGCCACTTCGCCCCAAGTGCCCGGCGTTCGGATACCCGGTGGCCCCTTCATGGGCACCGCTGGCGTTGCGCCGTCGGCGGAACAGGTCAGGCAATGGAACCAGCGGGAGGCCGACTTGGTGGCCCGCGGCGGCGAAGCATCCCTCCCCAATTCCGACGGCGCAGTCCCGGGCGCAGGTCTGGCGGCTACTGAAGGCTTGCGCACCCAGCCTCCTCGCGAGAACTGTGGCAACGCCGATGTGAAGCAGCTGACCAAGCGCTCCAAGCTGTTCGTGCCGGTTGCAGTGGACGGCGCCCTCTATTCGGCAGGCGACGGTCACTTTGCCCAAGGCGACGGCGAGGCCTGCATCACTGCCATTGAGATGGGAGCGACGGTTGCCGTGCGTTTCCGGGTGCATGAGGGCGTTGCTGCCGAGCGCAACATCCGGTTCCCACGCTTCAGCCACAGCGACTACTTCCTCAACCCCGTGTGGGCGGTGCCCCAGCAATTCACTGCCACCATGGGCATGCCCATACGTGACGACGGCACTAACGAGAGTGGCGACCTGAACTTGGCGGCCTACAACGCCCTCGCCCAGATGATCGATGTGCTGCAAGAACGGGGTTTTACCCGCCAACAGGCCTACATAATCTGCAGCGTGGCTGTCGACCTGAAAATCAGCAATTTGGTGGACACGCCCAACTTCGTGGTCTCCGCTTTCCTCCCCGAGGCTATATTCCAAGAGTAGGGGAGAGTATGGGAAGGCGCACGACGTTGAAGCGCGCCTTGGTAGTGCAGAACTCCCCCATTGAGACGCTGGGGAGCAACTTCGGCGCGGTATTGCGGGAAGCGGGCTTCAGCTTCCGTGGGCTTGGCGTTCATGGTGATGGTCTGCAGGACCCCCAGCCGCCCTTTCCCGCTGTCAGCGATATTGAGCTGCTGATCGCTCTGGGCGGGCCGGCGTCGGCCAACGACCCTTACCCCGCGCTGCGTGCCGAGGAACACTTTCTGGGTGAAGCCCACAATGCTGGCGTCCCTATCCTAGCGGTCTGCCTTGGCGCTCAACTGCTGTCCAAAGCATTGGGAGGCTTGGTCGAGGCCACGGGCGGCTATCAGTTCGGGCTGCGAAAGATACACGTACGCGATGAGGGCAGCCAAGACCCTGTCTTCGGCAACTTCGAAGTACCGCTGGTCCCAACATGTCACGGCGACTGTTTCACCGTGCCTCCTGGAGGTACCGGGTTGGCCGAGGGCGACATCCTGCTGCGGTACGGCGGCTACCGTCGCATTGCCATGGCCTACCGGCACGGGACGAGTTATGGCTTCCAGTTCGAGCCTCAACTCACACCACAAGAGTTGGAGGTGTGGAACCGGGAGATGCTGGACGACTACCGCCTGATGGGCGAGCGCTTCGAACCCGAAGAGGAAGCCTCCCGCCACCTCCGCGAGTTCCGCGCCTACTGGCCCGTCTACCAGCAACAGACCCAAGCCATGCTCAAGGCCTTCCTGCAGGAGGGCGGAATTGGATAGTCTCGTAGGGTGTGGGAGCGCATGTGTTAACATTGGTCAACGAGAGGCACAAGGCCCCTTCGAGGCCTACCTGTAGCTAGATGCGAGGTGAGCATGACTCAGAAAGTCCGGTTTGGGTTGACTCTTTCCAATCGCGGGGTGTTGTTGGGACTGACCCAGCCCAGCGAGCTTCTGAACATGGCCGAGCAGGCCGAAAGCGCCGGGGTCTTCGACCATGTGTGGGTCGGTGACTCCATCATGGCCAAGCCCCGCTTGGAGGCCATGACCCTGATGGGGGCCATCGCAGCCCGTACCAAGAAGGTGAGAATCGGCCCTGCCTGCATGGCCACATTCCCCTCCCGCAACCCCATCGTGATGGCCCACCAATGGGCCAGCCTCGACCTGATATCCGAGGGGCGCATGATCATGGCCGCGTGCATGGGAGGCAGCCTAGACCAGCAGGACCATCGCATCGAGTACCGCAACATGGGGATGAAGGCCCTAGACCGGTCGCGGCGTATGGAGGAAAGCATCGAGATTCTGCGTCGCCTGTGGAGTGAGGACTCGGTGGACTTCGACGGCGAGTTCCACCACCTCGACGGCGCCTTCATCGAGCCCAAGCCGGTACAGAAGCCCCCGCCTATCTGGATTGTCAGCAACCCGCGCCTGAAGACCGGGAAGCCTCACATCATCGAGCGTGCCCTAAAGCGCGTAGCCAAGATGGCCGACGGCTGGATGACTACCTTTACCTCCGAGGAGGAGTTCGGCGAGGTGCGTAGCCGCATCTGCTCCTACGCTGGTGAGTTTGGACGATCCTTCGAGGACCTGCCCTGCGCCCTCTACTTCAACATCAACGTCAACGAAGATAGGAATGCTGCCTTCGAGGAGTCCAAGAAGTACTTGGACCTCTACTACACCACCGATTACACTCCCGCCCAGATAGAAAACTGGGTGGCCTTGGGCAGCCCGCAACAGTGCATTGACCGCATCCAAGGCTTCGTTGACTTGGGGGCCACCGACATTACCCTTCGCCTGCCCTCGTGGGACCAGAACGGCCAGTTCAAGCGAGTTGTGGAAGAGGTGATACCTCACTTCAAGTAGGCGTCGTGTCGTTCGGTGCGCTCGGACATGACATAAGGAGAAGAATGGAATTCGAAGAAGCAGCACGCTTCATGCAGACCTTTCACCGCGGAGTGGTGACCACCACCAAGAAGAACGGCGCCGGCCAGATGAGCATCCTCTCCAGCGGTCCCTACAAGGGCGGGGCAGCCTTTGTCGCTCGTGGCAGCACTGCCAAGATCGCCAACCTGAAGCGCAACCCGCGGTGTACGGTGCTTACTCTCAATCCCAACTGGTCCAGCTATGTGGTGGTGGAGGGTGACGTGGAGATACACGGGTGGGACAACACCGACCACGAGGAATTGCGGGTCATGCTGCGGGAGTGCTTCCAAGCTTGTGGCGGCGACCACTCCGACTACGATGAGTACGACCGCGTGATGCGCGATGAGCGCCGCGTTGTGATCATTGTGCGACCTGAGCACGTCTACGGCATGATTCGGTAGCGTCATCATGGAGACGGCTCTGGGCGACGTCAGGGTGCTGGACTTCACCCATTACACTGCAGGCCCCTACTGCACCAAGCTGCTCGCCGACTACGGGGCAGACGTCATCAAGGTGGAGCCCCTGCAAGGGGAGCCGGCACGATGCCTAGGCCCCTTCCCTAGAGACCAGTCTGACCCGGAGAAGAGCGGCCTCTTCCTGCACCTCAACACCAACAAGCGTGGCATCGCCCTCAACCTGAAACACCCGCGAGGGCAGGCGATTGCTCTTCAACTGGCGCAGCAGGTCGACCTCGTTGTAGAGAGCTTTCGCCCCGGAGTCATGGCATCGCTCGGTTTGGACTACGAATCTCTGAGGTCGGCGAACCCCAACGTAGTCCTCACATCCATCTCCAACTTCGGACAGAGCGGCCCCTATCGCGAGTACAAGGGTTCGGAAATCATCTTCTACGGTATGGGCGGCGAAATGTGCAGCACTGGCCTGCCTGACCGCGAGCCAGTGAAGCTTGGCGGCAAGGTTGGCCTGTATCAAGCAGGCGCCATCGCATCCGTGGCCACCATGGGGGCCTTCTTTGCAGCCCGCCATCAAGGAGTGGGCCAGCATGTGGACGTCTCCATCATGGAGACGCAGGCTGGCAGTCAAGACAGACGTATGCCCGCCCTAGTCGGCTACGCATATGCTGGCGTACCCACCAAGCGCACCGTCCCCGGCATAAGCCACTACCCTCAAGGCGTCTACCCCTGCCAAGATGGCTACTATGACTTTGCGTCGCCGGTGGGGCGCTTTCAGTCCATCCGGGCGATGCTGGACTACCCTGACTTCATGGAGGACCCACGCTGGCATGGTCCTGACGGCCCCACCGACCTCGAGTTGCGGGACGAGTTCGACGCCCACTTCCTAGGATGGTGCATGGACCGCACCAAGCAGGAAATATGGAAGCTGGCCCAAGCCCAGCGAGTGGTCAGCGGTCCCCTCAATACACTGGAGGACTTGGCGCAGGACATCGTGTTTGAGCAGCGGGGTTGCTTCTCGGAGACAACGCTGCCCGACGGGAGTTCACTCAGAACGCTGGCCCGCCCCTTCATCATGAGCACTACACCATGGCGTCTGCAGCGTCCGGCGCCCAAGCTGGGACAGCATAACGAGGAGGTGCTGTCCAGCTTGGGGTACAGTGTGTCCGAGATCGAGTCGTTGCGCAGCGAGGGTGTGGTTTGAGCGAGCCAACCCTCCCACTGCAGGGAGTGCGCGTCGCCGCCCTCACCATCGTATGGGCGGGCCCCTACGCCACGGCCCTGCTCAGCGACTTGGGCGCTGAGATCATCCGCATGGAGTCACCCAACTACTCGCCTTACCTGACCCGTGGCGCCACTCCCCGGCCCTCGCAGGCCTACCTCGATGCCTTGAGCGGGTGGTCCGGCGCGATGCCGGACCGCAAGGTGGGAGAGCGACCTTGGAACCGTTGGCCGCTGTTCAACGCCCACGCCCGCAACAAGCTGGGCATGACCGTCGACCTCACCCAGCCTTCGGGCCAAGAGGTGGCGCATCGCCTGCTACAGGCCAGCGACGTCTTCATCGAGAACAACGTGCCCGAAACGCTGGAGAAGCTGCAACTGACCTACGAGCAGGTGTCTGAGGTGAACCCCGGCATCGTGATGATCAGCATGCCTGCCTTTGGCACCACTGGCCCCTACAAGAACTACCGCGCCTTGGGAGTGAACAACGAGGGCGTTGCCGGACATAACTCCCTGCGTGGTTACACGGACATGGACGCCTCTGCGCTGAGTCCCATCTTTTCCGCTGATGCAGCGGCTGGGGCATCAGCGGCCTTTGCTGCAATGGCTGCGTTGCACTACCGTCGACGCACCGGTCAGGGCCAGTACATCGAAGTCTCGCAGTCGGAGAACTTCCTGCCCTACTTGGGGGAATACTTCATGGACTACTTCATGAACGGCCGAGTCGGCGAGACCATGGGGAACCGTCACCCCCATGCGTTGCAAGGCTGCTACCCCTGCCTTGGGGATGACAAGTGGATCAACATCTCCATCTTCGATGAGGCCGAGTGGCAAGGCTTCTGCAGAGTCTTGGAGCACCCCACTTGGACGACCGAACCGGAGTTCGCTACTCACGAAGACCGGCGCCGTCACCACGATGTCTTGGACACACATATCGCCGAGTGGACGCTGCAGCATGACGCCCACACCGTCATGGGCCTGTTACAGGGGGCTGGTGTGCCTGCAGGCGCCGTGTTGGACCAAGCTGATGCATTCGCTGACCCCCATCTCGAGGCGAGAGGCTTCTTCCAGCCCGCTTACCAAGAGGACTGCGGCACCCATCTGTATCCCAGTGCGCCCTTCCGAATGTCGGTGACCGACCCGAAGATACGCAGTGGGCCGGTGCGCTTGGGCGGGGACAACGAATACGTCTACAAGACAGTGATGGGATACTCCGACGAAGAGTACGAGGCCCTAGCCGCCGAGGGTCACATCACTATGGAGTACCCGCCCCACTCTCTCCGTTAGACCTTCCCCCGCCTGCCACCCTGACATCCACTCCTTCCTACTTCTGGCCCCACCCTCTACGATTGTATCGTCTCATCTCAAATCAACTAATCAGCGTCAGTCAGCGCGGACAAGGAGACCAATGAATCAGGATTCACCGCCCCAGGATTTACAAGAAGATACGGGGCCCAGCCTTACACCGCATCAGCGCTCCGCCTTGCCCGTAATCGGTGCCTCCATCTCCTTCGCTGATGCTTCCCGCCACGCTCGGGGCAGCCTCAGTACCTTGAAGCGCTCTGGATGAAACAGCCCGAGTTTGTCGACGAGCTGAACCGCCTGAACGATGCCGCCCTTGATATCGCCAATCGCCAACTACAGGCTCTCATGCTGCGCGCCGTCGCTAACCTCAATGCGGCCATGGACCACTCCAACCCCAATGTCCGGCTCTCAGCTACCCGCATGACCCTTCAATACGGCACCAAGCTGACCCAGCTCAACGACACGAGACTCCAAGCCCGGCTCTCTGCCCTCGATACCGAAACCCCCGACACTCGAGCCCCAGATATCGATGCGACTGACGATGATGCGTCCCCTGCACAAACATGCCATTCTTCGCTTATTCCGGCCACCGAGCTATGTTCCCTGTCACCCAATGGGACCATTTTCTCACCGGCGCCAAAGCTGGATGGACCGAAATGGACCGAAATGGACCGAAATTTAAGGGGATTAGGAGAACGACCTAACGCCGGCACCCCACAGAATCCCCCGCGACTTCCTCTGAACAGTGGTCCGCTCCGGAACGGTCAGGGCCGTTCGCGCCCTCGGTTGACAACCCAACCCGCCGCCTTTAGTGTGACCCCTAGCTAACAGCGCCCCCACAGACAAAGCTGCAGATACGACACGCGCGGAGGATCCATGGCCCAGACATACATCGGCCAACCTTTGACCCGCAAGGAAGACTTCCGGTTTCTCACCGGGCGGGGCACCTATACCGACGACGTAAAGCAGCAGCACCTGCTGCACGCATCCATACTGCGCAGCCCTCACGCCCACGCCCGCATCACATCCATCGATACCAGCCGGGCGCTGCAGATTCCGGGTGTGGTGGCCGTGTTCACCGCGCAGGACATCGCCGATGCTGTCGAGCCGCGGCCCATACCCATACGGTTGGTTCCCATGGAGGGCTTGGAGCGCTTCCTTCAATACCCGTTGGCTATCGACCACAAGGTGCGCCATGTAGGGGAGCCCGTGGCCGTGATTGTGGCTGAAAGCCGCTACCTTGCCGAAGACGGCGCCGACGCAGTGGACGTGCGCTACGAGCCTCTTCCGGTTGTCGTGAAGATGGAAGATTCAATGAAGGATGAGGTGCTGCTGCACGAGCAGCATGGCACCAATACGGCTGCCGACTACATGATGGAATTGGGCGATGCCGACGCTGCGTTCGCCGAGGCTGAATACACTCGCAAAGAGACCTTTGTCTCCCACCGCCATACTGGCAACCCCATGGAAACACGCGGTCTGGTGGCTTCCTATGACGTTGGACGCGATGAGATGACGGTGTGGGGCGAGACCAAGGTGCCCCACTTCAACCGTGGCGTTTTGGCCGACCTGCTGCAGATGGCGGAGCACCGTATCCACTTCATCGAGGGTGATGTGGGTGGTGGCTTCGGCATCACAGGAGAGTTCTACCCCGAGGACTTCCTGATACCCTTTGCCTCCAAGCAACTCCGTCGTCCCATCAAGTGGATTGAGGACCGCCGGGAGCACTTGGTATCGGCTAATCAGTCCCGGGAGCACACCTGTGAACTGGAAATCGCCGCCAAGCGCGACGGCACCATCACCGCGTTCCGGGCCACTATATCGGGCAACATTGGGGCCTACGTGCGCACCCACGGCGCTCTGGTGACCTCGGGCGTCGCCTCCATCATGATGGGCCCCTACAACGTTCCCAACTTCAAGTGGCGCACCCTCTGCCTGCTGACAAACAAGACCGGCATGGGCACTTATCGCGCTCCGGGCCGCTACGAGTCCTGCTTCTACCGTGAGCGCATGGTGGACATAATGTGCCAGGACTTGGGCCTGGACCCCGTTGAGGTGAGATACAAGAACCTGATTCAGCCGGAACAGATGCCCTACACCATGGGCATCACCCGGCCTGACCACGATCCTATCGTGTACGACAGTGGCAACTACCCTGCCGGTCTCGACACGGTGTTGGAAAGCATCAACTACGACGGCATCAAGCACCTGCAAGGGCAGTTCATCGACGGCAAGTGGCACGGCATTGGTATCGGCTGCTTCGTGAAGAACACCGGCACAGGCCCCATGTTCGAGGGTGCCCGTGTGGTGGTCACCGGCCCGAACCAAATAGCGGTGTACCTCGGTCTGACAGTGCTGGGCCAAGGCCATGAAACGGCTATGGCCCAGATTTGCGCCCAAGGCATGGGCGTCCCTTTGGAGTGGGTAACGGTGTACCACGGCGACACCGATATGATGACCTACGGCGGTGGCACCTTCGCCAGCCGTGGCACCTTCATGGGAGGGAATGCCCTTTATAAGGCCGCTCAGGAGATGAACGAGAAGGTGGTGCGCCTAGCTGCTGGATACCTCGATGTGGACCCCACCGAGCTCGAGTTCTCCAACGGCCAGGTCCTGCGCAAGGGCTCTACCACTGAGGGACCGCTGCTGGACTTGGGGCAGGTGCTGGAGCTGGCCGGGCCCGCAAGCCGCTACAACCAAGGCGAAATGGGGCTGGACCACACTGCCTACTTCCACGCCAGCAAGCTGCCATATGCATATGGCAGCCACGCCACCCATATCACTGTCGACCCCGAGACGGGGATGATCGACATACTGGACTACGTGGTGGTGGAGGACGTGGGCCACGTCATCAATCCGCTCATGGTGAAGGGTCAGGTTTGGGGCGCAGCCGCGCAAGGCATCGGAGCCACTCTCCTTGAGCACCTCGCATATGACGAGAATGGCCAGCCTCTGGCTACCACCTTCCTCGACTACCCTGTGACCAGCAGTATGGACATGCCCAACGTTCAGGCTGTGGACATAGATCTCGCCCCGTCGCCCACCAATCCCTTGGGGGTCAAAGGTGCAGGCGAGGGTGGCATCGTCGCCACCGCTGCGGTCTTGGGCAACGCCCTGTCACATGCTCTGCATACTTACGGTGTGCAGGTGCGCGACCTGCCCCTCAGCCCGAGCCGAGTCCGCGAAATGATGCAGGGCAAGTAGACGCTGACCGACGATTAGCTCCGCAATGCTGGAGGGATATCTATGACAGCCTTCTCTCGTGGGTCCACTGGCATGAGCTCGGCGGCCTACGGCTCCGACTTCATCGTCGACCTGATGCGCGCTTTCGATGTGGAATACGCCGCCTGCAATCCGGGGGCGACCTTCAAGTGGTTGCACGATTCCATCGTGAACTACGCAGGCGATGGGCCTCCGCATATGATTGAATGCACCCACGAGGAGATTTCGGTGGCTTTGGCCCACGGCTATGCCAAGGTCGCTGGAAAGCCCATGGCCGCAATAGTCCACAATATTGTCGGGTTGCAGCATGCCACCATGGCTATCTATAACGCTTGGTGCGATATTGCCCCCATTATAGTGTTGGGTGGCACGGGGCCTATGGACCTGACCACTCGGCGTCCCAACATCGACTGGCTGCACACAGCCTTGGTGCAGGGCAACCAGATACGTGACTACGTCAAGTGGGATGACCAACCCTACAACTTGGCGAGCGTGGGCGAATCGTTCATCCGCGGTTATCGGGTGGCCACTACTGAGCCGCAAGGGCCAGTTTACATCTGCTATGACGCCGACCTCCAAGCTGAGCGTATCGAGAATCCCATGGCCATGCCCGAAATAGGCCGCTACGCTACGTCGACGCCTCCGGCCATTGACCCCGAGGCCCTGCGCTTGGCCGCTGGCTGGCTGGCGGAGGCACAGCGCCCTGTTGTGATCGCCGACTTCGTGGGTCAGAACGAGAAGGCCACCGGGGCCTTGGTGGAGCTGGCCGAGTTACTGGCCCTGCCGGTGCTGGACCGGGTCGGCCGCTACAACTTCCCTTCTACGCATCCGCTTGATTTGACCGGAGCAGAGGCAGAACTCGTTGCTGAGGCCGACTTGGTGCTGGCGCTCAACGTGAAGGATCTGTTTGGCGCGCTCAGTGCACGTGATGCTGTTACCCATGGGTCCTTCAGCCGCCTGACCGACAGTACTAAGATTATTCAAGTGTCCCTATGGGAGCAGCGGGCTAGGGGTTGGACCACTGATATCCAGCGTATCCCGCAGGTGGACCTGAACATCCCTGCGGACATGTCAGTTGCCTTGCCACAACTAGTATCAGCATGCCGCGAGGCCATACAGGGAAATGGGGCATCGGGCGACCGGGAGCAGCGACGGGCCAGGCTCACCGAGCGACATGACCAACTGCGCGATGAGTGGCAGAACAGGGCGCGGGAGACCTCGGAGCAGACGCCCGTGTCGGTGTCCAAACTGGCCGCCGATCTGTGGGAGTGCATCAAAGGGGAGGACTGGGCTCTTGTGGGAGGTAATCTCGCAGGCTGGGCCCGCCGCCTCTGGGACATCAATCAGCCCCAACACTACCAAGGGGGCAGCGGAGGAGCAGGTCTGGGCTACGTGGCGGGGGCTGCTTTGGGCGGAGCGTTGGCACTGAAGGGCACCGGCAAGCTGTGCGTGAGCCTGCAACCCGATGGTGACTTCATGTTCAGTCCTGGCGCCCTGTGGACGGCCGCCCACCACCGGATTCCTCTCCTGACCATCATGTACAACAACCGCACCTACTTCAACTCGGAAGAGCACGCAGTGGACGTGGCCCGCAACCGCGAGCGGGACGTGGAGAAGCGGGGCGAGGGTATCTGGATCAGTGGCCCGGAAATCGACTACGCCACCATGGCCCGCTCCATGGGTGTCTATGGTGAAGGGCCGGTGGACAGGCCCGAGGAAGTCATTCCTGCGGTGCAGCGTGCCATGCGGGTAGTACAGGAACAGCAGTTGCCGGCCTTGGTGGACGTGGTCTGCCAACCCCGCTAGCCGGGATACGCTTAATGCACTGACAGGCCCAATCGCCGCAATGATTACGCCAGCAGGCTTTTGCCCCCGGTGTGGCACCCAGCGCAGGTCGCCCGTGGACCGGTTCTGCCGTGAATGTGGCGCTGATGTGCGCTTGGCATCCCACGACGCCCGCACCCGCTTCTGCCCCACCTGTGGGACTGAGAGACCTCTCGGCGCTGCTGAGTGTGCTGAGTGCAACTCCGCCTTCGGGCCTGAGCAGGCGGAGGCCGAGCGAGAGGTGGACGATCCCTCCTCCCTAGAACTCTCCTACTACCAAACTAACCTGTGGCTGGTGACACTGCTCTGCTTGGTGACTGCCGGGCTGTACTTGCCGGTCTGGATGGCCCTGACTTGGTCTGAACTGAAGCGGGTGTACCGCGACGCAAACATGTACCCTGTATGGCATGGACTGAGCGTTCTTGTGCCAATCTATGGATGGCTTCGCTTCTACCAACACTGTATCGCGATCGATAACGCGGTGCGATATCGGGGAGGTGGGCCTATGGTGCGTCCACGTTGGGCCACGGCCGCCGTGGTGATAGGAGCCGTGGCGGGCTTGGCCAGCGCTTGGACCATCGGCGGCTGGTTTGTGCTGCTGTGGCTGGTATCGTCCGGCATGTTTGCCGGTGCGCTGGCCCACACCCAGACAGCCCTCAACTACTACCGTCGCTCCCTCTCCAACGAAGAGACTCCTGTCACCGTGCGCGGCTGGGAGTGGGGCCTCCTGTTCTTTGGCAGCATCTTCATCCTCATGGCCCTCTTCGCTGCCTTTGGCGATACGCCAAAGTAGATCCTCGCCTCCCTAAGCGAAAGACTCGTCAAGCAGTCGCACCTGCTCAGGGGTAAGGGACCATTCGGCGGCGGCGCAGTTCTCCTCGACGTGCTGAATCCTGTTGGCCTTGGGTATGGCCACGACACCTGGACGGGAGAGGCACCAGTTCAGGGAAACTTGGGCCAGCGTCTTGCCCGTCTCGCTAACCACCCGTTG
Organism: Dehalococcoidia bacterium; assembly: GCA_965263155.1. Lineage (GTDB taxonomy): Bacteria > Chloroflexota > Dehalococcoidia > Lucifugimonadales > JAAXIE01 > JAAXIE01. Next base: position 1,024,832 of record OZ253586.1, read on the forward strand.
CAACGCCTCGGTGGCGTGGCGTCGACGTAACCTAGGCCGCACGGCCAACCCGCCACGGTCCAGCGGGCTGTAGGCGATGATGGTGACGTCGTTGCTTTGGCAGTAGGGCAGCAGGTCCTCCTCGATTTCCCGATCGACTAGGTTGTAAAGCACTTGGTTCGATGCAATCGGGTGTTTGCGCATGGCACGTTGCGCCTCTTCCAACTCGCGCGCGGAGAAATTACTCACGCCGATGTAGCGCACCTTGCCTGCGTCCACCAAGTCTTCCATTGCGCCCATGGTCTCGGCGATGGGGACGCGGCTGTTGGGCCAGTGAATCTGATACAGGTCCATGCAGTCGACTCGGAGAAGTCCTAGGCTCTTGTCGGCCGCCTGCATCACCTCTTGATAGCGCAGGTGGCTGCCCGACACCTTGCTGGCCACGAATACCTGTTCGCGGATGCCACCGATGGCATCGCCCACCACGTCTTCTGTGCGGTACATCTCCGCTGTGTCGATGAGCCACGCGCCCAACTCCACACCTCTGCGTAGCGGTTTCACCCCGCCACTGTACTCCCACGTACCCAGCCCGATGACAGGTAGTTCGACTCCGGTCTTGCCCAAGGGCCTCAGTTCCAACTGCCACCTCCTAACAAAAGGGCCTCACAAATGGAATATATGGAGCCTGTCTCAGGAGTCGCCTCTTCTCTTCGCGGGAGAGGGCTGGGGTGAGGGGGTTGGTGTAAATGACCAAAGAAAGAGGGGCCTTTTGTGGCCCCTCCTTCTTTGGTCACGTAGTGGTCTCTCGGCCGCGGACTAGCCGCAAGCCAATGCGTAGAGCTGGCTGGCGCCCTCGGGCAGGTGATGGTCGGTCCAGAACTCGCCACCGTCGTCACTGGCAAAGACCTGTCCACTGCTGGACGCGCAGAACATGTTCTTGGGGTTGCGCTGGTCGATGGCCAAGCCGAACAGGGTGCTGTCCAACTCGTGGCCTATGTTGACGCGCATCCAGTTGGCTCCGCCGTCGTCACTGTGGAACATCGCGCCAAGGTTGCTCTGGAAGTTGGCCCCGGCAGCGATCCAGATGGACCGCGGGTCGCCTGGGACCTCGCGAATCTGGCGGCAATAGGTCTGGCCCTTCTCGTTCAGGGGGTCCAGCGGCATGTGGGTCCAGTGGTCCCCTCGGTCAAGGCTGCGGAACAGGCCAGCCCGCGATATCTGGAGCACGGTATCGGGGGTGAGGCGGCTGCACAGTACCCCGTGTATGTCCACCAAGTCGTCGTTGAGGTACTGGCCATGGCTCACGTTGGTCCAAGTGTCGCCGCCGTCGAGGCTGCGAATGAGGCCGCCGACCTCGACCGCACCGTAGAGGTGGTCGGGCGAGGAGGTGCTGGCCGACATGTTTAGCACTCGCTTGGCAGGGTTGGCTCCCGGTCGATAGGTGATTTCGGGGAAGCGTACACTCACTGGGAGCTGCGCCCAGCGCTCGCCGCCGTCGTCGCTGCGGAATATCTCGGTGTTCTCGTAGCCCGCGTACATGACGTTGGGGTCACGGGGGTGGAACAGGATTGACCATACGGGCAGGCCGTGGTCGGCGATGTTCACCTTCTCCCAGTGGTCGCCGTGGTCGTCGCTGCGGTAGGGCCCATCTTGGGTCCCAGCATAAACTACGGAGGAGTCCATCGGGTGCACCACCGCGCACCGGATGGTTGGGTCCTGCGGCAGTCCGTTGGTAAGGCTCTGCCACTCGCCCTCTCCTGCTGCCATGCGATAAAGGCCGCTATTAACCTCCCGACCTGGGGCGGTCTCCCCGGCTAGACCAGCGTAGACATATGTCTTGTGGCTTGAGGTCATTGGACTTCCTTCCTGCCGGCTACCTTATTATCGCCGACCTTTAGCTATATGTGTCATTGCAACAAAAAAGGGCCTACTGTGTCAACTGCCAACTGGCTATCCGGACGCCAACTCGGCCTCCAAGCTTTGTACTGAGAGCCTGCGTCCCCAGCACAGTGGCCCGCTCTGGTAGTAGGCGTGGTCGGGGACTAGGTCGACTTTCTGAAGGTCGGCCACCACGGCCCGCAATGCCTGCAAGTGGCTGGGTGAAGTCTCGAACCAACCCACCATGGTGCCCGGCACGGCGTTGGGCAGCGACTCGTGATAGAGGCGCCGGTGCACTATGGGAACGATGGGCTCCGATGCCAGCACATGCCCGGGCGCTACCACCTCGTCGTTCGCCCCAAGTCGCGGGAGAAACATGGCTTGACGCTGCATGGGCGAGAGCTCCCACCAAGCGGGGGTGCGACGGCATGGCCAAAGGAGCACTTCAGGGTGCTCTTCCCTCGACTGCCGGCCCAGAGCCGGGTCGTAGGCAATGGTGGCTATGGTGGCGCTGGTGTAGCGGCGATCGCGCACCTCTACGGGCATGACCTCTATTCCTTGGGCGGTGCCCAACTCATTGAGGCATCGCTGCGCCGTCTCGGCCAGCAACGCCTCGTCCGACGACTCGAAGCACACCACGCGAGACGCTGACGCCAAGGGCGGGGCGTCCCAAGTCGCTACGGTAATGCTGGGCGCAGTGGAATACACTGCCACCGCCACGGTGCTGGAAGGCACGGGTATGCCGGCAGTAGGCTCCTCAGCGTCCGACGGGAAAATGACACGCGCCTCCGCCAAGAGTTGTCGCAGGCGGTTACGCTCGGACTCGCGGATACCCGCGGTATGGTCCCAGCTTACTATAATCGCTCTTAGGCCCATGGCTGATCGCTCGCTAGTCCTTGAAAGCAGCGCAGGCGGTGACCAAGGCGGGCATTCCGCCGAACAGGAAGGCGACCTGCACGGTCTCGGCGATTTCCTCTTCGGTGGCGCCCAAGGCGCGGGCCCGGTTGGCGATGTTGCGGCAGCCGTCCTCGTGGGCGGTGATGGCGTCGCAAACCAGAGTCATCAGCGTCTTCACTTTGGCGGGCAAGGCACCGTCGGAGAGGATGTGCTCCCGAATCTCGTTCACATGATCGGCCATGTGGTGGTCGTTGGCAGACAGCTTGGCCATAAAGGCCGGACCGGCAGGTGTGGTCATAAGACTCCTCCTGATTCAATGTTGGGATGGCCCATGGTAACAAGCAGGGTGGGGTGTGTCTATGGCGAGGTCTCCATAGCAGGGTCTTTCGATTGTTGTATGTGACATGGCTCAAACGCCGTGAATCACCCTCACCCCCGGATCAAGTCCGGGACAGGCTCTAGCCCTCTCCCTTGATGGGAGAGGGAACTGTTGTCCGCTTGTTCAGTTCGTTTTTCGAATAATCGAAAGACCCTTTCACCCCCTGAAGCCAACAAAGGTGTATGGGGTGAGACTTGGTGTCTCGCTTTAGTCTCAGTGTGTACCACGGCATGGGCAGAAATCGTATCTGGGAAGGGTACGGATGAGACACTGGTCGTAGCTGAAAACGCATTTGTTGTATCTGCAATGTGTCTCATGTGTCTCATTTGGGGCAAGTCCAGCTACGAAATGACGGGGTTTTAGTGGGACACACTGGTGCCATTGAAAGGCGACGTGGTGGCAGGGCGGAGCGGCCGCAACAAATGGGTCTGCCCGGTGGCGTGTTGCTGCAAGGAGTTTCGGACAACGGTTGTTGGCGGCCCTGCTACGGGTATTTTTGCTGATTGCGTTGTTCAGAACCATATGTCGAGCCTAGAGGTGCAAGGGCGACGGTGTCAACGGCCTGATGTCACTGGGTCTTCATAGCCGTGGGCCTACGCGATGCGCCAAATTGCACCGCCATGAGGCGGTGACTAGAATGGGCACACTCGATCAACGGAGATTTGCATGACCACCCTTTCGATTATCAATCTGGGACTCATCCTGTCGGGAGAGCTTGCGCAGCCGATTGCCGCGGGGGACTGTGTGCTGGTGGAGGACGGCAGGATTAGCGCGGTGGGTGATGCCTCTCAGATTGGTGGCGCCGACGCCGATACTGTGGTCGACGCGGTTGGCGGCGCGGTGATGCCGGGGTTGATCGACTCGCATTTCCATGTGGTGTTCGGGGAGTACCAGCCACGCCAGAAGGTGGTCGACTTCATCGACAGCTACGTTCATGGCGGGGTTACCAGCATGATTTCGGCGGGCGAGATACACACGCCGGGCCGGCCACGGGACAAGGCTGGGGTGAAGGCGTTGGCCATCGCCGCTCAGCGGTCTTACGCTGCGTTTCATCCCACCGGGGCCAAAGTGCACGCAGGGGCCGTGGTACTGGAGCCGACACTGGATGAAGCGGACTTTGCCGAGATGGCTGATGCCGGGATATGGCTGGCCAAGTACGGCTTTGGCGACTACGCCGACCCCTCGGACGGCGAGCCTCAAATCAGGTGGGCGCAGCAACATGGCATGGTCGTCATGTGCCACAGTGGGGGTACCTCGATACCCGGCAGCAAGGCCATCAGCGCTGAGCATCTGATGCAGCTGCGGCCCGATGTGTGCGGGCATGTGAACGGCGGGCCCACCGCCCTGGAGGACGAGGGGCTGCGACGTCTTATGTCAGAGACCGATATGATCATGCAGTTGGTGCAAGCGGGCAACTTGCGTTCATCCCTGTTCATCCTTGGGCTGGCCCAAGAGTACGACACCATGGAGCGGGTGGTGGCCGCCAGCGACACCCCTACCGGCACGGGCGTGATTCCTTTGGCAGTAGCCAAGACGATCACCGAGTTGTCATCCTTGGGAGGCATACCTGCGGAAACAGCAGTCTGCTTGGCCACGGGCAACAACGCCAAGGCGTGGGGCCTGAACTCAGGTGTCATCGCACCGGGACGCGATGCTGATTTGGTGCTGTGCGACGCGCCTGGAGGCTCCACTCGGGGAGACCTGCTGTCAGCTATGCAGAACGGCGACATACCTGGAATGGGCATGGTGGTCATTGACGGCCAAATTCGATTGGAGCGCAGCCGCAATACTCCGCCTCCACAACGGATGCCCCAAGTGGTGAAGCGGGCGGCAGGGACGCAAAGTAGTTCGCCCTCGCACTAACACGAGGGCGCTTGCCGCATCGCTCGGGGTTCAAGTCCTAAATCAGCATGTCGACTCGGTAGAGCTTTCCGGCCACTGGGTCTACCTGAACTCCGAGGAACTCCAACGCTGCGACCCCGGGGACTGCCGGCTCACCTAGTTGTCCGAAGGTGACTGCGGTCCCGACGGGTTGGATAGGCTTACGTTGCGTGAATCAGAGCGAAGAATCTCCCTCTGCGATAGCTACCAGCATCATTGTTACAAAATAAGGAGAGGCATGTGCCAACCCCGTTGCGGAGCGGCACATGCCTCCATTCCTTTATTTTGCCGGTTGCCCTGAGGCTCGTGGCCTAGTTGCCGTCGGCCATAACGGCGTGAGCCTCGGCTACGCTGGGAGGCCCCCAGCCCCAAGCGTGAGGCTGCTCGCCCTTCTCACATATCTGACCGCTCTTGACCGTCACGAATGGGAAGAGGGCCTTGGATGCCGTGCGTCCTATGCCATCGGCGTCCTTCAGCCACCACTCACCGTCGACCACGTCGATGACGCAGATGTCGGCCTCGCGCCCTTCGGCCAAGCTGCCAGCTTCGTTCTCTATACCCAAGGCCTTGGCGGGGGCCATGGTGCACATGCGCACCACATCCTCCATGGAGAAGCCCAATTCCAAGAAGAAGGCGCTGTACTCCAGCATGCCCCGCATCAGGTGCGTGCGCATGCCGAAGCCCGGCTGTACATCGATGTCGGTGCCGATGGTGTCGGGCAACACGCCTTGGGACATCACCAGTTGGGAGCGGTCCCAACTGAAGTTGAAGTCGCCGTAGGACGGGTCGAGGTTCACTCCCCGCTGCTGGGCCTCCACCAGTGCCGGCAGAATCCTGCCTTCTCGGTCCACCGCCCCGCCTGTCAGCGGGGTGAAGATGTGGGTGACAATGTCGCCAGAGGACAGCAGCGACAGGGCTTGGGAGGTCAGTTCAGGCGGCGTCTGTGGCAGGTCTTTGCTGCCGATGTCGCCGATGTGCATCAGCACCCTCAGGCCCGCCTCTTGCGCTGCCTTGGTGGCCGCCTCCACATGCCTGATGCCCATGAGCTGCACCGCGCTGGGCTGCACCAAGCACTTGACGCCCTTGACGATGCCAGGGTTGTCAGCGGCCGTTTTTACGATGGCGTCGATGTCCAGCAGCGACTCGTCGTCGGGCAGGTTCCTGTCACGAAACACGCTAAGGAACGAGTAGACCTTAGTCTGCGCCTGCGACACCACGTCGTTGAACTCTTCTAGGTTGTGGGCTCCGCAGCCGCCAGCATCGGCGATGGTGGTCACGCCGCCCCAGACGCCTGCGGCGTCGGGGTGGTTGGGGTTGCGCCTCGGCTGAAACACATGGGCGTGAACGTCGATGAGGCCCGGAGCTACTACCTTACCCTGCACATCGACAACCTTGGTAGCCTCCTCGGCCGCTATGTCGGAAGCGACGCGGCTGATGACGCTGCCGGTTATGGCCACGTCCAGCTTCTCGTTTCTGCCTTGGGCCGGGTCAATGACCGTTCCACCTTTAAGCAACAGATCGTACATCAAAAGCACCTCCAGCGAACTTGGTTGCTATTATAGCAACGGTTGGGGCATGGGCCAAACTGCCAATGTAATGATGGACGCTACCCGCAGTGGAGGCAGCGCGCATTTTCGCCCGCGAAGATGAGTTGCGAGTCGCCGTCGGCCATCGCGTAGTCCAAGAGCACACGGGCTACCTTGGACTGATCGCGCAGACGGTGTTGCTCTGCAATGCTGCTCAGCCACTCGGCTTGGTCACGCTCCACCTCTAGGGTTATCGACACCTTATCCTTGGGCATGGTGTGCCTCCTTGTCCTGTTTATGAGCTTCTACGTCCTGTTTGTGAGCTTCTAGCGAGAGTGACTGCTAGTGTACCAGACTGGAGAACCGAGTTTGTTTCTGGACGCCATAGAGAGTGTGGTAGTCTGGAATTAGCAGGACCTGAGACATCCGCGGAGCAACGAACTCGCGATACAGGCGATCAAGCGGATGGCAGCGAAACTCTCTACAAAGTGAAACCCTCTACAAAAGGAGGCCTTGGGACATGGCAGAGTTTTTGGGCGACATCGAGAGGCTGCTGGCCGACCTGTATCCCTACAGGTGGCCTCTAAGTGTCTTGGCTCTATTGGTTCTCACGGGTGTCGTCGCCTTTGGCTACCGCAAGGGCTGGCACCTGCTGGTGTGGCAACGCCGCATGGCGGTAGCCATCATCGGCACACCGGTGTTGGCTCTGCTGATAGTCTTGGGGTTGTGGTTGGGGTCTCCACTGTTTACCAATAAAACAGTGGTGGAGGAGTTTCCCTTCGCCGCAGCTGCCGAGGTGCCATCGGGGATGAGTCGCGACGCCGTGGAGCAGGTGATGGACACCATGGCCAAGCTTGACAGCGCCATGACTGAGGCCATGCCCGAAATGATGGAGTCGGGGGTCGCCTCCAAGGTGAAATCGGGAAGCTTCCGAGACGCCGACAGTTTCCATAGGGGAAGTGGCTTGGCCATCATCTACCGCGGGCCGGATGGAGGCCATGTGCTGCGCTTGGACAGCTTCAGCGTGACCAATGGCCCGGAATTGCATGTGATGCTCTCACCCCACCGCGACCCCACCCGTGGCAGCGAGGTCAGAACGCAGGGATACGTCGACTTAGGCAAGCTCAAGGGCAACAAGGGCGACCAGAATTACGAAATCCCCGATAGCGTGGACGTTGGAATCCAAGCCAGCGTGGTCATTTACTGCAAGCCTTTCAGCGTCGTCTTTAGTGTGGCGACACTGGAGGATGCGTCCTGAAAATGAGAGGCGCCACCCACAAAGCAGGGACGCCTCTTCAAGAGAAAGAGACGTCCCAAACTGTAAACGTTGTACCAAGGCCGCAGGGACCGTCGTATATCAGGGCAGACGGCTGATGAACTCCTCGCCGATCATCTGAAGATATTCGAGACGGGCTTTGTGCTCCGATGGCAGGTTGAGTGTGGCCAAGCCTATGAACTCCAGCCCGTCCTCCTCATGGCAGCGGGCAACGCGCTCGGCGCACTCTTCTGGAGTACCGGTGATGGCCCAATCGGGCAAGGTACGACCACCACCCAAGCCGAAGTCCACGGTGGTGGATTCCTGCATCTCAAAGCCTCGGTACTGGGCAGCCTTCTTCTCTCCGGTGGCCAAGGCCTCGCGGATGGCAGTGTCACGGTCGCGCCCGATGGCCATGGAGCGGTTGGCCGCCAAGGTACCCGTGGTGCCATATTCCTCCAATGCCTCGCGATACATCCCTGCTAGGGCCTTGTAGTCCTCCCACTTTGGTTGCGGACCGATGATGGCGGCGTCGCACATACGGGCGGCACGGCGCACCGCGGCCCGGCTTTGCGTAGCCACCCACACCGGGGGATGGGGTTTCTGAACGGGCAGCAGTGAAAGCCTTCCCTCGTGCACCGTCCAGTGCTTACCCTCGAAGGTAACTTCGTCGCCGGTCCAAAGGAGCTTCATCAGCTCCAGGGATTCCTCGAAGCGGCTAGCGCGGTCGCGGCGGTTGGTGCCGAAGGCTTCCAGCTCCTTTTCGCGGTAGCCCAGCCCCAGCCCTAAGGTAAATCGCCCATTGGAGATTTGGTCCATGGTGACCGTCTGCTCGGCGATATCCACCGGATTGTGGTATGGGAGCATGATGATGCCTGTGAGCAGCCGCAGTCCCTTGGCTTCGGGGGCTAGCCGAGAGAGTATCTGCATCGGCTGAGGCCACACGGTCGGGTATCCAATGAAGTGTTGCGGCATGTAGATGGCACTAAAGCCGAAAGAGCCAGCCACCCGGCAGACCTCGGCGGCTTCCTCTATCTGATCATACATGGGGCGAGTAGGGTCCTCCATGTAATCTCTTATGTAAATGCCCACCTGCATGGCAGCCTCCAGAAATCAGGATTGTGACGTAGAGAACAAATAGACAAGGAAGTCTAATTTAGCGCATAGGGACAGTCAAGACACATTAGAAATCCTGTGACGATTTTCGTAGCGCCAAGCCGAGCGATGGAACGGCCTTAATAACGCATTATTCGCTCCCAGTCCCGAGCCCCGGGACTGGGAGCGAATTGTTTGGCGTAGAGTCGCTATTTTGATGCAAGGCGTCTAGCGATAGAAGCCCCGGTGGCGCGGGTCCTGACCTCGCCGCAGGAAGCTGGGTACGTCCAAGTCGTCCCCATCGCCTGTTGGAGGGAGAACCTCCTGAGTGGCAGCCCTTTGAATACCCATCCGAATCTCCGTTTCGTCTCCTTCGCCCACGAGGGGGAAGGCGGCAGCCACGAGCGTCACCTTGACCTCGTCCTCCATGGACATGTCCTTGACTGTGCCGAAGATGATATTGGCTTCGGGGTCGGCGATGCTTTCGATTACGTTGGCCGCCATGTGCAACTCGTTCAAGGTGAGGGACGGTCCGCCAGTGACTACGAATAGCAGGCGCTTCACGTCCTCGATGTTCATGTCCAGCAGCGGACTGTTGATGGCCATGGTGGCGGCCTCGATTGCCCGCTTCTCGCCTCTGCCGGTTCCGATGGCCAACCAAGCTTGGCCCGCCCCCTGCAGTATCGCTTTGACGTCGGCAAAGTCGACGTTAATTTCACCTGGTATGGTCACCACCTCAGTGATAGCTTGTATACCCTGCTGCAGCACTGAGTCGGCCATTACCAAGGCTTGGTCCCAAGTTAGTGGCGCTTCGGACTGGTCGCTGACCTCCAACAGTTTGTCGTTGGGGATCACCAGCATGGTGTCCACCACATCCTTCAATTGAGAGATGCCAGACTCAGCGTTGCGCCTTCGCTGTGCTATCTCGAAAGAGAAGGGCCGGCTCACAACTGCCACGGTCAGTGCGCCTGCGTCCTTGGCAAGCTTGGCAATCAGCGGACAGCCTCCGGTACCCGTGCCGCCACCCATGCCGGCAGCAATGAATAGAAGGTCTGCGCCTGCGACTGCCTGCTCCAATTCTTCCCGGCTCTCCTCGGCAGCCAACCGGCCCAGCTCGGGGTCGCCCCCCGCGCCCAGACCACGAGTCAACTCTTGGCCCACGGTAATCTTATTGACCATCTCGCAACGAGATAGGTGCAGAGCATCGGTATTAATGCCGTAATACTCCACCCCGGCCAGGCGGTCCTTGTACATACGGGTAACCGCGTTGCAGCCACCGCCTCCGACACCCAGCACCTTGATGACCGGCGAGCCCAGCTTGCGGCCATTAGCACCGAGGTTAGCTAGCGATTCGGCGAACGCTTCGAATTGGTCTATAGACTGCGACCCATCGGAAGCCATGGGTCCCTCCTTGTACGGATGTGGCTCTTTGTTACCGACTCCTGCCTAAATGAAGCAACCGGCCCATGAAGCCGCCTTCGCTTTTGGACTGCTTTGCGGTTTGCCTCGACCGTCTGTCACCCTGGTGCTTGATGCCCCATAGCAGGACCCCGACGCTGGCTGCGTAGGTAGGCTGCCTGAGATGGCCGGGGAGTCCCGGGAACCCACGGGGCGCCCCTATTCGGACGGGGCTACGGAAGATCCTCTTGGCCAAATCCTCCAAGCCCGGCAACTCAGCCCCGCCCCCGGTGAGCACGAGGCCGCCCGGGGGCAGGTCACGCAGGCCCGCCAGCCTGATCCGGTCTCGGACCAATTCTAAGGTCTCCAACGCCCGGTCATGGATGGGGTCGCAAAGGTTCTTACGTGGCACGGTTCCAGGGGGCTTGCCGAAGAAGGCCGGGATGGTAATCTCATCCGAGTCGTTCAGGGTGCTGGGCATCGCGTGGCCATACTCCCGCTTCAGCCTCTCGGCCACTGGATGTGGCGCACCACCTAGCGCGACCGCCAAGTCACGTGTCACCTGGAACCCGCCAACAGGGATTACGCTGCTATACCAAGGATTGCCGCCACGGTAGATGATCACGTCGGTGGTGCCCTCACCGATGTCGGCCAGCACCACCCCCACCTCTTGCTCATCCTGACTGAGGACGGCCTCGCCTGCTGCTATAGACTGGATTACTAGGTTGCGCACTTCTACTTTGCAGGCCTCGACAGCGTTGCGGGCGTTCTCCAAAGGGCCGATGTCGCCGGTGACGGAATGGGTGTGCACCTCTACGGTCTCGGCCTCCAGACCTTCGGGTGAGCGAACGCCGGAGAACCCGTCAACCGCAAAGTCCATGGGTATGTGGTGCAATAACTCCTTGCCCGGCAGTATGTCAGGCTGACTCTCTGCCATAAGCCGCACGATGTCCTCGCGGGTTACGAGGGTCTGGCTCGATCGGTGCAACACGCTGTTGCCGTTGACGCAGACGATGTGACTCCCTGAGACTCCCAAATAGGCCCAGTTGGCGATTCTACCCACATCCCTCTGGGCCTCGTCGAGGGAACGGGCCACAGCGGCCTGGGCAGCCGCTACGTCAACTACGCGCCCCTTCTGTATTCCCCCCGAGGTCGCTTCGCCCATGCCATGTACTAGGAGACCACCATCCGGTCGGACGCTGGCGATAAGGGTCACGACCTTGTTGGTACCCATGTCAATACCGGTATACAGTCCTTCTCTCGCCACTATCACTTCCCTCGGTGAGGCCTTGAGAGTGGAGGAACTCCCAAGATACCCAGCCATTGAGCTTAGCTAGGGGGTATAACGCGCCACGGGGAACATCCCCTGGCACCTCTGAGGCGCACAGTCTTCAGCCGAAGAGGGCTGCGACAGGCTTGTTACCCGTGCCTCTGACATAAAGGGCACGCACAGGTTGTGCAAAACAGGATAACAGCTACCATATGGAGTGCGCAATACCGAGGCATGGGTGTCTCCGAAATTATACCCGATTCGTCGCGCCCGCCGGAGGCCTCGATTGCCCCCTCATTCGACACATGCTACGGTGGCCCGCAGCGGAGTCCCGCGCGCTTCGTCTATCCGCGGGCTCCTCTTGCCCGTGGGAGGTACTGGGGAAGTTGGGCGCCAGGACGCACTGCTGTTAATGCTGGTTGCCGTTCCCTCGCCTCTTGCGCCGGCCATGGCTGTCATAGACCGCTGGTACCACGGCACCGAGCCCTGAGGCGCTTGTTAGCATTGCAAGGGCGTGTGGTTTCTGGTACAAGAAACCTGCTTCAACCTCGGCTACAATTCCACCCTAGTTACATTGGGAGGCAACCATGGATCTGGAGATGCAAGGAAGAGTCGCCGCCATTACCGGCGGCAGCATGGGAATTGGCAAGGCGACGGCCTTCAACATGTCCCGAGAGGGCGCGAAGGTCGCCATCTGCGCCCGCAACAAGGAGAGACTGGAAGCTGCTGCACGCGAGATAAGCGAGCTGACGGGTAACGAGGTACTGGCCGTGGTCGCCGACATGAGCAACAAGGATGATGCCGACAACTTCATTGAGGCTACCGTACGCCATTTCGGTCACCTGGATATCGTGGTCAACTGTGCGGGCGCATCCCCGGGAGGCCAGTTCCAGACTTTGGAGGACGACCAGTGGATGATCGGCCTCAACCTCAAGTTCATGGGCTATGTACGCACCGCTAGGGCGGCCCTGCCGCATCTGCAGGCCCGGGGATGGGGACGCATCGTCAACGTCATCGGCAATGACGGCGTCAAGCCCACCTTCAACGAGATATGCCCCGGCGCATGCAACGCCGCCGGGATCAACTTCACCATGTCCCTCGCCGAGCAGCTTGCCCCCCAAGGGATTACAGTCAACTGCGTTAACCCTGGGCCGGTGGACACCCAGCGCTGGGACGGTTTGGAGGCTGGGATCGCCGCGCGTGAGGGACTGACCGCTGCGGAGGCGCGTGCGCTGACCAACAAGAGCATGCCCATGGGGCGCATCGCTCGGGCCGACGAGGTGGCCGATATGGTCACCTTCCTTGCGTCGGAGCGTGCCAGCTTCGTGACCGGAGCTTCCATTGCCTTGGATGGCGCCCAGCGCAAGGCGATCATCAATCCCCTCTAGCTCGGTGAGTGCCATGAAGGGTCGCTAGACCAGACTTGCTAGAGAATCTGTGGGTTCCCACAGATTCTCTAGCTATTTGAGGAGTTGAATGCACATTGACGTACATGCCCACCTGATGCCCCAGAAGGCACTGGAGATAATGGAAAGGGACCCCTCTCTGTACAATGTCAGCATGAAGGAGGTGGAGCCGGTAGGAAATTGTGTCTCCTTCGACCCTGGCCCCACCATTCGCCCTTTTCCCCCAGGACTCATCGGCAATGATATGCGCTGGGAGTACATGGAGAAGGCGGGCGTGGACCACGAGATACTCTCGGTCTGGGCCGATTGCCTAGGCTACAGCTTGGAGGGGGAGAAGGGGGCCCGATGGAGCCGTCTATTAAACGAGACCACTGCCGAGATCGTGCATCAGCACCCTGAGCGGCTGTCGCTAATGGCGACTGTCCCTCTACAAAATGGAGAGCTGGCGGCCCAGGAGTTGGAGTACGGGGTGAAGCAGTGCGGTGCCATCGGGTGCGTGATCGCTGCCAACATAAATGGGGGCAACCTGCACAGCCCAGATCTCAACCCATTTTGGGAAGCGGCTACTGAACTGGAAACGCCCATCTTCATCCACCCCACCCAGCCGGTTCCCCTCCCGCGCACTTCAGAGTTCAACTTGGCAGTAATCTGCCAGTACACGTACGACTCCACCGTCACCGTCGGCTGCCTGCTGGCTGGGGGCGTGATGGACCATTACCCCAAGCTGGACTTCATCCTCTCTCATGGTGGAGGGTACTACCCGTTCCAAGTCGGGCGGTTCGACAAGGTATTCGGCAGCTACCCCAACCGCAGCGAGTACCCCACAGAAGTGCCTTCCAGCTATCTGAGGCGGTTCCACTACGACACGATCCTGCACGCCCCGGAGCCTCTGGTGTACCTCAAGAACCTGGTGGGAGTTGACCGCCTGCTTATGGGCACCGACTTCCCGTTCCCGGTGCAGGACCTGATACCCTTGGAGATATACCAGCGGGCTGGCTTCACCGACGAGGAGGTGCAGGCAGTCTGCTATGACAACGTCGTGCGCCTGTTCAAGAAGAAGGAGTCGTGGGGCTAGGACAAAACCTCTCTACCGCGGATATATCAGGGGCGCCCTTTGTGGGCGCCCCTCCTCGTTTGACCTAGGTTGTAGGTCTAACCTACGGAATGAGAATCAGCTTGCCCGTGGTGGCCCTGCTTTGAAGTTCTTGGTGTGCCTCTGCCGCCTCGGAGAGAGGACGCTCGCTATGGATGGTCAGCTTTAATGCGCCGGAGGACACCCAGCCCATCACGTCGTTGGCGCGCCATAGGAGGTCTTCTCGGCTGGCGGTATAGGCTGGCAGGCCTGGACGGGTCAGGAAGAGGGACCGCCCACTTAAGAACCCCAAGTCTTGGGCGGGAACGGGACCGCTGGCAGCGCCGTACAGCACCATCATGCCCAGTGGGGCCAAGCTGGAGACGCTCTTGTCGAAGGTGTCCTTCCCCACGGCGTCGTACACTACGTTGACGCCCTTGCCTCCGGTGGCCTTCTTGGTCTCCTCCGCGAAGTCCTGCTCCGCGTAGTTAATCACCACGTCGGCTCCAGCGTCCTTGGCAAGGGAGGCCTTCGCAGAGGTGGACACGGTAGTGATGGCGGTTGCGCCGATGTTCTTGGCCAACTGAATGAGAAGCAGACCCATTCCACCTGCGCCAGAGTGTATCAGGCAAGTCTCACCGGCCTGCAGCTTGTAGGTGCTCATCATCAGATAATGGGCCGTCATGCCCTGCAGGAAGGCGGCAGCTGCCGTTCGCGTGTCGATGTTGTCGGGTAGCTTCACCAGCCTGTCCGCTGGGCAGACGCACTGCTCGGCATAGCTGCCTTGCACACTGGAGAAGCCCACGCGGTCTCCCGCGGCCACATCGGTAACACCCGCGCCGACGGCGGAGACAACGCCACCCGCCTCGCGGCCTAGGGTGATGGGCAACGCGGCGGTATCGCCAGCGCGGCGGCCGTTGACGTCAGCATAGTTGATGCCCGCCGCCTCGATTCTGACAACCGCCTGCCCAGGCCCTGGGTTGGGTTCGGGTGCGTCCTCGTACTGCATCATCTCAGGTCCGCCGAATTGGTGGATACGAATAGCCTTCATCTCGCCTCTCCTTGCTTCTTACTGACTGGCCCTAGGGAACCTCTGAAGAACCAGAGTATCACGATCCGTGATTTCACTGGGTATGAACCCGGTTGTAGCTGGACTGATTCGTACGTGTGAAAAACCCGTAGCTGAGTTTCACACCGATCGTATCTGGGAGAAAACTTTTTGTATCTGAATAATGTGAAATTAGTGAAATCTTATCGCCTCTCAGATACGATTGCGCGCAAGAACGTTTCACACTGATGTGAAACCTCTGGGAAATCGGAGTATCACTTTTCGTGATAGAGAGGCGCCTCAGAAAGCTGTCCGGAGGCCCCACGATTGCGGTGACGGAGTTCGGGTACATGGTCATCATGATAGCAACGACCGGGGACGGCCATCGATAGAGGAGAGCCGCCTCCTAGGTCAGCATGTGGCGCGGGAAGAGGCTCGTTCTATTTGGGCCGTGCTCGCTAGCTCGGCGGGGTATTCAGCCCGAATACCCCGCCTTGTGGGTCAAACAGCACCGTGATGGTTCCTGCTACGGGATGAGAAGCACCTTGCCAGTGGTAGCGCGACCTTCCAGTTGGCGATGGGCCTCTGCCGCCTCGGACAGGGGGAACTCGTGTTCGATGCGCAGTTTGAGTTGCCCAGACTTGATCCAGTCCAGGATGTCCCCCGCCCGCCATTCCAGTTCTTCGCGGGTGGCAGTGTGGTCCACCAAGCTGGGGCGCGTGAGGAACTTGGAGCCGGGGTTGAATATCTGGGGGTTCACCGGGTCTACGGCACCGCTGGCTTGACCGTAGAGCACTAAGAAGCCGCGCCGGGCGGTGCAACCAAGGCTCTTGTGGAAGGTGTCCTTGCCCACCGAGTCGTAGGAGACGTTGACGCCCTTGCTATCGGTGGCATTCATGGTCTCTTCTTCAAAGTCCTGTTGGGTATAGTTGATGACCACGTCAGCTCCCGCGTCGCGAGCCAGTTGGGCCTTGGCCTCGGTGGAGACAGTGGTGATGACCTGCGCACCCAGATGCTTAGCCATCTGAATCAGCAGCAGACCGACACCACCAGCCCCAGCATGCACCAAGCAGGAGTCGCCCGGCTTCAGGGGATAGGTGCTGTAGGCTAGGTAATGGGCCGTCATACCCTGCAGCATGGCGGCTGCGCCCATGCGAGCGTCGATGCCGTCGGGCATCTTCACCAACCGAGCGCCAGGCACGGCCTGCTTCTCGGCGTAGGCGCCCGGCACGCCGCAGTAGGCGACGGTGTCTCCCACGGCTACCTCGGTAACTCCTTCGCCAACGGCTGAGACAACTCCGGCAGCCTCTTGCCCAAGGATGGCTGGCAGGTTGGCGGGGTTGGCCCCTTTGCGGGCGTACACATCGGCGAAGTTGATTCCCACGGCTTGAACGTTCACCAACGCCTGTCCTGCCCCTAGCTGCGGGTCGTTTGTGTCTTCGTATTGGAGCACATCAGCCCCGCCGGGCTGGTGCATACGTATTGCCTTCATCTGGTGACCTCCTAATCGGGTATACAGGCGACCACGGTGATTTCCACCATCAGATCCTGCGCGTTCAAGTCTACATGCACCGTGGTGCGAGCTGGTTTGTTGGTGGGGAAGTACTTGTTGTACTCCTCGTTGTAGGCGTCCAAGTATTCCCGCCCTGTGAGGTGGGTCAACACGCTGAGCACGTTGTCCAGCGATGTGCCCGCTGCCTCAAGAATGACCTGTATTTTGTCCAACGTAAAGTGGACCTGCTCGCGTATGTCCCGGCCTACCTCGCCGGTTACGTGATGACGCCCCGTCTGCCCAGCCACGAAGACTAGGTTACCGAAGCGGGTGGCGGTGGACAGGTTGACGTTGGGCGCCGCCATATCCACCTGTACGATTTCCTTTTTGGGCATGTTGTTCTCTCCTTAACCCTTGCTAATCGGGTATCACCGCTATGCACTGGATTTCCACAAGCAGGTCGGGGCCCATCAGTTGTGAGCCGACCGTGGCCCGCGCTGGCCGGTTCTCCGTGAAGTAGGAGGCGTAGACCTCGTTGAAGGCGGGAAAATTGGCGGTCTCGGTGAGCCAGCAGGTGGCTGTGACGACGTTATCCAGAGATGTCCCAGCCTCCTCCAAGCACATTTTGATGCGCTCAATGGCGTTGGTCGTCTGACCAGCCACATCGCCGGGGAGATCGTTGGTCACTGGGTGACGACCCGTCTGGCCGGATACGTAGACGGTGTTGCCGAACTTGGTGGCTGGCGACAGGGGCGGCCCAGCAGCAGTCATCGAGGCTGGCGCGATGATTTCCTTCTTTGGCATGGTGTTCCTCCTCTTGTTGGCTTGTCCAGATATTTGGTCAGAAGATGGCTATCGGGTTCACCGGCGAGCCGGTGGTGTTGTGCAGGCGCAGTGGGCCGATGGACATCATGAACTCCCATCGGTTCCGCTGCTGGCACGCTTCGGCTAGTTCCTCCAAATTGGCATTGTCCAGTATCCAGATGCCCATAGCCACGATGCCCACTTGGTGGATGGGGTTGGTCACCTGCTGGTACTGGCGAGGCATCACGTCGTTGCCTGTGTCCGAGCCTATCATGGCGATGCTGCGCTCGTGGAACAGGGGCAGGCAGGCGGCTTGGCAGGCCGTGGAGCCGGTGCCGGCTATGTCCCACGGGCCCTCGACCTCTCGCCGGTGCAACTGGCCGGTGCGCACCAGCAGGATGTCACCCTCTTCCACGCGAAAGCCGCAGCGTCGCTCCGCCTCCAAGATGTCTTCAGGCATCGCACCCTCGCCCCGGTCCAGCCAGTCGATGCCACGCACCATGGGCACGTCCACCAACACGGCGCGTGTGGTGATGCCATCTTTTGCCACCTCCACCGACTCCACGGTAGCCCCCAGGCTGGTGGAAACTAGGTGGGCGGGTCGGCCATTGTACATCTTCCCTTCCCAGAAGAAGTGAGCCAAGCTGTCGATGTGGGTGATGGCAAAGCCGTGGAATATCATACCGAAGAAGTCGGTGGAGGCTTGGTTGATGCGGGCGCTGACCTTGTCGCCGCTGCCCCAGCCCTCGCCGCTCTCCACCATGTAATGAATGGGAGGCGAAGGGACGTCGGCCGTGGGCTCGAACCGCACGGTGCGGGCGCAACTGAGAGTAGTCCCTTCCTGCACAAGACCCACAGCCCGCTTGGTCTTCTCTGGGCTGAGGAAATTCAGCGTACCCAACTGGTCATCTTCGCCCCAGCGTCCCCAGTTGGACAGGGAGTTGAAGTACCCTAGCACTTCTTCTTCAGTGGGTATTCCCTGCTGCGCCATTCATGCCTCCAGTGTGGTGAGTCTCGTTCGGCTGTGTGACTAGTCCAGAATCCCAAAGAAGCGGGCCTGCGCTCCCTCGGTGTCGGCCACCTTGTACCATGGACCGAAGAAGTTGAAGCGGCGGCCTGTGACCGCTCCCAAGTTGGTCATCCCCTCCATGATGGTGATGCCCGAACCCAAGATGATGCGGTGCACCACAAAGTCCTCGGAGTTGAAGTCGGGGAACCGCGCCATGTACTCCTCGAAGAAATCGAAGCCTATAGCCTTGGGCTTACGCTCCACCAGCCAGTTGGCCCCTTCCGGGGTCAGGTAAGGGGAGGTGGTGAAGTATTCGGGGAAGTTGCCCCACATACGGTCAGTCCAGCCGGTGCGCAGCAGTACGATGTCGCCCTCGCGCACCTCAACGCCACACCGTTCGAAGTCGGCCGGAGTGAGACCGTGGCTGGGGTCGCAGGGAGTGCAGTCAAGCACCACGGCCTCGCCAATCACATTGTCCAAGGGCACCTCGGCCATGGTGATGCCGTCCTCGAAGCAGTGCAGTGGCGAGTCGACATGAGCTCCTGTGTGTATGCTCTGGTGAATGGAGCACACCCGCCAGAAACCGGGGCCACGGTGGAAATACTCCAACTCCACACGGACGTTGGTGGAGGGCGGTCCCCGGGTCTCACTGTCCACCAGCACGCTCAGGTCAACCAACTGCGACATAGTATGCCTCCCAAGGCAGATGTCGTGAAAAATACAAAGGGAGAGAGCAGGCGAAGGATACCAACGGGCCAGAAGGGGGTCAAGCTGCGCGGTAAGAGTAGGCCGGGGGCAGGGGACTCGTGCGCCTGAAGGGCCCCTATCAACCGCTTTACGATACATGCAGGAAGGCAGCAACCGCCATTGACCCTTAAGGGCTTGCGCATACCAACCTTGGCCGTAGGTGGGCAGCTCACGTTGTGACAGTTAGCAGGCGCTGACTCCCCAGCTTTCCCCTTGTGCAGGACGCTGTTGCCGTCAGAAAACGCTGACATTAAGTCCCAGTCAGGTGGTAAGAGCTGTTTTGAAGAGGTAACAATGGCTATTTCCGCGGAGAAACAAGCGCTGGCTGCAACTTAATTCCTCTGCCTCCCATCTCTTGGACCCGCTGATGGCTGAAGAGATAGGCGAGGCCGGATCCATCCTGAAGGGTCCAACGTCAAATTGGGACGCGAGTCCGGTTCGAGACCATTGTCCTCTAGGAACCCG
Organism: Dehalococcoidia bacterium; assembly: GCA_965263155.1. Lineage (GTDB taxonomy): Bacteria > Chloroflexota > Dehalococcoidia > Lucifugimonadales > JAAXIE01 > JAAXIE01. The sequence goes on from OZ253586.1 coordinate 1,044,433, forward strand.
CCAAGGACACGGTCCTCAGGTTCCAGTTTGGCGGTCCCGTTCAACGGAACGCCTTCTTGGTGTTTTTGGACCACGACGCAGAGGCCACCTATGAGGCCGTTGTCTCCCTTGATGAACAGCGTGTCACTTCAAGGGAGCACGTTCCGGGAACGCAGCATCGAGTGATGTTCGACCAGTTCGCCGAATACGAGGCCGTGGTAAGGGCTAACCCTGATTTCCAAGCCGCCATCAAGAAGCGCAGTATTACCGATCCCAGCTTGGTGATGATAGAACCTTGGTCTGCCGGCAACTACGGGTTTGATGACGAGCAGGGTCGGCGATTGGTTCTTGCCCTCAATTTCGTTCGCACAAGCACGACAGACAACGGCTATGCTCGCCCCATTGAGGGGGGTGGCAACTGCGCGCCTGAATTCGTGGGGGCCTTCCGCAAGGACTTGAAACCACTGGAAATTACGCAGCCCGAAGGAGCAATCGTCGAGGTCGACGGGCACGGCGTCGCTTGGCAAAAGTGGCGTCTACGCATCGGGGTCAACCCTGGGAAGGATTTGTGATTCACACTGTCGGCTATGAGGACCAAGGGCGGGTGAGACCGGTCCTCTATCGTGCTGCACTGTCGGATATGGTGGTGCCTTATGGCGACCCCGGCAAGGACCACTACCGGAAGAACGCTTTCGATGCCGGGGAATATGGCATAGGCTCCCTCGCCAACTCCTTGACCCTTGGATGCGATTGCTTGGGGGAAATTTATTACTTCGACGCGGTGATGAATGACGGCCGCAGCGGGCCGTTCACCATACCCAACGCGGTCTGCATGCACGAGGAGGACTACGGCATTCTGTGGAAGCATGTGGACTGGCGCACAGGCCAGACCGAGGTGCGCCGCTCAAGGCGTTTGGTGGTTTCCAGCATCGCCACTGTCGGCAACTACGGATACGGTTTCTTTTGGTATTTCTACCAGGATGGGACGATACAACTGGAGATAAAGCTTACCGGCATAGTCAACACCGCCGGCATTGCCGCCGGAGAGACGCCCAAGTATGGGACGGTGGTTGCGCCCCAGCTGAAAGCCCACGTACACCAGCACTTCTTCAACTTCCGGCTGGGCATGAGTGTGGACGGCGAGGGCAACACGGCCTATGAAGTGTACACCGTGGCCGATCCCCTTGGCCCTGACAATCCCCACGGAAATGCCTTCTATGCCGAAGCGACACCACTCAAGACAGAGTTGGAGGCTCAGAGGGTAGTCGACCCTATGAGTGGCCGGAACTGGGTAGTCTCCAACCCCTCGGTCAAGAAGGCCTTGGGGTAGTCTGTTGGCTATAAGTTCATGCCTAGGGAGAACATTCTTCCCTTCGTCCATCCCAGCGCTAGCGTCATCAAGCGAGCCGGATTCATGACGAAGCACCTATGGGTCATGCCTTACGACCAGGACGAGATGGCGGCCCCCGGGCCATAGCCCAACCAGATCTCGCCGGTCGCCTACTGCGGATTCAGCTTGAAGCCGGTGGGATTCTTCGCTACTAACCCTGGGTTGGACGTCCCGACAAGTGCTCATTATAACGGGGCTTGCCACGGCTGATTGCGACCTTGGCTGAGGCCTGCAACAGGCTATGAACAAGGACGGCTGAGCTCCCTTGAGTTTCCTGTCAGGGTTCTTAGAAGCTAAGTCGGCGTCCATCTTGCAGTCCGCGGCCGAGATGCCCCATATGAGCTTGTCACCGGTTGCTGGTGGCTACCACTCCAAGACATTGGTTTGCGATAGGGCTTCTACGGCTCGACCCTCGTCTCCATGATATCTGGGTGAAGCCGGGGGGCAACCGCGGTCCCCGTACATGCCCACAGCGGTCCTGTGCCGAGCGATTCTTCGCCTAGCAGTCAGCCGACTCTGACCACTTCGTAGCTGCGACCGGCGAAAGTCGTTGTACTATTCTACGGCTCGTAATATCCGGCCTTAGAGCACTCGGCACAGGCCCTGGTTTCTCAGGAGTATTTGGGCATGAGTTTTTTGATAGACAGGTGGCGACGTATCGGCGCTCGCCTATACCTAGCCTTGGCATTTGCGGTGGCTTTGACCTTGGTGTCCGGTGCAGTTGGTGTCTACTACTTCGAACAGAGCGGAGACCTCAACTACCAAGTCGGGTCCGAGTCGGTTCCAGCCTTGGAGGCTTCTTGGACTGCCGCTCTCGAGACAGAGCGTCTGCGGATTCTGGGTTTCGAAGTGGTGGCCGAGGCCGGGTCTGGGTTTCAAGGCTTGGATACCGGCGCGGTCGTCCGGTCCCTAGAGCGCTTGGAAGCTGCGTTGGATGAGGTGAGCAGCGTGCCCACTCTGGCAGCCGATGCGCAAGCGGTCAGCGATGCGGCTTACGACCTGGCCGAGGTCATCGACGGTCTTTCTGTGAACCAGAACGAACTACTGAGCGCCAACGACCTTGCAGCCAACTACCGGCTGCGCTTGGCGACCACCTTCTCGGACATGGACGAGTCGGAGGCAGCGCCTTCAGTCCTGCGGCAGGTGTTGCAGGTTAAGGATGGGGAAGCCCTTCAGGAGCTATGGGAAGAGTTTGCCAAAATATACGCGACTGGCATCGACCCGCGGTCGCTTCTTTGGGAGAAGGCGAGGGCGTGTTCTACGTCCGTGGCCGACAGCTTGCCTTGGAGAACAGCGTCAGGCACTTGGCGACGTCTTTCGACCAGCTGAGCGTGGCCTTGGAGAATTCCGTATCGGGCGTGTTGGTTGCCTCTCGCTCCCATTCTGCCGAAACGCTGGGACTGGCCATTAGCAGTTTCGACGAGGGTCGGACTTTGTTGACTGCCATCAGCGTCATCAGTGTGATCGCGGCTACCCTTGCAGCTTGGCTGTGGGTAGGCAACGGCATTGTAAGGCGGCTCTCACGCATGTCGGAGCGTATGCGCGGAATGGCCGACGGAGACTTGGAGACGCCAGTGCCGGAGGTGGGGCGCGACGAAATAGGAGAGTTGGCAACCGCCTTGGAGGTCTTCAGGCAACAGGCCTTGGAAGTGTAACGGCTGAACTTGGTGGGACAGTTTTACGAGGAGTTGCGGCAGATTAATGCGGAGCTACGACGGGTGCAGGCCCGCTTAGTCGCTCAGGAGAAACTGGCCGCTTTGGGGGAACTGGTATCGGGCGTAGCCCACGAAATCAGCAACCCCCTGAATCTTGTCAACAACTTCTCCGAGGGCTCCCTTGAGTTGTACAACGAGCTGACTGAGATGCTGGAGACCTACCGGGACAGGATGTCGGAAGAGGACTCGGCCCTTTTCGACGACATCAGCCAAGAGATGACCAACAGCCTGCGTCGCGTGCTCTCCAACGGTGGTCGTGCGCAGGCTATAGTGGAGCGCATGCGGAGTTTTGGAGTTGCGGGTGGAGACCCGGCGATGACCGATTTGAACTCTGAGGTGCGGGAGGCGATCCAAGCTGGGTGCAACACCTTCATCGCTGAGTGGGATGATTTCTCCGTGCAGCCGAACTTCGAGTTGGACAAGTCCATTGGTGAGGTTCTGTTGGTGGAGCATGACTTCGGGGAAGCGATGCTCCACTTGGTCTCCAATGCCTGCTATGCCATGCGACAGAAGGGGCAGGAAGAGGGGGGGGAGACTACCGTCCAGTACTGTCCGTTTCCACCCGTTTGGTCGATAACACCGTAGAGATAAGGGTACGGGATAACGGCCCCGGAATTGCTGACGACCTAGTTACCCACATTTTCAACCCGTTCTTCTCGACGCGGGATGGTGCGTTGGGAGCCGGGTTGGGGCTGCCGTCCTCTGCCGACGTGGCGCGCCGCTTGGGAGGTGACCTATCGGTGGACACCGTGTTTGGTGAGTACGCCGAGTTCACGATGACCCTGCCATTCACGTCTTCAGATGCCGCTGATGCCACGGCCGCTGTCCCGTAAGCCGAATGAGTCGGCTGCAATGAACTAACTAGAAGAAGTCGGTCCACTGACCGGCGGCCCTACACACACCATTTCGCATACCGTCCGCCGCCTCCGCTTCATCGCCTACGCAATATCAGGTACCCGAACACGCCTATGGCAAACGCGATGGCGAAGCCCTGGATCACTATCAGCGTGGTGCGTCGCCGTGGAGTGGACGCAATGACGCCCAAGGTATTGCGGGTGCGCGGTATTGCATCGCCGATTATTGGGATCGCAGGCTCCTCCAAGTCGCGTAGCGTTGGTCGAGGCACAGGCTCCACGGTGGCCAGCGGGACCGGTTCCACTGTCGGAGCATCGACGAGGACCTCCGTCGGTGGAGCCGTGGCCGTGAGAGTCGCCGCTGTCGTGGTGGTTGGCGTGGGTACCGGGGTGGGTGCGGGGGTAGGCGCGGGCGTTTGAGTGGGTACCGGAGTCGAAGTAGGCAGCGGGGTAGGTGTTGGGGCCGGCACCGGTGTTGGGATTGGGGTTGGTGGGGGTGTGGGCGTCAGGGTTGGCGTTGGAGTAGGCGCAGGTGTCGGAATAGGGGTCGGGGTCTGGGTTGGCGTGGGCGTAGGTATTGGCGTCTAAGTTGGGCTTGGTGTTGGGCGCGGTCGGGGCCTGAAAGTTGGGGTAGCCCGGGGTGTTGGTCTTGGGGTCGGCGTCGGCCTCGGACGAGGCCTGCTCGGCGGTCTACGCCTTGGTGTGGAGGACGGAGGTGCGGGCGTTGATGTAGGCGGCGGAGGCGGGCGTTGGAGTAGGCGGCGGAGGAGGCGCGGGCGTTGGAGTAGGCGGAGGATGGCGCGGGCGTTGGAGTAGGCGGTGGGCTCGCATCCTTCGCCAAGACCCTGACGGTCATCTCCGATGGGTGGCCGACTCGATAGCCGCCCTCTCGCGCCGATAGATGATCCCAATTCGAATTTACGGCTATGCGGATCGTTCTAGGGGTGTCTTTGTCGCTGCATGCACCGTAGTCGCATACACCATAGGACATGGTCCTAGTTTCCTGACCCGGGCGGAAAACAAAGGCGACCAAAGCTGCAGCGGTGTAGCTGTCGGATGGGTCAAAGACTATGATGCCCCCAATGATCTTAACGTCCCCCGTGTCTCCTGCCTCCATCGGTCTATCGATGCGCACCACGATCGTGATCCGGTCATCTTCGTGTACCGAGGGAGTGACGCTGACCAGGCTCACAAGGGGCAATGATTTGTCTTCCTCTTGCCCTTGAACGCCGCGGTCTGACTGGAAAAAGAGCGGAATAGCCGTCACACAGAGAACGAGGATGATTCGCCAATGCAGCCACCCGTGGAAACGCAATTTCCGGGCCGTCAACCTATGCCCCTCATCCCAAAAGGCAACTTCGTTGCTCTCTACCTAGGAGAAGGAGAGACGAGGTGACGGGATGGTCGGTACGAGGGAGTGAAAGAGGGAGCCATGCCCGGCTAACCGATGCGCCGTGATTGTAACCTTTTTGGGTAAGGTCTTCCAAATCCGGTCTCACGCACCGGTTGCGAATAGGCGATTGTAGCGGCAACATGACACATAACTGTTTACCCGAACATACCTCGGATAGCAATAGACTAGACTCAAATTCTCAAGGAGCCAGGGATGGCTACATACTTGGGGGTCGATCACGTTGCTCTGGAGACCGACGATATGGAGGCCACGGTCCACTTCTACCATGATGTGCTGGGGATGAAGCTAGTTCGTACCCTGCGTACCGGTGGCGACAACGACCGGCGTCACTACTTCTTCGATGCTGGGCACGGTAACTACTTTGCGTTCTTCGACGGTGCCACGCTGCCAGCCTCCTCGCCCCAGCTACTCAATCACCTGTCGGTGAACGTGGACACCGAGGCCGAATTCGACAAGGCGTACGGCAAGATCAAAGGGAACGGTGGAGAGTGCACCGACATAATCGAGCGCTCCTACGGCAAGACCTTCTACTTCAAGGACCCCAACGGCATTCGCCTGCAACTGGAGCTACAGACCGTAGAGGATGAGTGGACGCTGGAAGGCGACCCCAACCCCGTCCCTTCGGTAAGCCGAATCAAGGCTGGCACCTAACCACGTATGCCGGGCGAAGTGTCTAGAGGGACGTTACCTACAGGGACATCACGACCTTGATGACCTCGTCCTGCTGCTGCTCGTACATGTCGTAGGCGCGCTGCACATCTCCGAAGCCGATGCGGTGGGTCACCATGCGCCCCGGATCAACCAAGCCGCGTGTCTTGAGTTCGACCATGCGCTCAATGTGGGCGGTGACGTTGGGTGTGCGTGCGCCAACCGTGGGCACGATGGTGGGCTGCTTGGCCATCATCAGGTCGTGCTCCAAAGGTATGGTGTCCGACGTCTGGATGCCGAATAATACGACGGTCCCCAACTGCTTCACCAACCGGAAGCAGAGGTTAAAGGCATCCGAGAATCCTGCGGCCTCGACCACCACATCTGCTCCCTCGCCGCCGACGATGTCCTGAATGGCCTGCACAACCTCCTGTTGACCTGGGTTTATGGTGTGCGTCGCACCGAAGCTCTTGGCCCGCTCCAGCCGGTAGTCCAGCAGATCGATGCCGATAACGCGCCGGGCCCCCATCATGGCTGCTAGCATGGTGAAGGAAAGGCCAATGCCTCCCTGTCCCACTACAGCCACGTTCTGGCCCAAGACGTTGCCCATGCGCTGGCATGAGTAGAGTACTGTCCCCGAAGGCTGGCACATGACCCACTCGCTGAGATCGCCCTCATCGGGCAGGGCAATCATGCGGCTGGGGCGTGAGGCGATATACTCCACCAACCCGTGACTGGTGTCAGCCCCCGGAATCACGATTACCCGCTGGCCCTCGTGAAACTCTTCGCAGCGGCTTTCCACTACCACGCCAGCGCACTCGTGGCAGGGCGCCCCCAACCTAGCAGGGTAGTGCTCTTCTGGAAAGGGGCGGCTGTACTCGGTACGGATGTCGCTGCCACACACCGATACTTGTTCCAGCTTGATCAGACATTGGCCATCGCCTGCCGTGGGCGCTTCGGTCTCGAAAAGCTCGAATTGCTTCGGTCCCGTCAGTCTGGCAGCTTTCATTCCAATGCCCTCCCTAGCTTGTGAACGGTGTCCGGCGTGTTGCGCCTGTGTGAGGAGCCGACCAGGCCTGTAAGCCGGGTTCTGTACCTCTCAGGACTGCCAGTTTACGTCTCTGGGACTTCCTCCTGGATGCCTGAAGGTGGTGGCCATCTATCTAGGTCTGCCAGCCCAGCTGAATCGCGGGCGGGCGTCCCAATGGGACAGCGTTACCGCTAGACTCGAGCAGCCAACCCAGGGACGGGCCGGGCACCCATAGTCCCTCTATTCGGCCTTGCTCCAAGTGGGGTTTGCCTGCCATCCCCATCACTGAGGACGCGGTGAGCTCTTACCTCACCTTTTCAACCTTGCCTGACCCCGAGAAGGGCCATAGGCGGTATGTTTCTGTGGCACTTTCCGTCTCCCCCCTTCCAGAGACGGAAGAGAGGAGCCTGGGCGTTACCCAGCACCCTGCCCGGCGGAGCCCGGACTTTCCTCCCCCCTCGCAAGCGAGGGCGGCGGCCACCCAGCCTGACCAGCTCCTACGCGCCGAATCTAGCATGCTGATTGTAAGAGGGTCAAGGCAAACCGCTGCATGGGGGCTGGCAACCAGTCACTAGATGTCCGGGGCAGGTCCCAGCACTCTGTACTGTCTCTCTGCAGTCCGCCCTGCAATTGGCAGAACTTCGACTATTACCCGGGAGAGCCCAACCACCTCCCCGTTGGCATCAAAGCTGTAGTTGTCGCCGATGGCACCGCTCCAGGTGATGGCGTACAGGCAGTCCCGGAAGCCGTCGGCGTCCTGATCGTCGTTGGTCTGTCGCCGGCATTCGGCGGTGATGTAAACGTCATCGTAGGCGGACCCCAAGTGCCATGGCAGCGTGACGTAGCTGTAGCGTTCCCTGAAGTTGGCCAGCACTTCCTGGCCCTTTTCGTTGTTGGGGTCGAGGTCAGCTGCGACAGCCTTCATACCAGTGGCGGCGTCGCCAGCGATTTCCAAAGCAGAGGTGCCTATCGAGATGGTCTCAGCGTAGATGGGGCCTTCGTAGCCCATTTCTCGCGCCTGCTTGATGATGGCGCCGGCAGACGCCTCGGACTGAGGCGCTAGGTGGAGGGCATCAGGGTTTGCGGCGGATAGCCTCGACAACTGGGACCGGAAGTCGGTGTTGTCCGACCCGTACTGTTCGGCCGCCACTATGGACCCTCCCAGTTTCGCGAACTAGGAGGCAGTGGTGCGCCTCACTCCCTCGGCGTAGTCGGTAGCCTCAGTGATGGTGGCGAGAGTACGTACTCCATCGGACCACAACAGGTTGCCTGTGGCGATGCCCACTTCTATGTCATTGATCTGGGTGCGAAAGATGTAGTCGCCGGCATTGGCGATGTCGGGGCTGCTGGCGACGCCGGAGAAGAGGATAGTGCCGTCATCCTATGCCAGTGGGGCTGGCGCTGCTGCAGGAAGTGCCCAGTATGACCTTCACGCCATTCACGTCTGTCAGCTTGTTGTACGCGACCACCGCGTCCGCCGCGCCGCACTTCGAGTCCTCTACGATGAGTTCCAGCTCGCGCCCGTTGATGCCTCCCGCCGCGTTGATTTCATCCGCGGCCAACTGCTTGGCCTGATTGGCTACGGTGCCGTAGGTCTCGCCAAGGCCTGTGAGGGACTCCATGACGCCTATTCTGAAGGTGTCCGGTTCACTGCTATCATCACCGCCACAAGCCGGCGTCCATAGGGACAACACGAATGCCAACAACAAAAGGAGAGTTCGTCCCTCAAGGAATGTCGATCGAGAGGATATGCAGGGATTCAGTGCCCGTAGGTCTTTCTAGCTCAGGAACAACAGGCGCCCGCAGCTGTTGCAGGTGATGGGTTCGCGCGCCATGCGGGCCTTTTGCATTTGGTGGGTGGGGAGGGTCATCAAGCAGCCACGACATAGGCCGCGCTCCACGCGGGCCACGGCGACGCCTCCCTTGGAGGTGCGTAGCGACTCGTACCGCCGCAACTCTGTGGGAGGCAGAATGCCTGCGGTCTCCTTGCGTTCCTCCGTGAGATTTTCTAAGCTTTCGCCCAACTGCTGCCATTGCTTGGTAAGTCCTGCTTGGTCGGACTTCCACTCGACGGCCTGCGTGGAATTCCTTTGCTCTGCCTCGGCAAGTGCCGTGTTGCTTTCTTCCAGCTCCTCCATCATCGCGATCAGCGCCTCGTCCCGCTTGTGTAAGTCGGCTTCCAGGCTGGTCGTCTCCTGCTCCAAGCCCTGCAACTCCTTGAGGTTGGTAACGGTGCCTCCATACAGCTTGGCCCGGTCCGCTTCCAGCTTGGTCCGAATGGACCCAGCCTTCAACTCGTTATCGGAGTGGTCCATTTTCAATTTCTGATGGCGTTCCTGTGCTGCCTGCAGTGCCGTTTCGCACTCCAGTAGCACGCTCCGCTCTCCGATGTGGCCCTCCAAGGAGAAAATCTCTTTCTCCACACGGGCAATCTCTAGGTCTAGCTCCTGTAGATGGAACATCTGCCGCACCGTGGACATTGGTCCGGGCCTCCGAGGGGTATAATTATAGTATCCTTGAAGTGGAATCGATTGTAGGAAGCGCCTAAGGCATTGTCAACGTGAATCTCTTCCCGTGGAACGCCTGCCGTGGTACAGCTCACCATCTGAAAGTGTGGTAGAATCTCGTTCGACGGAGGATGGTGGGCGAGTTGGTGTGGAAACCGCCTCCAGGGGGTGTCGGTGTGCTTCGCTTACACAACACTATGACGCGTAGGGTGGAGGAGGTGCAGACCCTAGAGCCGGGTGTCGCCAAGATGTACACCTGTGGCCCTACGGTCTACCGATATGCGCACATCGGTAACCTCCGCAGCTATTTGATGGCCGACTGGATACGTCGGGCTCTTTTGCGACGAGGCTACGAGGTGATGCACGTCAAGAACATCACCGATGTGGGCCACATGCGCCAGGAGATGCTGGAAGAGGGCGGAGACCGGGTAATTCTGGCAGCTTTGGAAGAAGGCAAGACACCTCAGGAGATCGCCCAGTTCTACGCCCAAGCCTTCTATGACGACGAGGCCAAGCTGAACATCCTCCCCGCTCACGTTTACCCTTGGGCCACCGAGCATGTGGCCGAGATGGTCGCATTGGTCGAAGAACTGATGGCCAAGGACTATGCATATCTTGTGGGTGGCAACATCTACTTCAACGTCGGCAAGTTCGAAGCCTATGGGGCCCTCTCGGGCAACCAACAGGCAGGGCTGATGGAGGGCGTTCGCAGTGAGGCCGACCCCCTGAAACGAGACCCGAGAGACTTTACCCTCTGGAAGCTGGCCGAGCCCGGCCGCGAGATGAAGTGGGACAGCCCTTGGGGAGAGGGTTTCCCCGGTTGGCACATCGAGTGCTCTGCCATGTCCACCAAGTACATGGGTAAGCAACTCGATATCCACACCGGCGGCGTGGACAACATATTCCCCCACCACGAGGACGAAATTGCCCAGAGCGAGGCGGCTTTTGGCGTGCCTTACGTGCGCTACTGGGTCCATGGCCAGCACCTCCTGGCCGACGGCATCAAGATGGCCAAGTCCTCGGGAAACGTGTTCATCCTAGATGATTTGGCGGATCGTGGTTTCGACCCTCTGGCCTTCCGCTACCTGTGCCTCACGGTGCGCTACCGCAACCGCATGAATTTCACCTTCTCCACGCTGAAAGCTGCGCAGCGGGCCTTGACTGGCCTGCAGAACAGAATGGCCAGTTGGAAGCAGGCCCCCGCTCCTGCAGATATGCCTCTGGAAACTGAGGAGTGGCGGGAGAAGTTCTGGGAGAAGGTGGAAAACGACCTTGACCTGCCCAACGCCTTGGCCACGGTGTGGAATATGGCCCAATCCCCCCTACCCGATGCAGCTAAGGCTAGTTTGCTCGTGGAGTTCGACCAGTTGCTGGGGCTGGGCCTCGACAAGGCTCCAGACGAACACGACGTTCCGGTTCAGGTGGGAGCGCATGTGGAGCAGCGGCTCGGCTACCGCAGCAACGGGGCCTACGGTGAAGCCGACGCCCTGCGCGAGCACATCGCAGCCCACGGCTACGTGGTGGAGGACCAATCCGCCGGTGCATTGGTGCGCCCTAAGACACCGCTGGAGCGCATGGCCGGCCAGTTCGCCACCGTATCGTCACCCAAAGAGGTTGTGTCTTACTTGAACCAGCCGCATACACTCGACTTCTCCATGGTGTCGGTGGTTTCCGACTATATGGAGGACGTACAAAGGGTCACCCGTAGCGCATTGAAGTGGGCCGAGGGCCACAATGCCGAGCTTGTGGTGGTGGACAACGGTTCCACCGACGGCACTTCCGAGTGGCTGGAAGAGTTGCGAGTTGGCGATTCACGCGTCAATGTAGTCCACGCCGACCATGTCCTAGGAGAGGGAGCAGCCAAGAACATTGGCTTGATGCAGTGCCGCGGACGCACCGTGGTGTTCCTCGACCCCTCGACTGAGGTCACCGGCGACATCCTGACTCCTGTCGACCGCTGGCTGGACGACGAGCGCATCTCCATGGTAGGGCCGTGGGGCGTCTGTACCGACGACATGCACCACTTCCACGACGAGGTGACCTCCGGGGAGTCCGACGCCATGCAGGCCTACTGCCAAGGTTTCCGTCGCTCCCTGGTCAATGAGGTGGGGTTAATGCGCGAGTGCTTCCGCTTCTACCGCAATTTGGACCTAGACTTCAGTTTCCAAATGAAGAACTTGGGGCACCGCATCTTCGCGGCCGACGACCTGCCCATCGTGCGACACGAGCACCGGGTCTGGGCTGCATTGGATGAAGCCCAGCGAAATGAACTCAGCTTCAAGAACTTCAAGCGCTTCTTCAAGCGCTGGGGCGACCGGAATGACCTGCTGGTAGCCAGCTCGCAACGCCAAGAATCTTCCTAGCGAGGTAGCATGGCCCAGGCAGAAGAAGCGCAGTTGGTCGACGACCTCGATTGCTCTACCGCCCTGAGGGACGCCGAGGCGTTGGAGGTCTACTCGCAGATGGTGCTCGTACGCACCTTCGACGAGCGCATCTGGGCACTGAACCGACAAGGCAAAGTGCCTATTGCTGCCTCATGCCAAGGTCACGAGGCAGCCCAACTTGGCAGCTTCCTAGCGGCCAAGAACGACGGCGACTTCTTCCTCTTCCCCTACTACCGCGATCTCGCCATCAAACTCACTGCTGGCATTACCGTGGACGAGGCCATGCTCTCCTTCATGGGCAAGGCAGGCGACCCCTATAGCGGCGGGCGCCAGTTCCCCCTGCAGGGGGCTTCGCCCCAGAACAGGGTCATCCAGACTTCCAACGTGGTCGCCGCCAACCTAACCCAAGCCGTTGGCTACGCCCTCGGTTGCAAGGTTTTGGGCGAGAACACCGTGGTGCTGGCGTATCTAGGCGACGGAGGCTCCAGCCAAGGGGAGTGCCATGAGGCGATGAACTTTGCTGCCGTGCACCACCTCCCCGTGGTGTTTATCTGCGAGAACAACAAATACGCAATTTCAGTGCCCTTGAACTTGCAGATGGCCGTGCCTGGGGTGTCTCGCCGCGCACAAAGCTATGGCTTCCCAGGGTACGAAGTGGACGGCCTTGATCTGTTTGAGTGCTACCGGGCGACCTGCGATGCCATAACCCATGCCAGACGCGAAGGACCGGTCCTGCTGGAGATGCAGGTGGAGCGCCTCATGCCCCACACCACAGACGACGACGACCGGCGCTACCGCTCGCAGGAGGAACTGGAGGCTGCCCGCACTCGCGACCCTGTGGTGACTCTCCGAGATTACCTGCTGGAGATAGGCCGTCTGACCGAGTCGGAAGACGAGAGGCTGCACTCCGAGGCACGGCTTCAAGTGGACCGGGCCACTGAGTTGGCCGAGACCGCCTCCTTCCCAGACCCTTCAACCTTCTATCACCACCTGTACGCAGGCTGAGGCGGGCGTATGGCTGTGAAGAGCGTCATAGAGGCAGTACGTGAGGCGATGCACGAGGAGCTCGTGCGCGATTCCAAGGTGCTGATAATGGGCGAGGATATCGGTAAGCGCGGAGGGGTGTTCCTCGCCACCCAAGGGTTCGTTGACGAGTTCGGCCCCAACCGCGTGATCGATACGCCCTTGGCCGAGGCCTCCATTGTGGGAATCGCTCTCGGCGCCTCCTTCCGGGGTTTGAGGCCCATCGCCGAGGTGGAGTTCGCCGATTTCATCTGGCCCACAGCCAATCAACTTATCGGCGAGGCGGCCCGCGTGTGTTATGGCAGCAACGGAGCGGTGTCGGCCCCCATGGTGGTGAGGGTGCCGTACGGAGGAGGCATTCGTGGTGGTCTTTTCCACTCCCAGAATGTGGAGGCCTACTTCTTTCATACCCCCGGCCTGAAAGTGGTCTCACCTGCCACACCCTACGATGCCAAGGGTCTGCTGAAGTCGGCGATACGCGACGACAACCCAGTGGTCTTTCTGGAGCACAAGAAGACCTACCGTCTGGTGCGTGGCGAGGTGCCGGAAGGAGAGTACTGCCTTCCGATTGGCGTGGCCGACGTAAAGCGTCCCGGCGACGACATAAGCGTTATCAGCTACGGGCTGGTGCTCCACTACTGCCTTGAAGCCGCGGAAGTCTTGGCCGGAGAGGGCATCAGCGTGGAGGTCGTCGACCTGCGCACCCTGAGCCCGATGGACCGTGACACCATACTGGACTCGGTGAAGAAGACCGGGAGGGCCCTGATTGTTCACGAGGACAACATAACCGGTGGTGTGGGTGCCGAGGTGGCCGCTCTGATAGCCGATCAAGCCTTCGAGTACTTGGACGCCCCCGTGACTCGCCTCTGCGGGCCTGATGTGCCTGCCATGCCCTTCGCCCCCTCCTTGGAAGAGGTCTATATGCCCAGCACCGAGAAGGTGGCCCAAGCTCTGCGACGCCTAGCCGCTTACTGAGTCAGGGGGCAGTGCCGTGGCTGTTGTAATAGAGCTGCCCCATGTTGGCGAATCAGTCGTGGAAGGCGTCATCGGCAAGTGGCTGGCTCACCCCGGCGACCAACTGCGACGCTTCGACCCTCTGGTAGAGGTCGTTACCGACAAGGTGACCATGGAGGTGCCGTCGCCCTATGACGGCGTCCTGATCTCCGTTCTAGTCCAAGAGGGCGAGACCGTGCCCATGGGTGCCCCAATCGCTGAGATGGATACCGGCGATGCCAGCCCAGAGCGGCCAGTCGCCCAATCTACCCAACCGGCTGCCCCTCCTGTTCAGCCCGCCTCGGCGATGCCCCCCAGCACCATCGGCTACCTCTCGCGAGACCTGCAGCCTGTGGGACCGACGGGCGGTGTCATGTACGGGTCGGAGGCACCCCCAGCCGATACCGTGCCGGTCGTGTCGCCAAAGCCTGACGAGGCGGGGGAGCGCAGGCGCTACTCACCAGCTGTACGGCGGCTGGCACGGGACCATGACATCGACCCCGACAGTCTGTCAGGCAGCGGTATGGGCGGTCGCGTAACGCGTGAAGATGTGATGAGGGCGGTGGAGACCCGGGGTGCGACAGCAGGTGCGGCCCCGGCCCCAACACATACGACAGCGCTAGCGCCTATCCTGAGGACAGAGGCATCGGTTGGCGCAGACGAGGAGGCGGTGCCCCTGACCGCAGTGCGTCGCATCATCGCCGAGCATATGTCGCGCAGCGCCTCGGAGATTCCCCATGCTTGGAGCATGATCGAAGTCGACGTTACGCCCCTAGCGGCTTATCGCGACCGCATCAAGGACGAATTCCGTCAGCGCGAAGGCGTCGCCCTCACTTATCTCCCCTTTGCCATCAAGGCCTTGGTGGAAGCCCTCAAGGAGAACCCCCTGCTTAACTCCTCTTGGGGCGGCGACAAGATTATCCTGAAGAAGCGCACCAATATCGGCATCGCGGTGGCAGCCCCCGGCGGCCTCGTCGTGCCTGTCATCCACAACGCCGACGGATACAGCGTCGCGGGGCTGGCCCGTGCTGCCCAAGAGCTCACGGACCGCGCCCGGCAGGGCAGGCTGTCCTTGGACGACGTCCAAGGCGGGACCTTCACCCTGAACAACACCGGGGCACTGGGGTCGGTCGTCTCCCAGCCTATTATCAACCATCCGCAGGCAGGTATTCTGACTATCGAGGCCGTCCAGAAGCGGCCAGTGGTGGCCAATGATGCCATAGCCATTCGCTCTATGATGAATGTGTGCCTCTCCTTCGACCACCGGATTGTCGACGGCTCCGAGTCCAGCGCTTTCCTGCAGGCAGTCAAGCAGCGTCTGGAAGCCATGGGGCCCGAGACGCCCATATACTGAGCCGGTGGTGTGAGTCGCACTTGGCCCGCGCAACTTGTCACGTAATCTCTTTGGGCGTCGTCGAATATGGCGAGGCTTGGCGTCTGCAACGGGCCTTGGTGGACGCCATCAAGGCCCGGGAAGTCCCCAACACCCTGCTGCTTCTCCAACATCCCCACGTCTACACCTTGGGACGGCGTGGTGACCGCGAGCACGTCCTGCTGGACGACAGCCAACTGGAAGCGCGTGGCATCGCGCTGCAAGAGGCAGACCGGGGCGGGCAAGTGACCTATCACGGGCCGGGGCAACTGGTAGCCTACCCTGTGGTGAGTCTGCGTTCTTGGGAAGGCCCGGTGCGCTACGTCCGAGCCTTGGAGCGAGCGATGCTGGCGACGCTGGCCCAGTTCGGAATTGATGGAGGCTTGGTGGAAGGGCGCACTGGCGTGTGGGTGGGGCACGAGAAGATTGGGGCCATCGGCGTCAAGATCAGCGGGGGCATCGCCTACCACGGCCTTGCGCTAAACGTGTGCCCTGATCTCTCCTATTTTCAACACATCATCCCCTGCGGTATCACGGACGCGGGTGTCACTTCTATCGAGCGCCTGCTGGGTGACCCTGTCGACATCGACACAGTGGCCTACGGCCTCACCTACCACTTGGGACGCGAGCTCGACCTCCAGATGGTGGAGGAGCAGACGACCGACGCACTTGCCAAGACTCTACAGCCAATAGGAGGCGCCATTGCCACCTGATGAGATGTTGACCATCGTCCACCCTGCCGCCGAGGGCGCCCTGCCCGAGGAACGCCCTCATCCGCGCCTAGCGCAACTTCAAGGCGCCACCGTGGGTCTGATAGACAACTCCCGGCACAACTCGGACCGCTTCATGGACAATCTGAAGCTGCTGCTGGGCGAAGAGGGAGTGGACTGCGTCGTCGTGCGCAAGGCCAACCCCAGCATCCCCATGGACCCGAGCAAGATGGATGCCCTGCTGGCCGATTGCGATGCCGTAGTTCACGGTGTCGCCGATTGAGGGTCGTGCACAGCGTGGGGTCTCCACGACGCGGTTGAAGTAGAGAAGCGGGGTCGACCCGCCGTCACCTTGGTCACCACGGCCTTCGAGAAGGCGGCGCGGTTGCGCACCCAAGCAAAGGCAATGCCTCAGCATCGCCTGATACTGGTGCAACATCCCATGGCCAGCAAGTCGGCCCTCCAGATCCAGCAAGCTGCCGAGGCGGCCCTGCCAGAGATTCTTGCTGGCTTGACGGGAGGCGAGATATGACCAGCGAGGCCAGCCTTAGGGCCAGTCGGCTACAGGTCACTTCCGCTTTCGACGAGGTGAACCGGCTTTTCCTAGAGCGAGGCTGGAGCGATGGCTTGCCCATCGTTCCGCCTACGGAGGAGCGAGTGGCGGCTATGGTGGATGCCGTTGGTCTGCCACCGGAAGAGGTGCTGGGCGTCATGCCTCCGGGTGATGGCGTGGTCACCATGGAGAAGGTGGCTGCCAACGCCGTGATGGCTGGGGCCATGCCCCAACACATATCGGTGGTATTGGCCGCCGTCCGGGCTGCGCTTAGTCCCGACTACAACGTAGGAGGGGTAGCAGCCACTACGGCAGGTGCCGCGCCGCTGATTGTCGTCAACGGGCCTGTGGCTGTGCGCCTAGGGGTCAACGGCGACACCGCCTGCTTTGGCTCAGGCTACCAAAGCAACGCCGTCATCGGGCGTTCGCTGGCCCTCGTCGTCCGCAACCTCGGAGGCGCCCGTCCTGGGGAGATGGAGAAGTCCACCCAAGCCCAACCTGGCAAGTACACCTTCTGCATCGCCGAGAACGAGGCCCAAAGCCCGTGGACTCCGTTCCACGCCGGTCGAGGCTACCGGCCCGACGACAACACGGTGACACTGGCGGCGGTGCGTGCGTTCCACCAGATTACCGAGACGACCGTGGAGTTTGGGGCCGAGGTTCTGCAGACTGTGGCTGACAGCATGAAAGTGCTGGGCGTGGTCAGCTACTACATCCAAGGGCGAGACTGCCAAGTGCTTCTCGTCCTGTGCCCCGAGCACGCCCAAGAAATCGCCGCCGCTGGGTACTCCAAGCAGGACGTTCAGGAGTACCTGTACCAGCATTGCCGTCTCCCCAAGCGGGGCCTTCTGGGCCGCTCCCACTACGGCGAGCGCACTTGGCCAGACTGGATAGAGGAGGCGGACGACGACTACTTGGTGCCCATGGTGGCCCGTCGTGAGGACATCCTAGTGATGGTGGCAGGTGGCGCAGGGCGCCACTCCTCGTGGATGCCCCTCTGGTCGGCCACCAGGGCCGTCACCGAGCCTGTGGCTTAGTCGGCAGACCTACAGGAGGGACGCCCATGCGCATCGACATTCACAACCACTTCGCACCCGTCGAATACATGGAGGTGCTGTCCGGGAGGCAGAGCTACCCCAACACCGTAGCCAACGCCCAAGGCTGGGTGCTGAACGTCGACCCTATCCAGTCATACCAGCTTCAGCCGGGAATGCACCTCATGGAGCGGCGCATCGAAGATATGGACGCGGCTGGCATCGATACCCATGTGGTCAGCATCATTTGTCCTGCTGGCGAGACGGGCAAGGACCCCGGGCTGAACGTCGCCCTAGCCCAAGCCGCCAACGAGGGACTGGCTCGGGTAGTGCGAGAGAACCCTCAGAGGTTCGTCGGCATGGGCAGCCTGCCTCTGCTCGACCCCCAGCAGGCCGTGGCGGAAGCCAGCCGTGCCGTCAACGAGTTGGGCATGCGGGCATTCATGGTCACGTCCAACGTGGCGGGCAAGATGCTGGACAACGAAGACCTGATGCCCGTCTACGAGAGGATTCAGCAGTTGGACGTGCCCATCATGATCCACCCCAGTTGGCCCCTCATGGCCTCAATCGAGCCTCTGCGCGACTGGCGCATGGTGCAGGTGCTGGGCTTTCTCTATGACACCACCCTAGCCATGATGCGCTTGATCCTCAGCGGAACGATGGAGCGATTTCCCGAACTGAAGATCATCCTCTGCCATTGCGGCAGCACCATCCCCTACCTGATGGGACGCATCAACCGAGGCGCGGGCATCACTGGTCGGGAATGGGCTGGCAAGGCCACAGGGTTACCAGCTGACTACTTCCAGCGCGTATACATGGACACCGTGTGCTACCACCCTCCCGCCATCATGTTGGCCCACGGCATGTCCGGGCCGGACAAGCTTCTATTCGGCAGCGACTACCCCTACGGCCCTATGGAGCCCACCGTCGCCGACGTGGAGGGCCTCCCCATTCCCGAACACGAACGCACCGCCATCCTCTCGGAAAACGCGAAGGCGCTGCTGAAGTTGTAGCGGCGAGCACGCACCATGGCCGCGCTACGAGAGAAGTTTTCCAGCCAAGCCTCCCCCGAGTTGCTGGCGTCGATGCGGGAAATCACCTGTAGAAAAGGTCGGCAGTTCCAATCGGTGCTGGAAGACGCCAAGAGGGAGTACATCGAAAGCAAGTCGCAGGCCGGTCCGTCCCGAAGTCATGGCTCACTACCGTGCCAGTGTGGAGAAGAGCCGGCTGCTCTATGAGTTGTTGGCTCGGTGACCCGTAACTTCCCCACCATTCCAGAAATGTTAGCTATCCACGATGACCAGATTGCCTTGTTTGGCGGTGCATTGGCTATCCGAGATATGGGGGCACTTGAATCCGCCGTCATGCGCCCCCAGCTTGGTTACTACAATGGGATCATCGAAGAAGCCGCAGATCTGCTGGAAAGTCTCGTCATGAGCCATCCCTTCGTGGACGGAACAAGTGAACTGCATCGGGCGCAGCTACTGAAGCATTCTTGCCGCCGAACGGAAGCTACATTGAATGCGACAGCCGTGAGGGCTACGATTTCTCATGCACCTGTTCGAGACCAATTATTTCCGATTCCCCTAACTGCGTTCCTAGCTTGAACAGTACGTCAAACCCCTGACAGAACGGGGCTGAAGTCCTATCCCTTCACTCCAACTCCCGGAACACCGCCGCCAACTCCCTCACCCGTGCCAACTCCACAGCATTCCCCACTTTGCCGTCGACCTTTAGGCTGGTGCCCACTATTGCGCCGTCGGCGGCTTGAAGGAAGGGCAGGGCGTTGGCTGTGGTGACGCCGCTGCCTACTAGGACAGGTGTGTCGGGGACGGCTTGTTTGACCCGGGTTACCTCTTCGACGTCGGCGGCTAAGCCCGTGAGCGGGCCGCTGACGATGACTGCGTCGGCCAAGCCTCGGTTCACGGTGTCTTCGGCTACAAGAGCGATGTCCTGGTCGCCTAGAGGTATGGCGTGCTTCACCAGCACGTCGGCCAGAATCTTCACGTCAGGGCAGTGGTGGCGCCGGTAACGAGTGGTCTCGTAGGCCTCGCCCTCAATGATGCCTTCGTCGGACACCATGACGCCGTAGTGGGTGTTGGCGCGGACGAAGGCTGCGCCGGTGACCATGGCCATGGCGAGAGCGCTATTGATGTCGTTGCGGAGCACATTGATTCCCACTGGCACTCCTACGGCTTTGACTACACTGGCGATTGCAAGGGTCATGGAAGCCACGGTATGGGCCTCCACCCGGCCCTTGGCGTAGGGGGCGTCGTTGAAGTTCTCCACGATGATTCCGTGAACGCCACCCTCTTGCAGGGTGGCGGCCTCCTGCCTGGCGCGGGCCAATAGCGCGTCGAAATCGCCCTGCCAACGGGGCGAGCCGGGCAGGGGCATCAGGTGGACGACTCCCAAAAACAGCTTGCGACGCTCCCCGAATAAAACGCGCATCATTGCTCCGGCTCCTCATTCGTCGCTTGTGGCGCGGGCGTTGCAGGCCGGACGGCGTACACCAAGAGGCCACCCAAGAGAAACGCGATGCCACAGATGAGCAACATGCCCTCGTAGCCCCGGTCGCTGGCCCCTGTGTTAAGGGCGTCTACGCCGAAACCGAGAAGGCGCGCTGCCGCCGCTCCGCCAGCCGTAGCGATGCTGGTCAGACCCAGGTGTTGTGCGGCTCGACCTGGGGCAACCAAGGCGATGGCCAAGGCCCAGTCGGCGCTGAAGAAGGCCCCGGCCCCTACGCCGACGATCAGACCTCCGGCTATGGCCTCCATGAGCGTGTTGGCGGTCAGCAGCACACCAATCCCGATGGCCCCCAGTAATCCGGAGATAGCAACTAATGGACGGTATCCTATGCGGTCGGAGGTGCGGGCGGCGCCGACGGCGCCCACCAGCCCCGCGACGCCAAATATGATGCTGAGGAACCCCGCAGCCTCCGCCGGCCTTTCCACATGTATCACGTCCTGAAGATAGAACAGTCCGAAGGTCTCTATGACGCCGGTGGCTGCTATGAAGAGGAAGCGGGATACCAGGTACATGCCGAATCCTGGAGGCATGAAGCGGTCGCGCGGGTCGGGGACTCTCGGGCGGGGAGCAGATTCTGAGGGAACAGTCGTCGGAGGCTCCGGCTCTACCACGCGTATCATGGTGATGACCATAGCCATTAGATAAAGGAAGACCAGCACTCCGACCGAGGCCCAAATCCAGTGGAAGGTATCAGCAGCGTCTAGCGAGTTGTAGCGTCCGGCCACGTATCCCACTGACCCAGCGATGGTTGCCATACCCAGTATCTCGAAGAGGGTCTTGGCGCCTGATGCCAAGCCGCGCCTAGCGGGAGGAACACCGTCTGGAATAAACGCTTGGTACGGGCCTTGGGCGATGCATACCCCTAAAGTGATGACCACAAGAAGCAGTACGAACAGGATGTAGTGGTCGGTAGCGACGAGAGCCGGCACAAGGGCACAGGCCAGAATGGTGCCCAATACCATGTAAGGCATGCGCCGGCCGTAGGGGAGCCGCACCCGGTCACTCAACGCGCCCATGGCGGGAATAGCCACCACCGAGAACATCAAGGCCGCGAAGGTGGCGAGGCCCAGATACGTATTCTTCCGGTCGTTGGGCACGAGGTCTAGGACTAGTACAGGGACGATGATGGCGGATATGGCAAATGTGAAGCCACGCAACCCAAAGCTGTAGATACTGATGTCGAAGTAGTCTCGCAGGCGCGGCCTTTCCCCTCGTTCCATGAGGGTGCGGTCCGCCTTCCCAGCGTCCGGGTTTTCAGCCACCGAAAACGCCCTTGACGCCCACTGCTGGGGAAGTAGTAGCTAGCATCATGCTCTCGCGGCTACCGGGCGCCGCGAGGGTTTCTGGTCGATGAGTCTCTGGGGGTTGTCGGTCACAACCGCGTCAAGCCCGGAACGTCCCAGCGCTTCCAAGTCGACGCCAGCGTCAAGGTCCCAAGCCATGACTGGCTTGCCTTGGGCGTGGAAATGGGCCAGCACCCGTGAGTTGTAGGTGGCGTCCGCCGGTACACTCCAATGGGCGTTGGCCACCGGGCTCAACCACCTAGCCCGCAGCGGATAAGGGTGTTTCCGTGCCCATATGAATCCCACTGTGGCCTCAGGGGAGGCGTGACGCACGTAGTAAAGGGATACAGGGTTGAAGCTGTGAACCAGGGTTGCGTCCCAACGTCGGTGCCTTTCGATGATCTGGGCTACCTCCTGCGGCAGCTCTTTCATGCCCGAGATGCGCGCCTTCAGCTCTACGCACACCGGATAGTCCGGTGGCAGGCTGTCGAACACCTCGTCCAGCGTGGGTATGCGGTGGGAGGGCTCGTATCCCAAGGAGAGGGCCCGGAGCTGTTGCAGCGAGTGTCGATTTATCCACCCTTGGCCGTTGCTCGCTCGTTCCAGCTTGCGGTCATGGAACACCACAACCTCACCGTCGCTCGATAGGTGGACGTCCAGCTCCACGGCGTCGGCACCAATCTCCACCGCCTCTAGGAAGGCAAGTATGGTGTTCTCTGGGGCGCGATGGTGCGCCCCCCGATGGGCGATTATCAGCGGGTATTTCAGCGACCCCGGCTGTATACGCCAAGTGTCTGGTGCCGACACGTAGTTTCCCTCAAGTGTAGCTAACGGCAATTGTATCTGAATGCGGGCCAAGTTAAACCCCACGCCCGTTTTAGTGTCAAGGCGAAATGCGGCGCGGCGTGTCACCGCAAAGGCGAGGCGAAACTTAGTTCGTGGCCGTCGGGGTCTGTCAGGTGGAAGTAACGCTCGCCCCAAGGGGCGTCCGCGGGTACAGTGTCCGGCGTGAGGCTCGCGGAGACTACATGGCGATAGGCTGCATCTACGTCGTCGACGTAGAAGATCGCCCGACCCCACCAGCGGGCCTCGTATTCTTCTCGCAGTGTCAAATTCAGGTAGCCTTGGCCTGCCTGAAAGCTGGTGAAGTCGTGGTCGGGGCCGCCGTACAGCATCTGGAAGCCGGCGGCACGATAGAACTCCACTGAGCGGGCCATGTGGCTCACGGCCAGCGTGACCGCACTGATGGACTGGAGCTGCATGTGTGGGGCCTCCTTCCCACGGGGGGCTTCGGTCTGACTCCGACACCGGGGTAGTATACTAGCGCATCCCAACGTCTGTCGGCCAACGTGTACCGGCCAACGCGTACCGGCCAGTCCGTACCGGAAGGAAGCCATGTCGGCCCTTGAGGACCTGAACCGCGATATCGTCGCCTGCACCAAGTGTGCCCGTCTGGCTGTATACATTCGAGAGGTGGGCAGGAAGAAGCGGCGCATGTACATGGACTGGGACTACTGGGCCCGACCCATACCTAGTTTCGGCTCCGGCGATGCTCGCCTGCTGCTCTTGGGGCTGGCCCCAGCGGCCCACGGTGGGAATCGCACCGGCAGGGCCTTCACCGGCGACCGTAGTGGTGATTGGGTCTACGGCACTCTGCACAAGTACGGTTTCGCCAACCAAGGAACGTCGGAGCATTGCGACGACGGCTTGGCGGTGACCGACGTGCTCGTTAGCGCAGCCGCTCGATGCGCTCCTCCTGCAAACAAGCCGCTGCCCACAGAGCTGGAGACCTGCCGGCCATACTTGGTGCGGGAGTTGCAACTGCTCAGCGAGCTGCGGGTGGTAGTGGCCTTGGGCAAGATTGCCTTCGACGCTTTTCTCGCGGCTGCCCGGGCTGCCGACATTGAAATCCCCAAACCCCGTCCCCAATTCGGTCACGGCTCGCTGCACCGTCTGGCCAACGGCTTGGTGCTCCTAGGCTCCTACCACCCCAGCCAGCAGAACACCCAGACCGGGCGCCTCACCCGCCCTATGTTCGAAGGCATCTTTGCCAAGGTTAGGGAGATACTGGACGAGGGGTAAGGCCCCGTATCAGTCTCCAAGCTTCCAGCCAAAGCTCATAGAGAGGTGATTCCCATGACGGCTAATATCACCCGCGAACAGGCCCGTTCCTCCGAGCCTGATACTACCTCGACGTTCTTGCTGCCGGGGTTGAATGGCGAGGCTAGCGTGTACCGCGACCGGCAGGGCATCCCCCACGGGCGTGCAGGCTCGACTTGGGACGCCTTCTTCATCCAAGGGTTCTACACCGCGCAGGACCGTCTGTTCCAAATGGACTACGACCGCCGTCGCGCCTACGGCCGCTGTGCTGAGTTTGTCGGACCGGACGCCTTGCCACAGGACACGCTGATGCGCAGGTTCAGATTGAAAGCCAGTGCCGAGGCTGACCTACGTGTGGTAAGCGATGACGCCCAACAGATGCTGGAGGCCTATGCTGCCGGGGTCAACGCCTTCATCGAGACTACCAACGCGCTACCAGTCGAGTACGAAATCCTAAGCGCGTCCCCAGAGCCGTGGCTACCCCACGACTCGCTGGGCGTCTTCAAGGTGCGGCACATCCTGATGGGTGTGTTCGAACAGAAGCTATGGCGGGCAAAGCTGCTGCGTCAGGTTGGCCCTGAAATGATGGCTGTCCTCTGCCCAGGGTACCAACAGGGGCAACTGGTCATCGTCCCTCCGGGCGCGGAGTACGAAGGAGCCGTCGACGGCGTCGCCGACCTGCTGCGAGAGGCGGAGTCGTGGATGCAGCCCATGGAGGCTATTGAGGTGGGCAGCAACAACTGGGTGCTGGCAGGTAGTCGCACCGCATCCGGCGGCCCCATCCTCGCGGGCGACCCCCATCGCGGATTGGACACACCCAACGTCTATTACCAGAACCACGTCGCCTGCCCCGCTTTCGACGTCATCGGTCTCTCATTCCCTGGTGTGCCGGGTTTCCCTCACTTCGGGCATAACGACCGAGTAGCTTGGTGTGTCACCCACACCGGGGCCGACTACCAAGACCTCTACTTGGAGCATCTGCGTGCAGGCGAGGCTCCGGCCTACGAGCACAAGGGTGAGTGGCTGCCTCTGGAAGTCCATCGCGAGAGCATCAAGGTGCGGGGCCATGGGCCGGTGCAAGTGGAAGTGCCAGTCACCCACCATGGGCCTGTAATTGGTGGAAGTGTAGAAACAGGCGTCGGCATCTCCTTTCGTTACAGCGCCACATGCGAGGCCCAACCTTGGGCCGACGCGCTACTCTCAATGCTGAAGGTCGACTCCGCCGATGCCATGGACGAGGCGATGCGGTGCTGGGTCGACCCAGCGAACAACTTCTTGTACGCCGATGTGCGCGGAAACATCGCCTACCTCACCCGGGGACGCATTCCGGTGCGGCATGAGGCCAACCGCTGGACTCCTGTGCCCGGTTGGGACGGGGAACATGAGTGGCAGGGCGACATACCCTTCGAGGAGTTGCCCCGGTCCACCAACCCCGACGGTGCGTATATTGTTACTGCGAACAATCGGGTGGCAGGGGAGGGCTATCCCCACTACATCGCCCTCGATTTCGCCCCAGGCTTCCGCGCGAACCGCCTGACCCACCGGCTATTGCAACTGGACAAGGCCACGGTGGGTGACATGGCGGCAATGCACGCCGAGAAAGTCTCCATCCCAGGAGCCTTCTATGGACAGAAGCTGGCCTCTCTGGAAATAGACCACCCTCTTGCCGGGGCCGCCCGTAAGGCGCTGGCCCACTGGGACGGAGAAATGTCCCCTGACCTCGAGGCCCCCACCATTTATAGTGCGACCCGGGACCACCTCGTACGCAAGGTGCTGGAGCCCATCCTAGGACCGCTGGCTGCCGAAGCCTTCAGCCCCACAGGCCGTGGCGGTCCCGGCCATGTTGCCCGTCTGCGCTCCCAATTTCCCCAGATGATTGAGGCTGGCGATCGCACCCTGCTGCCTACAGGGGCCGACTGGCAGTCGTTATTGTCGGAGGCCTTTATGGACTCATTGGACGACTTGAGCCAGCGTCTAGGACCTGACGCCACGTCTTGGAGCTGGGGCGCCGTACACCACACCCGTCCGCGCCATCCCTTGAGCGCCGCGTCCCCGGATTTGGCAGGTGTGCTGGACCCGCCATCGGTGTCTTTGGGAGGCGACGGCGATACACCCCAAGCCGGCTCCTACTCGCCCGGCGACCAGTTCGCCATGACCAGCATGTCGGTGGCCCGCTATGCGTTCGACCTCGACGACTGGGATGGGTCCACATGGGTTGTGCCTCTCGGTTCATCAGGGCACCCCGGCAGCGCCCACTATGCGGACCAAGCCACCATCTGGCAGCAGGTGCGCATGCTCCCGATGACCTATAGCTGGGAGAAGCTGAAGGTGGAAGCCGAATCGTGCCAGACTGCTCTGCCGGGCTAGCCTCGTGCGCTGTCGGTGGTGGCCGGAATGCTCAAAGGTCCGGCAGCCTTGCGACGTGCGATCAGTGCCAAGCCGTCGCCCGAGAGTACCAGCAGCACCACCAGCATGGGCGGCAGGAAGATGATGGCGTGCATCAAGAAGGCGAATGGCACCGCATCCACCCGCGCTACGTCGAAAAAGCCCAGCGTGTATATGATGGCGAACTCGAAGGTGCCTGCTGCCCCGGGAGCCGACGGTACTGAGTTCACGAAGAGCGCCGCCGCGGCGAACATCACCGTCAATGCGAGCAGGTTGACGTCCAGCCCTAACCCTCGGGCAATGAACCAACCGCTCAGCCCCAAGAAAGCCCAATGTATCACGGTGGAGAGAAAGCAGGCAGCAAGGCGGCCACGTTCGTGTCGCAGTGTGGCCATGGCCTCCGTCCATCTCTCGAAAGCCGGAATCTTGCCCACATAGGGCAGCGTGGGCACCCCACGGATGATGAAGTAGAAAGCCCCCAAGCTCACGACGCCCAAGATGAGGGAGCCGGTGAGTTGGATGCTGAGTCCGCGAAGCTGTGGTAGCAGGGCCACGCCCGCTCCCATCAGCATCGCAGTGGCGACGATGTCCAGCATGTGTTCCGTGGCCAGCGTCGCCAAGGCAGTGGGCGCGGACACCTTGTAGCGCCCGGTGAGCATGGCCATCTGCAACGGCTCGCTGAGAACACGCACCGGCAGCATGTTGTTGACGCCGGTGCCGACGTTCTGTGTAATACCCAATTGCAGCAGCGACACCTCGTGCTGCACGAACAGCACACGCCACCGCAGTGCGCGGAAGAGCAGGCTCGCTAGGTAGGCAGCTAACCCGAGCAGGGCATGGCCTATGGAAAGCTCGGCAAACGCGCGGTGAATCTGCCCCCAATCGAGCGCCCGCAGAGCCAGATAGCCCAACGCTATGCTGAAGCAGATGCCCACCACGAAGCGCAGCCACCACGGCGTACGCTTTACCAGAGACACTCCGGACTGCACAAGTCTGGTCAGTCCTACCAAGGGCTCGCCTCGTCTGGCAAAAGACCGACGCTAGAAGCGGCTGGTGATTTCCTGATGGCCGCCGTTCTCCGTGTAGGCCTCCTCCATGTAGAGACCGCTGGACTGCATAATCGGTGTGTCTTGGATGGAGAACAGGATGGCGGGCTCGTCGCCCTCGCTGGCGTGCTCATGCCAACGCCACGACGGCACCACAAAGAAGTCTCCCTGCTTCCAGTCGAACCGCTGGCCATCAATCACCGAGTAGCCTTGGCCCTCATGAACATGATAGACAGCGCTGTTGGTCTGGCGGTGCGCCTTGGTGTGTATGCCGGTGCGTATCATCTGTACCAAGCAGGCCATGGTGGGTAGCACTGGGCCGCCAGTGCTGGGGTTGGTGAACTCCATGGCCACATCGTCGAAGGGGCTGGCCCCAACTTGGGCCAAGTCCAGTAGAGCTTGACGAGTGTCGGCCCACCGGAAGTGGTACAGGGGGGACCAGTTCTCGTCGTGGGTTTCCCAAGCAGGCTTGAGGCCTCCGGCAGCGTAGCGGTGCCGCGTGTTGCCCACGCCGACCACAGGGTGCCGATCTTCAGGGTAGTCCTCGTAGAAGATGGCGTCCAGTGAGCGGACCACAGGCCAGTCGAGGCCATCCATCCATATCATCGGCTCGGCCCCCTCATGGCCGTGGTCGTGCCAAGTCCACGCAGGTGTGAGGATCAGGTCGCCTCTCTCCATGTAGCACTGATCGCCGTTGACTGCGGTGTAGGCCCCCTCGCCTTTGATTATCCAGCGTACGGCAGTGGGGCTGTGGCGGTGCGCTGGCGCGACCTCACCGGGGAGGATGAGCTGCACCGCAGCCGACATGGTGGGAGTGGTGCCCATCTTGCCCTGCAGGCCCGGATTGGCCAAGCGCAGCACACGGCGCTCCACCTCACGGCTGTGGGTCACCAACTCGCCAGCCTTCATCGCCAATGGCTCCAAGTCGACCCAGCGCCAAAGGTAAGGCTGTGGCTTCCACTCAACGGCCATGCTACGGCGCCAGCCCGGAATCAGGTTAGTCTGCTCTACGGTCTCATAGAACTTTTCCGTCTCCTCGGGTGAGTGAGTGCTCATCTATCCTCCTGTGCGGACGGCAGTACGTTCAATGTCGAGTTGGGTGGGAGTGTAGCATAGGGGCTTCTGCCGTCACAATCGCGGCCGACGGCCCTTACGGGTCAGCTTTGCTGTCGTTAGCCTGCTGTCACCGTCACTGCGTACGGCCCCACGCCGCCGACCGGATTCCACTGTACTACGTAATATACTCCGGAGGTGGGAGCCACCCATTGGATGTACTTTCGGTCTTGTCTGCGCCCAGAGGCCTCGAAGTTCCACTCTTGGTCAGTCACGCCATCGGGACCGTGCAAGGATATTCGAGGGTCTTGTGGGAAATCGTAGCTTCCTAAGATTTCATAGTGCTGTCCCTCCTCGGCCATGAGCCGGAAATAGTCGAAGTCTGCCCGGTGGTCCAGGACCCCTACGGCTTCCTGACCTACCTCAATGACTGTAGCGGTTCGGGCGGTGTCACCATGATCATCCTCGCTCAAGCCTCCCTGATGAACGGCCACTGTATAGGCGCCTGTGTCTGCGTCCGGGCTCTGGAAAACCAAAAAGTGGTCTCCGTTATTGGGCGCCACCCATGGTATAAACGCACCGGTCGTCGGTAGGCCTCCTCTAGGACTATATTCATGCACTTGCGTAACGCCGTCGGAGGCAAACAACGTCACCGGCTGGAAAGAAATGGTAGAGTGGTTGAGAACGATATTGTAAGTCTCCCCCGCTTTTGTCCGAAACCGGAACCAATCTTGGTCGAAGGCCCGTTCCAAGACGCCATCGACGATTTCTCCCAATTGCACTCGAGTAGCCGTCGCGGCATGGTCGCCGTGGTCGTCGCTACCGCCTGCTATCGGGCGCACGCTGAAGGCGTAATCGCCGACGTACCCTACTGAGCTGAGCACTGCAAGGTAATACTCGTTCGAATCGGGAGCAGCCCACTTTCGGTCCCACCCGCGCCCTGCACGCCCACCGTGGGCTACGCTCGCCTTCGTTTTTCCGTCGGATTCGAACAGAGTTACGGAAGATGCCTCGATAGTCTGACCTTCGCCATCAATATGATAGGCTTGTCCTGCCACTGCCCTAAACCTGAACCAGTCCTCGTCCGATTCGTTGCCCATCGTTCCGGTAATCCTCTCGCCGACTCCTATGTCGGTAGCTTCGGCCGCTGTGTCCCCATGGTCGTCTACGTCAAACACCCTCGGAATGATCCGCAGGGAGTAGTCGCTGATGGCCCCATCTAGACTCCCCACGGTAAGGTAGTGCTGACCGGAAGCTTCAGCGTCCCAGCCTATTCGGGTACCGGTTGTTCCCCCATCCCCAAAGAGGGTTCTCAGAGGCTCCCCCGCGCCCCCGTCCGGCCGATACAAGGAAAGCTTCAAGCCCCCCACGTTGTCGTTCTCGAGGATTGCGTCGTATTGCGTATCCCCTTCGGCAAGGAAACTAAAATAGTCCGTGTCGAACGGGTGGTCCATAACCCCAAGGACGCTGATCTCTGGAGTGATTGGGGTTGCCGACAATCGGTTGTCACCATGATCGTCAGGGACGTTGACGTCCACGTTAGCCAGAGAGCCGCCGTACAGCTGCCCAAACAGGTCGTGGAATTCCTCTTGCTTTCCGGCGGGAACGTTCCTCTGAAACGCTAGGTATATGTCCTTTGCGGTGGGTGGAAGATTTCCAGAATATATGGCGGTCAACGCAGAGGACATGACCTCCTTCCCCAAAGACAGATGTAAACTGGTCAAAAAATGCGCTCCCATACTATAAAAGCAGCCCTCCACGGGGGAGACCCGGTAGTGCAACCAAGGCTCCCCCAATTCGTGGAGGCTTGCGATTCCCGCTTCCCGGCAAGATTTGATCGTTTCATTCAAGAACCGTTCTTCAATTGGTGCAGTACCGGTGTGATCAAGAACGTACGCGGACATGAATTGGGGCCTGCCTTCTAGCAACCACGCGGGAAAGAAGTTGAAATAATAGTGGGCCAGTTCATGGTACAGTGTGGATTCGCTGATCCCTTCAGTCTCGTATCGTGACATTCGAACATGAGAGCCTGCATGCGCCGCTCTCGGCCATGACACGGCCAAGGTTGAGTAAGGAACTTCGTAGTCTGCCTCCTGCCCCGTGACTACAACTAGTACTATGATGTCGCTGGTGGGAAGTGGGATCCCCATCATCTCGTCCATCAATAGCAGAGCGCGACTTATTGTCTCTGTAATGGCCTCCTTCGGCGGGAAGGGAGTTTTCTGAATGGCCCAGATGTTTACCTCTCCTGAGTTCGGTAGAGCAACGGTCTCGGACTGCGTGTAGCGCGTCTGCATCATTGCTTCAAAGTCGTTCTGAGAGTTGTCGATGATATCTCGGGCGGTTGCAAGGAAGGCTGCCTCCCCGTCGTCCAAACCGTCAGCAAACCAACTCTGATTTGTGAGTTGCTCGAAAACATCGTGTTTCTCTTGCAACAACATTGTCACGAAGTTAATTACCTCTCTGTTGCGGCGCCCAAATCGAGCGGAAAGCATCTCTCCAAGTTTACGCGCCAATAGCGGGTCTGCGGCCGCAATGACGCTCAGTCGCTCAATTGGCTCGGCCTCGTAAGAGGTCAGCTCACCGGCGTCTGCTATCCAAGGCGACTCTGCGAAGAACTTGGCCAATGCGGGGTCAGCAGTGCCGGTCCGTGCCAACCCGTACAGGGTTTCTACAGCGGCGAAATTGAAGGCTGAAACGAGCCAAGGGTAGCCAATGAGTATAGACGCAGTGTCAGGGTCGGTGGCCGTGATACTTCTAAGGTGAGCGAGACCTTCCGTCTCCCTCTGCGTGATGCCGTTTCCGCTTTCATAGGCCGACATCAAGGTAGCTGTCAATACGCACAACAGAGCGACCAGATGAACCGCTGTTGGCCAATTCTTTGTAAGAAAGCCCCTGACCGTACGTCCCAACTATTGCCTGCAGCGGGGAATTGCGGTGAAGGGTCCGCCACCCAATAACATTGCCTTGCTTGTATGCGTCGGAGCGAAGCCGTCAGACGATGTTAAAAGTTGTATGGGCTCCAAGGTTGGTGGTAGACCGAGAATATACGGTCAGCCCGCAGCAGCGAGCCTGAGGTGTGCTCATCCACCAACCCCGCTCGGAAGAGTGTGTTGAAGCTCACACCGCCCAAGTAAGCCGACGCCAGAGCGGCAACCGTAAGCGTCAGATCGGGGGAAGACTCCGTAACCCGACAAACGGCCCCTTCGGTCGACGCATCCAACTCGAAACGCTGTTGGTTCCAAGGGCAAGTGTCGTCCCGCACTTCCATCACGAGGCGTCCAGCTTCCATGTAGTTTCGGAGTTCTAGCGCGGCGGCCACGTCGACGAGACGCAGCCACAACCCATCTCGAGTGGAGCGCTGCAACCGGCGCGGGTCGGCCAGCATCCACGGCAGAGGGTCGTCCACGGGCCGCCTAACAGCGTCGGTTGTGCGGATGAGGTCAGTGTCGAAACAGAACCGCCACAACGCGGAGTTTGCCTCTCGGGTCGTCGCCATCAGCTCGTTTACGGTCAGGGTTCCGCTGCCTGTACGATAGTTGGCATATCCGTCGATTCTGCCGTCTTCAATGTAGGCAGCGTAGAACAGGCCTCCTTGCCCGCCCTCCCGATGCTCCCGTGCTTGCGAGTCCCTCTCCCATCGGTATGCAGACCTCTGAAACACGCCAGCCCGGCCCTCGGTGCTCCTCCGGAACACATCGGGAAGCTCTTTGTCGATGTCTGCAGGGTCCACGAAGACGATGTGTCCGGGACTTTCGTAGGGCCGGGCGTAAGCGTTGTGCTGTCGCTCAATGGTCCATTGCTCGTGGAGAGTCGCGACGCCGTACCCGAATCTGCCATAAATCACGCTCTCGGAGGAGAAGAGGGCTGACATGGCTTCTCCGCGCTGATGCACATCGTTGAGCTGGTGGTCCATCATCCTGGTCATCACGCCACGACGCCGGTGAGTGGGCTGCACCGCCACGTTGGCCACGCCCGCAATGATTGCTGTCCCTCCGGGCACGGACATTTCCACCCGGTGGGAGTGAGAGCCGCCCACGATGTCCCCTCCATCGAACACAGCGATGGAGCGGTCCAGATCGAAATTGGGACGCAACACCTCCGGGGCTACGGCTAGCCGGTTCCCGTAAGCCCTGGCTTCGACGCGCACCCACTGCTCAAACTCCTCGTCGGTTACGCTCCTCAACTCCAACATCGCGTCCTATTCTCCAAGCGGATCGGGTTCCAAGGGGCACAGACGGGGATTATGGGGCATATCGCTAGGTTCCAGACATGGACACGCCGGGGGGAGGAACTCTTGGAGCCACGAGTCTCGCTGAGGGATGTATTGCTCGGCAGGCGAAGTGTGGGGGTGAAGGGATGATTAGATAGGGGCCGCTAGACTTGGGAAAGCTTATCGCTCGGCGTTCGTAGTGATGATTGTTCAACCCCAAGTCACCGTACATTGGGCCTGGGCGTGTTGTCAATTCTCACGGCGGGCCGAGTCGGCGTCCAAGAACCGATGTCAGTGGCCGCGGCTGGTATCGGCTGTCCGCTACGGCTGCTCGTCTGATGAGACGAGAGCTCCGTCCGCCAGTTGTATGACGCGGCTGCTGATTCGTGCGACGTTCAGGTCGTGGGATGCCGCGATTACGGTGACGCCGCGTTGGGACGTGATCTCGCGCAATATTTCGGAGATGGTCGATGCTGTGTTGCTGTCCAGTTCGCCGGTAGGCTCGTCGGCGAAGACTACCTGGGGATTGGAAACCAATGCCCGTGCGATGGCCACCCGCTGCTGCTCACCGCCCGATAGCTCGTAGGGCCGATGACGGCTGCGGAGGCCCAGCCCCACCAGTTCGAGAGCTTCCAACGCTCGACGTCGTCTCTCGCGCCAAGACACGCCGCCGATATGCAACGGCAGTTCCACGTTCTCGTAGGCAGATAGCAGTGGCATAAGGCCGAAAGACTGGAATACGAACCCGATCTTGTGGCGTCGCAATTCCACCAAGGCGGCGTCCGGGATTGCCGACAGGTCTTGCCCGTCGAACAGGACGTGCCCTGCGGTGGGCTGGTCCAGCCCCGCCAACAGGTTCAGGAGAGTCGTTTTGCCCGACCCGGAGCGTCCGGTGACCGCTAGGAATTCTCCCTGAAAGACGTTTAGGTCGACTTCCTGAAGGGCAACGACTCTCTGGTCGCCGGAGCCAAAGGCCCTTGTGATACCTTGGGCTGAGATGAGAGAAGGCTTGCTGCCGTCGAGGTTGGCGGTCACTTGTCCTCCGACAGGCTGTCCTGCTCGCTGCGTGCGGGAGCCGTAGTTGGTGGCTCGAGTGTTACCGTGCGCTCGGCGATGTCCGCCTTGGCCAAGCCCTGCAGTTGTAGCTGGGACATGTAGTCTTGGGGCAGTTGCAGCCGTCCCGCTTCGTCCACCACCAAGTATTCCCGCAGTACGTTCTCGCCGTCTTTCTGGAACGTGGGCTCTAGGAAGCTTTCGGAGCTTATACGGCCGTCACGGATGTGGATGACCCGGTCCACATGCTCGGCCACTCCTGGATAGTGGGTCACCATGACAACCGTTACTCCGAAGAGTTGGTTGATGCGACGCATAAGGTCGAAGATGCGGTTGGCATTATCCGTATCCAGTTCGCCTGTGGGTTCGTCAGCCAGCAGCAGGGGCGGTGAGTTGGCCAAAGCGACCCCGATGGCCACCCGTTGCTGCTCCCCACCGGAAAGCTGCTGGGGGTACCTGTCACCCTTCTCGGTCATGTCCAAGGCAGCCAATAGCTCCAAACTGCGACGGTGGCGCGAGGCGATGTCGGCGCCAGCCAGGGCGAGGGGCAACTCTATGTTGTCTTGAGCCGTGAGGTAGGGCACCAAGTTTCGGCCCGTCGCCTGCCACACGAAGCCGACCTCCAGCCGCCGGTAGCGCACCAACTCCCTATCAGGCATGTTCAACAGGTCGCGGTCCCCCACTATCACCTGCCCTGCGGAGGGCCGGTCCAGCCCCGACAGGACGTTCAACAGGGTGCTCTTGCCGCTGCCGCTGGCACCGACGATGGCCGCTACCTCACCCGTGCGCACGGTAAGGTCGACGCCCCTCAGGGCCACTACCTCAAGCTCCGCCCGCTTGTATATCTTGAACAGGTCACGGCAGCGGATGTAGGGCTTCCTGTTCTCAGTCTCGCCTCCCGCACTTTCCTGAGGCCTTGTCGTCAAAAAGCTCCCTTCAAATGCCTGTTCGGGGGAGTCCCTCACGCCTCTCCCATGCGAAGGACCCGCTGCACATCCAAGCGGGCGGTCAGCCAGGAGAGCCACAAGAAGCTCGCCAAGGCAGCTCCAACCAGTATGGCGTAGGACACCAGCAGGGTGGTCCAGTCGGTCTGCAATATCATGGGCGGGGTGACACGCGCCCCCTCTTCCGCTACTTCGAGTAAGGGGAGGATGCTGCTGCCTATCTGCTGGCCCACCCAAGTGCCCAGCCCCATGCCAAAGACTACCACAACCATCAGAGAGAACCATACGGCGGCGTTGAGTTGTGCCTTGGAGAAGCCCAGCGTCCGAAGCACCGCGAGTTCCGTACGCCTCTCCTGGGTGTCGATGTAGCAGAAGAGGACGATACCGGAGACTCCCGCCACCACCAGTGCTAGGAACATGAGTACGATCAACCCTTTCCAGCCAGCGCTAATCAGTGGTGTGTCCACTCGCTCGCTGACCGCCTCTGAGGCGACCATGGTGCCCCTGCTCAGCAGGCCCTTCTCCCGCAAAGTTGGAGCGACGAACTCCACGTCCTGATTCGCATCAGCCAACTGCAGCCACAGCTCGTTAGCCCCGCCGACCGGGCGTGGAGCATGGGCATTGGAGTACTGGATGAATGCCTGGCGGTCCACCACCGCGAAGGGTCGACGCCTAGGGTCTTCCAGCGTGGGGAAGAAGTCGGCCACGGCGACAGCCTCAAGCTCGATGGCGAACTGGGACAGGCCGATCTTGAAGACCTCGCCTTGGTTGCCTCCCGCTTCTTCCAAGAAGGAGGGGCTTACCAACGCCCGCAAAGGCCTCTCCGGGGGACCTGCCCGGATGCCCTTCAGCCCAGCGCCTCCCACGGACCAAGTGAAGGCAGCGGAACCTCCACTGCCCTTATGGGAAATCGAGTCGATGTAGTCCAGTTGGTATAGGCCAGGTCGAGCGTAGTCTTCCAAGGTCTGCCAGGAGGCTAGGGATCGACCGTTGGCCACCATGGTTCGGCCTGCGGGGCTGACGGCCTCCAGCCGGTCGATGAATATCACACCCGGTTCCCCGAAGCCGCGCAAGGAAGATATATGCACTGCCAGCAGAGTGAAGGGCGGGTACACGGGCGGTGGCGGCGACACTTGCCTGCGGAAACGCCGTGTCAGTGGAATAGGCGTCATCTCTCCGGCGAGTTGCTGCCATCCCGTTCGGTTCAGGATACCGAGGTCTATGTCGAAGTGGTAGCCTCGCGAGTCCTTGAGCCTTGCCCGGAGCGATCCGAAGGAGATACGCCGGTCGGTGCGCAACCATACTGCCAGCCCTTCGGTATCCGCTGGCAACTCCAACCCGTCGCCGCCCGCCCCTGTCATTCCATCCGGCCCAATGCCCCCAAGAATCTGGCCCATAGTCTGGCCGTTGCCAAAGTCGGGCCGGTACCAAGCTGTGTCGCTGAAGGACGATGCGTCCACCGCCAGCAACGAGAGACGTGTGGTGTTGAGCCCTTGGGATAGCAGGTGGCCAGCTGTGCGATGCACCTCAGCCCCGCTGGTGACGGCGTCGTCGGGCATGGCCGTCGAAAGATGGTGCTCGCTGAGGGGCAGGTTGTCGCCGGAGTGGCGCACCCGCACATCAGCGCCGACCTCGTACATGGCGCGTTCCACTTGGCTGCGTTCCAAAGTGGAGCTGAAAGAGCTGCCTATCACGCCCAGAGCCGTGGCTAGGGCCACCAGCACCACCAGTGCGCCGGGCACCACTGGGTCGCGGGACACGCGTCTGAGACCTTGGGTCAACCAAGGAGGGGCTACGGGCGCCGACAAGGCAGCAAGGGCCCTCATTACCAGCGGGAACAGGCGCATCACCACCAGCCCCAAGGCCACCAGCCCCAAGGCAGGCCCCAAGAGCAGGCTGTAGTCCAACTCCAAGCCTCCCCCTACTGGCCGCACCAGGAAGGCGCCGCGGGCCTGTATCTGCCACCACAGCAACCCGATGACCGCCAGTAGGGCGATGTCGAGGTAGTAGCGTTGGAGGAAGGGAGTCGTGGGAGGGCGGGCGCCTGTCTGGCGGTAGTCCACGATACTCTGGCGGGAACCCACCAAGGTGGCGATGGTCAGGACAGCAATGGCTATCAAGCCTCCAACGGCCCCTGCCAGGAAGGAGAGTCCCGACGGGAATAGGGGTATCAGGTCGTTCACTGGGCCGAAGTCGAAGAAGAGCGCTCCGAGGACGCGGGCCAGCAGCAAGGCTAGGAAGGGGCCAATGATTATGGCTGGCACGGCCAGCAACATGCCTTCGAAGGCGGACAGCAGCCCCAGTTGCGGCGTGGTGGAGCCGCGGCTCTTCAGCATCGAGATTTCGACTGCCCGGGTCTTCAACAGCAGCCCAGCGGCCAACGCCAAGTAGTACATGAGGATGCCGTTGACCAGAAAGACCATCAGAAAGAGCGGTACCCGCGCCAGCAGCAGTTGCTCGTCGTAGTCCTCTATCACCGTCGCCAAGCGCGTGGAAGCTGAACCGTTGGACAGGCCGGACCGCATACCATGCTCCGCGCCCCGTATTGCAGCCTTGATGCCGTCGAGGTCAGCGGTACGCACGCCGTGGCGGTCTAGGTAGAAGAACCAGGTTACCTGGCTGTAGAGGTCCGGGTATTCGCGGCCAAGAACGGTCAGCAGGGCATCCTCGGTGGTGAACATTGGAGTGGTCTTCCACTCGTCGTTGTCAAAGCTGAAGGCCCGGTTCGCCCCATACCAGAACTCGTCTTCGGGATCGACACGACGGAAGGCGCCCACGATGTGAACGCGGACTCTGTCCGCTTGGTCCACGGTTGTGGCGGGGAAAATTTCCATAGTCTGCCCTACGTCCAGTTGAAGGAACTCCAACCCCTGTACGTCGACCGCCACTTCCAGTTCCCGCAGGTCCAAGCTCGGGGCTGAGGCGCCCTCTTCGTAGGGCCAGCGGCCCTGCACTATATCCACCCGGTCCGGCAGCATGCCGGTCATGTGTTGCACCTTGCCCCGCGGACGCTCCGGCGAATCTATTCCGAGATGAGGGTGTCCCGCAAAATAGAAGGTGGACGTCTGCAGTAACCGCGCCTCGTCGGCTAGGTACGGTAGAAAGCGGTAGGCCACTTCCGTCTGCATGACGTAAAGGGCCGTGGCGTAGTCGTTCTCCACCAAGGGGTCGCCGCTGGAGTTGTCCAACCCGTAGAACGTGCGGGCCGAGATGTTGGTGTCCTCGTAGGGGGCCTCATCCAGAGCGTTGCGCAGGGCTGCCTCGGCCAGCAGGTCGGAGAAGGCGACGCTGCTGGACACTAGGGATATGGCCATCAGGATGCCTAGAAACAGGGCAAGTTCTAGGCCCCAGTTTGCTAGGGCACGACGGGCAGCCACGTTCCATGCCAGGTTCAAGAAAGAAGTCACGCTCGAACCGCGCAAGGGCATCTCAGGACGCCCTGAGCACATCGGCCGCCTTGAGACGGCTTGCGGATATCACGGCGATGACGACAGCCAATGCCAACGCGAATGCCAGCTCGACAAAGGTGAGACCTATTAGCCATGCGTGGGCAGTGACCTCCATCGGTGGAAGCAGGTCGCGTCCAGTGGGGGTGATGTCCAAGTAACTGAGCACCCAAGGCCCAAGGCCCAAGCCCAAGATAACTCCAGCCCCGATGCCCAGCACGGCCACCACGACACGCTCTAGAACCAGCCCCATCATCATCTGGCGTGTGGACAGTCCGAGGGCGCCAACCACCGCTAGGTCCACTCTGCCACGGTACACCGATATGGCGGCATGGGCACCCAGAACGAGAATAGCTGCGACGGCCAACGCGCTGACGCTGAGTATGGTGAGCCCCGCCCAACCGCCGCCCGCCAGCGGGTCGCGCTGCGCCCGATCGACTGAGGCCTGCCTGTCGCGAATCAGCGCAGAGGGAGGAAGCTCTTGGCGCAGGGTACTGATACCTGCTGCCCGGTCTTGGTCTTCATGCAGGGCCAGCCAAAACTGGTTGGGCCTCTTGGGATTGCCTCCAGGGATGCGGTCCAGATACGAGACGTACGCATCCAACGGGATAATGACGAAGGGACGCACACCGGGGGTCAGGGTGGGAAAGAAGTCGGTGGTGTCCTGCACCGCGATGGGTATTCGGCGCTCGTCAATCTCCATCACCGTCTCGGTGCCAGGTTCTAGGCTAGGGCCTCCGATGGCAGGTATTGGCCAAGGGCCGGGAGGTATCACGACTCCGCGCACGGCAGTAGTCAGCGGCTCCTGCCACGATAGGGTCAGCATGCTGCGCTCGCCCTCTTCCTCCGGTAGTACCAGTTGCACGGTGTCGCCTTCCGGGCCTCCTTGGTTCATTGCTCCCCACAGGCCTGGCTCGTCGAAGTCCTCGATTACCATGCCGGAGGCTGGCAGGCCCGGCCCTTTGATCGTGATTTCATCGAAACTGAGGCTTCCTGGCGGGGTCTGGGTGAAGGCGGTACGGCTCATGAAGATGGCGATTATTCGATAAGGGGGATGGGAAGAGCGCGACTGCGGGGGCAAGGCCGTCTCCAAGTAGGTCCAACCGTCCCTTCCCTCGCCTTCCTCCATTTCCTCAGCACGTCTCACGTTGCCCCACCGCACGTCGCGACGGAACCCAGACGAGTCGACCAGCCTAGCCCAGACGCGCACGTCTCGCCCGCTAGGGTCTATGCCCAAGTTCTCTCCTCTAGCCCAGACCCCCAGACGCCGTGCTTCCAAGGGTATCGGGATGCCCTGCCGCGGGTCCTCCTCTACCCCCAAAAAGCGGAAGTCCGGCGGGTGCAACGGGGCCAGCAACTCGTCCAACTCTTTCCCAGCAAAGCTCTTGCGGAACCAAGCTGTCTCCACCAAGGTGGACGGCTCGACCACCAAGGCCAAGGCAGGAGATATGGCGAATCCATCGTACAGCAGAAGGGGCTCCCGGATCACAGGGCTGACTATTCGGGGAACCTCGGAGACGGACAAAGCTCGTGCTGCTCCTGGGTTCAGGGGGCTGGCGTGCACCACCACGTCACCACCGATGGCGTACTGCTGCTGTTCTCGCTGGCTCTGGGACAGGCTCGATTGGAAGACTGCGCCGAATACACCCAGTGCCGTCGCCATCATCAGGATGATGACTAGCGAGCCGTAAGGCAGCGGGTCACGGGCCACCCGCGACAGTGAAAGGCCCAGCCAAGCGGGGCCAGCGCGGTCGGCAGCCCACGCTAGAAACCGTACCGTCAGTGGCATCACCCGCAGCATGAGAAGGGCCGCCGTAAGCACGACTAGAGCCGGTCCGAACAGCAGTGTTGGGTCCACATCCAACGCTCGGCCCAGCAGGTCGCGGTCAAGGAAGCCTCCCCTGCCCTGGATCTGCCACCACAGCAGGCCCAAGGCCCCCACCGCTAGGAAGTCGATGTAGTAGCGTTGCAGGAAAGGTACGCTGGGAGGCCTTGCCCGCTCCCGTAGGTAATCCACTACCCCCAGACGCATCAGCCGGATCTCCGACAACACCAGCACCAAGAGGCTGAGGATTCCTCCCACTGCCGATAGTATAAAGGCCTCTGCCGACAGCCCAATGACCAACGGGTCTTGGCCTATCTGCAAGGGGTTAATGGTGCGGGCCAGTATCCCCCGCACCACCAGCAGCGCGAGGAAAGGGCCGACGGCGATGGCAACAAGCGCGATCACTCCCTCGGCCGCCATCAGCAGACCGCCGATTTGCACAGCACTGGCCCCGCGGCTGCGCAGGAGGCTGGCCTCCTCGCGGCGTCGCGCCGACAGGAACCCCGTTGCTACTGCCAGGAAATAAAGAGTGACCAAGGCGACCAACGAGATGAACAGGAACAGAGGCACCCGGGCTAGGGTCAGCTTGCGTTCGTACTCCCTGAACCTGTTTTCCAAGCCGCTGGTGATAATGGAACGGGGGTACACCCGGTTGATGTCCAGCTCCAAGCCATGCAGAGCATCCCGGGTGTGTTCGACGTCGGCTGTGGTCAGGCTTGCCACGTCTAGGTAGAAGTACCAGCCGAAGTTGCCGACAAGTGTGGGATAGCGTTCTCCCAGCCCGCCGAAGAAGTCCTGCTCCCGCACGAAGAAAGGCACTTGGATGGGCTCGGCACCGCTGATTTCAAAGTATGATGTGTAGCCCATCCAGAACTCGTCACGGCGGTTGATGGGCTCGGCGATACCGACGATGTGCAGTGTGATGCGCTCGGTGGGAGTGGAGTAGAAGGGGAGCAGGTTCACCTCGGAGCCGATCTCCAAGGCGAGCCCGCCAGCTGCGTTCATTCCCAACACCGTCTCCATCACCAGACCCTTGTCGTGCAGCACCGGCTCCGCCTGCGGCCACCTGCCGGCTACCAGCCGGGAATGCTCCTCGAAACCAGTGAGGAAGAACATGCGGGCTAGGGGGTCTTCCGGCTCTGCCTCGCGGACCTGCGGCCCCACTAGCATGGGCATGTGGGGAGGCGTGTTGCCGAACCGCTCGGTGTCCTCCATCAGATAGCCCAACCGGGTGTTTGCGATGCTCTCCACCGTGTTGCGCAGCTTAGGGTAGGCCCCAGGGGCGAGGGGCCGGTCTTGGGCCAGCACTTGGGCGTTCAACACCCACTGGACCGACGAAGCTAAGGTGTGGCGTAGCCCGCCCTCGGAGAGGGCTTGAGAGTAGACCGCGCCCACCGTGAGCACAGTGGCAGCGGCTAGAATGCCGAAGGCGCTGACGGCCAGAAGTTGCCAAGACGACTTGAGCCGCCTAGGCAACAGCCAGACCAGCAGTCGCGCGGAGTTCATGCCCTAGTGGCCCAAGTCGAAGAGATGCACGCCAAGCCCGGTAGGGCAGGGTAGTAGGTCAATGCGGTCCGTGGCCTAGGGGGCGTGCCAGCGCAGGTTGGGACGTCGCGACGCCGTGGCCTCGTCCAACCGGGAAACGGGCGTGTTGTGCGGGGCCATCTTCACCAATGAAGGGTCGTCTTCGACCTCTCCGGCGATGGCCTTCATGGCGTCGATAAAGGCGTCTAGGGTCTCCTTGGTCTCCGTCTCGGTAGGCTCGATCATCAGCGCTTCATGCACAATCAGGGGGAAGTACATGGTGGGAGCGTGGAAGCCGTAGTCCAAGAGTCGTTTCGCGATATCCAGCCCCTTCACACCAGCGGGTGCTTGGGCTCTAGCCGAGAATATCACCTCGTGCATGCAGGTGCGGTCGTAGGGCAGGTCGAAGGTGTCTCGCAAGCAGGCTAGCAGGTAGTTCGCGTGGAGTACAGCGTCGCCCGAAACCTGCTTCAGCCCCGTGTTGCCTAGAGTCCGTATGTAGGAATAAGCGCGCACCAAGACGCCAAAGTTGCCATGGTGTCCGCTCAGCTTACCTATGCTCTTTTCAGGGCGGCCAAGGGTATAGCCCGCGTCGTCGTGCTGGACCAGCGGGGTCGGCAGGTAGGGGAGAAGTGTCTCCCCTACGCACACCGGCCCCGCGCCGGGACCGCCACCGCCATGGGGCGTGCTGAAGGTCTTGTGCAGGTTGAGATGTACGACGTCAAACCCGAGGTGGGCAGGCTTAGCCCGGCCCAGCAAGGCATTCATGTTCGCCCCGTCGCCGTACACCAGCCCGCCCGCTTTGTGCACCGTCTGGCAGAGCTCCAGGATATTAGTGTCGAACAGGCCCAGCGTGTTGGGTAGGGTCAGCATCACCGCAGCGAGTCGGTCGTCTGCCACATCTTCCAATGCGCGAACATCCATGTTGCCATCGCTGTCGGAGGCGACGCTGACCACGTCGAAACCGGCCATAGCCGCCGAAGCAGGGTTGGTGCCATGGGCGCTGTCGGGTATCGCCACGATCTTTCGCTGGTTCTCCCCGCGGTCTCGTAGGCAGGCGCGTACCATCAGCATGCCCGCCAGTTCGCCGTGGGCTCCCGCCAGCGGGGCGAGGCTGACGCCTCTCATGCCCGTGATTTCGGCGAGGAAGGTCTGAAGCCGGTGCATCATGGCCAAGGCACCTTGCACCGTGTCGTCGGTCTGGGATGGATGTATCCGCGCCATCCCAGGCAGGAACGCTATCTCGTCGTTGACCTTGGGGTTGTACTTCATGCTGCAACTGCCCAGCGGATAGAAGTGGGTGTCGATCCCGAAGTTCCGCTGGCTCAGCAGGGTGAAGTACCGCACCACTTGGGGCTCGGTTACTTCAGGCAGTTGCAGGTCTTCCCGCAGCAGCGAGGCATCGGGAAGCTCTTGGGCTGGCACATCCAGCGGTGGCAGCACCGAGCCGACCCTGCCGGGTGTGCTCTGGTCCATGAGCAGAGGCAAGCTGCCGGAGTTCAAAGGGGCGCTCACGGCTTGAACTCTGCCAATGCGTCCACCAAAATGTCGATCTCTTCCCGTGTGTTTACCTCAGTTACGCAGAGAAGCATCCCGTTAGGAAAGCGGTTGCCGATGTCGAGGCCGCCGATGATGCCGTGCTCCAGCAGGTGAGCGTTGATCTCGCTGGCGGGGGCTGGGCAGGTGATGGGGAACTCGAAGGCGAAGGTCCCCTTCAGAGGCAGGCCATATCCCGGGAGCGAGGCGATGCTCCCCGCGGCGTAGTGGGCCTTGTGGTAGGCCTGCTCCGCAACCTGGCGCAGTCCCCGCTTGCCCAAGGCCGCGGTGTAGATTGTAGCGGCTAGAGCCATCAGGGCTTGGTTGGTGCAGATGTTGCTGGTGGCCCGCTCGCGCCGGATGTGTTGCTCGCGGGTGCTTAGGGTCAGCACGAAGCCCGGTCGCCCGTCCCTGTCAGTGGTGCCCCCAGCCAAGCGACCAGGCATCTGTCGCAGCAGGGCTTGGCGGGTGGAGAAGAGGCCGACGTAGGGGCCGCCAAAGCTCAACGGTAGCCCAAGGGCT
The DNA here is from genome assembly GCA_965263155.1 of Dehalococcoidia bacterium. Classification (GTDB taxonomy): domain Bacteria; phylum Chloroflexota; class Dehalococcoidia; order Lucifugimonadales; family JAAXIE01; genus JAAXIE01. The sequence goes on from OZ253586.1 coordinate 1,087,498, forward strand.
TGACCCTCGCCAGTCACCATGTCAGCCCCGAAGCTGCCCGGAGGCCGTAGCATTGCCATTGCCACCGGGTCGGAGGATACCACCATCAAGGCTCTGACAGCGTCGGACATATGCCGGTACCGCTCCAAGTCCTCCAGGTACCCAAAGAAGTTGGGGTACTGGGACACGAGACAAGCCGTCTGCGGGTGCAGCTCCGTCGCCTCGGGGTCCACTGTGGCGATTTCCAGACCTTGGGGCACACAGTAGGTCTCCAGCACCTCTCGATAGGCTGGGGAGATGGTGTTGCAGGCGCCTATCAGGCTGCGTCCCGTGACGCGACAGGCCATCAGGGCAGCCTCGGCCAAGGCGCTGGCCCCGTCATAGAGGCCAGCGTTGGCCACCTCCATGTCGTAGATACTGCAAATCATCGACTGAAACTCGTAGGTAGCCTGCAGCGTCCCTTGGCTGATTTCTGGCTGGTAGGGGGTGTAGGAAGTCAGGAATTCGCCACGACTGATCAGGGCCCGCACCACGCTGGGAGTGAAGTGGTTGTAGGCCCCAGCACCTAGGAAGCAGGCATACTCCCCAGCGTGACGGTTACGAGAGACGTAGGCATCCATCTCGCGTCGCAGTTCCAGTTCCGACAGGGGGCCTGGCAGGTCCAGCGTCGGATTGCGGTAGTCGGCGGGGATGTCGGCAAACAGGTCTTCCAATTCGGCCACGCCGATGGCCTCTAGCATCGCGCCTTGGTCGTCCTCAGTGGTGGGGAGATAGTGAGAGCGCCAAGAGATATCCGTGCCAAGGTCTACCATAAGTGTCTCCGGCTCCAGCCTCTCAGCCCGAGCGCTTCCTGGAATAGAAGGGTAGTGACACGACTTCCGCCTCCACTGAGTCGCCGCGAATGTCCACGTCCAGCAGTTGCCCTGCATCCGCCAACTCGGGTGGCACGTAGGCCATAGCAATGTTGGCGCGCAGAGTCGGTGAGAAGGTGCCGCTGGTGACTACGCCCACCTCTGTGGCTTGGTGCAGCACCCGGTGTCCGTGGCGGGCCACCGACCGGCTCCGAACATTCAGCCCTGCCAGCACCCGCGTGATTCCTCGGTCCTGCTGTTGCAGGAGGGCGTCGTGGCCGCTGAAGTCTCCGTCCATATGCACGTAGCGTTGCAGGCCAGCCTCAAAGGGAGTTGTGGTGGCGTCCATGTCTGTACCATGCAGACGCAGACCCGCTTCCAAGCGGAGTACGTCCCGTGCGCCCAGCCCGCAGGGTGCGGCGCCAAGCTCCATAAGTCGGCCCCATAGCCGCGGTCCTTGCTCTGATCTGACTACCAACTCGACGCCATCCTCGCCCGTATAGCCTGTCCGACTGATGATTGCGTCGCTGTCGTCAATGGTCGTTTCCACGATGCCGAAGGGCCGGGTGATCGGGTCTTCCAACCCGTCTTGGCCCAACACGGAGAGCAGGATGGCCTCGGCAGACGGCCCCTGCACCGCAATGAGGGAAGTCGCAGTGGTCCGGTCGTCAAGAATGAGGTCACTGAGGCCGCCCCTCATCAGGGTATCAGCGGCCTCCGCCACTTTCTCGCGGTTGGCCGCGTTGCATACTAGGAGGAAGCGCTCCGGTGCGAGTCGAGCCACCACCACGTCGTCGACAATGCCGCCTGCCTCATTGCAAATCATACAGTAGCGGCAGCGTCCTGACGCCAGCGCAGGCACGTTGGCCGTGAGCAGCTTGTCCAGAAGAGCCTCAGCTTGGCGGCCGGAGATGAACAAGCGTCCCATGTGGGAGACGTCAAATATGCCGGCACCGGAGCGCACTGCCCTCGCCTCCGCGAGGATGCCCTTGTACTGCAAGGGCATCTCCCACCCGGCGAAGGGCACCAATTTCGCCCCTATATCGACATGGCTCTGGAACAGGCCCGTGCGTTTCAGGCCCGTGCGTTTCAGGCCCGTGTGATCCAGGGATCCACCAGTGGTCATGCGCCTGCTGGCCTACCTTCCGCCAGAACTGGAGCCCGGCCAGTTGGCGAAGGTGGCGAAGTTGGGGGCAGAGGGGGCTGGCCAACTGCCCGTGAGATAGTCGTACAGGTTGGCGACGTTCATGCGCATCACTACGGGGGCCATGCCTTCCTGGCCCACGTCCATGGGATAGCGGTCGGTAAGGTCAGTGAGGTTCGAAATCGCTTCGTCCTTGGTCATGCCACGCTCGATGCCGCTCTTGACGTACTCTTTCCACTCCTGCACCAAGGCCGACTGCTCGTTGAGGTAGCCCTTGTCGCAAAGCTCGCCGTGGCCCGGGACGAAGATGTCCTCGTCCAGCTTGCGCAGCGACTCTAGAGCCGTCAACCACAGGTCGGGGTTCCCCTCGTGTATCCAAGTCTGCACGCTGCGGAAGATGTTGTCGCTGGTCCACACCACACCCTCTTCCTTGATGCAGACTGCTGCTTGGTAGAGGGTGTGCCCCGGCATGTGAATCATCTCGATGGTGTGGTTGCCCACATGAAGGGTCATCCCGTTCTTGAAAGTGACCATTGGCGCATTGGCCTCGTAGCCTTCCAGAAGGGCGGGCTCGTCTGGGCCGAAGAGGCCCACGCGACGAACATGCTCCGCCATATCGGTGCCCTGTATGCGGTTCAGTACGCCCTCATGTGCAACGACAGGAGCATTGAAAAAGGCGTTGCCCGACCAGTGGTCGGCATGAGGCTCCGTGTTGATGATGTAGCGTAGGGGCCCCTTGGACTCCATCTCGGCCTTCAGGGCCACGGCATCGCTGGGCTTGTGCGGGCTATCGAACATAACGAGGCCCTCAGAGGTGACCAAGTAGCCAAAGTTGCATCCGCGGGCCGTGGTCTCGGCAAAAACATTGCTCGTAACTTGCTGCACGCTACACCTCCCGGTGCGATCTGGTTCAAATTGGAGTTTAGCCGCCCCCCCTTGGGGCGTCAATCTCACACGTCAGGGGTCAGGGGGAGGATGCGGTAGACAGCCCTCCAACGGATGAACACGAGGGCCTTTGTCATCGATAGTAACCAAGGCGCCTCGCAAAAGGTTTTCCTCTAACGAAGGCAGATGGGACGCCAGGGCTTGATAGATCGTCTCAATGGGAGGGTCTCCCAACCGTAAGGTGATGAGGGAGGGCTCGGGCCTGCGGGACTTCAAGATGATTTCGGCGATGCCTAGGTCCTTGGTCAAGACTACGCGATGGTTGTGGATGGCATTGGCTACGATATCCGTGTCCGGTGACTGATGCGGCAGAATCGAACCGGACCAGACGGCATCATGCCCCGCATCGTTCAGGAATCCGGCTATGGTCTCAGGTAGGTTGACATCGACAACTATCCTCATCCAGCGTCGTGGTCAATCCTTTGATAGCCGGTTATCCAAGCACCCCACCTAGCGCATTGACGTATGTCGGCCTCCACGAGGCCTGGGTAGTCCCTCAGGATATCGGCAACCTCGCACCCGCTGGCAATTAGCCCGAGGATGTTCGCCACCGTCTGACGAGTGTCCTTCACCCTCAACTGGCCGCCACAGTAATTGAGATCACGGTCCAGCCGGTCCCACATGTCCGCGGAGTACTTGTTGGCGGGTTTGGGGGTCGTCATAGCTCTCCCTTCATGGGTCTTGGGGTCGGTTGGTGTACGCTGGCCGCCATACGTGTGGTGGCCTATGCGGACGGCCTACTGGTTGGCCATTAAAGGGCCAAGTCCGGGTGCTCAACCAGCCATAGCGCGTACCTAGCGCAGCGTCGCACGTGTACGTCTTCCAGATCGGGGTGCATGCGGAGTATGTCGGCTGTGTCGTACCCATCGGCAATCAGATTCAGGATGGACTCCACGGTGATTTCGGTCCCTTGAAGCCGCGGTTTCCCGCTGCATATTTTGGGGTCGACTTCGATCCCTTCCAACATTCTGGCCATGTACTTGAAGGGAGCGCTCTCATACAGCGACATAGTTCTCTCTCGGTCATACTTCCGTAACGATGCATCAATTATCCCCTGCCCCCACTCTGGCGCGCAAACGCTCTGTGTCAAACACCAGGACCTTTCGATTATCAGAGGCCCGTAGCGTCCTGACGTTCGTCCTGAGCGAAATGGGATGGTTCGCGCGGATAGCTCGTCATCCCACGCAGTCGAAGGGCCTGTCCTGAGCTCTGTCGAAGGGCCTGTCCCGGACTCGATCCGTGGGTGGGCTGTTGCCCGCCCACGCCCGCCACCCCCCATGACATTCCTCCATTGACTCATCCGTACATTAGTTCTATATTTAACTTACACGCCGAGGCCGTACCCAAAGGGTCTTTGGTTTCACTTTTCGCAGTCAGTCTCCTAAGGAGGGATCATGGGCCGCAAGCGCAGCATAAAGACCCGCAAGGGAAGCGCGACCGAAAACCCCAGCGATGACACGCCTGTCGACGCCGACACCATCCCCGCCGAGGACAGCAAATCCAAGTTCCTCGCCGCCCGTCAGTTCGGCGTTTCCGCCGCCGAAGCCGCCCGCTGGGCCGGCATCCCTAGGACCACTCTCTACCGCTGGCGCCGTACTGACCTCGATTTCGCCCATGCCTGGCGTCACCCCGATGACTACGACAACGTCGCCCAACTCCTCCAGTTCGAAGCCTTCAAGCGCGCCATCCATGGCAACGACCGCCTCCTTATCTTCCTCCTCAAGTCCTTCTTCCCCGACACATTCAACGAGCGCCGTCGGTCCAAATTGCTCGACCGGGAAAGCAATGAAGATACATTCAGGGCCCTCATGGGCATGCTTCGCCGGAATGAAGAACCCCCTGAAGACGGCGACACCTCTTCCGATGAAGACTACTACACCCCCTCCGACTCCCATGAACCCTGCGACGACTCTTCCCACGAACAAATTCCGGATCAGAGTGCAGCCACCGTTTTCCAACCTGGACCGTGCTATCCCAACGATGAGGCCTCCCATCCCCCTGAAACCCTGCAAGTGGCACACCACGGTGCCACCCATCGCCCCTCAATTCATATCTGAACAAGCTCGAATGGCACAAATGGCACACATCGCAGCTACGAAACTTTTCACTTCAGCTACAACCACTGTGCCACTGACCCACAGTTCATATCCGGAAGCCCACTCCCCCGGCCCTGAAATGGCTCCAGAATGGCACACCCTGTCCCATCCACCCCACAACGGCTTGACAGCCCACGCTGCCTCTACCTAGCATCCTCTCAAGTCCCCTCTCCCCCGGCGGGAGGGGGCGGGGGAGAGGGGTAGAACCCCCCATTTCAAGGGAGGCAAACATGCAGGTGCTCACAGGCGCGACTCTTATCGACGGCACCGGGCGCATCCCGGTATCCGATGTGGCCGTGGTGCTCAACGACGCCGGACGCATCGAGGACGTCGGCCTTCGTCCTGCCGTCACCATTCCGCCCGGTGCCACCACCTACGACCTGACGGGCCTCACCCTCATGCCCGGCCTCATCGACTGCCACGACCACCTCTCCTCCCATGGGACCACCCTCGCCGAGCGTTTCGCCCTCGCCGAACCCATCAGCACCGCCCATGTTCGCACCGCTACCGTCCTCGAGCAGGTCCTCCGCACCGGTTACACCACCGTCCGCGACGGCGGCTGGCTCGACGTCGGCTTCAAGCAGGCTATAGAGCAGAAGCTCATCAACGGCCCTCGCCTCGTGCTGGCCACCAGCCCTATCTCGCCCATTGGCGGCTTGGCCGACCGCGTCTCCCCATCCGGCCACTCCTGCATGCAGCCCCACGGCTACATTGACCCCAATCTGCCCGACGGCGTGGCTACAGGCACGAACGAGGTGCGCCGCAAGGTTCGTGAGATGGTGCGGGCAGGTGCCGACGTTGTGAAGTTCGCCACTACCGGCGGCGCCTCCAGCCGTGTCGGGCATGGCCCGAAAGAGGTCGAGTTCGGCCGTGACGAGATCGAGATGCTGGTGCAGGAAGCCAGCGCCTTGGGGCGCCGCGCCATGTGCCACGCCCTAGGCGGCCCCGGCCTGCGAATGGCCATCGAGGCCGGTGTCCACTCCATTGAGCACGGCACCTATCTGGATGAAGACCCCGACCTGCTCCCCATGATGGCTGACAAGGGCATCTTCTTCGTCCCCACCTTCACCGTGTACGTCTACCACGGCACCCAAGGGACGCCCCATGGCCGGGTGCGGGCACAGGCTTTGAAGGAGCACCACATCGAAAGTCTGCGTCGTGCCCTCGCCTTGGGTGTAAAGGTGGTCGCCGGTACCGATGCAGGCGCATGGGACCACCCTCACAACGCCCGCGAACTCGAATGCCTCGTCGATGCAGGCATGACCCCCATGCAGGCCATACAGGCGGCCACCGGAGTGGCCGCTGAATGCCTGGACATGCAGAAGGACATCGGCACCGTGGAGAAGGGCAAACTGGCCGACCTGATCGCCATAGATGGCGACCCCCTCCAAGATGTGCGCCTGCTGCAAGATGCCAGTAGGCTGCGCCTCGTCATGAAGGGAGGCGTCCCGTCCGTCGACCACCTCTCCGAGTCCCGCGCTTCAGCGCCAGTGGCTAACTAATAGGGGCTCACCCCCGGCACCCTTACCTGGATAGCGCAGATCACGGGGCGGGCCGTGATGTACAGCGTCATCATGTCGATGTTGCCAAAGGCGATATTGGTCGGCTGATGGGGCACCGGTATCGTGCCTAGGTGATTGGCCTGCGGGTCGATGACCCAGATGCCACCGCCCCCTGTGCAGTACACGTTGCCGTCCACGTCCACCTTCATGCCGTCGGGGCTGCCTGTAGCTTCCACGTTCATGTCGATGAACACGCGGTCGTTGCTCACAGAACCGTCGGCGTTCACATCTGACACTCGGATGTTGCGGTTGACGGTGTCGTTGACATAAAGCAGAGACTCATCGGGCGACAGGGCGAGTCCGTTTGGGCGGCCGAAGTCGTCGAACAGGCGGTTCACCGTGCCGTCGGTGTTGATGCAGTACACGCCGTTGCAACCCTGCTCGCCTGGGTCGGGGTCGATTCCGTACGGCGGGTCGGTGAAATAGATGCGGCCACTGGAGTGGCACACTATGTCGTTGGGGCTGTTCAGTTTCTTGCCGTCATAGCTGTCGGCGACCGTGCTCATGCTGTGGTCGGCGCCCATGCGGGAGATGCGACGCCCGCCGTGCTCGCAGGCCAGCAGGTTGCCCTGCTTGTCGAAGGTGAGGCCGTTGGCGTTGCCGCTCGGCTTCAGGTAGGCCAAGGTCTGTCCGCCCGGCTCCCAACGGTAGACCGTGTTGGCGGGGATGTCGGTGAAGAGCAGGAAACCGTTGGGGTGCCACAGCGGCCCCTCGGTGAACTTGAAGCCGTGGCCTATAACTCGTGGCTCGGACTCGAATAGCAAGTCAGAAAGCTGGGCGCACATACTTCCTCCCTTTCGTTGGTCATCTAGGCGGCTTGGGTCGTGTCAACGTAGACCCGATTCAGGGTCAGTTCAATCCACCGGCGTAAGTCCAGCCAGCAAGTCCGACAAGCACCAACCCGGCGGCCCACCCGACAAACTGCCCCTTGGGCACCACCTTCTCCAGCAGAATGAAACCGGCGATGACGGCGACCCACAGCAGGTTCATGATCCCGGTGACGAACAGCACGGCCATCAACACCCAGCAGCAGGCAACGCAGAAAGTCCCGTGCCTGATGCCCATCACCAAGGCCCCGCCGTAGCCGTCCCGCCAGTCGTTCATCAGGAATCCCAGTGGCGAGCGACAGTTCTTGAGGCAAGTGTACTTCAGTGGCGTCCACTGGAATATGCCCGCGGCCAGTAAAATCGAGCCCCCCAGTATGGCGCTGGTGCTGGACCCCATCATGGAAGAGAGCAGGGCCGCTTGGTGGAGGCCCCATTGGGCGGTCGCTGCCGCTGCTGAAAAGGCAGCCCACAATATCAGGTAGCCCAACAGGAAGACGAAGGTGGGGACATAGGGGTCAGCCTGCTCTTTTCGCCTGCGGTTCACGGTGGTGAACACCATAATCATTGGCGCCGCCGAGGGAATCATCATGGCGAACATCATCACGGACCACATGGCGAACTGGGCCCAGAAGTCGGCGGCGGTCCAAGCCATGGTGTTGGCCATGCCCATCGACATAGCCATGCTGCCACCGTCCTCCATGCTGCGGGCTAGGTTCACGGTGTAAGCCCAAGCGAGGCCGGCGATGATCAAAAGGCTGCAAGCGATCACCAGTCGATCGCGCTTGATAATCGCTTCCAGTGGGCCCGCGCGCTGCATGGCTTGGGGTCGAGCCATTCCTGCTTCCCTCGGTCCTTGGTGGGCCTTGATCAGACTTTGTCTCTACTTGCGGCTAGCCCAAATGTGGACGCAGAGCTTCCAGCAGAGGCTCCAGGTACTCCTGCCAATCGCCGATGATGGTGTAGTCGGCGCTGTTCAGTATGGGAGTGCGCCGGGCATTATTGTTGTTGTTGATCGCGATAATCGTCCCCGCCTTCTGCACGCCCACCATGTGGTTGAAGTCCCCCCGGATCCCCACGGCAATGTACAGCTCAGGCCCAATTGCCTTGCCCGTGAGGCCCACCTGAGTCTGCCGTGGCATCCAGCCCACGTCGGCAACATCGCGGGTACACGCGATCGACGCGCCTATGGACTCTGCCAGCTTGGCAACCGCGGGCACGTTTTCCGGTCCGCCGACGCCCTTGCCCACTCCCACTACGATGCGCGCGCTCTCCAACTCGACGCCCTGTACGTCCTGGTTGAGGTGGCGTTCCACCAGTTCCACGTCCGGGTCGGTTCCCCTCGCTGCCGTCATATGTTCGACGAATGCGCCCTTGGACCAGTCGGGTTCGATGGGAGTGAGAAGGCCGGGACGCATGGTAGTGAGGTAGGGTTTGGTCTTAGAGTAGATGGGAGCCACCACGTTGCCCCCCAAGGCGGGCTTCATCTGCACCAGTTGCATCTCATCGTTGATTTCCAAGTCGACGCAGTCGCCCGTGAGGCCAAGGCTCAGCCGGGCAGCCATGCGGGAAGCTATGTCTCGCCCGTTCGCATCGGCCTGCAACAGCACGGCGTAGGGCTGACGGTCCAGCACCAAGCCTGCTAGGGAGTCGACGTAGCTGTTGCTGGTGGGATGGCCCACCTCCGAATCGTCCAAAGCTATGACACGGTCGGCTCCATAGGCCGCCAAGGCCCGGAACGTCTCTTCACTACCCGGGCCGACTACGATGGCCGCTACCTCGCTGGAGGTGCGCTGGCATAGCTGGCACGCCTTACCCAGTAGTTGGTATGTGGAGTTACGGAGCCCCGTGGACGGGGTCTCCACCACCACCCAGACCGACTCGTCCTGTCTGCCGGGGTAGCGGGGCAGCCCAGTGAGTGCGGACTCTGCCTCTCGGGGTTCCCGCTGTGCAAAGGCATCGGCCACTCGCCGTACCGCAGCATCTCTGTCCTCATCCTCCACCACCTCGGCCAAGCGAGAGGACTGGAGGATCTGGATGTCCGATACCCATGTAGGCGAGCCAGCAGCCCCAAAGAGTTCAGGGTGCGGCGAAAGGGCATCTGCGCCCACTTCTGTAATGGGCTTTTCTCGAGCGGCCTCCATATCGGCCCGGCTGGGGAACCTTTCGGGCATGATGCCCTCAGAGACGCATATCACCGCCGGCAGCGGGCAGCGCACCACTTCGTGCCCGTCGTCGGTCTCCCGCTCAACCAGCACCGAGTTAATGCCGTGGTCGTAGTCCAGCTTGTACACGTTGCTCACATGGGGCAGGCCCATCAGTTCTGCCAGCTCAGGACCCACCTGCCCCGTTTCGGCATCTGTGGAGTGGCGCCCGCAAAAAATCAGGTCGCACGCTTCCTGCTCCAAGGCCATGGCAAGCGTGCGGGCCGTGGCTAGGGTGTCCGAGCCAGCCATGAGCCGGTCTGTGAGAAGGATGCCACGATCCGCGCCCATGGCTAGGCACTGCACCAAGGCGTCGCTGGCTTGAGGTGGCCCCATGGTGATGGCCAGCACATCGGTGTTCGTCTGCTCTTTGAGCTTGGCGGCTCGGTCCACAGCCAGCAGGTCGTAGGAGTTGACCTCTAGAGGCACACCTTCGCGTACGATGGTCTTGGTCTCGTAGTCGAAGGTGACCCTAGAGAGCACTGGGACCTGCTTGATGCAAACTGCTACTTTCATCTTTGTCCTTCATGGGCCAAGGCCCCTGTCTTGGCCCGCAGATCCTGTTCCGTGTCTTGTCGCAGGCGTTCCAACGCGGGGCTGAGGCGCACGGGATATATTCTTGGGCTTTTCAGTGCTTTGTGATGGCCGTCCAGAGAGGACAGGTCGGATTCCAGCCGCTCCCGCATCTGCTGCAGCGTGGGTTGCGAACCGACAATGCGGCCGCCCTCCATCACCTTCTCCAGCAGAAGTTCGCCAGTCATCCCCGGTTCGTCCCGGCCAGCGATGATGTCCTCAGTCATTTGCCCGGAAGAGTCCTTGATGCGGAAGACCTGCTTTTCCGCAGGCAGCGAGACCTTGCCCTCGCTGAGCTTCATTACAGGATTCCCGCAATAGCTCACCATCTTGTAGGCCATATCTGCAGTCGGCGCGTCGGCCGACACACCCATGCGGGTGCCCACGCCGAAGATGTCGATGGGCGCTCCTGCTGATGAGAGGCGAGCTACGTCGTGCTCGTCCAACCCGCCGCTGGCTACGATTTTCACGTAGTCCAGCCCAGCATCATCCAGAATGGCCCGCACGGCTCGGCTCAGGTTGTCGAAGTTGCCGCTGTCCAACCGCACCCCAAAAAGGCGGTCCCCCCGCTCCTCCATCTCCTTGGCGGCGACCACAGCTTGGTGTGCCCCAGCAATGGTGTCGTATGTGTCGATCAGGAAGATGGAGCGGTTCGGGAAGCTGCGACCATAGGCGCGGAAGGCTTCAATCTCAGTCGGAAAGCTGGTGACGAAGGAATGGGCCATGGTGCCAGCGGGTGGAATACCGTAGATTTTGCCAGCCAGCACGTTGCTGGTGGAGACGGCCCCTCCGATGTAACTGCAGCGGGCCACCTTCATCCCAGCGTCCACGCCGTGGGTGCGCCGCAGCGAGAAATCGCTGACCACCCTGCCTTGGGCAGCCGATACGCACCGCGACGCCTTGGTGGCGATGAGCGATTGAAGGTGCACTTGGTTGATGATAAAGGTCTCTACAGCTTGGGCCTCCATCACCGGGCCAGTAACCTCGAGGATTGGCTCTCCTGGGAAGAAGATCCTGCCTTCGGGTATGGCCCACACATCGCCCGTGAATCTCACTTGAGGCATGTAGTCGAGGAAGTCTTGGTGAAAGATGCCGGAGGCGCTCAGGTACTCGATGTCACTCTCCGAGAAGCTCCACTCTTCCAGGTAACGCAGCACCTCTTCCAAGCCGGCGCATACCATGTATCCACGGTCCGGGGGTGCGGTGCGGACATGCAGACTGAAGGTGGCCCGGCCCGACATGCCGTTCTGGAAGTAGCATTGGGCCATGGTCAACTCGTATAGGTCGGTCAGAAGACCCAACTCCGCGCCTCTTAGCACCATAACAAGCCGCCCTCGCGTTCATCCCACCTTCTTGCGACAAGTTGGTGGGATGAGACCTCTGTGGGATGCTTGAACGAGCTCAGTTGCCTGACCATAATGACCTATAGCCCATTGTGGAACGTGCGGCGATTATGGGCCATTATGGGTTGTAGCCGAAAAGAGTGTCAACGTACCTGACCTGTACCCGCCTGAGCTGCACGGGCCCAACCTACATACGACCTAGCCTACTAGCCTACATACGACCTGAGATACGCCTGAGATACGCCCTAGATACGATAGGAGCAGCAGTGCCTTTTGCCGAAGTGCTGCCCGGACTTCATATAAGGACCGCCCATACCAGCGATCGGGAGATTCCGGCCCACTGGGGCCGTCTTACCATACGTCAGGGCCATACTCCGCAGCATCCCGTCGATGTACTCCACATCGACCTTCCCGACGATGCCCCGTGGCCCCCCGAAACCGTCATACAGATCGTGAGCTTCATCGACACGCGGATGGCCCAAGGGATTCCGGTGCTGGTGGAGTGTGAGGCTGCCGTGAGTCGCAGCCCCTCTGCCGTGGTGGCCTACCTGATGCACCGCGACGGTCTTGGTCCTGAGGAAGCTTTGGGCAAGCTGCGCGAGACCTACCCTCCCGCCGACCCTTCGGCGCGCATTCTCGACTCCCTCGGGGCGTATTTCCGGAAGCCGGCCGACTCTCCCGACGTTTAGCCTGCTCTTCCAGCCTCCGCGGATACTGCCGACTGCCTGCATGCGCCTGTCCTCGACATAACACTATGAAGCCACTAGAATCGCTAGTAGGTGATTGCCACCCAGGCATTAGCATGTGCCCTGCTGCTGTACGTGGCAGCAAGCGGCCAAGGAACAAATTCAGCGCCTACAATCAGAAGGGAGACACACCCATGACATTGGGTAACTTCGGCAGGAACATTCGAGACGCCCTTACGGGGACCTTAAGCGGAGCTGGCGACGTGGTGGAGAGCGCGATCGACGCAGCCCGAAGAAGCACCACCAGTGCCCTTTCGGGCTCCAGAGATGCCGTAACCGGGTTAGAGGGGTTGGTCAGCGACGTTATAAAGGGGGCGATCCAAGCCACCAACGACGTGGGCACCGAGTTGGGCTCTACGGCCAAGGGCGCCGTCATAGGCGTGATTCGAGGAGCGGGCGAGGTCAGCCAGCTGACCGTGGGGGTGTGCAGCGATACCGTCCGGGCAGCTATCAAAGGCACCGGCGAGGTGGGCGCAGACGTTGGCACCGTGGCCCGCAGTGCCGCGGAAGGGGCCATAGAGACCACTAAGAGCGTTGGCCTGCGCGCTGAGGACATGGCCTTCAGCATCTCCCGTGGCGCCATTCAGGGCACCAGGGATGTCGGTGGAGACTTGGGCTCTGCTGCCAAAGACACGATAAAGGGCACGGTCACAGGCACTCAGGAAGTGGGCGGCAGCGTCATTGAGGCCATCGAGGATACTACGCGAGGCCTCATCCGGGGCGCCTCAGACGTGGGAGGCGACGTGGCATCGGTTACCCGCAATGCAGTTGAAGGGGCCATCGAGGCCACCGGGAGCGTCAGCGTAAGAGTGCAGGACGCAGCCTTCGGCGCCGCTCGGGGTGCGATACGCGGCTCCAGAGAGGTGGGCGGAGATTTGGGCGCCACAGCAAGGGACGCCATGAGCGGTACCATTGCGGGCACCCATCAGGTGGGGGGCAACCTGATGCAGGCCATTGAGGACAGCAGCCGTGGACTGATCAAGGGGACTGCAGAGGTTGGAGGCGATGTGGCAACCGTCGCGCGAAATGCGGTGGAGTCGGCTATCGACAGCGCCAAGGGTATCGGCGTCCGAGCCGAGGACGCCGCAGCGGCCGCTGCCAACGGGGCAGTCAGCGCCGCAGGCTCCTTTGGTGAGAACACCGTCAACTCCGTCACCAATGTCGTAACCGGCACCATCTCCGGCGTGAGAGTTGTGGTGCGGGCGCCCTTCCGCGGCGAGTCTCAACAGTAGAGAACTTCCGTCCGCCGTGCCTCGCCCCACGGGGAACTAGCCCCCCAGGGGCGAGGCACCGAGGTATGAATGGGAAACCGGAAACCTCAAAATCAGTCCCGTCTTCTGTCAGACTAAGACTTCCCTCTCGTGTGAAACTGACATAAACACTTGTCTGCAGTCTTGGCCACCTTCGACCATGGTACCCACCAACAGAGCGTTTATGTACCTCCGAATAAAGGGAGTCCCTGCTGCTAAGGGAGTCCTAGTTCGATGAGAGGCTTGCGCCAGATATTCAATCCCATCGGACGAATGCTTCTCAGCATCCCGGTGGTCCTCCTGATTCTCCGTACCGTTCGCGAGATGGGCCGTGACGATGCCACCCATATGGCGGCCGGTGTTGCCTACTACGCCATCCTGTCCCTCTTTCCCCTCACTGTCGGTCTCCTCTTTGTCTTCAGTTTGATACTGGGTTCCGGGTCGTTCGAAGACGAGTTGGTGGACTTTTTTCAGACCTATTTCCCCGGCTCCGACGAGCTCCTGGCCCAAAACATCCAAGCCGTGCAAGGTGTCAGGGGGGTTTTGGGCGTCATAGGTGTGATTGGCCTGTTCTGGACTGCTAGCGCCATGTTCGGAGCCATCAGCCGAGCCGTAAACCGCGCTTGGGACATACACGAGGACCGTCCCTTCTACATCGATAAAGTGCGCAACCTCCTCATGTCGTGTGGCGTCGGCATGCTGTTCTTGATGTCTGTCTCAGCTACGGCTTTCCTGCAGATATTGGGGAGGATTGATCTACCGGGCTTGGGACGCCTCGACTTTCTGGAACACGGCGGCATCAACCTGCTCACACGGCCGCTACCCTTCATCTTCACCCTCTGCATCTTCCTGATGGTCTATAGGTACGTCCCCAACACTCAGACGTACTGGCGCTACATCTGGCCTGGGGCGTTAATTGCCGCCATCGCCTTCGAGGTGGGCAAGAGCCTGTTCGTCTTCTACCTAGAGAACTTTGCCGACTACGCCAAGGTCTACGGCTCCCTAGGCTCCGTGGTCGCCTTCCTAGCGTGGACCTACATCTCCGCCCTAATCCTCATAGCCGGCGCCGAACTCTCATCAGAATACGGCCGCATGAGTCAGGGCGTAGGTCAAGGCCGCTTGGTAGAACGCCGCCCGCGAAGAGGCCAGGCCCGCCGCGTGGATTAGGGGCGTTGGGTGTACCAATGCACTCCGATCTGCGCCACACGAATCGTTTGTGCTAGACTAAACATAATGATGATTGCCGTTCTGGGGTCTATGGGCACTGTCTAGGCGACCTGGCAGTGAGACGGTACGACGGAGAGCGGACATACAGTGATAGACCATCATCGAAGGCAGATCCAGCAGTGTAGTAACAATATCGCCAAACTGCAAAAAGAGAAAAGTGGCCTTGCCAGAAAAGGAGCCGACCTGCAACGACGGATAAACTCGGCGAGCTCTACGGCTAGCATGACCCGAAGTACCGCGACGTTGCATTCTAAGCAGCGCGAGATTGCCAATCTCCGGAAACAATGTTCGGATAGCGAAGGGCGCATCGCTGCGATCGAAAAGAAAATCGCAATCGAGCACAAACGGTTTACGGATGCGCAGAAGTCATTGGCCGTTGAAGAAGAGCGGTTGAATCGGCGAAGGCAACGTGAAATACAGCAAGCAGAACACAAATCCAAGGAAAACATGGCTGCGATAGACACGAGACTGGAATTACATGACTCTCTTCACGCAAGCACCATAGTCGAGCTCGAAAAACTCAAAAATCTACCTGACGTAGCCACCGTTCTGTTTCTCGCATCTAATCCAGTGGACCAACAGCAACTCCGTCTTGATGAAGAAGCCCGTGCGATTCAAATGATGATTCGTAAATCTGAACATCGCGACGCCGTGCGATTGGAGTCCCGGTGGGCCATGCGCCCCTCAGACTTGTTGCAGTCGATCAATGAATGTAAACCTAAAATTATACACTTCAGCGGGCACGGTTCAATGAGTGCTGAACTAGTCTTTCAAGACGAAAACGGTGACACTAAGCTGGTTACAAAACAAGCCATGGCCCAATCGATGAAGACGTGCTTTAGCGGCATCCAGCTAGTGTTTTTCAATACTTGTTACTCTCGCGCTCAAGCCGAAGCAGTTGTACAGCATGTACCGGCAGCAATAGGCATGAAGGATTCCATTGATGACATAACTGCCCGCGTGTTCGCCGCCCAATTCTACTCTGCGGTTGGATTCGGCAAATCTGTGGGAGAATCGTTCGAGCAGGCGAGGGCAGCACTGATGTTGGAAAATATTCCAGCCGAAGATATCCCTGAACTATTTGCCTCGGACAGCATCGATGCAGACGCATTGTTCATAATCAGACCACCAGAGCTCGCTAGTAGTGACCTACTTTAGAGAGACCACAAGACTTAGTGTCCATCAGCGATGGTACAATCCTCGGGCTCGTGCTGTAAGCGTGTGAGCCAAGAGCATCGTAGATAAGCCAGAAAGTGCGAAATACCCTTATCAGTGTGCAGATAAACGCATGTGACGTCCCCCTTGCCCCCGCCCACCCTCTTCCCGTACTATCGTGACCACTGGCATAGGGCTGAACCCGACTCGGAGCCAAGGAGTTGTCCTCTTCATGAACATCGTCGACTACACGCCGGAAGCCGCTTTGCTGGTGACGCCCCATCCTGACGATGCCGAAGGTGGGTGCGGTGGCACCATAGGGCGATGGATCAGCGAGGGGGCGAAGGGCTACTACGTCCTTTGCACCAACGGCGACAAGGGCTCTGGTGACCCGGAGATGACTCGGGAGAGGCTGGCTGTGATACGGGAGCGTGAACAGCAGGAGGCTGCCGACGTCATGGGCGTCACCGAGGTCACTTTCCTGCGCATACCCGACGGCACCCTTGAGGACAACCACGAGTTCCGCAAGGGGGTCGCGCGGGCCATACGCAAGTACCGGCCCGACGTGGTGATGTGCATCGACCCGTGGCGCTCCAAGTCCCACACCCACCGCGACCATCGCATGAGCGGACTGGTGACCCTTGAGGCCATCGCGCCCTACGCCTGCAATCCCCACTACTACCCCGAGCTTCTCCAGGAAGAGGGGCTGGAGCCCCACTTGGTGAAGGAAGTCTTCCTGTGGGGCAGCGAGGACCCCGACACCTACGTGGAGATCGGTCCCACATTGAGGCTGAAGTACGATTCCCTGAGCATGCACGCCAGCCAGTTCGTTGGGCGTACAGGTCGATGGGAGCGCACACAAAAATGGGCTCGAGAGACAGCAGAGCCAGCAGGGCTGGAGTTCGCCGAGCGGTTCCGCCGCATACAAGTCGTCAATGACCCTTGGATGGCGCGCTACTCGCTCAACGGCTCATAGTAGGTACAGTGGGCCTCTAAGCCAACACCCAATCGAGCCAGCCCTCTTTCTAGTTCTCGGACTGGTTCTCGCGCAGCCTAGCCCACTAGGTCAGCCAACCTGTCCAGCTGGTCCATGCCCCTCACCGTGGGGAGAATCATCAGTTCGTCCATTCCTGCGCTGCCGTAGTCACGCATGGCGTCCTTCACCTTTTCGGGCGTGCCCAAGATGCCTTGGGCGATGAATTCGGCCGCTGGACCCATCTGCGAGTAGTAGTGGCGGAGGTAGTTAGCCCCCTCATCGGCAGTGCCTTGTCCCAGAGCGTAGTAGACCAAGCCCACCAATCGGGGGCGACCCTCGCGCCCTGCCTCGGACCAAGAGTTCTCAGCGATGGCGTACTGGTCCATGAGCTCTTGAGGGTTTGCCGGGGCGGCTAAGAAGCCGTCGGCCCAGCGTCCCACACGGCTGATCGCCCGGCGGTCCCGTCCGCCGATGAGCACCTCCGGTCCCCCGGCACGGGCTGGCGCTGGCCCGACAGGGCCAGTGTCGTCTGACAAGGCTTCGCCCGACCAGACCTTGCGCATCAGGTCCAATTGCTGCTCGAAGCGGCGCCCACGGCCTTGGTAGGGAGCTGGGGCTGCGCGGAAGTCGTCCTGCCGCCGCCCGATGCCCAGTCCCAGGCTTAAGCGGCCACCGGAGAAGGCGTCGAGAGTGGCCGCCTCCTTGGCCAACACCCCCGCGTTCCGCAGGCTGGCCAGTACCAGCGTGGTGGCAAGGCCCACCCTCTGAGTGACCGAGGCCACGGCCGCCAACGTGATCATCGGCTCGTAGCAGGGAAAGACGATGCGGTCGATGACGGCGACGCTGGAAAACGGTCCTTCGTCAGCCTTCTGCGCCCACTCCACTATTTCCGAAGCACTGACGCCAGGCAGGGCTGCTGGCAGGCCAATGCCGATTTTCATGCTGTTGCTGGTGGTCATGGTTAGTCTCAGACTCCTTCCCAGTAGGCGTGATCAAACTGGCCCAGATGCATCATGGCCTCGGCTCGGTAGCTTAGCGTGCCCCATCGAACGTCTCATCCTTCGCGAACCCACGCAGGAAGCGGAGGTACTCGTCCTTGTTCATGGCCGGCTTGTGGTTAGACATGATGCGCCCAGCCTCGGCGGCCCCATTCGACAGAAGATCAACCACTGTGCCGGCGAGTGCCTTGGCGGCGGTCAGCACGCCAAGCTGGTAGTCCTCGACCAGAAAGTCGCTGCCGTGTGCTACGCCACTGCAACCCCCGGCATAGGGCTGGATCAAGGGCATCAGATGGCTGATGTCGCCCATGTCGGTGGAGGTTCCCCGGTGAGGGACATGCCCCACGTTGTCTGCGCCAACCAAGCCGTTGGCGTTCTCCTCGAACACCTTCGACAGGTTGTCGTCTTGCCGCAGGGGCAAATATCCAGGAATAGTCTGAATCTTCACTCTGCCGCCCACCGCCATAGCCCCAGCCTTCAGAGCACGGTCCACCTTGATGTTAGCGTCGGTGATGGCCTCTAGGGTCTTGCCCCGCACGAAGGTCTCCATCCGCACATCGGCGGGCACGGCGCTGACGGCCTCACCGCCCTTGGTGATGATGGGGTGCACCCGCACCGTGTCGTCATCGCGGAAGGTCTCGCGGTTGGCGTTGATGGCTGCCATGGCTAGAGAGGCGGCGTTCAGGGCGTTGATGCCCAGATGTGGCGCCCCTCCCGCATGAGCTCCGCGACCCAGAAACTGTATCCGCTTGGCAACCAAGCCGTTGTTGGTGCCACCCATGCCAATCATCTTGTCGGGGGCATTGGCCGAGCTATGCACCAGCAGGGTTACGTCCACGTCGTCGAACTCGCCCAGTCTCACCAGTTCCGGCTTGCCCCCTAGGAACTCGATCTTGCCCTGTTGGCGCATCTCGTCGCGCCACTCGATTTCGATAAACTCCTCTGCTGGCACGGCCATAAACGTGACTCGTCCGCCAAGGTCGGGCATGACCCCGGAGTGCTTGAGGGCAGTGGCCACACCCAGCATCATGCCGATCTGAGCGTGGTGTCCGCAGGCGTGGGCCGCTCCGGTGCCTGGGTCAGCGTGGGGATGGTCGTTGACCAAGAGGGAGTCTAGCTCGCCCAACACGGCAATGGCTGGGCCTTCGCTCCCTCCCGATAGCGAGCCTTTGACGCCGGTGAGGGCTAGGCCTTCTCGACAGGATATGTCCAAGCCCCGCAAACGCTCGGCCACCAGTTGGGACGTGCGCACCTCGCGGTAGCCCGCCTCAGGGTGGGCCAGAATCTCGCGTGCTACCCCGACTATCTCATCGGCTCGGGCGTCGATCTCAGCGAAAACCCGGTCCTTAATCTCCTGTGTCGACGCCATGGGTGCCTCCTTGGTGGGTGGTCGGGTCCGTATAGATTCTGTCAGTCACATTATACGAAGGCAATTCTCGAACAAGTTTCATTTGCCTTCAGGGGTGCCGTTTGGGGGCGGTGGCACAGTGCCCGACTCAATCATCTCCTTAATGGCAGGATGGGCTTCTACCCAAGCCCTTACGGCGTCATCGCGCTCTTGCTGTGCCTTTTGTCGCTCTCTCTTCAGTTCCCTTCGTTGGAGGTACCTGAAGGTAGCTGGGATCAATAGCATAGTCAGCGAACCTCCAAGCTCAACTAACACCGCAGCGGTGACGGCGATGCCGGCCGATACCGCTACAATCGAGCCTCCGGTATGCAAGCCGTCCGTCGATGCCAGTTGTCCCGATGGGCTAGGGCCAGCCCTATGGCCACTCCGAAATAGACCAGGTAGTAGGTAATCCAGTACCGGCTAAGAATCCCTGCATCCCTGTCCATCTCGCCAAGGCAGTGTACCATAGACAAGCTGACTCGACCCTCGACGGGGGTCATGTTACGATGCCTGCACCTTATATCTGAGGAGCATTATGGCTGAGTTCGTTTACGACCATATACATGTGCGCAGCCCCGACCCGGAGGGGACGGGCAAGTGGTACGAGAACATGTTCGGCGCCACCATCATACGAACACCACGAGACGGCGGGCCTGACCGTGTCGACCTGAACCTCGACGGGCTGATGGTGTTCATCGCAGGACCGCCCGATTCGGGGACCATCCCCGACGGCACTAGCGACCCCCACTATGGCCTCGACCACTTCGGCCTGCGGGTGGAGAACCTCGACCAGACCGTCGCCACCATGAAGTCCAAGGGCGCCCAGTTCGCCGTGGAGCCGGTGCAATTCCGCCCCGACGTCAAACTGGCCTTCGTTTGGGCACCCGACGGTGTGCGGATTGAGCTGCTTGAACGTATGGCGGCCTAGAGTCAATGGCCATGAGCCGTCGGCTCTAGGCGTTTCGGTCCCGGGTGACACACTCGACAACCACAAGAGTTATCCCTACAAGATCAGGCCGTAGGGGCAACCCTTGTGGTTGCCTGCGGACGCATACCCGTACCGCCCAAGGTCATCTGATGAGTCCCAAAGACACGAGCCCTAAAGATACAAAATAGGACAAAGCAATATGCGCGTCATCGACATACACGCACACCTCACTCCCCAGTGCTTCTGGAAGGCCACAGAGAACGGCGGCGACTGGCATGGCATCACACGGGAGCTGGATGCCCGGGGGCATCACACTGCCGTCGTGGCAGGGCGACCAGGCGGGTTGCCGCCCCGTGCCCGCTGGGACCCCGAGGAGCGCATCGCCGAGATGGAGTCTCTGGGAGTCGACGTGCATGTGGTCTCCCCCTACTCCGGCTTCTACAACTACCACCTCGACAGCTCAGTAGCCCAAGCCACCTGTCGCGACTATAACGACGAAATCAGCCACATGGCCCGTGCTTGGCCCGACCGGTTCGCCGGCTTGGGTTCCCTGCCCATGCAGGATATACCCGCCACCATTCGTGAACTTGAGCGCTGTATGGGCCCCCTCGGACTCAAGGGCGCCATGATTAACGACCACATCAACGGACGCACCCTCGACGAGCCCGAGTTCATGCCCTTCTGGAAGGCCGCCGAAGAAACCGGCGCCCTGATTTTCTTCCACCAAGGCGGCGGCACTACCGTCAACCAGCGCGCTGACCGCTACCACCTGCCCAACACCATCGGCAACCTGTCAGACCGTGCCATCACCTTCGCCACCCTCGTCTTCGGCGGCGTCATGGACGCCTGCCCCGACCTGAAAATATGCCTAGCCCACGGTGGCGGTTACACCTGCTACGGCATCGGCCGTATGGACCGCGGCTGGCAGGTGCGCCCCGAAGCCCGCACTCACCTTTCCCGCCCACCCAGTGCCTACCTAAACCGCTTCTACTACGACTGCATCGTCTACACCGAGTCCGCCCTGCGCTTCCTCATCGACAGCGTCGGGATAGAGCGCGTCATCTTCGGCACCGACTGGCCCTACGACATGGTCTTCGACTGGCCCGTCTCCTGGATCCAAAGCTTGGAAAACATCACCCAAGAGGAAAAAGAACTGATCCTCTACAAGAACCTCGAGCGTCTGCTGGGGATTTAGGCGAGTCGAGTCCGGCCGGTGCTTCGGCGAGTTGGTCGCAAGCGTCTCTTCATCCTGTTCCTATCCGTCCTCTTCCTCCTAGCAGCCATCAATTTCGGTGTGTCTTGGTACTACTCCGGCGTCCTGAATAAACTCGCCCTAGAGATCAGACAAGCCGAGACGCAATACAACCTCACCGCATCCGCCATCGGTGAGGGTCTGGTCAAGCTGGAGAATGGCTCTGACGATGGCGAGTGGAGGTCGCCCGGCAAGTGGGGGCTTAGTTGGGATGACGATAGTGGGATGAGCGGCAGTGGAATGATCGGAGACATCGTGGAGCAGGGAGACGACTTCCTAGTCCGGCAGTTCACCCTAGCAGATGGAGACTCGCCCCGCTCCGCCCCCGCCGTGGTGTCCGGCGGTCTCTACCCCCGCGATCCCTACTTAGCCTTTGGCATCGAGTACGAGGAAATCGAATACGAAACACCCTTGGGAATGCAGGACGCATGGCGCTTTGACGGACGCGACGACACATGGGCAATCTTCGTACACGGTCTTCGAGGCCAACCCGCAGACGGTCTGTCCTCGTTGCCTGTCCTGAACCACCTCGGCATCCCAGCCCTTTTCATCACCTACCGTAACGACAAAGGCCAGCCTCAAGACCCAAGCGGTGTCCATCAGTACGGCCTCACCGAATGGCAAGACCTCCACGCCGCCGTGGAGTACGCCCTCTCCCAGCCCGGCGCCAAGGACGTTGTGCTGATCGGCCTTAGCATGGGCGGCGCAATAGCAGTGAAGTTCCTCTATGAGTCCCCTTTGGCCTCTTCAGTGACCGGTGTGGTTTTGGACTCTCCCGTAATGGATTTCAATGCCCTAGTGGAACTGGGAGCGCGTGAACGCAACCTTCCCGGTTTCGTCGCCGCTACGCTGAAATGGCTCGCCACCCTCCGGTCCGGCGTGAACTGGGAAGCCATGGATTACTTGAAAGCCACTGACCGCCTCAACGCTCCCATCCTCCTCATCCACGGAGAAAACGACGCCCGCGTCCCCATCGAGACGAGCAACAAGCTATCCGAACTCCGCCCCGACCTCATCACCTACACCGTCTACCCCGACACCACCCACGCCGGCGCATGGAACACCGATTCCGCCCGCTACGACCAAGAACTCAAGGAGTTCCTCCTCCGCACCGCCAAATAAGCCCGGTACGCATCCAGACAGAGAGAAAGAACTGGCCCCCGCACTAAAACTCGAGTGCACTTGGCGACCTAACACCCTTTGTTGCGATCCTCCCTGTCATAACGCCGCTTCCGTCATTGCGGCGAAAGCCGCAATCCAGAGGGACCCGCCTCTCCGTCGTTGCCATGAACAAGACTTCCAAACCTATAATCCGTCCTTGCCATGAAATAGCCTCCAGGCTGTGTCCAACCGCCGCTCCCGTCATTCCCGCGGAGGCGGGAATCCACGGCCTCGACCCGCTCACAACTGGGCCACACATAGGACAACCGCCCCCATTCCGAGGTACAGGCCATCGGGCAACAAGGGCAAGAGTATGCCTACATTACTGCATCGAGTCGACCTCTCCCGACCAATCGCCGCAGAAGAAACCAACCGAGAGCCTGTTGTCGCATTAGTGGGGCCGTGCTAGAATCTCTCTGATTACCTTACCGGAGGCAGAAGCCGGGCTCCCTCCTGGTAGAGCCCGCCCTCTATGTTGTTAGCCAAGCTCCCGCTTATTCCTAGACGCCACCCTTGGTACCTGTGTGGCTATAGGCGTCAGCCCCCCCTTTTTGGGTTGTACCCCTGTGCGCTACTTTAGTCCCCCTTTGTCCGTACCAGAGTTTGGTTATATCGCCACTTTTGTTGGTAGTGTCAAATTCCTCGTCTTGAGATTTCTTTGGGTAGTAACTTTGGTGCGGTGTGAAGAGGCAAGCATTTTTCATCATGATGGCCAATGGAGGTAGAGGATGGGAGAATATCCCGAGATAACACGCAAAGGTTTAATGCTCAGCGGAGCCATGCACGAAACCATCGGGGCTCTGCTCGGATTGATGGCGGCGGCAACAATTATCCTGCTAAGCCGTTTCCTTGGGTACGCGGAGACATACCTAATTTGCCTAGGCGTTATCTTGGTGGTTAGGTATTTATTTACCATCGCTTACGCTTGGATGGTCAGATTCCATTGCACAAGAGGACGCGGCAAAGAACACGGAATGGAAGGCTACCTCTTAGGTGACCATAGGATGTTGAACGCAGCTACAGCTGCGTTCGGGACTTGTCTAACCGCTGTGACCGTCGTGACGATGACAGGCGACTCACCGGGATGGATGACTGAGTGGTGGGTCCTATTACTTGGTTCCGCTATTCTTGGCTCGACGGTCAACAAGTTGCTGGTCATCTTCACGCCCGCCTTGGTTTATAGAAGACCGCGCTAAAAATAGACCTTTCGGAGGCTGGTCGCGGACGACTAGAACACAAGCGTCCCGAGCAGGGTGCACATCTCGCACTGTCGGAGTAAGAATGGGCATGAAAAATTGGAAATCATAAAGGACGCCCCGTCTTCAAAAGCGTTGGCTCCTCCAGCAGCAAGGCAAGAAGCAAACCAGTAGGTCGGTTGGAAGGACAGTGGTAGCTAAATCAGCATTACTTCTGACCTTACCCCCCACCCTCTTCACCCTCGCCCTCTTCTACGACACCCTCCCGGGTGACCACGCCCTCCTCAACACCCTCCGTATCCACCACGACCCTCTGCGCAACTTCTTCGCTTGGTTCGACATCAATCCCGCAGCCAGCCTCTCCATGACCGCCTTCTTGCTGTTAGTGTGTCTGGCCCGTCGACACGTACGGGACGCCCTCGCCGTACTCCTCATCCTCCCAGCCCAAGGCCTCGTCATCGTCCTCCCCAAGCTCTTCGTCGGCCGCCCCCGCCCTGAGGGCGCCCTCTTCGGCAACACCGACAGCTTCCCCAGCGGTACCGCTGCCACCGCCGTCCTCGTCCTCGGCCTAGCCATCTACTTCGCCGGGCTTCACATCACCCCCAACCGCCTGCGCATCCCCCTCCAAGCAGCCTTGATCGCAGCCATCATCGCCTTGGGTATCTTTCGCCTCTTGGCTGGCGAGCACTATCCCAGCGATGTCGTCGCAGGCAGGCTGGCTGGCCGGCACCCTGTCCCTCCTAGCAATCATCGTCCTCCACCGCCGCCTGCGCTCTAGAACCAGCGACAACTCCCCACCTTGACCCCCGCGACACTTCCCCCTTGACGGGTCACGAATATTTGTTCTACCATCGGCCTAGAGTGCGCAGGGGACTGACCCCACAGGTCGGCCCCTGCTTTTCTTTTTGGCCCTGCACCTGTTCTCGAAAAACACCATGAGGCGAAGGTGGATGCGGATGGACCCCAGGATGCGCAAGGATGCGGCCATGCGTGGCAAGCTGCTCAGATTTGGCCCTGCGGCACATGCCGCGCGTTTTAGCTACGTCGTGCGGCAACAAATTAGAATTCCTCAATCGTCCTTGGCTGCCTCAAAGCTGGCTCCTATCTGCGCAGCTACCAATCCCGTCGCAAAAGTATGCAGCAGGATTGAGGTGGGTATGTCAAAAGAATGGAATAAAAGTTGTATGACAGATACATCCGATTACTACGGGAATACTACGAACGCGGTAACACGGTCCCACCGGCAGCTACGAAATTGGGAACGCCCGCTCCCGCCTGTTCCCATACCCCATCTACGAAAGTGGGAACACGTTCCCGCGAACGCAGACCAGTGCATAACTTCCCAGTCCCATCGCCCGCGGGTGTACAATGCCTCCAAAAACCTAGCCCAACCGCACCCGTCAGGTCCTGCCTGTAATGGATTGGAGCGTATCAATGCGTAGTATCGACATCCATGCCCACAACGCGCCCCGCGCCGTGGTCAACATCCGCGATGGGGGTGACTGGCACGGTTTCACCGTGCAGAAGGGCGGTCAAGGCCGCCATTTCCTCACTCGCGGGCAGAGCCGGGGATGGCTGCACCCCATGATGATGTGGACCACCGAGGAGCGCCTCATG
This sequence comes from Dehalococcoidia bacterium, assembly GCA_965263155.1. Taxonomy (GTDB): domain Bacteria; phylum Chloroflexota; class Dehalococcoidia; order Lucifugimonadales; family JAAXIE01; genus JAAXIE01. The sequence goes on from OZ253586.1 coordinate 1,112,915, forward strand.
GACATGGATTCCAAGGGGGTGGACGTACACGTCCTCTCCACTTGGGTCGGCTTGTACAACTACCACCTAGAGGCCGCCGCGGGACAGGCAACGTCTCGCGACTGCAACGACGACATCGCTGAGTTGGTCAAGGCGCACCCCTCCCGGTTCGCTGGCCTTGCCACCCTCCCCATGCAGGATGTAGGCATGGCCGTGGCCGAACTTGAACGCTGCATGGCCGCCGGCTTCAAGGGCTGCATGATTAACGACCATGTCAACGGACGCACCTTGGACGAGCCCGAATTCCTCCCTTTCTGGGCAGCCGCCGAGCGCACTGGCGCCCTCGTCTGCTTCCACCAAGAAAACGACACCATGGTCAGCACACGCTCCGACGGCAAGTACCACCTGCACAACAGCATCGGCAACCTAGCCGACCGCGCTCTCACCTTCGCCCTGCTGGTGTTCGGCGGCGTCATGGACCGTTTCCCCGACCTCAAGGTGCTGCTGATGCACGGCGGTGGCTACACCTGCTTTGGTCTGGGCCGCATGGACCGCGGCTGGCAGACCAACCCCTACGCCCGCGCCAACATCACCAAACCTCCCAGCACCTATGCCAAGCGCTTCTACTACGACTGCCTCATCCACTCGGAGCAGTCCCTGCGCTTCATCCTAGACACCGTCGGTGCCGAGCGCGTCACATTCGGCACCGACTGGCCTTTCAACATGGACATGGACTGGCCGGTATCCTGGCTCATGGCCATGGAAAGCCTCTCCACCGAAGAAAAAGAAGCCATTCTCTGGAAAAATCTCGAAAAACTCCTTAAAATTTAAGTACCCGTAACACTGAAGCAACCCAAAGGAATCGGCCAATGGCCTCAGAGACACAAGACATATCCCGCGTCTTGGGACAGATTGAAGGGCGGCTGAACGAACATTCCCGGCGCTTTGACGCCGTGGATGCACGCTTCGATCGCATGGATGCACGCTTCGACCAACTCAATAACCGGATTGACCGCCTCATGCTGTCGGTCCTGGCCTTCGGAGGTGGCGTGATCGCTGTCCTCCTCGGACTTCTGGTTACCTTGATCGTGCAGGGCTAGCCTTTGCCTCAATCATCCGTGGAATGATCCGGTAATCGCAAAACATACTAGGAGGAACCCATGGGCGTAACTCGACTGGGACACGTTGGAATCTACTGCGACGACCTCATGAAAATGCGCGATTTCTACTCGCGGGTGGTGGGCCTTACCATCACCGACGAAGACCACGACCTCGGAATCGTGTTCCTCAGCTCGAATCCTGAGTGGGAGCACCATGAGTTGGCCTTGGCTAGAGTCCGTGAAGGGATGGGCGCTACCCAATTTGTGCAACAGTTGTCCTTCAAGATCGACTCCCTAGACGACCTGCGCGACTTCACCCATCGCCTGGAGGAAGAGCCTGAGGTGCGGATTGAGCGCACCGTGACCCACGGCATCTCCTGCAGCGTCTATTTCTTCGACCCCGAGGACAACCGCGTCGAGCTGTACTACACCACCCCGTACTACATCCGGCAGCCCTTGGGTGCCCATATCGATGTGGACTCGTCGGATGAGGAGTTGCTCCAGTATTCCGAGTCCTTCCTCGCTACCATGGGTCCGCCCCAAGGCGCAACGCTCTAGCTGGGCAACGGTATAAAGTGAGGCGTAGGGGCAGCTCCACGTAGTGGCCCCTACGTGTGCAGGTGGTTTGAGGCGGCTGGGTGCGTGCTATAATGCTGCGTCCAACTCGACAAGGGTAAATCTCGACAAGCGTAATCTGGCCCCTATCCGACGGAGGAACGCCCCATGACACAGCAGCAGAACCTCGACTACCTGTCACAGGAGGCCGAGGTTATCGCCCCTCCCGCTCATGTGTCGGCGAATGCCTTCCTCCAAGACTACGCAGGCGAGTATCAACGCTCCATCGAAGACCCCGAGGCTTTCTGGTCTGGTGTGGCGTCTGAGTTGGAGTGGTTCAAGCCGTGGGACAGGGTCTTCAGCTGGGACTATCCCACCTTCAAGTGGTTCGAAGGCGCCGCCTGCAACATCACCCACAACTGTCTCGACCGCCATGTCAAAACTTGGCGCAAGAACAAAGCAGCCTTCATCTGGCTTGGCGAGGATGGCGAGGAACGCGTCTTCACCTACGGTCGCCTTTCCCAACTGGTGAACCGGTTTGCCAACGGCCTGCGCTCCCTAGGCGTGGGCAAAGGCGACAGGGTCATCATATACATGCCCCTCGCCCCTGAAGGCGTGATCGCAATGCTGGCCTGTGCCCGCGTAGGTGCGGTGCATAGCGTGGTGTACGCTGGCTTCAGCGTGGGCGCACTTCGTGACCGCATCACCGATGCCCAAGCCCAGGTGGTCATCACCGCCGACGTCGGCTACCGCCGTGGCAATCTGGTCGACCTCAAGGGCATCACCGACGAGGCTGTCAAAGACTTGGCCCTCGTGCGGCACGTCATCTACTGGCAGCGCCGTGAAAAGCAGGAGTTGGGGCCGAAAGAAGTCGACTTCGAAGACTTGATGGCCCGGAGCAGCCCCCACTGCGACCCTGAGGTTATGGACTCTGAAGACCCCCTCTACATTCTGTACACCAGTGGCACTACCGGCCGGCCCAAGGGTGTTGTCCACGTCCATGGTGGATACATGGTGGGTACCTACTACCACCTCAAGACCTTCTGGGACATCAAGGACGAAGACGTGTTCTGGTGTACCTCCGACATCGGCTGGGTGGTGGGCCACAGCTACATCGTCTACGGGCCGCTCATCGCTGGTGCAACCACCGTCTTCCGCGAAGGGGCCATCGACTACCCTCACCCTGGCATCGCCTACGAGACTATTGAGAAGTACGGCGTGAACGTCATCTTCACCGCGCCCACGGCAGTCCGCATGCTGATGCGCTACGGCGAAGAATACCCCCTGAAGTACGACCTCACCAGCCTGCGCTTTCTCACCTGTGCTGGCGAGCCACTGAACCCTGAAGCCCAGCGCTGGGCCTACCGATACCTCTGCGGCTCGGGCCAATGGGGCTACATGGTGGACAACTGGTGGCAGACGGAGACGGGCGGCCCCTGTCTCGGCACTATGGCCATAATGTCTAGCAAGCCAGGCAAGGTCGGCCTTCAGTTGCCGGGTGTGATCGCCGACGTGGTTGATCAAGAGGGCCAGCCAGTGACCGAGCCCAACAAAGGCGGTCTGCTGGTGCTGCAAAGGCCCTTCCCCCACATGTTCCGCACAGTGTACGGCGATCCTGAGCGCTACGCCCGCGATTGGGAGCGGCTGCCAGGGTACTACTTCACAGGCGATGTCGCTCTCAAGGATGAGGACGGCTACTTCATGGTGGTGGGCCGTGCCGATGATGTGCTGAACGTGGCTGGCCATCGCATCGGCACCGCCGAGGTGGAAAGCGCGTTGGTCTCTCATGCGGCCGTGGCAGAAGCCGCCGTCATCGGCAAGCCCGACGAGATACGAGGCGAGTCCATCAAGGCGTTCGTGAGTCTGCGAGTCGGTTACTCCCCGTCCGACGAGATGGTCGGTACCCTGCGCGACCATGTGCGCCACGAGTTGGGTCCCATCGCTGTGCCTGCAGAGATAGACTTTGCGGCGGCGCTGCCCAAGACCCGGTCAGGCAAGATTATGCGACGCCTGCTCAAGGCGCGCGAGTTGGGGTTGGACCCAGGCGACATAACCACCCTAGAGGAATAGGCGAGGAATAAAACTGCATGAAGGTCTACTATTTCAGCGAATTTCCATACCACGAGTACGACGACGAGGAGTCCCTGAAGTACGATTCGCTACGCGTGGTCTTCCCCAACAGCTACTTCGACCCAGACTCGGCGCACGTCCTCTTCCAGCGGTACATTGAGGAGGCGGTGCACTGCGAAGAGATGGGCTTTGACGGCGTGATGGTCAACGAGCACCACACGACGCCCTCGAGCATGAACGTCTCGGTGAACATAACGGCGGGCATCCTAGCCCAGCAGACCAAGAACCTGAAGATTCTGCTAATGGGTAATCTGATACCCATGCACGAGAACCCGGTGAGGGTCGCGGAAGAGATCGCCATGCTGGACGTCATCTCCGGCGGCCGCATCATATCTGGCTTTGTGCGCGGTGTCTGGGCTGAGACGTGGGCTGGCAACATCCGTCCCACCGACAACCGGGAGCGGTTTCAAGAGTGCCACGACCTGATCGTGAAGGCATGGACCGAGCCGGGCCCGTTCCGTTGGGAAGGAAAACACTACCAGTACCGCGTGGTGAACCCGTGGATGGTGCCGGTGCAGAAACCCCACCCGCCGGTGTGGGTGCCGGGCTCTAGCAGCCCGGAAACCGCTGAGTTCGCAGCGCGACGCCGGTATACCTACGTCGCTTTCCTCGCGCCGGTGGACGTCACTGCCGACCTATTCGACTACTATCGGGAAGTTGCCTCGGAGGAGAGCTACGAGACCACCCCCGACAACTTCGGGTACCTGATCTGCTGCTATGTTGGTGAGACCGAGGAGGAGGCGCAACGGGAGGCGAAGCACTTCATCTGGCGCATGGGTCCTACCGGCCGTGCGCCACGACACCTGCTCATGCCACCCGGCTACCTCACCGAGTCTGGCGTAAAGATGCAGCAGCGACGAAACAAGCCCCTTTCTCAGCAGAGTTACCAAGAGCTGCAAGACAACTACCATATCGTGGCAGGCACACCGGACCAAGTCATCGAGAAGCTGCGACACCTGAAGGACACGCTGGGCATGGGCCACCTGATCTTCTACGGGCAGGAGTCGCGTATGGGGCACGAGGCCGCCATGCGCAACATCAACATGTTCGGCAAGGAAGTAATGCCTGTAGTAAGGGAGTGGTAGGCGAAACCAGCCTACCAGCCTAGGGCCGCTCCGTCCTTCCGCGGCTCCGACCCACCGTGCAGCAGACCGGTGTCGGGGTCGCGGGCAATCACTTGGCCACCGCCGAATATCACTCGCTGGTAGCCACCCAAAGTAGCTAGGTTGTGTCCGCGACGTCCAAGGTCTTGGAGGGTGGCCAGTGGCAGACCCTCTTCGGTCATCACGCCACGCCCCAGTTGGATGCTAAAGCGCAACGCGTTGAGGGCAGCTTGGGGGTCGAGGCCGAAGTCGATGAGGTTGCACAGCACTTGAAGCTGTCCCTGAGGCTGTTGGAAGGCACCCATCACACCGTAGCTCAGCCACAGCTCGCCGCCGCGAGTCGCCATTCCGGGGATGATGGTGTGGTAGGGCCGCTTGCCCGGTTCCAGGGCATTCAAGTGGTTGGGGTCGAGGGAGAAAAGGGAGCCCCGGTTGTGCAGACACATAGCAGTACCCGGCACCACCATGCCCGTGCCGAACCCCTCGTACACGCTGTTGATGAAGGAGCAGGCGTTCCCCTGCCCGTCAACCGCCGTGATGTAGACCGTATCGCTGCCTAGGTTGAAGTCGCCTGACGAGACTTCCGACATGGCCTTCTCGCTACTTATGAGGGATGCTCGTTGCTTGGAGTAGTCCTTCGACAGGAGCTGGTCCAGTGGAATGCGGACCTTCTGCGGGTCAGCCACGTATCGCAGGGTGTCAGCATAGGACAGCCGCATCGACTCGATGAGGTGATGGTAGGTGTCGGGTGTCTGAAAGCCCATATCTGCGATGTCGAAGTTCTCGGCGATGTTCAGTGCCATCAGAACGGCCATGCCCGACCCGTTTGGCGGGCACTGCCAGCAGGTGACGCCTCGATAGTCGGTACTGATAGCCTCGTCCCAAGTGGAGGTGTGAGAAGCTAGGTCGTCGGCCGCCAGCCACCCACCGCACTCCTGTACGAACTCGGCAATGTGCTTCGCTAGAGGGCTGCGATAGAAGGCATCCGGGCCGCCATCTGCCACGTCCCTCAGTACCTTGGCCATACCCGGCAGGCGCATCATGTCGCCCTCGCGGGGAGCGCGTCCGTCCAGCAACAACTCCTCGCCAGAAGGGTATTGCATCAAGACGGGAATGGCGGCTTCCCACAGCTTGGATATGACGGCTGTGACGGCGAATCCCTCCTCCGCGTACCTGATCGCTGGCTGAAGGAGTTCCGACATGGTCATGGTGCCGTAGGCGTCGATCAGCTTCTGCCAGCCGTCGACGGTGCCCGGCACGGATACCGCGTATGGGCTATGCACCGGTATGCGGTTGACTCCCTGCTGACGCAGCTCGTCGATGTTGGCCGCCGCTGGGGCACGGCCACTGCCGTTCAGCGCGCGCACCTGCCTCTCTCTGTCCATCCACACGAGGGCAAACAGGTCGCCGCACAGGCCAGTGGAAACTGGCTCCACCACGGCCAACACCGCTGCCATACCAACGCAGGCATCCACGGCGTTGCCGCCCTCCATCAAGATGCGCAAGCCCGTGGACGCTGCCACCGGCTGGCTGGTGGCCACCATACCATTCTTGGCCAGCACTTGAGAGCGGCGGGAATCAAACCAGTCTGCCATCGAACTCCTTTGGGGAAGCCGAGTGAAGCCGGGGCGGGTACGAGACCGGGCCATATCTTAGCACAACGGTGCCTGGCCCTAGCGACCAGCGTCGGAGGACTTTGTAGTCCAGGTATTACTACAAGTTCTACGCAGACTTAGTGGGAGCAACCTACATTTGTTCGGCGGTGAAGAAGGCAGCGATTACTCCTCATCCTCACCGAGCAACTTGACCGGAGAATCAAAGGAGAATGGCCATGGCCAGCAGGAGGGTATCCGTTTGGTACGACGGGGAAGAGGATATGTTCGAGACCCTGTGGGCGTTCAGAGAGGCGTACTTCACTCCCAGCGACGATGCACGCATCCTCAAACGGCTGGACCACGATGGCCAGGTCATCGGGTTTTCGCATCCAAGAGATATGCACCTTCAAACAGTCAAGCCCGGTCGAGTTCGATCTCGTCTCCGAGATCCCTGAGGATAATGTCGCCAACGTGACGGTGAAGCGCACGGCTGTCGAGTTGGCGTTTCCAACCGCAGGATGCGTCAGCTGGCCCGCTACGGCCGGGTGAAGGCTGCATCCCAGATCAGGCAGGAGTGGCTGATACCGACCCCTATACAGGTCGTTCTAAGGAGCCGTGGTCACTCGGGGGTCGCCGGGCGCCTCAACACTGACACAATGAGCAGCCCAGAGAAGACTACAGGCCAAGGCTGTGGAGTTCCAGTCAATACATGGCGGGAAGCCCAGCAGGCTCGCTGGAGCTTTCGTTGACCCCCCTTGGGCGTAGCTATACAATAGCGCCGCTCCAACTTCCGTAAGGGAGGCGCTCCTATGACTCAACAGGGTTTTGTGCATCCCGAACTGCTGGCTGACACTGCTTGGCTGGCAGAGCACCTGAACGACCCAAACCTAGTGGTGGTCGACACCGATGTGGCTGCGGGCTACTCTCGGGGACACATTCCGGGAGCGGTGCTCGTGCCCGATAACTTCGAGAAGGACCCAGACACTGACCGCACCTTTATCCTCCCGCCTGACAAGTTCGCCCAGATGGCGGAGGGCTTGGGCATCGGCGATGACAGCCTCGTGGTCGCCTACGACAGCGTCGGCGGGCTGACCGGTGCGCGCCTGTGGTGGTGCCTCACCTACTACGGCCATACCAACGTCAAGGTGCTGAATGGCGGCTGGCGCAAGTGGGTACGCGAGGGGCGAGGGATCAGCTTCGAGCGCACTCAAGCCAGGGCGGGGGCCAAGTTCACCGCAAATCCGGACCCTTCCATTCATATCAACGGCGACCAGCTTATCGAAGAGTACAACAAGCCAGATGTGATGCCGTGGGACGTGCGCACCATGGGCGAGTACACCGGCGAGGAGACCCGGGGGAACAAGCACGGTGGGCACATACCCGGGGCTGCGTACTTAGAGTGGCTGAACCTGCATGATTCCGAGACCCACGAGTTGAAGTCGCCCGCCGAGCTGCGCCGGATGCTGGAGGAGAAGGGAATCACGCGGGACAAGACCATAGTCCCTCATTGACAAGGTGGAATCCGTTCGTCGAACGGGACATTGGTTCTCAAGCTTCTCGGATACGAGAAGGTCAGAAATTACGACGGCTCCTTCCGCGAGTGGGGGAATAGGGACGACACGCCGATAGAGAAGTAAGGGTGAGGGCTTTCAATCTCATCGCCCATTAGACACGGGTCATGCCCGATCAGGTCCTAGGGAGGCCGTGACCTTTCTTTTCCGAGCTCTTTCGGGGACGGAAGTGGCTTGGGAGTCCACTGGTAAGGGAGGATGGAATGTACACGAAATCGATGCTCAGTCTGGACCAGTGCCAGAATGCCATCAATGCGATGGTGGAGGATTACAACAGGGACACCAACCGGCGCAAGGTGGACATGGCGATAGTGGATGACACCGGGAACTTGCTGGCTTACGCCAGGATGGACGGGTGTCACCGGCCCACCTTCGCAATACGTAAGGCCTACACATCGGCTATGCGTCGTGCTGATACGGGCGTGCTCGTCGAGCAACTGAAAGCCCAAGGGCGGCCGATATCAGCTTTCGGCGACCCGCAGCTTATCGACATACAGGGTGGGCTGGTCATCAATGACCCGGAGACGGGTGCGCTGCTGGGCGGCATTGGCGTGGGCGGGTTGCCCACGGGCAAGGAAGACGAGGACATTGCCCGGGTGGGGTTGGCTGCGCTGGGCCTGTAGGGCTTCGACCCCCATCCCAACTTTCTCGGGCTTTGTTGAAAAGCCTTAAGTTAAGGGGCTAGCTTCCATATCGAGTGTGTTAGATCACTCTGAGGCAGGTCTGGGAGACCCCTCGTTGCGTGCTCTTCAATGCCTCTGATAACCCCCGCAGCGATGTGGAGGCAATGGTCTATGAAGTCGGATGTCATGTAGCACATCCATGGCTCATCGCCGGATGTCGCCCAGGAAAACCAATCAGGGGGCCAGCGATTCTCGCTCAGCTTCCTTTGAAAGCTGTTCAATTCCTCCGAAGACCACTCGAAGCCTCCATGGAACATCTTGTTCCTATATGCAAACAGGGCAGACAAAGTTGGCTCAAGGTCTGTCGGCATGTACTCCTCCATGCTGGCCTCGTTCACATGCTTCACTATGTTCCTGACGAGGTTTTTCTGTGGCAAGTCTTTTCCGATAGAGCGGAAGTATGCTCCAAAGAAGGATTCGATAAAAGGGGCAATCATGCCCACCGCCGCCATACTATGGGCGGCGTCCTGATAGCAGGACATCTCCGCCAGTTCCACCCAGGCATCTACGGCGCGGTCATTGTCGCCCCTAGTCTGCGTCGCAACTTGGTCAGCTTCCTTGATTCTGTGAGACAGCTCTTGATCAGCCCGCTCTTGGCGCTTCAGGAGGTCAGAAATCGCTACCAATTGCGCACCATGGTTGAATGTTTCAAGCGGAAATGTTACGTGCGTGAATTGGGATTCCACCTAGTTTCGCTCCTACGAGTCTAATATGGGACCGCCCTCACTACCGAGGGGCGCGTCCACAAATCCGGGTAAACCGTATTGTGCAACAAAGCCTACCTTCCGCCCGTGAGGGGGAAGGGATATTCGCTGTTACTCCTCCACATCCTGCCCGCTGGCTTGGAAATCGGGCGTGGGAGCGTTGGTGAAGCGGTCGGGCAGGAATGCGGTCATGTCCACCGGCAGGTCGGTGGAACCGCGGAAGATGCGGTCGGCTAGGGCTTTGCCGGTGACCAATGACAGGTGGATCCCCTTGGTGGTGTGGCCTGTGGCGAGCATGACTCCGTCGGTGCCGGGCACGGGGCCGATGATGGGCAGGCGGTCGGGGCTGAGGGGACGGGAGCCAGCGAGTTGCTCGACGAGTTCGGCATTTTCCAAGTCTGGGAAAACGTCGGTGGCCCACCCCATGATGTCCATGCGGGCTTTTTCGGAGGGTTGGCGATCGAACTCCATCCCCATGAAGAGGTGATCCTTGTCGTAGTCGCGGCCGCGGGTGCTGCCTACGCTGAGGAAACCATCCATTCGGCTGATCATGTGGCCGCGCTTGGGAGAACTGATGAGCACAGGGAGGCGTGGGCCGTCGTAGCGGAGCATCAGGCGCTCGCCTTTGAGGTAGGTCACCGGAACCGGGAAATCGAGCCATGATGAAGACTCGGAACTCCAGGCACCCATGGCGAGGACGACGGTATCGCAGTGGACTTCGTCTCTCTCCAGCTTTACGCCGGTGACCCGGCTTCCTTCCCTGACGAGGCCCATAACACGGCGCTGCATGGACTCCGTCCCGTTGAGTTCGGCGGCGCGGCCGAGAGCGAGGGTGAGGCGGTAACTGTCCAGTTGGGCTAACTTGGGCTGGTAGGCAGCTCCCAGGACGTTGGGAGTGAGGCGGGGTTCGATTTTGCGGACGTCTTCAGCGCCGATCCATTCGATGGGGGTGTCCTTGGCCTGCCAAGCCATCCCCTCCTTGATCATGTCGATCTCTTCTTCCTCCAAGGCAAGGCGGAGGCCGGGAGGCTCCTGCCAGAGCAGGTCCATGCCCGTTTGCTCCTCGAGTTGGGGAACGGTCTCGACGAACATGCGGTAGCCTTCGAGGCCGAAACGCCAAGGGGGCCCTTGGGGGAACTCGGTGCCCAGCAGGCTGAGGAAGCCGGTGGCGTGGGCGGATGCACCACTGCCGATAGCATCCATGTCGAGCATGCGCACCTTGGCACCCTCTCGGGAGAGGTAGTAGGCGGTAGCGCAGCCGATGATGCCTGCGCCTACTACCACCACGTCAGCTGTATCTCCCATTCCGGTATTCCTCCTAGCTATAGCTGCTGCCCTTGGCGGTTCCGCGGGTGCCTAGCCCGAAGCGTCCCTCCAGCAACCTGGCTGGTGGGGCGCAGGAATGCGCCCGACACTCTCCAGAAAGCTGCCGGCGATCTTGGGGCCCATGAAAAGGAATCTCTTTCTCAGTTCGTGTCGCAGTGCTTGGGGGTCGTCATCCAGCCCCTCCAGGTAGTTGTGGAAGGAGCCATGGTCGGCGCGTATCTGCTGGAAACGCCGCGCGTTTTCGATGGATGCGTTGATCTTGCCGCGGTGCCTAACGATGGAGGCGTCACCTAGTAGTCGCGCGACGTCGTCGGGCCCAAAGGATGCAACGGTGTCCACCGAAAACCCGTGGAATGCTTGGCGAAAGGCTGGCCTTTTGTGCAGTATCGTGCGCCAACTGAGGCCAGCTTGGAACACCTCCAGGAGCATTCGCTCTAGGTAGTCGTCGTCTTCCTTAGTGGGGGTGCCCCACTCCTCGTCGTGGTACGCGGTCATCTGTGGATCACCTGTGCACCAGTGGCAGCGGGGTCTATCGTCCATTGTGTCGCCAGCCACTAGGGTTCAACGGGTTGCTCCTTCAGCTTTACTAGCCTTGACTCGTTGGAGGGCTTTCTTGACACGCTTGCTGAGGCCGCGTCGCAAGGCCAACGCATGGTGGAGTGTGGCGCTCTTGCCGCTCACCGCCATGCCGTAGCGGGACTTGCGCCTCTTGGCTGTCCGTTTGTCGCCCTTGGTAGTATTAATGTCGTCCATGGTCTTTCATCCCCTACACTCCATTATAAGAGAGAAAGGCGATGAGGCGGGAGCGCGACCTAGAGGACGGCGACGGCTTCCATCTCGATGAGCAAGTCCGGATGTGCCAAGGCTCGGACTTCCACCATAGTGCTGGCAGGGTAGCTGTCCGAGTTGAAGTACTCGCGCCGCACCTCGTGTATCTGGGGGAAGTGGCCCATGTCAGTGATGAACACGGTGACCTTAACCACATCGTCGAAGGTCGCGCCCTCCTCGTCCAACACGGCCTTGATGTTCTCCATCACCTGCTTGGTCTGAGCCTTGATGTCGCCCACGCCGACAATCTCTTGTTGGGCGTTGAAGGCCACCTGGCCGGATACAAACACCATGTTGCCTGCCCGGGTGCCATGGCCGAATATGCCTCTGCTGGGAGCAAGTCGCGGGCTGGTAATTGTAGACTTGGGCATGAGGGAGTCCTCCTTCAGCAGGTTGCGTCTTTCTTACACTTATAGCGGGCCCCTGGAGCGTGTCCAAGGGGCCCGCTATCTGACCTTGATTCAGCCTTGTGAGTCGAACTATCTGGTCCCGGCCGCTACCCTGCCCAGCGTCATCTGAAGGAAGTCGAGGGTGATGGGCCAAGAGGCCAGCGCCGAGTTCTCCGCGTACCGGTTGGGGTTGGTATGGTCCATGTATGCATGGCCCGTCTGGGAGTACATGTGGAACTCGTGCGGTATGCTATTGGCCGTTAGCTCGGCGGCGATCTTCAGCATGTCCTCGGGCGACGGGTTGGCGTCGTCCTCGCCAAAGAAGCCCAGCACCGGGCATCTGATGTTCTTCAGCAGGTCGAAGGGGGTCGGGCCGGCATCGTTGCCCCAACGATTCATGGTGTTGCCACCGTAGAAGGGCACCGAAGCCTTGAAGTCGTCAGGGTTCTGGCCGGCCATCTGGAAGGCTACCCGCCCACCCATGCAGAAGCCGATGATGCCGATGCTGCCATTGGCCACACCGTTGGCGCGGATATAGGCGAGAGCAGCGTTGACGTCGGCCACGATGTTGGTGTCCTGCAGGCGGCCGAGCTTGGTCATGCCGTCGTCGGTGGAATTGGGGTCCTCGCGGTGGTAGAGGTCGGGGGCAATGGAAGTATAGCCGGCCTCAGCCGAACGCCGGGTCATGTCCTGTATGAAGTTGTCGACGCCGCCGGCGTGCTGGATAACTACCATCGCCGGATGAGGTCCCGCACCGTCGGGGGTGCATACGAAGGCGCGCATCGTCACGCCGTTCACTTGTAGGTCTTCCCACTTCTCAGCCATTCAGTTCTCTCTCCTCAGATAGTGTTTCGCTCTCAGGGGGCGTGATCACTGATATCACGCCCATCCTGATCTTCCCCCGTCGATGGGAGAAGGGGATAGTCCCTCTCTTAGCTGTCGGCTAGTTGTCGGCCGCCACTGGGGCCAACTGCAGGGTGCGGGCGAAGAATTCCAAGGTGCGAGGCCAGGAGTTTCGATCGGCGTCGGCGTTGTACCGCGGTCCCCGCCCGTTCATGAACCCGTGGTCAGCGTTGGGGTAGCTGTAGAACTCGTGCTCCTTGCCGAGACGCGCCATCTCAGCGTCGATCTTGGCCACGTCCGCCACGGAGGGGTTGGCGTCGATCTCGCCGAAGTGGCCCAGCATGGGGCATTGAATATCGGCTGTGCGGTCGAAGGGGGTCGGCCCTTCGCCCCAAGAGAGCATGGTGTTGCCCCCGTAGTAGTTTACTCCCGCTTTCATACCGGGTATCGCCGATGTCATAAGGTAGACCACTCGGCCTCCCATGCAGTAGCCCACAATGCCGACGTGGTCGCTGTCGATGCCGGGGTGGGCGCGTAGGAAGTCCATGGTAGCCTGCACGTCGGCGATGAGGTTGGCATCCAACAGCCGTCCACGGCGTGTGGGTGCGTCGTCGGTGCAGTCGGGAGGGTCGCGGTGGTACAGCACAGGGGCCACACCCACATACCCCGCCTCGGGCATGCGCCGGGTCATCTCCTGGATGAAGTCGTCCACCCCGCCTTGGTGCTGAATCACGATAACCGCGGGAAAGGGCCCGTCGCCCTCGGGGACGCTGACGTAAAGGCCCATGTCCTTCCCATTGACGGTTGTTGATTCCCAGAAATTGGGCATGCTCGCCTCCTTCAAGATTGCTGGGACGAAAATCTGGCCGCATTCTAGCAAAGGGCACCTAGGGCTTCAACCGGCGGGCTCCTCTCGTACTTGCGTAGGGCTTAGGAAGGTGTGAACATCTCCGTTATACCGGTGAAAGCCAGTATCCGGAAAGGTCTCCGACCGGCGCGACTGCTTGTGCAAGCAACCCCCATGACATCCGCCCGTTGACCCCGGCCGCCCTTCCCGCCTATCCTCCACATAGGCCCCCCACCCGCATTTCGTCGCACCCCGGCCCCGAGCCCAAATCCAGAGGGACCTGCCACAGGGAGTCTACAATCTCTCAGATTTGTACCGGATACAACGAAGTAAAAAATGCACAGGCATCAGCTACGAAAACGCAAACAATCGTGTATCGTGTGTCAGCCTCTTGACTAAGGCAAAGCTGACACGTAGCTGGGCCGGTCCAAATCTCGGTGCAATAACATACACACAGTTTACAACTAATATAGTATTAGAATGGCAAGGGAGATGAACAAATTAGCACTGGACCACCACAAAACGCGGCAAATGCGATCAAACGGCTTTCGCCCTCTTCAACACCGCAATCCTGAACAGTTACAGGGAGGCTCCACACATTGCAACCGGGATGCAAAGCGCCTATAATCTTCTGTTGCAACAGTAACCATTGTGGCTATCTGGAAAGGGGGAAACATGACGTACATCATCGCGGAGCCCTGTGTTGGGGTAAAGGACGGGGCCTGCACTGACGTATGTCCCGTAGATTGCATCTACACCACCGACGACGACACCATGTTTTACATCAACCCGGACGAGTGCATCGACTGCGCTGCCTGCGAGCCCGTGTGCCCGGTGACCGCCATCTTTGCCGAGGACGCCGTTCCCGGCGAGTGGGCCAGCTTCACCCCTCTCAACTACGACTACTTCAAGAACAAAGACCTCTCGAGCCTGAAGACTCACCTCTAGTCTTCTAGCCCTCCGCACCAGCGGGGGTGAAAAGGGGGAGGCGCCAGCAGAAACCTTTGAGGGCGGGAACCCCTCAAAGGTTTTGCTATGTTGTGGTGGGCAATACAAGCAGCGATGCTGCGTAGGGAGAGTTGAGCATGGCCGTCATTGAATCCACCCCCGATTTCGTATCAAACGCGTATGAGAAGATGGACCGCAACCTGAATGCGGTCCGGGCCAACCTCGATAGGCCCATTGGCTTGGCGGACAAGGTCCTGCTGTCCCACCTCGACGACCCCAACACGACCGACCTTGTTCGGGGCCAGACCTACGTGCAGCTACGCCCCGACAGGGTGATTCTGCAGGATGTACTGGGGCAAACGGCTATGCTGCAGTTCATGCAGACGAGGCGTTCTTCCACGGCCGTTCCCACGACCGTGCATTGTGACCACCTGATACAGGCTAGGGTGGAGGGTGCCGCCGACCTGCGTGAGTCGCTAGGTGAGAACGAGGAGGTGTACAACTTCCTGCGCTCCGCAGCTGCCAAGTTTGGAGTGGGCTTCTGGGGTCCGGGCGCTGGCATCATTCATCAAGTGGCCTTGGAGCAGTACGCCTTCCCCGGCCAGCTGATGATCGGCACAGACTCACATACCCCTAACGGTGGGGGCCTAGGATCCATCTCGGTGGGTGTGGGCGGGGCCGATGCCGTTGAGGTCATGGCGGGCCTGCCTTGGGAGGTGTTGTACCCGCGCTTCATCGGTGTGCATCTAACCGGTGAAATGAGCGGTTGGACCGCCCCCAAGGATGTCATCCTCTACTTGGCGGGCGAACTCACCGTCTCCGGTGGCACTAATGCCATCATTGAGTATTTCGGGCCGGGCACCAGCTCCATTAGCGCTACGGGCAAGGCGACTATCACCAACATGGGAGCCGAACTCGGTGCGACTACCTCCGTCTTCCCTTACGACGAGCGCATGGCCCGCTACCTGCGGGCCACACATCGTGGCGACCTGGTCGCGTTGGCGGAGCGATACGCCCACATACTCCGGGCCGATGCCGAGTGCGAGGCCGACCCCGCCCGCTACTACGACCGCGTGGTGGAGATCGACCTGTCGAAGCTGGAGCCCCACCTAGTAGGCCCCCACTCTCCAGACCGCGCCCGCCCCATCTCCCGTTTGGCCCAAGAGGTGCAGGAGAATGGCGACTTCGTCGACTCTATATCTACGGCCCTCATCGGCTCTTGTACCAACTCCTCTTACGAAGACATGAGCCGTGCAGCCGACGTTGCTGAGCAGGCGAAACAACACGGCATCAAGTCCGCTGTCCCATTCCTCATTACCCCTGGCTCCGAGCAGGTGAGGGCAACTATCGAACGAGACGGGCAGATGCAGTCCCTGCAAGACATCGACGGCACGGTGCTGGCGAATGCCTGTGGCCCTTGCATCGGCCAGTGGCGGCGTGCCCAAGAGCAGTCGGCCCAGCCGAACACCATCGTCACCTCATACAACCGCAACTTCCCCGCGCGGAACGATGGGCAGCCAGCCACCATGAACTTCATCGCTAGCCCCGAAATCGTGACCGCCATGGCCCTCGCGGGCAGGTTATCCTTCAACCCTATGACCGACACTTTGACCGATTCAAACGGCCAAGCCTTTACGCTGGAGACGCCGCAATCCGCTCCTGAAGTGCCCGAGCGGGATTTCGCGTTGGGTGTGTCGTCCTACGAGGCCCCGCCTGAGGACGGGTCGGGAATTGAGTTGAGCGTCGACCCCAACAGTGAGCGGATACAGCTGATGGAGCCTTGGCCTGCTTGGGACGGCAACGACTTACACGACATGCCGGTGCTAATGAAGACCCAAGGCAAGACCACCACCGACCACATCTCACCCGCCGGTCCATGGCTGCGTTTCAGGGGGCACCTCAACCGCTTCAGCGACAATATGTTCATGGGGGCAACCAACGCCTACACTGGCGAAGCGGGCAAGGGAGCTAACATAGTCAGTGGCGAACAGTCGCAGAGCATCTCGTCCATTGCCCGGGACTACCAGTCGCGGGCCCTCAAGTGGGTAGTGGTAGGAGATCACAACTACGGCGAGGGCAGCAGCAGGGAGCACGCCGCCTTATGTCCCCGACTGCTGGGAGGGGCCGCCGTAATCGCTCGAAGCTTTGCCCGAATCCACGAGAGCAACCTGAAAAAGCAGGGCCTGCTGGCCCTCACCTTCCAGGACGCTTCCCACTATGACAGCATACGGGAGGACGACCGGATCAGCTTGGTAGGCTTGAGCGAGATGGCGGCGGGCAAGCCAGTGGAGTGCATGGTACAGCATGCCGACGGCACGTCCGAGACTTTGTCACTAAACCATTCCTACAGTGAGTCACAGCTGGAATGGTTCCGCGCTGGGTCGGCCCTCAACCTGTTCCACAGGTAGCCGGCGCGCTCGGATCTGCCCGCGTTTCTGACTGCTAGGATCGAATCGGCGCTGGCGCTCCCATGGCCGTACGGGGTCTTGGGATGTGATTGTAGAGGGGTGGCAGGGCCGAGTCATCAGGCCCTGCCGGTGGTGGTTGAGCTCAATCTCCGCTTGGAGTTCCCTCGCTCTATCTGCGGTCGCAAACTCTCCTCGTGTTGGGCTCGCTCTTCTGCCTCTTCTGTAGATGCCGATCGGAATCTCCGAGTTGGGCGAGCATAGCACGGCAAACTACCCCAGCAGGTCCAGACACTCTCGTAAAGGTTTGCGGACGCAGGTGAAGATGGGCGTGTCCTGCTGGGTGTAGGGACGTTGCTCTTGGTGGCGAAGCGCCATGACCAGTTCCAGGAAGTCGGAGGGGTTGTCGCCCTCGAAGCCCAGCACGAACTCTTGGTCGTCCAACCCGAAGGAGTAGGTGGTGTGAATCTTCACGGTCGGGAAACGGTGCCCAATGGTGAAGTGCTCGTTCATCAGGCGCTGCCGCTCCTCCGCTGAGAGTTGGTACCACTGGTGAGTCTTGGTGAAGGGATAGATGAAGAGATAGGGCCGGCCCAGCGGTTGGATGGCCCCCGTCAGTTCTTGACCAGGGTGAGAGTGCTCGCTGACGTAAGGGGACGGATGGGTGAGGGCGAAGTAGGAGTAGGGCGTGTGCAGATAGCCACCGATAGTGGTGCGCCGTATTCCTCCCATCAGCCCTTCAATCAGCTCCACCGAGGGGCTCACCTTCCACAGCATGAAGTCGGCGTCACCACGGGTGGCCGTCAGACTGTAACTGTTTACCAGCATGGCCGACGAGAGTTCCTTCACGATGGTTGTCAGCTCCTCTTTGTCGCCCTCCTTCTCGGCGGGGTTTCGCCGTCCCCAAGCGGGGTCCACCTTGAAGAAGGTGTACTTCACAAAATCTCGCCCTTTCTCCTCGGCCATTGGTCTCCTTCATGGGTCTCATTACTAGCGTAGTTAGCGCTTTCCATTATAGCCTAGAGCGCATTTGACACCCTCGCGTTTTCGCAGATATACTCGCCGTCACAAACTATCAGTGAGGACCATAGGGGAGCTCGGTGGAGCCGGGCTGAGAGGCCCCCAGTGTTGGGGCGACCCTTATGAACCTGATCTGGGTAATGCCAGCGGAGGGAATGTGCCATGCCAAAGCTCGCTTTTTTGACAGCCGCCACTTGTGGAGTGGGCGGCTTTTTTGTTGGGATGGATTGCTGAGATGCAATCGTTTCCCCGCATTTCCCTTCGGGGCATCGGAAAGAGCTTTTCCTCTGGACAACGCAGCTTGTCGGTGCTGGAGGGTGTCGACTTTCAAGTCGATGATAGGCAGTTCGTCTCCATCATCGGCCCCAGTGGCTGTGGTAAGACGACGCTGCTGAACATTATCGCCGGTCTGGACAACCCGACAACTGGTGTTGTGGAGCTGGATGGAAAGCCTGCCCCCCAGCGTCTCGCTATGGTCGCCTATATGCAGCAGAAGGACCTGCTGATGCCTTGGCGGACCGTGCTGGAAAACGCCATTCTGGCCTTGGAGGTCCGTGGCGTACCCCGGAAGGAGGCCCGCCAGCGCGCCGAGAGCCTGTTGGCGCCCTTCGGACTTGACGGTTTCGCAAAGCAATACCCGGCGACATTGTCGGGTGGCATGCGGCAGCGGGCCGCCTTTCTCCGCACCTTTCTTGCCGAGCGCGACGTGCTTCTGCTGGACGAGCCCTTCGGGGCTCTGGACGCACTGACCCGGGCCCAGATGCAGGAGTGGCTCATGGATATGTGGGCCGACTTGGGCAAGACCATCGTTCTTATCACCCACGATGTAGAAGAGGCGATACTCCTCTCCGACGTCATCTACGTGCTCAGCGGGCGCCCTGGACGCGTGAAACGGGTGGTGGATGTAGACATGCCTCGGCCTCGTAGCTACCGCGACATCACGGAGCCTTGGTTCAACCATCTCAAGGCCGATCTGCTGTCAAGCCTGCGCGAGGAAAGTCTACCGGCAGGGGTTACTACCTCATGGCGCTAGGCATCGGTCGATGGAGTGAGACCTCTGATTTGGCGGCCGTCGCCGGAGTAGCTGTGTTGCGGGCGCGCTGGCTGATGCGCGCCTCCCTGCGTTGGGTAGTTTCTCTGGCCATCATTGCGGGACTCGTCCTTGTGTGGCAAGGAGTTGTGGTCTTCTACGACATTCCCCACTGGAAGCTGCCTGCTCCCCTAGAGGTGGCCAAGGAGCTATGGTACAGCAAGGGACTTTTGGCGTCCCACGCTTGGATCACAGTGCAGGAGATGCTCCTAGGTCTATTGGCCGCTTTGGCCGCAGGGCTGTTTCTGGCGACGGTCATCAACATGTCGCGGACGCTGGCCCGGGTGGTGTATCCGGTAATAATCGCCGCCGAGACCTTTCCCATCATCATCATGGCGCCTCTGCTCCTCATCTGGGTGGGCTACGGGATTGAGCATAAGGTCATAGTGGTTGCTCTTATCGCCTTCTTCCCGGTGGTCATAAATACCGCCGACGGTCTCCGTTCCACCGACCCCGACCTGCTGAACCTTATGCGTACCATGGGGGCCAACCGCTGGCAGCTCTTTACGAAGGTTCAGATACCCAATGCTCTGCCCTTTATGTTTTCCGGCATCAAGCTCGCGGCTACGGTCAGCGTCATTGGGGCCGTCATAGGTGAGTGGGTAGGTTCCAGTGAAGGCTTGGGTTATCTAGCAATGCTCTCCAAGGGGAAGTTCCTCTTCGACCGGGTTTACGCCGTCACCTTCCTGTTCAGCCTGCTGGGAATGAGCATGTTCGTGCTGGTGGGGTTGCTGGAGAGGTTAATGCTCCCTTGGCATCACAGCCACAAGAGAGATTCGGCCTTGGAATGACAGGCGGGTGCGCCTGCAATGGAAGTCTGAATTTGGAGGAGACTAGGATGCTTCGGAATAGTTGGATGGCCCTTTTAGGAGTACTGATAGCCCTGACGTTGGCCGTGGTGGGCTGTGGAGGCGGAGAGCCGGAGCGGGTTTCAGTACGGCTAGCTTTGGACTGGTTCCCCAACGCCAATCACGCTGGATTGTACGCCGCTGTGGAGAAGGGTTACTTTGACGACGAGAACCTAGACGTGGAGATATACACACCCGTGGACCCGTCTTCCATCTTACAAACTGTAGCCTCTGGCGCCGACGACTTTGGCATCAACTACCAACCTGACCTTCTGCTGGCGCGAGCACAAGGTGTGCCGGTGGTGTCGGTGGCCTCCCTTGTGCAGCACCCCCTGAACTCGGTGCAGACCCTCAAGGCTTCCGAGATAACTCGCCCCAGCGAGTTGGCGGGCAAGACGGTCGGCTTTCCTGGCATCCCCATTAACGAGCCTCTGCTGGAAACCATGCTGAAGTTCGACGGCGTGTCCGGCGGTCTGGATGAAGTGGAACTAGTCAACGTTGGATTCAATCTGTCGGAGGCGCTCATCAGCGAGCAGGTAGATGCGTGCATTGGATGTTACTTCAGCTACGAGTCGATCAAGATGGAGAACGAGGGCTTCCCCGTGGAGATAATCCGCATGGAGCAGTGGGGAGTACCCGACTACTACGAACTCGTCGTGGTCACCAACGAGGAGACCTTGGCAGAGCGGTCCGACGTGGTGCAACGCTTCGTGAGAGCTGTAATCAAGGGCTATGAGGACGCGGCTGAGAACCCCGACGCCGCCGTTGATGCATTGGTGGCCCTGAGTGGCGGCGAAATCGACGAGGCCATCGACAGGCCTGGTGCAGAACTTCTGGCCCCGCTATGGAAGAGCGGCGACACTCCGGTAGGCTGGCAGACATCGGAGAAGTGGACCGGCTTTGCTGACTGGATGCATGATAACGGCATCGTGGAAGAGCCCCTCGACGCTAGCAAGGCCTTTACTAACGAGTTCGTTGAGTGAGGGCGTAGCGATCAATTCGCGGCGAACCTAAGAAGGGTAGAGTTATGGGCCTGAGTGACGACCTGCGGGCTTGTGTCGGCCCCCTGTGGGCGCAGGTGGTGCAACACCCCTTTGTTCTGGAGTTGGGAGATGGCACCCTGCCTGTAGAGAAGTTCCGTGTCTACTTCGAGCAGGACTACCTGTTCCTGAAAGACTGGGTGAAACTGCTGGGTCTGGGAGTGGCCAAGAGTCCTGACTTTGATTCGGCGCGAAGCATATGCGCCTTTCTGAACGGCGGGCTGATAGGCGAGGAAGCCCTGTTTCGGCAGGTGTTCCACGATTTGGGCGTCTCCATCGAAGATGTAGCTGCTTTGGAGCCGCTGCCGACGACGCTGGCCTATGGTGCTTACCTGAAGTCCATCGCATTCGGTGGCAGTTACTTGGAAATCGCCACGGCCTTGCTGGCAATCGAGTGGCCCTACCTTCAGTGGGCCCAAGACCTCAACGCCGCTGGCAAGAAGCCCAAGAACCCCCGCTACCAAGCGTGGATCGACATCCACGACAGCCAGGCGATGCAGGACATCGTGGCCTTCCTGCGCGGCAGCATTGACACGACCGGTGGGGCCGATAGTGAGCGTTTGATGGAGGTGTTCTATCAAACGATGAGGTACGAATACCTGTTCTGGGAGATGCCCTACCGAGGTGAAGTATGGCCGAGCTGACCGAAGCTCGTAGACCCATTGCCATGACTATCGCCGGCTCCGACAGCGGGGCTGGCGCGGGCGTACAGGCCGACCTGAAGACCTTCGTTGCAATGGGGGTCTACGGAGCTTCGGTGCTCACCGCCATCACAGCCCAGAACACCATGCAGGTGACCGCCGTCCACGAGGTCCCGGTCGAAATCATCGCCGCCCAGATACAGGCGGTGCTCTCCGACATGGGGGCCAATGCAGTGAAGACAGGCATGCTCTCCAGCAGCAACATCATTGCCACTGTGGCCGAGGAGCTGAAGGCGGCAGGTGTGGAGAGGTTGGTGGTCGACCCGGTGATGGTGGCCAAGAGCGGCGACTCGTTGCTGCGCGCCGACGCAGTGGATGCTTTGTGCGGCCTTCTGCTGCCCTTGGCCACGGTGGTGACGCCCAACATACCAGAAGCCGAGGTGCTCACCGGGACCTCCATCGAAAGCCGCGACGATGCTAGGCAAGCGGCCAAGGCCATTCATCATATGGGCCCCCGCATCGTGGTCGTGAAAGGCGGACACCTGACGGGCGATCCGACCGACCTCTTCTACGACGGCGATGGTTTTCGCGAGTTGCACGCCCCACGCATCGACACGAAGAACACTCATGGCACCGGGTGCACCTTCGCCTCAGCCATCGCTGCGGGCCTCGCCAAGGGATTGGAGCCGTGGGATTCAGTGGTCCAAGCCAAGACCTTCATCACCGAGGCCATCCAGCACGCCTATCCCGTGGGCCAAGGCCACGGCCCGGTCAACCACTTCTACCGCTGGGCATGAGGTCGGACGCGACAGCTCGATTCGTTAGTGGAGTCCTATGCCGGCCGACCGGAAAGCCTGAGCAGCATCTACCTTCAGTGGCAAGAAGCGCAAGAACCCCCACTACCAAGCGTGGATTGACATCCACGACATCCGAGCGATGCAGGACATCGTCGCCTTCCAGCGCGGCAGCATGCTGCCCATGTGCTATTCAGGGCGGGTCGCGATTGAGGTCTCGTACACCTCGGGGTTGGCGCAGCGCTCCAGCCTATTACCAGTGATGCCAGCGAGCAGGTTGCGGGCTGCCAGCATGGCCATGCCACGGCGGCCCCGGTTCCCTGCGCTGCCGATGTGGGGTGTGATTACCACGTTGTCCAGCGTGAGGAGCGGGTTGTCGGCGGCGATGGGCTCCGGCTCGGTTACGTCCAAGCCTGCTGCTGCTATGCGGCCTTCGACTAGGGCGGAGTAGAGCGCTGTGGTGTCGACCACTGGGCCACGGGCGGCGTTCACCAGAATCGCACTAGGCTTCATCATCTCCAGTTGCTCGCGACCGATGAGGTGGTGGGTGTTTGGGGTCAGCGGGCAGTGCAGAGTGACGAAGTCGGAGCGCTGCAGCAGTTCGGCTAATTCGACCCGAGTCATGCCGAACTCTGTCTCGGCGTCGGGCTTACCGGTGCGAGAGCAGTACAGGACCTGCATGTCGAAGCCGCGGGCGCGGCGTGCGACCTCCATGCCCGTCTGCCCTAAGCCGACGATGCCCAAGGTTGCTTCGCTTACCTCGGCTCCCAGCCAACGCATGGGGTGGAATGCCAAGTCCCATTTGCCCTCTCGCACCCAGCGGTCTGATTCCACCACCCGCCTGGCGGAGGCCAGTATTAAGGCAAATGTCAGGTCCGCAGTGGCCTTGGCCAGTACTCCTGGGGTGTGACCCACCGGGATGCCACGCTCCGTGGCGGCTGCGAGGTCGATGTTGTCGGTGCCCACGGCCAACTGGCTCACCACTGCCAAGTCGGGTGCCGCCTCGAAGAAGGCCGAGTCCACGCCGTCCATGATGTTGGTCAGGACACCCTGCACGCAGGATGCCTTGTCTCGCAGTGTGTTGGATGAGGGAGGCGCGTCGTCGGGCCACACCTCTAGGTCAGCCTGTGCCTTTATGAGGTCCAAGGCCTCTTGGTGGATTTGCCGGGTGACGAAGACCTTGGGCTTGGTCATCACCGCCTCCCCTTTTCACTAAATTGTATTCCTAGGCAGTCCCGTTTGCTACCTGTAGCGTCGATGCTTATACTTTCGGCGGACAGTTGAACCCACCGGAGGTCTGGATGGCCCTGTACCTAACGAACGACGACATCGCCCAACTGTTGCCCATGAAGGAGTGCGTCGACGCTTTGGAGACCGTCTTCACCCAATGGGGAAGTGGCCATGGTGTCAACCGCCCACGGACTCGCATCCGCCTTCCCACCGGTTTTCACCATTACATGGCTTCGTATGCGCCGGACATGGGCGTGTTGGGGCTGCGCACCTACACCACCTTAGCGGGAGGAGGCCAGAACATCTACATCCTCTACGACGGCACCTCGGGCCAAATAATGTGCCTGATGGATTCGGGGCTGATGAGCACCATACGCACTGGCGCAGCCTCCGGACTGGGAACGAGGCACATGGCGCGGGCCGACGCTACCACTGTCGGCATGATTGGTGTCGGGGGCCAAGCCGAGGCGCAGTTGGCAGCAGTCTGCGCCGTGCGCGATATCCGCCACGCCAAGGTGTTCAGCCGCACTGCTGAGAACCGGCAAGCCTTTGCCGCAGAGATGAGTGAGAAGCTGGGCACGGAAGTGGTCGGTGCCGAGAGCGCTGAGGAATGTGTGTCGGAAGTCGACATAGTCATCACCATCACCAACTCCCGTGAGCCGGTGCTCAAGGGAGAGTGGCTTGTGCCTGGGCAGCACATCAACGCCGCTGGCAGCAACCATTGGATGCGCCGCGAGCTGGACGACGCTGCCGTCGAGCGCTCCGACATCATCGTGGTGGACGACTTGGAGCAGGCTAAGATGGAGTGCGGCGAGTTGGTGTTCGCCGCCGAGAGAGGACGTTTCCGCTGGGACGACGTGCATGAGCTGCGTGATGTGCTGGCAGGAAGGATAGCAGGTCGGCCTGCACCAGCCTCGGTTACCTTGTTCGAGTCTCAAGGCCTGTCTATAGAGGACTTGGCCACGGCCCACCACGTCTATCACAAGGCGAGGGAGCAGGGGATGGGCCAGGAGCTACCCTTCTAGCGCGTCCCAGCTCCGAGCTTAAGCCCATCAACGGAGGGTTTTATGACGCAAGCCACTGCCTTGAACATGAAGCACCGCAGCCGCGATATCACCGAGGGGCCGGAGCGCGCCCCTGCCCGCGCCATGCTGCGGGCGATGGGGCTGGGCGACGAAGACCTGAACCGGCCGTTCATCGGCATCGCCAACAGTGCCAGCGACGTTACTCCCTGCAACATCCACCTCGGCAGGCTGGCCCAGGCCGCCCGGGAAGGCATCCGCTCTGCCGGGGCGACCCCCTTTGAATTCGGCACCATCACCGTCAGCGACGGCATCTCCATGGGCACTGAGGGCATGCATGCCTCTCTAGTCAGCCGCGAGGTGATCGCCGACTCCATCGAGCTCGTAGCCTTTGCCGAACGGTTCGATGCCTTGGTGGCCATCGGCGGGTGTGACAAGAACCTGCCGGGCAGTGCCATGGCCTTGGCTCGACTCAACTTGCCGGGCGTATTTGTCTATGGTGGCACCATTATGCCGGGCAAGTACGGTGAACGGGACCTGAGCATTCAGGACGTGTTCGAGGCAGTGGGGGCCCATGCCAAGGGCCTGATCAGCCGACAAGACCTGCGAGATGTGGAAGCCTTCGCTTGCCCTGGCGAGGGCTCCTGCGCCGGCATGTTCACTGCCAACACCATGGCCTCCGCTATTGAGGCTTTGGGGTTGTCGTTGCCGGGGCATAGCTCTATCCCGGCCGTGGAAGGCTTAAAGACCGAAGCCACCCGCCAAGCTGGGGCGGCGGCCTATGACATGCTGGAACGAGGCATCAGGGTGCGCGATATCCTGACCCGCGAGGCTTTCGAGAACGCCATCGCTGTGGTCTGCGCCATTGGTGGCTCCACCAACGCCGTGTTGCATCTGCTGGCCATCGCTCACGAGGCCCAGGTGCAGATAAGTTTGGACGATTTCACCCGCATCAGTGCCAAGACTCCCTACATAGCCGACATGAAGCCGGGTGGACGCTATGTGATGGCCGACCTGAACCGGGCCGGAGGCGTCCCATTAGTGATGAAGCGGCTGTTGCGGGCGGGACTGGTGCATGGGGGCACTATGACCGTGTCGGGACGCACCGTAGCCGAGAACCTGGCGGGCGTCGATGCCGACATGGAACAGGCCGTAGTCCATCCCGTGGACAACCCGCTTTCACCTACCGGTGGGCTGGTTATCCTGCACGGAAACCTGGCCCCTGAGGGCGCGGTCATCAAAGTTGCTGGACATCAAATGAGACGTTACCAAGGACGGGCAAGAGTCTTCGACCAAGAAGAGGAAGCCTTCAACGCTGTGCAGCGTCAGGAAATACAGGAAGGCGACATCATTGTCATCCGCTACGAGGGACCCAAGGGTGGACCCGGTATGCGAGAGATGCTGGCTGTGACCGGGGCCATAGTGGGCCAAGGCTTGGGCGACGAGGTAGCCTTGCTCACAGACGGGCGTTTCTCAGGTGCTACGCACGGCCCCATGGTGGGCCATGTGGCACCCGAAGCAGCCGTGGGGGGCCCTATCGGCCTGCTGCAAGAGGGCGACATCGTGACCATCGACCCCGCCAACGGCCTGTTGGAGGTGCGGCTGACTGAGGAGGAGATGGCCGATCGCCGTTCTCGATGGCAGCCCCTGCCGGACCGCTACACCAGTGGCGCCCTTGCGAAGTATGCCCGGTTGGTCGGATCTGCCAGCCAAGGTGCGGTAACGGGCTAGATGGCAGTTGGCACAGCCGCACTTGGAGGAGAATGAAAGGGTGGCGATGACAACCCCGAAAGTTGAAACCGAGCTGCTGGAACGCATGCGCCCTGGGCTGGTGACTCTGGTAACGGAAGATGCCAAGCGACTAGCAGGCTTGCAGTATTGCGACGTGCGCATCGCCATCAAAGAGGAGAAGGGCGCGGTAGCCGAGAATGGCAGCGAGAAAGCCAGCTCAGAGGACTACACCTTCGACTTTGGTGTGCGGGTCATTGCCGGCGGCCGCGCTACGGCCCCCGGTTACTTCGGACAGGTGCTCGGCTCCGCCGACGTCTCCCGCATCGAACAGGTGGTGTGGAATGGGATCCAGGAAGCCCACCGCCGCGCCCGGGCCAATGCTCGGCTCAAGAGCGTGGCCCGACGACGCTTCGGCGTGCTAGGCCAGAGCCTGACCGATTCCGTCTTGGCTCCAGTGACTGTCGTCCAAGACACCGTCCCAGCCACTTACACCGTTGATCCCCGCACCGTGCCACTGGGCGACGTGATGAAGATGGCCGTGGAGTCGTGCAAGGCGGCCCAAGTCAGTAATCAGGTGGTGTACAGCGCGGTCTCAGCTTCGACTTTCATGCTTAGGGAACTCTTCTGCAGTTCCGATGGCGCCGACATTGACCAGAGCTTCGCCCAGACTGAGGGGTTCTGCATCGTCGTATGTCAGAGCGAGAATGGCAACCTGGAGATATACGACTTCTCAGGGCACCAGCGAGGCTTGGAACTCCTGACGGATGGCTATGACGACAGCAACATAATGCTGCCCGATTGGGTGTCCTTCTGCCGTCAATTGGGTACCGACGGCATGGAGGTGGCCAACGCTCCGCCATTAAAACCACCGGACAAAGAGGTGGTGGTTGTCACTGATCCGCACTTCAATACCCTGCTGGTGCACGAAGTCGTGGGACACCCTTCGGAGGCGGACCGAGCGTTGAAGTACGAGACTTCCTACGCCGGTCGCAGCTGGTTCTACAAAGACACCGATGACAACCAGATCGGGCGGCAGATTGCCTCGCCCTTAGTTACGGCCTTCTCTGACCCAACGATGGAGGGGTTTGGTTCCTTCAAGTACGACCATGACGGCACGCCAGCGCGTCGGGCCTACCAGATTAGGGACGGTAACTTCGAAGAATTCCTGAACAATCGCCAAACCGCCGCCATCATGGGCGTCTCGCCTAACGGCTCCTCGCGGGCCACGGAAGCAAACTTGGTCCCCTTGATACGTATGACCAATACCGCTTTTGCGCCTGGTCAGAGCGACCCAGCAGCGATATTGGCCGACGTGGAGGATGGATACTACGTGCAGGGGCATCGCGTCCCGTCCATCGCCGAGTCCCGTGAGAATTTCCGCATCACCGCCGTGAAAGTGTACGAAGTCAAGAATGGACAGTTGGGCCAACTGTACCGCGACGGTGGCATCACCTCCGACTCCCGCGACTACTTCATGCGCATCGACGCGGTGGGCAGCGACTTCCGCCTCTATCCAATCCCCAACTGTGGTAAGGGACAGCCGATGCAGGCGAAGCGTATGAGCAATGGAGGCCCCACCATGCGGGGCATCGCTAGGTTGACCGGCCCTAGGGCCTAACCGGCTCAAACTCCAAGCAGGAAGGTCTGTTGCACCATGATTCCCATCAGTGCCCTGAGGCGTTGCGTCAAAGACACCTTGGACTACATCAAGACCCAGCCTGATGTGGTGGAGGCAGAAGTGTTTGCCTCCGCCAACGGAAACCTCACTGCCCGCCTCAACTACACCTCCCACATACCCAGCAACGGCGTGGAAGAGCCCAAGTCGGTGGAGTTGGTCGGCCTGGGCATTAGGGTTGCGTTCAACACTCCTGAAGGCTTGAAGACCGGTTACGGCAGCGAAGCCAGCGACCTTTCGGTAGAGGGTGCGAGACGCGCCTTGGACAAAGCCCGCTTGGGTGCTGTGGCTGACAAAGAGTACGTTTCCCTGCCCAACCCCAGAGGTGTAACCCCTAGCCTGACTAAGTATCACGACCCCAAGATAATGCGCCTCAGTAGTACAGGCCTCGTGGAGGCCGGTTGGCAGACCGTAGAGCGTACACTGGACGTCTTTTCCACTTCAGAAGACCTGCTGAACATCGCTGGCTCGTCTGATGGCGTCCGCTCCTTGGGACTCATCCTTGGAGGGGATGTAGTTTTCCTCCAAGAGAGAGTCGCCATAGGGTCGACCCACATGTCCCGTATCCTTACTGACGAGTCAACCCTCGTGATGTCATTGGCAACCGCCATGGTTGAACAGCAGTTGGGCAAAGGGACAGGTTGCTTCGTAGCCAGCCAGATGAACGACTTCAACGGACAAGCGGGGGCTGAGGCTGCACGCAATGCTATCGCGTCCATGAACGGGAGGCGTGTAGACGGAGGCGCCTATCGCGTCGTCCTCGGCCCTCAGCCGGTTACCGAGCTGTTGGAATGGGTCCTGATGCCCAGCCTAGGCTTAGGCGCTTTTCACGCCAGCATGTCGCTGTTCCAAGGGAGGTTCGGTCAACAGGTTGCCTCAGACCAGCTGTCTATCTACGACGACGGGTCCTCCCCAGATTTGGCCGCATCCAAGGGAATCACTGACGAAGGACTGCCCACCGGCCGGGTGGAATTGATTAGCAGCGGCAAGCTCACTGGGCTGCTTGCAAATCACTACGAGCAACAACGCATGCTTCACGACCCACGGGGGCGGGAGAAGCTGGGCGTTGAGCCCGCCTCCGTATCGGAAGGCATTGCCCCG
Organism: Dehalococcoidia bacterium; assembly: GCA_965263155.1. Taxonomy (GTDB): domain Bacteria; phylum Chloroflexota; class Dehalococcoidia; order Lucifugimonadales; family JAAXIE01; genus JAAXIE01. The sequence goes on from OZ253586.1 coordinate 1,142,113, forward strand.
CGGAACGGCTTTCGCACCGGCCGGGGCGGGGGGCGCAACTTCGAGTCCCCACCAGGCACTACCCCAACAAACCTCGTTGTGGAAGGGCGCGAAAGCTACACCCACCAACAGCTGTTGCAACTCGTGGGCGATGGCCTGTACATCGGCCGCATATGGTACACATATCCGGTGAACGGCATCTCCGTGGGGGATTTCAGCGGCACTGTGGTTGGGGACTCTTACATCATCGAGAACGGACGCTTGGCCTCGCCCATCAAGCCGAATACGTTGCGGCTGAACGACAACATCGCTCGGGTGATCTCTAGCGTCTTGGGGATAGGTGCAGAGCGAACCGGCGTGGTGCGATGGTCCTCAGACCAGGTGACTTGGGCGCCCGAAGTAGCGGTAAACGATTTCAGGGTGGACGAAATCGCCGAGTACATGGAGAGTGTCTACAGCTAGTCAGGCATCCCCGTAGATTTACGGGAGGATTTCCAGCCCAGTACGGTGGCGGGGGCGCACGGCCCCAAGTCACGGCAGTCCACCGTCGGCACCTGAACGATATCCATACGCTCCGCTAAGGCGATGACCAATACGTGCACCATGCCAATTTGCTGCGGGTGTATTGTGTCAGCAATTCGCTGACGCGCTGCAAGTCCAAGTAGGTCACTGCCTCAACCCGGAGTTCCCCCATTGCTGTCCCTCGTGGCAAGGAAGACTGAGTAGAAGGATCGACTTAGCGCGTTTCCATCGACACGATTCCGCGTTGGACCGGCGTAGTAGCAAGTGGGCCGGACTCGTACATGAAGACGTCGATCTCCGAGCGCATGCCAAACTGGGGCAAGTAGATTCCCGGTTCGATGGTAAAACCGATCCTTGGCAGTATGGTGCGTGTGTCGTAGGTCTCGAACCCGTCGAGGTTTACTGCTTCTCCGTGGACTTCTGTGCCCAAGCTATGGCCGAGGCGATGGGTGAAGTAATCGCCGTAGCCTGCCTTCTCGATGTACTGCCTTGCTACGCCGTCTACCTCCCAGCCTTCTGCGCTCTGGCCGTCCCTAGAGGACTGTTGCAAGAACTCCAAGGCCGCGTCGCGCGCCCCGGTCACCACCCGGAAGACCTCTTGGTGTTGCTGAGGCGCTTGAGTGCCGGCGTAGGCCACCCATGTGATGTCGGCGTAGACGCTGGCGTTACTGGTTTCCTTGGCCCAAAGGTCTATCAGGAGCCAGTCGCCTCTCTTAATGGGGCTGCTGCCTTCAGGAAGTGGCAGGTAATGGGGGTCGCTGCCGTGCTCGTTCGCGGCGACTATAGGACCGTCGAGTGATTCTAGACCTTCATCTTTAAACCTTTCCCGGATGAACTGCGCCACTTGGTGTTCGCTCACCGGGTCAGCCAGGTTATCGCCCGCGTACTCGAAGGCTTCCAGCACGATGCGCCCCAAAGCGTCGGCCGCCCTCTGATGGGACGCCAGTTGCACCTCGTCCCAGCGTTGGGTGGCGTATTGCAGCAGGTCTGCAGAGGTGACCACCGCTATCCCCAAGCTGCGCACCAACTCCATCGTCCCAGCGTCGACGCGTGAGACGCGGGGGATAGCTCCCATGGGCGAGTATTCCATCGCGACATTCTTCCCGGTTGGGAGGACTTTCTCGAGCAAGGCTATCATCGATGGTCGATCTCGGTACGTGGTAGGCACTAGGCCCGAATGCTCCAGTGCTCCGGCATCCACATGGTGTCCCAGTATCTCTGCGCTTCCATCAGATGGGATGTACAAGAAGCAGGGACGCGTGAGCATGGACGTTGGGCCGAGGAGTTCGGAGAAAAGCGGATTGGAGCCGCGATAGCTATGGATGAGCCAGCCCACCAGTTGGTGACTGGCCATGTATTCTTGGGCCTGTACTACTACTTGGCTGCTCAGCATATCTGGCCCCCTTACACGGTGGCCTGCAAGAGGCCTCCGTCTAACTGAACGTTGGCTCCGGTGATGTAACCAGCTCTTTCTGAAGCTAGGAACGCTACGAGATCTCCCATCTCCTCAGGCTTCCCAGCACGTTTCATAGGCACCCTGCTGGTAGCTTTCGTCAGAGGGGCTAACTCCCCTTGAGCCGATCGAGCCTCTTCGTCTTGGAACTGTGCGCTTACTCGCTCCGTGAGCACCAGCCCTGGGAGAACATTGTTGACCGTGATGTTGAAGGAGGCCAACTCGTTGGCCAGCGACTTAGCGTAACCCGCTACGGCCAAACGGCTGGAGGCCGAAAGCACCATTCCGTTCTCAGGTTGCTTGACGTCGGTGGCTAGGATATTGATGATGCGCCCCCATTGTTGTTGCTTCATGAAGGGTATGACTTCGCGGCACATCCGCACGACACTCATGAAGTTCTTTTCGAGCGCATCATTCCACTGTTGGTCACCCGCCTCCGAAGGGCGGGTGGTAGGAGGGCCACCCAAGTTGTTCACTAGCACGTCGATACGACCGAAGCGATTGAAAGTGTTCCGTACCACCCTCTTGATATCGTCGGACACCGAGAGGTCGGCTTTGACGGCAAACACATGTTGCTGTGAACTGGACCGGGCGATCTCTATCTCGGTCTTGCGGAGGTCTGATTCCGTGCGCGCCGAGATAGTAAGGCTGGCCCCTTCCCGTGCCAAGGCCACGGCAACGGCCTTCCCCATGCCCCTGCTGGAACCCCCCACGATGGCCACCCTGTCCCGCAAGCCCAAGTCCATTCACGCCTCCCGCAATGGCAGCGCTATGATAATCTGCCCGGTTGTTCAGGACAAGCTAAGTTGACAGGCAGTTATGCGAGAGTCTCTTATAGGGGAAACATAGAAACCACAGGCTGAATTTCAGACTAGACGGCTCCCCCCTGCTGTAGGTCTGCGACTTGAGACTCCGAGTAGCCCAGCTCCAGAAGGATTTGTTGAGTGTGTTCCCCCAGCAACGGAGGGTGTTGCTTGATGGCCCCCGGCGTTTCTGAAAACTTGATCGGTATACCTGTCTGCTGTAGCGTGCCCAGTGTGGGGTGAGGGATTTGAAGCAGCATGTCTCGCGACATTACCTGCTCGTCGGAAAGCACGTCAGCTATGTCGTTGATTGCCCCGCAGGGGACGCCAGCCTTCAAGAGGCGCTCCACCCAGTACACGACTGGCTGCTTGTCGAAATGCTCTTGTAGCAAAGAGACTAGTTGCTGCCGGTTCATCACCCGATGGGAGTTGTCGGCGTAGTCGGGGTGCTCCGCCAGTTCTACCAAGCCCATGCCTTGGCAGAACCGCTGCCATAGCCGCTCCGAGCCTACCGCTACGTTGACGTACTTGCCGTCGCTGCATTTGAAGGCTTGATATGGCACCAGCGTGGGATGGGCCGCGCCAACCTTCGCTGGAGGATTACCCGTGGCGAAGTAGACGCCTGCTTGGTAGGTGAGCCAAGCGACCTGCAAGTCCAGCATGGATATATCAATGTACTGGCCTTCCTGCGATGTCTGGCGGTGGAAGATGGCCGACATGACCGCAAAAGCCGCCAGCATGCCAGCCCCAATGTCGGTAAGGGCGATGCCCATCTTCATGGGAGCGCTACCGGGTTCACCGGTCAGGCTCATAATGCCGCCGATGCCCTGCATCACTTGGTCGTAGGCCGAGCGTTCTCGGTAGGGTCCGGTTTGGCCGAAGCCCGAGATAGAACAGTAGACCATTCGCGGGTTCACTTGGCGCACCGCTTCGTAATCGATCCCCAAGCGGTTCACCACTCCCGGCGTGAAGTTCTCCACCACCACATCGGCCCCTTTTGCCAGTGACATGAACACGTCGCGCGCCCGTTCATCCTTGAGGTTCAGGGTCATGCTGCGCTTGTTGCGGTTCACCTGCAGGAAATAGGCAGACTGGTCGCCGATGTAAGGCGGGCCCCAGCCCCGGGTGTCGTCCCCCGTGCCGGGCACTTCAATCTTGATTACGTCGGCCCCGTAGTCTCCCAGCATCAGCGTACAGTAAGGCCCCGCCAGAGCCCTGGTCAGGTCTAACACTCGTAGTCCTTCCAAAGCGCTTGCCATAGTATCCTCCCTAAAGAGAGTCCTTCTCCGAGCGCACGACCCGGCTGGGCGGAGAATAAGCTAATACCGTCGATTGGACGCACTCCCTTAAACCGTGCCACGTCCCAGCGCCCGCTGGTAGTCCTCGGGCGTATTCAAGTCCAGCAAAAGGTCGGCGGTATCCAGCTCTACGCGGCGGGTCTCGGCAGCGTGCCGTCGCATCACTGCCTTCAAGCCCTCCGTTTCTTCGGTGATCTCAGCCATCTCCGACAGAAGCGTCGAGGAAATAGCGACAGGATGCCCACCCTTACCTTGGTGGCAGGGGATTGTGATTAGCTGGTTCCCGTAGGAATGGTGTTCAATTACATTACGCACAGCATCCGCAGGCCGAGGCTGGTCTACGTTTAGGACCAGAATAAAGTCGGGGTGCGACTCGCTTATCGCTCGTGTGCCTGTCTTGATGGAGGTAGTCTTGCCTTGAAGGTAGTCTGGGTTATGCACCCACCGTATGCGCGAGCGCCCTTCGAGTAATGGGGCCAACTCCCCGTGACGATGGCCCAAGACCACCACGATATCGGTGCAACCACCCTGCGCCAAGGCATCCACTTGATGCTCCAGCAGCGTGGCCCCCTCCCATGGCAACAAGGCCTTGAGTTGGCGCATGCGGGTGGACTCCCCTGCAGCCAGCAGGACTGCACCGACCTTTCCCATTGGGCGAGTTAGTCGGCGGCTACGGAGGCTAAGGCTTTGTTGATGGCGCGGTCGAAGTAGCGCTCGCTCATCTTCATAGGTCCGCCCGATCCTCCGCGACGGTGCATGATGATCTCGCCCAAAATGCTCACTGCCAACTCTTCCGGGGTCAGGGCGCCCATGTCCAATCCCACTGGAGCGCGCACCGCCTTTAGCCGGTCCGGCGCGACCCCCAAGGCGGCGAGACGCTGGTAGATGAGCAGGGTCTTACGCTTGCTTCCCAGCAGGCCGATGTAGCTGGCTGGGGTCTTGACTGCCGATTCCAGAGCGTGGTCGTCGTAGCGGTGGCCTCTTGTGCCCACCACTACGAACGTGTTGGCGTTGATGGGTATGTCGTCCAAGCAGTGCAGGTAGTCTGCCACCACTGTACCTGCGGCGTCGGGGAAGCGCTCCGGGTTGGCGAACTCGGGCCGGTCGTCCGCCACATAGACGCGGTAACCCAACGTGAGGGCCAACTGGTAGCAGGCCTTGTTGACGTGGCCGCCGCCCACCAGAACCAGAGTGGGCGGACTGGTGTAGCCCTCGACGAAAAGCTCGGTCCCGTCGGCAGCTCGCACGAACTCATTGTTGCCCAAAGTGCTTACACGGTTGGCTACTTCCAAGGCCATGCCGTCCAGCCCAGCAGTTCCCAACGTTCCTTCTGTGCTGCCGTCTTCGCGGAAGAGTATCTTCCCTCCCAATTCGCCGGGACCGTTCACCACTGTGGCGACGGCGATGGGCTGGCTCCCCTCGTAGGACTGCAGTATCTGGCGGCCATAAGGGAGGTAGCTTTCAGCCTCCCAAAGCGGTTCTAGGAAGAAATACATGGTGCCGCCGCAGACCAGACCGTCGCGGGCGGCGATATCCTCGTTCAGTAGGTAATCGCGGAATTCAGGCCCGCCACGATGTCGCAGGATTTCCTTTGCGGCGAACCAGATGTCGCCCTCGACGCAGCCACCACCCAGTGTGCCCACGCCGCTTCCATCTTTGCGGACCAGCAGCTTGGCCCCCGCCTTCTGGGGGGTCGAACCCTTGGTGCGCACTACCGTGGCCAGCACACACTCCTGACCTTCGTCCAACTGCTTGACCGCCTCTTGAATCACTTCTTTCATGCGGTTCGCCTTCTGTTATGAGTTTGAGAAGTATGGGTTTGCCCAAGGATAGCAGTTTTACCGCCCGCCTTCAAACGGGAAGCACATCTGACGTCCTGGTCGTTGTAGCACTCCTAGACGCCTAGTACAATCCCACTGGCCTCTGCGCCCCGACCAACCAGGGCGGGTCTGGGAACCACGCTTTTCAAACTTGTGCTCAAAGGGAGCTAAGGTACGGATGGACGACAAGATACGTAAGATCGATGCCTGCTGGGACGAGGTAAAGCCCAAGTCGTGGGGCAAGAATGCCCAAAGCTCCGAGCGACAGATGCTCCATGTGTTTCTGGATAGAGACGAATTGCCGGAGAGCATGGTGAAAGGCACTTTTATACCCGAAGAGCCCCGTCCCAAAGACCTGTTCGTTTCAGGCATCGTGGTGGCGACCAACATGAGATTGGTCGCCGTGGGGGCAGGTGGGATACAGCGGTCCCCCACTTGCACTACGGTCGAATACAAGGACATCTCCGCCGCCGCCCACGAGTCAGGTCTACTGAGCGCTAGCATCCGCATCAGCGGCCCGACGATGCGTGCACACAAAATCAACGGCATACGTGACAAGAAGAGTGTGGAACCCTTTGTCGAACACCTTCTGGCTCAAGTAGCAGCCCATGACGCCAAAGAAGAGACTGAGTTAGCAGGACCCGTTGTAAGCGAATCTCCCTCTGATATATCCGACGATGTGTCCGACTGAGTGTCCTGTCGTTCCGAGTCGGTCATTTGAGTGGTCCGATATAGTGTGGCCTTTTCCTCACGGTTACTCCGACGAGAGCCGGAGTCCAGAAGGTCCTTGCGAGGGGTCATTGTAAGCAAGTTGTGATCGGCAAGAAGTAAGGGCCGCAGGCGTGCTGCCGACAGAGTTGGGATTCCTGGATTCAGGCTTTGGCCAGAAAGACGCGGCTTCGAGCGGTTTGCTCTAGCCCCCGGATATGACGCACCCCGCCACCAGCTTCTCCGGGAAGTCGCGGCATCGTTGGGGGCGCTCTTTGTAGATGCGGCAAGCTGAGGTCGCGTCGTCCAGCATCGGGCAGTGGCCTCCGGGGTGTTCCGCGAAGCGTACCCAGCTCACACCCTCAGGTCTGGGTTCCACATGTAGTTCAACGCCGAACTCTACGGCGCGTTGTTGGAGGATGGGAACCTCGGCGAGTTGGAGGGTCAGGATTATCGCGCCACGGCAGCACATGGCGCGACACTGAGTCCTGCAGAGGTGGCTTGCCTCCTCAGGACTCAACCCTTGGGCGAGGTAAGGAGGCAACGGGATCCCTCCGAACTATGAGGTCTATTTGGTGGAGTGCAGGCTAACTGCCCTGTGCCACTTCCTGGATGGCGCGAACTATCTTATCGTAGCCGGTGCAGCGACACAGATTGCCAGCGATGTTCAGGCGGATGTCGCGCTCGCTTGGGCTGGGCATTCGCTCCAGCAGGGCCTTGGCCGACATAATGAAGCCGGGAGTGCAGAACCCGCACTGCAGGGCCCCGTGGTCGATGAAAGCTTGTTGGATGGGGTGCAGGCTGCCATCGGCGGCCACGCCCTCAATGGTGGTGATCTCGTGTCCGTCAGCCTCAAGGCCCAGCGCTAGGCACGAATCCACTGCCTTTCCGTCGAACTGAACGGTGCAGGCCCCACAGTTGCCGTTGCTGCAGCCTTCCTTGGTACCGGTCAGACGCAACTCGTCGCGCAGCACCTCCAGCAGGGTCTGCCACGGCTTCACCAGAACTTCGACATCCTCGCCATTCACCTTAAAGGCGATGGGTGTCCGCGTCATCCTGCGCTGTTGCACATTGCCTCCCTGATTGTCCGGCTTGCTTCATCAAGCTGGATTTGTCGAGTTATATGGGACTTCCCGGCTATAGCTTATCGGGCTAGATGCCCAAGTCCGTCAAGCACTGTTCCAAGGTCCTGCGAGTCAGCACCTTGCATAGCTGACGGCGATATTCGACGGTGCCTCGAACGTCGTTGATGGGGCTGGCGGAGTTGGGGGCTAACTCGGAGGCCTCACGCACCAGCTCTCGCGTGATCACCTGACCCTCCAGCGCGGCCTCGGTCTCGTGGGCTCGCACCGGCGTGGGGGCTACGGACGCCAAGGAGACTCGCGCCTGATTGCAGACCTTTGTAGCGGGGTCAACGGCAATCATTGAACCTGCCCCAGCGACGGCGATGTCCATCTCCTCGCGGGGTATGAACCGCTGATAGTGCCCGGAGCTATTGGCGGGCGGCTCCGGCAGGAATACCTCCACCAGAAGTTCGTCGGGGGCTAGGTCGTTCTGGCCTGGGCCCGTGAAGAAGTCTTCCAACAGCATCTTGCGCCAGCCGTTGGGTCCGCGTATGTGGGCTTCCGCTCCGTAGGTAATCAGAGGAGGAATGGTGTCGCCGGACGGGGCCGCGTTGCACACGTTGCCCCCGATGCCTGCGCGGTTCTGTATCTGGATCGAGCCAATGAGCTGGGTGCTGTCCTGCACCGAGGGGTAGTGCTCGGCTACGGGCGCGTAGTTGTAGATGGTGGCGCAAGATACGCCAGCCCCCACATGCAGCCCCTCGCCTGCCACGTACTCCAAGCGTTGCATTTGGGGTATGTTCTTGATGTCGACCACCAGCGAAGCGGTGCGACGGCCCACCCTTAGCTGGTCAATCAGGTCCGAGCCCCCGGCCAGCGCCCGGGCTTGGCCGTTGGCCCCAGCCATAGCAGCCACGGCATCATCGAGTGTACGAGGCGACACGAAATCAAATGGGTGCAACTAAGTCCTCCTCCTAAGGGGGTACAGCGGGCTTATTATAGGCGGGACATAAGGGTTGGGCAAGTTTCGCGGGGTGTCAGGGGGTTCTGGTGGCATAAGGCCCTTGTGCTAGTATGGGACAGGAAGGAAGACCCGGCTCCGAGTGCTGAACAAAATACGAATTCTAACCAGCGGGAAATGGCGGGCGACCATCGTCTACCTCCTCATTCTGGGGCTGAGTGTCGGCGCAGTCCTCCTTCTTGTCTGGGACCTCGCTTCGATCTGGGGCAAAGAAGGGTCCAACTATTCAGCAGTGCTGCGATCGGCCGTCTACAGTCTGGCGATACTTGTGGCGGGAGCGGTGGCTATATACAAGTTGCAAGTCTTCAGGGACCTCGAGCCCCACCTAACCATATCTCAGGCCGTATCACACCGTAGTGTTGGGGACAAGTACACACACATCTTCGTGACCACGACGTTGCGGAATAGCTCCAAAGTTGAAGTGGATGTTCGCCAAGAGTTTTTCCGCGTACAGCAGATTGCTCCAGTGAGCAACGAAGAACTGGATCGCTTAGTAGGCGCCGTATTTCGGCGTGAAAACCAGCAAGAAGAATCTCAGAAAGAAATACAGTGGCCTACGCTGGATGAGGTCTGGCGGGATTGGGACCCACATGAGGTCATCGTGGAGCCGGGTGAGTCCCATCAGGAAACTGTCGAGTTCGTAATACCCTCCGATGTTAGGTCAGTGTTGGTATATTCCTATTTCTTCAATCCAAGGTTCCTCCCTGGTTCCGGTACGGTGGAAGGGTGGGGAGCTACCAGTGTCCATGATATAGTAGGCACAGATGAGTGGGACAAAGGCGCAGGAGACGAACAGTGATCTTTCGGCGTAAGAAGAGGAAAGCTGTAGAACAGAGCCCAAACTACAAAGGAACCGGACCACGGATGGCGCCACCTCCAATCCGCACTTCCGGCGTGCCTCCTAGTCGGTGCTCTATAGTTAGTTCGGGGAAAGATGAGGCGTCTGGAGAACGGATAGAGGCTGCATCTGAAGATCTCATTTAAGCAGGCGTAAATGCCGTCTCGCGATAGCACTCACCAAGTGGAAAAAAGAGGCAGTCCCCCAAGACAAGCTCCTCCTAAGGTCGACAAGGCGAGTCAGCCCAGTTCGCCGAAAGAAGAGACCAAGAAGTCCTGATACTTCTCTCCTACAGGGTTAGGCCGCCATCTTGGTTCCAGTCAGCGACGGCCTAACCCTTGAAACTGACCTCCGTACTATCGGTACCAGCCCATGCCGCCGTAGTACCCTCGCAGGTAGGCGATTTGGCCGCCGTGGGAGAGGTTGTCGTTGAGGAGGACGCCTAGGGCGTCGCCTATGGATACTGTGTTTGGTGGCGCGGGGAAGGGGACTTGCTTGGCGAGGTCTTCTTCGGTGAGGGATTCGAGGTAGGCCTTGGTTGCGCCTCTGACGGCGGCAGCGTAACCGAAGAGGACGTCCTTGGCCGGGGCCTGCCATGCGGCCACCTTGGCTGAGTCCCAGCCCATTCCGAAGTCCGCGGCGTCGCCGGCCATGCCGAACTTTTCGTGCCAACCATCGGTGACCCATAGGGGAGCTTTGTCCTGAAAGCGCATGTGGATGAAGTTGTCGCATACGCGGTTCAGGTGCCACAGAGTCCAGGCTGCGGAGTTGGACTGGTCATTGGGCTGGCGGCCCATAGTGGCCTCGTCCATGTCCGCTAGGGCCGCGTCTACCATCTGCCAGTTGCGCTCCAGTGCTGATAGGGTCGTCTCTGTCGGTGGCATTGCTATTCCTCCCGTGCGTTTGTTTTGAGTGGTTTGCGGGCTGGCTAGGTGGCCAGCGATTTCTTGCGGTTGGTGACGTAGTCCACCAGGACGTATTCGCCCAAGTGGTCGGGGCTGCTGTAGAAGGCGCGGCCGCGGTTGATGCGGGTAATCTGGTCGACGAAGTTCATCAGCTGGTAGTTATTTTCCAGCATGAAGGTGTTGATGACGATGCCCTCTTGGGTGCAGCGTTTCGCCTCCTTCATTGTTTCGGTGATGGTGCGGGGGCTGGGCGGGTAGCTGAAGTAGGACTGGTCACCCTCGAGGTGCGCGGTGGGCTCGCCATCGGTGATGACGATAATCTGGCGGGAGCCGCCCTTGTCCCGGGAGAGCAGACGGCGGGACAGCAGTAGGGCGTGGTGCAGATTTGTGCCGGAGGTCCATGAGTTCCAAGTGAGCTTGGGCAGGTCTTCTTCCGTGATCTCGCGGGCATAGTCGGAGAAGCCCACGATGTGGAGAACGTCGCGGGGGTACTGGGTGTGAATCAGGGCAAAGAGGGCCATGGCGACCTTCTTGGCGGCCACCCAAGCGCCGGCCATTCCCATGGAGCGGCTCTGGTCCAGCAGCACCACAGTGGATGTGCGGGTCATGTGCTCGTTGCGGAATATCTCGAAGTCGTCAGGCGTGAGCTTGAGAGGCACCTGCGGGCCAGTGCGCACGATGGAGTTCTTGACCGTGGTGTACAGGTCGAGGTTGAAGGGATCGCCGAACTCGTAGGGCTTGGTGTCGAAAATGGCATCGCCACCGGAGCCACGGGTGTCCAACTCGTGGCTGCCGACGCGGTCCTTCTTCAGTTCGGCGAAGACTTCCTTCAAGGCCTTCTGGGCAATCTTGCGGATTCCCCTAGCGGTCAGGTCGGGCTGGTTTTCGTCGGTGATGTAGCCCGCCTCTTTCAGCGCCTTCATCAGTTGTTGCAGTTGCTCCCAAGTGCGACGGGCTTCTTCGCCCAAGGTTTCGGCCAGCTTGTCCAAGTCCACTTGGTCCAAGTCGCCGGTACGCAACGCATCTTGGATGGCCTGCTCCAGTTGGTCCATGCCTTGGAGCTGACCCATGAGTTGCATCGCTTGGTCCATCGTCAGGCTGTCGTCGCCTAGGAAGGGGTACTCGCGGCGCATGTCGTCGATGGGCATCATCTGGCCCATGAGTTGGGCCAGTTGTGATAGCTCCTGTTGGAGGCCTGGGTCGAGGGCGGAGTTCAAGGCATCCTCAAGCTCCTGTCGGGCTTCAGGGGACATGCTGTCCATCATCGACTGCATCTGCGACATCTGCTGGGACATCATCTCCATCAGCTGTTCGAGGCTCTGGGGAGGGTTGTCGCCGAACATGGGGCCGTACTTCTCCATGAAGCCATCGAAGTCGGGCTGGCGGCCTGCCATCTGGTCGCGGAGCATCTGGTTGAGGTCCCGCAGCATGTCCTGCATGGCCTGCTGCTGTTCCGGGGACATGTTCTGCAGGCTCTGGGTCATCTGCTGGCCCATGTTCTGCGCCATCTGCTGCCGCAGCATATCCAATAGCTCTTGGAACATCTGCTGGGCGTCGGGGTCCATGAAGTCGTACTCCATGAGTTCCTGAATCTGGCCCCCGGCGCTGTCGGGGAGGGCGTCGAGCTTTTCGGTGTTGGATTGGGCGCGCTGTTCCAGCATTTTGTAGAGGGACTCGTACTGCTCGCGTTCCGCGCCCCCGTCGGCCTCGATTTGTTGCCAGGCCTCGGTCTGCTCGCGGGCTTGGTCTAGTCGCTTGTCGATGCCCGCACGTTCGGTCTGGATGATTTCCTTGAGCTTCTCCTTGAGGTCATCCATGACCGAGTCCATGTTGTATTGCTGGAGTTGCTCGCGGCGCTGATTGCGCAACTGCTCCATGAGGCGCTGCATTCCTGGCATCTGCTGGCCGGAGCGGTCCTGCATGCCTTGGCGCATCATGTCGCGCAGGGCGCGCCACATGTCGCCGTGCTGGAAAAGCTCGTTGGACAACTGGTCCAAGGCCTCGTCGGCGTCCATGTCGAAGAGTCCTTGGGTGCCATCCCACTGGGAATAGCGGTAGGCCTTATACAGCATTTGACCCCCTCTGACTTGGGGCGACTTGGCGCTGGATTTCGCGGGCTGTTTGGTTCTGTTAGTTCTCCCAAGCCCGGTTGTCGACCGAGGCTTCGTAGGTGGCGCCGGGGGTTACGAGGTCGGGGTAGCCCAGCATCCACTGGTAGGTGTAGTCGAAACGCTCGCGCGCGTAGGGCGCGGGTGGGCCGTAGAGGAGGCGCCATGTCTGGACCTCGTTGGCTTCCAACAGGCCGCCGGTCTCGGCTACAAAGTAGTGGACGTACTTTTCGGGATGGGCGTTAATCATCTCGGAGGCGCGGGCCTCGGCGCGGAACATGGCGGCTAGGGTGGAGCCGTCCAACTCGTCGCCGGCGGCCTCGCTGCGGGTGGAGTGGCTCTCCATGATGATTCGCATACCGTTCTTCTGGGCGACGCTTATCCAAGGTTCGTTGAAGTTGCCGGCTGCGACCTCTCCGCTGGCTACGGCTTCAAGTCGCTGGCGCATGGTGCCCGAATCGGTGATCTTGATGCGGTCTTTGGCGACGAAGCCTTCCAGCATTTTGAGGGTGGTGAAGTGTGAGCCGTTGTAGGGGCTGACAGCTACGGGCACGTCGGCCAGTTGCTCGGGCTCGTAGATGTCGCTGTTGGAGCGGGTGATGATGGCCATCTTGGACATGGCTGCGCCTAGGGCGACGATCTTGGAGGCCCTCTGGCCACAGGCCTCGGCCTCGACGGTGCGCTTCATGATGCCCCACTCGCACATGCGGAACTGGTCGACGCCGCCGGTGTTGTAGAGGGATTCCATGGTGCGGTCGAAGATGACGTCCTGCATGGCGCGGCGGTCGGAGTTGATTTGTGCGGTGCCGGGGGTGGTGACCACTTCGAGGTCGAGGCCCTCTTCGCGGAACAGGCCCTCATCGCGCGCAACGAGCACGGCGAGGTCGTGGACCGCGTTCATCATGGAGACTCGCACCTTCTTGAGTTCCGCTTGGATGGCCATGGTTGTGCGCTCCTAGGTATGGATTGTCTTCGAGGGCTGGGAATTCCGGGGCATGCTAGATGAGACCAGATGGTCTCATCTAGCGAGGCTTTCCAGATACGAATGGCGACAAAATGAGACCATGCTCGTATCTGGTGAAAAGAGTTTTGTAGCTAAGATGTGTCCCATTTGTCTCATTTCGGGCTGATTCAGCTACGGGCTTAACGGCCGGTGTGATGTTTGGGTGTCCCATTTGTTCAATGCAGACGCTGTGCTGGGATGTGGGGCTGCGGCTCTTGCGCATTATAGCAGTGGGTAGGGAACGCTGTCGTGGGCGAAATGTCATAGGTCGCGGCAGGAGAGAGGGCTGTTCGCGACGGAACTGATGAAAGATGGGGTTCTTCCTGACCATACCTCTGCCGTGAGAAGAGAAGGGACTAGGTGTTGGGGGCGTCGCCTTCGAGGTATGTGGCATCGCTGAAGGGGTCGGGGCCGGCGAAGGCCCAGAGAAGGTTGGCAACGGTGTCGCCGGCGTTGCCCCAAGCGTGGGGGGCGTTGGCGGGAATGATGACGGTATGACCTGCGCCGAGGGTGTGCTCCTCGTCGTTGACCTTGACCCAGATGGTGCCGTCGAGGACGAGCATGGTCTCCTCTACGGTGTGTTTATGGAGCGGGGCGTTGCATCCGGGGTCGACTTGGTTTTCGAGGAGGCTGACGGCTTGGGCGCCGGTGTCCTTGTGGGCTAGGAAGCGTCCGCGGATGCCGGGACGCATTTGTAATTGGGGCAGGTCGTTGTGGTTGATTACTGGCATGGTTTCACCTCCATAGCGAGCCCCCCTTGAGGGGAAGGGAGGCATCAAGACCGCTCACGCGGATCGACGCTTCTATGATTTGGACTTAGTCGCCCCTTCGTGCTCTTCGAGCCGTAGTAGTCAATGATACGCTGATCCTGTTGGCAGCGTCCGATGGCATCTCCCACCACACACCGTTCATGCTGAGTCGCATGGTTCGAGGTAACTCGTCTGCAAGCTGTTCAGCTTCTTCCATTGACATAGCTAACGCCTCGTCGTTAACAGTCAACACAATGAAGGGTAAGCTGCCTGCACTACCGGGCGTTGTCGCGGCCACAGATATAACTGCCCCTTGGTTGGCGTCCCCAATGAGCGTTGCCCCTCTCTTGGTCCACCTTCGTCGCTCTTCCTCTATGCCCTCGTTCTTAGCCTTTTGGAATATCGCATCTCCTGACATAACCATTCTAGCTATTACCTCCAGGAAGACTGCAACCGCACCTGTCATCCCGCCTGATATCGTGATGAGGACTGCCCATGCCTCCGTATCGTTCAACCCGGGTCGCGTGAGGAGGTAAAGGGTCACAAGGGACACTGGATACGACACGACGGATAGAACGCGATAACGACCGAAGAACCCTATTCCAACCCCACCCCCAAACTATCTTCACAGAAACGATTGTCATCATCCCTAGAGGACTATGTCAAGCGATAGCTGCACCGCATGGCGCTAACGTCAGCACTAAACCGTCCCTTCATGGGGGGACGGTTTTTCATGGATTCTCTTTCAACGGATGCCCTTAGATGAGGCGGAGGAAGTCGGCGGCGTTGTCGTACATGTGCTTGCGGAGGGCGTCGGGGCCGAACTGGGGCCAGAAGTCCCACTCCATGACCATCTTGGCGGTCTCGGGGTAGTAGCACTGGCCATGGGGGTAGTCGGACTGGTGCATGAGGGTGTTGGTGCCGAGGATTTCGACGCAGGCTTTGGTCATTGCGGGGCCTTCGTAGGCCTCGGCGGCGCAGCGGAACTTGCCCATCTGGGCGTATTCCAAGGGCGTGTACTTAAGGGTAGGGGTCACGCCTTGGACGTATTGCAGGTGGAAGTCGAGGCGGATGAGCCAGTTGGGCAGCCAGCCGTGGCCGACCTCGCAGGTGGCGGCGCGGAAGTTGGGGTAGCGGTCGAACAGGCCGGAGACGATGAGGTAGGCGCAGAGACGCTCGGCGCCCCATGGGTGGGCTGCGGTGCGGGCGACGACGGCGTTGCCCCAGATGTCGCGGTAGCCTGGGAAGTAGGGGGGCTCCATGAAGAAGCTGTGGTGAATGAGGGGCAGGTCGGCCTCGTTCATGGCGGCCCACAGGGGCTCGAGCTTGGGGTGGTCGACGGGGGTGCCTGCGGGGAGGTGGACCCAAACGGCAGAGGCCCACTTCTCCTTGGCCATCTCGTTCACTTCGGAGATGGCCCACTCCACGTCGGCTGCGTTGACCTGAATGGAGCTCTTGATGCGGTCGGGGTACTTGTGGGAGTACTCGGCCATGTAGCGGTGGTAGGCGCGGTACATGCCTTGGGCTAGGGTCTGGTCTGCGACCGCGGTGAGGGTGGCAGCCCACGGGCTGGGGAAGATGAAGTCGACGTCGCGTCCCTCGCGATCCATGTCGGCGATGCGGCCGTCTACGTTTTCCTCCTCGACACCGGGGGTGGTGGGGGCGCGGTGGAACTTGATGGTGCGTCCCTCTAGGGCGCCGCGCCCGCCGATTACGGGAGTCTCGTCGTCGGCAGTGGGAGCGGTGCCGGGAAAGCGGTCGTAGGGAATAGCGCCGGCGGTGAGGTTGGTGGCTGCGACGCCGTCGGGGCGCACGAAGGTGCGGCGGTAGGGGTCGAGCTCAGAGAGGCGGTCGCGGAAGCTGGGCTCCACGTACTTCTCAAGGATTTCCATGGGAGGTCCAACGTGAGTGTCCATGTCGATGATCTTGTAGCCGTCTCGCATGGTGTACCTCCTATGTGTTCGTGTTAAACAAGCTTCAGGGGATGACGTGTGGGCATGGTACACCGCGTGTTGGGATGGGACAAGGCGAGAGGGGTGCTGAGGCAGGCACTAGGCCTGCCGTACGGAGGTAGCAAACGATGAGGACGCCACAAGAGCGTTATTTCCATGTACCTTTAAGCTTCACATGTCGTGGAGCTTTGGATGGTGCCTCTCTGGGCACTTCGTGTGTGGTGAGGTTGCGGAACTGTGGTAGGCCCATGGGTTGGAATGGGTTCTGCGCCAGAGTAACTCCCGTTCCCATCGTTCTGTATATGACCCCGTACAACAAGTCAGAGAATGAAGCAAACAGGCCCTCGGGATAGAGATTCTCGGTCCAGCCTGTCTGTCGATAGCTTGGGTCACGTGTCAGATTCCGTGTCCCCACTCCTATCACTTTGCCAGTTGTTGCGTCTATTGTTAGATATGGTGTCCGGTTGCCATACAAAACTTCCATCAGGCAGTCATCGCCCACACTATCCATGTCGTCGACGGCGAGCACGAAGCGAAAGCCACGTGGCAGGCCGCGATATGCTGATAGCTTCCCTAGCATCCGTTGATATAGCCGCCATCCGAAGCCTCCCCAACTCTTATCTTCCGCGCCAGGGCCTAAGTGAGACCTAAACGATGTTTGAGTGCCGGGCTGTAGCACGAAACATTCGACAAGCAGGCCCTCCGTGAGGCAGTCTTTGATGTCGTCGTACGCACCAATTCCAAAGTCAGGGCACTTCGTTATCCCTTGTACACCGGGCTCGTGGTGGATTTCCCCCAGACCCGTAGGCGAGTGGTCTCTGCAAACCTTCTGCTCCCATCGACTCGCCCGGTGGTTGGTAGCGACATCTTTCTCTGCAGTGAAGAGTTCCCTCTCAGAACGATATCGAGACGCATAGTCAGGCCAAAGCTCTACTGGTCTGCCATCTTTATCACGATTGAATACGACAATTGAGAGGCTCGAGGTCTCCTCGTCCGATGTCTTGGCGGAATCGGGGTGGACACACTGAATATCATTTGGATCGTATTCAATTCCGTTGATGAGTAGAGGCTTATGAGACATTGCTCGTCTTTCGGTGGACTGCATAGGTGGATGCTACCATAACCGCCGCCTCTCACAGGCAATGGACGCCCACGTCACTGGCCAAAACTTACTCTCGCGCCCGCCCCTACATTTCATTCAAAAGCGCAGACAAGTCATCTGGGAGGGGAGAGGTGAAGTCGACCCACTCGCCCGTCGCGGGGTGGGTGAACGCCAGCTTGTGGGCGTGGAGGAAGTGGCGCTGTAGCAGTGGGTGCTTGTGTCCGTAGACGGCATCTCCCACCAGTGGATGACCTAGGTGGGCCATGTGGACCCGTATCTGGTGGGTCCTTCCGGTGTGAAGGGTCACATCAAGATAGGTGGCATCGCTGAAGTGCTGGAGCACGCGGTAATCCGTGCGGGCGGTGCGTCCACCTGTCACCACTGCTATACGTTTACGATGTACTGGGTGGCGACCCAGCGGCGCGTCTATGGTGCCTTCGCTCGTTGGTATACGCCCTTGGGTCAAGGCTAGGTAGCCCTTGGCCATGGCGCGGTCCTTCAGTTGGCGGGAGAGGTGGATGTGGGCGGACTCAGTCTTGGCCACGACCATCAGGCCGGAGGTGTCTTTGTCCAAGCGGTGCACGATGCCGGGGCGTAGGTAGCCGCCGATGCCGGGCAGGTCGGGGATGAGGGCTAGGAGCGCGTTCACCAGTGTATGGGCTGGGTGCCCTGGGCCGGGATGCACCGACAGACCGGCAGGTTTGTCCAGCACCAGAAGGTGGCTGTCTTGGTACACCACATGCACCGGAATGGATTCGGGCTTGAGTTCGATGGGCTGGGGTGGTGGGACGGTGAGGGTCAGACGTTCGCCGGGGCGCAGCCTGCGGGAGGGCTTGCAGGTCGTCCCTTCCACCAGCACATGGCCGCCCTCTATGAGGGACTTGATGCGGGAACGGCTCAGGGATGGTTCGACGCGGGCGAGGTAGGCGTCCAGCCGGGGCTCATCTTGCTCGACGATGAGTTCTTGACTTGGCGTGGCTGGCTGAAGCCTTGTCTCAAGGGTTTCCAAGGTCTCGTTCCGTTGAGGCGGGGAGCACTTCCATCCACTCCCTAGCCCCGCAGTTGATGCAGCGTCTACCGCCGGGCACCGTCGTCATTGACCAGTCGCAGAAGGGGCAGTCCAAGGGCACGGCCTCTGTGTCGCGGGTTCCCCTGCCGTAGTCTCCCCGTAGCAGGACCCAAGCCAGCATGAAGATGCCTACGACGATGGAGGCGTCGGCCACGTTGAAGACGGGCCATGGGCCGATGTCGAGGAAGTCGGTCACATGGCCGAGGCGCACACGGTCGAGGAGGTTGCCGCCTGCCCCGCCCACCTGCAGTCCGAGGCTGAGGCGCAACAGTAGTGAGGGGTTGGTGGAGTTGCGGTAGACCAGAAGGAGTACGCCGATTCCGATCAGCGAGGCGAATATCAGGGGTATGGTGAGGTCTTGGAAGAGGCCGAAGGCTGCTCCGGAGTTGTAGACGTGGATGATGCGTACGGGGCCTTCGTAGGGGATGGACTGGCCGTAGAGCAGATTGGTGCGGACGAGGTGCTTGGTTATCTGGTCGGCAACGAATACGGCAGTGCCCAAGCAGAGGAAGAGGGAGTCGCGGTACCACGGGGCCACGGTGCGTGGCTGCTTTTCGCCCTTGGTGGCCTCCATGGCTACAAGGCGCCCATGTCTATTTCAGGCCCATGGCTACTTGAGGTTTGCGGCGAAGAAATCGGAGACGTGGCCAGCTGCTTCGATGACCAGCGGTCCCCAGAAGTGGTCTGCGCCCTCTATAACCCGATACTCGGCAGGTTGGGACATGGACTCTGCGAAGGGGCTCAGGTCTTCCAGAGGAACGGTGCGATCGCGGTCGCCGCAAACCACGAGCTTGGGGCGGCTGTCCTGGGGCAGGGCTGATTCAGGGAAGAAGCGCGGCGGCGGAGATATGAGGGCGAAGGCGCGAGACTTGCTGTACTTGGGCAAGCCCTTCAATATCATCCCGGAGCCGAAGGAGTAGCCTGCCAGACCGACGCGTCTCCCGTCGACTCCCGGCAAGCTGCGAAAAATGTCTAGGGCTGCCTCGACGTCGTCTACCTCGCGCTCGCCTTTCGAGTGCTCGCCTTGGCTGTTGCCCACACCTCGAAAGTTGAAGCGCAGGGCGGCCATGCCACGGGTAATCAGGTCACGGTAGATGGCCATTACCACCAAGTTGTCCATGTTCCCGCCCATGAGAGGGTGAGGGTGGCAGATTACGACGCCGGGGATATCGCCCTCCGGCTCGTCGGGCATGCCGAATGCCGCTTCCAGTTCCAACTTGCCGCTAAGAAAGGAGATAGCGCTCTGCCTCACGGTGCCTCCTGCTCAGGCCTTGGGCTAATGTTCTTCTTGGACACGATTGCGCCCACGGTGATAGACTGGCTCCCCAGCTATCATACGTAGCCAGCTTGACCTTTGGCAAGAACGGTTCTTGGGCAGGCAGTGGGCGAGTGTGGGCCGGATGTAGTCAGGAGAGAGTTTTATGAAGGTCTACGACCTGCGGAGCGATACCGTCACACATCCCACGGAGGAGATGCGGGCGGCCATGGCCCGGGCTGAGGTTGGCGACGACGTGATGGGGGAGGACCCCAGCGTGAACCAACTGGAGGAGATGGCGGCCGAGATGGTGGGCAAGGAGGCTGCCGTGCTGGTGGCCAGTGGCACCATGGGCAACTTGGTGTCCATACTCGCCCAGACCCAGCGGGGCGATGAGGTCGTCGCGGGCAACGAGTCCCACATATTCTGGAATGAGTGCGGTGGAGCGTCGGTGTTGGGTGGTCTTCAGTTGCGTCAGGTGGCCAACGACTACCGGGGCATGATGGACCCCGATGAGGTGGAGCGGGCCATAAGGCGTCCGGGCAACATCCACTTCCCGCGCAGCTCGCTGCTGTGTTTGGAGAACACCCACAACCGTTGCAGCGGAGGCATTCTGACGCCCTCCGACACCAAGGCGCTGTGCGATGTCGCGCACTCTCACGGTATGCAGGTACATCTGGACGGGGCCCGCATCTTCAATGCCTCGGTGGCTTTGGAAGTGCCGGTTACAGAGCTGACCAACGATGTGGACGATCTGACTTTCTGCCTCTCCAAGGGGCTTAGCGCACCTGCGGGTTCTCTGGTATGCGGGTCCCGAGACTTCGTCGACAGCGCCCGGAAATACCGCAAGATGGTGGGCGGAGGCATGCGACAGGTGGGAGTGCTGGCGGCCGCTGGAATGGTGGCCCTGAGCACTTGCGTGGAACGTCTGGCTGATGATCACGCCAACGCCCACCGGCTGGCCCAAGGCTTGGCTGAAATACCTGGCCTTTCGGTGGACCCCGACCAAATACGCACCAATATCGTGTTCGTGGAGGTCGCTCCCTACTTGGGGCCGACCCCCGACTTCATACGGCGTATGGCCGAAGAAGGGGTCAAGGTATCCTATCCTGGCGAGCGCAACTTCCGCATGGTCACCAACCGCCACATCACCGCTGACGATGTGGCGGAGACTCTCAGCATCGTGTCGCGAGTGGCCCGCGAGTCGGCGAGCGCTGCCCGTTAAGTCGGGCCGGTGGCGAAGGGTTCGCCGGTGACGGGACCAGACGATGGCACAGGCTAAGCCGCTGGCACCAGTCGTTGTCGTGGCAGTTGCCGCCATTCTCATATGGGCTCTCTTGCCCGTAAGCAACGTCGGGGCCAACGGTTCTCATGGCGACAGTATTCAAGCGTTCTATGGAGCTGTCGGGGACTATGTGGTGAGGGTCGATGCCATTCCCATAGTGGGAGACTTGCATCTGGTCGTCTATGTGACGGAGAAGGACGACACCTCGGAGGGCACCCCGGTGCAGGGTGCCAACGTGGAGGCAACGGCTACCGGCCCCGGCGACGAGCCGTTGCAGCTTGGACCAGCCTTCAATACCCCCCAGACAGAAAGTGATCCCAGCCTGTATTCGGTGACCCTACCTGGGGCGCTGGAAGAGGGGACTTGGGACGTGACGTTAAGGGTAGAGCCGCAGGGGTTGGAGGTCAGCTTCGATATCGACCTGCAGGAACCGCGTCAGTTCAACGAGTTGATCATCGCCGTGCTGGCGGCTTTCGTTCTGTTCCTGGCTTGGATGTTGGTCTCTTGGAGGCGGCAGGCGGCTAGGCGACGGCGCGGTGGCTAACCCAGCTCAGGTAGTGGACTTTTCTTCCCGTTGCGACCACCACTGTCTCAGGCGTTCGGCTGCACCCTTCTCATGTCCCTGTTGAGTTGGCTCGTAGTAGCGGTGGCCTTCTAGGGACGGCGGACGGAACTCTTGCAGGACGAAATGGTCTGGGTGGTCGTGGGCGTACTGGTAGCCCCTGCCGTAGCCTGCGCCACGCATCAGGCCGGTGACGGCGTTGCGTAGGTGCAGAGGCACGGGCTCGTTGCGAGTGTTCCGCACGTCCTCTCGCGCCCGGTTGAGGGCGGCGTAGGCGGAGTTGCTCTTGGGGGCGGACGCTAGGTAGATAGTGGCCTCGGCCAAGGGTATCGCACCTTCCGGGAGCCCCACGAAGTGCACCGCTTGTTGCATCGATACTGCCAGCGACAGGGCCGCCGGATCGGCGAGGCCGATGTCCTCGGCGGCCAGAATCACGATGCGCCGTGCGATGAACATAGGATCCTCGCCTGCCTCAATCATTCGCACGAGCCAGTACATCGCAGCGTCGGGGTCCGACCCGCGCACCGATTTGATGAAGGCCGAGATGTGGTCGTAGTGCTGGTCTCCAGCCCGGTCGTAGAGGACGTTGCGACGCTGCAACGCTTCCTTGATGGTGGGCATGGTTACGTGGCGCGCACCGTTTTCGTCGGAGGGAGTGGCGTAGCAGGCGGTCTCCAAGCCGTTCAGAGCGACCCTGGCATCGCCGTTGGCGGTGTTCACCAAGTGACCCATGACCTCATTGTCCAGCACTGCGCCCAACTCCCCCAACCCGCGCTCGGTGTCGCTCAGGGCGCGCTCCACGATGAGACGCACGTCGTCGTCGCTTAGAGGGGTAAGGGTGAAGACGCGGCAACGGGAGAGCAGGGGGGCGATGACCTCGAAGGAGGGGTTCTCCGTGGTTGCGCCGATGAGAGTCACGGTGCCGTCCTCCACATGGGGCAGCACGACGTCCTGCTGGGACTTGTTGAAGCGGTGAATTTCGTCGACAAACAGGATGGTGGGCCCGCTCTGCTTGGCCCGTTCCACCACACGGCGCAGGTCGGCCACTCCGGAGGTCACCGCGCTGATGGCCTCGACACGAACGCCGGACACGTCGCCGATTAGCATGGCGAGAGTGGTCTTGCCCGTGCCCGGCGGTCCCCAGAGAATGATGGAGGGCAACCGCTGCGCCTCGATGGCCCGTCGCAGCACCCGCCCCGGCCCGATGATTTCCTCTTGACCGACGAACTCCTCAAAGCTTTGGGGGCGCATCCGTGCTGCCAAAGGCGCCTGTGGGCTAGGGCCTCTCTGTCGTGGCTCCCCGCCACGAGACGTCTCGATGTCTGGCGGTATTAGCGGAGCCGTCTGGGCATTCTGCTCGCGCCTGCTTCTCATGGGGGTAAGTGTACAGTGCCAGCGGTGAGCCTTCCACAAGGAGCTAGGACAGCCCCTCCTTTCAGCTACTATGCTATACTGCCCAGCTATGGGCAGGATTGCTGAAGCCTTTCAGCGTGTGCAGAGTGAGGGACGGACCGGGCTGGTGGTCTTCCTGACGGCGGGGTACCCTGATGTTGAGGCGACCTTCGAATTGGTGCCTGCCTTGGCTGAAGCTGGGGCGGATGTCATTGAGTTGGGCGTTCCCTTCAGCGACCCGCTGGCAGACGGAGTGACTATTCAAGTGTCCAGCCAGCGTGCCTTGGAGCAGGGCGTAAGCCTGCGCCACTGCCTCGATTTGGTGACACGTCTGCGGGACCGGGTTCCACAGACGGGGTTGCTTCTTATGGGCTACTACAACCCAGTGTTCCAGTATGGCGCATCCCAGTTTGCCGCCGACGCCCAACGGGCTGGGCTGGACGGCTTGATTATGGCCGACCTGCCTGAAGAGGAATCGGGGCCTCTGCGCGAGGAACTTGCCCCGCGAGAGATTTCCTTGGTGCCCCTGTTCGCGCCCACCAGCACCGACGCCCGCATAGCCGCTGGTTGTAAATACGCCTCCGGATTTGTCTATTGCGTCAGCCTTACGGGAGTCACCGGCACCCGTGAACAGTTGGGGGGCAATGCATTTTCGCTGGTACAACGAGTGAGGCAGCACACATCCTTACCCCTTGCCGTGGGATTCGGCATTTCGACGCGGGAGCATGTGCAGGCTGTCGGGCAGCAGGCCGATGCGGCGGTTGTAGGAAGTGCCCTGATACGTGTTCTCATGGAGTCTCCGAGGGAACGCTTGGTGGAAGATGCGAGTTCCTTTGTTGCGCAACTTCGTGGCAATGATATGCCTCGGAGAGCGATGCACTAGGTGACGGTTTGTCGTGGCATAAGGGGTGCCATCACCGTGGCGGAGAACACCCGGGATGACATTCTGCAGGCAACCGATGAGCTTTTGCGGCAACTGGTGAAGGCCAATGAAATCGACGACCACCAAGTGGCCGCGGTCTTCTTTACGACCACATCCGACCTGAACGCCGAGTTTCCCGCAGTGGCCGCACGCCAGATAGGTTGGGACCGCGTAGCCCTCATGTGTAGTCATGAGATGATGGTTCCCAACTCCTTGTCGAAATGTGTGCGTGTGCTTATACTTGTGAACACTGTAAAAACAGATAGAGAGCTAGTACACGTCTACTTACGAGAAGCAAAGAGGCTCCGCACCGATTTGGCCCCAGATGCCTGACGATGCTCCCTTATATCTCGTTTGACACACCGGCCCTAGAAAGGTTTGGACCCAGGTGATAGTTGTAATGCGCACGGATAGCACACCGGAGGAGATTGAGGGGGTCTCGCGACGCATTGAGGAGCGAGGGCTGAGACCGCAACTGTCCTCCGGGGAAGAGCGCACTGTTATCGGGGTGCTGGGGCAACCCTTCCCCGAGCTTAGAGACGAGCTTTCGACCCTGCCCGGTGTGTCCGAGGTCGTGCCCATCTCCAAGCCATACAAGCTGAGCAGCCGGGAATTCAAGCCTCATGATACTATTATAACCGTGGGCGACGCGGTCATCGGTGGTGACGACTTGGTGGTCATGGCTGGTCCCTGCTCCGTGGAGGACGAACAGCAAATGGTCTCCACGGCCATCGCGGTGAAGGCCGCTGGGGCCACGATACTTAGGGGTGGCGCGTTCAAGCCCCGCACCTCGCCATACAGCTTCCGTGGCATGGGCGTGGACGGGTTGCGCCTTCTGGCCAAGGCTAGGGAGGAGACGGGCCTGCCCGTCATCACCGAGGTGATGAGCCCTGAGGATGTGGAGACCGTTGCCACCTATGCCGACATCCTGCAGGTCGGCGCCCGTAACATGCAGAACTACAACTTGCTTGACCGGGTGGGCGAGGCCCGCAAACCCGTGATGCTGAAGCGCGGGCTCAGCGCAACCTATGAAGAGTGGCTGCTGGCCGCCGAGTATGTACTATCCGGCGGAAATGAGCAGGTGATACTGTGCGAGCGGGGCGTCAGGACCTTTGAGCCCAGCACCCGCTTCACTTTGGACATGACGGCCATACCCTCTATCAAGAGGCTGAGCCACCTGCCCATCGTCGCCGACCCCAGTCACAGCAGTGGTAAGTGGTACTTGGTGAGCCCGTTAGCCTTGGGAGCGGTGGCTGCTGGAGCACATGGCCTGATGATCGAGGTGCATCCCAACCCTGACTTGGCAAAGTGCGACGGACCGGAGTCACTGACATTCGAGAACTTTGACAAGCTTATGAATCAGGTGAAGGATGTGGCTAGGGCGGTGGGTAAAGTACCTGCTGGCGCCTATCATTAGGTGAGGCGGCAACCCTGTTTTCAGTTACCTCAGCCCTGTGCAAGACGGCCCCTAGCCCCGGCCTAAGGCATCGGAATATGGTGGGTAAGCCGCAACTCAAGCAGTTCATGCCGCGCCACAGGGTGACCTTCCAATGACACTTCAAACAGACATTGCTGGCGGCCCACCGCCTGCCGATACTGCCATCACCATCGGCACTTTCGATGGCGTGCACTTGGGTCATAGGCACTTGGTCCGTTCGCTGACTGAAGCGGCGCAACGGCAGGCGTTGACTCCAATCGTCCTTACTTTTAAGAACAGCCCTCGGAGTGTGCTCAATCCCGCTGCCCAGTTGAGTTACATAACCGATCTGGAGACCCGCCTGAGTCTGTTGCACCAACCGGGCATAGACCGAGTGGTGCCGGTCGAATTCACCCGAGAGCTTTCGCAACTCAGCGCCGCCGAGTTCGTCGACGCCCTGTCCAAGGAGTTGGGGATGAAGGGCTTGGTGGTGGGACCGGACTTTGCCTTGGGTCACCGGCGTCAGGGCGACGTTGCCACGCTGAGGGAGATGGGTAAGACAGCAGGGTTCTGGGTGGAGACGGTGAATAACTTCTCCTTGGACGACGCCCCTGTGAAGAGCAGCGCCATACGGGAATTGCTCGGCCAAGGACAGGTGGAAAGAGTGAAACGTATGCTGGACCGGCCGTTCTCGCTCGCTGGCGAGGTGGAAACTGGAGACCGGCGCGGGCGCGAGTTGGGCTTTCCCACGGCCAACCTAGCCCCCAAACCCAGCATGGCCGTGCCTGGCGACGGCATCTATGCCACTTGGGCCATTGTAGACGGTGTGAGACACCAAGGGGCCACCAGTATTGGTGTGCGCCCTACCTTTGGCGGTGGCGGGGACAGGCGCGTGGAGACATTCTTGTTGGACTTCAGTGGCGATCTTTATGGCAAACGCATGACCTTGGAGTTTGAGCAGCGTCTAAGAGGGGAGCTGGCTTTCTCCAGCGTCGATGCGCTGGTGCAACAGATGAAGCAGGACGTGGAGCAGTCGCGGGCCGTCCTGAGCGGAGAGCGCCAATGATCGATGATGCCACTCTGCAGCATATCAAGAGTCGAGGGGTAATCGAGGTGATCGTCGAGCGTGAGTTCGACGAGCTCATGCAGCGAGAACAACCCCTGAGACTGAAGATGGGGTTCGACCCCAGCCGGCCTGACATCCACTTGGGGCATGTCGTCGGACTGCGCAAACTGCGCCAGTTCCAACAGTTGGGGCATCAGGTCATCCTGATCGTCGGCGACTGGACGGCGCAGATAGGCGACCCCAGCGGACAGTCGGTGACGCGTCCCATGCTCTCCCACGAGGAGGTAAAGTCGAACGCCGAATCGTACATGCGCCAGTTCTTCACACTGGTTGACAAGGAGCGCACCCAAGTGGTGTGGCAGAGCGAGTGGTTCGGGAAATTCGACCTCGCCGAGGTGATACGACTCACATCCCACTTCACCGTCGCGCAGTTCTTGGAGCGGGACGATTTCGCCGTCCGGTACCACGCCCACCGCCCAATAGCCATAACCGAACTTCTCTACCCCCTTCTTCAGGCCTACGACTCAGTGGTCATCGAGTCGGACGTGGAGTTCGGTGGCACCGACCAGAAGTTCAACCTGCTGGTGGGGCGCGACCTTCAGGCCATTATGGGTCAACGGTCGCAGCAGTGCCTCCTGATGCCCATGCTTGTGGGCACCGACGGTGTGCGTAAAATGAGCAAGAGCTTGGACAACTACATCGCAGTGGACGAGCCGCCGCGGGAGATGTACGGCCAAGTAATGTCGTTGCCGGACGCTGTGCTGACCTCCTACTTCGACTTTCTGACCGACGTTCCCGGCGCAGAGATTGCAGAGATGGCCCAAGCGTTGGAGTCTGACTCAGTACACCCCATGGATTTGAAGAAGCGTTTGGCGCGGGACATCACCGGCCAGTTCTACGGCCCGCATGACGTTATCCAAGCTCAAGACCACTTCGAGCGTGTGGTGCAGAACCGCGAAGCACCCGACGACGTCGCCGAGTACGCTGTCGACTTGGCGCAGGGCGGCTCCCAGGACATCACTGTGGTGCTGGTGGGTTCGGGGGTGGTAGGCAGCCGCAACGAGGCGCGTCGCTTGGTGCAACAGGGCGCCGTGGAAGTCGATGGCGAGAGGGTCGCCAGCCACCAAGTGGAGTTGAGCGAAGGAGCGCTGATCAAGTCGGGCCGTCGGCGCTACATTCGCATCGTGAGGGCATGATGCCTTGGACGAGGTGGCCGGAACATACGAATACAGCAAGATATACGGAAACGTAAAGACTCCCTAAAAGGAGGGAGGCATAACCAGTCAATGGACTAATAGGAGGACTAGTGGAGCTGCCTAGGCATAACTTGCGAACACCAGGGCCCACACCCTGCCCTGAAGACGTCCTGGACGCGATGTCCGGTCCGATGATCAATCACCGTGGGCCTGAGTTCAGCGAACTTATCTTCAGCATTACCGAGAAGCTGCAAAAAGTCTTCGGCACCGAGGAGGACGTTTTCGTCCTGACTTCCTCAGGGACAGGATGCTTGGAGGCTGCCATCGTCAACACCCTCTCTCCGGGAGACAAGGTGCTGGCGGTGACTGTCGGCTCTTTCGGAGACCGGTTTGCGAACGTCGCCCAAGCCTATGGGGCTGAGGTTATCCGGTTGAACGTGGAGTGGGGGAAAGCCGCCGACCCGGACGCCGTGGGGGACGCCCTAGCCACTGACCCGGATATCAAGGCGGTGCTGATTACCCATAACGAGACGTCCACCGGCATTACCAACGACCTGCAGTCCCTGTCCAAGGTGATCAAAGATGAGTTCGACAAGCTGTTTCTGGTTGACGCCGTGAGCAGCTTGGGATGTATTCCGCTGCCTATGGACGAGTGGCGTTGCGACGTGGTTGGCACTGCCTCCCAGAAGGGGATGATGGTGCCTCCCGGTCTGGGGTTCATCAGCATGAGCGCGGATGCTTGGGCGGCCCATAAGACCTCTACGATGGGGCGCTTCTACTTCGACCTCGGAGCGGCCCAACGCTACCTGCGCATGGGTCAGACGCCATGGACTCCAGGCCTGCCTCTCTACTATGGTTTGAACGTGGCCTTGGACCGTCTGCTCGAAGAGGGTATGGAGCAGGTGTACCGGCGTCATGCTCGGCTGGCTCACTTCACACGCGAGTCGTTGAAAGCCATGGGGCTTGAGTTGTTTGCCGATACCGCTCACGCCTCCGATACCGTCACCGCCGTGTGGACACCCGAGGGAATAGACGGTCCGCAACTGCTCGAGCAACTGCGGGTGGATGATGCCGTGGTGTTGGCAGAGGGGCAGGGCAAAATGGAAGGAAAGCTATTCCGCGTTGGCCACATGGGTTACGTGGAAGAGGACGACCTCAGAGTCGCCCTTGGCGCACTGGAACGTGGCTTGGCCAAGGCCGGCTACCGGCCCGTTGGCGCTGCGGGGGGCTAAGTGACTCGTCCCAGAGTTCTGGTGGCCGATCCGATTGCCCCAGAAGGGCTGAAGCTTCTGGAAGTTGAAGCCGAAGTAGACGTGCGTCCCGGTCTGTCCCATGGCGAGCTTTGCTCTTTGTTGCCTGGGTACGATGCCTTGGTGGTGCGCAGCGAGACCAAGGTGACCCCGGAGGTCATCCAGCAGGGCGAACGCCTGCGTGTGGTGGGCCGGGCTGGTGTGGGCGTGGACAACATTGACGTCCCGGCGGCCACGTCGCGGGGTATCGCCGTGGTTAACGCCCCTTCGGGCAACATCGTGGCTGCTGCCGAGCATACCGTGGCCTTGATTCTGGCCTTGGCCCGGAATGTGCCCCAAGCCCACCAGTCGATGGCCCAAGGCAAGTGGGCGCGGCGCGAATTCATGGGCGTGGAGGTGCGGGGCAAGTCGCTGGGCATTATTGGGCTGGGCCGCGTCGGGTCCGAGGTTGCCAGCCGGGCCAAGAGCTTCGGCATGCGCTTGCTGGGCTACGACCCCTTCGTTTCCGCTGAGTACGCTGGCAGCATGGGCGTGGAGTTGATGCCTCTGGACGGGCTGCTGGCCCAATCCGACTTCCTGACCATCCATATTCCCCTCTCCGACACTACTCGCGCTCTGATTGGAGCACCCGAACTCAAGAAAATGAAGCTTGGGGCGCGTCTGATTAACGTGGCCCGTGGCGGCTTGGTAGACGAAGAGGCTCTGGCCGAGGCCTTGGAGCAGGGGACGCTGGCCGGGGCTGCTTTGGATGTGTTTGCCGACGAGCCGCCCTGTGACAGTCCACTTCTCGGACACCCCCGGGTGGTGGTTACCCCCCACTTGGGCGGCTCCACGGAGGAGGCGCAGCGGGAGGTCGCCGTGGAGGTCGCGGAGCAGGTCTTGGCTGTTCTGCGGGGTGAACCGGCTCGCACCGCGGTTAACGCCCCCTTCGTATCGCCCGAGGTGAACCGCGTGGTGGCGCCCTTCGTTGCCGTAGCCGAACTTGTGGGCAAGTTGGTGACCCATCTGGCAGAGGGCCAGTTCGCCTCCATTGAGTTGGGATTCGAGGGCGACATCGCTGAGCACGACACCGCTATGTTGAGGGCTGCTGCTCTTGTGGGACTGCTGAGCCCCACCACAGATGAACGGGTCAACGAGATCAATGCAAACCTGACGGCCCAGCGCCGTGGCCTGAGCGTGTCGGAGCGCAAGGGTGGTCGCGCCCAAGAATATGGTAACCTGCTGACGCTCACGGTGCACACCGGCGCAGGGCAGACGACCATCGCAGGAACTTCGATGCGAGGCGAGCCCCATGTGGTACGGGTGAACCAGTATTGGCTCGACCTCGTGCCTTCGGTGCCTTATCTACTTTTCATTGAGCACGGCGACATGCCCGGTATGATCGGGGCGGTGGGGACTATCACTGGGCGCAACGACGTCAACATCGCCTTTATGGAAGTGGGTCGCCTCAGCATTCGTGGCAAGGCTATGATGGTGTTGGGTCTGGACGACCCCGTGAACGTAAGGGTGCTGGAAGAAATCAGGGCGGTGCCTCACATCGAGTCGGCCAAGGTCGTGCGCCTCTAGGCGATGCTATGGTAGAGATGAACCAAGCTGTGGCCCTGCTTAGGCTGGTGCTGGCCGAAATCCACCACCGCGAGACCCAACTGGAATCGCAGGTGCGCCAGTTCCGCCTGCAAGAGCGTCGTCTGCCGCGGCAAGCCATCTACGGGCGCGCGCCGCTTGATCTTTCGCTGGCGGCGATGGGTGAGGTCGAAGAACGCCTGGCCGACGCCTTGGCCAACCTGAAAAGGATTCGGTCCATCAAGAAGCGGGCCGAGGAGGAGCTCAAGGCACTGGACGTCGTGCGTCAAGTGGAGGATGCCAAGTCGAGCCTGAGTGCTCTGAGGAATGACGCAGGGGCCTCTGGGGAGGTCGATGATGAGACGGCGAGGGAGATGAGGAGGCTGGAGCAGTTCATCGCCGAGTACAGCAGGGTAGCGGAGCGCGCGATTACCGAGATGGCTATGGCTGACATGGAGGAGAGTGGGGCCTCCTAGCTGCTAGCTATAGTGTGCCTTCCAGGGAGTTGACGACGAGCCCCGTGGGGAGCTTGGGATAGAAGAAGGTCGACTTGCGCGGCAGCTTCTGGCCCGTGTCCACTATCCGCTGGAACAAGTCCAGCGGGAACGCCTTCAAGAGCAGGGCAATATGGGGCGAATCGGAGCGCGCTAACGCATCAGCCTCCATCGGGTCGTGGACGTAGCTCAAGCAGCCTTCAAGAGAATCGCCCAAGGCTGGCGGGAGTATGCGCTCTTCTAGCAGCCATGGCTCCGACTGGGCCATCGGTCCCCATGAGATCATCTCCGACCTCTGGCGAATCTTTAGCAGGTAGGGGCCGTCGCCCCGTGGGCCTAAGAGCCCAACGACCAACCCTTCTCTCCCCGCGTTCTCCACCTCGGCTTGCAATTGGGCCATGTCGCCTGCGTCGGGTACTGGTATGATTTCGCCCCATTCCCGCAGGGCCGTCCAAACGGCATCCAACTGTCCTTGCTGCAGCGGGCCCAGCACGCGGTGGTATGGCAGCACCATCAATCCTGGGTCTTGGAACTCGACCAGCACCATCATCATGCATCCGGAGGCCGCCTCTGGGTCCGTCCCCGGACGCAGTTGATTGTAGCGCAGGGCCGTTTCGTACCGGTGGTGGCCGTCGGCGATGTACAGAGGCTGCGATGCTATGGCTTGTCGTATGACATCGATGGCTTCCGGCTCGTCGATGCGCCATAGGGCGTAGTCTTGGCCGTCGGCTTGGGAGACAGAGAGAGCGGGGGGGTGTTCCACTGCGCGCCGGAAGACGGACTCCGTCATCCCTTCAGGGTCGCGGTAGAGCACCATGATGGGGCTGAAGTTGGCTCGGCAGGCTTCCATCAGGGCTAGGCGGTCATCCTTGTCCCGCTGGCCGGTGAACTCGTGGGGCAACACCACTCGCTGGTCGTACTCTTCCAATCGCACGCAGGCGACGAGGCCCAATCGACTGCGTGCACGACCTTCATGGGTGAAGTCGTGGCGCAGCAGGTAGAAGGCAGGCGCTGAGTCTCGAACCAGCACGTCTGACTGTTGCCACTGCCGGAAGGTGGCTGCGGCCCGCGTATAGCGGTTGTCCTGCTCGGTGTCCGAGTCTGCCTGCTCGCCAGCCTCTAAGCGCACCACGTTATAGAGGCTGCGGCGGTAGAGTTCGTCCTGCAGATAGGTCGGGATGGTATCGAAGGGCGGCGATACCACCGAGGCTAGGTCTTGAACCAGCTTGGTGTTGTAGAGCAGACCGCGGAAGGGGCGCACATCGGCCATAGCAGCGACTCCTCTTGGTTACAACGAAAAGTGGCGAGTGCTATTATACTCGCAAATCCAAGGTAGCTAAGGGGTCGCGGGGGCCACGGGAATGGTAGACACGGCCATCAAAGAGAGGGTAGACGCCCTTCGACGAGAGATAAACCAGCACAACTACCGCTACTATGTCCTGGATGACCCAGAGGTCGACGACGCACACTATGACAAGTTGATGCGGGAGTTGCGCCAATTGGAAGAGGCGCACCCTGAACTGGTGACCATCGACTCTCCAACGCAGCGCGTAGGCGCTGCGCCCCTTGACTCTTTCCCCCAAGCGGTGCATGCCACGCCCATGCTCAGCTTGGCCAACGCCTTTGATATGGACGATCTGCGGGCCTGGCACCGTCGTGCGTCCAACCTGCTGGAAGACGACGGCTTTGACATGGTGGTCGAACTGAAAATCGACGGCCTTGCCGTGTCGCTCATATACGAGGATGGACGCATGGTACGGGGGTCAACCCGCGGTGACGGCTACCGTGGCGAGGATGTGACGCACAACCTGCGCACGGTGCGGGCGATACCGCTCACGCTGATGGACGGCGCTCCTCCTATGCTGGAGGCGCGAGGCGAAGTGTACATGCCACTGGAGGCTTTCCGCCGGCTGAATGAGGAGCGTGAAGCCCGCGGCGACCCCACTTTCGCTAACCCGCGCAACTCCGGTGCGGGCTCCATCCGGCAGCTGGACCCGAAGGTGACGGCTTCGCGCCAACTCGAAGTATTCATCTACCAAGCGGGCACGGTGCAGGGCGGGGAGATGCCCGACAACCACTGGGATAGCCTCGTCCGTTTCAGGGAGTTGGGGTTCCGAATCAACCCCAACAACCAGCGCTGCTACAACTTGGAGGATGTGGAGGACTACTATCGCGTTTGGGTCGAGAAGCGGGAGGACCTGCCCTATGAGACTGATGGCATCGTTGTCAAGATAAACCCCTTCGACCACCAACGGACTTTGGGATTCGTAGGTCGCGAACCACGCTGGGCCATCGCGTACAAGTTCCCTGCCGAGAGGGCTATCACGCGCCTCATCAATATTGGCATCAACGTGGGTCGCACGGGCAGCCTGAACCCCTACGCAGTGCTGGAGCCGGTGAACATCCGGGGGGCTACAGTCAAGTTGGCCACCCTACACAACGAGCAAGACATACAGGGCAAGGACATACGCGAGGGCGACTGGGTGTGGGTGGAGCGGGCTGGCGAGGTCATCCCGCAGGTGATAGGGCCGGTATTGGAGCGCCGCACCGGGGACGAAGCGCCTTTCGAGATGCCGCAGACGTGCCCCGTGTGCGGCACTCCAGTCGTAAAGTCGCCGGATGACGCGATGCACCGCTGCCCCAACGCCTCGTGTCCGGCCCAGTTCTTCGAGCTTCTGAAGCATTTCGTGGGCAAGGGGGCCATGGACATTGATGGCTTGGGCGAGCGCTGGTGTGCTGCCCTAATCGAGGCTGGGCTAGTGAGCAACCTCGCCGACCTCTACTACTTGGAGAAAGAGCAGCTTCTAGACTTGGACCGCATCGGCGACAAGCTGGCAACCCGGGTAATGGACAACCTTACAAAGAGTAAGGAGAGGCCTCTGGAGCGAATTCTGGTCGCTCTAGGCATCCTGCATGTGGGTTCGGAGGTGGCCGCCCTGCTGACTCAGACATACTCCTCCTTGGACGAACTGGCCCAAGCCACACAAGAGGAGCTTACTGAGATACCCGGCATCGGGCCGAAGATAGCCGAGAGCATCCGCGCCTACTTTCTGGTGGAGGACAATCTGGAGGTGATTGAGCGGCTGCGCCAAGCAGGAGTCGTCCTCTTCCAAGAGCCAAAAGCTCCGCCTGCATCCGACCTCCCGTTGTCGGGCGCGACGGTGTGCGTTACCGGTACGCTCCCTACGCTGAGCCGTGCCAAGGCTGAGGCGCTGGTGCGTGAGATGGGCGGGAACGTGACATCCAGCGTCACCCGCAACACAACATATCTGGTGTCGGGCGAAAACCCAGGATCGAAGCTGGCGTCGGCGGAGAAGTTGGGTACGGAGATACTCAGTGAGGAGCAACTGCTGGCCTTGGTTGGCGTCGAAGAGGCGGGGCAGTAAGGCAGTGACGGCCGGACCTGAATTGGACTTGTGGATAGTCGTGGGGCTGGGGAACCCCGGCCTTCGCTATCGCTCCAGCCGACATAACGTCGGCTTTCGTATGCTCGACAGGCTGGCCAAGGCCTGCAATATCGCACTGTCCCAGCCTCGGGCTAAGGCCGTCGTAGGGGAGGGTGAGGTGGACGGGCACCGAGTGGTGTTGGCGAAACCTCGCACCTTCATGAATCGTAGTGGCGATGCAGCGAAATACCTGCTTGACCGCTTTCACGCCACGCCCCAACAAATGCTGATCGTCTACGATGAGATGGACCTGCCTCCGGGTCGTATCCGCATCCGCCCGGGAGGCAGCGCGGCGGGACACAACGGGCTGAAGTCCATCATCGGGGCTGTGTCCACACCGGATTTCCCGCGCCTGCGTGTGGGCATCGGCAAGCCACTTCCGGGCCACGACGACATCTCCTTTGTGCTGGGGTCCTTTCCCAGCGAGGACGGCAAGCTGGTGGACGCGGCTACGAAGCGGGCAGTGGAGGCGGCCCTGTGTGTCGTTCACGACGGTATCGACCAGGCAATGAACCGGTACAACTCCGGTTGACCGGGCTGACGATGCAGCTATGGCGCTGGCTTCTCTTAGTCTTCGGAGTTGCGCTGCTGGCGGCCTGCGAGGGGGATGGCAGAGCAACACCGGCCGCGGAGCCCAGCCTGCCCGTCGCCACCAAAAGAGAAATGCCAGCTGCGGCGACAGCTACGCCAGCGCCGAGGTTGGAGCTTGCGCCGACGAGAAGCCCGGGCGCGATGCCTGGCCCGGCTACGTCTGCGGTGGGACAGCCACCCAACGCCGTCACGCCTGCTGGTTCGCCTAGCCCAGACGCAGGTGGAGACATGCCTGCGCCGCTACCAGATGTCCACACCTCCTTCCTCACTCCCCCGGATAGGGACTTGGTGGAACTGGCCCGCTCTCTGCGGCTGAAGACTGCTACGCCTATAGAACGCATCGTGGGGCCTCCTGTTGGAGAGTTGGTGCCGGGGAGGGTCGACGAGTTCTGGCTCACGAGTCTAGAGCCGGTGCGGGTCTACTTGCGGGAGTTCGTTCTACGCCATGTGAGCCCCAACGCCTACTGGTACGTTCAGGCGGGGCTGGACGTACCGAACGAGGACGTGCTCCGAGCTGCGGAAGCCTTCGAGAGTGACGTGTACCCACGGACGACGGACCTGTGGGGCACCGAGTGGAAGCCCGGAGTGGACGAAGACCCGCGGCTCACCATCCTGAACGGTCGGCTGCGAGGCGGAGCGGCGGGATACTTCAGCTCCGCCGACGAATATCCTGCGGCGGTGCACGAGCACAGCAACCAGCGTGAGATGTTGTATATGAACGCCGAGTACCTGAAGGTCGGATCGCGGGGCTATGTGGCCGTGCTGGCGCACGAGATGTTTCATAGCGTGGCTTGGGCGGCAGACCCCAGCGAGGAGACTTGGGTGTCCGAGGGCATGGCCGAGCTTAGCACCTACCTGCTGGGGCATCATCCCGGCCTTCCCTACACTGAGGTGCGCTCTCCCACGCCGTCGTTGGTCAACTGGCCCCTTGACCCTCTCTCGGGAGCCAACTACGACCACAGCATGCTGTTCTTCCAGTACCTGGCAGAGCAGGTGGACATGCCCCACGATCTGATACGGCTGGTAGAGCATCCTGCCAATGGGGTGGAGGGCGTCGACGCCTACCTGCGCTTTTTAGAAGGTGACTATGGTTTTCGGCAGATGTTCGCCGACTGGCTGGTGGCCAATCTGCTTGACGAGCCCGGTGGTGGGTTATATGGATATACGGGCATCGATGTGGGGGTTTTCCCGCTGCAGAGTTTGGGCGATGGAGGGCACAGGAAGTCCACTCTTCAGCAGTATTCTGCGGAGTACGTGGAGCTGTCTCAGCCGCAGCGAGAGGCGACGATCCGCTTTCAAGGCGTCTCCAAGGCTCCTTTGCTGGCGGAGGATGTCGGCGCTGATGGCTGCTGGTGGAGCAACCGTGGTGATTCCATCAGCAGTACCCTGACGCGGCGGGTCGACCTGTCGGGGGTCGAAGCGGCGTTCCTGCGGTATCGGATATGGCACGAGCTAGAGGAGGGGTGGGACTACGGCTACGTGGAGACCTCCACCGACGGGGGTATCACATGGGACGTGCTGCCAGCCTCGGGAACTACGACGGATGATCCGGCAGGCAACAGCTACGGCCACGGCTATACCGGCACTACCGACGGCTGGTTGGAGGGTCAGGCTGATCTGTCGCCCTATGTCGGGCAGGAGGCTCTCGTTCGCTTTCACTACGTGACAGACGACAGCGTGAACGGCACGGGCTTCTGCATAGACGACATCTCCATCCCTGCAATCGGTTTCGACGACTCGCTGGAACAATCTGGTTGGGTAGCCGATGGCTTCCTCCGAACGTCCAACAGGGTGGCCCAGGACTACCTAGTGCGGGTGGTGGAGATGGGCCCGGAGGCGCGAGTAACCACGATGGCATTGGACGAACATAACCGGGGCGAGTTCCGATTAGACGAGTCCCCCGGACGAGAGCGTCTGGTCGTAGTGGTCGCCCCCCTCGCACCCAAGACCCGACAGCCTGCCTCGTATACGTTGAGCGTAGAAGCCTCGGAGGCGGCTTAACGCAGGGCATAGTCGCG
Organism: Dehalococcoidia bacterium; assembly: GCA_965263155.1. Taxonomy (GTDB): domain Bacteria; phylum Chloroflexota; class Dehalococcoidia; order Lucifugimonadales; family JAAXIE01; genus JAAXIE01. The sequence continues at coordinate 1,178,964 of OZ253586.1, forward strand.
TTGAGGCTGTTTGGCCTGCTCTGCTAGACTGGTTTTCAATCGACGCCGTTGGGAGTCTCCCTTGGCCCTGACCCGAGAAGAAGTGCAGCACATAGCGCGGCTCTGCCGTCTGTCCATGAGTCCGGGGGAGTTGGACGAGATGGCGCACCAGCTCTCTGTTATCTTGGAGCAGTTTGAGGTCCTAAGCCAGTTGGATACCGAGGATGTTCCTCCTACGTCCCACGTCGCTGGTCTGGAGTCGGTGCTACGGGAGGACGTGGCGCAGCCGTCGCTGCCGGTTGAGGACGTCCTCGCCAACGCGCCGAGGCAGCAGGGGGACCAGTTCCGCGTCGGCGTGGTAATCGACGAGTAGTGGCCAAGGCCATGCCAGACGATCTCCAGAATCTCAGTATCGGTGAGTGCCAACGGCTATTGGAGCGCCGTGAAGTTAGCTCGCTGGAACTCACCCATGCCTACCTATCTGCTATCGAGCGGGTGGAACCCGGTGTACAGGCTTTTATCAACCTGACCCACGACTTGGCCTTGGAGCAGGCCCGCAAGGCCGATGTCCGGCTAGCGACTGGCGAGGCTAGTCCTCTGACGGGTGTGCCGATGCAGGTCAAGGACCTACTCTCCACTCGAGGTGTGCCAACGACGTGTGGCTCCCGCATGCTGGAAGGATTCGTGCCTCCATATGATGCCGCAGTGGTGGAGCGGCTTTACGAGCAGGATGCGGTCCTGCTTGGTAAGGGAAACATGGACGAGTTTGCCATGGGCTCCTCCACTGAGAACTCCGCCTTTCATCCCACGTACAACCCTTGGGACTTGGACCGGGTGCCCGGCGGCAGCAGCGGAGGCGGGGCAGCCGCGGTGGCTGCTGGAGAATGCGTGTACGCTCTGGGCTCCGATACCGGAGGCAGTGTGCGTCAGCCTGCGGCCATGTGTGGCGTGGTGGGGCTGAAGCCTACTTACGGGCTGGTCAGCCGCTGGGGTCTGGTGGCCTACGCGTCGTCGCTGGACCAAGTGGGACCTCTCACGAGAGACGTTTCGGACTGCGCGACAGTGCTGAATGTCCTAGCAGGCCACGACTCCCGGGACTCCACGTCGATTCCAGGGGAGAGTCCCGACTACCAACGGGGGTTGACTGATGGCGTTCGTGGTTTGCGGGTGGGCATGCCGCGGGAGTATTTCGAGGAGGGAGTGGACCCGGAGGTGCGACGTGTGGTTACCGAGGCGGTCGGCGTGCTGGAGGGCTTGGGGGCCTTGGTGGAGGAGGTGTCGTTGCCCTCGACAACGTACGCCCTGGCAGCCTACTACATCATCGCACCCTCGGAGTGTTCCGCGAATCTCGCTCGCTACGACGGTGTGAAGTACGGTCTGTCGATGTCGGAGGCGGGCGACGGCGCGAGTGCGATGGAGGCCACTCGGAGTGCGGGATTCGGGGCTGAGGTGAAGCGTCGTATCATGCTGGGAACGTACGCCCTCTCCGCGGGCTACTATGACGCCTTCTACCTGAAGGCGCTGAAGGTGCGCACGCTACTGAGGCGCGAGTTTGAGGAAGTCTTCCGGCGGTTCGACGTTCTGGTGTCGCCCACCTCGCCCACTGTAGCCTTCCCGCTGGGCTCAAGGATGGCGGACCCAGTGCAGATGTACCAAGCTGACGTATGCACTGTGCCCGCCAACATCGCGGGTATTCCTGCCATATCGGTGCCGTGTGGGTTCTCCGATGGGTTGCCAGTGGGTCTGCAGCTCATGGGGCCGGCTATGGCGGAGGCTACCCTGCTGCGCACCGGATACGCCTACGAGCAGGCTACGGATTGGCATACAAAGCGGCCGCCGCTCTGATATGGAGTTGGGTCGCGGACGGCGGACATAGTAGAATGGCGAGGTAAGTCTGCGACAAACGGTGACGATGGGTACTCACATAGGCACCTGCTCTTGGACAGACCGCAGTCTCATCAGAGCTGCCACCTTCTATCCCAAGGGCGCGTCCAGCGCAGAGGCCCGTCTGCGCTACTATTCCTCCATCTTCCCCACGGTGGAGGTCGACTCCAGCTACTACTCCCTGCCGACGGTGGATGCGACCAAGGCGTGGGTGGACCGCACTCCGCCCGGCTTCATCTTCCACGTCAAGATGTTCCGGCTTTTCACATTGCATTGGACCGAGCCAAAGGTGTTGCCGCCTGACCTCCGTCCCCTAGCCCCCGAAGGAAAGCGCTTCTACTACGCCGCGGCGTCACGCGAGTTCATCGACGAGCTCATGGCACGGTTCATCGAGACCCTGCTGCCTCTGGAGAGCGCCGGCAAGTTAGGTCTGTTGCTGTTGCAGTTCCCCCAATGGGTGACACCCAAACCGGAAAACCGCGATCATATCCTAGCCATGAAGGAAGCACTGGCCCGGTTCGACGTGGCCGTCGAATTTCGTAATCACAGTTGGCTCAACGGCGATACCGACAAGACGTTGTACTGGCTGGAGGATAACGACCTTACCTTCGTCTGCGTCGATGAGCCCCAAGGGTTTGTCTCAAGCATCCCGCCACTCGCGGCTGTCTCGTCGGAAATCGCGTACGTGCGCTTTCATGGACGTAACCGGGACACATGGGAGGCGCGGACGCAGTCTTCTGCCGAGCGTTTCGACTGGTACTATCGGGAGGACGAGTTGCGGGAGTGGACGACGCGAGTGCACTCGCTGCAGGAGCAGGCCCGCGAGGTCTACCTGCTGTTCAACACGAATAACCAGGACCAAGGCCCCTATAACGCCATCAAGCTGGGCCGTATGCTAGGCCAAGGATTGGGAGACGAGACGGCCTTGCAGGCGGCCGAAGAGCGGCTGCGGTTGCCTGACCCAACGCAGAGCACGCCAATGCAGGGAACTCTAATACCGGGTGGAGGTGAGCCATGAAATTCGGGGTTGACCTTTATCCCCACTTCACCACGGAGTTGGATGGTCCCACCGCCTTTAAGTACGCCATCCGTCAGGTCCAGACTGCGCGGGAGGTGGGATTCGACGGCATCTTTGCGTCCCATCACTACGTCATGGGCCCCAGCGAGCAGATGTTCCAGCCAATCCCACTGTTGGGGAGGCTGGCCGCCGAGGCCCAAGGGATGACCTTGGGAACGGCGGTGTTCCTGCTGAGCCTGCACAGCCCGGTTGAGGCCGCCGAGTTGACAGCTACGCTAGACATCATCGCCGAAGGCAGGTTCGTTTTCGGGGTGGGACAAGGGTACAGAGACGCCGAGTTCTCGTCCTTCGGCATATCCAAGCGCAATCGTAGCGGGCGCTTGGAGGAAGCGGTTCAGGTGGTCCGGAAGCTGTGGGCGGAGGAAAACGTCACATGGCAGGGGGCCCACTTCCAGTTGAACGGGGTGACCGTAGCCCCTAGGCCAGTACAACAGCCGGGTCCGCCCATCTGGGTAGGGGGCGATACGCTGGCAGGAGTGGAACGGGCTGCCCGTATAGGGGATGCTTGGCTGACAAGCCCGCGACACTCCAAAACCTTCATACGAGAGGCGATGGCCCGTTACCGACAATGCCGTGAGGAGAATGGACAGGACTCGCCGCCACCGGTCTTCTTCCGCGAAATGTACGTTGCTCCGACCACACAGGAGGCGGAAGACGAAATAAGAGAGTCTTTCGAACGTTTGTACCATGCCTACCATAGGGCAGGTCAGCCCGGCGAGCGCTACGACCTTCGATTTCCGGAACTAAAAGACGAACGGCTACTTGTCGGAAATCCGGATGATGTAGTTGCTGAGATAGAAAGATACCGTCAAGAATTCGGCGCAGAGTACATGTTCTTCCGCCTGTATTACCTAGGAATGGACCCAGAAAAGAGTGTGCGCTGTATTCGTCTATTCGGAGAGGAAGTTATACCGCAAATCGGCTAACAATCAAAAAACGATAGACCTTTACATACTCCTGTTGCGGCTGGTATACTCGTTCATCGGCCCGGCAGGGGATGCCCGAGTCGGTGTTCTGTGGGTATAAAAACCCATGGGGTTCCGGTGGCTGTGGTTGGTAGTTAGGAACCAAGGAGGCCTTAGCCGTGGTAATGCAGGACAGGACCCTGGTGTGCAGGGACTGTGGAGTATCGTTCACTTTTACTATAGGAGAGCAGCAGTTCTATCAGAGCCGTGGGTTGCTACACGACCCCGCTAGGTGCCCCGGTTGCCGAACTGCCCGACGTAGGACCGGTGGAGGCGCTGGTGGTGGTGGTGGTGGAGGCGCTGGTGGTGGAGGCGCTGGTGGTGGGAGCTTCCGCTCCGACCAGCCGAGGACCTTTTATCCCGCCGTGTGCGCTGCCTGTGGTGCGTCCACTGAAGTCCCCTTTGAGCCGCGGCAGGGTCGCCCGGTCTACTGCCGGGAGTGCTACGAAGCAAACCGCGAGACCACTTCCTTTTAGCTGATTTAACCGCCCGGTGGTTCCGGGCCCGTCGACAACCCCCACCAACTAACAGGGCTTTCTGAAAGAGGGCGCTGCTGGGCAGTGGGGGTTGTTGCTATGTGACCATCTTTTTGCCGAGGACAGGACGTGCATATCGGGGTTTGCAAGTTGAGCCTGCGGCTCCCAGCGAGCCGCAGCTTGAAGAACAAGCGACAGGTCGCCCAGTCCCTCATTGCTGCCGTACGCTCCAAGTACAACGTGTCAGTAGCTGAGGTGGAGGACAACGAGCGTTGGCAGGTGCTGACCATCGGCATAAGTTGTGTCAGCAACAACCGGAGCCACGCCAACGAGATGCTGTCTCGCGTGGAGTCTTTTGTGGGCGTAACCCGCCCCGACCTGCAACTGTTGGACTCGGAGATCGAAATAATCTCCGGCGTCTAGGCAGCGCCCCTTCGGGGGGGTTACCTACCCAGCCACTGCGGAGCGCGCTTCTCCGCGAATGCCCTCGGCCCCTCTTTGGAGTCCTCCGATTGCAAAAGCCGGTCATACATCTGAAAGGTCAGGGCGCAGGTGGCTGGGCCGCTCATGTCCAAGCCGCGGTGGGCCAACTCCTTGAAGTACTGCACTGACAAGGGAGCGTTGCGAGCGATGCGCTGTGCCAAAGCCACCGCCTCGTCCATCAATGCTTCGCTGGGCACCACCTTGTTCAGGAAGCCGATATCGTACGCCCGCTGCGCGGTGATAGGATCGGCGGTGAGCACCAGCTCCATCACGGCCGCCATGGGCAGCATCTTGGGCAGCGTGGTGGCAAAAGGCGGGAGCAGGCTCCACTGGGCCTCGCTGATGCCCAGCTTGGCGTCCTCGGAGGCCAAGCGCAGGTCGCACATCTGAGCGATGGACCAACCCCCGGCGAGGGCATAGCCGTTGACAGCGGCGATCAGGGGTTTCCAGGTCTGGCTCCACATATATGGCTGGTCGGGGCTCATGCTGTCGGAGGCACGGGCCTGCCTCCCGGACGCGTTGTCCGACGCGCGCTCTTTCAGGTCGCGCCCAGCGCAGAACGCTCGTCCTGCCCCAGTGATGATGGCCACCCGAGCGCTTGGGTCTTGGTCGAACTGAATGATCGCCTCATCCAACTCCTGTCTGAGCTGGCGGTTGATGGAGTTGAGTGCGTCGGGCCTGTTAAGGGTGATAGTCACCACTGCGCCATCCTGCTGATAAAGCACCGTCTCTGCCATGAGAATCCCTCCGTTTATGGGTTTAGTCGTTGTGGATGGTTACTGAGCTGGTCCGACCTTCATATTGCATCAGGAAGCCTTGGAGAAACGACCTGCCCAGCTGGACAACGTGAGATTGTCCGCCAGATTGTAGATGCACAACGGCAAATATGCCATCGAAGACTACTCGCAGCTCCGTAATGTAGAGATGGGCTGGATAGAAGTTGACTACGAGTTCACCGCGGACCCTAGATACTGGCGAGCGTTGTATTACTGGTAGACCAAGTTGCAGGGGCTAGGTCGGCATCCACATAGGTATGAGAAGCGCCAGTATCCACCAGCGCAAGGTGCCGGCACGCTGGCCGGTTGGGGAGACTAACGCGGGAGCGCTGGAACCTGGGGTCATGTCCAATCTGGACATCCAAGGTCGGCCCAAGGCGCCCCAACTGTTGCCTCTCCCCACTACCGTCGCAAAAGCTGCACTGATTGTAGGGGTCATCAAGAAGTGCCACAACGCGATTGCTTTTTGTTCGGCCCTTTATGCGTAGGGGCCGAGGTACATGCCTCCCAGAAGATGAAGATGACCGTGGCGCTGGCTTTGCATGCCGTCGTGTCCGAAGTTGGATAGCAGACGGTAGCCGTTGGGGCAGCGTTCCCTGCCCGCTTCCACAGCTGCCACGCCGATGCGCTCCATGATAGGCGAACTCCACAGCTCCTGCTGGCTCATGTGCTCCTTTGGCATGATGAGGAGCATGATTGGCACCCAGTTGAGGACGTTCTGAATGACGATGACTTGCTCATCTTCGTAGATAACGGTCGCGGGCTCGTTGCCAGAGATGATGTTGCAGAAGGTGCATGACGCTTCTTGGGCCAAGAGAGGCGACCTTTCTCAGAGCCTGTTGGCTCTCCGCCAGTTGGGTCTCCGGAGGTTAGTCTACTTCGATGGGTTCCAGGGATAGTTGGCCGTCACGACGTATGAGCCGTCCAGCCTGTTGTTGAGTGCCGTGGCCGAACAGCAGGCGCCAACCCTCCCGCTCGGCTTGGGCCAGAAGGTCGCGTTTCGCTGCCACTGTATCCAGAGGGTAGCCGTCCCACGCCGTTACCCAGTGGGGGCGCAGGTGGTGATGAGTGGGGAATACATCGCCGAGGCAGGCCAGTCGCTCACCCTCGGAGTGTATCAGCACCAGCTGGTGACCTGCGGTATGGCCTCCGGTGCGATGCACTCGCACACCGGGGGCGATGTCAGCTTCGCCGTCCACGAGTTCCAGTACGCCATGTTCCTGCAGGGGCAGGAAATCGTCGGGTAGATATGCTGGCTTGGTACGATCATTGGTGTAGGTCGCCTCGGTCCAGTCGCGCTGTTGCACGATGTACCGCGCCTTGGGGAAGGTGGGCACCAGCTTGCCCCGCACCAACTTGGTGCAGCCTCCGGCATGGTCGAAGTGCAGGTGGGTCAGCACCACGAGGTCGATGTCCGACGCTTCCAAACCGTGCTCCTTCAAGCCTCGCAGGAGCCGACCTGCGGTCATGGCGAATAGCGCACGACGGCGTGGCGGGTGCTTGGCGCCCACACCGGTGTCCACCAGCACGTTCTTGCCGCCGGTACGCACCAGCAGGCAGTTGAGGCCGATGGCGACGCGGTTCATGCGGTCGGCTATTGCTAGGTTGCGCCACAGCGGCCGGGGGACTACTCCGAACAGCCCGCCTCCGTCTAGGCGCACCTGCCCGTCGGAGACGATGTGGACGTCGATGCTGCCTACTTTCATGGGCCGGCCCGCCTACGAGGCTTAGCTGGTGCGCTCCTTGTCGCAGGGCGGGGCTTAGGGCTGGTCCCGCCTTGGTCGCGGTAGTCAAGTGCCTCGATGTGCACCCAATTCACTCGCTGGTCCTTGAGGCGAGAGGCGATTCTGGGTCTGGTCTCGTCCAACACATCGATGGTGGAGAACGCGTTGATTACAGTAGGCATCCACATGTTGTACCGATAGTCGATGATCTGGAACAGCTTCTCCTCCGCCCAAGGGGTTGTCGCCTCGGAACCAAGGTCGTCCATTACTAGGAGAGGCGTTCTTTTTACCCGTTCCAGCTCACGGTCATAGCTAATGTGGCTTCTCTCATCGAACGAAGACCGCAGGTGGTCCAACAGAGCTGGCACGAAGGCGAAGACGCACGGATGGCCTTCGTCCAATTGCTTGTTCAACACGGCGACCGACAGGTGGGTCTTGCCGCATCCCGGTGCGCCCGTCAGCAGTAACCAACCTTCGTTGCGCAACGCGAAGTTCTGCGCTGCAGCAAGGGCCCCTTGCAAGGACAACTTATCGCGGGTGGTGGAGCCGGCCCTACCTGCAGCATCGAACTTTTCGAAGGTCATCCGGTCCAACATATCGTTGCCCAAGCCGCCAATGATTTCCAACAATGGGGCCTCGCTGCCGCCCCTCGGCCCTAACTCGAAGATGCGAGAGAATGGCTGGGCTTGGAGGCGTGCGCGCATGGCGGGATCCAGATCCTCCACGGGGCACTGCAAACTGATGACCGTGGGCAGCTTGCTGTTGAAGCGGTGGTTCAACACCTGCAGGAGTTTCTCTTGGGCCCACGGCGTAGTGTTATGGGCGCCCAGGTCGTCCAGCACCAACAGCGGGTTGTTGCGCACCTGTTCGAAGAGTTGGTCGTAGCTCATCGGACTATCGGGAGCGTAAGCACTGCGCAGGTGGTCCAGCAGGTCGGGCACGGTGATGAAGAAGACAGGCTGCTCGTTTTGCAGCCTGACGTTGGCCACGGCCGCCGCTAGGGACGTCTTGCAGCTGCCGCCAGGCCCGCTTAGCACGAGCCAGCCATCCGGCGCAGAGGCGTACTCCTCCGAGGCCTGCAACCCTCTCTCCCACAGCCGACGGCGGCCCGGCTCCACTACAGCACGCTGTCGGAGCGACTGGAATGTGATGTCGGCGAGGTGTCCTAGGTTGCTGTAGCGCTGCAGGCGGGAGCGTAGTTCACCCCGATTTCGCTCCTTCAAGCAGTCACATGGAAATAGTTGGCCGAAATCGGGGTGGCTCAAGGGGACCCGGCGACGCAACCAACCAAGCCCGCCGCAGACAGCGCATTGAGGCGCCTCGTCCTCGGGCGATCGGGCGCCGTCGCGGTTGACTGTTTGCAGGGAAGCGTTGGCTGCTATCCGTTTAAGGATATCTCCTAGGCTTTCCATAGGTTTTCCTTTGACTCGGACTGGTCTGCCGCTGGTTATGGGGATGGCCGGCTACGATATGTCTAGCAGATGTATGCCCCCGGCTCGGGCGCCGCGGTGCGGAAACGGACCAAGCTGGCCTCGAACAGGAGCTTCACGGTGCCAACGGGGCCGTGGCGGTGCTTGGACACGATGATTTCCGCCATGTTCTGGGGGTATATCTGGTCGGGGTAGCGTTGCTCCCATTCTTCCTCGTTGAAGTAGAGGTCGTCGCGATAGATGAAGATGACTACGTCGGCGTCCTGCTCAATGCTGCCGCTTTCGCGCAGGTCCGATAGCTGGGGGCGATGGGACTGGCGGGCTTCGGGGGCCCTGCTGAGCTGGGAGATGGCCAGCACCGGGACGTTCAGGTCTCGGGCCATTCCCTTGGCCGAGCGGGATATTTCGCCCATCTCCTGCACCCGATTTTCGCCCCGTGCCCGTCCCTGAATGAGTTGCAGGTAGTCGACTACCAGCAGGTCCAAGCCGTGCTCCATGAAGAGGCGACGTGACTTGCTGCGCATCTCCATGATGCTCTGGAAAGGGGTGTCGTCCACGTATATCTTCAGGTCTGACAGCGAGCCGATGCAGTCGTTGATGCGCTGCTCCTGAGCCTCGGTAATCAGCCCCATCCGCAGGCGGTGGGCGTCCACTCCTGCTTCACTGGACATCATTCGCAGGGCAATCTGCTCGCGCCCCATCTCCAAGCTGAAGATGCCTACCACTGCGCCGTTGCGGGCCGCGTTGACCGCCACGTTGATGGCTAGGCTGCTCTTGCCCAAGCTGGGACGGGCTGCCAGTATCACCAAGTCGGAGCGATGCAGGCCGCCCAAGAGCTCGTCCACGTCGTCGAACCCGGACATGATGGGGGCCGCGCTCATCACCATGGCCCCGGTGATGGTGTCCCGCTCCTCCATGTACTGGTCCAATATCTGGCGGAGCGACACAAAGTCCCGGGCTGGCTGGGTGGCCCGTACGCGTGAGAGCACCTCCTCTGCGCGGGACAGGACTGTCTCGGGGTCAGGCTCGCCATGGTAGCCGATTTCGGCGATGTTGGAGGCGGCGTCGATGAGTCGTCGTTGGGTGGACGTCAGTGAGATGATGCCCGAGTAGTACTCAATGTGGACCGGAGAAGGAACGATGGATACAAGGTGGCTCAGGTAGGCCATACCGCCCACTTGGTCCAACTGCTCGCGCAGGGCTAGGTCGTGGGCAACGGTAATCTGATTTATGCCTTCACTGCGTTGGAACAGGGCAAGGCAGGACTCATAGCAGAAACGGTTCCGCTCGCGGTAGAAGTCCTCCGGCTTCAGAAGGTGGGCAATGCGAGACAGGCTTTCACCGTCCAGCAATAGGGAGCCTATAACCGCCTCTTCGGCGTCGATGTCGTGGGGCAGCAACCTCTCAGCGTACAACCGGCCAACTCTACATAAGGATGTCTGAGACTAGCCGGGGGGCGCTAAGCGTGTCAACGAGGCGATGGCACAGTTGCCGAAGGCTAGGCTATACTTCGGCCTCGGCGACGATGAAGATGTTGGCCGAGACGTCGGGCCCTAGGTTGAGGCTGATCTCGTACTCGCCCGGCTCGCGGATGGGCTCGAGCACCTCTACGATCTTGCGGTCGATTTCGCGGCCAGTGGCCTCGGTGAGTGCGTTGGCAATCTGCGTCTGGGAGATGGCCCCGTAGAACAGACCTGTGGGGGCTACACGCCCCGCAACGTTCACAGCCAAGCCCTCTAGATGGGAGGCTAGCTCTTCCAAGCGGCCTGTTTCGCGTCCGCGCCGTTCTTCTCCGACCTGTTTGATGCTCTCGGTGCGCTTCAGCATCTCCGGCGTGGCCAAGGCGGCCAACTTCTTGGGAAGAAGGTAGTTGCGGGCGAAGCCGTCCGCGACACGGCGCCGTTCGCCCGCGTTGGCTACATTGGGTACGTCTTGAAGGAAAATGACATCCATGGCTAGACCCACTCCAGTAGTGTCGGCGGCGTGTCACCGCCTAGATTGTCTCCCAAGGTACGCTCTCGGCCTCGAATTAGTCAAGCCGAGGGTGTCATTGGGCAGGGTCTTTCGATTATTGCATGCGAAATGGTTAAAGCGCCGTGAATCACCCTTACCCCCGGACCGGGTCCGGGGCAAGCTCTAGCCCTCTCGCGAGTCGCTTGCCGCTTTGCCGGAGGGCTTGGCATGACAACCGGCATTACTGGCCTTGGACGTTCGCATTTTGTGGCATTTGTGGTGTTCCAATGCTAGTCTTTTGCATCTTTCGTTTACTTCCAATGCTATATCCGTTGTAAACTGCCTATATTTTATTGCACCGGGGTTTGGACCAGCGCAGCTAGGCGTCAGCTTTGCTTTAGTCTAGGGGCTGAAACACGATACGCGAGTTTTTGCGTTTTCGTAGCTGATGCCTGTGACATTTGTCACGTGGTTGTGTCCAGTCCGCTTGGTCGGGCATGAAGGCGGTGTATGGGGTGAGACTTGGTGTCTCCCTTTGGTCTCAGTGTGTACCACGGCATGGGCAGAAATCGTATCTGGGAAGGGTACAGATGAGACACTGGTCGTAGCTGAAAACGCATTGTTTGTATCTGCAATATGTCTCATTTGTCTCATTCGGGGTAGGTCCAGATACGAAATGACGGGGTTTTTATGGGACATGTCTGTACCATTGAGAGTCCACGCGGGTGGCAGGGTGGCGCGGCCTCAACAACTTGGGCGGTCGAACGGGGGTATTCCTGCAAGGGATTTCGGACAACCGCTGTTGGCGGCCCTGCTAGGGGTGTTTTTGCTGATTGCGTTTTCAGAACCATATGTCGAGACTAGAGGGGCAAGGGCAACCGCGTCAACCGACTGATGTCAGTGGCCACGGGCTTTCGATTGTTGCATGTGGCAGGCTTGGAGTACCGTGAATCACCCGCACCCCAGGACGGGGTTCGGGGCAGGCTTTAGACTCTCCCAGCCCTCTCCCATCAAGGGGGAGAGGGAACCGTTGTCCGCTTGTTCAGTCCGTTTTTCGAATAATCGAAAGACCCTGTGCCATCGGGGCGCAGGAGTCCCTCTCCATCAGCGCGTCGTCCCTGCGAGCGCCCTCGCCAAGCCGTTCGACCAAGCGTCATTGATGTCCGCTAGGGCGACGTTTATCGTAGTGTCCACTGTGAAGCGGTCGCCTCCGGTTTCTCCCAAGAGAGTCATGGGCACCCTCTCTTGGGAGGCCATCATCCGTAGCTGCTGAAGCTGATTGGGCTTCAGGGAGACCACTATTCTTGATTGCTGCTCGCCGAACAGGGAAGCTTCCCAATCTGCAGGCAACTTGAAATTTCCTTGGAAGCCTACCCGTCGAGGGATGCAGCACTCTGCCAAGGCTATTGCCAGACCGCCGTCGGAGCAGTCGTGGGCCGAGGACACCAGGCCTTTATTGATGGCTGTGCGGGTGAGGCTCTGCACGCGGGACTCCAACGCCAAGTCGATGCGTGGCTTGCCGGAGGCGTCCCAGCCCATTAGGCGGGCGTATTCACTACCAACCAGGTCGGATTCCTTGGCGATAATCCTACCCGCTCCCAACAGGACGACAGCATGGTCCTCGTCTTTGAACTCATGGGATGCGTGGCGAGCCACGTCCTCCAGCAGTCCCAAGGCCCCTACGACTGGCGTCGGATACACTGGCTCGCCGCGGGTCTCGTTGTAGAGGCTGACGTTGCCGCTGACCACGGGAACGTTCAGCACACGGCAGGCTTGGGCCATGCCGCGGATGCACCATTCCAGCTGGCGGTAGATATCTGGTCGCTCCGGGTTGCCAAAATTCAGGCAGTTGGTGATGGCTAGGGGCCGTGCACCGACGCACGACAGATTGCGACAGGCCTCGGCCACAGCGATAGATCCGCCGACGTAGGGGTCTACTTGGCAGTACCTGCCGTTGCCGTCGGCGCAGAGGGCGATGCCTTTGGCGGTGCCCTTGATACGGAGCAGGGCTGCGTCGCCCCCTGGGCTTATGACCGTGTTGGTCTGCACTTGGTGGTCGTATTGGCGATATACCGAGGCCTTGCTTGCGATGTCTGGAGAGGCTAAGAGGGCCAGCAAGGCCTCGTTGGGTGTCATCTTGGATGCGGGTCTGGCAGCGAGAGGAGATGAGGCCGCGCCTTTCTTTGCGCCCTTGGTACGGTAGCTGGGTGGGTCAGTTAGGGGGAGAACGGGCAAGTTGGCCACAGGCTGGGCGTCCTTGATTACAAAGGCATCTTCGACCTTTGTGATGCGCCCAATTTCTGTGCAGGGCAGGTCCCACTCGTGGCACAAGGCTTCCAGTTGCTCCCTGTGGGAGGGGTCTGCGAGGAAGAGCATCCTCTCTTGGGACTCGGACAGCATGATTTCGTAGGGAGCCATAGCCCGTTCCCGCTGGGGCACCAAGTCCAAGTCCAGTTGGAAGCCCGCCCCGCTTTTGGAGGCCGATTCGACTATCGCGCTGGTAAGGCCTGCTGCCCCCAAGTCCTGCATGCCTGACAGGCAGCCGGTGGCCGCAGCCTGTAGGCAGGCCTCGATGAGACGCTTGCCAGTGAATGGGTCGGCCACCTGCACCGTTGGGCGCATCTCACGTTCGGTCTCGAATGTGCGGGACGCCAGCCCCGATGCCCCGTGTATTCCGTCGCGTCCTGTTTCAGCCCCCACCAGCAGCAGCAAATCGCCTGGGCGCCCCGTGGACGCCTTGATGATGCTGTCGCTCTTGACCAAGCCGACGCACATTGCGTTGACCAACGGGTTCTGGGAATAGGAGTTGGCAAAGCGGATCTCGCCCCCAACGTCGGGGACGCCAATGCAGTTGCCGTACCACGAGATGCCGGACACCACGCCGTTGAACAGGTAGCGGTTACGCGGGTCGTCGAGTGGGCCAAAGCGCAGCGAGTTGAGCAGGGCGATGGGGCGTGCTCCAAGGGCTAGGATGTCGCGCACAATGCCGCCCACTCCGGTGGCTGCCCCGTGGAAAGGTTCGATGGCCGAGGGGTGGTTGTGGGACTCCATCTTGAACACCACCGCCAAGCCGTCCCCGATGTCCACTGCGCCCGCGTTCTCCTCGCCGGCTTGGAGCAGCACCCATGGCGCGGTGGATGGGAAGTGTTTCAGAAGAGGTCGCGAGTGCTTGTAGGCGCAGTGTTCGCTCCAGAGTGCGCCGAACATGCCTAACTCTACGTTGGTGGGTTCGCGTCCCAGTCGACGCACGATCATGTCGTACTCCGACTGTGTCAGGGCAATCTGGTCCAGTAGGTCCTCGTCAACTGCCATCCATGCTCCTCAGAGGGAGAGCTGCCGTTATAGGTTGTCTCCAATGGCCACCAGCACGACGCCACCCACCACCATCAACGCCCCCATGACGAGGGTGAGGGTAATCCTTTCCAGTTGCCTCAACAAGACCCAAGCCAGCACCAACGTAATGAGAGGACTGACGGAAACGATCGGGCTGATCACTACGACATCGCCCCGCTCCAAGGCGAATGCTAAAGCAATGATGGCGCAGCCGGAGCCCAAGCCCGACAGTGCGAAGAAGGCCGCGCTCCGCCGAGCGCTCATCACCGTTTTGGGCAGAGTCCGTCCCACCAAGGGAAGGAACATTATGGTGCCAAAGGAAAAGGCGATGGTGGCGAAGACCAGAGGAGGGATGCTGTAGTCAGTGACAGCGTATTTCGCGATCACGTTCCAAGTGCCATAGAAGAAGCCGGAGACCAGCCCGCAGGCAAATCCGATCGTTACTCCGGTAGTAACCCGGCTTGGTAGCCGGAAGCTGCGCAAGGCTCTGAGTGTGACGACCTCTCTCATCCCCATCCTACCTTGGCCCCACCGAGACGCGTCCTTCGCCACTGCCGGTCGGACGCGACGTTGCCTTCGCGGCACGTTCGCGCCTTTCGGTCACGATGATTATCGCCCCCGCCACAATACACAGCGTCCCCACGATTACCACCCAGTGGGGCCTCTCTCCGAGGAAGATGATGGCCAGCACTGTGGCCCAAAGGGGAGAGGAGGAGAAGAGAGGCGACGCGCGGGCTGCTCCTATCCTGGTGATAGCGAAGAAGTTGAGCATGCGGGCAAGCGGGTAGTTGATGAAGGCCAGCAAGGCGATCCAGAGGAAACCGGCGAGGGATATCTTGGCGAAGGCTGGCAGGTCCAGCACCAAGGCAGGTATGACTGCCAAGGCCAGGCTTGCTAGTACCGATAGGGCTGTGCCGGTAGGAACGCCGATACCCCTGCCGGCTAGCCGGGTGAAGACGCTCGAAGCGGCGAACCCGACGGCGGCCAGCAGTGCAAAGGCGAAGCCTTCCATCTAGTGCGCCGCGAACCCACGCACCAGGGCTTGGAACAGGGATGCTCCATCAGCGCCGCCGATGATTTCTTCGCAGGCCCGCTCCGGGTGAGGCATCATGCCTAGGACGTTGCCCGCAGCGTTGGTGACCCCTGCTATGTTGGCCATGGAGCCATTGGGGTTGGCGTCGGATGTTATCTCGCCGGCCTCGGTGCAGTATCTAAAGGCGACCTGCTCACTGTCCTCGATGCGGCGCAGGGTGTCCTCGTCGGCGAAGTAGTTGCCCTCGCCGTGGGATACAGGGATACGCAATACCTGTCCTTTGGTCAGGCCTTCGGTAAAGGGGGTAGCGCCTTCCACTCGCAGGTTGGTCCACTGGCAGCGGTAGCCCAAGTGCTGGTTGCGCATGAGGATACCTGGGAGCAGGCCAGCTTCGCAGAGTATCTGAAAGCCGTTGCAGATGCCCATTACAGGTCGGCCCGCGTCGGCGAACTGTCGTACAGGTCCCATGACCGGCGAGAGTCGGGCCAGAGCTCCTGCGCGGAGGTAGTCCCCATAAGAAAAGCCGCCTGGGACTACCAAGCAATCGAAACGGGCGCGGAGGTCAGCGGACTCTTTGTGCCAGACGTACTCTACGTGGTGCCCCAGCACATGTCCTAGGGCATAATGACAGTCGGTGTCGCTCCAAGTGCCGGGAAAGACTATGATACCGAACCGCATGGTGCTGATTGATACTGGGACTGGGGGAGATACGGGTGAGTGGGTGATTATGCCTCGCCGAAGAGAAGTTGTGTGACCACCTCGTTGGCCACGTTGCCATCGCCCTTGCCCCTGATTTGAGGCATAAGCTTGCTCATGACCTTACCTTTGTCTCGTATGGTAGTGGCCCCCACCTCGGTTACCACTTGGCGGGCCAAGTCAAGAATCTCCTCTTGGGAGAGCTGTTCCGGCAGGTAGGCCTCAAGGATGGCCAGCTCCGCCTTTTCCTTTTCCACCAAGTCATGGCGTTGGCCCGCCTCGAAGGCAGCGATGCTCTCACGGCGCTCACGCACTTGGCGCGACAGTATCTCCATCACCGCCGCCTCGTCCAACTCCTTGCCAATATCCTTCTCGCGGTACTGGATGGCGTTGCGCAAGTAGCGTATGACCAAGGCACGGGAGGCGTCTTTCTCTTGCAGGGCGACCTTGAGGTCGGCCACGAGTTGCTCTTTGAGTGGCATGGGGGTCGGTTATAGCCTAGCTGTTGCGCATGCTCTTGCGTCGCTTGGCGGCTTCCTTCTTCTTGCGCCTCACGGTAGGCGGCTCGAAATGCTGGCGACGCCGTATCTCGGAAAGTATCCCATCGGTCTGCACGCGCTTATTAAAACGCCTTAGGAGGCTATCGAAAGTCTCCCCCTCGGCCAGACGTACTTCAGTCAACTGGGCCTCCCTGTGGGTATGGGTTAACGTGGATATAGTATGAATTATAGGCAGCGTCAAAAGTGGCGTCAACGATTGCAAGGTCTTGTCTAGCTGTGGACCGGCTCGTGGCCGTTGACGTTCTGGGGGCGCTGCCGATATTATCGTGGAAATGCCAGAGCAGTGGCGCCCTTTTGCGGGTATAGCTGCCCGCGCTAGGCCCCCGCTAGGTTGGAGACTATCGAGTGAGCACACGAACCCTTCCGCCACTCCCTCGCGATGTGCGGTCCATGGTCCGTTCCGGTGAGTGGAGGGGCGTAACTGCTATGGTGGCGCCGGGCTATGTGCAGGCAAACCTGGCCATTCTCCCCAGAGACTTGGCCTTCGACTTCCTGCTTTTCTGCCAGCGGAACCCCAAGCCCTGCCCTCTGCTAGAGGTGATAGATGCAGGCCGGACTGAGCCTCGCTTGGTGGCGCCGGGTGCCGACATCCGGACCGACATCCCCGGCTATCGTATGTACGTTGACGGCGAGCCGACGGAGGACCTGACGGACCTGAACGAGGTGTGGCGCGACGACTTGGTGTCTTTCCTTTTGGGGTGCAGCTACACGTTTGAGGCTGCACTGATTCACGCGGGCATTCCTCTGAGGCATGTGGACAACGGCAAGAACGTAGCTATGTACGTGACCAACCTCGAGACGGTTCCAGCGGGGCCCTTCAGCGGGCCAACCGTTGTGAGCATGCGCCCAGTGCACCGCACCCAAGTAGTGAGGGCGGTGCAGGTGACCACCCGATTCCCCACGGGCCATGGAGCTCCGGTGCACATCGGGGACCCTCAAGCCATTGGAATCAAGGATATCAACGCGCCGGACTTCGGTGATGCCGTTGAGATTCGTGAGGATGAAGTGCCCATCTTCTGGGCCTGTGGCGTGACGCCTCAGGCAGTGGCCATGAAGTCCAAGCCCTCGCTCCTGATCGGGCACGTTCCCGGACGCATGTTCATCTCGGACGTAAGAGACGAAGATATCGCGGTGCTCTAGGCCGGGGCCCGACCTGACTAGCAACATAGATTACCAACCTAGGTTTGGGGGATGATATGACCGTAGAGGACATCATTCTGGACCACGACGGTCGTGGTATGACTCACTTGAGGCCCTTTCTCGCCGCCGACTTCTGCGATGATGCA
Source organism: Dehalococcoidia bacterium (assembly GCA_965263155.1). Classification (GTDB taxonomy): domain Bacteria; phylum Chloroflexota; class Dehalococcoidia; order Lucifugimonadales; family JAAXIE01; genus JAAXIE01. The sequence goes on from OZ253586.1 coordinate 1,196,620, forward strand.
GCCCGGCTCATTATGAGCACGTCGGGACCTGCGATGATCGTCACCGGCTTCTACATTATGGGGGCGAAGTTGCCAGAGACCGACGGTCCTCCTGGCGCTCTGGCTATTGGCCGTGCCATTCAGGCCTTGGGTCGTCCCGTGGTCTATGTCACCGACAAAGTCACGCTTTCGGTGATGCAGGGCTTGGCAGGCGATGAGGCCGAGGTAGTCGACTTCCCAATCGCCGATGAGGAGACCAGCAAGGAGTACGCCTCCCAACTGCTTACACGGATAAAGCCGGGAGTGGTGATCTCCATCGAGAGGTGCTCTCTGACCGCCGATGGCGCCTACCTCAATATGCGCGGGCTGGATATCAGCGAGTGGAACGCACGTGTCGACCACCTGTTCACCGACCACCCCGCGACCGTTGGCATCGGCGACGGCGGCAACGAGATCGGCATGGGCAACCTCGCCAAGGAGATTCCCGGAGTTGAAACCCTGCCCGACAACCCTGCTGCCACCAAGGTCAGCAAGTTGGTCATCAGCAGCGTCTCCAACTGGGGCGGTTATGGCTTGGCGGCCTCGCTGTCGAAGTTGGCAGGACGCAACCTGCTCCCCACGTTGGACCAAGAGGCAGACTCGTTGCGGCGTACGGTGGACTTGGGGTCGGTGGACGGCTTCAGCACTGAGGCAAAATACTACGTCGATGGATTCAGCTTGGAGGAGAACGGCGAGCTTCTTGGGCGCTTGCACGCACTGCTGGCGGAAGAGGGAATCACGGCGGCCTAAAAGGCCGCCGAAGGCCGGTGTTTCTACACGGACCGGTCCTCTGCCGGGATGGTTTGAGCTAGCTGTCGACTCTGGCTGGGAACACTTGGTCCAAATTGGCGCTGAAGCCGCTGAGGGTAGGCGACGTCAGCACATCCCCCCGCCCGTAGTTGGCCACTTCGTTCAAGTCGCTGTCGTGGCCAGCCATCACCCAGATCCTTTGCCCATCAGGATCGACCACCCAGTACTCCCTAACGCCATGCTGGGCGTACAGGTCCAGCTTGATTCTCCAGTCGCGGCTCGCTGTGGAGGGTGAGAGTACCTCGACTACCAAGTCGGGTGCTCCCGTAACATTGTCATCGGTGAGGATAGCCTCTCGTTGATTGGAGACGAACAAAAGGTCTGGTTGCACCACGTTGGTCTCCGACAGGACCACATCAAAGGGCGCAGCGTAGACTCGGCCCAATCCCATTTGGTCTACGAAGAGCCTCAACAGAAAGTACAAGTTCCCGGAAACGTCTTGGTGCATTCTACGGGGCGACGGCGCCATGACCAACTCTCCGTTCAGAAGCTCCCAGCGCTCATCGTCCGGGGTCTCTAGATAGTCCTTGTAAGTGTGATGGGTAGTTGGTTTTGCTTCAGCCATCGCTGCCCTCCTGGTGGGGCTATTCTAATGTTTCCGTTCCACCCTATCCAATGAGGATGAAGTGGCACTGGGACTAAGCTCGATTAACCGTCCGTTCCGCCGGTCCCGCTCCGTTCCACTCGGCAACCGGCCGCCTCTTCCAGCAGCATCACGATGGCGGCTAGATCGTGGCCGGCCAGCCCCTTGTCGGTGGCCTGTTTGAAGACTTGGGCTGCTTGGTCTCCGGCGGCGATTGGAGCGCCCACGGTGCGGGCGAAGTCCTGTATGAGGTTGAGGTCCTTGAGGATAGTGCGGACTTGAGCTCGTTCCCCGGAGAAGTTGCGGTCGATGATGGTGGGGCCGTTGCGTTCCATCATGAAACTCTGGCCCCAGCTGGTCTGAATAATCTCGACCAACATTTCGGGGTCGGCCCCGCCCTTGGCTCCAAGAACCAAAGCTTCGGCAGCCGCCAAGCTGTGTATGCCCACCATCAACTGGTTCACCAGTTTGACCACACTGCCTGCACCGCTGGCGCCTACGTAGGACACCTTGGCGGCCATGGCTTCCAGCACCGGAAGTGCCGTGGTGAAGGCTTGGCGGTTGCCGCCCACCATGATGGTGAGGGTGGCGTTGGCGGCCCGCTCCACTCCTCCGCTGATGGGCGCGTCCAAGAAGGTGGCTTCCCGTAGCGCGGCCTCCTTCGCAATCTGCTGGGAGGTCAAGGGTCCGACGGTACTGTGGTCCACCAGCAGCTGTCCGGGGTGCGTGGTCGCTAGCAGACCGTTTTCGCCGTGGAACACCTGCTCCACGGCTGGCACGTCGGGCAGGCAGGTCAGCACGATGTCGCAGAGGCCTGCCACCTCGGAGGGGCTGGAGGCGGCCACGGCCCCTGCGGCGGCCATGGCCTCTACGTTGCCACGACTACGGTTGTGCACCACCAGCGGGAAACCAGCCCGCAGCAGGTTCCGGGCCATGGGCGAGCCCATACGCCCTAGCCCAATGAAGCCTACCGTGGGCTGCGCGGCTTCTATGCTCCCGTTGTCACCGTTGGTGGTGTCGGTGGCCATAGCTTGATGTCCTAGAGCAGGTCCGCCTCCAAGGTGGTGAACACCTCGTCCATTTTAGTGACAATCTCGTCGGCGTCGTCGCGGGTGGCGCACAGTGGTGGGGCGATGTTCATGGTGTCGCCACCGCGCAAAAGCAACCCGCGCTGGCGGAAAAGTCCAGTCATACGGTCCCCTAGCTTAACGTCGGCGGGGAAGGTCTGCTTGGTCTCGCGGTCCTTCACTATCTCGACCCCGCACATAAGACCCTTGCCGCGTACGTCTCCGATCATCTGATGACGGCCATAGAGCTCGCGGAGTCCATCCAACAGGTAGGAGCCCACGGCATCGGCGTTCTGAGGCAGCTCTTCGTCCTCCATGATCTGGATGTTGCGAAGGGCGGCCGCGGCAGCCACCGGGTGCCCTCCGAAGGTGATGATATGGCGGAAGGAGGCATCTTCGCTGCCGACAAAGGCGTCGGCGATCTCTTTGCGGGCAATGGCAGCTCCCATAGGGATGTAGCCGCTGGTGATGCCCTTGGCTACGGTCATGATGTCGGGGGTTACGCCCCAGTGCTCGCAGGCGAACATGCGCCCGGTGCGCCCGAACCCGGTGATGACTTCGTCGGCGATGAGGAGCACGCCGTGGCGGGTGCATATATCCCGCAGCATGGGCCAGTAAGTATCGCCAGGCACGGCGACACCGGGCGGGCTGGCGATGGGCTCGGCGATGACCGCAGCCACCGTCTGCGGGCCGTAGAACTTGATGAGATCTTCCACGGCGTTGGCGCAGCGTATGCCGCACTCATCTGGAGTCTCGCCACCGAACTCGCAGCGATAGGGGTTGGGTTGTGGAACGTGCACCGCGCCGGGCATCAGGGGCTCGTAGTCGATGCGAGGCGCAGAGGGCATGCCTCCCAGCGACATGGCCCCGTAGGTGGCGCCATGATACGAACCGCGGCGGCTGATGATGCGGTAGCGTCCCGACTCGCCTACACGTCGCTGGTAGGCGCGGGCGATTTTCAGGGCGGTCTCCACCGACTCGGAGCCGCCGCTGGTGAAGAAGCAGCGGCCGAGGTCGCCAGGAGTGATCTCAGCAAGCTTCTCGGCGAGCTTAACCGTGGGAACTGTGGTGGAGCCTGCGGGCATGTAGGTCAGCTCCAGCATCTGTTGGTAAGCGGCGTCGGCTATCTCGCGGCGTCCGTAGCCAACGTTCTTCAGCCAGAGCCCGGACATCGCGTCGAGGTAGGTGTTGCCCTCAATGTCCTTCACGCGGCAGCCCTCGCCTTCGACGAAGATGGGAGGGCCTCCTTTTTCCGCCATCTCGCTGGGCTCTCTCTGGTAAATCCAGAGGTGCTGCAGCGCTGCCATCTTGAGTTGGTCAGCTTCTTGCGGAGTGTAGGTCGTCATCGTGCCTCCTCCCGGCTATCGGTGGTTTGGGCCAGTGACCAATTCTATCGTTTGTCGCGGCTTCCGGCGCAATTCGCCTCGCCGGAACATGGATCCGGCAAAAACAAACACAGGCTGACCACACAGAGGGCCAGCCTGTGTTTTCGGGGTGCCCGGCGCAGGCTTGCGGCTCCGGGCGGATTGTGCTAGTTGTCGCGGCCCCAGCGCCGGCCCGTGGGGTGGTGGACGACCTCCAGCAGGTTGCCCTCAAGGTCGCGAATGAATGCAGCCGTGGAGCCGTCGGGCCTGTAGGTCGGGCCGCCGCGCTCGAAGCCGACACCGTTTTGCACGAGGTGGGCAATCATCTCGTACCAGTCCTTGATCTCGAAGGCCGGATGCCCCTCGCTCATGTAGACGGGGTCCTCGCGGACGGTGAAGTGGAGTTCGCACTCACCAACGAACAGTTGGTTCTGCACGACTCCGATGCCCGCACCCCGGTCCACGTCTTCCAAGGCGAAGATGTCCCTGTACCACTGCTTGGTAGCCTCCAAGTCCTTGCACTCCAAGTTCACATGATGCACGCCGAAAATCCTAGACATGCTCTATCTCCTTCTGTACTTGCTTTGAGTTCAGCCGACGAAGGTCATAGCTGAACATTGGCTATTCCGGCTATGGCTCAGTCTAATTACGCGGGCCGAGGGTGTCAACACTTGTGTGTTAGACCAGAGAGTACTACACCGCTTCCCTTTGAGGGACGGCGTATTCCGCCGGAAGTGACCAGCAACCCTGCGACTGCTATCATAGCTGCCATCCTCAGCGAGAAGGGGGGACATAACGTGGCCAATCAAGAGCGTATCGCGTACATCAATGGTAACTTCGTGCCGGAGAGCCAGGCTGCCATACCCATCAGGGACCGGGGGTTCATCTATGGCGATGCTGCTTTCGATGTGGCACGCACGTTTCAGGGGCGTCCATTCCGGCTGAGGGAGCACTTGGACCGGCTGTACGCTTCCTGCCGTTACCTGCGTCTCGACCCGGGTATGAGCCAGATTGAGATGGAGGAGCTTACGTTGGAGGTCCTGCGTCAGAACCTGCCCCTGTTGGGCGAGAACGAGGACTACTGGGTGACGCAGCGTGTGACGCGCGGGGTGGAAACTCCGGATGGTGACGTGCCGACGGTGTTGATTGAGTGCCGACCTCTGCCGTTGGCTGCGCGGGCCCGGTACTACCGGACGGGGGTGCCCATGGTGACGCCTTCGGTGCCCCGTACGCCTCCCCAGTTTCTGAGCCCTAGGGCCAAGACCCACAACTATCTCAACATGGTGATGGGGGACTTGGAGGCGCGGGACCGGAACCCCGACGCTTGGGCGCTGCTGCTGGACGAGCGGGGGAACCTAGCTGAGGGCAAGGGTTGCAACGTCTTCATTGTGAAGGACGGGGCGATACACACGCCGAACGTGCAGTTCGTGTTGCCGGGGATCACCCGCGATGTGGTGCTGGATCTGGCGGAGTCTACGGGGGTCCCAACCCAGGAGAGGGATATCGATCTGTATGATGCTTACACCGCTGAAGAGGCGTTCCTGACGTCAACGAGCTTGTGTATCTGTCCTGTGGCGTCGCTGAACGGCACCATCATTGGTGATGGCAATGTGCCGGGGCCGGTCACCAGCGGTTTGATCGCTGCGTTCAGCGATTTGGTGGGGATGGATTACGTGGGCCAGTATCTGGCGCACGAGTGCAGTTAAGGGGAGCGAGCATGCCAGAGTTCAAGGAATTCCTCGGTGGTGAGGAGACACTCGACCAGGGCCTCCAGTTCTGATTTGTCGAGCCTAAGTCGTTTTGCCGTGTCGCCGGACGATCCGGTCAGAAAGTTGGCCTCCACGGAACGAATGAGAGAATTTCCCGACGGTGCATTCTCTGCCATCGATCCGGGCGATGTAGTAAATGTGGCGCGAGCGCCTGTCCTCGTAGGCCTCCAGCTTTCGCGGAGGCCTCGCTGTAAGTCCCTGAGGTCCAATCTACGCGATGGGAACAGGCTCTACCAGTTTGAGGAGCAAGCTGAGCTTCTGTTGCTCGTCTTCGGGCAGCCTGCCATCGCGCTCCTGGAGGGATTCGCGATAGTCGCTCAAGGTTGTCAAGAAATCCCATACCCCTTCGTCCAGAGTATCTCCCGCCCCGTATTCCTCCAGGGCGCCGTGACTAAGGAGCAACACGGCCTCAGAGGTGATTCTGATCTCCACGAGCAAATCGCCAGTCAGGCGCCATCTGCCGTTCCAAGTGTGGCCTGCGGGCAGGAGGTACATGCCGGTCGACGAGGTGCCTGAGGGGACTGGACCGTCCCCAAGGGACTTGAAGGTTGGGATTTCCGCGTCTCGCGCCTTAGAGGTTGTCACCTTACGCCTCCGGTACGCTCCCAGAATCGGTCCCGGTCTTCCTGGCCGATACCCAACTGCTGCAGCACATTGGAGGGCACGTCGTAATTCACTTCGTTGTCCGCCGCGTGTTCTGAGATACGCTGAGACAACATGTATGCCAGAACCTTGAGATACTCGTTGCTCATGCGTACGATGCCAACGCAATGGACACGACTGCCCTCCAAGGCAGCCGGTTGGGCTTGGCTCAGAAAGAGGTTCAGGTTTGCACCCCACGGGTTGACCGTGACGGCGAACGAATCGGTGTAAACGTCAAACGGCTCACCCATGTTCATATTAAGCCGCCAGTGCTTCCCCCCTAAGTTTTTATTGCTAACGGGCCAGCGCGATGTCTACTATGGCGGGCTTGCCTGACTTGACGGCTTCAATGCCTTTGCGGATGGCGGGGATGATGTCGCCGGGTTGGTCGACGGCTTGGCCGGAGCCACCGAAGGCTTCGAGGAGCTTGGCATATTCTGGGCGCGGCTTGATGCTGGTGGCCCAGCGAACGTCGTCGCGGGAGGCGAACCCGCCGGGGTAGGCCTTCTCCACGCCGCCTTGCTGCGAGGCGTAGCCGTGGTTGTTGAATACGACCGTGAGGATGGGCATATCGTACTCTTGGCACATGCCGTAGCAGGAGATAACCGGGTTGTAGAAGAAGCTGCCGTCGCCGATGGCGCATACGACGAGCCGGTCGGGGTAGGCGACCTTCATGCCGAGGGCGTTGGGCAGGCCCTGTCCCAAACCGCCGAAGCTGCGGAGGTACATGCCGGGGTGGGAGCGCTCTTGGTACTTCTCGAACACGCCGCGGTGGGTGATGAGTTCGGTCACTATTACAGCGTCGTCGGGCACAGCCTCGTTGAAGGCGTGGCTGGCATAGCTGGGCTCGATGGGGAAGCTACCCTGAGCCGCTAGGGCTTCGTCGTAGACTGCTTGGCGCTGGGCGCGATGCCTCTGGTGCAGGTTGGTCTCGCGCTCCTGAATCCTGCTGGCGCTGGAGCTGCTGCGGGGGTTCAGGTCGCGTACAATCTCGACGAGGGCCTGCAGGTTGGGCTTGACTTGGCCGTGGACCTGAATGTCGCAGGGGAAGCCGGAGTAGGGCTTCAGGTGCCGGTCGGGGTCTACGCCAATGTCTATCACCTTGCAGCCGGGTGCAGGGCGCTTTGATGGCGGGTGCCAAGGCACGGGGCAGGCCAGAAGTACTATGACGTCGGCCTCGGAGCGCCAAGGTTCGGCGTCGTAGCCCAAATGCAGGGGATGTTCGGTGGAGAAGTTGGTGGCGTCTGCGCCTGATGGCTCGACGACCGGGAGGGCTAGGAGCTCAGCGAGCTCGGTGAGGTAAGGCACCGCCGCTGGGTCCTTGCCCGCGGCCTCGGTGAATATCACCGGGTTGCGTGCTTCGATTAGCAGGCGGGCAATCTGCTCCAGCACCCGCAGGTCGGGTTGGGGGGCCGACGCGGATTCGGGAGGGGTCGGCAGTTGGTCGACCAATATCTTGTCCAGCATGATTTCCATGGGCGGGTTCACCAGCACCGGGCCAGGAGGGTCGGCCAGCGCGATCTGACAAGCACGGTGGAAGGTATCGGCTAGTGTGTGGGTGGTGCGAACGGCCGAGGACCACTTGACCAAGTCCTCCAACAGGCGGGAAGGCCCGCCCATGGAACTCAGGCTGTGGAGCCACTGGGCGCCAGGGTCGATGTCCATCTCGCCGTAGCCGATGCTCTCACCGGCGAGGACGACCAGTGGGGAGAAGTCGTGCATTGCCCCGCGCAGGTTGGTGGCGCAGTTGAGGGCGCCGGAGTTGGTGTGCAGGGGCACGGCGGCCAGCTTGCCGGTGCCGCGGTGGTAGCCGAGGGCTGCGCCGATGGCGAGGCCCTCATGGCGGCAGTTGAGGTAAGTGGGGGCCTGCTCGCCCTCGGCCTTGCGCCGGGAGAGGGCTTCCCAGAGGGGGGGCCACTCGGAGCCGGGGGAGCCAAACATGTGGTCCACGCCGTGGCTGTTGAGGACCTCTATGAGTATGTCACCGCCGTCCATTATTCGTTCTGCCATTTGGAACCTCTCTTCTCTATTACCATTCCCGAGCTTGCTGGGTCTTTGTGGCTAATGATAGCGGTGGAGAGGACAGGCGTCGATAGGGAGATGCCGTGGGGGGGCGGAGGTCAGGGTATTGGCCCCGTTGCCGCTGCCCTCTGCGCGGAACGGAAGGGTGGACTGAAGCAGAGCATGGATGAACTGGCAGGGGTTGCGTGGTCGTGTGACTGGGAAGGGGCGGGAAGGGGGTCCCATTGGAAGACGGCGTCGATGATCTTGCGGGCCGAGGCACCGGGCACGAGGGCGGCAACGATGCTGCTGGGCTGGGGACAGGTGTTGTTTTCGCGGTGCCTCTTGAGGCGGTGGTGGAGGTACATGAAAGTGGGGAGGTGGAAGCCGGCGTCGGCCAGCTTCCTGATGAAGACGGGGGTCTCGGGTAGGGGTTCCTTCTGGTCTTGGGCGATGGCCCACTGGTCGCAGAACTGGGTGGCGTAGGGGCGTAGGCGGATGATGGTAAGGGGAAGGCCGAAGCGACGCTGTAGGGCGTGGATGCGATTGCGGATCTGGGTGAGGGTCATGGTGTCGGCTCCTTATCTATAGTTGGGACAGGGCTTCTGATTCAGGGGCGGGAAAACTGGAAATCCCGCCCATTTCCGCCCATTTCCGGTCATTTCCATCTATCCGGCATGTGACCGGACTGGCAGGGAGCGGGGGCCGTGGGGATTCTGCGCGGCACTTCAGAGAAGTCGTAGCTGTTGCGCGTTTTTTCGTAGCTGATTTCTGTGAAATTTGTGAAGTGGTCTATGGAGGTGGGATGGGCGCTTGCTTTCGGGGTTTTCATGGGTTGCCTCCTTGGGAGTTTTTGGGCAAAAAAAGACGCGCAGGGATGACCTCTAGGGGTCAGTCCCCTGCGCACTGTAGAGCGATATTAGCACGTATGTACGAGGTTTGTCAAAAGGGGGGGGTGCCATGGGAACGCTTCCCAACTCCTGTTAAGGTCCAAGCAGGCGCCCTGCGGTTGCCGGTTAGCAGAAGGGGAGGTCGACCAAGGGGGAAGATGACATATCTGACCGGAGAGCTCTCGGAATACAGCCGCTGAATTGGTTGCCATGTAAGCGCAGCACTGTCATGCGTAAGAGGCTGGGCAGCTCAGGGGGTATCTCGCCCGTAAGTTGGTTGTCGGACAGATCCAGCCATTCGAGGTCGGGGAGGCCGCTGATCTCAGGAGGTATCTCGCCGCTTAGTTGGTTGCCGGACAGGTCCAGCCATTCCAGGTGGGGGAGGTTGAAGAGCTCACGGGGAATCACCCCGCGCAAGAGGATGTCCCACTCAGGGGGTACGTCGTCGTGGAGCTGGTTGCCACTGAGCACCAGCGACTCCAAGTAGGGGAGCCTGCCGAATGCGGAGGGTATCCGGCCGGTAAGTTGGTTGCCGGACATATCCAGCCGTTGCAGCCTGACGAGGCGCGTAGACAAAGGGGGTATCTCGCCGCTGAGTTGGTTGTCGGCCAGACCCAACGACACTAGGTTGGCGAGGCGGTATAACGCGGAGGGTATCTGGCCAGTGAGTTGGTTGCCGGTGAGATCCAGCGTTTCCAGGTTGGGGAGGCTGCCCAAATCAGGGGGTATCTGCCCGGTCAGTTGGTTGCCGGCTAGGTCCAGCCAATCCAGGTTGGAGAGGCTGCCCAACTCGGAGGGTATCTGGCCGGTGAGTTGGTTGCCGGACAGGTCCAGCCTTTGGAGGTTAGACAAGATGCCCAGTTCAGGGGGTATGTGGCCGCTCAAATGGTTACTGGCTAGAACCAGCCATTCGAGGCTGGGGAGGCTGCTGAACGCAGGGAGTATCACACCGCTCAGTTGGTTGTTCCCCAAGCTCAGCCAACGCAGGTTGGGGAGGCTGCTGAGCGGAGGGGGTATCACGCCGCTCAATTGGTTGTCCTGAAGCCAGAGGCTTTGCAGCCTAGTGAGGCTGCCCAGTTCGGGAGGTATCACGCCTCGCAGTTGGTTGTTATCGAGGCTCAGCCTTTGCAGGTTAGCTAGGCTGCCCAGTTTAGGGGGTATCACCCCACTCAGGTGGTTATCACTGAGGTCCAGCTCTTGCAGCATGGTGAGGCTGCCCAGTTCGGGGGGTATCACCCCGCTCAGTTGGTTGTCATCGAGCCGCAGCTCTTGCAGCATAGTGAGGCTGCGCAATTCGGGGGGTATCACCCCGCTCAGTTGGTTGTCACCGAGCCGCAGCTGTTGCAGGTTAGCTAGGCTGCGCAGCTCAGGGGGTATCTGGCCACTGAGTTTGTTGTAGTCCAGTTGCAGCGTTCGCAGATTGACCAAGCTCCCCAGCTCAGGGGGTATCTGGCCGCTGAGGTTGCTGGAGTTGAGGGCCAACGTTCGCAGATCAGTCAAGCTGCCCAGTTCTGGGGGTATCTCCCCGCTCAACTTGCTGCTACTGAGGTCAAGCCCTTGCAAACTGGCCAGCCTGCTCAACTCAGGGGGTATCTGACCAACCAGTCTATTGTCCCCCAGATCCAGGGCAATAACGAACCCGGCTTCGTCGGTAGCGATGCGATCCCACTCTCCTAAAGGAGCGTCCGTCAACCAGTTCTCGTTGTCGTGCCAATTTGAGCCACCCGTGCCGTTGTAAAGAACCTCTAGCACATCCCTCTCTAGGGCGGCTGCTGACGGCGCCAAGGGATACAGCGAGTTGGGAACAGCACTGGTCAGAGAGGCCCTCTGGGTAGGAGTGGACGCGGCCGTTGTGGCCTCAGTGGCTTGCATGGTGCGCGGTGACTTAGCCGTCTCTTCAGCGGGTCGGTCGGTCCGGCTTGGGCTCTCGGAGTCGGGAGCGTTCCCGCCGCACGAGGCTAGGACGGAGATTGCCAAGAGCAGCAGCAGCGCGGGGAGCAGCAGGAGCAAGATGCAAGGAAGGGATGGGGAGTAGTGGAGCGGGATAGTGTGTGTCATGGGTGGCGTTCTCTATGGGAAGGTTAGGAGGCAAACCGGCCCGTCACAAGATTATCCAGCTGCCACTTACATTATAGCCGGGATAGTTGGGTTAAATCGTCTGGGTCTTTGGCGTGTCAATCGCGTGTCAATGTAGTGTGCAGGGCTGATGCGATACGGATAGGAGGGGGTATTGGGTGCGTGACCTGCCAAAATATCCGGCCGTGGGTTCCCGCCTTCGCGGGAATGACGGTTGGGGGGTGCGGGGCTTAGGGTGTGGTGAGTTGGGATGGAGTGTGGGCCGTGGGTTCCCGCCTGCGCGGGAAGGACGGCGTGGGCCGGCTGTGGCCGTGGCCTCCCTCATCGAACACAATGACGGGTCGTGGCAACGCATCGTCGTTGGCCCGAGTTTCGTGGCAGGGACGGATGGGGGTGGGCTAGACGTCGGTGACGTCGCGGCCTAGGAGCCAGCGGGCTAGGACCATTTTGTGCATTTCGTCGGTGCCGCCGCCGATGCGGGCGTGGCGCTGGTTGCGGTAGAAGCGGCTGATGGGTAGCTCGTAGGTCTCGCCGATGCCGCCGTGGACTTGGAGGGCGTTGTCGAGGCAGCGGTGGCCCCACTGGCCGGAGAGCAGCTTGATGAGGGAGCCCAAGTAGCGGGAGTCGCCGTCGATGTCGCCAGCGTCGTACTTGGCGGCCGCGCCGTAGGTCATGGCGCGCAGGGCTTGGATGTCGATGAACATGTCGACGATCATCCACTGGATGGCTTGGCGGGAGGCGATGGGCTTGCCGAAGCTCTGGCGCTGGCGGGCCCACTCGATGCTCATATCGAGGGATCGCTGCATCTGGCCGAGGGAGGACGCGCCGCGAGTGAGGCGGTCGTGTGCGACGAGCCAGCGCTGGCCGAGGCGGAAGCCGTAGCCCTCTTCGCCGAGGATGTTGGTGTGGGGGACGACCACGTTGTCGAGGGTCATCTCGCAGGTGGCGCGCTCGTAGGGGCGGTTGTGCCAGGTCTTGATCTCGGTGACGTTGATGCCTGGGGTCCCCTTGTCGATGAGGAACATGGTGATGCCGCCACGGCGGCGTTTGTCTTGGTCGGTGACGGCTTGGAGCATCCAGAAGTCGCAGGCAAGGGAGTTGCTGATGAAGAACTTGTGGCCGTTGATAACCCAGTCATCACCGTCGCGGACAGCGTGGGTCTGCATGGAGCCGCCGGGGTCGGAGCCGGACTGGGGCTCGGTCTGGGCGAAGGCCGTGCGCTTTTCGCCCCGAAGCACGGGCTCCAAGTACTTGGGGGCCTGCTGGTCGTTGCACTCGTAGAGGATGACGTTGACGGGGCTCTTGGGGAGGAGGACGGCGCTGCGGTAAATCTCCTCGTCGATGACGCAGAGGCCGAGCAGGCCCATGCCCCCGCCGCCGTGCTCCTTGGGCACATGGGCGTCCCAGATGCCGGTATCTTGGGAGACTTTGCGCAGGTGGGGCTCGTGCTCGGGCTTGAGCTCGTCGTAGAGGTCGTCCTTGAGGTACTCGATCTCAAGAGGCATGCACTCGCGGTCGACGACGTCGCGCACCATGTTTTTCAGTTGAAGATGCTCGTCGGGCAGCTCGGCTAGTGAATAGTCCACGGATGCTCCTTGTAGGGCTGGGGATGGGGCGGGTTGGTTGGGGGGATTATAGCGGGTGGGGGTGGCGTTTTGTAGTTAGGGAGTGTGGGGGCCGACTCTTACTACGGCGACTTAGGTGCTATGCCTCCATTCCAAACCAGAGGCTCGCCGGTCTCAGTATCCAGCACAACGCCACCTAGCTTGGGCGGATTGTTGGAGTCGGCTATGGCCAACTCCAGCATCGCTTGCGTCAGCCCTGTCACTGACCAGGATTTGTCGTCTCCGTCCGCTCCGAAGTCCGTACCGGACAACGTTGTGTAATAAAAGCTGGCACTGGACAAATCTGCTCCCACTAACACAGCGTCCGATAGATTTGCACCAATGAGACGCACACGCCCAGACAGGTTAGCGCCCACGAGCCGTGCCCCGGAGAGGTTCGCGTTGGTGAGGGAGGCACCGGACAAGTTGGCTCCATTTAGTCGCGCGTTTTGCAGGTTGGCCCTATCAAGTTGCGCTCTTGCCAGCTGTGCCCCAGAAAATTCCAGGCGGAAACGATCCGGGCCTAGGTCTTGGTCTATTAGTGCTGAGACGAACAGGACCCGGCCATCTAGGAAGACGTCACGGTCCATTTGCGCTCCGCTGAGATCGGAGTCCCGCAGGTCTAACGCAAATCCTGCGCTTTGTTCCAGCGCCCGGCGTGATTTGTCGCGTGCGGCGATTGCGTCCATGATGGCTTGCACATCATGGCGCAGTCTCGGAGCGTTGGGCACTCCAAGGCCGACCTCCGGGTCGGGTGGCGGCCGGCGCACGAAAGCGCAGAATAAGTTCATGATTTGAAGGTGATAAAGGCCGGCGTGGTCATGGGCAAGTTGCTGCAGCGCGTAGATGCCTCCCATTCGGACTGCCAACACATTGCTACCGAGCATATCGGTGCTCTTCTGGTAGCGCTCGTTCAGTAGGCTTTGTTCCCCCATTGTAACCTGGTGTTGCGCTGCGGAGGCCTGCTTATCGGCGACCTTAGCGCGCCATATCGCCAATGGCAGGGCGAGTGAACCCGCTATGACCAAGCCGATGTTGCGAATTGTTGCACCGGCAGAATCGGTGCCATTTAACCAGTTCCAGAATAGAAACGATAGAACGACCTCCACAATCAGTATCGCCGTGGACGTTAGGAGGTATGGGCCACCGGAAATAGGTAATCTAAGCTGACCACATATCGTTCGTAATTGTTCTAGCCGCTTCATAGTGCGCTTGCCTGCTCATCTCTAAATACCCGGTCAGCTTCCAAAGTATAGACTATAGCTAGCCAATGGAAGCGAGAGAAGGAGCAATGTTCAAACGGGCTGCGCATCCGGTGGAAGTCCTGAAGGGCGAGCTTGAGGAGTTTGAGGTGACTCCTGCGGAATTCGCACGGCAAATTTCCGTGCCGGCCAACCGCGTTAGCCAGATCATCGCTGGCAAGCGGTCGATAACGGGGGACACGGCGCTGCGGTTGGGGCACTGGTTCGGGGTGGAGCCGCAGTTCTGGATGAACTTGCAAACGCAGTTCGACTTGGCCGTGGCTGATCGAGAGGTAGGCGAGGCAGTCAGGAACCTACCGGTTGCGCCCCAGCTTCCTACGGACTAGTTCTCGGCTAGGGTGGTGCGTACGGCTTCGATGATGCGGTCGGCGTTGGGGATGCAGTATTGCTCCATGATGGGGGCGTAGGGCATGGGGACGTCGGGGGCGCAGACTCGGACGGGCGGGGCCTTGAGGGCGCGGAAGGTGGCGGGGTCCTCGACGGTCATGGCGGCGATTTCGGCGGCGGCGCTGCCGGTGAGGCAGGCTTCGTCTACTACGACCAAGCGGCCTGTTTTTTGGGTGGAGGCGCGCAGGGCGTCCTTGTCCATGGGGACGAGGGTGCGGGGGTCGACGACCTCGGCAGAAATGCCCTCGGCGGCTAGGCGGTCGGCGGCTTCCAAAGCGCGGTGGACCATCTTGGAGATGGCGACGATGGTTACGTCTGTGCCCTCGCGCTTGACCTCAGCGCTGCCTATGGGGATGAGGTACTCCTCGTCGGGTATCTCTTGGCTGGAGGACTCGCTGCCGAGCATCTGGTCTTCCAGGACTACGACGGGGTTGTTGTCGCGGATTGCGCTTTTCATCAGGCCCTTGGCATCGTATGGAGTGGAGGGCATGAGGACCTTGAGGCCGGCGATGTTGATGAAGAGGGGGTGGGGGCTCTGGGAGTGCTGGGCTGCTGCGGAGCGTCCGGCACCGATGGAGGCGCGGAAGACGATGGGGAAGGGCGTCTGGCCGCCGAACATGTAGTGAATTTTGGCCATCTGGTTGACTATCTGGTCCATGGCGGTGAAGGCGAAGGTCATCATGCCGGGGCTGACTACGGGGCGGAAGCCTGCGCCTGCAGCGCCGACGGCGGCTCCCACGTAGGCGGACTCGGAGATGGGGCACACGCGGACGCGCTGTTCGCCGAACTCGGGAATCAGGGAGGCCAAGGGGCCGAGCCCGCCACAGAGGTGGAATACCTTGGCGTCGCGCCGCATCTCCTCGCGGAAGGCTTCGACGGTGGCTTGTGTGTAGGTCAGTTCGGGCATAGTGTTTTCCTCACCCCCATCCTAACCTTCCCACTCGAGGGGGAAGGGACGCGCCTTCCGTGTTGAACAGCAAGGGCCACGCTACATTACGATGGGGAGATTTAGTTGGCGAATACGTCCTGTAAGGCGTCTTCGGGGGCGGGCGAAGGGCTTACTTTGGCCCAAGACAGGGCGTGGGCGACGCGTTCGTGTACTTGGAGGTGCAGGTGTTCTAGGACCTCGGCGTCGGTGGAGCGGGTGTCGAGCAGGTAGGCGCCAAAGGCGGCTATGGGGTCGCGGCGCTTCCAAGCCTCGATCTCTTCCTCGGGACGGGGGTCGGCGATGGGGCCGCGCTGGGCGTTGTGGACGTGCCAGCGGTAGGTCTTGCACTCGAGGAGGGTTGGGCCCAAGCCGCGGCGGGCGTGGTCGACGGCGGCGGAGGCGGCTTCGTGGACTGCTAGGACATCGTTGCCGTCGACTGTAACGCCGGGGATGTTGTAGCTGGCGGAGCGGGATGAGATGTCCTGCACGGAGACTGTTTCGCTAGAAGAAACACTGGAGGCCCAGAGGTTGTTCTCGCAGACGAAAATCACTGGCAGCTTCCAGACGGCTGCCAAGTTCAGGGCCTCGTGGAAGGCGCCTTCGTTGCTGGCGCCGTCGCCGAAGAAGGCGACGGATACGCGGTCGCTGCCTTCCATCTGGGCTGCGAGGGCTGCGCCGGTGGCGATGGGGAGGCCTGCGCCGACGATTCCGTTGGCACCGAGCATGCCGATGCTGAAGTCGGCGATGTGCATGGAGCCGCCCTTGCCCTTGCAGTAGCCGTTACTCTTGCCGAGGAGCTCGGCCATCATGCGGCGAATGTCGGCGCCCTTGGCGATGGTGTGGCCGTGGCCGCGGTGGGTGCTGACAATCATGTCGTCCTCACGGAGGGCGAAGCAGACACCGACGGCGACGGCTTCCTGGCCGACATAAGAGTGGACCGCGCCGGGAATGGTGCCGGCGTGGAACTCGTCGACGGCTGTCTGGTCGAACACGCGGATGGTGTACATCCGCTGGTACATGGAGATAAGGCGTCGATTGTCCAACTCCATGGGGGCCTCCGAAATTGGTGTCAGGTTGCGCTCATTCTACCACTTGGCCTCGCGTCCTTCTTGCAGGACATCCTTGCATTGACACCCCACCGTCTCAACCGCTATGTTCCAACCGCATGGCTTCCTTGGGGAGTGGCTGCGCCATAGTGCGCGATAGGGAGGAATGACGGCGATGGTACTGGGCATTGACCATATAGAGTTGATAGTGAGAGACGTAGACGAGTACGTTGAGTTCTACCAGAAGATGGGGTTCAAGCTGCTGCTGCGGACAGGGCATCACGGCGGTTCGGCGGAATTGCAGTTGCCCGGCGAAAACCAGCCGGTGATCGAGATTCATACCGTCACCGGTGAGGAGACGATCGGGATCAACCACATAGCCTTCAAAGTGGCGAGCGCCCAAGACACCTACGAGGAGATGCTGCAGAAGGACCTCTCCCCGGAGCGTGGTCCCCACTACGTGGCTGCTACTGGGCGTACCAACGTCAACTTTCGCGACCCCGATGGCTGGCGTCTCCAGATGGTGGACTCGGAGCGGAAGGAGCCGGAGTAGTGGCGGCAGAGCGGACGGCATCCTTGCTTAGGGAAGCTAGTTTACAGGGCACTAAATGCAGGCGGTGGCGGCATCCATGGCAGAAATGACAGACTCCCCACAGTACGGCGCACCCAAGACCGACTTCAATGTGGTGGACTTGCAGACCGGCGAGCGCATGCGTCTTGCAGATGGCACGATGGCCGAGGTGGTCTCCAATCCCCGTGACGGCATGTGGGTCATGGTGCGCTTCTTAGACTCGCCCTCCGACCCCTCCCAAAACGACACCGAGGGCTTGGCCTTCGCAGAAGACATCGTGGAGGTCTTTGAGGCCCGAGGACCTGGAGACGCCGTACCAGAGGATGGCTAGTTTCCGTTAACGTGCGCCTTCTCTCTGAAGTACGGCCCCTTGGACTGTTTGGAGTCGTGGTCGTTGTGTCGCTGAACTACATAGGTGTTCGCAGCCCTTGAAGAGTGTTTTCTCTGAGGATGTGGTCCTCACCTTGGTTGTCGTCGGTGCTGGCATCATGGGGGCTGCCTCTGTACTGGTGCCTGCGTTGCTGATCGATGTGTGGGACGTTGCACTCATCGGTCTGGCAGTTGGAACCGTCTACTTTACCTTTCTGGGCCTCTGCTTCTGGTTCCTCGACGGTGACTGGTCGTCTTCCAATGAGCTAATTACGATGTCCCCCTCCTTGCTGACTGCAGCATTCTTGGGGGCCGTGGGCGCATCGGGCGTGACTATGATCACCGCAGCCATGATCGCACGCTATGAACTGGGCGCCATCTGCGTGGTCACGCTGATTGCAATGTTGCCTATTGGGCTTGTGCGAGAAGCTTTCCGAAAGATGTCTGACGAAAAACCGTCTCGGAGGTGGGCCATAGCGGCTTGGCTGGCTCCGTGTATAGTGCTGGACACGCTGATGTGGTTCCGGCTTGACCTGTTGCGGTTGCCGGAGATGTGATCGGGCTTGGTGAATTGGTCAGCTAATAGGGACGCCATCGCTGTAGCTCCTGCAAGAGATGCGCAACCAACTCTTTAGAAACTGATGCGAAGTTAAACAGCGCGAATAACTCGCTAGCTATACTGTGAGTCAACTCCACGAGTTGGCTATTTACGATGTCTTGTGTAACCTCTCTTTGGCACTCGTGGAGGTCTTCTAGGCTTGTGTGCCGGTTGGCAATGTAGTATTGGTATCTGGGACTTGAGGTACACGGTTCGTCCCTTGAGTCCAGCATGTATCATGGAGATGACGTAAGGTGCATTGGGTGGAATGTTCAGGGCTTTATATTGCGCTACACTATCCAAGAGTATATCGCCAATCCGATGAACCGCTAAATCAACCCAAAGCGACTTAGATGGATGGCCGGTGCTCGAAAAGAAGGATGGTGTTCCGTGGTCTTCCCTGAATGATTCGAAAGTGTAGCATTGTCCATGTCTGCTTAGGTGCCAATACTCAGTCGCTAGACCTGAGAATCCGTTGATGTGGATTTCAATGCCGTCTTTTTGGGGGGAGAACAAGTCTTGATAGTGTCGCTTGGTCGAGTTGGCAGCCGTCCGAAGGTCGTGTAGGTTCCATCCGATGGCTGGTGACTCAAGTAGCATCTGTGCAGACTCTAGGTAGCCAGCACCAGGAGTAACCGCCCCACTTGCCACTAAGCTATTCCGCTTCTCTACCGCCCAATCTTCTAGTGCTGCCCTGACGTCCTTGGGAGGGGTGGCGTTACCTGCGCTCATCCGACGGTACAGATCAGCGAATTCTGTTAGGAATTCATCCCTCCGCTGCGAGACACATTGGCGGATCAGCTCTTCCCAGTCCGCGAGGGTTTGGACCTCGGAAGTAGCTCCTCCTGGACGTCTGATATATACCCTGCCCGTACGTAGAATTTCGTTACTTGAGTCAACAGCGCTGATGGTCGATCTACATACGAAGGGCATGCGTTCGAATGATTCCACTTCCACGACTGGATAGATGGTTTGAGATTGTGGGTGCGTCTCCATGAACACGGCAAGTCGGATGGGTTGGTTTCCGTCAGTACACCTATCAACCGCTTGAGTCAACATAGTGGTGTCGTAAGTGGCCGCTATCTCTGGGGAGAGAGCGGGATCAGGTTGCAGTACTTCGTCTTGGTAGCCGATCACAATCCAACCGCCGCCGGTGTTGGCCATACCTATGACGTGGCGAATCAACTTCAAGCCGAAATCTGTGTTGGAGTCAAAGCGAACAGCGGCTTTGTAGTCCACACTCTGACGTTCCCCAGGCAAGGTTAGAAGTGCTCTCCTGAATGCAGCTCCACCGTCCGCATTAGTTGTCATAGACTAAACTCCGGCGTTGCGTCAACACCCCCAGAAGAGGGACGCTAGAAGAAGACCGTGAGGTTCTTGGCCATCAGGACGTTTTGGTCGAGGGTGATTTCGCGGCTGGCGATTTTCCAGGCCCCGTCGACTTTGCGGAGGACGTCTTGGCGCTTGCCGACGAAGAAGTCGGTCTCCGTCTCGACGCGGTTGCGGTAGACGACGAAGCGGCTCTTGGTGGTGACCTCGTCGCCCTCTTCGCGGAGGAGCTGCACGTTGGAGACGATGTGGCAGACGCGGGACTGGGGTTCCTCGGCCCAGTGGATGCCGGTGAGTATCTGGCGCACCCGCTGACTCAGCGTCTCCTTGCCCTCGTCGAACCAGGACATGTCGCCGATGCCCGTGGTGTTCTCCCTAGCCGTCTGGTCGAACTTGACGTTACGTCGCATGGGCATGAAATACCGGGTGTCGTCCGTGAAAAGCTCCAGCCACTCCTCGTAGTGGCGCTGGTCCAGAAGCTCAGCCTCTTGGTAGAAAAACTCTTCCACCTCCCGGGTCAGTAAGAGGCGGCGTACTGCCGGGGATAGTTCTTCTGGCATTAGCGTATGCTCCTGTTTGATGAGGCCATGTGGGTCAAGGTGAACGACTGACCGCGGAATGCAAGCAATAGGGATGCCTCTACGTGGCTTCCTGCCTGCGCAGGAATGACGTTTGTTTGGTTCGGGCGAGCAACAGGCGGCGTATTCCGGACGATTCTTCTGCCATGGGCTGGGGCTCCTTGCTGGGAGCGTTACTCGGTTTCCTTAGCGGCGCGTATCTCGGCGTCGGCCATCTGTTCGAGGATCTGGACGGCTGCGGGGAAGCCCTTGACTCCCAAGCCTTGAGCTTGGGCCCGTTTGAACACGTTGTCCGCGATGTCGCCTATGGGGGAGGGGACGGCGAGGTCTCGCGCGAGTTGGCATGCCAAAGACAGGTCCTTGGCGACGATATCTAAGCTGCCTATCGAAGGGAACACACCGTCGTAGACCGAGCGTGGGTAGTGGTCAAAGGCGCGAGATGCCCCGGCGCTGACAGGCACGATCTGGGCCAGCACGTTCAGGTCTACGCCTGACTTCACCGCCATGAGGAGGCCCTCGGCGGCGGCGATGAAGTTGGTGTAGCCCAAATGTTGGGTCACCAGCTTGGTCACGCAACCCTTGGTGCTTTCACCTACGTAGAATACGTTCCGGCCCATGGCATCCAGGACTTCCTTGTACTTGTCGAAAGTTTCACGTCTTCCAGCTGCCATGATGGTCATGTTGGGTGGACGCTGGCTTACCGGCGAGTCCATCAGATCGACGCCCATGGCTTGGAAAGCTTCGGCCACACGCTGGACCACGCCGGGCGAATTGGTGGTCATGTCGAAGTAGGCGCTGCCGGGAGCTAAACCGGCCAGAAGTCCGTTCTCCGGGTCGAGGGCCACCTTCTCCATCTCATAGGGGCCTGGCAGCGAAGTGAATACCACCTCGCTGGCTTGGGCCACCTCTCGCGGGGTGTCGGCCCAATGGGCGCCCCGCTCGCACAGATCGGTGGTGGCCTCGCGCCGGAGGTCGTTGACCGTGAGCTCGTGCCCTGCGTCCAGCAGGCAATTAGCCATGGGGTGTCCCATGGTGCCTGTTCCTACAAATCCTACTCGCATCCAAAGGCTCCTTGGCGTTCTCGACTTGCTGTGCTTAGTCTTGCTGTTGCTAGTTTAGTGGCTTGCCTTGGCAGTCATGAGGTCTTCCCAATTGTCGGCGTCCATGAATTCGGCCCAACGCTTGTAAAAGCCGCGCTGATTCTGCTCGGTGATGTTGGGGGTGACCAAGCCGGGCAGGGGCACGTCGGAGCCCTCGTAGCCCATCCCCATCTGGTAGTTGTAGGGGTAGCGCCGCGCGATTACGCCCTTGCTGGCTGCCGAGGCGTAATTCCAGTTTTCCATATCGTCCTGCTCGGTCATGCCTGCGGGGCCGGAATAGCGCATGTAGTAGTGGCGAAGTATCTCCTTGACCTCAGTCGGGGCGTCCTTGTCCACGAGGAACCAGCGCCAAGCCTCGGTCTTCATCGCCCCACGCGGGTGCCAAACGGCGATGGAACGGGGCTGGCGGGCTAGGTATGACCCGTTGGGGAACACCGTGCCGACGGACCCTAGGAGGTTGGCGCCCTTGCCCATGCGACGCTTGCGCTCCTCATAGCAGTGGCGGAAATACTCCTCGACTATGGGGTGGTTCTGGTAGCTGGGTGAGTAGGCGCCATCGACGTCCTGCCAGTAGGAGAGGGCCCCGTGGCCCCCTTCCGGGATGGTGGTCGCCACACGGTAGGACGAGTCGCGCTCGTCGGTGTCGCGACGGTTCCGGCCGCTGGGGCCGATGCCCACCATGTCGACCGAGCGGTGGCTGATATTGTGATAGGCGTCGCCGGAGAAATTCTCGGCGGCGAACTTCCAGTTGCTGGGGATGACCCACTTCTGGATGCCCACCAGCACCTCGGAGCCGCCCTCACTGCCGTCACGGGAATCCAAGGCCGTGTCTAGGTATGTTTTCATGTCGCCCAAATAGTCTATGAAACCTGGGGCCGAGGCGTCCCAATTAGCCCAGATGGTGCCTTTGTAGTTGGCCAGCTGGGCTACTTCGATGAGGCCCCAACGCGACTTGTCCAATTCTTCGCGGTAGGCCTCCTTGAAGTAGGGAACGCCGACCAGTTGGCCGTCGGTAGCGTAGCTCCAGCCATGGTAGGGGCAGGTGAACACTGCTGTGTTGCCCTCGTCGTAACGGCACACCTTCATGCCGCGGTGCATGCAGGTGTTGAGGAACACATGTAGCTGCCCTTGGCGGTCGCGGCAGAGAATCACCGACTCTTCGCCCATAGCAGACACAAAGTAGTCTCCCGGCGAGGGCACTTGGCTCTCGTGGCCCACGAACAACCAACTGCGGGCAAAGACCTGTTCCTGTTCCTGCTGGTAGACGGAATGGTTCACGAACACTTCGCGACTAATCGTCCCTTGGGAGAGGTCAACCAAGTTGCCCGTTGTGGCGTTTCCGTTGCGAACGGCCATGTGGTGCGCCTCCTTGCGGCGTGGGCTCCAGTTGTGCGCATCCTAACAATGCGCCTTTGGGGGGTCAAGGCGCAATACGACGGTGCGAGAGGCCACACTTCTACACCGTGACATCAGCCCGTTTGACCACAGAGGGCACCCGATGATACACGTCGGGCTGAGATGACGACTCAAACAGAATCAATGCCCCCGAATGACGAGGCCTCGCTTTGGCACTCCATGGGTCGCATCGAAGAGGGCCAAAGGCATCTCTCTGAACGAATGGGCCGTATGGAGCAGCAGACGAGCCAGCGCATGGACCTTTTTGAAAACCGGACGAATCGGCGCATGGACCTCTTGGAAAACCGGGTGAACCAGCGTATAGACCTCTTGAAAAAAGCGCATTGAGCGGCTCCTATACGCGGGTCTGGCCATCGGAGGGGCAATTCTGGCTGCTGTAGTCGTTGGACAGATTTTCGGATAGCTCGCCACCTTCCTCCCTCCTCACGCTGTCGACCCCGCTCTATTGATCCCCATCTCCCTCGTTCACCCGCTCTTATGGCTGGCTTGACATCCGTTGTTGGGCGCAAGTATCGTCGAAGGTACGTTATTGCCTATGGAGGCCACACCTATGATCTCGGAGACCCGCTTGGGCGCCAGCTACGACCACTTGGTGCTGGAAGAGAAGGATACTTTCAGGGTACACACGCGGGCCTACAGCGACCCCGATGTTTTCGAGCAGGAGATGCGCACCATCTTCGAGAACAACTGGGTGTACGTGGCCCATGAGAGCGAGATCGCCCAGCCCGGTGACTACCGCACCTCTGCCGTGGGGCGCATGCCGGTGATCGTGAGCCGCAGCGCCGAAGATCAGGTGCATGTGATGCTGAACATCTGCAGACACCGTGGCACCGTGGTGTGCAGGGATGAGCGAGGCAACTCTCGATTCTTCCGCTGCCCCTATCACAGCTGGGTCTACCGCAACGACGGCGCAATAGTGGGCGTGGCTGACCGTGAGGGCTACCCCGAAGGTTGGGAGGAGGGCATCGGCGGTTTGGTGATGGCCCCCAAGGTAGAGACTTATCGTGGCATGATTTTTGCCAGCTTCAACGAGAACGTGCCCAGCTTGGAAGAGCATCTGGGCGCCCTCAAGACCTACGTCGACTACTGGTTCGACCACTCACCGGTCGGCCGCGTGCGGTTGGGCAAGCCCTACCGTGCTTATTTCCCTGCTAACTGGAAGTGCCAGATCGAGAACTCCACCGATGGTTGGCACGCGCGCTATGTTCACGAGTCGGCCCTGCAGACCATCGAAGAGTACGGCTCCCGCGGTCGCACGGTGGGCTGGCCCGGTTGCACCCGTGGCTTCCCCCAAGGTCATGGTCTGCTGGAGGCGGAGCGCAATGACGTCCCGCCCGAGGTCGGAACTGAGTTCGACCAGCACTTGGACCTGCTGCGGGACCGGTATGGGAAGGACGAGGCGGAGCAGCTATACATGCGGCGCCACATCGCGCTCTTCCCCAACCTGCACCTGATGGAGTTCAAGTTCCGCGTGATACAGCCCGTGGCTGTGGACCGAACCATCATCTATGAGTACCCTGTGGAGCTTGAGGACGTGCCGGAGCCTGTGAACAAGGCCATCTTCCGGCGCATCGCCCAAGACATATCAGTTTCCTCCGGGTCTTTCGTCTCTGGCGCGGTGAATACCGACGACGCTGAGATTTACTCTCGAATCCAGAGCGGGCTGGCGGCGAACAAGCTGGACTGGCTGCAACTGTCACGAGGTCTGTGGCGCGAGGAGCGCCGTCCCGACGGAGAGACCATCGGCGACCGCACCGACGAGGTACCTCAGCGGGCTGTCTGGCGAGCTTGGGCACGTCTCATGAGCAACGGGAACGAGGCCTAATCGATGGCCACCCTGTCCCGCAACATGACCCGCCAGGAGGCCGAGGACTTCCTGTACATGGAGGCCCGGCTGCTGGACGAAAACCGGTTGGAAGAATGGCTGTCCCTCTTCACTGCCGACGGCGTTTATTGGTTGCCCATCGACGAGGAGGACGACCCTGAACGTCAGGCCTCCGTGATATACGACGATCCGTTGCAGCGGGAGAAGCGGGTGCACCAGCTACGGCAAGGGGCCCGCTACTCCCAGTTGCCTGCGTCACGGACTATCCACTACCTGTCCAATGTTGAGGTGGACTCTTCGCCCGACGGCGAGGCCCACCTCCGGTGCAACGCGCTTATCCTCGAGTTGCGGCCTGGCGATCACCAAGCTATCCAAAAGGGGCTTGGCAACCAAAGGGTGCTGGCGGGGCGATGTTTCTATCGCTTGGTACCACAGGATGGGGGCTGGCGCATCGCCCTGAAAAAGGTGCTCCTCATTGATCGCGACATGCCTCTGTACAACCTGACCTTCGTCCTTTAGGCGGGCTATGGAACAGGAACGTGTAGTCCTCAAGAACGAATTCGCCACCGTAGAAGTCACCCGGGATGATACGGCTAACGGCAGTCGTCTACTCATAAAGGACCTACAGACGGGCCGACAAGTCTACTTAGACCCGCTGGAGCTGGAGGCGCTGACGCGGGCGCCGCATAGCGCATTTGCCCGATGGCTGGATCCGGACCTTCATTAGGGCGAGCCCGACGGCGCTCGGCTGCCCACGAGGCAGTAGCAGCCTCAGCTTTTTTGCCCTTGTCCAGTGTCCGGCGGGTGGATGCCCAGCTCAATCAAGAGGCTCTTGTCGCCGGTCTGCTGGAACACTCGCCACGCGTCCATGCGTTTTTG
The DNA here is from genome assembly GCA_965263155.1 of Dehalococcoidia bacterium. Taxonomy (GTDB): domain Bacteria; phylum Chloroflexota; class Dehalococcoidia; order Lucifugimonadales; family JAAXIE01; genus JAAXIE01. The sequence continues at coordinate 1,221,732 of OZ253586.1, forward strand.
TACTATGTCCCGCTGTTCGTCGGTCACTTCAAGATGTCCCCAGCGGCGCAACACTCGGCCTTCCGAATCGCGGTGCTTGGCAAAGGGGTCGTCCTTTTTGTCGGAACTCATAAATCGTCCTCGCGCTAGTTATACGTCTACCGCGCTCGATTGCCAAGTCGTGCCATAACACAAGGTGCCGCAGGCCAACTTGTGTTGACCATGTTTCCGCCGCGCCACTACAATCGCAGCCACTTGGCCCTAACAATAATTACAGAACCCAAAGCCTGAAGGGAGACTTCTGTGAGACAAGGCTACCGAGTAATCGATATCGACACTCACGTCAACCCCTGTGTTGAGGTGCTGCTCAAGGGCGCCGACAAGGATATGCGGGACCGCATGGACGACCTGAAGCCGTACCTGCGGGTGGTGACACCACGGCCGGGGCAGGGAGACGCGGAGGACAGGGAGGAGTTTTCGATCATATCCATAGCGCCTGTGCGTTACCAGCGGGTGGCAGGCGCCAAGCCCCCCACCGACGTTGATAACAGTGGGACACATAACTTGGCGGGTCGCACCCAGATGGCGAACCGGTCTCCCATCGCGGTAGGAGCTGCTGAGGACAACGCCACTGGCCGTTTGCAGGACATGGATGTCGAGGGACGGGATATCGACTTCATCATCCCCGGCCCGTGGGCCTATGGCGCTCCTGCCATGGACTTGGGACTGGAGAAGGGTCTTTACCGCTCATACCACCAGTACATGGCCGACTACTGCTCCGCGGATAGCCGACGCCTGAAGAGCATGGTGCTGGTGCCGGGGCGGGACCCGGAATGGGCTGCCCAAGTGATTCGGGACCACATCAAGGAGGACTGGGCTGCTGCCGTGTGGCCCCTGCTTCCGACAGACATGCCGATAGATGACCCGGACTTGGAGCCGATATGGAAGGCATCGAACGAGGGCAACTTCCCCATCATGTACCACGGCTTCCACATTGAGCCACCTTACTTCCCTGGCTACCGTGATATCTGGGACAACCCAGCCATGGGCCGTTGCGCGGGACAGACTTGGGGAGGCCAGCGGTTCCTCTCCTTCATGCTGATGGGAGGCATGCTGGACCGCTATCCCAACCTGCGAGTAGGCACCATGGAATGTGGTCACGGCTGGCTGCCTCAGTGGCTACTGCGTCTTACGAGGCAGATCGATTACGTCCGTGGGTCCGTGTCGCCCGACCTGAAATTCAGCCCTATGGAGTACACCGAGCAGGGCCGCGTCTTCTGTAGCGTGGACCTCTTCGAGGGTGTGGAGATGACAAAGGCGGTGGCCGACATCCTAGGGGACCATGTGCTGATGTACGAGTCGGACTACCCTCATCCGGAGACCATCTACCCCGACCACACCGATATGGCCATCGCGTGGGAGAACATCCTAGGCAAGAAGGTGCTGGACAAGATGATGTGGGAGAATGCCGCCCGCTACCTGAGGCTCACCACATCGCCGTGGTAAGGACTTGCCGCTCTTGGGTATGTTCAAGACGGGAACCCGAGGAGTCTCTCTTTGACAGGATATTCGCGCAATCAAGTACCAAGCCATGACCAGCTATTTAACCCTACGCTTAAGGCCATTCGCGCTTTGGGTAGAAGCGCTTCAATCGCCGAGATAACTCAGCGAGTGATAAACGATTTAACTTTGCCAGACGGTTTGGCGCAGTTTCCGCATGGAAGGGGAAGACAGACCGAACTGGAGTACCGGTTGGCTTGGGCGAGGACTTACTTGAAGCAATACGGTCTGCTAGAGAACTCAACAAGGGGCGTGTGGTCTCTGACGCCCCAAGGTTTGAAGTCGGAGGCGGTTGAACCTGGTCAGGTGGTAAGGTTCGTCCAGCAAGAACAGCGCAAATCCGATACTGAGACGACTGAGGATGTGGATAATGGCAGTGGGGAGGATTTGCCCGAAACCGAATCGTGGCGCGAAACTTTGGCAGAAACTCTGCAAGCTATGCCCGCCGCGGGCTTTGAGAGGTTGTGTCAACGGTTGCTGCGGGAGTCGGGATTCATTGAGGTTGTAGTCACGGGGAAGTCGGGGGACCGGGGGATTGATGGCAGAGGGCAAATCCGACTTGCGGGCCTAATCAGCTTCCCTGTTATCTTCCAGTGCAAGCGTTGGAACAGTAGCGTTGGCCCCAGCGTAGTCCGCGAGTTGAGAGGCGCTATGCAGGGTCGAGCTGACCGAGGTTTGATTATTACCACGGACCGATTTACTAGAGATGCCCAAACAGAGGCTACGAGAGATGGTGCGCCACCCATTGACCTAATCGACGGTGAGTTGTTGATGGACAAGCTAAAGGAATTGAAGCTCGGCGTAAGCACGCACATGGTTGAAGCTGTAGCCGTGGACAGTGCTTGGTTTAGCTCGGTTTAGTCGCCGGCCTCATCAGGGTCGCCCAGCCCTATTCCGCGGCTGCGCTCGCGACTTCCTCGTCCTGCTCGCCTGTGGCGCCGCTGACGCCAACGGCTCCGGCTAGCTCGCCGTCCTTGTAGATGGGGACGCCCCCAGAGGCCGCGAGGATGTTGAAGTGGACTGAGGCTTGGAGGCTGCGCAGGACGTCAGGGTTGATCTGTTGCGCGACAAGGCTGGTGGCCCTGCGGAAATTGAGGGCGGTGACCGCCTTGGCCTCGGCTATGTCCGGCGACATCAGGGAAGCGCCGTCCATGCGGTCCATCTGGACCAACTGCCCGAACTCGTCCACCACTGCGAGGGATATCTGCAGTCCCATCGCTTGGGCCTTGGCGATCCCTTGGTCTGCGTAGCCTCTAGCCTCTGCCAACGTCATGGCCATGTTTGTATAACCTCATATCGACGGATATCCGGGCTCGATTGCGGGCTTACTCGTGCCCGTCTAGTGCTGAATCTTGTACGGTATGTCGAGGGCGTAGCAGGTGACCCAGTCCTCTAAGTTGACATCCTGCCCGTCCTCCTTGGGCACTTCTTTGTCGGCTATACGCACCGACAGGCTGCTGGAGAGACCGCCGACGACCTCGCCGTCCTTTTGGATGGGCATCCCACCGGGTCCGGGAAACCCCGCCTGTGGCAGGAACTGCTGGTAGGCTGCCCAACGTTCGGGGACGCGGTGCATGCGCTCGGAGAAGCCGCCCGTGGGCCCCTTCATGACGGCTGCCAAGTAGGCCTTGGCTCGCGCCGTGGGCACAGCGGCCGCTGGGGCCCCGTCCATCCGAGAGATGGAAAGGATGTTGCCGCCCTCGTCGGTGATAGCCCAACAGGAGTTGTACCCCACCTCGGTGCCCTTCTCCACGGCGCGGTCAATGATTTCTCGCGCTTCTTCCAAGGTCAGACGGTCGGCCATGGTGCAACTCCTGTCGTTCGGGGTGTTGCCGGGCGCGGGTAGCAGCCGCGGCTAAGCGGTTGTTATTGTAACCTGCGGGCCGATTTCGTTCAAGGTTGGGGGTGGTGACAACAGGGCTCCGATACGCTTGAACGACGGCTAGCGGAGCGGGTTACGCCACCGAAGTTCGGGATGGACCCTGAGTGGCCATCCCACACTCCTCCCTCCTATTCCCCGACGGAGGGTGTCGTTCACCACCTACTTGAAGGGCTTGTCCAACAGCCGACATTGGTCCCTCAGGTAGCGGGCTACGTCGTCGTCAAGCGTTAGTGTCGTTCTCATAAAGACACCATGATGTCTACTATGATTGATGTCAAGATGCTCTTCGAGAGGCGATGCAGGAGTATAGCTAGTCCCAAACTAGGAATGGTATTCCGAACGAGATGGACCAGTAGACGACAAAGGCCAGCGCCAAATAGACCGCTACCGCGATCATATTCTTGGCAAGGCGCACCCTCTGCGTGCCTCCCGATATATTAGCCGGCAACAACAGCCTCTCAGGCCACCGCAGTCCTGCCCAAACTCCCAAGGTGACCGCCAGCCATCCGACGATCAATTCGCTTATAGCCAAGATGCTAAGCAACTGGCCCATGGGGACGATGCTTAGATGGTCACGCAGAACGGGCAACTGAAACACGACCTCCACCTTGCCCGCGGTTGTCCTCAAGACAATCAGTGCGATTACCTCGCAGAGCCCGCCAATCATCACTCGGCGCAGTTGTGGTGTGAACCCAGGCCACTCTGCCAAGGAGGCCATTAGCAACGAGATTACGAGTATGTTGGACACTAGGGCCCCGAATCCCCATAACCTCCTGAACGCCAATACGGGCGATTGCCAGTTGTCGGGCCAAGGCAGCCAATATGGCCAACTGTCACCCAGTCCTAGCAAGAAACCGCCCAAGCCTGCCGTGAGGGTTATTGCCGCAACGTTAACGGCAATTCTGAGCTTCCAGTTGGCCTCTGGCGCAAGCACGGGAACGAGCAATCTGTCCGGCCACCTAAGGCCGGCGACGACCCCGAGGAACAATGCCAGCCAAAATGCATTGGATAGCGATATTGCCCGGAATAACCATGGTGCATTGCTGGCAATTTCGGGCACCACGAATATCTGGACGATGAGCATCACGTGGGCGAGGAGTGCAACGCAAATAAGGGCAATAGTCACCCATGACAGCGTCCTCAGGGTTTGTAGCTCCAGGAATTGGCGATGAATGATTACAAGCCCAGCCACGGGCACGAGGAAGACGACGAGTACTATGAAGGAATAGACGAATAGGACGAACTGCCCCAAGGGAAGGATGAATACGATACAAGCCGAGAACATTAACCACACCGCGAGAAGCAGCACGGTTCGTACCGTAAGATACGACAGCGCCATCTAGCTGTCCTGCATCAGGCGTCTGTGCCCGGGGCAGGCCATGCCGGTCGAATGCCCAGCGGTGGGCGTGCCTCTGACGTGGCTCTAGCCTACGGAGTGCGCTCGAAGGGGCTTGCCAGCTCGAACTCCTTGGCTATTTCGCGGGTGGCGGGCAGGACCTCTTGGTCGATTAGCTGGAGGCAGCGCATGGCGTTGTCGTGGGTGATGGAGCCGTCGTTGGTCCACATGCAGAGGACGCCCGGCTGCACCTCGCTCAGCACTTCGCGGATTTTGCGGATGACCGTTTCGGGGCTGCCCATGATCAAGCGGTTGTCGTCGATCATCGCTTGGTAGTCCTCGTCGCTGATGGGACCGTAGCGCAGCAGGTCGCCACCGCGAGAGGCCCGCACTGCAGCGGCCCGTGGGTCGGCGCCTTCGGAGGCCTTGCGGAAGGTCATGTATCCCGGCGGGGCTTGGTACTCCTTAGGGAGGGGCACACGCCCCACGCCCACCAAGGCTTCCAGGAAGCCGCGGCCATTCTCCTTGGCCTGCTCGTCGGTGTCCTGCACGAACACTGGCAGCATGTAGCCGAAGTGCTCAGGCCCAGCCTCGTAGCCTTGGTCGTGGGCTGCGTCCTTGTAGATGGCCTGCATTTTGGCGAAAGACGAGGGCACCAAGCCTAGGTAGAAGTAGGGGTAGTGACGCTCGGCGCACCAGAGCACGGTATCCTCGCTGCCGGTGCCCGGGGCCCACACTGGCGGATGGGGCACCTGCAGTGGTCGCTGGAAGGGGTTGACCACGCGGAATTGGTAGTGCTTGCCCTCCCATCTGAAGGGGCCTGGAGTGGTCCAAATCTTCAGAATGAGGTCGTGGGCCTCTTCGAACCGCTCCCGGTTATGCACTGGATTGACGTTGGTGGCCCATGTCTCGGTGCCGACGCCCCGGACGAAGCCCGACACCAGCCGGCCGCCGGAAATCATGTCGATTTCAGCCAGCTCCTCAGCCAAGCGCACCGGGTTCTCGTGGATGGGAAGAATATTCCCCATCAACACGATCTTGGGGTCCTTGGTGATGCGGGCTAGGATGGCTGCCTCTAGGTTCATGGCGGCGCCGAGGCAGGTGGGGGTGTTGTGGTGCTCGTTCAGCATCAAGCCGTCGAAGCCGATGTCCTCGCAGAACTCCCACTCGTCGAGGTGCTCGTTATAGATTTGCGAGCCAATACTGGGGTTGAAGTGGGTGTTGGAAAAGGTTACACGGGAGGCGCTGTTGGGGCTGTTCTTGACGTCCTCCTCGGTGTAGTTGGTGTAGGCCCGTTCGGTGAAACGCATGATGAACACGACAAGACCTCCTGACCGTACTCCCCTAGGGGCGCGTTGGGGCTAACCTACCCCAAAGCCAAGCGGGCGTCAACGCGGCCCTTTGACCTCGGTTAACCCTACCCATAGCGGCGCAAATCGGTTATTTTACCCAAGACGCCCCACTTTCATAGCCGGAGGGATCGCCATGAAGTTCGGCATGATGTACGAGATTCAGATACCGGAACCCCACTACCCAGGCATTGAGTACGAACGGTACCACCAAGTGCTGGCACAAGCGGAGTTGGCCGACGAGGTGGGGTTCGATTACTTCTGGACGGTTGAGCACCATTTCCTGAGGGAGTTCTCCCACTGCTCCGCCCCGGAGGTGCTGTACGGCGCCATCTCCCAGCGCACGAAGCGGATGCGCATCGGGCACGCTGTGGCGTTGCTTCCCAGCCGCTACAACCATCCCGTCCGCGTGGCGGAGCGGGCTGCTGTGTTGGATATCGTGAGTGATGGCCGGATGGACTTGGGCACGGGCCGCTCAACCACTCTTATTGAGATGGACGGTTTCGAGGTAGACCCCGAAGACACAAGGGGCCAGTGGGAAGAAGCCATCTCAATGATCCCGCGCATGTGGACCGAGGACCCCTTCTCCCACGAGGGCCAGTACTATAGCATCCCGCCGCGCTCCGTAATCCCCAAGCCAGTGCAGAAGCCACACCCGCCACTGTGGGTCGCCTGCAGCCAGCCCGAGAGCTTCCGCTCTGCAGGTGAAATGGGGCTGGGGGTGCTCTGCTTCAACCTAGGCGGGTACTCCCAGATGGAAGAGCGTGTCGGCCTGTACCGCCAAGGACTGAAGAATGCCAACCCCGTGGGGGCATTCGTCAACCCGCAGGTGGCCGCCCTGTGTGTCACTCACTGTGGTGAGGACAACGAGGAGGCGAGACGTGTGGCCGCTCCCGAAGGGGCGTGGTTCGTCCACAAGGCGCTGGAGTTGTACGGGCCGTGGCAGGGACGGAACGTGCCCGATTCCTACAAGTTCGCGGTGGATGCGGTACATGATGAACGGGCCCAGAAAACGGCCCAAGACCACTTGGACTCAGGCGCCTTTGCCATGGGCGACCCCGACACTGTGATCAAGGTGCTCAAGGGGTACGAAGCGGCAGGCGTGGACCAGATACTCTGCTTCATGCAGATGGGTAACTTAGCCCACTCCCGAATCATGGATTCCATAAAGTTGTACGGCAAGTACATCATCCCCTACTTCAAGTAGAGCGGGCACCAGCCTGTCGTTGCGGCGAAGTCCGAAATCCAACGCGCATCATTACATAAGACCACGGAGGTACAACCATGGGTGTACTCGAAGGCAGAGTCGCACTGATCACTGGAGCTGGCTCCGGCATAGGCAAGGGCATACTGCAGCGGTTCGTGGAGGAAGGCGCTCGGGCGATGGTGGTTGAGCGCATGGCCGACAGAGTCGACCAGCTACGCAGCGAGTTCGGGGAGGAAGTGGCTGTCTTCCACGGCGATGTCTCCCGGTTGCAAGACAACAAGGCAGCCGTGGCTGAGGCGCTGCGCGCTTTCGGTAAGCTCGACATCTTCGTCGGCAACGCTGGCATATTCGACCAGTTCATCACCATGGCCGACTTTCCTGAGGACAAGCTGGGCGATGCCTTCGACGAGCAGTTCGCCGTCAACGTCAAGGGCGCTCTGTTCGGGGCCAAAGCCACCCACGAGGAGCTGGCCAAGACCCAAGGTTGCATGGTGTTCACCGCCTCCGTGGCCAGCTTCAACTCCGGTGGAGGAGGGGTCCTGTACACCGCGTCCAAGCATGCCGTGCTGGGGATAATACGCCAGTTGGCGTCTGAACTCGCCCCCGACGTTCGTGTCAACGGTGTAGCCCCCGGTGGTGTGGCCACTGACCTGCGGGGCTTGGAGACGCTGGACCAACATCTCACGTCCCACTCCTCCCGCCCGGAGAACGTGGAACGCGTCCGCGCCAACGCCCCGATGCAGAAGGCCCTTTACCCCGATGACTTGGTAGGCTCCTACCTCTTCCTAGCCTGCAAGGAGCTGTCAGGCACCGTCACCGGCACCACCATACTCAACGATTCCGGCAGTTCGCTGCGAGTGAGGAGGCCGGTGCCCACGGTCTAAGACGGTCTAAGTCAGAGAGACTGAACGTCTTCTAGCATATGCTCTAGCGTCATGAGTCGAAGCCGAACTGATTTGAGGTACTTGGAATGTAGCGGTTGTGGCACGACTAGACGAACCCCAGCCTCTTGCATTTGATTGAACTGATTCTCCGATACCCCTTCTTGCAGGGTTAGGAGGTGCTTGCGCGAACTCAGTCAGGCTCAGTCAAGACTTGTAGCCACGAGAAAGACTGACGTGACATTTCTAGTTAGTTCTGGAAGATATGTTCCCTGTGGAACGCTAGAAACTCTTCTCCGATGCCGAATTTTTGCGGTAGATGGATCTGCCTCCCCTCGTAATGTCTGATAGAAGTCGCGAAGAAGGCATCATCTTTTGCAGGATGATTAGCGGATACTCTAACAGTCATATTGTCATTTATGGTAATGAGGCCTATATCAAACGCGCGGTCATGCAGAGCTGACAGCGCTAAACCATTTCTGGGATTCAACCTATGCTGTTTGTCTTGACGCCAAGGCACGATGTGGCTCGCTACCAACAGGGACGTCACCGATAAACCGGTGATGCAGCACCTTTGACCGTAGGCGTTCAGGACCGCAGCACGAAAGAAGCTTTGGCCAATGCGCTCCTTAGACTGTACTATCTTATCTTCTCCACTATGATCTGTGGCTTCGTCCTCTAGTGTACCGCTAGTTGGTAGGACTTGTCCGAGCGCTTCCATGTAGGCCGTCTCGCACTCTGCTGGAAAGTTTGCCGAGTTGCTTTCCATTTCCAACCACATTCCACGGTCCGCGGCGGACGCGCCTCTTAGGCCAGTGCGCCCAGTGGACGTGATGACGGGGTCCAGACTAGCAATGTTGGTGAGTTTCATTGCCAGCGAAGAGGCCGAACGGCCAATCGTGGCCGCAAGTCGGACAATATCAGGGTTTCCTCTATGTAACCTACCGAAAGGCAACCGGCTGTATAGTGCGAACGCAACAAGTAATTGCTGTCGGGTCCAAGGCAATCCGGTTGCCATATTCAACATTCCTCAAGTAGCGGCCGGGGCTCAGCGAAATGACTCCAGTGCTTCGACATTCGGTCCAATGGCCCACCAAGGTGCGTCAGGGCACCAAGTCTCAGAGGAAACCTCCCAGCTGCAGGTATATCGTTCGTTTAAGTCGATATAGCTGTCGTGGTTGGGATATGGTAGCCCCCAGAGGTACTCGTCGGTAAGGACAACCGTGCCATCGGGCCCAAAGTGTGCCAAAGTGTTGCCGTCGTGGCTGCTCTGTTCTACCGCTACTCTGCCTTGTGCTAAGAGTATTCTCAAGCGATCATTGGAACCGGCCAGGCTACTTTCGGGAACGACGATGTCCTTGTTTAAAGCTGTACTCCAAGAGAGCCCAAATGAACCGACCTTCGGGGTCTGTTGAGAGAAGTGAATGTCTAGTATCCCATTTGGATTGAATCCGTATTTCCCGCCGTAGTAAGTTCGCTCGGCCCAAGTCATAGAGTTCCAATGCCATATCACAGACCTGAGGCCGACAAGTTCATTGGAATACTCGTCCGTGAGCAGGATCCAGCCTTGGTCAATCAGTTGTTGAATGGTTTTGCCGTGGAGCGATTCGGACATTGTGCAGCCTCTCAATATTAGCTACCTCAAAGAAGGTGCACTCCGTGATCCGCATCGGAACCCACCTGCTTGATCAAACCATCCTTCTTGCCCAGGGCGGCGGTGGAGAAGGGCTGGCGGTGTAAGCCGACGAGGAGGACGTTATGGTGAGGTAAGTATCCTGCGACAACCCTTGTCGATGTTCGTGGCTATTACATGAACCAAGTCATTGAAAAAGTTAGGTCAATAGGTCTTAAGAAGTCCCGGTCGCTGGTTAAGACACTTCCTTAGTGGAAGCAGCAGACTGTACCGAAGCGGGCGTATTATTCATGCTAGTAACCGTATCTACAACTTACGTAACATTGACTTTGTATATCTGCTTCGATTGGCACTTTTGATGCTAGGGATATGGCGAAGATGTGTCAACACGGAGATGTCATAAGCAGGCCCCTCGATTACCACAGTCTCGCGCGGTTTTGCGTTCTGCCTCGCCTAAGCGAAGTGGAGTCGAGGGGAGAGAGGCTCCTGGGACAAGACAACTCACTCGCTAGGCCCCATCCGTCGACTGCGTAGGTCGTCGGGTTGGCCGCGCCATCGTGCTTCGCTCGGGACCACGGGAACTCGAGGTACCGCTGATAATCGACAGGCCCTGCGGGTTGCGCCTACGCCTTGACAACCCCAAGGGGGCGTGCTACACCCCTTTGTGAGTAAGGTCACTGTTTAGGGGCTTCCAGCACATTCGGCGGAGGTGGGATTGTGGCTACCGAAGTCAGGGGATTGGTCAATTCGCAGGACGGGCTGATAGATCGGCGCATCTTTAACGACGAGGAGATTTATCGGCAGGAGTTAGAGCAAATTTTTGCCCGCTCTTGGCTCTTCCTTTGTCATGAAAGCCAGGTGGCCCAACCGGGGGACTTCTTCTCCACCTACATGGGAGAGGACCCGGTGTTGGTCGTCCGCGACTCCACCGGCAAGATTGGGGCCTTCCTCAACGTATGCCGCCACCGAGGGAATCGGGTGTGCCGCGCCGACGCGGGCAATGCCTCGGCTTTTGTCTGCGCCTACCATGGCTGGACCTATGGCACCGATGGCAAGCTCATCGCCGTGCCCAGCCTGAAAGAGGCCTACTACGACGAACTGGACACCTCCAAGTGGGGGCTTGTCCCAGTGGCCAAGCTGGAGATGTACAAGGGGCTGGTGTTCGCCACCTTCGACGCGCAGGCTCCGTCCCTGCTGGACTACCTCGGGGAGGCTACTTGGTACTTGGACAACTTCTTTGACAGGCGCGAGGGCGGGGTCGAGGTTTTCGGTGGCATGTTCAAGTGGACCATACCCTGCAACTGGAAGTTCGCCGCCGAGAATTTCGGTGGCGACGCCTACCACGTGGGCTGGAGCCACCTCTCAGCAATAAGGAACTCTTTCGCGAGCAGCAGAGCCATTGAGCCCCAGACGGGTGGGTCCATCGTGGCCGCTGGACCCGCCCACATGATTTGCTTCGGCCCTGACGACGACCCTAGTCCGCCCATACCTGCTCTGGTCCAGTACGAGGCGGAGGTCAAGCAGGAAATCAGGGACCGCTTGGGACCGCGCCGGGACCTGCTCAACCCCTTCGCCGCTACCATCTTCCCCAACTTCTCCATGCTGCGGGCAGGATCGCGCACCTTCCGCGTGTGGCACCCCAAGGGGCCCGACAAGGTGGAGGTAACGGCCTGGGCCTTCAGCGACAAGACCGCCCCAGCTGAAATCAAAGAAATCATCCGCTTGGGAGCCATAAGGGGATTCAGCCCCTCGGGCACCTTTGAGCAGGACGACATGGACAACTGGCAGGAGTGCACCGTCACCGCTCGTGGGCCGGTATCCCGGCGCATACCCTTGAACAACCAGATGGGCATCGGCCACGACTCCTTCAACGAAGACCTGATGTCGTGGACAAGCGACTTCCGCATGAGCGAGAACACCCACCGCCGCTTCTATGCCCGGTGGGCCCGATTCATGGAGGCCAACAGCTGGGCCGACATTGAGACCAACATACCCTGATCATCCAAGAATTCCACTAGAGACTCGACCAAAGGGAGGCGGCTGCCATGGACCAAGACACCGTACGCAATATAGAGCAGTTCATGTATCAGGAGGCGCGCCTTCTGGACACCCGGCGCCTGCACGATTGGCTAGAGCTCTGGACTGAGGACGCCCACTACTGGGTGCCGGTGCGCACCACCCGCTACCCGCGCATCAGCAAGGCCATTTCCATCGCCGACCAAGATCGCTACATCGAAGACGAGATTTCCAAAGAGGACGAGTTGGCCATCCTTGATGAGGACAAGGACAGCTTGGAGCGGCGTGTGGCCCGCTTGGATACCGGCATGGCGTGGGCCGAGGACCCGCCTTCCCGCACGAGGCACCTGATCACGAACATCGAGGTGCACGAGACCGATAAGAGCGACGAGGTGAAGGTATTCTCCAACTTCCTCATGTACCGCACTCGTGGCGAGACGGAGCAGGACTTCTACGTGGGCTGCCGGGAAGACACGCTGCGCAGGGACGGCGACTCGTGGAAGATCTCCCGTCGCAAGGCCGTTCTGGACCAGAACGTCCTGTTGGCCAAGAACGTCAGCAACTTCTTCTAGGGGATACGTACCTCGTAAGGTTGGAAGTAGGGGCGATTCGCGAATCGCCCCTACTGTGTGACCAGCTTCTTCAATAGCCTCGCGCTGCTGTGCGGGGCCGACAGTACCGGAACCTGCGACTTTGCTGCTACCTGTGCGTATGCTGCGGCGAATGAAAACTGCCCCAGCACCACCAAGTCCACTTCTGGGGCCAGCTTCTCCACCTCTTCCAGCAGACGGCGCTCCAGACCAAGCACGCCCTCGGTGCGTATCACGGGGATGAGGTCCTCGGCTAGGGCGAAGTGTGGCTCCAGTTCAATGCCTCGCTCCCTAGCAGACCGCCTCAGGTAGTATTCAGCGTCCCTCAGCGTGGCGGGCACCGATGCGATGACGCCTACGCGACTGCCGAGGTTCAGTGCTTCCTCCACCACCGGGCCATAGGACGACACCACCGGCACATCCACCAAGTCGCAGGCCGAGTCCACCACCGGCGCGTAGACGGAGCAGGCCAGGCCAACGGCGTTGGCGCCATGCTCGGCCCCGTAGCAGATAAGTCCGCTCATGCGCCGCCTGAGGGCAGGGGTGATGTGGTCATCGAAATCCAGGAACAACCCCTCATCCAGCAGGTTGACCACCTCGGCCACGGGGAACACCTCGCCGAAAGCCGTATTCACTGGAGGTATGGACTCGGCAATGGCGTGAATCATGACGACACGCATGGTCACTTGATACCTCAAGAAAAGTCGCTTTGGGGACCTAGACGACCGGGCTAAGGCTGACTCAGGGGTGGCTGTGCTAGACGCCTAGGTAGCTGCGCTTGATCTCCTCGTTCTCCCACAGCTCCCGAGGAGACGACTCGTATACTATCCTGCCCTTGGTCATCACGTAAACATGGTCTGCGAGTCTCAACGCAAAGGGCAGGTTCTGCTCCACCAGAAGAATGGAGAGCCCCTCTTCCTTCAGTTGCTGCACGGTACGACCCAGTTCCTGCACTAGCAGCGGGGCTAGCCCTTCAGTGGGTTCGTCCATCAGCAGGAATTCAGGATTTCTGACCAAGGCGCGGGCGCTGGCCAACATCTGCTGCTCGCCACCGCTGAGGCGGTTGCCCCGGTGGCGTATGCGGTCCTCCAGCCGCGGGAAAACCGAGAACACCCGCTGCATGTCCCAGCCTCCGCTCCGCGGTTGGGAAGCGATGGAGAGATTCTCTCTGACGTCCAAAGACGGAAAGATGCGCCTGCCTTGGGGGACCAGCCCCATGCCCATTTGGGCGATTTTCTGGGCCGGCAGGCTAGTGATGTCATTGTCCTTGAACTTAATGGTGCCCCTTCGAGCAGGAGTGAATCCCATGATAGAGCGTATCAGCGTAGTCTTACCCACACCGTTCCGGCCCAACAGGGCTACCACGGACCCTTTTTCAACGTTCAGGGACATGCCCTGCAGTACGTAGCTGTCGCCATAGTAAGTGTGGACGTCGTCGATCTCCAGCATCAGGTGAAAAGCTCTTCTCCGGCCGTACCTAAGTATATGTCGGTCACATTCTGGTCGGCCTGAATCTCTTGAGGCGTTCCCTCAGCTAGAAACTGCCCCATGTGCAGCACCGTGATGCGGTCCACCAAGTCGAAAACCACGTCCATGTCGTGCTCAATCAGCAGGATCGACATGTCCCGTGGCAGGTTCCTTATCAGCTGCGTCACTGTCTGCGTCTCAGCCGTCGAGAGGCCGGCGGTGGGCTCGTCCAACAATAGCACTTGAGGGTCGCCTGCCAAGGCCATCAGAATCTCCACTTGGCGCTGCTCACCGTAAGAAAGGTTACGAACAATTGAGTCCTGTTCCTCCGTGAGGCCCCATGTATCAAGCATCTCGTGAACTTTCTCGTACAAGGAGCGGTACGAGGTGCGTGGCCTGTGCATTGCCAGCTTCATGGGGCGGTGGGCCTGTATAGCGAGCAGCACGTTGTCCAGCACACTCAGGCTGGGGAAGAGGTTGGTCACCTGGTAGGTGCGGGACATGCCCAGCAGCGCCCTCCGGTGGGCAGGCAGACTGGTGATGTCGCGACCGAACAGGTGCACGCGCCCAGAGGATGGGGGCATGGTCCCACTCACGATATGGAACAGGGTGGTCTTGCCAGCACCGTTGGGGCCGATGATAGCGCGGCGCTCTCCCGGCTCTACCGACAAGTTGATTGAGAGCAACGCCTGCAGCGAGCCGAAGTTGCGGGAGACGTCTTCCACTCTTAGAGACGGTTGTGAGCTCATGGGCCCTTGCTCTCATTCCTGTCGGAGACCGCCGCTCCGTCCAGGGACTTACCTCGGTCGGAGGCAGCTGCAGCCGTCCTGCGACTGCCAAAGGTGTCCTGCACTATCTTGCGGAGCCACTGCGATTTAGCAATGCCGAAGATTCCTTTGGGAGCGAACAGCACTACGACGACATAAATAATGCCCAATATTAGCAACCACCGCTCGGTATAGTCGCTGAGGAAGTTCTCCAAGAACACTATGGCCCCTGCTCCTATGGCCGGTCCGAACAGGGTGCCCGGCCCGCCAAGGGCGACCATGAGGAATGCCTCAGCCGAGGGCAGGATCCAGATGTCCAGCGGGCTGACAAAGTTGTTGAGGTACACGAACAGGCTGCCCGCCACACCGGCGAACATCCCTGAAATGATGAACGCTAAGTACTTGTAGAGCCACACGTTGTAGCCCAGCACCAGCATACGCGACTCGCTCTCGCGGATGCCCTGCAGCGCTTGACCAAAGGGCGAGCGGACGAGCAGGTACATGAGGGCCGTCGACGCGACGAAGAAGCCCAACACCACATAGAAGAAAGCCTCGGCATTGAAGGACGATGGCAAAGCAGCGCCAGCTTCAAATAATACCGATAGCCCGTCGTCGCCGTTGGTCTTCGAGCGCCAGCCCCAGCTGATGGCCCAGAGCATCTGGGCCAAGGCCAATGTGATCATGATGAAGTAGGCCCCACGGGTCCTCAGCACCAGCAAGCCGAAGAGGGCTGCTATGATCGCACTGACCGCAATACCCAGAAGCAGGGCGAACCAAAAATTGCCCACGACAGCAAGGCAGTCCCCTCTGCTTGGGCACAGGATGTCCTTGTAGAAGATGCCGGCGCTATAGGCCCCAGTCCCGAAGAAAGCAGCGTGGCCTAGGGACGGCAACCCGGTATAGCCAATGAGCAGGTCAAGGCTCATGGCGAAAATAGCAAAGATGAGCATCCGGCTCAGGATGCCGGTCCAATAGGTGTCTACGAAGGGGAGTTGAGGCAGGACCACCAGCACTACAATTGCGGCAACGGTGCCGTACACCATGACCCTTCGCCGGAATCCCAGCGCACCAAGCAAGCCGCTTGCTCTGTCCAACGCCGAGCCGCCAGTGCCAGACCTCTGCCCACCGGGAGGTGCGCTCATTACGTCCTCCCGAACAGGCCGTTGGGCCGCAGCGCTAGTACGATGGCCATGGGTGCATATATAGTTACTTGAGCTAGGGTGGGTGACAGGGTGCCTGGGAACTCCGCAATTACTGCCTTGGCGTAGCTGTCGACGAGGCCTATGAATATGGCTCCTACCAATGCGCCCCGCAGGCTGCCCAACCCCCCCACTATGACCACGACGAAGGCAAAGATCAGTATCTCAAAGTCGTAGGCCGGCCCCACCGCGGTGTTGGCCGTCCCCAGCACTCCGGCAGCGCCTGCCAGAAGCGCACCCAAGCCGAATACGGCGGTAAATATGAGGGGCACGTTAATCCCCAACCCGCGGGTCATCTCCTCGTCGTCCACCCCGGCCCGGACCACCGCCCCCACTCTGGTCTTCTCTTGAAGGAGCCCCATGGCGACGGCTAGTATGACCCCCAAGCACAGCAGGAACAGCTTATAGATCGGGTACTTTATAGACCCAATCACAACTGAGCCATCGAACAAGGCGGGTTTTGTTATGGACTGGGGATGACCGCCCCATATCCACAGGGCGACGTCGGCGATGATGAAAAGAAACCCGAAGGTTACCAGTATCTGGGCCATCTCGTCATGCATGTAGCGATCGAGGAGCAGCTTCTGCATGAGGATGCCCAGCACACAGATTGAGGCCATGCCCGCGAGAAGTCCTAGCCAGAATATTTCCGTCTCTCGCGAGACCGTGATTCCTACGTAGGCGCCCAGCAGATAATAGGAGCCGTGGGCTAGGTTGAGGACCCTCATCAACCCGAAGATAAGGGACAGCCCGGCAGCTACCAGGAAAAGTAGCATCCCGAAAGAAAGACCGTTCAGGGTGTGTGTGAACCAGATATCCACTTAGGCACAGCCTTCTGCTTGATTGTTGGCCTTGGGGTGTTCCCCTCCGGTTGGCTTCGAGAGGCCCGCCTCGCTGGTACCGTCGTGCCACTTGGGAGTGTGCACGTCCCCGTTCCGACGAGGCGGGCCGTCAAGTCTTAGTTGCTGGGCTGCAGCAGCTCGTCCTTCTCGGCTTGGCTCATGCCCCAGAACTGGTCTACGTTCTCAATGGTGTGGACCAACGCGTTGTAAGCGTTTCCATCAGCGTCGATCTTAACTTCCCTGACATAGACGTTCAGGATGGGGTTCTGGTACTCGTCGTACCTGAAGGGTCCCATGGGACCATCGAAAGTCACCTCTCGTGCTGCTGCCAGGAAAGCGTCGAGGTCTTCCAAGTCTCCGTCGACGGCCTTGATGGCCTCGCCCAAGGCCTTTGCTCCGGTATAGGCAATGGCCGTGTAGTAATTGGGCAGGTTGCCCTCGGAGGCCTCGTACGAGGCCTTGAACGCGTTGTTTGCAGGCGTATCCAAGCACAAACAGTAGGCTAAGTACGATATAACGCCCTCAGCTGCCGCCGGCAGTTGGTTCGGCAACTCTAACTGGTCTTCAACCATGCTGCCCAAGCCAGTGAGCGGCACCTTGTCGCGCAGTCCGAACTCGTGCTGTTGGTTGACGAAGGGCACTGCCGTCGCTCCCCAAAGGATAGCGTTGACAGCATCAATCTCACCGGTCTTGATGGAGGTGATGTAAGTTGATGTTTCAGTCTCGCCCAACCGGGGGTACAACTCCTGGACCATTTCGCCTCCGGCCCGGTTTAGGGAGTTCTTAAAGGCGGTCAGGTGCTCGTGGCCGGCCGCGTAGTCCAACGCCAAGCCCGTGACTTTGCTGTAGCCCAGCTCGTTGACGTAGTACTCACCCATAGGCAGGTGCAACTGGTCGCTGGAGAAGGCTGTGCGGAAGATATTGGGTGCCCCGTCTCCTTGAGTCAATCCGTTGGCTGTAGCTTGGGTGATGAAGAGGGGCACACCGGACTGCTTGATATAGTCGGCTATGCCATAGGCCACTCCGCTGCTTACGGGGCCCGCAAGGATATCTACGTTTTCACGCTCGATGAGTTTCTTCAGCTTGTCCAAGCCAACGCTGGGGTTGCCTTCGCTATCTTCCACGATTATCTCGATGGGCCGACCGGCGATTACCATGCCCTCTTCTTCGAAGTAGTGCTTGTATCCGCTGGTCATGTCCAAGCCCAGCCCAGCTAGGGCGCCGGTGTGGGGGTGAAGCAAGCCGATCTTGATTGGCTCCGTGGAGGCCACGGGGGGAGCGGCGGCTTGGGTGGCTGTTGTGGGCCCGTCCGCTGGGGCTGGGGTATCGGCGGCGTCACCGCCGCAGCCAACCCACACCATGAGGGTGATAATAAGCAGTCCCAAAACCCAATAACGAGGATTCCTGAACACGGTACACCTCCATGTAGGTTGCCGTCGCTGGCCGATAATATGATGAAGAAAGCCCCGCTTGTCAACGTATTGTCGATTGATTCTATGTGATTGCTTCATTAGCATATATCGGGATTACCGCGGCGGCGGTTTCCTAAGTGGTTGATAATCGTAGAAATATCCAATGAGCTTCCTCCGGGGGGCTGCCTGCAAGGCTATAATGGCGTCGACCGCCACGCTCGTATTACTGAATAGCAACAAGAGACCAACTTGGACCGGCCTTGTGCCGGGGAGGAGCTCAAGATGTACAACCTAGAAGGAAAAGTTGCCTTGGTGACTGGCGCTGGGGGCCAGCGTGGCATGGGGCGAGCCATCGCCACACGCCTGGCCCAAGAGGGCGCTGACGTAATCGTCAATGACATCGCTCCCAACCCCTATGCCGACCGCGCAGACGATTGGGGAGGCATCGCTCAGGTGGCCCAAGAGATTGAGGCCCTAGGCAGGCAGGCCATGCCCGTCACTGCGGACGTTTCCGACGCCCCGCAGGTGAGGGAGATGGTGCAACAAGGGCTGTCCCGCTTCGGGCACATCGACATCCTAGTCAACAACGCTGGCTCCCGTCCCGGCAAGGACCGGGTCCCGGTGGTGGAACTGGAGGAGGCAGCCTTCGATGAGGTGCAGCGGGTCAACGTCAAAGGCACCTTCCTCTGCTCCCAAGCTGTGGCTAGAGAGATGATTCAGCGGGGACAGGGAGGGAAGATCATCATCATCTCGTCCGGGGCAGGAAAGCGTGGAGTGGCGCGCTATGCGGCCTACTGCGCCTCCAAGTTTGCTCTCATCGGCTTCACCCAATCCTTGGCCTTGGAATTGGCTCCCCACAACATCAACGTCAACGCCATATGCCCAGGTCTCGTTGACACGGAGCGCCCTGAGTACATCGCCGCGGCCCTTGCCCCTGAGGGCGTCTCGGCCCGCGAGCAGCACGCCATGATGCTGCGCGAGGGTGATATGCGCGTCCCTCTAGGCCGCGTTGCCCAAGCCGACGACATTGCTCGCACCGCCGCCTACCTAGCCTCTGACCAGTCTGACTACCTGACCGGCCTCTCCATCAGCGTATCTGGCGGCTCGAACATGATGTAGTTCCAGCCCAACCGATTCTCGCTAGGGATGTGGAGCATGGATGTGTTCCAATGATGTGCGATGAGCAGATTCTAGGAAGTGGACATGCGCAAGAAACTGACGATCACCTTGGCTGAAGATGTATACGACGAACTGTACCGTGTTGCTGGCGACCGTAAAGTCAGCGAGTTCGTCGAGTCTTTGCTTCGACCCCACCTGATGGACGACGTCGCAGCGGGCTACCGCAACATGGCAGCGGATGCAGAGAGGGAGGCCGAGGCTATTGAATGGATAGAAGGAACGACTGAGGCTCTATCAGATGAGGCGAGGTGAGGTCTGGTGGGTCAGGTTTGGCCCATCTATAGGCGGTGAAATCCGAAAGCAGAGACCCGCAATTGTCATGACCACCGATGTGGCCATTCCTCATCTCAATCGAGTTCAGGTCATTCCTCTGACAACCAATGTGAGCAGGGTCTATCCGGCAGAGGCGCTGGTCGAGGTCAATTCAGTCGTACACAAGGCCATGGCAGACCAGGTCATGACTGTGAGCAAAGAGAGATTTGTCGGTCGATTTGGACAATTGTCAGAGCAGGACATGGCCGGTGTAATCCGGGCTCTGGGTGTTCAACTCGGTCTCTAGCGTTAGTGGTTGCTGTGGTTCGAGGCTATCGGGGAAAAAGAAAATGAGGCATGTCTCATGCCCCATTTTCTCGTCCCTAGGGTGCGTATCGTTACACCTCCAGCTTGTAGAGCCTCTTGATGTTGTCATGCATCCACTTGCGCTTTGTGGTCTGCATAAGGTCTTGTCGGCCTTGGGCCGTGCTCACGGTATGGGGCCAGTCGGCGTCCCAGTGGGGGTAGTCGGAGGCGAAGATCACGCAGTCGTCGCCAGTCGTGCGGATGGCGTCGGGGATCGTCTTCTCACCACACTCCACTCCGAAGTAGCAGCGGCCGCTGGTGATGTACTCGCTGGGCTTCATGGTGAGCCAAGGGGCCTCGTCTTCTCCCCGCTTCTCCACCTCTTCATCCAGCCGGTCCATCATGTAGGGCACCCAGCCAATGCCCGACTCCAGGAAGGCAAGGCGGATCTTGGGGAAGCGCTCCAGCACGCCACCCACCACCGCGCTGCACAAGGCGATCATGTTCTCCACGGGGAAGTCGATGCTGTGGACGTTGATGAAGTTGTCGAACCGGGAGTTGCCGATGGAGAAGACACCCGTGCCCGGATGGTAGGACAGCGGCACGTCCAAAGCCTCGGCCTCGGCGTAGATGGGGTCGTAATAGCTGTTGCTCCAGTCGGGTCGCTGGGGCACGTTGATGGGCACCATGGCCCCCACTGCGCCCAACTCGGTGACGGCCCGGCGCATTTCCGTGGCACCGCCCTCTGCGTCCTGAGGGGCTACCAAGCCGGAGAATTTCAGCCGGTCGGGGTTGGCTTGGCAAAAGTTGTGCAGCCAGCTGTTATAGGCTTGGGCGATGGCTAGGGCGTAGCCCGGCTCCTTGTAGAAGGCTAGGGACAGCAACGCACTGGGGTAGAGGATGGCGATGTCGACGCCGTCTTGGTCCATAGCATCCAACTGTTCTTGGGGAGACTGGGGATTTGCGCCCAGCTTGTCGTGCAGGTTGCGGTCCCAAGTGTCGCCGCCGAACAGCCGCGGCCGGTCGAACTTGGGGGCGATGTACTTGCGGATGCCCTCCACCGACTCGATGATGTGGCCGTCTGAATCGATAATCTTATAGTCTGACACTGTCGTCCTCCTCGAGAATTCGTGCTAGGGTCAGAAGCCCTGAATCGCTCGCAGTATAAGCCGCGCCGCCTTCCGACGGCAAGTTGAGGCTGTCAGGTGTAAGCTGGCGCCATGACCCTATCCAAGAAGATTTTGATCATCGCTGGCCCCAACGGGGCGGGCAAGACCACCTTCGCCACCGAGTTCCTGCCTAACGAGGCCGACTGCCCCACCTTCATCAACGCCGACCTCATCGCCGCAGGCCTTAACCCCTTCCACCCGGAGCTGTCCGCGTTCCGTGCAGGCAGGCTGATGCTGGAGATGATTGACGACTACGTTAGCAGAGGGGAGAGCTTCAGCTTTGAGATTACCTTGAGTGGGCGAGGCTTTGCCCGGATGATTCCCATGTGGCAGGAACAAGGATATTGGGTCAAGCTCTACTTCTTGCGTTTGCCCTCCGCTGATATGGCCCTTGTCAGAGTGCAAAATCGAGTCCACGAAGGGGGCCACAATATTCCAGAAAAGGATATCCGTCGCCGGTTTGATGCTGGCTGGTACAACTTTCAGACGCTGTACAAAGGCCTCGTCAACGACTGGATACTGTGTGATACCACAGGGGGTTCCCCGGTGATACTGGAACGCGACATGGGGGCTACGGTCAGAGAGCCAGGTGACAGTGAGCAGTCCTCTAGCTGCCGAAACAACGACTCTCCGGCAGTCCTCACTACTTTACGGCGAGCGGCGTTTAAGGCCCGGCACAAGGCTATAGAGACAACGGGATCGGTACCTACATGGAGGGATGGACAGATAGCCTATGACACCGAAGAGTAGTCTGCTCGGCCTTCCCCGGTCTGGTCCGTGTTGACGTCTCGCAGGGCGGGCTACTACATTAGACTCACATCTAGACCGATGCCACCGCCTGGCCCGTGTGGACGCCCTTAGTAGCCCCTTACTAGGAGGAACCAATGCCACGGTTGGAAAAACTCAGCGAGGTGCAGCGTAACTCAGCCCTCATGTTTCCTTGCATGGAGCATGATGATTCACCAGTGACTCCCATGCGCAAGAAGCTCACCGAGGCCAAGCTGGCCTTGGTGACCAGCGCTGGCCTGCACCTGCGGGGCGACCAGCCTTTCGGCCGGGGCGACTCCGGCTTTCGCGTCATTCCTGCCGACGCCTCTGGCAAGGATGTATTGATGAGCCACAGCAGCATCGGCTACGACCACGTTCCCTTCTACAAAGACGTCAACATAACCTTCCCCACCGACCGGATGAGAGAACTTAAAGAGCGTGGCCAGGTGGGCAGCCTCTCCCAGAACTACTACTCCTTCATGGGAGCGCAGCGTGACCCCAGCAAGATACTAGTCGATGGTGCGCCTGAAGTTGCCCAGCGCTTGCTGGCCGAGGGCGTGGATGGGGTAATCCTCACACCCACTTGACCCCTTTGCACGCACACAGTCTGTGTGATTGCTAGGGTCTTCGAGGATGCTGGACTCAGCACTACGGTTGTCGCCTTGGTCAAGGAGCACGCTGCCCGAGTCAAGGCACCGCGATCGCTGGCCGTCCCCTTCCCCTACGGCTCCGCACTTGGCCGTGCCAACGATCCTGCCTTCCAGCACAAGGTGATCAGTGCTGCACTGGATCTGCTGCAGAACGATGACACGCCCGTTATGGGCGAATTCCCTGAATCCGGTGAGGGGCCGGTGAACCTGTTGCAAGCTTCGACAGTGCAGGCCGACGGCGCCAAGTCACTGTCCGACCCTGCCGACGAGCTGACCTCGCTTCGGGAATACTACGAGCGCTGGGTGGATAACCAAGGTGGGCGCACACTGGTGGGCTTGACCGGCGTCCCCCAGAGGCAGTTCCGCGGCGTCGTGCGCTACCTGCAGGACTATGCTCAAGGCAAAAACGACGAGACCCCAGAGCGACCTGATGGCGTTTCAGAGCCCCTCTACATCCGCTGGTGCATCGACGACCTCAAAGCCTTCTATTACGAGGCCCGCATGGAGCAGCGGCCCGGTGCTGGCGAAGAGGAGTTGCACACTTGGTTCTGGGGCGAGACTGCCATGGGCGGCCTCATAGTAGGCATCGGTAAGTACATGGAGGCCTCGGAAGACCCTGAAGTGAAGGGCACAGCCTTCGGGTTGTGCCGTTAGGCAAACAGGATTCCGTGGGCCAGTGCCCGAGCGACGCAGATGACGGCGGCTAACTCGTCCCGGCAAGCAGTGCTGAGGAGCGCCCGTTTCGCGTTAGCCCACACTCCCGGCTTGGTCCGGCACGGCTCCAAACCCAGCCGCGAGTTGGTCAAAGACCCTAGCTTGTTGCCAGCCATCCAAGCTCGCCTGCGGAGCTTCGAGGATGCCGCTTCCTACCCACCCCATCGCGTACTGCTGGGCGACCTCTACCCCGACGAACTTTGGGACATCGACCGCCCTTGGCACCAAGCTGCTGGCGACACGCCATACTGCGGTGCCCACGGTCAGTTGATACCCGAGGAAGAGTTCTACGCCCTTCTCAAGCTGTGCGACCCCTTCGACTTGGTGTCGTTGGAAGAAGAATTCGGACGCAGCATCGCGACATCAGGCGATACGCAGACCCTGCTGGGCTCGGACTTGCCATCGCTGGCAGCATCCGCCCATCCCCTCTCCCGCATCGAGAGTATGCTCGACGACCCAACCACTGCCGCGCTGCCCCTCAACCTAGGGGACGGGCGTGTGATAGGCAGCATCGCTTCCGGCCATGGCGAGGACGCGTCGCTAACGGCCGATATTCTGCTGGAGAACCTCGCCTGCAAGGCGACAGCCGTGGCGGCCCTGCGCAAGCTGTTGCGCGACGAGCAGGTGGAGCCGGGTAGCATCGACTACGTGATCAACTGCGGTGAGGAAGCGGTGGGCGACCGCTACCAACGCGGTGGGGGAAACCTAGCCAAGGCAGTGGCCGAGGCTTGCGGATGCAATAACGCCACTGGGGCTGACGTTAAGGCCTTCTGCTGTGGGCCTGTCCACGGGTTGGTTATGGCGGCCGCCCTTGTAAGTTCGGGCCTCTACGAGCAAGTTGCGGTGGTGGGCGGTTGCTCCTTGGCCAAGCTGGGAATGAAGTTCCAGAGCCACCTTGACGCGGGCATGCCGTTGCTTGAAGACCTGTTGGTTGGCGTCGCCGTGCTGGTGTCAGCCGACGATGGAGTTCATCCCGTGCTGCGCCTTGATTCTGTAGGGCGTCACTCCGTGGGCGCTGGCTCCTCCCAGCAGGCTATTCTTGGCAGCTTGGTGGCGGAACCCCTCTCGCGGCTGGGTCTTGGCTTTCGCGACGTGGACAAGTACGCCACCGAGCTGCACAACCCGGAGATCACCGAGCCTGCGGCGTCAGGCGACGTGCCAGCACAGAACTACCGGCTCATCGCCGCCCTAGCAGTCCTCGCCAAGCAGATTGCCCGGGAGGACATGCCCCAATTTGTCCGCCAGCACGGCATGCCCGGCTTCTCTCCCACCCAAGGCCACATCGCCTCGGCGGTGCCCTTCCTCGGCCACGCCATTGAGCGTATCATGGCGGGCGATATGCAGCGGGCTATGTTCCTCGCCAAGGGCAGTCTCTTTCTGGGCCGCATGACCCACATGTCCGATGGCATGTCCTTCATCCTGGAACGGAACCCGTCCGTATAGTTGAGTTAACCAGACGCTGAATCGAGAGGGCTTCGCTCCGGAGCAGGGTGACGGAGCCCTGTCGATACTATGCAACTCCCATCCGCCCCATCCTATTTCGCCGGGCTAAGGCCAAGAATCATAAGCCCACTCGTGCTAAGGGGCACACAAAGGTAATGGAGGGTTCCATCATTGTCATTAATTAAGTACTTATTGGTCGTTACGCTGATCGTCGCGGTCACCGTCGGATGCGCAGGGCCTATGGGAGAGGCAGGCCCTCCTGGCCCGCAAGGGATTCAGAGCGAACAAGGCCCGCAGGGTGTACAAGGGGATCAGGGGCCAAAAGGTGACAAGGGAGAACCGGGGACACAAGGAATACAGGGAGAGCGAGGTCCTACGGGAGCACAGGGCCCGTCCGGCGAGACAGGCCCTAAGGGTGATGAGGGGCCTAGGGGAGCCGGAGATCCAGGCCCTCAGGGTGAGGTAGGGTCGAGGGGTGCTACAGGCTCAAGTGGACCACAAGGAGAACAAGGACTGAAGGGAGACACTGGTGAGAAAGGTGATCCGGGTGAGGTGCATGCCAACACCGTGGTACTTATCCCTCTCCCTGAGCAATATCAGATAGAAGGGACTGAGGCGACATACACCTTTACTCTAATGGATGCCGACACAGATAAACCATACTATGAAGTTAGACCTAGTGAATATCGACTGCATCCGCCTCACCTGAACAATCCGGCAAAGAGTCTATCCACATTTTGTCCTGACGAAGCATGGCTTGCTCGTACCCATGAGCCAGGTGGTGGATCATGGATGTGCGGATATAGCAGAGAGTGGATTTCGGAACGCCTCATAGGACATATCGAAAGGTAATTTATAACTCCGCTAACGTCCTATTTCTCCCTCTCAGGCCTTATGCGTAGAGTTTCCAGAGAGCTTCCCTGCTGGGAAAACCAGCCACTACCGAACTTTCAAGGAACGCTGAATCAAGAGGTAGAGTCATGGATTTGAAAGGCAAGTGGGCCATAGTATTGGGCGAACGTGACGGCGTGCAGGGTGCGTCCCTAGCTCTATGTGCCAAGAGCGCTGGAGCACAGGTCGCCCTCGAGGCCACCCACTGCTTCGTTTGAACTTCCGCTGGCGCCCTTGACCTGGACGGTCAGGAAGAGATTAAGCGGGTGGCCGAGTCGATGAATGGCACGGACTTGGTGGTTCTGCTGGGCACACCCAACCCCGAAAGCAGCCGCCTCTACGGCATCACCGTAACCCAAGGCGACCCCTCATGGGCCGGCGTCTTAGCTGGCATCGGCCTCAACCTGCCCGTCTACCACGTCACCGAGTCCGAAATCAAAGAGCAGGTCGATCCCAAAGTCTACGATGAACACATCGGCTTGGCCGAGCTGGCCATGGATGTGGACTCCATAGCCGACGCCCTCCGCCAAGTCCGCTCAGAGGCTGGCCAATAGCCCCTCCAACTTTCTCCTTTCTCCGTCACCTGCCAGCCATCCGCCCCTCAAGGACCCTGACATTTACCTATCGACGCCCGCCCCCCATCGTCGTTATCATGGAAGACATGTACGCGCATCATGCTGTCCGAGCAATCCAGCCCAGACATAGCGTTTTCTGCGTCGCTCATCTATCACAAATCACGATAGTCCAGCACCCGCAAGAACGCGGCGCGGTTGGCCGCACTTGCCGCGCCCCTCAGCTACAAAATGCGGCAATGCGGCACATCTCAGATACAAACAACTTTTTTCCAGATACGATCGGTGCCGCATCCAGCTACGAGTTGTCGCGAAACTCGCCGCGCCTTCAGCTACGACTCAAGCGGCCTGACGCCGCATCATGGAACGTGATACCCGGGGTCTCCCAGAGACCCATAGAGGAACAACCATGCACCTGACCCTCTCCATACATCCCATCTCCGAAATAGCCTTCGGCGACCACACCGCCTTGGAAGGCCAGCGCCTTGAAGTGAGCAAGCAGGCCCTGACGAGGCTCCTGCTGGAAGACCGCCGTCTGGAGAGCGTGGACATCGAGATCGTCTCTCCCGGCGAGTCATGTCGCCTCGGCATCGTCTTCGACATCCTTGAGCCCCGCGCCAAGGAGTCCGGCTCCGGCTCCGACTTTCCCGGTATCCTAGGCCCCTACGCCGTCGCGGGCCAAGGCATCACCCATGTGCTGCGAGGCGCAGCAGTAACAGTCCTAGACGAGTCGGCGCCGGTGGCTGCGGGCAAGATCCTGGATATGAGCGGTCCCCCAGCAGATGCCACAGCATTTGGCTCGCTGCACCACGTGGTGATTGCACCTCACATCATCCCGGACCTGCCTAGGCGCGCCCGTCTGCATGCCCTCCGCGGCGCTTCGGTCAAGGCCGCCGTCCATCTCGCCCTAGCCGCAGAGAGCCACGAACCCGACCAACGGGAGGTCTTCGACCTCGACGGCCCTACTTCTGCGGGGCGCAACACCCTGCCGCGGGTAGCCTATATCGCCCAGATACAGTCGCGACAGCGCGTAGCCGAGGTGGACGAGCAGGTGCTCTACGGCAATAACACGGCGGGCATGGTGCCGGTCCCGTTGCACCCCAACGAGTGGCTGGATGGGGCGCTGGTGTGCGCCTACCAGAACATGCAGGTGGAGACTTACTTCTACCAGAACCATCCCGTGGTGCTGGAGCTGCACCGCAGGCACACCGCTGGCGAAATCAACTTCGTCGGCACCATCGCCACCATGGCCGCCTCCGATGGCGACGACCGCAACCGCAACTGCATGATCGCCTCCCAACTGGCCAAGTGGAACTTGGGCGCCGACATAGTGGTGCTCACCAAATACGGCGGTGGCGCTCCCCACGCCGACATGGCGGAGACAGCCCGCCTCTGCGAAGCCTTGGGTATGCGCACCGCCGTGCAGGTGACCGACATGTCGCAGGACCGGCGCGCCGAGTCAGCCCTCCTGTTCAACTTCCCCGAGGTAGATGCTATTGTCTACTGCGGAGGCATGGACACCAAGTGGTCGATGCCCGAACCCCAGCGCATCGTCGCTGGCAGCACCGCCACCGCAGCCGCCCTCGGCGAAATCCGAGAAGTTGCTGCCGCCAACGTCTGCGGGGCCACCAACCAACAGGGCGCCTCGCGCATCCGCTCATTCGTCTACTGAGCCCTTACCAGGGGAGGCCGTCCAACAAGTCCCTTCCCCATCAAGGGGGAAGGTGGGGAAGGTTAGGGTGGGGGTGATTCCCCCCCAAGGAGGAACCACATGAAAATAGCTCACTATCTCAACCAGTTCTTCGGCGGCCTCGGCGGCGAGGAGCACGCGGGAGTACCCCTAGAGCAGCGCGATGGGCCTGTGGGCCCCGGCCGCCTTTTACAGCAGACCTTGGGCCCTGACGCCACCGTCGTCGCCACTTTGGTGTGCGGCGACAACTACGGCGCGGAGAACCTTACCGAGGTGACCGACCAAGTGCTGGAAATGGTCAAGGCCAGCGAGGCTGATCTCTTCGTCGCTGGGCCCTGCTTCGAGGCGGGGCGCTACGGCATCGTGGCCGGTCACCTCTGCGCTGCGGTGCAGGAAGAGTTGGGGATTCCCGCCGTGACGGCCATGGCCGAGGAGAACCCTGGCGTCGACCTCTACCGCCAAGACCTGTGCATCATCGATTCGGGGGCCAACGCCGCCGGTATGCAGGATGTCATGGCTCGGATGTGCGCGTTGGCCCACAAGCTGCTGGCGGGCGAGCCTGTGGGCCGCCCCAGTGACGACAGCTACTTCCCACGGGGCATCCTGCGGGATGAGATGGTGGACGTGACCAGTGGCCAGCGCCTCGTGGCCATGGCACTGGCCAAGGGCAGTGGCGAGTCCTTCGACTCGGAACTGGTGGTCACCACATTCGAGCCGGTGGAGGCCCCCGCCCCCATCCAAGACCTCTCCGGAGCCACCATTGCTGTGGTCACCGACGGTGGCCTCGTGCCCAAAGGTAATCCCGACCGCATCCCCAACTACGCTGCCCACATCTGGGGTTCCTACGACATCTCCGGGGTGGCCGACCTACGAGGCGAGGACTACGAGGTGGCGCATCGTGGCTACGACACCCGCTACGTGCAGCAGGACCCCGACCGCCTCGTGCCCGTCGATGTCCTCCGGGAGATGGAGGAGGCCGGCATTATCGGCAAGGTATTCGACGAGTTCCTCTCCACCTCGGGGCTGGCCAACCCCTTGGCCAACAGCCGCCGCCTCGGTCGCGAGATGGCCCAGAAGCTCAAGGAGTCAGGCGTCGATGCAGTGGTGCTTACCTCCGCTTGAGGGACCTCCACTCGCAGCGGCGCTGCGATCGCAACCGAACTCGAAAAGGCTGGCATCCCCGTAGCCCAAGTCACCTCCGTCGCCCCGGTAGCCCGCATGGTAGGGGCCAACCGCGTAGTCCAAGGTCACGGCATAGTCCACGTCCTAGGCGACGCCAACGTCTCACCTCAGGAGGAAAAAGAGCTGCGCAGGCGTCTGGTCACGCAAGCACTGGAGGCGCTGCAGACGTAGGTGGTGAGAAGGGGCCACGGGGTAGGGTATACAAGGCCGATGTGGCTATTCTGGAAGAACTACGTGTGCCAAGCACAATCTGCGCAAGTCGGACCGCCGTGTGCATCTGGAAGACTATCGGCGGGAGATAGCGGAGCGCGGAGAGTTGATGGTGACGAGTTTTTCAGATTTGGTTGACCTGACGTGGGCGTACCAACAAGCGCTCGACTATTATGCAAAGGCCCAAACCAGCCAGGAACCGGCGGAGGCTTCAGATGGAGCCCGGCAGTCTAGCAGAAGTCGTCGCTCTTCAAAGGGACATCCGAGTGCCGCAAAGCGGCGGGTCACACGATGATGACGATCGCCGCGTGGGGCTACGGGGTGGCGTCCTCCTTGCTGGTGTGGGCTTTCAGCAACTCCTTCCACTCACGCCCATGCGGTGGTGGCCGGCACCAGTCTCTAGTGCACCGGGTCTACGGCTAGGCGCAGGCCTTCGAAGGTGTAGGCCCCGAGGAGGGGGGCGGGGATTCTCCCTTCTGAAGCCTACCAAGGTTGGTATGCTTCTGACGTCGATGGTGGCTGTGGCTTGTCCCAGGTCCATCTCCACGGGTTGCCCATCGGCCAACGCTAGTGCGATCTTATCGATCGGCTCGACCCCCCAATTCCCGGAGAAGGCGGACAAGCACGATGGTGTAGCTCGCGCCGGTGTCCACCATCGCATCGAAATCGAGAGACCTCTGGTCATCCATGCTAGTTACCTGCAGTGCCCAGTTGAAGGTCCCATGCGATATTGCCCTATGCTGTGCTACTTCCGCTCATTCTAGCGGATGCACCTTCTGGTAACGCCCTCAGCTGAGCCGAGCCCTACCGAGGCCAGAATGGCTTAAGGCTTGGTATGATATCTCAAGACCTGTAGCAGATTGCGAGGTGACTAATGACGGAGCGAGTAGGCGTCGGGTTTTCTCGGGGGTTGGAGCCTCTGGAGATCGTGGAGTGTGCGGTGCTGGCGGAGGAATTGGGATATGAGTCGGCGTGGGTGGCTGAGGGGCATGCGGGCGACCAGTTCGCCATCCTCACGGCCATCGCCATGCGCACTAGCAAGATTCTGCTGGGCACCAGCATCAGCAGCGTGTTCGCGCGCACCGCGCCCACCATCGCCATGGCGGCCGCCACCGTCGACCTCTACTCCGCTGGGCGGTTCATCCTAGGCCTCGGCTCCAGCCACAAGGTGCAGGTGGAGCCGGAGCACGGCTTGGTGTTCGACCATCCAGTGCAGAGAGTGCGCGAGTGCATCGATATCGTGCGCGGGCTGTTGCGGGACGGGCGCATCTCCTACCCCGGCGAAGTCACCAAGATCCAGCAGTTCGACTTCTGGTTCCAGACCCAGCGCAAGGAGATGCCCGTCTACATCGCCGCCGTCCGCCCGAAGATGCTCCAGATATGCGGCGAGATCTCCGAGGGCACCATCCTCACTTGGTGCACCCCCGGCCACGCCAAAATGGCAGCAGAGAATGTAGCCTTGGGCGCAGAACGTGCCGGCAAAGACCCGGCCGATGTGGACGTCACCAGCTTGGTGAATTGCTTCGTATCTGACAACAAGGACGAGGCCCGCGACAAGATGCGGGGACCCATGGCGACGTACGCTGGATTCTGGCCTCGCTACCGCAAATTGATGGCCGATGCCGGGTACCCGGACGAAATAGAACAGGTGAAGCTGGCATGGCAGGCGGGAGACCACGACCGGGCGAGGCAGTTGGTGCCAGCCGCCCTCATCGACGAGATCTCCTTGGTGGGAACGCCGGAAGAGTGTCGGGCCAGAATAGCGGAGTACCATGCGGCGGGGCTGAAGCTGCCCATCGTGACGCCTAGGGTGGAGGGCCCTACAGCCAAGGAAGACGCCATGCGCGTGATCCGCGCTTGCTCTCCGGGGGCCTGAGGCAGACCCTTCGGTTCCTGTTGGGCAACCGCCTTGGTTGCCCATACGTCGGAATAGGTGGCAGGACATGTCCCTTCCCTCTCGAAAGGGAAGGTTGAGATTGGTGGGGTGAGGGGCCTAGACAGCGGCGTGCTGGGTCTCCAAGACTGGCGCGGTCTCAGCGTCGGCCGGCTCATGGGGCCAGCGGCCGGGTTGGAGGTCGTCTCCAACGTGGGCGTGGATGGTGTCCAGCATGTCAAAGTCCCACTCCGACACGAATGTTATGGCGGTGCCGGGGCGACCCATTCGTGCGGTGCGTCCGATGCGGTGGACGTACTCCTCCAAGTTGCCGGGCATGTCGTAGTTCACTACGTGGGACACGGCTGGGATGTCCAGTCCGCGGGCCGCCACGTTAGTTGCCACTAGGATACGCAGCCTTCCGGCGCGGAAGCGGTTCATCACGCCTTCGCGCTGGGCTTGGCTCATATCTCCATGGATGGCTTCAGCTTCCAAGCGTCTGCGCCGTAGCTCGGCAACCAGCCGGTCTACGCCGATCTTGGTGCGCCGGAAGATGAGGCCCTGCATATCCGGTCCAGCCCCCGCCAGAAGCTCGCACAGCAGGGGAGTGCGGTCCTCGGTAGCAACCTCGTAGTAGACTTGGGCCACCTGCTCCACCGGCTCGGCCTCGCCCCCTGTGCGTATCCACTCAGGATTGCGCAGATAGCGTCGGGCCAGATTGTGTATGGGGCCGGGCATAGTGGCGGAAAAGAGCAGGGTCTGACGTGGCGTAGGGATGTAGCGCAAGATGTACTCGATGTCCTCGGCGAAGCCGATGTCCAGCATCTGGTCCGCCTCGTCCAGCACCACGATGGAGACGCCACCCAAGTCGATGGTGCCTCGCGACATGTGGTCCATCAACCGTCCCGGCGTGGCGACTATGACCTGTACTCCGCGCTCTAAGGCGGTCAACTGCCGGCTCATAGCCTGCCCACCATAGATTGTCAGGGGCTGGATATTTCTGTACTTGCCGAGGCGAGCAATCTCGTCGTTGACCTGTTTCGCCAGCTCTCTGGTCGGAGCCAATACCAAGGCTTGGGGCGACTTGATATCAGGGTCAACCTTCTCCACCAGAGGGATACCAAAGGCTGCTGTCTTGCCGGTGCCCGTCTGTGCCTGCCCCACCAAGTCCCGCCCGTTGCGCACCAAGGGCACGACCTGTTCCTGGATGGGCGTGGGCTCCGTGTATCCCATCTCCTCGAGGGCGCGGGCAATGCGCCCTTCCACAGGCAGTGGGCCGAAAGTGGCGTCGGTGGCGTAGGTGTATGGTTTGACCTTATTGGCGCTACTCGGACGCCGCTGTTTGTATGGCGCGGTCTTGGCGTTTGGTGTTGTGGAAGGCACTCGATCCGGAAGGGCAGAGGCTGTGTCGCGGGAGGCCGGTTGTGTGACTGGGGCGGGGGTGACAGCGAACGCCTCATCGCTGGGAGGCGGGGATGCCTTGCGGCGGAATATACCTAAGAGCTTGTTGGACAATGAGGAAATAATAGGGAAACCTCCGTCGTCAGGGGTAGCGAGGCTATCGTGGAAGGGCCCAAGAGGAGAGGACTCGGCTTTGAGGAATCGCGGTAGCGCTTGCGAACATCATGCTGTTTCTGTCGTCAGTCTAACCATAGAAAGGCTGCATTGTCAAAGTCCCGTTCCATAAGAAGAAAGGCGATTGCCGCTTTCCTCGATACGTAGGCCGGAGTGATATAATCCGAGCGGGCTTGCTATCGGTACTTGTGCTGACAGCCCGGGGAAGGGACAAGTCCTCAACTTTTCCTATCAGAAGGCTCTAGCGCCCTCCGCCTCGCCCTGCGTCGACGTTAGTGATATTTGATACGGAGCGCCCACCGCACCCGGGTATCCGTTCTTCCTTGAAGGTAAAACATATGGCGACCGCTTCTGAGACCTCGGTGACGCGCCCCGCCTGGTTCGTTGGAGCGGCGTATGGCGGTGTTGACGACCAGACCGAACGATTTCTGAGGGATGGGGTATGGGTCAACGGTTACGAGGACGAATATAGCCAACTCGTAAGGTCGATACTGCCTGGAGATAGGATCGCCATTAAGAGTAGCTACACCCGCAACCGTAGGGATGGTCTACCTTTTGACAATCGCAGGCATTATGTCTCGGTGATGGAGATTAAAGCTGTTGGCACTGTGACAGCTAACCCGGGCGACGGGCGCAATTTGGTGGTCGATTGGGCGAGGGTTGACCCCCCACGGGAGTGGTATTTCACTACTTCGCAGAAGACGGTTTGGAAGGTGGTGGACAGCCCTGCTAACTGGAAACAGGCCTCTTTGATTCGATTCACGTTTCAGGGGGAGCGTCAAGATATTGATCGGTTCCGGAACGATCCTTATTGGCGAGAGCGATTCGGTGACGACCATGAGCCCGGACCAGAACCTCCCGATACCAACGAAGAGAATGGACAATCAGGCCAAACCGAGAAATCGGAGCCAGCTACTTATACTATTAGAGATATCATTAGTGACGGCTGCTTCATTGAACAGGTCAGGCTGGAGATGGCGCTGGAGCGGCTTACAAGCAAGAAAAACCTGATCTTGCAAGGGCCGCCGGGCACGGGCAAGACGTGGCTGGCCAAAAAGTTGGCCTTTGCCTTGATTGGGAGCAAAGCCGGGGATAGGGTTCACAGCTATCAGTTCCATCCCAATCTGTCGTACGAGGACTTCGTGAGGGGGTGGCGACCGGAAGAGGGAGGCCGCCTGAGTCTAGTCGACGGTCCGCTCCTCAAGGTGATTGAGATGGCGCAGCAAAACTTGGGCGACAAGCACGTCATTGTTATAGAAGAGATTAATCGGGGCAATCCTGCGCAGGTCTTCGGCGAGATGCTGACCCTGCTGGAAGCTGACAAACGCAATCCTGAAGAGGCTTTGGCGCTAGGGTACTCGAAAACTGCGGATGAGCGTGTTTACGTGCCGCCCAACGTTTACATAATCGGCACCATGAACGTCGCTGACCGCTCCATTGCCCTCGTTGACCTTGCTCTGCGTCGTCGGTTCGCGTTCGTCGACTTGGAACCGACGTTCGGGGAGCTCTGGCATCGTTGGGTCTCTGACCATTGTGATGTCGAGGCAGGCATCTTGGATCGTGTGGAGGAACGACTGCAAACGCTAAACCAGGTGATATCCACAGACCCGAGCCTTGGGCCGCAGTTCCGAATAGGACACAGCGTGGTCACTCCAGACCCAGGGATCACAGTTAACGGTCAGTGGTTCCTACAGGTCGTCCAAACCGAAATTGGGCCCTTGTTGGACGAATACTGGTTTGATGCCTTGGAGAAAGCCAAGGAGCAAAAGGAGAAGTTGCTCGACGGAGTCCACTAGTGTCGACGGACGCCGTATTAGAACCGGCCACTGCCATGGAAGTCCTGGATCACAGTAGTGCACCCACTATCGGTCGGATTCCAATCAGGAACATATGGCTGCTGATGCTGTACGCCTCTGCCCTATTTCGGCAAATTCCACCCGCCAAGAGACTAGACTCAGAGGAGAACCCGGACGATATCCCCGACTTGGTGGCTGAGATACTTGCCCGAACTGTAGAGCGACGCCTCAGGCGAAACCTAAGTACGGGTTTCCAGGCCCGACAGGCCGACCTTAGCCGAGTGCGTGGTCATATTGATATTCTTCGGACCGATAGCCATCTACTGTTACGCAGAGGCAAGGTCGCATGCCGTTTCGAAGAGTTGACGGTCGATACTCCCCGGAACCGTTTCGTCCGAGCGGCCTTAGCTCAGATTGCAAAGGTAGTCCAGAGGCCAGACCTGGCCTCCCGTTGCCGGGCTGCTGACGCCAGCCTGGAGCGCGCCGGCGTCATGGCCGATCCCCTCCTTGCTGACAATCGGGGTCGCAGTGTCGCTTCTACTGGTCTCAAAGGACGGATGGTTGCGGAGGATCGTCTGATGCTGGCCGCGGCCCATTTGGCCTTCAATCTAGCCCTGCCCACGGAAGACCCCGGAGGTACATACCTATCTTCGCCCGATCGGGACATCGTCTGGGCTAGGAGGCTGTTCGAGAGGGCTGTTGGGGGATTCTACGACGTCGTTCTGTCCGGCGATGGCTGGAAGGTTCATACGGGTAGGCACATTCGCTGGCCTGCGGAACACCCCACGCCCAACCTAATGACAATGCTGCCGTCAATGATTACGGACATCGTTCTAGAGCATCCGGGCTGGGTGACGCCAGCCGGAGGCCACCGAATCGTCATCGACACCAAGTTTACTTCCATCCTCAGCGCGAGCCATTATAAGAATCACATGTTGCGCAGTGGATACATTTACCAGATATACGCTTACCTGAGATCCCAAGAAATCGCTAGCGACCCTATGTCGGCCCGCGCCACCGGGATGTTGCTCCACCCATCGGTGGATGATGACGTTGACGAGGCAGCGGTTATCCAAGGGCATATGGTCCGTTTTGCCACGGTCAATTTGGCAGCGGAGAGCGGAGATATCAGGAGAAGGCTGCTTCACATCGTAACTGACTGGATGGAAAGCTAGGCTCGTCTTAGGGGACCGCCCAGTTCGTGGTACCTAGTGATATAATTCGAGGTGCACCCGCAACAGTACAGGACATGGCGGGCCATGGAGGCAGTATGCCCAATACCAAAGAGTTGAACCTGCTGTGCATGTCGGGACAGGGGTCCGTGCAGTCGGGCGAGGTGCTGGCCAAGCTCTACTCCGACCAAGGGCGTTATGTGTCGGTGAACGTCTACCCCGGCACCCGGGCACGCAGCGCCCCAGTCATCAACTACGTCAAGATATCCGATTCCCCGGGATTGGCCAGTTGCGCCAACTACCGCCCCGAAGAGGTGATTGTCTTTCAAGAAGAGCTCCTCCTGACTGCCAAAGAAAACAGCCACGAGCTGGTTGCCGACGCCATCGGGCGTATGAAGCGTGGTGTTCTGCTGGTGAACAGCCCCAAGCACCCCGGCGACCTTGACTTACCCTTTGACTTCGAAGGCGTCGTGGCCACGGTGGACGCCACCGAGATTGCGGAGCGGCTGCTGGGGCGTACACCCCCGCCTGTGGGCATCACCATGCTTGGTGCCTATGCCCGCATCACCGAGGCCGTGGACATGGCAGCCCTCAGTGAGTGCATACGCGACACCTTCCCCGGAAACCTAGGCGAGCGCAATGCCCAAGGGGCCTTGGAGGCCTACGAGAAGGTCGAGGCCCTGGGTGGAGTGCAGTTCCAGAGTGAACGGCGCCCAGCCCGGATACAGCACGCCGAGATTTCGAGCCTGCCCCAGTACTACAGCTTTGACCGCTACGACAAGCTGCCCGGCTTCAGCAAGGGCAGCCCCTTTGTCTGGCGGGACAAGGTGCCAGTGTGCAACGACGGCCAGTGCATCTGCCCCGGCAGTTGCATCAGCGAGGTGATGTGCCCCGACGGCACGGGGTTCATCGTACGGGAGGGCCTGCTCCACCAAGGTTACCGAATTGACGTTGACTTCTGCCGTGGCTGTGGCATCTGTGTGGAGGTGTGCGTGGGGCATGCTCTCACCATGGTGGACGAAGACCAGTTGCGCAAGGAACGCCCCAGCTACGAGGAAGTCACCGTTGAGCCCCACTGGCCTGAGGTGTCGGGGCACCAGCGGGCAGGCATGGAGGCCCTCATACCTTTACGGTTGCGTGAGGAGGGTCAGGGGCAAGGAGGGTCAGACTAATGGCCCAAGCTGTAAAGCGTACTGCCCTCACCGGCAACAAGGCAGCGGCCCATGCCCTCAAGCTGGCCCGAATTCAGGTGCTCTGCTCCTTCCCCATCGGCCCCTCCGACGAGGTGGGCGAGGAGACGGCGCGGATGATTCAGCGTGGCGAGCTCGATGCGAAGCTCATTGAGCTGGAGCACGAGCGCAGTACTATGAACGCCCAGATCACCGCCACCCAAGGAGGTGTGCGGTGCGCCTTTGCCACCAACTCCGAGGGCCTGCTCATCGCCGCTCAGCAGCTCATTTTCGCCTCATACGCCCGCATACCCATCGTACTAGTGGTGGCCCATCGCGCCTTGGAGCCACCCGCCGTGGTGCGCACGGACGATCACGACACGGTGATGTACCGCGACATCCACTGGATTCACTATCACTGCGAGAATGCCCAAGATGTTCTTGACACCCTGATCCAGGCGTACCGGGTGGGCGAGGACCCCAACGTGCTGCTGCCCACCTTCATGACCTACGATGGATGGGAGGTGTCCCACAACAGCTACCCCGTGGAGCTACCTTCGCAGGAGGCTATCGATGCCTTTCTGCCTAGCTTCCAGCTTCCGTCCGACATCGACTTTGTGAAGAACCTGGACTTCGCCCAGTACTACTCCGGCCCACGTATGAGCGGCTACGGCTACATCGACGTCGAGCGTGAGTACATGGAGAGGCGGTACCAGCTCGACCAAGCCCTGAACGTGACCACCAAGCAGGCCATCCAGAGTGCCCACGCCGACTACCTGAGGCTCAATGGTCGTGGTTACGGCGGTCTCATTGAGGCTGAGGGCATCGAGGATGCCG
This sequence comes from Dehalococcoidia bacterium, assembly GCA_965263155.1. Taxonomy (GTDB): domain Bacteria; phylum Chloroflexota; class Dehalococcoidia; order Lucifugimonadales; family JAAXIE01; genus JAAXIE01. Next base: position 1,259,300 of record OZ253586.1, read on the forward strand.
AAGTGGCAGTCGTGGCCATGGGGTCGCTGGCTTCCACCTCCCGCTACGCGGCGCAGCTTATGCAGGAGCAGGGCAAGCGGGTGGCCTTGGTGAAGGTGCGGGCTTTCCGTCCCTTCCCTGGCGAGGAACTGGTGACAGCCCTCAAGGGCGTGAAGGCCGTGGTGGTGCTGGACCGCAACCCGGTGGCAGCCGTCTACCACGACCTGCGCAGCGCCATGTTCGGGCAGGTTGACGCTCCCATTGTTTTGGGCCGTATCGCAGGTCTAGGTGGACGGGACGTAACCTTCTACGACGTGATGTACATGGCAGAAGAGGCTTTGGAGGCCACCCGTCGCGGCTACACGCAGCGACAGCATGCGTGGCACTTCGAGACCATTGAAGACGAGGATATGCTGGCCCAAGCGCTTAGTCGCTGAGGGCACCAGCGTCGAATCCCACACCCGTAGGAACGGCGAGAGGAAGGCGAGAATGCCTATCAAGATGGTGATGGAGACCGAGCCCAAGCGCGTCTTCATGAACGTTACCGCCAACCAGTGCCCCGGCTGCCCGGAGAACCTAGCTACGCGATTGGTGATGCACATCGTGTTCGACTACCTAGCCGAGCAGCAGCCCATCGTTTTCGGTCAAGGGTGTGGCATCGGGCGCGATTTCCTGCAGCGCAGTGGTCTGGGCACTCATGACAGCGGTATTGTCGGCCTGCTCACCGCCATGCAGGTGCGGAACATCGATCGGCCCATCGTGGTGATTGATGGTGACGGCCAGATAGACATCGGCTTGGAGGATTTGGCCACCGCCTTTCAGCAAGGCTACAAATACCTCCATGTGGTGTGCGACAACCAAGCCCACGCTGCCAGTGGTAGCCACGCCACGGGCAGCACAGAACCTTTGGCTCGCACCAGCGTACGCCCCGCAGGCAAGCTGCGCCATCCCAAGCACTTCCCCTTGATGCTTATGCATAGCGGCGCGGAGTATGTGGCCACGGCGTCCACTTCCCACCCCCAAGACTTGGAGCGCAAAATCAAAGCAGCCTGCACACGGCTGCCCGCATTCATTCAGATACTCACGCCCTGCAACCCCTCTTGGGGCTACGACGATCACAAGGGAGTGGAGGTCTCGCGCTTGGCAGTGGAGTCGGGCATGTGGCCCCTTTACGAGTGGAAAGACGGCGTATTCGGCCGCCAGAACATCCCCCGCAAGGCGACAGTCAAGGAGTACGCCGCCTCCCAACGACGGTATGCCCACCTCACCGAGGACGACCTGAAACTGATGGAAGCGTACGTCGGCGACCTCGATTCCACCATAGGTAAGCTGCAGAAGGGTTTCTCCGGCTGAGTAAGGGTCTCGCTGTGACGCCCGCTGGCTGAGTGGGCGTCGGATGACGCCTGCGGCCGACGGATATGACACTGATGACACAGCCTTGGCTTCGCCACTACCCTACCGGCCTTGGAGCCAGCCTCGATTACCCCTCCATTCCCTTATATCGGTTGTTGCAGGACTCTGCCCGCCGTTTCCCGTCGCGGGTTGCCATTATCTCCTTCGATGGAGAGTCTGGGCGGGAGACTGCGGCCAAGAGCTACCGCGCGTTGGACGACGAGTCTTCAAGGTTGGCGGCGGCCTTGGCCGAACTGGGTGTCGGCAAGGGTGATCGTGTCGCCTACTACCTGCAGAACTCGCCGTCTTTGGTCCTCAGCTTCTACGCCATCCTCAAGGCCGGGGCCGTCCCCGTCCCCTGTAACCCCATGTATCAATCCGACGAGCTTACCCACCAACTGAGCGACTGTGGCGCGTCTACGATCGTATGCGACGCGCAATCGCTGCTAGTGGTGGAGCATGTGCGGGAGCACATAGGGTTGGAGCGGGTGGTGGTTGCGGATGTGGCCGATGTCCCGCGCCATGCCTACAGCATGAACGACTTGATAGCGCAGCACCTCCCTCTGGAGCCCCTATCTGACATAACACCGGAGGAGGACTTGGCGTTGCTCCCCTACACCGGCGGGACAACGGGAGTGCCCAAGGGGGCGATGCTGACCCACGCCAACCTAGTGGCCAACGCCATTCAGTTCTCACGTTGGTTTGACTACCGGCCCGGCGAGGAGACGTTTATCGCCGTCTTACCGCTGTCTCATATCGGTGGCATCGCTGGGGTGATGAGTGTGCCGATTGCCGTCGGCGGGACCATCATCCTCTTCCGGCGCTTCCACCCTCAAGGCGTGTTCCAGGCCATTGAGGGATATCGTGCCACCAGATTTCTTGGCGTTCCCACCATGTACATCAACCTGCTGGGCCAACCCGATTCTGGGCAATACGATCTGTCGTCCTTGGGGCCCAGCCGCACCAGTGCTGCCCCCTTGCCTGAAGCGGTGAAGGAGTCATTCGACAAGCTGGTGGGTCGCGACGTTCTCATAGAGGGCTATGGCCTCACGGAGACGTCGCCCCTCACCCATGTAAACCCGCCCCAGCGGGCGCTCCTAGGTTCTATGGGCATCCCCCTGCCCGACACCGATGCTCGCGTCGTCGATCCGGACGACCGCACCAAGGTCCTCACAGCAGGCGAAATCGGCGAACTGGCGCTCCGGGGCCCCCAAGTGATGCGGGGCTACTGGAACCGTCCCGACGCTACTGCTGAAGTGATGCTGGATGGCTGGTTCCACACGGGCGATCTAGCCCGCATGGACGAGGATGGCTACTTCTATATTGTCGACCGCATCAAGGACGTGATTAACGCTGCCGGGTTCAAGGTGTGGCCCCGGGAGGTGGAGGAGGTGCTGTACCGCCACCCTATGGTCCGCATGGCAGCGGTGGCGGGCACCTCCGACTCCTACCGCGGTGAGACCGTCAAGGCCACTATCGTCCTGAAGGACACCGCATCCGACTCCCAAGACACCATTCGCGACGCCCTCACGGCCCATTGCCGCAGCCAACTGGCGGCCTACAAAGTCCCCCGCATCATCGAGTTCCGGGACAGCCTGCCTGTAAGCTCTGCAGGCAAGGTGCTGAGGCGCGAACTGCGCTAGGGATTCGCGGAGTGGAATTGCCCGATGTGGAGCGGGCCTCCCACGCAGATACGTGTTGCCACCTACCACGACCTGGCAAACTACCGCTTCCTTGAGACAACGGCAGTGTAGGCGTCTGCGCCTCTCGTCACTCAGACCCAACTTCCTTAAATCGCTGGCCGCTGCTTGTACCACCCTGCGTGTTGCTGGTAGGTGTAGGCCGCCCGGATGACCGTCTCCTCCTCGAAGGGCCTGCCAGCTATCTGCAGGCCCAAGGGCAGACCGCTTTCGGTGAAGCCGCAGGGTACTGAGATAGCGGGCATGCCGGTCTCGTTGAATGGAGCGGTGAAGCTGCGCCCCAAGACGACCGTCGACGGGTCGAAGCTGTCGAACAGGGGCGCTGGCCCTAACATGGTGGGGCAGCCGATGAGGTCCACTCGCTGCATCACCTCGGCGAACTCACGCCGGATACGGCTGCGCGCCTGCTGCGCCTTGACGTAGTCGCCAGAGCCGAACAGCCCACCTAAGTAGAAGCGGTGGCGCACGACGGGGCCAAAGTTCTGGGGTTGCGTTTGCAGGTTGGCCTTGTGGTAGGCGTAAGCCTCGCTCATCATGATCAGCCAGTTGGCTGGGCCTGCGAGATCGAGGCTGGGGATGTTCACCTCCTCGAGACGGGCCCCCAGACTCTCCAAGTCCGCTAGGGCCTTCTCTACGGCCGCCAGTATCTCGGGATCGGCCCCCGCGCTGGCGTCGAAGAAATAGTGGCGTGGCACACCGATGACCAGCCCGTTAACGTCCTCCCGCAGTGCCGACGCGTAGTCCGGGACGGGTGACCGGCTGCTGGTGGCGTCGTCAGGGTCGTGCCCAGCGATGGCCTGCATCATGTGGGCGGTGTCTTCAACCGTCCATGTCATAGGGCCCACATGGTCGAGCGACCAGCTAAGGGGCAGAACGCCGTGTCGGCTCACGCGCCCGTAGGTGGGCTTCAGCCCAACAATGCCACAGTAGGACGCAGGCCCTCGGATGGAACCTCCCGTGCATGAGCCCAACGTGCCCATGCAGGTACCCGCGGCGATACCCGCACCCGAGCCGCTGCTTGAACCGCCGGTCACGTAGTCCAGATTCCAAGGATTGCGCGGTGACTCGTACAAACTGGCGGGGAATCCCAAGGCGAACTCATGCATGGTGAGCTTGCCCAGCAGTACGGTGCCTGCCTCCCGCAGGCGGGTCACTACCGTGGCGTCGTTATCGGGCACACGGTGCTCCAGTACCTTGGACTGGGCCATGGTAGGCACGCCGGCAGTGTCGTACAGGTCCTTCAGGGCGATGGGGATGCCGTGCAGCGGGCCACGGTAGTTGCCCCTCGAAATTTCCGCTTCGGCCGCCCGTGCTGCTTCTATAGCCGCCTCAGGCAGTAGGGTGATGTAGGACTTCAGCCGGTCATCGATGGCCTCAATACGGTCTAGGAAGGCTTGAGTTAGCTCGACAGGCGATAGTTGGCGGTTGCGGATGAGCCCGGCCGCCTCGTGGATGCTCAGATGGTGGAGGGCTTGGCTGGAAGTCGTCATGGCGTCACCTCTCCGCTGGCGTTTGGAAGCCCGCTCGCCCTAGGTAGGAAGATTCCTGAGACTTCTTCCTCGGAGAGGTCGGCTTCATACAGGGGTTTCAAGCGCTCTTCGAAGGCGTCGTAGAAGGTGCGCAACTGCTGCAGCTCGTCGTCGGACATTGAGAGCCCGGCGCGGCGCACTAGGAAGCGGAACTCGTCGTTGGTGGGTGAGGTCATGATAGTGCCGACCTTTCAGTAGCTTCTCGCACCATTTGGATGGTCGTGAGAGTGCATCCCGGCGGAACTTCAATGGTTTCTGTAGAGCTGGGAGTCATGAGTTCCATGCCGTCTCGCTCGGCCTCAATAGCGTAATCTTCCAAGGCTGCTTCGGCGTTGGAGATGGCCTCTCCTAACGTATCTCCCATCGCCACGATTCCCGGCAGGTCTGGGAACCAAATGCCATAGTCATCCCCGCCGCCCTCAATAATCGCAGGATATCTCATGTTAGTCCTCCCAACCCGCTTGCTTGGCTATGGATCGGGCCACCCCTAGCTTGACATTCCGGTGCCGAGGCAGGGTTATGATGCCTCGCATATCTGGGTGTCGATAGATGTCATGGTTTGCACCGTGCCTCTGCATGTACCAGCCTTCATGCTCTAACCGCTCTCTGATGCGCTGCGTTCTGGTTTCCGGCACACGGCCCATACTACCACGCAAGAAGATGCATCCATAAGCGGGTAAGGGTCGACGTCGATATGACTGTGACTCGCACCTTCCAGCTTGACGCTCCCTTACGCCCCACCTAGAATCGGCCAAGTGCCTCAGGTAGGCCGGCTAGGAGGAACCACCTATGAGCAAGGCTTTGGAAGGTATGCGGGTGATAGACATGACCCACGACCAAGCGGGACCGTCCTGTACTCAGATGCTGGCTTGGCTGGGGGCCGAGGTCATCAAGATCGAGATACCCGATGGCCGTGGCGACCGCGCCCGCTGGCTGCGCCGCGACGACCCCGATAAAGATAGCTTCTTCTTCCTACTGCTCAATAACAACAAGAAGAGCACCACGCTTGACCTACGCAACCCCAAGGGTAAGGAGCTGTTCAAGACCTTGGTAGCCCAAGCCGATATCATGGTGGAGAATCGCGGTCCGGGTGCGATGGACCGTCTGGGATTGGGTTACGACGACCTGAGCGCCATTAACCCCGGCCTGATTTACGCCTCGGTGAAGGGCTTTGGCTCCTACGGGCCGTACGCGGACTACAAGTGCTTCGAGCCGGTAGCCCAAGCCACCAGCGGGGCCATGAGCATTACCGGCTATGCCGACAGTCCGCCCACCCCATCCGGTGTAAATGTGGGTGACTCCGGTACTGGGATGCACATGGCGATAGGCATACTGGCAGCAGTGGTGCAACGCCAGTCCACCGGCAGGGGTCAGAAGGTGGAAGTGGCCATGCAGGAGGCAGTGCTCAACCTCACTAGGGTGCAGTTCACTAGCACTCTCTCCACCGGTGTGCCGGTGCCCCGGGCTGAGAGCCATCTTGGCGGAGCCGGGGGGGAGGTGCGTGGCCTCTTCAGGTGCGCCCCCGCAGGCGAGAACGAGTACGTCTTTCTTCTCGTGCCCTCGGACATACCGGGCATGTTCAACGCCGCCGTCCGTGCCATGGGCCGTGAGGAGTTGCTGGAAGACCCGCGATTCGCCGACCGGAACATCCGCGATCAACACGGTGCCGAGCTGGCGGCGATTATTCAGGAGTGGACATCGACGCGGGACAAGGAAGACGTGATGGCAGCCTTTGCTGGGGAAGGCGTCCCTTGTGGGGCTGTGTTCGACACCTCCGAGGTGCTGGCCAATCCACACCTGCGGGAGCGGGGAATGGTCACCGAGATCGACCATCCCACCCGTGGCCGTGTCTCAATCATCGGGTGTCCTGTGAGGCTGTCGGACTCGCCGGTGGAGGTCGTGCCTGCGCCCCTGTTCAGCCAGCACTCCGATGAGATTTTCACCACCCTGGGCGGGCTGACCCAGCAAGAGGTGGACGAATTGCGCAGTCAAGGCGCTGTCGTTTAGGGGCACCCCTCAAAAGCACACTCCGAACGAAAAACGCCCCGAGTAGGCTCAATAACCTGACTTGACTGGGAGGCCCTTCTATGGCGTCGCCTGTACACTTTGGCATCTTCGACTGGATTGACAGTAACGGACTTAGCATCGCCGATAACTACGATATGCGTCTGCGGATGCTGGAGTACGCCGACGAGGCTGGCTTCTACTGCTATCACCTGGCGGAGCATCAGGGTTCGCCCTTGGGGATGGCCCCGTCTCCCGGCCTTTTTCTGGCAGCAGCCGCACAGCGGACGAAACGCATCCGTCTAGGCCCGCTGGTCTACCTACTGCCCATCTACAACCCCCTCAGACTGGCCCAAGAAATATGCATGCTGGACCACCTCAGTCGCGGTCGTTTGGACCTAGGCGTGGGGCGTGGCATCTCGCCCATCGAGCTCTCCTTCTACAACGTGGGCACCGACGAATCCCGAGGCATGTTCGAAGAGGCCCTCGACATAATCACCCAAGGACTCACCAACGGAGTCATCAAATACCAAGGCAAGCATTACTCCTTCGAGGACGTGCAGTTGCACATGGAGCCGTACCAACGCCCGTACCCGCCTCTGTGGTATCCCACGGATAACGTGGAGCGGACCGAGTGGCTGGCGCGCCAAGGCTTCAACACAATCACCCATTACCCTCCTATGGACAAAGTCCGGGAACTGTTCGACCTCTATAAGCAGGTCTGGCAGGACCACCAAGGGGACGACGGGCGGCTCAACGGGCACGAACCGGACCCCAAGTACGGCATCGTGCGCCATGTATATGTTGGGGAGACGGACCAAGAGGCGCTGAGCGATGCCAAGGCTGCCTTCGCCCACTTCAACGACAACTTCAACTACCTGCGGACTGTGAGAGGTGATCCCGGTCGCACCGCGTTCCTAGGCGACTTCGAGGCGCGTATGGCCGACGGCCTGCACGTCGTGGGTTCGCCTGACTCAGTCGTCGAGCAGGTGCGTCATCACATTGACGCCACCGGCACCAACTACTTCGTGAGCTCCTTCTTCTTCGGGAACCTCACCGAGGAGCAGACGCTGAACTCCCTGAAGCTGTTTGCGGAGAAGGTGTTGCCGGAGTTCGCCTCTGGGAACTGACGTGCTTCGCTGAGCAAGATAGGGTGACCGCGAAGGCGAGAGCCTATGGCGATCGACGGGAGGCAATCATGGCGACGAACCAAGACTTGCTGAAGCGTATCATGGCTCGCCCTGACGTATTTGGGGGCAAGCCCATTATTCGAGACCTGGGAATGTCGGTTGAACTCGTGTTGAGCCTGCTGACCCAAGGCGTTTCACCGGAGGCCATCTTAGAGGATTATCCCGACCTCGAATTGGATGATATCCGGGCCTGTACGGGATATGCGCGATTATCGCCGGAGATACCTTAGCCCCGGTGTCGGTCGCTAATATGTGAGATCAGCCCTACAACCGGATCACCGAGCGAAGCGTCTCCCCCCGTTCCATCGCCTCAAAAGCCTCTTCTGTCTCTCCGATGTTTATGATACGGCTGACCACCCTGTCCAAGTCTAGTTGTCCTTGGCTGTACCACCCAGCGAGCATCGGGAAGTCGCGGGACGGCAGGCAGTCGCCATACCAACTGACGCGCAGGGACCCGCCAAGGCCGAAGAACTGGAGCATGGGCAGTTCCACCACCATGGTGGGGTCGGGCACGCCGATGAGGGTGCAGGTGCCAGCGAGGTCGCGGGACCAGAGGGCTTGCAGCAGGGTTTGCGGAGTGCCCACAGCCTCAAAGGAATAGTCAACGCCGTTGCCACCCGTGAGGTCTTTGATGGCCTGCACCGGGTCGCCTTGGGTGGCGTCTACGACATCGGTGGCACCGAATTCCTTGGCCCATTGCAGCTTGTTGGGTTGGATGTCCACACCGATGATGCGTGAGGCGTGGGCAATCTTGGCCCCCATGATCACGCTGCAGCCGATGCCTCCACAGCCGTAGACGGCGACGGTACTGCCACGGCGCACGCCAGCGGTGTAGAGAGCGGCCCCGATGCCCGTGGTCACGCCACAGCCCAGCAGGCACGCCTGCTCAGGAGGACACGTCTCGGGCACCTTCACGGCTTGAACGGCCGAGACCACGGTGCGGTCGCAGAAGGTTCCGATGCCGATTGCGGGGCTGAGGGTGATGTTGTCGCGGGCGGTGCGCATGCGGGGCTCGGCGTTGAGGCTGGCGGAGCACAGGTTGGGCTGGCCGATGGCGCAGAAGCGGCAGCGTCCGCAGGGGGCCCGCCATGCCAGTACCACGTAGTCGCCAACAGCGGGCGACTCCACACCGGGACCGACGGCTTCCACCACGCCGGCGCCCTCATGCCCCAACAGGTAGGGGAACTGGTTGCTGATCTTGCCCTGCTTGTAGTGCAGGTCGGTGTGGCACACACCACTGGCTTGGATGCGCACCAGCACCTCGCCCTGCCCGGGGTCGTCGATGATGATTTCTTCGAGCAGAGCGGGTTCGCCTGCTACGCGGGATACGACACCCTGTCCTGTTATCGGCACCGCAGTTCCTCCTAGTGATCTTTGGTCTTATCGCTGAATGTCGGGCTGAGGATAGCATACTTGGAAGAGCGAAGAGCCTTGGCATAGAACGGGGATTACCTACACCCTCATGCCGAAGGCGGGCTAATTTCCGGGTCAAATCGGGTCATTGCGTATCTGGGCCGCCGGACTGTTGGCATCGCGGAAGAAGGGCGTTGCACTTAAGATGAGCCGGTAGCGCTGGTATTGTTGGCAACTGGTCGAGGGCGACACGACGGGGTGGTAGAGAATGCGACATCAGTGACGCCAACTTGCTTGGTTTCGTAGCTGGAGTGTAGCCGCCGGTGTGGTCGCATCGTAGCTGGGCGGCTACCATGCTTATCTGTGGCGAATGGTTTTGTAGCTATTTCGTGTAGTGTTTGTCGTGTCGTTGTAGCTGAGTTGAAGCTGGAAATGTGTGGCGTCCGTGGGCCATGGTTTTTCGACAAAGGTCTCTCATAGGTCTTGGTGCAGGCGTTCATATGTGGCGCATTCCGGCTCAGGTTGGGCTGACTACAGCGTAGCAACGAGAGTGCGGAGAGGGCAAGGAGGAAATGTCAGTGGGGTCACGTACGAAATGCTGGCATGACCTCTTCGATGCAGCGACGCAGTTGTCCCTTGAGGTCGGGAGACACGAAACGGAGGACCGGCATGGTGCAGCCGGCGTCGACGTAGGACTGGATTTTCTCGATGACCTGCTGCGGGCTGCCGTAGGCAAGCCATAGCTCGGTACGCTCGCGACTGACCGCATTCGCTCCGTAGTAGCGCATCAGGAACCCGCGGGCCTGCTCGAAACCCTCATCGCGGTCGTCGTTGATATTGACCATCAGGTGCAGGCAGGACTCCAGCTCGGAAGGGTCGCGGCCTCCCTCGGCGGCGTAGCCCTTTATGGCGTCGAAACGACGCTGGAAGGTGTCGGCGGGAGTGGCGTCGGTCTGCCAGCCGTCTCCCAGTGTGGCCACGCGACGCAGTACGCGCTCTTCCACTGCTGGGTCGACGTCGCCCTTGGGGTTGGCGGCGATGTATATGGGTAGTGGTTGCTGATCCGGCTTAGGCATGAGGTCCACGTCGGCGAACTGGTAGTACTTCCCCTCGTGGGTGACTTGGTCCTCGGTCCACAGACGGCGTATGACCTTGACGCCTTCCACTAGCCTGCCGACCCGCTCCGACGAGGGCATGCCGAACACCTCAAGCTCGTGCTTGAACTGAGGGCCGTCGGAGGCGGCGGCTCCATTGCACACTGCCAGAATGGTGCGGCCGTGGGACAGGACGTCCAAGCTGGCCCACTGGATGGCAACTTGGATGGGATGGCGCATGGGGAAGCTGGCCATGCAGATGGTGCCCAGCTTCACCTGCTCGGTGCGAGCGGCGATGGCTGACAGAGCAATCATGGCGTCGACACGTGCTTTCGAGAGCAGGTTGTCGCCAACCCAGATGCTGTGAAAGTAGTCCGACTGCTCCGCGGTGACGGCGGCGTTCAACAGGTCGTCAATAGTCGCCCACCCAAACAGGATAGCCCTGTTGGAAAGGCTGAGTCCGAACTTGGCCGCCATTGGTTGTGCCACGGTTTGCGCCTCCTGTGCTTGCCGATGATGTCATGTGAGAATAGCGGTATCAGCCCAGCAGCGAAATAGCAGTGTGGGCGACGACACGCGCCTCGGTCTTGACCTGTGATATGGGCACGAAATCCACCCCCAAAGGGTGTACACCGCCGCCCGCGCCGTACATTACTGCTGGTATGCCGGCAGCGCAGGGGCCTCCGGCATCATAGGTGCCCATGCCGTAGATGGTCTGTGGCTCTGAGCCGCAGACGCGGTGGTGTGCCTGCATCAAGGCTCGGACGCCGGGATCGCCGGGTTCTACGAGGGCTGGCAGCATCACCGGCCCCTTTTCCACCTTCACCTCGTAAGGCGGGATGTCGCCGATGGCTTGGGCGAACTCGGCGACGGCAAGGTCAGGGTCGTCGCCCGGAATCAGGCGGCGGTCGATCTTGACCCGTGCTACCTCGGGCAGCGTGTGAGGGGCCACGGGCTCGTATACGATCTGGTACGCCAGCACATGGCGCCCGCCGAGGATGGGATGGGAACCCTCCAAAGGCACGCGGTCCAAGCGGTTCAGCAGTGCGTTGGCGCCATCGATGGCACTGGCCCCAAGGTGGGGGCTGCTGGAGTGGGAGGCCTTGCCTCGAATCTCCACGTTGATGTCGACGCGGCCACGGTTGCCCAGCGACACCTTCAGTCCGTTGCCCACCAACAGCAGGGCGGATTGGGGCTTCCGCGGGAGGACGCTGAGTATCTGGCGGAAACACTCGTGACTACTGTTCCCTTCGTTGTTCACCGCCAAATAAAAGGTTCCCTTGAGGGGGATGTCATGCTCGCCAAACAGCTTCAGCAGGGCCAGCATGACCGCGTGGTGGGCCTTGTTCTGGCTTATTCCCTGCCCAAAGACACAGGGTTCGTCGTAGCCCCACTCGGTAGCGCGGGCGATCTTCCCCGAAAATGGGTCTTCCATCAGGTTGTGGTGCTGGGTGGGCGTGTAGACCATCACTAGGAAGCACGGGTCGGCGGAGCCGTCACCCAAGCGCACCACCAACTGGTTGCCTGGTGCGTCGATGAGGTCGTACGCCCCCAAGTCTTGGATGCGCGATCGCAGTTCCCGTTGCACATAGTGCACCAACTTGGGGTCGTCGGGGGCCATGAAGGTGTTCTCGCCCAGAGGCACCTCCGTTGGCACCTGTGCCAACTCTACGAGAGTCTGCACTAGAAACCGGTCGTCAATGCGGTCCACCAGTGCATGGGTTGCCGATTCTGTAGGCATGCCAGTCCTCCGTTCGTTAGCCGGTCAGATGGTGGCTAGGTGGTGCAGAAAATCCTTGAGTGGCTCGAACGCTGGGTGGTCCAAGGGCCAGCAGCCTTGCAATGCGCCTTCCCCTACCCTTGCGGACGGGTCCTGTTGGGATGCTAAATAGGCACGCACCAAAGTCTTACCCACATTGGGTGAGAGAAGAGCGTTGGATACTTCTAGGCACGCTAGGTAGTTGGAGCAACATTGTGCAGTGGCGGTATCCTCTACCGACCGCCAGCATAGGTCTTCGATTGCGCCGGGGTTGGTCCCGTCGGGGAGGATGAAAATCCCCGTAGAAGGTTGGCCTTGAGCAACGACACTATGCGAAGAGGGGGTGTTGAGCCCTTGAGAGCGGACTGAGCCGGCTACTGACTGAAAGGCGCGGTCGGGATACTCATCGGCGTCTCGAAGTACCCCAATTGCCAAAAGGCCTGTTTCAGTTGCTCGCGCACTTTCCATAACCTGTTCGAGTCCAGCCCGAAAGTTGTCCTTCCCCCCGACAGGAATAGTCTGTATGCCTTGGATGTTCCATTCTGCGAGCATCTTGGTTAGCAGATTCCGTTCATCCTCACCTTCCACCAGCACCAGACGGTTGGACTTTACCGAGATTCGACCAAATGGACTTGTCACCGTATCTCGAACCCCATATCCAAGGCCGCCATCAACTTCTCGCCCGCGTAGGTCAGGCAGTGAGGTACGCCCTCCTTCTGGTACATTCGGAGAAGGACGAAGTCAGGAGGCGGCGAGGTATTACCGTCCTCAGTCATCACAGCCGCCTGGATGCATTCGAAGCTGTGGGTGGTGGCCACCACTTGTACGTCCAATTCCTCGCTTAAGTCCCGAATGTGCTTCCAGAGCTCCGGTAAGGCTGAGTAGTGGATACCGTTCTCAATCTCATCTATTAGGATCAGCCCACCACGAGCGGCAAAGAAGTTGGCGAGGAGGGTAACCAACCTCACAACACCTCCTCCCGCTGCTTCTAACGGAAGCATTCCAGCCCGTTCAGCGTCTACCCAGAGGCATGGTACACCTTGATCGGTAAGTATCTCCACACTTCGAATGCGCGGCTGCATAAGGCGCAGCACCTGAAGAAGTCGCTGTTTTTGTCCTTGAGCAACCGCATCGGAGAAACGTTCTATCGTATCGGGGCCTACCGAAAACGCAGAGTCTCTGATTACGATGATTGCTGAAGCACGACCAAGCTGTGGGGGACGTGTCGCAAGGGCAGCCCCAGCCGGCCCCAGCACGACGTCAGATTCGTACGGGGTACTGACACCTTCCAGATCGTATGTAGCCTTAAGCCGTCCTAAGCTGGGCTGCACGCCCAGTCCCTCAAGCTCTGCCGAGAGTGGCGTTGCGAAGCCTGGTCCGAACGCCACTTGTATGCCCATCCCACCGTGGCGTGGGATCCCGATTGTAGGTCTTTGCGAGGGCTGCATAACCTCATCAAACTCGAACCGCACACCATGCATGGCACCGTCTTCGCGTCCGCGTAACTCAACGGGGCCACCCAAGCCTTCAAGTGGACTGGGCCTGCTAAGGGGCTTCCTTTGGACATGCAAATTCCACAACAGTGTCGGGTTATCCCGCCCGTGAAACAGCCACAGCGCTTCCGCCAAGCTGGTCTTCCCCACCCCATTGGGCCCGGTGATGAGATTCACCCTCTCCAACGGCCCCACACAGAAGTTCTGCAGGCCCTTGTAACTGACTGCCTCGAATTGTTCGATCATTGCGCCGCCAATTTTAAGCATGTGAGACTGTAGGGGCAAGCTGAGATTCGGATGTGCTCGGCCATGGCAGCATGGCCTTGACACCTTTGGCTGTCCGGCGATACGGTGGCTTCAACGCTCCATGAAGGAGGAATGACATGCCTCTGAACCCTCAGGCCAAGGCTGTATTGGACAAGATCGCGGAGATGGGCTTGCCTCCCCGCCATGAGCAGACGCCTGCTTCCGCACGGGCCAACTCGGCCACACCACCTGACCCAGGGCCGCAAGTCGCGCATGTGGAGGACCGGGAAGTGCCTGGACCAGCGGGGGGCGTCCCGGTGCGTATCTACACACCCGAAGGCTCGGGTCCATTCCCGCTGCTGATGTGGTATCACGGGGGAGGATGGGTTGTGGGCAGCCTGGACTCTGTCGACGGCACCTGCCGGCGCATGTGCGTGGGCACCGGGGCCGTGGTGGTATCCGTTGACTATCGGCTGGCGCCGGAGCACAAGTTCCCAGCGGCGGCCGACGACTGCTATGCCGCCACGGCATGGGCGTCTGCCAACGCGGCCTCGCTCAACGCCGACTCCAGCCGTGTGGCCGTTGGCGGCGAGAGCGCCGGCGGCAACCTGGCTGCGGTAGTGCCATTGATGGCGCGGGACAAGGGCGGCCCTTCCATCGTATATCAGCTGATGGTCTATCCGGTAACGGAGCGCAACTTCAGCACCAACTCGTACTCCAGCAATGCTGATGGGTATGGTTTGACCCACTTGGGCATGGCCTGGTACTGGGACCACTACATGGCCCAAGACAGTGACGCTGAGAACCCATACGCCGCCCCCATGAAGGCTACGGACCTTAGCGGGTTGCCTCCGGCCATGGTTATAACTGCTGAATACGATCCCTTGCGCGATGAGGGCGAGGCATACGCCGCCCGGTTGCAGGCGGCGGGCATACCCACGATATGTACCCGGTATGACGGTCAAATACACCTGTTCTATGCCCTGCCCGACATTATTGACGACGGCAAGAAGGCAGTGTCGCAAGCGTGTGAGGCGTTAAAGGCGGCTTTTGCCAGCCAGCCGGTAGCGGCCGACAACTAGCCGGTCGCCCGAGATGCCGCAGGCGCCCCAGTTGCTCGAGATACTTCTCGGCAGGCCAGTATGGCGCGTTGTTTTCCACGGGGCCTAGTGTTAAGGTAGGCGGCAATCTGTTATGCCCATCATCGAACATAGCTCCATTGCCAGCGAGAGGGTGTCGTCACACTTTCGGCAGCGGGCTCTTGTATCTCACGAGCTTGGTGCGGAGTCCCTGACCATCAAGGAGGTGGAGTTGTCTCCGGGATGGGAGGGCAGGCTGCACAGCCATCCGGTGGACGTGGCGGTGATGGTGATGTCGGGCGCGGTGCAGATGGTCATCGACGATGAACTCCACACGGTGCGCATGGGCAGCACGCTGCTGGCCCCACCGGGAACGCCTCACAAGCTGGTCAACAAGCTATGGATACCGGTACGTTTGATGGTGACCTACCCGGCAGCGGAGCTTGAGACCAACTTCCTGGAATAGCCTTTCACTACGAATGCGGAGGGATACATGACCCTTCAACACACCCGAACACTGGCCCGAACACTAGCGACGCCTCAACTGATACCCACCAACGCAGGTGGACGCACATGGGCCGCCCCTCCTGCCGCCCTGCAAGAGGCGGTCACTCCCACCGACCTTTTCTACGTGCGCAACCACTGGGGTGACTACCCTCAGTTGGATGCCGCCACCCACCGTCTGGCCGTCGATGGGCAGGTCCGGCGTAACCTGAGCCTGTCGATGGATGACCTGCGGAATCTGCCACAAAGGCGGTTTCAGGTGACCTTCGAGTGCTGTGGCAACAGCCCGGTGCCTGAGCATTGGGCTGCCTCCACACGCACCAGCTCCGTGATGGAGCAAATCAAAGGCCACGGCATCATGGGCAACGCCCAGTGGGCAGGCGTATCGGTACGTGACGTATTGGAGATGGCGGGCGTAAGCGATTCGGCTGTGGAGGTGTTGTTCGAAGGGGCTGACCATGGACCCGACGAGACTGTCGGCGATCCCCCGGACGTCACCTACGAGCGCAGCTTGCCCCTCGACAAGGCCCTGCACCCCGATACTCTGCTGGCTTACGAGATGAACGGTGAGCCTCTTCCTCACATTCACGGTCATCCTCTGAGGCTTCTCGTGCCCGGTTGGTATGGCATGACCTCCATCAAGTGGCTGGTGGGAATCCATGTGCTGGACCATGAGTTCAAAGGCTTTTACCAGATGGAACGGTACATGACCATGAACGGGCCCGATGCCGACAGCTACTACACCTATCACACGCGGATGAAGGTCAAGTCCATCATCACTCACCCCTCGCCAGGAGAGCTTGTCGCAGCGACGGGGTACACGCTGGCGGGCGCGGCATGGTCCGGTGAGGACGAGGTCGTCGATGTGCAAATCAGCACTGACGGCGGAGCTAGTTGGGCACCTGTGGACCGACTGCTGCCCCGCTCGGGCTACTCTTGGTACCGTTGGGAGCATGACTGGCAGCCTCCGGGGCCGGGCAGCTTCACGCTGATGTCGCGCGCGACCAATAACCGAGGCGAGACCCAGCCGATAGAGTTCCCCAACAAATGGGACGGTCGAGGCTATGGCAACAACATGGTATTCCCATTCCAAGTGGAGGTGGGCAGTCCATGATGTTTGTGCGCATACGCCCTACGCAACTGATGCCCCATGGCTGACTCCTTGGTTACGTTCCGGGAGAAGCCTCCAGCCAAGCATATGATCGCTGGCTGGAGACGGCAGTGGTCCGATGGAGGTGACATCTCCAGCGGCCTGCCACGCTACCTTATCGAGAAGCTTAGTGCTCGCAAGATTGGCGAAATGAGCGAGTACGTCAATCTGATGTGCTACCCCTTCCAAGTGGCGGGCACCCATGATGCTTATCGGCCGCGTGTTTCCTTCCGGGACGGACTGCCCACCGCTGACATGCACCGAGAGAATGCCTTCTACGACGCTGGCGACGGGCTGATTATCTTCCGAGGTGAGGAGCCTTGGCAGCGTATCGACATCTACGGACAAGCGTTTTTCGAGGCTATCAAGGAGTTGGGCGTATCCCGCACTGCCTCGGTGGAGGGCTATAACGGCCCTGCGCCACCGGAGTTGGAGCGCAACGTCAATTGCGTCTTCAGTATGCCCGATATGAGAGAGGAGCTGGAGAAACTGGGCATCGGCTTCTCCAGCTATGGAAGCGAGCGCAGGGCTGGACCGACCATTGGCATGGCCATGGTCACGATGGCTCACTACCATCATCCGGGCGTGGAGATGGTGCGCATGGGGGCCATGGCCCCTATGTATCCCTTCCTGACCAGAAGTAACGAGCAGGTAGGCATCCAGCGGGACCATCGCGCCTTTTACGACATAATGCGGCGTCTCAAGGCCATGCTCGGTCTGACCATAGACCTCGGCGAGTTAGAGTCCTTGGGCGCTAGCGAGTCCCGCAACCTGCAGGAAACTTTGGACCGGATCGGGGCCTCAGACAGGAGTGCCAAGCAGATAATCGATCGGGCTGTGGCAGACTACAAGCCGTTGCCCTTCGACGAACCGGTGGACCTGACCCCGGAGCTGGACAGGACGCTGGAAGACATCATACGCAACATGCCAGAACAGCCGGGGGGCAGTGCGTAGGCCTCAGCCCCACACTCGCCAACCGATGCCGGGCCGGCGTCCGGCCAACAGAAAAGCCGGTGCTTGTTAACAAGCACCGGCTTTTGACGTAGTGGTCCAGTCTTCTACTTAAAGATGGCCATGCATTTGCCTGCGTTGTAACACCAAGTCTCCACCCAGTCCAGCACGTCGGCCTTCTGGCCCAACTCGTGCATGGCCCCCGCGAGGCAGATCCAGTTCAGGAGTTCCTGATGCCCAGCGTCCTCGATGTCTTCCAAGGGGATGTCGCGCCACTTGGCGTGTTGGCCAGCCTCAAGCTCGGCGAGGCGGGCGCGGTCAGCTTCTACGTCGGGGTACATAAAGTGGTTCTTCTCGGTGAGGAAGCCGTGCGACCAGCTTGAGGATGCCATGATGCACACCCGCCACGGACTATCCTTGAGCACTCGTGCCGCCGCCTGACCCATCTCGAAGCAGCGCCGAGGCGACGGCGAGGGTGGGTCGGGCTCGGCCTCGACCTCGCTGCTTCCGCCACGGTAGCGGATGACGTTGCTGCCGTAGCAGTTCACCGCTAGAGGCAGCACCGGATAGTCGAAACCGGTGCGGTCCAGGTCCAGGTACAGCAGGGTGTTGGCGAAGGCGTGGCCTAACCCGTCGCCGTGCAGAGGCTTGTAGGCGTAGGACATGTCGATGCCCTCTCGTAGCAGCCCGCGAGCCAAGGCACGGCCCGCCATTTGGTAGCCCTTGTAGTTGAACACTTTGTCGTTGGGCTCGTCCCAGATGTTGGGACGCTCACCCAGCCGGTGGAAGGGAATGGAGTGCATCTCGTCATAGGCCAGCACACAAAACGGCGGGATGATGTCTTCCTTGAAGTTCTCATACTGGTCGTCGCCGATGATGACCACGAAATCAGGATTGAACTCGTCGAGTTTCTCTCGGATGGTGCGAAAGGCCTTGAATATGCGGGCACGATGGGGCTTATGCGAGCTGATGCCCTCGTCGTCACCCCACTCCAGCCGCATAGGCTCGGGCCAGTTGTTGACGTCCTTCATATATTCAGGGATGCGCGGGTCGGTATGCAGCATACGAGCCAGAGGCCAAGGCTTGTATTCTTCGGGCACCAACCCCGGCGGGTAGTGGGTCGCCCCGATTCCCAGTATCTCCCCCATGTCAGTCCCCCTTGGTGCTTGAGTCGGCCAATGTCGCGTGAAACAGGCCTAGCGTCGCCGCAGTGTAGCGCGAGGCTTGTGGAAGCGTCAACGCTCGGTGTGTTAGATCAGAAATTACGACACTGAAGCAGCCATTCGCAGACCCAGACCGTCAATACCAAGCATAAGTCGTGCCGGAGCGGCGAGACCACGAGGCTTGGCCTGTCTCCCGCATGGCCGGGCCCAACTCAGTCATCTGGCGGGACCACTCGGTGAGACCTATTTGATGCCCTGCCGCTACTGGGTTCCGTGGAAGAGTCAGCGCTTCAGCTTGGCGAGAAAGCCGGGCATCATATGAATTCCAGCCAGTGGCGTAGGGCAACGCTGAGACACTCCTCGGTCCACGACTCAAACCTGGATGTGATTGCCTCGGGGTCGTCCTGTTGCGTGAATGTGAACGAGTCAACAGTACAGTTCATAAAGTCCGGGCCATGGGAATCATCTGATTCCTGAGCACCGCTCTCACGGGCGTCGCCAATCAGTGTAAAGGCGGTTGCAGTCATTACACCCGTCAGATACCGTCCAATATGGTGCAAAGAAACAACGAATACTAGGCGAGGCACATGGGCCTGCCCATGGGGGAGGACTGACAGCTTGACGAAGAACCTTGGTTCGTTGAGGTTGACCCAATGCTGCGCTGACCGTGCAGTCTGGACCACTTCGAAGCGGTACCAATGTTCCCTGTCCCCAGGGCCTCCATGGTCTACTAAATGTTCTGCGTCCGACCCAACTTCGCTCAGGCGTTGGCAGATTTGAGAGGCCTGTAAGTTGAGGCTCTCGATAGCCCTTATTTGAAGTGCTGCGGCAACATCCGTGACCGATCGCATCTGGGCTTGTCTTTCCCTATTCTGCCGTCCTATTTGCTCGACCACACTGTCCATGACTTGGTCCAACAAACCGGGTGCGGGAACAGGCCCAGGCTCGCCCAATGCATCCAGTATCATTTGTCTTTGAAGCTTGACAACCATATCCACGAACCGGTTTAGATCACCCGCATCCGCGGCTTCAAGGCTCTCAATGTAGGGAGGCCTATCATCCCTTGATATCACAATGGGTAGGTACTCTTCCTTTGCCAAGTGCCACGTCAGCAATGCCCGTGCGACCCGGCCATTGCCGTCCTGAAAAGGATGTATCTGTGTAAACCGATGATGCAGCCATGCAGCCACGAGCAACCGGTGATACGCACTGCTCTGTTCCTGTAGCCTGTTGTACATTTGGACTAGATTGCCAATTTCGCTGTCCACGTGAATGGGAGGGCAATACTCGTGCATCAAACCGTCGGGTCGTGTCGGGTTGTTGGGCTGCGTCTTGAACCCGCCACGGTCCAAGGCGGTCTCGAATACTCGCCCCATTTGGTCGTGTGCAGTATAGGTAGGTTGGTGTTGGGTCAGTATCTGGTGTAACTCCCTGATGTAGGCAGTGGAGAGCGTTCTTCCCCGCCGGATAAAGTCTGTAACGAAGGCTGCCGCATACTGCTGGTCCTTCAGGACATTGATGAGCTCGTGCGGGTCTCGGTCAGTGGATCCATGCACGATAAAATCCGCCGAGAGTCCGTGTTCGATCAAGGTTTGAGTTACGCCCCGGTCGATGCTGTACAGACCCTCTATGATGCCTGTCTCAATGGCCCACCGACGCTCCACCCGCTCCAAGAAAGCCTTGTAGGCATCGGGATTGGTTTCCTCGCGCTGAGCTCGAAAGTCGAGCCACTGGCGATGGAGGGAGTCAATTTGCTGAAAGTCCGCGGTTGAAACATGGGCATCCAAGTCTTCCAGAGGCCGCCATTTATGTGAGACCATAACTGATTCTCCTCTACGCTCGCGCTGCCGGAATCATTAAGCCGTCAATACCAAGCATAAGTCGTGCCGGAGCGGCGAGACCACGCGGCTTGGCCTGTCTCCCGCATGGCCGGGCCCAACTCAGTCATCTGGCGGGACCACTCGGTGAGACCTATTTGATGCCACATGCCGTGGCCTGGGAACAACCATTCGACCTTCAAACTCGCAAGTTGGGTGAGAGTATCCGCCAGCGTTTCCCATGAGAAAAAAGTCTGGTTGGGGAACACGTCCAATTCCGCGCGACGGTGGTTCCAGTGCAGCGTGTCACCGGTGAATAGACAGCGGTCGTCGACGTGATACACGACATGGCCTTTGGTATGGCCCGGCGCTGGAATGGATAGCACGCCGGGGGATATGACAATCGTGCTGTCGTTCCCGGTCAGGTCAGTGGCGTAGGGTGCTGCATCTGCGTCGTCCTCGCCAATCCAGACCCTAGCCCCGTACCGCTCAGCCCAGCGGTCCGCGTCGGCCACATCATCGCGGTGTGTCAGCAGCACATGAGCGATGCTTCCCAAGCCGTCGATGCTTTCGGCTAGAGCCCGGCTGAACCGTGGAGAATCGATCATCAGATTGCCGTCCGGGCGCAACACCATAAACGAATGGGCTGCGAAGGATGAAAGAGAATTGTTGCCCAAGGCGAACACGCCATCCGTCATTAGGTAAGGGAACACATTTGCCGGTTCCCGAGGCTGGTCGCGGTTCCCTATGGACTTAGTGGGGCAGGCCGCCGCAGCTTGCCATAACGCCGCTTCTTCCTCTGCGTCGGCGGGCTGGCGGGCTACGTAGGAACGTCCTGAGGCATCCATGCCAATGAAATCAGGAGCCCAGTTGCGGGCTGCGTCGCATCTGATGCAGCGTGTGTCCACGAACCACGGCCCCGGTGCGTCCGATGGGTTCGCTTGGTCCGGCCTAGGCATAGTCACTCTCCTGATTGATGCTACTTTATCCGCCGTGGTTGCTGTGCGACTTGTGTGATGTGAGCTTGGATGACTTGAGCATGATAACGGCGAATCCCTTCTCGTGGCACATGGGACTCAACTTCTTGACCAAGCTTCGGCTTTGGTCATAAAATCGGCTAAAGGCAATGGCGGCGACCAGCTACTCTTCCAATGCAGTCCAACCGTGCGGTGCCTCTATTTGCGCCTGTTTTCTTCCTGTCCCTCGCGCTTCAGCGGAGCCCGCTTAGATGCATCAAGCGCTTCCCCCGCCTACGCTAGACCAACCCGTTCCTGAAGTGGTCGTGCAACGCTTGCCGCTGTACGTTCGCGTACTGGGTGCCTTGATCCGGGAGGAGATTGAGGTTGTCAGCTCCCAGCAGTTGGGGGACCGGCTCCAGATGACTCCCGCCCAGATCAGGAAAGACCTGAGCTACTTTGGACGCTTCGGCAAGCAGGGCCGGGGTTACTCCGTGGTCAACCTGCTCAACCAGCTCAAGGAGATACTCGGGCTTTCGCGGCAGTGGAACGTTGGACTCGTGGGTGTGGGCCGTTTGGGGTTGGCCATTCTTAGCTATCCCGGATTCGCCCCCGAGGGGTTCCGGGTGGTGGCCGCTTTTGACGCTGATCCTGCCCAAGTGGGGCAACGCATCGGCGGTGTCGGCGTCTATGCTATGGAAGATTTGGACCGGTTGGTGGGGGAGATGGACATCTCCATCGGTATCGTGGCTGTGCCGGGCATCCATGCCCAGCGGGTGGTGGACCGGTTGGTCGAATGCGGGGTCCGTGCTATTCTGAACTATGCGCCGACCTCGCCCCAGACGCAGGAGGGTGTCCGCATTCGCAACATAGACCCCGTGCTATCGCTCCAGTCCATGACCTACTACCTGATGGGGTCGGAACGCGGGGAGGACGTACGGCCTCAGGAATAACTGCCCACGAGCCCGTCAGCGTTGTGCAGCCGGAGGCGCGCCCCCTCGTTGCCGACGTCGGCGTGCCACTCGTACTCGCAGTTGCGCCCGGCGCATTGAGGCCATCGCTTGCTCCAGGTCCATGTCGGAAGTCCGAGCGTTGATTCTCTCTTGCGCGAGACGCACGGCTTCCTGAGCGCGCTCCTCGTTGATCTCTTCGGAGCGCTCGCAGGCGTCGGCCAACACCGTGACCACGTTGTCCATCACTTCGAGAAACCCGCCCGTGACCGCGAGGTAGGTGTCTTCGCCTCCCTTGCGGATGGTGAGTTCACCCTCCTTGAGGGTGGTCATGAGAGGTGCGTGTTGTGGCAGGATGCCAAGATCCCCTTCGGAGCCTGGGGCAACAACCAAGTCCACCTCGTCGGAAAGGACCTCGCGCTCAGCGGTTATAACGTCCAGTCGCATCGGAGCCACGGCTACTGCCCCACTCGCACACCCATGCCTTCGGCCTTCTCGATGGCTTCGTCGATCGTCCCCACCATGTAGAAAGCCTGCTCCGGCAGGTTGTCGTGTTGTCCTTCCAGTATCTCTTTGAAGCCACGCACCGTCTCGCGGGAGGGCACGTACTTGCCGGACATGCCGGTGAACGCCTCGGCCACGGCGAAGGGCTGGGTGAGGAACCGCTGGATGCGACGCGCTCGCGACACTGCCAGCTTGTCTTCCTCCGACAACTCTTCGATGCCTAAGATGGCGATGATGTCCTGCAGGTCCCGGTAGCGCTGCAACACACGCTGTACCTCGCGGGCGATCCCGTAATGCTCCTCGCCCACCACTCGAGGCTCCAACATCCGGGAGAATGAGGCTAGGGGGTCTACTGCGGGGTAGAGGCCTTGGGCCGAGAGGGCCCGCTCCAGCGACACCACAGCGTCCAAGTGTCCGAAGGTAGTGACTATGCCGGGGTCGGTGTAGTCGTCGGCAGGCACATAGATGGCTTGGAAGGAGGTGATGGAGCCCTGCTTGCTGCTGGTGATCCGCTCTTCCAATGCACCCATCTCAGTGGCCAAGGTCGGCTGATAGCCCACCGCCGAGGGCATACGCCCCAACAGCGCCGAGACTTCCATGCCCGCCAGAATGTAGCGATAGATGTTGTCGATGAAGAACAGTACGTCTTGCCCCTGCTCTTCCCGGAAGTACTCCGCCATGGTCAGTCCGGTGAAACCGATGCGAGCGCGCACTCCCGGAGGCTCGTTCATCTGGCCGAACACCAAGGCAGTGGTACCGAGAACCCCGGAATCCTTCATTTCGTTCCAAAGGTCGTTTCCCTCGCGGGAGCGTTCGCCAACGCCAGCGAACACTGAGACCCCTTTATGCACCGCGCCGATGTTCCGTATTAGCTCCATGATGACCACGGTCTTGCCGACGCCCGCGCCACCATAGGCCCCGATCTTGCCACCCTTCATGAAGGGTGTGATCAGGTCGAACACCTTGATGCCGGTTTCCAGCAGTTCGACGGATGTCCCCTGTTCTGCGAAAGACGGGGCGGCGCGGTGGATGGGCCAATGGTCGCCAGCCTCCACCGGGCCCAGGTTGTCCAGCGGGTCTCCGGTGACGTTGAATAGCCGTCCCAGTGTTTCCGGGCCGACGGGTACGCTCACCGGTGCGCCAGTGTCGTCCACGTCCACGCCACGGGCCAGTCCTTCCGTAGGTCCGAGGGCGAGGCAGCGCACCCAACTGTTGCCCACATGCTGCTGGACCTCGAGCACCAAGCGCTCACCCTCTTGGTCTAGGGTCAGGGCGTTGTATACCGAAGGCAGGCCGTCGGCGGGGAACTCCACGTCCACCACGGTGCCGATTACTTGTACCACCTTGCCCTTGGCCATTCGTGACCTCCGTTCCGCCTCCCCCTTTCTGGGGAGGACTGCCTGGCCGGGATAATCTAGCCCATGACTATCTAGACTGTGTCGCGCTACCGCTGGCCAGGTCTAGCAGTTCGTTGGTTATGCTCTCCTGACGCACCTTGTTCAGCGTCAAGGTCAGGTCGCCCACCATCTCGCCTGCGCTGTCGCTGGCGTTGCGCATGGCCACCATACGCGCCGACTGCTCGCTTGCGATGAGCTCCAGCAGTGCATGGTAGAGCTGCATCTCGACGAAGCGTGGCAAAAGAGAACCCAGTACCTCAGGGCTGGTGGGTTCGTAAATGTAGCCAACCCGCCTTGTCGCGGGCAGGTCCGATGGCTCGATGGGCAGCAGCTTCTTCAAGACCGGTCTCTGCGAGATGGTGGAGATAGACTCTGGATAGGCGAGGTAGACCTCGTCCGCCTCGCCGCTGGTGTAGTCATCAATGGCTATGTGCGATATGGCTAGGGTGTCGGCCAATGTGAGGCGGTCGCTGATGTTCATAAAGGTGGCGCGTACGTCACGTCCGTAGCGCACCATGAAGTCCCGCCCCTTGCGTCCGACGCATACGAGCCGCACGGGCGCCGGAGCCGACAGGACGAACTGCCCCACCATGCCGTTCAGGTTGCCGTGAAGTCCACCGCACAGTCCACGGTCAGGTGTGATGTGCAGCACTTCGATGTTGTTCACCGGGCGCCGCTCCAGGAGAGGTTGGGTTCCAGCCGCTTCGTCGGTGGGCTGGGCCGCAAGGTGGCCGATTACCTCAAGTATCTTGTCCGAGTAGGGACGGGCGGCCAAGGCCGCGACTTGGGTCCGCCGAAGCTTGGAAGCGGCGATCATCTCCATAGCCTTGGTCACCTTGCCGGTGTTCTGTATGCTGCGGATCCGGCGACGTATGTCTCTAAGGTTCGGCATGGCCCCTTTCGTTAATCAAGGGCAGGACTAAGGGGATTTCGACTAGGCTGCCGCTGCCGCCAGCTCCGTGGTACCGACGAAAGTCTGCTTGAAACTCGCGATAGCCTGTTTCAAGGCCTCGTCTGTTTCGGCAGTCAGGTCCCGTTTGTCGGCGATGTCCTGCGCCACCGCTGGGTGCGCGGTCTCCATGTAGCGCAGCAATTGTTCTTCAAACTCTTGGCACTGGGTGACTGGCACATCGTCCATGTGTCCGTTTACAGCGTACAGGACGATGACTTCCTGCTCTAACCGCAAGGGGCGATACTGGCCCTGTTTCAGCACCTCAACGCTGCGCTGGCCACGCTCCAACTGGGCGCGGGTGGCGGCGTCCAACTCGGAGGTCCCGAACTGGGCGAAGGTCGCCAGTTCGCGGTATTGGGCCAAGTCCAGCCTCAGTGTGCCAGCAACGCGCCGGATGGCCCGCGTCTGGGCAGCGCCTCCCACACGGGACACCGACAGACCCACGTTCACCGCTGGCCGTATGCCGACATTGAACAGTTCCGGCTCTAGATATATCTGGCCGTCAGTGATGGAGATCACGTTAGTAGGTATATAGGCAGAAACGTCGCCTGCTTGGGTCTCGATAATGGGCAGGGCGGTGATAGATCCCCCGCCGAACTCCTGCGCGAGCCTGGCCGACCGCTCCAGCAGTCGGCTGTGCAAGTAGAAGATGTCGCCTGGGTAGGCCTCGCGTCCCGCAGGTCGGCGCAGCAGCAGCGAGAGCTGACGGTAGGACCAAGCGTGCTTGGAAAGGTCGTCGTAGACGATGAGCACGTCTTTGCCCTGCTCCATAAACTCTTCGGCCATTGCGCAACCGGAATAGGGGGAGATGTACTGCAACGGGGCCGGGTCCGAGGCGTTGGCGGCTACAATGATGGTGTGCTCCATGGCCCCGTTCTCTTCCAGCGTGGCCAGCACTTGGGCTACCTTGCCCTGCTTCTGGCCGATGGCGACATAAATGCAGATGAGGTCCTGCCCCTTCTGGTTTATGATCGTGTCCAAGGCGATGGCCGTCTTGCCGGTGGAACGGTCGCCGATAATCAACTCGCGCTGTCCGCGGCCGATGGGAATCATGGCGTCGATGGCCTTGATGCCCGTCTGTACAGGCGTGTCCACTGATTGGCGAGCCACCACGTTGGGGGCGATGCGCTCCACAGGGCGCACGCCTGTGGTTTGGGGGGTGCCACGTCCATCTAGGGGCAGGCCCAAAGCGTCGATGACGCGCCCAATGAGTGCCTCACCTACCGGCACCTGGACGATGCTGCCGGTGCTGCGGACGGTATCGCCTTCCTTCACCTGGGTGTGGTCGCCCATGATGGCTGCGCCAACAGTGTCCTCTTCCAAGTCCAAGGCCAGTCCCATAATACCGTTGGGAAACTCCAGCAGTTCGTTGGCCTTGGCGCCTCGCAGCCCCTGTACGCGGGCGATGCCGTCGCCTGCCTCGATGACGGTGCCAACGTCGACCATAGAAAGCTCGCCGCCAAACTCCTCGATCTGGCGTCGCAGCAGGGAGACGATTTCCTGTCCTCGTCCGGTTGCCATCGATAGCTCCTGTCCGCCTAGTGGGGATTCGAACTCCCCGGCGGTCATTTTCACAGGTAGTGGGGCCTCAGGTGCGAGAGGCCGTCATATTGCGTCGTAGTCCTTGGAGCTTTGCTTTGGTGCTCCCGTCAATGAGCTTATCCTCCACCATCAGTACCAGTCCTCCAAGGATGGACGGGTCGACATGGGTCACCAGCTCGATATCCTTGGCTACGATGCGGCGCAGCGTAGTTGCGATCCGGTCTCGCTGGGCGTCCTCCAGAGGCACCGCCGATGTGACATCCACCTGAACCCGGCCTTGATGCTCGTTGAGCAGCCTGCGGTACTCGGCGTGAATCTCAGGTAGACGCCCTGCCAAGCCTCGCAAGACCAAAAGCGATATCAGGTTGCGGACCATGGGGTGGCCGTCAGGCAGGGCGCGTTCTACCAAGGCCAACTTCTGCTCTGTGGGCACCTTGGCGTGCTCCCAGAACGTGCGCAACTCCGGGTCCGAGGCTGCTTGGGCTGCTTGGGCCAGTTCCTGGCCCCATTGATCCAAGGAGTCAGCCTCCAGAGCTAGCTGGAAGGCTGCTTGAGCGTAGCGTTTGACCGAGGCTCCAGCCGGCACTCTTGCATCAACCTCGCCGTAGACCCTCGCCCTCTTGCAGGACGCGGTCTATCAGCTCTTGGTGGGCGTCACGGTCCAGAGAGCGCTCTATGACTCTCTCTGCTGCCGTGACCGCCAAGTCGGCAAAGTGACTTTGCACTTCCTGGATGGCAGCGTCTCGTTCCCGCTGGATGTCCTCCCTCGCCCGGGCCAAAGCTGCCTCGCTCTCTTGGCGGACGCGTTCTCGCTCCTCTTCTCGGTAGCGGTCTGCCAACAGCCGGGCCTGCTCGATGAGCCTCTGGCCCTCGGCATGCGCCTCCTGCATCTGGGCCCGCACATCCACCTGAGAACTGGCGGCCTCCTCCCGGGCCCTGTCGGCGGCCTCCAGACTCTCGCGAATCTGGTTCGACCGGCGGTCCATCACTCGGAGGATGGGCTTGTAGGCGAAGAGGTATAGCACTCCCAGCAATAGCAGAAAGTTGACCAAGAAGACAATGAGACTTGGGAGGTTAATCCCTAATGCGCTCACCTTAAACCCCCGCTGTGCCTGCCAACCAGGATCACAGCACGAACCCGATAATCACGGCCACCACCAAGGCGTAAATACCCAGTGCCTCGGCGAAGGCGATGGCTAGGATCATGTTGGTCTGTATTTGAGGCGTGGCTTCGGGGTTCCTGCCAATGGCGCTCATGGCCGCCGCGCCTAGGATTCCGATTCCGATGCCAGGTCCGATAACACCAAGACCGATAGCCAGACCGGCTGCCAGCAGTCTCATTGCGTCCTCGGATACGGACGCTTGGGACGCTACTGCCAAAAGGACTTCTATACCAGGCATTGCTCCTCCATCATTGGGCTGCCCCTTTTGGGCTGTGTTAGGTTTGGGGCTGTCCTCAATCGTTCCTGAGGAATATGGCTCCTATGGCACCCAACGAAGCCGCAGCCACTCCTAGGGTGGCTATCACCAAGGCCAAGATTACTACTTCCATCTTCTGGTGCCCCCTCCTCAGGTATTTTAGCTGCCACGCCCACCAGCATCAATGACTGTCGTGGTGGGCCATCGCTACCGACACGAACACCAAGGTTAGACCCGCAAATATCAGGGCTTGTACCAAGCCCACCAGCAATTCCAAGCCGTAAACGAGGTCCCCCGCTACGAAGGGTAGCAGGAACGCCACCATCACCACCAGTATCTCTCCGGCGGTCATGTTGCCGAAGAGCCTGAAGGTGAAGCTGACCACCCGCACCAACTCGCTGACGAATTCGAGGAAGCCAACGAACAGGTTTGCCAGTCGCAGCTTCAGCAGGTTAGACAGGGAGAAAAACTTGCTTAGGTAGCCAATGCCCTTGCTGCGGAATCCCCAGTATTCGACGAACACAAAGGATATCAGCGCCAAGGCGAGGGGCATATTGATGTCGGTCCCTGCTGATCGCAGCAAGTGGGCACTGAGGTGTCCCTTAAAGAAGCTGTCGCCTTCGCCGTATCCCAACGCAGGCCAGATGGGTATGAGGGCCATCCAAGCGTTGAAGAGTACAAACAGGAACAGGGTGGCGATCATTGGGAATATGGCCCGGGACATGGCCCGGCCTACCACGGCCTCCACGAACCGCAACAGCGCCTCGACCATGATTTCCACCAAGTTCTGCAACCTGCCGGGTACCATGCTGCCCTTGCGGGCTCCTAGGACGAAGAGCAGCACCAGCACGATGGTGGCTACCCATGACGAAAGCATGGTGTTGGTGACAGCGAACTGCATGAAGCCAAGGCCTTGGAAGTGGCCCGCTTCCGCTTCCACCTCGGCACCGCCGATTTCGTCGAGGGCGTCCTCTACATCGTCTTTGACGTCGTAGAAGGCCATGCCTTGTGGGAGGACGACTTCAATCTCCTCGTCCTCGCGGTGGACTTCGAACTCGATATGCTCAGCGCCTACGGCATGCTCCACCGCTGAGCGCACAGCCTCTTCTTCGGAGTCGCCCAAGGGGTGGACTTTGACGATGAATTTGCTGAGGCCGAGGGTATCGTCGCGAGTGGTGGCGGGGAAGATCGGCTGTGGGGGCAGATGCACCTCTGGCTTCGGCACGAACCCCTCTTTGTCGACGAAGGAAGAGCCTATGGCTCCGATGACTAGGCCCACGAGGAATAAGGCCACTACACCGATAGCTGCCAGAAGCAGTAATCGCTTGGCTGTCATTGGAGACCCTGGTCCTCGTCGCGCTGTCGGCTGGCGGCGCGCGAGTTGGCGAGTATGGGACTGATCATCCTTTTGATACCGAAGCCTGCTACCAAAATCCCCAGCAATAAACCTGCGATGGTCAGTATGGGGCTGATATTGAGCCAGTTGTCGAGCGCTCTACCGCCCACAGTACCGCCTATCACTGCAACCACTACGTACCAGCCCATGCCGGTGAGTCGTAGCGCCGCTTCCCATCCGGCCATTCCAGCCTCAAGACTTGGTGAAATATATCACACACTTTTAGGTGGGTCAACGAGACCCGCCCCGCTGACCCTCTCGATAGCAAGACCCCGGTCCCAACTAGGCCGGGGTCTTCAAGCCTCTCCACAATTCCTATTTATCCCTGCTGGGGGTTGCCCAAGTCGTCCAAGTCCAAGCTGTTGATGAAGTCGGTGAAGGCGGACATGCTCCGTTGCTCCTCTTCCGAAACTTCGACCGGCTCTCCGTTGTCCCCGGTTTCCTCTTTGCCTATGGGTTTGCCTTCATTGTCGAGCTGGACCCCCGCCTTTTCCAGCACCTGCTCCTCAGCGTATATCGGCACTTGTGCCCTCACTGCCAAGGCGATGGCGTCGCTGGGGCGTGAGTCCACCTCCATCTCCTTGCCGTTAATGCTGATCATGATGCGGGCGTAAAAAGTGTCGTTCTGGAGGTCGCTGATGTAGATGTGGCTGACGTTGGCGCTCAGCTGCTCGATGACGGAGCGTAGCAGGTCGTGGGTCAACGGTCGGGGCACGGTGATGTCCTGCAGTTTCACTGCTATGGCATCGGCCTCAGCAGGGCCGATCCAAATGGGTAGATACCGGTCAGACTCCTTCTCCTTCAAGATGACCACGCGCTGGTAGTTCATCATGCTTACGCGGATGCTGTCGATGCTCATCTCCAGCATATACCAGACTCCTTCCGGCCCCTGATAAACGAATCGGCCAATTCTAATTCTCTCCAAAGTAGGGTGTCAACGGAGACTGCGGATGAGGAATGCCTCCGGAGCCCTCTGGAGGAGAGCGGAATGCCAGATTACGGGAGTGCTATAATTCCGCCCAGCTATAGATCGGTGGGACGTATGACGCCTGCTATGCCTGTCAATCCCCACGAAGTCCCCGTCGAGAGGCTGCAATGGGTTTGTGGCACGCAGGGGCTTCAATTCCATTGCACCAACGAAGTTACTCCGTTGGAAGGCTTTGTCGGGCAGGACCGCGCCATCAGCGCTATTGAGTTTGGTCTCGGCCTGCGCAAAGCGGGCTATAACCTGTTTGTTACCGGGATGAGTGGCACAGGCAAGGCCTCGGCCATCAAGGAATACGTACAGCGCATCGTGGCCGACCGGCTTGGAAGCGGCGATGACTTCGACCTCCACGACTGGTGCTATCTCCACAACTTCAGCGACACGGACCGCCCTGCTGTCCTTCAGCTTTCGCCGGGCCAAGGTCGCGTCCTTCGCCAGCAGATCGCCGATCTCCTCGCAGTAGTGCGGGATGAGGTCCCCAAGGTCTTTGCTGGCGACACCTACACCGACCAACGCAAGCAGTTGGAAGAGCGTGGGCGGGCCCGCCACCAGGAAGCCATCCGCCAGTTGGAGAGCCAGGTGTCTGCAGCGGGGTTTGCTGTGGAGTTCGGCTCTAATGGCGTTAACCTCTTTCCGATGCGCGATGGGCAGCCGCTCCCTCTGCCCGAATATCGGGCTCTCAGCGAGGACCAGCGCGCCATCATCGACTCCACCCGCGAACGCCTAATGACTGAGGTGCAACGTGCCATGGAGGCGATACACCAGGCCGAGAGCGAGGCCCGGTCCGATATAGTCAAGCTTGACACGCGGGTGAGCTCGGAGATGCTGGAAGGACTCTTCCGCGCCTTGCGTGTGGAGTATGCCAGCACGCTACCGGTCAGGGCGTACTTGGACTCCCTCTTCGTGCATACCCTCAGCAACATGGCCTCCTTTCGGCAAGGGTACCGGTCTGCTGACGGTGAGGTCGTCTCCACTGAGCAGTCCCCAGCGGGCGGAACTCAGGGCGCGTTTCTGCCCTACGAGATAAATCTGCTGGTGGACAACGGCAGCGTGGCGGGTGCGCCCATAGTCGTCGAGCCCAACCCCACATGGGGCAACCTATTCGGGCGCATCGAGCGCCAAGGCATGATGGGCGCATCTATCAGCGATCACACCATGCTCAAGGCTGGGGCCATTCATCAGGCCAACGGCGGATACATCGTCCTAGATGCCAAGGCCCTGCTGTCCAACTCCATGGTGTGGGGTGCCCTGAAGCGGGTCATCCAGAACCGCGAGGTACGGCTGGAAGACCCCGGCGAGCAATCGCCCCTCTATTCGCCTGTTACCCTGCGTCCGGAGGCCATACCGGTCGACCTGAAAGTCATCGTCGCAGGTGACGAGATCACCTACCGCCAACTCTTCGCCTTCGACCAAGAGGACTTCGGCGAGATGTTCAAGGTGAAGGCGGAGTTCGACAGCCAGATTGCGTTGACACAAGAAAATGTGGGGGCCTATGCCTGCTTCATCTCCGGCATCTGCCGCTCCGAGTCGCTGCTCCACTTCGAGCCCAGCGGTGTGGTCAAGGTGGTCGAGTACGGCTCCCGCTTGGTGGCCGACCAGAACAAACTGTCGTCGCGCTTCAGCCAGATACGCGACTTGGTGGTGGAATCTGACTACTGGGCGCGCCAGGAGAATAGTGAGCTGGTGACCGATCGCCATGTGCGACGCGCCTTGGAAGAAAAGATTTACCGGGTCAACCTGACGCAGAGGCGCATCCAGCAGAACATTGACGAGGGTGCCCTGATGGTGGACCTGACCGGCGAAGTGGTGGGGCAGGTCAATAGCCTCGTGGTGCTCGACATGGGCGACTTCAGCTTTGGTCACCCCAGCCGTATCACCGTCCGCACCTTCGCCGGCCGCCGTGGCGTCATCAACATCGAACGGGAGAGCCACCTCAGTGGCAGCATCCATGACAAGGGAGTCCTCATCCTGACTGGCTACCTAGGGTGGAAGCACGCCCAAGACCATCCGCTCTCACTCTCAGCCAGCATCTCCTTCGAGCAGTCATATTCGGGGATTGACGGCGACAGCGCCTCATCCACCGAGCTATACGCCATCCTGTCCAGCTTGGCCGACCTGCCCATCAAGCAGGGCATCGCCGTGACCGGCTCAGTGAACCAGAAGGGAGATATACAGCCCATCGGCGGTGCCATCCAGAAGGTGGAGGGCTTCTTCGAGGTGTGCAGGGCCAAGGGCCTCACAGGCGACCAAGGCGTGTTGCTGCCTTACCAGAACTTGCGGAACCTCGTCCTGCGTGAGGACGTCCTGGAGGCGGTGCAAGAGGGGATGTTCCACATCTACGCCATCGAAACCGTGGAACAGGGCATCGAAATCCTCACCGGCGTGCCCGCCGGAGAGCGCCTGCCAGATGGCGCCTACCCTGAAGGCACCGTGCATCACCTCGTAGCGGTCCGTCTCGAGCAGATGGCCCGCTCCATGCGAGGTTTCTACGCCGACGCTTTGGACGTGGTCTAGTCTAGGGCGCTAACCGCGTCGGCGTGGCCGGTACAAGCCAGGGTAGGTCCGGTTCCCCAGCAGCCAACTGCACCGCTGCGCCAACGCGTTGACCTCGTCCTGCGCCAGTAGTCCCAGCAGTTCCTTCAGCCTGCCCTTGGCATTCGGCAGTTGCCCCTGAAGCCACTCCACACCATCCATTAACTCGTCGGGAATCGGCTCGTCGCCGAAGTCCCAGATGACGGTGCGCACCTTCATGTCGGCGCTGAAGGTCAGGCCGTGGTCGATGCTCCACACCTTGTCGTCCTCACCTAGGATGCAATGACCCGGTTTGCGGTCGGCGTTATTCGCCAGCAGGTCGAAGCAGCAGATGACCTTCAACTGTTCCGGGTGACGCTCCTTGATGGTGTAGTAGTTGTCATGAGGATCGTGGTCTATGAAAAGCTGTAGCGAGCCAATGCCGTGGGGACCGTCTCGGATGATGGTCAGGGGAACGATGTCCCAGCCCAAGATGCGGCACAGCAGGTAGGCGGCATACTCCCGCTTGTATAGAGTGCCACTGGGGAAGTCCCACAGAGGAGCCTCACCCTTGCGTGGCTTGTAGATGGCCGTGCACTGCTGGCTGTCGCGGGCCACGTTGACGGCAAAGGTATAGTTGGAGCCAGCCCGGGTAAGCCCCTCGATGGTGATCTCTCCCTGCTGAAGAAGACGGAGGGTTTCCGTATCAGGAGTCGTCACTCGAGGTCCTGTTGGCGCGGGGCCGCCTAAAACTCCAAGTGGCCAGCGTGACCGTTGGACCGCGGGCAGTTGTGTCCCTCAGGGTCCATGGGTCGTCCGCACAGAGCGCATGTCGGACGGCCTGCAGCGCATACCCGCAGAGCCTCTCGGGCCAACTCTTTGGCTTGCCTGTAGCCCACCCAAAAGCTGACCTTGGCCTCGCTGTCTTCCGGGTCGTTCACATCGTGGGCAATGAGAAGGAAGGAGTTGCTGGCCGGACTGTGAGCCAGCGACATCTTGCCAATTTTGAAGTCGAGACTAGTTGCTCCCCCGGACCACTGCGACTCCGATGCCTCTTGTCCGGAAGCAGGCTCCTCGGACTCAGTAGCTTCGTCCAAGTAAACGCCCAGCTGGTACAGTTGCTCTTTTTCCAGCCATAGGCAGACGGAGGCGGCCCCGGACTCGATGAGAAGGCGGAAGGTCCGCTGTCCCGGTTGGCCCATGGCCTCAGGCCGGATGGTGGCCACGCCACCTAGCTCGTATTGTGCCCGGCTCTCTGCCATTGCCCACGTATGATATTAGCCCTCACGCCAGTTTACAAGGCACGGCCCTGCTGAATAGACCTCCTTAACTTCCCCCGCCGGATTGGCTTACCCTCTACCGGAAGTGCGGGATGACTTCCCGCCCCATGAGCTGAATTTGGCGCATGGCCTCGGAGTGGGCCATGCCAGGCCACTGGAGACGGAATATCATGTGGGTGATGCCAAGGTCGGCCTCGTAGCGCTGTATCTCCGCCACCACCTCCTCGGGGTCGCCGATCAAGAAGCGGTCGCGGGCTAGGTCGGCGAAGGGAACGCGGAAGCTCTCCTCGCCCGGCAGTGCTTTGTCCTGACCCCAACCGGCATATGCTTGGTACTTGCCCTCCAGGTAGGGCTGGCTCAGGCTTAGGGCTTGTTCCCGGTCTTGGTGTATGGATAACTCGCGCATCAGCGGAAGGTCCTGGCTCCCAACGCCTGTTCCCAACGCCTGCTTGTATCCCACCAGTTGCTCCCGCACCATGGACATGGTGGCATGCGGGTTGATGAGCCAGCAGTACCCCAAGCGGGCGGCCCGCTGAATGGCAGTGTCGTGGTTGGCTGCCACCCAGATAGGTGGGTGGGGCTTCTGCACGGGGCGAGTCACCGGCTGCGTCTTCGGTACCTGATAGAAACGTCCTTGGAACTCCACCTCATCTTCCGTCCACAGCAGGCGCATCACCTCTAAGGCCTCCAGAAAGCGGTCCACCCGCTCCTGACGTCGGACGCCAAAGGCGGCGTACTCCTCCTCGCGATATCCCAGCCCGACGCCAAAGATGAATCGCCCGTCGCAGAGGGCGTCCAGCGTTGCTACCGACTCGGCCATCTCTACCGGGTTGTGCAGGGGCACCAGAATCACCGAGGCCGCCACCTGCATATCTCCGGACACGGCGGTCATCCGGCCCAGAAAGGGGAGGCTGGTGGGCATCTGATATGGGGCTGCCAAGTAGTGCTGCCCAAGGGTGATGAGGTCGAACCCTGCATCGCGACAGGCCGCCACCTGCTCGATGCCCTCCTTCAGCTTGACCACCATGGACTCGCCCGGCAGGTACTGATTCATCACGAGCATGCCAAACTTCATTGCGCCTCCCTTGTAATGCGCCCGCTGGGCACCCGGTACGGGGATGTTTGGAACGATTGGGCGGCCTGCGACTTGTCCCGCGGCCGCCCAGATAATATACTCGCACTCGTGACCCAAGAGAACGACAGACAGGATGTGCTTCCCCTCTTCCCACTAAATGTGGTGCTGTTTCCCGGCATGCCCTTGCCCCTCCACATTTTCGAAGAGCGGTACCAGCAGATGATTGGGGAGTGCTTGGAGCACGATATCCCCTTCGGCATCGTGTTGATTAAAGAAGGCCCCGAGGTAGGCGGCCCCGCTGAACCCTACACCGTGGGCACCACTGCCCGCATAGCCCAAGTGGAACGCTTGGACGGCGGGCGGATGAACCTGATGACCGAGGGGAAACGGCGCTTTCGCATTGCGGAGATCACCCAGCAGTCGCCGTACCTCAAGGGCAGGGTGCAGTATATAGCTGAAGAGCAGGGCCAGCCGTTGGAAGAGACTGTGCGGGAAGCAAGCGAGCTTTTCGCCAGCTACCTACAGAGCGTCTCTGGGCTTAGGGGCCGATGGATGAGCCGTGCCCGGATGCCCGAAGACGCCCTCGTCCTCTCCTACACAATCTCCCACTTCCTTGAACTCTCCCCTCACACCCGCCAGCAGTTGCTCGAAGCCGACTCAGTGCAGCAGAGACTGGAAGAGGTGATGCCCCTGCTGCGCAACCGAGCCGACAAGGCCCGGCAGGCGCTGGTGCGACGCACCCCCTTCCAAGGCTTCCGCCTTAACTGAGGGGGTCTTCTTGGGAGGGGTCCCACCATCTCCGCCAGACCCCACGGTCTTGGCATGACAACCGACACTGCGGGCCTTGGGGGTTCGGGTTCCCATTTTGTCGCATTTGTGGTGTTACAGTGCTATTTGTTTGCATCTCTCGTCTACTTCTAGTGCTATATCCGTTGTCAACTGGGTGTACATTATTGCACTGGGATTTGGACCGGCGCAGCTACGTGTCAGCTTTGCTGTAGTCAAGGGACTGACACACGATTCACGATTTGTTGCGTTTTCGTAGCTGATGCCTGTGACATTTGTGACGTCGTTGTATCCGGTCCATATCTGAGACACTGTAGACCCTCCGGTGGCGGGCCGTCCGGATTTGGGGCCTGGGGCTGGGATGCGACAAGATTCGGTTGGGGGTCCCTATGCGGAGGATAGGTGGGAAGGGCGGCCGGGGTCAACGGGCGGATGTCAAGGGGTTGCTTGCACAAGCAATCGTGCTGGTCGGAGACGCTTTCGGATACCGGCGAAAGCCGGTTAGATGGAGTTGTTCAGACCATTCCTAGGAGGCCCCCAAATGGAGAACATCGAGAAAGCCTTCACCGACTACTTCGCCCACTGGGATATCCGGCTGCCCCCAGAGGCAATGGAGTCCAAGCAGCAGGGCAAAATACTCAAGGCCGGATGGATCGTAGAGTACCTGTTCGGAGTTGATGAAGGCGTGGAATACCTCTACTTTTACGCTGTGCACCGTATGACCGACGACAGGCACGAGCGCGTCTACACCGACGGTCGACACGAAAGCCTGGAAACGCCAATGGAAATGTATGGCTATCCCGGAGACGCAGACGAAGCTACAAAGCAGCGAGCGATGGACGAATACCACGCTCACAATAAGGAAGTGTATGAGAGGT
The DNA here is from genome assembly GCA_965263155.1 of Dehalococcoidia bacterium. Taxonomy (GTDB): domain Bacteria; phylum Chloroflexota; class Dehalococcoidia; order Lucifugimonadales; family JAAXIE01; genus JAAXIE01. Next base: position 1,296,334 of record OZ253586.1, read on the forward strand.
TGAGGAAGAAAGGCTTCCTGAAACGAGAGTCCTAAGTGGGAAGAAAAGAGTCTTGGAAACAACTAGCATGGGCCCATCAGGGGGGCTCCGGAGGCGTCGAACATATGCTCTTGACCCGGGTGTGCGCACCTGAGGAACGCGGGACTTCCTCAACTGACCTTGAACACTTCCCCCTGCACCCGTAGGGCGCCGTCCAGAGGCACCATCCTGGTGAACAGCTCCGGATGGATGATTTCTGCCAGCATCTCCAGCCCATCCACCAGACGCGGGCCTGAGCGGCTGTAGTAGGCGCTGGCATTGGTCACGAACACACGGTTGTCGCGCACAGCAGGCAGGCTCTCCCAGCCCTCCCGCTGGGTCAACAGGTGTAGCTCTCGCAGCGCTTGGGGCACTTCGAAGCCGCAGGGCAGTATGACCACGACTTCCGGCTGCTGCTTCAGGACCTCGTCCCACTCCACGCGTCGGGATGGTTCTTCGGGCGTTGCCAAGCAGTCCATGCCACCAGCCAAGTCCACCATCTGTGGCACCCAATGGCCCGCAAAGAATATGGGGTCGAGCCATTCGAGACAGGCGACCTTGGGGCGGTGGACGGCCAAGCCTGCCCGGGCCCCTACCGCGTCGATTCGACTCTGGAGGCGCTGGGACATCTGCTCGGCTTGGTCCGTCGTGCCGGTGGCGGCCCCAACCTGTCGGATGTTCTCCAGCACGTCCTCCAACGACTTGGGGTCCAAGGAAAGGACTTCAGGCTTCTTGGGAAGCTGTTCCGTTGCCGCGACAACCTGTCGCGCCGTGATCGCTCACTCTTCGCACAGCTCTTGGGTCAGCAGCAGGTCAGGCTCCGCTTGACTCAGCACCTCTTGGTCGATGTCGTAGATGCCTTTGCCCTCCGCCATCCTCTCGCTGATGATGCGGTCGACTTCGGGACTGCTAAAGCTGGCGTTCTCGAAGATGCTGTGCACCACCACTGGCTTGCTGCGTGCTGGGGTCGGATGGTCGCATTCATAGGTCACGCCGTACAGGGAGTCTTGCAAGCCCAGCCCGTACACGATCTCGGTGGCGCTGGGGAGGAACGAGCAGATGCGCATAGCCTTACCTCGCGATACATCTATAAGAGAGACATTGGGGAAATTGCGCCACATTCTAGCACGCAAGGCCGCCCCATCGCCCTGCTGCCCCTTGTTGCTTCAGCAAGGCAACGGCTATACTCGCCTACCGGAACTCCTCTATGCCTTCACACCTGATTAACACCAAACAGATTGACCGAGCATGGATGGAGGACGAGCTGTTCCCCTTGGCTGACAGGCTGCGGGAACAGCGTAGCAGAGACCTCGCTCTGGCAGGGCGCGCCCTCTATTGCCTTTTCTACGAGCCCAGCTTCCTCACCCGAACGTCCTTCGAGCGGGCGATGTCTCTGTTGGGCGGACATGTCCAATTCACCGAAGACGCCTCCCAGTTCTTCCCCGTGCAGTCCACCTCATACATCGAGGACACCATCAAATTCCTAGGGCACCTGCACTTCGATGGCGTGGTGCTGCGCAGCAGCCAGCCCAACGCCGCGGAGGCTGCGGCGCAAGCCGACATTGTCTCCGTAATCAATGGCGGTAGCGACGCCGACCACCCGACCCAAGCCCTGCTGGACATGTACACCCTCAACAGGGAGTTGGGCGGCGCAGATGGGATTTCAATCGCTGTCGTGGGTCGGGTGGACCACCGTAACGTTAATGCTCTGCTCATGGCCCTAGCCATGTACCGCGACGTTCAGGCAGTGCTTTGCCCCTTCACCGGCCAGCCCGATCCCGACGTGCTGGAGTACTGCCAAGCCGCTGGGATGACCATCCGGGTGGAACAAACGCTGATGCCCTTTGCCGACCAGCTGGATGCCGTCTACCTGAACGGCGCCGAGACAGCAGCCCATATGCAACTGCTTAGAGCGCGCAACCTAGTCAAGGTGAAGATAGACCAAGACCTTTTGGGGTTGCTGAAGCCCCGTTGTGTGATACTCGACCCGATGCAGCGCACCGAACCTCTAATCACGGACAATGCCGATGCTCGCTGGGCGGGCTACCGGCAGGCGGAGAACGGCCTGTTCGTGCGCATGGCCCTGCTGCTGAAGCTGCTGGGCGACGGCTAGGTCCTACTGACACGCGGCTCTGGTGGGCAATTATTAGGGCCAGCTAGACGCCTCTCCTCCAGAAGGGGCCGTGGCGCCCCAAGCTGTCCATCACCTCGTTGCGTTCATCAGCCCGAAGCGGCTGCCATCGGGAGATATAGTCCCCGTCCAGCATGTGCTTCATGCTTTCCACGCTGAACATCTGCACCCAGTCGGCTAGTGGCATGGTGCCATTCGCTGATTCAGGGTTGAAGTGGGCCCAGTTGTGTGCGTGCTCTTCCGACCGGAAGAGGAGCATCTGCCCTCAAGCGAGGGCCCAGTGTTGGTGGCGTGTGGCCCAAGGGGTGTTGGTGTGCCCGACGATGGTTGCCGGGTTGGCGGACAGAACCTCGCCGTCCCGATGCTCAATGACGATTGTCTCGTTGCAGTCTAGGCAGGGTGTCTCGATGTGAATGGTCTTGCCAGGGAAGAGCCAGCAAACTGCCAGCGACTCAAACCCTCATTGTGCGAACCATTTCTGCTCCCCGTCGATGGTGATCTTGTGGGGAGTGGGGATGTTGGAGAAGGGCGGGAAAGAGGCAATCCAATCTGTGTCTGGGTGCAGCCAAGCAGGGAAGTCGGTGGCGCACAAATCGTAGAGCAGGGTGCGACCCTCCTCTGCACTGCAGCCCATCTCGCGGGCAAGCTCGGTGTAGTGCAACGCCACGCCAGTGTCCACCAAGCTCCGCATAATCAGATCGAAAACTCGGTCCAAGGTTTGAGGCTCGGCTGCCATCACGTACCTCCCGATACGGCTTGCTTCAGGCGCTTCCGGTACTAAGCCCGGCTAGCGACGGGCCCATTGTACCTCAGCGATATACCGATGGGCGGCGATGGCAGCCGTAGCTCCGTCCCCCGCAGAGGTTATGAGCTGGGCTGCCGACCCCTGACGGATGTCACCAGCGGCAAAGATGCCTTGACGCGACGTCTGCATCCACGCGTCCACCTCAATGTGTCCTGCCCTGTCCACCCGTACCACATCGCGCACCATGGCGGAGTTGGGTTCCAGCCCTATGTAGATGAACAGCCCCGCCAAGTCCACCTCGTTGTCCAGCCGTGTGACCACGTTGCGCACCTGCACACTGGTGACGGTATTGGTGCCCACTATCTGGCGTACCTCGGTGTTCCACACCGTCTCAATCTTTGTGTTGGTGCGGACGCGGTCCTGCAGCACCTGCTGTGCCCGCAGGCGGTCACGGCGGTGGAACAGTATCACGCGCTCGACGTACTTGGTCAGCGTCAAGGCCTCGTCTGCAGCGGTGTCTCCGCCACCGACGACTCCCACAACGGTTCCGGAGAACAGTGGTCCGTCACAGGTGGCGCAATGGGAGACGCCATTGCCGGTGTAGCCGTCTTCGCCTGGGATGCCCAGCTTTCGCAAACTGGAGCCAGCGGCGATGATGACCGCCTTGGCTAGGATGTCGCCGTCGTCTGTGGATACCGTGCGGTGGTCTCCTGACAGGCCCACCCGGCTGGCTTCTGCCAGCTTGACCGAGGCCCCTGCCTTCATCGCGTGGTCCTGCAACATGGGGCCGAACTCCGCCCCAGGGATGCCGTTTGGCAGCCCCGGGTAATTCTCGATGCGCTCCGTGTTAATCACCTGAGCCCCGCCCATCATCTTCTCGATGATCACTGTTCTCAGGCCGTACCTAGAACAATAGATGCCGGCTGTGAGCCCCGCAGGGCCCCCGCCAACAATCGCAACGTCGTAATCCTGCGCCGCCATGCATCCTCCCCTATAACTCTCATGCCGGAAGTTGGTGTTGAGATGAAGTTGAAGTTACTTCGACTATATTGAACCAGTTTTTCTAGTGTCAAGGCGTTTTCCGTGCAGGCCTTGCCCCGTTACGCGTAGTTGCCGCGTCCTTGAGCGTTGCAGCCCCCACCTCTGTCGCCGTACAATGCCTACGCGCCCAACGGATTGGGACGTTTATTGAGGTGTAGATGAAGGCGGAGTTGATGCACACCGTCAGCAGCGACGGTATCCGGCTGGATGGGGCTTACTTCAAGCCAACCACCCCAGCCTCCGGCAACAGCCCTGCCGATGCCTGGGTCCTGATACACGGCTCGGGAGGCCGCTTCGCCCAACCCATCCTGCTCCACTTCGCCGAAAAGCTCCAGGAGCACGGCTATGCCTGCCTCTCCATAAACACCGCAGGCCACGACTCGGTCTGGGTGGGCGAGTCCGGCACTCCCCAAGGTAATGCCTTCGAAATCATCGACCGGTGCCGCTATGACCTCCGTGCAGCCATCGACTGGCTGGAAAAGCGGGGGCACACGCGAATTGGGCTCTTGGGGCGCAGCATGGGCGCGGTGAAGGTTGCTTACTACGCGGCCGTCGAGCCGGACCCCCGCGTCACTGCCGTCATCTCAGCCTCTCCGGTGCGCTTGTCCCACTCCTACTTCGCCGCTTGCGACCAAGCCGAGGAATTCTTGAACACCTACCAATCGTTCAAGAAACTCCTAGATGAAGGGAAACCGCAAGACCTTGTGCATGTGCGCTTTCCCATCAACAATATCTTCAGTGCTGAGACCTACTTGGACATGTACAACCCGGACGAGCGCTACAACATCACCCGCTTGGCCGACAGGATAGCCATTCCCCTGCTCAGCTTGAGCGGCGAGCGAGAGGTCCACCCGCGGCTTACCGGGTTCGCCCGCGAGGTCGTCGAGGCGGCGGTCAACAGCCCGTCGGCTCACTGGGCGGAGGTGGACAAGGCCGACCATACGCACGCTGGCCGTTTCGAGGAAGCGGCCGACCTGATCATCGAATGGCTGACAGGTCTGGAGGCGCAAGCTGAACTGCAGCCCACTACCGGGTCCTAGACGTAAGAGTCTGCGAAGAACGGGGAGACTTTCATGGAAGTAGATCTGGTCCACACCACTACCACAGACCATTTCCGCCTAGGCGGCGTGTGGTTGGAGCCGCCAACTCAACCCGACCCCAGCCGCGCTGCCGATGCCGTGCTGCTGATTCATGGCGTGGGCGGCAACTTCTATCAGCCCATGCTGATGGAGTTGGCTCAGCGCCTCAATGAGGGTGGCTACGGTGTGGCCTGCTTCGACAACACTGGCCACGACGCCCTGTGGGCCAGAAACCCCGAATCGGACATGTGCTGTTGGCGTGGTTGACCCAGCTGCCCCGTGCGCCAGTATGGCGCCACCGTCGAGGACGTGGACTGGTGTCGGACCGACCTCAAGGCCTGCCTCGGCTGGCTGGAAAAGCAGGGCTTCTCCCGTGTCGCCCTAGTCGGGCACAGCTTGGGAGGGGTCAAGAGCATCTACTACCAGTGCAAGGCAGCCGACCCCCGCGTCGTAGCCTTGGTGTCCCTATCGTCCCCCCGGCTCTCCTACAGCTTCCTTGCGGAGTCCGAGTCCAGCGAGGAGTTCCTGGAATACTACGAGCAGGCCGATGCGCTCATCAAGGACCGCCGCCCCGGCACATTGATGGATGTGAAGTTCCCCGTAGACCACATCTTCAGCGCCGCCAACTTCATCGGCAAGATGGGCCCCAAGGAGAAGTTTGACGTCATGGCCTTGGCCGAGGACCTGCATGTGCCTCTGCTGGCCTTAGGCGGAAGTCGCGAGCGTCGCGCCCACCTGCGCGACGTAGCCCCGCATCTAGCTGAGGCTGCGGTCAACAGCCCTCAGCGGGAGGCCAGAATCATCGAGGGGGCCAACCACTTCTACAAAGGCAAGATGGACGAGACCAGCGATGTCATCCTGAAGTGGCTGTCGGACTTGATCCCGGTGCCAGTAGAGGCCGAAGAAGAAGCCCAGCCCGCTGGCTAGCTCGCGCGGCCTGCGGGTGCAGTCGGGGTGCCTCGTGGCCTAGCACCCGTGTTCGGAGCAACCAAGGCTACGACCGTGCCCACCGCAAAGCTGCCGGCGCCGAAGTAGAACACGGCGTCCCAGTTCCATCCGGCTAGCACGCCTGATATCAGCGACGCCCCGAAGCCCACGAAAGTCCCCACCCCCCACAGCAAGCCCACTGCGCTGCCTTCCAGCCCGTGTTCCGCAGCCAAGTCCATCGCAGCCGCTTGGGTTAGCGAGTTGACCGAGAACAGGAAAGCTCCGAACAGCGCCACAGCCCCTGTGAAGCCGATTCCCTCGCCTACGGCAACCATCCACAACGGCGGGATCACCGAGGCGGCCATCACGAAGACGATCATCGGCTTGCGCCCAAACCGGTCAGACAACCAGCCTAGGATGGGACCCGCAACGATTGCAAGGGCGGTGAAGAGCGCGACGTGGAACGCTATCCCTCCCGTGCCCATGCCGATTTCGTCCTTCAGGTAGAGGGGGATGCCCAGCAGCAGGGCCCGGTCCCCCACGCCACGCACGGCGTTTACTGTTATCAGGCTGATCATCCCGCCACTACGCACGACGCCAGCCAACGGCACCCCCTTCCGCCTCAGGTTGTAGCGGAAGGAGCGCAGATGCGGGGCGGGCAGCGGACCCCCCACGTTGCGCATGAAAACGAAAATCAACACCGCGATGATCGCGATCACAGGTACGCCCGTCATTACGACGCCCTGCCAGTTAAGCACTATCAGCAGCGCCCACACGATTATGGGTGCTACTGCCTCTCCAATATTCCCAGTGGAACGGTGCAGCGCCATGAACAGGCCACGACGTGTGGGATACATCAGCGAAAGCAGCGCCATGGCGGGGGGGTGCCATAGCGCGCTGCCCCCGGACGCCACCATGATGGATATCATGATGATGAGATAGCTCGTGGAGAGACCCACCAGCAGGTACCCGATCCCCATCATGGCCATGGCCATCCACAGCACATGCCCCATCCGGTGCTGGAACATGTCTACCAGAAACCCAGTAGACATGGCCATGGTCCCTGCCGCCAGCGAACGCACCCCATCCAGAAGGAACGTCTGGAAGGGGGGCAGTCCCAGAGCCTCATGTATCTCCGTCAGCAACACCAAGAACCCGCGAGCATAGATATGCTCAATGGTGTGGGACCCGATGATGCTGCCCGCCCGCACCGAGTGTGGTGCCGGCCCCGTTGGCGCAGGACGCGCCAACCTGCCGGAGGGAACGGCTTGGCCTACCAAGAAAACCTCAGACTGGGGAAGGGGTGTGTCAGCGGCGGGGCTTGCGGACAGTCATGGTACATCGGGGGAGATTATAGCCCCAAGGGGGCGAAGCTACAAACACGGCTGCTTCATTCTTGATCGGATGCCCAGGCATGGTGCCAAAAACTACCAATGGTCAAGAAGGTGACTTGCAATAGGGATAGCGCGGCTAGCGCCATTGGCGTTGCTGGCTGCGAAGAACAGCTCGAACATGGCTGAGCGTCCAGAGTTTGTGAATGTACGGGAAGTGGGTGCTACGCGATAGAAAACAGATTCCAATCGCTCCCTATATCGGGCTGCAATTTGCCTGTTGCCTCTAGGCCTTTCTTGTCGGGGCCCGTCGTCCAGAAATGAGAGTTGCCGGGAGACTTGGTAAAAGTTCTTCCAATACTCCCTACCTCCGAAGATCCGGTCAAGGGACCTGTCCCACCCCGGTAGAGGTAGGCCGGACGTGGGCATCATTCGGGTGACGGCACTCAGTGGAAATAGGATCCAGCAATCTATCTTCTGCGTTATAGCTAAGGATGCAACTGTTGACCAAGAGACTTGGGTGGCGAAAGGGTCCAAGAACACTACCGCACGATCGAAGGCTCCTAAGCCATTGCAGATATCGGGGAGCGCATCGTTCGCGTCTTCATTGCGGACATCAATGTCTCGGTCGGCGTAGTCCTGCCGGAGGCTCAAGAGTGATCTTGAACGTTCGTAATTCTTTTCGATGAATATGAGCCTGTCAAAAGGCCTGTCAGTAACATCAATAGCTATTTTGGCTGATCCCTCCAAAAACAATTACGAAAGTCGCCGTACTCCTCTTCGCCATAAGCGCCATTGGGTCGCCAAAATCCTTCTCCCGCAAAAGCGTCCACATACGTTAGCGTGAATGGTTGGTTCTTCAGGACGCTAGTATAGGCATTTAGATAGCCGGCGAGAATCTCGAGCTTCTGTTGTGTCCAGTCTCCCCCGAACGACGTTTGTGTCATACCAACCTACTAGCCACCACCGGCACCTGACGCCACAGTTCCCCATCGAGAAGGGCCGTATCGCCTCCACGCTTACCTCGCGCTCCACCAAGCTGCTTGAGAAAGAAAGACACCTCAGACTTCACACACTGGTCCCGAATACCCCTCGCCCACTCCAACTCCATCGGGCGGGCACAACGCCCACTCTCTCCCCCGACGATGACCCACTGGAGTGTACCGTCTTCCAGCCAAGGTGAAAGGTCGACACATTCAAGTAGAGGCTCAGCCGATACGAAGCGCACGGGAGCGGGAAGGCGTCCTAGCACTGTGAGACGAGGCGCGTACTTGTGACTTTCGACGGATGTCCCAATCCATACGTTGGCAGGCCAAGCATCGAACAACTCGGCGCCCTCCTGCTCCCACCAGCCCACGGCCCGCCCTGGACGCTTGGTCAGCACTTGGAACACATGGCCCCTCTGCGTCGATGCTTCCTGCATGACCTCAAAGACTTCTGAGATAAAGGAGTAGGGCACATCAGGGTGGAAGAGGTCGCTCATGCTGTTGACGAAGACGCGCTTGGGCTTGCGCCAAGTCAGTGGGAGGTTTAGCCGTTCCGGCAGCAGGCGAACGTCACCGGGTGCAGTTTCGTACCCTGGAACACCCATGCCCTTGAGGCGCGGATAGAGTGCGTACATGTAACAGTGGTCGCAACCGGGCGACACCCGCGTACACCCGGTCACCGGGTTCCAAGTCTCGTCTGTCCATTCAATCTCTGAAGCCATCTCCCGCCCCTACCTTTGCTAACCCCACCCTATCAATGAGAGCGTAGCTTCTGCTAGCTATAACATTATCTGCATCTTACCGGTTCATCAGTCAATAAGCAGATGTCATGGGGAGACCGTAGCTAAAGCCACCCTAATCCCACCTGCTATAATTGAACTATGGCGAGAACACAGCAGGCATCGACAACTGCCTCCGACACCGGCGCACGGTTGTTGCGCGCATTCGTCATCTCCCTAGCAGTGACGGCTGGCTTTGTGCTGCTCTTTGGCGCCATTGGGGTGGCCATTACCGCCGGGGCCCAACTGGCGGGCGGGGCAATCGCCTGGATAGGCTTGGTCATCGGCGCGTTCCTGACACTGTTGGGAGTGTGGCTGCTGCTTGGCAGGAGCAAGCTCTACGTTGGCGTGGCCCAGCGGATGTCTGCCCGCATCAGCCTGTCGGGCAAGAACAAGATCGTCTCGTTCTTCCTGTTTGGGATCGCCTACGCTTTGGTGTCCCTCAGCTGCACCTTCCCCATCTTCTCCCTAGCGGTGGGACTGAGCCTGACTTCCGGTGACTACCTAGACGGGTTGGCCCAATTCCTCGCGTATTCTCTGGGGATGGGCTTGGTACTCACCGCCCTGACCCTTGCCATGGCAGTCTTCAAGGGTGCGGTGGTGCGCAAGGTGCGGGCCGTAATGCCGATCGTGGAGCGGGTCAGCCCTGTGTTGGTGACGCTGGCAGGGCTGTTCATCGTGTACTACTGGCTCGGTATCGGAGGCTTGGGACCTGAGTGGCTGCACATCGGGTTCCTCAACAACATCGTTGAAGGGACCTTGGGGAGCACCACCAACGAGGCGACAAGCGCCGCCACAACAATCCCGGTGTACTCGTTGGCGGCCGGTATGCTGGCGACCATCAACCCCTGTGGCTTTGCCCTGCTGCCTGCCTACCTCTCCCTGTACCTGTCGGGAGAGGACGCGCCCTAGCCCCGCCCCGGTCGAGCGAGCCTACCGCAGCTCTTTGGGGAGCACGAAGGTCACGTTCTCGTCGATCTCCGACATGCTGCTCACATCGTCAGGCTCCAGCTTCTCGATCACGGCATCTACCAGCACTTCTGGTGTGGACGCCCCCGATGTAATGCCCACGCGAGAGAACTGCCGCACCCGCTCCAAGTCGAGTTCCTCGGGGCCATTTATCAGGTAGGCGGGTACCCCCTGCGCTGCGGCCACCTCTCGGAGCCGGTTGCAGTTGGAGCTGTTTTCCGCACCTATGACCAGCACCACGTCCACCTTCTCGGCTAGGGCCTTCACTGCCACTTGGCGGTTGGTGGTGGCGTAGCAGATGTCGTTCCGGATGAGCACATTGGAGAAGCGCCGCTGTATGTCGGCCACCGCGTCCTCGGTGTCATCGACTGAGAGGGTGGTCTGGGTCAGCACGGCCACAGGCGTTTCGGGGTCCCAGTCGGGCAGGTCGATCTTCTCGCGGTTGTCTACGAGGGCCATGCTGGCTTGGCCCATAGTGCCCCGTACCTCCTGATGGTCTCGGTGGCCTACCAGCAGGATACGTCGCCCGTCGCGGTCGTACTTGGCAGCCTCGTTATGCACCCGCGTTACCAATGGGCAGGTGGCGTCGATGACGGTGAGGCCTCGCTCCTCCGCCTGCCGGAAGTCCTCCGGGGGCGACCCGTGGGCAGAGAAGACAACCACCGATCCCTCCGGAATCTCGTTGACCTCCTCCACCGTTACGGCCCCCTTGCGCTCCAGAGACGCAACCACGTAGGGGTTGTGGACGATCTGGTGCTTGACATAAACCGGAGCGCCGAACCTCTTCAGGCATAGGTCCACCACCTCGACGGCGCGTACTACACCGGCGCAGAAACCGCGTGGGGAAGTCAGGATAACCTGCATCTGACGCCTCCTAGCCCCAATACAAACGGGGCATTTCTAGGCGGATTATACCAAAACCCCGGTTGGCCCTCCGGTTAACACTACCCCCGTAGCTTGTTAGTGCTGGCCACTTCACTTATGATTGTGCCGTCTCGGCAGGCTCCTGCCAAGGCAAGCCTGCTAGTGGGCGACGCTTCAACGGGAAAGGAAGAGGCCATGACTATCCTGCAAGATTACATGGACAAGCATCAAGGTTCAGCGCAGAAGTACCAAGAAGCGCTGGGTCAATTCCCGTCGGGAGTGACCCACGACAATCGGTTTGCGTCTCCCTTCCCCCTGTATGTCACCCACGGCCAAGGCGCCCTCAAGTGGGACGTGGACGGCAATGAGTATGTCGACTACGTGATGGGGCACGGTGCCCTGTTGCTGGGCCACTCTCATCCGGCGGTAGTCGCTGCTGTCAGTGAACAGATGACGAAGGGTACTCATCTAGGGGCCAACACCGAACAGGAGGTCCGCTGGGCCGACGCTATCAAGGCCCTGATGCCCTACGTGGAAAAGATGCGCTTCCACAGCTCTGGCACCGAGGCCACGCTCATGGCCTTCCGGCTGGCCCGCGCCTTCACCGGCAAGACCAAAATCATCAAGCTGCAAGACCACTTCCACGGCTGGCACGACTACGCCATGGCCGGCTCCGACCGGGGTGCTCCCGGCATACCCGCCAGCGTATGGGAGTCAATGATCATAATCCCCGCAGGCGACTTGGGGGCTGTGCAACGGGCCTTGGAATCCGACGACGACATCGCCGGACTGGTGCTGGAACCCACTGGTGCCCACTTCGGCCAACTCCCCCTTGATCTGCCCGACTACCTGTTGGGCCTGCGGGAACTGACCGCCAAGCATGGCGTTCTGCTGATCATGGACGAGGTGGTTACCGGCTTCCGCATCGCGCCGGGAGGCGTGCAGACTCTCCATGGAGTCCGTCCCGACCTGACCACGCTGGCCAAGGTTGCCGCTGGCGGGCTGCCCGGCGGGGCCGTCGCAGGGCGCGCCGATATCGTCGACATGATGGCCTTCACCGGCGATGCGGCCCATGATAGCGCCAACCGCGTGTACCACCCCGGCACCTTCAACGCTAACCCGCTATCGGCAGCAGCGGGCTACACCTGCTTGGAGCTTCTGGCCCAAGGAAACATAAATGAACAGGCCAACGCCATGGCCGATCGGCTGAAGACAGGCATGAACGCTATTCTGTCGAAGAATGAAGTGGCCGGACATGCCCACGGTATCGCCTCCATCGTGCAACTGGTGATGGCCGACTGCGATTGCGACCGCGTCATCTGCACCATGCCCCACTCAGAAATTAAACAGGCTATCGCTGCCCCTAAGGTGACGGCATTGAAGCGCTCTCTGCAGAACAACGGGGTCGACATAATGGGACGCAGCGCCTTGCTGGTGTCGGGAGTTCACACCGAGGAGCAGATTGACCGCACCCTCGAGTCCTTCGAGCGCACCCTCGGCGAAATGCGCGCTGAGGACGCCATCTAGGCCAGAGCCCAGGATCGAAGAAGGGAACGACACAATGGGCACGATCGACGAGCTTCAGCAGGCGTATGTCAGCTTGGACCACCGTATCGAGACTCGGGACGAGTCCCAGATCGAGGCCGCCTGCCTGCTGTCCTTCGGCTACGACTACCCGGATCAGCCGGTGCAAGTTTCCATCGACACCGAGGAGTTCACCGCCGTTTGTCCTTGGACCGGCCTGCCTGACTACGGCACCCTGACCATCACCTACACTCCGCACCTCAGGTGCATCGAACTAAAGTCGCTGAAGTATTACCTGCTTTCCTACCGCGATGTTGGCATAGTGCAGGAACACGCCGCCAACCGTATCCTCAACGATTTGGTGCAGACCTGCCAGCCCAATCGTATGAGGGTGGATTTGGACTACAAGACGCGCGGGGGCATCCACACGTCAGTCAGCGTCGAATATCCCACACCAGTGGCCTGACGTAAAAACTATGCCCAGCTACGGCGTAACCCTGCTTTCCGGCGGTCTCGACTCCACCACCGTCAGCGCCTACGCGCGCCAGCATGTGGACCGCCTCACCGCCCTCACCTTTCTCTATGGCCAGACCCACAGCAAGGAGACGCGTTGTGCTGAAGAGGTGGCCGCCAACCTGAGACTCAACCAAGTCCTGGTGGATATCTCGTTCCTGCGTGACGTTGCATGGTACTCAGCCCTCACCAACCCCGACATGTTCCCCACTCCCAAGGACCGGTCGACCCGCGAGATGGGTGCCTCCATCCCCATCACCTACGTCCCCCTGCGCAACACCCTCTTCCTCACCCTAGCGGGAGCTTACTTGGAGAGCGAGGCGCTGAAGGGGATCGAGATGGAGGGGCGCGACCCTGCCGACGTGGAAGCGCACATCTACATCGCCCCCAACGCCATCGACTACTCCGGCTACCCTGACTGCCGACCCCAGTTCTACGCTGAGGCCCAGCGCACGCTGCTGGAAGGCAGCAAATTGTGGCACCAGTACGGCGTGGTCATGGAGGTCCACACCCCCATCATCCACATGTCCAAGCGGGATATCATCAATTGGGCGGTGGAGCTGAATGCCCCCTTGCACCTGACCTGGAGCTGCTATGAAGGCGGCGAAATGCCCTGTGGTCGCTGCGACAGTTGCCAACTAAGGGCCAAGGGGTTCGAGGAGGCGGGAGTCGGCGACCCTCTGCTGGAACGGCTGCGCACTGACATTGGCCCATAGGCGAGGATAGGTCCGGGTGGTAGCGTCGGCCCCGATATGGCTACCGAACAGGAATCAACGGCTCAATCTGACACACATACGCGATGTGCCTCCATCGCCGAGTTGCGAGGTGCCGTTGGGCGTATCGAAGGTACTGTCAATGCTCTGGTCGAGGGTCAACGGCAACTGATTGACGGTCAACGGCAGATCAATCAGCGCATCGACCGCGTCAACTTCGCCGGTGGCGTCGCTGCAGCGACGCTAGCGTCCGCAATTGTCGGGGGTCTCGTAGCTGTAGCCACCCTAGCCTGACGGACGGCCTGTCCGGCCTGTTAGCAGGTCCGTTTCCTGTGTGGGTCCCACCAGTATATCGTTGCCTTCCATTCGCACGGGGTAGAGAGTCAGCACGGGCCTATCATTTGTAGTGCTATGACAAATCGTCCCGAGCCAACTTCTCAAAGCGACACCAATGCCCTGTGGGCAGGCATTACCTAGTTGCACAGTTCGGTGGCCCGAATCGAGGGATCAGTCGGTCGGCTTGAAGGGCCGTCAACGCTCTCCTGTCAGCACTCTGATCGGAGTCAACGGCAACTCATCGAGGGCCAACACCAACTCAACCAGCGAATCGATCGCGTCATCGTGGTGAGCGTTACCGCTGGGGCCACTCTGACCGCCGCCATGATTGGCGGCCTTGTAGCCATTGCCATTCTTGGCTGAAGGGGTGCCCCTCGCTCCGCGAACGGGCCTGCTTATCTAAGCTGGCCCCACCAGTATGTCGTCACCCTCTATGCGCACCGGGTAGACAGGCACCTTCTCGTTGGCGGGAGGGTTCATGCACTCGCCGGTCAGCACGTTGAAGGCCGAGCCGTGCAGGGGACACTCCACCTCTTCTCCGCTGAAGTCACCCTCGGACAGTGCAGCGTAGGCGTGGCTGCAGATGTCGCTGATTGCGTGGATGCTGCCGTTAACGTTGGCCAGCAAAATCTCTTCGTCCCCAACACGCACTGGCTTGCACTTGCCAGGTGCGACGTCTCCAACCGAGGCCACCTTGACGAACTCCTCCGGCATGGTCTTCCTCCAAAAACTGTCTAAAGAAGGACTATGGCTGGACTTTCGGGCCTTGTTTAAGAGCCCTTATCCCGCCCAAAGCCTACAGATTATACGGCACAGCCCTGCTTGTTTGAAGGGGCTGTTCACTGTCGGCACAGTTATACCAGTGTCCCAGCACTGCCATACTTCCGAGGATGCGGCGGTGCGCAGTATACTTCTCCCCAAACTCACAATGTGGAGGCAGCTAGTGGCCCAACATGACCATGACCACGAGCACGATCATCCTCATATCGATACTGAGGAACACGAGCTTACCTACTACGAGAAGCGGATCATCGCCCTCTCAAACCTCCTCATCGACAAGGGCCTCATCAGTTCCCAAGACCTGCTGAATGTGCTCAAGGAGATGGAAGACACCACACCCATGGTGGGGGCCAAGGTGGTCGCCCGGGCTTGGGCCGACGCCGACTTCAAGCAGCGACTCCTTCAAGACGCCAACTTGGTGATGGGGGAGATGGGCATTGTCCTGCAACGCTTCCGTCTGCTGAAGGTGGTGGAGAACACCGACGCGGTCCACAACGCCGTGGTCTGCACCCTCTGCTCCTGCTATCCTATCCCCCTCCTCGGGTATCCCCCCGACTGGTACAAAGACGAAACGTACCGCTCGTGGATAGTGGACGACCCCCGCGCCTGCCTAAGCGACATGGGCATGAATGTTCCCGATGCCCAAGATATCCGTGTGTGGGACTCCACTGCCGAAGTGCGCTACTTGGTGCTGCCACAACGCCCCATGGGCACCGAGGACATGGCCGAGGAGGAGCTCGCCCAACTGGTCACCCGCGACAGCATGATCGGCGTGGGTCTGGCGCTCTCCCCGGACGAGGTGGCGGCAGCCGCCGACGGGTAAGCTATTCGGTCCATCCTGATCGAATCTCAAGTGGCTCAACCTTTGACGAGGTAACCGAATGGATTGCTCGAAATGTGGTAGCCAGAATGACAGTACTGCGCATTTCTGCATCCAATGTGGGGAGTCGTTGCAGGGGGGCCGAGTGCCTCCCAGCCCGCGCCCTCGGAGAGGTGGACTACTGAGAATAGTCAAGTGGGCTGGAACGCACCTGGCGGTGTGATTGTGCTGGTTATCGTATTAGCCATCGCCACAGGTGGCGAAGAAGACGACGGACCCGCAGTGGCCGGCGATAGCGAGAACCCCGCTTCGGTAACTTCACCTCGACCTGCCCCGACGCCAACCCCAGTAATAGTAACGGCCAAGCGACTCAACAGGTAACTATTTTGTGACGGGTTGCAGACGATGGCATCTTTGACATAGTGGTAAAGGACTGCTCGATCTCACTTGACGGATAGGTTGTGGCTTTACCTGCTCCCGACTCTGCCGCGGAACCTGCCATAGCGGATATCTCGGCTCCTTCTACTGCAGGCGAAGGTGGTCCCATCCTAGTGACGGCAGAGGAGTTGAGCAGTGAGAAAGCCTCCAACGAGGTCGATGGAATAATCGATACTTGGGCAAACAGGCCGTGATTTCCGGGGAGGTAGCCCTGATAGAAGGAGCAGGTAGCTACTACGATGTCAAACTGCTCAGTGAGGACCTGTTTGTCCATATCGTCTGCAAGATAAGACAGTCCGATGCCGCGAAAGCGGCGGTTCTGGCATTGCAAGTTGGGCAGAATACCAGTGTGATTGGCCGGGTTACCGACGACGGTATTGTTGACATCGTAGTGGAAGACTGCTCACTGCAGTGAGGCTAATAGGTTGGTCGGATCGTGATTACGGCTGACTTGTTCAGGAATGGCAATCGGGCCGATGCGGTCATGCTGTGCTACGAGCGGCGCTTCCCTCCACTATGTCGGTCCGCCTCGCTCCTTACCTCCATTACTACTCCTCCCACCGACCCACGGACGTCCGCCAATGCAGCAATACCATGCAGCCAGCAAGGCAGACAAGGAGAACAGGACAACGACGGCCGGATTCATAGTTTTGTAAGTTGGTCCGATGGTTCCGATGCTCGCTTCCAAGCACATCATGAACACATTGCGCGAGTTATCCTTGCAGGGGCTACCCATTCGTTGCTGGTGCGCCAAACGCAAGCGCAACCGCAATTGCGTGGCTAACCGGCCTTCAGTTCCGTCAGCTTGCTGTCGATGTGTTCCGCCTCCATCGACAACCTCTCCCATTCGTCCCAGAGCGATTGTGTTTCCTCTTTGAGCACACGGTACTGCTCTCCTGAGGCCGCAATCTGAGTCGGCCCTTCAAACTGCTCAGGCTTGGAGAACATGACCTCCAACTTCGCTATGCGGGCCTCGTTGTCAGCCAGCGAAGTGTTTATCTCCTCTATCCGCGTCGCCAGCCCCCGGGCCTCTTTGCTAAGCGACCGCCGCTGCAGCTCGTCGGCGCTCACTGGCCGTCCTGAGCGCCTTCCAATCGGGGCCTGTCCTGAAGTGCCGCCAGCTGTTCCGTTGGCTGTTGAATTGACGCTCCTTTTATTAGCTCCAGCCTGCTTCTTGTCAGCCTCAGCCTGCTTCCGGTACAGATAGCTGTCGTAGTCGCCGGGGAAAACAGTGGGCTGACCGCCGTCAATCTCAACGATCTTGTTGGCAACCTGTCGCATGAGGGTCCGGTCGTGGGTTATGAAACAAATAGTGCCATGATAGTCGCCAAGGGCGTCCGCAAGTATCTCCCTCGAATCAATGTCAAGGTGGTTGGTCGGCTCATCCATCAAGAGCAGATTGCTAGGCTGGAAGAGCAGCTTGGCTAGAGCCGCCCGTGCTTTTTCGCCGCCCGACAGCACGGATATTGGCTTGCGGACATCGTCCCCGCTGAACAGGAAGCCACCGAGCGTGGTACGCAAGTTCTGCTCCGACTCGCTCGGCGCTGCCTGTTGCAACTCCTCGATAAGCGTATTGTCCGGGTTGAGGAGTTCAAGCACATGCTGTGCGTAATAGGCCGTCACAACGTTGTGGCCTGTCTTTCGTTCTCCTTCATCGAATGAAATCACGTCTGCCAGTATCTTCAACATAGTAGTCTTGCCGGCGCCGTTAGGCCCGACGAGGGCAACACGGTCACCGCGGGAAAGCGTCAGGTTCATGCGGCGGTAAACCACGTTGTCGCCATAGCTCTTGCTTATGTTGGTCAGCGACAAGACTTCAGAACCGCTGCGCGGCGGCTCCGGGAAGGAGTAGTGGATTTTCTTGGTCGCCCGTGGCAACTCGATAGTCTGCATTTTTTCAAGTTGTTTCAAGCGGCTT
The DNA here is from genome assembly GCA_965263155.1 of Dehalococcoidia bacterium. Lineage (GTDB taxonomy): Bacteria > Chloroflexota > Dehalococcoidia > Lucifugimonadales > JAAXIE01 > JAAXIE01. The sequence goes on from OZ253586.1 coordinate 1,314,246, forward strand.
TGCACTTGGCTGGCCTTTCGGGCCTTGGAGCGAAAACGCTCCACAAAGCGCATCTGCTTCTGGATCTCACGCTCCTGCCTAGCTGCCGCCGCTCGCTTGACCTGCAGAGACCGCTCGCGAGCAACGAGGTAATCATCATAGTTGCCCCTCAGGAAGGACACCTCGTCCGGTTCAATCGCGAGGACTTGCGTTGCCACTTGGTTCAGAAAAGCTCGATCGTGAGATGTGAGGAGCACCCCACCCTGAAAAGCGCTCAGGTACTTCTCAAACCAAAGATTGGCATCAAGGTCGAGGTGGTTCGTGGGCTCGTCCAAGAGCAATAGGTCGGGCTTCCTGAACAACATCCTCGCAAGACCTGCCCGCATAACCCAGCCACCGCTGAATTCATCCATGGGCCGCAGAAAGTCGCTCTGCTTAAAGCCAAGGCCCGAGAGAATCGCCTTGGCTTCATAATCTCGGTCGCCTCCGCCAGAGGCCTCCAACTCCATGTCGAGCTGGCTTAGGCGTTCCACCAGCTCGGCCTGCTTCACGGGGTCGCTCTCCGCTGAAAGGGCTTCTTGCGTGGCGGTTATCTGGTCCGTGAGGGCATTCACCTCTGACCTAGCGTCCAACACCTCTTGGAGCAGAGGCTTGCCGGTAAACGACGCAGCCTCCTGCTTGAGATAGCCCATAGTGAGGTTGCGCTGCTTGGTGATGCTCCCTGTTTCTGGAGCGGTGTCGCCTACCAGAATGTCCATCAGCGTAGTCTTGCCGGAGCCGTTGGGGCCTATCAGCGCAATACGGTCCCCAGCGACCATGTTTAGCGTAAGGCCACTGAACAGAGTCCTGGTTGAGTAGGCTTTGCTGATGTTGGATGCAAATAGCATTTTATTCGGCGCAAACTAATATCCTATCCACTCTACCCACTGGATGCAAATAAAGGACAACGGAGTTGCCGGAGTCTAGATACAAGCCCAGCCACATTTCGAAGATGGCACTGTCTACCGTTAAAACAGGCCATCAAACCGGATAAAATCGAAAGTTTTCGTGTTGGATCTGTGAACCGGCGCTGGATATGCGCCGTAAAGTGAACGCCCACCGTTAACGCGTGGCGTGACTCGGCGGTCCCTACTACGGCATCAGAAGCAGCTGATTTGGAAGCCGCTGCTCGCTCAACGCCCCGATCGTCAAAGTGTCACTTCTCCCAGCGTCTGGCTCATCTCCATGCGGTAGCCTCCGCGCGGCTCGTTGAAAATGTAGGTCGGGTTGTCGCCCGGCCCACCTTCGAGTACATCCGGTCGAACTCCCCAGACAGTCGTGCCAGGGCTTTCGTCCGCTACGGTTTTGATGGCCCTGAGGGGATGGTTCTTTGGGATTCGTTCCTCCATGTCCACGAAGGCCAGCATCGTACCCCGAGGGTCACGTCTCCCGCGCATAGCCCCCACACCCTTGGTGGTTCCATCCTACCTCACCGATTCCTTTTTCCGCAGCCTGCAGGATTAGTAGTTGCTATAGGGCTCCGATGTAGTTGCCCAAATGGAAGAAACCTGTGGGCCGCGCGGCCGAAAACATCACGCCCATTCTGCTGCTATTGCTTGCTGAGGTCACAGATGCAGTCCTGCAGGGAGAACAAAGAAGGGGCAGGCACAAGGCCTGCCCCTTCTACGTCGTCGCGAATAATCTGTATGCTAGCTTACTACGACCTACTGCCCTTCCGGCGACTTCTCGGGCAGGCTGGCTATGTAGCCGACGGCGTCTTCCAACGACACTACGTCGGCGTACTTCGCCTGCATGTCAAACAGGTTGATTTCGTGCGAGGCCTGTCCCCGATCGAAGGTGCACTCCTCGACAATGGCCACCTTGTAGTTGTAGGAGAAGGCATCAACGACAGTGGCCCGTACGCAACCGCTGGTGGTGGTGCCCGTCACGATCAGCGTGTCTACCTGCAGCTCAGTCAGGTAGCTGGCTAGAGGCGTGCCGAAAAAGACACTGGGCTTGTCTTTCAGGATTACGATGTCGCCGGGCTGGGGCGCGATCTCCCGGACTATCTCGTTGCCGTCGTTGCCTTGGTTGGTGAAGTCCTCGTCGTTCCGCGAATTCTTGCCAGCCCAGCGGCCGACATTCAGGGAGGTCTGGCGCGGGGGGGCCGAGCTGTAGAAGACGGGCACGCCCTTCTCGCGGGCGGCTTCCAGCAGCCTTTGGGTGTGGTAGACCCCCTGCCAGCCTTCTTCGCCACAGCTGTTGCGGTACTTCTTGATAGAGTCCAGTATCGGCTCCGGCTCATCTCCGACGAAGTTGTAGTTGACGTCTACTACGATCACAGCGGGGTTCTTGCCGTAGCCCTGGCGCTTGCCGTAACCAGCAGCTGCGAACACCTGCTTGTCGCGCTCGGTGAGGAAGTTGTCCCAATCGGCCATGATTTGCCTCCTGTTTCTAGATCGTAGTCAGGTTGAGTTCGGGGCCACTGTAGCACAACCCGCCCTACGTCGGAAGTCCGGCCCAAGTGCCCAAGTGGTAGAATCTCATCGCCCTTTACGCTGAAGATTCGGCGCGCATCGAAAGGAACGAGCGTATGAGCAACTGGGACACCTCCCTAGCGAGGACTTACCATGACACGACCAAGCACTCCTTCGAGAGTGTGCGCACGGGGGCCCACTTTCTAGACTGGACGACCCAGCCCCTGCCTTTCAAGATATACGAGGGAGCGGACTCCATCCCGCTGCCGAGGGATATTCCGGGATCGAGTATGCCTAGCTTGGAGGCCATCGCAGCGACGGGCGACCCAGTGGCCGGCGACTCCACGCCCGGGCTGGCCTCGCTTACGACCCTGCTGCACTACTCAGCAGGCATCACGCGAAAGCGTGACTACGGCGGTGGCGAACTATACTTCCGGGCCGCCGCCTGCACCGGCGCCCTGTACCACATCGACCTCTACCTAGTCTGTGGCGACCTCGCCGACCTGCCGGCAGGCGTCTACCACTACGGCCCTCACGACTCTGCGCTGACCAAGTTGCGCTCCGGCGACTACCGCCCCCTCTTGGTCGAGGCCGCGGCGGGAGAGGATAGCGTCGCCCACGCTCCCGCAGTAGTGGTGTTCACCTGCACCTATTGGCGCAACGCTTGGAAGTACCAGAGCAGGGCCTACCGCCATACCTACTGGGACGGGGGCACCATCCTAGCCAACTTCCAGTCTGTAGCAGCCGCCCATCGCCTGCCCGCGCGACTTGTGATGAGCTTTGCCGATGAGCCGCTTAATCGCCTCCTCGACCTAGACACGGACAAGGAGGTCACCATCGCCTTGGCCCCGGTAGGCAGCGGTGAGGCCGTGACCACTGCGAGTGCCCCCGATACCCCACCTCTAGGCCTTTCGACGCAGACCCTGTCTCGACGTGAAGTGGACTACCCGATGATACGGGCGACACACGCCGCTTCGGTGCTGGAATCGTCGGAAGATGTGTCGCGCAGTCGGGGCGTTCTCGATCTAGGCGCCGCCCCCGACCCTTCTGGACCACTGTACCCATTGCTCCCCCCGCAAAGCCTCCCGGAAGAGACGCCGGGAGAGACGATTGAACGCGTGATTCAGAGGCGGGGCTCGACGCGCAAGTTCTCAAGGGAGCCCATTGGCTTCGACCAGCTTTCGGGCCTGTTGAGGGCGGCTTGCACCGGTGTGCAGGCAGACTTTCTCCAGCCCGACCGGACGCACCTGTGCGACCTCTACCTGACGGTGCACGATGTGGACGGGCTGCCCCCCGGAGCCTACGTCTATCACCGTGGCTTGCAAGCCTTGGAACAGTTGAAGGAGGGGGACTTCCGCAGCGAGTCGGGGTACCTCGGGTTGAACCAAGACCTTCCTGCCGATGCCAGCGCCAACATCTTCTTCATGACGAATCTGGACCCGGTGCTGGAGCGCATGGGCAACCGCGGCTATCGCGCCGCCCAAATCGAGGCCAGCATCACGGCAGGAAAATGCTACCTAGGTGCATACGCCCAGCGCGTCGGCGCCAGCGGGCTGACCTTCTTCGACGATGACGTGACCAACTTCTTCTCACCCCACGCCGCGGGCAAGAGCGTCATGTTCCTCATAGCCCTAGGCAAGCGCGCGCGCCGCAACCCCCAGTAGGACACTCGTGTGGCGATGAATTCCTCGCTAAAGGCGACCTTTGCACAAACCTTGGCCGAACCGCAGCAAGAATCCCTGCCCCTTAGGAGACCTTTGCACAGCCCTCGGACACGGTGTACAAGAGTCCCTTACCCCCTCAGGGGGAAGGTTAGATGGAGGTGGATGAGTCAATTCCGTAGCTGGCTCTGGCCAATGGTACCCTCTGGATTCCGGCGAAGGCGGAATAATGGTGCTTACGCAAAGGTATCCACGGACGGAGGATTAAGGAGGACTGAGACGGTGGTGAAGGCAAGCGCGGAGCAGGACTAATCCTTGGCGACGCAGGACTCGCAGCGGCCGTAAACCTCCAACCAATGTCCATTGAGCTGGAAGTTGTGGGTAGCCGCCGCCTGCTTCAGCATCCCCTCCACGTCGCAGCCCACCAAGTCTTCAGACGCGCCGCACTCCACGCACAGAAGGTGGTGATGATGTCCGCGGTGGCTCAACTGATAGTGCAGATTGCCATCCTCCAGCAGCACACGGCACACAGCGCCAGCTTCCACCAGAATCTTCAGAGAGCGGTAGATAGTGGCTCGCCCCAAGTGGGGCAACTCGCTCCGCAACTCCTCGGCGGCGAAGTGGCGGTCCTTGCCTGCAATGACCTGCACCAGTGCCCGGCGTGGGGCGGTGTCTCGATACCCTCGGTCCTGCAGGGCCTGCATCAGCTGTTGTGCTAGCGGATATCCTAGCGCGCGCACCATGGTGCCACCTTACTGGTCGTTCCCATCAGGTATACACCGCCCAGTATACATCGCAGATTGGACGCTCTGTTTCGACCCCTGCCTGCGTCAGGAAGTGGCCTGACTGCGGTACCAGTCGACGATCTCCCGGCCTGTGGCGCACCAGACGCCCTGCCGGGTCGTCATGTGGGCCAAGGCCTCATCTAGGTACTTGATGCGGAAGGGTTGGCCAATGAGCCAAGGATGCAAGTTCAGGGTCATCACCCGCCCCGTCTCGGCCCCGTCCTGATAGAGGCGGTCGAAGCTCTCTTTCAGGAGGTCGCCGTAGCGGGTGACGGGCATCAAGCGCTGGCTGAGGCACACTTGGTCGTCCAAGTCCACCATCATGGGCAGGGCGTGGAGGCTGCCTTGGGGGGCCTTCATGGGATAGGGCTGTTCGTCGTTGGTCCAGTCGCACAGATACTGGATGCCCGCCGCCGCCAGCAGTTGAGGCGTGCGCGGCGACTCGCCGTACTCCGGGCTCAGCCAGCCAGCAGGTGCGCTGCCCGTCACTCGCTGCAGTGCCGAAACCGCAGCTAGGATGTACTCTCGCTCTTCCTCTTCCGACATCTGGCTGGTAATCATGCGAGTGATGGCCACGCCATGCCCAATGATCTCGCAACCACGTTCCTGGCAGTGGCGCACCAAGTAAGGGTAGTTCTCCGCCGTCATCTGGTCCATGGCAATCGTGGCCTTCAGGCCATACTTCTCCAGAGTGTCCAAGACGCGGAAGATGCCCACCCGGTGCCCGTAATCGCGGTGGCCGTAAGTGTCGAACCGGGGGAATGGACGTGGTCCGATGCCTCCGGGCAGGTTGGGCAAGGCAAAGCTGCCCTCCGGCGCCTGCCAGTCGAAGTGGTCCAAGTTCACAATGGCACAAACGGCCACCCGCGCATTGTCCGGCCAGCGCAGAGGCGGGCGATTGATGATGGGCGACCAGTCATAGTGCTCGTGGTCCATCCCGAATCGTCGCTGAGCTACCATATCATCACCTCCGCGCTTTCAGCCTGCATCGCTGACTCTGGTGGCACGTGGGTCCACTGGCTGGCCGACGTGCGTCGTAGTCTTCCGTTCGTCCTGAGCAAACTGCAGTGGTCGCCCCAGCTTCCAAGCGGTTGAGCAAGAGTACCGCCACCCCTCTCCGTCATTCCTGTGGGACTGGAAACCACCGTTCCATGGGTTCCGTTTGCTTGTAGGGTCATGATACCATCCCTTCCGCCGCAAACCTCCTTCGGAGATGATATTGATGAGAAAGCCCATAGCCATGCTCGTATTGTTTGCTGCCCTAACCCTCGCTACTTTCGGTTGCGCGACCGGAGTCTCACAGGAAGAGGTTGACGCTCTTCGGGCCGATGTTCGGAGCCTAGAGGCCGAAGTTACCCAGCTTCGAGCGGTAGCCATCACCACCGAGAATGTGGGAGAGGTAATCACCGACGCCATCACCGACTGGGGCGGCCAAATTGTGCGCGAGGCCGTAGAGAAGATGGGCGCTGCAATCATGGCCGACCTGCGGGAGCAGATGCAGGAGGCCATCACCGAAACGATAGGCAATGTCGTGGGCGATACCCTAGACGGCTTCAAGCTCCCCTTTGGCAACGAATGACCCACTACAAGCAAACGGAACGGTTCCACGCCGCCCCTTTTCCGTTCGTCCTGAGCGAAGTGGTGTGGTCGCCCAGCTTCCAAGCGGTTGAGCGCGGAGGCTGGGCGACCACACCACGAAGTCGAAGGACTCGCGCTAGACAACAGGTCGCCCCACCCCCTACACGCTCGTCCGCTTCCCGTCAGCGACAGCCGCATCATAATAGTTCGCGATATAGTACTCGGCGATCTCATCAGCAGTGGTCTGCCACACACCGTCGTGACCCATGATGTAGGCCAGGATATCCTCAAGGTACTTCACCCGGTGCGGCTGCCCAATCAGGAATGGGTGCAGGGCAATGCACATCACCCGCCCGCTCTCGGCCCCCTCTTGGTACAGCCGGTCAAACTGGTCCTTGCATATCTGCGCGAAATAATCGGCCTCGTTGGGTGTTCGGGTGAACATCCCGGAGTCGTTCAACTCCACCGAATAGGGCACCGAAATCAGCTTGCCTGAGTTGACCCGAATGGGGACAGGCTGGTCGTCGTGGTTCCAGTCTGTGTGGTAAATCAGCCCCGCCTCAGCCATCAGATCGGGAGTCCGGTCGCTGTTGGAGAGTGCCGGCCCCAGCATGCCCTTGAGGTCCTTCCCCGTCTCCCGCTTGAGGGTAGCGATGCAATCGCGGTAGAACTCCCGCTCCTGCTCCTCCGAAAGGGTGTTGAGGTAGCGGGTGTTGTAGATGCCGTGGCTCATGAAGTCCCAGTCCCGCTCCACCATGGCATCCTTGATCTCCGGGTAGTGCTCCAGCACCGCTAGGTTCAGCGAGACACAGCACTTGATGCCGTACTTGTCCAACGGCTCCAGCATCCGCCAGAACCCCACCCGGTTCCCATAGTCCCGGAAGGCATACTGCTGCACATCCGGATACGGCACCCGAGGCCAAGGGTCCCGCAACCCATCGAACTCCGGCAGATACTCATAATGCTCCACATTCGGAGCAATCCAAAAAGCCACCCGGGCCCCATTGGGCCACTTGATAGCCGGCCGGTCAATAATCGGGCTATAGTCATAACGATCAGGTGCTAGTGGCATAGCTCCCCCCCCAAAAGAAGAGTCCGTCCCCAACAGTGCCCCCCGATTCTAAAGCCCACCCCGCACGTGTCAACTAGCCAGGGGTGTGGGCGCTGCGGCCAGAGCGCACCCAGGCATGACCTTCCAGGGGTGGTTAACCGCTAGTGATTCTCCTATCATATGGCCACTGGAGCCGCGCAAGGTGCAGTTACTCTCAATTTTGGATCTCAACGATTTGGGGAAAGGTCTACCTGCGATCACTCCCTCATGGGGGGCTGCAATGGCGGAGGCCGCAGCGGTATGTTTGTCCTCAGAAGGCCACGCCCCGGGGGTCTACCTCTCGACGCAAGGGACCCCTGCCCAAAACTATGTGTTGACGTGGGGTCCGACGCCCAATCCAGGTCAAGCGAATCTGTCATGGGCTGACACTCAAGAAGCTACGGAGTATGGCGCAACAGCTCTAGCTGTGCTTCTTGCTAGGGCGGAGACTGGACACACAGTAGTACAGCGCTCTCGGAAAGGGACAGGAATCGACTACTGGATGGGGGAGGAGAACGATGGCCCACCATTCCAGCATAAGGCAAGGTTGGAGATATCGGGTATCCTCCATGCCCTGGGTGACCAAAGAGCCGTGAGAAGAGCAGTAGCCGCTAGGGTAAGTCAGAAGGTACAACAGGTCTGGCGTTCGGGAACTCTACCGCCGGCCCACGTCGTTGTTGTGGAATTCGGAACACCTCTAGCTGAGATGCAGACAGTATGACCACGACTCACGAGTTTCACGATCAAGCCATGGACTTAGCGGAGCGTGCGCTACTAGAGCGTCTTCGTGGCAATGCGGAAGAAGCGTTCCGCCTGTTTTCGCAAGCTTTGAGGCTGGAGCTTTCTGCTCTGGAAGGACTGGAACCATCGGTCGAGCCAACGTATTCGGTTCTGCACCGCAGCGCAGCGACCTTGGCGCTAGACTGCAATGAGGTGCGTCTTGCCGAGCAGTTGGCCACCAAGGCGCTCGCGTATGAACCACCGATCGAGATTGCCGAAGAGCTTCGGGATGTCCTCGAGCGGACTAACTTCCAAAGACACCTTCAACTGAAAGGGATCCAGCTTCACGATGATGAGCTGCAGCTAAGCCTTGCTGGAAAGGCAGTCCAGCTAGGACTCATCGCTTGGGACGAAGTGTCCGGGCGCATTGACCGGGTCGGTAAGCTGTTGCAGCGCCTCGTAGAGAGGCAGGAAAACAGGCCATTTAGGGAAGGAGGAGCTCCGTCCAAGACTATCCGGGAAGGCTATCGACTCCACGTTTCCACGCCGCGAGCATCAAGTTTCGCCATGACCTTGAAGATCATGCGCGCGGATGGCCAGCAATATCTTCCGGGCCACGTCTCCAAAACCGTCGATGAGTTTATGGATTTAATGGAATTGATAGGCCGATCACGGGTTTCCAATGAAGAAATACAGGAAAGGATTCCTGAGCCACCATATTTGCGTAATTTCCTAGGCGTTGCCAGAACGATTGCGCCAGACGGTGACGAAATCAGTCAAGTTGGTTTTACCTTGGTAAGAGGTAACCAGCAACGAACTGTATCTGTCACCAAGCTAAGGCTCGAGCTACCGTTGCCATCCCCAGCGTTAGCTGAGCCCGGTGGGGAGCAGAGCATGGAAATTGAAGGGATTCTGCGTTTCGCTGATGCGACAGGCCAAGAGAATCGAATCAGGATAGTCGTCGATAGTGGTCGACCGCTCTCCGTGAGGGTACCTGAAGGGCTAATGGACGACATAGTCAGGCCTATGTGGAATCATCGTGTTAGCGTAAAGGCTATGCGGAAGGGCAGAGTGATCGAGTTGCAAGATATTGCACTGATGCCAGAACACTAAGTGGATCGTGAGTCCGTTGCCACTGGTTGCTCCTGCCAATCTCAGATGAAACCTCCTATTGGCGATCAGTCGACACTGCGCTCCAGCGCCAAACAGTTAGCACACCACCAATATCCCCAGCCCCCTTGACCACACCCGCACATTCGTTCTAACATCAACCCAGAGCGCGCCGGGGACTGACCCCAAAAGGTCACCCCAGCGCGTTTTCTTTTGCGCAAATCTCCCAAGGAGGCAACCCATGCAAACCCAGCCAAGCGCCCATCCCACCCCCACAGACCACTTCACAAATTTCACAGAAATCAGCTACGAAAAAACACGCAACAGCTACGACTTCTCTGAAGTACCGCGCACAACCCCACGTCCCCCTCTGCTCGCCAGTCCGGTTCGCCCCGAACGGACGGAAATGGGCGCAAATGACCCGGATTTCCAGTTTTCCCGCCCCTGAATCAGAGGCCCTGTCCCAACTATAGACAAGGAGCACACACCATGACACTGACCCAGATCCGCAACCGCATCCACGCCCTCCAGCGCAAGTTCGGCCTGCCCCTCACCATAATCCGTCTTCGCCCCTACGCCACCCAGTTCTGCCACCAGTGGGCCACGGCCCAAGACAGGAAGGAACCCCTACCCGAGACCCCCGTCTTCATCAGGAAGCTCGCCGACGCCGGCTTCCACCTCACCACCTTCATGTACCTCCACCACCGCCTCGAGAGACACCGCGACAACAACACCTGTCCCCAGCCCAGCAGCATCATTGCCGCCCTGATTCCTAGCCCCTCAGCCCGCAAGATGATCGATGCCGTCTTCCAATGGGACCCGCCTCCCGCCCTTTCCCAGACACGCCGCCCTGCAACCCCTCCCAGTTCACCCATGCTCTGCTTCAGCCCGCCCTTTCGCTCGGCTACCGCAAGTTGATCGTCAACTTGAGGCCCCTGCCCATGGGTGATACCCTACCCCTGCGCTCAAAGCCTGCCCCTGACCAGGATCAGGGGCCCAGGTCACTCATACCCTCCGGGGGTCAAACATGCCAGCACGTACAGGCGCCCAGTACATCCAAGGCCTCAGGGACCGTCCACGTGATGTTTGGATCCAAGGTGAGCAGGTGAAGGACGTCACCTCACACCCTGCCTTCAGCAACGGTGTGCTGACCCTCGGCGGCCTCTACGACATGCAGCACGACCCCGAGATTCGGGACGAGATGACCTACGTCTCCCCCTCCACCGGCGACCGCGTCGGCCTCTCCTTCATCGTCCCCCGCACCATGGACGACCTCGAAGCCCGCGGACGCATGCTGTACAAGTGGGCCCGCGCTGGCTGCGGGATGCTCGGACGCGCCCCCGACTTCCTCAACTGCAACATCGCTGGTTGGGCTGGCGCCGCCGACTACTTTGCCCAAGGCCGTCCTGAGTTCAAGGACAACGTCCTCAAGTATTACGAGTACGTGCGCGAGAACGACCTTACTCTCACCCACACCCTCATCAACCTCCAGCGCTCCCGCAAAAGCCCCATAGTGGAGAACCCCGAAGATGAGGTGGCCCTGACCGTCCAGAAGGAGACCGATGCTGGCATCGTGGTAAGCGGGGCGAGGGTGCTCGCCACTTTGGGGGCCACCGCCGACGAGATCGCCGTCTACCCCGCCCGTATCCGCCACCAAGCCAAGAACGCCGAGCGGTTCGCCTTTGCCTTCGCCATCCCCTGCGACACCCCCGGCCTGCGCTTCGTCTGCCGCGAGAGCTACGACATGGGGCGCTCCCACTTCGACCACCCCCTAGGCTCGCGTTTCGAGGAAATCGACGCCATCGTCTTCTTCGATGACGTGCTGGTGCCTTGGGAGCGGGTGTTCATGCTGGGCGACGTGGAGCTCTGCAACGGCTCCTCCATGAAGACCGGCACTTTCGCTCACACCGGGCATCAGGTGGTCACCCGCGAGGCCACCAAGTCGGAGTTCGTGCTGGGTCTGACGTCTATGATGGTGGACACACTAGGTTCGGGCGAGCAGCCCCATGTGCAGGAACGCCTCGGCGAAGTCATCATGTACACCGAGGTGATGAAGGCCATGCTGCGCACAGGCGTCGCCGACGCCTCGCTAGACGAGTTCGGCGTCATGCGGCCCTCGATTATGCCCCTCATCGTGGCGCGTAACGTCTTCTCCCGCTTCATCTACCCACGCATGTCGGAAATTATCCAACTGCTGGGCTCCAGCAGCCTGATGGCCGCTCCCGCCGAGGCCGACTTCCTCACCGAGCTTGGCCCGGAACTGGAGCTATACCTAGCCACCGACACCACCTCCGCCAAAGACCGGGCCCAACTGTTCCACCTAGCATGGGACACCGCCCTAAGTGCTTTCGGCGCCCGCCAACTCCTGTACGAACGCTTCTTCGGCGGCGACCCCACCGCCAACGCCCTCATGCTCAACAGTATCTACGACAAAGAGCCCATGATGGAGCAGGTGCGCCAGTTCCTCGCCCGCGACGACGAAGAGTTCTAGGTGGCTGGCCACCGCGTAGGGGCGGGTCTTGTGCCCGCCCTTCACGCCTCACGTGTCACCCGCCACCCGTCACCAGAATGAGCAGCATCACCCCATAGGAGGCCCCCATGAAGCTGGGCTACTTCACCCTCACCGACAATCCGCCGGGCTATGGCGACGAACGGCAGGACCCCAACGAGCTCATCCGCAACACTCTGGAGCAATGTGTCTACGCTGAGGAGCTTGGCTTCCATTCCGTGTGGGTGCCGGAGCACCATTTCGGTATGTTCGGCGTACTGCCCTCGCCGTCGGCCTTCCTGTGCCATGTCGCAGCCCGCACCGAGCGGGTCAAGCTGGCCCCAGGCACCGTGGTGCTGCCTCTGAACCACCCTGTGCGAGTGGCCGAGGAGTTCGCCCTGTTGGACGTACTCAGCAATGGTCGGGCCGTGTTGTCAGCGGGCCGTGGCTACGACGCCCGCGAGTATGAGGCCTTCGGGGCAGACTTCACCACCAGTCAAGAGACCTTCTTCGAGGGCATGGACATCATCAAGAAGGCATGGACCCAAGAGAGTTTCTCCCACGAGGGCAAGCATTACCAAGTGCCGGAAGTCTCCATCACCCCGCGACCCGTGCAGCAGCCTTTCCCGCCCACCTACGTCGCCTGCTTCAGCCAGCCCACCCTGATGTACGCCGCCCGCAACGGGTTCGACTGCATCTTCGCCCCCTTCGCCGCCACCATGATGTACGGCAGCGTGCAGGCAGCAGTCGCCGAGTTCAAGAAGGAAGCTGCCAAGGCAGGCTACCCCGACAGCCAAGCCATGTGCTCCTACTTCTGCAACGTCACCTACGACGAGGTGGAGACGCTACGCACCAAGGAGCGCCTGCTCAAGTACTTCCGCGGCATCATGCCAGCCCTGCCGCAGATCCGCGAGGAAACCCCGCCCCATATCCAGTACTTCGTCGACATAACCACTAAGCTCAAGTCCATGAGCCCCAGCGACCTAGGCGAGCGCAGCATCATCACCGGCGACCCCGAAAACTGCCATCGCATCCTCAAGGACTGCGAAGAAGCAGGCATCCAGGAAGTTATCCTCTACTTCAACTTCGGTGGCCTAGGCCACACCGACACCATCGAAGCCATGGACCGCGCCGCCCGCGAGTTGCTGCCGCACTTTCCTTCGACGAATTAAGTCTAGCGATGTGCTACGGAGCCATGTATGGCGAACTACGCCACAGCCGCCTTCTCCCCAGCGTTGCTGGTAAACGCGCGGAAGCCAGGGTACAGAATCTGTATGCGGTGGCCGTCAGGGTCATCAAAGTAGACGCAGGTGGGGTCGGTGTCGCGCCCCTCGACCGTGGTCCCAGCCTGCTCCAAGGTCTCCTTGATCGACTCGCGGGTTCCCTCGTCCACCACCAGCGCTAGGTGGTTCAGGTCATGCCCCGGCAGAAACTCGGAGTCCTTCACCTCGAACAGGGCCACGCCTTGGCTGCCACAATGCATGAAGGTCTGCGACGAGTTCTCTCGCTCAATGGTCATGCCGAGAACGTCCACATAGAACTTCTTGGCCCGAGCCATGTCGCGAACATGTAGCACCAGATGGTCCAAGCCCGATACCTTCATTTGACGCCTCCTTGACCGGATGCCGCGATTATCCACCCCTAAACCCCTCGACACAACTGTCAACCCCGTCGTCTCCGCGCAGTGCCTCCTTGACATTGCGCACATAAGTTCTACACTGCACGTAGAGTGCGCTGGGGACTGACCCCTCCAAGGTCACCCCAGCTTTTTTTGTTGGCCGGGACCGAGGGGCTTGCAAGCTTCTCGCCCGTCCCAGATTAATGACTCAGATAAATGAAGGACTATCCCAGCGGCGGAAATAAGCGGAAATGGTAAGAAAAATCGATTCTCCACGTACGACGCCCGCCACTACCCTCTTGCGGCCAGCTCTCCATAGCTGTCTCAGATACGAGCATGCGGCAATGAGACCAACGCCAGATACGAGAAATTTTAATTTAGGTACGACTGTGGCCGCACCCAGCTACGGAATTGCGGCTAAGGAAGGTCCCCAGGTACCGTCGTGCTATACTCCCCGTCGCTTCACCCCTACTAGGAGGAACACATGTCCACCTTGGAAGAACGCTTCGAAGCCAGCCACCGTATACGGGCCCGTTTGGGTCGTGTCGGGCCTGATGGCAAGTCGCTGCCCTTGGAGCCCCACCACTGGGTGGCCCCCGACCTTGAGCGAATCATCGGCGAAGCTGCCTTCGGTCTCGTCTGGAATCGTGAAGGCCTCTCCATTGAGCATCGATGCTTTGCCACCATCGCCGCGCTGACCGCCTTGGACCGGGAACCCCAACTGAAGGCGTACATCGAGGGCGCCCTCAATGTGGGCATCCCCGCGGAGCAAGTCGTGGAAGCCCTGATGCACCTTTTCTTCTACGTGGGCGCACCCTTGGTGAACGGCGCCATGCGGGTCGCAGCTAGTGTGTTCCAAGAGCAGAACATCGCCGTGCAGCCCGACCGGGTGTACGACCCCACCGAGGACGTGGATGCCCTATTTGAGCGGGGACAAGCCAAGAGGCGTGAAATCCTCGATGACCCTGACACCGAGACGTCGGGGCCCTTGGCCGAAGTCGACCAAGCCCGCGAGCGCTACTCCCGGGAATACCTATGGGGTGCCATATGGTCTCGCCCCGGCCTCGACATGCAGTCCCGCGTCATCTGCACCCTCTCCGGCCTGACGGTCCTCGGACGAGAGCGGATGATTCGGACCTACGTCGAAGCCGCCGAGCGAGTCGGCCTGACCCAAGCACAGGTCATGGAACTGTTCATGCATCTGTCTATCTACACCGGCTTCCCTTGTGCATGGAGCGCAATAGCCGTGGCCAAAGAGGTGTGGCGCTCCAAGTAGGCGACTCCGCACGATTCGGCCAGCACGGTTCGGCTAGTAGGTGGCTACAGCCCTAGAGTACAATACCGCCAAATGACGCTCCGGTCCTCATGGGGACCAAGGAGCGACGCCTGAGAGGAGGCAGACATAATGCGCACCGTTGATGCCGTCGCCGAGATTCTGAAGAGAGAAGGGGTGGAGTACCTGCCCTGCTTCCCGACCACGCCGGTGATAGAGGCCTGCGCCGCCGCTGGCATCCGCCCCATCGTATGTCGTCAGGAGCGGGTGGGAGTCGGCATCGCCGACGGCTACAGTCGCATCACCAACGGCAGGAAGCCCGGCGTGTTCGCCTGCCAGTACGGCCCCGGCGCAGAGAACGCCTATTCGGGTGTGGCCACGGCCTTCTCCGATTCGTCGCCCATGCTGGTGCTGCCCATGGGCAACGCCCATAGCTTGGCTGGCGTCGAACCCCACTTCAACTCCCGAGATAGCTATGGCTCCGTCACCAAGCGTGTGGAGGAAATCAATTCGCCCGACCGGGTGTCGGAAGTCATGCGACGCGCCTTTTCCTCTCTCAGGATGGGGCGTCCCGGCCCGGTGATGGTGGAGATTCCCGCCGACGTGGGCTTGGCAGAGGTCGATGAGTCGGCCTTGGGCTACCGCCAGGTGAAGACCGCCCTCTCATCCGCCGATCCGAGGGACATCGATCAGGTGGCTCGTGTGCTGCTGGATGCCCGGGCCCCCATCGTCCACGCCGGGCAGGGTGTGATGTACGCCGAGGCATGCGAGGAGCTCCTGGAGCTGGCCGAACTACTGCAGATCCCAGTGATGACCACGCTAGCAGGCAAGAGCGCCTTCCCCGAAAGGCACCCCTTGGCTGTCGGCGCGGGCAGCGGCGTGATGTCCGGCCCCTTGTACCATTTCTTGCGTAATTCTGACGTGGTATTCGGCATCGGCACCAGCTTCACTAAGCATGGCATGTGCACCAACATCCCGCCGGGCAAGGTGATGATTCAAGCCACTGCTGACGAGACGGACATCAACAAGAGCTACGACATCGACTACCCCGTGGTGGGCGACGCCAAGCTGGTTTTGCGTCAGCTAATCGACGCCGTGCGCGACCGCCTGAACGCCCAGTCCCGGACTGGCAATGGTGTGGCGGAGGAGATCGCCGGAGTCAAGGAGCAGTGGCTCGGCGAGTGGATGCCCAAGCTCACCTCCAACGACGCTCCCATCAATCCCTATCGTGTGCTCTGGGAGTTCATGCACATCGTTGACCCCAACGAAGCCATCGTCACCCACGATTCCGGCGGCCCCCGCAACCAGATAGTCCCCTTCTATGAGGCTGGCGGCCCCCGCACTTACATCGGCTGGGGCAAGTCCCACGGCTTGGGCACGGGCTTGGGCCTGAACATTGGCGCCAAGCTGGCGGCCCCCGAAAAGATGTGCGTCAACTTCATGGGTGACGCCGCCTTCGGCATGACCGGGCTGGACTTCGAGACAGCGGTGCGCTGTCGCATACCCATCGTCTGCGTAGTATTGAACAACTCCACCATGGCCGTGGAGACGGGTGCCATGCGCACTTCTCACGAGCTGTACAACACCCGCGACTTGGGCGGCGACTATGCCGACCTAGGCCGTGCCATGGGCGGCTACGCCGAGCGCATCACCGATCCCGCGGAGATTGGCCCCGCCTTCCAGCGGGCACGACGCGTAACAGAGCAGGAAGGCCAAGCAGTGCTGCTGGAGTTCATCACCACCGACGAGCACACCTACTCCCTCAGCCGCGCCCTCTAGGAATCAAGGTCACTGATAAACACCCTCTCCCCGCTCACAGGGAGAGGGTGTTGGGTCCCATTGTAGCAGCCGATAGCAGTCGGTCTCACAGCCGGACGCCCCTTCCCACGTAGGGGGAACCTCTGCAAAACCCCCTCCACCCTCGAAGGGGAAGGTTGGGACGGGGGTGAAAGGGGTGACGCGCCCAAGTCGCCGTCCCTTGGTAGACGCTCCTCTGGGTTCCGGCCTGCCCTAGGATGAGGGTGTCGGCCCTTAAGCGTCGGCAGCCTTCGGCTCCAGCACTTCCAACCCCGTCTCAGCAGCCCAAGCCTGTAGGCCGCGCCTCAGGGCCAACATGCCCATGGGCAGCACCACGCACTCCAGAGCCTCTAAAACCTCTTGCGGGCTGGCCCCATGGTCGATGGCCAACCGGATGTGCTCGCGTATCTGGTCCACGTCAGCCTTGAGGGCCGTTTCCACCGCAGTCTGAATCAGTTCCTTGGTCTTGCGGTCCAAGATTCGCTGGCCGGTGTAGGTGTACACCGTGAAGGGCGTCATGGCCTTAAGCCACTCGAAGTCCGCGCTGGCCATAATCTTGTGCATGTCGAACACATAGCCGCGCTCTTTCAGAATCGAGTCGAGGTAGGCCTGCTTCTCTGGGGTGGTCAAAGTGTCTCCTTTCACGTCTTGGCGGATGGCGCACTGGTCTGCGGAGTTTGGGTTCATGGCCATGGGCAGCGGGCTAGGTGTCGAATATCTCTCGTACAGTGCAGATAAAGCCCGGCAAGACGTCCAATTCGCCGAGAATATCGTCCTCGCCGATGGTTGTAGGTTCGTTGTCAGGGCGGTATATATCCACACTGCCGGTCTCCGGCTGGACCACCCATACGAGGCCAACACCGTAGCTCAGCCACATGGATGCCTTGTCTGAGACCTCGCGTTGCGTGTCGTTGGGGGAGATAACCTTGACCACCAGGTCGGGGACTTCCTCAGAATAGCTGGTGACCCTAGAGCCTGACTGAGACTTCGCCGCCGAGAAGTATGCGATATCCGGCTCGCGCACGGTATCAGGGTCTCGTTCCAGCCAGACCCCGGGGTCTGAAGTAGTTAGCTCCCCCAGTTTTCCTGGCCACACCAAGCATCCGAGAAGAAACGATAGTTTGGCAGCGATTTTGCCATGTTCCCGTCCAGTAGGCATCGTCTGGCGCAGCACCCCTCGAATCAGTTCGCCCCGGACGCCCTGACTGTCAGACGCAGCAAGTCGTCGGGTCAACTGCTTGGGCTGTGTGGTCATGGCCGGTTTCCTCTTTTCGCCCGCGTGGCTAATATGTTACTACAGCCCACATATCGGGAACACCACCGATACGCTCCCGTACCTTGTTATCCTGGTGAAGGGTGATAGGGCGATTGCAACGATGGGAAGGAGCCCCCATGGCCAAGAAGGCAGCCTTTGTCTACGACGACGCCCTCTCGAAGCATGTCCTCCGTGATGACCACCCGCTCAAAGCTACGCGCCTGCGCTACACCTACGAACTGCTGGATGCCTATGGGGCCTTCTCACGTGAGGGATCGGGCTTGGTGAAGCCTCGCCCAGCGACTGATGCGGAGATACTCACCGTCCATGCGTCGGAATACCTAGAGGCGGTGAAGGGCTTCAGCAGTGGCGCCGGCATGGAAAATCAGCCTCTATTCAATTTTGGGGCCGGGGGCGATAACCCCACGTATCAAGGGATGTACGAGGCCGCCTCTCTGAGCACGGGGGCTTCCTTGGTTGCAGCCCACATGGTGGCGGACGGCGAGGTTGACGCGGCCTTTAACGTATCGGGCGGCCTGCATCATGCCGCCCCTACCCACACATCGGGGTTCTGCGTGTTCAACGACCCTGCCGTCGCCATACAGTACCTGTTGTCTCGTGATATGAGGGTGCTCTACGTGGACATCGACGCCCACCATGGCGATGGGGTGCAGAACATCTTCTATGGGTCGGACCAAGTGCTGACCATCTCTATCCACGAGTCGGGGCGGTTTCTGTTTCCGGGGACAGGGCACGTTGAAGAGGTAGGCGTGGGCGATGGCCGGGGATATTCTGTAAACATCCCGTTATTCCCCTACACCGGCGACGAGACATACCTGTGGGCCTTCCGCAAGGTAGTGCCCCCGCTGGTGGAGGCCTTCAGGCCCGATGTGCTCGTGGGCCAGCTAGGCATCGACAGCTATCAGACCGATCCTCTGACCCACCTGATGCTGACCTCACAAGGTTACACCCAAGCAGTGACGGAGCTAGCCAATCTGGGACTGCCATTCGTCGCCATGGGAGGTGGGGGCTATGATCAAGGCGCGGTTGCTCGCTGCTGGTCTCTAGCCTATGGCATCATGCTGGGTACCGAGTGGCCGGACCGCATACCTCAAACCTACACGGAGCGATACGGTATGGAGGCGCTGCGCGACACCGCGACACCGGAAGTCGAGGGACCACTACGCCAGCAGATATGGCGCTTCGCCGAGGAAACGGTGCAGGACGTTGAACAACAGATCTTCCCGATACACCGTCTGGCATGAACATACCGGGGAAGAGTCAACTCCGGTGGACAAGAGAAGGGCGTCGACGTTAGCTTGGCCCTTGACCTCGTCACCGCTACCGACGAGAGGCGCTACGTGGTGGCCATCGTGGTCTAGTCAGGACTCCTATTTTGGTTCTGCGGTCAGATTAGCCAAGGAGATGACCAGTGAACAGAGCCGTTCACTGGTCATTGAGTCGGCCTTCCCCGTTGGCCCGGGGAGCTCCTCGATGAGAGGGGTCCAAGGCAGTACATCGGTACCGATTGACAAGACTTTGTACGACCAGTGCCTAGACCTCACAGACTACAGTCCTAGCGCACCTTGATCGAGGCCTAGCGGATTCTAGTTGCTGGCAACAGAGGCCGTGTCGCCCCTATTCGTCTGCCCCTTGTCGTAGCAGCGCTTTAGCGCTTTCACCTACGCCTTCGTCGACGCAGTCAAGATAGGCGGCATAGACGGCGCGGTTGATCGCGTTCATCAGCCAAGCGTCCTTGCCTGGGTCATCTTCATAAGTTCGTCGCACGGCCATCACCCGCTCTAGCAGGCCCAGACCGTACATTTGCAGTGGGTTGAGGTCGTCCTCGGCGACTGCGCCGCTTGGCACGATCCCTCTGCCGATTATTGTGCCCTCTTCTGACCCTTGGATTGTCTCGCCCATGTGCTCTCACCTCGGCAACCTTTGACTAGGTTATTATACGCCCAAACAGGCGGGAATCCGCCCCCTTTTGGGGGCGGACTTTAGATTTCGCGGTACTCGCCTTCTACCGTACCGCCTGGTTGGTCGCCGTCGTCCGGCCCGACGCCTGCGTCAGGTCCCGTGGGAGCTCCGGCTTGGCTGTAAACGGCTTGACCCAGCTTCTGAACGCTGGCGCTCAGGTCGGTAATCCCCTGTTGCATGGCCGACACGTCATTGTTCTGGAGGGCCTGTTTCAGTGTGGCGATTTTGCCCTCAACCTCTTGCTTCAGGTCCTCTGGAACCTTGTCGGCGTTGTCGGACAGCATCTTCTCGGTGTTGTAGACAAGGCTCTCAGCTTGGTTCCGTACCTCGGCCTCTTGACGCTTGCGCTGGTCCTCGGCAGCGAACTGCTGCGCCTCGTTGACCATGCGCTCGATGTCGTCTTTGACAAGGCCCGAATCGGGCTGAATTACTATCTTTTGCTCGCGCCCCGTGCCCTTGTCTCGTGCTGCGACGCTGATGATGCCGTTGGCGTCGATATCGAACGTCACGCCAATCTGGGGCATCCCCCGGGGCGCGGGCAGGAGGCCATCCAGGATGAAGCGGCCGATGGACTTGTTGTCGGGGGCCATGGGACGCTCCCCTTGGAGGACGTGTATCTCCACGCTGGTCTGCCCATCTGCGGCAGTCGTGAAGGTCTCTGTCTTGGCCGTGGGTATGGTTGTATTCCGCGATATCAAGGCCGTGGAGACGCTGCCTAAAGTCTCCAAACCTAATGTCAGAGGCGTAACGTCCAGCAACAGAATATCGCGTACGTCGCCAGTCAGCACGCCACCCTGGACGGCGGCGCCCAAGGCCACAGCTTCGTCAGGGTTGACGTTGCGGTGGGGGTCCTTGGAGAACAACTGGGACACCTTCTGCTGCACCGACGGCATACGGGTCATGCCACCTACCAGGATGACCTCCCCCACGTCGGCGGGGGACCACCCAGCATCCTGCAGGGCTTGCTGGCAGGGCTTTTGCACCCGGTCCATGAGGGCCGAGACCATCTGCTCCAGTCGCGACCGACTGAGTGTGAGCACCAAGTGCTTGGGCCCGCTGGCGTCGGCGGTAATGAAGGGCAGGTTGATTTCCGTCTCCAGCACGGTCGAGAGCTCGACCTTGGCCTTCTCCGCGGCGTCGCGCAGTCGCTGCACGGCCATGCGGTCTGTGGTCAGGTCGATGCCTGTTTCTTGGCGAAACTCTCGGATGAGCCAGTTCATGATTTCCTGGTCGAAGTCGTCGCCACCCAGATAGGTGTCGCCGTTGGTCGACTTGACTTCGAGGACGCCCTCGCCCATCTCCAGCAGGGTAATATCGAAGGTGCCACCGCCCAAGTCGAAAACGGCGATTTTGCTATTAGCGTTCTGCTTGTCCATCCCGTAGACGAGAGAGGCGGCCGTGGGCTCGTTGATGATGCGCAGCACTTCCAAGCCTGCAATCCGGCCCGCGTCCATGGTCGCCTGCCGCTGGGCATCATTGAAGTAGGCAGGCACAGTGATGACGGCCTGCCCGATCTTCTCCCCCAGCTTGGCCTCTGAGTCCTGTTTTATCTTCTGCAGCACCATGGCTGCGATCTGCGGCGGGGCGTAGGCCTTATCGCCCATCTGCACATGCGCATCGCCGTTGGCGGCCCGGATGATCTTGTAAGGGAGCATCTTGGACGCTCGTTGCACCTCGTCGTCGTCGAACTTGCGGCCCATTAGCCGCTTCACCGAAAAGATGGTGTTCTCCGGGTTGGTGACGGCCTGCCGTTTGGCCATCTGGCCTACGTACATTTCCGAGGAACGGGGGTTCACCGCCACCACTGAAGGGGTGATGCGTCCACCTTCAGCGTTCTCCACAACGGTTGGCTCGCTGGCCTCGATGACACTGGCCACCGAGTTGGTCGTGCCTAGGTCAATTCCCAGGACTTTAGGCATCTCTAGACCTCCTTATTGCTTGCGCCATTATTCGCGGTGCTCAGTCCCAGCCTCACGGTCACCGCGTGGCCCAGGACCGCTAGTCGGCATAACCCTATTGCTGTGGCTCCGGATTTCGGGCCACTATGACTTGGGCCGGACGTAGCACCCGCCCATTCAGTGTGTATCCCGACCTCACTACCGACACCACTTGGCCCTCCGGGTGGCTCGTGCTTTCTTGGAAACCCAAGGATTCGTGTTGGGACGGGTCGAACTCGCTGCCCTCGGCCTCGATGACCGACGCCCCCTCGGACTCAAGTATGGTATGGAGCTTGCGGTTGATCAGGCCCATCCCATCGGCCCAAGCCCTGCCTTCCGGAGCTTCGGGCACATGGCCCAATGCCATTACCAAGTCGTCCAGGACCGGTAGAAGTCGGGTTATTAGGCCAGCGTTTAGGCGACCCATCATGTCCTCGCGCTCTTGATCGGACCGGCGCTTGTAGTTGACGAAATCGGCTTGAACGCGTTGCAGTGCCGTACGCATCTCGTCAAGTTGCAAGTTGAGGCTGCGCACCTCTTCTGCAATGGATAGTGGCTCTTGTGGTCCTGAGTAATCCGGTGTGAAGCCTTGGTCGTTGGTTGGTGTTTGAGCGCCATCGGGCGGAAAAGTTTCATTCATCGGTCTGGGCCTCAGGGGTCTGTCCACGATCAGGGGGTGGGTCGCTCAGTGGGAGGTTCATGGCGGTGAAGAGCCTCTCCATCTCCTGCTGCAACACGCGGTGAAGGCGCTCGGCCTCCACCAGTTCGGCCAATCTGCGATGCATCTCCAGCAATTGGCTCACTAGAGACAAGGCCCACTCCACTCCAGCCAGGTTCAGCCCCAGAGATTCTTCCATATGGCGGATCAACCGTAGTTGGTAGAGGTCCTGCTCCGAGTACAGGCGTAACATCCCAATGGTGCGTGCTGGCTGTACTAACCCCAACCTCTCGTACTTGCGCAGAGTTTGGGGGTGCATCTCCAGCAGCCTCGCTGCCACGCTGATTACGTAGACGCCCTCATTCCCTCGGGGGTGACCTGCGGTGGCTGGGAGATGGCCCTCCGTCCCATCGGGCTCAGAGCGGTCGGGGGCGGTTTCACCTTGGTCGGTTTTGGCTAGGGATGCTTGGCCGGGCCTGATGCGTATGCGCGGAGGCGAGGCTTGGTAGGCCTCAGTTTGTTGTTGAGTGCGCTGCTTTCGCTGCAATTACTTCCCTCGAATGACATCCTAATACTTGACACGCCTCGTGTCAAGTCCCATAATGCCCCTTGGATAAAACTTTTGGAGTTGGAGGCCATGAACCTAGAAAAAGCATCCCTATTCCTGAAAGGGTGCCCCAGGTGTGGGGGGGACCTCTCGCTTACCCGCGACATCCACGGTCGTTACATCAGCTGCTTGCAGTGCGGGCTCCTGAAGGACATCGAGAACCGTGTAGCACCGGCGCGGCCAGTACTCCCCGTCCAGCGAGAGGCGCCTGCACAGCCCGCCCGCCGGTTCCATGTCGCTAGGCGGGCGGCTTAGCCCGTGAGCTCGGGCCAGAAGCGCTCCTGCTTCCACGGGTCACCCTCGTTGTGGTAGCCGCGCTCCTCCCAGAAGCCGGGCTTGTCCGCGGCCATGAGTTCCAAGCCGTTCAGCCACTTGGCGCTCTTCCAGCCGTAGCGCATCGGCACAAGCAGCCTGACCGGCCAGCCGTGGTCAAGGGATAGCTCCTCGCCGTTGTGCTTGTGCGCCAGCATGCAACCCGGTTGCATCAGTAAGTCCAGAGGCACGTTGGTGGTGTAGCCACCGTAACAGTGCGCCATCACGTGCCTAGCCGTGGACTGTAGGTCAACTAGCTTGGCAACCTCGGAGAAAGCCACCCCCTCCCAAGTATTGTCCAAGGCACTCCACTGGGTCACACAGTGGAAGTCGCCATCGACCTTGCTCCACGGCAGTTGCAGGAAGGCCTGCCAGTTCAGCACCGCCTCCTGCTGCACCTCACCGAACAAGCGCAGGTGCCAGGTCGCTATGTCGACAGGTGGGGTCGGCCCGTAAGTCAGTACGGGGAATTTCTCCGTTACGAACTGGCCTGGAGGTACCCGCCCGCTGTCACTGTCCGGGGCCGGTTTGATATTGTCAGGACTCTTTCGGAGCACTCTTCTTCTCCCCACCCTGAAATCCAGGTCCTGCTCTAACAAGACCCTCGAATGCAGAGGCATCCTATGCCTGCTACAGGATAGGTGTCAAATTGGCCAACCCTCCAGAATTCTGCCCTATTGCATTCCCGCGCAGGGATTACCATTCAAATAGGACAAACCCTCAGCAAGGGTCCTCTCCCGTCATTGCCTCAAAAATACAGCGATATGCAGCCTCCAGGGCAACTATCTCGCCATTTACGTTGGTTGTGGGGGTGACGAACTTGAGGCATTGCCAGAGGAATAGACCCAAACCTTCAGCAATCGGCGCCTCCCGTCATTCCCGAACAGGCGGGAACCCACGGTCCGGACTGCTGGCAAGTCAGCACTCCACAAGAGGTCCACCTTTTCATCCGCATACGTGTCCCCCAACGGGCCGTGGGCAATTCCCGTCTGCGGAGAGACGTTTGCATAACCTCCGTCATACCGGCGAAAGCCGGTCTCCGGCATCCATGCACAAACCGAAGTAGCTTTTGGTCTGACCCGTTCACCCGGGCTGTGGGCAATTCCGGCGAAAACCCGAGTGACGATATAAGACCGGAATGACCTTGTAAGATTGAGTCTTCCAAATTGGGCATGGAGGGTACGCACGTCAGCCTGGACTAAGGCATATGAAGCGAGGCGGCGCTTGCGAAATCTTTCACAACTTCATTATGATCCCAGCCAGAGTTGGGGGTAGCCATGGGATTGGCCGATACGAAGCTGATACAAGAGTCGACTCCTAAACGCCCTATCGCGGGCGCGGACGACAGCACGTCCTCGGCCTTGGTCGTGCGGGGGCTACGCAAGGGCTATGGACGCCAGCCCGTTCTATGGGACCTCGACTTCACACTAGGCTGGGGCGAGTGCGTTGCTCTGTTTGGGGCCAATGGCGCGGGCAAGACGACCCTGCTGAAGGTGGTGTCCACCCAAGCCCGCGCCGACGCCGGCACAGTGCGTGTGGCCCAACACGATGTCCGCACCCAGACAACGCTCGCCTCCCGGCATATCGGGCTGGTGTCGCACCGCCATATGCTCTACGAAGACATGACGGGGACTGAAAACCTGCGCTTCTACGGCAAGATGTTCGGCTTGAACGACCTGCATCAGCGCATAGCCGAAGTACTCAGCATCCTGCGCATGGAGCACCGTGGCCAGCAGAGGGTGCGCAGCCTATCCAATGGTCAGCAGAAGAGGCTGGCGATCGCGAGGGCCATACTCCACAGCCCCAGTCTGCTGCTGCTGGACGAGCCAGAATCGGGGTTGGACGCGGAGGGCGTGGAGCTGTTGGAACGCTTGGTGCGACAGTGGACCGCCGATGGTAAGAGCGTGCTCATGACCACGCATAATCTGGAGCGCGGCTTGGACTGGGCCGACCGGGTTGCGATTCTGTCCAAAGGCGACATCGTCTTCGACAGTCCCAAGGATCAACTCGACCCCTCCGACTTCCGCCGCGGATACCGTCACACCTTGGGAGTGGCGTCATGACGTCGACTCTGAAGCCGGTGTTGGCGTTGGCGGCCAAGGATATCCTGCTGGAAGCTCGCACCAAGGACGTGCTGCTTTCGGTGGTCGTGTTTGGGGTGGTGGTGCTGGTGGTGTTCAACTTCGCTCTCGACATAACGCCTGCGTTGGCCAACCGCCTTGCCCCCGGCGTTCTCTGGGTGGCCTTTGCCTTCTCCGGAGTCCTCGCCATGAACCGGGCCTTCGCCGCCGAGAAGGAGCGGGGCAGCTTGGAAGGGCTGCTGCTTTGCCCTGTCAGTGGCGAAGTGCTCTTCTTCGGCAAAATGCTAGGCATTCTCGTCTTCATGCTGGCAGTGCAGGCGGCGCTGCTGCCCGTCTATGGCATCATGTTCAACTTCTCAGGGTTTACCCCCGCCCTAGCCCTCAGCATCGCTCTGGTTACTCTAGGCTTCGCCACCGTCGGCACTCTCTTCGCCGCCATCGCCGTTCAGACCCGGTCGCGGGAAATCATGTTGCCCACGCTGTTCTTCCCCATCGTTGCCCCAGCCCTCATAGCAGCTGTGGAGACCACCACCGCAGCCATCAACGGCGAGGGAATCCTTTCTTCCGGCGGTTGGTACCCGCTTCTGGGCATATTTGACGCGGTATTCATAGTAGTATGTCCGTGGATGTTTCGTTCAGTGTTAGAGGAATAACAGGTTGGAAGAGTAGTTGGCCGGTACGAGTACAACGGATGGCCCAGCCATGGCGCAGGAGTCCGGGCCCGCATTGAGCATGTGGGCTAGGACTGGGCTGCTTCTGGTATCGGCTGCGTTTATGATGGTCGACCTCTATCTGATCTTCCTGTGGGCGCCCACCGCAGAGTTCGAGGGCGACGTACAGCGCATCTTCTATGTCCATATTCCGCTGGCTTGGATAGCCTTCCTAGCGTTCTTCCTCGTGTTGGTGGGCAGCATAGCCTATCTGTGGAAACGCAACCCCCGGTGGGACGCGCTGGCCCACGCATCCGCCGAGATCGGCGTCATCCTAGCCAGCATCGTCCTAGTCACCGGAATCATATGGGCCAAGCCCGTCTGGGGGGTCTGGTGGGCTTGGGACCCCAAACTGACCACCACCTTGGTGCTCTGGCTGATCTACGTGGGCTACTTGGTGCTGCGCAACTATGCTCCTAGCCCGGCCCAAGGGGCGCGGTACGCGGCCGTGTTGGGCATCGTTGGGTTTGTCGATGTGCCAATTGTGTATTTCGCCGCCGCGTGGTGGCGCGGGGTTCATCCCGAGCCGGTCGTGGGGCCGCTTGCCGTTTCGGGCAGCGTGGATACTTCCATCTACTATGTGCTGATGTTCTCCCTGCTCACATTCACACTGCTGTTCGCCTGCCTGCTCTGGCAGGGACTCTCGCTGCGGTTGCTTGAGGATGATGCCAGGGAGCTGACCTATACCGCCCAACGACAAGAACTGTTGGAAGACTAGGGGCAAATTCATGTCGGACAATCTCCGCACACTCCTGTTAACTGGGGCCGTGCTCCTTTTCTTCGTGCTGCTCGCAGCCTGCAGCGAGGAGGCCGACCGCGCTCCCGAAACTACCGTGGCTCCCACCTCGGCCACGTCCGAGCAAGATGCCGATACGGCAGACACTCAATCCAATAAGGCAGACGCCCCACCTGATAATCTCATCTACCTCTTCGCCGCCTTCGCCATCACCTGGATAGTGCTCTTCCTATACGCCTTCTTTATGGCACGACGCCAGCAAGAGGTGGAGCGAGAAGTCCACACCTTACGGGAGCGTCTGGAAGCCAATCGGGGCGAAGGCGGGAGTGGATCCGGGTAGTCGCCTTACTAATATAAGGCTTCTATGCCACACCATTCCAGCACGTTCTCGCTTCGCATCCAGCCTTGATCTATCATGAAGTTGACTTGGACTGGCAGCCTTTGTACTGGAGTCCTATCCCAAACGACAAATGGGATAACCGTCTTCTGAATACCGAGTCGTTCAATCAGTATCCTCACCATCACGTACTGACGGATGATTTGATGGACTAAGTTGGCACTTCCGTCTGTCCCCAAATCGCTCTCGTGTTTGGCTTCTCCGACGAACAGATAGTCCGCAGACTCCAGAACAATGTCAATTTCCGTGTGGTAGATGTTGTTTCCTAAGGTACGCACATTAGATGCGTTATAGTTATGCGCTTTTGTTGTAAATTGTAGCGTCCCTGAGCGGAAGGCTCGGACCTTCTCGCGCAAATCGTGGAAAAGCATACTATAGCGTCGCGCGAAGTCGTTATCGTCGTCGTCCGGTCGTCCCGTTGGGTGGAGGTGGTCCCGCATGCCTTACCAGAACAACTCAATCCAGACGTCGGTTGGTGGAATATCGGAGCGTTGCGCGAGGTGATTGGCGAATCTCGCACGGTACGGGCTACCATCCGCTCCCAAGAACGGCGCGAAATTAAATGTAGTCTTCCAGTTCTCCGTCCTGTTCTCGATCCCTAAAATCCCCATGATGCCCCCTTGTGCGTTGAATGCGCTCCAGCGTCCGCCGCCTTACTTACCACACTCCGCCTGCAGCGCATCATAAATCCTCACCATCGCCTCCGTGTCTCTAGCGCAGTAGTCCAGCAACGCCTCCCTGATACTTACCCTCTCCGAGTGCGGTGTGTCCGAGGCGATGGATCGGGCGTAGGCCGCCGCGGCTGTCCTGCCATCCGGTATTGCCAAATCGTCGTAGGTCAGGTCTGGGGCGAGGGTGGGGAGGACCGCCTTGATGGAGAAGCTGCCGTGTAAGTCGGGGTGGTAGTAGTTGCTCCTGACCAACCGGTATAGATCTATGATCCGGTCGCATAGGGCCAGTAAAGGGCCTTCATACTGCGGGAATGATTGGGCGAGGCCTCTCAGCACGACCCGCTCATAGTTGGAGTAGGCGACTATTGTGCCTTGGGAAGGGATGGCTTCAAGCAGGCTGACTATCAGCTCCTCCCGCGGGTCGTCAAGGCCGCTGGCGAGGAAGGCACCATGCCTCAAGCTGCCCGCCGACTCCCGCACATGCAACGACCACTGGAAGGGAATCGTCTGGAAAGGTCGTGTGCCTACGTATATCGGGATGACCAAGTTCAGCGCCTCGAAGTCTAGGAAGCTGATCGGGGGCGTGATTTCAGCCAGTCTTGTGGCCAGATATGGGCCGACAAAGCTCTGACCTGTAGCGACGCAATCACGGGCGCGACGCTGCACCACTGAAAGGCCGAAGAAGTCGGGAGGAATCCTGCCAACTTCGCTGATTCCGGCGGCCCTCAGGCGTTCGTAGGCCCGCGCCATCAAGCTTGGCAGCTCCCGGATTGGGTGCTCCGGCTCGTCCTGGTGGCAGTGTCCGAAGAAGGGGCACACGTAGGGATGGGTGCAATGACGGCCGGTCTCGATGTCCGGCGCCTCGAGCTCTCGCAACGATTCCCACATCTGGGCCAGTCCATCGAACAGCTCCTCGGCCTCATAGTCCCTGACTTCATCCGTCACATCCCTGAGGGAAAAGAGTTCACGAGGGTCGTGCTCCCCACCTTGGTATACGTAGGTCGTGTTGAGGTGCATCAGGTATGCATGTCCTATGGAGATGCTGCATCCCTCGACCACATGCACTTGAATGGCGACATCCGCGATGTGCTCGTCCTTGGCACTGGCGGTGGATTTGACCTCGATCAAGTCGAATACCCTGTCGGCTGTTCGGACGAGTACGTCGACCCTTGTTCGGATTCCCTCGAAGGTGAATGCTGGCTCGTATAAGGCTGGAATGGATGGGTCGTCTAACAAAGCTTGCGTAGTTCTGACGGCCTGAGAATGCTCGAAGTATTGCTCGGCGACGAGAACACCGCCTTGGAACCTGCGCCTAGCCAATTCGCCCACTGCGTGCCCAGTGTCGAATACGGTCTGTCGGCCCGCTTCCACTGGGTCCGCAAGCTCGCGGTGATAGCATTCCAGATAGAGCCTCTTCAGGCATTGAAGCCCAGCCAGAAATCTGGACTTGGATAGCTCGGGAAACCGGTTATATGCCAACGACGTTGACTCCATTTCTTCTGAGGAAGCTCCGGGCGGCGGTTGCGCGGCCCGTTCCAGCCGCTGTATTCTAAGAGTAATCCATGTCTGAACTAAACACACCGCAGTCGGCGCCCCGCTCTGGTGGCAGCCTCATCAACAACAAGACACGTCTCGCTGTGGTGTTGGCGGTGATGCTGCTGAGTCTCGGCTACCTGCTGTACATCGCCCTCGGTGCCAATGCGAGATACTACCTCACCATATCCGAATTCCTTGAAGACGACTCCAACATGGCAGGAAGGCCCGTGCGGGTGGTGGGCACCTTGGCCCCTGAGTCGCATGTAATCCCTCAAGGCACTTTGGACCATAGCTTCGCCTTGATTGAGGGCGAAAGCCGATTGGGGGCCTTCTACAGTGGCGTACTGCCCGACCTCTTCGAGAACCCGCACTCGGAGATCGTGCTGGAGGGGCGGTACCAAGGTGGTGCCTTCCACGCTGAGTCAGTCATCGTGAAGTGCCCCTCCAAGTACGAAGCAGAGAACCGCGCGGAACCTGTGTAGAGACCCGCTGCGCCTACCCTTTTCCCTTAGGCGAACGGCCGGGTCAGAACTCGACCGCCGTGCGCCGGTCATCGCTCCCACGGTTGGGCCGCAAAATCTTAGGAATCGCCCGCACATATCACCGCCTTGCTAATGGCACCAATCCCGAATCGGGCCGCCGCCCCCCGTCATTCCCGCGCAGGCGGGAATCCACGGCCCCGACTACTGCGTAACTCGGCATCCTAGGGGGGCTATCCACCTTTTCATCTTCCTGCGTGGCCTCCAACGGTCATGGGAGAATTCCCGCGCAGGGAAACCTTTGCATAACTCGTCACACAACATGTCATGCCGACCAGAGCGAGGAATCTGAGGCGCCAAGCCACGGTCAGCAGGCGGGTTCGGCTACGACCACGTCCCCACTGACGGGATTTGCGATTACTCTGTGCGTTCGAAATGACGTGTATCCGCGTTACGTAAGGGTCTCCATGCGAGGCAATTACCCAAGCTCGATGATGGCCACGTATGCGAATGGCTAGTCGAACGGCCTCTGCTAGTTTGCCTGGGAGCCCTGCGGATTTCTCGCCTCCGGGGACGTTTGCAAGAGCATACGACATTATCGGCGAAAGCCGGTATCCAATGGCATTTGACAGCAAGCTAGCAGCTCTGAAAAGTGTTCATGGCCCGTTGGGATCACGTATGAACATCACAATGCGGTTGCTGGCGCGTAGGTAGTCGGATTGACCGATGGCGAGGGCCGTGGATTCTAGCCTGCGCTGAAATGACGGGCGGCCAATTGCTAAGGGTTGAGGCCTATTTGAAGGGCATGGGGAAACCCACTGAACCGCGCCTTGCCTACCATTCCCCATGGGAATACCAGGGGCTGCAGCGTTCGGCTCTCCACGCCTGGGAGTTTACAAGTCGTAGGCGTCCAGCAGCTCGTCCGGAGTCCGCAGCGTAGCCTTGCCGTGGATTTCCTGCATGCGCTGCTGGAGTGTGGGGCGCACTTCGCGGAAGATGACGCCTAGGGGCACACCGGGGCTGCGGATGACCTTGTGGGCCGATTCCTTATTACCGGAATCGTGGCCTTCGGGCAGCGTGTAGGCTAGAGGCTCGATGCCCTTCTTGACGTTGCCCTTCAACTGCTCGTAGGTGTCGTTGTAAGTGGTGCAGGGGGACTGCACATGCACGATAGCAAACCCAGGGTGATCCATGCCTTGGCCTATCAGCTTCGCCAGCTCGCGCACTTGGCTGGACATGCTGGAGGCGATGAACGACACGCCTATGGCCATGTACAGCTCGAACGGGTCCAGTGAGTCCTCAGGTTTGCCGAAAGGGGTGGAGCTAGTGATCTCACCCAGATCTGTGGTGGGCGAACTCTGGCCTTTGGTCAGGCCGTAGACGCCGTTGTCCATGACCACGGCGCAGGCATTGAGATTCCGCGTTGCTTGGGGGGCGATGTGCTCAGCGCCGATGCTTAGGAAGTCGCCGTCGCCTGCCACTACTATCACGTTGAGTTCAGGCCGGGCCATCTTGACCCCCATGGCCAAGGGCAGAGACCGGCCATGGATGCCGTGGAACCCGTAGGGCTGCGACCCTTCCAGTAGGTGCACCAAGTTGCCGGAGCAGCCGATGCCCGCCACTACCACGTTGTTCTCCATGGGCAGGTCAAGGCGCTTGTTGCGCTCCAGCGTCGCGAATTCCAACGCGCGCCGTACACCAAAGTCGCCGCATCCTGGGCACCACTTGAAGTCGTATTCCTGGTTCTTGTTCGTCATCTCTTCACCGCCCGTTGCCGTTAGACTTGGCTTGCCCATTGCCAGTTGCCTTGGCCCTGTCGGAGAACTTTTCCACCAAGTCCCGCGCCTTGAAGGGCAGGCCGGTGTACTGGGTGATGGCCTCAGCCTTGACTCCCCAAGACCTGAGTATGGAAGCAAATTGCCCTTGGTAGTTCAACTCGGGCACCAGCACCAACTCCTTCTGCTTCAGCTCGTCCATGAGCTTGGCAGGCAGAGGATGGAGGTACATGGTGTAGTACCAAGCAAGATCAACACCCTGCTCCATCAGCACGTCGTAAGCATCGCGAGCTGGCCCCTTGGAGCCGCCCCACGGCATGATGGCGATGGGGGAGGCGGTATTCTCGCTCTCGTAAGTGCCGTCTTCCAGAAGCTCTAGCTTGCTGAAGCGACGCTCCGTCATCTGGACGTGGTGCTCGGGCAGGTGGGTCGTGTCGCCGTAGGCGTCGTGTTCACTGCCGTTGGCCACGTAGGCGCCGGGCCGCCCCGGAATAGGGAAGGGGGACAGCTCCGAATTTTCGTAGCGCTTGTATGCGCCGTTCTCGTCGCCGTCCCCCTGAAACATCACCCTGTCCTCGGTGACCACCTTGGACAGGTCGGGTTTGCGTATGTTCTGGGATCGCTCCGCTAGGGAGTGCTCGCTGAGCACCACCACCGGACCCTGATACCGCTCCGCCCAGTTAAGTGCGCTGATGGCAGCGTGGAAGCATTCCTCCACTGTGCCCGGCGCAATCACGGGCAGACAAACATCGCCGTGAGCTGGATACAGGGCGCACATCAAGTCGGCCTGCTCCGTCTTGGTGGGCAGGCCCGTTGCCGGCCCGCCACGCTGCACGTTGACCACTACGCAGGGTATCTCGGCCATCCAAGCCAAGCCCAACCCCTCGGCCATCAGGGAGAAGCCCGGCCCAGCCGTGGCCGTCATAGACTTCTTCCCTGCGAAACTTGCGCCGAGAATCGAAGTGATGGACTCGATTTCCGAGCTCACCTGGTAGGCAACCTGTCCCTCGCCCACCAAGTTGCGTTCCATATACAGAAGCACCGGTGTGGCGGGCGAGATGGGGTATCCGGCATAGAAGTCCAAGCCAGCGGCCACCGCGCCCAGCGAGAGGGCATCGTTGCCCTTGATGAGCACTTGGCTATAGGAAGGCTTCTGGGGAGGCTCCAAGTCGGCAAGGTGCATCTCAGTGTTGGCCACATGGGCCATGCCCAAGTTGAGAGCCTTGATGTTGGCCTCGATAATCTTGTCCCGACCCTTGAACCTCTGGGTGATAAAAGTCTCGAAGTACTCTTGGGGCATGTTTACCAAGTGGGCCAAGGCCCCCATCAGCACCATGTTGGCCGACCGTGCCTCGCCAGCCTCCTTGGCCAACTCGTCAAGGGGGATTCCCAAGGCCCGCTGCTCTTCAGGCAGGTCAAACTTGGAGTCATAGATGACCACGCCCCCGTCCCGCACCTCGCCCCTGTGGGTGGCGTAGGCCTCCAAGTTCAAGGCCACCAAGACGTCAAGCTCATCGCCCACACTCTTGATTTCGTTGGGCGACACACGCGTCTG
Organism: Dehalococcoidia bacterium; assembly: GCA_965263155.1. Classification (GTDB taxonomy): domain Bacteria; phylum Chloroflexota; class Dehalococcoidia; order Lucifugimonadales; family JAAXIE01; genus JAAXIE01. The sequence goes on from OZ253586.1 coordinate 1,347,493, forward strand.
AGTCCAAGTGGGACCGCCAAGAATCTGCGATGGAAAAGTGGCAAAGGTGAGAACGTGGTAGCCCACGGTGGCGGCGGCCCTCGCCAGCATGTCCGAGGCGGTGACTACACCCTGCCCGCCTTCTCCCGCGAATCTGACCACGAAGTCTCGGGTGTTCAACTTCGCTACCTCCACCGGCGATCGGGCACTGGCAACAGCCAACCCCTATGTCTTATACACAGCCAACTGCGCCCGCAGCGGGCGCAGTTGGCTGTCAGTTAGCGTACATCGGACGGCCAAGCATTGTCAACGGAAATCGTCGCTGCTCCAGCCACTCGCCTCATTCGCCAGCCGAGGGCGGAAAGTCCGATTGGTTCACGCCACGCGTTTTCTCACCCCAGCAGGCGACGGATCCATCGCTCCTCACCCCACAGGTGTGGCCAACCCCGGCACTGACGGAGTCGAAAGAACCCCTGGGCGGCGTGGCCTGGCCCAAGAAATCGTTGTGTCGGATGTCCTCGTTAGAGCCCCAGCAGGCGACGGAGCCGTTGCTTCTCACCCCGCAGTTGTGGGCCTCCCCTGCGCTGATGGAGTCGAAGGAACCCCCGGGCGGCGTGGCCTGGCCCAAGAAATCATTGTGTCGGATGTCCTCGTTAGAGCTCCAGCAGGCGACGGAGCCGTTGCTTCTCACCCCGCAGTTGTGGGCCTCCACTGCGCTGACGAAGTCGAAGGTACCCTCGGGCGGCGTCGCCTGACCGTCCTCATCGCTGCCCCAGCAAGCGACAGAGCCGTCACTCCTCACCCCGCAGTTGTGGTAATACCCGGCGCTTATGGAGTCGAAGGAACCCTCGGGTGGCGTGGATTTGCCGTATTTATCCCAGCCCCAGCAGGCGTCGGAGCCGTCGGTTCTCACCCCGCAGTTGTGGGATACCCCGGCGCTGACGGAGTCGAAGGAACCACTAGGCGGCGTGGCCTGATCCTAGCCCCAGCAGGCGACGGAGCCGTCACTCCTAACCCCGCAGGCGTGTGCGAACCCGGCGCTGACGGAGTCGAAGGAACCGTCAGGTGGCGTCGCCGTACCAGAGGAGCCATTATCGCCCCAGCAGGAGATGGCTCCGTCGCTCATCACGCCGCAGGTGTAGGCATGCCCGGCGCTGACGGATTTGAAGAATGGGGAATTGTCATACGTATCGTCGTCGTCGCCCTCGTCGTCCATGTCCGCATCATTGTTGCGGTCATCGACGTCTCGTTCGTGGTCGTCCCTACCGGCATCACTCCGCGAGTCCGATTCCTCGGACCGGGGAGCGTCGCCGTCCGCGTCCGGGCCGGACGTGTCCCCGCCACAGGCGGCCAACGCGCCTGCCAGAAGCAACACTGCCAACAGCAGGACAAACCCCATAGGGGCCGCGCCAAGGTGCGTCGCTTGCCCGTCATATGGCTCATCACGAGCCCTCCTGGGTCCCGTCCGTTGTGGTCACGGAATAGGGGGTGGAGTTCGATATTATTATTGGGCATTCGCGGAATCTGCCGTATCCGCCCTGCTTCCAATGTTACCTCCTGAGTGACGTAGTTGTCCCACTACACCGGAGGCCTCCTCAGGTGCCACTCACTAGCCTTCTCGTATGCGTTCGCTGCCCTGAACAGCAGCCCCTCCCCGAGCCACGGCCCCACCAGTTGCAGGCCCGCGGGCAGCCCCTCGGCGGTGAAGCCGCAGGGCACGGTGATGGCCGGCTGGCCGCTCACATCGAAGGGGCGGGTATAGAGGGTCATCATGCCCTGCCCCTCGAAGGGGCGGCCCGCAGGCACCGTGGGGTCCTCGTCTATGCCGTGTGCCGGTATTGGACAAGTGGGCGTGGCCAACATGTCTACCTCTTCCAGCACCCTGCCGAACTCCCGTTGCACTAAGGTCTTCACCCGCTGTGCCTTGATATAGTCGACGGCTGTAACGGCGGCCCCCATCTGCAACCGGCCACGCACGTTGTCGCCGTAGTCCTCGCCGTGCTCTACCAGCCACTCTTCATGTATGGAGGTGGACTCAGCGCGGCTGATCAAGTTGGCGGTGTAGGAGCTGGCCTCGGCCAGAGGCAGCGACAGCTCGCGCACCTCTGCTCCCAACTCCTCCAGCACACCCACGGCCCGGCGCACCAATCCCGCTATCTCTGAGTCGAACTCCATATCCCATATCTCACGCGGCAGCCCGATCTTCAGTCCTCGCACGCCTGCGTCCATGCCCTGCGAGTAATCGGGTACAGGCACACGCAGCGAGGACTGGTCCTTGCTGTCGTAGCCAGCTAGGACTTGGAGCATAATGACGTTGTCCTCCACGGTTCGGGTCATGGGCCCCGCGTGGTCTAAGGACCAAGACAGGGGCACCACTCCATAGCGGCTGACCCTGCCATAGGTCGCCTTCATGCCTACCAAGCTGCACATGCACGAAGGTATGCGTATCGATCCAGCGGTATCGGTGCCCATCGTGCCCATGGTCATGGAGGCTGATACGGCCGCCCCGGAGCCGCCACTGGAGCCGCCGGGAATCCGGCCGTGCATCCAAGGGTTGTAGCACGGCCCGTAGTGGGCGTTGTTGTTGGTGGAGCCGGGGGCGAACTCGTGCAGATTATTCTTGCCCACGATAATGGCCCCAGCCCGCTTGAGTTTGGCAGTGGTTGTGGCATCGTATTCCGGGATGAAATCGGCCAGCACCTTCGACCCTGCTGTGGTCCGCACGCCCTTGGTGTAGTACAGGTCCTTCAGCGACAGCGGTATGCCGTGCAGGGGGCCGCGACGGCGCCCCTTGGCAAGCTCGGCGGTAAGCCGCCGAGCATCGCGACGGGCTTGGTCGGCCATCACAGTGATGAAAGCGTTGAGCTTGGGCTCCAACCGTTCAATGCGCTCCAAAGTGGAATCCACCAGTTCCAGCGGTGAAGCCTCACCCTTCTCAACAAGTTGGGCCGCTTCCGTGATCGTAAGTTGCGCTAGGTCTTCGCTCATCACTTCCCCCTCGGTGCACTGGATTTCTGGGCGGGCAGCTTCATCGGCCCGATGAAGGAGGGCTCCACCTCGAAAAGGGCCCCCTTGGTGACCTCCGCCAGCTTGCGCACACTCACGTCCAAGTCCTTGGCCACCGTGTCCAGCCGCTGCGGGTCCAACTCAATGCCCCGGATAGCCGCCATTCGGCTTACCATCTCAGGCGTAATCTTCTGTTCTTCGGCCATGACACCACCTCTTTCGAATGATCTGATACCAGGCGTTGTGGGGCCGGCCCATTATAAGGGAACCTTCGCAGAACTCCCGCTACCGCCATGAGCATAGCACCTAGTGGTAAGCCGGACACCCCTCCCGTCATTGCCATGAAATTGGCTTCTAGCCGTAGCCGACGCCTGCTCTCGTTCGGTGCCATGAAATAGGCTTCTAGCCCGTAGCCATCCGCCACCCCGTCATTCCCGCCTTCGGAGACCTTTGCATAACTGCCGGATTGGCCTGAGAATCGGGTGGAAGACAGGAAGACAGGTGGAAGACAGAAGGGAGAAGAGGGGACGGCGATGCACCGGAAAATGGACCAGCCTTCATTCGCGGATGTTTATGTTCCAGGGAACTTGGGCCAGAGCGAGAGCGTGGAGCGCATTGACCGTACGGTGGACTGGGAGGGTTTCCGCCGGTTGGTGCAAGAGGCGTCCACGGGGCGACGTAAGGCAGGCCCAGCTATCCTCCTTAGTAGGCTGTACTATTGATGATGGTGAAGGTGTTGCTGCTGGAGCAGTGGTATGTCCTCTCCGACCCTCGGATGGAAGAGGCCTTGAGGGACCGCATCTCCTTCCGGCGATTCGTGGGGTGGACCTGCAAGACCACACCCCAGACCACTTCACTCTCAGCCGCATGGAGTCCGTCACCATCCCGCTGGTAATCGGCACTACCCTAACGGTAGTCGGCGTCGCCTTGGTAGTCCTAGGAGCCGCCGACTAGCAGACCCCCCGAATACGCCTTTGGAGTTTGCGCTAACCGTGTCCTCGGCTGCGTCTAAGCCGCTACATTGCCGTCAAGGAGTGGGCCGCTGGCACTGGCGATAGTACTGACCTTCGTAGCCGCCATCGGCTTCGGCGCTGGGGCCGTCTTCATACGGGTCGCCACCCAGAGGATTCCCGCGCCCACCGCCACCCTCTTCGCCGTCCTAACCAGCATTCCCATAGCCGTCACCCCCGCCATCGCTCTGCACCACTCCGAGATGCTGGGGCAACCGTTAGAAGCCTATGGCTGGTTCGCCATCATGGCCCTTCTGGCTTATCCCCTAGCTTTCGTGTTCTTGAACGTCGCCATCAAGCTAGTCGGTGCATCGCGGTCCGCCCCATTCCAATCGGCGCAACCCATCTTCGCTTTCACCCTAGGCACCCTCTTTCTAGGGGAAGAACCCGGCCTGCTCGTCGCCGTGGGGACGCCGGTCATAGTGGCCGGACTGGCCTTGGTGCTCTCCTCCCGGGCATCCCGCAACCCCTCACAAAGATCCGGTCGTACCCACATCTTCGGATATCTGCTGGCCATCGCCTCTGGTGACCTCCGCGTACACCATCGTTATGGGGGTCGTCATGCTCCTAGCCTTCACGCTCCCCAGCGCCATAAGCAGCTTCCGAGGTGTCCCGCCTCGCTCCATCTTGATGTGCATCCTTGCCGGTGTCTGCCAAGGAGTAGCCAATGTGTCCCTGTTCCAAGCCCTCAGCCTCGCCCCCGTCACCGTGGTCAGCCCCACCCTAGCCACCCAATCCCTCTTCGTGCTCGCCATAGCCCACTTCACCCTAAGCCGGTTGGAATCCGTCACCCTCCCTCTGGTGATAGGTACCACCCTCACCGTCGTGGGAGTCGCATTAGTGGTGCTTGGAGCCGCCAACTAGCTACCCTGTCCTCCTCAGTGACAATGCTCTCCCGTGACTCTCGCCCCTCTTCCCATCACCCCCGCCCATTCTCCTGTCATTCCCGCGAAGGCGGGAACCCACGGCCCGGACCATCGCGCAAATCACCCCCCCAAACCTCCACGGCTCTTCAATTCACCGCGTATCGGACGCGCTCCATCATCGCGTGCCAAAAGAAGAGGGCATCGTCTCAGACGATGCCCTCTCGCACAACATCGTTGTTGAGGCTAACTACCGCGCCTGCTCCCGGTACACGCCCACCTTCTCCATCAGCGGTCGGTCAGTACATGAAAAAATGATAGACCGCTCCTTGTTTGAGGAGTTCCGGTGCCGGTGCCACGACCAGTTCGGCACCACGAAGAAGTCGCCCTCTTCCCACACCAGCTCCTCACCCTCAACCTCCGACGTCCCCGACCCCTCGAAGGCATAGCAGACATGATTGGCGGTGTGCCTGTGCGCCGCCGTCTCCTCCCCCGGTTCCAGCATCTGGATCCAGCAGGAGAAAGTCGGGAAGGTTGACCCTCCGGTTGCGGGGTCCCGATACTCCAGCACCCGTGCATCGAAGGGGCTCTTGTGCTCTGGCAGCATGTCCAGCAACGCCGGCAGCGTCTCGCTCCACTTGTAGGACAGCTTCTGAGGCGCCTGCCCCGGAGGTGACAGTGCCCCCGGCGTCCGTATGGCACTGTCCACCTGCGAGTGCTGCATCTGGAACTTCTCCTCCGAGTGGGACTCGAAGAACTCCGTCCGCAGCATGGACATCAACCCCGTGTCCAAGCAGTCAATCCAGATGGCATGCTCCGGCGAGTCGTTGATATGGTTGTGCCAGCCCCAGTTCCGCTGCACCAGCAGGTCGCCCCGTTCCATGATGCACTTCTCTCCATCGGTGATGGTGCACACGTCAGGGCTGCCCTCGATCACAAATCGCATGGCTGCCAGCGTATGCCGGTGCGCGAACACCGACTCGCCCGCCTTCACCAACTGCACCGCCATGGCTAGGGTGTTGGTCGCCCCGCCATTCAGGCTCGGGTGGGTCAGGTGGATAGCCCGCCGCGTGTCCCGAAAGTCCGTCGGGATCAGCTCTGTAGCCGCCTCCAACCCCGACCGCAAGGTATCCCACTTCCACAACCGTGCAGGCCCAAACGGGTCCGGCTCCCGGTACAGCGCAGCCTTCCCCTGCCACAGCCCCCGCAACTCATTCTCACCCAGCCAGTCATTCAAAGACTCAATCTTGTCCATGGGCGCCTTCGTCAGCACGTTCGTCCTCCTGTCCACCATCGAGGGTGGTGTTGCGTTGCGGGGATTATATCGCACCGCCGATACATATCGTGAGAGCGCCTGGTGCAACAGTGCCTAATGAAGGTGATTCGTCCGGCTCATCCAGTGACACCGGATGCTTGACACGTCTCTGCCCCAAACCCTAATGTTGCATTATGAACAATGGCAACTCTTGACCGGGTAAACGAGATTTTCGCCGACGCGAAATCACTTCATACAGCTTCACTGGAGCGCCTAGCCGTAGGGGACATCCGCGATGCATCGGAAAAAGCGTGGGGCGCCACCAAGCGCGCAACTGACGCGTTGATTCTCGCGCGGTTTGCCTGGGAGCCCGAACGGACACCAGATACGTCCAGAGAGCTCGGAAAGCTGGCCCAGATTGACCAACGGGCGCGGAGCTTGGTGCCCCGATACTATTCTAGAATGACCTTCCTTCACGGGAAGTGCTTCTATCTCGGATTGTGTGATTCCGTAGAGCGCACAGAACGCCGGATTCGCGAGACTGTCTCCTATATCGCAGAAGCTGAATATCTGGCCACCTCGTAAAGATGATACCCTCCAATCTGCTCACCCGGCGGCTCTTTACGTGAAGGGGAAGAATCCATGGTAGCTACAAATAAGGTAAGTACCATGTTCGCAGAAGCCCGTGCACTCCATGATGCCTCCCTAGTTAGCTTGGGCCGGGCGGACATCCGCGATGCAGCAGAGAAGGCATGGATGGCCACTAAGCGGGCCACCGACGCCTTGATTGTGGCCTATTTTGACCGTGAACCCCAAGCGGAACTGGAAACCTCTGCAGAGTTGGAACGGCTTGCCGGAATGGATCCCCGAGCTGATGCCCTGACTGGCACCTACTGCGTCAACTTGGAATACCTGTACCACTCATGCGCCCGCCTCGGCTTGTGCGACCCCATAGAATCCGCCGAGCAGTACATCCGCGAAACCGCCGACTACATACGGGATGCCGAAGACTTAGCGAACGTCGCGGCCTGAGCTGCTCCCAACCCCCTCCCCTCGTTTGACACCACCCCCCACCCCTTGCTAGATTCGTCCCGTACTCCCCACGCTCTCTGAACGCCCTTTGACAGGAGGCCCCCCATGCCAACCCAGCGTTTCTCACCCATGACCAAGGATTTCCCCACCTTCGACTGTGACGCCCACGTCGTCGAGCCTGCCCTCATCTGGGAGATGGCCGCCGAAAACCTCCCCAAAGACGAGCTAGAGGCCCTCAAGGCCACCATGTGGTACGACGCCCCTAACAATCAGGTCATCGTCAACGGCAAGACCGACGTCAGCAACTTCTACCCCGTCCCCGACGTGGGGCCCGGCAAGGTCGACATCGTCCGCCTCGCAGGCCCCGGCATGAAGCACAATATCCAGCGCGCCATCAACGTGCGCAACGTCAACCCCGAAACGGCCATCACCGAAGAGCAGTCCCGCTACCTCGCCCACGCCGGTGCGGGTGAGCCCGGACCTCGCCTGCGGGACATGGACACCCAAGGCATCGACCAAGTCATGCTCATCCCCTCCGACATCGACACCTACCCTTGGCTCCAGAACGCCCTAGGAGCCAAGGCAATGTGCAAGGCCTACAACGACTGGGCCCACAACTACACCCTAGAAGACCCAGAGCGTCTATTCTTCGCAGCCCTGCTCCCTATGCAGAGTCCCACGTACGCTGTGGAAGAACTCTACCGCGTCGCCGAGATGGGCTGCCGCGTTGCCCTCATACGCCCCATGGACGCCCAAGGCAACTACCCCGTCCAACCCAAGTACGAGCCCCTCTGGAACGCCATGGAAGACACAGGCGTCGTCTACGGGATGCACCCCTTCCCCGCATTCGGCAACGCCAAGCCCGCGGGCTACACCGAGCAGTATTCGGGCGCCGAGCTGATCCGCCGCACCATGACCACTTCCGGCCTACCCCACCGTTTCCTAGCCAACGTCCAGAACTTCCAAGCCGAGGCCGCCCTCTGGGTTACCTTGGTGCTGATGTCCGGCTTCTTCGAGCGACACCCCAAGATCAACGCCGCCGTGTTCGAGGCATCCTCCACTTGGCTCAGCTTCCTCCTCGACGAGTGCGACAAGACTTACACCCTCTACCGCAACGAGCGAAAGCTCCCCGCCCTCAAGCGCCTACCCAGCGAAACATTCTTCCAGCACTGCGTCACCGGCTTTGAGGGGGATGAAGCCCCGCCGTCGCGCCTCCCCGAGTTCTACAAGGACATCCTCGCTTGGTCCTCCGACGTGTATCACCACGACGGCGACGACGCTTGGGCGGCCATAGAGATGATGGAAGAGTGCGAGCTACCCATCGCCTACCAAGCAAAGTTCCTCGGAGGCAACGCCCGGCGCCTCTACAGCATCGACCCGCCCAAGAACATCATCCGCCACCGCGTCACCGAGATCGAGCGTCCCGACTGGTGGCCCACCGAAGAGGAGATCGCAGGCTCCCTCAAGCCCGAAGCAAGCGTCAGACGGCGCGTGTGACTTGGCTAGCTGCCTCTGACATCTCCCTCTTGACGGTACACGTACATCCGTTCTAGTATCAATTGATAGGCCTGTATTTGACCGCACGGTCGGCTCCGTATCTGAGTTAGGTACTTCCAGCAATCAAGGGGAATGAGCGGAAATAAGCGGAAATGACAGGGAAAACCAAAACTCCCCGGCCATCGGTGTCCTCTCTTGCCGTCCTTACCGTCTCTCCGCCATCACGACGAGAGAACCCTACCCAGCCCCTCACCTTCCCACGCCGGCACAATGCGGCAACTCTACTAGGCACAACTCAGCTATCACGGTGCGACCATGAGACCAAAATTAGCTACGAGAAAAAGCTTTTCAGCTACGACAGTGGTCTCACTCTCAGCTACGAGTCCGCCCACCACGGTTCCACCAGACCCCTCCGCGCAGACGACACCCGTTCCAGCCAGATACGGTCCGGCCATCCTCCCGCACCTCTCTTGTACCTTGGTCAGACCACCAATCCCAAGCTGGCCCAAAGCTGCAATGAGGCCACCATGTTTCCACCAAACCCCTCCGCGCAGATCACGCAAGTCCCAACCAGATACGGTCCGGCCATCCTCCCGCACCTCTCTTGTACCCTGGTCAGACCACCAATCCCAAGCTGGCCCAAAGCTGCAATGCGGCCACTACGGTTCCACCAAACCCCTCAGCGCAGACGACGCCCGTTCCACACAGATACAATCCACCCTAGCCTCCCGCCCCTCTCTCGTGCCCCGGTTAGACCACCCGCCCCAAGCTGGCCCAAATCTGTAACGAGACCACATCACCCCTGATCTCGACATAACGGAGCTTAAATGACCGCTACCAAGTCCTTCCCCGTTTTCGACGCCGACTCCCACGTAGTGGAGCCACCCGACCTCTGGGAACGCTACGTCGACCGTGACTACCGTGCCTTGGCAAAGCAGGCCCTGTGGCGGGAGGAAGGCGAGACCGGCTCCTATCTGAAGGTTAACGGCAAAGTATTCCGCGACGCCGGCAACCCCAACATACCGCGCCATGCAATCTGGCAGCCCGGGATGACTTGGGAGTCCATCGGCGACCTCGACCCCGACGTGCGCCACCCCCTCACTCCGGGAGCCTCCGGTCCTCAAGCGCGCCTGCTCCACATGGACTTGATGGGCGTGGACCAAGCCTTCCTCTACCCCACATGGTTCGCCGAAGGCTTCCCGCTGGTAGAGGACCCCGACGTAGCCCACGTACTGGCTAGGGCCTACAACGATTGGATAGCCGATTTCTGCGCGGAGGCGCCCCAACGTCTCTTCGCAGCAGCCATACTCCCGCTGCAGAACATGGACTTCGCGCTACAGGAGTTGCGCCGCGCCGCAGAGAAGCCGTGCTTCCGCGGTGCCTTCATCCGGCCAGCGTTCGCTGAGGACCGCTACTTCACCCACCCCTACTACGACCCGCTATGGGCTGGGCTGGAGGAGTTGGGAATAGCCGGCGCAGTCCATCCAACCCCCGGCCTATGGAACCCGGAGTGGACCTCTCACGGCCCGTTTGTGGAGAAGATGAGCGGACGCTCCCAGAAGTCTGCACTGCTCGGTGGCGCCGGAGGCGGGCCCTTTGCCGGAGGCGGGAACAGCGAGCGGTCGATGTCCTTCTCGTCGGGCGCGGCCGGTGCATCGCTGGGGCATCCCGTGGCCCCGATACTGTCTTACTGGCTCGACAACCACATGTTCGTCGCATCCACCCTCATCGGCTACACGGTGATGCAACGCTACCCCAGGCTGAAGGTGGTCGTCTCCCACGGCAAGGCCTCGTGGATGGAAGAGGTGTTGGAGAAAATGGAAGCCTCCACCAAGACAGTGCCGCTGACCAACTACTACCCGGTGCGCACCGACCCCGAGGAAATGTGGGAAGAGGGCCACGTAATGCTGGGGTTCGACGCCGAGGAACGGCTGATACGTGAACTACCCCACGCCTACGAGCGCAAAATCGTCTGGGGCTCCCGCTACCCCCACCACGACACCACCACCGCTTGGGACGCCATCGCCAGTCTCACCGAAGCAGGGGTCGAGCCTCCGATGCTGGCTCGGATGATGGGCAGCAACGCTACAGAGCATTTCGGAGTGCAGGCACTGTTGGCATAAGCCGGGCCAGCACGGCGCTGGCCCGGCCCAACGAAATCGGCTAGACCGACTCCATGGTCTTCACGTCCAACCGTGCTAGGTGATTGCGGGTGTGTTCCATGACCGCCTGCCATTCGGGGGAGGCATAGAAGGCGGCTTCCTTGTTCTTCACGTCCTCGGCATCCTGAAAGCTGCGTATCCAGATGAACTGGTCCTTGTCCTCGTTCACCCACATGCCGTCAATCTTGATGCCAAGATTCTCCTGCAAGGGTACCAGGTTCTCGGTGAAGTGCTTCACCCAAGCATCCATCATGCCACGGTTCACGGTGTACTGGCGCAACTGAGATATCATCGGTGGGAAACCTCCTGGTTGGGTTGTGTCTATGGCCTAGCACCGGCTCCTCAAGGGGTTAGTGACCAGAGCAACCGCGTGCAGCCGGGCAGCTATGGATTATAGCCGGTTTCCTCAGCAGACGGAAACGCGCCCGGACTCTGCATGCCCAGGCAGAGCAGACGCGACGCCAGCACTAGCCGCCTTTCACTCTGGGGTGTAAATTGCTATCAACTACTGGGCGCGAACCACGCGGGGAGGATAGTCTGACGTGACCACCGACTTTGTCAGCAACGAAGAGATAGTGCAGAGAGCTCGCAAGAACCTGATCCAAGGCGCGTGGGACTATCTGGTAGGCGGCTCCGAGTCCGAGACTACCATGAGGCGCAACCGGCTCGCCTTCGACCGCATAGCCTTCCGCCCCAGGGTGCTGGTGGACGTCTCCGAGATCAACCCCTCCACCACCTTCCTCGGCCACAACCTGCGCATCCCCGTCATGCTGGCCCCCATCGGCTCCCTGCAGGTCTTCACCCCCGGCGCAGGCGCCGACGCAACCAAGGCCGCCGCCGAGTTCGGCACTATGCATGTGGTCAGTTCCGTCACCGAGCCCACCCTCGAAGAGACCGCAGCCGCTGGCAACAACCCCAAGGTCTTCCAGCTCTATGTCCACGGAGATTGGGCGTGGATTGAAGACATCGTCGCGCGGGTCAAAGAGGCCAAGTACGACGCCTTCTGCGTCACCGTCGACGTCGCCCACTACAGCCGGCGCGAGCGCCCCATGATCAGCCGCTGGGTCACCCCCACCCGCCGGCGCCAGACCAACCCCTACTTCCGCGCCGCCCTAGACTGGGAGACCGTCGACCGCATACGAAAGATGGTGGACATGCCCTTCATGATCAAGGGCATCGCCGCCTCCGAAGACGCCGAAATAGCGGTGCAGCATGGAGTCGACGTCATCTGGGTCTCCAACCACGGTGGGCGCCAATTGGACGGTGAGCTCGGCACTATGGACCTGCTGCCGGACATCGTGGAGACAGTAAACGGCCGGGCGAAAATCATCCTTGACGGAGGCGTGCAGCGCGGCGGCGACGTCCTGAAGGCCCTAGCCTCAGGAGTGGACACCATTGCCATCGGCAAGCTTCAGGGCTGGGGTCTGGCTGCCGGCGGCCCCGACGGCTTGGTGCGTGTGCTGGAGATACTGGAGGACGAAATCATCTCAGCCATGGGCCTGCTGGGAATAACCTCCCTCGACCAGCTCACCTCCAACTACGTCCGTCGCGCCGAACCTGTCACCCTCCCCCACGAGATGAGCACATGGGCCAACATGCCGGGCGGGCGAATACTTTAAAGGCCATTACGGCGGAACGGGGTCCTTCAGCGACCCTATCGCTGGAACAAGGCGCTGATTAGGGGGGTCAACGTTCAGAAGGGCTCCTTCGAGCGCATATGCGCGGAGCAGAGCCTCGCCGCTCTCGTCTTCGCCGAAAATGACCCATGTGACTGTCTCTCGTCCGTCGACCGTAACTAACGCTTGGGCTACACCTAATTCTGTGCGTTTACGACCAGCATATTCAAATATCCTAGTGGCGGTCGCTTCGATACCGAGCCGTCGCAAGACAGAGTCCGGCCCGACCGTGAACACTGCTCCCGTATCGGCCAAGGCGGAGATTTCTTCGGTGCGCTGTCGATTGAGGTCGGCGATTATCGATCGTCACGTTGAAAACACCCCTTGCCCCGCCCCCTTTTGGCAACAGAATTCGGGCAGCGTACAGGCAACCGTCTCCCACAGCCTCAAGGGGCATGAAGCCCGACTGATGCGATAGACCGTCGGTTTTCTGAGACGTGGATAGCCTAGCACGCTACCTCAAAGTGTACACCCTAGCCGCAATTCGCCGGACGTGATACCATAAAAAACAATTCTACGCGGCTCGCGTTTAAGTAGGAGAGCGTATGGCTGACAATAATGACATCGCCCTGATTGCCCACCTGATGCGTCGGGCTGGCTTTGGGGAGCAGCACGCACAGTTGGAGGAGCGCGCCGCCAAGGGCTACGACGCCACGGTGGAGGAGCTTCTGCACCCGCAGGACCACGACAACGGCTTGGAAATCGACCTTGCCGAGCGTTACTTCATCGAGTGGAACCACTTCACCCGGGGCATCCCCGAATATCATATGTTCCGAATGATCAACACTAGGAGTCCACTGGAAGAGAAGATGATTCTCTTCTGGCACGGCATCCTCTGCACCTCGGATAGCAAGCTGCAAAGCCAGCCAGCCTCCCATGCAGAGTTGGAGCTTTTCCGAACACATGGCATGGGGAGCTTCCGCGACTTGTTGCTGGAGATATCCCGCGACCCAGCTATGGTCTTCTTCCTAGATAACTGCCTCAGCCACAAGGGCGCCATCAACGAGAACTACGGGCGGGAGCTCTTGGAGCTCTTCTCCATGGGCGTGGGCATGGACGGCGAGTTCAACTACACCGAGGACGACGTCAAGGAGTGCTCCCGCGCCTTCACCGGCTGGACCATCGCCAACTCCATACCAGGCCAGCCCTACGGTCGCTATGACCCGCGCTTCGTCTACAATCCAGCAGACCACGACGACGGCGTCAAGACTTTCCTAGGCGAGACAGGCAACTTCAATGGTGAGGACATCGTCAATATCATCGCCAAGCAACCCGCCACGGCACGGTTCCTCTCGCGCCATCTCTACAACTGCTTTATCGCCGACGACGTGGGTGTCCCGTCTTGGATGGACACACCTCCTGAAGATCCCGACGCCATCAAGATGCTGGAAGACGAGTACTTCCGCTCCGGCTACGACATCCGCGCCATGCTGCGGGTGTTGTTCCACTCCGACGCCTTCAAGAACGCTCGCTTACGCCGGATAAAGAGCCCCGCCGAGACGGTCATCGGCATGATGCGCCTCATCGGCGATTGGACTACCCCGCGGCCCGGTTTCGACTCGCTGTTCAACGAGATGAAGTACATGGGCCAGGAGTTCCTCAATCCTCCATCTGTAGAGGGCTGGCACACTGGCAGGGAATGGATTGACGGCGGTACGCTGGTGGAACGCATCAACTTCTCCGCCGACCTAATAGGCGACACCAGCTACCCTGGCGTACAGGACATCGTAAACTCGCTGACCTCCCAAGGCCCCGTCGTCTCCCCCGAGGGGCTGGTGGACGGCTGCTTGCGCATGATGGGGTACTACGAACTGGCGCCGGACACCCGAGAAATGCTGATAAGCCGTGCCCGTAGCCGGGGCGAGTTGCGCACCGACAACCCGGAGTTCGCCGAACAGGTAGGACAAACCCTTCAGATGATTGTCGCAACCCGTGAGTACCTGTATGCATAGGATGTGGAGCTAGAAACATCCAAGCAGCTTGAGGTTTGGGCTGAGATATCGTAGCTTCAAAATGTATCTGGTCACCTGTAGTATCTTTGACCCCCGTTTGTGTATGGGTGTAGAATAGGTGTAGTCCCAGAAATGTACAGCATATGCACTGGAGGTATACGGGAAATGCCTAAGACTGCACCTTCCCTAGTGAAAAGCGTAAAAGTTGTCGTCTCTGTCTCCCCCGCCGAATACGAGCGATGGGAGCGTGTGGCCACCGGGCGCGAGATGCGTGTGCCCGAGATGGTGCGCTTCCTCGTCGGTGAGGCCATCCGGGGGGCGAAACTCGACAAATAACGCGACATTGGACGTGAGCCCCGATGTCGGACTCATGCCAGTCAGCAGAGCATATGCGATGCCTTTCTACACGACAGATCCACCACGCAGTCAGACCAGTTGAGCGCCTTTTACCGGCAAGCAATTAAGGAGGAGACGTGCCAGCTAACAAGAAGGACCCGGTCTTGGTGGTGCTCCAGATGTCAGGGGCCTACGACGCCCTGAACACCTTCATCCCTTACAGCGACCCACTCTATGTGGACAATCGCCCAGTGTTGAAAGTGGAGCCAGACCAAGTGCTGGCCGTGGACGACCATGTAGGCTTCAACCCTGCCATGGCCCCCCTCAAAGAGCTCTATGACCAAGGCAAGGTGGCCGTCCTACAAGGCATCGGCTACCCCAAGCCCATCCGTTCTCACTTCCGCTCCATGGATATCTGGCATACCGCCGAGCCGGAGCGCCTGGTCACCGACGGCTGGCTGGGACGCACCATTCGCGAGCTTGACCCCAACAAGGAGAACGTCCTTACCGGCGTGAACTTTGGCCGGGGTCTGCCTCGAGCCATGGCTGCCCCTGGCGTCTCCGTGGCCTCCGTCGGCAACTTGGAGACCTACGGCGTACTCACCGGCATCGATGGGGAGGATCAGCGGGTCGAGGCACTGGACATCTTCGCCCGCATGTACTCACCAAGAATCGGCACCGGCCCAGTCAGCGAGTACCTGTCGCAGACCGGGCTCGACGCCCTCAAGGGCGCCGATATACTCAGCACCGCGCCGCAAATCTACTCCTCTAGCGTGGAGTACGGCGGCTCGCCCTTCGCCCAGTGGCTCAAGAACGTGGCCCAAGTGCACCTCGCAGGCTTCGGCACGCGGGTACTCTACACCGGCCTCAACCCCGGCGCTTTCGACACCCATGCCAACCAAGCCACGGCCATGCCCGCCCTCTGGCGGGACGTGTCCAACGCCATCAGTGACTTCTACAACGACCTAGCCGAGCACGACGCTAGCGAAGAGGTCGTCACCTTGGTGTTCACCGAGTTCGGCCGTCGCGTCAAGGAGAACGGCGCAGGCACGGATCACGGCGCGGGCGGTGTTGCCTTCGTAATAGGCGACGCGATCAAGGGCGGCCTCTACGGTGAGTACCCATCACTTGAGCCTAGCCAGCTGGACGACGGCGATCTGCAGTGGAACAACGACTTCCGTGGCACGTATGCCACACTGCTGGAGAAGTGGATGGGAGTGGACTCCCACGACATCCTAGGCGGGTCCTTCGAGCAACCCGACTTCATCCGCTAGAGGACTGATTGCCTGCAACCCAAATCGCATGATTCGCCAGTGAGGAAAAGATGGTCACCGAAGTTGCACCTGTAACCTTCCAGTACAGCCACACCATCGGTCGGCAGGACCTGCGTGGTGGCAACGGCTTCTTCAACCCCGTTGCCATCGCCCGTGGTCCCGACAACAACTTGCACGTCGTGAGCCGTGGCACCGATTCCGCCGCTCTGACTCCCTGTCGCCGCGTCACGGTCTTCAACGCCGAAGAGGAGTACATCAGGCAGTACGGCCGCAAGACGGGCCCCGAAGAGTCCCACGACCACGCCCCCGACGGCACTTTCGTCTGGCCCACCTCCGTCGCCCTCGATTCCCAAGGCAACGCCTATGTGGCCGACGAATGGACCAACCGCATCTCCATCTTCTCCCCCAGCGGGGACTGGGTCGGCAAGTGGGGCGTCTTGGGCGAAGCCAACGGCCAGATCAATCATCCCTCCGGCCTACACTTCGACCGGGACGACAACCTCTATGTCGTCGACAGCAGCAACCACCGTATCCAGAAGTTCACTAAGGACGGCAAATTCCTGTCCACATGGGGGTCCTTTGGCAGCGGGGACGGCGAGTTCAACCTGCCATGGGGCATTGAGGTGGACGGAGCAGGCGACGTCTATGTCGCTGACTGGCGCAACGACCGCATCCAGAAGTTCTCGTCCGATGGGACCTTCCTGATGAAGTTCGGCTCTTCCGGTACGGGAGACGGCGAGTTTAACAGGCCCACCTCAATGGCCGTCGACAGCGAAGGCACCATCTACGTCACCGACTTCCGCAACGATCGCCTGCAGGTGTTTGCTCCGGACGGTACGTTCGTCACGAAACTGCTCGGAGAGGCTACCCTATCGACTTGGGGCATGGAACGATTGGCGCTGGACCCCATGATGATGCGGGCCAGACACATGGCACAGGCCCTAGAGGAGCGCGAGAAGCCCTTCCAAGGGCCCATCGGCGTAGAGGTCGATGACGAAAACCGCGTATTCGTCATTGAATGCGCCCGCCACCGTCTACAAGTGTTCCACAAGCAACCCAGCGTCTTCCTCGGAGGCGCACTGTAGGCTCAGCCTCATAACGGCATGCAATGTAAAGGGCTCCCTTATCCGCATAAGGGAGCCCTTTAGTATCTACGGCGTATCGCGAAGGTCTGCGACCACTCTAGCGCCGGATTTGCTCAGGGAACTTGCCTCGGAGCTTCGCCAGTTTCGGATCAATCACGTACTGGCAGTACATCCCCGTGGAGTTGCGCGCGTAGAACTGCTGGTGGTATTTCTCCGCCTCGTAGAAGTGGTCCAGAGGCTCCACGGTGGTCACGATCGGCTTACCTTCGACTCCTGACTGGTTCAGATCGGCAATGACCGCGTCCGCCTGGCTCTTCTGCTCCTCGCTGGTGTACATCACGGTGGAGCGGTACTGGGTGCCGACGTCTGCGCCTTGGCGATTGAGGGTCGTGGGGTCGTGGGTTGCGAAAAACACCGCCAACAGTTGCTCGAAGGCAACTTCTTCGGGGTCAAACTTCACCTCTATCACCTCGGCGTGGCCCGTCCTCCCGGAGCACACCTGCTCGTAGGTGGGGTCCGGTGTGTTGCCACCGGCATACCCCGGAAGCACCGAGGCCACGCCCGTGAGGTCCAAGAACACCGCCTCTGTACACCAGAAGCACCCCCCGCCGAATACCGCTGTCTCCGCTGCCATTGCGCTTCCCCCTGATTACATTCGAGTTCCCTTTGAACATCCCTATTCTATCAGAAGTGCGTCGGAAACCGCCTACTGTTGACCCGCCACGGCCTTGGTGCTAGCTTGGAGGCCAATCGCCTTGGCCTAGGTTTGGAAAGGACATAATAATAATGGCTGGCAGTTTGCAGGACAGGATCGCCTTGGTAACCGGAGCGGGGTCCGGCATCGGCCGTGCCACGTCCCTGGCGTTCGCCCGAGAGGGGGCGAAGGTCGCCGTGGTCGACATAACCAACGGTGGCGAAGAGACGGTCCGCATGATTCAGGACACCGGAGGCGAGGCCTTCTTCATCCAAGCCGATATGTCGCAGCGCGACCAGGTGGAGGAGATGGTGCAGCGGGTCGTAGATACCTACGGGCGCCTCGACTGCGCCCACAACAACGCGGGCATCGCGGGCGACGACCGCTCACTGACCCACGAATACTCCGAGGACGAGTGGGACAAGCTGATGAACCTCAACCTCAAGGGCGTCTGGCTGTGCATGAAGAACGAGATACCCCACATGCTGCGCCAAGGCAAGGGAGCCATCGTCAACACCGCATCCGTAGCTGGGCTGGTCGGCATGCGAATCAACGTAGCCTATATCGCCAGCAAGCACGGTGTGAACGGGCTCACCAAGGTTGCCGCCATCGAATACGCCAATCAGGGCATACGCATCAACTCGGTGTGCCCCGGCTACATCCAGACCCCGGCCATCGAGCGCACCATGTCCCGCTTTGCGGACTTCGAGGAGAAGGCCATCGCCAGCGAGCCCATCGGGCGCATGGGACACCCTTCGGAGATCGGAGAGGCAGTAGTCTGGATGTGCTCCGACGCGGCCTCTTTCGTCACCGGACACACCATGACCGTAGATGGAGGCTTCACCGCCCAGTAGTAAGACTTTGGTGAACCTCCGTCATACCGGCGAAAGCCAGTATCCAGGGGAGGAATGCTTAGGGGTCGGCAGCTTGGAGCGCAAGCTGTCACCCCATCCCAACCCTCCTCCTTCTAGGGGAAAGGTTGCAAAGACCTCCGCAAGAGGAGAAGGCACTTCTTAAGTCTCTTACTCAGCCTCCATGAGCTGCGCCCAACGGCCGTAGAAACCCCGCTGGTTACTCTCGCTGTAGCGGTCGTGGCTGGCCCACGCGCCAGCATCAGGATCGTAGCCCGCGTGGCCCAGTCCCATCTGGTAGTTCATTGGTTGACGGCGAGAAACCGTTCCGCCACAAGTGCGGGTACATTCCTGCCAGTTGTCCATGTCGTCCTGCTCGAAGGTGCCTGAAGGGCCGAATCCGCGCGCGCCGTACTTCCTCAGTATCTCCTTCACCTCAGGCGGTGCAGCCTTGTCGGCGAAACACCAAGCCCAGACCTCGATTTTGTCCGGCCCGCGTGGGTGCCATACACGGAGGGTGCGTGACACCGCCCGCAGCAGCGAGAAGTTGGGGAAGACAGTCCCCACTGTCGGAATCATCTTCTGCATGCGCGGGCCTAACCGCTCTTGGACCTCCGGGAGGATCGACTCCTCGTAGGCGAGTATCTCCGGAATGGGTGGATCAGCTGAGTCGGTAGGGTCAATCACCAAGATGCTGTGGCCGTTGCCGGGCGAGACCTGCTTACCTCCCGGATTCTTCTGCGTCGTGCCGGCGCCGGTGCTGAAACCGGTGCGTATGGCCGCTAGATGGGTCCACGGCACATGGTACGAATCGCCAGCGAAGTTCTCCGCGGGCATCTTCCAGTTGCAGGGGATAATCCACTTTTGCATCCCCGGAAACACCTCGATGCCACCCTCTCGCCGGTCGAAAAGGGCGTCCAAGTACCATTTCATGTCGCCCAGATACTCGTTCAGTGAAGGCGCGCCAGGGTCGAAGGTGGCGAACACCAGCCCCTTGTAGCTGTCGAGCTGGGCCACGGGCACGAGGCCCCACTTCGACGTATCCAGCTCGTCGTAGTAGGCTTCCTTCAGGCTGGGCACAGCGATGAGCTTGCCGTCGGTCCCGTAGGTCCAGCCATGGTAAGCACACACAAAGGCGGCAGCGTTGCCCGAATCGGCACGGCAAACCCGGTTACCCCGGTGACGGCACACGTTGAGGAAGGCGTTGATCTTACCCTTGGAATCGCGGGTGACCAGCACCGGGTCCTCGCCCATATACGTGGAAAAGAAGTCGCCTGGGTTGGGTATCTGCGTCTCGTGACACAAGAAGAGCCAACAGCGGGCGAAGATGCGCTCCAACTCCTGCTGGTAAATCTCATCCTCAATGAAGATGCGCCTGCTAACCAGACCATGCTCCGAGTCCACCAACCCCCTGACATCGGTCGCCATGATGCGCCTCCTCTCGTATCAGACAGGTACAATGAATCCGATTCAATAACCAGTTCGGCCTAATGCAACCAGAAAGAGTTACGCTTCCAAGCCGCTTATAGCATACCCACCAAGTCGGGTCAATCATTGAAACCTAGCGGTTCACGAGCCTTTGTCTTTGTTGACTACCAAGGTGCACGATGCTACCTTGCCGCAACCCCGTAACCATCTATTCCGCCCGGAGGACGAGCCCATGGATCTGCCGCCCATTGCAACTACCACCGTCGGGAGCTTCCCACGGCCACTATGGCTCGCTCGGTCTGAGGGCACGATCGTCTCCTTCATACTAAGTGGTGAAGCCCTGCAACAGGCCGAGGACGACGCCACCTCCCTCATCATTCGGCAGCAAGAACAGACAGGGCTCGACCTCGTCAGCGATGGCGAGCAGCGGCGAGTGCAATTCATCAATCATGTGCTGGCTGCGTGGGACGGGATAGACTTGGAAAAGCTGGGCCAGAAAAACATCCGGCGGCGAGCGGACGTGCAGAGGCCCGTCCCTACTGTCGTGGGACAGGTGAGACGGCGGCGGGCGGCAGCCGTTGACGACCTCAAGTTCGCCAAGGCCTGCACCCAGCAGCCGGTCAAGATGGCTGTGCCCGGCCCGATGACGGTCGTGGACACAACCTTCGACGAGGCCTACGGCGATGAGGAAGCGCTGGCGATGGATGTCGCGGCCGCTCTTAATGAGGAACTGCTGGAACTACAGGCAGCAGGATGCGATGTCGTCCAGATCGACGAGCCAGCCATGACCCGGTACCACGAGAAGGTGGCCGACTACGGCCTGCAAGCCTTGAACAGGTGTTTGGAGGGCCTGCATATTCCGTCTATCGTACACCTCTGCTACGGCTACCCCGGCACCGGGCCCAAGCAGCACGAGCACCTGTACGATGACCTGCTGCCGATGCTGATGGAGACCAGCATCGGCGGGTTCTCAGTGGAGTTTGCCCGCAGCGGCTACGATCCGGCGATCCTTGAGCAGTGCCGGGACCGGCTGGTCATCTTCGGTTGCGTCGATCCGGGAGACGTGCCCCTAGAGCCCGTGGAAGCAGTAGCGGCACGAGTGCGAGATGCTTTGCACTACATACCTGCCCAGAACCTGCTGATCGCTCCCGACTGCGGGCTGATGACCATCAGCCGCGAGCTGGCCCAAGCCAAGTGCAACCTGCTGGTGCAGGTCGCCGGGCAACTGCGCAGCCAGCTGTAGCCGGACCTTATTCCCTTGCAGTTGCGCGGGATAGAGGCCCTCTAGTCTAAGGGGATTGTGACCGTGACACGGGGGCCGTTGCCCACAACTCGCGTTGTGTGGCCACGGCCTGTCAGGTCCTCCACCAAGTTCACATGACCCGGTCCGAACCGATGCACCGAACCATCGCCGAGGCCGACTTCAGCCTCTCCAGACAGCGTAATCACGTACTGGCGGCGCGGGCCCACATGCCAGTCGCTGAATCGGTCTGCCGGCGACTCACGAAAAACGACGCCTGTCGCTTGGTGAAGTGTGGTCAACTCGGGATGGGAGGCCAAGTCCAACTCCTCGATGTGGGACTCACCGTCATCGCCTGTGTACAACCGGCTAAAGCCCATGGCGTAACCTCCTCAGCGAATGCTTTGGCCTTGGGAATGTTTGGTTCAGGACGGGCACTTGACCCTAACGATATACTACCGCCGCCCATATCCGATATCTAGTAAGGAACTTTGTTCGATATCCCTCCGTATATGGTGGGGGTAGGTTGGTGTTATGGCCAGCATTGACAAGGCGGGAAGCTCGGTGCTAACTTACCCCAAACCTAGCCGCTGGCCGCCTAAATCTGGGCTGTTCCAGTGACGGGGATTGGTAGCCAAAACTTCTTAACGAGGGTAGGTAATGCAAGCTAAAACCCGCTTCAGATTCTTTGCCGTGGGCCTTCTGGCAGTCCTATTAGCGATAATCATCGCCTGCGGCGAGGAGGCGACAGAGACAGCCGCGCCAGATGTAACCACTGGCGACATCCAGGACGCTGTGACGGCTGCCATAGCCGCCATGCCGACCCCCGACCCCAGCGGTGGCGTCAGCGTGGAAGACATAACCGATCTGGTCACAACGAGCGTCGAGGCCATGGCACCCGAGGGGACCTCACCCGAGGAGATTCAGACCATGGTGATGGCGGCTGTGGAGGCCGCCGGACAACAAGGTCTCAGCGCCAGCGACTTGCAAGCTGCCGTTGACCAAGCCGTGGCGTCAGCGGTCACGGCCGCGCTGCCAGTCGCCACTCCCACACCGGCCATGGTGCCCGACAGAATGGAGCCCCAAGGCACGCTTCAGGTGGCCATGCCTGAGGTCGGCCCCGCCGTGTTCAACAACAGAGACGCCACCTACGCCACGCTACGCTTCCTGATGACTACTGTGGGTGAGTCCATGTTCCACAACGACCCCAACAGCCAGACGACTGGTCGTTTGGTCAAGGACTGGACCCTGGACACCACGGCCAACGGCGCAGTTTACACTTTTCACCTGCAGCCGGGCGTGAAGTGGCACGACAATCTTGGCGACTGGGGTGAGTTCAACGCCGACGACTTTCTTTTCAACATAGACTTGGTGACGGACGACGGGTCTGTCCATGCCGTCAAAGCTGGCACCCTCAGGGCCTACCTGTGCGACGAGTGCACCCTCACCAAGATCGATGACCTCACCGTTCAGTTGCAACGTCCTACCGAAAGTTTCGAGGTCTTCTGGTACACCAAGCAGCCCGCAGGGTCAATCCTCAGCTTCCAGAGCAGCCGTCACATCCGGGAAAGGGGTGACGAGGCTTCTACCCTCGAGCCCGTATATTCCGGATCATGGGAGATAGTTGACTTTCGCACAGGTGAGTTCTACAGAATGCGCGGTGTTCAGGACCACTGGCGAAAGACCCCTGACTGGGAATTCCTGAATTGGCAAGGTATCTCCGAGGAGTCAACCCGAATAGCCAACTTCCTTACCGAGAACATCGACACAGGGAAGTTCGGTCTGGAAGGCATACAAGAGCTCAAGGATTCCGGGAATCCTGACCACAAGTTCATCAACTTCCCTGATGCCATCACCAATCGTGTTCAAATTTTCGGCATGATGCACACCGGCCCCGATGATCTTGATGGCGGGCAGCCCGGCGAACCGGCTTCCACCCACGTCCCCGACGCCGAGGGCAATGTTAGGGCCAAGCTGGCCGAGGGCTATTTCGATTGCTCGCACGCATTCATACCCTGTGATCGCGACACCTCCTCCGAAGAGTGGCAGACGGCCCTCAAGGTCCGCTTGGCCCTCAACTATGCCTTTGATCGGCAAAAATTGGTAAACAACCTCACTTTTGGGGAGGGAGAGCCAGCTTATATCAGCAACTGGGGCGGCCACAGAGGGCGTTTCAACCAGCAGAACCTGGACCAGCTAGTGTATTCCTACGATGAAGCCAAAGCCAAGCAACTGATGGTAGAAGCTGGCTACCCCGACGGCTTCCAAGTCGACATGGTCCACCCCGACCTCTTCCCACAGGGAAAGGTAGGTGCCACCGCGCTCTGCATCAGGTGGTTGGAAGTCCTCAATGTCCAGTGCAGCGAGCGCAACGAACCCTACTCCGCGTTCCGCCCCACCTTGGTGGTGCGCAACTACCAAGGCTTCTACAGCCACGGGTTGGGCCAGCAAATCGAGCCCCTCTGGCTCATGCAGCTCTTCTATGACGTTTCAGGTGGGTTCAACTATGGCTTCGAGCACCCCGACTTCCAAGACATGATCGACAATGCCACCAGCCTGAACGACGACGACGCGCGTTTCAAGGCGACGGCCGACATGTCCCGCTGGCTGTTCGACAACGCCATGTTGATCAACATGTATTCCGAGCCGCAGATCCTGCCCATCGGTCCACGCATCGACACATGGGAGCTGCTGCCCGGCCCCATCGTTGACTTCAACAGCTACGAGAACGTCCCCCACCGCCAGTAAATGGTCATCAACATAGGCTAGGCGTGAGAGGCCCGGAGCCTTGACTCCGGGCCTCTTCTTTTCCCTTAACCCCACACTGACGTCAGCCCGTTGCCACACATCACCCCGCCCCTGTAGCTTCATTACAGGGTGTCCCTGTTCCCAAGCTGGGGTCCCACTGTATAATCCCGTTCAGTTGCCTCAGAGTTACTTTGACATAAGGTAGGTTCTCAATATGCCGTTGGACAGCAGCACCCTTGTCGACGCCCAAGCTGGTCTGGTCGATCGGAGCATCTTCATCGACCCCGACATCTACCGGCAGGAACAGGAGCAGATTTTCGCCCGCTGCTGGCTCTTCCTCTGCCACGAGACCCAGATACCCAACCCCGGCGACTTCTTCTCCACCTACATGGGCGAAGACCCGGTCCTTGTCACCCGCCAACGAGACGGCAAAATCGGCGCGTTCCTGAACGTCTGCCGCCACCGTGGCAACCGGGTGTGCCGCGCGGACTCCGGCAATGCATCCGCCTTCGTGTGCGCCTACCACGGCTGGACCTACGGCACCGACGGCAAGCTGATCGCCGTTCCCAGCCTGAAAGAGGCCTACTACGACGAGTTGGACACCTCCAAGTGGGGCCTTGTCCCAGTCGCGCAAATAGACAGCTACAGGGGGCTGGTGTTCGCCACCTTCGACCCATCGGCACCATCCCTTCTCGAATACCTAGGAGAGATGGCTTGGTACGTGGATACCTTCTTCGAGCGGCGCGAGGGTGGCAGCGAGGCCATGGTCGGCATGCACAAGTGGGTGGTGCCCTGCAATTGGAAACTGGCCGCGGACAACTTCTGTGGCGACGGCTACCACGTGGGCTGGACGCACCTTGGCGCGATACAGGTGGGGCTCAGCCAGACCACCAACGGAGGACGCGCCAACACCGGAGGGCGAGTGGTAAGCCCCGGCAACGGCCATGTGATCAGTGCCTTGGGCCCCAAAGACCCTGCAGACCCGCCGGTAGAGGGACTCTTGGGCTACGAGGAGAAACACCGTGCCGAAGCTCAACAGAGGCTTGGGCCACGTATCGACCTTCTCAACCCCATCGTGGGAACTATATTCCCCAACTTCTCCCTCCTTCGCAGCACCACTCCCAGCTTCCGTGTATGGCAACCGCGAGGCCCAGAGAAGATCGAGGTCTGGTCATGGGGGTTCGTGGACGTAGACGCTACACCCGATGAAAAAGCCGCCTTCCGTCGTTCCGTGGCCCGTGGCTTCAGTCCGTCGGGCACCTTTGAGCAGGACGACATGGACAACTGGCAGGAATGCACAGCCAGCGCCCGCGGCGTGGTCTCACGCCGTCTCCCTCTCAACATCCAGATGGGAATAGGGCACGATGACTTTAACGAGGACTTCATGGCCCGTGTCAGCGACTACCGGTACAGCGAACTGGGCCACCGCACCTACTACGGCCGCTGGGCCCAGATGATGGCCGCCGAGAGCTGGGCTGACCTCAAATAGACACCCGGGAAAAGGGATGTCAGCGCTAAGCCAACGCCCGCATCTTCTCGGCCAAGTCCACAAAGTCAGTGGCGACCACGTTAAACGCGGGGTCGGGCGTGGGGTCCGGGGTTCGTCCGGGCCCCCGCTCCATGGGCCGGGGCACAAAGGCAGCGCGCAACCCCACCTTCTGCGCTGACAGCAGGTCGTTCTGGTGGGCCGCCGTCATAACCACCTCTTCGGGGCGCATGCCCAATAGCTGCACCGCCGTCAGGTAGCTTTCGGGGTCGGGTTTGTAGTGGCGGGCCAACTCAGCCCCGAGTATGCAGTCCCAAGGCAGGCCAGCGAACTTGGCCATGTTGGTCATCATGCTCACGTTTCCGTTGGACATGGGGGCGATGATGAACTGGTGCTTCAGGCGGTAGAGGCCGGCCACTGAGTCGGGCCACGGGTGCAGGCGATGCCAGAAGCCCGTGACCTCCGCCATCTCGTCCTGGCTCAAGCCGCCGATTTCGAACTCCGCGAGCGTCTCCTCCAGCATCATGCGGTGCAGACCGTCGAGGTTGGTCCAAGGCAGCTCGCCGTTGCGCACCTTGTTCATGTAGGGCTGGTAGCGACCCCGCCAAGCATCAGCAAAGGCGTCCCAATCGGCGGAGATCCCCTTGCGCGCGCCGAATTGCTGGCACTGCTCAATGATGCTGCCGCGCCAGTCGACCACTGTCCCGAACACGTCGAAAATCAAGGCCTTCGCTGGTGAAGCACTCATAGCCGTCCCACCCTTACCGTCCAGTTTGGGCCTATTCTAGTACCTGATGTCGTCAAGCGCCATCGAGCCCTTTGCATCGCGAAGGCCCACACGTCATTCCGGCCGCCCAGCGTGTCATCCCAACCGGAGGGAGGAATCTTAGGAGTTGCGCCGGGACCAATCAGGTAAAGCTACCTAAGGGGCAGCCTCAATGGCTAGACACCGCAGATTGCTCGCCGTACTCAGGGAATGACAGGTATACCAGTTACACAAGGTCTCCTTAGGGGGGAGGTTCGCCGGTATGACGACCCGATATTGTGCTATATTGCCCCGTGTCAGGCATGAACCGCACTTGGAAGAACCGTATCGAATGACCGCACTTTCGCACATCCAATCAGGCTTGGTGAGTCGCCACATCTTCTCCGACCGAGCCGTCTATCAGCAGGAGTTGGAGCGCATCTTCGCCCGCTGCTGGCTCTTCCTCTGCCACGAAAGCCAGATACCTAAGTCCGGCGACTTCTTCTCCACCTACATGGGCGAGGACCCTGTGCTGGTCACACGCGACCCCCAAGGCAAACTCGGGGCCTTCCTGAACGTCTGCCGCCACCGGGGCAACCGGGTGTGTCGCGCAGACTCCGGAAACGCTTCCGCTTTCGTCTGCGCCTACCACGGCTGGACCTACGGCAACGACGGCAAGCTCATCGCCGTCCCCAGCCTGAAGGAGGCTTACTACGACGAGCTGGATACCTCCAAGTGGGGTCTTATGCCAGTGGCCCAGATTGCCAGCTACAAGGGACTGGTGTTCGCCACCTTCAACCCCTCTGCTCCGCAGCTGCACGAGTACCTAGGAGAGATGGCGTGGTACCTCGACAGCTTTTTCGATCGACGTGAGGGCGGAGCCGAGGTTCTGCCGGGCGTCTACAAGTGGACCATACCCTGTAACTGGAAGCTGGCAGCGGAGAACTTCTGCGGCGACGGCCATCACGTTGGTTGGACCCACCTGTCAGCCATCCAGATGGGCTTCAGCCAAGCCCAATCGGGCAGGTCCAGCGGAACTGGTCGCCAAGTGGCTATGTCCAACGGACACGGCATGTTGGCGTTCGGTCCAAGCGAGGCAATCGACCCCGCAGTGCCGGAGATACTGGCCTACGAAGAGTCGATCAGAGCCGAAGTGCGGGAACGGCTGGGGCCACGTCTGGACATCGTCGAGCCCGTCGTGGCGACGGTTTTCCCCTCCTTCTCAATGCTGAGGGTGACATCCCGCACCATGCGCGTATGGCACCCACGCGGGCCGAACCAGACCGAGGTCTGGGCTTGGACGTACGTCGACAAGGCGGCTCCCGACAGCGTGAAGAATGCCTTCCGGCTGGCTGGCGCAAGAGGATTCGGTCCGTCGGGTACATTCGAGCAGGACGACATGGACAACTGGCAAGAGTGCACCCGCACGGCTGGAGGCCCCATTGCCCGTCGCTACCCTCTGAACACCACCATGGGGCTCGGCCAC
The DNA here is from genome assembly GCA_965263155.1 of Dehalococcoidia bacterium. Taxonomy (GTDB): domain Bacteria; phylum Chloroflexota; class Dehalococcoidia; order Lucifugimonadales; family JAAXIE01; genus JAAXIE01. Next base: position 1,375,298 of record OZ253586.1, read on the forward strand.
GAGCATCCCGGCGATGAACTAGGCGGCATGACGAGCGACTACCGGTTCAGCGAGATGACCCAACGCAACTTCTACCAGCGCTGGGCTGAGTTGATGCACGACAGCGAAGCCTAGCCCCTACACATCTGCCCCAACCCTTACCCAGGAGGTCGAGATGGACTCTGCTCAAGTTCAAGCTGGCGGCGTGAGCCTGCAATACTATTGCCACGGCAACGGGCCCGAGACGGTGGTGCTGGTCCATGGCTACACCATGTCGGCTCGCCTGTGGCATCTGACCATGGAGAAGATGGATCCCAGCGCCTACCGCGTATTCGCCCTGAACAACCGCGGCGCAGGCGATTCGGAGCGTACTCCGTCAGAGGACGACTACAGCGTGGAGAATTTTGCCAAAGACTTGGCCAACGCCACAGAGTCTCTCGGCTTGAACGGCTTCACCTTGGTCGGCCACTCCATGGGAGGGGCTACGGTCACGCAGTACGCCCTGACGGACCAGTCGCGCCTGAAGAAGCTGGTGCTGCTGAACCCGGCGCCGCTCAACGGACGCACTCCTGCGCCTGACTGGGAGGAGACGATTAGGTCGCAGTTCGCCGACGGCTCCTTCGCCCGCGGCGATACATCGGTTAGTGGGCCTCACGTTTCCAGAGAGTTTGCCGACGCCGCGATGTCCGACGTAGCCCGCAACCCCGTGGAGCGGGCGATAGGCGGTCGCCGCTCCATGTCGCAACTGAAGCTGCGCGGGCGGCTCAACGAGATTCGTGTGCCGTGCATGGTGGTCGGAGGCGACTTGGACACCACCGTCGGTGTGGACCAGATTCTAGCGGAGTACCTAGCCCTGCCGGAGGAAACCCGCTCCCTGCACATGTTCCACGGCATCGGGCACTCGCCCAACGTCGACGTACCCAGCGAGTTGGCCTCGGTGCTGGACCGGTTCATCCAAGCATAGTAGACCACTAAAAGAGTAGGGGCGATTCGCGAATCGCCCCTACTCCCGTTATTCGGTGTGGAAACCTTCAGCAGAAGCCGGGGCATCACTCGAAGTGAGGCGCGACCTCTTTGGCGAACAGCTCAATGGACTGCTCTACCAACTTGCTGTCCATGGGCCCGAACTGGAAGTTGCCACAGAAGGTGTCATAGCTTAAGCGCTTCTGCGAGTCTTCCAGTTGGCGGGCCACAGTGTCGGGGTTGCCCACGAAGGCAAGACCATTGTCTATCCAGAAGTCATACGAGCTGCTCATTCCCTCGAACACCCGATCAAGCTCGCTGGCCCGTCCATAGCCCTCGCGGTGTCCAAATCCGATGCGTGAGTCGCGTATCAACTCCGAGCCGGCATTGAGGCTAACCAGCAGCGCTGGCTCAGCCTGCGCCCGTGCCTTGGCGTCAGTCTCCGCCACATGGACTGCCCGGGTCAGGAAGGACTTTGGCATGGGGCCAGAGTGGCTCTGGGCCTTCCACTGGTTGCGCCAGTACTCAAAGTTCTCAGCAATCACCGGGTCCACGTCAATGTTCTGTGCAACATGGAAGTTGTGCTTGGCGGCGTAGTCGAAGGAGGGTGCAGTATGGGCCCCTACCCAGACGGGCGGGTGAGGCAGTTGGTAGGGTCGCGGCTGAGGCAGGGCCTCATCGAACTCCCAGTACTTGCCTGAGTGAGTGACGGTTTCTTCAGTCCATGCCTTGAGGATGACCTCCATGGCCTCTTCGGAGCGCTCCCTCCGTTCCTGGTATTGCATCGCCCAGCGGGTGAACTCATGCGGCGACGTGCCCAAGCCCATGCCAAAATCCACCCGGCCGCGGGACAAGTGGTCAAGCATGGCGACGTCTTGCGCCAGCCGGATGGGGTGGTAGAAGGGCAGGGGAAAAATCATCGGCCCAAAGCGGATGGTGCTGGTGTGCTGGGCAACAGCGGTCAGGTAGACGGTGGGCGCCGTCATGTGGCTGACGCTGGCCGTCTGGTGCTCGATGATGAAGTAGTACTTGTAGCCCAGCTGCTCCGCCTGCTGCACATGCCCGATGTGCTCGTCATAAACATCTGCCGGGCTGGTCGACGCGAACTCATGCCCATGAAGAGGATCGAACAATCCGAATTCCAACGTACCCATCTCTAGCCCCTCCGAATCAACGGTCTACCTGTCAGCTCCCAGCTTGCGCCCCTACCCACTATCTCTCGTGCTAGACGAGTGTGGACAATTCGCTGCCTGGTACGTCGTCCCTAGTTGTCGGCCGCGACCGCTACTTGGGCCGGCACATACCGCTCAACAAACAGCTTGATGAAGTCGGCGATAGGCTCGCTGAAGCGGGCGTCGGTGTCGAAGATGTGGTCCTGTCCCGCGAACAGGTGCAGGTCCACCTGTATACCAGCGTTGTCCAGAGCGTCGTACATTCGGGTGGTCATGGAATGGTGCACCCTAGTGTCGGCAGTGCCATGCACCAGCATCGTCGGCGGATACCCAGGCCGTGCGTAGGAGAGGGGTGTGGCCTCGCGAATCAGGTCCTCCGAAGGGTTGGAGCCGAACATAGGAGCTCTCTCCGGCCTGTGGGCCAACTCGGATACATCGGTCACCGGGTAGATGGCAACCACGGACGCCACCTCACTGCTGACACCAGCATGCCCGCCGTCGCCCTCAAGCTCACCGGCCGAACCCCCAGCTATCAGGGCCAGATGCCCTCCCGCAGAGCTACCGCAGACCACGATCCTGCTGGGATCGACGCCGAGGTTGTTGGCATTAGCCCGCACCCAGCGCAGGGCAGTCTTCACGTCGTGTATCTGGGCTGGCCATGGGTCTTGGTCCATGACTCGATACTCCGCAACCACGGCAACCAGCCCGCGGCGGGCCAACCGATAGCCGTACCGGTCCACTTGACCGCCGCGGTTGCAGGTCTGCCAGCCACCGCCGGGCAGCAGCACCACGGCGGCCGTGGGCCCGTCCTGTTTTTCCGGCTGAAATACATCGGCCTTCAACTCATACTGACCACCTTGGCCCACTACCACATTTTCCTGCACTCGAACGTCCGTCATCGTGTCCATCCTGTCTTGATGTTGTGTTACCCCTTGAATTCCGCCATGCGGCGGGAATGTGCCTGTTAGTATACAACGCCGGGGCGCATCGGGCCGCCCCTGCTAGACTACCCAGCAACGAGCGCCCAGCAACGAGCGCCCAGCAACGAGCGCCCAGCAACGAGCGCCCAGCAACGAGCGCCCAGCAACGAGCGCCCAGCAACGAGCGATGGTAACTGCGAGAAAAGTAGGATTCTGGAGCTCCCTAGAAAACCGGAACTTCCGGTGGTTCTGGGCTAACACCACTGCCCAAGCCATGGGCATGGGGATGCAGTTCTTCGTCCTAGGCTGGCTGGTATTGGACCTCACGGGCTCGTCGTCCAAGCTGGGGCTTGTCATCTCCCTCTACGGGATATCCAACCTAGCTTTCGTCCTGTTCGGAGGCTTGATTAGCGACAGGTTAGACCGGCGCTGGCTGGTGTTCTTCTGCCAAGCCGGGGTCACCGCCTTCATATTCTTGCTGGCCACCTTGGTAGTGACCGACAAAGTGGCACTGTGGCACATCTACCTGATTTCTTTTGTGCTCGGTACAATTCAAGCTTTGAACCTGCCGGCCCGAATGGCATTGGTTCCCGACCTAGTGTCACGAGACCTCATCATGAACGCCGTCGCCCTCAACTCCGCTATGCTCAACAGCGGGCGAATCATCGGACCCGCCTTGGGTGGCGGTGTGGTGGAGGTGGCGGGCATCAGTGCGGCGCTCTACCTGAACGCTGGCTTGTACGGGGCCAGCGCCCTTTGCCTTTTGCCCATTCGGTCCCAAGCAGCACCCAGAATGACTGAACGGACAGGACTGTTCGCGGAGCTTCAGTCAGGGATACGCTACACCCTGAGCACCCCGGTCACGCTGACAGTCATCGGCATCGGCTTCTGCATCGGGTTCTTCGCCTTCCCCCACATACAGGTGCTACCCGCCTTCGCCAAGGACGTCCTAGACGCTGGAGCGGGTGAAGCAGGTTTGCTGCTCATGGCCGCTGGGCTAGGGTCGCTGCTGGGCAGCTTGGCACTTGCAGCCATGGGCGGCGTCACCTTCAAGAACCGCCTGCTCATCGCCACTGCGTCGGGCTTCGGCATCACCCTGTTCGCCTTCGCATGGTCGCCATGGTACTGGGTCTCATGGGTGTTGCTGCTATTCGTGGGGCTGGTAAGCATGGGGTACGTGACGCTAGGCACCACGGTGTTGCAAATGACCACACCACGGCATGTGCAGGGCCGGGTGATGAGTCTATGGACCGCATCAGCCGCCCTGATGTTCGTGGGTGCGCTGCCCATGGGCGTAGTGTCCGACTGGCTCAGCTGGCCCATAGCCATGGGCGGAGGCGCAGCCATCTCGCTGGCCTTCGTGCTGTGGCTCGGTGTACTCAGGCCCACCCTCCGCCAGTTGCGGATATAGTCAGCCACGGGGTAACGTAAGCGAACATACCCGCTGGAATGTATTAGGGAGCGCAATGGAAGACTTGAACAGCCAGCTACGCGACCTCGTGGTCGCCAACCGTATTCTGGCGCGCGAAGAAGTAGTCGACGCCTACGGCCACGTCAGCGTGCGTCACCCCCAGCACCCGGACCGCTACCTGCTGTCCTGCTCCCGCAGCCCGGAGCTTGTTACGCTGGACGACATCGTGGAGCACACCTTGGTGGGAGACCCGGTGGGCAACGAGAGCCGCACGCTGTACGCCGAGAGACATATCCACGGGGGCATCTTCGAGCAACGCCCCGACGTTCAGGCGGTGATACACAACCACTCGCTGCCTGTCATACCCTTCGGCGTCACGGACATCCCCTTGCGCCCCATCTTCCACACGGCAGCCCTCATGGGTAACGAGGTCCCGGTCTGGGACATTCGCGACACCTTTGGGGAGACGGGGATGCTGGTGGTCAACATGGAGCAGGGGCGCGATTTGGCCCACGGTCTCGGCGCCAGCCGAGCGGCCCTTATGCGGGGGCACGGCTGCGTGGTGACAGGCAGTTCGCTGCGGGAGGTGGTCATGGCGGCTATCTACCTACAGGTTAACGCCAAGCTGCTGCTCGACTCGCTGCCCTTGGGGCCAGTGAACTACCTCACGCCGGTGGAGGTTGAGGCCATGCGGGACAACCTATTGCGCCCCGTCTCCATGGACCGGGCTTGGCAGTACTGGAAGATGCGGGCAGGGTGCGAAGACCTGTAGCCGGGAGCTCGAGACTACTGGACATAGCACTGGGAGGTTGCCATGAGAATGACCGTTTACCCTTGGCAGGGCCGCGAATTCGTCGCAGTATCGGGTGAGGCCACAAAAGGCGAGACCGCCACTGATCAGACTAGGGAACTCTTGACCCGCTTCGACACCGAGCTACGGCAGGTGGGCCTTTCGCTGGACAACACGGTGCGCACTAGACTCTTCGGCGTGGACCGCGATAGCCGCGACCAAGGAGGTGCTGAGCGGGTCAGGGTGCTGTCCGGTAGGGCAAGGTCATCAAGCTCCAGTTACATATCCCCTCAGCACTTCGACTCCGACGCCAAGGTATCCATCGACCTGCTCGCCATGCGGCCGGAAGCCCCGACTGCCGAGAAGTTCCTCAAGGAGTACGATCCGCCCCTCATCCCGCTGCGCTACCTGACCTACGACTCGATGCTGGTGCTGTCGGGCGTCACCGCCGTTCTCCCCACGTTGTCAGACCAGTTGGACGACATCCTGCCTCGAATAGAGGGCTCGCTGGGCGACGCTGGCTGCTCGTGGGACGACGTGGTACACGTTGCATTCTTCCTGCACCGCAGCGAAAAGCTGGAAGACCTGAGGCGACTCTTCGGGGCGCGAGTGTCGGCGCAGGTCCCCGAGATGGAGTACGCCTTCGTCGACGGCTACTCCACCCCCGGCAAGTCCATCGAGATAGAAACGACGGCCAAGCTGCCTAGGTAAGAAGCCCACTTGCGCTACGCTCCGTCATTCAGCCGCAGGCCGGATCTCCGTTAAGCGTCTGCCTGATAGCGGTCCCCACAAATTCAGAGGCCCAGACGTTCATCAACGTCTGGGCCTCTGAAGGTTTGAGCCTGGAAATACTGATCTAGATGTGGGTCACCAGCAGCGAGTTCACTGGCGGGATGTCGTCCAAGACCTCTAGGAAGGAGTCGCCGCCATTCTCGGTCATCCACATGCTGCCCTTGGGGAAGGTGCCGATGAAGAAAGTGTCGGCATTGTCGGGGTCCCCAGCCACGGCGCGTGGCGCAGGCACCATCACCTCAGGCAGGCCGCCTACCAGCCTCTGCCAACTCTCCCCTTGGTTGTCGCTGCGGTACACCGCGCTATTTGCGCCTTCAGGACGCTTGAACCAGAAGGGCGGGGGCACCTCGGCGGCTGCGGTGAACAGCACTTGAGGCCGGTCGGGGTGCACGATGATTTGCGACATGTAGCGGTGGTCCAAGCCATCCATGGCATCTACAAAGGACTCGCCCCCGTTGACGCTCTTGAATATGCCCTCCCCTGCGGTATGAATCACCACGTTGGGGTTGTCGGGCATGGTGTTGACATAATGAGCGTCGAAATGGGTGCCCGCCTTGATGTCCTGCCAAGTCTCGCCGTTGTCCAAGCTGCGGACAATCCAGCCCTCTTCCACTGCGCCTAGGATGCGGTCGCCATATGCATCCAGCCCCTTCATATGGGCCACATGGGGCGGATTGGGGAAGGTCCAGTCGATGGTCTCCGGCAGGTTGCGCATCGTCTCGCAGTCGGTCCAGCTGTCGCCACCGTCATCGCTCTTGAAGACTGACGCAGGGCCGGTGCCCCCATAGAGGGTGCCGGTCAAGGGGTTCTGGGCTAGGGACCAAGCCTCGCGGTAGAGGATGCCTTGGTTGATTTCTTTCCAAGACTCCCCACCATCGTCGCTCCGCCAGAAGCCGTTCTTCATGGTGGTGGCGTACACCCTGCGGGGGACCTTGGCATCGGCCAGAAGATATCGAACGATTCCCATGCCCTGTAGCCCTGCAGGCTTGGCTTGATACTGCCCGCCATTGCCACGGGCGACAAACACCCCGTCCGAGGTGCCGATGAATACAACACGGTCTGAACTAGTAGCCATTGTGCTCGCCTCCTGATAGCTCTCGGCTGATAGCTTATGAGCATTATAACCCTTCCTCGGGTTACAGGCACGGTTGCCCGCTATTCGAATAACACCCTGGGGAGACCCGATTGCCGGATGATGGACAACAGGGTACCCGTCCGTAGTTGCGCATGGTCTGGAACCGGGACGGTGATAGTGCGGCCAGCCTCGATCCTTTGCATCATGACGTGGCTACCGCGGCGTCGGACCTCGACAAAACCGTGCTCCTGTAGTATCCGGCAGGCTTGCCGGCCCGACATCGCACGAAGCCTAGCCAACCGCCACTTCTATCCAGGTCACGTACACCTCGTCGCGGAGACGCTCCTCAACCTCGGCTGCCGAAGCCGTTTCGAAGAACAGTTCCAAGGCCTCTTTCAGGTTATCGCGGGCCTCGCCGACCGATGGGCCTTGGCTGGCGATGTCCAACTCAGGGCAAAGGGCCACGTAGCCATCCTCTTCCCGTTCGATGATAGCCGTCAATTGTCTGCTCATAGCCGTGCCTCCACCTTATGGAGTGACATATTATGTGGGCGTCCTACCCGACCGCGAACTCAAACATATCCTTGTACATCCTGTAGCAGGCAAGGCATACGGGCTTGACGAGCGTAGATGTGTGTTCGCTCCCGCAAGTGTGGCAGTACTTTTCTTCGTAGGCTTTGTTTTTGAAGCGGTTCCAACTTGCATAGCAGCCGTCACAGTAGGGCCGAGAGGGATTGGCAGGTACGGTCTTCCTGCATCGAATGCAAAAACCTTTACTGGGTATACCCGGATCCGGTTGTAGATTTTGTCGAGTCGGTTTGCCGCTGCCGCGAGCCTTCGAAGTCTCGTTAACCTCAACCCCACTAACCGCGTCTATCCATCTCCTCGCCTGTCTGTAAATTGCTCCATAAAGCTCCGCGTCATCCTTTTGGGAAACTAGAATGCCCATTTCATCGTTATTCTCTTGGGAGAACTTATAGAGGTTCATCGAGGTCAGGAGCGCCTCTTTTTCGTTCAGGTAACACTTAGCGTGAAGATTTTCCAGAAAAACGCTCTTGATGCCAAGCGCGTCAAGAAAGCCTTTCTCGTCCTTTCCCAGCTCTTTTTTTCCATAGACCACATGGATGGTAGTAGTGCGTTTCTTGTCCTTGAGCAGGTCTTTGGTCTCACTGTCAGCCTTGATATACGGACTGATAAGAATTAGTTCTGTATCGGCTTCGTCAATGATCTTCTTAAGGTGAACCGTGATGCCCTGGGTAGTATAGAATTCAGCCAAATTACACCTCAGGAAAGCAGCTGCACGAGTAGATGACGGATTGTAACATGGGGACGTGTCAGCGTGACAGAAGCCTCTTCTAATTCGAGACCCTAGCGCGGGCGGGTCTCCGATGACGCAGCAGACTGTTGTGCACCTGCGCCCGATGCTGCGGGGGCACTCCCCTGCGGTCCCAATGTATCCAGCGACCGCAGGTCTCGCTTGAGAGCAGCAGCGATCACGGTATACACCACCACCACAGCACCCCCGATAGCCAAGGCAAAGGGCGCGCCCAATACACCTATGCTCGCCAAAGCGCTGGCCTGCACCCCACCCAACGGGCGGATATTGAAGGTCATCCCGTAGAACCCCATCACTCGGCCCCGGAATTGGTCCGGCACCATCATCTGTAGGGAGGTCTGGGTGCCCGTGGTAAAGCCAGTGGTGAAGACTCCCAAGACAAACATCATCACCATGGCCAAGGCGAAGGAGCCTACATACTCCGAAGTGAGAGCGAAGGCAGCGAGAGACACGCCGCTCATTACACAGCCCACGATAATCAGCCATGCGCGGGGCGCGTCGTTGCGGCGGGTGGCCAGCCACAGAGCGGTACCCAGCGAGCCCACGGCACCCACCCCCAGAAGCAACCCTTGGCCATCAGCCCCTACCTCAAGGATATCCACTGCGAATATGGGCATCAGCATGATGTAGGTCGTGCCGAAGAAGCTGTGGAAGAAGGTCAGCCCCATAAGGAACATGAAGGACGAGTTCCCTTTGATGAACTGCAGCCCCTCCTTTACATCGGAGACGGCGTTTCTACCTGTGCTACGTGTGATGTGCGGTATCCGCAGGCTGTACATAACAATAGCCATCGCCACGAAGCCGGCGCCCGATACATAGAAACAGACCGCCGTTCCCGCTTGAGCGATGATGAGGCCGGCGATGGCGGGAGCAGCGATACGGGTGCCAGGCCAGATGGACGAGTTCATGGCGACGGCGCTCATCATGTCCTTGCGCTCCACCAAGTGAGGGAATATGGAGCGCCGCGCTGGCTGGTCGAAGGCTTCAACGGCTCCCGAGAAGAAGGCGATGGCTAGAAGGTGCCATACCTCCAGCAAGTCCATGAGGGTAATGGTGGCCAGAAGGAAGGCAAGGGCGGCGATAACCAGCTGAGTAACCACTATCAAGCGGCGCTGGTCCACCTTATCAGCAGCAACGCCCCCCACTAGGTTGAGAGCTATAGCTGGTATACCGTTGGCCAGCCCGATGTAGCCAAGGGAGAGGGCCGAGCCGGTGATTTCGTAAATGAGCCAGAACTGGCCAAAGCGCAGCATCTGGAAGCCGGTAATGGATGCCACGCTCCCCAGCCAATAGGCCCGGTACGACGGATAGCGCAGGGCGGGAGGAAGGTTCAGAGGAGCAGGCTCCTTGAAGCTCACCAGTAAACAACTGGCAAGCCTAGCGTTCGCGGTAGTCTACAAACCACCCCGTGGGGCCGTCAAACGTCGCTACGCCCAGGGGCGCGCCCAATCGGCAATCAGCTTGACCATGATTAGGGGCCACACTACACTTGGCCCAACAGCCGACCCGCCAGCGTGACAGCCGTCACCGCAGCCCACGAGGTCGGCAGCCCACGAGGTCACCCACGAGTTCAACAGGAGAAAGAAACATGGACTTCGGAGTATTCCTCGATTTCATACGCCGTCGCGGCGCGACCCAAGAAGAGACCTTCCGTGAGTCTTTCGACCTAGTGGACTTGGGCGAAGAAATGGGGTTGGACTCCGTCTGGCTGGGGGAGATGCACTTCAACCCCAACCGCTCCGTACTCTCAGCTCCCATCGTGGTAGCCAGCTCCATCGCCACTCGCACTAAGAGGATGCGCGTCGGCATGGCAGTACAGGTGTTGCCCCTGATAAGCCCCCTGCGCATAGCCGAAGAAGCCGCTACCGTCGATCAGATCAGTGAGGGGCGGTTCGAGTTCGGCGTCGGACGCAGCGGTAACGCCCGGGCCTACGACATCATGGGAGTGCCCTACGAAGAGAGCAGGGAGCGGTTCCAAGAGGCCTTGGAAATCATCCTAGAGGCATGGAAGGGCGAACCCTTCGACTACCACGGCACATTCAACAACTTCGAAGGCGCAAGCGTCTCCCCAGCTCCCTACCAGAAGCCCCACCCTCCCATACGCTTGGCCTCCACTACCGACGACAGCTTTGCCCGCGTGGGACGCTTGGGCTACCCCATCTTCCTCTCCATGCGGGGCATGGACATTGAGGACTTGGAGCGCAACCTCATCGATTATCGCAAGGCTTGGAAGGAAGCGGGGCACCCCGGAGAGGCGGGCGATGTGTCCGTCCGCTTCCCAGTGTACGTAGCTGGCTCCGAGCGGGAAGCCATGGAAGAGCCCAAGGAGAGCATCGAAGCTTACTTCGCCCGTATGCGCGAGGTATTCGAGGAGGGCTTGGGCCGCTCCGGCACCGAGCCAACCGTCGCTCGACAGGACCGGGTGAGGCGGCTGGAGAAGCTTAGCTATGGCGAAATACTTGAAACCAAGGTGATATTCGGCACACCGGACCGGGTGGCCGACAGGCTAATCCAGTTCAAGGAGACCCTAGGTCTGACGGGTTTCACCGCCGAACTCAACCCCGGCGGCCTGTTGCCGAAAGAGGCCGTGCAGCGGAGCATGCGTCTTCTCACCCAAGAGGTGATGCCCGCCTTCAAGTAGCCCATCCAATTCGCCGTCGCCATGAAAGTGGGCCGGTACCAGAAACCAGCGTCTGCACCGACATTCATGCGCAGGCGGAAATCCACGGCCCGGGGCTATCGGGCAAGCCGTTCAGACGATCCTGAAGCCTTCGCACACGTAAATGCCACCATCATGGGGCAATGCGCCACTCCCGATTGCTGATGCCGTGGTCCCTGATTCCATGGAGATGCCGGGGGTCGGGCGGTTCGAAAGACGACGGGTATCCGGACGAAAATGGAGGTGTCCCGTGAAGCATAGCAGCGAGCGCATCCTCACCACCCACACCGGCAGCCTGCCCCGTCCCATGGGATTGGCGCGCATGCTGGAGGCCAAGGATGCCGGCGAATCAGTGGATGGCGCCTCCTTGGCGCAGCAAGCGCGGGAGGCAGTTGCGGACACAGTGCGCAAGCAGGTGGAGGCTGGCATCGACGTCGTCAGCGATGGTGAGCAGGGTAAGGTGGGCTACTCCACCTATCCTCGGCACCGGCTAACCGGCTTTGGCGGTGCCAGTTCCGCACCAGCGCGGGCCGATTGGGCCGACTTCCCCGAAGCGGCTAAACGGTACGCCGGGTCGTCCACCGTCAACCGGCCCGCCTGCAACGCACCCATGGAGTGGGCCGACCGTGAGGCGTACAAGACCGACATACGCAACTTTCGGGAGGCCGTGGAAGGAGCTAGTCCCACGGAGGCCTTTATGACCGCGGCCTCCCCAGGCGTCATCGCTCTGTTCCTAGGCAACGAGCACTATCCCAGCCACGAGGCGTACGTGGGGAGGCTGGCCGAGCTGATGAAGGAGGAGTACGAGGCCATCGTGGAGGCGGGATTCCTGCTGCAACTCGACTGCCCCGACTTCGCCATGGGCCGCCACATGAAGTTCGCCCATCTCAGCGACCAAGAGTTCCTCCGCATTGCCGATGCCAGCTTGGAAGCCTTGAACCACGCGACGCAAAACATCCCGCCGGACCGTATGCGCCTGCACCTCTGTTGGGGCAATTACGAAGGGCCTCATCATAGGGACATAGACTTGGGAAGCGTGCTGCCCGTGGCCCTGCGGGCTAGACCCCAAGCTATCTCCTTCGAGGGAGCAAACCCTCGCCACGAGCACGAATGGGCCGTATTCCAAGAGATGAAACTGCCCGAAGATAAGGTGATCATCCCCGGTGTGGTCGACTCCACCACCAACTTCATCGAGCACCCGCAGTTGGTGGCACAGCGCATCGAGCGCTACGCACGAGTGGTCGGCCGTGAGAGAGTGATCGCGGGGTCAGACTGTGGCTTCGGCACCTTCGCACGCACCGTGGCAACAGTGGAGCCGGAAATCGTTTGGGCCAAGCTCGCCTCCCTAGCGGAGGGCGCCCGCCTCGCTTCCGATGAGCTCTGGTAGCCTGGGGCTTCGCAGACAGCACTGGTCGTCATTGCAGCCCAAACTATCAAAGGTTAGAATCGCGCCCGATACCACCCTCATTCAACGCACGAACGCGAGGTAACGAATGGCAGACATAGCAGGGTACAGCATCGTAGCCAAGTCGCTGAAGCGGCTGGGGGTCACTCATGTGTGCAGCGTGCCCGGCGGGCCGGTGCTGGAGACCATCGCTGCCTGCGCCGAGGAGGGCATTCGCCCCATCGGCATGCGCAACGAGCAGGCCGCAGTGATGATGGCCGCAGCCCAGAACTACTGCGCTGGCAAATTGGTGTGCGTGCCCATCCTCGCGTCAGGCCCCGGCGTCAGCAACGCAGCCACCGGCATGCTCGTGGCCAAGGACAACTGCTGGCCCCTGCTTGTGCTGGGTGGACGCAGTGCTCTGAACACTCGCGGCCTAGGCCCCTTCCAAGAGTTGGATGGTGTGCCCGTCTTCCGCCCGCTCACCAAGTGGGCCGAGACGGTGGACCGGCCCACCCGCATACCCGACTTCCTAGCCCGCGGTGTCCTCACAGCCACGTCAGGCCGGCCCGGTCCGGTCTTCCTTGACCTCCCCCAAGACGTGCTCCTGTCCCAGACGGATGAAGAGCGGATAACGCTGCCGCACCCTTACGAGGGCCATGCCCGACCAGCCGGAGACCCCGAACTGGTTAAGGAAGCCGCTGAACTGCTACTGAATGCCGAGTCGCCCCTCATGATTGTGGGTAAGGGCGTGCGCTGGTCCGAGCCCTTCTCGGAGCTACGCGAGCTGGCCGAGAGCTTGGGCATGCCCTTCCTCACCTCTCCAATGGGCCGTGGCTTCATCCCCGACGACCATCCCCTCTGCTTTGGCGCCGCCCGCTCCATGGCACAACGGGGTGCCGATGTTGTCCTGCTGGTTGGAACGCGTCTCAACTGGACCTTCCGCTTGGGCACCGAGCTTGGCCCTGACACCAAGATCATCCAGATTGACATCGACCCTACCGAGATCGGCTTGAACCGCCAACCCACCGTGGGGATCGTTGGCGATGTAAAGCCAGTGCTGCGACAGTTGCTAGGCGAGTTGGAGGGGCGCACCAGTGGCATCGCCGAACGCGCCGCCGAGTCGCCCTGGGTGACCGGACTTCAGGAGAAGCGGACGGAGAACGAGTCGGGACTGGAGAACTTCTACATACAAGCCGACCAGCTCCCCATGACCCCCCACCGCATGCTCAAGGAGATCAAGGACTTCATCCCCCGCGACACTACGGTCGTTGTTGACGGCAACATCATCCTAGGTGCAGGGCGCCAGGTGATACCCTCCTACGAGCCTGCCACCCGCCTCAACTCCGGGTCCAACGGCTGCATGGGCGTCGGCGTGCCCTTCGCTCTCGGCGCCAAGCTGGCACGGCCCGACAAGCCGGTAGTCGGCATCATCGGGGACTGCGCCTTTGGCTTCAGCGCCATGGAGATGGAAACGGCCCTGCGACATAACATCCCTGTCGTCTACCTGATTGCCAACAACGATGGAATCTCAGGCGCAACCATCCAAGACGCCAGCATGCCCGACCACCCTGAGCGCGTGATGATGTACCTCGAAGACATCCACTACGAGCGCGTCATCACCGCCTTCGGTGGCCACGCCGAGTACGTCGAGCGCCCCGAGGACATCCAACCAGCCATGCAACGCGCCTTCGACTCAGGCAAGGCCGCCTGCATCAACGTCAAGCTCGACCCGCGAGCGCCCTTCCCCGGCCCCGGCGGCCAGATGCGCCCCCACCGCGCCACCCTCTCCTACTAAGCCAGGGCTGCTGCCCAGCGAGAAAGCATCCTGGGACGCGCGGTGCCTGCCAGACTCCTGACCCCTTGACGACGCCCCAACAGACCCCTTCCCCTGAGGGGGAAGGGGTCTGTTGGGATGGGGGTGGAAAATTAGGGGTAAGGACAGCTTGGTGGTGGAAGGCTAGCACCGGGCTTGGCCAGATAGTCCGGCCCCGAGAAGAATAGTGCTCCCATCCGTTCGTCCTGAGCGAAGTGAGCGGGGTGTACATCCAACCTCAGTCGGTCGGATGTACACCCCGCTCACGAAGTCGAAGGGCGGGAGAGACTTAGCTCCCCCTACCCCTCCGGCCCCCACACTTCCGTATCCGGCCGCCAGTCCTTCCAAGCAAACCAGAACGAGTAATGAGTCTGCATCCTCCTGAGTTGCTCCCCGGCCCTTGGCCCGTCCAAGGCCATCCCGCTCAACCCATGCCAAGTAGTGCCTTCTTGGTCCATGACCAATGGAGCGTCTTCCCAGTCCACCGGTAGCGCGGTGAACTCCAGCAGTTCCCCATCCACTTCCCGTTCAAAAATGGCGCTGGTAGCAGAACCGGCATGATAGACCACCAACAAGGGAACGCCGGCAAAAGTATCGTTCACCACCGGATGTTCGCGCAGGTCTCCTACGGAGTAAGCCTTGTGCTGATCGCCTATGGAGACGGCAGCTACAAGCGTCTTTGGGGGCAGGCGGTCATCTGTGTTGGTCTCTTCTATTATCCCTGTCTGGTCACTGTCATAGTAGCTGGTATACCCGTCCCTGCTGCCATACCCGAACTTGTCCAAGGCCACGGTATCCGGATGCAACGCCAGCCATTGCCCCCAAGTCGTATGCAAGGCCGAGAGAATCTGCAGCTTATCCCCTTTTAGAGGACCCTCCACGGCATCGCCAGTGAAGTGGCTCCACAGAGTATCGGTCTGGTGGTCGTACATCACCAGCGCGTTCATTATCAGCTTGCCGGAAACCCCAAACGTGAGGTGCTGTCCCTCGTTTTCAGCGGCATACACGATGCCGGAATAACACAGCGGTCACCAAGTTACCGCGACGGGCTGTCCTCCAACCACATCATTCACGATCTCGTGCTGGCTCAGGAAGGGAATCGGATAGGCGCGGTGGTCTCCATCAATCGACAGCCCCAATACCTGCTCGTGCTCGTTGTAGGCCTCAATAGCCTCACCCGCATCAAGGAACTGCGGGTCGAGAATGGCCGGGATTTGGTCCCGCGCGATAACATAATGGATTTCGTACTCGCTCTCCTCTTCCTCAACCACCCTCGCAGCGCCCTCTCGGGTGGCCTCTGCAGGCTCTGAGGTTGCCTCAACGCTGGCACTCCCAGTGCCTGTCCCGCCGGTCCCACTCGTCGTCTCGCCCCTCGTCTCAGAAGCCGTAGCAGTCGCCTCCGTCCGTACCTCAGAGGGCGCCGTAGCAGATGGCTCAGCAGACGAGCCAGCAGACGGAGAGCTATCTCCCCCAGCCGCCGTCCCACCCGTCGACTGCGCCGTGGGCGACGGCTCTCCCTCCGACGCCGCGCCCCCTCCACACCCCGCCAGCATCACCCCAAGCACCAAGAGCCCAACCAAAATCGCGCTTAACACGTACCTCATACATAAATCATACTACGCCCTCCTCTCGTTCGTCCTGAGCGAAGGGATGGGGGGGTGAACACCCAACCTCCAACTATTCCCGCAGCCCCTCCGTCATTCCCGCGCAGAGCTTGCCCCGGACCACGATCCGGGGCCGGAATCCAGACGACCCCCCTTTGAGCACCGTGCCTTGGCCGACCTAACCCGTCGTTCCGGGCAGGCTGGAATCCAGAAGCCCCTCCCCCCGTTCGTCCTGAGCGAAGGGAGCGGGTTGTACATACGACCGCCCAAGGTTGGATGTACAACCCGCTCCCGAAGTCGAAGGACCCCGCCGAGGCAGGAAGACGCTTTCACCCTCATCCGTAGCCCACAGGCCATCCACGATTCCCGCTCCCTCTCGTCATTCCCGCGGAGAGCTTGCCCCGGACCACGATCCGGGGCGGGAACCCACGGCCCCGACTCTTGGGCAAGTCCACTCCCCCGAACACCCAACCACCTCACCCGCCATTCCCGCGGGGCGGGAACCCACGGCCTGTTCCCTCTGTCAAGTCACCATCCAGAAGACCACTCACCTAGCATGCTGCGTGCAGTTCCGTCCCCCGGCTTCAGGCGCTGCGCCGTCACTCGTCAAGTCCCCTACGCCAACCGCCCCTGCTCCGTCCCCTCGCGATGCCGCTGCGCCGCCTCGAACGAAGGCAACCGCGCCGGCAACTCAAAGTCCTGCCCCGCCAGCAACTCCTCCACCGTTCGCAACTGTATCTTCGGGTAGTCCCTCTGCCAGATGTCGGAGTGATAGTACCCCGCGCTCACCGCCTCGGTCCGCATCGGCCCCGTCGGCTCCTCAAGCGTGATGAACAACCCCATCGCTGCCTTCTCCCGCTCCACCGTCCCCTTCAGGTCGCGTATCTGCGGTGACGACACATGCCCGCCCTTCACCTGCACCACCACCTTCTGCGAGGTGCGCTTCTGGCCGTCGATGAAATACAGCAGCCCGTCAATGCCCCGGTCAGCCCCCTTCTTCTGATCGGAACGGGGCTGGGCCTCCAGCAGCGACATGGCCCAATACTGGAACTGGTAGGCGTCCTGCTCCCACAGGGCGCGGGAACTCCCCACATCCTCCGGCTCCCCCACCACCTGGTAGTCCTTCCCCGCATCGATGTTGAAGGTCGTCTTCAGTCGGTTCTTCATCAACGCCACCGCCAGGTGGGTGATGTCGATGCCAATCCACCTGCGCTTCAGCTTCTCCGCAGCCGCTACCGCGGTGCCACACCCGCAGAAGGGGTCTAACACCACATCGCTCTCGTTGGAGGATGCTCGGATGATGCGTTCCAGAAGGGCCTCTGGTTTTTGGGTTGGATAGCCTAGGCGCTCTTTTGCCTGCGAGTTGAGCGGAGAGATGTCGGTCCATAAGTCTCCAAATGGGCGCCCACGTTGCTCATCCAGATACCTCTTCAAGCGCGGCACAGATCCAGGGCTCGGCTGAATGATGAGGCCGTCGTCGAGAGCAGCCTGCATGCGCTCTTTAGTCCATCGCCAAACCTTCGTCACTCCCATGAACTCGTAAGTAAGGTTCGGACGATTTGGGCTTGGATTGATCAGATTGTCGAGTTGGTATCGTCGTCCGTCACTATCGCGATGGCTGTACTTGATAGCAGTCTTGGGGTCTAGTGCGCCTTCAACATAAGGTTGAAACATTGAGCCTTGGTTCCAAGTCGCTGCTGCGGTTTTCTGATACGCGATGATGACATCGTGATTGCTAGGTAGCTGCCTGGTCATTAGACTCTTGGCCGATGTCCGCTGCCAGATTATCTCGTTCTTAAAATGCTCTTTCCCAAACACTGTATCCATCAGAATCTTGAGGTAGTGGCTCGCCGTCGGGTCGCAGTGCAGGTATATCGAGCCCGTCGGCTTCAGCACCCGGTGCAACTCCACCAGCCGCGGTGCCATCATCACCAAGTACGCCATCATCGCGTTGTTCCCAATGAACTGGCGGAAGGCGCCAATCATCTCCTTCACCGCCGCCGGCACGGCCGCATTCACGATGATGTCCTGCTCGTACGTCCGCTCCGTCTCCTGCGTCCACTCCCAAGTGTCCGTGAACGCCTTGATCTGCGCCGGCGACTCCTCCCCCGTCCGCTCCTTGAACAGCACGTTGTAGCTGGCATTCGAGTTGAAAGGCGGGTCCAAATACACCAAGTCCACCGACTCATCCGGCACATGCTCCCGCATGACCGTCAAGTTGTCCCCGTAATACAGCGAGTTAGCTCGCGCGTCGTCAGTAGTCATAGCCCCAGCATTATAGCCCCCCACTCCCTCCAGTCCCGCAACCTTCCTGTCATGCCCACCCCACCCTCCGTCACTGCTATGAAAACAGCCACCCCCCCATGACACTCCCACCTTGACATTACCAAGCACATTTGTTCTATACTACCTCTGTTGACCGGTCATTCAGCATCGTCCGTATGCCCCGGGTAGGCCTGCCCTTACCCTGCCCCAATCGTCTCGAAAAGAGGTAACCACCAATGCCCAAAACGGCCCCTTCTCTAATGAAGAGCGTAAAAGTCGTCGTCTCCGTCTCCCCTGCTGAATACGAGCGGTGGGAACGCCTCGCCACGCAAAACGAGATGCGCGTTCCCGAGTTCGTCCGCTACCTTGTCGGCCAAGCCACCCGCAAACTGGAGCAATAGAATGCCGTACATCTTCAACCTCGCCGCCCTTGCCGTGAGTGCGTTGCAGACCGGATCGGACGCAACTGTCCCCGCGCTCCCCTTGCACATGCGGCCACAATTCAAAATTTCCCCAGCGCTCACCTTGCCTAGCTCAAAACTGGCCCCTAGCTGCGCAGCTACCATTCCCGTCGCACCGGAATGCAACGGGATTGTCACCGGTTTGCAACGGGATGCCACCGGTCTGCAACGAGAGTTGTACCGTTTGTCTACCGGAGTGTCACGGGATCGCCACAAACGCGGCCACATGTTCCCACCGCCAGCTACGAATGTGGGACCAGTGGTCCCACCTCCCAGCTACAAACGTGGGACCAGCGTTCTCACCTCCCAGCTACGAATGTGGGACCAGCGTTCTCACCTCCCAGCTACGAATGTGGGACCACGTTCCCACCCCTGTTCCCAAGCACTGCCCTGACAAACAACAGTAGACGAACCCCCGTCCCGCTAGTATAGTTTCAGTCAAAACGCAATCAGGAGGATGTGTCCGTGAAGCTGGCTTTCTTCAACGATTACAAGCTGGGTGTGGCCAAGGGCGACTCAATAGTCGATGTTTCCGACGTGGTCTCCGACCTCCACGCCCACTCCCCCCAAGACCTGCTCCGCGCTCTCATAGAGAACTTTTCCAGCTACCGTGGCAAGCTGGAAGAGGCGGCTGCAAGTCGTGAGGGCACCCCGCTCGCCCAAGTCGACATCAAGCCTCCCGTGCCAAAGCCCTACTCCATAGTGGCCATGGCTGTGAACTACATGGAGGACGGGACCCGCGACGCTCCTGCCCCCATCAACGCCTTCCTCAAGCCCGCCAGCAGCGTCATCGGTGACGGCGATACCATGGTGCTGGAGGACATCCCTGCCAGCATCTTCGAGGCCGAGGCCGAGATGGCCATGGTGGTGGGTAAGATGGCGAGGAACGTGCCAGCAGAAGATTGGGCCGACTACATCTTCGGCTACACCAATTTCATCGATGGCTCGGCCCGTGGCCTGCAGCCCGGGGGTGGTAATACCTTCTATCAGATGAAGGGCCGCGACACCTACTGCCCCATGGGGCCATTCATCGTCACTGCAGACGAGATTTCCGATCCCCAGAATCTGCAGATACGCCTCTGGGTCAATGAGAATCTTACGCAGAACTACAACACCAACGACATGGGCCACCAGATTCCGCGCGTGGTGGAGTGGGCAAGCGCCTGCCAGACCCTCGAGCCGGGTGACGTCATTGCCACCGGCACCAACCACCGCGGTCTGAGCGCCTTCCAAGATGGCGACAAGATTGAGATGGAGGTCGAAGGCCTCGGCAGGCTCCACTTCAACGTCCGCGACGACCTCAAGCGCACTTGGAGCCGCGAAACCCGTCTGGACATGCAGAACAAGGGCGCTGATGGCACAACTCCCCAGCTCACCGGCAAGTACGCGAGCTAGGAAGCAAGGCAAACTTGCGGGCCACAAGCGTCCTTTGCTAACATGACTCAAATCATCCTTAATTAGGAGGAGCGGAAGATGAGCGTACCTCAAGAGATAGGCCATATCGTTCTCAACGTGACCGACGTCAAGCGCTCAGTGGAGTTCTACCGCGATGTGGTGGGCTTCCAAGTGTCGCGAATCCGCCCCGGCTACACGGGCGCATTCCTGACCTGTGGTGTCAACCACCACAACTTGGCCCTGTTCGAAGCCACGGCTGACTTCGAGCCCCGCACAAAGAAGCAGATTGGTCTGAACCACTTCGCATTCAAGGTCGAGGACTACGATCAACTCCAAGAGGCCCACCAGAGGTTGATTGACAACAACACGATCATCGACCACATCGTGGACCATGGCATGACCCGCAGCGTTTACTTCCTAGACCCGGACGGCATCGAGATGGAGCTCTTCAGCGACACCTTTGCCACCCAGGAAGAGGGCTTGGCATACATGAAGGCCACCCCCGGCGGGGCCGACCCCATGGACATCAATGCCCCCGAGCCAGTCAGGGCCGCCATACCCGACGCCGACTACAGCAAGGCCCCGGCGTAGCCCCAACGACACAAAGCATGCGCGAATAGAAGCCGGAGGCCGACAGAGACGTTGGCCTCCGGCTTTGCGTAACCGAGCCTAAGGGAACCACCGAACTCCACACGGAGGTGAGCGGATGGGAAATCTGGAATTCGCCATCTGGGACGGCTTTCAGGCCCACGACATGACCACAGCAGACACGGCTGCCGATGTGTACCAGATGCACATTGAAGAAGCCCAACTGGCGGAGAAGCTGGGCTATCACAGCTATTACATCATTGAGCATCAGAACTCGTATGTGAGCCACCTGACCGCCCCTAACGTCTACCTCACGGCAGTCGCTCGCAACACCACCGACCTGCGCCTAGGCGTGATGATTTACCAGTTGCCATTCCACCACCCCATACGGCTGGCCCAAGAGTGCGCCATGCTGGACCAGCTGTCGCGTGGAAGGCTGGAGTTCGGCGTGGGTGCCGGTGTTCACGAGCACGAGTTCATGCGCTACAACCTCGACTTCTTTCAGCGCCGCGAGATGTTCAGCGAGGCTTTCGAGATCATCATGAAGGCGTGGACCCAAGACGAGGTGACGCACCACGGTAAGTACTGGCAGATGGATGAGGTGTTCACCAATCCCAAGCCTTATCAGAAGCCTCATCCACCAGTGTGGATTGCAGCGCACAGCGAAACTTCGTTCGAGTTCGCCGCTAAGCACAACTACGATGTTTCCCAGAACATCGACACCGACGAGGTGGTGTCCGGGAAGTTCGACTTCTGGCGTCGCAACTGGAAGGAGTACAACCACCCCGGGCCGATGCCTCGCACTTTCCTGATGCGCGCGGTGCATGTGGCTGAGACCGACGAGAAAGCCCGTGAAGAAATCGAGCCCGCGCTGATGAACTCCCGCAACCTAGGACCTCAATATATTGCCAACACGAGGGTAGGATTCAGAGGCAATGATGACTCGCCTGCCAACCAAGAGTTGGCCCGCGTGTTCCGTGAGCAGTCCCAGAGCTACGACTTCTGGGTCGAAAACGGCTTGGCCCTCGTCGGCAGCCCCGACACCGTCATCAAGCAAATCGAAAAGCAGCGGGAGCGTATCGGCTACGATATCCTCTGCTGCAACCACCGCCCAGGCGTCGTCTCCACCGAACTGGCCAACAAGTCGATCCGGATGTTCGGGGAAGAGGTCCTGCCAGCATTCAGGTAGCGCACACTCCCCCGGGAACCAACTTGGCAAAAGCTCCCTCTACTTGGGTGAGGGAGCTTTTGTTGACCTTGGTGTGCGTTCGAGACAAAGGCCAGGAAGATGAATCAACAGGAGTAATCACCAATCATGCCGGAAGTTACGTCACACGCGCTTGGCGCACCGTCTTGGACCGAACTTTCCACCACCGACGAGACTAGCGCCCTTTCCTTCTACGCCGCGCTGTTCGGCTGGGTGGATGAACCTCATGAAATGGGGCCGGACTGGTTCTACCACATGCAGAAGGTCAACGGCCAATACGCCTGCTCTATATACAAGCAGGGTGAAGAGGAGCGAAACCAGAACGTGACGCCCCACTGGGATGTCTACTTCAACGTCAACAACGCGGATGAGACCGTCACGGCCATAGGCCAGAACGGCGGACAAGTAGTCTTCGGGCCGATGGACGTCTTCGATGCCGGTCGCATGGCCATGTGCCAAGACCCCCAAGGTGCTTTCTTTGCTGTCTGGCAGGCCAAGGAGCACATCGGTGCCGGCATCACGGGTGAGACTGGCGCGATGGTCTGGAACGAACTGATGACCACCGACCGCGCCGGGGCAACCGAATTCTACCGGGCCACGTTGGGTCTCGAGCAGTTCCAGGTGCCAGAGTCAATGATGGACTACACCATGCTGAAGGCCGGTGAGACCGAGGTTGCCGGCGTCATGCAAATTACGCCGGACATGGGAGAGTTCCCGCCGTACTGGGGCGTATACTTTGGAGTCGACAATGTGGATACCTCCGTGGAGCAGGCCAAGTCGCTAGGGGCTTCCGTCCATGTGCCTCCCACCGACATTGCGCCTTTCGAAGGCCAACCGCCCGTCGGCCGCTTTGCCTTTTTGGGAGACCCGCAAGGCGCGGCCTTCGGCATCTTCCAACCCATCACCTGATACAGCCAGCCAGTAGGGCTTGCTGATTGTCACGAAGGACCAGTTGGACAAGCAAAGAAGAAGGGCCCGCATATCGCGGGCCCTTCTTCTTTGCTGCCGAGTAGGGGAACTGGGTAGGGGCGATTCGCGAACCGCCCCTACGAAACTGGGGTGAGCGGATTAGCCTAGTGGGCCTTGGAAGACTTGGTCGACATAGGTGTCAGACAGGGCTTCCAGGGTCTCGGGCCACTCGCCGTTCTTCTGGCGCCGCATCTCCTTGGGGCGGGGCTTGCCCTGCCAGCCCAGCTGCTCCATGTAGTAGTAAATCTGCAGCAGATGGCCGTCGGGGTCTTGGGCGTAGGCCACGTAGTCCACGCCGGGATGCAGCTCTTCGGGCATCTCCTTGAAGGTGACGCCGCTGTCCTTGAGGAAGCTGACGCAATCCTTGAGTTGCTGGTAGGTGCCGACTTCCAGACCGAAGGACGCGCAGGAGGTGTGGGGGCTGCAGCCCAACTCGTCCCGCAGCTCCTTGGGTAAGAGGGCCAAGCTGTGGTGCTCGTTGCCGTTGCGCAGGAACACGCAGCGGTGGCCTTGGTAGTTGGTCTCTTCGGTGAGGACGAAGCCCAGTTCGTTGACATAGAAGTCGGTGGCGCGGGCAACGTCGCGGACGAACAGGTCGACAGGACCGATCTTGGTTATCTTGAAGGGGCGGGGCAACAGGATGCCTTGAACGTCATACTTGGCGGGCAGGCCGGCACCGTCGTAGTTACCGCCGTAAATGTCGATACCGTTGGCCTCGGCCTCGGCGACCTCGGCCCACTCCGACATCTGGGGCAGTTCGGGCTTCTCGCGGAAGCTGCGGTAGTATAGGTCCTTAGGCTTGGAGCGACCAATCCAGCCGAACTGCTCGATGCCGTAGTAGAGCTCGTTGATATGGTCGTCGGGGTCCCACACATAGGTGTGCCAGTTGCTGCCGGGGGCGTCGCGCCCGGTGCGCCGGATGGGCACCTCGTGCTCGGCGAAGTAGGTCTCGCCCTGCATGACCTCTTGGAGCGATCCGCACTGCCAAGTGATCTGGTTGACGGTGACATCTCCGTCGCCCTCATGCCCGCTACCACGGCCCATGGCGTCGAGGGCTGGCTTGGGGAAGATGACGAAGGCGTGATGGTCGCCGCCGTGGTGCATGAAGTAGCCCTTGGTCTCTTTGATGCCCTCGAGAGCGGGGGAGCGCCCGGCGAAATCGAGGGTGTCGGAAATGTTGAAGCCGAGGAGGGTGTTGTAGAAGTGCTTGGAGGCGTCCATGTTGGTGACGTTGAAGCCGAAGTGGCCGAGCCGGCGAATCTTGAAGGGCCGGTCGAGCTTGACTCCGCCAACGTCATAGGTGCGCTGCTGGGTAGTTGCCATTGAGTTTTCTCCTCTCTTAGGAAGGGGTCGGGTACGAACTGCTGTATGGTAGCGCAAGGGCGGGTTGGGGGTCAACGTGGGGGTGGGGGATGTCACAATGTCACAGGCGTCGTAGCTAAAAACGCGTTTTTGTAGCTGAAAAGTGTGACATCTGTGACATTGTGCTAGCTGGCCAGATAGGCGCACAGTGTGACACGATTTTGTATCTGCGGGATGTCACAGAAATTTGAAAGTGTGACATTGTGCTATCTGGCCAGATGGGCGCACAGTGTGACATGGGCGAGACGCTCTCCGGAGGGCGATTTGGGGTCCTTCGACTTCGCTCAGGAGGAACGGACGAGTGGGCGGCCGGTGTTTTCATGGGAATGACGGGTTGGTGCAAGGCTGGGTGGTTACTGAGGGATATGTCCGGTGCGTTCATCATGGGGATATAGTACATTAGTTCGGGTGGTTTGGCGAGGGGTGGACTGGCAGGGGCAAGTCCCTTGCCTGCTACCTGCATTGAGGTTAGCAGGGGGTGGGGATAGCGTCAACGGCAAGATGTCATGGTGGAGAAGGGTCTGGCGTTTGTCTTGGGGCGGGCGTCGTGCTATCGTCGCGGCCGATACACTGGAGGAGCGCGATTCATGCAGAGCTCAGATACGCATGGGATTATCGCGGAGTCAATCGAAATAGTCCGCGAGATGAGTCCTCAGCACACTGACGGGGTATGGCTGGAGGACTTGACGGTGGCGGTGGCCCCGCACATCAGGGCATGGGATATCGCGGAGTGCTGGTTGTGGGCCGATTGGCCGGAGCGTGAATCCCTCCGTCCCGGCACTACCAAGCAGGACGGTGGGATCGATGTAGTGGCCATCCGTCGCAGCGACGGGCAGCACGTAGCAATCCAGTGCAAGTCGCGCCAACTGGATGAAAGCGGGGAAGGGACGTCCATAACCAAAGGTGAAAGCGACAGCTTCGCCAACGCTTCGTCGGACAATTTCTGGGCGGAGCGATGGTTTGTAACCAACGGTAATGTCCCCTTGAGTCATATGGTGGCTCAGACCCTGGCAATGTCTCCCAAGCCCATGCCTGTGGTCGACATAAGCGGCGCCTTGCACCAACAACAAGAGGCCAATCGCGCTGCGGAAGAATGCCCGCACTGCCTGCCCAACCCCGATGGTGAGTGGCGCATGCAGACGAAGACCTGTATGCAGAACGAGGCGGTGGAGCGGAGCGTCCGCATCCTGAGACAGCACGAGCAGTCGGACAGTGGCGGCCTCCCTGTGGGCGAAGCGCGGGGGAAAATCATACTGCCGTGCGGGACGGGCAAGACGCGAATCTCGCTGCGGATTGTGGAGGAACTGACGGGGCCGGGGGAACTGTCCATAGTGCTGTGCCCGTCCATTGCGCTGGTGGCGCAAATTAGGCGAGAGTACCTGCAATACGCGATAAAGGGCATCAGACCACTAGCTGTCTGCTCCGACCCAACAACCGCCGCTGGTTATCGCAGGGATCCCAAGCTGGAGGAGGACAAAGCCTCTGCCCTGGACCCTACGGCGGACCACGGTAACGTCAGCGCCTTGGAGTTGCAAGGCACGGTCACCACCGACCCGGACACAATCGCCAAATGGATTAGAGATGGGGCCGACGGCCTTCAAATCAACGTCATCTTTGGAACATACCAGAGCGGCCATCAGGTCGCGGAGGCCCTCAAGGGAACGGGGGTCACGGCGAAGGTTCTCATCGGCGACGAGGCCCACAGGACGGCTGGACTCCGTCGGAAGCGCAACGCCAACCCTGGCGAGGTCTCGGGGGAGGAGCAGCGTATCCGAGATTTCACGCTGTGCCATGACAACGATGCTTTCCCCACCACTTATCGCGTCTACCAAACGGCGACGCCGCGCATATATGACACGAGGAAGGCGACTAGGGATCTGCCGAGCGACTGGATAGTGCGGTCGATGGATGACGAGAAGGTATTTGGGGTGGAGCTATACCGGAAGAGCTACGTGGAGGCGGTGGACAACGGGTGGCTGTCGGACTACCGAATCATCGCGGTAGGGGTCAATGACCCTGACGCCTTCAATACAGCCAACGAGTTGGCTGCCAATACCCAAAGCAAGGGGCGCAACGCTCTCACTACATCTCACTACCAGCGCGGCCTGGCATTCGCCCTGGCTTTGGGTGGGGCCGTCCAGGGCCCGGACGGGGAAACGGTGTCGATCGCGTCATGCATCGCCTTCATGAACACGGTGGACAAGTCCAAGAATATGGCAAACGACTTGGGGCACGATAAAGTCAAGGATTGGGTGCAACGGTGGCTGAACGACAACGCTGGGGGACGCCGCATTGCCGCATATGACCTCGAGCATCTGGATGCCTCCAATAACACGGCAGCCCGTGAAGGGGCGAAGCTCCGACTGAAATGGGGCACCGAAGACAAGCCCCACGGCATCATCAACGTGGGCATATTCGGCGAAGGCACCGACTCCCCATCCCTCAATGCAGTCGCGTTCTTGGAGCCGCGAAAGAGTCCTATCGACGTCATCCAGGCGGTGGGACGGGCCATGCGCACGGCTGAGGGCAAGAAAGTCGGCTACATCATCTGCCCTATCCTCATTCCGGCGAATGCCGATCCCGAACGCTGGCTCAGCTCAAGCGGCCCCGAAGATGGCTGGGAAGAACTGGGCCAGATATTGCTGGCGTTGCGGGCCCACGACCAGCGCATCGAGGACCGCTTGGAACACTTGATACACCTGCAACTGCCTAGGGAAGTGGAAAGGTTAAGCACCCTGGTTGCCATCGCCAGCGGGGAGGGAAAGCGCATCCGATACTTCGAGCATACGGGAGCGCCCGGGGAGGCTGAGGATGCCACGGCCCGAACGTTAAAAGGGGAGAGCACAGTATCCAGAGAGTTTCACCCTATGGTAGAAACCTCGCGAACGGACGACGGCACTAAGGGGAACTCCGACTACGGCCAAGTTGGGGGGCTGTTCCATACCGGCGCCGGAGAATTAGAGCAAATTGCTATCGAGAAGGAGAGGGACAGCTTCGGGGAACCAGCACAAATCATCGCCGGCAAGAAGAACGTGGACGGCAGTATCGAGATACGCATGGATTCCGTCGCCCGCGGGAAGCCCTTACCCGACGGCACACCCGGCCCACTCGACATCAGGCGCTCCAAAGCTAAAGCCAAAGAAATGATAAATAAGGGCACCGGCATACGAGTGGACACCAACCGCACCCAGCGTACCCGCAGGACGGCCGCGGAAATTGCGGAGCAGTCGGCCATGCGAATGCTCAGGTTGAGCGGCCTAGAGGAGTACGGGAGCGCCATCAAGATGAACCTGCTGTCCAAGTCTGGGCTGAGCGATAACCGGGTCATCAGAGACCTGAACATTTTGGAGAATAGCGTAAAGGAAGCGACTCACCATCTGAGGGCCGACGAACTCAAGGAAGAGATGGACCGGCATTTCGGGATTGACCGGTTGAACGAAAACAACGACAAGAAACAAGCCGACGGCTGCACCATCGCCGCCCTGCTGATGATGAACGCCGCCATGCTGCACCAGCGCATCAGCAACGGCCAATGGCTCACGGGCATCAACGACCTGTCCACCATCAAGAATGCGACTAACGTAATCAACATGGTGCTACGGCAATGGAGCACTATCATGGCCCACGACTTCCTGCCCGTGATTGAACCAGCAGTAAAGGCAATCAACGCTATCGAAGACACGGGCAGGACAGCCGGACTAGAACGTGCCCTGCGCCACATCGCCGCCGAGGCAGAGCGGATTGCCGAGACCTACGCCGACATGGGGGCTGACCATGCTGGCCCTCTGTTTAATAAGGTGATGGGCAATCAAGCCAGCGACGGGGCCTACTTTACCCGCCCGCCAGCCGCCTCGATGGCCGCCCGGCTGACCTTGGACGCCTGCGGCGATTTGGACTGGACTGACCCAAGGGTCTGGCGTGAACATAAGACGGTTGACTTGGCCTGCGGCAGCGGGACGTTGTTGACTGCGATGTTAACCGACATGAAGCGTCGCGCCCAAGAGCAAGGAGCCAACCGCCGGGAGCTGGCCGACCTGCAGAAGCTGGCCGTGGAGGAAGTACTCAAGGGGCTGGACATCAATCCTGTGTCGTTGCAACTGGCGGCCTCGCAACTAACCGCTGGCAACGAGGAAACCCGTTATCGTCGTATGGGGCTGCACCTGATGCCCTACGGACCGCAGACAGACAGACCCGGGCAGGTGGCGGTGGGAACACTGGAACTGCTGGGGCAGAGAGGCATTGTTGAGAGGCCAGGTGAGTTGGACTTGGGAGACGACTTAATCGAATCCCGAAGGGTGTGGGAGGAGGACGACGCGGAACTGGAGGACGCGGTATCGGCAGTCAAAGACACCAAAATTGTCATCATGAACCCTCCATTTTCCAGCCGGAAAAAAATGGGCGAGAAATTCCCGCAAACGATCAAGACACAGTTGCAACGGCGAGTCGACGCGATGGAGGCATACCTAACCAACGCCGACGAGGAAATGATCGAATTCACGGACAAGAACGCTTTGGAACCTCTATTCACCGCTCTAGCGGAAAAATGCACGATGAACGTGAGCGGGGTTCTGACGATGATCAATCCGACGCTCGCCCTCTGCGCGCCGTCCGCGATTCACAAGCGGCGCATACTGTCCCAGCGCTATCACATACACACCGTTCTGACCAGCCACCAACCGGGACAAGTGAACCTGAGCCAGAACGCGGGCATAAACGAGAGCATCATAGTGGCCAGACGCCAACAAGATCCCAAGCCGCCCACCAAATTCATCAGCCTAGACCGGATACCGACCGACGAAAGCGAAGTCGCAGAGCTACACAAAGCCCTGTGCTCGTGCCATGAAGGAGAAATCGCCGATGGGTGGGGCGAAATATCATACTGGCCAGCTGAACGGATGGCAGAAGGCGACTGGACTCCAGCGGTGTGGCGATCGCCGGAATTGGCCGAAGCCGCGCACAATCTGTCTACTGCCGCCAAACTACCACGCATGGACGAGAAGTACACGATACGCACAACTCTTCAAGAGTTGTACGCGTCATGCAAACTCGCAGAGGAGCACGAGCCCGGAAGTTTCCCTGTGATAGCGTCAAAAAGCAGCGACGGACAGATGACTCTACAGAGTAGGCCCGATCAATATTGGATCCCCAAGAACGCCGACGAGTCTAGGCGCCTCGCCAGTGGAGGAACCTACCCAGAAGCAGACAAAATTCTACAGAAAGCCGCACACCTGATGATCACCCATGGTCAAAACAACAGCACCGCTAGGGTCACGGCCGTCGCTGCAGACCAGAAGCACGTTGGCACAGGATGGATGCCGGTGCTTGAACCATCCCTAGTGGAAGCGAAAGCTCTGGCGGTATTTCTGAACTCCACAGCAGGACGATTACAAATTATGCGAAACCCAGGAACGACCCTCGTATTCCCGCTGTACAATCCAGCTGGCCTAGGAACCGTGAGGGTACCCGACGTCCTGGACGACAGTAAACGGGACACCCTGGTTGACTGCTGGGAGAAAACCAAGGACATGGAAGTACCGCAGTTCCGTGACGGAGAGTGCGAAGTGCGACGGCTGTGGGATGAAGCGGTTGCGGAAGTGATGGGGTGGGACTCTGAGAGACTTTCAGAGTTGCGTCATCTGCTACACCAAGAACCACATGTGCGGGGGCTGGGTTACAATCAGTACGCCGACGAAATAGATGACGAACAAGAGGAGATACTATGACCACCAACTCCGCGCCTTACCAACTTATTACTGGGAAGTGGCTCGTGGATGGGCGTGGGGGGAGGCCGGTGGAGCGGGGGGCGGTGTTGTTGGAGGGGTCGAAGATACGGGCTGTGGGGGCGGTGAATGAGGTGGCGGCGCCGGAGGGTGCGCCGGTGGAGGTGCATGACTTCCCGGAGGCGACGATTCTGCCGGGGTTGGTGGATGTGCATACTCACCTGAACTACCCTGGCGACGGGACTCATACCGACGATGTGATGGCGGAAGAGGACGACATCCTGCTGATGCAGTCCATCGTCAACGCGCGGTCGTACTTGGCGAAGGGCATCACGACCATCCGGGACAACGGGGCCAAGAACTACACCACGCTGTCGCTGAAGAAGGGGATAGCGCGGGGGCTGGCCACGGGGCCGAGGCTGTCCATATGCGTGAACCCGCTGACCATCACCGGGGGGCACATGTGGCAGATGGGGGCCGAGGCGGACGGCGTGGACGAGGTGGTGAAGGGGGTGCGCCGGCTGGTGAAGCTGGGGGCGGACTACATCAAGGTGGCGGTCACCGGGGGCACCACCAAGACCAGTGACCGGAACCGGGCCGCCTACAACTTGGATGAGCTCAAGGCCATCGTAGACGAGGCCCACAAGTTTGGGCGTCTGGTGGCGGGGCATGCCCATGCTAGTGCGGGCATCGTCAACTGCCTTGATTCGGGCATCGACATGATCATCCACTGCTCGTGGAACGACGCGGACGGCGGATCAACGATACGCCCTGACGTGGTGGAGCGCATTGCGGAGACGGGGTCGTGGGTCAACCCTACGTTGGACCAAGTCTTTGGCGCGCCACGGGAGAAGCTGCAGGAGAAGGCGGACACCGTGGGTCTTAATGCGATGGAGCGTCAGGCGTTGGACGGCTGGGGTGCACGGCTGGAGGACCGGCTGGGGCAGATCAATGAGATGGTGAAAGGCGGGGCGCGGTTCGTCACTGGCACGGATTGTGGGTGGGGGCCGGTGCCCTTCAGCCGCATGCACAAGGAGATGGACATGCTGGTGCAGGGGGGTCTGACGCCGATGCAGGCTGTGGTGTCGGCGACGCAGGATGCTGCGGACTCGCTGGGGTTGCTCGGCGAGTTGGGCACCTTGGAAGTGGGCAAGGAAGCGGATGTAGCGGTGTTCAACGGGGAGCCGCACCATGACGTCAACGACATCGTGAATGTGGTTGGCGTGTTTCACGGTGGGGTGCGGGTGGTTTAGCCACTCCCATGTCCGGATCTGCTATGACGGAAACCGGTCTGGTAGTAGCCCATCGGATATGTTTTATCCCCCTCACCCTAGCCCTCTCCCGCGCGGGGGAGAGGGGATTCTTGGGCGGCGTGCTCTGGCGATGTAGGTCATCTGGTTAGATAGAAGGAACCGGCGTATGGCTGAGCAGCTAGGACGGATTGAGCGGCCTTCCCTTGAAGCATACCGTGGCAAGCGCAAGTTGCTGCTGGTGCCAGTGCTGGCTCTGCCCCCGGACGACGCGGAGGATGGCATCGCCATCGTGGGCAAGTACTGGGAGCAGGTGCAGACGCAGGTCACGTCGCTGGAGTTGCGGGTGGGCTGGGTCAAGCATGTGTACCACGAGACGCTGCCCGAAGGGGGCGACGAGGGGCTGAAAATACTGGAGGCATCGGGCGAGCAGGGCAGCTATGCGTTGGCCCAGACTCGGTGCCAAGCAGGGGCGGTGCTGGAGGCAGCGGAGGATGCGGAGACGCTGATGGAGACCATGGACCTGCAGCGGTGCCTGATGCTGCCTTTTGCCTCACCAAGAGTTGCGGCGCAGCTCCAGCAGTGGATGGCGGATGCAGTGCGACGTAGGAATGAGCACTTCACGCAGCGCATCGACGAGACTCTAGGCGAGGATGAGGTGGGGCTGCTGCTGGTTGGTGAGAGGCATCACTTGCAGTTTCCGCAGGACATTGAAGTGTTTTACGTGGCGCCGCCGGCGCTGGATGAGTACCGGCGGTGGGTGGACGCTTGGCTTGCGCGGCAGCGGGCGGCGCAGGCGGAGGAGGGTGATGGGGAGGGCTCTCCTTAGTGCCGACAAGCCCAGTTGTACGTCCGTTAGCTGGTAGCCTGCCGCTTCGCCTGCCCGTTCTGCCGACTTGCGATCGAGACTGCTTCCTCGATAGCCTCCACGATGCGACGACCCCGGCGACCGAAGCCGAGTTCCTGCATCATCTCTGACAGCATGTCAGCGTCGGTCCGGAGGAGAGTGTCAGAAAGTATCCACTGAGCCAACGTCACTAGGTCAGCTTGTGTGTACTCGGCAATAGGTAGCCCTCGCGAAATTCGAGGCCGGGGACCACGAGAGGCCGTGAGGTCTGGTAGACGAGCCTCAGTGGGCTTCTCCTCCGCTCCGATGTCTCTGGCGGGCGCTGGGTCTCCGCGGTTGGCGTTCTTGCAGGCCCGCTTCCATGCCTCTACTGCCCTCTCGACCTCCTTGTCTCGGTCTCTGAACCACTCGGTGGACCAGATGCGATGGAAGCGCCAGCCCTTGTCTTCCGAAACCTGCTGTCGGAGACGATCGCGACCGCGGGCGGTATGGGCCGAGTGATAGCTGGCACCATCGGCTTCGATAGCCAGCACCATGCGCCCCGGCTGATCGGGGTGGGCGCAAGCAAAGTCGATGCGGAAGCCTGATACTCCGTATTGGGGTGTTATCGGGATGCCTTTGTCTGTGAGTCGGTCCCTTACGTCCAGCTCGAATGCGTTGAGTGGGACGTTGCTTAGCGACGAGCCAATTTCTGTGCCTGAAGAAGCCGCGAACGTTAGGTATAGGCGGAGAAGCTCCACGCCTCGGGCGCTTGATTTCCCTGGGTCTATGTCATGGTGGGAGAAGCAAGACACCAAGTGGACTTGAGAGCGGGCGCGGGTTACGGCGACGTTCAGTCGCCGTTCTCCACCGGCTTGATTGAGGGGTCCAAACCGCAAAAGCAGTTCCCCGACGACATGGAGGTATTCTACATAGACCCGCCAGCCTTGGACGAGTACCGCCGTTGGGCCGACGCCTGGCTGACGTGCCAACGAGCTGCCAGAGCCGCGGCGATGGCGGGGGAGGGAGAGGCGGACCACAGTTAGGCGCCGCTGTGCACTGCTGACCAGGCCTAGCTGTCCGGCCCGGTGGTTTTGGTCCCTGTGACCGTGGGTTCGCGGCACCACTGGTTACGCAGGATTGCGAGCTGTTCGACAGCGCTATCGTCTAGGTCTAGCACCTCGGTCAGCAACCGGCAGTCGAGTTCCTGCCGCACGGGGTCGTGGTAGGCTTCGTTGGCTGGTAACATGGGCTTTTGACAAAAGTCGTCGTAGATTTGGACGGCGGCTTGTAATTGGAGCGGCTTCAATTTGGTGACGTCGAGTGATGGGATGTGCGGTATAGCGCTCACGGATGTGCCACCGCGTCCACTCTGTGAGCGATTGCTCTCAATCCAGTACCCAATGAGGCCAAGAGTGCCATTGAGCCATGTGCACGTAACTTTTTCGGCTTCCGTCGTCCTCATACAGAAACTAGGCCAAGACCTGACGCCCATAGAATGTTGCTGAGTAAATACGGCGCAAGTAGGGCTGGAATTAAATCTGCATTCGTTGCTGATATGCAAGTGGCTTGCCTGTTGCCAAAGCTCTTCCGCCGCGTCCTCGTATCCGGGCTTAATGATGCCATGGCTGTCTGACGACACTTCTATACTTTGTTGTGCTTTGCTGTCGCGGTTCCAGAGGAAAGGCCATTCTGTCCCGCTGTTGGCCCCTGTGCGCTTGGTGAAAGGGCCACGCTTGGGT
The DNA here is from genome assembly GCA_965263155.1 of Dehalococcoidia bacterium. Taxonomy (GTDB): domain Bacteria; phylum Chloroflexota; class Dehalococcoidia; order Lucifugimonadales; family JAAXIE01; genus JAAXIE01. Next base: position 1,408,984 of record OZ253586.1, read on the forward strand.
TCCTGCGGGCCGCTAGCGATGTCCCTATGCAAAGGCCCGACCCTGCCTATTTTCCCCATTCGTGTCATTGGGATAGACACAGGCTCTTTGCGCTGAGGCAAAATCAGCTTTCCCCGGGCCATTTCTTCCGCAGTGTGCACCAGACCCAGGTTCGCAATTCGGACGGTCGTCCATTTCTCCGATGGGTTAATTGTCCTCAGCTGGACAGTTCCAACTGATTTATCGCCGATTCTGATGTCAGAGTAAGTCCCCGGTTGGGTCAAGCCGGCTATGGCTCGCTTGATTGACTTGGCGGTTTCCTGGGCGGCCAACTTGTTGGGCGGGCGGTCATTGAGATTTACAAAATGGGCGCGTAGTCGCTGCCTCTCGACACGAGCCAGCCGACGGGCTACGATGATTGCTTCAGCTATACCGGTGTCGGCGGAGAATGAGGAATCTACGTCTTTGTTCTGTGCGATGCTAACGACTGTGATGTCGTTGTAGTTTTGGGCCAACATGCGGCGCAATTTCTGCCAACTGCCTCCGGGCTTGGTGTCGCTGCCGTCGAGCATGGAGGATAGAGGCAGAAACAATGCAATATGTCCGCCAGGCTTGACCATGTTGTTGGCGATGGCAGTGAACTGGCTGCCAAGCCCCGCGTTGCCGTCACCGACGGTGCCTTCGGAAAGCTTCTTGGTTTTCGCTGCCATGGCCTTCTGCTCCGCTTGCGTGGTGTTGAAGGCGGCGAAGGCCGGGTTGCCAGGCTTGGCGTGGTTGGTGGGGGTGGTGAATGGTGGATTCATTATCACCAAGGACTGGCTCAGCTGGGGCATATCCACTTCAATGGCCCTTCGTTCCTCGGTGGCCCCCAACACCATCTGCTGGTTCAGGGGCAAAACGGCTTGGTGCTTGGTGGACTTGCGGTCCAGGAGTTCCAGTGACCCAAGGTCTACGATAGGCTTTCCTTTGTTATCCGTTTCCCCGGTGCCTCCAAAGGGATAAAGCACATTGCGAGTCCCGGTGTACCGTTCGCGAGGAGCCACTGAGGACAGCAACGATGAGGTCAGATGTACGGCGGCTGGCATGATGTCGCAGGCAGTGAGGCTGTTCTCCATCATATAGGCGTGCACACGGTCCGGGTCGCCCCCGCGATTGCGATGCAGGTCTCGCGCCCGCTGGTACGCGGCGAGCACCAGACCACCGGAGCCGCAAGCGTAGTCGGCGATGCGATAGTCCTTAAGCGTTTCGGGGTCCGCCCAATCGAGGTCGTCTGGGACCGCTAAATGGGCCGCCAAGACGGTGCTTTCGGGCCGGGTGTAGTAGGTGGCCAGCGTTTGCCGGTCCGCAATCAGCTTTTGGAACACGGTACCAGCAACGTCATTCACCTTGATGGCGTCCTGTATGGCGTTGGCGGTTTGGGCCATATATCCGAGCAGTTTGGTAGCGTCTGCGGGCGGGATGATCGTCAAGAGTTGCTTGGCGATGTGGAATATGGGCCAGTAGTTGATGGTCAGGATGTTGTCCCACTCGGCGAGTACATCGTCAGGATGGAGGCCGGTGGGCTGGCGGACTTGCGCCAAGCTCTTGATGGTGCGGGTTTCCTTTTGCCCGTCAATCTCTATCTCAGCAGAGAAGCCAGCCAAGTTCTGCTGATACGCCAGAGCATTGATTAGCATAGTGGCAGTCATTTTAGCCGTCTGGCTTCGGGCGTTCTGGTCTTCTCTTTCCTGCCCATCGGGTTTGGGCGGAACATGGGAAGGGTAGGCTGGCCACTGCTGGCGTAGCGTGGTCCCGATAGCCTCGCCGATTTTGGTATTTCGGGCGCAGCCGAGTATCAAGGCGGCGGCGTTCTCCACGCCACTCTCGAAAATCTGAATCGCGGCGTTAATCGTGTCTTGGGGCTCGGCCGCGGGACGGATGAAGTCAACCAGGTCTCTGATGTTGCCCTTGATATATCCGGACTGGGGGAACCGCGTTTGCTCTTTGTCCGTGCCTTGGTAGACGGCATACTCGATTTCGTGTCCGTCTTCCAGCATGCGCTCGGCGTCGCTTCCTGTGTCGCACTGATGCAGCTCTTCCGTAGCGCGGATGGCGATCACAGAGTTGACCATGCCAGCGGAATGTGTCACATCCGGGTCGAGTTCGCGTCCGATGCTCTTCATGCAGTCTTCGGCCACCGTCGCAGCTGGGGGGTACTCGGTTTCCAGCACAATGGGCGGACCGTCAGTACGAGTAATCAAGACGTCCGGCTTGGTTTTCGGTCCTCGCAAGGCCCCGCGGAGCTCTTCGCGAGCCTGCCAGCCGGCGGAGTTGGTCAGTTTGTTGATAACGCTGGCGATGCGGCCGTTTAGTTGGGGTTCCTCCAGCATTACCTAGCCCCTACCTAACTTGGCGGTCGGTTTCTAGGACTTCGGGGTTGATCATGCGGGTGGGGTTGCCTGAGAGGTAGCCGGCGATGTCTTCGACGGTGCCTGCGTAGAAGGCTTGGAGTCCTTCTAGGGTGACATAACCTAGGTGGGGAGTCAGGAGCGTGTTTTCCAGTTGGAGGAGGGGGTGGTCGGCGCGGACGGGTTCTTGGTCGTAGACGTCGAGACCTGCTCCGGCGATGGCGCCGTTCTGGAGGGCGGATATGAGGGCGGACTCGTCGACTATGGGGCCTCGGGAGGTGTTGATTAGGTAGGCGGTGGGTTTCATTGAGGCTAGTTCCTGTTGTCCCACCAAGCCACGGGTGCGGTCGCTGAGTTGCAGGTGGATGGTGATGATGTCGGAGTTGGCGAAAAGTTGGTCCTTGCTCACCAAGGTGGCCCCGCACTCGGAGGCCCGTTCAGGGGTGAGGTTCTGGCTCCAAGCCACTACCTCCATGCCGAAGGCGGTGCCTACCGCGGCGACCTGCGAACCCAACCGCCCCAATCCCAGCACACCCAACACCTTGCCATTGACGCCGATGCCCACGGCGTCCTGCCAGCGTCCTGCCCTCAAGGCTGCTTCTTCCTTGGGGATGTATCGCAGCATGGACAGGATGATGCCCCAAGTGAGCTCGGCGGTGGGGTAGCCCAATCCGCCGGTGCCACATACGAGGATGCCCAAGTCGGTGGCGGCCTGCATATCGATGGAGGCGTTGCGGGCGCCGGTGGTGACCAGCAGCTTGAGGTCAGGCAGTTGCTGCAGCAGGGCGCGGGGGAAGGCGGTGCGTTCTCGCATGATGGAGACCACTTCGCAGCCTTTAAGCCTTGAGGCAAGGGCGTCGATGTCGGCAACGTGCTCGCGGAAAGTCTCGGTCTGGGTATCGGGAGGTAGCACACTCCAGTCGGCTGCTTTCAACGCGAAGTCTGCGTAATCGTCGAGAATGGCGACTTTGACCAAGGGGGCCTCCTTATGGGGTGCTGTCCTTATGCGGTGCTGTCTGCATCGAAGATTAGGGTGGTGCCGACGGTATTCTGCACGAAGGCGTCGGGCATGGCTTGGGCGATGCGTTGGGTGGCAGCGAAGCCGGAGCAGTGCTCCGGGACTATGACCTCTGGATTGATTTCGACCAATGCATCGACCACCGGCTGGATCACTGGCTCGAAGGCCCTGCCGTTGAGGTGGATGCCACCCATTACGGCGTGCACCTGGTCCATGCCTGTCTGGCCTTGGATGTGCCGGATGATGTTGATGATGCCGGCATGGCCGCAGCCGGTGATAACCACCAGCCCCTTGTCCCTGAGGTTGATGGCCAGCGACTGGTCGTCGTAGACCCAAGGGTCGGGCTCCCAATTCCCGTCGATTTCAGCGTGCTGTCCCGGCAGACCAGGCTCGAACCCCGTGGTGCGCTCCACTTGGCCCGAGACGAGTACACGGCGGTCGATGATGAAGCTGGGACCGCGCTCGATTATCAGCTCGATGTTCTCCTGCTCCAAGTCATTCACACTGGGCGGGATCATGTTGGTCTCGCGCCCGTCAGGGGCGATAATCTTGCGCTGGAGGAAGGCGTCGGGGTGCAGGATGATGGGCATGCGGGAGCGACCCAGCCTCTTGATCATTCCAAGCATACCCATGGCGTGATCGGTGTGGCCATGGCTTAGGACCAAGGACTGCACCTCGCCGGGCCGGACCTCCAAGGCGTCCATGTTGTGAAGCGCCCCATCGGGAGTCACACCGGTGTCGAAGAGGAAAGTCGTCTTGCTGTCGCCAACAGTCACCGTGATGAGCATGGATACCCCGTGCTCAGCTCTCAGTGCAGGGCGCAGGAAGGCGTCGGGATGCCGGACCGGGCGTCGCGCGATAGCGTTGCCTGGGGTGATGGTATCGGTGAAATTGTCCATCAGGCTGAGCACTTCTATTTTGTCCACTGGGGGCAGTTCTAGCTCCCGCATCGCGCTTCCTCCCTGCTCGGATTAGGTCTTTCGGCACACTAGGATTGCGTATCTGGCAGTCTGCTTGAGGAGTCTATACCATCACTTACCGTAGGGCTACCTTTGAGCGCGGGGGCAACTGAGCACGACGGCAAGGCATGCCATGACCGCGTTGACGCTGGTGGGGAGCACAAGTAGAATCGGCCCAGTTTCGGGGTCGTATGGTGCGACTCAAACCGACTCATGGAGGGCACTATGGCAACTGCTCTGATTAACGGGTGCAACATCTGGTACGAGATGGCTGGGTCGGGCCAAGCCATCGTATTCACCCCGGGCGGTCGGTCACCGGGAAGCATGATGAGCACCATCGCCGACGAGATGTCCTCCGACTACCTAACCGTGATTCACGACCGGCGCAACTGCGGCGCGTCTGATGTGATCATCGGGGGTGAGGGCTCGGACCAAGAGATATGGGCCGACGACATGGCTGAGATGATACGTCAGTTGAATATCGGGCCCGCCTACCTCAGTGGCTGGTCGTCTGGCTGTCGCCTCTCCATACTCACCGCCATCCGATACCCCGAACTGGTCAAAGGGCTGCTGCTGGGCTGGGTCACAGGTGGGGCCACCGCTGCCGAGCGTTTGGCCTACCAATACTATGGCCAGTTCATTGAGGCTGCCGAGGCTGGCGGGATGGAGGCCGTTTCGGCTACCGAGTTCTTCGCTGAGCGCATCGCCCAGAACCCAGGCAACCGGGAGAAGCTCCTCAACATGGACCCCGACGAGTTCATCTCCGTGATGAGCCGCTGGAGCACATTCTTCACCGAGGGAGCCCACCTACCAGTGATTGGGGCTACGGAGGAGGAGTTGGGCGCTATCAAGGTGCCGACGGTGATTGTGGCAGGAAACGATGAAGTGCATACGCTGACAGCCGCCCAGAACCTGCACAGACTGCTGCCCCAGTCGGAGTTCCACGACCCGCCGATATCGACGGACGAGTGGGACCGCCTCTGGGTGGGGCCACCGGAGGACTTGGCCCGAGTCCGAGCCGAGCGTGCTGCGCCCATCTTCCGCGAGTTCTTGGCGAGGGTAGAAGCCGCCGAGCCTGTCCCCGGCGACTAGGCCGGCCGAACAGACGATTAGGCGAACAGGCGATTAGCCGAACAATTCAGGACAAGAAAGAGGACGGCCAGCGATGCGGTACTGGTTGTTCAAATCTGAGCCCGGCGCCTACTCCTTTGACGACTTGGTGCAAGACGGAGTGGCCGAGTGGGACGGTGTGCGCAACTTCCAAGCCCGTAACCTACTGCGGGACGAAATCAAGGAAGGCGACGGCATCCTCTTCTACCACAGCACCGCCAAGCCGATGGCGGTCATAGGCACGGCAGAAGTGGTGCGCGAGGGCTATCCCGACAGCACGGCCGCGGATCTCATGTCGTTGCACCCCGATCCCAAACACACCGCGGAGAAGCCCATCTGGTACATGGTGGACATCCGCGCCACTGAGCGGTTTTCTCAGCCAGTCACGTTAGACAGCATCAAGGCAAGCCCTGCGCTTAGTGGCATGATGTTGGTACGCCGGGGAGCGCGTCTCTCGGTGCAGCCCGTGTCCGATGAGGAGTGGGAGCTTATACGCGAGATGGGCAGCTCCCAGCCTCTGGGCTAACCACCCATCCCCAAGTAGTCCCTGCGCCACGCATCGTAGTCGTCTTGGCGTGTGAACTGGGCCATCATGTCCGGCGGCGCGGTTCTATCACTCAGATCGGCCGGCGAGCCACCGTCCTTCAGGTGTTTGAGCGTCTCGTACACAGCGCGGACAGCCGCTTGGAAGGGCATATGGCCCTGCAACGCGATGCGGACCCCGTTGGAAGCCAAGTCCGATGCACTGCCTAGAGATGGCGGGCTGCCACCCAGCAGAAACGGCAGGGACGTGACCGCGCGTATGGCCTGTAACTCTTCCGGCGAGCGTAGTCCGGCCAAGAATATGCCGTCCACACCAGTCTCGGAGTAGGCCTTGACTCGGCGCGCTGTTTCCTCAAGGCCGACGATGCGTATGCCACTTGTCCGGCCTAGTATCGCCATGGAGGCGTCCTGCCTCGCAGCGAGTGCGCCCTTCAGTTTGCCCACCATCTCATCTTGGGATAGCAGGCTCTCACCAGTCTGCCCGTAGGGCGGCGGCAACTGGGTGTCCTCAATGGTCATCCCGGAAACACCAGCGTGCTCTAGTTCCTGTACTGTGCGGATAACGCTCAGGGCGTTGCCGTAGCCGTGGTCGGCGTCGACCATCAAGGGGATGTCGGCGGCCCGCATGATGCGCCGTATCTGGTCAGCGAACTCGCTCAGGGTCAGAACCACCAAGTCGGGGGCGCCCAAGACGGTGGCCGATGCGATGGAGCCTGCGAACATGGCTACGCGGAACCCCAAGTCTTGGGCGATGCGCCCCGATATCGGGTCAAACACCGACGCGGGATGGAAACACTCATTGCCGTCCAAGACCTCTCGGTAGCGCTGGCGTTGCTCGGTGATGGTCATTTCCCCTCCAAACCTTCGAAAACGGGGCCATTCTAACACGCCACGCTGATGCCATTGGCGGGCAAGGCAACGACTCGCGTAGACTCGCGGTTCCGTTGACAGCAGGGCCCGCTTGGAGGCCGCGCCAACAGTCGGCTGGCAGCAGACCCCGAACTAACACCAAGCTTGAACTGAAGACACCTGCCTCCACGGCCTGTCCACCTCCCTCACACCCCGCAGGTTGCCGCCCCTGCCTTGCAGGTCTTATGATTAGGTGCTTGTTGTGAAGGGGGCCTACTGGCCAGATGTTCGTTGACATGCATTGTCACTCCGTCTCCTCGGACGATTCGAGGGCGACGGTCGAAGGTTACCTCAAGTGGATTCAAGTGCTGCGCAAGCGCGGCCACACCATAGACTCCATCGTCCTCACCGAACACCGCAAGTTCGACAACGGCTTCGACTACTCCATCTTGGGCAGCCAGTATGGAGTCTCGGTGATGAAGGGCTCGGAGTTGGACACGGCCTGTGGTCACTTTTTGGTGTACGGAGTTACCCCACAGTTGCAGAGTGCCATTGATTTCGCCAACGTCCGGATGGACCCGCTGGAATTGATGGAGGCGGCTTCCGCGACGGGGGCTATCGCCATTCCCGCGCATCCAGGAAGGGCGGGCATAGGCCTGTGCGAATACATCGAACAGGGACAGAGCTTCAACGGCCTCAGGATCGTGGAAACGCACAACGGCGGCAGCCGTCGCGGCGAGAACGAACGGGCGCAAGAGCTTGCCCTGTCCAGCAGTTTGAAGGGCATCGGCGGTAGTGACGCCCACTTGGTGAGCAACATCGCCACCTGCCTCACCTCCTTCCCAGACACCATCGCCAACGAGCGTGAGCTTGTGGAGGCCATACTGGAAGGGCAGTTCAGCGCAGTCAGGCTGGAAGACACAATCGCCGAGAGCACGACAGGCGGGAGCGAAGAATGACCACACCGGAGTTGGACTTTGACCGCTCGTTGTTAGGGAAGGAGCACCACGCCGGGCCCTTCCAGGTTACCCGCGAGCTGATAGATGGCTTCTGCAACACGCTTGGCGAGACCAACCCCTTGTACCTCGACGAGGAGGCTGCCCGCTCCGCAGGCTATGGCACGGTGCTGGCACCCAACTCCCTGTGCACGCTCTTCGTCCATGACGTGGTGCTGCCGGACATAAAGCTCAACTTCGGGAAGGGGAGGGTGCATGCAGGGCAGGTGCTGGAAACGCTGGGACCCATTCAAGCTGGCGACTCCCTGACCTCCTCTTCCCGTCTTAAGGACGTGTACGCGAAGACGGGGCGGACCGGGACCATGGTGTTCATAGTCTGGCAGACGGTCTTCTCTAACCAGCGAGGGGAAGCAGTGGCGGCGGTGGAAGAGTCCTACGCCGCGCGAGGCTGAGCCGATGGCCGATCTCTACTACGAAGATGTTGACCTCGGCGATGAACTGGGCCCGCTGGAGAGGCACCCGACCCTCGACACGGTGCGGACTTTCTGTGAGCTATGGGGCAATTTCGGACCAAACCGGTTCGTAGACCATGAGATAGCACAACGTCTCGGCCAACCAGGCCCCATCGTGCCCGGCGTCATGAGCGTTGCACTCATGTCCCAGCTGTTTACCCAATGGGGGCCTCCCCATATACTGAAGAAGATCGACGTCGTTTTCCGCCAGCCCGTGCTACATGCGCCAGTGAAGATTGTGGCCTTGGTGACCGACAAGCGTGAAGAGGACGGGGAGAATCTAGTGGAGTGTGACATCCACCTCACCAACTTGGATGACGACCGGTTGGTAGGAGGGAAGGTCATCCTCTCACTGCCCAGCCGCGGCGGCTGAAGCCGTGCCTGACGACCTTGTATCACCCATGACGCTGGAGGGGCTGGATACCTCCTTCATTGGTCGTAGAATCTCCTTCCACCCCGAACTGGACTCCACCATGGACGAGGCCGCCCGCTTGGCCGACGGTGGCGCCGAGGAGGGGACGACAGTCGTTGCCGAAGTGCAGACTGCGGGAAGAGGGCGGTTCGGGCGCACTTGGATCTCACCCGCTGGCAACCTGTGGGTGTCGATACTGTTGCGCCCGTCTCTGGATGCGCTCCGCTACCTGAGCATATTGGCAGGTGTGGCATCGGCTAGGGCCATCGCATCCACCACCGGTCTCGACGTGACCCTCAAGTGGCCGAATGACCTGCGTATCGGCGGGCTGAAACTGGGCGGCGTGTTGGTGGAGAACTCCCTCTCAGGCAGCGCCGTGCGCCACGCCATCATTGGCATCGGCATCAACGTAGCGTTGGAGCCGTCGTCCAACGGGGCCATCACTTCTACAGCCACGGCCCTGAACATCGAGTGTGGTAAGCCCGTGGACCGCGAGAAACTGCTGCGACACCTCCTGCAAGAGGGGGACCGGCTCTACGGGTCCTTGGTGGCGGGAACGACCCCTTGGCCACTTTTGGAGGAATGGCGCAGCCTGCTCGACACATTGGGCAAACAGGTGACGGTACAAGACGTGGTCACGTCGGGGCAATCCAGTCATTCTTACAGTGGTATTGCAGAGGACGTAGATGCAGCCGGTAATCTGCTGTTGCGCCTGCCCGAAGGTCAACGCATTGCCCTAGCCGGAGGAGAAGTAACGGTGCAGCAGGACCCCGATTCAGTCTCGAACCAGCCCGTTTAACCTAGGAGGAAGCTATGTTGGAGGCCCTCTCCCTAGATGGCCGCGCCATCGTCATCACCGGCGGAGGCACCGGATTGGGCCGGGCCATGGTGCGGGCGCTGGCCCGCGCTGGCGCTGATCTGGTCATCGCCGCCCGACGTACCGGGCCCATAGAAGAGGCTGCCGAAGAGGTCCGCGGCTTGGGACAGAAGGCTGTGACCGTAGCCACGGACGTCACCGATTCGTCGCAGGTCGACCAGATGGTGGCTACGGCAGTAGACGAGTTGGGTAAGGTGGACGTGCTCATCAACAATGCGGGCATGACGCAGGAGAATGTGCGCAAGCCGATCTGGGAGATCTCGGACCAAGACTGGCGGGTGGGCATAGACACCAACCTCAGCAGTGCCTTCTACTGCTCACGAGCAGTCTCGAAGCACATGGTGGACCGGGGCAGCGGCAAGATTATCAACGTGGCCTCCGGGTTTGGCCTGCGCGGCGGGCGCGACATTTGGATGTACTGCTGTGGCAAGGGCGGCATGGTGCAACTCACCCGGGTGCTGGCTTTCAACCTAGCCCGGTACGGCGTCACCGCCAACACCATCATCCCGGGTTTCATCCCGACGGTGGGCACCGACGACATGCGTGAGAGTCTGCCTCGCTTCGGGGAGAACATACCCATCGGCAAGCTGGGCAAGCCCGACGATATGGGGCCCATTGCCGTCTTCCTCGCCTCCTCGGCCTCGGACTACATGAACGGCGAGATGTTCACCCTTGACGGGGGAGGGCTGGCGGCCGGAATGGTCCCAGCAGGCTACCAACCATTCGTTCCCATGGAGGCATAGGGTGCCCGTACTGGAAGAATTCCGCTTGGATGGCAAGACCGCACTGGTAGCAGGCAATGGTGGAGGCTACCTGCCACACCTCGCCGAGGTGTTGGCCGAGGCTGGCGCACATGTAACGGTCGCCAGCGACCGTCAGGACATCGCAGCCTTGGCATTGGAGGCGGCCCGTGGGCACGACTCAGGGGCCTCGTCAATCGTTGCAGACCTGAGCAGCGAAGCTGGAGTCGACCAAGTCGTGCAGCAATTGACCTCCGATAGGGGCAAGATAGACATCTTGGTCAACAGCTTCCGGACCGAGTATTTCCGCCCTCTGCTGGAGAGTCCGGTAAGCGAATTAGAGTCCGTTTTTCGGCGCGACGTCAGGCCAGTGTTGCTCCTGTGCCGTGGAGTGGGAGCAGGAATGGTGGCACGAGAATCAGGGCGCATTGTGAACATAACCTCAGTGCTGGCTGACCGCGCCATGCCCAACTCCGTGGCCGCATCGGTGTCCCAAGGCGCCGTGCTACAGTTGACTCGGGCCTTGGCCTTGGAATGGGGGCGCAGCAATGTCCGGGCAAACGCTCTTGGCCTCGGCTGGTTCTCAAACACGGATGCCTCGCCTGAAGAGCAGCAGCAGGAACAGATGGTGCGTTACATCCCTCTGCGGAGGCGGGGGCACCCACGGGATATCGCGCCTCTCTTGGCATACTTCTGCTCCGACGCCTGCGACTACACCACCGGACAGCCGGTGTACGTCGATGGTGGCCTTATGGCGCGACCTTAGCCCCGCTTTGGTGCCGAGTCTCGTTGAACACTACGGGGGCGCCGCTGTAAAATGTCCGCAGTGAACGCTGGCCAACGAGTGTGGACCCTCCCCGGTATGCGGGACTTGGCGGAAGCCGATTGGCTGCGTTCAAGGTGGGCCGAAGACCGGCTGCGAGACTACTTCCTCCTCCACGGCTACCGGGTGTTGGCCCCTCCCGTTCTGGAATACACCGAGCTCTTCCTGCGCAAGTCAGGAGGCCAACTGGCCTCCCGCATGTACACCTTCACCGACCCTGGAGGCAATCTGGTCAGCCTGCGCCCGGAATTCACGTCCTCCATTATGCGTCACTTGGTGGAAGGCGACGATTGGGCGATGCCACTGCGGTTGCAGTACTGCGGTCCTGTTTTTCGCTACGAAGAGGAGCAGCGGGGTCTGCGTCAGTTTACCCAGGTCGGGGCGGAGCTCTTGGGCGTCGGCGGTGCCATGGCCGACGCGGAGGGTTTGTCGTTGGCCAAAGGCGCCCTCTCCGCGTTGGGTCTGGCTGATCCTCGGCTGACGCTGGGAGACGTCTCGGTTCACCGGGCGTTGCTGGATGCCTGCGGCCTTTCCGACCGGGCCATGGCCTTTGTCTTGGGCGCATTGCAAGACTTGGAGCACGGGCCCGACGCCTTGGAGCGAGCGTGGCAGCAGGCCGACAAAGTGGGACTGCTGGCCTCGGGCGACCGTTCCGGTCATCTGCCCGCCTTTATCCGAGAGATGGACGGCCCTGACGCTCGTGAGTTGCTGCGGGGACTGTTAGACCTGACGGGAGCCGATGAGGGGAGCGTCGGGCAGCGCACTTCTGACGAGGTGGTGGACCGGCTGCTGCGCAAGGCGCAAGCAGTTGACGAACCAGCCCACTTGAAGCGCGGTATGGAGGCGGCCACTGCCTTGGCAGGCATTAAGGGCGAATCCACAAGAGCATTGTCCGACGCTCGGCTGCTGCTGGGAGACTATGGGGCGGATACAAGTCACTTGGATTCCCTAGCTCGTTCGCTGGAACTGTTGGCCTACGATTCGGGGCCGGGTGACATCAAGCTGGACTTCGGCTTGGCGCGAGAGTTGGCCTACTACACCGGCATAATTTTCGAAATAACCTCGGGTGACAGCGGAGCGTCGCTGGGCGGTGGAGGCAGGTACGACGGCTTGGCGCGGGCCTTGGGCTTGCCTGTAGAGCTGCCAGCCCTCGGCTTTGCCTACTCCTTAGAGGCCGTGCTGGACTCCATGTCTGCCTCCGCATATGAAGCGCAGGCACCCGCGATGGCCACGGGCTACATTTGGCCAACCGGTGATGGCGCGTACCGGCATGCCCTCGCCGTGGCATCAGGCCTGCGAGAACAGGGGCGCCCCGTGGTCATTGAAGCCTGCTCTCGCGACTTGGAAGGGGCTGTCGCCTTTGCACGGAGCCAAGGCTATCCTTCAGTGCTGGCGGTAAACGCGGATGGCACAACCACAACACACTCAACTAGCTAACCACCATGACGGTCTGAGGCTGGTGCTACCCAGCGACGGCGACCTTTACGACGGCTGTATTGCCTTCATGCGGGCCTGTGGAATGGCAGTGGAACGGCAGCGTCGACGGTATACGGCTGACATATCTGCGGTGAAGGGGGCCATTGCCCTATTCCAGCGAACCGCTGACATCACCCAGAAAGTGGAAGAAGGCAGCGCCGAATTAGGTGTGGTCGGCTTCGACCGATTCTTGGAGTACCGTCGTGAGGGCACCCCGGTGGTCTGTCTCGTAGAGGACTTGGGATTCGGACGCTGCGACCTCGTAGTCGCCGTGCCGGATAGCTGGCTGGACGTCTCTTCCGTCAACGACCTCGCCGACTTGGCTGTGGAATTCCGTCAGCAGGGGCGTCAACTGCGCATCGCGACCAAGTACCCTCGGGTGACCCAACGCTTCCTGTACTCGCACGACATCTACTACTTCACACTGGTCCAAGCCAGCGGGAGCTTGGAAGCCGCTCCTGCCGCTGGGTACGCCGACCTCATCGTCGATTTGGTGTCCAGTGGGATGACGCTGCGAGACAACCGGCTCAAGACTTTGGACGACGGCACCATCCTCGAGTCCAGCGCATGCTTGGTGGGCAACCGAGAGCTTATCAAGCGGTCGGAAAGCACGCTGCAGACAACTCGAGCTGTGCTGGAGACCATAGAAGGGCACCTGAAGGCACGTCCCTATTTCAGGCTTACTGCCAACGTCCGCGGGGACTCCGCCGAGTCCATCGGGGCGCACATTCTGTCCCGGCCTCACTTGGCTGGCCTGCAGGGACCCACGGTGTCTCCGATCTTCAATTTTGACGAAACCGGCTGGCATACGGTGAGTCTCCTGGTGCCAAGGGAGAGCCTGTTGGAAACAGTGGACCACCTGCGCAACTCCGGCGCCAAGGACATCGCAGCTTCCCAAGTGAGCTATCTCTTCAAGGATGAGTGCGGTAGCTTCCGAGGTCTGTTAGAATCCGAAAATGCCTAACCTGCCAGCACACATACAATTGGCTCAACAGGCGGGGGACCGATTGGGACACCCGGTGCTCAAATCGAACGAGGCTGCTTTCCTGCTTGGGGCCACGACACCCGACATCCGAGCTATGACCAAGTGGCCTCGGGAGCGGACCCACTTCGCACCCCTGTCGGTGGAGGAGGTGGGGGCCGGGGCCAGAGCCTTGTTCGAGGCCAACCCTCATCTCAGAACATCCGGCAGCTCCAACGCCCCTACCCGCGCTTTCATATCCGGCTACATCAATCACCTCGTTGCCGATGAGTCGTGGATTTGCAACATCTACCGGCAGTTCTTCGGTGGCGGCGATACGCCCGAAGCCAAGGTGCAGGGGAATATGTGGGACCGGGCCATGCAGTTAGACATGGACCGCGAGGCCAAGGCCGATGAGATTGAGGTGCAGCGGGTTACCGGACTTCTGGAGGGCGCGGAAGAAGGCGTGGACATCGGCTTCGTAGAGGCCGAGACCCTCGCCGAATGGCGCACTTGGGTACAGCGCTTCAACAGCTGGGAGTTCAGCTGGGAGCGGCTGTCACGCGCCCTGCGTCGCATGTACGGCGAGGACGAAGAAGCCTTGGCCATGGCGGAACAGTTCATCGACAACATGCCCCAGAGTCTGGAGCAGGTGTATGAACTGGTGACGCTTCAGCGCATAGCCTCGTACCGAGAGTCAGCCATCACCTCATCCATGGAGCTAATCGAGGAGTATTTGGATGCGTCTGCAGGTAATTGAGGGGCTGGATAAGGCACGCGAAGCCCTGCAGCGCACCGATCCGTTGGATACCTCCGGGGTCCCGGCCGAAGTGCTGGACCGCAACGAGCAGCTTTTCGGCGAGCGGTTGTCGCCTCTGGAAGCGGTACAACGCATCGTGAGCGACGTCCGGCGCGACGGTGACGAGTCGTTGAGACGCTACACCAAGCTGCTGGATGGCGTCGAGTTGGAGCAGCTGGAGGTTGGGCGTGAGGCACTGGATGCCGCCGTGGAAGCTCTGTCTCCCGACTTGCGCCGTTCCCTCGAGCTAGCCGCCGAGCGTATCGAGTCTTTCCACAAAGAGTGCATGCCCCGCCGCTGGCTGGATATGGACAAGGGTCTGGGCGAGTTCACCATCCCACTGGACCGTGTCGGTATCTACGCACCTGGGGGCAAAGCAGCCTACCCCTCTACTGTGCTGATGACTGCCGTCCCAGCCAAGGTGGCAGGGGTGGAGGAAATCGTCCTACTCAGCCCGCCCCGCGAGGGCAACGCACCCAGCCCAATAGTGCTGGCGGCCGCTGCCCTTTCGGGCATCGACCGAGTGTTCGCCGTCGGCGGCCCTCAGGCGATAGCCGCCATGGCCTACGGCACGGAGTCCATTCCCGCTGTCGACCTGATATGCGGGCCGGGCAACCTGTTCGTCGCCTTGGCCAAGCGGATGGTGTTTGGACAGGTGGGCATCGACGGCATATTCGGCCCCACTGAGACGCTGGTGGTGGCCGACGCGACTGCACCGCCAGCCTTCTGCGCCGCCGACCTCATTGCCCAAGCCGAGCACGACGAGATGGCCGTGCCCATTCTGGTAAGCACCTCCCCAGAGCTTGTTGACGCCATAGGAGAGGAGTTGGACCGCCAGCTTCCTTCGCTGGAGAGGCAGGCCATGGCCGTCGCCTCCTTGGAGCGGCAGGGCAAGATACTTCTGGTGGACACTATCGGTGAGGCGATAGAGCTGGCCAACTTCCTAGCCCCGGAGCACCTGTGCCTCATGGTGGAAAACCCTTGGAACTGGGCGTCAAAGGTGCGCCATGCCGGTGGCCTCTTCCTAGGCCACTACTCGCCGGAAGTAATGGGGGACTACATTGCTGGGCCCAGCCACGTTATGCCCACTGGTGGCTCAGCGAGGTTCAGTTCCGCGTTGGGAGTACACCAGTTCTTGCGGACCATGCCGGTGGTCGGGTTACCCCCGCAGGAGTTCTCCCGCTTGGCCGAACCAGCGACCAACATCGCCTTGGGCGAGGGCCTCACGGCCCATTCCCATGCCATTCAGGTCAGGGTGAGGAGCCTGCAACAGGCCGACGTGCCATGAACTTCGACCCCACCGAGCGGATGGTAAGCCATATCCGCGCCCTCAAGACCTACGAAGGTGTGGACCCCACGGAGGTGCTGGCCCAGCAGGCTGGCATAGCTCTGGACCAAGTGATAAAGCTCAACGGCAACGAGAACCCCTTCGGCCCTTCCCCTCGCGTGGCCGATGCCTTGGCATCTTATCCCTACTACAACCAGTACCCCGACCCAGACCAGCGTCACTTGCGCACGGTGCTGTCCGACTACCTGAACGTGGCCCCGGAGCAGGTGGTTGCTGGCAACGGCAGTGACGAGCTAATCGACATGGTGCTGCGCATCTTTCTGGAGCCTGGGCAGAAGGTGATAGACCCAACGCCCACCTTCGGCATGTACCGCTTCAGCACCGCAGTGTGCGGTGGTCAAGCGGTCACGGTGCCCCGCAACGAGCTTTTCGACGTGGATGTGGAGGAAATCGAGCAGGTCTTGGACGACGATACCAAGCTGACGTTCTTGGCCTCGCCCAATAATCCCACCGCCAACGTGGCCCAAGAGTGGCAGGTGCGCCGCTTGCTGGACAAAGGATTGATCGTTGTGGTGGACGAGACCTACCACGAGTTTTGCGGCTACACCCTGATACCCCTGTTGCAGGAGTACCCCAACCTCATCGTGCTGCGTACATTCAGCAAGTGGGCCGGCCTGGCCGGGCTGCGCATCGGCTTGGGGATAATGGACCCGCAGCTGGCTAGGGTGATGATGGGTATGAAGTCACCCTATAACGTCAACGTGGCAGCAGAGGCAGCCCTGACGGCCTCTCTGGAAGACCGGGACGAACTGCTGCGTCGCGTCGAATGCATCGTGCAGGAGCGCGACAGACTCTTCTCCAAGCTGGAAGCCCTGCCCGGCGTGACCCCGTGGCCCACTCAAGCCAACTTCATTCTGACCCAACTTCCACAAGGCCGGGGCAAAGAGCTGTTTGAGGGCTTGGCGCGGAAGGGCATATTCGTCCGATATTTCGGGGGCGACAGACTGGAAGATTTCGTGCGCATCAGCGTAGGCTTACCCCACCAGACCGACGCGGTGATATCCGCGCTGGAGAGCCTGTTGGAAGAGTAGTCCCAATGACGATGCGCGAAGCCACACTGGAACGCCAGACCTCGGAGACGCAAATCTCCCTTACCCTGTGCCTCGACGGGCAGGGGGTGCATCAAGTCGCCACGGGCAACGGCATGCTGGACCACATGGTGCGGCAGCTCAGTCGCCACGGGCTAATCGACATAACTCTCAACGCCCACGGCGATGTAGAGGTAGGCTGGCATCACTTGGTCGAGGACACCGCCATCACGTTGGGCCGCGCCTTCCATCAGGCCTTGGGCGATGGCCGTGGCATCCGGCGGATGGGCCACGCTCTGGTACCTCTGGATGAGACCTTGGCGATGGTGGCAGTTGACCTCAGTGGCCGTGGCTATGCCTCCATCGACATGGACTTGGACGGCCAGATGGTGGAAACGCTGCCTGGAGACTTGCTGCACCACTTCTTGGAGAGCTTTGCCGTGGAAGGCCGCATGAACCTGCACGTCAAGGTCATGTCAGGGCGCAACGCCCATCACAAAGCGGAAGCTGTCTTCAAGGCACTAGCTCGTTCCCTGCGGGACGCCGTAGAGCTAGACCCCCGCACCTCAGGCGAGGTCCCCAGCACCAAGGGCACCATCGCCGGATGAGGGAAGCTCTCCTCAGCGAGGCCCTATCACAAGCTCGTCCAATAGTCGTCTGGCCGTCGCTACTCGGGCGTGCGCCCACGTGTAGTGTACAGTGGGGGCCTTTCCTGTCCGCCTAAACGACCTACTCCTCTACCACTTCAAGTTCGAAGCGGTAGTCTTCGATGACTGGATTGGCCAGTAGCCGACGACACATTTCGTCGATGCTACTCATGGCTTGACCGACCCTAAGGTCGGCGAGCTTCACTTCGATGTACTTCCCGACTCTCACCGAGTCGACGGTGTCGAAGGAGAGGTCCTTCAGGCCAGCGAGGACTGTCAGACCTTGGGGGTCGTTAACCGTGGGCTTGAGACTGATGAATATCTTGGCGAGGAACATCAGCAGGGGATGCCCCGGCCAGCGGTCTGTGTCTCCCCGCTGAATCGGTTGCCCTTGTAAGCGTCGTAGAAGGCATTGATACGCTGCTCATTCACTCCGTCGAATACATCCAGCACACCCCACGCCGTCATGGCGACCGTGCCTTCCTCAATCTTGTCGTAGGGGCGAGTGATCAGCCACAGGCCGTGGTCGGACAGACCAAGATGCACCTGCTGGAGGCGCTCGACATCTTCCTGATCGGGCAGGTTGTAGCTCATGACCACATGGCCGTGTTCCATGTTGTGGACAATGCGGCGGTCTGGAACCCCAATTTGTTCTGTTACCGGGTCCGTATAGTCCACGTTATAAAAGTCACAAGGCCAAGTGAAGCTCAGATGTGGCCCCGATGTGGGTGGAGACGTGGAGTATTCCGGCCATTCAAGGAGGTCATGACGCGCGTCTTCCGAGCCAGCAGAGAGCACTCGGCCCGGGCCGATCAAGGTATCTTCGGGCACCGTCATACGGGCCTGCACCTCGCCCACGCCTCCCTTGTACTCGTCGGTGCCGCGGCCAAGGTCGGGTGCAAGGTCCAGTATCTGAGGCAGGAAGAAGGAAATAATAATGGCTATAGCCAGTACCCCAGCCGCTGCGAGGAACAGCCAGCGGCGGGTACGGCGTCCGCCTATCCTTACGGGCCCCCGGAGCCCTGCGGGAGGAATCTGCGAGATGTTGCCAGCGGACCGGGCGGAGCTGCTTTTCCTTCTTCTTTGGGGTCTACGTGATCGGGGCAATCGACTCTCCTTTGTTCGGCCTCAACCAAGTCAGGGCCTTGGTTAAGGGGTTCAGGTCAGCTCTTGACCGGTCAAGCGGTGGTAGACCTCTACGTATCGCTGGGTAGTCATTGCCACTACATCGTCGGGCAACTCTGGGGAGGGCGGCTCGTGGTCCCAGCCCTCTGCGTCCAGCCAGTCCCGGACGAACTGCTTGTCGAAGTTGGGTTGGGAGCGCCCCGGCTGGTAGCCCTCTGCATCCCAGAAGCGGCTGGAGTCGGGCGTCAGAATCTCGTCGATTACCGTGAGGCGTCCGTTCACCAGCCCGAATTCCAGTTTGGTGTCGGCGAGCAGGATACCCCGTGAGCTGGCGTACTGATGGCAGTGGTTGTAGATGGCGATGCTCTGAGTCTGAAGTTCCTCGGCCAGCTTGGGGCCGACCATCTGCACGACCTGCTGCAGAGGCATGTTCTCGTCGTGCCCCTCCTCTGCCTTGGTGGTAGGGGTGAAAAATGGTTGCTCCAAGCGCACCCCTTCCTGTAGGCCGGGAGGCATAAGGCGGCCAAAGACAGTGCCGCCCCGCCTGTACTCGGCCCAAGCCGAGCCAGCGAGGTAGCCGCGTACTATGCACTCGATGTCGATACGTTGGGCGCGGCGCACCACCATGCACTGCCCAGCCAAGTCCGGAGGAAGTTCCGCCACGAATGGATATTTGGCGCGGGCCTCAGGGTCGTCGGCCATGCTCAAGTAGTGGTTGGGGCAGATGAATCCCGTACGCTGAAACCAGAAAGCTGACAGCGCAGACAACACCCTACCCTTCCGGGGAATGCCGGTGGGCAGGACTACGTCGAAAGCGGATATGCGGTCAGTGGCCACCATCAGCAGGGTATTCCTGTCCAACTCGTAGGTATCCCGCACCTTGCCTCGATGGATGAGGCCGGGCAAGTCGGTATACATAACGGGCACGGCGTACCTCCAAGCATTGGATATTGGTCTAGGGGGCCAATTCATCGGCTTGCCGAACAGAACGGTGTCTAGCCTACCGCAACTCCACGCTGCAACAGGCCCGCTCGCTCGAAGCTCTCATCAGTGTATCGCAGGTAGTAGGCGTAGTCGAACAGCCCCTCCAACTCCTCCGACGAGATGTGCTCGCTGACTTCGGGGCTGGACTTGATAAGCTGGCGGAAATCCAGTTCTTCTTCCCAGCAGCGCATTGAGTTGTCCTTGACGATCTGGTAGGCCGTATCCCGCGACAGTCCCTTCTCCACCAAGGCCAGCAGGACACGCTGGCTGAACACCAAGCCACGGGTGCTCTCCAAGTTGTGCCACATACGCTGCGGATACACCCTCATGCCGTCGGCTACGTATCGGAACAGGTCGAGGATGTAGTCCAAGGCGAGGCAGGAATCAGGGAGGATTAGGCGCTCTGCCGAGGAGTGGCTGATGTCGCGCTCGTGCCAGAGGGCCACGTTCTCCATGGAAGTCAGGCTGTAGCCGCGAATCAGGCGGGACAGCCCGCATACTCTCTCGGTGAGTTCAGGGTTTCGCTTGTGGGGCATGGCTGAAGACCCCGTCTGCCCTTCGCCAAAGGGCTCCTCCACCTCGCGGACTTCGGTGCGCTGCAAGGAGCGTATCTCGGTCGCAAACTTCTCAAGCGAGCATGCGATGAGGGCTAGAGTGACCACGAAGTGGGCGTGACGGTCCCGCTGCACTATCTGGTTGGAGACAGGCTCGGCCTTCAGGCCCAACTCATGGCACACCCGCTGCTCGATGACGGGCGGCACCGTGGCATGGGTGCCCACGGCACCCGATATCTTGCCAACGGCGATGCCCTCAACCGCCTGCTCCAAACGCTGGCGCTGCCGGTTTATTTCGTCCCACCACAGGGCCAGCTTGAGGCCGAACGAGGTCGGCTCGGCGTGGACGCCATGGGTACGCCCCATCATGGGTGTGTCCTTGTGCTCCAACGCTTGCCGGCGGAGCACCTCGGACAAGGCGTCCATGTCCTGCATGAGTATCCGGGAGGCCTCGATGAGCTGCAGGGCAAGGGCCGTGTCCATGACATCGCTGGAGGTCAGACCTTGGTGAATCCAGCGCCCTTCGTCTCCCAAGTCGGTGGTGACCGAGGCAATGAACGCAGTAACGTCGTGGCGCGTTCGCTGAAAGACCTTGTCCATTATCTGGGGGTCGAAGCGGGCACGCCTAAGGTTCTGCATGTCTTCAGCGGGAATGACACCCTCGTCGGTCCAAGCTTGGCAAGCGGCCAACTCCACTTCCAGCCACTTGGCGTACTTGTTCTCATCAGACCACACGCGCTTCATCTCAGGACGACTGTAGCGGTCTATCATTGGGGTCTTACCTCGTCACCTCTGGCCTCTGATCTACTTTCGCTTTTAGCTATCAGGTGCGCCAACACCTGATAGAAGTCCTCAAACTCGTGGCAGGGTACGCCCTCGCTGTCGCACTTCTCCACCAAATGGCTGCGGGCGAACACCATGTCGGCTTTGGAGGCGGGGCAGAAGTCGGACGTACCATCGCCTACGTAGGCGATGGTGTAGCCAGCCCGCTGGTAGGCCCAAACGGCCACGCACTTGCAGCTGCCCCACTTGGTGCAACCGTCCCACGTATGGGGGTAGCGGTAGCTGATGCCTTGGGGAGTAAAGCTGGTCTCCACGGCGTAGGTGTCGACCGGCCCAATGCCTTCTCGATCCAGAACAGCCTGAATGTAAAAGTCGAGTCCGAGGCTCGCGATGGCCAGAGGGATTCCTGCCTGCCTACAGTGGTCCCACACGTCAAGGAAGCCGTCGCGCACGATGACCTCGCTCTCGACGTAGCACCGCATCTCTTCCTGGGTAGCGGTCACGGCGTCGAACGACCTCTCTTGGTATTGACGGAAGTTGATCTCGCCATTCCGCAACTGCTGCCGCAACTCCTGCCATTTACCTTGGCCAAAGCGGTCAAGCAGAAGCTGGGCCACATTTTGCAGGGCTATGGTGTCGTCGAAGTCGCAGAGCACCGCCAGTGGGCGATCAGCCTTCTCGTTGTCTGCGCCGGTACTCCTCATACGCCTTCTTGATTTCTTCGTACTTCAGACCCAGGATGGAGGCCGCCATAAAAGCCGCGTTGCGCGCGCCCCAATTGCCCACGGCCATGCACCCCACGGGAACGCCTGGAGGCATCTGGGCGATGGCCATCAGGGCGTCAATGCCCTTGAGTTCGCTGGAGGCCACAGGCACGCCCAAGACTGGCAGCGTGGTCCAAGCCGCTATGGCCCCGGGCAGGGCGGCAGCCCCGCCGGCCAAGCCGATGAACAGCTCCACGCCACGCTCGGGGGCTTCCTCTATGTAGCTGGCCAGACGCCCTGGCGCACGGTGGGCCGAGAGCACCCGCACCTCATAGTCGATGCCAAGCTGCTCCAGCACCTGCACCACCTCTTGGGCGACAGGGTCGTCGGATGAACTGCCCATGACTATGCCCACACGCGGCAAGACCTGACCTCCTCAGTATGGGTTATTGGCGGACTAGAGGCCGACTTCCTCGGCGAAGGCCTTCTTAAGGGCTTCCCGCAGCGACACATCATTAGTTGGCACATCATCGCCGTTGACCTGCCAGTAGACGCGGTCACCTTCCAAGCCAACGTCGATCGCCAGCTCACACTCGCCAGCGTCCCAGACAAGTATAGCAGAAGCTACATCCTGCGCTTCCAACTCCTCTTCCTCTTCATCATCGTCATCGCCGTCCTCGTCGTCCTCATCCTCGTCGTCATCTTCTTCGTCCACCCCGTTTTCACCGTCATCCTCGTCCTCGTCGTCCTCATCCTCGTCGCCCTCATCCTCCCATGGCAGGTACACTTCCACCTCACCCCGGCCATCCAGCAGGACGCGGTTCATCTCTTCCAAGTAAGTCTCAGGACGCAGGTCTTCGAAGGCCTCTTGGATAATCCTGAGCCTCTGTTCGAGTTCCTCCTCGCCGATTTCGCGCGGTTCGGTGGGTTGCTGGCGAATAGCCTCTATCGATTCTCGGAACTTTCGAAGGTCTTCGCCCCACTCCATCATAGCTCTCCTCCAACCTTAACCTCTCGTTTAACCTGCCATGGTCGGCAGCTTGGCAATATCACGCCGGTAATAGCGGTCCTTGAACCCTATCCTGCCAATGTTGGCATAGGCCCGCTCCCGGGCCGCCGGTATGTCCGGCCCCCGCCCCACTACGGTGAGCACCCGGCCCCCGTCGGTCAAGAGTGCATCAGCTCCGTCGAACTGAGCAAGGACAGTGCCAGCATGGAACACCAGCACATCGTCGTCCAAGTCGTCCAGCCCATGTATCGGCAGGCCCCTATGGTAGTCGCCGGGATAGCCTCCTGACGCCAAGACGACACCCACGCAGGCGTCGTCAGACCACTTGACGTCGCATTGAGAGATGCTTCCGATGGCACAGGCGGTCAGCACGGGGAGGAGGTCGCCCTCCAACAGGGGCAACACCACTTGGGCTTCGGGGTCGCCCAAACGGCAATTGAACTCCAGCAGCTTGGGCCCTTCTTCACTGAGCATCAGCCCAGCGTAGAGCATACCCCGGTATGGGGTCCCCCGCTGTGCCATAGCCCTGACGGTCGGCTGCATAATGGTGCCAAGCACCTGCTCCTGTAGGGCCTGATTCCAAATTGGAGGCGGGGTGTAGCACCCCATCCCTCCAGTGTTGGGCCCCTCATCACCATCCAAGGCACGTTTGTAGTCGCAGGCCGCCGCCATCGGCGACAGGATTTCCCCGTCGCAGAACGCAAATACACTGATCTCGGGCCCGCTGAGGAGTTCCTCCAGCACGACAGTGTCACCAGCGGCAGCAAAGGCCCGGTCCGTCATGCACAGGTGGACGGCTGCCAGTGCCTCCTCGCGGTCTTTACATAACAAAGCGCCCTTGCCTGCCGCCAAGCCGTCGGCCTTAACGACGATGGGGCCTTGGTGTCGCGACAGAAAAGCCTCCGCATCGTTGGCGTCGCTGAACACCTTGAAATCTGGGCCGGGCACATTCAACTCACGGGTCAAGCATCGGGCGAAGGACTTGCTCCACTCAAGTTTCGCCGCCGCTCGCGTCGCGCCGAATACGGCGAGGCCCTGCTGCTGGAATCTGTCGGCTAGGCCTGCTGCCAGCGGGACCTCCGGCCCCACGACCGTCAGGTCGACGGAGCGATCTTGGGCCAAGCGGAACAGGCCGTCCACGTCGTCTGCCCGGATGGGGACGTTCTCTGCAATGGAGGCGGTACCACCGTTGCCGGGAGCAACCAGCAGGCGGTTGACGGCGCTGCTCTGGCGCAGCTTCCATGCCAAGGCATGTTCGCGGGCCCCATTGCCGACTACCAGGACATCTGTCATGCCGGTGAAGGGCAGGCGCGGGCTAGTCCCATTGGTCTTATTCCCATTCAATCGTACCGGGTGGCTTGCTTGTCACGTCGTAGACCACGCGTGTGACGCCCGGCACCTCGTTGACGATACGGTTGGAGATGCGCGCCAGCACCTCGTAGGGCAGGCGCACCCAGTCGGCGGTCATAGCGTCCTCGCTGGTGACGGCACGTATGGCAGCGACAAGGCCATAGGCGCGAAAGTCGCCCGTGACGCCTACGCTCTGGGTGTCGGTAAGCACGGCAAAGGTCTGCCAGAGTTGGTGGTACAAGTTGGAGCCCTTGATTTCGTCTATCACAACCCAGTCGCAGGCCCGCAACATCTCCAGCTTCTCCTCCGTCACCTCTCCCATAACGCGAATGGCCAAGCCTGGACCGGGGAAGGGCTGGCGGTAAACTACCTCTGGGGGCAGACCCAAGGCTAGCCCCACGTCCCTGACTTCATCCTTGAACAGGTCCCGCAGGGGCTCCACCAGCTTGAGGGTCATGTGCTCCGGGAGACCGCCCACGTTGTGGTGGGTCTTGATTTTGGCAGAGGCCCGGTTCTCCGGAGTCCGGCTCTCGATGACGTCAGGGTACAGGGTTCCTTGAGCTAGGTACTCGGTGTCTCCCAATTCGGCGGCAGACTCCTCGAATACCCGGATGAACTCCTCGCCGACAACACGGCGTTTCTGTTCAGGATCGACTACACCTTCAAGGCGTCGCAGAAACCGCTCGGAGGCATCCACGTAGAGCATGTTGAGTTTGAGCCTGTTGCGGAAGGTGTCCAGCACCCGTTCCGGCTCCTCGCGACGCATCAGGCCATTGTTGACGAAGATCGACGTAAGCTGGTTGCCAATGGCCTCGTGGATGAGGGCCGCTGTGACAGCCGAGTCGACGCCACCCGACAGGGCGCAAATAACCTTGCCGGAGCCGACTTGGTCGCGGACTGCCTGCACCGACTTGTCGATGAAGTTGTCCGGCGTCCACTTGGCATCGCAGTTGCAGACGCTGAAAAGGAAGTTCTCCAAGATCGTCTTGCCGTTGGCGGTATGCACCACTTCGGGGTGGAATTGAAGTCCTAGGATGTTGCCTCCATTGCCGATGGCTGCCATAGGCGAGCTATCGGTGTACGCGAGGGAGCGGAAACCGGGGGGAAGCTCCACGATCTGGTCTGAATGGCTCATCCACACCGGCATGGATGTCGGGAGTTGGGCAAAAATGGGGGCGTCGGTTTGGTTTTGGTGTAGGACGGCATGGCCGTACTCCCGGCTCTCGGCCGGGTCGACCCTTCCGCCAAGCTGTTGCACCAAGGCTTGAGTGCCGTAGCAGATGCCTAGGATGGGGAGGCCGTGCTGGTAGACCCACGCCGGAGGCATGGGCGCCCCATCGTCGTATACCGAAGCCGGACCGCCTGAAAGGATGATGCCCCTAGGGTTGGCGGCGGCCACATCCTCCCACGACGCAGTGGGGGGCACTACAGCACAATAGACCTGCATCTCCCGGACTCGGCGCTCGATGAGCCGACTGTATTGGGAGCCGAAGTCCATCACCACAACGCCGTGGGCCCCGCCCGGTTCTCCCCCACCAGCGGGGGTACCGGACCTTTCTTGGGCAATCTCCAAGTAGGCTGAGACCTCTAGATGATCGCTGGTGGAAAACCTTCTGCCCGCATTTGCGCGTTGTTCGGTCATAGTACAGCCTATTGTAGCACCATTCATTCCGACTACAAGAGATAGGATGTGGAGAGTCGTACGGCTAGCGTATGACTCGACCCAAGTTAGCACCCATGCTATACTCGGTCAAGCTGGCTGTGGGGCCAAGCCCTAGGCTATAGCCGAGGTAGCGGAGACCGCATTGTCCGACGACCGTGTACAACAAGCCGTGGAACGTTTGCGTCAAGGAGGCTTGGTCGCTTTCCCTACCGATACCCTGTACGCATTGGGGGCGGACCCCTTCAACCCTCACGCAGTACAGCGGGTGTTCCGGGCTAAACACCGCCCTCCCGACATGGGACTGCCACTGCTGCTGTCGAACACCGACATGCTGCAACAGGTGGCAGCGGATGTGCCGCAGCTGGCTACCACGCTGGCTCACAGGTTCTGGCCGGGCTCCCTGACCATGCTGCTGCCCCGGGCGGTGGCTGTGTCGCGCTTGGTGACCGGCGGGCAGGACACCGTGGCTGTGCGAGTTCCAAATCACGCGACAGCCCTACGCCTGATCACGGCGCTAGGGCACCCCATTACCGGTACTAGTGCCAACGTAACCGGCGGCCCTGACCCGGCCACAGCGGAGGAGGTACGGGAGCAGTTGGGAGTGTCCTGCGACATGGTACTGGATGACGGCGCGGCGGAGCTGGGCGTATCCTCTACTATCGTCGATCTAACAGGCGAACGCCCCACGCTGGTCCGCGCCGGTGCGGTGCCTTGGGAAGAAATCGAGTCCTTCGTGGCTGCCAACGCTGGGTAAGATGGCCAAGTCCCGTTTTCACCAATTTGGATCAGCCATGCAGGCCGAAATAGAGCGGGCAGTGACCAGCCCTGTGCGACTGCTGCATGACATGCTGGCGTTCCAAATGGACACCGACCCGTCACCGGAGGGAAACGTTCCGGAGCTTGTTCGCCCTCGAGGCACTCTGTGCCTTCTGGTGTGTGCCGCCCTTTCAGGAGACCATCGCGCGGCGCTCCCAGCGGCCGCGGCCGTCGAACTGGCGCATCACCAGTTCGTGGCCCATCGAGGAATCGATGTGACCGGAAACCAAATAGTCTGCGATGAAACCCGCATAGAGGGGCGCTGGGGCTCCGGCCAAGCCATCAACGCTGGCGACGGGCTGCACGCCTTGGCCCGGATATCATTGATGCGCCTCAGTGATCACGGGTGCGACGATGACATCGTGCTCACAGCCCTGCGGACGCTGGACGACGGCTGCGCCCGGACGTGCGAGGGCCTGCACTTGGCGTTGCTGGCTAAGGAAGGCGCCCAGACCACCGAGGCATACGTCGGGACCGCCTCCCTGAAGACGGGCGCTATGATGGGCTGCGCTGCCCAATTGGGGGCGCTTATTGCAGGCAAGGAAGTGGACGTGCAGCAGTCTTTCCAGCAGTTTGGGGGCGACCTTGGGGTGGCCCTGCAAATACGCGAGGACATCGGCGCTCGGAAGGACGACCAAACGGCGTTGAGCCAAGTGGCTCGACATAAAGTAAGTCAAGCGATGGATAGAATCTCCCTGCTGGGCATTTCCGCGTCAGACTTGGCCGAGTTCCAAGGGCTGGGGGAGGCGCTTTTGTCTTACGGTATGCCCGATGCGCAGCCTGCGAGACCTACAGCGGCGGAGGAGAGGCTTGGCTAAGCGGTGCCTGCAGGACTTGGAGGTACGCGGACAGCGGGTGCTAGTGCGCGTCGATTTCAATGTGCCCATTGAGCAGGGGCGCGAATACATCGCCTCCTACGACTACCGACTACGTCAGACGCTGCCCACCATCCAACACCTTCGGGGGCAAGGCGCGAAGACCATCCTCTGCTCACATCTAGGCCGCCCTGGAGGCAAGGTCGTAGACGAGCTGCGCCTGTGGCCCGTGGGCGACCGGCTGGGTGTGCTGCTGGGTTCACCGGTTACCTCCATCGACCAGTGCGTGGGCGCAGGCGTCTCGGCGGCAGTCAATGGAATGGGCCCCGAGGACGTGCTGCTGCTGGAAAACTTGCGCTTTCACGCCGAGGAAGAGGCCAATGACCCCGACTTCGCCAAGGCTTTGGGGTCGGTGGCAGACCTGTTCGTGATGGACGCCTTCGCCGTGGCACACCGGGCCCACGCCTCCACGGTAGGTGTGCCCCGCTACCTTCCCTCGGCCGCGGGCATGCTGCTTCAGCGCGAGGTCGAGTACCTTGACCGGGCGTTGGCGTCGCCGGAAAAGCCAGTGGGCGCGTTGCTGGGCGGGGCCAAGGTCAGCGACAAGATCACCCTGCTGGACAACCTGGTAGGCAGGGTGGACCTGGTCTGCATAGGCGGGGCCATGGCTTCCACATTCCTGAAAGCACAAGGCTACGACGTTGGCGCCTCCATGGTGGAGGATGAACGGCTGGAATACGCATCGTCCTTCCTAGAACGCGCCTCCACCGAGGGTATGCAGGTGCTGCTACCGACGGACGTGACTGTAGCAGCGAGCTTGGTCGACGACGCCGAACCACAGACCTCAGACGCCCACGCTGTGCCTGAGGGTCTTAGCGTTTTCGACATTGGACCTAGGACGGCCAACGCCTATGGGGAGGCCCTCAGTGACTGCAAGACCATCATATGGAATGGACCGATGGGCGTGTTTGAGCGCGCCGCCTTCAAACCCGGCACGGAACGAGTGGCCCAAGCCGTGGCTGAAAGCGACGCCGTCTCCATTGTCGGAGGAGGCTCGACTGCGGAGGTGGTGGAGTCCTTGGGCTTGAGCGACAAGATAACCCACGTCTCCACTGGAGGAGGCGCTGCCTTGGAGTACTTGGAAGGTAAGGAACTGCCAGGCATTGACGCCCTGCCCGACGCATAAACGGATCAAGCATAGAGGTTTACGGATAGCATGAGCGCAATCGACAATGAAGCCCTGAGGGGCTCCTTCGCAACGACATCCTCCAAGATACTGATGCTGGTGGTGGACGGCCTTGGAGGCCTACCCCATCCCCAGACTAAGCTGTCTGAGTTAGAGACGGCCAACCTGCCTAATTTGGATGCCATCGCTCGCGAGAGTGCTTGCGGGCTGACGGTTCCCGTGCTGCCGGGAGTGACTCCGGGAAGTGGACCGGGCCACCTTGCCCTTTTCGGCTACGACCCTATCAAATACCTCATCGGACGCGGGGCGTTGGAGGCCCTAGGCATCGACGTGGACTTGCAGGAAGGCGATGTGGCGGCCCGGGGTAACTTCTGCACCGTCGACGCGCAAGGCAACCTGACAGACCGACGGGCTGGGCGCATCCCGACGTCGGAGAGTGCGCCCCTTTGCCGCATCTTGGACGACATAGCCCTCGACGGCGCAGAGGTCACGGTGTACCCGGTGCAGGACTATCGCTTTGTGCTCCACCTGCGGGGAAAGGACCTCAGCGACCAGGTCAGCGAGACCGACCCGCAACAGACCGGCGTGCCCACTTTGCAGGCGCAGGCACTGTCGCCCGCAGGCATGAAAGCGGCCTCCGTGGTAAGAGGGTTCGTGGACTCAGCCGCGCGTTTGCTGTCGGAGCGTGACCGGGCCAACATGATAATGCTGCGAGGGTTCTCCCAACTGCCTCATCTGCCGTCCATGGGCGAAGCCTTTCGCCTGAATCCCGGGGCCATCGCAGCTTACCCAATGTACCGCGGCCTGGCCTCCATTGCTGGGATGCGTGTCATACCCACTGGAGCTACCTTCACCGACGAGATTTACACCTTGCGCGAGCACTACCACGAGCACGACTTCTTCTTCCTGCACTACAAGCCTGCCGACGCTGCCGGGGAGGATGGCAACTTCAAGGCCAAGGTGGCCGCCTTGGAGGCCTTGGACAACCATATACCCGACCTGCTGGACTTGGACTTGGACGTTCTGGTGGTAGCAGGCGATCACTCCACCCCTGCCATCATGGCCAGCCACAGCTGGCATTCGGTGCCTTTTATGCTGCGGTCCAAGTGGACGCGCGGCGAAGGCATTGAGGCTTTCTCGGAACGGGACTGCGCCACAGGGTCTCTCGGTACCTTCCAAGCCAGTGACGTGATGACGCTGGCTGCTTCCCACGCTGGTAAACTGCTGAAGTTCGGACCATAGCTATGCCGATACCCATAGTAGCTGGCAACTGGAAGATGAACACCTCCCTTGCTGAAGGTGTGCGCCTAGCATCCCAAGTGGCGGCCAATGTGGGCGTCCCCGCGGGCATTGAAGTGGTGGTCTGCCCGCCCTTCGTCTCGCTGGCGGCCGTAGCACAGGCGTTGCAGGGGACGGGCATTGAAGTCGGCGCGCAGAACATGCACTCCGAGGAGCGCGGCGCCTTCACTGGCGAGGTCGCTCCGGGTATGCTGGCTGGCCTCTGCCGCTACGTCATCCTTGGGCACTCCGAAAGACGCGCCCTCTTCGGCGAGACGGACGATATGGTGAACCGCAAGGTGGCCGCAGCGGTGGCAGCGGGGTTGATCCCAATCCTGTGTGTCGGCGAGACATTGGCGCAACGGGAAGAAGGCCGCGCCAGCGACGTGATATCTCAGCAGCTGCGAGGGGGCTTGGCTGGCTTACATAACGTGCCAGGCTTGGTCGTGGCCTACGAGCCCGTCTGGGCCATCGGCACCGGCCAAGCAGCCACTCCGGAGATTGCCCATGAAATCATGGGGGGAGTCATCCAGCCTGTGCTGGCGGCGCTTCTGGGTGGCTCGGTGGCCCAAGACACGCCTCTGCTCTACGGCGGGAGCGTGAACCCCGGCAACATCGAGAGCTTTGCCCAGCAGTCCTCGGTGTCGGGAGCACTGGTCGGCGGTGCCAGCTTGGATGCCTCACAATTCGCCGACATCGTCCGGCTCACAGCCAGCGCCAAGGGTGTGGGCTAGCGGGAACGCCGTGCCTTCGATCGGCCCTCGTCTTATCGCCGTAGTCGGGCCCACAGCATCGGGCAAGAGCAAGCTGGCCCTTGAACTAGCCAAGAAGTTCCACGGCCAGATCGTCAGCGCCGACAGCCGCCAAGTCTACCGCTACATGGACATCGGGACGGCAAAGCCTTCGCAGGCGGACCAGCAGGAAATACCCCACCACCTTCACGACCTGCTTGACCCCAACCAGCGCTTTGACCTCGCCACATTCCTCGACCTAGCGCAAGGAGCCATCTCAGGGATTCACGCTCATGGGCAGCTTCCCATCCTCGCGGGAGGCTCTGGTCAATACGTGTGGGCCCTGCTGGAGGGGTGGCAGTTGCCAACCGAGGCCCCGGACGAGCGGCTACGGGCCAGCTTGGAGGCTGAAGACCCCGAAATACTCCACCAACGACTAACAGCGATGGACCCCGAAGCGGCGTCGCGCATTCACCCTCACAACCTGCGTCGCTTGGTTCGTGCTCTTGAAGTCAGGCAGGGAGTGGGCCGACCTGGAACGGCGCCTCCCAGCAAGGCCGCGCAGTACGATTCGCTGATCATCGGATTGACTATGGAGCGGGAGGCTCTCTATCAGCGCATTGACCAGCGCGTGGACGAAATGATGGAGCGCGGGCTGCTTGAAGAGGTGCGCAGCCTGATGGATAGCGGCTACCAGCCAACACTGCCGTCGATGCAGAGCACAGGGTATCGGGAGTTGGTGCAGCACCTGCAGGGCGAGATGGCCCTCACTGAGGCGGTGCAGCGCATTAAGTACGCTACCCATCGGCTTGCGCGCCGCCAGTACATGTGGTTTCGCTTGGCTGACCCGCGCATTCGTTGGCTAGACGCCGACGCCTCTTCTTACGAGCAGGCTGCGGGACTAGTTCGGTTCTTTCTGGAGGGTGCACCAGCCTGTGATACAATGCCAAGCTAGCTGCCAACTCAATTGGCCAACATAACTGCGTAGGGTTTACTGATGCGATTCACCAAGATGCATGGCGCGGCCAACGACTACCTGTTCATCGACGCCCGCCAACTAGATGCCGACTGGCCTGATCTAGCAGTGGCTATGAGTGACCGCCATCGAGGTGTTGGCTCCGACGGCATCATACTGGTCCTCCCCTCTGAGCAGGCCCAACTGCGCATGCGCATCTTCAACGCCGACGGTTCCGAGGGCGAAATGTGCGGTAATGGCATCCGCTGCTTCGCCAAATACGCCATCGAACGGGGTCTGGCTGAGGCTAACGGCAGCGGGCTGCTGGTGGAGACGTTGGCGGGTGTACGCACTGTGACACCTCGAATGATGGACGGGCACATTGTCGCCGCGAAGGTAGCCATGGGGCGTCCCGAACTCCGCCCTGAGGCAGTGCCAGTGACTCTGGACTCTTCTCCGACCCTAGCGGAGGGCGCCGCCGTGTTGGACCACCCGCTGGAAGTGGGCGGAAAGGCTCTCGCTCTCTCCTTCGTCTCCATGGGCAACCCCCACGCAGTTGCCTTTATCGACGAGGCAGTGGGTGATTTCCCGCTGCACCAAGTGGGCCCCATGGTGGAGCACCACCCCATCTTCCCCCGTCGCACCAACTTCGAAATCGTCAACTTGGGCGGGGGGAACGCCCTTCAAGCCCGCGTATGGGAGCGAGGATCGGGCGAAACGATGGCCTGTGGCACAGGGGCTTGCGCCATCGCGGTGGCAGCGCGGCTCCACGGTAAGACTCATGAGCAGTTTGAAGTGACCCTCCCGGGAGGCACCCTCATCATTGAGTGGGACGGTAAGGACGAAGTTTACCTGGAAGGCCCAGCGGAAGAGGTCTTCAGCGGAGAATGGCAGTAGCCGTGAGCACTGCCACCCAAAAGCTGACCTTCGAACAGTGGCGCAGTCTCCCCGAGACCAAACAACGCTACGAGATCGTAGACGGCGTGGCGTCCACACCCGTCAGTTGCAGTCTCGAACATCAATGGGTCCTTCAGAACATCCTCTTCCGAGGGATGAAGTTTGACCATGAGACGGATCTGGGAGAATTCACAATGTCCCCGCTCGACCTGCTGATCGGCCGCGATCCCCTGTGCGTCTTCAGGTAGGAGCGACATCGTATTTAGGTGACCTCACCCCACATTTACGAAGGAACAAGAATAGCGGATATGAAACTATCAAACCGCCTTGACCTGCTGAAGCCCTACCCTTTTGTGGAGATATCTCGCATCATCGCGGAGAAGCGGGCTGCTGGGATCGACGTGGTGACCTTTGGCATCGGCGACCCTGACATACCCACGCCGGACCACATCGTCAGCCGGCTGGAGCAGGCCTCCCATCACTTGCCAAATCATCGCTACCCGGAAAGCGACAGTCTGCCGGAGTTCCGTCGGGCCGTGGCCCAGTGGTACGAGAACCGGTTTGGGGTGAAATTGGACCCCGACAAAGAGGTGCTGCCTCTCATAGGCGCCAAGGAGGGCATCGGCCATGTGGCGTTCGCCCTGCTGGACCCAGGCGACCTAGCTCTGCTGCCTGACCCTGCTTATCCGGTGTACGCAGTGGGCACCATGTTCGCTGGAGCCGACTCCTACACTATGCCTCTCACCGAGAAGGGCGGCTGGCTAGCCGACTTGGAGGCCATTCCGGAGGACGTCGCGCAGCGAGCTAACATAATGTGGCTGAACTACCCCAACAATCCCACGGCGGCTGTTGCAGGTCTGGACTACTTCGAGCAAGTGGTGAGCTATGCGAAGGAGCACGACATCGCTGTGCTGCACGATGCCGCCTACAGCGAAGTGACCTTTGACGGATATAGTTGTCGCAGTTTCATGCAGGCTGAGGGCGCACGTGACGTCGCTCTGGAGTTCCACTCCCTTTCCAAGAGCTACAACATGACTGGCTGGCGTGTGGGTATGGCCGTGGGCAACGCCGACCTCATACGGGGCCTGCTGAAAATCAAGGAAAACCTTGATTCGGGCATCCCACAAGCCATACAAGAGATGGCCATGGAGGCTCTGCTTGGCCCCCAAGACTGCATCGAACATAACAACGCCATATACAAGGCGCGACGCGACAAGGTAGTGGGTGTGCTGCGGGATATCGGACTTGAAGTGGAGTCACCCAAGGCCAGCCTTTACGTGTGGGCCAAGGTGCCTCCCGGCTTCACCTCCGCCGAGTTTGCCGCCTGCCTGCTAGAAGACAATAGCATCGTTGTGACCCCCGGCTCCAGCTACGGACAGAACGGCGAGGGGTATATCCGCCTCTCCTTGACCACGCCCGACGAGCGGGTGGAAACGGGCTTGCAACGCTTGGCTGCTTGGCAGATACCCTCACCCTCCAGCCATTCCGGACAGTAGGAGACAGGGCCGATTCCGGGCATTCCCTACACCACCGAGCCGGATGCCGAGCGGGCCGTGCTAGTAGGTGTGAGCGTCAGGGGCGCTGCCCAGCCTTGGAAACTGGAAGAATCGCTGGACGAGCTTGCCATGCTGGCCCGTACTGCTGGGGCTGAGGTAGTGGCCCGCATAAGCCAGAATCTGCCCCGCCCCGAAAGGCACTACCTCGGCTCGGGCAAGCTCGCCGAGCTTCAGGACCTCGTCCTTGAGTCCCACGCGGGCACGGTTATCTGCGACGATGAGCTGAACCCCAACCAACAGCGGGCCTTGGAGAATGCCCTGAAAGTCAAGGTCATCGACCGCACCGCCCTGATCCTTGATGTGTTCGGGCGCCATGCTCACACGCGGGAAGGCCAGCTTCAAGTGGAACTGGCGCAGCACCAGTACCTGCTACCCCGGTTGGTAGGCCAGTGGTCCCACTTGGAGCGCCTCGGAGGTGGCATCGGCACCCGTGGCCCCGGCGAGACCCAGTTGGAGACCGACCGACGCCTTATCCAGCGTCGCATCCAGAAGCTGCAACAGCAATTGGACCAAGTACGCAAGCGGCGCGAACAGTACCGCTTGAGACGCCACCGCGCGGGCATACCGGTGGCATCGCTGGTGGGCTACACCAATGCAGGTAAGAGCACCCTGTTCAACTCCCTCAGCGACGCCGAGGTGCCCGTCAGAGACCAGCTCTTCTCCACACTCGATCCGGTGACCCGCCAAATCACCCTCTCAGAGGACAGGCGGTTCCTTCTAACCGACACTGTGGGGTTCATCCAGAAGCTCTCTCCCACAGTGGTGGCAGCCTTCCGCGCCACGCTGGAGGAGTTGGAAGGCTCGGACCTACTGCTGCACGTCGTAGACATAATGCAGCCCCACGCGGCGGAGCAGGCAGAGGCAGTGGACGCAACACTACGGGAGTTGGGCTTGCAGGACACACCACGTTTGTTGGTGGTGAACAAGATGGACCTGCTCACATCATCTCCCAACGGGGAGGGGCCACGAGACACCCTACCGCTAGACGACTATCCCAGCGTCTTGGTGTCAGCGGCCAAGGGTTGGAATCTCGGCGAGCTTCTGGAGATGGTCTGCGAGCGACTGGGGTTGGAGTCTGGCGAGTCCTACGCTCAGGAATTGCTCTAGCAGTCCCACGGGTAGGTTCTCGATACTCGCGTTGACCACCTCTTGAGGCGAGAGACGCGAACCGGCATCAGGCATCTCGATTCCAACGATCTCTACCGTTCCGTCAAAGTCCAGAACAACGACCTCGATGTCTTGGCCTCATATCGACTTCGACTTCCCGGAAATGGATGTAGAGGGCGTCGGCGGTCCGGCTGTATTCGATCTTCATCGCTTCCGCCGTCGCGGGCTGTCACAAATGACGCTCTTCGTTGTGATGGACATAACTACAGCGTTTCGGCCGTAGGATGCTGTTAGAGATAGTGGTTCGCACAATAATTGTTATGTTGTGCCATGGGCGCTTTTGGTTCGGGGACTCGACATAACGTGTGTTGAGGCGAATTCAGGGAAGCCCTCCGGCACAAGCGCCGAGAGGGCAGGCATATCGAGCCTGCCCTCTCTTTTTCTCACCGATGAGGCTGGTTGCTCAGTTGGCGCGGCCGAAAATCGAAACCGACCCGGTGAAGGAGCCGGGACGCCCGCCGAGATTGTGGGTCAAGCCTATGTCAGCCTTCTGCAACTGGCGGTCGCCTGCTTTGCCCTGCAACTGCTTGTACACTTCGTAAATCATGCGAATGCCGCTGGCCCCGATGGGGTGGCCAAAGCACTTGAGGCCACCGTCGGTGTTTACCGGCAGGTCGCCTTCCAAGGTGAAGGCCCCAGCCTCAATATCTTCGCGGGCACGGCCTTGGGGACTGAACCCCAAGTCCTCCATGATAATCAGCTCGGTGATGGTGAAGCAGTCGTGGACGCTGGCGAGGTCGATTTCCTGGCGCGGGTTTGTGATCCCTGCCTCTTGGTAGGCGGCTTGGGCTGCGCGAACGTTCTCTGGGAAGGAGGTGAAGTCCCAGTCCTCTCGCAGCATACCGAAGGCCCCCACGGCCAAGCCGAGACCCTTCACCAGCATGTAGTCTTGGCGGAAGCTCTTGGCGATCTCAGGAGTGGTGATGATGGCGGCGGCGCTGCCGTCGCTCACGCCACAGCAGTCGTAGAGACCCAAGGGCCATGCGATCATTGGGGCATTCATTATCTGGTCCACCGACACTTCACGCTGGAAGTGGGCCTTGCTGTTCATGGTGCCGTTGTGGTGGTTCTTGGAGGCAATCTGCGCCAGAACCCTCTTCCCCTCTTCGTAGGGGATGCCGTAGTGGTGGAAGTACCGTGTGGCGGCCAAGGCAAACTGGGAGGGAGGCGGCACGGGTGGAGCCACATCGCTTCCCGGAGCATCGTAGCTGGCCAAGCCGGAGAAACCGGAGTCCTTCAGCTTCTCCACACCTAGGGCAAGCACGATGTCGTAGATGCCCGCAGCTACCGCATAGCAGGCATTGCGGAAGGCGTCTGTAGCAGTTGCGCAGGCGTTTTCCACCCGCGTGATAGGCAGGTAGTCCAGCTTGAGGGCTTGGGCAAGGGGCTGACCAGTGCGGAAGCTTCCCACTGTGCCCAACCAAGCAGCCTGAATATCCTTGGCGTCGATTCCGGCATCCTCGTAGGCCTCATAGGCGGCCTCTACCATCAGGTCGGGTACGCCAGCGTCCCAGCGCTCGCCGAACCTGCTGCATCCCATGCCAATAACCGCAACCCTGTCCTTAATTCCCTGCATCTGCCTAACCCCCTGTCGTTATGTTAATGGCCCGTGGTACACGGCGGTACGCTCTAGTTGCGGACCGGGACAGATTTCCAATAGTAGTTGCTGATGCCGTTGACCACTCTGAGCTTGCGGAAGCTCATGCCCACCGGCATGTCGACAGCTATCTCGTCCAGCTCGCGGTCGGTCATCATGCAGAGCATCCGACCGCCGCCTTCGAAGTTGACTACGGTGATTACCAACGGAACATCTGTGGACCCCGCCAAGTAGTCCATGGAGTAAGTGAATACCGTGCCCTTGCGGTCCGACAACCGCACAGGCTCGCTTTGGTCACGAGTTTGGCAAATAGTGCAGACGCGCTGTGGCGGGTACTGAATTGTATTACAGCTGGTGCACCGGGCCCCATGCAGACGCATGTTCTGATCGCTCTCGCGCCACATGGCAGTGACCGACGGCGACTGGGCGGCCGGGCGCCTAGCGGCTGCATCTGAGACCCAAACATTGCGCCAGCGGGCGTACACCTCGTAGTTATTCAGTACCGTCTTGGCTTCCAGCCCCCGCTTCACCAACTGGCGTTCTTTCAGGGCGAAAATGCCACTAG
Organism: Dehalococcoidia bacterium; assembly: GCA_965263155.1. Classification (GTDB taxonomy): domain Bacteria; phylum Chloroflexota; class Dehalococcoidia; order Lucifugimonadales; family JAAXIE01; genus JAAXIE01. The sequence continues at coordinate 1,446,143 of OZ253586.1, forward strand.
CGGCTCTCACCGATAGGCCGTCGGAGCCGTCGCCGTAGCCGATTACCAGCAGCAGGTCACCTTCGTCGGCATCCTCCAAGGCTCCAGCCAACAGCATCAGGGGGAAGGCAGTACCGGTGTTCCCAACCTGGCCGTACAGGGGGTCCTGTATCTGCCCCTCTGCGAATCCCATACGACGGCCCAATGCGGTATGACGCCTTCCATCGGGAGAGTGGAACGCGACCTTGGAGAAGCTCTGGGGAGTGAGGCTGTGCTTCTCCATGAAACTCTGGGACGCCTCTACCAAGATGCGCTCCAAGCCCTCTTCCATCATGAAGCGGTCTTCCCAAGACCGCAGGAAGCTGTCGCCGGGGGAGCGCCACATATCGAGCATGTTCTCGGAGATGGTGTTGGTCCCCTCAATCGTAGCTGCGCCCTCGTCGGCAGTGAGCAGGAATGCAGTGGCCCCGTCGCCCAAGTTGCGCTCTATATCAGCCCTCGGAGCCGCTTGGCGGGAGTCGGAGGCTATGACCAACACGCTCTTGGCCGAACCTGCATTCAGGGAGTCCATAGCCATTCGGAGAGCTGTGGTGCCCGCCCGAAGCACGCCTGAGACGTCTGCGGTGGAGATGTCACGCCGTAGGTCCAAAGCAGTCGCGATGATGGAGGCGCACTGCTTCTCCGCATAGGGAGGAGTAGTGGTGGCGAAGAGCAGCGAGTCGACGCTATCGCGATTTATGTCAGCTAGGCAACTGACCCCGGCGGATACTGCCATGGTGACGCTGTCTTCATCGAAGTTGGCAATGGCCCTCTCCGTGGAACTGCCCCAGCCAGTGGTCTCGCGCCCCAAACGATAGCGAGGAATGTGGACTCCGTACGACTTGATTCCGACCATATACTGCTCTCTCCTGCCTGCTGGCCGCTATCTACTACTTACTACTACTTATCGGCTCCAATCGTAGCGGGGGGCCGTCAGAGTGTCAACGCGAGGGCGCCCCAAGCGCCTCATGGACCACTTTGGGACTAAGAATCGTACCACCTGACCCATGCTAAAATGTGACTACGTCCCCTCACCCTTGTTGGAGGCGCTGTGCGCAGGCTGGAACTCGTGGTTGCATCATTGGGATTCATCGCCGTGGTGGCGTTGCTGGTCGCCTTGGTAAGTTGGGCTATACAGTCCTATGCCGACGACAGCGAGGTGACCGAGACAGTCTCGGATTCCGGCCTGCCTCCGAGCTTCGGCAAGGTATCTGAGGTGTGGGACGTGCTGCAGGAAAGGCACATCGACCGGGAGGAGTTGGACTCGGGAGACATCGAGGCTGGAGCGATAAAGGGTATTCTGGAGTCCTTGGACGACCCCCATGCCACTTATCTGAACCCCGATCAATTCGCTATTGCCCGAGATGACTTTTCGGGTCACTTCTCCGGGATAGGCGCCGAAGTCTCAACACGCAACGGGCGTATCATGATTCACGCGCCCATGCCCGACACGCCCGCCGAGGCAGCGGGCCTCCGACCTGGCGACATCATCCTATCTATTGATGGCCGGAGCACCGACGACCTCTCCCTAGGAGAGGCGGTTGCCTTGGTGAGAGGTCCGGCAGGCACGCCCGTCAACCTGCTGGTGCTGCACCAAGATGGCGGCGAGCCGATCACCATTACCATCGTGCGCGACAACATACGCGTACGCAGTGTCAAGTTCCGCAGCTTGGTGGGGGGCGTCGGACACCTGCGCATCTCGTCTTTTACCAACAATACCGAGGACGAGGTCGCCGAGGCCATCGACACCTTCATCCGGCGCAAGAGCAAGGGGCTCGTGGTCGACGTGCGGAACAACCCCGGCGGCCTTCTGAACGCCACGGTCAAGGTGGTCGACCAGTTTTTGGACGGGGGGCTGGTGCTCTATCAACTCGATAGCAACGGCCAGCGAGTCGAGCTCCATGCCCGGCCCGGCGGGATCGCCAGTGAGATACCCATGGTAGTACTGATGAACGAGTACAGCGGCAGCGGCAGTGAGGTCTTCATCGGGGCCATCAAAGACCACGAGAGGGCAACGACGATAGGCGGCACCAGCTTCGGCAAGGGCAGCGTCAGTTCCTTCCACCAGTTCAGCGACGGTTCCGGGGTATACTTCACCATAGCTCGCTGGTACACCCCCAACGGCGTTCTCATTGAGGGCGAGGGCATCGAACCCGATCTCGCAGTGGATGTACCTGAAGACAGCAGGGGAGACCCTCAACTGGAAAGCGCAATCGAAATGCTAAACGGAATGATAGGCAGGTCCTAGCCATGGCAGGCAGCGCTAAGTCCAATGCTGGCAAGGCGGAAGGTGGCAAAACCATCGCCACCAACCGTAAGGCCCGCTTCGACTACCACATTATGGAATCTATGGAGGCCGGCATCGTGCTCACGGGCACCGAAATCAAGTCGCTGCGCGCAGGCCGGGGCAACATCGCAGAGGCCTATGCCCGCCCGCATGACGGCGAGTTGTGGCTGCACAACGCCAATATCGCGCCTTACCCTCAAGGCGGCATCTACAACCACGAGCCCACCCGTCCGCGCAAGCTGCTGGTGCATAAGGACCAACTCGACCACCTAGCTTCGGAGGTGGGCGAGAAGGGCCTGACTATCGTGGCCCTACGCATGTATCTCAAGGGGCACTACGCCAAAGTGGAAGTGGGCTTGGCTAAAGGCAAGAGGCAGTATGACAAGCGCCGCACCCTCATAGACCGAGAGAAAGACCAAGAGGCGCGGCAGGCAGTGCGACAAGCCTCACGGTGAGTATCTTATGTGAAGTTCTCGCACCCAAGCCTAGCCTTACTGGGTTACTTGTGCGAGAATAATAGTGTCTGGGGACGCGTGGGTTCGACAGAGGAGCGCACTGGACGATTGCAGGCCGAGGTGCTGTTACCTCGTTAAACTGGCAGCAAAAAAGTAACTGGCGAACGTGAATTCGCACTAGCTGCCTAAACTAGGCAGCTACGTCCGCCCTCGCTAACCCTGGATGCGGGGTAACGGGCGCCATAAATCCGGGGTGCTTCTGCCCTTCCGCTGGTAAGGGGCAGACTAAGAGACACCGGCTGGCCCGCTCGAATTCTGCCGGCGGAAGTTGAGTAGGGCGAGAACCAAAGCGCCGGATAAGCCTGTAGTACATCCACCCAGGGTGTCCTTTGGACGGGGAGTTCGACCCTCCCCCGTCTCCACCAACTACCTACACTCTACGTGCTACGACGTTTGGTACGCGGCGCTCTCGGGGTTACTCAATTACCCATTGGCGACACTTGATCTGAGGCTAAGCCGCGCCACTGGCCCCACCTGCCAAGTAATTACTCCGGCTGTCTCGCAGACCGCCAACGGTTCCCACCAGAGCAACGGTTCCCGCTTGAGCAAAGCTAACCCGGCACCAGCTCCGCGTACAACTCCTCCACCTCGCTCAACACTGACGGCATGGCGTGCCGTTGCATGCGGGCTAGGCTGTTCTGGCCCATGGCTTCCCAGTGGTCTCGGTGTTCCAGCATGAGAAGCATCTTGTGGGCAAGGTCTTCCGTGGTGGCCTCGAACAGATAGCCGTTTACACCCTCCTCCACCAACTCCGGCAGGGCCACGGCGTTCGCTGCAAGGATTGGCAGCCCTGTGGCCATCGCCTCCATCACAGCTAGACCCTGCAGCTCTGCGGTTCCTGGGCCGACGTACACGTCTGCCAAATTGTAGAGGGCAGCCAAGTCGACGTCGGGTACGTAGCCGGTGAATACCACCTTGTCTTCGGCCCCGAGGCGCTTGGAGAGGTCCCAAAACTCGGTTTGGTCCTTGCCCTTGCCCACGATGACCGTCTGGAGTTCGTCTGAGGCTGACGCCACCAATGTGGCCCGTATTACCAAGTCGGCTTTCTTGTCCTTATCCAGACGCCCCACCACCATGAACATGGGCACGCCGGGGCGGATACCAAACTTCTTGTACAGGGTCTCCGGCACGGGGGCCTTGGAATAGCGTTGCAGGTCTATGCCGTTTGAGATGACGCGAGCCGGGGCGGTGAGGCCAGCTTCACGCAGCAGGTCCAGCCCAGCGTGGGAGGGAGCGAGCACGCAATCCAACCGGTTATACACCTTCACACATTCCTTCCACATCATCGTGGCGCTCACCTGCCGCAGGGGCTTGGGTATGTAGCTCAGCACGTTGTCGGGCATGAAATGGTTAGTGCCCACTATGGGCACGTCCAGTCGTCGGCTCTGTTTCAGACACCCCTTACCTAGAATGAAATGGTTCTGGATGTGCACGATGTCGGGCTCCATCAAGCGGAATATCCTCTCCAGCTTGGCCCCTATACGAGCTACGGAGACGACGCGAAAGTCGGGGTGGATGGGCTTGGTGGTGAAGGACTTGACTCGGTGCACCGTCACGCCGGGGCAAAGTGGGTCCTCGTGCACTTCGTCGCGATAGGCCATGCTGGGCGCAATCACCGAGACCTCGTGCCCCCGCTCGGTCAGCCCTTTGGCCAACCGTTGAGTGGCCACGGCCGCCCCGTTCAACTGCGGTGGATAGGTATCGTTGGCTAGCAACACCTTCAACAGTCGTTCCCCCTATCGTTCCGGCTGAGGCCTACCAGATTCCTGTCCGTCGCTCTCAATGCCGATCTGTGAGTTTTGGTCGTCGCTGATGGACTGCTGCATACGACGGGTATACCGGCGGGCGATGCGACTATATATATAGGAGGCCAGTACGAACAGGACGAAGATAGCTGCCAGCCACAGTGGGCCGTAACCAAAGGCGGTGAGGAGCAGACCAAACCCCTCACCTGAATAGTAACCCAAGATGGCGAACATCGCCGAAGTAAGGGCCACAATGGCTATGTCCCACCAGATGAAGCGCTTGATGGACACCCCAAGCGCGCCCATGACCGCAAGCCCAGGCGGACTGATCAAGGGGATGGTCTTGATAAACAGGAGCCACTTCCCCATGTTGTTGGCAATCAGACCGGCGGCCTGCTCGCGCCGCGGGGGTGGAATTCCGATGCGGGAGCCGAATTTGTCCAGCACCCAATGTCCGCCCCAGCGTCCTAATAGATAGTAGAGGACATCGGGAAGGAAGTTGGCAAGGAACGAGAGGCCGAACACAATGAAGACATTGAAGTGGCCTTGGGAAGCGCCAAGGGCGGCCGAGGCGGTGACCGCCGGCCCCTCCACCAGCATCACCAAGAACATCAACAGATAGCCGTACCTGATGAGCCAGTCCAAGACCTCCGTTTCGATCACAGGAGCCAACCCTGTAGGGGAGCGTCGTGGAGTCGGAACGCCAAAGCTCTTATGTCAATGACTTTCCTCGAAATGTTCATTCGTTGTAACTCATACGATAGCTTGTCGATCAGTTCCCTATGCATGGTAGCTGGCAATGAAGCGCTCCTACGTCCCTTCTGCTAATTAAGTTGACACCCTTATGGGGCACCAATAGACTGAACGGCGACAAGCTCCCATATCATAGAGCTTAGCCACTAACGAGAGGAGAGCCCATGAAAGACGGAATGAGGTTTGTCGACTGCGACATGCACATCATGGAACCGCCAGACCTGTTCGACAGGTACTTGGACCCCAAGTTCAAGGACCGGGTGATTCTACCGCGCGGAGCTGACGGCAGGGCAAAGCGGGGTACCATGATCATTGATGGTCTCGCAACATCGGCGGACCCCGACATGCAGCAGTATCGCAAGCGCGCCGCCCCAGCCAGCAGCAACTACGGCAGTCATTCTGGCCTTTCCTCTGTGGCCCTATCCGGTTCGCGCATCGCCGACTCCGGGAGGCTCGACTTCGCCATTCAACGCGACTACGACGCTGAGGCCCAAGTGATGGCCTTCGACATGGAGGGCATCGACATCGCCGTCCTCTTCCCCACCACCGGTCTGAGTCTCGTGGCCCGCGACGGCATGGACCCCGAGCTATCTCTTGGCCTGTGCCAAGCCTACAACAACTGGATATCCGAATTTTGCCGGTACAGCCCAGACCAGTTGAAGTTCGCAGCCATGCTTCCTCCCCAAGACGTCAACCTAGCCTGCCAAGAACTGGTGCGAGCCGTGAAGGAACTGGGCGCCGTGGGCTCCTTCATTCGCCCCAACCTGTGCAACGACCGCTACTGGCACTCCAACCAGTGGGACCCCCTCTACTCCCTGCACGAAGATATGGACGTGACTTGGGGCTTCCATGAGGGCACGGGCGCTTGGAACTCCCACATGAACACCATCTATGGCGAGAACCGCTTCTACCGCCATGTGGCCAGCCACTGGATTGAGATGCAGCAGGCCTTGGTGGCCATGATCATCGGCGGCGTGTTTGAGTTCCACCCCAAGCTGCGAGTCGGCTTCTTGGAAGCCCAGAACTCTTGGGTGCCGGGCCTGTTGACCCGCATCGAGTGGGACTATCCCCAGTACCGCGATTCCCACGCCCCCTACCTGTCGATGACCCCTAAGGAATACTTCCGCCGCAACTGCTGGGCTGCAGTGGAAGGCAGCGAGCCGGAGATCGAGGCGACGGCGTCTCTCATCGGTGCTGACCGGATGTGCATCTCCACCGACTACCCCCACTTCGACTCCAACTTCCCCAACGTGACCAGCAACTTGGTGAGCGTCACTTCCCGTGACACGGCATCCCAGATACTCATGGGTGGTGCTTCCCTGTGGGGATTCTCTGAAGTGGACTTCCAGAAGGCTGAGGCCGCCGCTGCCGAGCACCGCAAGGAACCGGTGGCAGCCGACTAGAGGTCCGAGGTCGCGGGCAACCACAAGGGTTGACCCTACAATAGCGAACGGAACAGACCGTAGGGGCGCCCCTTGTGGGCGCCCCTTTTGTTCAATGGCGCAGCGTCGTAGGACAAGGTGTGAGTCGGATGCACCACTATGGAGAGGAGGCGGGTGATGGCAACTGACGTCAGGGGGCTGGTGGACTCGGAGCAGGGTTTGGTAAGCAGGCGCATCTTCATTGAGGATGAGATATACCAGCAGGAGCTAGAACGAATCTTCACCCGTTGCTGGCTCTTCCTGTGTCACGAAAGCCAGATACCCCATCCCGGCGATTTCTTCACTACCTACATGGGAGAGGACCCCGTCCTCGTCAGCCGCGACTCAAACGGCAAGATCGGCGCATTTCTCAATGTATGCCGCCACAGGGGCAATCGGGTGTGTCGTGCTGATTCTGGCAACGCCTCGGCCTTCGTCTGCGCCTACCATGGCTGGACTTATGGCAACGACGGCAAGCTCATCGCTGTACCGAGTCTGAAAGAGGCCTACTACGACGAACTGGACACATCCAAGTGGGGCTTGGTGCCCGTGGCACAACTGGAAAGCTACAAGGGACTGGTGTTCGCCACTTTTGATGCTTCAGCCCCGCCTCTGCGGGACTATCTGGGCGAGATGGCGTGGTACCTCGATGGCTTCTTTGACCGTCGCGAAGGTGGAGTAGAGGTCTTCGGAGGCATGTTCAAGTGGACCATCCCCTGCAACTGGAAGTTCCCCGCTGAGAACTTCGGCGGCGACAACTATCATGTGCCTTGGACCCATCTTTCCGCCATGCGCAGTGGCTTCACCTCGCCAACACGTCGTAAGGAAGAGCAGGGTGGAACGCTGCAGGGCCGGCTGATAGCATCGGGTACGGGCCACTCCATCATCTGTCGTGGGCCCGACGCCAACTACGAGACGATCGTGCCCGAGGTTCAAGCATACGAGGACGAGGTGCGGGCCGAGGTTCGAGAGCGCTTGGGGCCACGTCTCGATATCGTCAAGCCTATCGTGGGTACCATCTTCCCCAACTTCAGTTTCATACGGGCCAGCACCACACAAGAGTTTCGCACCTGGCACCCGCGAGGTCCCGGAAAGATCGAGGTATGGTCCTGCTGCTTCGTAGACAAGGACGCTCCCCCGCACATCAAGGAGTTATACCGGCGCACCGGCCTCCGCACTTTCGGCCCAGCGGGCACATTCGAGCAGGACGACTCGGATAACTGGGAAGAGTGCACCCACACCGCCCGCGGGCTGATGTCGAGACGCATTCCGGTTAACAACCAGATGGGAATGGGGCGCGAGCGATTCGACGAGGACCTCATGGCTTGGGCCAACGATCAGCCCACCAGCGAGCACACCCACCGTGCTTTCTATCGCCACTGGCAGAGAGTTATGTCTGCCGATACTTGGGACGACATCACGCGCCCGTAATCCCCATGACGAACCCGATGCAGAAGAGGTAGAGGGCACAAGAGGCTCGGACTATATACCTGAGGCAGTGCGAAGCAGTTATTCTCTCGGAGGGCTGGTGGACGTACCACAGGGCCTCGTTCTCGTAGACGGGAACAATGTGATGGGCTCTCGGCCCGATGGGTGGTGGCGCAATCGTGGGCAAGCGATGAGTCAACTCGTTGAAGAATTGGTGCTCTTAATGAAACAAGCAGGAGGCCAGTGGACCGTGGTTTTTGACGGCTATCCCCGACAAGGGCTAACAGGTCCGTCAGTTGGTCTGCGGGTCGAATATGCGCTCAGGGCCGGTGCAGACAGCGCAGATGACCGCATCGTCGAAATGGTCGCCCGGACGCCTCAAAAATCAGAAGTGCTTGTCTACACTTCCGATCGCGCTCTTAGGCAGCGGGTACTGGCGCTTGGCGCACGCGTCGAGGGTTCGAGCGTACTGCTCAAGGCGCTGAACAAACAGCCGTAGTGTGATGTCTGTCGATAGCTGGGCCGATATAACAGGCCCTTGGAGCAGGGGACGCCCCGAGGATAGCTGAAAGCAAACTGAGGAGATCAACGATGACAAAGGCGTTGGAGGGAGTTCGGGTTATCGACCTGACTCAGTTCGAGGCAGGTACGTCCTGTACAGAAGCGCTGGCTTGGTTGGGCGCAGACGTCATTAAGGTGGAGGAGCCCAACCGGGGCGACCCAGGCCGTGGCTTGTGGCCCGACGCCACGGGAGCCGACAGCTACTACTTCATCCTCCTGAATCTGAACAAGCGCAGCGTCACCCTCGACCTCAAGAGCGAGACGGGCAAGTCCATGTTCCTAGAGATGGTGCGCCAAGGCGACATCGTGGCTGAGAACATGGCCCCCGGCGCCATGGAGCGGCTAGGGCTCGGCTACGACGTGCTCAAAAAGATCAACCCTCGCATCATCATGGCCCGCATCAAGGGGTTCGGCACCTACGGCCCCTATAGCGAGTTTAAGTCCTTCGACATGATTGCCCAAGCCACCGGCGGGGCTATGACCACGACTGGCTATGCTGACAGCGTGCCTCTAAAGCCCGGCCCGACCATCGGCGACACCGGTACTGGCGTACACGCCGCCATCGGCATCATGGCTGCCCTGTGGCAGAGGGAGCACACCGGCGAAGGGCAGGTAGTGGAGGTGTCGATGCAGGACGCCGTGATGAACTTCTGCCGTGTGCGCATGGTGGACTACTACCGCACGGGCGAGGTGCCCCCGCGCACGGGCAACCCGCGCAACAGTGTGCCGGGCGGCATCTACAAGTGCCATCCCGGTGGACCCGACGATTACTGCTACATCTTTGCCCAACAGATCCGGTCGCGCATGTGGGACTCGGTGCTGGAGGTCATCGGTCGGGAAGACCTGATTGGCGACCCCAATTACTCCGACCCCCAATGGCGCTTGGAGCACGCGGACGAGGTCAACGGAATGATTGAGGCTTGGACCTCGCAGCGGACCAAGCACGAGGTGATGCGTCTGATGGGCGAAGCTGGTGTGCCCGCAGGGGCGACGCTGAACGCCGCCGACCTGCATTCAGACCCCCAACTGCTTGCGCGAGAGATGATAACTGAGATTGAGCACCAGCAGCGGGGTAAAATGACTCTCCCCGGATGCCCCATCAAGCTGGGCGACTCGCCAGTGGAAATCACCACCTCTCCCCTGCTGGGAGAGCACAACGCCGAGGTGTATGGAGAGCTATTCGGCTACGGCCCCGAAGAGATCGCCCGCCTCAAGGAAGAGCGGGTAATTTAGCGACCCCGTCCACCCCGCCATCCCGTCGCATGGTAGGCCCGGTTCAGGTTGCCATATCGACGTGGGTCCAAGTCCTTGTCCATCAGAGCAGGATGGTCGGGACCGTAGCGATGGGTGCGGAAGACACGATTGGCGTAGCCGTCGGGTTCGTTGCGGAAGAAGGGACTGACGTACTCCCACACCACCTGTCCCTTGGTGGTCACCTCGAACAGACGCCCCTCGTATCCCTCGCAGATGAGCGTGTTTCCGTTGGGGAGCCGTTCGCAGCCGCCAGTGAAGTGGGTGAAGAAAGCCGATGCCGGATCAGCGCGGTACTCCCAGACGATACTGTCGGTATCCGGGTCTACTTCCACTGCCCGTGAGAAGCTAAGGCCGCGCCGGTGAGAGCCGTTGTCCAGAAGCAGCACATGCCCGTTGGCCAAGGGAGTAGGGTTATGTTGATGGGATATCTCACCCTTCCCCCACTTCCAAAGAATCGGGCCTCCACCGCTTCCCACCCGCGCCACTGTATCCAAGATGCGGAAGCTGATTAGAAAGCTGCCGTCGTCGTAGGCAGTGAGGTCGTTGGCCCCGCCACGGGCATCCCTTGGCTCCAGCGGGCAGATGATGTCCTCCCCATCATCCAAGTGGTCGATGGAGTGCCACTCCCAGGCGGTTGAGCCGTCCGGCGCCACCTCACGGACCAGATCCCCCAGCATCGGCTGCTGCCCATCGCCCGAAGCGAACCCGCCAAGTGCGCTCCGCCCCTGCCCTTGGGCCAGTTGCTCCCAGAACAACATTACTGTGTTGCCGTTGGGCAACCGGCTGAAGCGTTTGACCGTGGGGTCGCGGTATTCCCACACCAACTCGCCGTCCCACGTGAGCTCTTGGATGCGATCGGACGCCGGCGCACCCGGGAACCCTCCCGCGCCGGGAACAGGCGGCGTGCGCAGCAATAAATTGCCAGTGGAAAGCAAGACCGCTTGGGCCACGCCCATGGGACAGCGCCAGCGATGTACGAACCTCCCCTCCATATCGATGAGGTAGGTGGAATCGCTAGCGTTGGGGGCGAGCAGGGTATATCCGGCAAAGGCGCGGTTGGGCTCGTGTAGGGTTACCCCGGTAGGTCGTCGGGCCCATCCCATAAGGGGCCTCCTTTACTGCGCGTTATGTGTAGTTGGCGAGTCAGAGTATATGGCAGCGAACGCGGTGGTGCCAAGGTGAGAAAGTATGTGGCTTGTCTTGGGACCCATTGAGGGGCGAGAGAGACGCTGTATGAACCAACTATACATGCATAGTAGCTGGTATGGAGATTAACTCAAACGTGAAGACAAACGTCGCCATTCCGCCCGGAATGCTGTTGAAAGACGAACTCAGTGCCCGAGGAATGAGTCAACGCCAACTGGCGACCATCCATGGGATTGCAGGCCAACACCATGAGCGCTCTTATGTCAGGCAAAAGCCCCTCACTGCAAGGACCGCAGTGGAGTTGGAGCGCGCCTTGGTTATCCCAGACCATCCCTGGCTGCACCTGGAGGCCAACTACCGTTTGTCTCTGGAGCGCGGACACCCCGCCGTTGGCGCTAGAGACTACCAGATAGGAGAAGAGCGATAGCTACTGGCCCGACTTTACCACTGCACGAACATGGGCATGACGACGTGGACGTAGTCGTCGGTGGTGGTGGGCCTGAACACGCCGGGGCTGGAGGGTGAGGTGGCTTCCAAAGCTACCTTCCCGCGTTCCAGCACACTGAGGACGTCGAGAAGGTACCGGTTGCTGAAGGCAATCTTGGCCTCGTCGCCTTCAATCTCTGTGTCGATTTCGTCGGTGTGCTCGCCTACTTCTTCCGCCCTAGCGGAGATGATTATCTTCCCCGAGCCTCCGTCGGTGCCGGGGACTATCTGAAGGCGGATGATGCCGCTCCCGTCGCGGGCAAATATGGAGGCAGTCCGGGCAGCCCTCTGGAACTCTTGCAGGTCAAAGACGGCCCTAGTCTGGTAGCTCTGGGGTATTAGTTGTCCGTAATTCGGGAAAACACCTTGAATTAGTTGAGACACCACCTCAATGCTCTTCAATTGGAAGAGGGCCTGACCCTTGGACGGCGACATCATCATCTCCACCGGCTCGTCTTGGTCGCCGAGGAACCGGTTGATCTCCTGCAACGTCTTGGCTGGGATGATGACGCTGGCAGGCTCCGCCACAGGCTCCACCAGCTTGTCCTTATGCACCGCCAGCCTGAAGCCGTCGGCAGCTGCCATGGTGAAGTCATCCCCTTCCATCTCCAGCTTCACGCCAGTGAGAACAGGACGCGACTCTTCGGTGGCTGCGGCGAAGGCCACTTGGGCGATGGCGGTGCGCAGTTTGCGCACATCCAGCTTAGCAGCGAGGCCTTCTTCCACGGTGGGTATGGGAGGGAACTCCTCGGCATCAGTGCCGTTGATGGTGGCCTGAGAGCGGGCGCAGGAGAGCTCCACCGCTTTGGGACGCTGGGTGACGTTGAGGTCGATGCGCTCTGCTGGAAGGGAGTCTACGAAGTCGCTCAGCAGCCGAGCGGGTACCGTGATGGATCCCTCCTCTTCCACCATCGCCCCAACCCAAGTGGTGATGCCAATTTCTAGGTTGGTGGCGGAGAGCTTGAGCATGGAACGGTCCGTGGACAGCAGCACATTTTGGGTGATGGGCAGGGTGCTCCTTGTAGCTACGGCACGGCCGACGATACCCAAGCCACGTTTAAGGTTCTCCTGAAGACACGACAGCCTCATGGCACCCCTCCCCGAACGTGGGCTGTAGTATATGGGCGGGCCCCTAGAGCGTCAACGGAAGCGACCGGCCATCTCAGTCTTGCAGCCCATCCCCAGATGAGTATCCGTCAGGGTGTAGACGTGAAGGTGCCAAACATTATTATGTTATGTGCTGGGAAGGTGCAAACGAACTGGTAAGTCCCTGCAGGGGGCACTTCGAAAGTTACTCTACCGGTTGTCTCCGGCTCCAACAGACCTGTTTGAATGAAAACCCTCGGGTCGTCCGGCGCTACCCAATGATTGCCCGCACCAGCCGCCACCCCGTCAGCGGTCACATCGTCCTTGGTCCCATTCTCCACCAAGACCCAGTTATGTTGCTGGGCCTTGGAGATGTTGCGGAACCTGACGGTGACCTCTTGACCGGCAGGGGCCGACATCTCCTCCTTGTCGTACTCCAAGTTTTCGCCCTTGACTGAGATATCGAGCAGCAGCCCGTCGGCCGGGGCGCTTGGCTGAGACTCCGCTGTGTCAGAGGCAGCGGTTGGGGTCGGGGCTGAGGTCGCACCGGCTGATCCTGAGGAACCACCACAACCGGCGAGGGTGAGAGCGGCGACGGCAAGAAGGGCTGCGACGAGGGGTACCACCTTAAACAATACACTCTCCTGCGGGACTAGGCGTTACACCTACTATAAGCCCACAGGAGAGCGTCTTCAAACCCTCGCTACCAGAAGTCCGGAGGCACGGGCAACGGACAGGTACCGGCTACACGCCGTGCATTAGCTGGCCCGCTTGACCTCCAGCGTCTCGCCAGGAGCGAGCGCCACCCGCCGGACATTGATACCGAGTTTGAGGATCCAGTACCCCAGGGTAGCCTTGCTCACTCCCAATTCCGATGCAGTCGCCGACAGACCCAACTCGTTGACCTTCTCGGGAAGAAGCCTCTCCAAGGGCCTCTGGTACTTATCCTCAACCTCTCGCATCAGTCGCGTTTTTCGTGCCACTTGCATACCTCCTCCTGTTGCTCAGGTCTACATTATCTACTCAGGCCTACATTATCAGCTTGTTCTAAAGGGTGTCAATGAGTTCTGTGCCCTGTTTGAAATCTTTTTGGAACAGTGGCCAAACTTACCCACAACGCGAAATTTGTGTTAACTTCCTCTACTTTTGGTAAAGAACAGGCGACTATATCGTGCAGGGGCAGTGTAGAACATAGAAGGTACTGGCGTCTTTTGACCTGCCGACGGGGTCTGGGCGTTATCCGATGAGGTGAAGCCCCAATTCGGTGAGCGCAGTGACTACACCCCCGGCGATGATAGCCCCTAAGGCTATACACAGCAGAGCGGGCCGGAAAGGTATCTCGAATACCCACGCCGCCAAAGAACCGGTCCAGACGCCCGTAAAGGGTAATGGCACGGCCACCAGCAGGACCAAAGCGATGTTGCGGTGACGACTGAAGCGATCGCCTTGCAGCCGCCGCAATCTCTCGCTACGCCATGAGATCAAGCGGCCGATGGGGTTGGGAAAGGAAACAAGGTAACTGCCGATGCGGGGTAACGCCACCAGCCAGATAAGGGCTGGGATCAAGTTGCCAGCCACGGCGAGGGGTAGGACCCAGTGCCAGTCCAGCCCATAGGTCTCGATGCCCAAGGGTATGGCCGCCCGCAGCTCGCCTATGGGCGTCATACTTATCAGGAAGGTGAAGAGGTAGTCCATCTACGCTGCATTCCCCCGGTGCCCAGCCTCCGGGCCATGTCGGAGACTACACCATATTGGGTCCCGTTTCACGGGAGGTAGCGGCGTCCATCAAGCCCAGGTTTCCGTCGTCCTAGAAGGACAAACAACACCTTCGTGGTAGACTACTACCCTATGCATCCCCAAAACCGGTATCTGCGCATGGTTAGATCGATATGCAGCTAGGTAAGGTACCCCATCAGCTATTGGGGGAGTTTCTTCGCGCCATCGTCAGCCCCGATCCAAGTGTACTGGTGGGGCCTCAAGTGGGTGTCGACGCGGCGGTTCTAGACTTGGAAGGCCAGCTTCTGGTGGCCTCCAGTGACCCTATTACATTTCCCAACGACCTGCCTGGGTGGTATGCAGTGCAGGTTAACGCCAACGATGTAGCCGCCATGGGAGCCACCCCACGTTGGTTCCTCTCCACTATTCTGTTACCCGCCGGTACACTCCCTGAAACTGCAACTGAGGTCTTCAATCAGGTATTGCACGCCTGCCAAGAGCAAAATGTAGCTTTGGTGGGAGGTCATACCGAGGTCACTCAGGGTATAGAACACATATTCGTAGCTGGTTGCATGCTGGGGACAGTCGACCGTGACAGGTTGGTAACAACCAGTGGTGCACAGCCAGGCGATAGTGTACTGGCCACCAAGGGGATCGCCATCGAGGGCACCGCGCTACTGGGCAGAAACTTCTCACCGCAGCTCATTACCGCAGGGGTCGATGCCATTACCCTCCAGCATGCAAGGGGCCTTCTAGACACCCTCGGTATCAGTGTAGTGCATGATTGTTCAGTAGTAAGGCATGCAGCGCGAGTGCACTGCATGCACGATGTGACTGAGGGAGGTCTGGCTACCGCCTTGTATGAGGTGGCGCAGGCAGCAGGGGTTGGTGTGGTAATCGAGGAAGGGTC
Source organism: Dehalococcoidia bacterium (assembly GCA_965263155.1). GTDB lineage: Bacteria > Chloroflexota > Dehalococcoidia > Lucifugimonadales > JAAXIE01 > JAAXIE01. Next base: position 1,461,469 of record OZ253586.1, read on the forward strand.
TGTACCCGTATTACCTCAGTGCGCCGACATCTGCCAAGCCATCGGCCTCGACCCCTTCGGCCTGTTGTCCTCCGGCTGTCTGCTCGTTACCCTTCCGCCCGAAGACGTGCCCGCCGCGTTATCCGCCTTGGAGGCGGAGGGGATCGATGCCTACGAGATCGGCCACGTAACGGAGCCGGAGGAGGGCGTCAAAATGATCGGCGATAGCCACGAGCCTGAAGACCTGCCAGTCTTCACCCGCGACGAACTCGCGCGGTTCATTGAGGAGATCTCGGCTTAGGTGTAGGACAGCCCATCAATTGGGGTCCGGTCCTAGGCACTGGGCCGCTGCGGACGGCTACCTCCGAAGAACAGGCCACTCTATCCCAGCCCGGGCACCCTAGCTCTTATCATTCGGCCCTTGCCAGCGGTAGCATTTCCGCCTCGCTGCGAACCTCAAACGACCGACCTGGAAGTTATGTAGACCATCCGCGGGCGTGGGTGTCTCTCTCTTTCGCAACGAGCGAATACGACCTCTGCGTACCGTGGGAATGAGGGTGAAGGAAGTAGTGAGCCAGAGGGGCGAATCGAGAGCGTATGGGGGTGTGGGGGGTGATCAGCGCGACAGTGTGAGTCCGCTGGGGTCGGCTTGAGTTGCTCGGCAAGGGCGTAGACCGCGTTGGCGAACCAAGACATCCTCAGCAGGTTCTTGGTCACTGGGTTGTCAGGGTACTATTTGAGGCTCGACGGCAAGCCGCCGCACCCAGCGCAGTGCGAACTGAAAGAAGGGGAGATTTATCTGGGCGCCCATGCGATAATCTGTGGCGCTCCCGTGCGGTCTGATTGTCCACATCGTTTCGCCTCCGCCCCATCTCAAGACGCTCCCCTAGCAGCTCATACTTATCCCTCCAGCACAACTCGCAACTGGTCCGGCGTTATGTTGCCTCCGGAAACAATAACGGCGACCCGCTTCCCTTGCAGTTGGTCGGCCAGCTTGATAGCGCCTGCCGTAGCCGCCGCGCCAGCGCCCTCCGCCAAGGTATGCGCCTTTTCCAAAAGGACACGAATGGCGTCGTCAATCTCATCGTCGCTGACTAGGATGAAGTCGTCCAGCAGCTCCCGCAGAATCGACTGGGTGAATTCGTATGCCGTAGCAGTAGCTAGACCCTCCGCACGGGTTCTCATGGGCGCGTCGACGATTCGGCGCTCCTTCCACGACAGGTAGCCAGCTGGGGCGTGCGCTGACTGGACGGCTATCACCTTAACATCCGGCGCGATGGCCTTGGCCACGATGCAGGCCCCCGACGCGCCACTTCCCCCGCCCAGAGGCACTAGGATGACGTCTACATCAGGCCAGTCCTCAATGATCTCCAAGCTGGCCGTGCCTACGCCAGCCACGAGCCGGGGCTCGTTGGCGGGATGGACGTACAGGTAGCCTTCTTCTTGAGACAAGCTCTCGGAGTGGGCCCGAGCCTCGTCGAATTCGCGGCCGTGGAACACGACTTCGGCCCCCAAGTTGCGCATGGACTCAACCTTCAGGGGGTTGGCCCCTTCAGGCAGGCAGATGACTGCCTTCGCCCCGAACATCGAGCAGGCGTAAGCAATGGACTGCCCATGGTTCCCGCTGGACGCGGTGACTAGGCCCCGGCGTCTTTCATCGTCGCTCAGCTGCGACAGCAAGTTGACTCCTCCGCGCACCTTGAAGGCCCCCAAGGCATGATGGTTCTCGTGCTTGAGGCGTACCTCGCACCCCAAAAGCTTGCTGAGAGCTGTGTAGTGGTGTAACGGTGTGCGGGGCACGTAGGGCGCGATACGTTTGCGGGCCGCCAACACATCCTTGAAAGTAGGGGCGGGAGGAATCTCTGCCATTTTATGTAAGCTCCTTGGGTAAGTTGCGTCGGTACTAAAGTCACATCATTCTCAGCCGCCCAGCGGGAAGGCCACAAATAGCAACGGGGCCCCTGATGATTCAGGGGCCCCGTTATTGTACCTAAACCTTATGCGGTTGGGTGAAGCCTAGTCGTCAAGCTTGGGATGTACGGGTATCACACCAGGCAGATACCACTCTTCCCAGCTCCGGTCCACCTTGCTCTGGAAGTACTTGTGATCTTCCTCGTTGAAGTGGGCAAACCGACCTTGGCGCTCCAGGTACTCACGCACGGGCTTGCGCTTCTTCATGCCCTTGGCGATGGCGCGGGACGGGCCGTTGAGGATGAGCTCGCCGTCGATGATCTCGTAGAGCACCCATAGACCGGTCTCGATGGCGAGCATGCCCAACTCGTGGGAGTACTTGGGGTCGTAGTCCCAGCCTTTGGGACAGGGGTCAATGCTGTGTATAAAGGTCGGCCCACCGATGGTCAGGGCGCGCCTCATCTTATTGGTCATGTCCAAGCCGTAGGAACCACAGGCCGTGGCCACGTAGCGGCACTCGGGGTGACCAGTGGCCAGCATGGGAGCGGTGTTCTTCTTCCAGCGCCGGTTCATGATGTGCTTGGTCTTGCCCGGCGGGCTGAAGGTGGAGTTGGCGCCCCATGGCGAACTGCCCGACACCTGGATGTCGGTGTTGGCGTAGGACTCGTTGTCATACATGAGGATGAGCATGTTGTACTCGGTGAGCGTAAGTGCGGCCGATATAGCGGACAGACCCATGTCAGCCCCGCCGCCATCGCCACAGAAAGCGATGACGTTTATGGGCTCATCCTTGATCTTGCCCTTGCGCATGAGGGCCTTCAGACCAGCGGCCGTACCGGTGGCAGCCGAGCCTGAGGAACCCAACTGGGTATGCATCCATGGCACAACCCAAGGCGTGCTGTAGTAGGTGGTGTTGGCCACGTACATGCAGCCAGTGCTACCCACCACGATGGTCCGAGGGCCGGCCGCCTTGATCATGAGGCGCATCACCAACGCCGATTCGCAACCCTGACAGGTGCGGTGGCCCGAGGTGAACAGCTCTTGGACAGGGATGTTCTTTACCCCTTTGACTTGGGGCAGATCTACTAACGTCGTCATCACTTACCTCCTTACGCCTATCCACTCGGTCTGCTGGTTCATGTTGCCACTGGCCAAGCCCTGTTGGACCTGCTCGATCATCTCGACGACATCGCCTTGATGAATCTCCCGTCCGCCCAGCCCGCAAATGAAGGGGAAGAGCATCGGCCTATTATCGACCGGGTAGAGGGCTGACCGCACCTCGTTGAACAGGACCCCTGCGTTGCCAGGGGAGCCATAGGAGTAGTCCCTGTCAATCACCGCCACTGCTTTGAAGCGGGACAAGGCTGCCCGGATCTCCTCTGTAGCGAAGGGTCGGAACCATTTTAGTCTGATGAACCCGATTTTGATACCCCTGTCACGGGCGCGTCGCACGGCTACCCGCAACGGCAGCGACATGGTGCCCAAGCCGATGAAGCAGATATCGGCGTCCTCGGTCATGTATTCCTCGAACCAAGGGCTCTCGGTGCCACGGCCGAAGATGCGCTTGAACTCCTCATGAGTCTCCTCGATGACGCCCTTGGCCCGCTTCATGGCCTCGTCGGTCTGCTTCCGCATCTCCATGAGCCAGTCTTCATTTACCTGCGGCGCTATGGTGATGGGGTTATCGGGGTGAAGGACAAGTTTGCCGCGGTCATACTGGGGCAGGAATTCATCGACCATGCTCTGAGGCGGCACCCTTACCAGCGACTGAGAGTGGGTAAGGAACGCACCGTCGCAGCTGATAGCGCAGGGGAGGAACACCCTAGAGTCCTCGGCAATCCGCCAAGCCATCATGCAGGTGTCGTAGGCCTCTTGGGGCGTGGCCACCCAGTTGAGCAGCCAGCCAAGGTCTCGCACTGCGAGGGCGTCGTTATGTTCGGTGCCGAAAGCCCCTGGGTCGTCCAAGGCCCGGTTGCCTACCATAGCCACCACCGGCAGGCGCAGGCCTGCGGTTACCGTGATGGCCTCGAATGCGTAGAACCAGCCCACGCCGCTGGAGCCCACGAAGGTGCGGGCGCCGACGGCGCTGGCGTGCTTCACGATCTCAAACTGGGAGTGCTCGCTCTCGGCGACGATGAACTCACAATCGAAGTCGCCGTTAGCGATGAGACGCGACACGTACTGCATCACTGTGTCGTAAGGACGTATGGGATAAGCGGTGATGGTATCGACGTCGGCCATTGAGCAGGCGATGGCGATGGCCTCGCTGCCGCTTATCAGCTCCTCACGTTCTTGCTGTTGGATAGCAGGACTAGTCGTCACTGGCCACCTCCTCCATCTCTGCGATGTCCTCTGCATATTGGCTGGGATGATGGAAGCCGTGGGACCGGCTGGTGGCCTTGGCCTTGTCCACCAAAGCCGTCATCCACTCCCGGTAGCCCTCTTTATCCCGGTTCCAGTGTTCCCACTGGCCGGAGTTGTCGTTGAACTCGGACTCGTTGACCATGGTCACACAGTCGGGGACGGGGCAAACATCGTCGCACACGCCGCAACCGCAGCACGCTTCCATGTTGGCGTCGTACAGACCGTCGGGGGTCACGTCGAAGCAGCTGTCAGGGCAGTGCAGCCAGCAGAGGGTGCACTTGATGCAGGTATCGAAGTTGACCACTGGCCTCATGGACCGGGTGCTGAACTTCTTGAACAGCTGGTTCCGATCTGGCTCGTAGCCAGCGCCGCCCAGCTGGTTGTGCTCAGGGTCGAACTCGCCGACAGACTCGGCCCCACGGAAGCCGGTGCCTTGGCCGTGACCCTGCACTACCAAAGCCTCTTCCATCTGGGTCCAGCCGGGCAGGGTGAAACTGTAAGGCGTCTCCGGGTTGCCTTGGCCCGGCTCCACCACGCGGGTCTCGGTCCGCTCGTAGGCCTTGCGGGCCGAGGCGACCTTCAGGTCGTCGTTCCACTGGTCGCGTATTACGTCCTCCATGGTCTCAATGCTCACCAGCTGGGGGCAAACCTTGACCAGTGCGCCCAAGACCCGCACTTCGGTGTGGTCTTCCTTGTACACCCACAGTCCGGAGAAGCTGACGCTGCCACGTATCACGCCTAGGTTGTAGGGCTCCGCGCGGGTGTGGATGTCCTGCACAAGGTCGGTGCGTCCCTGCATCGAGGTCACCAGCACGGTGCCCCCAGCCTTGGTGGGACGGTTGATGGGCTGCAGGCCGTACCAAGCCCAAGACTCCACGCCCTTGCACAGCGTGTCGTCTACGGCGATGGTCACGTCCACGTCCTTGGGTTCATACTGGGCCAGATGCTCTTCCAACTCTAGCTCGTCGTCGGCCACCACGGCGAACTGCTTGGCAGGGATGCCGTTACGCTCAGGGGAGTCTCCGTATCGTCCGAACGCCGTGCCCACCTTGCCTTCCTTAGCGGCGGCGAACACTATTGCTCGCGTGATACGCTGGGCTAGGGTCTTCTGGAATATCCCACGGTAGACCACTTCCACAGCAACTCGGGTCATGCCATGCCTCCTATCTGAAATCTGTGTCTTCCCATCTACCAACAACCCGGGAGCAATCCCGGGGCAACTCATGCAGCGCTCTCCACCTCCGTATTACTGGTTTCGATGACGGAGATGTGGTGCTCCATGGCCTTGCGCGCCCCCTCGCAGTCTTGAAAGCGCACCAATTCCAGCATCGCCCGATGCGACGTTAAGGAGCGTTGCGCACGTCCTGCCGTCTGCAGCGACCGGTCCCTCGACTGGTGCAGGGTATCGGCCACAGCCATCACCACCTTGATGAGGGCTGCATTATAGGTGGCCTTGGCTAGCGCGAAGTGGAAGGCGGTATCCCCTGCCACACCGCTCTCGCCCCGTTCGATTTGTTCCCGCTGCTCGTCCAAGGCTGCCTCCATGTGGCAGATGTCCTCTTCGCTCGCCCTCTCTGCGGCTAGAGCAGCGATGCCGGGCTCCAGGATGCGGCGCATCTCGAATACGTCCTGTACCGTGTGCTGCGAGTCCGCGAAACAGGAGGCGATGACCGCGGCCATGGCATCGAACTGGCCGGTGTTGATGAAAGTACCCGCGCCGGGGCGGCTGTCCACCATCCCCTGAAGCTCCAAGGCGCGCATCGCCTCGCGCAAGGAGCTCCGGCTAACCTGCAGCTGCTCCGCCATCTCCCGCTCGGAGGGCAGGCGGTCGCCATGCTTCAAGCTGCCGTCGCGCACCAAGTCGCGTATCTGCTCCACAATATCTTCATGGAGGCGCCGCCTCTTGATAACCTTCAACTGCTCTTCCAGTGCCAGTCCCTCACTTCCAAAACAGGCCCAATGGCCTGTTGGTCAGACCAATTTAGTGGCCGAGACAACAGTTGTCAAGAGGGATTTCGCCCCGCAGAAAACTTGGTGGAGAAGCAACCCGTGACATCACGTGACCCAAGACTCACTGACAAGAACCCTGCAGTCGAGATCGGAAGTGGATATTGGGTCCTCTACTACGATGACGCATGTATCTGTCCATAGCCCGTTGAACACCGGTCCCAAGCTTGCCCACACCCCCAGTTAACCCCTCCAAGGTGGTGCTCCCAGCCCCGAGCCCTGTATCCGCTATTAGCCTGGCCCAAGCAACTGGCTTATCCCGCTGAACCCGGAGCGCTCCTTATGCGAGTCCAGCTAAAGCCACCCACCCTTACCCAACTTGTCACACCTCTCCAATCAAGAGGGATTGTTGACGGGTTCTGTGGGGGCAGGACAGAATCCTTCCCAAGATGGGTGGAGGTGCTCGGAATGAGGGTACTGGGCAAAATTGCGGGTAGACCTGACAGACCTATTACGAAACTATTGCTGGCGGCGGTTCTATGCACCGTTCTCCTCTCCATGGCAGCCTGCGGCGGAGATCAGGGACTGCCCGCCGGGGACTCTCCCGCTCCCACCGAAACCAGCACAGCCGTGACGCAGCGTCAAACCGAGCAAGCCACCCCTGCTGCGCTCCCGACGTCCCTGCCGGCGGCGACCCCAGCCCTGCGGACCCCTGCGACGCCAGCGGGCGGGGCAACAGCAGCCCCCATGGAAGCGCCAACCGCCACGCCAAGTCCGGCGCCCTCGCCCGAGCCGAGCCCGGCGCCGCGTCCCACGCGGCTACCGGCTCCTACCCCAACCGCCACGCCATTGACCACTCCAACTCCGGGGCCCACACCCGAGCCAAGCCCCACGCCGGCTCCCACGCGGCTACCGGCTTCTACCCCAACGGCCACGCCATCGCCCACTCCAACTCCGGTGCCCACGGCAACGCTACCACCCAGACCTACCCCCACCGCGATTCCGGCGCCCACGGCGACGCCGACCCCGACGCCCACCCCTGTGCCGACCCCTGACCCGGCCCTAGCCGGCTATTCCTCGTTGCTGGTCGAGGCTGTCTCAGGATATACGGACCGGCCTGGTTTTGTCAGCGGCAGCCTGACTGCAGAAGAAAAGAACATCCTGGACTGGGCGGACAGCAGGATTTTCAGCAATGAAAGTTTTAACGCAAGCGAATACGGTCCGGCTAACTGGCCTTCGCAAGTTAAGAACGATTCCGTCCGCGCATTTTTAGAGTTGATGAAAAAAATCGACGTTGAGAAGAAATCCAATGGAAAGCACATCATTAACTGGGGCGTAGACAATCTGGAACGCATCCTGGACGATTTGGGTATTTATGAAGGCGTGTCCACATCCTACGGAAATAATACTTATAATACGAAAGAGGAAGTCCGCAAGAATTACATACCTATAGTAACTGATCAAGGTCATATCCACAGGGAAATGCTGAAGACCTTTGCCTATTTTTCAAAGGCAGACGGGTGAAGGAATTCTTATCCGGAGTTTAATGGAGAATGATGCTGATGATTTTGAAATGCTTTACAAGAGGGACCCTTCAAGGCTGAAAGGTAGCAACTTTTACACCCATGTTTCTTTTGGTAGGAGCAATCTGACATTCATGTCTTTGACTGAGTTGCCTGGTGGCACTATTGAGAGTTTTCCTACTAAGGTTTACGAAACTATTGGTGGTGCAAAAACTCCAAGGGAAGCTGCCGAACTCTGGTTTGGACATTTAAACAAAAATATGACCCACTTCGTTGGAGACGGTGAAAATTTTGCGGATCTTTTCAGGGCTTATTCCCAAACTCCTTATACTCCTGAGCCCGGATACCTTCTTTTGGTGGGAGAGGCTGGCAGCCCGTCTTCTACCGGTCTTACGGTATCGGCAATGCGTCTGGGAGGTATTAAAGCGTACCACTTCCTTAGTCCTGAAAAAGGCAGGCGTACGGGTGCTATAGAAATAGATGGGGAGTGGAAGTATCATAATGGTAATATGCCTCTGACTAATGTTGACTTACCTATGTGTGTATTTTTGGCACCATTGACTGCTGTTGAGAATCACGAGTATGATGAGCATTGCGGCTACAAGTGACGTTTTGGTTTTAGGCGACAAAACCCGAACCCCTAGTCGGCGGTTGGGCGGGAGCTTTAGGATTTGATGGTTAGGCGTCAACCGTGGCAGGGATGTTCGTGGGGTTTCTTGTAGGCGGCAAACTCGGAGCCCTGCTCCCTTCCCTGGTGAGTCGCCGCTAGAGCGTGAAAAGGGCGGTGCCATGGGGAGTCAAAACTACCTCGCTGTCGTTATGGCGACCTTTCCGGTGGCTGGCGACGACCGACTTTTGGGTCAATATACTCTGTTGGCTCAAAACTCCCCTAGGGAACGGGCTTTTGAGCCAAAGCCGGGGAAGGTTTGGGCTGGGGGTGAAAGCCCCCACTTGACAACACCCGCACATTAGTTCTATCATACATCCAGAGCGCGCAGGGGACCGACCCCTAGAGGTCACCCCTGCGCGTCTTTTTTTGCCCAAAATCTCCCAAGGAGGCAACCCATGAAAACCCAGCCAGCCAACCCTCATCCCACCCCCACAGACCACTTCACAAATTTCACAGAAATCAGCTACGAAAAAACACGCAACAGCTACGACCAGTGTGAAGTGCCTCCCGCTACTCACCTCCGTTCGTCCTGCCGAAGTCGAAGAACCCCCTTTGCTCGCCAGTCCGGTTCGCCCGAATGGATGGAAATGGGCCGAAATGACCCGGATTCCCAGTTTTTCCGCCCCTGAATCAGAAGCCCTGTCCCAACTATAGATAAGGAGCTGACACATGACACTGACCCAGATCCGCAACCGCATCCACGCCCTCCAGCGCCGCTTCGGCCTGCCCCTCGCCATCATCCGCCTACGCCCCTACGCCACCCAGTTCTGCCACCAGTGGGCCACGGCCCAAGACAGGAAGGAACCCCTACCCGAGACCCCCGTCTTCATCAGGAAGCTGGCCGATTCCGGCTTCCATCTCACCACTTTCATGTACCTCCATCACCGCCTCGAAAGACACCGCGAGAACAACACCTGCCCCCAACCCAGCAGCATCGTTGCTGCCTTGGTTCCCGGCCCCTCAGCCCGCAAGATCATCGACGCCGTCTTCCAGTGGGACCCGGCTCTCGCCCTTTCCCAGACACGCCGCCCTGCAACCCCTCCCAGTTCACCCATGCTCTGCTTCAGCCTGCCACCCCGCTCTACCCAAAGGGCAGCAGCAGCCTGACCGGGGTTCTACCTCCTGCCAACGGCCCTTTGAGGGCCCGCCCTCAGTTGACGCTTAAAGAGCCACAGCTTAGAATCAAAGTACGGCAAGTTACGGGGAAGTCCCCTAATTCCTGCCCCAAGTACCCAGGGGACGGCGCAACTTCCCGCCTCGAGGCCGTAGTTAGGCCGTTCCTGAAGCCCCCGCCCTAACCCCCGGACCCAGAATCGCCGGGGAGCTTGATGCCAGGAGGCCGTTATGCACTTGAGAGTTGTGTGGGGAAAGATTCGCAGAGGTCGGTGGGACGAGTACAAGCAGTGGTACATGGACAGCGTGATCCCTGCCACCGAGAATGCCGCAGGTTTGCGGGGTCGGCGCCTGTCCCGCAGCGTGGACGACCCCGACGAGGGAATCTCCGTAACCTTTTGGAACACCGAGGCCGACATGCAGGCCTACGAGCACAGCGAGAAGCGCCAAGAGATTTCCCGCTCGGCTGAGCACCTCTACGCTGGCGAGTACTGGATTCGCCACTTCGAGGTCGAGTACTCCGACGACAAGTAGGCTACCCGCCAAGTAGGCTTCTAGCCAAGCAGCTTCTTAGGAGGGCGTAACTTGCCCGATTCGCCCGAATCAGCAGTTCCACAGAACGTTGAGTTAGCGGAGAAATCGGTCCGCATCCAGTGGGACGATGGTCACCAAAGCGTCTACCCCCACCGGTTTCTCCGTTTGGCCTGCCCCTGTGCCAGTTGCATCGACGAGATGACTCGCCAGGCGCGCTTGGACCCGTCCATGGTGTCGGAAGAAGTGCGGGCCGACGATTACATGCCTATAGGCAGCTACGCCCTCCAATTCCTCTTCACCGATGCCCACTATACCGGCATCTACACCTTTGAGCTTCTACGAGAGATCTGCACCTGCCGCGAGTGCTGGGAAAGTCGGGCCTAAGTCGCCCCGCCCTACCGGCAAAGGCTCCCAACTCTCAACCATCGCCCGCACCCGCCATTCCCGGGACAGGCAAGGCCCCCGACGTAGCCAGCCGCCGCTCCCGTGCAGGCGGGATCCACGGCCCGGACTCTCAAGCAACCCAGCACCCCAGAGGCCTTCATCCAATCCATCCTTCCTACCCCATCCCAATCTTGCCCTCTTCCTCTTGAGGGCCCCGGGGCATGGGCAACTCCTCAGATAACCCCATCCCGCTCTAACGACGCAATCTCTGACTCGGAGCACCCCAACAGTTCCGACAACACTTGGTGGGTGTGCTGGCCCAAGGTCGGGGCTGGCTCGAACCTCTCCTCTTGTCCCAGCTTTATCGGATTGCCAGGCATCTCGTATCGCCCAACAACGGGATGGTCTGCCTGCACCACCATGTTGCGATGAAGCACTTGGGGATCGCGCAGAGCTTGTCCAACGTCATTTATCGGGGCAATAGGCAGCGACTCCCCCATCAAATCCATCCACTCATCGGCGGTCTTGGTGGAAAAGCCTTGCTGCAACACCTCCCGTAGCTCCGGCCAGTGAAGCCGACGTGCTGGCATGGTCACAAACCGCTGGTCTTCCAGCAGCACCTCCATACCGGGCACGTTTGCTGCCAGCGCTTCCGCCAGCACGTCGTAAAACTTCTGGGTGGCGCAGTGCACTTGCAGGTAGCGGCCGTCCTTGCTGAGGAACGCGCCGTTGGGCAGGTTGGCCGATTGAGTAGAGCCACCGCGCTGAGGTATGTTCCCCGCCCCCAAGTAGACTTCCGAAAGATGTCCTTGGAAGCTGACGTTCACGTCCAGCAGGCTCAGGTCCAAGTAAAGCCCTTTTCCGGTGCGCTCCCGGGCCCACAGGGCCGAGAGCAGCCCCACGGCAGCTCCATAGCCTCCACCGATGTCCACCACGGCAAACCCCATCACGGAAGGCGGGCCATCGGGTTCCCCAGTGACGCTCATGCCACCGCTCAGGGCTTGGGCCACCGAGTCGAATGCAGGCCGCTGGTGGTACGGGCCGTCTTGACCATACCCAGAGATCGAGCCGCAAATGATGGACGGATTGATTCCAAGAAGGGTTTCGTGGTCCACGCCCAAACGCTTGGTCACTCCTGGACGGAAGTTGTCCATCACCACGTCGGACACCGAGGCCAAACGATAGAAGAGCTGGCGTGCTTGTGGATTGCGCAAGTTCAAGGTGATGCTCTGCTTGTTGCGGTTGAAGGTCATGAAGTAGAGGCTCTCGCCAGCCGGGTAGTTCGTGCCCATACGGCGCGAAGAGTCTCCCGTGCCGGGAATCTCAATCTTGATGACCTCAGCCCCAAGGTCGGCCAGCAAACGTGTAGCCATGGGGCCCGACAGGGCTTGGGTCAAGTCCAGCACACGAATGCCAGCCAGCGGGGCTGCCGGTAAGTAGTCCATCAGCCGCCGGTCAGCCAAGCTAGGTCCCGCACATCGTCCATCTGCTCCAAAGAGTGGACGGCAGCGATGATTTCGTCCTGCTTGGAGGACGAAATCACAGGGCTGGTTATCTGGCGGAACTTGTCCTCAAGCTGTTCCCACGAGAGGGGGTTCTCCGGCTCCCCAAGAGGGTATTGGACGTCGGAGCGGAAGCTACGCCCGTCGGTGGTATTCACCTCGACCCAAGAAGGCCACTGCCGGGGATAGACGGCATCTAAGTCAGGGTCGTGCACGGATTCGACACGAGCCATCACTCCCCGCACATCGTCGCGGGCGATCACCTCGTCGGTGTACTCCTCCAAGGAAGCGCGACCACATACCGCCGCCACGGCCAAGGCGTAGGGCACGCTGAACTGGGCGTCAACGACGCTGCGGGCGTTTCGCTTGTAGTCCGGCGGGTCCGAGACGATGGGAAAACCCGCCGACAGCATCCCTACGCGCACACTGTCGATCTCCTCGGCCTGCACGTTATGTTGGCTGCGAATAGCCAGCATGCAGTCGATAGGGCCTTGGTTGTAACGGCAGCAAGCATGGGGCTTGATGGCGGCTCGGGTGATGTAGAACTGGTCACCCAGCGAGTCGGTCAGGCGCGAAGGCTCAGCATTGTCGGAGTAGCCCGAGAGGGTGCCGTGGACGCCCTCCAGTATGGTGTCGGGTCCGACAAACCCCTGCCCTGCCAACGTGGCGGCGATAATGCCGGAATGGGCCGCCCACCCAGGGTGCATCCGCTTCGTCCAAGCGCCTCCAGCCAGGAATTCCAGCGAGCCCGCTGCCTGGCTTCCCGCGATGCCCAGCGCAGAGGCAGTAGCGTCAGCATCCAGCGCCAGCAGGCGCGAGGCAACCAGTGTGGCCCCGAATGTGCCACAGGTGCCCGTTGGATGGAACCCTCGTGCATAGTGGGACTGGGGGTCGAGAGCATAACCCAGTCGGATGGTGAAGTCATAACCCGCGACCATGGCCGCCAAGAAGGACGTGCCACTGACAGGGGCCATATGAGCACAAGCAAAGGCAGCGGGGAAAGTGGGCACCCCTGGGTGTATCGATGCCTCGTTGTTCACGTCGTCCATTTCCAAGCTGTGAGCGGCGGTCCCGTTGGCCAGAGCGGCGTACTCTGGCGACAAGCGTTGAGACGTGCCGGCCACGGGGGCAACAGGAGCGCTGCCCAGCTTCCTCAAGGCATCGACCATGGTCGTGGCCGACGGTGTAATGGAACCACGTATTGCCACGGCGAGGTAGTCGAGGCAGAAGTACTTGGCTAGGTCCACCAACTCGGGGGATAGTTGTTCGTAGTCAAGTTCAGAGTAGAAGCGGGCCAACCTGCGGGTGAGTCCGTCCTGTGAGGCCACTATTCCCTCCTGCCAACGAGATGACTCTAATCACGCACCACTCTAGTCAGGCTCCATTCTATGCAGCCGTTGTATCGGGGGCAAGGTTGCCCGGCGGCAACACGCCCGCTACACTGTCGGGAGGCTTTCGCCAACACATGCCATGGCTAGGGGGCACTGTTGAAGTTCGGGACTTTCCTTTTGCTGCAATCGCCGGAGATGCTGCCTTCTAAGGAGGTGTACGCCCGAGCGGTGGAGCAGGCAGAGGCTGCGGAGGACTTGGGGTTCGAGTCGGTCTGGATGGGGGAGCACCACTTCTCTTCCTACGGCTACTGTCCCTACCCCCTTCTGCTGGCAGTGAAAATCGGCGAGCGCACCCGGCGTGTGCGTATAGGCACCGCCGTCGTTGTGCTGCCCCTGCACCATCCCCTTCAGTTGGCGGAAGAAATTGCAATGGCAGACATCCTCACCGACGGGCGAATGGACATCGGCATAGGCAGGGGCTACCAGCCCTATGAGTTCGACCGGGTGGGCTTGGACATTGCCAACAATACCGGCATGTACGACGAGTCGACCGAGGTCTTGGAGAAGGCCCTTCGAGGCGAGTCATTCAGCCATGAAGGCCAGTTCTACAACTTCCCCGAAACGACCATCTTCCCCATCCCGGTGCAGCAGCCACGCCCGCCCTTCTGGGTGGCCAGCCAGCAGCTCTCCAGCGTCGAAGACTCGGTACGCCGCGGTTACAACGTGATTACTGGCGGCTCCGGCACGACGGCCTCAATGGTGGCTGAGTTCCGCGCTCACTTCGACCAAGCAGTGCAAAAATACGAGATGTCCCACCCGCCTACCTTCGGCGTACAACGTCAGGTGTACGTCACCGAGACCGACGAGGAGGCGCGCAAGGAAGCCCACCAGAGCCTGTGGCACACGAGAGTTGCGCGCCACCTTCGGGCTGGCACCGGCCGGGTAGAGCAGGGGCGGGCCATCGCTGAACCACTACAGGGCGAGCCCACCGAGGAGGAGATCCTAGAGACAGGGGTCATCTTCGGCTCTCCTGAGACTTGTATCCGCAAGCTGCGGGAGTACCGTGACATCGCTCAAGTTGAGCACTTCAACTGCAGCTTCTGGGTCGGGAGTCTGTCGCAGAAGCAGGTGCTCTCGTCTATGGAGCTCTTCTCCAAGTACGTCATGCCACACCTCAGCGATCGGGAAATTGGCCACTAGACTCGCCCCACGATAAACACTGCAGAGGACGCAATGCTGGCTGGCGCTCTGGACCGCGACAGCATCCTAGAGTTGCTGCGCGGGACACCTCCCCTGGTCGACGGCTATTCCGACCTGTCGCAGCAACTCCAGCCCAACGGCTTCGACCTAACGCTGGGGACGATTTCCACCTACGATACCCCAGGTTACTTGGGGAATCTGCCGCACCAGAGGGTGGTCGCCAGCCTTAAGGAACTGGAGGGGGATGAAGATGCAGCGCTGCATTTGGACCCTGGCTCCTACTTGGTGACGTTTAACGAGGTTGTGAACCTTCCCAACCACATCATGGCCTTGGGACGGCCTCGCTCCACCCTGCTGCGGTCCGGCGTCACGGTGCATACTGCGGTGTGGGACGCAGGCTACAGCGGTCGCTCGCAGGCTATGCTCACGGTGGCCAACCCCCAAGGGTTTCGCTTGGAACTCGGGGCGCGCATCGTCCAACTGGTCTTCCTAGCACTGGCCAACCAAGTGCGCGAGGGCTATCAGGGAGCCTATCAGGGCGAGAACCTATAGGGCGAGAACTTAGGTCAAGAGACCTGGCTCAAGAGGAGTGCATGGTGACAGAATCTTTCTCGGAGCAGCTACGCCAAGAGGCCGAGCCCATATGGGAGGAGATCTTCCACAACCCCTTCCTGCAGGAGATTTCCGACGCTGCCCTGCCTCTGGAGAAGTTCCGTTACTACCTCACCCAAGACTACCTATACTTGGAGGGCTTCGCCCGCGCCGTGGCCCTAGCTCTAGCCAAGGCTCCCGACGCTGCGAGCCTGGAGTCTCTGGCCCACCGCGTACTGACACCGGTGGAGCGTCCCCTGCACCACCGTCTGATGGAGGCGGCTGGCCTGAGCATGGAGGAGTTGCAAGCCGCCAAGCCCTCACCCACCAACCTAGCCTACATCAACCACATGGTGCGCACGGCATCAGAAGAGGGGTTGGGGGCCACCGCAGCTGCCCTGCTCCCCTGCCCGTGGACCTATCACCTGCTGGGCGAGTTGTTGTCCCCCACGGAACACCCCGTGTACAGCCTGTGGACCTCCTTCTACACCGAGGGCGGCTTGGAAAACAGCGTGGCAGCGTGGCGCTCCTACGTCGACACCGAAGCCGCCCAGGCCGGCCCACGCGACAGGGAGTCCATGCGCCGAGCCTTCATCACAAGCAGCCGCTACGAGTGGATGTTCTGGCGCATGGCATATCAGATGGAGGCTTGGCCGGTCTAGGGCAAACTCCCATTGCGAAAGAGGGTGTCGCCTCTTCTCCGCCGTGTGCCCTACAGAATTCGTACAGTCGAGCAGGTTGATATGTTAATCGTGTCTCAGCAGTGAACGACCTGCTAGAAAGACAATGGGTCCGCCGGCACGCAGTCGCGGCCCCATTCGGCGTCCTCGCGGCAATGGCCCTGCTGGTATACTTATCTGGACCGGACCGATGGACTGCAAGTCAAATCCTAACTCTGGCTGCAGACCAGGTGGACCTAGGCGCAGTGCTTTATGCCGCTGCCGCCGTGCTGTAGGAGAGAGGTGTCAGGATGGTATGGTGGGCACTCGAACAAAGGCGTGAGTGGCGGGAGAAAATGCGAGCCGAGGGTAGAGCCGAGGGCCGTGCTGAGGGTCAGGCTGCGATCCTGACCGCAATGATTGACTCCGCTCGGGCGGAAGGAGACCACGCACTAGAGGAGCGAGTTGAGCGCATTGCCCAGGAGAAAGGCATTTCCCTCAACGGGCAGTCTACGTCGTAACCGGCCTCGAGACCTTACCTAACTCTGGCTGCGCCTCCTTGTTGCCCGTTTTGCACAAAGAGACGATCAAGCCCTCCCTAAGCAGGCAACTCCAGAGTCACGCCCTCGGCATGCTGTATGTCGAACGCATTGATGATCTGCATAACCAGCACGTAGTGGCCCACGAGGCCGGTTAGGTCTACAGCCCCCTGGATGCCGAACCGGTCCACCACGGCGTTGAAGGCGTCATCGCTGACCTTGCGCTGTCCAACCAGTTCACTGACGAATCGCATCACCATGGCATCATCGGCGGGTGTTCCTGCCGGTGTGTCGCCCTTCTTCACCGCGTCGATGGTGCTCTCCGAAACATCGGCCTGCCGCGCCAAGCGGGCATGGGCGGTGAATACGTACTGGTTCCGATTCTCCTTGGCGGCGCAGATTATCGCCACCTCCCTGAGGGGGTTGGGCAGGACGCAATCGAACCGGGCGTAGTGACCCGTGGCCGCCACCAGCGACGCCAATTGCGGGCTGTGGAGGAGAGCGGGGAATGGGCCGCGTATGCCTCCCCTGCTCTCCACGATTTCGTCGTAATATGCTTGGTCGGTGGGGCTAAGGTCTTCCCTCTTTACCTCGGGCACTCGCATGGCGTGTTCTCCTCGGAAATAAGATACGCGGTTCCTCGGATTATAGCAGAGGGCGGTGGTGTGATTCCGCTGAACGCCCCTGTAGGCCATGGTTCAGGTGACAAGGCGTGTGGCCCGTTATATCATGAGGCCCAGACCTAGGCTACGAAGCGAGGCGTTTATGGTAACTGTACCCATCGTCTACACCCTTAGCGTTTGACCTGTCGGCGACCAGCTACGCGATGAGTGGCATCGCGAAGGTATTGAGTATGAGGAGCGACTGGTGGACCAGGACCAAGCCTGCTTGGACGCGGCGCTGGACCTGGGGGTTGCTGTCCCCATCATCGCCTACCCCGACGGCAGGGTCGAACACGGGTATAAGGGAAAGTTTGGTTGAGCCATAGGCTAAGCCCGCCGTAGGCTGGCAACACGATATCCGATTCGAAGCAAGGAGGCCTCCGCATGGCGACTCAGGAGAGCGTGGTTACCCCCCAAAGGTTCTCAGAAGGGTTCACGTACCCCGACTACTTCGCC
This sequence comes from Dehalococcoidia bacterium, assembly GCA_965263155.1. GTDB lineage: Bacteria > Chloroflexota > Dehalococcoidia > Lucifugimonadales > JAAXIE01 > JAAXIE01. The sequence continues at coordinate 1,478,834 of OZ253586.1, forward strand.
CAGATTAAGGTGAATAGAGATAAATTCGAGCAGTTCTACCAGTTCCAGGTCAAGCCTGAAGACGCCGCGAGGCTGCAGGCTGTAAAGCAGAAGGCCAACGGCCCCAAGAAGATGATGGTGCTGGGCGAGGACTGGTGCCCCGATGTGTTCCGTGGCATGCCCACCCTAGCCCGGCTCGCTGAAGCGGGGGACTTTGAGATGCGCATCTTTCCCCGCGACTCCCACTTGGACATCATGGAGGAGTTCCTCAAGGAGGGCCAGTGGGCCTCCATACCCACTGCCGTCTTCTACACCGCCGACCACGAATACATCTGCCACTGGATTGAGCGCCCCGCCGTGGCCGAGCAGGAAATCCTAGCGATATCCGCCAAGCTGCGTGAAGAAAACCCCGACATGACGGACCAAGAGGTGCTGACTGTCCGCCGTCCTCTCATCATGGACCGCTACCCCGCTTGGCAGCAGGACTCGATCGATGAGATAGTCGACCTGTTGGAGAACAGAGTCGGAAACTAGTCCTCCCTCGGATACTCTGGAACTGCCGGCCCGTTACATCCCAATGTTGCGACGTAGCGGGCCGTTATAATTCGCATCTAAACGGCAGAGCAGGAGGCAGACGATGGCCAGTAGCAGACAGGGTTACGTTTTCGCAGGCGCGGAGGCTGGAGGGCTGTTCCGCATGCCCATCGGCAACGGTGACTCGTGGGAGAATGTGACGGCAGGACTGCCCCGCGCCGCCGCGGTCAGGGCCGTCGCAGTTCATCCGCAGGACCCCGACACTGTATTCGCGGGCACCCAGAACGGCCCCTACCGCAGCCGCGACGGCGGAGCCAAGTTCGAGCGCCTCGATTTCACTGACACCTACATGGTGGGCTGGTCCTTCCAATTCGACCCGCACAACCCCGACATCGTCTACTTCGGCACTTCCCCTGCCCAGGTGTACCGCAGCGAGAATGGCGGCGACAGCTGGGAATCGCTGGGCCTGAACCAAGGCTCCGACGTGGTGACCATGGACTTTCCCACCAGGCTCATCGCCATTACAGTCGACCCCGCGGACTCCAACCTCATCTATGCTGCCTTGGAGGTGGGTGGTGTGGTACGTAGCCGCGATGGCGGGCGCACTTGGCAGGACTGCAAGGAAGGGATGGCCCCTGATGAAGGCCGCTTGGACATGCACGGCATCGTTACCAGCCCGTCCACCCCTGGCAGCGTCTACATCACGACGCGCCCCGGCCCATTCACCAGCCAGAATCAAGGCGACACTTGGGACTTCGTCGACATGAGCGACGTCTCTCCCATCACCTACACCCGCGAGATGAAGGTAGCCCCCCACGACCCCAACATGATTTACGTGGCCATGGGTCGCGCGGCCGTGTCCCACAACGGGGCCCTGTGGCGTACCAAGGATCTGATGGGCAACTGGGAGCGAATGGACCACGGCATCGAGGCCCATAGCACCATGATGTCGGTGGACATCAACCGCGCCCACCCCGAACAGGTCTTCTGCGCCACCCGAAGCGGCGAAGTCTTCGGCACACTGGACGACGGCGCAAACTGGACGGCTTACCCCCTACCGGAGCACGCCCGCGAGATCCGCACCGTCGCCTGCGGCTGAGAACGCTCTGAAGGGAGTGACCAGATGCCCAAGCTGTACAAACTGCCATATACCCTACGATCACCCTCTGAGGACACGGAGGACATGTACTTGGCGGAGGTTCTCATACTGCCGGGGTGTCGTGCATGGGGCACAACTGCCGAAGAAGCCCTGTCTAACCTGGAAGGCGTGGCGGCCGACTTCATCGCATCCTACCAGGACCACGGCGATGAGCTCCCCGATTCAATCTCTCAAGCTGGGGAGCTCGTGATTACGGTTTGACCTACCGTGAACTCACTGCAAGTTGAGGGCGCTCGGCTGCGAGTTCGACCGGCAGCCGCGTGGTTCCCACGAAATCTGGCATAACCCCGACAAGAACACGAGGACTACCATCCCCAATTGGGGAGGTAGGGACTTGCGAGCAGGCACGATGAGGGGGATTGTGCGGGACCTCGGTATAGACAGGGGCACGTTCGACCAAGCTTAACGTTCGATATCCGCACCGTGGCCTGCGGATGACAGTTCAACCGCCTCGTGGGGGATGAAACCACGTCCAACTGGGAGTCATGCGAAGCTGTCGAGCGACACACAGAGAAGCTCAGTGGAGCTTGGGTGTTTCGTGGAACGCGCGTGCCCGTATCCGCACTATTTGAGAACTTGAAGGATGGCGCAACCGTAGACGAATTCCTCGAATGGTATCAAGGAGTCGACCCACATCTAGTGGAGTCGGTCCTCAACCACGAACTAAGATCTTTGGCGGCCGATTCCCTTAGGTGAGGATTCTGTTCGATCAAGGTACACCTGTGCCCCTTCGTAGACACCTCCGGGGACACTCTATAGACACGGCCGCTGAGATGGGATGGAGCAACCTGCGCAATGGGGCCCTATTGGACATGGCCGAGGAGAATGACTACGACCTGCTGATTACCACGGATCAAAGCATCCCCTACCAACAGAGTCTGGAAGGTCGACGCTTGGGACTTCTCATCCTACGTCCGAATTCGTGGCCCCGCATTCGCACGCGAATCGACCTCACCGTGACCGCCGTAGAGGAGGCCACGCCTGGGACCCTGAATGAAGTCTCCATCTAATCTTTGGCCACCAGCCACCCCTACCTCGGCTGGCGCACCAGCTTCTGAATCTTCCTCGCCCCTGCGGCGCACAGATACATGTCGCCACGGGAGTCGATGCCGATGCCGTGGGCGGTGCCCTCTTCCCCCACCGGGCCGACGGCCTCTCCGCCCCAGCGGGCCAGCAGCTCGCCGTCGTGGGTGAGGATGCTGCACCTGTGCCCGATGCCAGACACGTAGATGATGCCGTTCCCGTCCATCACGATGTCAGTGGGGCGCAGGAAGTCATTCCAGATGTCCAGCAGGTTGCCGTCGCCGTCGAATATCTGGATCCGGTTGTTCTCCCGGTCGCATACGTAGACGTGCTCGTGTTCATCCACCCAGATGCCATGGGGCAGATTGAACTGGCCCTCTCCATTGCCGGGCGAACCCCAAGAGTCGAGAATCAGCCCGTCGTTGGTGTACTTGTGGACGCAGGAATTACCGTAGCCATCGGAAACATAGAAGCAGCCGGAAGGCCCTTCCATCACATCGCTGGGCCGGTCGAAGGGCGTCTGCTCCCCGGCAACGTCTCGAGTGCCTAGGGTGAGCATTCGCTGTCCCCATGCAGAGAACTTCATCACCTGATGCGGGTTGCGATCAGTGAGGTAGATCTCGCCTTCCGCATTAAATGAGAGGCCATGGGCATCGGTGATGATTCCCGTGCCCCAAGAGTTCAGGTACTTGCCGTTGCGGTCGAGGATGAGCATCGAAGGCTGGTCCGCAACTCGGATGAACGCATAGACGCGATCCAGCTGGTCGGCGGCCACGGAACTGACCATCCCCAGTTCCATGCCCGCAGGTAGCTTCACCCAATCGTCCACTACCTCATACCTGTAATCGCCAGTGCCAACAATAGCCATGGCTCATGTCCTCCATCGTGGTTTATGTCCAGTCGACAGGCTCATCAATCGCTAGGGTAGGGGTACCGTAAAGCGGTCTTAGGCAGAGGGCAAGATGTCACTGACCATACACGCAAAACCGGGCAGCACATCCAAGCCATCCAGCATATCGTTCTCAGTTAGGGTCGAAGCGGGGTAGCCCTCACGATGTGCTTCCACTGTGCGCGTCTCCGGATACGCGACCCATACCAAACGCACCCCATATCGCAGCCACATCAGTGCTTTGTCATTTACGTACCGATGACTATCACTCGGTGATGCAACCTCCACCACCAAGTCGGGCGCAACCTCCGCATAGCCGGTGACCCGGACCCCCGCAGGCATCTTTTCCGTTGAGAAGAAGGCTATGTCGGGCTCCCGCACTGTGTCGGGGTTACGCTCTAGCCAGACTCCAGAGTCGGATGCTGTGAGGTCTCCCAGATTCTGTGACTCAACGAAGGCGCCCAATCTAGTCGTGAGCTTCGCGACAATCTTACCGTGCTCATATCCCGTCGGAATGGTCTCGGAAAGCACCCCTCTGACCAATTCACCTCGCACGCCTTCGCTGTACAGCCGTAGCAGGTCGTCAGCAGCCAATAACTTGGTATTGGTTATTGTCACTTCCAGCACCTTTTCGGGAACCACACTGCGTACATCTTACAACGACGGGACTTCAGAAGCACCTCTTGGCGGAGCCCAAACCCCACCCTCCAGCCTCCGAGTCGGAGAACCCAGACAAGACTCTAGTCCCGACCTCCCCTTACCCCATCAACACACGGCGTGTGCAGTACTGCACTAGACGCTCCGGCAGGAAGCGCGACGCAAAAACGCCCAAGCCTCCATCAAGCCCGACGATATAGCTGGGGCGGGGCCGTTTGGAGCATATGATGCGCTCCACCGTGCGGGCTACTCTCAGTGGGTCAGCCCCGCGGTGGTGGAACCGGGCGATACGGTCTTCCATCTCCTTGGAGTAAGACAAGTAGGGGGAGTCGGGTTTGCCGTTGCGTTCGGCCGTGATCAGGTTACGCGTGAAGTTGGCCCGGATGACCCCCGGTTCTATCACCGCAACCTTGATTCCGAACGGGTGCACTTCAATGCGCAGCGCCATGGTCAGGCTTCGCAACGCCGACTTGGTGGCGGCGTAAGCCCCTCCGCTGGGGCTGGCGATGTGGGCCGACACCGAGCCTATGTTGATGATCGCTCCGCCCCCGTTCTCCCGCATGTGGGGAATCAAAGCTTGGCTTAGTCGCAGCGTGGAAAAAAGGTTAGTCTCGAACTGCGCCTGCACCTCGGCCATATCCAACTCTTCCAAGTAGCCTCGCAGCCCGTACCCTGCGTTGTTCACCAACACATCAAGGTGCCCGATCCGCTCGATGATCTCTGGCACCTGCTCGACACACGCGGGGTCCCCGACGTCCAACTCCCACGGAATGATGTTGTCAGGATGATCGGAGTCGGCTTTCAGAACCAGCAGACGCTCCATCGAGCGGCCAGAGGCCACGACCAGATAGCCCTGGGATGCTAGATACAGAACAGTAGCCCTGCCGATGCCTTGGGACGCCCCAGTTATGAGGACCGATTTCTGGCCAAGTGCGGGCATCGGCATTGACCTACCGTCGGAGCAAGAGTAGGAGGGGAGGGGCCTTAGAACCGACTAGACAGGAATAACGATCGACACACGAGGCTCATTACCCACCACGCGGGTAGTATGCCCTCGACCCGTCGTGTCGTCCGCCAGCATCACATCGCCCGCTCCGAAGATGCGCTTCTCTCCGTTGCCTAGTCCGACTTCCACCTGTCCTGCCAAGCTGACGATGTACTGGCGCCGTGGAGCAGGGTGGAAGTCGAGGTCGACGCCGGCTTGCTGAGTGCGAAAGGTCATGCTCTCGGGCTTCTCCGGGGGAGCGCTGGCTGAGTTGCCGCTGACCTCGTACTTCAGGTCGATGTCCTCAAAGTGCGACTCGCCATCGCCTCCGGTGTAGATACGGACGATCAAAATGTCCCTCCCCCAACTGATAACACTTCCCGAACTGATAACGGAGGGTGTTGAGGGCTGGCCCCCAACACCCTCTCACTGCGGTTTTCCTCTAACGCGCCGCCCCGACCACCTTGGTCTCTTCGGCTTGAGGCTGGAAGTTCTCCGTCGCCTCCAGCATGGCGTCGGCAGCGATGGCATCCTGCTGACCCTTGTCGTTGCTCCACAGCCGCAGGGCGTCTCGCGACTTAAGAGGCATCTTGCGCCTCCAATGGATGATGGCGCGATCATTCGTTCCCAGCTTCTGGGGGGCCGACGGGTCTAGCCGGTCGAAACGCTGCACGGGCAGGTCTTCCAACTCGTTGATGCCCTTGATCTGGAAGTAGCGCCACATGGTCTGGAAGTATATCCGGGAGAAGAACCGGTCCCACCAAGTGCGTCCGTTCATAATGCCGAACGTGAACATCATGCTGTAGTTCTCGTCCATGGGCACCGCCCAGCGGCAGTGCACCCGGTTGCGGGTGTCCACCAGCGTAAGGCTGGGTAGGCGGTACTCGTTGGTGTACGGCTTGCCGGTGAAGGTCTTGACCCCGCGGCGCCATGCCTTGAGAGGGCGGAACCACACGCGCTTGGGCCACGTGGCATCCATCAGCGGGAAGTAAGCCTGCTGCGGCGCGTGAACCGTCGGAGCGATGCCCATGCTGTTCTCCGTCTCCCCCACGACGCGCGTCCCGCTCCAGTAAGCAGGCAACTGCCTGAAGGCTTCCATGTTCAGCAGGCGGCGCATGCGGAAGCGGTGGATGTAGGAGTTGTGGGAGTCGCCCGAGTTCTCAATGGTGATGCTCCAGTTGATGGGCCACACCTTGGAATAGGTATGCACAATGAAGTTCTTGTCGAAGAACTCCTTGGGCATGTCCTCTTCGATGGGCACCGGCTGGGTCTGTCCCATCCAGACGAAGACGATGCCATTGACCACCTTGGTGGGGTAGGACTTGACCCTCAGCTTGCCGTTCAGGCCCGACTCAGGACCCTCGGTGAGGGCGCCGACGCACAGGCCCGTCTCGTCAAAGGTATAGCCATGGTAGGGGCAACTGATGGTGCCCTCGAATTCGCAGCGTCCAAAGGACAAAAGAGCGCCCCGGTGCGGGCAGCGGTTCCACACCGCTCCGAACTTGCCGTCCTTGCCCTTAAAGATGACCACATCCTCGCCCAGCAGCTTGATGCGTTTGCCTCCGCGAGCGCCGAACAACCCATACTTCTTGCGGCCCACCTTGTTGGCCTCAATCGCCGGGTACCAATACTCGCGGTAGCCCGTCTTGGGTACCAAGTCATGCACCCCAATCTGGGACCAGCCGTACTCGCCGTTGTCGATGCCTTCGGGCCTCTGGCCCCCGATCACCGAGCCTTCCGGCGTATGCCCGTTACTGTGTCCATTGCTATGCCCGTTGCTACTGTGCCCGTTGCCACTATGACCGTTGGTTGATGTCATTCATTCACTCCTCGTCCTAACCTTCTCCCATGCATCGTAGGGGCGATTCACGAATCGCCCCTACCCCGGTCCCCTGATCTCGCTACGGCTTGAAGACAGCCATGCACTTCTGCGAGTTGAACACCCAAGTCTCCAGGTAGTCGATGACCTCGATCTTCTGCTCCAACTCGTGCATCGCACCCGCCAAGCAGACCCAGTTCAGCAGCTCCTGCTGGCCCGCCGCCTCAATCTGGGTGAGGCTCATGTCCTTCCACTCGATCTGACGGTTGTCCTTCAGCTGTTCGAAGGCTGCGCGGTCAGCTTCGTGATCGGGCCACAGGAAATGATTGCGCTCCGTCAGGAAGCCGTGGGACCACGACGAGGAACCCATGATCACAGCCCGCTCCGGCATGCCCTTCAGCACACGCCCGATGGCCTGTCCCAACTCGAAGCAGCGCTTGGGGCTGGGTGAGGGCGGATCAACCGACAGGTTGGGGTCTACGTCCATCCCACCCCGGTTGCGTATCACGCTGCTGCCGTAGCAGTTGACCGCCAAGGGAATCAGCGGGTAATCGAAGCCCTTGCGGTCGTAGTCCAAGAACATCCAAGTGTTGAGGAAAGCATGTCCCAGAACCTCGGGGCCGGAGTGAAGGGGCTTGTACCCGTAGGCCATGTCGAAGCCCTCTTCAATCAAGTCCTTGGCCAGCCGTCGAGCGACATGGGGCTGCCCTTGAATGGGTATGACGTGGTCTTCCGGCTCACCCCAGAAGTTGGCCTTGCCCTTGAAGCGTGGTTGGGCCCAAGGCTGGCACTTGAACTCGTCGTAGGCCAGCAGGGCGAAGGCGGGTATCAGGTCTTCTTTGAAGTTCTCGTACTGGTCGTCGCCGAACATCAGGATGAAGTCGGGATTGAACGCGTCAATCTCTTCGCGCACCTTCCGGAAGGCCTCCACCAAGCGCCGCCGGTGCTCCTTGTGAGAGGTGATCCCCTCATCCTCGCCGTATTCGATGCGCATAGGCTCCGGCCAGTTCGTGGGGTTCTTCATCTCTGCAGGCACGCGGTGATCGTGCGTCAAACTTCGCGTCAAGGGCCACCCCTTGGCCTCATCAGGCTGGTTCAGCCCCGGCCAGTGAGTAGTCCCGATACCCAGTACCTCACCCATATCTATCCTCCTACGGAATCCATGCTCAGCTTCTTGAGCGCAAAGATAGGCTCAACCCATCAACCTGTCAAGCAAAGCGTGTCAGGGCCAACTACGTCCCTTGAACCCATCATTCTGGTGCCCCGTCATTTCCGCGGCCTGCCCATTCTCGTAGCTGGCGTGGGACTTTTGGTGTAGCTGGAATGAGTTGTTTTGTATCTGAAACTAGTCCCATTTGTCCCATCTCAGCTTTGAGTCAGCTTTGGAATAAAAGCTCCTATTTTTTCTTGAGTGCGATGGCCCCGGACCGCGGTCTGGGGCAGGCCGCGGCGCATACATGAAGTTTAGAGGGGGGAGTGGGAGGGGTGTCAAGCGGTGAATGTCATGACCTCTGTTACCCCGCCAGCAAGGGAGGGAAGGGACCCTTGTTGGGCCCCGTCCAAGGGTTGTGCAAAGGTCTCCGCAGGCGGGAACCCACGGCTGGCACCATGTGCCAGACCAGTCCCCTCGGGCACACGACCTTTCATCCTCCTATGCGCTACTCCCAAGCAGGCGAGTCACAGCCTGCTCCGCTGCCTCCCTCTCAGGGACGTGTGGAGCCACTTGCGTCGTGCGATGCTGACGGTGATATTGTGGAGGTTCTGGTCTTCTCTTTGTTAGTCAGGTTGTCTATTGGCGAGGGTCGAATCCATGCGTTGCTAGCGCACCTAGTGTAGCGGGCGTACCAAGGCGTCACGTATCAGGGTATCCATACGTAGGCCCCAGGATGTCCTTGGCTACCGCCCTTACGATGGAGCTACGGTCAGCGTTTAAGCGTCCTCGAAGACACTCGTACAAATCCGGGTCCATAGCCCGGGCGCGGCGGACAGCGTATACAACACCCAAGCGCACGTTCCGGTCTGGGTCCGATGCCAACCGATCGAGGATCGCAGCTTGTGGAGCGCCCTGCAAGTCGTGCATCCAGAGAGATCGACGCCGTACCGCTGGGTTCGTATGTTTCGCCAATTCTTCGGCCTGTACCGTATCGGGAGACAGATTTGGCAACGACAGGAGCTTAGCCCCTTGCTCTTGCAGCACCGTATCGCCCGAACGCAACCAGTCGACACTGATATCCGCGACCACTGCGCGCTCTTCAGCGCTCGTCGCTGACCGTCCGAGAACCCAACCAGCAGCCGTCAGCACATCCCTTGCACTCCCGAAGCCTATCTTGAACCTGCTAAGGGGATGCTGTGAATCCGAGTCCCGTTGGTCCATTCGTGATATTTGTATCGGTTCCTCCACCAACGGGCGGATGCTCTGGAAAAGCTGTTGCCTTATGTCGTCACCTAATACATCCATAACGTTGCCCACGGCGGCGAGCGCAGCAGCACGATTTATGCACATCTCGTCATAGTCCCTGCCGAGCGTGGCCAACTTTTTCACGTAGCTACCAGCGACTGTCGTATCCTGTTCTCCGAGGAACCCACTCGGAACGTCGTACCTCGGACCTATCGAGTGTTCAGAACGCTTTCCCAAGGGGTGTTCCGCTACGAACTGGAGCCGCTGCGACCAAAGTCCACGTGTCTCGACTGTGAGGTGCTTCAATTCGGACAAAGAATCAGCGAGGTCTATGTTCTCTCGTTCAGCCACGCGCACCAAGGCTTCGATGAGTTCACCAGTGTCCTCACCGCAGTCTACCAGCGCACGAGACCAATCACTCGTGTGTGAACCCACTGCCATCTCTGCAAGTATTGCCGCTGCCCGCGGCCTAAGACTCGGGCAGCACCGATACAAGCGCGAGGCTATCGTCATCATGCCCGGGTCAGTCATGTAGTACGTGTCACGTTCGCGCCGGGCGGACTCTTCCAGAATAGGCAAGAGCCGTAGGATATCTTCTTCCGGAGCCTCTAAGATAAGCGCCCCCAGGGCCTCAAGCACGGCGGGAGTAGTTCGCCAATTGACCAGGCCCCCTTGGAGCTGTTCAAGAAGCTCGGACACAAGTCCACAGGCAATGTCGGGTGGGGCGAGATCGCCAATGTGTTGTAATGCCAAGAGCGACGCCTGACATACCCAGGGAGCTCGACTACGTACCGTCCCCTCAAGGAATGCCGGCCATTCTTTGAGTCGTGGCACAAGCGTCCGCACTAACTGCAAATTTCCAGCGAGGATTGCGTGCTTCAGAGCATCTTGAAGCTCCCCGGACTGGTCATAGATTCGGGCTAAGATTGAGTGCGAATCAAGCTCGTCGACGAGGCATCCACTGCGGATAGACTCCATAAGCCGATACCGCGCCCACAAGTGTGCAGAGGGCAGTTGTCCATTCGCGAGGTACTGATATGACCGAAGTTGGGTCTTCGAGTTCAGCGTTACGTATGAGCGCGAGCCTTTGCTGGAAAGCGCTAGCCGGTTAGTGTCAACCATCTCATCGTAAGACTCTCGGAACCCGTGCAATGCACTGAGTGACCACAGTGCGTTCTCCACATCCAGGTCCAGGTGCTCTCCCACGCCAAGGCTCACTCCTAACCGATAAAGCTGTTCGGCTTTGTCCAGTTCTCCGTTCCAAGCACACCACCGAGCACCACGGAGGCACACATATGTTCCTTGATCGGGGAAAAACCGTAGGGTTAGAGCATCGTCAATCAGGCCCCTCCAAGCCTGTTCCCCCTCCACATCGGCCAAGGCGGCACGCAGTCTCAATTCGATGGAAGGTTCAGATGTAACAACAACACCCTGCAAGGAGGAAGCCCGTTCCATTACAATTTGAGGGTTCCCATCGAGGAGGGCAGTCTCAACGAGGAGTGTCGCGATGAAGGGCTGATACGGATCATCTACTTTCAGTCCATCGAAGCTTTCGGCAAGGCGTTCAAGTTCCGCCGCGTTTTCCATACACCGTCCGCCTAATACTAAGCCAGCCCCTCGGGCCCTCTGATCTTGATCCACCTTGTCGTGCAGGTCCTCGAGGCGAGACACGACCCCTGAAGAGGGGTGAGGTTCTGCCCGCTCGAAAACGTCACGAATAGCCAGCTTTAGGAGAGCTTCATAACTGCTCTCAACATCCCCGGCCTTCTCGAGTGCCTCAGCATGCAACTGCTCGAATCTTTCAGCGTGTACGGGGAACCGCTTGTTAAGGTTAGCCGCGACTTCCCCATAGACTTGTGCTGCCTCCTTGGGAGAAGTGACCATCAGCTCTTCCGCTTGCTCAATGCGCGGGCCAAGTTCAAGAGCTTGAATCGGGCCGAGCAGTAGAGGTGCACTGTGAAGGTGGTCGCTTAGGGGCGCGCTCGCAGAAGGAAAGTCGTCGGGGTGGTCCTCTCCAGAGTACGCAAAGTCCCCGTCTGTTGCTTCGTTGGGAAGACCCTGGGATACCACCGGCTGCTTGTGACTCAGAAACCAACCCCAAATCCGTTCTTGGTCTCGCGACGAGGCGATGGCGTTTTGGGACCCGCGCCGGAAGTACATGCAGCCTTTTGCAAAGCCATCCCCACGGCTTTTCTTGGGCATGACAGGAGACATTTGGTCTACGCTAACGGTGATCACTCCTAGGAGGACACCGTTGTATTGCAGCGTGCGGTAATCAAATCGTGGGCAGGGCTCTAGGAAGCTGTCGGCAATGGATTGTAGATCTGCGTCGTCAATCCCACCATCGATGCCATGCAACTGGGGGGTTCCATCTGGCAATTTTTCGACGCCTAGAATGAGATGAGAATCTGTACCCCTCGGCGTGTTGGCGAGACTAGCGAGAGCTTTCACCAATTTCAGTTTGTCTCGGCTGTCTGATAGGTTGTAGCTAGTAGCCTTGAAGTCGAGAGTCTCGTCTTCCGGCGATGCAAGTAGCGACGGTAGATCAGTCGGGTCCATCTAACACTCCTCCACCCGACCATTGTACTCCATGGTGAGGGTTAATCAGTGCCTGCTTGACAGGTATCCCAGACTTGCGTCCACTACCACAACTCGCTCATCACCACTTGTCCATCTGGGTATCCCGTATCTCGCGTGCCTCCCGTATCAGGTCCACAGAGTTGCCCGGCAGCTTTCCGGCGGAAGAATGCTTCTTCCGAAGCTCGGCAAACCGCTCTGAAGCGGAACTGTTAGCGCCGTAAACGGCAGGCCCATCTCCCTCGTCCTTGGCCATTTCCTTCTCTATCGCACTCAAGCAATACTCCCGCATGCTGATCCCTTTCAGCGCAGCTATTGCCTTCAAGCGACGTTGAATGGGAGGCTCCATATCCAAGGTGAGCCGCTTCTTTTTTTCTGCCATCCCAATGACCTTACTTCATTCTGGTAGTCCAGCGGTACAATGCTAGCGCAAACACAGAAACACGCCAATCCCTAAGCCACCACCCATGACATCCGCCCATTGCCCCACCCCACCTCCGCCCCTAAACTCAAATGAGGCCGGGGACTGACCCCAGCCTATATTTTTGGGACGTTGTTATGGGAGGATGCGAGAAGTGCGGCCAGCCGTGGCAAGCTATTCAGATTCGGCCATGCGACCAACGCGGCATGTTCCAGATACAAAAAACTGTTTTTCAGCTACGAGCATGGCCGCACTCAGCTACGGAACCTGCGGCACTTACACGGCCACGTGTCACTGTGCGTCAAAGAATGGCACACCGTCCAGATACGAAAAACCGTTTTCCGGACAGGACCAGTGTTATATCGATGGCCGCATAGATGCGGAGAGGCCATCACCAGTGTCATACGCTACGCACCGGGGACGCATGCCCCAGATGCCCCTAGTACGGGCGGGGCATCTGCTGCACCGGAACCTCAATCAGCGTCGGTCGGTTGTTGGCCAGCGCCTCCCGAACGCACCCGCCCAGCTCCTCAGCCCCGTGGGCCCGCATCCCGTCGGCCCCGTAGGCCCCGGCCAGCTTCACGAAGTCGGGGTTGTACAGGTTGGTGCCCAAGCTGCGGCCGTCGAACAGGGTCTCCATGTCCCGCTTGACGTTGCCAAAGGCCCCGTCATTGAACACCACGGCCACAATGTTTATCCCATGCTGCACCGCCGTGGACATCTCGTTGGAAGCAAACTGGAAGCCCCCGTCACCCGACACCGACACCACGGCGCGGTCAGGGTGGGCCACCTTGGCCCCCAAGGCCGTGGGAAAGGCGAAGCCGAGATTCCCTTGGTAAGAAGAAGTCAGATACGTGGCCTGCTGGTAAGCCGGCCAGTGAGCGTGGCTGTAGTAGCCAACCTGGGTCTGCCCCATGGCCACGATCCCGTCCTCAGGTATCGCCTCTCGCAGCGCGCGCATCAGCGAACTCTGCGGCTCGGTCCGCATCATCACCTCATGCCGCTCAGCACGAAAAGCCTCGGTCTCCCCACGACGCGACGCCCGCGCAGGCTGGTGGCTCAGCAAGTCGTACAACCCCTCCAAGGACAGCCTAGCGTCGCCCAGCAGCGGCTGGGTGTTCGAATGGTTGCGCCCAATTTCCTCAGGGTCAACATCAATCTGCAGCACCTGCTTCGACGCATCCAAAAGTGGGGAGAGGAAGCGGGTGCCTACTGCCAGCACGAGGTCGCATTCTTCCGCGATGTACTTCCGCATAACGTCTCCGGCAGGGTTCACGCCACCCCGGCATGTGCCCAAAGAGAGGTAGTGACGGGCGTCTATCGCCCCCTTGCCTTCGGGGGTGGTGATTACCGGCGCCTGCAGGTGCTCCGCCAAGCGGGTCAGCGCCTCCGAGGCCCGGGACCAGACAGCCCCACCACCAGCCCAGATGGCCACCCTCTGGCTCTTGGAGATAAGGGCTGCGGCCCGCTCCAGCTCGGCACTGTCGGGGGCCATTGGCCCGTAGACGCCCGGCTCCTGCAACTCGATGTCAGCCATCTGCGCCAAGGTCTCCGGAGGAATCTCAATCTCCACAGGACGCGGGCGGCCTGTTTTCATCTGATGAAAGGCCTCATGCACCGCCCCAGGAATCTCCTTGGGGTCGAGTACTCGCGAGCACCACTTGGTGATGGTGCGCACCACATCAAGCTGGTCATCGATTTCGTGGAGGATGCCCTTGTTCTGCCCGATGCCAGCTATGTTGATCTGCCCCGACACCAAGAACACGGGGGACGACGCTGCATAGGCATCACACAAGCCAGCAGAGGCGTTCAGCACGCCGGGACCAGGCACGACCAAGGAGGTGCCTACCTCTCCTCCGGTGCGGGCGTAGCCGTCGGCCATATAAGTGGTTCCCTGCTCGTGGCGAGTGGTGATGAACCGGATCCCCGGTTCGCCCTCCAAGCCTTCCAAGGCATGATAAAGCTGCACTCCAGGCAGCCCGAATATCACCCGTACGCCCTCGCGAGCTAGGGACTTGGCCAAGGCTTGTCCACCCGTCATCTCTGCCACGTCAAAGACTCCTCTCGGCCCCGGCAGGACCGCTGAATTGGTTGTGCCTAAACAAGCGCGAGGGCTAGTTTAGCACAACCGACGCAGGGCTTATCGAGTTCCACCTCTCTCTCGCTCCAAGGCCTTCCAAGGTAGGGTTCCTAATGGGGCTCTTGAGTTCTTGAGGCTCGACGAGAGGATTGAGATGAGGCCGAAAGTGTCAGGACGATTGCCTCTCATCCTAGCCTTCTAGCCTTCTCCCGCCAAGAGTGAGGGGACTTCAAGAGGGGACTTCGAGAAGCGCCTCCAGAGCCTGCGCAACTTGACACTCACCTAGGGCCATGATAGTCTGCCCGTTGCTTTCAGCCCCAACATCCTACCAACGCGAGCATCCATGGATATCAAGGGAAACGTCCTTCTGCATAACCCCCCAAGCCGCGTCTGGGAGGCCCTTAACGACCCTGAAGTGCTCTCCCGATGCACCCCCGGTTGCAAGGTCTTCGAGGCGGTCGGCGACAATAAGTACCACGTAGTTCTGGAGTTGGGCCTCGCCGCCGTCAGGGGCACCTACGATGGCCACATTGTAATCACCGACCAAGTCCCCGGGACTTCCTACCACATGTCCGTGTCCGGCGAAGGCCTGACCGGGTTCGTGCGCGGTGATGGCAACGTGTCTCTAGCCTCGGAGGGCGACAACACCCGCTTGTCGTACGAGGTGGACGCCCAAGTGGGCGGGGCCGTCGCCGGCGTGGGCCAGAGAGTGATGGGGGGCATTTCCAAGATGATGGTGGGCCAGTTCTTCTCCAAGCTGGAGAAAGAGTTGGACGCCAGTTCCTGACTTGACGGCTGACTGACTTGACGGCTGACCAACGGCACAGGGAGGGACTGGGATGAAGCCAGCCCGTTTTGATTACCACGCGCCTCAGAGCCTCGACGAGGCCATCTCCTTACTCTCTCAGCACGGCGACGACGCCAAGGTGCTGGCAGGCGGGCAGAGCCTGATGCCTCTGATGGCCATGCGCTTGGCCCGGCCTCCGGTAGTGGTCGACATCAACAGGATTAGTGCCTTGGAGCACGTCACACCTTCGGACGGTGGCGGGCTCAACATTGGGGCACTCACACGGCAGAGAGCCGTCGAGCTCTCGGACGTCGTGAGCCAGCGGTTCCCTATGCTTTCGGCGATGGTGCCCCACATAGGCCACTTCCAGATCAGAAACCGGGGGACAGTCGGCGGCAGCATCGCCCACGCCGACCCTTCCGCCGAGTGGCCCGCCTTCGCCATCGCCTCCGACGCACAGATCGTGCTGCAGAGCAGTGCCGGCAGCCGCGAGGTGGCTGCGGGAGACTTCTTCATCACCTACTTCACCACGTCAGTGGAGCCAGGTGAGATGGTTACCGAGGTGCGCCTGCCCGGCAGCGGCGATGGTTGGGGCTGGGGCTTCGAGGAGGTCTGCCGTCGCCACGGCGACTTCGCCATGACCGGTGCCATGACCCGCGTCCACCTTGACGCCAACGGCGCCTGCGACGACTCGCGAGTCGTCATATTCGGCGTCGGAGGCACGCCCGTCCGCGTAGAGTCAGCAGAAGAGGTGCTGCGGGGCAGCAACGGCGAGATGTCATCGCTGGAGCAGGTCGCAGCAGCCGTGTCCGAGGCCTTGGACCCAGATTCCGACATACACGCCTCGGCCCTCTATCGCAAAGAGGTTTCCGGCGTGATGGCCCGTCGTGCCCTTGTAGCGGCCTTCCCACGGGCCAGAGGAGAGGAGAGCTAGATGAGCGAGACAGGAATAGTCCGCCTTACGGTCAACGGGAAGCAGTACGAGCGCTCCGCTCCGGTCCGCATGACCTTGGCCGACTTCCTCCGGGAAGAACTGGACCTCACCGGCACCCACTTGGGCTGCGAGCACGGTGTCTGCGGTGCTTGCACCCTGCTGTTCAACGGCCAAGCGGTGCGCTCCTGCCTGATGCTGGCAGTCCAAGCCGATGGCGCCGAGCTTATGACCGTGGAAGGGTTGGCCGACGGCGACCAGTTGCACCCGTTGCAACAGGCCTTCCAAGACAACCACGCCCTGCAATGCGGCTTCTGCACCCCAGGCTTCCTGATGACTCTGTACGCCTTCCTACGCGACACTCCCAACCCCACTGAGCAGCAGATACGGGAGGGTATGTCGGGCAACATCTGTCGCTGCACTGGCTACCTGCCCATCATCGCTGCTGCCAAGCAGGCTTCTTCCGCATTCCACTAGGGTGTATAATCGGTTGCCAATCCCACTGGAGCACAACTCACCAGAAAAGGGGAACGTATGAACAAGCTGAAGCATGTGGCTATATTCACCCCCGACCCCGCGGCCACCGCCAAGTTCTACCAAGATGTATTCGACCTCGAAGTAGCGGGCCCTGCCGGCACAGGCTTCTACTTGACCGACGGGCACGTCAACCTTGCCATCCTCCAAGCCAAGACCGACGAGGAAGGCAAGCCCATCAACACCGGTATTGAGCACTTCGGCTTCCAAGTGGATGATGTGGAGGAGACCCAGGGCAAGCTGGCAGCAGCCGGGGCTGGCGAACTGCCATCCCATGCGCCTCCCGGTGGCGGAACCTTCTACTATGAGCTCAAGTATTCGGGCCCGAACCAGCAGATCGTCGATGTTTCGGGCAATGGCTGGGTAGGCACCGACTAGACGCCGCCCAAGAAACGCGCCGAAGGAGGTAGTCCTCGTGAGCAGAATCAAGCACATAGCCATCCGTACCCCGGATGTGGAACAGACAGCCAGCTTCTACAAGGACGTTTTCGAGTTGACCGAGGCCGGTAAAGGGCGCAATGGCGTGTACCTGACCGACGGCCACGTCAACTTGGCCATCCTCAAGGTGCAGGAGTCGGGACCCAACGCCGGCAAGATGGGTATCGACCACTTCGGCTTCCAAGTCGAAGACATCGATGAGGCCGCAGCCAAGCTGGAGTCCGTCGGTTCGGAGGCCTTGGCAGTACACACTCCGCCAGCCAACGCCGACGGCAGCCAGTCTTACTACGAGGCCAAGTACCTAGACCCCGTCAACCAAGTCGTAGACGTCACCCACACCGGCTGGGTCGGCACCGACTAAGCGACACATACAAAGCGTTCAATCAAAGAGCCCCGCTAGATAGCGGGGCTCTTTGATTATTGGCCCAATGAGCATTACGGGAATAAGGCGCTACCCGAAAGCGCATACGCCCTACGCTCCGGCCAGCCTCTCCGCCAAAGCCTCCAAGGCTTGGTGGAAGCATTCCATAGGGGCGCGGACGATGCCTGCGCCGATTTGGCCGATGCCGGGTTCCTTGTGGGCTATACCCGTGTTGATCACCGGAGCGATGTCCGTTTCCACCACCTTGCGCACATCCACGCCACAGGGGACGCCTTGGAAGTCCAGTGTGGGCACCGCCATGTTGGGGTTGCGCCCCACGGTAATCTCCGCCATCTCACGGCTGTAGTTCAGGGCATCGCGGAAGGTGCCAGCACCGAGAAAGCCGGCCACTGCCGGGGAGCCCGCCATGGCGAACGCGCCCAATCCCAACGTCTCCAGTATGGCACTATCGCCAAGGTCGGGGTTGGAGTCGGCAACCGTGTAGCCTGGGAAGTAGAGTCCTTGGGGCATGAGGCTCGGGGCAGTGAACCACCGGTCACCCAAGCCGCTGACCCTTATGCCGAAGTCGGTGCCGTTCCGACACATGGTGTAGACAAAGCTGGAGCCCTCGACATTGGCGGCGTTGTCCAAGGTACACTTGGCAGCGGCCATGGCTGGGTTCAGAAAGAACTGGTCGTTGGCCACTAGGAAGTCGATGATGCTCACGTAGTCAGGCGAGTTGGCGCCTGTTCGCGCTAGGTGGGGGGCCAGCGCGCGAAAGAACAGGGATGTGGCGGCCACATTGCGCTGGTGCATCTCGTCGGACATGGTCAGGGCTTGGGCCATGATGGGCCTGAGCTCGATGCCGCCGCTATGCCTCACGGCGTCGCCGAGCGCCGGTGCGAGGGTGTTCTGTATCCAGCGTAGCTTCTCGATAGCTGCGTCGTCGTTGGCCCCGAACCGGAGCACACGTCCTAGACCCTCGTTGATGGTACAGTATGCCCGATTGCCGTGGGCGCGGTCTTCCACCACGAACACCGGCATTGACGGACTGGTGATCCCCGTCATGGGACCCACCGCACTGAAGTGGTGAGCCGGGTGGAAGGCGACCTGCCCGCCTGAAGCTTGCAGCAATGCGTCGGCCTCTGTGGCCGCCCAGCCCTCATATCGCAGCGCCCCTACGATTGCGCCGTGCATCGGCCCGCACATGCGCTCCCAAGATATCGGCGGGCCTGCATGCAGCAGCATGCCTTCGCTCAACCCATCAATGGCACGCGACGCCGGTACGACATCCACCAGCACAGGCTCGGCCTCAATGATGCGGGAGAGGGCGGTGGAGTTGGCTTCTTCGATGTCGATGTTGGGCATTCGTGACTCCCTTCGCTGGTCGCTAACAAGAGTTGCTGGCAGGCTGGCCAAGTCGTAGTGTAGAGGGCGCTACATGCACTTGGCCCTAGTCTCTAGTCTACCGCAGCAATGATACCAGAGAGGACTATAACCTATGCTGGCCCACCTGACGGACAGGCAACGCAGTTTCGTGGAGATGGCGGCTTCGCACGCCGATGACTTCGCCCAACGGGTGACCCAGCATGATCGGGAGAACAGCTTCCCCTTTGAGAACCTGGAAGCCATGAAGGCTTCGGGCTACACCACCATCACCGTGCCGGAGGAGTTGGGCGGTGGCGGGGCCAATCCACTGGAGTTATGTCTGGCTCAGCACCGCTTGGCGCAAGGTGACGGTCCCACTGCCATCAGCATCAATATGCACCTATTCATCATGGGGATTTACGGCGACCTGTGGCGTCGGGGGGTGGAGGAGGTGCGTCCGGTTCTCGAAGCTGCGGTGCGAGACAAGGCCATACGGTGCGCAGGATCCAGCGACCCCACCGTCGCCAGCGCGGTGAGCGTCGGCGGGCTGAACGAGACCACCAGGACGGCCGTGCGCGTCGAGGGTGGTTATCTTGTGTCGGGGCGCAGCGCTTTCAACACCCTCAGCGTAGCCGCTGACCTCATAGGCACCACGGCCCATTACGACGATCCTGAAAAGGGCTCCATGGTCGTCAGCTTCACCGTTCCCACCACGTCACCGGGTATTCATATTCGGGATAACTGGGACACCATGGGCATACGGGCTTCCGCTAGCAACGACATCATCTGGGAGGAGGTGTACGTGCCCGACCAAACCGCCCTGCTAAGGCCAACCCGCACTTGGACGGTGTTCAACAACCTCTTTTCCTCTTGGTTCAACACATCGGTGCCCTCGGTATATTTGGGCGTCGCACAAGCCGCCCGAGACTACGCCGTGGCAGGGAGTGGCGACCGCACCCAGTACCCCTATCAGCAACCCAACAAGCACAGCTTGGCTTACCAGTTGCAGGCAGCGGAGATGGAGGTCCCTCTACGCACCGCCTTGGGGATGATGCGCTACACCGCGGGCTTGGTGGAGGACGCCGAGGCTAGGACCGACCCGCCTCTGGCCGACATCGTGTCCTGCCAGCGGTTCGTCACGGAGACGGCAGTGGAGGTCGTGGACAGGGCGATGCGCCTGATGGGCGGCGCCTCCATGTTCCGCAACCGGCCCTTGGAACAGATGTACCGCGACGTTCGGGCCGGAATGTTCCATCAACCGCTGGCAGGCCAAGAGGGCATGGCGTTCCTAGGGAGGCTGGTCTTTGGCCTCCAGCCGTACCCGCCGCCCGAAGTTACCTAGCCTCTCCAGATTTCTGTGGCGACTGTCATTGGGAGTCTCCTACTTCAGGTCGTCCCAACTGGATGCGTCCATGAATTCAGCCCACCGGTCGTACAAGCACCGCACGTTCTCTTCAGAGATATGCGTGTCTATTGTGCCCGGAATAGGTCCGTCAGTGTCGCCTTTCCCAAGGCGTTGCTGGTAGTTGTAAGGGTAGCGACGGGCGATGGTGCCCTTGCTGGCTGCGGAGGTATATCCCCAGTTCTCCATGTCGTCCTGCTCGGTCATCCCCCCTGGGCCGGAGTAGCGCATGTAGTAGTGTCGCAGAGCGTCCTTTACCTCTTGAGGGGCATCTTTGTCTACCAGAAACCAGCGCCACGCCTCGGTCTCCAGGGCTCCACGTGGGTGCCATACAGCGATGGATCGGGGTTGCCTAGCCAGGAAGGACATGTGGGGGAAGATATTAGCAACTATCCCTAGGACGCGGGCCTTCTCGCCCAAGCGCCTTTTGCGTTCTTCATGACAATACTCGAAGTACTCGTTCACAATACGATCGTTCCCGAAGAACGACGTGTTCGATGCGTCCTCTCCCTCGAAGACACTGGTGGCTGCGTGGCCGGTGCCGGGGAAAGAAATAAGCAGCCTTTGGGAAGCATCGTGCTGATCTTGGTCGCGACGACCCCGCCCGCTGGGCCCGATGCCTGCCAAGTCCACTGAGCGGTGGCTGATGTTGTGATATGAGTCCCCGGCGAAGTTCTCGGAGGGAAACTTCCAGTTGCAGGGCATCGTCCACTTCTGGATGCCCCCCAGCACCTCAGAACCTCCCTCGCGCCCGTCCCTGCAGTCGAGCAGGTTATCCAAGTGGAACCTCATATCACCTAGGTAGTCTAGGAAGGGAGGCGCTTTGGGGTCCCAGGTAGCCCATATCGCACCCTTGTAATTCGCCATCTGGGCCACCTCGATCAGGCCCCACTGCGACCTGTCCAACTGGTCGTCATACGCTTCCTTCATATGAGGCACCCCAGCCAGCGCGCCATCGGTGCCGAAGCTCCAGCCGTGGTAGGGGCAGGTGAATACCGTGGTGTTTCCTTCATCGTAACGGCAGACCTTCATACCACGGTGTCGACATGTGTTGAGGAAGATATGGACTTGGTTTTGACGGTCGCGGGTAAGGATGACCGACTCCTCGCCCATGTACGACGTGAAGTAGTCGCCTGGGTTGGGGACTTGGGACTCATGGCCGACAAACAGCCAAGCGCGGGCGAATACCTGCTCTTGCTCTTTCTGATAGAGTTCGTCGCTGACAAAGATCTCGCGGCTAATCTGACCCCTCTCCACATCAACCAAGCTTCTAGCCGTACCATTTGTGACGCGAGTTGCCATGGCCTTAACCCTCCCTCGCATACTTCAGAATAGTCCCACGTCCGACATGGTGGAATAGCAGAGGCTATGCCTCTTCCCGGCGGGGCTGGGAACCCTGTAGCCTCTGCAGAAGCGACGCCATACGCTGGTCACCGCCGGCTGGCGGGCGCCAGTCGACCTGAACTACCGGCACGCCCAAGCTGCGCAGGTCGTTGGCGAACAGCTCAAGACCCACGTTGACCACCCGCAACTCGGTACTCAGCAGTTTTCTGCCTTCTGCCATCGTCTAAGGGAACCTCTGCTGAAACGCCTTGCCGCTTTGCCGGATATCTTGGCATGATAACCGACATTGCGGGCCTCGGAAGTCCGCATTTTCGGCGCATTTGTGGTGCTCCAATGCTAATTTGTTATATCTCTCGTATAGTTCCAATGCTATATTCATAGTAAACTGTGTGTAGTTTATGCAACGGGATTTGGACCGGCGCAGCTATGCGTCAGCTTTGCTGTAGTCAAGGGGCTGACACACGATTCGCGATTTTTGCGTTTTTGTAGCTGATGGCCTGTGACATTTGTGAGGCCGTTGTATCCGGTCCATATCTGAGACATTGTAGAATCCCCAAGTGGCGTGGCCCTCTGGATTTGGGCCCTGGGGCCGAGATGAGGCAAGATGCGGGCGGGGGCCTTATGCGGAGGATAGTCGTGAAGGCGGACGGGGTCAACGGGCGGATGTCATGGGGGTTGCTCGCACAAGCAGGCACACTGGTCGGAGACCTTTCCCGATACTGGCGAAAGCCGGTATCCGGAGTTGTTCAGACCATTCCTAGCTCCTAGGTAGCCCTGAGAGATCGTTTCGACTGAGAGCCAGCGCAATGCGGGATGCAAGCGCGTTGGAGTGGAGGACGAGCGCACCGGCAGCAGTTAACTGCTCCTCTTGGCGCGACATGGCTTGCGGGTCGCTGTCCGTCCCGCATATGGAGACTAGGCAGGCCAACTCTCGGCCATCTGTGCGGGCAACATCCCTTGCCTGGTCGACAGCAGGTACCAACTCCGACGCCGGGTCCGGGTGAGCGCCGTACCCCAAAACCACGTCCAGCATTACCACGCCTACCTCCGGGTCGGTGGCCTCTTGCAGCAGACGGCGACATCGCGGGCGGAAATCAATCATGGGGTGAGGACGCCCCACGGTGTAGCGGTCGTCTCCAAGGTCGACTATGGAGTGGCCTTGGCTCACATCAGGGTCGGCAAGCGGGTTCACTCCATCGAGAGTCAAGTTGGAATGAAGCTTCAGACCGCCCCGCTGCAACGTCCACAGCGCCTCGTAGCACAGCGTTCCGCCGGAAAAAAGGCCACGGATGTATCGTTCTCCATCGGACAAGCCGTTAGCTACGCCCTCCATACGTTTCCACAAGTTGGGCGGGATGGTAGCCCAATGCTGGGCGGCTTGCTGACCTGTTATGTCCAGTACCCGGCGTGTAGCAGCTTCCAGGGTCGGCGCGACATAGACATTTGGGCCATAATTTTGCGTTTCAGCGCCGAGGAACGCAAGCACACATGGCTTGGCGGAGCTCTGGAGGGCGGGCGTCAGGCGGCCCATAGTTTCTCTTCCGGGAGGTTTGGATATGAGGACCACGACCTCGGTGGATTCATCATCCTGTAGCAGGCGCAGGCACTCCAGCATCATGAGACCGCCGACGTCGTCAGACATGTCGCGTCCGCCCACACCCAATGCCTGCGATACTCCCTCGCCCGAGGCGGCCAGCAGGCAGGTTACCTGCTGCAGGCCAGTGCCGGAGGCCGACACCAAGCCGACCCTGCCTCGCGGCACGGCGTTGGCAAAGCCCAACGGCACGCCTTGGAGGATGGTCGTGCCACAGTCGGGCCCCAGCATCAGCAGGCCCTGCTCCAAGGCATACTGTTTCAGGGCCACTTCGTCGGCCACGGAAACGTTGTCGCTGAAGAGGAGGACGTTCAGCCTGCGGTCCAAGGAGCGCCGAGCCTCAGCCGCTGCGTATTCACCCGGCAGGGATATGAGCGCCAAGTTTGCGCCGGGAAGCGCCTGCAGCGCTCCATCGAGAGAACGGGGGCGGTAGTCGTCGGCATCGACCGAGTTTTGCCCGCCGCCAGCCAGTAGCGCCTCCGCATCGGCCAGCACTTGCGATTCATGCTCGGGGGACTCCAGCTCCAAGGCGATGACCAAGTCGTTGGCTGTGGCCGCCTCTCCGGCGGCGGACAACAATCCGACAGCTCGCAGCAGTTCACGGTTGTTGGGAGTGGCCATCATCACCGTGGCCTGCAATACGCTTGGGTGGGCTTCCAACTGCTCCGACAGGCGCATCAACACCACCGAGTCGCGGTAGGTGTTGCGCAGTACCTGATTGCACACTGTCATGGGGACAGTCGCTCCGCAAGGTGGAGTCCGAGCAGGATGCCCACCAGCGTGTCCCACCCCGATGTGTGTCCCACACGGGTCAGAACCTCGGCCCGTTGCAACACCTCGCACGACGAGCAGCCGTCGACGAGAGCCATGATGACCGCGTGGCTAGCCTCGCTTCCCAATCCTAGTGATGCCTGCTTCAGCATGGAGACGCTGATCCTGCCGGTCATGACGGGCGCATGGCGGACTACTGCGCGGGAGACGGAGTCTGCGGCGGGCGCCTTGCCAGAGTGCAGAGCGAGCAACAAGCCCACTAGGAGGTCGTCCCCCGAAGGCGTCAGACCCGGCCCCAGCCCCAGCAGCCCGGTCACACCGGTGTTGGTACACCAGACATCCCCTATTAACAGGCCATCGACGAGGTTCGATAGGGAGGTCAGAGCCAAGCTTGCAAGCGGCGTCATGCCTTTCGCGTCGGTCCATTGGCCCTTAGTTATCCCCTCTACGAAAGGCAGCAGGCAGCCCAGTCCGTCGGCGGGGACTTGCTGGCTGATGGTCGCCGCCAGCCAGCGCGCTCGTTCGCCTGCTAGGTTGTCGACGGCGCGGCCAAGATGCTGTGGGCTCCACACCGCAGCATTCGCCAGCACCAGCACCAGCGGACCCACGTACAAGCACTGATCCTCAAGGACCACCGGCGACCCGTCCACAGCCCCGAGAGCCTGCAGACCTGCGACATCCAAGCGGACCGACACAGTGAGGGGACCGCGCCCCAATGCTGCGTGAGCGATACACAGCACCTCGCCGTCAAGGGTCTGCACGTGGCAGGAGCGTCGGAAGGAGGCGCACACGCGCCCGAGAGGCCCTTCGCAGGCTAGGAACGGGGCCGCCGACAGGCCAATAGAGCTGACGGGCGCCACCAGTTGCGACCGGTACTGAATCCCAAGGGGCGTCGGCAAGGCTAGCCCAAGTCCAGCGCCTGCCAGTAGCGGCGCCCTTCCATACGGGCCAGCCTGCCAAAGCCGGGGGCGGGGAAGTGACCTGCCGCCATCACCGTGTTATCGCCCTCGATACGGTCAAACAGGGCGCGCCGCGTGACTCGCGCCAAGGCTGGGTCGAGGTCTGCGAATGCGCACCACTCCAATTCGTGCAACTGCACCGGGTGATGGGCCGCGTCGCCCAGTACCAAGCCCTTCTCACCTTGCGAGGATATCAGCAGGCTCATGTGCCCGGGCGTGTGACCCGGAGTCATTATCGCGGTTATGTCGGCTGTGATGCCTTGTTCGTCTTCCATCAACTCCATCAAGCCCATCGCCTCTAAGGGAGCCACGCACTTACGGTTGGTGGGGAATTTCTCCAAGTTCTCTTCCGTTTTAAAGAATTCCCAGTCCTTGGCCCCGACCCAGTAGCGCGCCTTGGGGAAGGTGGGGACCACATCTCCACCCTCTTCCGAGAGATTCCAACCCACATGGTCGCGGTGCAGGTGGGTCATCACCACCATGTCGATGTCCTCTGGGCGCAACCCCTTGTCGACCAAATCGTTGAGGAGCTCGCCCCAACCGCTGTCCGGCGCGTCGGGTGGCACCGGCCCCAGCCCAGTGTCCACCAGCAGGGTTTGGCCATCGGAGCGTATCAGGAAGGAGCCTAGGTTGAGGCTGAGTTGGTGGTGCTCATTGGTAGCATCGGGGTAAGGCTCCCAGAGGTTCTTCTCCACCGTAGGGAAGAAGACGCACGGGTCAAAGTCCAGATGACCGTCGGACAGTGAGGTGATTTCGACGTTGCCGACGCTGATTTTCTGCACGGGCATGGTCAGTCCTCCTTTGGATCAAGAGGTGGGCGGATAGCACCTCTAACTTACCACGAGCGGGCCGCCTGCTCCACCATTCCAGTAGCTCGCACCGAGGCCGACGGCTATGTCGCTGTCTGATATACTCTTGACCGAAACACCCCGCGACCCCAGACAACGGCCAGCGGGGATCAATAAGAGGAGGCGTACAGCATGGCGACCACCGTAGGCACCGGCGCCCTTACCTTTGAATACGTAGACAACTGGGCCAAGATACCGGACGACTGGCACCTCATCGACGTCGCCGGCGTGGCCGTCGACTCCAAGGACAACGTCTTCCTGTTCAACCGCGGCGAGCACCCAATCATCGTCTTGGACCGCGACGGCAACGTGCTCCGCACTTGGGGCGAAGGCACCTTCAGCCCACGGCCCCACGGCCTCCACATCGCCCCCGACGACTCGGTGTTCTGCATCGACGACGGCCTGCACGTCGTCCGCAAGTACGATGCCGAAGGCAAGCTTCTCATGACCTTGGGCACCGACAACCAGCCAGCCACCAAATGGGGCGGCCAACCCTTCAACCGCCCCACCCACTGCGCCGTGTCCCCTAAGACGGGTAACATTTACGTCTCCGACGGCTACGGTAACGCCAAGGTGCATAAGTTCGCCCCGGACGGCCGCCACATTCTCTCTTGGGGCGAGCCAGGTATCGACCCCGGACAGTTCATCCGCCCCCACAACGTCGTGATCGACGCCGACGACAACATTTACATAGCCGACCGCGAGGCCCATCGCGTGCAGGTGTTCGACGCCAACGGCAAGTACATCACCATGTGGAACAACATCCACCGCCCCGACGGCATCTGCCTCGACAATGAGGGCAACTTCTTCGTCGGCGAACTCAACGGCATGGGCGGCGTGGACGACGCTCCCAACATGGGCCACCGGGTGACCATCTACAACCTCAGTGGCGAGCGGATTGGCCTGTTCGGCACGCCTGAAGAGGGCGAGGGCCCCGGCCAGTTTATCGCCCCCCACGGGGCGGCGACCGACTCCCGCGGCGATCTGTACGTGGGCGAGGTCTCCTTCACCATACGCGGTAGCAAAATGGACCCACCCCAAGAGCTCCGCTGCTTCCAGAAGTACGCCAGAGTCCGCTAGGAGCAGGCAGTTCCGCAACTAGGATGAGATGAAAGCAGGAAGAGAGCCATGACCACCAAGTATATCGGGCAAAGAATGAAGCGCTTCGAGGACCCGCCCCTCCTGATGGGACAGGGCTCCTATGTGGACGACAAGAAGCTGCCGGACATGCTGCACTGCTACTTCCTGCGCAGCCCCATAGCCCACGCCCGCATCCGGTCCATCGACGCCTCCGAGGCCTTGGCTATGGACGGAGTGGAGGCGGTGTTTACCAGCGCCGACGTTGGGCATCTCAGAAGGTTGCAGTCCTTCGAGATTGAGGGCCACGACATGGACCACCTGCCCCTTCATCCCATCCTCGCCGACGGCAGGGTCTGCTACGTGGGGCAGACCATTGCCTTGGTGGCCGCCCGTGACCGGTATCTGGCCCGGGATGCAGCCGAGCGAATCAAGATCGACTACGAGCCCCTGCCTGTTGTGACCGACCCGGTGGCCGCGGTGGAGGAGGGCGCCACGCTGGTGCATGAACACTTGGGCACCAACGCCCCCATGCAGGTGGCCCTTGGCAGCAGCGCCACCGAGATGGAGGCCGCCAAGGCGCAGGCCCATACAGTTGTGCGACAGGACTACCACATACAGCGCATCACCGCCGCCCCCATGGAGGGGCGAGCTGTGCTGGCCATCTACGACTCGGACCGGGACCACCTTACCTTCTACACCTCCACCCAAGTCCCCCACATAGTGCAGGAAGAGTTGGGGAGGTGTTTGGACCGCTCCAAGGACACGATACGAGTGATAGCTCCCGACGTGGGAGGTGGTTTCGGGCAGAAGGGCGACCCCTTCCCTGAAGAAATCGCCATGGCCCACATGGCAATCACCCTCAAGAAGCCAATCAAGTGGGTAGAGACCCGCACCGAGAACATGGCGGCCTCCCAAGCCCGTGGCTACCACACGGTAGCCGAGGCGGCCGTGGCAGCCGACGGCACGCTGCTAGGGGTGCATGTGCGGGCCATTGCCGACGTGGGGGCCTTCTTCATCGGGACCACTGTGGTGCCCCCTTACAACAGCCTGCACCGCACCATCGGCCCCTATAAGGCACCCGTGGTGCAGATGGAGGTAATGGCGGTCACTACCAACAAGCCCACCACCTCCCCATACCGTGGCGCAGGCGGTCCTGAGGGCGCATTCGCCATGGAACGCACCATGGACCTGATCGCTAAGGAGTTGGGGATGGACCCCACAGAGGTGCGGCGCATCAACATGCTATCGCCCGACGCCTTCCCCTACACCACGCCCACCGGCTACACTTACGACTCTGGCAACTTCTCCCCCGCCCTGCAGCAGGCTTTGGATCTGGCCGACTACGCCGGACTGCGGGAGCAGCAACGCAACCGCTCGCCCAACGAACCGCTGATGGGTGTGGGCGTATCCACCTTCATGAAGGCTACGGGCGGTTTGGGCCCTATGCGCGACGGCAACGCCCGAGTGGAGGTCGACCCTGACGGCGCGGTCCGGGTCTACACCGAGGTGTCACCCCACGGCCAAGGCCAAGAGACATCCTTTGCCCAAGTGACAGCTGAAGTCTTGGGCATCACGCCTGCCCAAGTGAAGGTGCACCACGGAGACACCGACACGGCTCCCTTTGGATGGGGGTCGATAGCCAGCCGAGGTACTCCCGCGGGAGGGTCAGCCATATACGAAGCATCCCTGCAGACCCGTGCTCACTTGGGCCAGATTGCGTCGGACCTCCTGGAGTGCCCAGCCGAGTCGGTGCAGTTCTCCGATGGCCGCGCCTACAACGAGAACAACCCTGACCAGAGCGTAACCTTCGAGCAGGTGACCTCCAACCTCGACCCAGGCACAAACTTCCCAGCTACCTACAGCCTGCCCATCAACCCCTTCGCCTTTGGGGCCCACATCGTGGCCGTGGAGTTGGACCGCGACACCGGCGAAATACGGTTCCTAAAGTACGCCACGGTGCAGGACTGTGGCACTCAGCTCAACCCCATGCTGGTGGAGGCCCAAGTCGAGGGCTCCATTGCCCAAGGCTTGGGCCAGGCCCTCATGGAGGAGCATGCCTACTCCGCCGACGGCCAGCCACTGAATGCCACCTTCCTCGACTACGCCATTCCCACTGCCGAGGACCTGCCACCCATCGAGCAGGGTTTCCAGCACACTCCTTCGCCAGCCAATCCGCTGGGGGTAAAGGGGATCGGCGAGGTGGCCACCGTGGGCGCCCCACCGGCCATCGCCGGGGCCATCATCGACGCCCTTTCTAAAGCTGGCGTTCGCCATATCGACACGCCCATCACACCCGAGAAGGTGTGGAAAGCACTACAGCAAGCCGGGGAGGTGCAGTAAATGGCCGCCAACTACTGTCAAGGATGTGGCAATCCGCTGACCGTGGGGGTTGCCTTCTGCCCGGTCTGTGGCGCTGGACAGAGCCCCACCAGCAGCGTATCGACAGGAGGGGCAAGCTGCCCAAACTGCGGGAGAACGAACGCCGAAGGCGCGTTGCTATGCGCCGGCTGCCAGCAATTCCTGGTAGCGCCGCCGGGTGTGTACGCCGCCGGCCTCGGGCGTCGGGTCGGAGCTTACGTACTGGATGCCATACTCGTGTTCCTCACGCTTTTCATTGGCTACCTGATTTGGTGGTTGATTGTACTAAAGCGTGGCCAGACTCCCGGAAAGCAGTTGCTTGGCATCCGCGTCGTCCGCGCCGACGGAACGCCGTCCGATTGGGGTTGGACGTTCCTACGCGAGTTCGGCGTAAAGTTTATCGTCATTGGTGCTGTCGGCTCCGTTATACTTTTCGCCTGGCTGGTCGACTCTCTTTGGGCCTTCTGGGACAAGGACCGCCAAGCACTGCATGACAAGATCATGAAGACGGTCGTCATCGACGACCGGGCCTATCGCCAAGCCACGCCCGAATAACCTGAGTCCCGTTTCTAACCAGCCTACCCACCCCTCGCATCCGAGATGGTTGACGCCAAACTACTGCCATAACTGTGGCAATGCACTGGCTGAGGGCAACGCCTTCTGTCCCAACTGTGGCGCATCCAGCACGGCCAGTATCGGTGCTGGCCCACGGGCCACACCCGATTGCCCCAACTGCGGACGCGCCGAGGTGGGCAAGGGGGTTTTCTGCCTAGGGTGTGGGCAGTTTCTGCCCGCATCTGCGGGAGTCCGCGCGGCTGGCCTCGGGCGGCGCGTGGCCGCCTATCTGTTGGACGGACTCATTCCTGCGGCCACCATCATCTTCCTCATCGTATCGTTTTTCGCAATCCTTACTATCGACTTCGATGACGATACCGAGCGATGGGGCTTTGCCGTCCTCGGCATCGCACTTCTAGTGTCGCTCTTGGGTTATGTAGTCTGGTGGCTGATCGTCCTACGCCGTGGGCAGACCCCCGGTAAGCAGCTTGTGGGAATTCGAGTCATACGGATCGATGGGCGGGCCTCCGATTGGAGCTGGACGTTCCTGCGTGAATTCGGCATCAAGTTCGTCGCCATAAACGCTGTGACTTTCATTTCAGGTGGTATTGGAACCATAGTGTGGATCGTGGACCTCTTATGGGCTTTCTGGGACAGGGACCACCAAAGCCCTGCACGACAAGATAATGAAGACTGTCGTGGTCGACGAGCGGGCCTATCGCCGAGCCGCAGCGGAAGAGTAGAGGCCAGAGTTTTAGCCTCCGGTGCGTCTGTTGTAGAATCGCATATAGGGCGACCCACAAGGAAACCGTCATGGGTGTATTCACTTGGCCAATGCGCATTGCCAGCCTCGACGGGGAGAACGCACATGATATGGAAGCAGTGGTGGACACCGCCACTAGCTTCGGTATTGTGCCAGCCCGACTTCTGCGAGACTTGGGAATCGCCCCGACTCGTAAGGGTTGTCTTCTACTTGGCTGATGATCGTCCTGTTGAATGGGACGTGGGCGAAGCACGGACCACAGTGGACGGGATATCGGGCGTGACTCCGGTGATTTTCGGCGAAGACGACGCTGAGCCTCTGCTGGGCGCCGTCACTCTCCAGATAACTGCAGCTTGGGTTGACCCCTCGGCAGAGAGATTAGTGCCCCGGCGCTCCAGGTTCTAAGCTACCAGGCTACTCCCCAAATCGGTCCCCAACTGCCAACCCCAACTCGCCCGCTAGCTGCGCTCCAGACACCTTCTGGCCACCGGCCAAGCGCGCCCTCTGCACCAGCAACAAACCCCCGTTCATTGCCACCTGCAACCCGTCGTCGGAGATCGCCAGCAGTTGCCCTGGCTCGATAGCCTCATCACCAGCGCTAAACCTGCTTTCGAAAAACTCCACCTGCTGCCCCTTGATGCTCGTGGATGCCCCAGGAGACGGAGTGGACCCTCGCACCAAGTCATACACCTGCTGGCCCTGTTTGGACCAGTCGATGGCGGCGTGCTCCCCTTTGAAGATGGGCTCGTAGGTGGCCTGCGACTCATCCTGCACCAGCTTGGGGGCCGCCCCCTGTTCCACCAGCTCCACCGACTCTACCATCGCATCAACACCTAGGGGGAACAGCTTGTCGAAGTATAGGTTGCCTACGGTGTCGTCGGGGTCGATGGCAGCTTCTTTCTGCACCAGGACGGGTCCAGTATCGATGCCCTTATCGGGCCAGAAGATGGTCAGACCGGTGGTGACGTCTCCCATGACGATTGCCCAGTTGATGGCACTGGCCCCTCGGTGGCGAGGCAGAAGCGACGGGTGGTACTGGATGGTTCCCAGCTTGGGCTCCTCCAGCACCTTCTCCGGCAGAATATCGGTAACAAACGCCATAACGCCAAGGTCGGGCTGCCAGTCGACGAATTGCTTATACTTGTCCTCGTTCCGCAACTCGCGGGTAGGCAGCCAAGGTATGCCCGAAGCCTCCGCCAATGTCTTCAGCGGGTCCGAGCGACCTCCCCTGTCTGGAGGCGTGGAGACGCCCACCACTTCCTTGTCTGCCTCCAGCAATCGCTTCAACACCGACTCTCCAAAGGCTGCCTGACCGATGAGGACGATACGCATAAGTTGGCCGTCTCCTGAACGTGTTATCGGGTTATGTTAGGCGGGCTGCCCTGATAAGGTCAACCAAGTCGCTCGCGATTGACACTCCACCGACCGCAATGCTACGGTGCCCTCACTGAGCACCCCTTCTCCCCACATGCCAAGAACATGTCCCCTCTTCCTCCAAGCGAGAGGGTTAAGGTGAAGGTGATGAAAGTGAGGTTGCCTTGTCAAAGGGTAAGAACACCGACTACAACTACGGCGAGTTCTACAAGGAAATTAAGCTAATCCACGACCTGAGCGTGCCCAAGGAAGACCAGGACTGGATTCTCACCCATCCCAAAGATGCGACCCCTCACGAAGTGGTGCTATACCTAGGGTGCAACGTGCTGCGCACCTCCCACATGATTCGCACCGTCTACGACATCTTCAAGATGCTGGACGTGGACTTCGTCGCCGTGGGCGGAGGCTCCTTCTGCTGTGGCAGCCCCTATATCCGAGAGGGCGACCTCGAGGTGGCCAAGGACGTCAACGAGCACACCGTCGACTCCTTCATGAAGTTCCAACCAGAGCGGGTGGTGATGTGGTGCCCCTCCTGTCTACACAACTACGACGAGGTGATGGACACGGAGCAGCCCTACATGAAGCAGCACGTCACCCAGTTTCTCGTAGAGAAGCTACAGCAGTTGAATTTCGTGCAGCAAGTGCCTCTTAAGGTGGCCATGCACTACCACAACGCTAATCAGAAGCGGCGCGACGAGGCGGAAGCGGCGCGCGTGCTATTCGAAGCGTTGCCCGGCTGCGAGTATATCGACATCGGCTCCGACGAGCGCCTCAGCCGCCACTGCACCGCCGAGGTGCAGGCCAACCTCGGCCCCGGCGGATGGGACGGCATCATAGACTCTCAACTCGATGCAGCAGTCGAACAGGGCGCAACTACCTTCGCCACCATTTACCACGGCTGCCAGCGATTGATATGCCCCAAGGAAGAGGAGCGCCTCATCCCCATCGAGCACTACCTCACAGTGTTCGCCCGCGGTCTCGGCATCGAATACACCGACCAGTACAAGCAGTGGAAGCTATGGAAGGACCCGTCCAAGGTGCTTCAGGACATGGCCCCTTGTATGCAGGTCAACAACGTCGACCCAGCCAAGGCCGAAGCGATGGTGACGCGCAACTTCGGCGCCTAGCTCCACGAGGTTCCAAAAAAAGAAGGGCAGCCGTGAAGGCTGCCCTTCTTTTTTGCACCAGACCGGCGTCACCTAACACACATCTGGGCACCCACGAGGGCGCCCCTAGCAGGACAGTCTTGGACTACGCCTTCTCTGTGCCCTGTTGCTCGAACTCGCTCACTCGGTTGTGGGTGGCGTGCAGCATGTGGGCCGGTATCTCCTTGGCTCCGCCAAGTGCCTCAGCGCCCATGGTCGCTATCGCCGACTCCTCTAGTATCACGCTGCCCTGCACCGCGGTTGCCGGGTTGTCGCCCCAAGTGAGAGTGCCGTGGTTGGCTAGCAGCAGAGCGCCGGTAGCCCGGTTCTCTCTCAGAATGGCCGCGATGTTTTCCACCGACTCTCCCGATCCGCGAGGGCCGTAGCCAGCTACGGGGACGGGGATGGTGCCCAAGAAGCGCACTTGGGCCTCGTAGGCCACTGGTATCTCCCTGTTGGCTATGGCGAAGGCAGTGGCGGCTGGGGAGTGGGTGTGCAACACGCTGCCCACCTCCTCACGATGCTGGTAGACGACGCTGTGCATTCCCACTATTTCGCGGGCCACGGGGCTGATGTAGCCCTCAATCAGGTTGCCTTCCATATCCAGCAGACAGATGGTCTCTGGCTTCAGGTCGTCCAGCCCGCCCACTGAGGTAAGCAGGAACTTGTCGGTGCCGGGTAGCCGCAGGCTCATATTTCCGTGTTGGCTCGCCTGCATTATTCCCCGGGACAGCAATCTCGTGGTTGCGTTGATAATCTCCTGGCGGTAGGCGTTCAACTCCCGCTGTTGCATGACGCGCCTCCTATCAAGGTTGTGTAGTATTCGAACTGAGGTAGAGCACTGGCCGCACTATAAGCAGGGCCTTCGTCACCTGTCAACGCGCCCTTTCTAGCATCCGGCAGGCTGTGGCTGTATCATGTGGCAAGTCGGTGCTTGCGGGTCACTTCGCAATGGCCAGCTACCATAGGAGGGCCATCTGGTTGGAGCTTTCGGGCAAAGTTGCCATCGTCACCGGAGCCACTCGCGGCATTGGCCGGGCCATGGCCTTGGGCTTGGCCGAGGCTGGGTGCAGCGTCGTGGTGGCCGCCCGCACCGAATCTCCCCGACGCCAGCTTCCGGGCACCGTCTACACCACGGCAAAAGAAGTCGAGGCCTTGGGGCAATTGGCTCTGCCGGTGGGCTGCGACGTGCGAGACGAGGAGAGCGTACGCGCCATGGCCGAGGCGTCGTTGGCCAAGTTTGGCAGGATCGATGTGTTGGTGAACAACGCGGGCATCGGCTCCTACGCCCCATTCCTAGAGACTCCACCTGATATCTGGGAGCGGGTGCTGGCGGTCAACCTGCGGGGCACGTTTCTATGCTGCCAAGCAGTGTTGCCCGCCATGATAGAGAAGTCTCAGGGGAGCGTCATCAACATATCGTCGCTGGCGGCCGACTTGGTGCGCACCGGAGGTCACGGGGAGACAGAGGATGCTCGCTTCATCGGCCAGCCCTACGGCGCGGCCAAGGCAGCCGTGGAGCGCCTGAGCCGCGGACTAGCCGCCGAGATGGAGGAGCACAACATCGCAGTCAACGCCCTGAAGCCAGCCAAGCCAGTGCTGACCGAGGGGTTCAAGTTGCAGAGGCCCAATGCCGACTGGTCGCGTTGGGTCGGCCCTGAAACCATGGTGCAGGCCATGCTCTTCCTAGCAGGTCAGGATGCATCTGGCCTCACCGGAGCGGTGGTGACCGACGAAGAGCTTATTGAGAAGTACGGACTCTAGCGTAACCCCAGTCTCATAGGGGTACCTAAACCACTATTGTGGTGTCAAACAAATAGCCAACACGGTAGGAGGAGCGAATGACGCAGCAGCGGCACGTAGAGCAGGAGCAGACTATTGACGTTGGCCAAGGGTCGGACGTCTATCTGGAGTCGTTGAACGCCAACGGGGTTAAATACGTGTTCATCAATTCTGGCACCGACACATTCCCCATCCAGGAAAGCATCGCCAAGTACCAGAGCCAAGGCCGGCATGTGCCGGAAGTCATCCTCTGCTTGGATGAGGAGGTGGCGATGTCTGCGGCCCATGGCTACTACATGGTGTCCGGCAAGCCGCAAGTGCTGCTGGTGCATGTGGACGCTGGCACTATGCAGGTGGGCGGGGCCATCCACAACGCCCAACGCGGTCGAGCAGGCATGGTCTTCTGCGCCGGACGCGCTCCCTACACCTTCGAGGGCGAGTTGCCCGGCGGTAAGAGCATGAACATTCACTGGCTACAGGAGCAAATCGACCAAGCAGCGGGAGTGCGCCCCTTCACCAAGTGGGACTACGAGATTCGTCGACCCGAGACCATACATCAGGTGATGCAACGAGCCTTCCAACTAGCAGGCTCGGAGCCTGCGGGACCTGTTTATGTAAGCCTGCCGCGTGAGGTGCTCATGGCCCCGGTGGAGACGGCCCGGATCCCAGCGGCCAGTCGCTACGCACCGGTGTCGCCGGGGTATCCCAGCCCCGAGGCTCTGGAGCAGGCGGCCGACATACTGGCCCACGCCCAGTGCCCTCTCATCGTGACCTCCCAAGCGGGGCGACACCCGCAAACGCTGGGGCACATGGTGGAGCTGGCCGAGCTTATTGGCGCGTCGGTCATAGGCGATCGCGTGTCCTTGGGCTTTCCCACTGCCCACCCGCTATACATCGGCAGGTCGGGGAACCAGCAGATCAGAGAGGCCGACGCCCTTCTTCTGGTGGACTGCGATGTCCCATGGATACCCTCGCTGGCCAAGCCGAAGCCCGACGCGCGCATCATCTCCATCGACCAAGACCCTTTGAAGGCCAACATGCCGATGCACCTGTTCCCGGCCGACTTGCTGATTCAGGCCAGCAGCGCCGAGGCGATACCAGCCCTCTGCTTCGAGGTGCGTAAGAAGATGGGCGCATCGGAGACCGCGTCGGCTAACGAGCGCCGCGCCACCTTGGAAGAGTCGTCCCGCCAGCGTCGTGAACAACTGACCAGCGACGCACACTCAGCCTCCTCCCAGACACCCATCCTCCCCCAGTGGCTGGCCCACTGCATCGGTGAGGCCCTTGCCGACGAGGACATGGTGTTGGACGAGACGGTGACCAATGCCGACTATGTCAGCGCATACATAAAGAGGCGAAACCCAGGCACCATGTTCGCCAGTGGCGGGTCGTCGCTGGGTTGGGCCTTGGGCGCCGCGTTGGGCGCCAAGCTGGCTGCCCCAGAACGCCGTTCCGTGGCATTGGTAGGCGACGGCGCCTTCATCTACGGCTGCCCCACCTCC
Organism: Dehalococcoidia bacterium; assembly: GCA_965263155.1. Lineage (GTDB taxonomy): Bacteria > Chloroflexota > Dehalococcoidia > Lucifugimonadales > JAAXIE01 > JAAXIE01. The sequence goes on from OZ253586.1 coordinate 1,515,251, forward strand.
GCCCTATGGGCCGCCGACAAACATGGCATCCCTTTCCTGACCGTGATCTTCAACAACCAGACCCACTTCGCGACCAAGCGGGCCATGCTGGGAGCCTACCCGCAATCGGTTTCGCAGGAAACCAATAACTTCGTAGGGATGGAGCTCTTCCCCTCGCCAGAGTACGCGTTGCTGGCAGAGTCGTGCCGGGCCTACGGCGAGAAGGTGGAAGACCCCGGACAGGTGGAAGCTGCCCTGCGCCGCGGCATTGAGCGCGTGGACGCAGGCCAAGCCGCAGTAATCGACGTACGCTTGGCGCGGCCCTAACAACGGGGCGCCATGACGCAGCCGCGCAGGGACGCGAAAAGTCGCCTGCTGGCGCGTGTGCAATCGGAGTGGTCGGCCTTCCAGGACTGCATTGAGTCGCTGACGGAGGCCGACCATCTGCTTACAGGGGTGGTAGGCGATTGGTCGGTGCGGGACCTGCTGGTCCATATCACCTCTTGGGAAGGGGAAGCCTTGAAGGCTATCCCAATCATCTTGGAGGGTAATCGGTTGCCACGGTACTCCCATCTTTACGGTGGCATCGGCGCGTTCAACGCTTTGGAGCAGGCGTCCAAGATGCACCTGTCCTTGGCACAGGTGCGGGCCGATGTGCGCGACACGCATCAACGGCTCCTGTCATGCTTGGCTGGGCTACCCAGTGACGCGCTTGCGTCGGGTGGACGGCTTGCCCGCAGGGTCCGACAGGACACATGGCAACACTACCGCGAGCATACTCTGCATGTCGTAGAATGGCGTCAGCAAAAGGGCCTGTGGAGAGAGTCGGCCCTACACCCGAGATTGAATGCCCACAAAGGCAGATAGCTGCAAGAGTCATTAAGGAGGTGTGGCATGCCACGAGGCAACGAGCCCCTAGGAGACGTAGCCAACAAGTTCCTGTTCGAGAATGACCGTGTACGGGTGTGGAACTTGGACTTGGCACCGGGTGAGTCGAGCGACTGGCATGTGCACGATAACGACTATGTGACCATCGTCATCGACCCTGCTCAGCTGCGGCGCGAGGCCGACGGCCACGAGCCAGAGGACCTGAGCTACCCCGTGGGCGAGACCCACTTCCGGCCTGCGGAACCGGCGCACCGGGTGACCAACATCGACAACAAGCGCTACATGAACGTGCTTATCGAGCTGAAGAAGTAGCGACCCCTACGCCTACGGCAATCCCTTGGCTGGCACGGGGAGGTGAGCTAGTTGGCCGATGGTGCTTCTTCCTGCCCCCAGTCTGAGGGAGGCTCTTGGCTGGATGGGGTGTAGAGCAAGGCACTGGCGGCCTCGAACTTCGGGTAGTCGGCGTTCTGAACGTAGCGACGGACCTCGTCCAAGGCCAGAATGCCCTTCTGAACCAGCAGCGATGACAGGGCCGCCGCGCGGTGTTCGTAGTAGTCCATCTGGTGAACGTCTTTTTCGATGTGGCGACGCACCGGGGTTTCGCCGGGTGTCTCCAGCCACTCCTCGAACACATCGACGATTAGGGTGTCGCGGGAGCTTTCGGGGTCGCGCCCGCGGACGTAGGCTAGGTTGAAGGAACAGGCGTACAGCGTCTGATGGTCCTCAGCCTTGCCGTAGCCGAGCCCGCGCGCGTTGACGAATTCGCCGTGTATGCTGTGTATCACTCCCGTCTTTCCTCTGAGGTAGATGGGAGTGCGGTTATAGCCCTCAGGCCCGCGCACCTTCACTTGCACCGTGTCCCCTACTTGAAACCGCGACGGCATTGCTGTCTCTCCTTGTGGATGGATCGAGGCACTTCCCATCGATCTCTGCCCTTGGCATGGAATAGCCACCAATTCCGTAGCCAACCACCAGCCGTCGTTCTCCGGAGGTGGGAATCCACGGCCCGGAGTGCTGCGCAGGTCAGCACCGCATAGGTGTCAGTCTGCCCTTTTCATCCGTATACTGGCCCAGCAAACCTTGGGCAATTCCGGCGCAAGCCCAAATCAGGCCCACTCTTGAAGCTGGGAAGCGTTCACTCCGACTCTCTCCGATGGGAGAAAGGATTATGTAAATCGGCCGGGCTGCAGGTGCTCCAAGCCGGGTACGTCGGAGTGCCCACGCAGGATGAGGTCCGCAGTTGCGCGGGCCATCCCGGTGCTCCACAGGATCCCCTTACGCCCAGCACCTGTGCAGAGGTAAAGGTTGTCCCAGCCAGGCACTCTCCCTATGATGGGCAGCCCGTCGGGGGTGAGAGGCCGCAAGCAGGCGGTGTGTTGCACTAGTTGGGCCTCGGCTAGAAAAGGAGCCATTCGCAGCAGGTCGCCCATCACGGCATCCCGCCCGTCGGGAGTGGGCTGGTCGTCGAACCCAACGTGCTCCTCCGTGGTGCCAGCCCATATCAAGCCGTCGGGCTTGGAGGCCGCGTAACTCTTGCCCCAGCCCAAGGTAGTCTGCAACTGCTTGCCCTCCAGTTGCAGCCTCAGTATCTGGCCCTTGAAGGGCACCACCGGGATGCTTGCGCCGGTCCAAGCCTCGGCCTCTTGACACCAAGGGCCGGTGGCCAGCACAGCGGCGTCGGCCTCCAGCGTCCTTCCCCTCATAGACACAGACACACCGTTGCCGCTCTTTGCCACGCCGGTAACACGTCCATATAAGACTTCGGCGCCCAGCTTCTCAGCAGCTTGGGCCATGGCCAAGGTATGGCGGTAGCCCTCCACTGCTCCGCTGCCCTGAATAAAGACAGCCCCCAAGCAGCCGGGGCTAATGCCTGGCTCTAGGCGCAGGGCCTCGTCACCGTCGATCCACTGCACGTTGAAGCCTGGCACCTGCTGTTGAATCTCAATGTGCTGGGTGGTGCGGGCCACGTCGGAATCGTCAAAGGCCAGTGAAAGGCGGTCGCGCTGGTAGAACTGGTTGTCGACACCGGAAAGCTCTAGAAGTTCAGGGGCCAGCTTCTTGTGGGCGCGAAAGCAGTGGAGGCTGAAGTCCAGCAGGGGGTAGGGAGTGCCGGTGCCGTCCAACGGGTTGAGGCCACCGAAGGCAAAGCCGGACGCGTGACTGCCCACCGACTCCTGCTCCACGATGGTCGCCTTGATGCCTTCTTGGGCGAGGAAGAAAGCAGTGGAGCAGCCAGCAACTCCACCGGCGATTATGATTACGTCGCTACCATGAGCCGTCATATCGATCCCGTCAGCATCCGCGTCTTAGCCGATGCCATAGAGGCGGGCGCAGTTGGTCCAGAGTATCTTGCGCTTGCTTTCCAAGCTCAGACCCTCTATGGCTAGTATCTCGTCGACGGCGTGGGGGTACGCGGAATCCGAGTGAGGATAGTCGGTGGAGAACACCAGATTGTCGTCCCCCAGCCGTTGCACCACGTCGGCCACCAAGTACTCATCGGGATCGACGGATATGTAGCACTGCCTGCGGAAGTATTCCGACGGGGTCTGCGTCAGGCCCTCGCTCTCGCTGCCGAACTTCTCCCACTGGTCGTCCAAGCGATATAGCCACCAAGGCAACCAACTGCAGTTGCCTTCGAGGAACGCAACTTTCATGTTGGGGAACCTCTCCAACACGCCTCCCATGATCATGCTGCCCATGGCGAGCATCAGCTCCATGGAGAAGACCGCAGCGTGGGAGAGGGCGCGATAACCGGGCTGGCCAGCCAGACGTACGCCAAGGTAGTCGCGGCTGGCGGCGCCGGATGTGCCATGAAAGCAGACCGGCACACCTAACTTCTCGATCTCGCGCCACAGCACATCGAAGGATGGATCGTTGATGTGTCGACCAGCGATGGGCATTGGCAGCAGGACGACGCCGACGACGCCCAACTCCTGCACCGCCCGTCGAGCCTCGCCAGCAGCCAAGATCGGGTCCTGTTGGGGCACTATGGCAGTGGCCTTTAAACGGGCGGGGTCTTCCTGGCAGTAGCCGGCAACCCAGTCGTTGAAGGCCTGACACAAAGACAACGAGTAGCTGGGCTCCATCTCGTCAAGCGACACCAGCATACTGGCTACAGTGCGGAAGAGCACTGCGATGTCGATACCCTCATGGTCCATCGCCCGGACGTGCGAGGCAGCGTCGAAACCGTGGTCCCAGCCGTCCTTCATCACCTCCCGCGACCGGGCGTCTAGAGGCTGGTTCGCTTCCAGCACAGCATCGTTTTCCGTCCAAGGCGGGATGCGGCGTCCCTCTATCTCCCACCAAGCGAAATGCCCCGGAAGCTGTCGGTTCGCCTTGGGCGCACGGTGCTGGTACGCCTCAGCCAGATATCGCGCATACATGTCGGGAGGTTCCATTAGGTGCAGGTCGCTATCCAGCACCCTCAACCCTTGCTTGGCCACACTACACTTCCACTAGCGAGATGGGCTACAGGTCGATTATATCAGAGCAGACGGTTCTCGCCATTCTCACGGACACTTCCGGCACTCCCTTGCAGGAAGACCACCGTTTACTCTCCTGCTCCCTCGGGAGAGGTTGGGATGAGTGTGAACCATGACACGAGCCCCTTCCGCCTGCGCCCAGCGATGCTAAAATGGACTGGATGCCCCGAGGCACTCATCAGAGAGAATGGTCTAACCCGTGACCCCACACCACCCCCGCGAAAATGTCACACTTTCTGCAAGTAAAATTGGCCGACTTCAAAGCTGTGCCACCGCAAAATTGCACAAATTGCACGTTAAATAGCTACGGAAGAATTCGCGGCAGATACGACAAGACTGCAATCGAGCACCCAAATCGTATCTGCAGTCTGCCTCCAGTGCAGTTCGCCGTCGTAAATGTGCAGCAATACTCCACCGGATGCTCCGGCCAATTTTGGAATCACACACCCAAGTTGTTACAATATGCCCAAGCTAAGGAAGCCCAACTCGCCAGCTTGTACCCACTCAATACAATAGGAGGAGACACATGGCCGACGACCTTTCCGCCATCGTATCCGGCGAGGCCGAACGACTGGGCACTGGATACACTTTTACTGAGGGTCCACTCTGGCACCACGATGGCTACCTGCTGTTCGTGGACGTGCGAGAGAGCCGTCTATATCGCTGGTACCCCGGCCAACGACCATTCGTGGTGCGGGAGGATACCGGAGGCGGCAACGGCTTGACCTTCGACTCCCAAGGCCAGGTGATCATGTGCCAAGGCGGAGAGCGGCGCGTGGTGCGCTTGGACTCCGATTTCAACGACACGGTCGTCGCTGATAACTGGGATGGGAAGCGTCTGAATCGGCCCAACGACGTGGTGTGTCGCTCCGACGGCAGCATCTACTTCACCGACCCAGGTATGCGGGTGCCGGAAGGCGAGCGAGAAATTGACGTTTCAGGGGTGATGCGAGTAGCTTCCGGTGGGTCGGTGCATCTGGCCACTGCTGACTGCGAGTACCCCAACGGGCTGGCTTTCTCGCCCGACGAGAGTATTCTCTATGTGGCCAACTCCCGCCCCAACAAGTACATCCGAGCCTTTGACGTGGCAGCCGATGGTTCCTTGAGCAATAGCCGGGTGTTCGCCGACATGACAGCCCCTGAAGAAGAGGTGCCCGATGGCATGAAGGTGGACACTGCGGGCAACGTCTTCTGTACAGGACCGGGAGGCACTTGGGTATTCGATTCCGCTGGCAATCGCTTGGGTGTTATCGTGACTCAAGAGGTGCCTGCTAACCTAGCCTTTGGCGGTTCCGACTGTCGCACCGCGTTCCTCACCGCCCGTACCTCGGTTTACACCCTGCGGGTTAAAACTCCCGGCGTGAGGATAGGTTAGTTAGCTCGGACACCTTAGCCCATCCCATCCAACCTCCCCCCTTCCAAGGGGGAGGGGCTTCCGATAATCGTACCTAACGGTTGTGGAAACCCTCTTCGGAAGGGGCAAGGCTGGGACGGGGTCTTACGCTGCTCTAGTCTGGGACTACCGAGAAGTCGATGCTGGTATTGGCGGTCGCCACGGCGACCGATCCGTACAAGGGTCAATGCCCCTTGTAGTAGTCCACCAACTCTTGGCCTTGGGCCTGGTCAGGGCCGGCGAGTTCGAACGTGAGGCGTACCTCTTGGTACACGGCCGGTCCGCTGGTCGCGATGCTTGTGTCGCGGATACCCTCTACCGTGACATCGGTACGGACCAAGGGTATCTCCTCTTGACGCGCCACCCGCTCCAGCATGTTGACAGCACAGGCAGTCAGGCCGGAGAAGAAGAGTTCTCCGGCACCCAGCTCCTCGCCGGGGCCACCATTATAGTCGGCGTCGTCAGCAATCCAATGGTGGTTGCGGGCTTGGCAGATGGCCCTTCCTTGAGTGCCACTGCTGTAGGACCTTACTTTGATGCTGTGGACGGTCTGCTGAGTCATCGTCACCTCCCGTGCATGGGTTCCGATTGAACGGGTCATTGTTCAGGCGTTCCAATGCTAAACGGCGGTGGGCCGGGACGCAACCGCGGACCAATTGACCGCCGACCCACTGACCGTCAAGGGAGGCAGGAGTTCGCACGGTCACAACTTACCTGAAGGCGCTGGGTGTCATTCCCTTTGCGATACGCAACCCCTATGCTACAATCAACATGAGCCGACCCCTGTAGCCGGCGAGTGGACACGCTTGACCACGGCGCGGCATTGAACGACTTCACAGGCCAATAGCAGCCTTGGAGGCCAGCCATGTCTGAGAAGTACCTGCAGGAGATTGAAGAGATTCTGAAGGAGGCGGAAGAGACGCCGCCCTCTGATGCTGACGACACTGCGCCACCGCCGCGAACAAGCGGGCGATATGTGTTGCGCCCGCCAAGCTTGGGGTCTTCTCGCAACTTCCCCAGCATACCGGCCAGCAAGGTAATACTGGCGGCCCTAGCCATCTTGTTGCTTGCCTTGGTGATAGGCGGTGCATTTGGGCCGGAATGGCTCTTTGCGGGGTTCGTGCTAGGCCTATTGGTTGTAGCCTACCTCATGTTCTTCGCGCGCCCTAGTGGTCCCAAGGTGCAGAAGAGGTGGCGGGGACGCTTGCTCGAAGAGGAACCCAGCAACTTCTGGAGCCGCTTCACCCGCTGGCTGAAGGGGTAGGTACTAGGAGGCAAAAAGTCCAAGCGTGGTTTTGGAAATGGAGCTAGAGGACCAGCCCATAAGTGCGCTTCTTGATGGTGTCGTTGACGAAGGTTTCGGTGCGCCGCACTCCTGGAATCGGGTGCACTTTCTGGCGGAGGAAGCTGCCCAACTGCTCCGGAGACTCCAGCCCCACCCAAGCAAACACGTCAAACGCCCCCAAGGTGATGGCCACATAGTGGGCCTCTTCCAGTTTGGCGACTTGGTCTGCTACATTGGAAACCTCGCCCGGCTCCACCTGAACGCCAACCAAGGCCGCGGTGGAGTACCCCATCTGCTCCAGATTGGGCACAGCGATAATATGAATGACATTGTCGTTTATCAACCGGCGCAACCGACGGCGGACGGTACCCTCGCTGACACCCACCTCTCGCGCAATCTTGGCGTTGGAAGCCCGGCCATCAACCTGCAAGAGACTTATAATCCTCTTGTCTAATTCATTCATCTCCACGGCAATCGTCATGTCTCCTTACGCCAGCATGATATTAGGATGTAGGAAAACTGTCAAGTTTCGACCTCAGGTAGCTGATAGCGTTGACACTGATAGGCTGATCCTACGCTTGCCGTAGCAACGTTGCCTTTGGTATAGTGGACTCACGGGAGGGATCGCATAGTGGTCTAGTGCGGGCGCCTGCTAAGCGCTTGGGGCGAGAAATTGCTCCCATGGGTTCGAATCCCATTCCCTCCGCCGCAAAGCCCTCTTTTTAGCTACAAAATCGGGTTTTCGGCAACTTCATTACCACTCCTAGTACTACTACTCAAGAGGGCGATATCCCTCAAGAATTAGGTAGCCCTCGGATGGGTCGCCCCTAGTTGACTGCACCCTGACACCCGCCCCAAGTCGCCGACTACTGCGTTGCACACTGCAAGGGCTGGGTCGAGCCGGATAACGACCTCCACCTTCTCCCGTGGGTTGTCGTTGACCTCCACCTCAGCACCACCCACGTTCAGGATGGGCGCTTGGATGCTACGGTCCCTAACGTCGACCCAAACTCCCTTGTTCAGGGTCCGCGACTTGGGATAGGCCAGACCAAGGCCCGACAGCGTTACGTAGGGCAGACGTACTGAGGATGTGGGATCGCCGGTGATGACCGTCCGGCCTGTCACGATGAAGTCCAAGGAAACGGTCTGCACAACGCCTACGTTGAACTGGCTGTAGGTGAACGGCAGAACGTGCGCGCAAGTGATGCCCCGGCACACCAAGTCGTTGCCGTCACCAACGTCCGATGCCAAGGTCAATATCGGGCTGGGATAGGCCAGCACAAGGGCTACCCCATCAATCCTCAGCGCCTCATCTCTTACGAAAAAGAACGGGATGCGGGATGCCCTCGCTTTGCTTATCGTGGTGACGGTGGTGGGCGACGCCAGTCGGCAGCTCCAATAGCTGTCAATCCGGGGGGGGGTCGCGTGGACCATCGTGGGCTCAGTATGCCCACTGACCTTGACGACCCGGTCCAGCCTAGTCGTCAACGGACACCAGCCCGGTCAAGGCGGCTGCCTTCGTTATGTCCGTACCATCGGCTCCGCCTAACAGAGCGCAGGCTCCGAGGCTAGCCTTCTCATACCTCCTCGGAGTGCGGGAAGTGTAGGGGGAGGATTCGCTCCCAGTTGGCGAAGTGTCCACTCGACGTCGGTTCGAACCCTCAAGTTCCTTATGTCGCTCTGGAGTCGAGCTTTGTCAACCGTCGGTGGGACCGGAATGACATTCCCGACGCTGCTGCCGCCTCCTCCGACAACCGATCTTCAAGGTTGACGGCTAGTAGCCGACTGTGTCCAGCAGCACCAAGGGGGCCGATACCCTTCCAAGGTGTCCTCGCGTTACGGGAGTACATCAGATGGAGGATCCGCGAGGTGGGCAGGGGAGGAGGATGCGGTGTCCCGACCGGCAACGTTCAACGATAGCGTCTTGCGCTCTACAAGCCAGGCTTTGATGTCCGATTCGAGCCAGCGCACACCGCGCGGCCCAATGTGCATAGGCTTGGGAACGCACCGTTCTGCAACAGACGGTAGATGGTCGAGCGAGAAATGCCAGTCTCGTCGGTTAACTGCTTGCTGGTGAGCAGTCGATCTAAACGCTCAATGTTCACGCAACACCTCCGGGGGCCTGGGTATGGATCCCACTGACGCAACATCGACAACGGGCCACGCCGCCGGTCTTGGCATCAGGGGCAGGATTGCACGCGACTCTGACACCCTCATCCGAAGGCCGCCATCTCCGCGCTCCTTGCCCTGTGCCTATCCTCGCGATGCGCCAATTCCATTGCCCCTCTGGGTTTCCTTTGTAGGGCAGGCCGAGACTTCTGTACTCGTGCTCTGTCCCCAAGAAGCTTGCGGACGAACTGTTCTATGTACCCGGGCTGCAGTAGCACACAGATGCACCGTCCGTCGACCTCACTGCACATCATCGCGTGCCTCTAACATAGGTATGCAAGCTCTCAGTTGTCTGAGCGTTGCCAAGAAGGTCGCCGGTGATTAGAACATTTACGCTCGCCCTTGTTCTAAAATTGATCCGTAAAAATGTAGTTTGTAGCTACACGCATTTTCGAGACTGAGGCAAAACCAGAGGCTAGAGCGCATTGACTGAACGGTTGACCGTCAAACTCTGGGCAAGCTGAGACCCGCAGATGGAAGCGGCGTTGAACCGTAGGTCGGCCCCTCGTTGTTCGTGAGATTGGGTTTCAAGGGCATGCAGACGCCCCTTCATGTACAGAGGACATGGAGTCTAGGAGTCCCATCGGCCTGATGCTAATTGGGTCGGGTTTCTCCTAGGAGGGGGTGCCGCTTCGGCTACATGGCGCGCACTGAAGTGGACGAGGGGTCGATCGGATATCCTAGCCACCGCAGTGGCTCAGCCCAGGTAGCGTGTGTGAAAGCAAGGGGAGACAAGCCGGTTGGCAGGGGCGAAGTGGAGGTGTCCGGGGACAGAGCTCATCAGTCCAGGCGAGACGGGCATGGCTGAAGGCCCAGGGGATCAAGGGCGCAGCATGTACCGGGCGAACAACAATCAGCGGGTGTTGACCCACTGGGAAGCAGCGACGCGAACTGCCTGAATCTCCGACACGGTCGAAAGTGGAGAAGGTGTTCGAGACGCTGTGGCAGGGTAGGGGCACCAAGATGGAAACCTCGATTGGCTGCCGTTCCCGTCTCCCAGTCTCTCAAGGCAACCACATGGATGCCGGTTGCACGCCTGCTTCATACGTGGATGTCGGCCAGGAGCGCACCACCGATGCGTTGCGAAGCCCGTTACCCCTTCAGAATGGCGCGAGATTTGTCTCTAACGGGCCTGCTGACCTCCAGGCTAGACCGGGATGGTAAGGGGCGTTCAGGCTGTCATCCAGCTTCGCCCTCAATCCCTCCACCCTCTCGGTTATGACCTTGCGCTGCCGGTCGAAATGGGCCTCGCTGATCTTGCCTGTGACGTACAGCCCAATTACCCGGTCCTCTTGGGTCTGTACGCTCCGTAGGTCTCTGTCCGCCTGAGTCACTCGGGCCTTGAGCTGTGCATCATCGGTCTCCCCTAAGGCTTCAATGCCGCTGATGATGAGTTTAGGCTGCTGCACCACCTTCTTGACCCCACTCCACAAGAGTTCCTCCAGCTTCTCAGCCCTTTTGTACGAATGCTCGCGACAATCTCGGGGGCCCTTTTTGTTTCCGTAGCAACGGTAGTGCCTCTGTGGACGATCAATGTTGTATTCGTAGACTTTATCTCCGCGTCTAATGGCCCTTTGCCGAGTCGTTCTGCATCCGAAAAGCGTTCCGCACTCTGTGCATCTGACAAGATGTTGAAGCATGTGGAACACTTTGGTGTTCCGCTTCGCTCGGTTGACTTTCAGCGCCTTGGCTTCCTGGGCCCGCTCCCAGGTCACCTCATTGACCGAAAGTGGAAGAAGGGTACACAAGCAACCTGAGGATGCATGGATGCCGATTCCATTTCCTCCCCTGGTGTATGAGGTGCCTCTGTTTGCCATACCACCATCTACCGTTCTTATAGACTTCGTTCCCAATGATTCGAATGATGGATGGGGCATGCCAATACGTCCCCGACTTGCGTGCAGGGATGCCATCAGCCATCAGCTGATTGGCGATACGCTTCCCACCCATTCCCTCATATGCACTCTGACGGAAAATCCGCCGCAGTACTTCTGCCTCATCCTCAGCTATTTCAGGTTTTCCCCGCTCTCCTCGACGATATCCATACGGCATTTCGGCATTGGGAATCCGACCCTGCTTGGCCATCCCACGTCTGCCCATCGACGCGCGCTCCCGGAAGTTGTCAAGTTCGATCTTCCCGATGGCTGCCATGAGGCCGAAGGTCTTCATATCGATGGAATCCATCACGGCCTCAAGGCGCATTTGGTACGCTTCGACCACCTCCATCAAGGCAACGGCCGGGTACATGCCACGGCTCAACCGGTCAGATTTCCAACAGACGATAGTGTCGAAACGCCACGCCCTAGCGTCAGCCAGCATGCGCTGAAACTCGGGGCGCATCTTGGACCAGCCGTGGCCGATCTCCTGGTATCGGGCGGTGATTGTAAGACCCTGTTTCTCACAGTGGGCCTCCATCTCCGCTATTTGCTCGCCGATGGAGGTCTTGTCGTCCTCGGCCTGACTCTTGTCCGACACCCTGGCGTATATGGCCGCTTGGCGACCTTCCGTGTGCTGTCGTGAAGACGTAGTCCTTGGCATGGTCACTCCCTTCGTATCCATGGTCTGGCAACAAAAAAAGACCCGCTCCCGGGAGGCAGCGGGTCTGCGAGTAGTACAATCCATCCGCATCGCCTGTTGACCCAGGTGGCGCCACGGCCCGGGGTGTTAGTAGCACCGCCGGGCCAACTTGTAGCAAGATAATATCCTGACCCAGGGTAGGTCAAAGGCCGTCTGTCCGTTGACTCATGGGCTGCAGCACCTCCCCAGTCGTTTGCTACCCCCGTGCCGGATGTACCCCCGTCCGCATACCACTCGCCGAGGCCGTAGGCCTTGGTAGGACGGGTCGAAGGCATCGACAGGACTCCTTGGAGACGTGTCTCAAGCGGGCATTGGTCTCCATCACTTTGACGGCTCATCGCATTGATGGTACGTGTCGATTGCATCAGCATAAGCCTTTTCAGCATCCTGCCGCGAACAATCCTCACCGCCGACAGGTAAACCCTCGGCGACTGCCTGTCGAAGCAACATCGTGAAGACGCGACGCAGCCGGTCTTGGGCGCCGGGAGCGGGATTATGGTCGGCCCGCGATATTCTGAGTTGGGGCAGATATTGAATTTGGTTTGCGGCTCTGAGCCTTAGTCTGCTCTAATTTACTTTGGCCTCGTGGTCTGCGGACGCTCGCAATTGAAGGCAGCTGACTGCACTCCATGAGACTGCCCTGACACAGCCAGTGTGGTCGGGCACGAATCTCTACGTAATGCCTCATGGGCAGGTGTGCTAGCGCACCACCTATAAGGGCCCGTAACCGTTACTCAGGACACAGAGGTGTATCGAATGCATGGCATGAGACGCAGCGCCCAGGCAATGCAGGCCGGCAAAATGAGGGCGGCTTATGTTGTAGAGAGGTAGCTGAAAATATCCGAATCTCTTGGGGACGGGGCTATAGCAATGGAATACTGGAGCAGCGTGGGCTGCTTGGAGGTGGATTCGACCAGAAACAAGGCGGGCCTAGTTGTGTTGCCAAACGCCTTGTGATTGGTTGGAGTCCAGTGCGGTGGGCCTGATTTGACGATAGACAGTACCATCTTTGAGATGTGTCTGGCTCTGCAAGTTCCCTGCCGCCTACCACGCTATAGGCGGCGAGGAGCCACATCATCCAATCCAAGCCGCTCCTTGGTTCAAAGGGGCGTTCCGACATCCGTTGTTGACCTGGGTAGGGAACAATAGATAAAGTGGTGTGGTCAAAACAACAGGTTGGAATCGACATGGGCTAGATTCAAGCTATGGAGGCCAAGATGTGCTTGGCCGAACTCCACCGGGCGGTCGAGCACGGAGAGACGGTAGCCACCACCCGACACGTTAAGGCGGTTGCAGACCTGTTTCCCGTGCCTGCGCAGGACCGCTCCAACAGCTCTTCTTAGGCGTAGCGGCTGGAGTGCGAACCACAATAGGGTGGAGAGGACTTGGCAATAGGAAGCTGAGGGACCAGTTGCTACAGCGAGATCTTCTACACACTGCTGGAAGTGGGGGCGCTGACAGGCAGACCTACAAGCGCATAGGGCCTCACTGATCACTCTGGGCAACCGGCCTCCGGCGCCGGTGGCCTTCTTGCTTGCCGACCTTGCTCCCATCCCGGTCGGACTAACATAGCGGGTGGTACAAACATCGAGGTCAGACTAGGGGAATACAACTCAGCCAATACTTCAGGCACTGTCGGTCAATCCGACTTAGATGCCGGCGTGGCACTCGTGTGCCGAAACCTCTGGAAGGTGTTTGGGAACGGGGCCCGGGATCTTGCGGACTTCATCGACCCTGACCTATCCAGAGAAGAGGTCTTGGCCCAGACCGGCTGCGTGCTAGCTGTCAGAGATGTCTCCTTCTACGTACGGGAGGGAGAGACCTTCGTCATCATGGGCCTCTCCGGCAGCGGCAAGTCCACGCTCGTCCGCTGTCTTGGCCGTCTCATCGAACCGACGCGCGGACAGGTCCTCATAGACGGCGAGGACTTGCTCGCGATGAACAAGAAGCAGTTGCGGGAACTTCGCCGCCACAAGATGGGCATGGTCTTCCAGCACTTCGGCAACTTTCCCCATAAGCGGGTCTTGGACAACGTGGTATACGGTCTCCAGATTCAAGGCATTAACAAGACCACCCAACAAGAGCGCGCCGCAGAAGTCATTGAGATGGTGGGACTTTCGGGATGGGAGAAACGGTACCCGCACGAGCTAAGCGGTGGAATGCAGCAGCGTGTTGGGCTGGCGCGTGCCCTCGCCGTAAACCCGCAGATCCTCCTCTTCGATGAGCCGTTCAGCGCACTAGACCCCCTCATCCGGCGAGATATGCAGGACCAGTTGGTTGGGCTCCAGCAACTGGTGCAGAAGACGATGGTATTCATAACCCACGATTTCCTCGAGGCCCTCAAGGTCGGGGATCGGGTGGCCATAATGAAGGACGGCGAGTTCGTTCAGATAGGCATGCCGGAGGAGCTGGTCTCCAACCCGATCAACGACTACGTGCGGGACTTCACCCGGGACGTGCCCCGGTCCAAGGTGATCACTGCACGTTCTGTCATGACCCCGCCGCGAGTCTATGCCACCGCAGATGAGGGACTAGCCGATTTGGTGAACAAGTTGGCCGCCCAGGAATGCGAAAGCGCGGTGGTGGTCGACGGGCAGGATCGCTTCATCGGAACGGTCCATTTGGCGGATCTGCCCACTAGTTGGGTGGCGCATTCCAGCGTCGCTTCCGTCATGCGGGACTCCTGCGCCGTAGTGGAGCCAAATACCCGCCTCGAACGGCTGATTCCCCTGGCCATCTACGACGAAGCCCCGATCGCTGTCCTAGACCGCGGCCGATGCATCGGCACCATCAGCCGAGAGGCGGCAATGGCCGCCCTTGTAGGCGATGAGGGTATAGCGTCGTGATCCGTGCGGAGGCTCTCCAGATTCGCACTCTCTGGAATCGCCGGTATCAGCCCATTTTGTGGGTGCCCATTGCCGTCGCCGCGTACATCTTGGCCTATTCACTGGCGACAACCAATGCCACCACCGACTTCGGAGACTGGCCGCAGAGCTGGGAGCTTCCCATTCAGGAGCCGATCGACGACTTCTTTGAGTGGATCGGGGACACCTTCGCCCCGTACTTCAATCCAATCTCCGACGTCATAGACACGGGTCTCGCTGGGTTAGACTCGTTGCTGCTTTGGCTCCCCTGGTCCGTTGTCGTGGCGGCGGCATCGATGTTGGGGCTCAGCCTCGGTGGCAGGAGGCTGGGGCTGTTCTGCGGCGCTGCCACCCTGTTTATCGGCCTCAACGGGTATTGGAACTCCGCGATGCTTACTCTGAGCCTAGTGGGAGTTTCAGTGATTATCGCCGTCGGACTTGGTGTGCCGATCGGAATATTTGCTGCCTTCAGCAATCGCTTTGAGAGGGTAGTGCGCCCGGTTCTCGACACCATGCAGGTCCTGCCTGCCTTCGTATACCTCATCCCAGCCTTGGTCCTGTTCGGAGTGAGTGGCACTCAGGGCATCTTCCTTACGGTGGTCTACTCCATCCCACCCGTCATCAGGCTCACCAACTTGGGGATCCGCCAAGTCCCTCAGGCCGCTATGGAGACGGCCCATTCGCACGGATCGACGACGTCCCAGACGCTGTTTCAGGTGCAACTGCCATTGGCAAAGAGCTCGATCATGATGGGCATTAACCAGACCATAATGATGGCAGTTGCCATGGTTATAATAACCGCGCTCGTGGGAGTGGAGGGACTCGGCAGGGACGTATGGCTCTCGTTGAGAGAGGTGAACGCGGGGGATGGTCTGGAGAGCGGTATCGCCATCGTGCTCCTAGCCATTGTCTTGGACAGGTTTAGCTATGCCCTCGCGAGGTCCGGTCCCAGCTCCTCTGCATCCGTCCTAGCCATCAGCCCGCGCGCCGAGGAGACGGCCGCGCAAAGCCTTCAGAACGTGGCTTCCCGCTACGCTCTTCCCACTTTGGGCGTGGTTCTGATAGCCGTCCTGCTGATCCTAGGGACCCTGGTCGGGTCCCTGAGGGATTTCCCGGACTACCTGACCTTCTCGATGGCGGAACATGTCAACCGGGTCTTCGATTGGATGGCCGTCAACCTCCACTTCATCACAAGTTGGGTGCGGGACAGCCTGTTCCGGGAACTTGGTTACTCACCCATTTACACGCTGCTCCGCTGGCTCCCTTGGCCAGCGTTGATGGTCATCGCGGCCGGGCTGGCCTACTTCACTGCTGGATGGCGCGTGGCGCTTCTCGCGCTGGTAGGGCTGGCCTTCGCAGGCATCGGCGGGGTTTGGGACGTGACCATGGACACCCTGAGCCAAGTGCTGACCGCGGGAATGTTCACAGTGGTGGTGGGAATTTGGCTGGGCGTCCTCGCTTCCCAGAGCAGAGCCTTCGAGTCGGTCCTGCGGCCCTTCCTAGACACCATGCAGACCATGCCGATATTCGTTTACCTGATCCCGGTCATAATGCTCTGGGGTGTAGGGCCCATGGTCGGCATCATAGCTACAGCGGTGTATGCGCTGCCTCCGGTAGTCCGCATGACCACCCTCGGCATCAAGGAAGTACCGGCAGAGGTGATCCAGACGGCCCAGTCCCATGGCTCGACCGGCCTTCAGACCATGCTCCAGGTCAAGATACCCCTAGCCTTCCCGACGATAATGATGGGTGTCAACCAGACCATCATCATGGTGTTGGCCATGGTGATCATTGCCGGCCTTGTGGGCGGTGGGGGTTTGGGACAGGAAGTCTTCATAAATTCCATTTGGCTCAGGATGGGCAATGGCCTAATTGCCGGGATGACCATCGTCTTCATGGCGATGGTGCTCGACCGGATGACTCAGGGAAAACAAGGCGCTGCGATTCCTTTTGGGGCACTGAGGTAGCGAGAATCCGGCACAGGGCCTGCGGGCCCGCACAAGGCGGAATCCTATAGTAGGATAAGGCATGAGGCAATTCGTCAGGTTTGTTTGGGCCACTCTTAGCGCAGAAGGGGATAGAAAATGAAAGCAGTGAAGACTAGGTGGATTGGTCTCTCGACGATGGTGGTGATGGCCGTGGTCCTCGCAGTCGGATTGGCTTGTGGAGCAGCCGCCGATGATTCGGAGACTAGGGGCACCCTGTATCTCGTCGACCAAGACTGGAACGGCCAGCTCGTCACGACGGCTGTAGCGCAGATCCTGTTGGAGCAGGAGATGGACCACACTGTGGCGACCAAGTTCGCGCCCGCCGACTCTGCGCCCCTCTTCATCGGTCTCGAAAGGGGCGACTTCCATTTCGTCTGCTGCAACTGGCCTTCCTATAGCGCCGCCCTTCTGGATGAATACGTCAACGCCGAGGACTCCACAGTAGAGCGCATGGGGCCTGTAGGCATCACGGGTGAGACGGGCTGGTATGTTCCTTCCTACGTCATCAATGGCGACGCCGACCGTGGCATCGAAGCTGTCGCGCCCGACCTCCGCACCGTTAGCGACCTGAACAATTACAAGTCCGTCTTTGCGACGAGCGATACCGGAACCAAGGGCAGACTCTTGGAGTTCACTGCAGCGTGGGACACGAGGCCGGAGGAACGACTTGAAGCCTTCGGCGCCGACTTCCAGGCCGTGTTCGCCGGGTCCGAGGGCGCAGCCCTGGCACAAGTTGACGCTGCCTTTCAAAGGCGCGAGCCCATCCTCACATACCTCTGGGAGCCCCACTGGGCCCACGCCAAGTACAACTTGGTGCAGATTGAGATGCCCGAGTCGACTTCGGACTGCTATCCTGACGGTACTAGTTACAACTGCGGCTTCCCAACCGACGCCGTAGCCAAGCTGGTTTGGCCAGGTCTCAAGGACGAGTTTCCAGAGGCGTACGAGTTCCTCTCCAGATTCGAAATGACCAATGAGCAGCAGAACGAGATTGTCCTCAATCTCACCGAGAATGACCTGACCGTACGCCTGGCCGCGCAAGAGTGGGTTGATGCCAACGAGGCAGTCTGGAGAGCCTGGATCCCCTAGAGAGAAGTCCTGCCTGCGGGTTAGGCTCTGGAGCGGTCATTCGAGAGATCGTGAATTGACGGCTAGGAAGGGGTTGCCCCCTTTCCTAGCCTGATTTGCAGCCGCCTGTAGGTCCTCTATCGCCAGGGCTTCCATAGGGTATCCGCTGATCTTCCTGCTAGGGCGGGTGATAAAGCAGTCTACGATGGACTTGGCAAGCTTGATCGTAGGTAGGACCCTGCCGTTCCTCGCTTCATTGACCTTAGCTAGTCGTTGCAAACTTGTCAGGTTGTATCACGTCGCTCCACTGTGTGTTTCCGGGCTCGGCGATGCGAACCCCATGCAGGGTCCGTTTGGCAGGCAACAACTGAATTTCGCTGCCGTCGGGGTAGTCGACAGTGACCGCGAGTTTGCCTGTGCGTACGAGGTTCTGAGACATCCTACGCACAAGGATGTCCTTCACATACTCTATGGCCTCGGCAGGGGGTCGACTCGCAAGCGAGGACTGGTTGACTATCAGCAGAACGTCCACGTCACTGAGGCTGTTCACGTCTGGGCTACGCATGATTGACCCCCCGAACATGACTTGGACTACTTCATCCGTTTCCTGTCTGAGAACATTGCAGAGGCTTTCCACATGCCTGGTGATCGCCTTGCTATTTGTCTGGCTATATTTCACCAGAAGGGTTTCGCAGTAGTGGTTGAATCTGTTCTCAGCCATAATTAGTCCTGTTATAGAATAAGGTAAGGCGTAAATGAGCTGACGAATTAACTTGGGAAATCTAACTCATCACGTCGCTAGTGGAGGGCCCACAGCATCATAGGATGGTGCCAAACAGGCAAACCTTCACGGTTACCCCTATTTGGGACAGTCCCGCAGGGCATGGGCATCAAGGGTTGAAGTTCCTGCGAGGGCGGCCCACCCGGGGCTTGGGCGGCTCTTCCCAAACGTATATCTCCGCTCCAGCTCGCTTTATCTGGATGCTCTTTCCCGACGCTTTCACGGCCGATCCTAGGCGACGGCGCACGGTGGCGATCGTTTCGCCATCCGAGGGTGTGAGTTTGCCAGCCTCGTCGCGACCTAGTTGCTCTATGTACTGGGTGTACTCTCGTATAGCATCGGAACGGCTTCTTGTGGATGACGACATCATTGCCTGCTGGCGGGGTACGACCTCAAACTTCGGCATCACAAATCTCCCTTAGTCGGATAACCGGTCGGATTATATCAATGTAGGGAACGGCTAGGAGAATCCGACTCTCGACCGATACCGTTCATGCCCGGCGGCAAGGAAGAGGGCAAGTGAGCGTGCTCGTATGCCCTTGGACGTGTGCCCAGGGTTGGACCCAAGAAACGCAACGCGTGAATGCATCGGTCTCTTCGGTGAAACCGGTCAGGAAACCATGTCTTGTCGACGCGTTGGGCAAGGGCACCCATGCTCTAGAAAGCTTGGGGCTCCACGACCGGAGTTACTTCGGCCCAGGCGAGTCCCCCACTTTCGATTGCCAGTTCTTCAACATGCCCCACGATGAGGCATAGGAATGGGTCTTCGGACAGTTTGAGGAAAAGCTGATGGGGGGCTGGGGGTCTGGACGTCCACGGCTGGGGACGGCTCCGTCGGGGAGCGCGAGGACAAGGTACGCTGTTGGAGGGCTGACCGGGGGGCGGGGCTGCCGGGTCTCCTACTCGTCGCTGATGCATAGGTACGGCGTTGGGCATGTAGTAGACGGAGACTAGCGGCCCTAGGCATTCCTCCTAGGTCCAAAGCGAACCTCAACGTAAAGGTTCTTGATTTTGTCCAGTTAAATGGACTCATCCGGATTGGCAGCGGTGCCGGAGGATCATCCCTGGGATCGCCGGGGACCTCACGCGGGCTGAATTCCAGCAGGTCATCTGTGGTGGTTGTCCAAAGGCCAAGCGTTGTACAGCCAGTGACCGCCGGAGTGGAGCTACCCGGCCCGCGTCTCGCGGCAGCGGCAGGACCCGCGAGCGGCGCAGAACCCGACCACACCCTTGCGACACCGCGTTCTCAGGGGGGTCACGCCCGTGGCGGCCTCAGATCGATCCGGAGCTCAGCCATCCGCTCCGGCCGCTCGGCGATACCACGACGCTGCAGCGCGGCCAGCATGTCCTCTTGCCTCGGCTGACCGAACGCCAGCCGATAAAGCGCCAGCGACCCCTGCAGCTGGACCCATCGCTCCTGATCGCGGCTCAAGGGAAGCGCCATGATACGGCGTTGTAGCTGGGCATCGCCCGGGTATATCCAGAATGGAGTGAGGTCTCCAAGACCGTGGTCGGCTTCTGCCGCGGCGGCTTCAAAGACCGCGGTCTAAGGATCCGCGACTCCTGGAGCCAGTGCCGCCGACCGGTGAGCGGTCGCGACGTTCTTGCGGATCGCGTGTCCCTTGTAACGATCCACGCGGCCCTGACGCTGCTACCACCGAATGGCACCACCAGTGGAAGTCGATTCCCTCCTGGCCTACGGAGGTGGTAGCGAGAACGAACGGCCAGAATGGCGAGTTGAAAGCCGCCCTGACCTCGGGGAGTCTGGCTTCATCCTGGCTGTGGCGCATGCTGCCGAACTTTAGCGCGTACCGGCTCGGGAAAGCGATTCCCTCGCCGTCGAAGTTATCGATGTCGGTAGCTCGGTAAACCGACTCCCTGAGGGCTATCGCCCGCCGTGCGGTTGTGGCAAGCGAGATGAGCCCCCCATCGGTCGTCGTGTTGGCCCCGGACTCTCCGGCGAGATGGTGGATGTACTCGTCAAGGACGGCCTGCAGCCCCCCCGTCGATGCAATAGCGAGCGACCATCCGCCAGTACGCCCCATCGTCCCCGCGTGTGCTGGGGTTTGCGTACAGGCTTTCGAGGAGCAGCATCGCATCGGGTCGGGCGAACAGGCTCCGCAGCCCGGTTGCGAGGATGGCTGCCGCACGCCACTGGCCCAACTGGGTCACGCGGTCGTCGGTCCGCTGCAGCCGTTTGAGTGCCCGCCACGCGAGAAGCGCACTGGTCGCGCTAAGGTCTGTTGGTCGCTCCGACTCCGGCGTCCATCGGGTCAAGGACCTGAGCAATAACTCAACATGCGCGTCCAGTCCACGCGGCGCGTCCGCCGCCTCGTGGTCGAGAGAACCACCCGCCAGCGCCTCGACCACGGTCCGTCTCTGCGCCTGGACCAATGCAGACGCGAGAGCACTGCCCCGTTCAGCGCCCACAGGCGCGAACCAGTATCAGACGCTCGAAGTAGAGTTGGTGTTGCCGTCCGGACCAATGAGGGACTCGACGCGGCTTTGCGACCATTCGAGCAGACGATCCACGGTCGGCGAATCCGGGTGGTCGCGGGCGGCATCCAGCGGGTCCGTGAGCGAGGCAAGTGCCGGCTGTGGCCAGAACAAGGCGAGCACCGACATTGAGGGAGGCCTCCCATCCGTCATTCGATAGTCGAGGCGACTCGAGATCGCTGCCCGGGCTGACGGCGTATTCGCGAAATTCCTTTCTCCCGCGAATATCCGTCGCTGCACCTCGTAGCTCAGGAGTGAGGCGATGGCGGACGGTGCGGCCACCCAGCTGGAGAAGATCAGATGCTTGGTGATCGCAGTCGAGTCGACCGACTCATAAGGGCCGCCGAGCGAGTGGTAGGGTAGGGACGGGGGCATCCATAGCAATCGCCACCAACCCTGATCGAGTGTCTCCGCAGCGAGGGCGCGCATGCGAGCGTTTGCCCAATCCAGAGGCTGGAACTGCTCCACGTCGGACTTCGTAATCCGCTGGGCGCCACGGAACAGCGTCATCAACTGAGCCAGGCGATCCGCGACCTTCATCCCGGCGCGCAAGTGCTCCCCAACGCGATATCCGTTCAGGAAGTTGAAAAAGTAAGGGGCAGACTTCCAGTACTCGACGGTGAGCGGTGCCCTGACCGCGTCCGCGACCTGTCGCAGGGAGACGAAGCCCGCGAAGTCCTGAGCCTGAACATGAAACGGACCCGGGATGGTATCGACGGTATTGGTGCGCCGGGTGCCTGTGGGCCGCTCGGTTCGAGCGATCCACTTCCGCAACTGGGCCTGAACGCGATCCCGAATCTCGATCGTCGGCTCGCCCGAGAGCGCCGCAGTTCATCGAGATCAGCTCGCACAGAGTCCACGGGCATTTCGGAACCGGCGAGGGACCGCAGCGTTTTCAGAAAGTCCGCCAGGACGCTATGGCGATGGGCGCGGATCGTGCGGTTTGTACCTCCGGGTCTGGGGGATGGCAAACGGCAGGGTTGGCCGAAACTGGGCCAACGGCTGCGGATCGGCAGCCAACTCACCAATCTAGGGCTAGGTAGCTATCCGGCGGTGACGCTGGCGTCGGCGCGAGAGAGGGCGATGAAGAACGCTCAATCGGTAGCCGAGGGCGGTGACCCCCGGACACCCGTTGCCACTATCCCCACGTTTGCTGACGCGGTTGACGCGGTGATCTCGATGCATTCCGAGGGATGGAAGCACCCCAAGACCGCTAAGCGGTGGTGGGCTACCCTAGACACCTACGCCATACCGGTGCTGGCCAATCACCCGGTTTCGGAGGTTACGACATCGCACGTAATGGAAGTGCTGACGCCGATATGGTTGGCGAAAACTGAAACCGGGAAGAAAGTGCGCGAACGTATCGGCGTGGTTATGAAGTGGGCGATAGCACAAGGCTTTCGCGCTGATAACCCTGCTGGCGACGCGGTCACCAAAGGGTTGCCTAAGAG
The DNA here is from genome assembly GCA_965263155.1 of Dehalococcoidia bacterium. Taxonomy (GTDB): domain Bacteria; phylum Chloroflexota; class Dehalococcoidia; order Lucifugimonadales; family JAAXIE01; genus JAAXIE01. The sequence goes on from OZ253586.1 coordinate 1,537,672, forward strand.
CAGCCAACGGGTGGAGCATCATAGAGTGTTGCCCTTCGCAGAAGTAGGGGAGGCGGTCCGGCAGGTGAGGGCTACCGATGCTTGGCCATTGACGAAATTGGCGTTTGAACTGCTGACGCTCACCGCCTGCCGTAGTAGTGAAATCCGCCTAGCGGATTGGAGCGAATTTGACCTCGACGGCTCCACTTGGATCATACCGGCGACTAGGACGAAGAACGGGCTTGAACATCGCGTTCCGTTGAGCGATGCCGCCATAGACGTGCTACGCACGGCGCAGGAATTGAGCGATAGGTAGCTGGTTGGTGTTTCCGTCGCAACGGGGCAAGACAATGTCAGATAGCACCCTGAGCAAATTGCTACGCGAAAACAACATCAGATGCGTACCCCACGGGATGCGCACTTCGTTCCGCACTTGGGCGGCCGAATGTTCCGACGTGCCTCGTGAGATTGCTGAACACGCCCTAGCTCACGTAGAGGGCAGCGCAGCTGAACTGGCCTATCGGCGTACCGACTACTTCGAGCGCCGCCGGGTGCTGATGCGGGAATGGGCGGGCTTCTTGAATTGCCGGTCTGAAGCATTGACAGTAAGTCCGGCCAAGGGTGAATCAGGCGGTTTTGAGCCATGAATACTGGAGGGTGCTAGCCCTTCATTGATCGTTGTACTCCGGGTCTGTTTGTTGGTTCGAGCCTCCTTAGGTGGAGGAGTTGAAACTGCTGGCAGCGGCACTGGAAGAGGCGACCCGAGGTCATCTGCTGTCTTCCATCCCATCGGGACTCACGGTGTTGGGAGCCTGAGTAGCAACCGGCGGGGTGGGAGGTCTAGTCCGTGTCCGCGGCGGGAGACGCTGCCGGACGCAATCTGCAAAACGCCGGGCCCGGCCTTTGATGCCGGCTTTGTTGTTGTGGTCAAAGTAGAAACTGTAGGGTTCAATCGTACTGCCCCGGAACTCAACGCCGGAGGAGATCATCCCGTCGTTGTATTGCACGCCATCTATACGGTCGTAGGGCAGTTCTATTTCTGCGGACCCAAGCACACCATTCCGCAACAGAAGGACGCGGTGGTCGGTAGCAACGGCGATACCCTCGTGGCCTGACCTGTTGCTATAAGAGGGCTAGGTATGGTTCAAGGGAGAGTGAGGCGAAGGGACGACTAGTAACGCCTACCCCCTGTCAGTCGATTGGTTCGAGTCCATTCCGGTGGGCTAGCTTGATGGTAAGTAGCATCGTCTTTCAGATGTGGTTAGTCCGACTGCTCACATGTGCAATCTTGGCACTGTAGGAGAGCCCACCAATAAGCCATGGTTTTCGTGGGATACCAAGGGCTGACAGCGAAGGGGTGTAACTTGGCCCCACGACCGGTCTTGGAGTGTCTCAGGATTGGAGGGTACAGGTTGCTGCAGAGCGCGTGAGGGGAAGCGTCAATCGCGGCCGCGGTAGGCACGGGCGTAAGATCCCAGGTTGGTAGTACGGGTCCGAACCGCCAGGGCCGATGGGTCCAGTCGTCCATTTCTAGTATTCGAAGTAGTAGCATGCGGCTAACTGGCTAACAGTTGCGCCCAGCCGCTACGAGTAGTGTTCGAAATCCAGCTCATACTTGCAATGTGCGTAGATGCTTTTGAGTTCCCCAGTGATCGAGAACTCCTTCTTTTGCCATGCAGACATACTGCCCAAATCATCCTGGCCTACTGTATAGCTGCGATCAAAGGCGTCGATGCCGTATCCGTAGACCTTCACATTCCTCAGCGCTACCTGGGAGACAACGGTGCCTTGGATTCTATATCTAGGTCCCAGATCGAAAGGATTTATGCTGGTGTACCTGTAACACTCAATACTGAGCTCATCGAACCAAACAGGGTCGAGAACACCCACTTCAATCCCTGAGGAGCAGTCGTCCACAGAGTCGGGGTTCCCCGGCTGCTTTTTTACACACACCCCGTAGTACCATGTGCCCGCACTCGGTGCCCTCGAGCCGATTGAATATTCAGCGTACCGTCTGGCGCCAAGAGAGACAGGGCTTTCGCCGACAAGAGTATCATGCCTCGGATTTATGCTGGAGTCGGTAGAGACATAGTAGCGCAGAGGGGTCGAGGACGAGGCAACGTTGCCGAAGTTTGTAACGGTAGCGGTGAGCGACAACGGTGCTTTAGCATACACATGGTGTGGGTCGCCGGTCGGAGGCAACCCAGGCTCGATCGAGGTCAGCTCAGCAACAAGGTCAACGCTGGCAGGTACCGTAACACTTAAAGTCGCGTCTTCGGAGCAGTTGTTCTGCGTGTCAGACTCCCTAGGAACGGGATCTACGCACGCCCAGTAGTTGTACACACCCGCGCTAGACGGCGCGGTCAAAGTATCAGAGAGTATAGGGTTCACACCTTCATCAAGGCCAGCCACAGGGTACATCTCTAGTTCCCCTGAGCCTGAGCGGTACAAGCGCAACTTGCTCGAGTCCGATGCTCCATCGCCCTGGTTCTCCACGGTGGCATAGAACGTAAAGCGTTCCCCGGTATCGACGCTGTTGGGCCAGACCGAAGCTGAGTGGACAACCAGGTCAGGTCTGCCTCTGACAGTTACGCTCTCCCTGTCGGAGCAGTTGTTCTGCGTGTCGGACTCCCTAGGAACGGGATCTACGCACGCCCAATAGTCGAACTCACCCGCGCTCGACGGCGCGGTCAAAGCAGCAGAGAGTTCACGGTTCTCACCTGCATCAAGACCACGCACAGTGTCCATATCTAGTTCCCTTGAGCCGGACATGTAGTAGTGCAGCGGGGTCGAGTCCGACGGACCATCACCCTGGTTCTCCACGGTGGCATAGAAGGTAAAGCGTTCCCCGGCATCGACGCTGCTATCGCTGACCGAGGCCGAGTGGACAATTAGGTCAGGTTTACCTCTGACAGCTACGCTCACCCTAGCAGAGCAGTTGTTCTGCGTGTCGGACTCCCTCGGAACGGGATCTACGCACGCCCAGTAGTCGTACTTACCCGCGCTCGACGGCGCGGTCAAAGTAGCAGAAAATTCAAGGTCCTCACCTGCATCAAGACCACGCACAGGGTCCATCCCTAGTTCCCATGAGCCGGACATGTACAAGCGCAGCGGGGTCGAGTCCGACGGACCATCGCCCTGGTTCTCCACGGTGGCATAGAACGTAAAGCGTTCCCCGGTATCGACGTTCCTATCGCTGCCCCCAGCTGAGTGGACAACCAGGTCAGGTTTACCTCTGACAGCTACGCTCACCCTGTCGGAGCAGTTGTTCTGCGTGTCGGACTCCCTAGGAACGGGATCTACGCACGCCCAGTACTCGTACTCACGCGCGCTCGACGGCGCGGTCAAAGAATCAGAGAATATAGGGTTCTCACCTGCATCAAGGCCAGCCACAGGGTATATGGCCGGTTCCACCGGGTCCGAGCGGTACAAGTGCAGCGTGGTGGAGTCCGACGGGCCATCGCCCTGGTTCTCCACGGTGGCATAGAACGTAAAGCGTTCCCCGGTATCGACGTTCCTATCGCTGGCCCCAGCTGAGTGGACAACCAGGTCAGGTTTACCTCTGACAGCTACGCTCACCCTGTCGGAGCAGTTGTTCTGCGTGTCGGACTCCCTAGGAACGGGATCTACGCACGCCCAGTACTCGTACTCACCCGCGCTCGACGGCGCGGTCAAAGAATCAGAGAATTTAAGGTTCTCACCTGCATCAAGGCCAGCCACAGGGTATATGGCCGGTTCCACCGGGTCCGAGCGGTACAAGTGCAGCGTGGTGGAGTCCGACGGGCCATCGCCCTGGTTCTCCACGGTGGCATAGAACGTAAAGCGTTCCCCGGTATCGACGTTCCTATCGCTGGCCCCAGCTGAGTGGACAACCAGGTCAGGTTTACCTCTGACAGCTACGCTCACCCTGTCGGAGCAGTTGTTCTGCGTGTCGGACTCCCTAGGAACGGGATCTACGCACGCCCAGTACTCGTACTCACCCGCGCTCGACGGCGCGGTCAAAGAATCAGAGAGTTCACGGTTCTCACCTGCATCAAGGCCAGCCACAGGGTATATGGCCGGTTCCCCTGAGTCCGATCGGTACAAGCGCAGCGTGGTGGAGTCCGACGGGCCATCGCCCTGGTTCTCCACGGTGGCATAGAACGTAAAGCGTTCCCCGGTATCGACGTTCCTATCGCTGGCCCCAGCTGAGTGGACAACCAGGTCAGGTTTACCTCTGACAGCTACGCTCACCCTGTCGGAGCAGTTGTTCTGCGTGTCGGACTCCCTAGGAACGGGATCTACGCACGCCCAGTACTCGTACTTACCCGCGCTCGACGGCGCGGTCAAAGTATCAGAGAGTTCACGGTTCACACCTGCATCAAGTCCAGTCACAGGGTGCATGTCCGGTTCCCCTGAGCCCGAGCGGTACAAGCGCAGTGTGGAGGAGTCCGACGGGCCATCGCCCTGGTTGTCCACGGTGGCATAGAACGTAAAGCGTTCCCCGGTATCGACGTTCCTATCGCTGGCCCCAGCTGAGTGGACAACCAGGTCAGGTTTACCTCTGACAGCTACGCTCACCCTGTCGGAGCAGTTGTTCTGCGTGTCGGACTCCCTAGGAACGGGATCTACGCACGCCCAGTACTCGTACTTACCCGCGCTCGACGGCGCGGTCAAAGAATCAGAGAATTTAAGGTTCTCACCTGCATCAAGGCCAGTCACAGGGTGCATGTCCAGTTCCCCTGAGTCCGATCGGTACAAGCGCAGCGTGGTGGAGTCCGACGGGCCATCGCCTTGGTTCTCCACGGTGGCATAGAAGGTGAAGTCCTCCCCGGCATCGACGCTCCTATCGCTGACCGAAGCTGAGTGGACAACCAGGTCAGGGCTCACCGTGGGGGTGGGTCTGGGGACAGTTGTAGCCGCGGGCCTAGGAGTGACCGGAGGCGTGGAAGCCGGCTTGGGGATAGCCGTGGGCGCGGCTCTGGGGACAGCCGTGGCCGCGAGCTTGGGAGTGGCCGCAGCCGTGGGCGCGGCTCTGGGGACAGCCGTGGCCGCGAGTTTGGGAGTGGCGGCAACCGTAGGCCCGGGCCTCGCCGCAGCCGTGCCCGCAGGAACATCAACAGCCGTGGCTGTGGGTGTAACACTAGGTTGAGCAGGGGACAAGCTAGGCGGCGTGGCTTGACCATCGAAGTCCCTGCCCCAGCATGCTGCGGAACCGCCGGCATCCACCCCGCAGGTGTGGCCTCCCCCGGTGCTGACCGAAGTGAATGAGTCGGCAGGCGCCTCGGCCTGTCCTTCCTGATTGGCGCCCCAGCAGACCACGGTGCCGCCGGTATCCACCGCGCAGGTGTGCCCTCCCCCGGCGCTGACCGAAGTGAATGAGCCGGCGGGTGCCTCGGCCTGTCCTTTGTCATCGTAGCCCCAGCAGACCACGGTGCCTCCGGTATTCACTCCACAGGTGTGCCATTCTCCTGCGCTGACGGAGGCGAACGACCCGGCAGGCGGCGTGGCTTGACCGTCTTCATTGGCGCCCCAGCAGGCCACCGAGCCGCTAGTCTCCACTGCACAGGTATGCCCGCCTCCGGCACTGACGGAGGCAAAGGACCCGGTTGGCGCCGTGACCTGCCCGTCGTCATTGTCGCCCCAGCAGGCTATGGAGCTGTCGGCCTTGAGCCCGCAGGTATGCCATGCCCCGGCCCCAACTGAAATGAAAGACCCAGCGGGCGGTGTGGCCTGCCCGTCGTCCTTGTCGCCCCAGCAGACCACCAAGCCGCCGGCGTCCACCCCACAGGTATGTCTTCCCCCAGCACTAACCGAAATGAAGGACCCCGCAGGAGCCTCAGCCTCCCCGTCGCTGTTGTCACCCCAGCAGACCACGGAGCCACCGATATCCACCGCGCAGGTGTGCCCATTCCCACCGGTGATGGAGGTGAAAGGTAGGTGCTGGACTATTTCACCTGCTCCGGAGCTGTCTTCGGGCATGCGTGTGGTAGTAGCGGAGGACTGAGAATCGTGAGTCACGCCTGTCTCGGAGTCACGCCCATCGGTTGTTGGTGGGGCAGCCTCTTCTGCCGGCGCTGCATCCCCACCGCAGGCGGCGAGGGAGACAACTATGACCAATAGCGCTAGAACTGAGCGCAAAACGTGAGCATTCAACGTCGGCATTGAAACCGTTCCGCTTGGTCATCCGGCGAGACTACCCGTTTCTACAGTCGCGCCTCTTAAAAAACCGTAGATAGCAGAGTGAACAGCCGCTCCAAGTCCTCGGGGGTCGCCGCGTAGGCCACACCATCGATAGCTTCGGCCAACTGCTCTAGTACCGCCAAGTCATAGTCGGTCCCGGATGCGCCGTCTTCTCCGTAAGCCAGAGCGAACCACACCACCGGGACTGACGCGCCTCGGAGTTCCAAGATTACATCGCTTGCCGACCTAAGGCTATCTTGGTCAACCCCATCGGTCAACGCGATGATGATATTGACCCGGCCCGGCGCTCCCTGCATGTCGAGCACATTGATTGCATGGGACACCGCGTCGAAGAAGGCAGTGCCGCCGGCACCATCGAGTTGTTCCACCGCATGATTCCAAGGGTCAAGGCTCACGCCGAAAGGACCCAACGGGATTACTTCCTCAATATCATCATCAAAGTCTATGAGACCAATATATTCCCCAGGATCGTCCACCCGCCCGACGAATTCTAGGATGGAAGACTTGAGCTGTTCGATTTTCTCGCCATCCATGCTGCCGCTAGTGTCGGCCAGCACCAGCATGTTGGCGTCGGCCTGCAACATCCCGCCGGGCGTGGACTGCACGTTAACGGGCGCTGTGGCCGGTTGCGCTGCAAGGGTTTGCGTGACCGCAGTTACGGCCGGAGGCGGGTCCACTCGGATATTGATTCTCGCAGAATCAAGGATTAAAGACCTTTCGCCATCCCGGTATACGGCTACCTCAATCTCCCACTCACCGACCTCATTGGCCCAAAAGCCGAACTTGAACGGATGTGTGTCGTTTGTTTGGACGACGTTCTGTATTGGCTCGAATTCAATTTTCCGCCCGTTCGGTGAGGAAACGGTACCGCCCATGTGGAAATTCCATCGGCGGTCTCCAGTGTTCACCACAGGAATGCTCAACTCAACATAACTTCCTCTTCTCGCTGCGGCGGGTTGGGCTACATACGAATCGATTCCAGCGTCCACGGATGAGAGCAATTCGTTCACTGCCGCGCCCGCATTCAGTATTGGCCAACGGGTCTGGTCCTCAAGGGGACAAGGATTGAGGCGAGAATTACACACCTCAATGGCATTGGGTTCGCCGGCGGAAACTATCATATCCTTGATTTGCTGTGGGCTAAGGCTCGGATCTAACGCCCTAAGCAAGGCCACGGTCCCGCTCACCATCGGTGCGGCATAGGATGTTCCGTCCCGTAGACCATAGCCATCCGGATCTTTAGGGTCGACTACTAGAACATTGTGCCCCGGGGCTCCGAGGGTGATGCTTGCTCCAAAATTGGAACTGCCCCACTGGTTGCCGTGGGTATTCGTAGCGCCCACCGTGATCGCGTTTGGTACGTCTAGTGAAAGTTTGGCAGGTAACGTGTCGTTGGCGTCCATGGCGTCATTCCCCGCCGCGAACACAAAAGTGGTGTCAGGCATCTTCCTCATCAGCCTAGCCCATACACTGTGGAAACCAATGTAAGGGAAAGAGCAGATCGCCTTTTGCAACAAGCCACAATCGTGCCCAAGGCTAATGTTGACTACGTCAAACTGCTCCCTGGATTGGTATAGGTCCTCCAGGCTATAGGTGATTGCGGTACCGAGGGGGCTCGCTTCCCCAGATACTACAATGCCTACGCCGTACACTCTAAGCTCGTATTCAAGTCCATCTACACTGGTGACAACGCCACTGAAACTGGGCGGACTGGCATTGGTATTGTTCCGCGCCGCGATCACACTCGCCACCTTAGTACCGTGGTCTCCGGTGGCCAACCCACTATTTGTTTCGATGACGCCAAAAACGTCCCACCAAGAGTAGTCTATTTTGTCATGGTCAAATTCCGCTCTTAGGACGGCATCCACGACTGCATCCCCTGTTTGACGCACAAATCCGCCATCTATTACCGCAATGCCGACTGCAGATAATTCCAGAGGGGAATTGCCAACAAGGTTCATCGTGTTCCAGGCCTGCTCCATACCAGCATCCAGATACGCCTTCACCTCATCGGGGTGCGTAAGCCGCAGACGCAAAGTTTCGTCGTTCGCAGAGAAGACTAGGTCGGAGAACGCCAGAGCAACCCGCCGGTCAGCCTCAAGAATAGCAAGGGCATTCTCCAAGCCCTCGGCGGTCCGACCATCGAATTCGATGATGTACCCCGGAAAGCTGCGAAACTCGGACACGACCTCCCCGTCGATTTCTGAAGCCACCCGGCCAGCATCTCTCGAATTGTGGCCTGGCTCTAATTCGACCACTATGCGGTTCAGCACAACCGCCGACCCATCATCGCCAACTTCCAACAGTCGTTCGGGGTCTACCGGGGGAATGGTCCTTACAGGGCCGCGAACGAAGACAGGGACAGTGGCACCAAAGCTTCCATACGTCACCGTGATGTCGGCCCCACCCAACTCGATGCCGGTGACCATGCCGTCGGAATCTACTTGTACCACCGATGGGTAGGACGAAGTATAGGAAAGGGCCGCCCCTGAACCATCGTCCAGGTCACCCACGCTCTGGTCGGAGTAGTAACCTTGAATGGACAGTGTTATTGCATCGCCCGTGTGGTCAAGCCGGATAATCTGAGGCGATGGGACAATGCCCACCAAGCGCACTTCCTGCTTGACAGAGATGTTGGCCAGAGCGACCACCAGTATGACCGCGGACAGCACAACTCCACATACGGCAATCAAACCGCCGACTAGTACTGTTCTATCCGTGAGCAAAAATGCCCGCCTTCTTCGTTGTCAGGCGTCGTCCAAGTTGCTGTCAGAGCCATGACGCCTTACCCGCTACGCAAAACCCCACAGTTAGTCGGCAATATTCCCACCGGTGCAATCGGGCTTGGCGGCGGGAGGCACCAAGCCCGACCCCCATTGGCTGCGCTTAGCTGTCGTCCCTATCGTTCCTCCGGTCACTGCCGGCCAGAAGTTCTATCGCTTGGCCAACTCTCACCACTAAGTAGAAGACCCCCACCGACACGACCAAGGCGCCCACCGCAACGGCCAAGCTCCCTATCGCTGTTACCAAAGTCGCCATATCGGCCATGTAATTCCTCCCGTGTACGTTTCTACTGCGCGTTCTGTGCTTCCCGCTTGGCGTCGGCACTCACCCAAGTGCTCCTGCATTATTGTCCGCCTAGCCGACTCCCGGCAAGGCGGACAATTGCGGGCCACCCGCCGAGTCGGGCGGGTCTGTGTCTGTCGACTCATCGGAGCCGCCGCAGGCCACCATCAGCAGCTCCCGGACGGCCTTCTCGAAGGTTCAGTTCCAGAGGGCTGAACCTGTAGCTCGGTGTTGGATAGATCTAGCGCTGTGTCCGGCGCCCCGTAAAGTGAAAACCAGGAGCAACTCGTTTAGCCCCAGGAGCCTCCGGCCTCGTGGGTTTGGAGGCTATCCAGTTCTAAGCATTCTCAGCACGCCTTCAAAAGGGAGACCATGCTTGCCTTGCCCAGCCGATGCGTCCAGCATAGACCTCGTGAGGCAGACCTTTCCGGAGCAGGCCGATGTTGTGGAGAAACACTGGTCCAGCGCTCCCAATGCGCCGGAGAACCGTCCTGATGAGGGGATGGAGAGGTTCAGCCACGACCTCCACGAATGGGAGATGCCCCCTACTTTCGACGGTTCCATAGTCAGCTTCCGCGGGGCGCTCATAGCCGGTGCGGAGCTATCCAGGTCCAAGCTCTATCGGGCGAGGGAGGGGGCTACCCCAACTTCACCCTTAGCGCCGCCGCCGACTACGACTACCTCGGCAGCATATTGCCAAGCCTCGGCTCCGACTGGGTCTGGAATCTTGATAACCCCGGCGACACCGTGGCCACGGTCTATCGCCTGGAGGGCCGGAAGTTCCGGGTGGAATTTCGGTTCCCGGAGGGATTGGAGGGCGATCCCTCGGACTACGTAGTGATTGTCTGGGGGTTCAGGGGTTTCAGCCGGCCCCCCAGCATAGGCGACAAGGTGGATATGTTGGGATACGCCCGCATCAGGGTTGAATAGGCTGCTACGTCGATAGGTGGTAGTGTCCGATGCCCAACTGGAACGGGGCAGGACTATCGAGGCTGCTCCGACGTAGCTGGTTTCGCAAACTGGATGTCGCCATGTATGCGGGGCAATAGACAACTAATGGTCACAACCGATAACCGAGTGCCGGGCGAGTACACTCTTTTTCGTGGCACGAAGAGTTCAACGCAATTGGTGTTATTAAGGACCGGCCGCTGCAGAAACGCTTTGTGTCCAACGCTAGAAGCATCGTGAGCTGGGGCGGGACCGGTCGCCTTGGGATACTGAAGAGTTGGGAAGACATAGAGCCAGAGGAGTTGCAGGACACAATCTCGAAACTCAAGCTCAAGCTGGATCCCTGGAACGCCGACCTCCATGACCTGGGAGCTTTCGAGTCCCCGCGCTCTGGACTGAGCAAGATCTGCTCGGTACTAGTGCCTGGGCTACCGATCTACGATAGCCGAGTGGCCTGTGCCCTAGTCTGCCTCGTCAGGAAGTACTATGGGGGCGAATATCCATGCGAAATGCTCCGTTTCCGCATACCGCGTTGGCGGGCCCCAAAGGCCAGTAGGTGCACCGAACCAGGGACCCATTCGGCGACGGCGTATGGCCCAAGACATCGTCAAGTCTGCCTGGCTCATGAATGCCATACTTGAGAAACCCGGGGGGAGTTCTCCGAAGTTGCCAAAAAACATCGACTCTATGCGCTTCAATCCGCACTTTTTGTAATCGGTTACACTGAGCTAGGCTAGATACTATATTGCGAGTCTCCCGACCGGAAACACGCTGGGACGTGTCCCCTGTGATCTCGCACATTACTGGAGACCATAAGCTGACGACATCGAGAGGAGCACCGTCCACGCCGGAGGCTGCACAGGCTAACCGGGGCCCATGTACTGGAACTGGGAGGCGCGTCCGTACCTACGCAACGGTCTTCGCAGCTTTCATGGGGGACCACGCCATGAGAGCAACGTGAATGGAGACGTTATGTCGCGGTTGGGCGGGGGCTGCGACCGGGTTCCTGGCCCTAGGCTGGACGTGGATGTACACAGCGGCCCTTCCAGAGCAGGTGCGCAGGGCCCGCCGGGAGGAGATCCGTTCCGACCTGCACGACCAGATGGTGCAGTATCGGATGGAAGGGGGCAGTCTGGCCGGGACTGCCATAGATGTCCTTCGTCGCATGTCGTCAGGGGCTTGGGATGATGTGTGGTGGTCACTGCCCCAGATTCCCTCAATCTTGGCGGGCCACCTGTGGCATGTCCGTTGTCGGCGCCCGGTCACTGCTAATGCCTGTACAGCCCAGCATCAACATACATACTGCAAGCAGAATCGTGAGCCTGCCTGGGGGGGACGCCTATCGCCAAATCAGTCCGTTTGATATAGCGCATATGTCCTTGCGTTTGCTGTCGTACTTCTTGAGATTGGCGCCCGAGGGGTTGCTCAGAAGGCGGGCAAGAAATCCGGGATTCATTCGGCCTGGCATTGGGGAACGGTCCTGCCACTGGGCGTCAACGCGTTGGGTTTTGCTCATTCCGAAGTGTTGACTGGCGGAGGGGGGAGCGACAGTTGAGGGAGGCGCGGTTTGGAGCCGCTGCGCCAGTTCGGCGAAGCGGTTGCCCAAGTCGCCGTGAATATCCCGGATTTGGAAAGGGTCGTCTTGCCCCATCCCGGCCCAATTATGGATACCGTCGCCGGCCACGGTCACTCGCGACGAAACCCTGTAAGTCGTGTCCATCCGTACAATAGTCCATAAGTAGGGCGAAAATGGTAACCTTCCTGGTCATCCCTACCTGAGCATTCCGGTAAGGCCGAATGCCATCAGCGGGCACTGTTTTTCCGAGGGCGCCCAACCTTGGTCTTGCCCGGCTCTTCCCAAAAATATATCTCCGCTGCAACTCGCTTTATTTGAATGCTCTTTCCCGAGGCTTTCGCGGCCGATCCTAGGCGACGGCGCACGGTGGCGAACGTTTCGCCATCCGAGAGTGTGAGCTTGCCAGCCTCGTCAGGCCGTAGTTGCCCTATGTACTGGATGTACTCTTGGATGGCATCGGAACGGCTTCTCGTGGATGACGACATCATTGCTTGATGGCGGGGTACGACCTCAAACTCTGGCATCACAAATCTCCCTTAGTCGAATTGGTCGGATTATATCAACGTCGGTAATACCTAAGTTAAACTGTGCGAACAGTTCGGTCGAAGGCAGCTGGAATCAGAGGTTGACACGCCTTGCTAGAGTCGTCGATACAACGGAATCCGACTACAAGTTCGGTAATCCCTTATCCGACCCTGCGCCGTTGCATCTCCCTAGACTTGGAGGTCTCGCACAAAGATAGCATCCTTTTGGCTGCGGCTGCCTACCGTCCCGACACCAACGACTCCCTGTCTATGGCCTCAACCCCCTGGCCTTCCCTCGCCACCCGTACCACCACCTGGTCAAGCATTACAAGGAAGGCGGTCTGGTGCGCAGGCAGATTAACGATCCCCTCCTGGACAGCAAGCTCGCGGTTGAAGCCCTCTCAAACCAGTTGAAGGCGCTACAAGAGGCCCCGGCGGAACTGCTCACCGCCTGGCACTGGTTAACTGCCACTGAGACCGGCAGCGGTTTCGACCTGGTTTTCTCCACGATAAGAGATGCACACAAGCCCTCCCTGGAAGAGGCTAGTGAAGCGATACGGCGAAGGCTGGATTGCCAGGTTCAGGCACTGTGACTTGTGGGAAATGCCCAAGAACAGGGGTGGCCATTGGCCTATGTTCTTGCCTGGCTGTCGGTAGCCGGTACCAACCGGTCAACGATGTTGGACTATGACCACAGGTAGGAGAACCAGATGGCGGACACGGCATCGGCATCGGCATTGCCCTATACCAATCGATTCTGGGCAAAGTCGGAGCCACGATACGGCTACCCCAAGAGGATACACATGCTGGAGCACCATCTAGCAGATGTTGGGGCCTGCTTCGAAGCGTTGCTGGCCCAGCCCACCGTCCGGTATTGCTTGGCCCGCTCCGGCGGACTGCATGACATCGATGATGTTATGCGGGGGAGGCTGGCCGGGTTGGCCGCCCTGCACGATATCTTCGGAACGGGCCACCGCCGAGGCAACAGACCTGCCCGACTCGGAACGGGCCACCGATGAGCCGGAGAGCAGGGCATCCTCTGGACAGCCCACCGCCGGGCCCACAACGAAAAGCGCCGAACCGTCGTCCACGCCCAGGGCCACCGCCGCGCCGACGATGGTGCAGATCTCGTCCGAAACGGACCGGGAAGCCCTGATCGCCCTTTATAACACCACCGGCGGCCCGCAATGGGGTATGATCAACAATAACTGGCTGAGCGACGTGCCGATTCGCCATTGGACAGGCGTCACCACTGACGACAACGGCCGCATCACCAAACTGGTCCTCTCCAACTACTGGTTGAGCGGGGAGATACCGCCGGAGTTGGGCAAACTCGCCAACCTGATAGGGCTGTTCCTCAATGGGAACCAGTTGAGCGGGTGCGTGCCAAGCAGCTTGTCGGGCCGGTTGGGTATGGAATATTCAGACCTGGGTGATTCCGGTTCTGCCCGTGAGGCCCCGGCTCACCCGGCCCATCGCCTAGACGCATTCACCGCGGAGCGTGTCACGTGAGAGCATTTGTGGGCTCACCCAGCGGGGAACAGTTAATGCAGTCTCTTCGCTGGGCACGAACTGGGACTGGGCGGCTACTATGCTGACTAGCTTCGGGGAGCAGTGACCCAGTATCTCAAACAGCCCCCCGGACACATGACAGGTACGAGGTTACTTGGTCATTGAGCGACGTTATAGTATTTCTGGTCAACCTCCTGCTTCTAGTCGCCGTCGTGCCTCTGTATCTGTTGCCCACTGTAGTTGCCGTGCGCAGAGGCAAGCGAAACTCCCTTCCAATTTTTATCATCAACCTATTCCTAGGATGGACCTTCTTAGCCTGGGTCATCGCCTTAGCGTGGTCACTGGCCCACGAAGCCCCACGTTGGCCGGAAAATATCCGCCGTTCGGCTCGTCCCTTAGAGAAAGGGTGGTCGCCTTGCCAAACCCAGCCTAGCGTCGCGATGAGCTCATCGTGACGCTAGATTTCTACCTACAGCACTCTCCCTCGTTGCCCGGGAAGCATTCTGAGGCCGTCCTTGCCTTGAGTACATTCCTTAACCAGCTGTAATCCAAACTGGGAGGTGAACACTGGGCAACGTGGGCTGCTTGGAGGTGGATTCGACCACAGGGAAGGTGGGCCCAGTTGTGTTGACAAAGCTCTGTGATTTGGTTCGAGTCCAGTAGGTGGGCCTACGGGGATGGTATGGCTAGGGGCGCTGTGAACCTACCGAGACCCTAGCATAAGCATGGGGATTCTAGCGACCCGCGCGGTGTGTCAACCGCCGCCTAACAGTAGTCAGTACCTTTGCACGCCGTTGAAACGCTTGCGCCGTTGGTCCTGAGCTTGTCGAAGGGCTTTGCAAAGGCCCTGAACAGCAATCCTTCAACCAACCAGGGGAAACGCATTTTGGGCGACCTAGTGGTACGCCAACGCCTAGGGCAGCACTACAGTTATCGCATAGACTGTCAAGGGCGGAGAGAAGGTGGGCCACTGCGGCGGAGAGAAAGTGTCCCACCGGGGCGATGAGAACGAACTAGTCGGGTTACCGGAGCGCCATGACCGGTCATGCGGTGTATCTGCCCTTTAGGCCGCCGACTTGAGGGCTTACACCCAACATAGGAGGACTCATGAAGAGAAGCACTTCCCGTATTCTCACCACCCACACTGGCAGTCTGCCCCGTCCGGAAGGTCTGGTGGAGATGCTGGGCGCAGTGTCCCGCGGGGAGCCGGTGGACCAAGCCACGCTGGATGCCGCGGCTGACGAGGCCACCGCCGGAGTTGTCGCAGCGCAGTTGGCGGCTGGGGTCGATGTCATCAACAACGGTGAACAGTCCCGCATCAGCTTCTCGACATACGTCACCCAGAGGATATCCGGTTTCGGCGGGGCCTGGAGCAGGCGGGGCCACCGGGACCAGAATGAATTCCCCTCCCTGGCACGCCCCCGAGCGGTTCAGTTGACACGGGACGTTCCCACCTGCGTCGGTCCACTGGTGTATGAACGGCTGGACCTGGTCGAACGGGAATGCCGTCAGTTTCTTGATGCGGTCGGTGCTGCTGAAGGGGAACCGGAAGATTTGTTCATGACCGCAGCATCGCCCGGCATAGTGGCCTTGACCATGGCCGACCGCCATTACGCCAGCCACGAAGACTACGTGTTCGCGCTGGCCGAGGAACTGCGGAAAGAGTACGAGATAATCGTCGCGAACGGCCTGACCCTCCAACTGGACTGTCCCGATCTGGCCATGGAACGACATATTTCTTACCAGGACGAACCGTTGTCGGCCTTTCAGGACCTGGTGGCCCTGCATATCCGGGCCATCAACCATGCCTTGACCAACATTCCCCCGGACCGGGTGCGACTGCATGTGTGCTGGGGCAACAGCGAAGGCCCCCACATCTATGACGTGCCACTGGAGGAGATCCTAAGCTTGCTTTACGAGGCCAAAGTAGGGGCGCTGGTAATGGAAATGGCGAATCCGCGCCACGGCCACGAGCACCGGGTGTACCGTGATATCCCGCTGCCCGAAGGGATGATGCTGGTGGCCGGCGTCATAGATACCAAGACCAACTACGTGGAGCATCCCCGGTTGGTGGCCGACCGGCTGCATCAAGCCGTGGCAGTCGCCGGAGGTGACCCGACGCGGGTGCTGGCTGGGACCGACTGCGGCTTTGACACCTCCGCCGGTTCCAACCGGGTGGAGGCGGGTATAGTCTGGCTGAAGCTGCGGGCTATGCGAGAAGGGGCTGATATCGCGAGCCGGGAGCTGTTTTAGGAGATTGTTGGGACAAGGAAGAAGGTAGAGAGCAACGCGGGTCGGATTTCCAAATGCAAGCGGCCCACGATGGGGCAGCGGGCCGAAGGTACCCAATCCCGCGTACCCTTCGTCATGACAGCCGTAGTCCGCTGGCTCTCCATTCTCCTCTCGTGAATCCGGTCGACAGCATCAGCAATTCCTTTATCTGTGAATCGCCGCGTTCACTGAAATAGCGGCAATCCCTCACGTCATCCAGTTCCCGAAAGGAGGCGGAGGGGGAGGCAAAATGACCCTGAGCAGACCGGCGGCGGCGGAACACTACCCGGCAGCGGGACAGACCGGGAAACCCATGTGCGGCGCCCTGCCCAGGAACAGAGAGCAAACCTTCAGGGAACCCCCCGGGAACGATTCCGGCATCCGGGAGAGGGACTGCGGGAGATGCATCATCGTCCTGAAACAGACCTGAAGAGATCGCCCGGGTGATCCAGTGGTTCACGGAATAGGATCCCGCCTAGGATATTGCCCCGGCTGCTCCAGACATGATCGTGAGGTATCAATGAATCCTTGGCAGTTCATCGGCCGGGCCCAAACCCCTGGCGGAGGAGCGGAGCTCGTTTTGTACCAACGTGACTCTGAGTTCTCGCTCAAAGCGGATAACCTGGAACTCATGAACAGCCGGGTTTATGGGTCAGAAGAAGCCATGGCCAGACTGGGCTGTCAGAACTTGGCAAAACAGCCGAGGGCCCGCGTTCTGATTGGCGGTCTGGGAATGGGCTACTCGGTGAGAACGGCGCTGGACATCCTTGGCGAGGATGCCCGGGTAGTGGTCGCGGAGCTGGTGCCGGCCGTGGTTGAATGGAACCGGGGAGTGCTTGCCGATTTGGCCGGCCGGCCTCTTGACGACCGCCGGACTGAACTCCATGAAGCCGACGTTATCCAGTTGATAACGGCCGCCAGAGGTGACTACGATGCCATCATGCTTGATGTCGACAATGGCGCGGAGGCGATAGTCCGAAAGGGCAACAACTGGCTTTACAGCCTGCCGGGGCTGACCGCCACCTACGCGGCGTTGCGGCGCGGCGGGGTATTGGCGATATGGTCTGCCGGTTCTCAACCGCCATTCGTCAGACGTTTGCGCCGTGTCGGTTTCGAGGTGGATGAAGTCAAGGTGCGGGCGCGTGGTGGAAGCAACCGCAAGGGAGGCGCACATCATGTCGTCTGGATTGCCACGCGCGGTTGAAGGAGGACAGCGTTGAATGGTGCTGGCACGGTGTCGCTGTTCAGGGAAAATGTCCGTTTAAGCGGCCGGCTGTAAAGGGCGGAGGAATAATTGAGATGGATCAGCGCGTTGTGCGGGAACTACTCGGTCTCGGCGAAGACGCCGTCGCATCCGTAGACAGGCTGAGGATACTACTGGCCAGCGAGCCATCCATTCATGGGTCGAAGCAACCGGAGCTCCCTTCCTAGCTAGAGAGCTCTACTTCCCCGATCAACTGGAAGACTCCGGGGTTAAGTAGTTCCAGGCTGCGCAGCAATTCTATGCGGGGCGTCGCCCTTTTCAACTGCTGCGGTGTGAGCAACTTGGGGAACAGCCCACAGGCGTCCGCCAGGCTAATGCTCATCACATCCCGAGGGTCGGGAATATCTCCATCGAACAGTTCGGACAGAATCCTGACCTTGACATCCTTCCTGGCCTCGCCGTCAATGACGGGATAGACCCGGGACCGGCACCACTTGCGGGCGCCCCAGCCAAACCGGAAGACCCAGTGATAATCATCGCCGCGCTGGTCCAGGATGTCGCGAGAAACCAGCCGGGCCAAAGCCTTGTCCTGGGCCAGGCACGAACGGCGGCGTGTGTCAGCCAATAATGAACGTTATGGTCGGCCGTTTACGATGGCTGCCAGTATCGGGGCCAACAGGTCGTCGCCCGTGGGTGCGGAATCCACCAAGATGAGCCGGTCAGGATCGGTGTCTATACGGCCCTCCAAGGTCACGTCCATGAGGACACTGCTGGCCAGGGCATATTGCAGGGACCAGTCGGGCAAGCGCAAAAACTCCCCGCTCTGGTCTTCCGCCGGTGCCCGATCGAGTTTAGCTAGCGCGGGGCCAGAGTTGGCTGGAAGCCAATTCTGCGCCGGCCGCCATTGACCTCATCTTGGCCCAAGCAATATCCGGGTAAACCCGGTTCCGTAGCCACAATCCGTGCCCGCAATTATGTTTTCTCTCCCCATTATCCGGGCATAGGTCAATATTCGGTCTGCAACCAACTCCGGCGGCTCTACGGTCGTTGTCTTATGCGCGATGACCCCGGTAATGTAGATTTTCCCTTCGGGAAGCTTCACGTCCTCCCAGACCTTCCAGTCCAACTGGTGGCGCACATCGGCCGCCTCCACAGAATAGGCCTGGGCCTTTACTTTTAGCATCAGGTCAACGACGTGCCTGAAGGGGATATCGTTGGTATGCGGGGTATGCCAGCTTCCCCAGCAGGTGTGGTACCGTACCCGCTCCTCCGGTATGTTGCTGAGGGCGTAGTTGGTTGCTTCAATCCGCAGGTCCGCGTGTTTGCGAAACTCTTCAATGCTGATGGGGGGTAAAATAGGGCAAACTTGTCACACAAACCGGGATCGTCTATCTGCAAAATAAACCCGGCCTCTACAATAGCTTCGTAGTCACCCTTGAAGAACTCTGCCATGGCATACACGTACTCTTCTTCCGTCGCGTAATATTCGTTCCACAGAAAGTGGCCCAACCAGCCCGGTCCCAGGCTAGGGAAGAAGAAGTCGTCTAGACTCGCCCCGGCTGCCGCAATTCCTGCTTTCACCAACTCAATCTCGTGCTTTATTGCCTCCTGTCCACGGTACCCCATGGGCCCGGGGTGATGGTCCCCCGTTCTACCTGATGTTGCGCTGTAACGCCTGGGATAGGTACATTTCCCATTGCGTCATAAATCTCATAGAAATCTCTGAATTCTGGCATGTGTCTCTCTTGTTGGAAGTAAACGATGGAGGAAGGGGTGTCATCCGCAACTGGCCGCATCTCGATTCCGGTCAACCGGCTGTCGTAGTATTTGCCATCTCGGGCTTTCCAGAACTCTCCGTCGCTGTGAACGTCGTTTTTCAGCTACCTCTGCTTTCGTACTAGATCGGCAACGGCGGCTGTTACCAACGCATCGAACCTTGGCTGATCGGTGTTGGCACGGGCCTCCATTATTTCGCCAATGTTGCTCGGGTTGGGAAGCCTGCCGGCGTGAGTGGTGAGGATTCTGTTGGTGCTGCGTTGCATATCCTATTCTCCTCGGGGTCATACTCTCTGGGCTCAAGAATAGTCATGGGTTGCCGAGAGCTAGATCTATAGTCGTTGCGAGGCCAGTGCGCCCTCAGCCATGGTCCGTAACTTGGCCCGGACGATCTCAGGTTCCAAATTGTAGTTAGACTGGGCGAAGGTGTCGTACCTGCAGTCGTACCCGGTAACTATATTCTCCCTGCCCACCAATTCGGCGTACCGGACCGATTCGTTGGGCCACCAGTCGCGGATGCGCGGTGTAGTTGGTCGTGGAGTCCACTACATCGGGAACGACTATGCCCGCTGTTGCGAGCTACTGGGCCGCTGGAAGTCCCAAGGCCTGTGCATGTCGTTCTCTGGCCTGCTCCGGACCCGGTGGAGTAGATCAGCCGGTTTGGGGAGCATATGTTGGAGTATGTGTAGCTCCACGACCATCTGTTGGTGTAATGTCGGGTTGATGCGCCGCCGAGGCCAGCCCTGACTCCGAGGCTCCAGGTGAGACCGATCCTCCCTCTGCCGAGGCCAGCCCAACAGTCGGTGGGGAGTCGGCAGACAACCCGAGCGAGGAAGGTACACCCCGCCAAGTGTCTACTGATGCCGGGCGCGACGGGAGGGAATGACGACAGCACTCCTCTCGTTTCCGAAGAGTATGGAGATGAACCGAAGGCAGGCCATTCCCGGTTCGCCTCCGTCAGCGCCGGAAACAGCCACACCTGCGGGGTGAGGGTGGACGGGTCCGTCGCCCGCTGGGGGAACGATGGCTTTGGCCAGGCCACGCCGCCGGAGGGGGTTCTCCTCAGTCAGCGCGGTGGGTGGCCACACCTGCGGGGTGAGGGTGGACGGGTCCGTCGCCTGCTGGGGGAACGATGGCTTTGGCCAGGCCACGCCGCCGGAGGGGGAGTTCTCCTCAGTCGGCGCGGGGGCTGACCACACCTGCGGGGTGAGGGTGGACGGGTCCGTCGCCTGCTGGGGGAACGATGGCTTTGGCCAGGCCACGCCGCCGGAGGGGGAGTTCTCCTCAGTCGGCGCGGGGGCTGACCACACCTGCGGAGTGAGGGTAGACGGCTCCGTAGCCTGCTGGGGGAGAGATCGCTCTGGCTAGGCCACGCCGCCGGAGGGGGAGTTCGCCTCTGTCAGCACTGTGTGGGATGACACCTGCGGAGTGGGGGTAGACGGCTCCGTAGCCTGCTGGGGGAGCGATTGCCTTGGCCAGGCCACGCCGTCGGAGGGGGGAGTTCGCCTCAGTCAGCGCCGGGTTTAGGCACACGTGCGGGGTGAGGATGGACGGCTCCGTAGCCTGGTGGGGAGCTCTGGCCGGATCACGCCGCCGGCGGGGGAGTTCGCCTCCGTCAGCGCGGGGGGGAAGCACACATGTGGGGTGAGGATGGACGGCTCCGTTTCCTGCTGGGGCAATAACAGCTATCGGCAGGCCACGCCGCCGGAGGGGAGTTCGCCTCCGGCGGCGTCGATTGAACCACTGCGGGGTGAGGTTGGACGGCTCCGTTTCCTGCTGGGCTCTCAGGCCCGCAACTGACCGGCGCAGCCCTTCCGCAGGTAGGCGCCATACTTAGAGCCCAGTGTCAGCGAGTCTCGATATACCCGCATGGTGGGCTCCCAGCTTGCTGGGGGACTGCTCAGGCGCCGCCGCTGGGCACCGTTCGATAGTCCAGCAAGATGTCCGACTGCTGTGAAGTGGCCGAGCGGGTGCGCCGGTCTTGCGGGTTGGCCCCGTCTTGGGCACTCATCTTGGTTCCAACACCTTCGGCGTGGCGGTGACCGAACGGATCATCGAGGAAGAGAAGCCGCGGCCGGGCGGTCGGCGGACCTATTGATGCCTATTTGACCCTAGCCGCATCCAAGTCGACCGCCCACGAGTAGCGGATCTCTTGCCCCGCCCACCATCGGAAGGCTCTACAGCGTCAGAACGAACCTCAAGGTAAAGGTTCTTGATTTCGTCCAGTGCGGTGGGACATAGCTTAGCGTAGACAGTACCCGTTTGAGTGGACGGTGGCCTGACCGGGCGTTCGGCAGCTAGAGGACGTCCATGCTGCGAAGTCGGCGCACCGTCAGCCAGAAGAACAGCACCGTCACGACGATGAGGCCGCCGATGGCGGCCTGGATCTCTATGGCCTGCTCCTCGAACAGTTGCAGCCGTGAGGTGTCGATGCCCTCCATCAGCGTCATCGTGTACGCCCTCACGCTGAGGTACCTCGTACCGCTGAGCAGGCTGCTGAGCACGCCCTCCCAGATGAATACGTACACCAGAGCAAAGCCGAGCGGGTGGCTCACGCTCAGACCCAGCCACGTGAATATCGCGGAGTAGGCGGCGACTCCCGCCAAAATGCCGACTCCGACTGCCGCCACGGTCCTGCCGTCGCCATCCAGCCAGACGCACGCTACCAACATGCCGCTGACGGCGAGCACCGGCCCCGCGATCATCACGGGCGCGAGCATCTTGGACAGGACGATCGACCACCGCGAGACGGGGTTGAGCACGAGGTAGCCCAGCGTGCGGTCCTCGACCTCGTTGCCGAAACTGGCCGTGGCCAGCGTCGTCATCACGATGGGCAGAACGGCCGTGACCATCAAGACACCTACGATCCCCACGGCAAGTTCGTTCAGGTCGTCCGCCAGCAGGTCGGCGTTGAAGGCTCGGATCACCGCCACCAGTCCGACGGGGACGGCTGCCAACAGCACAATGATGGCGATACGCCACTTGCCCAAGATCTGACGCAGAGACAACCGGAAGATCGGGCCCACGGGTTACCGGTACCGCTCCTCGGCCAGCCCCACGTGCCGCAGCGTGTCCGCGGCGCGTGTCCGTGCGTGGGCCGGAGGCAGCCCGTGAGTCAGAAACTCGGAGGCGGTCACCGACGGCGGCAGTCAGTCGTGCTCGGGCCTGTAGCCGAGGCGCTAGCGGATCTCAATCGACTCGTACGGCCGCCCGCCCAGCACCTGCGCCGAGCCCGAGGTCGGCTTGATCAGGCCGAGGAACAGCTTGATCGCCGTGCTTTTGCCCGCGCCGTTTGGACCCAGCAGCCCAGTGACGCCCTCGCCGATGCGGAAGTCCACGCCATCAAGGGCAATGACGGCGCCGTAGTGCTTCGTCAGCGCCTCCGCCTCTATCAAGAACGCCATGCCGGAAGTATACAGCAGCAGCGGTCGGGGTCGGGGATACTGGATATTGCATGGTTCCCATTGGAACTCGAGGCCACGTGTCGGCCATACTACTCACACGAGTAGGGCATGCCTGTAGGCAACAAATCGAGGAGACCCATGCTGTATGCCGGGGCCATACGACTGTGAAGATGCTCAGAACCAGGACGCGCTCGCCCTCCATCTCCTGATCGTACGTGGTTGAGTCCCGAGGCGACGGGCCAATTCCCTCCACGATAGTCCGGACTTCTCCTTGAGTCGCTCCAATGTCTGGGGGGAGTCGTCGAGGAAGGTATGTACGCCCTGCGGTGACGCGTGTGCTGGCGCGGCATCGCGTCAGGGTCTCGGTAATCTCGTCCTTAAGATAGCTTCCGTCTCCTCGATCCCCTCCTCTTCATCCGCAAACTGGTTGTAGCCGAGTCCCCGAACGTGTGGTTCGTTGTTCAGCAGTCCGCAGTCGGGCTAGTTCCTCTGGGTACCAGCCCATGGCCTCGGCCACCGCTTCGTCCCAAAGCCGACGCACCGTACTTCTTGTCCCGGTACTGCGATACCACGAGAGGCGTGGACAGAGATAGGGTGGTGTTCTGAGCGCCGATCTGCCGTCACCAACTGAACGGTCAAGAAGGATACCCAGAGCATGAGGCAACCTGACTCTCTGTCGACCAAGACCGCTCCGCTGCTTCACCTCTTCAATAAGAACAAAGCATCCACTGTTAGCTTCCAGGATGACACTCTTACCATTTTGGCTAAGTCGGGCCGGGTCGCCCACAGCCTAAGGGTCAGCGAGATGGGTCCAACTCCAGAAACTTCCCCTCCTCACCCGGCTCACCGTGTCGACCAAGCGAGGACAGGCTATCACCGTCAACGGGCTCCAGCGAGGCACCTCGGACAGGCTCTAAGCCCAGTTGAGCCGCCGGGTTGAGCGGGTCCTGGACGACGAGGCCCAAGTCATCGGCCCCGAGATAATCGCCGTAAGAGACTCCATTGCGACCTTCCTCACCGGCGAACAGTACCTCAGGCACTCCCAAGCCTTCTCAATGAAAGACTCCGTAACAAGATTGGCTAGCAGGGTGGGCAAAGGGACAAGACGGAAGCTCGATGCTGACACCCGAAGGGCTCTTCGGTGGCTGGAAGCGACAACGGAACCCTCGGCCCTAGAAGATAGCCGGAGCCGTCTGAACGAGACCTTCTTGGAATCGGCCACCCCGCGGGTCCACGAAGCGACCCGGGACATATTCAAGACTAGGCTCACCGACGAGCAGGCTCGGAACGTCGCCACCGACGAGGACGTGACGCCCGTACTGGCGGGAGCTGGAACGGGGAAGACAGCCGTGATCACAGGCAAAGTCGCGCATCTAGTCCGCAACCAAGGCATCCCCCCAGAGTCCATCCTAGCCCTAGCCTTCAACCGCAAGGCAGCTCTGGAAATCAGGGAAAGGCTCCCGGATGACCTCAAGGGCGCCCAGGTGTCGACCTTTCACTCCTTCGCCCTGAAGGTCGTCGCCAGCTCTGGGAACGCTCCCACGATCAGCAAGCTGGCGCAAGACCAATTCGCGTACACCAAAGCCCTGGACGGAATCCTGGCTCGGATGATGGCCGACCCACGGAAGGCCAAGGCCATCATCGAGATGATCACGTCCTTTTCGGCGGAGTACCGGGAGCCATTCGAGTTCTCCAACCGGGCAGAGTACGCGCGGTACGTCCAGGATGCCGAGCCCCGTACCCTCAACGGAGAACTGGTCAAGAGTTTTGAAGAGCTCATGACCGCCAACTTCTTGGCCGTCAACGGAGTGGCATACACTTACGAGAAACCCTACGAGTTTCCCACCTCAACTCGAGAACGCCGACAGTACAAGCCGGACTATTTTCTGCCGGACCACGGGATATACATCGAACACTTCGCCATGAACGAAGAAGGGCAGGCCCTTCCGGGATGGACCGCCTATGTCGCCGAAGCTCAGTGGAAGCGGGCGACCCACGACCAGCACCGGGCCAAGCTCATCGAGACGTACAGTTGGCAGTACAGGAAGGGAATGTTGGAGGGGAGCCTCGAACATTCCCTCAAGCGTCATGGGGTGAAGTTCAACCCAGTCCCCACGGAGGAACTGGTCAAGAAGCTCTCCCGAGAACGGCTGTCCCGCCTGTCTCACCTTCTAGGACCTTCCTGAATCATGCCAAGTCCGGAGACCTGGACCACGAGGAGATCCTGGAGAGGGGCAACGCCCAGAAGGACAGGGATCAGACCCAGCGCTTCCTTGAGATATTCAGAGACGTTCGGGAAGCGTATGAGGAGCTGCTTGAGGAGGAGGGTGCCGTTGACTTCCACGACCTGATAAACGGCGCTGTGAGGGTCATCCAGGAGGGGGGATGGGACAATCCTTCCAAGTACGTCCTGATCGACGAGTTCCAAGACATCTCCAATGGCAGGATGAACCTCGCCAAGGCCCTGAAACAGCCAGGGACGGCCTACTTTTTGGTCGGGGACGACTGGCAGTCCATCTATCGGTTTACGGGAAGTTACGTGGGGCTGATCCACCAGACCAGTGAACACCTGGGATTTACCAAGTGGGAGAGTCTCACGAAGACCTTCCGGTTCGGGGACGGGGTACTCAGACCTTCGACTGTATTTGTGCAGCAGAATCCCGAGCGGACCAAGAGGCGGCTGGAAGCCCATGACCCTGACAAAGGCCAAGGCATTAAGGTGATAGTTGGCCAACCTGATACCGGGCTCCCGCAAGCACTCAGGGAGATAGAGGAGTTGAGGAACAACCCCCGGGAGTCGGTCATGGTTCTAGGGCGTTACCGGAATAGCCGGAGTGTGCTGGCCCGGGAGAAGAGCAGGATGCCCAATGTAGTGTTCCGCACGGCCCACAGCACCAAGGGGCAGGAAGCCGACTACGTCGTAGTGCTAGAACTGAGGGACAACCGGTACGGCTTCCCGTGCCGGGTAGAGGACGACCCGCTGCTTGGCATTGTGATGCCTCCCATACATGGGTACCCCTACCCGTTCGCCGAGGAGAGGCGGCTCTTTTATGTGGCCCTGACCAGGGCCAAGAAGGGGGTGTACCTCGTCGCCGACCCGGTTAGGCCGTCGCCCTTCGTGAGGGAACTGCTCGAGAACTGCCCGGAGG
This sequence comes from Dehalococcoidia bacterium, assembly GCA_965263155.1. Classification (GTDB taxonomy): domain Bacteria; phylum Chloroflexota; class Dehalococcoidia; order Lucifugimonadales; family JAAXIE01; genus JAAXIE01. Next base: position 1,563,264 of record OZ253586.1, read on the forward strand.
TGAAGGGGGAGAGGCACTCAGACCCCGGTGTCCTATGTGCGCCGGAGGGTCGCTCATCCCGTCCCAAGGCGGATGCTCAAACTCGTCATGCGACTACGTTCCTCGGGTTTGCCCGAGGTGTCGGTACGGGATACTCGTGGTAGGAGCCGATCAAATGGAGTTATTGGAGTGCAGCAGTTTTCAGGCGACATCTTCTTGCACGTACACTGAGCGGGTGGTCGGGGGACGGAGAAGGTTGGGATGAGGGGAAAACCGCCCTGACCGTCGTGTATTCTGTATTCAGGCCTTCGTGGGAAATACGATGTCCAATTTTGCGGATGCTTAAGAGGGCCTGTTGACCAAATGTAGAGAGGGAGGAAACAAGATGACCACCGTAGGAACCGGCAAGTATACCTACCAACTTATCGAGAACTGGGCCAAGTTGCCCGCCGGCCAGACCTTCGGCAATACCAGCGCGGTGACCACCGACTCCCAGGACCGAGTGTATGTCTTCCAGAGGAAAGACCCGCCGGTGATGATTTTTGACCGGGAGGGCAATTTCCTGGACTCCTGGGGCACCGGAGTAATCACCGACCCCCATGGCATTTGTATTCACGACGATATCGTCTACCTCACCGACCGATCCGACTCGGTGGCCCTGAAGTTCACCCTGGAAGGCAAGCCCCTCCAGATTCTGGGCGACCGAGGGGTGCACTCGGACACCGGTGGCGAGCGGCCGGGCGACCTGGTGCCTCGGGCCGCCGGCCCGTTCAACTACCCCACCGAGCTAGTGCCCTCTCCTTCTGGCGACCTCTACGTCTCCGACGGATACCGCAACGCCCGAGTGCACCGCTTCTCTGGGGATGGCCGGCTCATTTCGTCTTGGGGTGAGCCGGGCAAGGAGGGGCCGAACCAGTTCCACCTGCCCCACAGCGTACTGGTGGACGAGGAAGGCACGGTGTTCGTCTGCGACCGGGAGAATAACCGCATCCAGGTTTTCTCAGCCGACGGGCAGTTCCGCGAGATATGGTCCGACCTGCGCCGCCCCCTGGACATATCCATGGACAGCGACGGCGTTCTCTGCGTCAGTGAAGGTGGGGTCAACGGGCTGTCTGCACGGGTCAGCCTGCTGGACAAGCGCGGCAACGTGGTGGCCCGCTGGGACGCCAACTCGGCCCACGGCAGTTGGATTGACGCCCACGGTGACATTTACATGGCCTTGGGCGCAATAGAGCGGGTGGACAAGTACGTCCGGCAGGGATAGCACCCTTGACAGACAGCTTCATGTCGGTTGGGGGCAGGTCTTAGACCTGCCCCTTCATTCATCCTTACGCCGAGACTTCCGCCCCTCTCCGCTGAAGAGGACCAAGGCCGTGACTGTGAAAAGGGCCACTTTGGACCAAATGGCAGTGTCGTAATGACCTGACCCCCGAAACCCTAGTCCAGGGCAGATGTTAGGATCCTGGGCAAGATCAGAACTGGTCGGACTAACATGGCGAGTGGTACAACCACTTGGGGCAAGTCACAAGCAGGTGTGGTTGACGTGAAACGATTTCCCTGTCAGGGATAGTTGTCACCTTATGAAAGTTTCCCTAGCGTCCATGTCGTCCGTCGTCCATGACTCATAGTGGGACCCGCAGCCGAAAAGCAGGGCACAGCGTAGCGTCAAAGCCAATACAGGATGCAGCCTGGGCATCGTTTTTTCCTCTCGTCGTTTCAGGGCCGACGCTAAAGTTGGGGACGGTGACTCGTTCCAATAGGCTCGAAGCCTACCTGTGCTTTCTAAGGGCCGACGCCCCACGCAACAACGAGAATCCTTGAACTCGGCCTTCTTTAATGAGGGCGATGAAGCTCCCTAGAAAATCCTCGACGCACTCGCTGCAACCCACCATCGCGAGGTCGTCAAGCCCTTCACGGAGACAATCAGCGTTTGCAGCGAGCACTCATGGGGTTCGTCTTCGCGGATACTCTCATGCTGGGCATCCGAGGCTTTGATTAGGTCCACAAGTTCCTTGAACGCCTCCCGCGAGACAGGAGGTGCGCTTGTTTCTTCCAGCATGGCCGCGGCCCATAGGGTGGCACCGTCTATGCCGAAGTGGGCAGGGCCGTCGTTTTCTACTGTTGGGACATCCATCGTCGCCCTCCTCAAAGGCATTGATGATGTGAAGCCAGACGCGGGGCCACGGTGGGTACATCGAGGGGGTTCTAGGCTTCAATCTATCACTGCCCAGCCCTGCCACATTGGGGAATGAGGGTACTACTTGCTGACCGGAACTTGAAGGGTTTGTCCCAGTTGGGAGACTTGCACTTTGGGCACACCCGCTTCCGCCAGATACTGTCCCGTCCTATCCCGTGCGAAAGATAGCCGCAGAATTGGCACTGTCCAGTAGGGCATCAGCTACCGAGTCTATTCACCCTCCGCGTGTTGAGGCTGAGCCCAGCTCGGGAGAGTGTGCCCCTGGGAAATGACATCCACCGAGCGGCTGGACCCCGCCCGACGAGGCGGGTGCCTCTGGGGCGATTATGGGGCTCGTGGCCGAGTAGCGGGAGGTGAGGCCCGGTGACGCGCCGGAAGCCGCGGTGTGAATCACGCTCGGGTCGATGACCGCCGCCGTGCGTCGGAGGCACTCTGCTGTATCGCCTGACCTTGTCACCGTTGCCGCCCCGTTCCAGAGAGGGAAATCCCTAGACAGGGCCAGCCGCCACGGAGTGGACTACCATAGCTCCTCCATCGACGCCCGTTATGAACTGGGCTAGGAGCGCGGGAATAGAGCATCGGCTTGAACGTGACCCTGGAGGACGCCGGGGGCAACACGGCCCTCAAGTCGTTGGCCCCACCTGCGGACGACACCATCGCGTGGCTGAAGACAATCATCGAGCCGGGCACCTGCCATCCGGGTGGAGGCGATGTAGCACGGGGCCACTGACTGCTACGCGCGCTTCGGGTTGAAAGGGCCTCAGCGCAATAGCTGGCCCGAGGCACGTAAGGAGGAACGCAAACACGGATATCCAGTCTTCAGGAGCAGAGGCAAGGGTCCTTGCCAGCAGGGGACCTGGGGATGTGCTCCCATATGTGGCATCCTGCAGTCAGCCTTCATAACGCAAGACTGAACTCGAGCGTAGAGGTTCTTGATTTTGTCCAGTGTGGTGGGTTGCGCCCCGGCTGAGACGTCGCACGGATCGGCGGCAGCGTCGAGGTCATCAACATCTGTTTCTAGTCCAACAGGCGGCACGATACAGCAAGTACGCTGGATGCAGAGAGTTGATGTGCAGGTATCAACGGGCGGGGGCTCCCACTGGCAGATCTGTGGTAACGAGAGCGAAGATGCCCTCAGCACCCCGAACTGGAACGGAGCGGGTGACCATCCAGATCTCAACACCCCCGGCGTCAAAATAAGGATCCGTCCAAACGCCTGCGCCGGCCGCCAATGGAGCCGTGACCCACCCTTGGGACTCGATGTCGTAGGATGGCACTGCAAGGTCCAAGGTGACGTAGCCGTCGGCGGTGCGATATACGTAGGGGCTGGCGGTGACCCTTCCGTCGTGATCCAGCAGAGCTGCGGCACTGCCGTAGAAGGCGGGGTGGGCATCCACGTAGGCACGCAGACGCTCGGCATAAGCGGCGCCATCGGTGGGTCGCTCCGCCTCCAACTCTGCCGCCAAGGTGTCTAGGGCAGAAACCACCTCGGCCTGCAGGGTCTCCCGAGTTGGGGCACTGGTGTTGCAGGCAAGGGCGGCCACTAAGGTAACCAGGACGAGTGAGGCGAGCTTAGCAACCAAAGTCAGTCTCCTAGTGAGATGGTAGCGAGTATCTGATGAAGACGGCATGGCGATGGGGCCGCGCGAAGGAACCATAGTCGGCAATTCAGAATTCACGTGCTGTCGAGGGCGGGCGGCGGAGCGCGTACCCCGGGTGGCTGGCAGTGCTGCTCATGGAGGCGCAGCAAATTCTCACCGGGAGCACATCGCATTGCCGTTTAGTTTTCGTTCAGCAGGATGGATCCCAAGGTATCGCGTTGTGAGTACAGGCGCAAGGTCGATGAGACGGGGCGGGGGGCAGAAGGTGGGGGAGTATCGGATTTCGGCGTACCCGGTACCGGGGAGTTGAGCGGACGGGGCTGGCTGGGTACTTCGTGGCTACGGCCTACAACCTGGTGCGGATGGCGAACCTGTCGTCGGGTCAGAGGGCTCGGGCCGTTCAGCCGGTGTGACCTGCCTGGGGTGCACTGCCCCCAAAAGGCGTGACGGGCCTCCCAGCCCTTGCTGACCACCTCTCGGGCCCGCGCACCGGAGCCCAAGACCGCCCTCCGCCCCAGCAAAACAGTCGCCGCCTCAATCGAATCAGATGCGTCTAACCGCCAAAACCTATTCTTCAGCAGCCTGCTAGGATCACTATCGACACCGGCGCGGTCTGCAGCCTGACCATTCAGAGGGATATTCTGCTACCCACTTCGGGTGAATTAAGAGTCAGAGTACGGGAATATTAGACACGGAACTGAACCGATGCCGACAAGCACCCTAACCAGTTTGGCTATTCTCAGGGTACAGGTACCTCAGTCTGGTACCGGCCTACGACCGGGCTGCCTCTTTCTCAGCAGCTCTTCTGCTCCAAGGGGCATATCCATGGCCCATAGAGGCGTTCTTTATGAGTTGCGCTGCTTCCACGGCTCCGAAGTGTCAGTGGCGCTCGATCAAGGCAGGCTACGACGCCCTAATCGAGGGTTGGCAGGCCAAGATGGATTTCGATTCTGGGTCGAAGTGAAATCTTCGGTCTGGGAGAGTAGGTCTCACGCGGCGAGGAACCAGAGACTGTGTTTCGAGACCTGCGCAATCGCTTTGACGGGAAGTACGGGCAGGCCGTCGGTGCTGTTGGTGGTGACACACCCACCGGGGACGTGACATTCTAACACCTAACCGGCCCCAGCAAACGGCTGAACCGTCCCTCCCCATCTCCAAGTCTGGCCCGTCCCAACTCTGGCGGAAGCATCCGACCCGGCGCTGCGCCCTAAAATTCTACAGGCTAGTCAGGTCCATGGGCGGCATGGCTACCTCGAGAAGCTCCTGTAACCCATTGGCCAGCTCATTGCGGTTTTCAAACCAAGCCCACAACCGGCGTCGCCATATCTCCAGCCCACCACTGGCATGGAGTTCGAAGGCCGACTCCCGTCCGTCTAGACCCGACGAGACCTGGTCCCAGGTGAGCTGTAAGAGCGCCGCTCTTTGCAGCGCTGTGTAGCCGCCCCCGCCAAAGGCATCTTCCAGTTCCGCAGCCATCCTCGGGTCTGCGAAGTCGGTGTCGGCAGGGGCGTTGACCAACGACGAACCGGGAAGGCCACGCAGGCTTTCAGCCATTCGCTGCCGGACTCTGAGGGTGTTGATTCGTGCAGCAGCTAAGTGGAGCTGGTTCGGCAAGGCATGCCCACTCTCCGTCGTCTCCGGATCCAGTTCCGCTGCCATCATGCAGGTGCGGGTGGTCTGGACGTTGACGGTCAGCTCCACTAACTGCTCGATTGTCTGGGGACTACCCTTTAGCCCCATCACCTCAGTCAAGGCCAGCGCGAGCCCCAGGGTCAATTCGGCTTTGGCGAGCCACCCGTAGCTATGATGCCAAAGCAGCCAGGATACCAGCGAATGGCGCCCGGATAGGTTAAGCATCAGAGGTTCCGCAGTAAAAATGCGAGAGCGGGGAACGAAAACACCCTCCAGCCAGACCATGGCGTCTAGTTCATCAAACCGGCTGCTTAGGGGTCCTAGAAATGGGTTCTCGTGCTTGGCGGCGAGTCGGCGCGCCACCACTCGGATCCCCGGGAGTTCACTGGCACGATGAACCATAGGAACCTCCTGCTGCCCAGTGGCAACTCATCACTGCAGGTGATCAGCACGTCCTCCGCGAAGGGCGTACTGGTGTGCATCTGGACCTTGCCACTAACCACGATGCCCTCAGCGGTCTCGCTGACCAGACGGAGTGCCGCCCTCTCGCTCTCAGCTTGACGGAGCCGCGCCCCGATCAGTGTGCCAGCTCCGGCAAAGGTGAGAAACCTGCCACTCCTGGTAAGAGATTCCAGATACGCCTCAGCCGCCCCAATCTCCTCGGAGGAATTGTTCAGCTGCTTGAGAACATTCAGCAGCCCCAAGGCAATCAAGGCACCGTAGCCTGGGTTGTGAGTCACGTTTCCCCCGGCCACGAAATGCACAGCACTGATTGCCTTCCCCAAGCGCCTCAAATCCGCAGACGTCTCAGGCGGGATAAAGGCAAGAGGATGCCGCTGGCCGTCTCCATCAGACGGAGTCAGAAGAATATTCTGCCAGTCAGCGGCGAAGTGGCGGTCATACCACGCAACGTACTCATTTACCATGGCCGACGTCGCTCGGTCGGTCGTGACGTCTGCCACCGCGCCTTCGCCCATCACCCATACGTCGCGCCCATCGCGCAAACTCTCTTTGTACTCTGCCCCTGTCCGCATACTTCACTTATCCACAGATAACAGGATCCACTTTGCCATCGTAAATTGACTCACACTTGGCAGAGGTACCAGCTAAAGATCATTGGTGGGACTAATGACTCCGTATTGCGAGCTTCGGCAGCAGCCGGTGACACTATCTGAGGCTCTCTGCGCACTATTGTGGTACGCCGGGGCCAGAGGAACGCAAGGTTTGAAAGAGCCGCGGTTTACGTGTCCTCCGGTTCCCGCGTCTCCCCCTCGGCATCCGGTAGCCGACGCGAGGTGGAGGTCTCTGTTGAGATGACCCATAAGAAGGAGCGCCTGTTTCTCCTGATGGATGATGCAGAGGGAGTTAAGATGGATGAGCCGGATATCAATGATCCAATCTCGAGATGCCTGCATGCCTTCGGCGAGGTCAAGGGTGTGGGTAAGAGGCAGCCATGGGGATATGGAACTCAGACCAATGGTGATCGTATATCCGATATTTGCCTGGCGAAATATAATATCTCCATAGGATTGGCAAGTAGGAAGGGAAGCATGGCCAGAACGCCCGCAGTTACTAGGGAATCAGTGCCTGAACGAGAACGTGAAGCCTTCGATGCCTTCGTGGAGGCAAGGGGGGAAGTGCCCGCCACCGGACCCGGGTCAGTCATGCTCAACGCCCCTGAGGTCGCCCAACGCTCCCTCGGTCTGGCGGCCTATCTACGCACAGAGACGTCGCTTTCGACCCGCATCCGTGAACTGGCGATGTTGCTGACGGCTCGGGAGAACGACTGCCAGTTCATCTGGAACGCCCACGCTCCGCCGGCCAGGCGCGAGGGTCTGCGCGACGAGTTGGTCGACGCCCTTCGGGACAAGAAGGAACTACCCAGTCCCGCAGAGGACGAGATGGCGGTAATAAACTACGGACGGGAGTTCTTCCGGACCCGTCGCGTCAGCCAAGAATCGTTCGACGCAGTGGTGGCACATTTCGGGGTCAACGGCGCGACCGAACTGACAACTCTGATGGGTTGCTACGCCATGCTGGCGTTCAACGTCAACGCCTTTGGCGTGGAGTTGCCAGAGGACCGCATCGAAGAGGCGCTGCCCATTTAGCGATAACACCGGAAGGAACACCAGTCCACCAAGAAAATGGACGGATGGGGATCGGAAAGTTGATGTCCGGCTATCCTGGAGGCTACAAACACCTGCGTCGGAGGACGCAGGCCGTCGACGGTCCTCCTCCCCTTGAGGTGCCGGCCGACCCCCTGCACCGTCGCAGCCGCATACCGCCCACCAGGAATATTGGTATCCGGCCCGTCGAACGCGCCCGTGACGTGCACGACTGGTACATCGCCGAAATGGACCGGATGTCTTCCTCCATCGGGCGGAGCCTCCAGGCATACCTCGATACGCTAGACTTCAGCCCCTACCTGAAGGAGGTCGAAACTCCGACGCTGCTTCTAGTGGGAGAGGAATCGCCCACCTCGACCCTCGATCAGCACAGCGGTTCATGGCCGAGCAGTTGCCGGATTGTCGGCTGGCGGTCTATCCCGGCCTGGGCCACGGCATCAACGCCATCCACCGGAGTGGTGCACCCAACGGGCACGGGAGTTTCTCGCTTCGCTGACCATTTAAGGAGGGAATTATGCCTTACTACATGTATGTTGCCGTGAACGCGGACAACAAGATTTCGGTCTTTACGGTGGACCCCGAAAGCGGAGGTCTCACGCACCAGCGCGACGTGGCTGTCCCCGGCGGGCCGTTCACTCTGGCGGTCAGTCCCGACCGCAATCACCTGTACTGCGGAACCCGGGAAACCCCTCAGCTGACCAGCTTCAGGATCGATCAATCCGACGGAGGCCTCACGCAGACGGGGACGGTGTCGCTGGACTCGTGGCCGGTCTACGTCAGCACGGACCGGAGAGGCAGGTTCGTGCTGTCATCTTATTACCAGGGAGCACGCGTGGCTGTGCACCCCATCGGGGACGACGGGTCGGTGGGAGGGGCCCCAGTCGTATTGCTGGAAACGGCGACCGGGGCTCACGCGATACAGACCGACCCGACCAACAGCTACGCTTTCGTTCCTCACATCGCGGGAAACGGCCCCAACCAGATATGGCAATTCGAGTTCGACCAGGACACGGGCCATATCACCCCCAACTCTCCGGCGATAGTGGAACTGGAGGAATTCCTGGGGCCTCGTCACTTCTGCTTTCATCCTTCCCTGGACGTCCTCTACTTCTCCAACGAGCAGGGGTGCAGCGTGAGCGGCTACCGCCTTGACACCGCGGCGGGAACGCTATCGATCTTCCAGACCATTACCACGCTTCCTCCAGAAGGCTTTGAAGAGAGGAACACCTGCTCCCAGATTCAGGTCACCGGGGCGGGCAAGTTTCTTTACGCACCCAACCGGGGCCATGACAGCATCGCCTGTTACACGGTGGACACTAGCACCGGCGAATTGGCCTCCAACGGCATCGTTTCTTCAGAGGCAAGACCCAACGCGCTGTGCCTTGGCCCCGGGGACCGGTACATCTACTCGGCCGGCCAGGATTCGGGCCAGATGGCCATATTCAGTGTCAATCCCGATTCCGGTTCGCTAACCTTGTCGGAGACAGTCCCATTGGGTAAGGGGCCGTGCTGGATATCTATCTTGGAGTTGCCGGGATAGCGCCGTCTCAGGTAAGTCGGCCAAAGCGCCCAGCAGCGGCATCTTGCAACGATGACATTCTTGAGCGGGGGTTTAGGTTATGGCCTCACCAGAATTGGACCGGGCAATCGCCATGTTCCGGGCAGACAAGGGGGAGACCCAGACCTTCCAAGTGGGAATCTTCCGGGTCGGCCCGGAATGCAGAACTCGTGAGCTACTCGGAAGAACCCGAGTCATTCCGATCTTTGATTCGATGGCTATATGAGATATACAGGGCAGGCAAGACGAGCGATGTCCGCGTTTTTGGTCGTTACTTTCTCAACGAGGGGGCTCGAACAGTGGTCAAACGAAGTGGATGCCCAAGAATAGGATGACGGTCGAGGAGTTTCCTCGACCGCAAAGTACCTCCGGATAAGGTGCACCACTTCATCGACACCGCTCGGCGCATCGCGGCGACCTTGAGGATATGAAGAGAATTCTAAAAACTATCCCTATGCTTGGCTGCAGAAGGACAGTTAGACACGCCGCAGCGGATGGGAGTATCACGCACGAAGAGAAATTCAGACTCCAGAGGTTCCGGGACCGGCTGGGACGGAACCGGAGCAGGGTCCACGCCTCTGCGACGACACAACTGAACCGGATATCCCGGCAGAGGCTCATGGGGCTGACCCAAGCCGCCACTGTCGAAGACGGCGACCGCCTTCTGAAACAATTTTCAGAGGCTCTCCAGAAGGCTGGGTTCAGGCAGGAAGCGTAATCCAGACCAGGCTTCGGGATCATGAGAGGCACCTTACCCGAACCCTGGAGGCGTGGACAACTCTGCATACGATGTCCGGCGCACCACCCGGTTCCCAGGTTCCGGCACTCCCGCCTCCGACCTGGCCAACCCCGCAACCGGTTTCGGGCCGTTCCCACCCCCGGCCTTGAAAATCGCCGCAAAGACGTTGCCGGTGACGGAAAAGCCCATGTAGGCGAAGAGGCTTATCGCGTGCCACACGTACCCCAGGTTCACCCGGTCCAGCGCCTCCTCCCGGGAGTAACCCAGTCCGGCGAAGTTGATCTCCCAGGAGCGAATCAGGTTGTGGTCCGGCAACACCGCCGGCAGGTCCGGAGACACGTAGACCGCCATGATGGTGATTATGCCCATGCCTATCGCAAGCAGCCAGAACGCGGCCGTGAAGTTGAGCATGAACCTACGGTCCCCTTCCCCGGGACGAACCTGGGGATCACGGAGGACCAGGAGCATGGTGAAGACCGCTGTCAATACCGGCAAAGCGACCGCAAGCTGTATCGACACCGATATGTTTGTGATGACCACGACCACCGCGTAAACGAATACCTCCGGGCGCAGCACCACCCAACCCGCCCGGCGGAGAGGATTACTCCCAGTGACCCCTCCGGCGTACCGCAATTTCCACTGGACATGGAACATCAGACCGGCGGCAGAGGCCAGCGCCAGGTTCACCAGCAGGTACGGCATCTGGGTGCCAGCCAGCCCGTCTATGGCGTAGAAGTTGTAGTGGTCCAGGGCCAACAGGTGGAACTGCAGGAGCGGGGTGGTCAACAGGAAGAACACCGAAACCCGAAAGAACTCCCTGAGGGAGTGCTTCGGTCGGGCATCAGGAATACCTGGGCGAACACCAAGCCCGTTATGACCGTGATGTACACCACCGGCATCCAAGCGTCGTTCCAGCCGAAGAGCGCCAGGGCGTACCCAATCCCGACCACACACGCTCCGGGCAACAGGGACGTCAGGAGCATAAACCAGAGCGACTCCCGGAGCAGTGAGGCGGCGCCTACACGCTCCGGGGATACACCGTCCCCGGGGCAACCGGTTCCTCCGTCCAGTACGGTAGCTCTTCGTCATCCTCCGGACCAGAGGCGACGCCGGAGATGGCATGCTGCGTGGCGGTCTGGAAATCGGGGCGAGACCCGCCAGCACTGTCATGCCCGCCACCTCCGCCTCCGACAGGTCCAGAGCCTGGCCAAATACACGCAGCCGCTCCACAGAGGGACGGGTGATGCCGTTCTCCCACCTGGAAACCGTGGTGTGGCTGAACCGCTCCGCGTAGTCACCGTCGACCCCCGGCCATGCGCTGGAGCAACTCCTCCTGCGTCAGCCCACGCCGGCCATCCTCACGGGAGAAGGACTCCCGGTACGCCCGCATCCATTTCCAATACTATTTCAACAGGAGCCTTGCAGGAACAGGGGAACTTTGGACCACGTCCCAGTACGAAGCCGGTATAGGGCGCATATTTCGCGCACACGCCCCATAACTTCCTTCAAAAAGCCCTGCCAAGAACTCACCAATTGGCGCACATGCCGTGAAATTCCGGTGTTTGACGCACATCCCGCGATTGCATCCGTCCATAATTTGCCATGTATGGACTCACCCATGCCGTCCAAAATAGCCTTTATATAAGGCTGTATTGGGAAGACCACCAATGGCCTCCAGCAATTCCGGCTACACAGCCACGGAGTCCCTCAGCACGGACGCGGGGTATAGCCTCAGAGTCAGCAACCACAGGCCTGAAACCCAAGGCTACTACGTGGACGTGTTCCAGGACGGAGAATCTCCGACGAACCCGGGAGGACCTGGAGGACCTGGAAGAACCGAGCTAGCACACCGCGCCCAACCTATGATGGAGAAACCCCGGGCGCAGACGGGAACAGGCCAAAGTAAAAGGCTCCGCCCCAATCAAGGCGGAGCCTTCTACGTAATACACCCCAGACAGGAACGAGGGCCGACACCGAGCCCATCATCCCGGCAGAGCCACAGCACACAGGAGTACCAAGATGCCCAACATATCAGCCGCCAGACTCAGGTTGCCGATCATTCTGCTGGCGTTCGCAGCAGCGCTGGTCTTCATCCCCTTCGTTCCAGCACCCACCCCAGATCCCGTCTCCGCCCATCACGGAGTGGGAGATAAATTCTATCTCGAGCGCCGGGACCCCAAGATCCGCGAAGGCTGGTTCGCCTTCGTCTACTACGACCGCGTCACCAGCGCCAACGCACACAAGAACGAACCCTTCGCCACCCGGTGGAGCACCCGGAACGGAACCACCCAGACCGACGACTACGAGAGCCTGGTCAACGTCTACAAGAACGAGCCCTACCCGAACTCCCGGGACAACCGCATGATCAAGAACATCCGGAGTACCGACGACGACATCGAAAACAATGAGACCTTCAGCATCGTCGTGCCCCCGGACGACACGATCCTCGACATGGACGACCCCGACAAGGACAACGAGTGCTCGGTCGTCATCGTCGACGACGACCCCCACGTGACCGAACTCGAAATCCTCTCCTCCCCAGCCCGGGGTAAGACCTACGGACTGAACGAGACCATCAGGCTCGCCGCCCACTTCAACCGCGAGGTCACAGTTGAGGGCAACCTCAGGATGGGCTTCCATCGGCAGCACCTGGAAGGGCGCCGCCTACGCCAGGGGCTCCGGCACCCAGACCCTGGTGTTCGAGCACACCGTGGTCGCCGCCGACTCGGATACCGACGGCATAAGCCTGAGCCAGGGCTACCCGGACGACGAAAGAGACCGCCACGGCCTCATCTCCGGCAAGGTCTGGGACAAGGTGGAAACCACCGCCCAGTTCTACCCCGCCTACGCCGGACTCCCCAACCAGCCCGACCACAAGGTCGACGGGTCCTATGAGGCCCCACTCACCCTGCTGACGGCGTCCATGAACACCGCCGGAGATAAGGTGGTTCTCAACTTCTACCGGGACATCGAAATACCGTCGCTGCTCGAGACCCTCAGCACCGTCCTGGACATAGACCTGGGGCGGTTCTACGCCGCGGTCTTCGACGTGTACGCCGGCCCGAACGGAAACAAGGCCACCGACGTCAGGACCGCCTCGAGGGACGGCAAGACACTCACCAACGAAATCGACTCCGGCCACGCCGTCTCGTCCCGCGACAAGGTGAAAGTCGCCTACAACAACATATTCGCCCAGGACTCCGTGGGCTTGTTCTTCGGTTCCGACGACAACGACCTGGACGATTTCGCACACTTCCCGGTCAACAACCGCTCAACCTACATCGGCACCACCTTCTACGAGAGCCACGTCTCGGGACCGAGCGAACTCACCATCGAAGAGGGCAAAAGCGCCACCTACACCGCCGGCATCAGCCGCCACCCCGGATCCTCAACCATCCGGGTGAGGTTCACGGTCTACCCGGAGAGCGCACTCACCCTAAGCCGGAACTCGGTCTCATTCGATGAGCTCGACTGGGAGGAAACCAAGTCCATCACCGTCAGCCCAAACCCTTCAGAGGACAACAGCGTCAACACCTGGGCCCGCCTGACCGCCTCCGGCAGTGCCAACTTCACCGAAACCCTACGCACCCGGGTCCTCATCGAGGACGACGACTAGCGGCAAATAAGGCAAATGACTAGCAGCAGGTCCAGGCAGCCCTGAGCATATTGAGGTCCGGCCACCGCCTACGGGCTTGTATCCAGCGCGACATTCGTCCGCCTTGACCCGTAGGGCAGAGAGGGAGTGTCAGGAGCTCGTCAATGCCGTTGGCGACCGAGGAGGTGTAGGCCAGGGTATCTGCGTCGAACGTCGCCGAAGTGAGGGAGAACCCTGCGCTGACCGAGGCGAACACCAGACAGGCGGAACTCCTCATCAGATGGAGCCCTGACGGCAAGACGTTGTTCTTTGACGACTATCCGGGCACAGTCTACATGGCAAATGTCGACGGGACAGAATTGCAACCCATCGTCACCACGTCGGTGCCAGGCATACATTCCAAGCCTATCGACCCGATGACCTATTGTGACGTCTTATTCGACGAAGCATTGCTAATTCACTCGACATGTACTTATCCCAGTGGATACGACTACGAGATAGGTGTACCAGCCCTCGACCTTCGTTTACCACCAGGCCGAGGTCCGGCGAGGTTTGGTTGGCCCCCCTTGTACCCCCCTCTTCCCCAAGCAGGCGTGAAGGGTGCAGCTCACCTTCCCCGGCGTATTCCAACTCGATTGTCTCCAGAGAGTCGATGTCGGCAGCTACGTAATGTTTGAGAAACGAAGCGAATAGCGATTTGCCGTCGGCAGAGACTCGGAAGGGAAAGTACAGATTGACGCACAGAACCCACGAACTCTTGAGGTTGTGCACTCCCTCATGTTTCTCCACGCCGGTTCTTCCTAACCACTTGCGGAATCCTCCCTATGTAGAAAGTTTTGTTTTCACGATTGTTTCAGTCTCTATAGGTGTCGACCGAATGGCATCACCCGCAACTAGCAGTGGTCATCGTCCAGCTACTGCTGCATCGGCTCCGTCGACTATCGATAGGCGCGGGCCGATACGGGCAAACAACCCTTGGGCCAGCAAGCCCAGCTCGTTGTCCTCTGAGTAGAGTCGGATGCCATGTGGGGCCCGACGTCGTAGGCGGACAGTGGCCCTGCGGAAGAGGTCAAAAGGGGACTGCCGGCCCTTGTTCCAGACGTTGATTGCTTCGGGAGTTAGTCCGCCCTAACAGCCGTTTCGTAGCTGCACCGCGGCCGACGTCACTCAGCCGAAATAGGCTAAATGTTGAAGTTTGGGAGGTTCAGAATGGGGTCTCCTTCCACTTCGTCAGTCGCTACCGAGCAACCAACGTCGCCAGTTCCCAGCTTGGGAACAACGAGAAGACCAGTCCATCATTACAGCTGTGGCGTCAATCCAGGCGTGAAGGCCCCCGATAGCTGTCGCACAGGGACCAGTTGCTTGCATTCGCACTGTCCCGGTGCCCGACCAAAGAGAAGCGTAAGTGCCGCGCCAGTTGATTTCAGCAGCGACGTAGTGCTCACCAGCGCGTGCGACTATATCCGTATTGGGTTTAGTCATTAGAGAGACTACGGGTGAACCTATTGCCCAGCTCTCTGACTAAGGACTCTAGCAGCGAATCCGCCTGTTCCCCCACTTCGCCGCCCCATACATTCTGGCCTCCCTCGACGCTTAACTGGCCGGACGCCCGGGCCTGGTCCAAGGGCAAGCGGCCATGGACAACTTGCACAAACGTCTCGATGTCACAGCGGAACACGATCTGTGGAACATCGTCCATGGAGAGTCTACCCCCATGCGAGCTGGCGCCGATGCCTACGTTCCCGTCACTCGACGCCGAGAAATTAGGTGGGAACTTGGTCGCATCGCCTTCAAAAATGAACTGGAGCCAAGCTAGCCTGCTGAGAGGATTGGATTGAAGGGCTTGCGATAGCACTTCCACTGCCTCTTGGAGATTGTCCTGCATACATGCCTCCTACCTTACTGTGATGGAGAACGACGAGATGATGGCCTTATACCGAAATGCCCAACCCCTCTTCGTTCCGCAATATACCGGTACATGTAGGTGCCAGTCGGTGCATCGGGCGGCGTGGTGATCGTCACCGGGGTCTTCGTATCCCAGCTATCAAGCCTGATGTGCAATGCCTCGGGAGTCACCATCGGGGCGTTCTCCAGGGAGGGGGCCTGTCCGTCCTTTTGCCAGCAGGCGCTCCGGAGAACGACATCGCTTTCGGGACCGACGAGCGCGGGCTTCGGGCACCTCAGGTCTATCGGAATTTAGGTCAATGGAAGAGTTACCGTGCCGCGGTCGCATTTGACTTCGGGGATAGCAACGTCAGCCCGCTAGAACGACTGAATTAGACCCGGGTTCTTGTGCACCAGAACTCGAGGTCGCTTGCAGGCTGATGCGTCGTAGAGAGGTTAGCATCATGTCTATGGTAGGGAGACGCGTCGGCCTTTTCAAGGTCAACGCTGGTTGGACCGGAGGGGGAGAGTCTTCAACTGCTGCGAACGTAGGCGCGCAGGAATCAGCGCTTGGTCACAGGGCCAGAACGAACCTCAGCGCGAAGGTTCTTGATTTTGTCCAGTGCGGTAGGCCGGACAGGAGAAAATCAACAAATGACGCCTCCTCGCGGATCCGCACGTCCGTGGGCATGGGGATAATGTATGTGAGAGTGGCATCCTCTCGCACCTCACATTCGCCGCGCCAAAGCGTAGCCCTTGAGAGTCCCACCAATTTGATTAGATTCGGTGGCTTGTACCGCCCCTAGTCCAACAGCTGAACCACTGGGCGCCCTCCGAGCATCATTACCAACGGCATAACATCGCTGCCATCGTTCGTACCTCGCCAGTCTAAATGCCGACCCCCCGGGTATTTTCGACGACGAGGCGAATTCGCTTCCTGAGATCAACGAGCTTATTGAGGCCGGTTGCCGAAGAAAAAGGACCGGCTGGGACGCGCAGTGCTTGCTTTGTCTCTGAGGCACGGAGGCCTCGACCTAGCAGACGGCAGCCCTGCTAACGTTGGGACCCTTTCCAAGCGCGAATACCACCACCTTTTCCCCAACGCCCATCTGGAATCGAAGGGTGTGCTCACTGCCAAAACCTTTCGGGCCTTGAATTGCGCTCTGGTGTCTTGGCGAACTAACAGGACGATTTCAGCTAAGCAACCAGAGAAATATCTTGCAGAGCGTCGGCTGCCTGATAGTCCTACTGACACCCAGATAAAAGAGTAATTGTCCAGCCATCTGATCCCATACGAGGAAATGGCCAGTAACGATTATGACAAATTTCTGGAAAAGCGGGCGGAAATAGTACGCTTGGAAATGTCTAAACTTTGCCTTTAGATGAAAGGTCGGATCGGATAGCATCAATGTCCTTGGATGCCACGTTTCTGGTTGGATAGATGGGGAACACAGCGACTAGGACTATCGTAGTCGCCTGCTTATCCGGGGTTTCCACCCACGGTTGTCCCTTGCGTCTATGTCAGCCCCGCGGCTCACGAACAGCTCGGCCAGTTCGAGACTAGACGTAAGGTGCAGGGGGGTCCTGCCTCTGTTGTCCCTAGCCTCGATTTCCCCCCCCGTCGAGCAAGAGAGCCGTAATCGTAAGGGTTGGATTGAACGACACCGAATTGTGGAGAGGGGTCGCCCCCGCCTCGGACCTTGCGGAGGGGTCCGCGCCGCGTTCCAACAATAGGGCGACACGCTCCGGAGTAGAACTGTAGGTTGCCGCCAGATGCAGAGCCGTCAGTCCGTTGACAAGGGCCGCCTCTAAGTCTGCTCCGCGGTCCAACAGCAGAGCGATGATCTCCCGTTTGCAGAATGAACCCGCATGCTGCAGCGGCGTCCATCCTGCCGATCTGGTATCTATGTCTGCTCCGCGATCGACAAGAAGCCGCTCCATCGCCACGGTTGAGCGCTGCACTGCTATAAAAAGGGGTGTCCGACGGGCCTTATCGGTCTCCTCAATGTCGGCACCTCGGTCAAGCAGCAGTGCTGCGACATCGGGGCGAGATCCGACGATGGCGGTATGTAATGCTGTCCTGCCTCTTTTATCCCGTGCATCGACGATTGCCCCGTGGTCTAACAGCAGGGCTGCGACTGAAGAGTCCGACCGGTAGCGAGCTGCAAGGTGTAGTGGCTTGAGGTAGCTATGGTCCCTGGCCCTGACATTTGCCCCCCTTTGCACTAAGAGAGCGATGACTTCCAGGTTCGGATTGGACGCCGCGGCAACGTGCAGTGCGGTGCGACGTTTTGAGTCTCTCATCCTCAAATTGGCGCCTCTGTCAAGCAGCAAGGACAAAATTTCCGGTTTGGAAGTTGCCGCCGCTGCAGCGTGTAGAGGAGTCCCTCCGGCTTCATTTCTGGCTTCGATGTCCGCTCCCCGGTCCAGCAGCAGCTTGAGGATCTCACTCTTGTGAACTTCCCCGGTGGATGACGGCCTATCGCCAGACTTGACCTCTTCTGAGAAGAGAAAGGGCATCGCAGCAAGATGTAGAGGCGTCCTACCGTTGTCGTCTCTCGCCTCCATGTTTGCACCCCACGTCAACAGCAGCGACGCCACTTCAGCATTCCCATATGATGCTGCAAGGTGAAGCGGAGTTTGGCCGTTTCCGCTCTTACTTTCGCTGTCAGCGCCCTGGTCTAGGAGTAAACCTACCACTAGCGCGGTTCCACGAGATTCGGGGGCCACATGCAGGGGCGTCCGATGTTCCGCATCCACCGCTTCCAGGTCAGCCCGCGCATTGAGCAAAGCCTCTATGGTCTGTCTGTTGGGATTTGTTGCCGCGAGGTGCAATGGGGTTGATCCAGCCTTCCCTATGGAATGAACATCGGCTCCATGCTCGATAAGCAAGCTGACTATTGCGGGATCCGTCGCTGGAGCCGCCGCTAGGTGTAGGGGAGTCGCTCGGTCATGGTTACGTGCACGGAGATCGGTACCATGCTCCAGCAGACGGGAGACAACAGCGGTTGCACGATCGAATCGGACTGTGTAGTGCAACGGAGTCTCGTCGTCGTCGGTTTGAGCATTGATATTTGCACCGTGAGCTAGAAGAACAGAAAGGACGGCAGGCTCAGAGGAAAATCGAGCCGCTGTATGTAGAGGTGTTTGGCGTCCGGCGTCCCTCGCTTCTATATCGGCCCCTAGGTCCAGTAAGGCTGAAACCACATAGGGGTTCGGATTGAACGCGGCCGCATAGTGCAAAGGCGTCCAACCATCCTCGTCCTCAGCCCCTATCACATTCAGTTGCGTGTCTCCGAAAGAAACCTGTACGCTGAGCAAGGTAGAGATGATCTCGGGATTTCGTCCCTAGCTGCGTAATGCAAGGGGGTGCATCCTTCTTCATCTCTCGCATCCAAGCTGGGATAAGGGTCGTCCAGCAACAACCTGATAATATCCGGGTTTGAGCTGCGTTCAGCTGCATAGTGTAGTGGGACCGATTCATAAGAATCCCCGGCAGCAGTGTCTGCCCCGCGCGCAAGTAAAACGTCGACGACGTCAGGGTTCGAATTGAACTCAGCGGCTAGATGTAGAGGAGTGCAGTCAGCCTCATCTTTAGCATGGATATCTGACCCCCCGTCCAGCAGTAGCGCAGCGACTGCGGGCTCTGGGTTGTAGCGGGCCGCGTAATGCAAGGCAGTCCATCCGTTTTCGCTTGCAGAACCCAAGTCGGCCCCTTCGTCTATTAGCAAAGCGATGTCGGCTGCGCTCCCTTCCGCTGCGATGGTATGGATAGGTTCTGATGCTTAATTCTCTATCGATTCCATTGCTCCTCCGTTCATTGTCGACGTCCTCGTCGATGGTCTCCACGGTCAGTATCCGCTCCCTGGTCTTCTCTATCACGAAGTTCTCAACTCTGCGGGCGTTCAGGTAGCGGGCGCCGCAGGTTCGCCGCCCCTCCCATAAACAGTGTGTCGCAGATGTAGTAGGCGAACTGTCCGCTCTTGGCCCCCTGGGCGCGATAGAACCCCGGAGAAACCGCACTTCAGCAGGCCACTTAGCAGGAACCTGCTCCCAACCTCACCAGGTCCTGTGCCTTTTTCTCCCCCTTGCTGGTTCTGCCCCAGACGGCTGTGCCCGTATAGGCTTCGTTGGTCAGCAGGTAGTGAAGTCCTCCATTGCACCTGTTGGTGATGCCCCGGTCGCTCAGCTCTTTGCATATCTCCTTGAGGCTTCTGCCGCGCAGGGAGCCCTCGAATATCTCCTTCACTACCGGAGCGGTCGCTGAGTCAACCTCCAGCGTCGGACGTTTTTTCACGCCGTCGCTGACCTTGATCCTCTTGCAGCCGAAGGTGGCCTTAGAGGCGCGGAAGAAGCCCCTCAAAGCGGCCTCTCTCATTCCCCCGGGTCACGTCCTCGGCCAAATTCTCGCTGAAGAACTTGTCCACGCTGCCGATGATGGCCTCCATGAGCTTGCCGGTGGGAGAATCGTCGGCGTGCTCCGTGATGGACACCACCCTGACACCCTTGCGCCGTAGCATGGACTTGAAGGCCACGGCATGCTCACGTTTTCGTGTGAACCTCGCGAACACTTCCAGACGAGGATGACCTCAAAGCGGGAGTTCGGCTTGCACCTTCCTGGATCATCTCCCTGAACTGGGGCCTGTCGGCGGCGCGTCCGCTCTCGGCGTCGACGACGTACTCGCGGGCTACAGAGTAGCCGTTGGCCTGGGCGTTAAGTCCTTGAGCGTCCTGAGCTGGGCGGGCACGGACAGGTCAACACCCTGCCTGTCGCTCGACACCTTGGCGTACATCCTCGCCAATCCCCCTTCAACGTCTCCGACTGGGGCGGCGACCGGCTGCGGCAACGCCAACTTCGCCTTGGTGCAGCACTTCCTCGACCACCTGGCGCACCGCGGCAACGGCGGGCTTCGTCCTGGCTAACGGCTCAATATAGTCGAGCCAGTCGGGCGAGGGCGAGATCCAGAAGAACCTCATCTAGGCAGACCCTGGTGGACTGCATGGTGGTCATGCCCGGTCAGCTCTTCTACTCTACGCAGATACTCGTCTGCCTCTGGTTCGTGGCCAAGGACCGCAGGGGGCAAAATACCGGGACCGGCGGGGCGAGGTGCTGTTCATCGACGCCCGCAGGCTGGGCCGCATGGTGGACCGCACCCACCGGGAACTGACCTACGTGGCGCGGCGACGAGGGTTAGGGCGAGTACGCCGACGTTCCCGGCTTCTGCAAAGGCACTACGCTGGAGGATGTCCGCAATCACGGCCACGTACTTACTCCCGGCGGATATGTCGGCGCGGAGCCGCAGTGAGGACGACGGTGAACCCTTCGAGGGGAAGATGGCGCGCCTCACCGCCCAGTGGCGCGAGCAGCAGGCGGAGGCGCAGGGGCTGGACGTCGCGATTGCCGAGAACCTAGCGAGGCTGCGGTTTGGAACGTAGGGGCGCTTGAAGGAGCTGGATTGACACCGCTGGAAGACACTGTTGCCCAGCTTGAATACGGACTGGTCCGATATGATTCCGACATCGTGCGCGAGTTCCCGCAAACCCGGACTCGGTGAACGGTTGCGTGGGCCCGCCCAGGATGCACACCAGTTACGCCGTGTCGATGAAGGGCATCCGACTGAGGAGTCGACTGTGTCGTATTCATGCAGCACTGTTATTGTCTGAGGCAACTAGCATGTTAGCTCGCAACAATAGCCGCCCCGTCTTCAGGAGTTGTTCAATCCTCTCGCTCAACCTGCGGTCGATGTCCCGGCCGGTACGGCGCCAGCCGAACTGGCGGGCGGCCTCGCGTACAAGATCCGCTTTCCCGACACCAAACGTCTTACTAACGATGAGCAGCAGACCCTCGTCGATCTCGGAGGGTGAGACGCGGCCAATTACCCGGTCAGCATTGCGTCTCGGCTGGTACGGACCAGCGTTGTCGGCGAGGCTCAAAAACTCATCGTCAGCCTCCTCGGGATACACGATACCGGCGACGGCCATTTGCTTGACCGCCTGCGTGATTCGTGCACGGATCGTCGTCCCTGCCCGAGAGACACCATAGACGGTCCGTACCCGGTCAATTACCGTGTCGATGTGGATGGGCTGCTCAACCGATATGACTTCTCGCACCAACGTCACAAGGTCACGCAAAGGGACTGCAAGCAAGTCCCCACTGCGAGGCTCGCATTCGAAATGGTGGTACTCATCAAAGAATTGTGGGGTGGCCGACGTCTCTTGCCCACAATTTGGGGCAACCATCGCCGTGGGCGCATTCGGTAGCGTCTCGTCTATCTCTTCCACATTGTTGCCGTCAGACATCCGCTGGGACTCGGCTTGACCGGTGCGGGCCCGTTCAAGTGCCTGGTCGATCGCGGCAATCTTGGTCTCGGGGTCGCGAACCCATGTCGTCGACCACACGCGGTGAATGCGCCACCCGAGGCCTTCTAGCACTTGCTGTCGCAACCAGTCACGCTCGCGAGCAGTAGGCGAATTGTGGTACGTCACCCCGTCGCACTCAATGCCAAAGTCGAAGCGCTCGCCGTCCTCAGACCTTATCGCAAGGTCGATACGGTAGCCTGAGACGCCCACCTGTGCATCAACGCGGTGGCCACGACTTTGTAAGGCCGCGAGCACAGCTTCCTCTAACGGGCTCTCCGGCTCACCGGTACCGGTGGTCTCGGACTCGAAAGCACCCTCCGGGTTGCGAACGTATTCGAGGTAGCGACGTAGCTGCCGAGCACCGGTCTGCTCCGATTTGATGTCCTCGGCGCGCAACGAGTGGACGACCGTCATCGACTGGCGTGCCCGAATCACGGCGACGTTGAGCCTCCGCTCGCCTCCGTCTCTGTTGATCGGGCCGAAGCGGTTTGGCACGGCACCTGCTGAGGTCGGCCCGTATCCGATGGAGAGGATGATGTGGTCGCGCTCGTCACCTTGGACGTTCTCCAAGTTCTTGACGAAGAAGCGCTTAGGGAGATCACCGCTGAACCGATAGTCCAAATGGCGCTTGGCCAATCGACGCTCCTCAATAAGGCTTTCTATGAGGTCTGCCTGAGGGCGCGCGAGCGCGACGACCCCAATGCTCTCGGTGGCAGTCTGCGTCGCCATTAACTCAAACACGATATCCGTGACGCGCTCGGCTTCATCGCGGTTGGTTCGGCGGCCGCCCGCATCGTAGGTCGCCTTCGGAAGATATACATCATGAACAGAGGAGGCTGCGGGGTCGGGGCTAGGAAAAGTGAGGAGTCTATTCTCGTAGAACGCGTGGTTAGAGAAGCGGATGAGGCTCTCGTAACGACTTCTATAGTGTACTGAGAGGTATCGCTCAGCGAACCCAGCCCCCACCTTCCCAACCATGACGTCCAGAATGCTCTCGCGGCCTTCGAAGGTATCTTCATCCTCTTCCTGGTCGTCGTCCGAGTCGTCATCATTGCCGAGACTACCCCGGAAGAAAGTGGTGGGTGGGAGCTGTAATCTGTCACCAACGACGATCACTTGGCGCGCCCGGTCGATGGCAGGGTAATATCTGCGAGGTCTCGTCAAAGATCACAACGTCGAACTCGAGATGATCACTCGCCAGCGGACCTGCTGGCAGATACTGGCTGACGGCAAGCGGGCTCATCAGGAAGCACGGCTTCAGCGTCTGCAACAGATTTGAGGTGCGTGCGATGAGCCTGCGTACGGGCATTTGCCGGCTCCGCTTCGAGAGTTCGCCATGCAGGACTCCCATTTGCCCTGCTTGCAGCGGCGTGGCGGACGGGTCCGGGTATTTTGCAAAGACACGTTCCCGCACGCGCTGACGAACAGCAAAGGGGTAACGCTCGTCGAGTTCCCGAAACTGGGCACGCACACCCTCGTGGTCGATTCTGCTGAATCCGCGCAACTCGGGCTCGGTGTTGTAGAGTTCCTCCAGCCATGCGGCGTAGATGCGACGCCGGACAATCCCCGATGCATTCTCCGCCCGTTCGGTCACCGAGCGGAGTGCTGCGGCCGACCCAGTGCCGAGCCGCTCGTCGAGTTCGCGCACCGCATCGCGGTATTCGACTCACGCGAGGGCGTTGCCCGCGTGTTCGCGAAGGTCGGCACTCCATGCCTAAAAATTGACAAGGGATGGTGCAGTCCACGAGTTCCAGTTCATTGCAGCGACATCTAACCGCTCATCAAGCACACTTAGTGCCTGAGTGAACCCGGCAATTGCTGCGCTGAGGGATTTTGCACGCTCGTCGTACTCCCCGCTTGCTCGCCGGCTGGTGGCATGATTCGCCAGCGTGTCGCCAACCCGACCGTTTGCGGCGTCGAGGAAGCTAGCCGTCCAATCGAGAGCGTTCGAGACGACATCCCAATCAGTCGCTTGTGGCCCGAAGAAGTCGCTAAAGTCCTCTGCAAGCGCAGGGGCAAGACGCTCGTCCTCTTCAGTCATGGCCATAAGCCTAACGCCGTCCTTGACGAGCTGAATCAGTGCATCGAAGTCGGCTGGCGCTGTGACGGGGGTGCCGTACATCCCTGCTGTGGCCTCTCCTACACGGCTTAGCGGCCCGAGCGCACGCCGGGCGGCATCTGTTGTCTTAGAGACTTCCAGGTTCGATGCCATCAGAGCCTCATGACCGATTGCATCCGCCGCTCGCCGATACCGAATCAGGGCATCCTCCAATGTTGGCTCGCGGCTTCGAGCGCATGTCGTCGGTCGCCAGCGGTCTCAATGGCAAGCAACTCTCGCAAGACAGCGGTGTCGCTGCACCAGTCCGTGAGGATGCCCCTCAGCACAGCGAGGTCCGAAAGCACGTGCTCCCAATCGGTCTCCCGCCCTCTGAAACGCATACCCAACGGCTCTCGTAGTCGTGCTTCCACCTCGTTCCATCGCTCACGTCGCCGCTTCACATCGATAGCCAACTCGACGGCGGCGAGCGACTCTCCAATCGAGAGCTTGCGGGGGTTCTTGAGTTGTACACGGACTGTGCGCTGGTCGTCCCGGTATCTTCCCAAGAAACGGCTCAGGAAGTTCTGGTGGTCGGTCCGGTAGCGAATTAGCATCTCCCCGTCCACTAGGCCGACAAACGCATCGGAGAAATCCCCCCCAAGCCGCTCTTCATCGCTTCTAAGCTGTTCGAGCAGTGCGCGAGCATCCCCTGACTCGCGCTCCAGTTCGTTAATTGCTGGGGCCGTGAGCCAGTGCTCTGGAGCGGGCTCAAGGGCAAGGATGCGGGCCGTCAGAGCCGACGCTTGATCGAGTTGGCCTAACGTGTGAAGCTGCGGTTCCGCGAGCGGTGCAGCGAGTGCCTCGGTGCTGGCCGCCAGAAGGTCGAGTGCCGCCGCGAAGTCGCTGGCATGCTCCAGCAGCTCACTTGGATCCTTGCCTAGCGCAGTTTGCCAGCCCACCCCGGCAACTGCCTCGATTGCCTCCCGTTCGTCTGGCGACAGCACGAGGGCGCTGGCCATGGCCCGATAGTCTATTTGTGGGGGGGAGCCCCCGAACCAACCGGCCAGCGTCTGTTCTAGGAGTCGTCGTTCGCGTTGCTGCTTTGCCTGCTCTCGCGACAACTGCCGCAGCCTCGTGACAACATCGTGGCTGAGCCACGTACCAGGGACAGTCGGCGCCTGTGCGAGAAGTCGCAGCAGCCGCACAATGCCTCGCGCCCCGCCCTCTGATCCAATCCCGGAGACGCCGAGCCATTTAGAGCATGAACCCGCCTCAACACGCAATGTGTCAATCGCCGACTGTACGGTGCTCATATCCCCTCGGATCAGATCAGCGAGTTGCAATGAAGGCTGCGCCGTGCGGAGCGGTATCCAACGGCTCGAATCATGTCTGAGGAATTCCTCGGGGCGGCGTGCGATGCGTTCCGTAACACCCTCGACATCGCGAATCCAGGCGAAGGTCAACTGGGAAGTGGGAGGCGGATCAAACGCCTCGACCCGGGGCAAGTGACGCTGTTGCGCGAACAGGCCTTGCACCTTGTAGACGGACTTCCCCAACGGCTCACGCCGCTTGTGGAGCAAACGCACGATGCGGTTGACGCGGTCTCGCCACGTGACCAACTCGTCGATGGATACGCTAGCGGCCAGTTGGTCGCGCTTGTCATTGACGGGGCTGCTCAACTGGCGGTACACCTCGCTCTTCCTGCCACGATCGCTGTGCAGGTCCAGACAGAAGACACCTAGACTACACTCTTCAAGCCTTCGCTTCACCACGTCAAGAGCGGCGGTCTTCTCGCTAACAAAGAGAACACGCTTCCCGTCGGCAAGGAGCGTGGAGATCAGGTTCGCGATCGTCTGGCTCTTGCCGGTGCCTGGTGGCCCATGAATGACTAGATTCTCGCCCCGGCGGGCCTCTTCAATGGCACGCAACTGGCTGAAGTCCGCCGGAAGCACAGTGTACTGGTCGTGCATATCCAGCAGATCGTCTAGGCGCCCTCCCACAAGATCGGGGTCGCGAGGCGTTGCCGATGCCCTCTCCAGAGCGCGAACTAGACGAAACGGGTCGCGCGGGGACCCGCGTTCCACATTGCAGGGCATCAGCAACAGTGGTGAGCGTGCCTGCTCGCCATCCACATCAACCCAGTTGAGGAACCCCTATGGCGAGGAAGAGAACATTGAGGCCCTGTTCCTCCTCCCATTCGCGGTCCTTGCGCTGGAGATTACGCAGCCGCCGTTGCAGGTCGGTGGGCTCGCAATCCGTCGTTATATCGCCGGGGCGGACAGTCCGGGCGTCCGTGTGGTCGGGATCGTCCTGGGTAGCAAACCCGCGACGACGTGACTGGGCAGGCGGCGCGTGCGGGAATTCGAGACCGCGCCTCAACCTGCAGAGCCGCTCGTCAAGTTGATTGGGCGCGATGCTAGTGATGCCGACGGCACTACGGCCGGGCTTAAAGTAGAGCAAGTTGTTACGCCGGTCGAGTTGGAGAAGTCTCGTCGCCCACTCCCCGATCCGGAGTGCTATCGCATCATCATGGTCACCGGTCCTTGTGTAGCCAAGGCCATCCGTGGGGTTCGGGCCTTTAGAAGGACACACACCCAGCACATAGCTCATCTCAACGCCGAGGACTTCCGTGGAACAAGAAAGAAGGGCGTTACAAGATGCCTTGGCAGAGCAGGATGGTTTCTTCGAGGTTTATCGCCGGCGAGGCCAAAACGACTGGATATCAAGTGTCCCATCCGACAATCTACCCATAGTGTGGACATAGAGAGCACGCTCGTTATGCCTCTGATGTACTCAGAGCGCGGCGGTGCGTTATGGTGTGTGCCCTTGAGAATCGCGCCACGTTTGTCTGTAACGGGCCTGCAGGCTTGCGGACCACCAACTCGTAAGAGGCATCAAGGCCGTCAAAAGGCGCGCTGGCACCGCGTAGAAGTGTGCCGCCCCGAGGCTTCACGACGAGGCGTGGTGGCCCTACCAACCCCCTGCGGACCAAGAGTCACCTAGTGCGCCGCACGGCCTGATCTTTACCTGATGGGAACGAGATAACGCTCGGAAGGGGTCTGGGACTGCTGGTTGCCCCTAATTCTGTGCCGCCTCACTAGGTGTCGGGGCTGAGGGTCCCCGTACTACCAGCCTTCAGCCTATTGATGCCACAATGCACGTCTCAGCTTTCCGTCGCCGCCACCACTCCGGGCCGGCGAGCTATGTCGTCGTTGAAGGGAGACTTCTCCGATACCATAGGCTTGTCCAGTACATGGGTGGGAAGGTGTTTGGGGCGCTGAAACGGAGCTACGGCTACCAGCGGGAGGGTACCGTGGGGCGAACGCAACGCCCTAGAGATATAGTTCAAGCTCGTGGCCTGCAACCTGAGGAGAGTGGCCCGGATTCTCCACGGTTCCGCCTAGAGCCGGTGTGCGCAGGGAGACCTCAGAGGGCAGGCAAACTCCAGACAGGGCTCGTGGCGCCGGGATCCGGGCCAACTCACGGAGCAGCATCGCCCTAGGCCGCAACATCAGCAAACCCCATACCACTGTACCCCAAGGGAACTCAAGGCTAATCGAGGGTCCCACCGGGCGGGGGAAACTCACTAGGTGGCCCGCCTCCCTGTCATCCGGCACGACTTTTTTGCCTGAGCAGACTCGGCCTCAATTACGCCCTAATATTCTAATTTCCCGTCTACCCCCAGCCGGCGGGGCCTTCACACTCGTTTTCGGGGCTACGACCCCGAGAGGGAAGGGAGGCACCATGACCCAGGTGGGCGAACTCGTGGGAAAGCTGGGGATATCCCCGGGCGTGCTCCCTGTAAAAGTCCAGTGAGTCTAATTGCATGTAGACACTCTTGAAGAGGTCGGATTGCGTTGCGACGAACAGTTACTGTCATCATGGAATCACAATTTACTTTAGGCTCCATATTTTATAAACTCAGCTATTATCCTGATAATCTAGACAGACGCCCGTTTTTGCTTGATTGCGTTTGGGGGTGCTTGAGATGGCAAAATGAATTCCGCAGCGAGTGGTTTGCATCAGCTTTTCAAGGCTCAAGCGACGGAGACTCCAGACACTCCGGCAATAGCCTTCGGCGCCGAGCAGACATCCTATGCACAACTGGACCAAGCGACGGATGCCTTGGGGGCCTACCTTCGACACTGCGGCGTATCAACCGATGATCCGGTGGGCATATACATGGAAACCTGCCCGGAGTACATCGTCGCTGTCATTGGGACATTGAAGGCCGGCGCGGCCTTCATGCCAGTGGCCCTGGATCTCCCCGATTCCCTGCTCGGTACACTGGTGTCCGAGTCCCAACCCAAGGTGGTGATCACCAAGGCGCGGCACTTGCCCAGGCTGAGTAAATTCTCTGGGCCTCGCCTATTGCCCGTTGACTCCGACCAGTCCTGGAGAGCGTTCGATCCCGCGACCGATGAGATATGCGTTGACGCCGGCGACCTGGCGTTCCTCCCCTACACCTCCGGCACAACAGGACAACCAAAGGGCGTTATGCAGAGCAGCGGCGCCCTGATTTCATCCTACCTGGCGAGGTACAGATTCAGTTCCTACAGTGTCGGAGACAGGGTCGCGTGCAACATCTTCTTTCCCTGGGAGTTCCTCCGGCCGCTGTTGAAGGGAGGAACGGTATACGTTATTCCCGATGATGTGATGTTCGTGCCGCGCGCGCTTACCGGGTTCATAGCGAAATACCGGATTACCGAGGTGCTCTTCACTCCGTCCTTGCTGCAGGGGATCTTGAATTCGGCAAGCCCAGAACAATTGCGCGCCCGGCTGTCCTCTCTGCGTGTGGTCTGGCTGAACGGCGAGGTGGTGCCGGCCAGCCTGCTTAAGCCGGCCTTGGACGTTCTGCCCCGGTCTGCGCGAGTGTTCAACACCTACAGCATCAGCGAGACCCACGACGTTTGCACCATTGAACTGACGGACTTGAGCCTAGACGGAGTGGATGCGTGCCCGGTGGGTTATGCAATGGACGGAGTGCAGCTCCTAGTGCTCCCGGAGGGGCAGTCCGAGCTGGCTTCAACAGGAGTCGGAGAGCTCTTCATTGGCGGTCGCGGACTGGCCCGGGGCTATCTGAAGAGGCCCGACCTGGATGCCCAGAGGTTCGTCATATGGGACAGAGAGAGGTATTACGCCACCGGAGACCTTGCCGAGGTTGATGGACGTGGTGTGACAACGATCATCGGCCGCAATGATTCGATGGTCAAGATCAGGGGCTACAGCGTTTACCTGAGCGCCATAGAGGAGACCCTCCGAAAGCACTGTGGCGCTGCCGATGCGGCGGTTTTGGCCGAGAGCAAGGACGAATCCAATAAGCGGCTCGTGGCCTACGTCGTCCGGGGCCCGCGAGCGGCGTGGAAGGTCGATGGGAAGAGCGGGACAAGCAGAGACCTGCGTGCTCTGCTGGAACGATATCTGCCCCTCTACATGGTGCCCAGCCACTTCATGGAACTGGAGACGCTCCCGATAAATCAACAGACGGGCAAACTGGAGCGCAAAGCATTGCCCGCATTGCGGGAAAGGAGACATGCGGTTAAGCAGCGCACTCCGCTGTCCAAGTGCGCAACCGCAGGGGAGCGTCTCAAGGCCTTGCGGGAGCTATGGAATGAAGCACTGGAAATCGACGGCGACTCACTGGAAGATGACTGGAACTTCTTTCATCTCGGAGGCCACTCCCTGACGGGCCTGGACCTCACCCTAGGCATCGAACAGCTGTTTGGGATCGAACTGAGCGGCACGGAGATCTACGAATACCCCACCATGAATGAGCTGGGAGCATACTTGGAACATAGAGGGCCGAATATGGAATCCAGAATTTCGCTGGCCGAGGACTCGGCCCTGGACCCGGCGATTTCACCAGGAGGCGCCCCGAGAATTACACGTCTCAGCGAGGCGTGCTCGGTCCTTGTAACGGGAACAACCGGATTCCTGGGAGCCTTTTTGCTCGACGAACTGCTGCGTGCCACGGGACCGGACACCCGGTTCTACTGCCTGGTAAGGGACCCGGACTCAGGACAGGGCGGGTCCACCAACCGCGTGCTGGACACCCTGAAATATTACGGGCTGGCCGGCCAGTCATCCGGACAACGGATCGCTCCGGTGGCTGGAGACCTCACCCGGCCCCGGATGGGTCTGAACGATGAGGAGTACCGCCGGCTGGCGGAAGAGATCGACCTGATTTTCCATTGCGCCGCCTCGGTCAACTACGCCTACCCCTATTCTGCAGCCAAGCCCCACACCGTCGGAGGGACATTGGAGGTGCTCAAGTTCGCCTGCACCGCTGCAACAAAGCCGATCCAATACATTTCATCCAACGGCATTTTCCCCGGAGGAGACGACAACCCCTACCTTGAAAACAGCGATATAGACGGCTTCGTCGACAGGATGGAGGGGGGCTACAATCAGGCCAAATGGGTTGCGGAGCGGCTTGTCTGGTCGGCTGTTTCTCGAGGACTGCCGGTATGCATCTTCCGTCCGGGCAACGTCGGCCACCACAGCGGTACGGGCACGGTCAACCCGAATGACTTCCTCTCGTTGATTATCAAGGCCTGCGCCCGCCTCGGATGTGCCCCCTTGGCGCCGGAATGGTTCTTCGAGATGACACCTGTCGACTTTCTGATCAAGGCAATAACGAAAATTTCCGACGATCCCAGACACCTAGGCAGGGTATACAACGTGGTTCAACAGGCCCCCGTACCTGCCGATGAAGTTTTTGCATTTATGGAGAACCACGGATACGTGGCGGACCGCACTCAACTGGGGGACTGGAAATCAAGATTGGACACGATGGCCAACCGCGATGATGACATGGAGTTGAAAGTTCTGATCCGGTCCCTGGAGTCAGTCGAGCCTTACCTGTCCGATACCAGCGTCTACGACATCGGCCGGTTCTCCGAAGCATTGTCGGAAATCGGTCTGGGAATGCCCGTAGTCGACGTCGACTACGTGACCAAATTCTTACGGAAGTGACCATGAAAGTGAGTTTGCGGCGGATTTGATCTCTTCAGCCAGTCGTTCTCGGTAACAGGTAGCGCCAGAAACCGGGCCGCGCTAGGGAGACACCGCCGTACCAAACGCGCCAGCACCGGAAGGCCTGCCCCGACACACCGGGCATGATCGGCCGCCGGTCTTCCTGCAGACATGACCACTTCCGCTGCTCTAAGGTGTTAATCATTTCCCGCAAAATGTTTCCTGTCCGGCTGTCTCCACCGCACTGGACAAAATCAAGAACCTTCACGCTCAGGTTCAGTCTGACGTTATGAAGGCCAACTACCGGATGCTCTCGCTTATCCGGTTCCAGCCCTCGGGCAGTGTCCGAGCATCAGGGAACCTTCGCTTGGGCCAAACCTTCTTACCGAGGTGTAGACCCACCCGCATGCACCAGCGGCAGGACGTGGGGCCCGATGGAGGTAACGGATGTTGGAGAGGACTATCGGCCTGACCAAGCTGAGGCGGTCCTCATGGTCAGTTGTTGCCGCCATTGCCCTGTGCTTGATTGCCACTTCCCGCTGTCGGCATGCGACAACGAGCCACAACCTGTTGCTACTCCAGCATCCACTAGCGAACTGACCACTACGAGCACAGGCACAGCGCCACCGACTATCAGCCCGACGCCAGCACCGTCTCACCGAGCTGCAACTCGTCCAGCGCAATGGGGTTGCCACACCCCAAGTTGAACACTTGATCATCTTCACGCAGACTATCTCGGCCAGACCTCTTGCTTTGCTGCTATGGAATCACGAACCGCGCAAATCATCCAGCACTTGGTCCGCCGGGCATACAGTTTCGAAACTGTATCGCAATCCTTCTAGATTGGTTACTGGCTCAGAGCAACTACCGAGAAATGCGTCCTCCCATTCCATCATCCACTCCCCGATGTCGAGTTCGGCCTGCTCGTCACCCATGTAGTCCACTAGCCTGATAACTTCAACATCTGGAAATCCACGGCCCTCGGAAGAATGGATAGGCACGGAAACTGCTCTTATGATGCCGTCGGAAGTTTGCTCCAAGCTCTTAACGGCCCCGAAAGGCAACGATTCAAAAAGGTCTCCTGCTATGTCATAGAACGAGGCTCCGCCTGTGAAGCGCCTCTCTAGGAGTTAGGTGATATTCGATTCGGTGTTAGAGACGATGAGGTTGTGACCCACGAATGCAAAGGCTTCCCAAGGGGGCGGGCCAATCCATAGCACCACATCCTTCATTTCGCTGCGTTCATAGCCCTAGTTCCTCAAAACAGTTTTGCAAGGCTCCCGGGTAGTTATGTCTACCCCTCAGGAAAAGCATACTATCAATAGCATCTATTACGGTGATGTCGGACTCATATTCCGGGACCGCGGGGTCCTCGAATATAGTGGACAAAGTTCCAGTCCACTCGAGCCCCAGCACTCATAGGCTGCCTGTTTAGCCGTATACAGGGCGCAAGATCGCAGGGCGTCCGAAATCTGGCGTCCCTTAAAGGGGACGCGCTTTTCCGGGATCGTTGCCCTCAACTGCTGCTTTCGCAGGGAGACCCAGCAGCATGGGCATCTCCGTGCTATCCCCAGCGGGTCGATCCTCGCCGGCCAGGCGCCGTGTTCACGGTACGCTGTGTGGGGGTAGTTCATCCGTGATTCATTTCGGAAGGAGGAGATGTTGACAGGGATGTGGCGATGACCCACTATCTGAGTAAGACTCGATAATTAAGGACAATTCATGCCAAGAACGACCAGGACCATCACTTTCTCATTGTCTCCAGACATGGCAGCACGGGTGGACGAGGTGATGAAACAACAGGGACGGTCCAGGAGCGAATTCCTGCGAGATGCTGTGCTCCGTTACATCGAGGAGTGCGAGTGGCGCCATCTGCTCCACTACGGCGAGGAGAGGTCTAGGGAACGGGGCATCGGCCCCGAGGACGTAGCCGGTCTGGTGGAGGAGCACCGCTCGGAGGTGGGTCGGACCCCGGCGTGAGGGCGGTCCTGGATACCAACGTGATCGTCTCCGCCCTGAACTTCCCCGGAAACGAGCGGCTGGTGCTGGAACTGGCCTTGCGGGGACGGTTCGAGTTCTACCTGTCCATCTTCATCATGGAGGAGGGGTCAGGAGTGCTGGTGCGCAAGTTCGGTTGGGACGAGGAACGCTCTTTCCAGGCCATACGGGTGTTGCAGAACGCCGCCACCGTCATCGAACCTCCACGTATGCCGGAAGTGATCGAGGGCGGACACCCCGACAACCGGGTGTTGGAGTGTGTCGTCACGGCTTCTGCCGACTACCTCGTGACCGGGGACCGCCGGCATCTCTTGCCCATCGGAGAGCACAAGGGCACGAGAATTGTCAATGCTCCTCGGTTCCTTTCGGAATTGGGCGGGGCATGATACAAGTAATCTTGCTTGGCGAAAGGAGCGGGAGCCCATGCTGGATATTGAGGGTCTCCTGACGAGTCTGGCCCAGAGTCGAAAGGTATTTCATTCGGAAGCGGACTTTTAGCATGCGTTGGCTTGGCAGATTCATAAGGCGAGACCGGACAGCCCATATGCACCGCGCCTTATGAACCTGGTGCGCCAATTCCTCCGCATAAAGCTAATCGCGTTACATCTGGACGGATTCTACATGCTGGCGGCGGAGCGGGAGTTGATTGGCCTGTAGGCGTCCCAGCGCGGTCTCGCGCCAAGAGGGCGTTTGAGGGGTTTATCCTCCCCCTCCGGCTTATCTGGTCAAGACCTGGGCCAAGCTCTCCAAGAAGCCGCCGATGTGGTCCTGTGTGATCAACCCAACGGTGCCCAGGCGGAAGGTAGTCTCGCTCAATGGCCCCTGAGACTTGTAAATCAAGTACCCGCGCTCTTTCAAAGGCCGATGCAGGTCATTGTAGGAGAACCCGTCGGGCAGCATTACCGAGGTCATGGTGTTGGACAGGTTCTCTCGGGACACCAGGAAACTCAACTCCAGGGCTGCCAGTCCGTCGCGCAGCGAATGGGCGATGTCGCGGTAGTGGGCTATGCGGCGGTCCACGCCCTCCTCCAGCAATTCCCTGGCAGCCTCCCGGAGAGCATAAATGGTCTGGATGGGCGGCGTGAAGGGGGTCTCTCCTTCCTCCTCCCGAATCAAGGCGCCGACCAGGTCGGTGGGAAAAGTCACCTGGCGCCGTTGGCCCACCACTTCCAGCAGCTCATTGGAGACCACCACGAAGGAGGCCCCGGGAATGCCGCGAAGACACTTGTTGGCCGACCCGATAATCAGGTCGACACCCCAACTTGGCAGGTCCAACTCCTCGCCGGCCACGCTGCTAACGGTATCCACCAGCACCCACTTTTGACGGCCCTTGGCTATCTCGGCAACCTGGGCCAGGTCATTGAGGACACCCGTGGTGGTCTCGTGGTGGATCAGATACACCACATCGTGGGAGGTGGCGCCAACCAACTCCTCCACTCGTTCCAGGGGCAGGGGAAGTGTCCAGTCGAAATTCTCCAGGGTGAAGGGAATCCCGAAGACTTGGGCGACCTGGGCGGCCCGCTCACCGTAGACTCCATTGGACAGGACCAAGACGCCACTGGTAACGCCGGCCAGGGAGGTAATAGCGGCCTCGATGCCTGTGGTGCCGGAGCCGCTTAGCACGGCGCAGGCGTATCCTTTGGGCACGCCACATACCTGAAGTAGCAGAGAGCGGGTTTCCAGCAGAAGCTCGGAGAACTCGGACTCACGGTGGCCAATGTCGGGCAGGGTGAGAGCCAGGCGGACCCGCTCGGAGATGTTGGCCGGGCCGGGCGAAAATATTATCATCCCGTTCAGTCCTTCCGTTGGACGTTGCTCCGGAACCGGTCCCTGATCTCGGTTGGCGGGTGGGACACCCGGGGAATACCCTCCACCGGGGCAATACCGACCTTGACCAGAATCAGGTGGGGACCCGGTACACCGGCCACCCCCAAAAGAGCGCCTTCCAAGTCTTCTATATCATCCACTCGCGCCACCTGCCGGTAGCCGCAGCTCTTGGCTACCTCGGCCAAGTCCACTTTGGAGCTAATGGTTGGCTGCCCTCCGGTGGACTCGTAGGATTCGTTGTCCAAGATAAAATGGACGAAGTTGCTGGGATTTTCGCCGGCGATGAGGGGCAAAGCGCCCAAGCTCATCAATGCGCTGCCATCTCCCTCCAGCACAAAAACCCGCTGCTCCGGCGCCATCAGGGCCAGACCCAGACCAAAGGAAGACAGGAGCCCCATGGAGCCGATCATGTAGAAATTCCCGGGCCTGTCTTCGGTGAAGAATACCTCACGCGATATCATCCCCGTGGTGCTCAACACCAGGTCGGCGGGCCGGACATGCGCTAGGATTTTCTCGATGGCCCTGTAGCGGTCGATCAATCCACCACTCCATGCCTGATCAGCAGCGCTCCTGGTACCGATCGCCTGTGGATTTCCGCCAACAGCCGGTCCAAGGCGTGCTCCAGTTGGTCCGGCTCCGGTACTTCGTAGGGGACTTCCAGGAGGTCAAAAATCTCCGGCGACTTCACACCCATGATCCAATGCTCGGGAGCGTCGTTGGGTGGACCGCCATAACCTCGCCAGCCGACTACTAGCAGCACCGGAATCTTGTACATCAGGCTAAACGAGGTCAGGGGATTTACGATGTTGCCGATTCCCGAGTTCTGCATCATGACGCCGCCCAGTTTCCCGGCGAAATAGGCGGCGCTGGCCACGCCCAGAGCCACATCCTCCCGCACCGCTGGCACGTAGCGCACCTCCGGGTCTTCCACCATATAGTTGTAGGATTGTTGAAACGTGGAGTCGGGCACACCGGAGAAGAAAGTCAAGCCTCGCGCCTTCAGCACGTCCCAGAAAGCCCTAGCTTCCATAATCTAACAGCCCACCTATCAGCCCGGTATGGCCTCTACCGCCGGTATCCCGGCGCCAGGGCTGCTCCGTTTCTTCCGTTCTTCACCAGACGCATGTCCTCGGCCCGCTCCCGGTCTTGCGGTTGATGCGGTCTAAGCCTACCGTGGCAAATATCTCGCCTACCGGCGCGCACAACGGGTCCACCTCCAGGCTGCGCCCGCTCTCCAAGATGCTCCGGGCCGCGTGGTTCATGGCTTTATAGGTGGCCCGGAGCAGATGGTTCGCGTGGATGATGATGTTGAAACCACACGCGACCAGCTCAGCGTCGCTGACAGTATTGTATGTGGTTGGCACGCTTACCAGCACCGGCCGGCAGCCCATGCGGCGGCACAGTGCCGCGTAGGCCTTCGCGAAGGCCAGAACGTCGTCGGGCCGCCGGTCGCTGGAGTGTACCATGAGGCCATCGGCCCCAGCCTCAATGTACAGCTCTGCCCTTTCCAGGGCGTCCTCTAAACTTGCGTCGGCGATGAGGCTCTCCAGCCGGGCGATGACCATGAAGTCATCGCCGATAACCACCTCTCTACCCGCCCTAATCTTCTGAGCAAAGACCAACGGGTCCTCCAGTTCCTGGCTGGCGGAACCATCGAGGCTGTTTCTCTTGGGAAACACCTTGTCTTCGATTACCACGGCCGAAACACCCAACCGCTCCAGGTTCTTGACCATATATTCGAACTGGGAGGCCTCACCGCCGGTGTCGCCGTCCACGATAATGGGCTTGGTAGTAACACTGAGTATTTCATCGATGGTGCGGGCGCGGGAGTCGTTGCCGACGATGGAGGCGTCGGGCAATCCCTTAGTGGCCGAGTCTGTGAGGCTGCTTTCCCATATCCCGTCGTATTCGACAACCCGGCCGTTCATCTGGACCCGGGCATTTTCCACCACCAACCCGCTCAGGCCGCTGTGGGCTTCCAGGATACGGGCAAATCCCTTCTGGGAGATGCACTCCCGCAAACCGCTGAGTCGTCCCCAGGGCTTGATTCTGTTTTCAATACTCATACGGACCTCCTCCTGTGTCCACTAAAGCCAGACTTGAAAGGCGCGCCGCGCCAAATGGCTACGGAGTGTAGACAGTCAGGACTCGCTAGGCTTCTCCGCTGTAAACAGCGCCAGTTGGGTAGGCAGGGCAATGGTTCTGGTATTTTGAAAACCCGAAGCCTCGAGCCACGAGGCTACCTCTCCTCCCGATCGCCGGCACCGGGGTCGAAGGCAACCAGCCCGTACATGTCCTCGAAGGAGTCCAGCCTCTTTCGCTCGGCGCTCTCGTCAATGCGCATGTAGTCCTGGATGATTACCATGCCGCCGGGCAGCAAAAGGTCATAGGCCAGCCGGAACAGCCGGCGGCAGTCCTCTCAGGACTTGATCAGGACCACGCCAGAGATGAGCACCACATCGTAGTCCGCACCCGCCTCCGCCTTGAAGAAGTCGCCTTCAAGCAGAGAAATCTGGCTTTGCAGGTTATGCTCTTCCACAAGGGTCTTGGCGATGATGAGGGGCTCTTTTTGGTCTAGCACGACGGCTTTGAGCTGAGGGTTGGCGCCGCATAAGGCGATACTGTAGCTGGCCGCTCCACCGCCCAGGTCCAGAAGCTTGCGCCGGCCTCGCAGGTCCACATTTTCCACCAAATGGTAGGCCTGCCCAGAGGCGGCGCGGTTGTGCTGGCCCATCATGTAGTTGGTCCAGTAGGTGGGCGGGTCAACGAATCCGGTCTCGTAAGGCAACAGGGTCTTACCTTCCAGGATTATCTCGTCAAGCCGGCCCCAGGAGGCCCAGGTGTTGGTGTGGTGAAGGGCGTGGTCGCCCACATAGGGCTTTCTTGGTTTTGACTAGGAATGATGCGGAAAGGGGAGAATTGCCGTATTTGTCCCCCTTGGTCTCCAGCAGGTCAAGGGCTACACACGAATCGAGAAAGGCCTGGACATATCGTGGAGAGGCGCCCAGGTTTTGGGCCACTTGGCCGTGGGTTAACTCCTGGTCCTCCAGCAGTGAAAATACGTCGAGCTTGATGGCAGCCCGCAGTATGGCCGAATACCAGAAATTACGCCAACTCGTTGACGCGCTCCGCCTCCATGTACGCAGGCGAGCTGGACCGGTCCATGCAGTTTCCTCCTCTGTGCTTTGGCGCCCGCTATCGTCGCTTTTGATGTTCCAGGCCGGTTACGTCCAGCCCCATAATCACAATTAAATGCCAATAGACATTCGCAGGGAGTTTAGGGGCATTAAACCAACAGATCCCCCCCAAAGGGATGGGAGTTAAAGGTATTTTTCAGGGAGGGGAAATTGAAACGGCGGCGCTAGCGGTCGGAAGGAAGGGCATGCTTGTGTCTGGACGGCAAGTTGGTGCGGCGCGACCACCTTATGGGTGCCTTGCCGGCGCAACTACTCAGGCGGTTGATAGTCCCAGAATCGAGGGGAACTACAGCCAGTACGCTCGCACCTTTTATGCTACTTAGAACAGTCACATCTACAGATGGTCCCTTAGTGTGCCCTACCATTCCCTGGAGAAAGGGTAGGTTTCTGGTGCTCAATGAGTGCGACCGCGAGTGTAACAACGTTGGCCCGCTTCGTCAACTTGTGCCCAACAGAAGCGAACGGCCACCACCGGTGCCTCCGCCGTCAGGGCTGATGAGCCACCCCATCCTTGCGGGCGAACAACAGGCAATGCTGTATGGACTTGCTGTCGGTTAAATGTAGGAGACCCGCCAGGTCGTCGGGTGAGTCGCGCCTGATTAGGGTTACCTTCTGCTGCCCCAGTATGCCCAGAATACCGTTCTCTTCGTGAACCTGAAAGTTCCGCTCCATTCCGTGGTCCTGGCCGAACACGGTGAGGATGCCACGCCCGTTAATGAACATGAGCTGCAGGACGCCTTGGGGGCATAGTACCCGGGCCAGCTCTGGCAACACCCCCATTAGCAGGCTGCGGAAGAATGGGTTTAGTCGGTTTCGACGTAGTTGGTTGAGTGGGCAATGACGGCGTTTTCGCGAGATTGAAGATGGCCTTGGAGCCCCGGCGGACGATTCAGGAGCTGGCCTGCGGGGCTCCGAGGCCCCGTCAGGCCACTTGGGGCGCACTGCTCCCCGGGCAGGTCACACCGACCGAACGGCCCGGGTCTTCGGTGGCGACAGCAGGTTAGCCATTCGCACCAGGTTGTAGGCCGTGGCCACGAAGTATCCTGCCAGCCCGGTGCGCTCCACTCCCCGATACCGGGTCCGCCGAAATCCTCCCACCGTCTTCATCCACCCGAATATCTCCTCCACCCGCTTGCGAATCTTCTGGCTCATCCTGTAGCCCCGATGCCGTGTGGTGCGACCGTCTATCGCCGAGCGGGTTCGCTGAGCCACATGGGGCGTCACTCCACGATTGCGCATCGCCCTGACACACTCCCGCGTGTCGTAGCCCTTATCTCCCCCAAGGGTCTTGGGATGAAAGCCCCGCTGCCGCGCATCGGCCAGCATCACAGGCACAGCGTCACGCTCGGCCGTGCCCGTCGCCCTGCTCACCACGAAGTCCACCAGCAGCCCGTTGCCGTTCTCCATGAGGGCGTGGCCCATGAATGCCAGCCTAGCCTCTTTACCCTTGCCCTTGCGCATCAAACGCGCCTCCGGGTCCGTTCTGCTCCCATGGGTCTCGTTCCTCAACCTCTCCCCACGAAAGTCCACCGACGGGTTGCCCGAGTCATCATCGGGTGGTCCCTCCTGGTCTTCACGCCGTCGGAAGCTCTTGATGCTGGCCTGAGCCTCTATCAGCGTCCCGTCCACGCTGAAGCGCTCGTCCGACAACAGCCCACGGCGGGCCGCCTCCCACACCACCTCGTCGAACAGGGCCTGGGCGGTCCTGTGCTCCAACAGACGCCGGCGGTTCTTGGTGAACACCGTCGGGTCGAAGCTGCGCTCCATCAGGTTCATGTCCAGGAACCAGCGAAACAGGAGGTTGTATTCCAACTCCTCGCAGAAGGCCCGCTCGCTGCGCATTGAGTAGAGGGAGATGAGCAGCGACGCCTTCAGCAGTCGTTCCGGTGGCACCGACGCCCGCCCCACCTCCGAGTACATCCGGTCGAACTCCCTCGACAGACGCTCTAGGGTTTCGTCCGCCACTGCTTTGATGGTCCTGAGGGGGTGGTCTTTGGGGACTCGCTCCTCCAGGTCCACCAATGCCAGCATCGTTACCTGCGGATCGCGTCTCCCTCTCATCGAACGACCACCTCCACTACGGTGTGGTCGTATCCTATCTCACAATATCGTTTTTCCGCAGCCTGTTAGTGAACTGTGAATGTTGATTCAAGGTTCAGGACGACCAGGACAGGACCACCATGACGCTTCTTGAAATCGTCTGCCCTACCTCACCATAATACCGGAGCCGAGGGCATCGG
Organism: Dehalococcoidia bacterium; assembly: GCA_965263155.1. Lineage (GTDB taxonomy): Bacteria > Chloroflexota > Dehalococcoidia > Lucifugimonadales > JAAXIE01 > JAAXIE01. Next base: position 1,603,210 of record OZ253586.1, read on the forward strand.
TAGATTCAGAGAGCCCCCAGCCACATCTCGAAGACGGTACCACCTACCATCCACTTAGGCCCACCTAACTGGACTCGAACCTCTCCCACGCAGTGCCGTACAGTTCCACCGACCACCAGTAGCGGAATGTTTTGCCCGACTGAGGCCGGTGCGCGCCTACACTCCCCCAATCCGAAGTAGGTTAGCCATTTAGTGAGCCTCCAAAAGCCGTAAATTCGTCTCACCAAACGTACACCCTGCTTCGCGCAAGGTGTCAATAACTGCGATAGCATACTATAGCTACACGTAGTCGGCCCAATTCTGCATCACTTGCCGACGCCGTTCCAGCAAGTCGGAGCGGGCGTAATCGGCTTCCACCTCATTCTTGATTGTGTGCGCAAGACACGCCTCCGCCACTTCCCGCGCAACACCATTGTCACCACACCAGTCGCGGAAACTGGACCGAAAGCCGTGGGGAACAGCGTCAATCCCGTTCTCACGCATGAGCTTACTAACGGCGCTGTCGCTCAATTGCTTGCCAGTCGGTGACGGGAAAACGAGGCCCGGACCATCGGTCAGTTCCCGCGATTCGTTCAGCACTTCAAGCGCCCGTTGGGAGAGGGGAACGCGGTGTTCCTTACCGGCCTTCATGCGTTCCGCTGGCACTGTCCAAACACGCCCTTCAAGGTCGATCTCGCACCACTTGGCCCCACGCACTTCACCGGAACGGCAGGCCGTCAATGCCACAAACTCCAATGCCAGCTTGGTAGCAGGCCAAGCGCTCCCGTTCCTTATGGTCCGCAGGGCCCCGGCAACGTCGCTATGGGCCAACGCCCGTTGGTGTTCGCGCTTGACGCCGCCCGTGGGCAGGGCAGCCCCGATAGCGTCGCCAGCCGGGTTGTCGTCTCGGTAGCCTTGCGCAACGGACCACTTGAAGATCGCACTTAGGCGCTGGCGTACACGCTGAGCCGTTTCCCGTTTGTCGTTCCAGATGGGCATTAGCACCGCCATAACGTCCGCAGTCGTGACCCGGTCGACCGGCTTGTTGCCCAGCCGTGGGATCGCGTAGGCGTCCGGGCTGGCCTGCCATTGGGCCGCCGATTGCCCCCATCCTTCCAAGTAGTACGGTGAAGCGCGATAACCTTGTGCACTGCATCACGGAAAGTGGGGATAGTGGTGACGGCTACTCTTGGGTCCGTGCCTTGCGCCACACCCCTGGCATTGGCCCGTGCCTTCGCCCTTGCCTCGGCAAGAGTTACCACTGGAAAGGAGCCGAGGCCGAAGTTGACCGGCTTCCCGTCAATCCGAAGGCGCTGGGCCCACGTCCGCGAGACTCTCCCGGTTGTGGTAGACTTGCCAAGAGGCTGAGGCTATCCCCGCCCCGTCCGTCACCGTAGCGCCCAGGCGTCGTCGCGGGGATGGTGCACATTCCCTCCGCCACCCATTTCGCATGCTGAAAGTGCATGGCCTCTACTATGGATAGCTACTACCTTTGGACCATCGGCTGCCAGATGAACCAAGCCGACTCGGACCGGTTGGCTGGGGCCCTAGAGCAGATGGGCCTCCGGTCTGTGCCCCGGCCCGAACAAGCCGATGTCATCGTCCTCAACTCGTGCGTCGTACGACAAGGGGCCGAGGACCGGGTGGTCGGCTCGCTCACCAGCCTCAAGCCCCTGAAGATGAGCAACCCTACCAAGGTGCTGGCCTTAATGGGCTGCATGGTCGGCCCAAAGCAAGACGAGCTCAAGGCCCGCTATCCTTACGTCGACCTCTTCCTTCCTCCCCAGCAGTTCGACCCGCTGCTGGACATGATTGGCGACGGGATGGGCGTCGAATGGCACGACTACCTAGGCCCGATCCTTCCGGCCGCACCCGCCGTCAGTTGCTATGTGCCGATTATTAAGGGCTGCGACCTCATGTGCACCTTCTGCATCATCCCCTACCGCCGTGGGAGACAGGTGAGCCGGCCGGTCGAGGAAATCGTAACCGAAGTCGAGATGTTGGTAGCCCGGGGCGTCAAAGAGGTGACGCTGCTTGGGCAGACAGTGGACGCCTATGGCCACGACCTGACCGACCGGCCTGACCTCGCAGACCTGCTGCAACACTTGAACGACATCCACGGGCTGGCCCGCATACGCTTCCTCACGTCGCACCCTATCTTTCTGTCCAAGCCCATCATTGAGGCCGTCGCCCGGCTGGACAAAGTCTGCGAGCACATAAACTTGCCGGTCCAGGCAGGCGACGACGAGGTACTGGCTCGCATGAGGCGTCGCTACACCCGTGATGAGTACCTGAGCCTGATTGACGACATCCGCGCTACCGTTCCAAATGTTGCCTTGAGCACCGATATCATCGTGGGGTTCCCTGGGGAGACGGGGCAGCAGTTCCAGCGCACTCTGGATATAGTGAGGGAAGTCGGCTTCGACAAGGTGCACTCGGCGATGTACTCGGAGCGCCCCGGCACCATCGCCCACCGCCAGCAGCCTGACGACGTCCCCCAAGAGGAAAAAACGCTACGCCACAAGGAGCTGGACCAACTGCAGGAAGAGCTGCTCACCCAGCGCAACGCCTCCTTCCAAGGTCAACTGGTTGAGGTGTTGGTGGAAGGGCGTCAGAAGGGGCGCTGGCAGGGCCGCACCCGCGGCGACAAGCTGGTGTTCTTCGATGACCCGTGCGAACGGACTGGGCAATTGGTAAGCGTCAAGGTGACCAAGACGAGCCCTTGGTCCCTCCAAGGCGAGCTCTATCAACCGGAGTTGGCTCAAGTTGGAGGTTAGTAGGCCGTGATGCTGCATGCCAACCCCGAGATTCAGACCCTCATCGACCGTGCATTAGCCGAAGACCTCGCCTTCAGTGACCCCACCACAGGCGGAATCATAGACACTTCCGTCACTGGCTTGGGCGTAATGCGCTCCAAGGCCTCAGGCGTACTGGCCGGTGTTGACGTTGCCATGGGCGTCTTCAAGCGGGTAGACCCATCGTTGCGCACCGAGGCCCTGATGGCCGACGGTGACGCCGTAGAGCCGGGCGTCTCCATCGCTCATGTCGAAGGCTGCGCGGCCAGCATCCTGCAGGCCGAGCGCACAGCCCTCAACTTCCTGCAACGCATTAGTGGCATTGCTACGGCCACCCAGTCTTACGTACAAGCCGTGCGAGACTACAATGTGCGCATTATCGACACCCGCAAGACTGCGCCAGGCCTGCGCTACCTCGACAAGTATGCCGTGCGAATGGGCGGTGGTTACAACCACCGCCTGAACCTAGCCGACGGCATCCTCATCAAGGACAATCACCTCGCAGCCTTGGCACACCAAGGTTTGGGCCTCAAGCAGGCCATCGAGTTAGCACTGTCCCAAGCCTCCCACATGGTGAAAGTGGAGGTGGAGGTCACCAACGTGGATGACGCCCGCCTTGCCGCGGAAGCAGGCGTACACGTCATCATGCTGGACAACATGAACATCGCCCAGATGTGTGAGGCCGTGCAGGCAATAGCAGGTCGGGCTGCCGTCGAGGCTTCAGGAGGCATCAACTTGGAGAGCGTTAAAGAGGTGGCTGCAACTGGCGTCGATCTTATCTCCGTGGGCAGTCTGACCCATTCGGTGCGAGCGCTGGACATCGGTATGGACCTGGAGTTCCCCTAAGCCAATCCCCGATAGTTCAGTCTCTTCAGACTACTCCACACTGCCGACACAAGGAGGCGTCAATTGCACCCCTTCGAACCCATTATGAGCGCGCTAAGCCACAACTGGGACATGGTGGACTCCGCCATATCGGGCATGGACGACTCCGAGTTGGCACGTCAGCCCAACTCCCACAGCAACTCGGCGGCATGGACGCTGTGGCACATGAACCGCGTGCTGGACACCTTCGTGCACCAGCGCTTCCGCGACCTGCCCCAACTGTGGACGAGAGACGGGTGGGCTGGTCGGTTCAGCATGGCTGCCGACCCCGACGACCGTGGAGTGGGCTGGACCGCAGAGCAGGTGGCAGCATGGGCGCAGCCTTCCCGCGAGGTCCAGTTAGGCTACTACGAGGCCATCAAGGCCGCCACGCTGCAATATCTTGGGAGCGTCTCGGAGGCGGAGATGGCCCGAGAAATAGTCTTCCCGCCTTCACCGGAGCCACGAACCATAGCGTCGGCAGTGCCGCAGATGACTTGGGACAACGTGGCCCACGGTGGCCAGATCGCTTACATACGTGGCTACCTCAAGGGCATGGGCTGGCACCGCTAGCCCCGGCGTGGCCGTTGCCGGTCGGCAGTATCCAGCATGATGGTCACTGGCCCCTCATTGCACAACTCCACCTGCATGTACTCTCCGAACCTCCCGGACGCCACCTTCAACCCCGACCGGCGCAACTCCTCCAGCATCTTTTCGTACAGGTGCTCAGCTTCGGCGGGCGAGGCCGCCTGCTGGAAGTCGGGCCGCCGTCCGCGACGAGTGTCGGCGTAGAGAGTGAACTGGCTGATGACGAGCAGGTCGGCTCCAGCGTCCAAGGCGGAACGGTCGAAGCGGCCATTGTCGTCGGCGAATATGCGTAAGCCGAGAATGCGGTCAGCGAGATAGGGGCATTCAGCTTCCGTGTCTTCTTTGGAGACGCCCAAGAGGACAAGGAGGCCGTGGCCAGCCGAGCCCACTTCTTGTGCGTCAACAGCCACAGAAGCGTAGGATACCCGTTGAACGAGGGCCCTCACGACACGACGACTGGCCGGGAAGGAGTGGACCTAGTCGGACGAATCAGAGGAGGAACTGCTGCTGGCGACCTCCTCTTTCGAGCCGCTATCGTGGCTATGGCTGTGACCACCACCCTTGTCATCACTGTGGCCGTGGTCGCTCTCTTCTGTCTTACCCGGGGGGCTGTAGCCAGTCTTCTTGTAGTCGGTGGTGTAGAAGCCGGAGCCCTTGTAGATGATGGGAACGGCGTGGAACCTGCGCCGGGAGTTTCCTTGGCAGCGGGGGCAAGGGCCTTCGGTGGCTGCGCTGAAGCTCTGCCTCAACTCGAAGATATGCCCGCAGCTGTCGCAAAGGTAGTCGTAAAGGGGCACCTTTGACCTCCTATGGTCACCGCTAAGCAGTTTTTGACGACTGCTATTAGGTTTTCGAATATAGCATCGGCGACGAAACCTGTCAACGAAGTCAAAGCCCAAGGCCCCCAGCAGCTCCACGGTATCGGGCGAATCGAAGCCAACGGCGGCCCCGAAGAGCATTCCGCCCCTCTGAAGTTTGGCCTTGGTCTTGTTAGTTCGCATTTGCCATCTGCGGAATTGACCGTGGTCCGCTTGGGCCACGCATGGGGATGAAAGGTGGTCTATGGGGAGAAACTTGGTGTCCCACTTTGGTACCACTGTGTACCACGCCATGGGCAGAACCGTATCTGGAAAGGGTCGGGATGAGACACTCGTCGTAGCTGAAAACACATTTTCCGTATCTGCAATGTGTCTCATTTGTCTCATTTGGGGTAGGTCCAGCTACGGAATGATGGGGTTTTGTGAGACACACCAGTGCCACTGAGAGGCCGCTCGGAAGGCAGGGTGGCGCGGCCGCAACACTTGGATAACCGAGCAGGGCGAGCGGGGGTAGTCCCGCAAGGCATTGCCGGGCGATCCCTGTGACTGACCCTGCGAGGGATGCTTTTGCTGATTGTCTTTTCACGTTTCTACCCAGATGGAAGTGAGAAGCGTCGGGGCGACCTAGAGGCATACATCGAGCGTAGAGGGGAAGGGGCGGCGCGTCAACGGGCAGATGTCATGGGGACAGGTCGTCGGCCGAGGTGACGCATGGCAGCTTTTTGTCAACAAAGCTGCCACCCGTGCCATTGCAGCACCTGTGCGACACGGGGTGTATGCAACGCCCACGTCGCCCCGCCGTAAACAGGATGATTCGGAACGGGCGGGCTAACTGGGGGCAGCGGCCGGGACCTGCTTCAGAGGCGGCTCGCGCGATGCGAGGATCGCCAGTGCCCCGGTGAGGTAGACAGCGACGAGGGCAGCGAAGACACCCTCGTACGAGCCGATCCTGTCGAAATAGAGTCCGGCGATTAGCGGGCCAGACGCGCCTAATACTATGGTGAACGGGACACCCACACCCCGGACCGCGCCGATGTAGACCCTGCCGAAGTACTTGGCCCAGATGAACTCGCCCAATGGCACTGTGCCTCCGAACCCAAACCCCCAGCAGAAAAACGCAACGAACATCAACCCCAGCCAGCCCGTCTGCGCCGACACCAGCATGAGCACAACGCCCGTGGCACCGGTGCACAGCGCCGTCGCCGAGAGGTATCGGACGTGTACACGCTGCAGGAAGTAGCCCCATACGAACTTGGAGGAGAGGTTGGCACCACCGTTAAGGGCAAGGGCTAGTGCTGCTTCGGTCCGGGTTAAGCCATTGTCGGTCATGAACGGGATGGCATGCACCAGCACCGCCGAAATGGCCATTATGTTGGACCCGTAGCCGACGATAAGCAGCCAGATGGCTGGAGTCCGTAGTGCCTCACCTCGCGTGTAGGAGTTAGCAGCGTCGAGGGCCTGAGCATCGGCGGCTTTTTTCGACCGGCCACTTAAGCCAGCCCCAGGCTTGGTGCCGTCCGGCAGCAGGCCATAGTCTTCCGGCTGCCGTCGCATGACAAGAGCGACTGGCACGATGACGACGAACGTGAGCACCGCAAGGACTAGGTAGGCATCGCGCCAGCCCATCGAGTCCACGACACTTGTCATTGCAACGGGCATTATCAGCCCTGCCAGCGAGACGCCTGAGGAGCCCAGAGCGATGGCCCATCCGCGCCTCACTACGAACCATTTCGATAGCGCAACGTTGACGACCAGACCCCCGCTCAGCGAGAAGGCGATGCCGCCAGCGACCATGGAGAGGACAATGAACTGCCACAATGTCTCGATGCGGGACATGCCGAGAAACGCGACTGCGTAGACGCAGGCGCCCATCAGCATCAATGGGCGTGCGCCATAGCGGTCAATGTAAGGGCCAATTACGAAGCCGACGAACCCACCGACGGCGACCGCTGCCGACCCGCCGAGGGTATACTCGGCGGCGGTCCAGCCAAGGTCATCCGTCATGGGGCGCAGGAAGACGCCAGCGATAGCTGCGCCAGCACCCATCGCAGTGAACTGCCCGACCACCGCCCCAACTACGATCCACCAGCCCCAGAAGATGCCTCCACACTTCCCCGGAGGACGCAATGACGCGTGAGTGGCGAGGGGGCTCTGGTCCATGGCGGTATCATAGCATGCGTCGTCAGCCTGCCTGGTTGTCGGCCACCATCGAACCCAACACCGTCAGTTAAGTTTGTAGTACAAACTAATTTGTGGTACTTTTAAGCCGCGGGGTCTCCGTGAAATGAAGTGCCTACACACATTTGGCCCCGCAATCTAGTTGGCCATAGGCTGCGCTGTTAATGAGAGGAGGCACGCGATGCAAGAGGCGCAAGGTGGACGAGCAGACCTCACGCCCGAAGAGAGTTGGCGCACAATCCACGAGACCGTGGGGCGGGTGCAGAGTTCCATGTATGTCGCTGGTACGGCGACGATACTGCTTCTCTGGGGCGTAATCGTCTCCCTAGGCTATCTCTCGCAGTTCGCAATCGCGTCCCTTGCTCCGGGCTTCGCGGAGAGCAACCCGTGGTTCCCTGGACCCCTGTGGGGCACTCTGGCCACACTTGGGATGTTGGGCAGCGGAATCATCGGGCACCGCGCAGGCAGGCAGAACATGGCGGGCAAGGCAGCTCGCAGCGCTGGCATCAGGGTGTTCCTCTTCTGGCTCGCTGTGATGGGAGCAGCCTTCCTAGTCCCTGGAGCAGCGGGGCTTTGGAATGCGGGCGACACTGGGGACAGCATAGCGCGGGTCGCCGTTGCCATAGTGGCGCTCGGCTACATATTGTTCGGCATAATGCACCGCCCAGCCATCGTGGTAATCGGCGCAGGGATCGCGGCATCCTTCTATATCCCGAGCTACCTCGCGGGCGGGGCCGCGGAGGTCGTTTCGGGGGGAGCCATGCTGGCGGTAGCACTGCTCGGAGCGGCATGGATACACAATAGTCGCGTACCATGACGGAAGAAGGCATTCCCCTCGACGAGACTATCCACCAGCCCATCCGCCTGAGAATGATGACTATGCTGGTCTCCCAGCCCGAAGGGGGACGGCTGGCGTACGGGTTCATTCAGAAGACCCTCGGCCTGACGGGCGGCAACCTGACCAGCCACCTGCGAAAGCTGGAAGATGCTGACTATCTAGCCATCACCAAGGAGTTCATGGATTCCAAGCCTCGCACATGGGTGGAAGCTACCCTGACAGGACGGAAAGCCTTCGCCGAGTACCTATCCAACTTGGGGAAAACGCTGAGATGGCCGCCCGCGTAGTTCGCCGGTTAGTTCTCGGACCCGACATTCATTCGGCCGACGGCTTTGTCTATTCGGTCCACCAGCGCGGCGTCCATGGGGACGGCGGCTTCCGCCTCGATACATTCGCGGAGCTCGTGGTGGTTTTTCACGCCCAAGACTACGGTGGAAACGCCGCTAACGGATAGGGCGTAGCAGTGGGCCAAGTAGGCGGCGGACTTGCCTACCTCGGAGGCAATCGCCCTAAAGGGGGCTGCGCGAGCGTAGTCAGCGAGCTCCGGGTGGCCGTCGGGCAGGGTGCGATCAATGGCGTCGGTGAGGGCCCCGGCTTGAACAGCACGGATTCCCATGACCGCAACGCCGTTAGCATTGGCGGAGGCTATGATGTCCCGTGGCCGGGGGGAGCCTTCGTCCCGCGCGAGAGCCCCAGGGGAGTCGAGCAGGTTGGCTATACACTGGATATAATCGGGTCGCGGACCATTGGTGAGCAGCTCGATGAGAGCATCAGCTTGAGCAATGCCGGTCAGCCCCCAGTGGCGGATGCGTCCCTCTGCTATGAGCCTCTCGAACGCGGGCGCAACACCTTCTGCGACGGATGCAGCAGTTGACACCCGCTCGCCGCCCTCGCTCCCAAGGGTGACGGAGTTATGCAGGAACATGATGTCGACATGGTCGAGCCTCATGCGTTCGAGGCTCTCGGTCAGGCTCTCCGATAAACGGTCGTAGACCTGCGCGGGCCGAATGCCCCCCACGCGGCACTTGGTTATGATACGCACGTTCTCAGGCAGTTTACCGGAAAATGCAGCACCGATGACGGACTCGGCCTCGCCATTACCATACAAGGGAGCGAGGTCGAGCAGATCAATGCCGGAGTCGACGGCCTCGCGGACAGTGGCGACGCACTCCTCACGGGTGGTTGGTCCCCACACTTGGCCTAGTCCGCCGCCACCAAGGCTGAGGGCACTCACCATGCCCAGCTTGCCAAACGGTCGTTGTCGCATGGGAGGTCTCCTTCATGTATGCCTCTTGGCGGAGCTACCTATGACCGCTGAATACTCCGGTGGTAAGACGCCCAGCAAGCCGATTTCAAAGAGTAGCTACAGCCAATTCTCTATTTCAGCACGCCCTGTTCCGACAGTTCCCGGTACTCCTCTTCCGACAGCCCAATCATCTCCCTGAGGACCTGCTCCGTGTGCCGACCCAGCAGAGGCGACGGAGAGTGGTGGTGACCTGGGGTCAGGGACAGGACGAATTCACTGCGGTCGGTGGCGTAGACTCCCATCTCCTCGTGCTCCAAGTAGCTGTAGTGTGCCCGGTGGGTGAGTTGGGGGTCTTGGTACAGGTCGGCGCAGTCCAGCACCGCACCCGCGGGCACACCAGCCGCCTGGAGGTGGACCATCAATTCGCGTGCATCCCATGGGGTGGTCCACCGCGCGATATTCGCCTCTAGGTCGTCCTCGTGCGCCTTCCTACCAGCTAGAGTGGCCAGCGACTCAGCGGCGGCCCATTCCGGGCTGCCCATGGCTTTCTGCAAGCACTCCCATTGCCCGTCGGTGAGACATGTAATGGCTATCCACCTGTCCTCGCCTGTGCAGGGGAACGCGCCATGGGGCGAGGCCGACGGGTTGCGGTTGCCGGACCGCTGCGGCTCACGCCCGTTCATGGCCCAGTCTAGGAGCAGTGGAGTGGAGAGTTGCAGCGAGGTTTCGAGTTGGGCTAGGTCGAGGTGGATGCCCTTGCCGGTGCGACGCCGGTAGTCGAGGGCCGCCAAGATGGCTGCCACGCCATAGCGGGGGGCAACGAAGTCGGTGTATGCGCCATAGGGATTGACCGGCGAACGGTCGGGCCAGCCTGTGATGTAGGTGAGGCCCGACAAGGAGGCCATGACCGCGCCGAATCCAGGCTGTGAGGCGAAGGGCCCGCCACGTCCCAGCATTGAGGTGCTGAACATGATGATTTCAGGGTTCACCTTTACCAAGTCGTCATAGCCCAGCCCCAGCCTCTCCATTGTGCCGGGGGTGAAGTTCTCCGTCACCAAGTCGGCCCAGCGGACTAGGCGCACCAGGAGGTCCCCCGCCTTCTCATGGCGTAGGTCGATGGTGATGCCGTACTTGTTGGCGTTCTGGTTCGCGAAATAGCCGCTGCGGTTCACTCCCGACTGTCCGTCCTTGAAGGGACCGCCATTGCGGAGCACATCGGTGCGGTTGCCCGACTCCACTCGCACCACCGTCGCGCCGTGCTCGGCAAGATACTTGGTGGTCATTGGGCCAGCCACCACCCAGCAGAAGTCCAGGACCTTGAGGCCTTCCAATGCCTGGGGCGCCTGCGCGCCGTCCGAGTTTTGCCGTGCCATCACACCACTCCCGCTCCGCGCAAGGACACCAGCTCTTGGGGCGTCAGGCCTAATTCATCAACGTAGACCTCTCGGTTGTGCTCGCCCACTCGCGGCGCGGGTCGGCGGACAGCAACTCGTGAACCGTGCCGGTCTTGCCCGGACGCCCCCATATCCCGAACAAACGGGCCGAGGTAAGTGACCGGCATGTCCACATCGGGATGCTCGAACTTCGTAACGTGGGAACGGGCTTCCATGTTGGGGTCGGCGAAGATGTCCGCCGGAGTATTCACTGGGAAGAGGAGGATGCGCCTCTCCAAGCTGCCTTGCGACAACTCTTCTCTCGAGAGCGCCCCAAAGAAGCGGGCTACGGGAGGCTCTAGCTTTCCCAGAAGCTCGGGCGAACCACCGCCGTACTCCAGCCCTTCCCAGTCGATCTGGTTCAACTCCTCATCGCCCATACCCTTCTCGTCCATCCATTGCAGCAGGGCCCGCATGCTGCGGCCGCCGCCCGGCCCAGTGCTCAGTTGGTAATTGACGAACCCGTCCTTGCAAGTCCAGTTCACCCTACGCAGCATGCCACCCGTATGCATCCGGTAGGCGCCCATCCGCTTGACCAGCACCCCTTCCACGTCCCAACTCTGGGGAGCTTGACTCAAGGCCTTGGCCACTGCCTGCTGACAGGATACGTCCACATGTTGTCCCTCGCCGGTTAGAGCGCGGTGGTTGTGGGCCAGCATCGCTCCTGTGGCCCCGCCAGCAGCTCCCAGCAGGTAGAACTGGGGATAGCCGATTTGCACTGGCGGGCGGTCATGGTCACCAGTTATGTAGAGCAGACCGCCCAAAGCTACGCCGGTGAGGTCCGAGGCCATGTATTGGGAGTAAGGGCCGTCTTGGCCGAAGGGGGTGATCGACACCATCACCAGCCCAGGGTTCACAGCTTGCAGTGAGTCGTAGTCCAAGCCGAGGCTCTGCATGTGGCCTGGCAGGGACGACTCCACTAGGAAGTCCGCCGTGCCCACCAGCCGCAACAGAAGGGCGAGGCCGTCGTTGGTGGAGGGGTCCAGCGTAATGCCGCGCTTGTTGGCGGCGTAAGACCACCAGAACATGCTGCGCTCCCGGTCGGGTACATCTTGGTAGAAGGGGCCGATGTTCCGAGCGCTGCTGCCAGGGGGAGGCTCTACCTGTAACACGTCAGCGCCTAGGTCAGCCAGTATCCGGCCGCAGAGCAGACCACGCTCGTCCGACAGGTCCAGAACCCGGTAAGGCGCGAGCAGCATATCATCGACGGGTGAGGACAACAGGGTTTCTCCGTGCACTTGGAATCAGGCGTTCGCCGCCCGCTATTCTAGCAGCGCGGAAGATGGCGGGACAGGCCCTTACATTACTTGGGCCTTCCAGAGTTAGGCCTTTCCAGTGGCGGGGGCGCGCCCTATAGTATGGGCAGTTCTTATTGGGAGGCACCATGCTCGCGATCTTGGGAGGCACCGGACCTGAAGGAAAGGGACTGGCCCTGCGGCTGGCCATGGCTGGCGAAGAGGTGGTCATCGGCTCGCGGGACGCCACTCGCGCTAACGACGCTGCTGAGGCGTTGAAGGAGCTTGCCCCCAACCTGAAGGTGACAGGCGATGTGAACGACGGGGCGGCCCAACAGGGCGACACGGTGTTCCTGACGGTGCCCTACGAGGGTCAAGCAGCCCTGCTGCTGCAGGTAGCCCCTGCGCTGGCAGGCAAGGTAGTCGTGAACGTGGTGGCGCCTATGGTGTTCAACCGTGGCCGTGCTCGGGCCATTCAGGTGGAGGACGGGTCGGCGGCCGAGGAGAGCCAGAAGATACTGGCTGACTCGCAGGTGGTGGCAGCCCTACAGAACCTCAGCGCCGAAGACCTGATGCAGCCTGACTTGACCATGGAGAGCGACGTGGTCGTCTGCTCCGACCATCGCGAGGCCAAGCAGCAGGTCATGGGGTTGGTGCAGCGCATCCCCAACCTGCGGGCTATCGACGGCGGAGCACTGGAGTACGCCCGTTACGTCGAGTCCCTGACTGCCCTGTTGGTCAACATCAACCGCATCTACCGCTGCCACTCCACCATCAAGATTGTCGGCCCCTAGCTACGTTCCCCGCTACCGCTGGTTTTCTCATTCCCAATCGGTTGCCTCCTAATTGTCGCGCTGGTACTCAAACGGTTAGAGTTGGGGCATGGAGCCGCCTCAAGACTCTACCGAGACCGTGTCCCAGCCAAGCAGCCTGCCTCCTTATGATGACAAGCAGGAGGCTGCTGACCGTGTTCGGGCCCTGATCGAGCGGGACGATCACCAAGCAGCTGTTGAAGTCCTCGGACATATGTATACAGAGGACCAAGGACTGTGCTTGGCCGAGTTGAACCGCTCCCAGCGCAACGACATCCTCAGCGTTCTGACTCCTGAACACACAGCTCACATCCTTCAGCACCTCTCGCCACAGGAGGCGTCTCAGCTGGCCGAAGGAGTGGATACTGACATCCTCGTAGGTATCCTAGACGCCTCGGGCCCCGACGTCGCCGCGGACGTCATTCGTCATCTCCCACGGCAGCAATCGGACCAAGTGCAGGCCGCTATGTCCCGCGTGGAGGCGGTCCGTCCTCTGCTCCAATACCCCACCGGGTCTGCAGGCAGCCTCATGATTACGGAGTTTCCCATCGTTAACCGCGACGCCTCGGCAGCCAGCGCACTGGACATCGTGCGGCTGCGCGGTGCCGCGGCCGAGAGCGTCGGGGCTGTGTTATTGGTGGACGCTCACCACCACCTGTCTGGTTCCATCAGCATCGTGCGCCTAGCCCTCGCCCGGCCTGACACGGTCGTAAGCCAGATCGCTGACACTCAGTTGCAATCGGTCGAGCCTCTCACCGACCAAGAGGAGTGCGCCCGACTGATGGGGCGCTACAGCCTGCACTATATCCCGGTAGCCGAGCCCGAAGGACGCCTCGTCGGAGTGATTCTCGGCGAAGATTTGGTGGATGTGGTCGAGGAAGAAGCCACCGAGGACATGTATAACATGGCGGGCATACCAGGGGAGCGGGTGATGGGGCCCATAGGCGTCTCCATCGTTCGGCGGCTGCCTTGGCTGTACATCAATCTAGGCACGGCCTTCCTAGCCGCTCTGGTGATAAGCGCCTTCGAGTCCACCATCGCCCGGTTTGTCGCACTGGCTGTGTTCCTGCCCGTGGTCGCCGGGCAAGGCGGCATAGGCGGCACCCAGACCCTTACTTTGGTTGTGCGCAGCATGGCCCTAGGTGAGCTGACGGGCAGGCGTGGCATGCGTCTGCTAAGCCGCGAAGTGGCGTTGGGATTGATTCACGGTGTACTGCTGGGCGTTGGCGTAGCCGTGGTCGCCGGCCTCTGGAAGAGCAGCCCGATGCTGGGCTTGGTACTGGGCTTGGCGATGTTGGGCAACATGCTGGTTGCGGGCTTGGCCGGCGCAGGAGTTCCATTGCTGCTACGCCGCCTGCGCCTTGACCCAGCTGTTGCATCCGCCGTAATCGTGACTACCTTCACCGACGTCATCGGGTTCGCCATCTTCCTAGGGCTGGCTACCGCGATGATAGGGACGCTGACTTAGCACATGAGGGCATGACCAGAACAGTCCGCCGTAACAGTGGATGCGGGCGTGCTAGCATGTTTACACTCCGGTGCCCCATCCCCCGTTCACATTCTCCCAAGGAGGGTCAACTTGATCCGCACTCTTAACGGCGTTACGCCCAAGGTTGCAGAGTCCGCTTGGGTGAGCGAGTTCGCCTACGTGGTCGGAAACGTGGAGATTGGCGAGTACGCCAGTATCTGGCCGGGCGTGACCGTACGGGGTGACGGCGACAACGCTATAGTCATCGGTGATTATGTCAGTATCCAGGAAGGGTCAGTGATTCATGGCAACGGCCTAACGTTGGAGGACCGAGTTTCAGTGGGCCACAGCGTGGTGGTGCATTGCGAACGAGTAGGCCGCGGGTCCCTGCTGGGCAACAACTGCACCGTACTCAACAGAGCGATATTGGGGGAGAATTGCCTCATCGCCGCCAACTCCGTCGTGTTGGATGGGGCGCGGTTTCCGGCCAACTCATTCGTCGTAGGCGTCCCTGGCCAAGTGAAGCGGCACATAACTGAGAAGCAACGGTCTTTAATGCGCCATACCTGTGAGGAATTGGTAAAACGCGCCGAATGGTTCAAGGAGAGCGGGCTGTAGACCCGGTCGGAACAGAAACTGCAGACCACGAAGGGATTCGGAGCAACCGCGAGGACACGATCGATCACGTTGCGCTGCCGAGATTATCCACTGCCAAGCATGTCAACGACTCCTAAACGTTTCCACAGAGAAGCCCGGTCTACGGTTGGGGTGATCCGATCTGGCAATGGTGGTCACATCATCGTAATATGATGAGTCAACACTCGCCTCAAAGGAGACCCTTGGCAGACACGGAACGGGAAGCGCCTCAACGACGGTTGCCCCACTGGCTCAAGGTCCGGATGCCGGGCGGGGCCAACTACTTGGAGATACGTGACCTGCTGCGCAACAGCGCTCTGCATACCGTCTGTGAGGAGGCCCGCTGCCCCAATATCGGCGAGTGTTGGGATCGCCGCAGCGCCACCTTCATGATTCTGGGAGACATCTGTACCCGACGCTGCCACTATTGCGCCGTCACCACTGGCCGCCCCGTAGGTCTCGACTTGATGGAACCGCAACGTTTAGCGCAAACAGTGGCGCGCCTCGGCTTGAGCTACTGTGTCATTACATCGGTGAACCGCGACGACCTCGCTGATGGGGGCGCTTTCATCTTTGCCCAGTGCATCAAGGAGGTCCATCGGCAGGTCCCCGGCTGCAAGGTAGAGGTGCTGACGCCAGATTTCGGCGGCTCGCAGGCTGCCTTGGAAAAGGTAGTGTCCGCACGGCCCGAGGTGTTCAACCACAACATCGAGACCTGCCGCCGCGTCTTCCACAGCGTCCGACCTCGTGGCGACTACGACCTATCCCTAGACGTGCTGGCGAGGGTGAAGGACTTGGACGGGAACATGGCCACCAAGTCAGGCATCATAGTGGGCATGGGCGAAGAATGGGACGAGGTGGTGGAGACGATGCAGGACTTGAGGCGCGCACACTGCGATCTCTTGACCATCGGACAATACCTGCGCCCCTCGCAGAAGCATGTGCCGGTTTCCCGCTTCTACACACCCGAGGAGTTCGACCAGCTGGGCGATATCGGACGCACCTTGGGGTTCAAGCATGTCGCATCGGGACCGCTAGTACGTAGCTCCTACCACGCCGACGAACAGCAGGCGGCCGCGTCGGCGTGGCCCGTTCCCGTCGGCTAGCGGGGCCTAGACGGGGGTTGCTGGCGAAGGACCAAAGCTGGCATTCAACGTACGGGCGTACTCTTCTGGTGTGAAACTGTACTCTTGGGTACCGTGCTTCTGGATTACGTAGTGGCTACACACCGTGCCCATCATGCACGCCCGCTCTACAGGGTAGCCCTGCACTAGCCCCTTGATTAGCCCGCCACGAAACGCGTCGCCTGCGCCAGTGGGGTCCACTACGTTCTCAGTGGCGATTGCCGGCACGGTTGTGGTCCCATGAACCGTAATCACATCGCAACCTTCCGCACCTTTGGTCGTGATGATTGTGTCAACGTGTCCCAGTATCGCTTCCACACTCAAGCCCGTCTTGCCCTTGATCAATTCCAACTCGTAGTCGTTGGACACCAGCATGTTGGCCTTGACCAGCGTTTCGACCAGCGCATCTCCCTGCCAAGCAGGCAACGACTGGCCTGGGTCGAAAATGCAGAAGATGCCTCGTTCGCGGCATCCGGCGGTGTAGTCGGCCATGTCCTGGAGGTTGCCCGGCGCCGCGATAGCAATGCTGGCTGCGGGGTCGACCCTGTCGAGGTCGAACAGGCTCGGGTGTTTCATGGCGCCCGGATTGAACCCAGTTATTTGGTTGTCGGCCAAGTCAGTGGTGATGAAAGCCGATGATGTGGCTTCCTCAGCTACCACACGGATATCCTCGGCTGAAAGCCCGCATTGCTCAAGCCACTCGAAGTAACGGTGGTAGTCGTGGCCTATGGCAGCCAGTATCCGTGGCTTCTCCCCCAGCAGCGAGAGCGAATAGGCGATGTTGCCCGCCGTGCCCCCGTAGTTCTCAGTCAAGCCATTCACCGTAAAGCTCACGTTTATCATGTGCAGCTTGTCAGGCATGATGTGATCAGAGAAGCGTCCGGGGAAGTCCATGATACGGTCGTAGGCCAGCGAGCCGGAAACTAGTATGTCCATGGCAACAGGTTCCTATTCAGTGACAAGTTTGTGAGAAGGGTTCAAGACACAACCAAGATCAACGTTGAGGGGAGCCCTAATTCTGCTCAACTAAACCGTTGAACAAAAAGAGCAAGGAGTCGAAGTCTTGTTTTAGGGGACAGACTGCCCCCGGCTAGAAGGCTCAACCGACCCCGTGGTAGCCCACCTCGACCCTGTCGACTTCCACAAGCACTGGGGTAATGCGCTCGCCCCCGGTGAGCTTTACCAGTTCGTCGATACGCTCCGGGTGGACAGTGATGTCAATCTCGGTGAACTGGACGCCGTCTCTGACAAAGTCGGATCTTTGAGCGTCCGAGTAGTTGCAGTCGGGATGGGTATACAGCAGTATGGTCGCGGTTGCTTCCTGAGCCAATGGATATACCTCCAAGCGGTCGCGTGTTCTCTGCTCCTACGATTCCAAGGCTTCCAGCGTCTGCTCCTCAATGCCTGGCATCACGTACTGAGGGCGCGGAGGGCTGTCGAAGACCACTCCTTCCATATCGGGAGTAAGGCCCGACAGGGTGATGTCCTGCGCAGTCATGTACTCCACATCACCGCCAGCCAGCCGGAAGGGTCGATCATGTCCAGGATAGATTATTTCCGCTAGGTCGGTGACCCGCTCAATGCTCTTGCGGGCTTGGTCCTCACTCCAGAAGATGATGGGGCTGATCTTCGACAGGGCAACGCCTCCGAAGTGAATGATATCCCCGGCGACGACAGCTAGTCCTTGGTCGGTCTCCACGGTTACGCCCATGCTCCCAGGCGAGTGGCCGGGGGCATGGATGATGCCGATGCCTGGGTCAATCTGGTAGCCCTCATCGACCTCGACGACGTTGGGGATGTGGTCAATCATCGCGCCCGTCCACTGAGGTGTGGCCCAGTCGTTGTGGTGGGGATGGTGCGCGTACTTCATCTCCAGCCGATGCACCAGCACGGGGGCATGGTAGAAGAGGTCGAAGTTCTGGTTGTGGTCCCAATGGGCATGGGTCATGACGGTCAAGTCGATGTCCTGCGGGGTCAGGCCACGCTTTTGCAAAGCCTCAAGCAGATGCACCCGTCGGCCAACGTGGCCTGGGTCCACCAGTATGCGCTTGTCCCCCGCAGTAATCAGGGTGATGCTGCAAAAGCCGAATGTGCCTTGGTCGCTGCGAAAGTTGAGGCCATTCAGCAGAACATCTACGCTCGCCGCCATCTGTCTTCCCCCAAGTAGTGTTGTTGGACGTGTGTTCTCAGGCTAAGGCAACCAGCCTCGACGAGGCTGACTCAGTACACCATAAAGGTATGGGGGGGTCAAGATTGACCGCCCCAGCAGGTGGCTACGGCGCTGGTTCAATGACTCCGTAGCCACCCTTCTTCCGCCGGTACACCACGTTATGCTGGCCGCTGTCGGCGTTGAGGAACAGGAAGAAGTCGTGCCCCAGCAGCTCCATCTGTTCGGTAGCATCCTCAGGAAACATGGGCTTACTCTCATGGCTCTTGATTCGGAGGATCTCTCCTGCAGGCTCGTCATCAGCCCGGCGGGCAGCTTGGGCTATACTCAGTTCCTTGAGAGCAGCCCTTTCCCGGCGACCTTGAAAGTAGACTCGCCCCTTCCAGTCACGGATCCTACGTTCAAGCACGTCCCTCACACTATCGATGGTGGAGCGTGGGTCCGACCCCATCTCCTCGGCCCGCAGCACGGCGCCCCCAACTGTCAGGGTAGCCTGCACTATGTACTGTTGGTGGCGAGGCCGACTCGCTTCATAGGTAACCTCGACGGATGCCCGTTTCACGGCAGGGAGGGCGCGCACCACACGGGTGAGTTTGTTCAGCACATGCTGCTTGACCGCTGCTCCGTCGCCGTTTAGGTGCCTCAGCGTGATGTCTATGTCGATTGCAGTAGCCTTGGACGCCATTTCTCCTCCTTTCGTTGGGGCTGATCCACGTATGCGAGGCTTGGGAGGTGCCTAAACGGACACAAAGGGGAGGCACCGGTGGCAAACGCAAAGGGCTGGCTAGAGAGGCCATCCGGCCTCCTGCCAGCCCTGAACGGATAGAATCCTGAGGGTTAGGAGCGGTTCTTAGAAGCCCACCTGCTGGAAGGGCAGGTGGCTGTCGCTCGACGGGGACAGGTCGACCATCTTGCCGTCCTTCATGACGCTGGTGAGGTGCTGGCCACCCTGCAGAACACTTATGTCAGCCAGAGGGTCAGCGTCCAGCATGATGATGTCCGCCAGCTTGCCCTCTTCAAGGGTGCCCAATTCGCCCTCCAGCCCCATCACGTAGGCGGTCTCCCTAGTTATGGCTTGTATGGCCTCCATGGGGGTGTAGCCACCATACTTCACCAGCAGCTCAGCCTCATTGGCATGAAGCTCGCCGTAGGGCATTGGGGTGCTGTTGCCACTGTCGGTGCCACAGAGAATCTTGATGCCCAACTCGCGGGAGCGCTGGATCACGCGAGCCGTCCCTTCAGCGTGCCGGCGGATGTTGTCGATCTCGTTCTGTGTTCGCCCGAACTCCTGACCCATCTCCACGGCGCGCCACAGGAAGGTGGCCGTGGGCATCAGGCGACAGCCTGCCTCGGCGACGGCATCAAGGTCGGCCTCTCCCGCCAAGTCCGCGTGCAGAATCCAGTCCATGCCAGCCAAGGCCGCGTCCCGGGTGGATCCCGCGCCACGGGAGTGGATGGTGACGGGGCAGTTCCTGCGATGGGCCTCGTCTACCACTGCCGCCATATCTTCCCTAGAGAAGCTCTGCGTCTGGCCGTAGGTGCTGTCGGCGATCTTGATGAAGTTGACGCCGTGCTTGTGCTGGCGGCGCACCTCGGTGACCATCTCGTCCCGGGTGTTGCACAGCTTGCCCAGCTTGTGCTCCGGGCTCCCCACCCAAGAGGGCTCGTCGTCGGCGATGCTACCGTAGGTGACGATAAACCGACCAGCGCAGTTGATGCGCGGGCCTTCAATGAGCCCCGCCTGCACTGCGTCGCGCAGGGCAACGTCGATGAACCATGTCCCACCGGGCGCAGCCACACTGGTGACACCGGAACGCAATATCTTGCCTAGGTTCCGGGCCGCTCGCAGGGAGCTGAATTCAGGGCTGTTAGTGCCCTTGGCCGACGCCACGCCGGTCATCACCGGGAAGCCGAAAGACAGGTGGCAGTGGCCATCGATGAGGCCGGGCATAATCCATTGCCCGGACGCGTCGATGGTCTGTACGTTATCCCGGTCTTCCAGGTTCACATCGGGAGGCAGCCCTCCCACGCTGCGAATACGGTTCCCCTCAATGACCACCGCCTCGTTGTAGGACGCCTCGGCCCCGGTGGCGTCAATGAGGGTGCCGTTTCGGATTACCGTCGTTGTACCGTTGCCGTTGCTCGCCATGGCTGCCTCCTAGCTTAACTTCAGCTTCGTGATACCTCAGCTTTTGGACTGCTCTCGCGTTGCGCTTGGACTAGCTATCTAGCCAAGAATTCCCGCACCATGTCTTTGGCGGGTTCCAAGTTGGTGTTGCGCATCGCTACTATAGCATTATAAACCGGATCACCCGCAAAGAAACGCTCATAGTGTGTTTGTCTGGAGCCGAAGGCGCTACACGTTAGGTCCCATGCTAGATGGAACACCTTGGCCCGTTCCACCGCAGGCATGTTATCAGTTGACATGTAGCGCGCTAGGCTGGGCTCCAACTCCGAGTCGAAGTCGGCTGCCGCAGGCAGAGCCATGAGACTGCTGGACCCCAACAGGTGGATGATTTCCGCCATCCGGGGGTAGAAGTTGCGGGCGTACAGGTCACGCCCTGCCGTCAGGGGCGCGTGGTTAGGTGTGAACACACCATATTGGTCGGGGGCGGCCTGCGAAATTCCAGCCCGCAGCGTCGCTTTCATGACCTCCATGTACATAGCCAGCTCGCCCAGCATCTCTTGGACGTGGGGCTCATTCCCCCGTCCCAACGTCTCCACCATCATAGCCGCTAACCCCAGCAGGAACTCCGACTTGGCGATGCGACGCTGGCATATCTGCTGACCACTGTGCTTCAGAAAGTTGGTGTGGGCCGTGATGCCATTGGCTATCTCCACGTCCCGCAGTATGAACACCCGCTCCCAAGGCACCAGCACATCGTCGAATAGCACCACGGCGTCCAACTCTTCGAAGCGCGAACTCAGCGGGTGGTCGAAGTGGGAACGGACGTAGTCGAAGCTCTCGCGACACAGGAACCTCATGCCCGGCGTGTCGCAGGGCAAAGCGAAGCAGATCGCATGCTTCTCGCTCGAGTCGGGGCGGATGGGGTACACGGCAATCTCGTGGGCAACGGGCAGGGTGGCCAACATGCGGCAGCCCCGCACGATCACACCTGCATCGGTCTCCCGCACTACATGCGCCCCCACGTCGTCCGAACTCATGGCTTGAGTGCCCCGCAACACGTCACGCCGTCGCAATGGGTTCAGCAGAGCATGAGTGAGGACGACATCGTTTTCCCGAATGTACTCGCAGTAGGCGCGGATGTTCCTGCCATACTCCGGCTCACGCTGACCAAAGTACTCCTGGGCAGACCCAAAGGCGGCCACAGTAACATTCATGAAGTCGGGGCTGCGCCCCATCATGCCCGCGGTGGCCCGGGCCCAGTGGAACATCATGCGCCCGCGGGCTTCCAGTTCTTCCATATTCGCAGGCGCGATGAACGAGAGGCCCACCGGTTCCCCCGATGTGGGCGAGCAGTAGGTCATCTCGTCGTGCAGCGCAGGGTCGTACTGCATATCGTAGAGGCTGGCCATGGTGCGGATGTTGTTGCGGAACGCCGGATGCGACACAACATCCTTCACCCGTTCCCCGTCTATCCACACGTTGGGAGGGTGTTCCTTGAGCCTCTCGATATACTGAGCGCCGGTGAGAGCCGGCATGGAAGGCCTCCTGCCTCCTGGTTAGCGCCGTCCGGCGTTAGCGCATCGTGTTTCCGCCGTCGACCGCCATGGTCTGACCAGTGATGAAGTCGCTATCAGAGGAGCATAGGAATATTACCGTGCCCACCAAGTCTTCAGGGCGCTCGGAACGGGTCAAGGCGCGGTTATCGATGCTGCGCTGGTCCGTGGCCCGCACACTGTCGTCCACGTCCTCTTCGTCCATGCTCAGCGTGTAGCCGGGAGCGATGGCATTGACGTTAATGCCATACTCGCCCATCTCGCGGGCAACGGAGCGAGTGAACCCGATGACGCCAGCTTTGGACGTCACGTAGTGGGCGAAGTTGGGCGTGCCTTGGGCCACGGTGCCGGAGCTTATATTAATAATTTTCCCGCTGCCCTGCTCCTTCATGTGAGAGATGACGGCACGGCAGCAGAGGAAGATGCCCCGCAGGTTCACTGCCATCACACGGTCCCACTCATCCACTGGAATCTGGTCGAAGGGCCCACGGAACAGGCCGGGACGCTGGTATATCGCGGCGTTGTTCACCAGCCCGTCGATACGTCCGAACCGGGCTAGGGTCTCTCTCGCCATCCGTTCGGCGTCATCCGGGTTGGATACGTCGACGGTCACAGCCATGGCATCCTTGCCGTTCTCGCCCAAGGCGCGAACGAAAGCGCCAGCGGCCTCGGCATTAAGGTCGGCTACAACTATCTTGGCGCCTTCGTTGGCCAACCCTTCGCAGTAGGCCTTGCCAATACCCTGAGCGCCACCGGTCACTATGATTACTCGGTCATCCAGCCTGCCCATTGCGCCCCTTTCTCCATCAGGACCTCTCCTGAATCAAAGATATTCTGAGTGAAATTCATTGGATATGTCCTACCAGCGGTCATTGGAGACCACCTCGGAAAGCGGCCTGCGGGCGGTAGACCCGAAGCTACCCTTGGGGTAGCCCAGCGGCAGGGCATATACGATTTGCCCAGTGTCGGGCACGCCGAACAGCTCCCGCGCACGCTCGTCCACCACAGCGTGAAGCGTGGTGATGGTGCCGCCCACGCCCACAGCGCGGGCGGCTAGGAGCAGGTTCTGAGCGGCCGGGATAATGGAGCCAGCGGCCCCCGCCCCCAAGCGCGTGGCGCACAGAAGAACTATCACTGGAGCCTGTCCAATCTCCTTGGAAAGGCGCATGGCCGACTGTTGCGACCCCTTGCCCGGGGCTATGTCTTGTGGCCCGTTGATGCCCTCGTCCTTTCGCTTGGCCCACCATGCCTCTTCGTACAGCGTCGCGAATTTGGCCTTAACCTCCGGGTCACGCAGCACGATGAATCGCCACGGCTGCTGGTTGCCGCCATTGGGGGCGTGGATCGCAGCCTCCAGGATGTGTTGCAGGTCCTCTTCAGGTATAGGGTCCGGGCGCACCCGCCGAATGGCGCGCTGGCTGAAGATCGCTTCTCCCAAAGACATCGACAGGCGGCCTTCGGTGGTGGTCATGCTTGCCTCCAGTTATGGCTAGTTAATACCCTGGGCAACGTACTCACGTCCCAAGAGTCAGTGGATACGAGTTTACCGATGGGCAGGGTAGCGGTCAACTCGGGCCGTCGGCTACGGAGCGCGGCGAAACGGTCTTGAAGGCAAACGCTATAGCCTGTATCCTCGCCTCACGAGCCATCCCAATGACGGCCCCACAAGTATAAGGAGGCACGATATGGCAACACAGGTCAAGGTGCAGGTCATCGACGCCGACGCACATGTGGTCGAGACGGAACGCACATGGGACTACCTGGAGCCATCGGAGCAGAAGTACCGTCCCATGCTCTATACCTCTCCCAATAACAACGTCAGCGACTACTGGGTCATCGACGGCGAGATAGGCGGGACGCGTTTCCCATCTCTCAGCGAGCAGAAAATCGAACAGCTTTCGCAGAACGCAGGACGCAACATGGTAACGCCCAAAGAGGCCCGCGAGCTGGACGACGTTCAGATGCGACTGGACCACATGGACCAGTTGGGCGTGGATGTGCAGGTCCTGCACAACACCATCTGGCTGGAGACGGTGACCACATGGCCCGACACCCAAGCTGCCCTGTGTCGCTCCTGGAACAAGTGGCTCGCCAACATCTGGAAGCAGGGCAATGGCCGCCTGCGCTGGTCTTGCGTCGTACCCGACCTGATGGTCGACGAAGCAATCCTGCAGATGCGGTTCGCCAAGGAGAACGGGGCCGTGGCCGTGTGCATGAAGCCTTTGGAAGGCGACCGCCTGGTGACCGACCCCTACTTCCACCCGATTTTCGAGGAGGCGCAGCGCCTCGACATGGCCGTTGCCATCCACATCGCCAACGGCAACCGGCGCAACGTCCGCCTGTGGACCTCCACCCCGGCAGTGGGCGAGGGACAGTCCAACAGTGGCTTTTCGGTGTTCCGCGGTCCCACTGTGGTGCTCAGTTGGGTGCTGCTGATGAGCAACATGTCGCAACTGTTCCCCAACCTGCGTTGGGCCTTCATCGAGGCCTCATCTCAGTGGGTGCCTTGGATTTACAAGGAAGTCGAGAACCGCTACCTCACCTCCGGCCGCCCCTTCCCCGACGACCTGTTCGGCTCCAAGAAGGTCTACGTCACCTGCGAGACCCACGACGACCTGCCTTGGGTCCTCAAGTACGCCGGCCCGAACAGCTTGATAATCGGCACCGACTACGGCCACCTCGACCCCTCTAGCGACACCAACGCCATCATCGCCTTCCAAGGGATGGACGAAATCAGCACCGAAGATAAGGAGCGCATCCTCTACCACAACCCCAGAGAGCTCTACGCCCTCTAACCGGCCAAGTGACCAGAACGGGAAGAGGCCCCTGAGTACTCAGGGGCCTCTTCCACTGAACGCATCTAATCGGAGGTCAGGTGCGTAACTGCCCGGGTCGGCTCCTCTAATACGCTGCTACCGCCGGCCTCCCTTCCGGTAAACATAGCCTCAGTTCTGCACCGACACGCCCAGTCTTGAAAGCACGGGCGATTCCCAGTATGCTCGCCTCGCCAAAAAACTCGAACGTTCTCCGACACAGCCCATAGCAATTACAGCAAGGAGGCACTATATGACGACACAGGTGAAAGTGCAGGTCATCGACGCCGACGCCCATGTGGTGGAAACTGAGCGCACATGGGACTATCTAGAGCCTTCAGAACAGAAGTACCGCCCCATGCTCTATACCTCACCCAACAACAACGTCAGTGACTACTGGCTCATTGATGGCGAAATCGGCCGACCGTTTTTCCCCTCTCTCAGCGAGCAAAAGATCGAGCAGCTTTCCAAGAACTCAGGACGCGCCATGGGAACGCCCAAAGAGGCCCGCGAGCTCGATGACGTGCAAATGCGGCTCGACCACATGGACCAACTGGGAGTGGATGTGCAGGTCCTGCACAACACCATCTGGTTGGAAACAGTCACCACCTGGCCCGACACCCAAGCTGCCCTGTGCCGCTCTTGGAACAAGTGGCTCGCCAACATCTGGAAGCAGGGCCAAGGCCGCCTGCGCTGGTCTTGCGTCGTGCCCGACCTGATGGTTGACGAAGCCATCCCGCAGATGCGGTTCGCCAAGGAGAACGGGGCCGTGGCCGTGTGCATGAAGCCTCTGGAAGGCGACCGCCTGTTGACCGATCCCTACTTCCACCCGATTTTCGCAGAGGCAGAGCGCCTCGACATGGCCGTTGTCATCCACATCGCCAACGGTAACCGGCGCAACGTACGCCTGTGGACCTCCACCTCGGCAGTGGGTGAAGGCCAATCCAACAGCGGCTTCTCCGTATTCCGCGGCCCTACCGTGGTTCTCAGCTGGGTGTTGCTCATGAGCAACATGTCGGAGCTGTTCCCCAACCTGCGATGGGGCTTCATTGAGGCCTCCTCGCAGTGGGTGCCTTGGATTTACAAGGAGGTCGAGAACCGCTACAACACCTCTGGCCGACCCTTCCCCAAGGACCTGTTCGGCTCCAAGAAGGTCTACGTCTCCTGCGAGACCCACGACGACCTGCCTTGGGTTCTCAAGTACGCTGGCGAGGACAGCTTGGTAATCGGCACCGACTACGGCCACCTAGACCCCTCCAGCGACACCAACGCCATCCTCGCCTTCCAGCAGATGGACGAAATCAGCCCCGAGGCCAAAGAGCGCATCCTGCACCATAACCCGAAGAGGCTTTACGCGCTCTAGGAACCGAATTCCCAAGGACAAAGAAGAGGCCCTGGGTACCAACACCTAGGGCCTCTTCTTTGGTTGACCAAGCCTTAGCCTTAGGCAGAAGCCTTCAGCCTCTAGCGTCTGGAGGAGCCGTTTCGCACGATGGCGGAGGCTTAGTGAACTCTTGATTGGCGGCGAGAGCGTCCCATGACAATAACGGATTCCCATGGGCGCTTCCGCCCGGACGAACAGGAAATAGCATGGGTAGATCCTAGTCGGAGTGGGGAGGATGGCTATCCCGGCGTGACCATGGAGGTCAGAGGCTACGGCCCAGCCCTAATACGCAGTCACAGCCGCGCGGCAGCACTCCACGTCCTGGTCTTCGGTGCCCCCGCTGACGCCCACAGACCCCACGATGTTGGGGCTGTCCAGCACTGGAAGCCCACCAGCCACGGCGATGATCTTGCCTTGGGATGACACGATCATGCTCTGGAACCAGCTCTGGTTCGCCGTCGCAGCCAGTTGGGCGGTGGGGACTTGGAAGGTGGCGGCGGTGTATGCCTTGTTCACAGCGATGTCGACGCTCATCGGACGGGCTTGGTCCATGCGCCCGAAGGCGATGAGACGTCCGCCCTCATCCGCGATGGCGACGCTCACCGCGATGTCCAACTCCCGGGCCTTGGCGTGTCCCGCTTGAATCATGGTAATAGCCCGGTCGATGGGTACAGGCATGGGCTCCCCCTTTGTACGGCGATAAAAGTCCGCGTTCTTGTCTAGGTAGTTACGCCACTTGTCCGGAACATCGATGTCCAGGAATATGGCTTCGACAGGGCACACCAACGCGCACTGCTCGCAGGCAATGCACATTTCAGGATCGATGTAGTACTGCCCCTCCTCGTCGGTGCTATGGATGCAGTCAACGGGGCACACTTCGAGACATGTGGCGTCCTTGACTCCTACACACGGCTCGGTGATCACATAGGTCGAAAACTGGGATGTCATGCTGTTCCCCTACCTAGCAGGCGGGTCGGCTTCCATAGGCAATTCGGTCAGGATGGGATCGCTGATGTATAGCCAGCCCTTCATGCCGGGGGCGGTGAATCGTCCGTCGGCCCCGAGACGACCTAGTCCGGCTGCTTCAGCCACCTTAATCGCATCGGCGCCGCCAAAACTGGCCCGGTAGCCCAACTCCCGGATGAACGCCGCTAGGTTGAAGCTCACGAGGTTGCCTTCCAGCGTAGACACTCGCCCAGCCATGCCCTCGGTGTTGCCAGGGTCGTGCTCGGTCTGCACACCACAGATGATGGCGAGAGGGTAGTCGCGGACTATGTCCTCGGCGGAGCGTTCGCCTTGGCCATCCCGAAACTCTTCGGGGCGCACTTGGGAGGGCTGAAGGCGGGTGATGCCGACAACGTCCACCCCCAACCAACCTCCCAATTCCTTCATGTTGGCACTCATGCCCGCGGGGTCGGGCACCTCGGTCTTCACCGGGTACACCGCCCCCTCAGGCGCGGAGCGTATGGCAGCCCCCAAGTCATTGCTCGGGTCGGATAGCGGCCGGTTCACGAACCCTTCCCACAGCGGGTCTTTGTCCCGAACGCCAAAGAGCCTGCCGAGGAGCCCTTTTGACTCCATAGGGGACATTAGTCTTGCTTGGCCCGGGCTTTCTGCTCCCGCTCTTTCAGCAGATCGAACCGCCTCGTGTTCTCCTTCAGGGGATGGTAGTAGCCGACCTTAGACTTGGGGTCGGGGGCCTCATTGGCGTCGTTGCCGTTGGGTCCCTTGCCGTTCTTGCCGTGATAAACGGCAGTGTCGTAGTCGAGCCACTTCACCCGCTTCTTGGGCACCGTGCCCCAGAAGGTGTCATCAATCCACTTGAGAGGCCACACCACACCAGCCCGAAGGGGTACCGGCGTGCGCTTCAGGGTCTGGATGGCGAGGTCATGCCACCACCGCCTAGGCTTGGTGTAAGGACAGACGGTCACACAGGAGAGGCACACCTCCCAGAAGTCCATCACGTAAGCCCTCAGCCGGTAGCAGGTCTCCCAGTTCAGCTTGTACTTCTTGATCCCGTTATGCACCACCTTGTCTTCCATGGTGATGCTGTTGGTGGGACAGGTCGTGGCGCACTTCTTGCACCGCGCGCAGAAGTCGCTCACACCGATGTCGATGGGTTTGTCCGTCAGCAGGGGCATGTCGGTCAGTATGGGGCTGGACAGATGTATCCGGGCCCCGTACTTCTCGGTAATCAGGATGCCGTTGCGTCCCATCTCGCCTAGACCGGCCGACAAGGCAGTCGGCATCGGCTGCGCAAGATTACGAACTGCCGAGTAGCCCATCTCTTTAATGTACCTGACCAAGTTCTCGTAGATGGCTCCCAGTTTGGCTTGGCTGAAGTGGTAGGCATGGTCGCCTATGTGATGGCGGTGTGCCTGTATCTTGTCATAGTCCCATGCCACGGTGATAACTATGGCGTAGGGATACCTCTCATGTGTGGGAGTCCCAACCTGGGCTTCATTCTTCTGCGTTAGGCCGGGCACAGACCCGAGGTTATCCGCCTCTGCCCCGTCGCTATAGAGGAGGGAAGGGTGCGTGGCGGTGATTCCCACCAAGTTAGCCCCCATGTAGTGGGCAACCCTCTTTATGTGCTTGGTGAGAGTCTTGGCGTCCTGCACCTTGGGCTTTTCAGGATTGACCTGGCCCTTTGGGGCCTGTCCCACAGCAAAGAAGGCCACATTCTTCTTGTCGGCGGCCGACTGGATGAAGGATATCCTTCCCAGCGGGTCCTTGGAGGTTCGGTTGAAGTACCAGTTGAACAGGGGCTTCCCCAACTCTCCCCGCTTGTTCTTCTCGTGGGGGTTCTCCGACGCCTTGATGGGATTCCACGGCCCCACCATCTCCACGCTGCGTCCAAGGTAGGGCGCATCGGGGCCGGGCTTCCACTCCTCCTGCGGGGCGTCCTGCTGCGAGCCATTCAAAACTTCCGGCTCAGCCTGCTCAACCATGGGTCTCTCTTTAGTGGTCGCCATTCTTCCTCCTTAAGGACCTGTGGGCCCCCAGACCGTTGACTCATATACCCTTATTTATGGTCAAGTGTCAAGGCTTGGGCCTTGCCTCGGCGTATCTGTAGGATGCCACGGCTCGCCAGAGTTCAATTCCGGCACCTGGCGGGCGCCCGACCGTGTGGATCTAGGTCATTGCCTCCCTCCCAGCGTCCTCGATAAGCCGGCGAAATTCGTCTGGGTCGGGGTAGTCTATCCCTAGTAAATCGTGGAGTTCTACTTTGCCTGTGACGGCAGACTGCAAGAAGCCTTGGTAGTTGAAGGTGGCTGATGCGAATAGCGGGTGAGCACCCGCCTGGAATCCAACAGGGAACCAAGGTAGCCATTCCGCTGAAACATGCAAAGTTGTGGAACCTGTATAGGAGTGCGACCATTCACACAAGTGAGGCCAGACGTTCGGGACCTGTCTGAACATCTGGGGCGCAGGGTAGGTAGCGAATGGATTGCCAAAGAATTTCCAAGACAGATTGTCCTGCAGTGGCGTTGCGCGACGACTAAACAGAACACCCGAAACGTGCCGGTGCTTGGGATTTCCTTGGCGGTCTACGAACAACCCCTCGCGAAAGACTTGTTCTAGCCAGCAATCAACCCTCCGATGTTTGACCTCGCTCTTTACTTCATACGGTTCCGAGTTATCCATCACGTCAAAATGCCCTCTGCCGTAGACCGCTTCTATTTCAGGACCGCCTCCCCTCCATCTACCAGGGGTTTCAAAGCTGGCAGGATAGCACCAGTTGATCGCGATAATATACGGTAGTTCTGGTTTGCGATGTTGTGATGCCTTCTCATCGAGCGCTCCCTGGATAAATGGGGTCTCGTCCTCTACGACTCCGCCCCCTAGCGAGTTGAGGACAACGAACCGCCTAGAGCCTTTATTGCCGCGCCAGTAGAAGTGGACCTCAACTTCGCCCCCTTCCCTCGGTTTGTAGACTACAGGTTCACAAAGCTCCTCAGCAGAGGTCGCGTTACCGCTCCTGATCGACTCTGCTACCGTCCACAGTTCTGGGAGCCTTTCCTTGACAGAGTTGGGAAATCTGCGCTTAGACGGGGCATTATTCCCCAGATGCCTTGCGAACACCAAGCCTACGAAGGGCAATTCTGCTAATTCCTTGTCTTCATCTAATGCGTCCAGGAGCTCATACAGATGGGGGTATGGCCTTCCATACTGATTCTTGGACGTGAGCCGAGTCTTACACTCGACGTAGAAGTCACCACCCGGGTGGGAAACTCGTAAGTCGACGGGCTTCCCGTCAAGAGGATATTCCGCCTTTACTTGACAGTCTCGGCCAAGCCTACTCAATGCACCAGCCATAAACATTTCGTAGAAAGCGCCCTCCGCCGAGGCATCGCGTCCCCACAACCTTCCCTTGAACTGTCTCTTTTGCTCCTCCTGTAATGGGTAGTCGCAAAATAGGGCTTCCAGCTTGCTTCGCGTCTCTTCGTACGCCGATAGTGTCACGCTGTTCAAGTATTCCATTGTGGATTCTGTCCGCCGCTGGAAGCGAACAGAGGGTTGGCTTATCTCGTCAAACAGCTTCAAGCATATCCCCTCTTGCGCTAATCATCATCCCCCACACTCACGGGCTCCTCCCGCTGCTCCCGCACCGCATCCGCCTCCACCACCGCCCGCTCCGACTGCCCCCACACCAACCGCGCATCCCGCGACTTCAACGGCATCTTACGACGCCAGTGGATGATGGCGCGGTCGTTCCGTCCCAGCTTCTGTGGCTCCTTCGGGTCCATGCGAGTGTAGAGCTGTACCGGCAGGTCTTCCAGTTCGTTCACGCCCTTTATCTGCCAGTAGCGCCAGATAGTGTTCCAGTAGAGCTTGGCGAAGATGCGGTTCCACAGGCTGCCACCGCGCATGATGCCAAAAGTGAACATCATAGTGTGGTTCTCGTCGATGGGCACCGCCCAGCGGTTGAGCATGCGGTTTCGCAGGTCGACCCGGGTAATGCTCGGTAGGAAGTGCTCGCTGCGATACGGCTTGCCAGTGAAGCTCTTGACGTTGATGCCGGGCACGGGGAACTTGAGGAAGCGCCACCACACCCGTTGTGGCCACTTCTTACCCAACCCTGGATAGTAGGCCTGTTGTGGCGCCTTGACCGTGGGCTTTATGCCCATGGTGCTGTCCGTCTCCCCAACCACGCTCATCCCGCTCCAGTAAGCAGGTATCTGGCGGAACGCCTCCAAGGTGAACAGCCGTCGCATGCGGAAGCGGTGTATCCAAGAGAAATGGGCATCCTCGTTCTGCTCAATGGATACCGCCCAGTTCATCGGCCACATCTTGCTGTACACATGAACGGCGTAATCGGGGTCAAAAAACTCGGAGGGCAGGTCTTCCTGCAGGGGCACCGGGTCGGTCTGCCCCATCCATACATAGGCAACGCCGCGGAGCACCGCAGTAGGGTAGGCCCTAGCCTTGAGCTTGCCCACCATGGGCGAGTCCGGCCCCTCCGTGATGGCCGCCACGCACTTGCCAGTCTCGTCGTAGGTGTAGCCATGGTAGGGACATGAGATAGTGCCTTCGAACTCGCACTTACCATAGGAGAGGAAGGCCCCGCGATGAGGGCACCGGTCCTTTAACGCACCCACCTTGCCGTCCTTGCCACGGAACAGCACGATCTCCTCCCCCAACATCTTCACCCGTCGCGGCTTTCGCCCCAGCTTCTTCACCTCAATCGCCGGGTACCAGTACTCCCGGTAACCCATCTGAGGCACCAAGTCATGAATCCCAATCTGGGAGACGCCATACATCGTCTCCTCAGTCTGGTCCGGAATGTTCAGCCGCACATCCTTAGAGCCATTGACTCCATGGTTACCATTAGCATGGGTGCCGTTATTCATCGCATTGCTCCAAAAAAGGTAGTTGCGAGACTGCGGCGAAAGTAGCACTCGTGCCCCCGCCCGTCAATTCGCCATGAACCACCCCGCACAGCTATCGGTCATCCCAGTCACTAGCATGGAAACCGGCCGGGGCCCTGAGCCGTCCGCCACCCCGTCATTCCCGCCTTCGGAGACCTTTGCATAACTGCCGGATTGGCCTGAGAATCGAGTGGAAGACAGAAGGGAGGAGAGGGGACGGCGATGCACCGGAGCGTGGACCAGCCTTCATTCGCGGATGTTTATGTGTCAGGGAACTTAGGCCAGAGCGAGAGCTTGGAGCGCATTGACCGTACGGTGGACTGGCAGGGTTTCCGCCGGTTGCTGCAAGGCGTCCACGGGACCACGAAGGCAGGCCCAGCTATCCTCCCTTGATGATGGTGAAGGTGTTGCTGCTGGAGCAGTGGTATGCCCTCTCGGACCCTCAGATGGAAGAGGCCTTGAGGGACCGCATCTCCTTCCGGCGATTCGTGGGGTTGGACCTGCAAGACCACACCCCGGCCACTCCACCATCAGTCGCTTCCGCACCGCGTTGGGAGAGAAGCTGAGCGAGGAGCTATTCCTGGAGTTGGAGCGACAGCTAAGGGAACGCGGTGTGGTCTTGAAGAAGGGCACCCTGATGGATGCCACTCTGGTGGAAGCCCGAGTGCGTCGCCCGTCCCTGAAAGAGGGACGCGGGGCCAAGAGCCCACCGACCTCGATGCGGAATGGACTTACTCCCACCGTGAGAGGCGGGCCCATTTGGGCTACAAGGTGCATATTGGGGTAGATCAAGGGTCGGGCCTAGTGCGCACGGCGGCGTTCACTACAGCCAAGGTATACGAGAGCGAGGTGGCCGACGATCTGGTGAGCGGGGATGAGGAAGCGGTGTACGGAGACAAGGCCTACGAGTCCAAGAGGAGGCGTCTATGGCTGCGGTCCCTAGGCATCAAGGACAGGGCCATGCACCGCTCCCATAAGGTTCAACGGGGGTTGCCTCACTGGCCAGCAGCGCCACAACGAGTTGATATCGCCGGTGCGGTCGGCAGTGGAAAAGGTGTTCGGGACGCTGAAACGCAGCTATAGGTATCACCGGGTGAGGTACCGAGGGTTGGAGCGGAATGCCATTGAGATGTGGTTCAAGGTGATGGCTTACAACCTGAAAAGGTCGGACCGGATAGCCTTTGGTTCTGCCTAGGTCGAGGAGTGGAAAGGGTCGAAAGCAACGAGTTGAATCCCCCGGAAACAGCGGGGATGCAGATGTCCGCACCCGTCGATTTCTCTCTAGCAAGTAATGAGGCGATGGCACCACACCCGGAACAGGGCTGTCTCCCCATCGGGACTAGTTATGCAAAGGTCTCCCTGCGCGGGGACCCACGGCCCGGACTATTGGGTGAGTCAACCTTCAAACACTCTCGGACCCATCATAAGCACGGTTAGCCACACCGAGATACGTCCATTGTGGCAATGGAGAAAGGAATACCATGATATGGTGGGCCTCAGAACAACGAAAAAATGGCGTGCGGAGGGGCTTGCCCGTCAGGAACAGCGGAAAGCCGATGACAGGACAGAAGGACGTGCTGAAGCCCTCGTCGAGATTTCAAGCGCGCTTAGAGGAAACCCTGATCCCGAGTTGGTAGAGCTGTTCGAGCGCGTGGCCTCAAGAGAGGGCATCATCCAGGACGATGCCCTCTTCATTTAAGACCTCCCCGTTCACTTCCTCTTACTCGCTACTTAGTCGCCACTTGCCGTAGGGCGAACCGCCATGATTGCCTGAAGGTCCCATGTACTAGTTGGCAGCTCCCAGCACCACTAATGCGACTCCCACGACGGTGAGGGTAGTGCCTATCACCAGAGGCATGGTGACGGATTCCAACCGGGTCAGGGTGAAGTGAGCTATGGCGAGCACGAAGAGGGATTGGGTGGCTAGGGTGGGGCTGACCACGGTGACGGGGGCGAGGCTGAGGGCTTGGAACAGGGAAATATTCGCTACCCCTTGGCAAGCACCGGCAAGGATGCACATCAAGGTGAATCGGAAGGGCACACCGCGGAAGCTGCTTATGGCGCTGGGGAGCGTGAAGGCTAGGAGCATGACGACACCCATAACGATGGTGTACGCAGAGGTCACCAGAGGCGGGGCGACGCCGGACACCACATGGCGGCTGATGACGTCGCGTGTGGCGAAGGCAGAGGCAGAGGCGATGGCCAGCAGATATCCGAAGATGTGGGTACGACTGAACCCCTGCGAGGGGTCGCGGGATGCGCGGGAGGAGAGCACCAAGGCCAGTCCGGCCACTATGACCGGCGTCCCCACGGCGACGAGCAGGCCGGGTTCTTCCCCTAGAAAGAGGGTGCCTAGGGTGAAAGCGAAGATGGGTTGCGCCGATTGGAATGGGGCGGACCGCGATGCACCGACTAGCTTGATGGCGACGTTCAGGAACACGAAAGCTAGGGGATAAGCCAGAAGGGCCATGATGGCGAACCAGCCGTAGGCTTCCAACGGTTGCCCCAGCATCTCCGAGTGGTGCAGAGCGATGGCGGGGGTGACGGCTATGGGAATGCTGGTCACGACGGCGAAGAGGGTCGCGGTGGGCGCGGGAATCCTCTGGGTGGCGACGCGTATGAAGACGGCCCCAGCGCCGAAGCCGATGGCCGCTACGAAGGTGAGTACTATCGCCAGTGCCAGCGGCCCGCTCCTGGAAGGAAATGTGGCGGCTTGGGCTCAGCCGAGGGCATGGTCGTAGCAAGTTCAAATGGGGTATTCACGGGGCCTGCTAGTCGGCGGCTCCGAGGACTACCAATGCGACGCCGACTACCGTGAGGGTGGTGCCTAACGCCAGCGGGATGGTGACGGATTCCAACCGGCTCAGGGTGAAGTGGACCAGAACCAGCACGAACAGGGAGCTGGTTGCCAGTATGGGGCTGACCACAGTGACTGGCGCGCGGCTCAGAGCTTGGAACAGGGCAATCACTGCTACGCCTTGGGTCACCCCGGTGAGGACGCACATCAAGATGTAGCGCGGCGGTACACCCCGGAAGCTGCGTACGGCGTTGGGGAGCGTCAGGGCCAGAAGCATAACGCTCCCCATGGTCAGGGCGTATGCCGAGGTGACCAGTGACGGCGCGATTCCTGAGACGACGTGGCGAATGATGGCGTCGCGGCTGGAAAAGGTGGCAGAGGACGCGGTGGCTAGGAGATAGCCGAAGAGATCATAACGAGTGAAACCATGCCCTGTGTCGCGTTGAGCGCGGGAGGTCAGTACCAAGGCCAGACCGGCGACAATGACCGGGGTACCGACAGCTACCAGAATGCCGGGTTCCTCGCCCAAGAGCAGGGTGCCTAGGATAAACGAGAAGATGGGTTGGACTGAGCTGAAGGGGGCGGCGCGGGATGCTCCCACCAGCTTGATAGCCACGTTCAGGAAGGTGAAGGCCATGGGGTATCCCATGAGCCCCAACAGGGCGAACCACCCGTAGGATTTGAGGGGCTGCTGCACCATCTCCGGGCCGTACCAGATTAAAGCTGGGACGAGGGCGACGACGGCACTGGCGACTACGGCGAACAGCGTAGCCGTGGGCGCAGGTATCCGCTGCGTGGCCACCCGTATGAAGATAGTCCCCGAGCCGAAACCAATGGCGGCGATGAAGGTGAAGATGATTGCTAACGCCAGCGGTTTGCTCCTGTTCGATGGTGGTTTGGGCTGGTCCCGGCTGGGGAAGGGGCGGAGGGGCTGCTGCGAAGCTCTCTCACTAGGTCGTTGCCCCAGCACCGTGGAGGCTTGGGGCTGCGAGCAGTGCGTCGACTAGGACGCCGGTCGTCGTCACTGTGCCGAACCCGTACTCGATAGTGCGCAGCGTTCCGCGGTGTCGTTCAATATCGGTGGCGGCGACGGCGTCTGCGGGTACCAGGATCCTGAAATCGCGGAAATAGGCGTCACGGATGGTCGATTCCACACAAATCTCGGTGGTGACGCCACACACGATCAGGGTGTCCACCTGCAGTCCCCGCAGGATGACTTCGAGGTTGGTGTTGTAGAAGGAACTGTAGCGGGTCTTGTCGAGTATGTAGTCCGTGGGGCGGACTTCCATTCGTGAGTCGAGGTCTGCGTCCCAAGTGCCTGCGACCAAGGAAGCTGACGCGCAAGCACCGGGGCGTCGCTTCTCGCGCAGCCCTGCGTCGGTGTAGTCGGCCCGCAACACGTAGCGGGTGAAGATGACGGGCACGCCAGCATCGTGACATGCATCCACCAGCCGCATGACTGGGCCGGTGGTCTCCTTCAAGTAGGTTATGTCCAGCCCCATCATGGCCACCGAGCCGCTGTCATCCAGAAAGGCGTTCTGCATGTCCACCACGATCATGGCAGGCTTGCAGTTGTCCAGCATCACTGGAACACCAACGTTAGAACCCATCATCGTTACCGCCTTATGTCGGGTAAGAGCGTTACCGCCGCACCTAGTGCGACAGTAGGCCTATAGTAGCATCACAATGGGCGGGGGGTCGCAGAAGCCCGCTTCGGATGATGGCTCTATCTGCTATCATGCGCATGCACGCTGCGTCTGGGGGAGTTAACTACGAGCACCATGGCACACCAAAAGCTTAAGCTAGGAGTATTGGACCAAAGCCCGATGGCGGAGCATGAGACCGCGAGTGAGGCGCTGAACCACACCATTGAGTTGGCCCAGAAGACCGAGGAGTGGGGTTACCACCGCTTCTGGGTGGCAGAGCACCATGCCTCGAACCGGGTCATGGGTTCCTCCCCTGAGGTGCTGGTCTCCCACTTGCTGGCCAAGACTTCGCGGATACGGGTTGGCTCTGGCGGGGTGATGCTCCAGCACTATAGTCCCTTCAAGGTGGCGGAGAACTTCAACGTGCTGGCGTCGCTTGCTCCGGGACGGGTGGACTTGGGAATCGGGCGAGGTCCGGGCGGGCATCCGATGTCCACCAAGGCCCTGCAGCAAGACAGAGTGGCCGACGCTACTCCCTTGGGGGAAAAACTGGCGGAGCTACAGCGGTTCCTCCACGACGCGCTGGAGGAGGACCACCCGCTGCACGGCCTGCGGCCGAGTCCTACACCTCCTCAGCCAGCCGACCTCTACCTGTTGGGTACCACCGACTCCAGCGCACAGATGGCGGCCAGCATGGGGATGCCGTATGTGTTCGCCCTGTTCCTCAACAGCGATGATGACATGATGGGCCGGGCCATGCAGACCTACCATGCAGAGTTCGACCACAGCCACGGCACCGAGCCTCAAGCGATGCTGGCACTGCCGGTGATTGTTGCGGAGACCGACGAGGAGGCGCAGCAGTACGCCAGCGAGGTCAAGGTAGTGCGCATTCGGCTGGAGAGCGGCCGTACTCTGACTGTGGGGTCGGTGGAGGGTGGCGAGGAGTTCGGGAGGCAGTCGGGCGAGGGGTACGAGATCATGGTGCATGACGCCAGCGTGGTGCATGGCTCGCCCGTCTTGGCGAGGCAGAAGCTGCTGGAGCTTCAGAAGCAGCACCAAGCCGACGAAATCATCGTGGTGACGGCTATACATGAGTTCGCCAAGCGTCTCCGCTCCTACGAGTTGCTAGGTAAGGCGTTCTCTGCCAACGGCGCGTAAGAACAGCACTTCCGACTATCAGACCTGATGCCGTAGTCCCTCCCCCTCGAAGGGGAAGGCTAGGATGGGGGCGACATATGGGTAACGACAGAAAAATGAGAATAGGCGTGTTCTTAGCTGGGACCGGTGGCAACATGGCCTCTTGGCGTCATCCCAAAGCAGTAGCCGACGGCGCTATTAACTTGGAGTACTACCGCGGGCTGACGCGCAAGGCCGAAGCCGGCAAGCTGGACTTCGTCTTCTTTGGCGATGGACTGTACATCACCGAGAAGGCGCACCCCAACTTCCTGAACCGGTTCGAGCCGTTGACGTTGCTAGCCGCCTTGGCTATGGATACCACGCACATCGGATTGGCAGCCACTCTCTCAACTACCTACAGCGATCCTTACACCGTAGCGCGACAGTTCGCCTCCATCGACCACATCAGTGGCGGGCGGGCCGCTTGGAACATCGTGACCTCGCCCTTGGAGGGATCGGCACTCAAC
Source organism: Dehalococcoidia bacterium (assembly GCA_965263155.1). GTDB lineage: Bacteria > Chloroflexota > Dehalococcoidia > Lucifugimonadales > JAAXIE01 > JAAXIE01. The sequence goes on from OZ253586.1 coordinate 1,641,228, forward strand.
TACAATAAGACGGAACATCCCCAACACGACCTGCGCTACCGCATGGCCGACGAGTACGTGGAAATCACCAAGGGTCTGTGGGACTCGTGGGAGGATGACGCCTTTGTGCGCGACAAGGAGCACGGCATCTTCTTCGATCCGGCCAAGATGCACCAGCTCGACTACCATGGTGAATTCTACTCGGTGCAGGGCCCGCTGAACATCTCCCGGTCCCCCCAGGGCCAGCCCGTGCTGATTCAGGCGGGGGCGTCTGAGGCGGGCAAGGAGTTCGCGTCCAAGCGCGCAGAGTTGATTTTTACCACCAGCGGCACGCTGTCCGGGGCCGTTGCGTTCTATGATGACGTCAAGGGGAGGGCCGGACGCCACGGCAGGCGTTCTGGGGAGATACACATCCTGCCGGGTTGCTCCCCTGTCTTGGGGCGCACCGATGATGAGGCCGAAGCTAAGTACGAAGAGATATGCAACCTCGTTAGCGTCGAGGACGCCCTTAACTATTTGGGGCGTTATTTCAACGACATCGACTTCACCCAGTTCGCGCTGGACGAGCAGTTCCCTGAGTTGGGCGACTTCGCGCGGAACGGCTGGGAGAGTTCTACCGACCGGCTCAAGCAGATGGCCCGTGATGAGAAGCTGACCCTGCGCCAGATGGCCAACCGGGCTACCAATCCGAAGAGCCCCTTCATGGGCACGCCGGAACGTGTCGCCGACATCATGCAGGAATGGTTCGAGTCGGGGGCGGCGGATGGCTTCATGCTGAACGGCGCGGTGCTGCCCCAAGCCTTCGACGACTTCATCGACCATGTGCTCCCTATCCTGAAGCAGCGCGGGCTGTTCCGCAGCGAGTACGAGGCCACCACACTGCGGGGTAACCTGGGCCTTGCTGTGCCGCCCAATCGCTACGCGCGCGAAGTGGTTGGAGCGTCGGCTCGAGCGTAGGTAGTCAGCGACCGTTTGCAGCGCCCATCAGTCGTCGTGATTCTAGTGCTCTCGCATGAACCTGACCACGGTTCCGTGTCGGCAAGCAACTTGACGTCTGACCCGAATGTACAGACAATAAAGCATTGAAGTATGAATGGGATGAGGCCAAGAGGCAAGAGAACCTGGGAAAACACCTCATTGATTTCCGGCTGGCCGAGGGATTCGAGTGGGTAACCGCCACGATTGAGACGAGCATACGCCACGGTGAAATGCGTCACAACGCCATCGGATACATTAATAATCGGTTATACCACATCGTGTTCGTAGACCGTAGCGATAGAAGACGTGTCATCAGCCTACGCAAAGCCAATAGAAGAGAAGAGAAACGATATGCCGAAGCTTAAGCCAGGTCACATCAGCCCAACTGATGAAGAAGAAGAAGAGATTAACAGAGGCATCGCGCTCGACCCGGATGCCCCTGAGCTAGACGACGAATGGTTCGCCCGCGCCCGCCCCGCCATTGAAGTGGTGCCCCACATCGTAGAGGAATACATACGGACGCGTGGCAAGCAGAAGACAGCAACCAAAGACCGGGTGTCCATCCGGTTGGATTCCGACATCACGGAGTACTTCCGTGCCACTGGTCCAGGCTGGCAGACTCGCCTTAACGACACGCTGCGCCACGCCGTCTTTCGGTCTTAGGAAATGATGCCCGGAGCGCATCATCCAGCTTGCGGGCGGGTGAGTCGCCGGTGGAGCGCTGGCGCAAAACGCGGGCAAGCATAAGAATACCTTCAAGTAGCCAGGGCCGATCCGAACCCATTCGGCTGGGCTCCGGAATCACGGAGCACTTCCTCTCCGGCGGGTCGGGTTGGCAGACACGATTGAAGGACACGCTACGTCGTACTGTCTTCCGACACAAGGTTATCTGTAGCGATTGCTGCTGTCACCGTCACGGGAATAGGAGCGAGATAGCACTCTGTAGCTCTTACGACCTCGGAGCGTTACCTCTAACGCTCCGAGGTCGTGGAGTGGCTGTCCTAGGAGTCGCCCTTACCTGTGAGGGGCGTACTCCCAGTTGCTGAGCCAGCTTCGCTGGAGACCTTGTGGCACCCAGGTCCCCAACTCTGGGCCGATGGGCCAAACGAGGTTTGACTGGTACAAGGTGAAGTATGCAATGTTGTCGAAGGCCCATTTGGCGACCGCGGCCTCCTTCGGCCATCTCTCCTCTTCGTTGACCGTGTTCAACGCATCCTCCAGCAGTGTTTGGAGCTCGGGATGCTCGATGCCGAAGTTGATCACAGAGGTGGAGCTATAGAACAGCGAGTCCGAGGAGATGGGCTCAATGGGAACTGAGTTGCCGTGAGTGCTCACGCCAGCAAACTCTCGAGCCACTAGCGCACCCGGCCTAAACGCGGCATAGGGGGTGACCTGTTGTGTGACGCTGATGCCAACGCTCTCCCACATGGGTGCCACAGCTTGGCCTGCTTCGTCAGCTCCGGGGGCCCAAGGTATCCCAGGAAGGGCCATGTCGATTTCGAACCCGTCGGGGAATCCTGCCTCGGTGAGGAGCGCCTTGGACCTAACCGGGTCAAACTCCCAGGTCAGCTCGTCGAGGCCGTATTGGGCCATCCGGGGTTCGTGTCCGATCCAATGATTGATGTAGACTGGGGCCCCTTCGCCAAAAGCTAGGTTATTCACCAGTTTCTGGCGGTCTATGGCGATGGTCATGGCCTCACGCACCTTGAGCGCGTTGGCCCACTCCGCGGAGTTGACGTCGCGGTCGCAAGACACCCATGGGTAGTTGCAGTCGTAAGCATTCTCGCCCAACGGGACACGAGGAGCCTCGCCGCTAGGTCCGGGCAGGTGTGCCGGATGGTCCAAGTTGTATTGCTGGCCAAAGAGGTTCAGGTAGAAGCTGTTCTCGCCTGGGAAGGTCATAAACTCGACGCCGGGGATATTTTCGTCCTTAATCGCTTGGATAGAATCAGGATTGTAAAGGGCTGCGTCGAGGTCCCCAACAATGAAGTTGGCGAGCCTGGTGGACTCTTCGGTGATATCGTGCCATATCATCAACTCCCATTCCGGGGTCTTTCGCCAGTGGTCAGGTACCGCCCGAACGGTTCTCGACACATCGCTCGTGGCCTCCACCAACTCCCAGGGACCGGTGCCTACAGACTGGAAGTCGGCCTCCTCCTCACCTACGGCGTCGTAGTGCTTCTTGCTGTGCAGGGCGGTGGAACCTGAGGGTGCGGTGAGGTCCCAGGTGATGCGCGGCGTGGGGGCTGGCCGCGTCAATTGGACGGTCATGTCTCCTGTCTTCACCACCTCGCAGCCGTCGCAGTAGAAGGTGCGTCCGATGTCGCGAGCGTTGGTATGTATAGACCCCTCAGCGACGGTGTTCTCCAAGGTGAATATGAAGTCATCAGCGTCGACCTCTCCCCACTCACCATGGCGAGTGTGCCAAGGCACGTTCTCTTGGAGTGAGAAGGTATAAACGAGACCTTGAGGGTCCACGGTCCAGTTCTTGACCAGCAATGGCACCACAGCGCCCGCGGGGTCTCGAGCGAAAGGCGACTCGTGAGTCGTTAAGCCATCGAATCTGGATGCGCTGAAAAATTGGTTCTTCAAGACGAAGATGGGAGCTCCTAGTGCGCCGACGCTGACGTCCAAGGTGCCCATGGGCTGCATTGCCGGCACTGGGGTGGCTGGGGCCGTAGTGGGAACGGCGGTGGGAGTAGCCGGCGATGGAGTGGATGTAGGCGCCGATGTGGCCGCCGGGGCTGGAGCAGTAGTGGGCGAGGCCGCATCCGGCGTCGCTGCTGAAGTAGTGGCAGGGACAGGGGTAGCAGTTGCCTCTGGCGCGGAGGCCGGGGCAGCAGTAGGCGAGGGTGTGTCGCCTTCTCCACAAGCGATGATCATGACCATAGCAAGTACGAGTATTCCTAGGATACTGAATCGTCTAAAACCCATTGTGTCTCCAATCTTCAATTTACCGGGCCCTAATCCTACCGGGTTCTATGTGCTGGGGCGCGTTAATCTACCTGAGAGGCCGGGTGGCTCATGTCACGCCAAGGAGTGGCATCGTCAACCGGCGTTAGGAACTTTAGGGCTGCCTCACCTGCTGCTGAGGCTAACGCAGGTGATCGGTGCGAGGCCGGCTACCATCCAGCATCCCTTGGGCTACCTTTCTAGCTGTCTCTTTCAGAATGCGATTGTCGGCTTCGGGAGTATCTCCGGGTGCCACGCGCACTACGGTGTTGCTGGCGTAGGTGGAGACTAACTCGTCGCCCTGCACGGGCGGAGTGACGGGTGTCTCGCCATTCGCCACGGCTCGGATGTTCCGTCGTAGAAGACGCCGAAGCATGATTATGCCCCGGTCAGTGTCGCCGAGGTGCTCCAAGCCATGGACAGCGATGGAGCGCTGGCTGGTCTGGGCCTCGTAGTCGCCCGGCACCTTCTGCCTCTCTTGGTAAGGACGGCTGTCGTCCATGGCAAAGCCTACGCGTGCTGGACGAGGTTCGTCGCCTGGGTGAAAGCGAAGTGTGAACGCAAAGGACTCGGTATCATCTGCGGGGACGAGCCAGAATATGACCCAAGGGAGACCCGGCGGGTGCTCTGCCTTGGCATCTTCGGTATTGATGCCTATCTGATGCAGCGTCGGCGCTATGTAGTCGGTGATGCGCACCCATACATGCTCGCCGATTCTTCTACTGTGCAAATAGATCATCCCGATGGGGGTCTCCATGAAGTCCAGTTGGCCGAACTCCTTGAAGGCCTCGGTGAAGCCGTGGCCGAACTCAATGGTATGGAGGAAGGCAGTATGGGCTGGGTCCATGCAGTTGTCCTTTACCTGAAGCCAGTTGCAGGGCCAATACTCCCTTCCCGGCTTGCCGAGACAATAGCCGGGCACGTCCTTGAAGATGTCGTACATGGGGAAAGGAGGGCGCAACTCCGGCGGGCCCATGTAGGTGAAGACCAAGCCTTTGTATTCGATAACAGGGTACGCGCCGTGGCACAGTCTCTCTTTGAAGGTGCTTTCCGGCGGTTCGCCCGGCGTATCGAGAATCTCCCCGTCGACACCAAAGAGCCAGCCGTGATAGCAGCAGCGTATTCCGTTGCTCTCAATCTGGCCATACTCCAAGGAGGCGCCCCGGTGGGAGCAGTGCAGTTCCAGCACCCCAGCGTTGCCGCCGCCATCCCGGAAGGCCACAAGCTCTTCGCCCAACACCTTGATGTTTTTGGGAAGGTCGGTCAACGCATCGGACTCTATGACCGGGTGCCAGAAGCGCCGCAGATAGTCCCCGCAGGGAGTGCCTGGGCCGACGCTGGTCAGCTCCTCGTCGGGCTCAGGCACTTCCCGGTGATAGTAGGCTCCATACCGCTGGCTAAGAAAAGGCGCTCTGGTTGTCATAGTTTCTCCTCCATCTTGGCGGTTGCTGGGACGTTTACTCTAGAAACCTCAATAGTCTCGAAACAGGGGCATGATTTTGTCACTCAGGAGCCGGATGTGCGATGTGGACTGTTCTCTTGGCAGCAGGTTGCGATGAGTCAGGATCAGATTTCTGGCCCCTGCGTCACGCAACAGGGCGATGTGTTCGGCGACGCGGCGTGGCGAGCCAACCATCAGCTCATCGGCAGCCGGCAGAGGACTGAATTCATAGCTGGAGCGTTGCAATGGAGCGGGACGCTTCGGTATCTCCATGTCCTTGGGGTTCCAGCGTTCTCGCAGGTCGTTGATGGTGGCGACGGCGTGCTCAAAGGCTGGCAGGTACTCGTCCATGGCTTGGTCGTCGGTCTCGGCCACGTAGGTATCGCGCCAGACCCACGATTGGTCTAAGCTCGCTTCAACCGTCTGCTCGTCGAATCCGGCGGAGAACATGGTGTCACGATAGAGGCGCAAGGCCTGCTCCACACCGTCGATAGTTGGGCAGTAAAGGAGTATGGGCCTAGCGATGCGGGCCATATCCATCACGGACTCGTGAGTGGCGCAGGCGCGGGCGAGGGGCGGATGGGGCTTCTGGTACGGGCGGGGCCGGATAAATGGGAAGGAGACCTGCCAATACTTGCCGTCGTAGTCAACGTTGTCAGTGGTCCAAGCCTTGATCAGCAGGTCCTCAGCCTCCTCCAAGTGGTCCCGGCCTGCCTCCATGGTGGTGCCGAAGCCCTTGTACTCGAAGACGTTGTAGCGGGAGCCTCTGCCCAAGCCAACAACCAAGCGGCCCCGGCTGATGTTGTCGACGAGGGCGGTCTGGATGGCGAGGCGGACGGGGTTGTGCAACTCCAGCTCGACGACGCTGAATCCCAACTGGATCCGCTTCGTCTTGGCGGCTATTGCGCCCCCGAACACCAATGGGTCGGCATAGGCCGTCTCGCCGCCAAAGTGGTGCTCCGACAGCCAGATGGCATCCCAACCCAGCTCCTCGACCATCTCAGCCTCATACAGGCAATCGTCTATCAGCCTGAAGTCCTCAGCAGGGTCGAGGCTGACGGGAAGAAAGAAGTGACCGAAGCGCATTGCCCTCCTAGGACGGGGATGTTGGCTAATTTGGCTGCATGATAGGTGACTACGATACAAGGTGGCAAGCGGACAGGGCATCCATTACTTAGCTACCGCCATCTGATATTTCCATGCTAGACTGCCGCCGCTTCAACGGAAAGACTGGAGGGCCTAGATGCCGAAACATCAGAGCATGATCATCGGAGTGTTCATTCTCATCTTGGGAATAATTGTGGCATGTAGCGAGGCGGCCACTCCTACTGCTGCCCCGGCGGCTGTTCCCGTATCAGCCGTAGATACCGATGCCCTAGTTGCAGAGGCAGTGACGGCCGCTTTGGCTGCGATGCCTACTCCAGCACAGGGTCAAAGTGAGCCCTCAGCAGCGGAGATGGAAGCCCAAGTGCAGGAGGCCATTGCTGCGGCCATGCCAGCGCAGCAGCCTGGAGTCAATCCGCAAGACGTACAGGCAGCAGTGGCGGTGGTGTTAGCTTCTCTGGCCACTTCTGCGCCCACGGCTGCTCCCACGGTTGCCGCCACGCCCGAAGTGAAACCTACCGGTACCTTTAATACAGGCATGACCCAAATAGGAGCACCCGTTTTTCTGCTAAAGAATCAGAGTTTCTTCCAGTCACGGTTCGATGACACAGTTACACACGAAGACCTGTGGTGGACTGACGCCGAGGGCAGTCTCTTGCCACGACTGGTTAGAGAGTGGGAAACCAGCGCAGACGGGCTGGTCTTCACCTTTCACCTCCAGGAAGGGGTGCCCTTTCACGAAAACTGGGGAGAGTTCAACGCCGATGATTTCCTGTTTACTCTGAACAGCGTCATTGAAGAAGGCTCTGTCCATACGGTGACCGGCAGGGTCAGGAACATGTTTTTCTGTGATGGATGCGAGCTAACCAAAATCGACGACTTCACAATGCGGCTCAGCAGACCTACCCCAACTGTAGAGCTTACTTGGAATAACCGGGGCACCCTTGCATTCCGCAGCAAGTTACACCAAGAGACCGTGGGGGTGGAGAGGGCTGATACCGAGTCCATAGGCACAGGCCCATGGAAGTTGGCCGAGGCCAAGGAAGGGCAGTTCAGGAGGGTCACGGCTGTAGAGGACCACTGGCGCAAGACCCCGGAGTTCGCTGAGATGATCTGGTGGGAAATCTTGGAGGAGTCGACCCGTCTGGCTAATTTCCTAGTAGGACGTCTCGACACAGGAACGTTCAGCGCAGACTCCTTGCAAGCCATCAAGGCAGAAAACAGACCTGAAATCAAGTACGTTAGCCGACCCGTCGGACTGCAGTTTTTTCTGCTGCTGCATGGCCAGTACTATGACGTGCAGAGTTCCTATCACGTTGCTGACGAGGAGGGCAACATCGCCCGTCCCTTGGGCACTACCTTTGCAGAAAACTGCATGATCCTTCCGTGGGTATCCTGCGACCCCGACACTGTCTCAGCGGATTGGGAGAAGGCGCGCAAAGTGCGTGAGGCCATGGCCATCTCCATTGACCGCCAAAAACTGGTCAACAACCTGGCATTTGGTGACGGCAGACCGTCGTTCCACCAGTATTGGCATGGTCACGATAACAGGCTAAACCAGCAGGGTTTGGAGTCTCTTACTTTCGAGTATGATCCCGATCGGGCGCGGCAGCTTCTGACTGAGGCTGGGTACCCCGATGGGGTCGAGCTTGACATGACGCTTACAGAGGCGTCCGTGGCAGGGCCCATTGCAGTCGGCGAGGCTGTAGCCACAATGTGGGAGGAGGTGGGGATCAGTTCGACCCAGCAGGTAACGCCCTACTCGGCGTGGCGTCCATGTACTGTGGCCCGTAGTTGTCAGGCGGTGGCTACCCACGCCAGCGGTGGGGTTCCCGAGCCCCTGAGAGTATTTCCGATTTTCTGGCACCCGCGCAGTTCGATCAGCTTTGGCTTCGAGCACCCCTACTTCACTGAAATCACCAACAGGGCCCTGCAAACAGTAGACGATGAGACACGGTGGGCATTACAGGGAGAGGCATCAAAATGGATTTACGACAACGTAATGACTCTCCCATTGTATGAGAGATTCGACATCTGGCCCTTGGGCCCCAATATCGATCCTTGGCCTCTCCCCACGCTAGGCAACTCATTTATAGGCAACTATGAGTATGTCAAACACAGGCAATAAGTCTCAGTAGGACCAGAAGACGCAAAAGAGTCCGGCCAACGTAGTGTTGGCCGGACTCTTCGATTCTCGCAGATCTTAGTAATGTGCCTTGGGTCGACAGCGGAAACCCTTTTATAGGTCGAATCCGTACAGCTTGGCTACGTTTCCTCGGGTGATCTTGTACCTGTCCTCTTCGCTGGCACCTTCAAAATCCCTGTTCACGTAGTCCTGGGAGTTGGGCCAAGTAGATGCCGCGTGGGGATAGTCAGAGGACCACATCATCCTGTCAACGCCTATGAGGTCGCGCATACCGACACCCACATGGTCGTCGATATAGGTGGCATACATCTGGCGCTGGAAGTACTCACTGGGCTTGAGGCTGAGGTTGAATCCTCCGCGTTCGACCCGGGCGTCCAACTTCTGGAAGAAGAAGGGTAGCCACCCACAGTCATATTCGGCGGAGATGATAGTGAGCTTGGGAAAGCGCTCCAAGACGCCGGAGAGGATTATCCTGCTCAGTGACTCCTGTATCTCGTGGGCCTGAGCTGAAGGCCCCTTGTAGCGGTCACCTGGGTCAGGGTCATCGCGGCCGATGCCTCGCATCCCCGTGACGACGTGGAGGCTCACGGGAAGATTCATCTCCTGAGCAGCGGCCCAGAAAGGATCATAAATATCCAAGCTGTAGGGCTGGCTTTCCGGGGGGATGCTCCAGATAGCAGCGCCTTTCAGCCCAAGCTCGGCACATCGCTCCAGCTCCTTGGCCCCTTCCTTGGGGTTGTACAAGGAGATCATACCAAGACCGACCAAGCGCTTGGGGTCATAGCTGCAAAACTCAGCGAGCCAATCGTTATAAGCCCTGAAGCACTGCTGTTGCAGGCCAGCGTCCTGGAGCCAGAAGGTGCGGAAGCCCAGGGTAGTGTACAGGACTTCTGCGTCGACTCCGTCCAATTCGTTGTCCCTAACGCGACCCGCCGGATCCGCACCGGGCCGATCAGCGGGGTAGTCGGCGGTGTCAAGGAAGTCCTTTTTCTCCTCATTGCTCTTGCCCGCAGCCACTCCAATCCCGACGGGGTGAGGGGGCAGTCCCTCGTACGTTATGAAGGTACCCTTTTTGCCTGGGGGATCTATCAACGCTTGAGGGGCCCTGTCCCTATAGGCCTTGTCGACCCTAGTCACCCATAGGTCAAGGGGTTCGCTCATGTGAGAATCGGAGGAGATCATCTTGTAGTCGGGCATCGTAATTCTCCTAACCTTAGTTTTAGGGAAGAATACCTTGACCTGCCAAGAGGTCGCTGCTGCTGAAGGATACCACGTACTCGCTCTGCCACCCAATTCAGTGAGTTACGCGGAGTACCGCTCCTAGCCTTTGGCAGTAGTCTTGACGGCCCCGCGCCCCAACCGTAGAGTTGGGGCGCGACCTCACTGTTGAAGGGTGGTCTTGTATGAACAACATTCATGATATGGGCGGGATGCACGGGTTTGGGCCCGTGCCTCGGGAGGAGAATGAGCCTGTCTTCCACGAGCCGTGGGAGGGTAGGCTTTTTGCCATGTCGGTGTCGGGGATGGTGCGTTTCTATCCCAGCACCGACGGGGGGCGTCACGGCTTGGAGAAGTTCAGCCCCGCCGAGTACGTGAGCACTCCCTACTACGAGCGGTGGCTGCTGCGTACCCAGAGGCGGCTGGTGGAACTGGGCATCGTGACCCAAGAGGAGTTGGACGACCGCATCCGCTACTACCAGGAACACCCCGATGCGGAGGTGCCCCGGCGGGAGGACCCCGCCATTGTGGAGCAGGTGGTGCAGCGGGTGCGCAACCGGATGCCTGTGCCCAGCGAGACGGGCAAGGCGCCGAGGTTCAAGGTCGGCGATGCCATACGTACAATAAACGAGCATCCCAAGGGCCACCACCGGTTGCCTCGCTATGCAAGGGGGCGCAATGGCGTCATATCAGATTGGTACGGCTACCACGACTTGGCCGACGACCTAGCCCAAGGCGACCACAACGCAGAAGCCCTGTACAGCGTGAAGTTTGATGCTGCCGAGCTCTGGGGAGACTCTGCAGAGGGCCAGGGCAGCGTTTACCTCGACCTATGGGACAGCTATCTCGAACCGGCAGAAGCCTCATAGAAGTTATCTTAGCGACAGGGAGGTCTCGAAATGAGTGACGGACATCACAACGGAGTCGAGTCCTACGCCTCGGCGCGGACCAAGGCCATTGAGTCGTTGCTGGTGGAGAAGGGGCTGATTGCCTCGGACGCCATCGACGCCATCGTGGAGACCTACGAGCAGGACATTGGCCCGATGAACGGGGCCAAGGTCGTCGCCCGGGCTTGGTCCGACCCGGAGTACAAGAAGAGGCTCTTGCAGAACGGCACCGAGGCCATTGCCGAGATGGGCTTCATAGGGAATGAAGGGGCCCAGATCATCGTGCTGGAGAACAACGACGACACCCATAACATGGTGGTGTGCACCCTCTGCTCGTGTTACCCCTGGCCAGTGCTGGGTCTACCGCCCGCTTGGTATAAGTCCTTCGCCTACCGGTCCCGCGCCGTCTCCGAGCCCCGCTCGGTGCTCAAGGACTTCGGCACGGAGTTGGAGGACTCGGTGGAGGTGCGTGTCTGGGACAGCACCGCCGAGGTGCGCTACATGGTGCTGCCACAGCGTCCTGCTGGCACCGAGGGCATGAGCGAGGAGGAGCTGGCTGAGTTGGTGAGCCGCGACTCGATGGTCGGCGTGGCCCATGTGGTTGCCCCCGTCGCCACACCGGCATAGGTGGGATGGCATGAGTATGCAGCCTGACCAACAGGTTAGCCCTGAGGTGAACAGCATGGACGGGCGGGAGGCCCTGCCACGCCTCAACGGCGAGTTGATCTTTGAAGAACCATGGGAGGGCCGGGCCTTCGGTATCGCTGTCGCCCTGAACCACCAGCGTCTCTATGAGTGGGTAGACTTCCGCGAGCAACTGGTCGGCCAGATTTCCTCCGACGAGAGGTCTGGGATTGAGGGACGCTACTACGACCAGTGGCTGAGGGCGATGGAAGGCCTGCTGCTGGAACAGGGCTTGGTTACCTCAGAAGAGCTGGAGCAGCGTACTGAGGAGTTCGCTACTGGGCAGCGGGAAGACCACGAGCATGACGGGCCAGAAGATCACGACCACTAGCAACATGGGTACCAGCGCACCGAGGCTTTCGAGAAACGGATTTTCAGGTGCCACCTCCTGGGCTGGAGGCGTAATGTCCGGCTATACGATGCGTTAGCCAATCTATGGTATCGAATATGCACTGCCACGCCTGCTCAATCCAACTGTACAAGAAAGTTTGCGCGTCTGACCTGCACTGATAGAATCTTCTGCACCAACTCGTTGCGACAGGACTGCCAGTAGCAGTGTCAATGTCATGTGTCGGATATTGTACATATTGCAATGACAGATCGTTGACGAGTGGCATAGCGAATCCGACGTATGCCATGGGCCTAGTCCCATCCGCAGCCATGTTATGCACCAGATCGTTCCTTGTTCGCCTAAGCGCCCTGAAGTGACCCACTACTAAGTTCGGAATCGCTTTAGGCAAAACATTAGCGCGAAGATCGCTTTCCATCGGGGCACCGCCCTCCTGGAACACTTGGCGCCCGCTGACGTCAGGGAAGTGTAGGTGCTCAGGAAATTTCGGCTCCCCAAATGGCACACGTGTCAGATACACGAAAAGCTCATAAAGCATTTCTAACGCCGAGTAACAGTGTATGACACTACTCGAGAACGCGAACGATAGTTCATCTACCCGTTCAGACATAAGGGTCTGTTCACTGAAGGGAACAGGAGGCCGAGTAAGTTGATTAGAGTCCCCAATATCCTCATTGATTTCCTGTAATTTCTTACATAACATTGCTAAATCATAGCAGCTGGCTTCCATCACATTACGCATGTCTTCTGCGATTTCCTGAGCATTGTGCACAAAAAATGCTCTACGTACCGGGATCCCCTGCTTCTCCAACTCCCGAAGTGCCTGCTCCAGCTCATTCGGGCCAAGTTTGCCCGCTCGAACCAGTTGTAAGTACCATAGAGAGAGCTCTTCACTCGTATGGAGAGAGGCTTGAGTGATGCCATCCATGCTGATAAGTCTATGTCTCACCACTGACTCCAACCGTTGAAGTCTAGTCAACAAGTCCTCCGACAGCCATTTGTGAGACACAACACCCTCTTCTACTTGAAATACAACTTCGTTTGGGGAGGCGCTGAGGCCTTGGTCGCTGCCGACTATTGAGGCCGAAAGGAGAGGTGTTCTATCTATTCCCAGTAGTTTTACGCCTACTTGTTTTTCAATCCATAGCACGAGGTCCATATAGCTAGCCGAGGGCAACAATCCAAATTCTGTTGGTTGGGCTGCCGATGTAAACTTGACGCATGAGGAGTTACCTCCTTGTATGATCGCTTGGGTCGGAACGAACCGAAGAGATAGCCCGAACGTCAAATGGTAGGTATTGAATGGGCCAAGTGATTCAGTGCAATGAAGGCCTTTCGTTTCAAGGGCCATACTTCTTCGTTCTCTCCTTTCATACATTTGTATTCAGAGGACTGTAAATATCGCTCCAGTCGATACAAACGAATAATGGTTTATGAGGTGCTCCCCCTACCCCAACGGGCCGAAATCGGGTGGGGGGATGCGACGGTTGGAGGCGGCTTGGTACGTGGACGCTATGCGGAGGAGGGTGTCCTCTTTTCCGGGTTCGGCGCGGAATACTAGGGAGAAGGGGAGGCCGGGTTCCGGCAGGTAGGTGGGCTCGGTGACTGGGGTGGAGACGTAGCGGGTGCCGTCGGGGCTGAGGCTGTAGACTGGGTCGTAGGCGGTGGTGACGTAGCCGGCAGGCACCAGTACCTCGGTAAGGCCGGCGTTGGGGCCGTTGAAGGACTCAGGACGCAGGTTGGACTGGATGCCGTGCTGGTGGGGCCAGCCGATCTTGCCTGGGGGCCACGGAGTGTGGAGGCGGACCAAGGCGTCGAGGTGGTTCTCCAGAATCACCATCATGTCCACCCGTCGCAGCAGCTCTCGCAGCATGATGCGCTCATCGACCCCCTGGCGGCCGCCCAGCGGGTTGCGCATGTCGGTCACTTCTTCCCAGTTCTTGAAGGCGGCCCGTTGGTCATCGCCCCAGAACTTGGAGCGGGTATTCAGGGTGGGGAAGTCGACCATGGACTCGGTGTAGCCACGTGCTCGCCAGTCGGCGGAGCGGCGCGTCAGGTACTGGGGAATGTGGAAGCGGAAGGCCATCGCCATTTCCTGCTGCTGGATGGTGGCGATGTCGAGGTTGGAAGGCGCCGGGATGCGCTCGTCTGCCATCTCCACCAAGTAGTCAATGGACTGCATCTCGCCGGTGCCGAACACCTTGCCGGGAGCGAACTCCGTGGGCACGATGGCTGCAGCAAAGTCGGGGAACACAGGCTGGCCGTTGGGGCCGAGGCGGAACAGAATGTCGGGCATGAAGACGGGTATCAGGCGCGCCAAGGCCTTGCGGAAGTCGGTCTGCATCACCTCCAAGTCGGGGTCGCGCTGCCACAGAGGGTCCGTCGACTCCACCAGCGTCGCTCCCAACGCGCCGCCTAGGACCGATTTGATCTCTTGGGCGGCAGCGTTGACGATAGGGACTTCGGCCATGGAGCCTTGCGGATACACCATGGACTCACGAATGACGCCGATGCGTGTGCCGTTAAGCGTACCCGAGACCCCCGAATCACTGATGTGGGCAGCGTAGGGGGTGCTCAGGCGCGAGGAACGGGGGACGGTGGTGAAGGGGTCGCGGGGGTCGTAGTAGCCCTCTTCGGGGTCGGCAAGGGCGTCCAGCACCTTGGCGCAGTCGTTCAGCGTGCGGCACAAGATGCCGGTGCGGTCGCAGTAGATATCGGCCCCGATGGCTCCTCCGTCGAAGCCGATGAGGGACTTGTGGGGCAGAAGCAGAGAGACTGCATTGTGGTTGGACGGCCCCCGGCAAGAGGCGCGGGTCTCCTCGCCAAGACTGGCCATTACGAGGTTAGTGCTGACGGACACCCCGGAGCCGGAGCTTGAGCCGAGGGATGCGGAGCGGGTGGTGTCGTAAGGGTTGGAAGGGTTGCCTGCCCATGTGCTGCGCTGGTAGCCGAGGGTCGAAGGGAGCACTTGGTCAGGAGTGTTTCGCCCACCGGGATCGCCAGCCCGCCCGTTGTACTCAGAGTTCAGGGCTTTGGCGAAGATGATGGCGCCCTTGTTGCGCAGTTGCTCCACCAACAGGTGGTCACGAGCTGGGAAATCCATGTCATAGGCAGCGTCGCCCCCACCGGTGGAGCGCATATCCTTGGTGTCGAAGGGGTCCTTGAAGGAGAACACCACCCCGTACATAGGCATGGCGTCCAAGTCTGGATTGCGTCCATAGGTGGCGTCCAGTTCGGCGGCTCGCTCCAGCGCGTCGGGTTGGTGTCGGAACTCGTCGCAGATGGGAGGCGCGCCCGGAGGCAACGGCCCTTGCGAAGGGTGCCGGTCGAACTCGCCTTGGCAGGTCACGGAGCGCTCGCCACGGATGTTCAGCGTGCCTAGGGCATTGAGCTGCCCAGCGTTGGGAACCCCAACGATCATGCCGAACTGCTGCTCCACATCGGGGTCCGACGCCGTGGGCTCCATACGCCCGAACTCCAGAGGCGTCCCTTGGTACTTGTCCAAGTCCGGCAGGAACTCGGATGCTGGCACCGTCTGCGTAGGGAAACGCAGCGCTTCGCCGGCCCGCACCGTTCCCCTGGATTCAGGGATGGACGAGCCATCGCTGGTCACCAGCATGCTGCACACCCCGTTATAAGCGCGTGCCCTGTCGATGTACCGTTGCACCACCTCGACGCAGGTTATGTCGCCTGCGCGTATGGCGGCGTGAAGCTGGTCGATGGTGGCTTCTTCGAGTTGGAAGGGTTGTTTGTTGGTCATGGTACGTCTCCTAGTTCGGCTCCGTTTTCCATTGAACGACCGTTATATCAATCCTAGACGTTCGACATCTTCCGCCGTCCATTCCGTTCCGTCGAGGATGTCACGGAGAGTACCTATCGGTAGAGTATCGCTCGCCCTGTGGAAATGCAGGATAGTCTGACGCCCGTCATCTGTGCGGTAGACCCGCGATGACCCGCCAGAACGGATTAGACGGAATCCATCTCGTTCAGTGCTCTAACTAGTTCCCCCCGCTGAAATGTTGCGAAGCCTTCTCCGAATATCCGGGCGAAGGTTCATAAGCTTACAGTTACCACTGGTGCTTCGATTACTGACACGCCTTCCGTTGGCAATTCGTCCCCAGCCTCTAGCATGACCTCAATGAACATCTTGGCCGCGGGTTGCAAGGCTTGCAGCGCTTCCTCTCTGGTGTAGCCCCATACCCCGCAGCCCGGAAGGGATTTGACTCGCGCGCTCCACCGGCCATCTTCCTCGTCCTGCTCAAGCTCTGCTTGGAATACGTATGTCTTCAAGAGGACAATCCTCCCCAGGATGGCGTTTCGAGCTATCAGACTGTCAGTTGCCGAATATGATACCAGACCGTTCTCTCGCTCCTCACCGCACTCGCAGCCAACTCTCGGAGAGGGCTAGGGATGCAGAGCTGCTGGGTTGGCCGTCGACGTCTTCCGGATTGGGGCGGCCACTGGCCTGTTGGCCGTTGATCGTGAGGCGAGCTTGGCGGGCGGGGATGAATAGGCTGTAGACGCTCAAGCTGCCTCTTTCGTTGTTGCCGGTGGGACGGATGATGAAGGGCTCCATGAAATCGAACCACGTCAGGCTTATGCCGCCGGACGCCGTGAGGATGTTCTCCGTCCAGAAGGTGGATGCGTCGCCGATGCGACCAAAGGTGGCTTCGATGACGGGCAGAGATTGGTCGCTGTTGGGGGCGTGAATCACTGATTCGATTTCCTGTTGCAGCCAGCGGGCTAGGGCTAGGTTGTCGGCGTAGACCTGCACCTGTCCGTCAGTAAGTTCGCTTTCAAGAAAGAGGGCGTGCCCTTGGCCTGCCGGAGAGAAGGAGACTCTCCAGAAGCTGGCACGACTGCTGTAGTCGCCGCCTTCGTTTTGGACCAAGCGTAGGAAAGAGTTCTCGCCGGTAAGGCGTACGTCATTGTTGTCGACGGGCGTGACCAAATCTCCACCTCCTAAAGGGTTACTGCGGATGGGTTCCTAGTGCCATTGGGGGATGCCCTGCACCGGGGCTATCCTACTGGCTAGCGAACGTTAGGTACAGCCGCGCGGTGGGAGCGGATGTAAGGGCGGCATAGGCGCACCGTTGCCTGGGTGCTACAATCGGGTCGAATGGGCGGGGCAAATAGGCGGGCAATACGCGCAACAGACATGGCGCATCGTGCGCAATCGAGGCAGGAGGACTAAAGTGGCGATAGGGTCGGAAGCCGGTGTGGGACTGATAGGATGCGGAGCCATCGGGCGGGACATTGCCCGTGCCATCCAAGGTGGCAGAGTACCAGGTGCGAAAGTGGCAGCGCTGTTTGACGTGGATGAAAACCAAGGTCAGACGCTGGCAGCCGTCTTGGACGGGGATATCCCCTTCTCCACCGACATCCAGAGGTTCCTGAGCACCGATGGACTGACTCTAGTGGTCGAGTGCGCCTCGCCGGTGGCTGTGCGGGCCCACGCCAAAGATGCCCTCCTGGCGAAGAAGGACTTGATCGTCATGAGCACCGGAGCTCTGGTAGATGCCGAGTTGCTGTCAGAGCTTTCGGAGACGGCGCAGGAGCAGGGCTGCCGCCTCATGGCTCCCTCCGGAGCTATCGGAGGCATTGACGCTATCCGTGCCGCCGAGGGTGGGCTGGACGAGGTTACCCTTACCACTACCAAGCGCCCTGAGGGGCTCCGGGGCTCTCCAGGGTTCCGTGACTGGGAGGACCGGGAGATCACCGACCCTCAGGTCATCTACGAAGGATCAGCAGCCGAAGGGGTCAAGTTGTTCCCGGCCAACGTTAATGTGGCAGCCACGCTGAGCTTGGCAGGATTGGGCCCGCAGAAGACCAAACTCAAGGTGGTCGCCGACCCCGACGCCCCAGGCAACGTACACCAGATTGAGGCCAAGGGCGACTTTGGCCTGATGCGCTTCACCTTCGAGAACCGCCCTCATCCCGACAACCCGCGCACCAGCTACCTCGCCATCCTCTCCGCCATTGAACTCTTGAGGCAGGCGTGCGGCACGGGGCCTCGCATCGGGACGTAGGCTTCCCTCTATCGCAATGATTCCTTTCCTATCAGAAGGAGGCTCGACAAGTCCCTTCCCCAAGGGGAGAGGTCAGGATAGGGGTCAGAACTAACTCGCCGCGACGAACCGCATCGAGAGCGAGTTCACGCAGTGGCGGGTGTTGGTCGAGGTGAGACGCTCGCCTACGAACACATGCCCCAGATGTCCTCCGCAGTGGGCGCACTCGATTTCGATGCGCATGCCGTCGGGATCGGGCAGGTGGTTGACAGCGTCTGCCACCTCCTTGTCGAAGGCGGGCCAGCCACAGCGAGCATCGAACTTGTCGTCGGAGCGGTATAGCTCAGCGTTGCAACGTCGACAGATGTAGGTGCCCGCCTCATAGAAGTCGTCGTACTCGCCAGTGAAGGGCCTCTCGGTGCCCTTTCGCTCGATCACGTAGCGCTCTTCCGGGGTTAGCGAGTTGTAAGTCGTCCGATCGGTGTCAGCCATGCTCTCAAGTCTCCTCCCAGCGTGTTAGGACAATCCTACCGCAGCACTGCACACGGCGACTACTATCACCAAGATAACGACCAAGATGATGACGCCACAACAACAACTCCAGCCACCGCCGGTAGCGACTAAGTTGACGCCTACCGGGATCTCATGCCTTTCCCATTCGTCGCCTAGCTCGCCATCCTCGTCGTCATCAACCTCATAGACCCTAGACTCAAGGGCTTGGACGCGACGGCTGCGGTCGTAAGCAGCGCGTCGCTCCGGGTCCCGCAGCACCTCGTAGGCCAGATTTATCTGGACCATGCGAGGGCCTGCTTCGGGGGAAGGGTTCCTATCGGGGTGGTACAGCTGAGCCAAGCTGCGGTAGGCCGCTGCAATCACCTCCGGCTCGGCCTCAGGATGCACTTGCAGCACCGCGTAGTGGTCTTGGTCGGAGGTCATCGCCCGTCGGCTACGGCTCTCCCGGCACGGCAGGCATCAGGGTTGGCGGGCGGCGGTGACCGGTGGCCCGCTCGTAGGCGTAGGCCAGCTTGACCATCGTGGCGTCTGTATAGGGCCGGCCTAGGAAGGTAATGCCGACGGGCAGACCCTCCGATGTGAACCCTGCGGGCACCGATATCGACGGCACGTAGACTAGGAACGTGTTGAGGTGGGTTGTGCCGCGCATATCGTAGTAGGGAGTCCCCAAGCCCTCGCTGATGAGGGTCGGCTGGTGTTCGACTGTCTTGTGGACAATGGCATCCACCCCAGCGTCGGCCATCAGCTTCATCACGCTGGCCATGAGCTCGTCCCGGGTCAGCAGGTGCTCATGATAGTTGGCCTCGGAGTGGGGGCGCATGCCCGACTGCCCTTGTGGGTGAACCTTGGCGTAGTCGGGTGCGCGGGTCATCGCGTCCATAGACTCGTAGGGCCGGTTGGCGCTGCGCCCGAAGTAGAGTTCGAAGGCTTCTGACGCTAGGCCGTCGGTGGTACGCTTGGCCAAGAGTTCATTGAGGCGAGGCAACTCTGGCAACTCCACCACATCGGCCCCGGCCTCCTGAAGGTCGAGTATGGCACGGCTATAGACCTCGGAGACGAGGCGAAAGTCGGCGGTATCGGGCTCGGCCTGAAAGCCCATGGCTTGGGTCATGACGCCAATTCGGATGCCCCGCAGACCCGCAGGGTCGAGGGACTGAGTGAAGCTTTCGGGAACGTGTCCCACGCCAAAAGCGGTGATTGGGTCTTCTGGGTCGTAGCCTACGATGGCGTCCAGAACGATTGCCAAGTCCTGCACTGAGCGGGCCAGTGGTCCCAAGGAGCCGTTCAACTGGGGCCAGCCACCCCAGACGCCACCTCGACTCACTAGGCCGGCAGTGGGGCGCATCCCGGCGATGCCGTTCCACGCGGCAGGACGACGAATTGACGCGAAACCCTCTTGGCCAATGGCTATGGCCCCGAAGTTGGACGAGATGCTGGCTCCAGACCCTCCGGAGGAGCCTCCTACGGTCCTAGCAGGGTCGTACGGGTTTCTGGTGGAGCCGAACAGCGAGCCGTGGGTGTCGCCACGGCCCATCTCGCCGAGGGTGGATTTACCGATGATCACCGCCCCTGCCTTCCTCAGCTGCTCGGTGACGAAAGAGTCCCTGTCGGGGTAATAGTCCTGCAGCACCACCGATCCTAGGGTGGTCGGCATGCCCTTGGCGTCCATCTGATCCTTAAGGATCACGGGAATGCCATGCAGGAGGCCGGTAAGGCCCGTGCTTGCGAAGGCCGCGTCGGCCTGCTCTGCTTCTTGCAGCGCATTGGGATTCACGGTGATGATGGAATTGATCTGTGGTCCGTTGCGGTCGTAAGCCTCAATGCGGTCCAAGTACAGTTGGGTCAGTTGGCGTGCCGTAATCGTCCCAGCGGCGTAGGCCGCATGGATGCTGGCGATGGTGGCTTCCTGCAGATGGAACTCTTGGGCCATGAGGCCTCCCTTATGGACCGCTCGTTGGCTTGAGGACTACGGCGGGCCTTGAGCGAATACGGGCCGGTTACAGGTTGTAGAGTGCCTTGGGGTTGTGGTGCAGGATGCGCTCCTTGGACTCCTCCGAGATGTCTTGGTTCTGGCGAAAGATGGTTATCGCATCCACTTCGCTGGACGGGTCGAAGTGCCCGTAGTCGGTGCCGATTACCAAGCTGTGCTCACCAGCGTACCGCAGCACCCATGACAAATCTTCGTCTGTCTGACAAGTAACGAAAATGCCAAACTCGCGGAAGGCGTCCACGGGGAACTGCCGTCCCTCGCCAGCAAAGCGGCGGGAGGCCTCGCGGTATATCCAAGGAATCCACTCGCAGGAAGCCTCGATGAACCCCCAGCGCAGTGTGGGAAAGTCTTGGTGCATGCGGCTCAACAGTAGCGTATGGCAGGCCACTACCGTGGGTCCGCGGAACATGGCGAAGGAGCGGGCTGTCAGGCCTTCGGGGAAGGAGCGATGCAACTCGCAGTTGGCTGGGTTGCCATTGGCGATGTGTATGGCGACGGCCATATTCAGTTTGGCGGCCTCTTCGTAAATCGGGTAGAAGTAAGGGTCGGTGAAGGAGCGGTTGCCCTCGATGGGGCGCATGCATACGGCGACAGCGCCGTTCTCCTTGGCAAACCGCATCTGATCGGCGGCGTCCGGCATGGAGGTGGTGGGCACCAAGCATGACCAGCGAAGGCGTCCCTGACCTTCCTTCCAGATGTGGGCCAGCCAGCGATTCCAGCTACCACACAGGGCAACGTCCGCGGCAGGCTTGGTGGTCACCTGCTCAATCCACAGGGTGTTGTGCAGCACCTGTATGTCGATGCCCAGTTCGTCCATGTGCTTCAGCCGCAGCTCCACGTCGTCCATCTCCCGGGCCGCTTGGGGGGTGACCACATTCCTGCCCACTATCTCCGAGAGTGCCTGCAACTGGTAGTCGCTGAGGTTGGGCAGGCGCAGCCCGGCAATCTTGTCCTCGACGACCCAGTAGCGTTTGGTATCGTCGTCGGGCGTGGAGAACATGCGCGGCCGGTACTTTTCTTCCGAGGGTGCTAGGTAGTCCCAAGTGCGCTCGCTCTCCACCACATGAGCGTCGGAGTCGATGGTCTGCAGCCGTGTTAGAGTAGCCATGTACCCCTCCTTGGTGTAACTTCCATCGCCCTTCCCAACCGAGTAGTGCAGGTTTGGGGAGAGGGAGGCCGGATTCCGAGGTGCGGCGTCATTATGGCGCATACGGGCGGTCTGCGCACGCAGGCCGCTGACCACCGTCTCACAGCAGGCTACTCTGAGGTCAGGCGGCGGCGGCCCGCGCTATGTCTTCGTCCTGCTCTCCAGTGGCGCCGCTAACTCCCACGGCTCCAACCACGACGTTGTCCACAAGGATGGGCACGCCTCCAGCTACGGGAAATGGCTTGAACTTCACCACCTCTTTGATGCTCTCCAGCACATGTGGGTCCAGTGATGCCACGCTGCTAGTTGGGCGGCGGAAGTTGAGGGCGGTGACGGCTTTTGCTTCTGCGATGTCAACGGTCATAGGGGAGGCGCCATCCATGCGGTCTGCTTGCACGAGTTCAGCAAATTCGTCCACCACGGCGCAGGATACGAGGACTCGTAGCTGCTGGGCCTTGGCAATCGCTTTGGAGAGGTAGAGATCGGCTTCGGCAAGAGTGAGAGGCATTTGGGTTCCTTTCGTGCGGTGACGTGGCGGCAGAGCTAGGGCTGGTTGTGCTGTGGTGCATAGGGGATATTCAGGCCGTGGCATATCGCCACGTCTTCGATGTTCACCACCTGCCCGTCTATCTCCGTCCAGAAATCATGTGTAGGTTCGCCACCCGCCGTGTCGGGTGTGGGTCCCGGTCCGCCGCAGGCAAAGCCGCCCACGACCTTCCCATCCTTCACAACGGGCATACCGCCGAAACCGGGGAACATGCTGCCGACGAAGAGGGTGTTGTAGGACTGCCACATGGCTGGCTGGTTTCGCATGCGCTCGGCGAAGGACTTGGTGGGCGCCTTCGTACGGGCCGAGGCAAGGGCCTTGGCCTTAGCAAGGCTCATCGCCGTGCCAGGAGCACCGTCGGCCCGCGCCATCGCGATCACGTTACCTCCCTCGTCGACGACGGCGTAGGCTGATATCCAACCCACTTCGGCACCCTTCTGTACGGCGCGTTTGATCATTTCCTTGGCTTCTGTGAGAGTTATTTCAGGTGGCATGACTTCCTCCGCAACGTTCCTGGTCGGAAAAGGCAGGAGCCAAGGCCTACTTCATCCTGTCGGCCTTGGCTCCGCGAGTCAGTCTGAGAGTGTCGGTTGCCCTAGCGAGGCGCGGCGTACTCCCAGTTGTTCAGCCACTCGATGTGCAGCGGGCTCATTTCCCACTCGCTAATCTCGGGCCCCAAGGGCCAAGTTGCATTTTCCTCGTAGAGGGGTATGGTGGCGATATTTTCGTGTAGCCACCTCGATATGTCGGCAGAGACGGCCCAACGCTCGTCCACATCGTAGGTTACGTTGGCCTTGTCGATGAGGTCTTGGAGGTCGGGGTGCTCGATGCCGAAATTGAAGGTATTGTTGGCCACGTAAAAGATGCCGTAGTAGAAGAGGGGCTCGATCCCCACGCCCTGTTCGTCGGGTCGGACACCCTTGGCCGTACGGGCTAGGATAGTGGGGCGGAAGGAGGAGTAAGGCTGCACCACATGCTTGGCCTCAATCCCGATCGAGCGCCACATTCCACTGAGCACCTCACCACTGGTGTCGACGCCGACACCACCGGTATTGGTCAGGTGTACTTCGATCTCAAACCCGTCGGGGTGCCCACCCTCGGCGAGCAACTCTTTGGCCCGTGCGGGATCGTATTCCCAAATCAGCTGGTCCAAGCCGTACTGCTGGGCCCTAGCATCGTGTCCCATGAAGCCGAAGGTGTAGGCCGGGACAGCATCGCCGAAGGCTAGGTTGTTGATCATAGCCTGGCGGTCGATGGCCACGGCCATGGCTGTCCGGATCTTCAAGGCTCGCGCCCACTCTTCAGAGTTGACATCCCGGTCACAGGAGACCCATACCTGGGTCTGGCACGTGTCGGTGTAGGCTGCGCCATCTCCCAGTACGAACTCTGACTCGTGGGACGGGTGGTCAGGGAAGTAGTTCTGGGCATGGACATGAACCCACCGCAGCCGGGCGCCTCGGAAGACTACGTACTGATCCTCGTCCCGGTCCTCGTTCTTGATGGCTTGAATGGAGTCGGTGGAGAACTGGCCCGTGTCGATTGCGCCGGTAAGGTAGTTCGCCAAGCGCGTTGATTCCTCAGCCAGCTGGTGCCATGTGAACTCGGCGAACTCGGGGGTCTTGCGCCAGTGGTCCATCACGGCCTCGGCCCTCTTGTAGTCATCGGCGAGGGAGTCCATCAACTGGAAGGAACCGGTTCCTACTGATTGCTTACTTGCTTCCTCGTCGCCCATAGCCTCGTAATGCCGGACGCTGCGCATGGTGGTGTTGCCCACGGGGGCAGTGTTCCACCACTCGATTTGGAAGGTGGGTTCAGGCCGGTTCAGCCTCACAGTATATTCGTCGATCTTCTCCATGGAGCAGACGTCGCAATGGAACAGACCACGGATCTTGCCCGAGTTCGTATGGACTGATCCCTCGGTGGCCACGTTGGTCATGGTGAAGATGAAGTCGTCCGCGTTGAACTCGCCCCAGTCGCCATAACGGTTATGCCACTTGGCTCCCTGCTGGAGGGTAAAGGTACGACTCCAACTACCATCGGCGTTCTCGGAGTCCTCGTAGCTCTTGACCAAGCGCGGGACTATGGCGCCGGTGCCGTCGCTGCCCCACATATGTTCGTGCGTGGTGCGACCGTCGAATACGGTGGCTTGGTAGGCTTGGTTGCCCAGCACGTATACCTCTGCCCCGATGTCACCTACGCCGAAGTCGAGAGACCCCGATGGCATCATCATGCCATCACCTGGATCGGGGGCGGCTGTTGCAGCAGGTGCCGCCGCGGGAGTGGCAGCAGCGGGAGTAGAGGCATCTGGTTGCGCGGCGGGCGCCTCCGTCTCTGCTGTCTCCTCGCCACAGGCAATGATCAGGGCAAGAATGACGATGAAAGCCCCGATGAGAAATGACTTACGTCTAACCAGAGAACCCATGGGCTAGCCTCCTCAGCAATTATTCCCCGACACATGCTCAGTGCGTACACTGCGTAGGGGCGGATACGGCAGTATAGCTGACGCAATTGCATTGGTACAGCGTTATGCGAGGCTCGTCATTAGTCAGGCTTGGCATGTCGGTGTCGGCGCACGATAATTGTCCGGTGCTCGGCCCAACGTGAGCTACCGGGTTAACGAGAGCTAAGCGGTCAGATAGAAGGAGAATAGTAAATGGCGACATCGCAGTCAGGGGCCAGCTCATGGCAGGGAGTGCTGCCCGCGCCCAGCTTCCGCAGGGCAGGGGACTACGTGTACGTTTCCTCGATTTTCCCGTTGGACCAAGATGGGAACGTTGTGCAGGCCCAATCCGTCTCCCCCTACGTCGGCGAGAGCGTTATAGGCGCCCAAACCCGCGCCTGCCTGGAACGGCTGCGGGCAGTATTGGCCGAGGCGGGCACCACGTTGGACCGCACAGTCAAGGCCGAGGTCTACCTCATCGAGCCTGAGGACTTCTATGAGTTCAAGGTTGTATGGCAGGAGTATTTCCCCAACAACCCGCCAGCCCGAACCACGGCAGTGGTGGGCCACGACCAGCACATCGTGCGTGGATCGCGCTTGAACCTGCAGGCCGTGGCCTTGGCAGGCAACTCGTCCTACAGTCCCCAGACCGTCCGCGCGGCCGCCGCGTCCGACCCCATGGCAGCGGAGCACGCTCCTCAAGCAGTAAAGGCAGGGCCCTTCGTCTTCCTGTCGGGAGTTTCCGCCACCGACTACACCAAGGGCTTGGCCGTTACCAAGCAGCCGGGCTTCCCCATCTACGGGTCGGACCCGGAGATGCAGGCCAACTACGCCTTCCAGAACATGGGGAAGGTCTTGGAGGCAGCCGGGAGCGGCTTGGACCAAGGAATCAAGTCCCAACTGTACGAGCCGGACCTGCTCAACTTCCACCAAATTGATGCCGTATGGGGCGAGTACATGCAGCCGCCGCCCAACCGTTCGTCCATGGGTATGCAGCAGTTGCTGGTCCCAGGAACGGTCTTCCTTGCCAACTTCATGTTCCTTGTTCCTGACGAGCAGCACCAGAAACACGAGACTAGGGCGGGTATACGCTGGCATCCTGTGGACGTGCGACGGGTGAACTTCACACCGGGCATCATGGTGCAGGACTGGCTCTTCACCGCGGGTCAGGTGCCCATTGCAGACTTCGGAAAGACGGATGTCCGGAGCGGGCTTCCGCAGGCCACCGGCGACGTTCCGCAGATAGGCGAGGCTGCTATACGCCGCACGCCTCCGGGGCTACCTCACCACTTCTCTGACATCGAAGTCCAGACCGAGTTCACCATGGAACTGCTTCAGGAGCAGTTGGAGGGCAACGGGTATACGCTAGGCGACGTGGTAGACGCCCGCGTGTATTTGGTGAATGCGCCACGGGACTTTCGTGGTTTCGACCGCGCTTGGAGACGGATATTCGCGCCCGTAGGATATGGGCCTTCCATGAGCATCATCCCCTCCCAGCAGGCCGACGGCAGTTCCGGCATCATGTTCCCAGGCCCCCTGATTGAGATTGACCTGATATCGAAGAAGGGTGGATGAGGTAGTCCAAGGCGACTTTGGCGTGATTTCGACAAGCGGTTACGTCGGGGGCGACCGCGATGGGGTGGTGGTGGGCTCCGGCCCCAACGGCTTGGCAGCCGCAATCACCCTAGCCCGACGGGGCTGGCTTGTCACGGTGCTGGAGGCCATGGAGACAATCGGCGGAGGCGCACGCTCGGCGGAACTGACTCTGCCGGGGTACGTCCACGACGTTTGCTCGGCGATACATGCCACGGCGGCCATCTCCCCCTTCTTCCAAGAACTGCCTCTGGAAGAGCACGGCCTACGATGGGTCACCTCACCTTTGTGCGTAGCTCATCCGTTGGACGACGGCTCGGCAGTAGCCCTGCACCCGTCCATTCCGGATACCGGCGAATCTATCGGTAGCAGCGACGCGGACGCCTATACGCGGCTGCTGGCCCCGCTGGTCGCCGATTGGGACCTTCTCCAAGGCGACCTGCTGGGCCCCATGCGCTGGCCCCGACATCCGCTGGCCATGGCACGGTTCGGGATGCACGGGTTGCGCTCGGCCAAGGCCCTCTCCCACAGCGCATTCAAGGGCGAGCGGGCCCGCGCCCTGTTCGCCGGTCTAGCGGCTCACTCCCTGCTGCCGTTGGATAAGCGACCCTCGGCCGCTTTCGGGCTCGTGCTGGCCATCTTTGGCCACGTAGCCGGCTGGCCCTTCCCCGAAGGCGGAGCACAGCGCATCTCCAAGGCCTTGGCTTCCTATCTCCTCTCCTTGGGTGGTGAGGTCATCACCGGCGTCCCGGTACGGTCGCTACAGGACCTTCCGGGGGCGAAGGCCACCCTACTGGACTTAACCCCCAAGCAGGTGATGGCAGTGGCGGGCGAGCGTATCACTCGCGGCTATCGCAAGGGCATGGCGCGGTACCGCTACGGCATGGGTGCCTTCAAGATGGACTGGGCGCTGGATGGTCCGATACCGTGGCGGGCTCCGGAGTGCGCACAGGCGGCCACGGTACACGTCGGCGGTAGCTTTGGTGAGATTGCCGATGCCGAGGAGACGGTGTGGCAGGGCGGGCACCCGGAACGGCCCTTTGTGCTGCTGGCCCAGCACACTCCATTCGACCCAAGCCGTGCCCCGGAAGGCAAGCACACCGCGTGGGCGTACTGCCATGTGCCCCATGGTTCTGATGTGGATATGACGCAGCGCATCGAAGCGCAAATAGAACGCTTTGCGCCCGGCTTCCAAGATCTCGTCCTGGGACGCAGCGTTATGTCACCCGCCCGGCTGGAGGAGTACAACCCCAACTACGTGGGTGGCGACATCAACGGGGGCGTTCAGGACTTGGGCCAGCTGTTCGGTAGACCGGTATACCGCTGGGACCCCTACTCCACGCCTGTCCGGGGCCTTTACATCTGCTCCTCGTCCACACCGCCAGGTGGCGGCGTACACGGCATGTGTGGCTACAACGCAGCTCGCTCCGTTCTACGCGCGGACCTTCCTCGAGGAAGGTAGGGCCGCGAGGAAGTTAGCTGGCCACCCGCAGCGCCTCCGCGATCCTGTTGGGCGTCAGTGGCGTGTCGACGTTGCGGACGCCTGCCGACGCTAGGGCATTCATCACCGCGTTGGCCAGCACAACGGGGGCGGCCACCGTGGGCAGCTCGCCGATGCCCTTGGCGCCGTGGGGCGTCAGGGGCGAGGGTGTCTCCATGGTGTCCATCTGGAAATCGGGCATGTCGGCGGCTACTGGCAGTGCGTAGTCCAGCAGGCTCCCGGTGACCAACTGTCCGTTGGAGTCGTACTCGATTCCTTCCACCATGGCCTGCCCCAACCCTTGCACGATGCCGCCGTGCAACTGGGCCTCCACAATCATGGGGTTGATGATCTTCCCACAGTCGTGCACTGCGAAGTAGCGGAGGATGCGCACATCTCCGGTGCCTGGGTCCACTTCCACCACTGCGACATGGGCAGCAAAGGCGTAGGGGTTGTTGGGTAGGACGTAGTCCAAGCTGAAATCCAGCCCGATGTCCTCGCCGGGCGGAAGGCGCTCTTCGCCGTAGGCGGCCGATGCCACGTCGGCGAAGGTGGTGACCCTAGACGGGTCGGACTTGTGGAAGACGCTGCCGTCTTGGAACTCCAGGTCTTCCGGGGTGCAGTCGAGGAGATGAGCAGCGATGCGACCCATCTTCTCTCGCGCATCACGTAACGCCAGTACCATGGCTGAGCCGGAGACCACTGTGCCCCGGCTGGCCGAGGTGCCGCCGCCCTTTGCGATGACAGCGGTATCGCTGTGGAGGATGGTCAGGTCTTCCGGCGTGAGGCCCAACTCGTCGGCGGCCATCTGGGAGAAGGCAGTCTCGGTGCCTTGCCCGTGGGGCGACGCCCCGATGTGGATGGTGACCTGCCCGGATGCGTCGATGATTACCCTGGAACTGTCCTCACGCACCTCCCCGTAGGCCCCCGACGCCTTCAACACCGTGGCCAACCCCACACCCAACAGGGGCTCTCCGGGCTTCCGTGGCTCGCTGGCCCGGGCCCGCCACTGATCGTACTCCGAGAGCTCCAGCACCCGGTCCAGCCCCACCTCGTAGTTGCCGGAGTCGTAGGTGACGCCTGTGGGGGTGGTGTAGGGCAGGGCATCGGGATGTATGAGGTTGATGCGCCTGACTTGGGCTGGGTCCAAGCCAAGCTCGGTGGCCACCAAGTCCATGGTGCGCTCCATGCAGAAAGCGGCCTCCGGCCCACCTGCACCACGATAGGGCCCTGTGGGTGGCTTGTTGGTGATGACACCGCGCACGTTGACGCGGATGGCTGGCGTCTTGTAAGGACCGGCTATGCGGTGGGCTGCTAGGAAGGGCACCGAGGGCGTCGTCACCAAGAAGAAGGCCCCCAAGTCGGCCACGATGGACACCTTCATCCCCAGCAGGGTGCCGTCCTCGGCCACGGCGGCGTCCACGTCTACGGAGTGACCCCGCGCATGCAGTGCCACCATGTTTTCCTGGCGCCCTTCCACCCACTTGATGGGCTGGCCCAATGTCAGCGCCAAGTAGGGTATGAGGATGTCCTCGGGGAAGACGGTGTCCTTTTCGCCGAACCCTCCGCCGACATCAGGAGCTATGACGCGTGTCGACTCCCTAGAGCGTCCTAGGACCCGGGCCATGCCGTCACGCACCCGATGAGGCACTTGGGTGGAGTTCCACACAGTCAGCATATCGTCCCCGGCATCGTAGGTGGCTACGATGCCTCGCGCCTCCATGGGGGCTGGCGCAAGTCTCTGCACCTGATAGTGCTGCGACACCACCCGATGAGCGTTGTCGAACGCTTGGTCCACCTCGCCGCCTTCGTGATTCACCCTCATCCCAACGTTGGTGCCCACTGTGGAGTGGAGCACATGTGTGTCGGAGGCGGCCTCATAGGGGTCGACTAGTGGTTCGAGGGGTTGGTAGTCGATGGCCACCAATTCCGCGGCATCGAGGGCGGCGTAGGGAGTCCGGGCCACTACCACGGCCACGGGCTGTCCCGCGTAGAAGGCCCGCTCCGAGGCCAGCACCGGATGTTCCGGAGGCCGGATTTCGTCGACGGCCCAGCCGCGGGTCATGGAGCGGGTTGGTATGTTGCCCAGCGACTCCGCCACATCCGCACCGCTGAACACTGCGACCACATCGGAATGCGCCAAGGCCTCCGACGGGTCCACACCCCTGATGTCGGCGTGGGCATGGGGGCTGCGCAGAACATGGGCGTAGAGTTGGTTGGGCAGGGTTATGTCGTCCACAAATGCCCCTTGGCCCCTGAGGAGCCGCGGGTCCTCGAAGCGTTTCAGCGAGCGTCCAAAGTAAGTCAAAGGGCGCCTCCCTAGTGTGTTGTTCTGTATCACCGTGCCAATGGTAGCACAAGGCGCCAGTGTGGCCGCATCATCGGGGCCATGCTGAAGAGGGCCATGCTAATAGATCTGCGGGCAAGCGCACACTTCCGGGTGTAGCACGGCTGCGCTTAGCTGCGGTCTGTCAAAACTGAACTGTCGCCCTGCGGCGTTGGCACTTGAAGGTTACTAAGCTATGATGGACTCTCAATTCGAAGATTCGGGCCTGTCGCGAGAAGGGGAGAGGGGGAGCGTTGCTACGTCCCTTTAGATTGCACGAACCTGAAACGGTGGGCGATGCTGTGGGCCTCTTGCAGCAGTATGGCGAAGAGGCCAGCCTCTACGCCGGTGGCACCGAGTTACTGCTGGCCATGAAAGAAGGGCTGCTGCGATACGGGCACCTGCTGAACGTCAAGACCATTCCCGGTCTGGCGGAGCTTCGGTACGACGAGGGAGCGGGAGTGTTGCGCATCGGGTCGAGCGTAACCCACCGTGCTCTGGAGCGGTCGGCCATCGTGGCAGCCGATTTCCCGCTGATTGCGCAGACGGAGGGCAACGTAGCCAATGTGCGTGTGCGCAACGTGGGCACCATCGGCGGTAACCTCTGCTTCGGCGAGCCTCACTCCGACCCTGGTGCGCTACTGCTGCTGTACGACGCCACGGTGACGGCTCAAGGCGCGTCCGGGACGCGGACATTCCCTCTTGCCGAGTTCGCCCTTGGCCCTTTTGAGACCTCCCTTGAAGAAGGCGCGGTGCTGACGGAGATAGCCGTCCCGCGCTTTCCTGCTGGTATGACGGGCGCCTACCTGAAGTTCGGATACCACGCTCGCCCCACCGTCGGCGTGGGCGTGGCCCTGCGACTCGAAGACCCCTCCGCTGCGGATGGCCGCGGCGTGGTCACTGAGGCGCGGGTTTCAGTGGGCTCCGCTGGACCAAGGCCCGTACGAGTGCCCCAAGCGGAGGAGATACTGCTGGGCAAGACGGTGGCGGAACTGACTTCGCCGGGGGTCTTTGGGCCGGCCGCGCGGTCTGCGGCGCACGAAGCCCAGCCCGATGATGATTTCCACGGCTCGGCCGAGTACAAGGAGCACCTGATAGGCGTGCTGCTGCGCCGGGCAATGCGCACCGCCACCGGCGCAGTTTGAGGCTGGAGAGGAGAAGGCATCTTGGAAGTTTCGTCGCGTAGCCAAGTGGTGCCTGCAATACCTGTCACAATGACCGTCAACGGTCGCTCCGTTTCCATGGATGTGGAGCCTCATCTGACGCTGCTGGACATGTTGCGGGACAGGCTGACTCTGAAGGGGGCCAAGCGTTCCTGTGACCTGCAGGTGTGCGGCGCATGCACCGTCTTGGTGAATGGGCGCGCGGTGAGTTCGTGCACCCTGCTGGCATACGAGGCCCGCAACGCTGAGGTGCTGACCATTGAGGGGATGTCCGAGGGCAACCGGCTACATCCTATCCAGCAGGCTTTCATCGACCACGCCGCCTTCCAGTGTGGCTTCTGCACGCCCGGCATGATCCTGACCGCGAAGTCGCTTTTGGACGAGAACAGTCGCCCCACCGAAGAGCAGGTCAAGGCTTACATGGGGGGCAACATCTGTCGCTGCACCGGCTACAAGAAGATAGTCGAAGCCATCCTGGCCGCCAGCGGGCAGGAATAGGGGGAACCATGGAAAGCATCGGCGTCTCGGTACCCAGAATCGATGGCATGGACAAGGTCACCGGCAGGGCCACCTACGTGGGCGACTTGGAAGTGGCGGGCATGCTCCACGGCAAGATACTGCGTAGCCCTTTGCCCCATGCGGTGATTGAGAGCATCGATACCAGCGAGGCCCTGAAGCTGCCCGGAGTCAAGGCAGTCCTGACTCGGGACGACGTCAGGGACATGGACCCCTACTTCGGGGCCATGGTGCGGGACCGTCCTTTGGTGGCCACCGAGAAGGTGCGCTACGAGGGCGAGCCGGTGGCGGCCGTCGCGGCATCGGACGCGCTCACAGCCGAGCGGGCCTTGGAACTCATTCGCGTGGAGTACCGAGCATTGCCCGTGGTCGACAATGTGGTCGACGCGCTGTCGGCCTCGTCGGATTTCGTGCACGACTCCAACTTGTGTCATCGCGAGAATGCGGTGTGGGGCGACGCGGATGAGGGCTTCGCGCGGGCCGACCACATCTTCGAGGACACCTTCACCTTCCCCATGGTGTATCACTACGCCTTGGAACCCCATACCGTCATTGCCGACTACTCCCCTCACAACGGCATCACGGTGTGGTCCACGGCCCAACACCCCTTCCTAGTACGAGAAGACCTCTCCCGCATGTTCGGCTTCCCGCTGCACCAAGTACGCATCATCGTCCCCTACTTGGGAGGAGGTTTCGGCAGCAAGTCCTACTCCAAGTTGGAGCCTCTGACAGTTGCTTTGAGCAAGGTGGCTGGCGCGCCGGTGCGGGTGGCACTTTCAGTGGAAGACGCTTTCAAGACCATCCGGCGCCACGCCGCTAGATGCATCGTGAAGACGGGCGTGATGAGCAACGGGATGTTCGTGGCCCGGGAGTGCATGATTTATCTCGACACTGGGGCTTATGCTGACAACGGTCCCATGGTCGCCGATAAGGCGGCGCAGCGTATCATGGGAGCCTATCGCTGGCCCAGTGCCAAAATCACGGCGCACGCCGTGTACACCAACACCGGCCCCGCTGGCTCCTTCCGCTCCATCGGTGGCCCGCAAGCTGCATGGGCTGGAGAGTCGCAAGTGGACATCATTGCTCATTCCTTGGGCATGGACCCGCTGGAACTGCGATTGATGAACATGCTGGAACGTGGAGACGAGGTTCGGCCCGGCGAGCGTCCCCTTGATGGCGACCCCCAGCACGGACTGCGAATGGCGGCGCAAGCAGTGGGTATACCCTTGGACAGCCCGCCCGAGCCCATGGGCGGACGGGGCACCATCAAGGTGGGCCGTGGCGTGGGCTGCAACCTGTCGGGTGTAGGAGCGTCGCCTACCTCCACATCCATCGCCCGGCTGCATGTGGATGGCAGCGTCACCGTCTTTGCTGGCACCACCGAAATCGGGCAAGGCTCCCGCGGCGTGTTCGCGCAAATCGTGTCCCAAGAGTTACAGGTGCCGGTGGAGCGCATCGCATTGATTTCCTCCGACACGGGCATCGTCCCTTACGACCGTTCGACCGGCTCCAGCCGCTCCACCACTCTAATGGGGTTGGCTGTGCAGGGTGCGGCCCAAGAAGTCAGAGACCAATTGCTGGACTTGGCCGTGCTGCACTTCGACTGCCCCAAGTCGGAGCTGACAGTCAACGACGGACAGGTATGGCGTGGCAGCGAAGGCGCGACATACTCCACTCTCATACAGGAGGAGTTCGGTGCGCCTGCCGGTGAGCTTATCGGGCGCGGCTACGTGACGCCGCGCAAGGACGGGGGTCGTCTGGCCATGCCTCCCGCCTTCTGGGAAGTCGGAATCGCTGCCTCGCGCATTGAGGTCGACACCGAGACGGGCCAGATACGCATCCCCCATTACGTCTCAGTGGCCGACGTGGGCGTGGCGATCAACCCGCAACAGTGCGAGGGGCAGGACGAGGGCGCCTCAATGCAGGGCTTGGGGCATACGCTGTTCGAGGAAATGGTGTACGAGGACGGCCAACTGCTGAACCCCAACATGATTGATTACCGTGTACCCGGCTTCGAAGACGTTCCCGAGCAGCTAGAGACCGTGCTCATCGAGAATCACGACGGCCCCGGACCTTATGGGGCCAAGGGCTTGGGAGAGGGCGGCATCGTGTCGGCCGCGCCCTCAATCGCCAACGCGCTGTACGAGGCCACCGGAGTGCGCATCAAAGACCTGCCGCTCACGCCGGAGCGGGTGTGGCGCGCCCTGCGGGATGCCGGGGTGGCGCCCGACGTGTTCAGTGAAAGTCTGGGCGATAGCCAGTAGGCCCGAAACGACACATAGACCCCCGACACCCCGTACTGACAGGAGGGAAAGATGAAAATCTCCGACAGTTTGGAAGTGGACCATCCCATACAGCAGGTATGGGACCTTCTACAGCAGCCTCGCTTCTTCCTGTCGGCCATGCCTGGTGTGCAGTCGTGGGAGGCGGTGGACGAGACCACCTTCGACACCTTGGTGGCGCAGCGAGTTGGGCCCTTTCGTGTCCAGTTCCAAGTCCGGATGACGCTGGATGAGGTGGAACCTCCACGACGGCTGGTGGCATCGGGGCAGGGGAAGGA
Source organism: Dehalococcoidia bacterium (assembly GCA_965263155.1). Taxonomy (GTDB): domain Bacteria; phylum Chloroflexota; class Dehalococcoidia; order Lucifugimonadales; family JAAXIE01; genus JAAXIE01. The sequence goes on from OZ253586.1 coordinate 1,675,249, forward strand.
GTCTTCGGGCAGCATGCTGAGCATCCCCTCGGCTGTGCTGGAGTTGGAAGCGTTGGATGGGTACCGCACGAAGCTCTCATTCGAGATAGATTTCAGCCTCACCGGCAAGCTGGGGTCGCTGGGCTCCATGATGATCCGACGCAAGGCCTCGGAGATGTCGCGGGAGTTCGCGAACAACCTGGAGGCAGCGTCAAGAGGCGCGGTAGGCTAGCCTAGGGCAGGGCAAGGCTTTGAAGATAGCCTTTCCACAACTGCGCCCTTTCTCCGAACGTGGCGCACCTGACGAAGGCCCTGGCATGCTATCGGGGCTTTCGGGTCGAGGCATCTTTTGGCGAGTCGCCGGCCTTTTCCGCCCTTACTGGCGGTCGGTGGCCATAGTGGGCGTCCTTTTACTGATTACCGCCAGTATTGGAGTCGTCAATCCACTGCTCATCAGGGTGGTGTTCGACACCGCCCTCTTTCCCTCCGAAGGTGGCCCCGACTTGGAGCTCCTATGGGTGATAGTTGGGGTCATGGCTGCCGTGGCTGTGGCCAACGGCGTGTTCGGCGTCTCCCAGACGTACCAGACCCACAGGGTTGGGCAGCATGTTATGCGGGACCTGCGGGACACCCTCTACCGCCACCTGCAGGGCATGTCGATGCGGTTCTTCAGCAGCACCCGCACCGGCGAGGTACAGTCGAGGGTGTCCAACGACGTGGCCGGTGTACAGACAGTAGTGACGTCCACAGTGTCGGACACCATTTCCAACTCCGTCATCCTCCTCAGCACACTAATCGCCATGCTGGTGCTGTCGTGGCAACTGACACTGGTAGCGGTGGCCACAGTACCGGTCTTCTTCGTACTGACCCGGTTTGTGGGGGCTAGGCGGCGCGCCATCACTGCCAAGGCCCAAGAGGCCACGGCAGAGATGACGGTCATCACCCAAGAGACACTGTCAGTCTCGGGCATCATGCTCTCGAAGCTGTTCGGACGGCAAGGGCAGGAGGTTGCACACTTCCACGGCCACAACCAGCAGTTGGCCGACCTTGCGGTACGTCAACAGATGGTCGGGTATACCTTCTTTGCCGTGGTGATGACCTTCTTCACCATCGCGCCAGCTCTGATATACCTGCTATCGGGCTACCTGCTGCTGGGCATAGGCGAGGGAGGCATCACCGCAGGTGTCATCATCGCCTTTACCACACTGCAGACCCGGCTCTACTTCCCCATCAGCAGGCTGTTGGAGGTGTCGGTGGAGTTGCAATCTTCCATGGCCCTGTTCGAGCGCATCTTCGGCTACTTGGATATGCAGCAGGAAATCGTCGACGCGCCCGATGCCATCGATGTAGACCCACAACGGGCTTCAGGGGTCATCACATTCGACTCGGTGCGAGTGGACTACGGCCTTACAGCCGAGGAGAGGCTAGCGGGCAGGCGTCTGGAGGTGGACGCAGAACGACACTGGATACTGGATGATGTCAGCTTCGAGGTGCCGTCGGGACAACTGGCGGCCATCGTCGGCCCCAGCGGGGCTGGCAAGTCGACCATCGCCTACCTGATTCCCCGGCTGTACGACGTAAGCGATGGACGCGTGCTCATTGACAGCGTAGACGTTCGGAAGATACGGCTGGAGTCGATTTCCCGACTCATAGGGTTCGTCACGCAGGAGAGCTACCTGTTTCACGCCAGCCTGCGGGACAACCTACTGTACGGCAAGCCCGACGCCACCCAAGAGGAGATCGAAGCCGCAACCAAGGCTGCCTACATACACGACCGAATCATGGAGCTGGATGACGGTTACGACACCATTGCCGGAGAGCGAGGGACCCGCCTCTCCGGCGGCGAGAGGCAGCGCGTGGCCATAGCACGCGTCATCCTGCATCAGCCACGCATCCTTATCTTGGACGAGGCCACCTCTGCCTTGGACACTACCAGCGAACGCTACGTGCAGGCAGCGTTGCAACCCCTCATCAAGGAGCGGACGACGCTGGTCATCGCTCACCGCCTGTCGACCATCATGGCGGCGGACGTGATTTATGCCATGGACCACGGCCGCATCGTGGAGCATGGGACGCACCGGGAGTTGCTGGCCCGCGGGGGCCTCTACGCCCAACTCTACGCCGAGCAGTTCGACAGTGGTCTGGTGGAGGCCCGCTGCGAGGATGGCATCGTTATGTCCAGCGGCCAAGTGATACCGGAAGAAAGCGTCCTAGCCAGCGCAGGCGCATAGAAACGGTTCGCGCTCAACGAGTGGGGATGTTCTCGCATGCGCCCTTCAGCCGCTAGCCGTCACCCCGACCTCGCGGCGTTCAGCCAGCATGCGTCCGTAGCCCACAAGCGGCTCCTCGTACCCAGCCAACGCTAGGGCGCGCCAGAGGGTCGCTGAGTGGGAGGTGACCACCGGCTTGCCGATAGCTTCCTCCAAGGCTTCGATGGCGGGCATGGCGTCCAGGTTCATGCAGCTTACAAACAGGCCATCGGCATCGTCGCAGTAGGGTTCCCAAGCCCGTAGGGAGAAGTCGTACACCTCTTCGGGGGTGACCGAGCCGTAGGCTTGGCCGCCGTGGAGGCCCATGCCCTTCATCACCAGCGGCTGGATACCTGAGGCTTCGAGATAGGCTTGCTCGGCGACGTGATGGCTGTCGGGGTAGGGAGAGGTGACTACGACGCGCGTCATGCCCATATGGTGCAGGGCCTCAGTGCAGGCAAGCATGGTGGAGGTGGTGCCGATGCCCCACTGCTGCTGCATTTCTTGGCAGAACTCCGCATCCTTCTGCGGCCCGCGCAGGGCACCGCTGACAGTGCAGCAGTAGGCGATGGAGTCGACGTGGGCGCTTGCCAACTCCTCTACGGCGCGGCCGGCGCTGGACTCCATCTCCACCAATGCCCCCAGTTCCCCACCCGGTCGCAACAGCATTCTGCTGGTGAAGAATCCGATATCCGGGGACCCCACTCGCGGATAGCGGGTCTCCGCCACGGTGGAGCTGCTGACTACGACTAGTCCGATTCTTGCTTTCCATTGCAGGCGGTCCATCAGTACCTCCGTTTAGTAAAGAGTCGGAACACGACAGTGATTGTGAGGCCTATCACAACACCCAGTACTATGGCCACTCCAATTTCCAACGTCGAACTAGTCCTTCTCGCTTTGTAGGAACCACTCGGTGGGTATCTCGCGGCCGAGCCCCTTGGCCCGGGCTGCCTCGTATACCCTGCCCGCCACTGAATGGAACTGGGCACCCTGCAGGTTGCCCCGGTCGGAGAAGGTGATTTGCTCGGGCGATGTGCGTCCTTCTTTTGCACCCACCATCAACTCCTCCATGTACACCGTCTTTTCTCCGACGGTGTAGGTGTTGCCCTGCTTCACGCTGTAATTGGCCGACTTCTGGTGGTAATGGTGGTCTTGGAACTTGGGTGTCTCAGGCGGAATGGACCAAGCGAACAGGGTGTCATGCACCTTAAGTTCGGGGTAGCCTTGGGGGGCTGGCGCAGTGCCCAGCACCAAGGCGACGTCTATCTTCTGAGTAGTGTCCTCGTCGAGTGGGCCCCAGATACTCGTGATGTGGGTGCCCGGTTCGAGGTAGCGTCCCAAGTGGGCGCTCTTGTAGGTGCCGGGGTTTTCTTGGAAGCCCCCGTCGGTGCAGGCCGCTAGGATGTCGGCGCCGCGGTATACATCGGCCGGGTTATCGCAGACGACAGTCTCGATTTCGAACTCTTGGGCCACCTCGCGGGCGAACTCCTCGCGATTGGCTGGAGTGGGACTGTAGACCTGCAGGCGTCGTATAGGACGCACCGCGCAAAAGGCGCGTATGTGGGAGCGAGCCATGCCACCGGAACCGAGGATGCCGACCACCTGAGCGTCATCTCGCGCCATGAGCTCGGCCCCGATAGCGGAGTCGGCCCCCACGCGCATGCGCTGCAGGAGGCCGTCATTAATCAGGGCTAGTGGCTCGGCGTTATTGGTATCGATGAGCAGCACCATTCCCATGACCATGCCGGGGCGCACTGCCACCATCTCGTGGGTCTCCACCCCTTCGTACTCGGCTTGGTGCAGCACATTGGAGTGGAACCTGATGGCAAAGTAACCAGTGTTTGCTGAGCCTCCTTCCATGCTGGCCCAGCGGTACACTTTATTGGGGTCTTTAGTGGGCATACGTATATCCATCCGGGGACGGCATATCCCCTCTCCATCCACGATCTCTCGGTACGCCTGCCGGATGGCCCCGACAGCCATCTCCATTGTGAGAACGGATCGTACGTCGTCGTTGTTCAGGAACAGCATGTTCGCACCGCCTAATCTGGCATTTACCGACCATTAGTTGCCCAGCATTATCTGCTTGAAAGGAACCGCTTGTAAAACGTTCTCGCTGAGGACTGGACGCTTGGTAGATGCTATCATGTCACACGAAATCTGGAGCGTGTGGAATGAATGACCGCTACGCTTACCGGTCTACCTGGTCTGAAGACGACGGCATGTACGTCGGTCTGTGCGCCGAATTCCGCTCCTGAGCGCACTGGCTGACACCCCGGCGGGGGCCTTCGGCGAGATACGGCAGGTGGGGGAGGCAGTAGCGATGCTGCAAGAAGAGGGAGACCCCATACCAGAACGAGGCCGCCCGAGAGCAAGGAGATCCATGAAGACGATGACCGTCGACGATGACCACTACTTGGCCCTTGAAGAGGCAGCCCGCCGTAGTGACAGGCCCGTCCAAGAGTTGGTCAACGAGGCTATCGAGTCGTGGCTAGCGGAGGCGGAGCTGGACGATGCTGAGCACACCGCCATCGAAGAGGCCCGCGCAGAAGCAGCGGAACAGGGCGGGATCGAGTTCGAAGCGTTCTTCGACGAGCTTCTCGGCGGCTAAGACTGATTGCAGGCGTCTTATCGGGCCGTCCTGGGTCAGGGACAGCATGGGAAGACTCCTCCAGCAGTTAACGTCGCCTGCCGATCTCTATTCGGTCAGGCCCATACGCTGTCAAAATGCTTACGCCGCTCGAGCGATGGTTCTTGTGGGCAGTCCGGACGCCATAGTTTCCGCCGCCTTTGATCCACACATGACCAAATCGCTTTGCGAGGCCGAATAGCGCTGCATGAACTTCACCGTACCGGGAATTGAGGTACTCCGAACGCAAGTGCTCTGGGAATTCGTCCAGCTGATCAATTCTTTCCTTCGGTACATTGGTGCTGCTGAGGAGACAGTTCAGGGCTCGGAGGAGATTCCAAGTGAAAGACGGCAGGTCTCTTTCAAAGCGGGCCAGTTCGATGAGTGTGCCGCCGGCACCCAGCTGTACGCCCGACTCCGCAAGAGCCCCACGAAAGCATTCTGTTGCTTCTTCGCCAAAAAACTTGCTAAGTTCTCGCCTCTCAGGAGTCTCTTCTAGTTGACTCAGATCAGAGATGTGATTGAGAACATACACTTGGTGTTGTTTCCACAGGTCTCTGCCGTCCCAATCAATATCGGCAATGTCTAGCCAGCTGACGTGCTTGGCTTCTGGGTTAGCCTCTTGGTAGGCGTTAAAGACCCTATTTGCCGCGGTTCTGTCTTCCGGTGCGCCAACCTGCTCGACCTGCTTTTGGGTAAACGGCGTGAGATATGCAATTTGTATTGTGTGGTTGCGGTACTTTCTAGCGAGACCTTGCTGATATCCTTGTAGTTGGCCCGCCTTGGCCGAAGCATCTGCGGTCTTGACCTCAATTCCAACGACTCGCGGATATGGCTCCTCGCATTTTATGCAGATGTCTATCCTAGATCTGTCTCCCAAAATTTCCTCGGACGTGATCTCGGCATTATCGGGTGCTTGCCAGTCTTCTCGTGCTGTTAGCTTCCATACGCGCTCAAACAGAGAGCGGTCCCCAGTCAGGCTCTCGTTCAGAGCGTCTGCTAGAAATTGCGAGTGGTATGGCTCATCCCGCTCTGAAACCGAGTTGATAGTCTCAAAAATGTTCACTTTGTTATCCTTCACGTCCCTCGCTCCGCGAGCACCGTTGGGTCACTGATGTATTCCGTAGCCACCTTGCGACCTACCTCCATCTGGAGGAGCTTGTCCTCCTCGGGGGTGGGGGCTGGTGGGATGTCGCGGACTATGGTGTCGTTCCCGTAGGTGGGAATGGGCGTAGTTGCATCGCGGACGACACCCTTGGGGTCGCGGCCTTGGAGGACATCCTCGATGCCCTCGCGCACCATACGCCGCGCCATGATGACTCCACGGTCGGTGGTGGCAAGGTGTTCGAGGGCGTGGATGGCGATGGAGCGCTGGCCTACTTGGGCGTCGAAGTCGCCGGGGACTCGCTGCCTCTCCTCGTAGGGGCGGGCGTCGTCTTGGCCGAACTCCATCACCTGCTCAGCATCCACCTCGATTGGGTAGTCGTCCTTCACATGGCGGACGCGGAAGTTCATGGTGTGGGTGTCGTCGACCGGCACCGACCACTGGGTCATGTAGGGCCTGGACACCGCCCTGCGCCGCTCCACGTCGTCGCCCGTCGATGACCACTGGTGGATGTTGGGCGCGATGAAATCAGTCATCCGCACCCAGATGGCGTTCCCGGCCCTTCTGGATGCTACAAACACCATCCCTACGGGTGTCTCCATGTACTCCCAGTCGGCGCGGTTGCGCAGGTCTGTGGTGAAACCTTGGCTGCCGTCGATGGTGTGCAGGAAGTCGAGGTGAGCGGGGTCCATGCAGTTCTCTTTGATTTGGAGCCAGTTAGCAGGCACCTCGTGTCGCACGCCCACCCGTGCGCGGTAACCCGGCATGACATAGGTGTCGAACACTGGGAAAGGAGGCTTCGTTTCCGGCGGCCCCATGTAGGCGAATACGATGCCGTGGTAGACCTCTGTGGGGTAAGCCCCTTGGTAGAGACGGTCTTTCAGAGTGCTACTAGCTGGCTCGCCAGGCGTCTCCAGCACCCGGCCGTCGACATCGAAGAGCCAGCCGTGGTAACAGCAGCGTAGGCCCCGCTCTGATACCACCCCGAACTCCAAGGAGGTCCCGCGGTGGCAGCAGTGGAGTTGAAGCGCACCCACTTGGCCCTGACGGTCGTTGAATACCACCAAATCCTCTCCCATGACCCGCAGGCGCACCGGCAGGTCATTGAGTTCGTCCAAGAACACTACTGGGTTCCAGAAGCGTCGCAGATACTCCCCGCAGGGCGTCCCCGGCCCGACGTGGGTCAGGACGTCGTCCTCCGGTGGCAGGTCCCTGTGGTAGTAGCCTCCGTGGCTGCGGGTGAGGAAGGGGGCTCTGGTGGTCATTAGTCACTGCTCCTTAGAGGGCGCGTTGATTCATAGTGATTGCGGCGAGAACCGCAGTCTAGAAGCCTACGCTGGATTCCGGCCTCCGCCGGAATGACGGATGTGCGGGCGTATGGTCTGTGTACGCCTAGCCGCCCTCAGGCACTACGAAGGGGAGGTTGGCCTCTTTCCAGCCGGTGAAGCCGGGGGCCATGTAGGAGACGTTGGTGTAGCCCATGGCCTTCAGTGTCTGCCCTGCCAGGGCAGATCGGGCGGTGCCCCCTCAATGGGCTATGATGCACGCGTTCCTGTCTGGGACCAGTTCTTCCAAACGTCCCTCGATGCGTCCCCGCGATAGCAGCATTGCGTCTTCTATATGTCCCTGCGCCCACTCGTCCGGCTCGCGCACGTCCAGCACCACTATCGCCTCGCCAGCGTTGCGCCTATCATGCACTTCCTGCGCTGAGACCGACGGCACAGTGGCCTGCGCGATCTCAGTCATTCTTCGCCCTACGTTCTCCATGCATCCCTCCCCTTATGGTATGACGCCGCATTATATCAGCAGACGGCTGGTGCCAAGGGCGCACTAGGTATCGAGGCAGGGTCTTTCGATTGTTGCATATGGCATGGTTAAAGGGCTGTGAATCACCCGCACCCCCGGATCTCGGGTCCGGGGCAGGCTCCAGCCTTCTCGCGAGTCCCTTGCCTCTTTGCCGGAGGTCTTGGATGAGAACCGACATTGCGGGCCTCGGAGGTCCGCATTCTGTGCCATTTGTGGTGTTCCAATGCTAATCTTTTGCATCTCCCGATTTCTTCCAGTGCTATATCCGGCGTAAACTGTGTGTATGTTATTGCACCGGGATTTGGACCGGCGCAGCTACGCGTCAGCTTTGCTTTAGTCAAGGGGCTGAGACACGATACACGATTGTTTGCGTTTCCGTAGCTGATGCCTGTCTCATTGGTCTCATTTGGGGTAGGTCCAGCTACGAAATGACAGGCGGCGCGGCCGCAAGGCTTGCGCTTCTGAACGGGGGAATCCTGCAAGGGGTTTTCGGGCAGCCGTTGTTGGCGTTGTTAGAGGCCCTGCTACGGGTGTTTTGGCTGATCGCGTTTTTGGAACCATATTGGAGCCTAGAGGGGGAAGGGTAACGGCGTCAACGGGCTGATGTCAGACTGATTTTGGGGGGCGCGGCGCGGGGAGGCTGATAAGCGAAAGGCCTTGGGTATCGAGAACCGGCCGAGGCCGCTCATCATTCAGAAGGAAGCACGATGAGAACCCTGAGCCTTCCCCGTGTTCGTGAGTTTGCACCCATCCGGTTCTGCGTTGGAATGACGAGCTCAGGGCGCGTAAGATGGCGGGGTGGGGTGCTTTGCCCGCAAAAGACAGGTTACGCAAAGGTCTCCCTGCACTAATGAAGATGAGTTTGGAGAGGAGTGATTTGATACCGAGGGAACTGGATGTCGAAGGCAAGACGGTGGTGGTGACCGGGGCGGCCCGGGGAATCGGCAAGGGCATCGTGAGGGTGATGGCGGAGAGCGGGGCCAAGGTAATGGCCACCTCGTTGACAGACCGTTACCTAGAGCCTCTGCGCCAGGAGATGGAGGCGGCGGGGCATCCCATCGAGATTCTGCTGGCCGATGCCACCAAGTCGGAAGACATGGACCGCACGGTGGAGCACGCCTTGGAACTTTGGGGGCACATCGACGTGTTCATCAACAACGTGGGCGATGCCATTAGCAAGCCCATGGTGCCCCTGCCGGGGTCTCAGGGAACGACACCCGTATCTGACGACGAATGGCGCTTTGTGGTGGACGTAAACCTGACCCAAGGGTTCTTGGGGTGCCGTGCCGTGGGCCCGCACATGCTGAGCCGTGGCAAGGGCAAGGTGATTAACATCACCTCATTTGCCGAGAGCAAGCCAGGGATCAACCGCACAGGCTACGCCGCTGGCAAAGCAGGTCTTGGGCAACTCACCAAGTCGCTGGCCCTTGAGTGGGCCCCATACGGCGTCACCGTGAACAACATCGCCCCGGGCCAGTTCCCCGATAGCGACACCCTCTCTCCGGAAGACCTGCAGCGGTCCCGCGAGCGCTCTGCTGCAAGCGTGCCCCTAGGGCGCGCAGGCGAGTTGCGGGAGGTAGGCCTGCTGGCCCTATACATGTCGTCGGACGCGTCTGACTACATCACCGGCACTACGGTATACGTCGATGGGGGTCTGGTGATCTCCTAAGGGAGAGCGATGCCAACCCCTACTCCACAGGCTGCTCAACGCTGACGAACAGGTCGTCGATGGGGGCGGCAGCAGGGAGGAGGCCCTGCTCGACCAAGTAGCCCATGAGGGTTTCCAGGTTGGCGCGGTTAGCTTCCAAGCCGTTGGGCCAAGGGTCTGCGCCGAAGACTCCGTCCAACTCCGCGAGGTCAGTCACGCCCCAAGGGGCCATCGCGCCGGTTGAGCCGTTGGACCGCAGCTTGTTCCAAACTGTCTCCTTGGACTGACAGGCAGCTTGGTAGATGCCGTGGGCCACCCACGGTTGCTCTTGGTAGACGCTCTCTTGCACAACCAAGGTGTGCATGATGGGGTAGAGGCCGGTGCGGCGATAGTAGTCGCGCTCCTCGGAGGGATAGTCGGCGAATAGGCGCTGCACATTGGGGCTGACCCCGAAGGAGGCTGGTCTCCCGGCGCCGATGAGGGCGTCGAGGTCGCCGCGCTCCAGCATGGCGTTCAGGTTGTCGGTGTCGGAGATGAACTCCAGCGAAATGGGGCCAGCGGGGGCGATATCCATCTCGTCTCGCGGACGCGAGTCGTTGTAGCCGCCCTCAAACCATTGAATTGAGGTCAGGTCTACACTGTAGTCGTGCTGCAGGATGCCCTTTATCCAAACTGACGCCGTCTGGCGGTACTCGGGCAATCCCACACGCTTGCCCTGCAGGTCTTTGGCCTCCCGTATGCCGGAATTGCTGTTGATGAAGATGTTGCTATGGCGGAATGCACGGGACGGGAAGATGGGCATGGCAACGAAGGGAAAGGCACCTTGAGACCGTGCGGTGAAGTACAGGGCCAGAAACATCTCGGAGACGTGGTATTCCTTTTCCTTGACCATGCGGTCCACCAACAGCGTCACCGGGTCTACGGTGCGAAAAGACAGGTCGATGCCTTGGGGCTGGACCAAGCCATCTCTAAGGGGCTCCATATGCTCGTTGGGGCCAAAGGCGATGGTTAAGGGCAACTGCTGCATGGCGGACTCCTATGCGGGCAAATATCGCGTTCCAGCGCATTGTACAACCTGCGTCGCTGAGCGGACATGGGATTATGGTATGCTACGGCTACCTGAAGACAGGGGGGAAACATGGGTGATATCAAGATTGAGGGCGTAACTCACTGGTCCATACCGGTCAACAACTTGGAGGAATCGGAGAAGTTCTACGGCGAGCTGCTTGGACTGGACCTGCTGGGTCATCTGGGCAACTCGATAATGACCTGCTTCAACGTCGGCGACCACAACATCCTCTTGTGCGAGTTAGAGGAGCCGATGGAGGTGGTGCCGGACAACGACGTGCGTGTACACCATTCCTTCACCGTCAGCCCAGAGACCTTCGAGAAGGCCTGCAAGGTGTTCAAGGACGAGAACGTTCAAGTCGTCGGGCTCACCTACCGGGCACGGGGCGTCTTCTGTGGCCGGGAGATGTACTTCCTGGACCCCAGCGGCAATAGGCTGGAGCTACGCGACCCCAGTTGGGTGGGTGGCATGGCAGAGCCGAGTTACGAGGAACTGGTGAACGCCTAAGTGTGGCGCGCACCCGTTGTTCGGGTCGAATAGGCTTTGGTAGGGTGACATAGGATATTCTCTGGTGGGACTCGAGCGGACAGCCGTGGTAACACAGGAACCTATGATCACAAGAGGGGAGTTCATGGGAGAGATGGCTCGACTCCGCGACTACCTCCGGAGCAGTTTCCCACCAAGACAGAACTCCGGGAGCACTATGCGACCAAAGTCGACCTCAAAGATATGGAGATACGTCTGATGCGCTGGATGGCGGCCACGGCACTAGGTGGTATCTCGATCGCTGTAGGCCTGACCGCTGTCTTGGTGCGTATCCTAGCTTGATGCTCCCAAACTGCGAATCAATACGAAGGTGGTGAAAGTTGTCTGAAGTAGAAGATAAGCTGGCCGAACTGGGACTGGAGTTGCCCACGCCCAATGCGCCTCCTCCTGGACGCGCCGGAGCGGTGCAGATCGGCAACATCCTGTTCGTGGGAGGGCACACGCCCGGTAACCTGCACAATGGCAAGTTGGGGCGCGACGTGACAGTGGAACAGGGCTACGAGGCAGCACAGCAGGCCATGCTGAACTGCTTAGCCGACGTAAAGGTGGCCATCGGCGACCTGGACCGGGTGAAGCGGGTAGCCAAGCTGCTGTGCATGGTCAACTCGGACTCGGAGTTCGGCCAGCAGCCGCTGGTGGCCAACGGCGCAACCGACCTGCTGACCAAGCTGTACGGCGAGCGTGGGGCTCACGCTCGCTCCGCTGTTGGCATGGGTGGATTGCCCAACCAGCAGTGCATCGAGATCGAGATGATACTCGAGGTGGAGTAGTAGCCCTAGCGGCAACTCTCCTGTAAGGCTTGCCACACCCTCTCCGGCGTTAGCGGGGCATCAAGGTGCTCGACGCCTGCGCTGGAGAGGGCGTCAACTAAAGCGTTGGCCACGGCGACCGGCGCCGCAACCGTTGGCAGTTCGCCCCCGCCCTTCACTCCCAGCGGATTGATTGGCGAGGGCGTCTCCATGGTATGGGCCGTCAGTGTGGGCATGTCCTCTGCTGTCGGCATGCAGTAGTCGGCGAAGGTGGCTGTCAAGGGCTGCCCGTCGTCGCCATACTGGATGGCCTCCATCAGGGCTTGGCCCAGTCCTTGGGCCAGTGCTCCGTGTATCTGTCCTTCCAGCAGCTTGGGATTGATGATGCGCCCGCAGTCGTGGACCGCTGCGTACTTTAGGAAGCTGATTTCGCCGGTGTCGGGGTCCACTTGCACCACGACGACGTGCGCTCCGAATCCGAAGGCGTTGCCAGGCAGGGTGAAGGACTGGTGGAAGGTCATGCCCGGTCCATCTTCCGTCTCGTAGGCAGCCCGGCAAAGCTCCGTGAAGGCCACGTTCTGCTGTGAGTTATTGGCGTTGGACGCCTTACCGTCTTGGAATGTGACGTCGGCAGAATCGCACTCCAAGAGTTGGGCGGCGATGGATGCCAGCTTCTCGCGCGCCTGCTCCACGCCTAGGTAGACGGCAGATCCTCCGATGGTGAGGCCACGGCTGGCGAAGGTGCCTTGTCCGGTGGGGAAGACGCTGCTGTCGCCGTGGAGGACCCGCACCCGATCGGGGGTAATACCCAACTGGTCGGCAACTATCTGGGCAAAGACGGTTTCGGTCCCTTGGCCGTGGGGTGAGACCTCTGTGTGGACCGTCACCTCGCCTGTCGGCTCAACGGTGATGATGGCGCTGCTGTCACGCATCTCGCCCACGCCACCAGCGGCCTTTACCACAGTGGCCAAACCCACGCCGATGAAGGGGTCTCCGGGGCGGCGGTTCCTCTGCTGGCGGCGGTAGCGGTCGTACTCACCCAGCTCGAGGGCGCGCTGGAAGGCGGGATGGAAGTCACCGGAATCGTAGGTCAGGCCTGTGGCGGTGGTGTAGGGAAACTCTGAGGGGGAGACGAAGTTGCGTCGGCGCACCTCGCTGGGGTCCATGCCGAGTTCCTTGGCGATCATGTCGATGGTGCGCTCCATCATGAAGGCGCTTTCCGGCCCCCCAGCACCACGGTAGGGACCTGTCGGAGGCTTGTTGGTCACGACACCCAGCACCTCCACGGTCATGTCGTGGATGGAGTAGGGCCCCGCCACCCGCTGCCCTGTGGTGCGGGCGACACGCGAGGTCGAGGTTAGAAAGTAGCCGCCGAGGTCGCCGACCATGCGCATACGCATGGCCAGAATTGTGCCATTGGCGTCGACGCCAGCGGTGATTTCGCCGTGGTATCCCCGGGCTTGGTACGCCAGCGTGTTCTCCCAGCGCTCTTCCACCCACTTGATGGGACGCTGGAGTTCGATTGCCGCGAGGCAGAGGGCAACCTCCTCCGGCCAAGTCTCCACCTTCTGGCCGAAGCCGCCTCCTACGTCGGGGGCGATGACGCGGATGTTCAGTTCTGGTCGTCCCAGCAGACCAGCCAAGAAGGTTCTCACCTTGTGGGGTACTTGTGTGGAGGTCCACATAGTGAGGCTGTTTTCGCCGGAGTCGTAATCGACCACGAGGCCGCGGCCCTCCATGGGTGCCGGAGCCAGCCTGGGCACATAGTAGGTGCCCTTGACCACATGGGCCGCGCTGGCAATGGCAGCGTCAGCGTCGCCGCGCTGCATTACGTGTCGCACCGCTAGATTAGTGCCTATTTCGGCATGTATCGGCTCTGACGCAGGGTCGAGCGCTTGCAACGGGTCCACGATGGCTGGCAGCACCTCATAGTCCACCCGGATGGCCTCGATGGCGTCACGGGCGCCCTCGCGGGTCTCGGCGACCACCACCGCTACTGGCTGGCCCACGTAGCAAGCTTTTCCACGTGCGAGGATCGGGTGCTCGGGAGCGGCTAGCCCCGGCTGGGGGTCGACTTGGTTGGCGGGGATGTCTCCCACCGACCCTTCCAAGTCTGCTGCAGTGAGCGTGGCGACTACACCGGGTAGTTGCCGGGCAGGGCGGGTGTCAACGGACAGGATGCGAGCGTGGGCATGTGGGCTGCGCAGAAATGCTGCGAAGAGGACCCCGGTGGGAAGCATGTCGTCCACGTAGGAACCTTTGCCTTGTACTAAGCGTGGGTCCTCGAATCGTCGCATGCTCGCGCCAGCGTAAGTGGTCATGTTGCTCCCTTGTTGGCGCGGATGGTAAGTCCGCATGGAAGTTGGAGGGATTATATCGTGGGTCGACCTTCAGACGGCAGACTGTCGCGACTCGGGACGGCTGGATTCCACTGGCTGACGCGAGCCTAGGGAGCCATTGCCTCCGGGCTTGTTGCCGTCATCGCCGTCGGGCTGGTTGCCGTTATGGCCGTCGGGCTTGTCATCGTCGTTATCGTCATCGGTGTTCTTGGTGTCGTCTACGGCTTCTTGGGGCACCACCGACGGCTGGCTGGTCCTGACGGAGCGCACCCGGCTGGTGAAAAGCGCAACGCATATGGCGAAGCCGACCACCAAGGCTCCTCCCATGGCCACTGCGACTCGGGCGTCTGTCAGATGGCTCACTTGGGAGAGGGGGATGGTGCCCAAAGGTATGGCGCCATAGCAGATGGTGTATATGCCCATGACCCGGCCACGGAGGGCGTCAGGCACCTGCATCTGAAGCGTGGTCATGACGCCGGTGAGATAGAGGGAGTTACAGACTCCGGCCATGAGAACCATGGCTAGGGATAGCGGGTACCAAGGCGCGAGGCCAAAGAGGATGATGAAGGTGCCAAACCCAATGGCTCCGCCGATAATTATGAGCCCTCTGCGTTCAGCGCGGGCCAAGGCCATGGATACGACAAGGCCGATTATGGAGCCGAGTCCGGCGAACATGAGGAGGGTGCCGACCACCTCTTGCCCACCTTCGAAGACTTCCTTGGCGAAGGCGGGCATGAACATCAGGTAGGACATGCCGAATATGGCGGTGAATACGCTGAAGCTCACGAGGTAGAGAAAGATGCGGTGCTCGACTATGAACTGGACCCCGGTGATCATCTCGCGTATAACGCTGCGGCTGGCGCGCTCAGACGGGCGGAGGGTAAGGGTCTGGCACATTATGGCCATAAGCATGAATCCGGCTGCCGCAGCAAAGACCACAGGGGCGACTCCGGCAGTACCGATTCCCGCTTTGGCCGCGATGTAACCCGCGGCGAAGGGAGCTATTGAGCGAGTGGTGGGCCAGACGATTGAGTTGAGGGGCACTACGAGGGTCATGTCGCGACGCTCAATAAGGCGGGCATAGAGGGAGGCGCGAGCCGCTTCACCAAAGGCTTGGCCCGTGCCGAACAGGCCTCCTGCGAGGATGACGTGCCATGCCTCTGCTGTCTCGGTGAAGGTCAGGATGCCGAGACCGGCCACCATCACGGCGGTCAGACTTTCGACAACTCCCATCAAACGTCTCGGGTCGAACTTGTCGGCGAAGACCCCACCGAAGAGATTCAGAGCCACCGTGGGCACGGCGAGGGCGAGGGCCATGTACCCGAGATAGCGTTCGTCACCAGTGATGTCGTAGATGAGGACGCCCAAGCTGAAGTCGACTATCATGCGATAGCCGAAGACGGACGCGGTGAGCCCGATGTAGTAGCGCCGGAAGTCAGGGTACTTGCTGAAGATTGAGAGGATACCGGGTTTGCGGGTAGCGGGGCGGAATGCGGTCTGTGTCACCTGTTTTACGAGCCTCGTTCCAGATTGCGCCGGGCCCTCTCCGTATTGGCTGCCAGACGAGGCGCGTATTTTCGGCAGTAGTGCGATGGCGGCGACGAGGTGGCCGCGATAGTTGGTGCGTTCAAAGCTGCCCTAGCATACCACCTCAAGGGCGAATGGGCACGGGTTCCCGTGGTCTAAGAGTCCGCAGCAGGCCTGACTTCCGGCTCCACTTCCATGGGGGCGGGGCCTACGACGAGCTCCCATGGGCGGTGGGACTCGACGAATATCTTGGCGTCGTCCATGGAGCCGATGCCTCGCTGGGCGCGGGTGGGGTCGTAGGTGTTGGTGGTGGCGAAAGCGTCAAAGCCTCGCTTTGTCTCCCGAACCGCCCCCATCTCAAGGGACTCGCCCTCGTCGTTCTCGAGGACCAGCCTCTGGCCGCCCTTCCGCTCTATCCAATATAGCTTCAAGGGGTTCCCCCTAGTCCGGTTAGTTAGTCTTTTGGGCTTGGCAGATCTGTTACTTGAAGTTGGGGACTACTTTGTCGGCAAAGAGCCGTATTGAGTTCACTATCAGGTCGTGGGGTATCTGACCGCCGGGGTTGAAGTCGATGGAGAAGCCGGTGGCGCCCAGCTCATTTATGTACATCTGGAGGCGTTCGACGACGGCTTCGGGGGTGCCGAAGGCAGTGCGGTCCACGACCCGTTCGTAGGGAACCTCGGACAAGGCCTTAAGGCGCTCGTAGGCCTCTTGGTCGGCGGCCTCATTGATGGCTTCAAGGACCAATCGGCGGCCACGCATGGTGCTGGCGCGGGGATCCTCGAAGGCATGCTCAGCGGTCTCGGCGACGTATGCCGGTATCTGGATTATGACGTCGTTGGGGCCCTCGAAGCCTGCTGCAGACCGCGTTTCCTGGTAATCGGACAGAAGGTTCTGCAGTTCAGAGACGTCCATCTGGTGGCGGATGAAGATGGGGTAACCGCTGCTGCCGATCATACGGAAGGTGTCGCGGCTTTCGACGGCGACGCGGATGGGCGGGTGGGGCTTCTGGAAAGGCTTGGGGACGACGTTGACGTTTTGGAAGCTGTAGAACTCGCCCTCGAAGGAGAAGGGCTCTTCGCCCCAAGCGCGCAGGATGATTTCCAGGGCTTCGAAGTAGCGGCCACGGCTCTCGCCGTAGGGCACGTTATAGCCTTGGTAGGACTCTAGGAAGGAGCTGCGCCCAACGCCGAAGACGAGGCGTCCTTCGCTCATGTGGTCGATCATGGCTGCTTCTTCGGCGACGCGAACGGGGTTGGCGAGGGGGAGGACCTGCACGGCGATGCCGACATTGATGCGGCTGGTGCGGGCGGCCACTGCGCCGGCGACGACCAAGGGGGATGCGAGGACGGCGCGCTGGGGGCGGAAGTGGGTCTCGCCGAGCCATACGGAGTCGAGCCCAACCTCCTCGCAAAGATCGATGAGCTTCATCCACTCACGGAAGGCTTCAATTTGGGGGGCACCCTCGCGCACCATGTACATGGTGAACATGCCGAAATCCATAGCCACCTCTCACGGCGTCAGTAGCCGTCAATGTAGCACATTGGGCGTGGCTGCGTCATGGTTGGGGTAGGGGTGTATCCGTGAAGCGCAGGTCTTGCCGGGGCAGTTGAGACGAGGCGTCTCATTGGGGTCTCGGCGAAGTGGCGTTGCCAGATACGATTTGGGTGTTGCGTGAGACATCTTTTGTAGCTGCGGCGAAAAGTTTCGTAGCTGTTTTGTGTCTCGTTTGCCTCATGGGGGCCTGTTTCAGATACGATTTGGGGGTGCTTAGTGAGACAGCAGTGGCCCACATCCAGGCTTGGAGGGTGCGGATGAGTGTGGGCCTCTTCCCGGACGGTGGCGCCCCACTGGTGGGCACGAAGGAACTTGCGCTTCCGCTCTACTCGACACTGGTCGTAGCTGGAAAGTGTTTTTTCGTATCTGTGGTGTGTAGAGTTTGTCGAATCGGGGTGTTGGTCCAGCTTGGGGATCGTAGCTGAGGAGGGCACTCGACATTGTAGAGTGGCAGCGTGGGGGGCTTGGGGCTGGGCTGGCTGGGTTTCCACGGATGCTACCTCCCGAGGAGATTGTGGCTAAAAGAAAACGCCGGGGAGACCTGTGGGGGTCAGTCCCCAGTCTCAGCTATGGCGTAGATACGCAGCAGGTAAGCTGTTATCACGTTTGTTATCAGCCTCGGCTCGACTCGGCCGGCAGATCGGCGTCGGGGTGTCGATTCGATGGTGGCGCTACATCCCCGAAGTCCTCGCTTCGAGGCATGGACGCCACTAGGCGGTCCACAAGTGGGACTCCATAGCTGGGGTGTTGGGAAACTCTTCCCCGGAGACCGGGCACCAGTCGGGCATTAGCGTACCCGGTGGCGAGATGTCAGATCGCCTAAGTTTTTTGGCTTGGGGGGTTATGGCTTCAGCCGATGGAGCTCGCTGAACAAGTCAACATCTATCGTCGGCTCTGTGACAGTTTTGCCCGGCATCATTCGAGGTTGCCGCAAATGGCTGCAAATCAGTGGAGCCTCCGGCCGGTCGGGACCGGAGGCTCCTCCTATTAGCTCCTGAACACGCCCATGCAACTCAAGTCGTGGGGGACTCCTGACTGAGACTACCCACACACCATCATCGGTTCGGGGCGTATAGCTGACGGAGGTCGCATTGGTAATGGACAACCACGCTGCATCTGCATCCGCTGCTGCACGCCCCCACTGCCACATATGACCCGAAACGTTCCCGTCGTCATTCGTCGGCCTCGCCGTCACCGGTACCCCCACTACTGGGTTGGTGGAATCCAGACTGATCGCCCCGGGTTTCCCCACCTTCTGCATCGCCGCGCTGTTGCGGTTCTTCCACTACCGATAGCATCGTCATAGTCCACCAGCACCCGTAGCAGGTTCCCCTCGTCCGGAGTGGTGGTGTGTACGAAGCGTCGCTAGCGTCGGTTATGTCGCTCCATGAGGGTGTCCCTGCGTTCGCCGAACGCTGCCACCGCCATACCGGATCCGTCACCCCTTCGTCAGCGTCAGCTAGCGTCGCAATCACCTCGATACCCACATCTGGCACACACTGGTGCTCAGATCTACCACACCCCGCTGGTCTAGCCTAATGGTAGCTGGGCTAGTCGCACCCCTCGCAGTGCCCGTCCCGTCGGTGTACGTCACTACAACTCGCAGTCGCTTTCCCACATCATACGGGGCCGTGGCGTGTATCCGGAAGACTCCGCACCACTGATGACGCCCCACTCCGGGTCGCCTGTGCCCGGTGACCTCTCCCAACTCCAAGTCTGGTCCTCCGGCGCACTTTCCGGGTGAGAGAATCGGGCCGTCACAGGTTCGCCCACCTTGGCGTCGGGAGACAGCACCACCGTCCCAGGCTGGTAAACGGGCGCGGTAGGGACGCTGGTCGCACTCCGTCCGGTCCCCGTATTGTCGCTGTAGGTCGCCATGGCCCTGAGGCGATAGCCCGCGTCACCGGTCATCGGGGTATAGCTGCCTGCGACTACCCCGACAATGACCAGCCAATCATCAGAGTTCCCGCTGATCGACCGGTGCCATTCCCACGTCTCTCCAGTCACGCCCTCATCCAAGTCGACAAGCATTGCGCGAACTGGTTCCCCCACCTCGGGCTCCAGGGGTGACAGCTTGACTTCACCGGGCTGGTCGACAGCCGCGGTCGCCCCACTCCACGCCATCCTGCCCGTGGCGAGGGCATCACTGTAAGCAACAGTCGCACTTAGCAACATGCCCGCGTCCCCCGCAGACGGTGCGTAGCTCTTCAACTCCGCCCCCGGGATAGGGGTCCAACTAAGCAGTGGATGGTTGGGTGATCTTTCCCAACGCCAAGCTTCATCGGTGACACCACCGTCGGGATCGACAAGAGTCGCGGTCAACGCCGTGTCCACCACGGGCTCCACGGAGTCTAGAGTAACCACGCCCGGACTGCCCAGAGGCCCGGTGGGAATGCTGGCTGCAGCCCTCCTAGCCGTAGCATCGTCATAAGTCGCCACGGCACGCAGAAGCATTCCCGCCAACAATAATGGAGGATTGTAGGCAGCTAATTTCGCACCCGTGATCGGCCCCCAGCTCGGCTCGTCGCTTGCGGCCGAACTCTCCCAGTGCCACCCCACGTTCTCAATGCCCCCATCCCCGTCGGCCAATGTGGCTTGCATCATTCCGCCAGCCTCCGGCGTCTGCGTGGACAACGTGACGACTCCTGGCCGGTCCACTACGCCGGTGGATGGGCTCTCCGCAGTCCGCCCGAGTCCAACGCCGTCGTCATAGGTCACCGTCACACGCAGTATCTTGGCCCCGTCGGCATCGGTTGGCGTGTAGGCATCGAACACCGCGCCATCGATGTCAGCCCAGACCGCTTGGTCCTGCTTGGGGGATCTATACCATTGCCAAGTTTCCCTGGCGGCCTTATCAAGGTCGGTGAGAGTCGCGATGACTTCCTTGCCCACCGCCAACTCGGTGTAGGTGGAAAGGTCGACCGTTCCCGGTTGGTCGACCCGCTCCGTCGAGAGGCTGATTGCCCTCTTACCAGAACCAGCCCCGTCGTCATAGGTCACCGTCATTCGTAGGACCTTGCCCGCGTCACCTTCCACCGGCTTGTAACTACTGGACTGCGCCCCCGGGACGGGCATCCAAACCCGCTCGGACTCTGTACCATATGGCGATATCTCCCACCGCCACACCTGATTCGTCTTCTTCCCATCGGGGTCGATGAGCTCCGCGTCCTGCCAGACGCCCACTTCTGGCATGTCCACCATCATGTTCCTGGACTTCACGCTGACCGTTCCCCGTCGATCAACCCGCATGTTGGCCGAAGCGGTTGCCATCCGCCCGCTCCCACTCCCGTCGGTGTAGGCCACCACCACGCGCAACCGCTTGCCCGCATCCCCAGCTACGGGCGTGTAGTGGGCAAGATTAGCATCAGCAATGGGCGACCACACCGGGTCGGATTGTGCGGACGAGCTCTTCCACTGCCACACCTGATCCGCGACGATCCCGTCAGCGTCGGTCAGCGTCGCAGCCAAGGCGACATCCACCACCGGTATGGTGGCATCAAGGCTGACCTCGCCAGGTTTGCCCACCTTCTGAGTCGAGGCACTGACCGCGCTCCTCGCGCTGCCGATGGCATCGTCGTAGCTCACCATGGCACGGAGCGCCATCTCCTCATCAGCGGCCACCGGCGTGTAGCTCGCCTCATATGCATCAGAGATATCGCTCCACAAGGGCGTCCCTGTGCTGACCGAACTCTGCCACTGCCAGATCACCCCCACCACGCCTCCATCCGCATCCGCCAGCGTCGCAGTCACCGCGATGCCCACATCTGGTACGCTCGTGCTCAACGTCACTGCCCCACGCTGGTCTACACGGTTTGTGGGAGCACTGGTGGCGCCCCTCCCGGAGCCCGTCCCATCGGTATAGGTCACGACTACCCGCAGGACCTTCCCCTTATCGTCGGGGACCACTGGTGTGTAGGTGCTGGATTGGGTCACACTTATTACGCTCCAGTCAGGGATGCCTATCCCGGGAGACCTCTCCCACGGCCAGGCATGGCTCGTTACGTCGCCATCCGCGTCCGTCAGCGTCGCCGTCACAGCTTCTCCCACCACCGGTTGCTGTGGCGACAGCGTCACCGCACCCTTCTGGTCCACCGCCGCCGTCGCCGCAGACACAGCCCTCCTGCCCATTCCCACAGCATCGTCGTAACTCACCGTCGCCCTCAGCAACTGGCCCGCATCAGCCACCATCGCCGTGTACGCGTCCGACCCTGCGCCAGTGATGACGCTCCAAGTCCGCTCGCCCTCGCCCGGCGAGCTTTCCCACTGCCAAACCTTGTTCGTGATATCACCATCAAGGTCCTCCAGCGTCGCCCTTATCTCATCTCCCACTACGGGTGCATCCGATGAAAGCGTAATGGTCCCCCGCTGGTCCACTGGCGCAATCGCATTGCTCGCTGCCTCCCTCCCCATACCTGTCGCGTCGTCGTAAGTCACCACCGCCCTCAGCAATTTCCCAGCCAGCAAGCCAGATGGGTAGTAGGTCGCACTCTCGGCACCTGCAATGCCCATCCACTCTGGCTCGTCCGCTCCCGCTGCAGTCTCCCACTTCCACACTGCGTTCAGGACCCCACCATCACCGTCCGTCAGCGTGGCTGTCAACGCCTCCCCGACCACCGGCATACTTGTCGTCAGCGTGACTACCCCCAAACGGTCCACAGCTAGCGTCGATGGGCTAACCGCACCGCGACCAGTCCCGAAAGCGTCATCGTACCCAACGGTCACTCGCAGTATCTTCCCACCATCGTCCTCAGCACTCGGCGTGTAGGTCGCCGTCGTACCCCCAGATGTCTCCTCCCAATCCGGTGTACTCGTTCTCGGCGAGCGTTCCCACTTCCACACCTCGTTGCTCACCATTCCGTCGAGGTCCGTCAGCGTCGCTGTCACAGCCTGCCCCGCCACAGGCGGCGACGGACTCATCGAGAGCGTACCCGCCCGATCGACCCGCTCCGTAGCACTACTGGTGGCAGTTCTCCCCGTGCCCGTCCCATCTTCGTAGCTGACCGTCACCCGCAGCAGTTTCCCCGAATCGTCTGATGCCACTGGTGTGTAACTGCTGGTTTGCGCCCCCGCGATGACAGTCCACACCAGTTCCGACTCAGTCCCGTACGGTGACCTCTCCCACTGCCCCAAAACCCGATTTTCATACCTATAATTGGTGTTCGTACCATCTCGTTACCACTTTTGCTATCACAGTCGTGCTTCACCCTAGCGCGATGGTTTTCTGCCTCCCCTAACCCGATAATTATTTGTGAGGCGGTTACATTTGAACTGGCGCCTGTTGCTGTTGGGTTTGGGGCCTCCCAGGACTTCGCCAGAGCCATCGGCCTCCCAACAGACAATGCCGAGGCTCACCTGTACCGGGGCAAGGCGCTGGTGCGACTAGACAACCACGACGCTGCTGTTCGGAACTTCGACAGGGCGATCGAGCTGGACCCCGGCGACGCAGAATCCTACTACGAGAGGGGATTGGCCCACGTCGCGCTGGGCGACTAACTTGGGAGCAGTCGGGAACCTGGAACAGTGCCTCAGGTTGAACCGGGACCACCCTTTTGCTGAAGACGACAGGGGGGGTCGCCTGCGCGCTGGCTAGCTAGTATGCTGAACTGTAACGGGAAAGTGAGGTGTACGCGTGGCCTCTTATTTTGAGTGGAATGAGGCGATAGCAAGATTCTTTGCGGAAGGGGTCCCACGGGGAGATGCTCTTTATCTGAGGGTGGATGAGGACACCCTGGTTGAAATTGCTTCCTACGCGTTCTCCGAAGAGGAACAGGCGAACCCGGTGATAGACTTCGAATTGGCCGTGGAGGAAGAATGCGTTTCAGGCAGAAGAGTTACTCTACCGGGAACCACGCTACAAGAGCCAAGTGGCGCTCCCGCATGTTTAGCTTTTCTTAGCGCGATGGTGCTGGCAGCGTACAGGATGGCCCCGGGGAAATAGGGCTTGCAGGCGGGAGGATTGGGCGATACCACTTGCGCGATTCGCGCTTCTAATTGGAGCGAGACACTACACACAGTGCCTCACTACGTATTAGGCATCTGCATGAAATCCCTTGGCATTGCCTGACCGTTCAGATTGACCTGCTGATCAAGCCATTGTTACATAGGTCCGATGACCGGTTGCAGACGGGCTGCGGAATCCCGACCAGCCCGCGGAGCAGCTGCTGGAGACGCTCACCTTCCGGCGGGCTGACGGGCCGGGATATCTCGCTGCAATAGTTCCCCCTGGCGCAGGCGCTGAGCACCGGCAAGACGGTGCGGGCCGAGGAGATCGTCATCAGCGTCGCCGACGGGCGAAGCGTCTCCGTGCTGCTCAACGCCACGCCCATCCGCTCCGAGGAGGGCGAGTTGGAGTCGGTTGTCGTCACCCTACAGGACATGACGGACCTGGAGGAGTTGGAGCGGCTGCGGACCGAGTTCCTCGCGATGGTGAGCCACGAGCTGCGAACCCCGCTCACCTCCATCAAGGGCTCGTCGGCAGCCGTGCTGGGTTCGCCCTACGATAATGACCCCGTGGTGGTCCGCCAGTTCTTCCGGATCATCGACGGCCAGGCCGACCACATGCTCGATCTGATAACCGACCTGCTGGACGTGGCGCGCATCGAGACGGGCACGCTGCCGGTCACTCCCGAACCCGCGGAGGTGGCGGCGCTGGTGGACCGGGCAAGGAGCACCTTCATCAGCGCGGGGGGCAGGAACAACCTCGCCATCGACATCGAGATCAACCTGCCCCTGGTGATGGCCGACCGGCGGCGCATCGTCCAGGTGCTGGGAAACCTGCTGTCCAACGCGGCCAAACACTCCTCGGCGTCGTCTGTCATCCGCATAAGCGCCGTGTGACAGGACTTTCAAGTATGGGCCGAGAGCGACGGACCGGGCCAGGGGGCGCGGCTCACCTTCACCCTTGCAACGGTGGGAGCGGCCGCGAGCGCCATAGCAAGCGGCCCGCCTCCACTCTCGACCCGCTCCTCGCGGCGAGCAATGGCGGAAACGGGGGGTCGCATCCTCGCAGTGGACCACAACCCCCAGGACCTCAGATACATCCGCGACACTCTCGCCAAGGCGGGCTACACGCCGGTGGTGACGGGGGACCCGGAGGAAGCGCTCCGTCTCAGGGAAGAAGAGAGGCCCGATCTGGTTCTTCTCGACCTGATGCTGCCGGCGCCGGGCATCGAGCTGATGGGGGACATCCGGGAGACGGCTGACGTGCCGGTGATATTCATCTCCGCATACGGCCGGGAGGAGCTCATCGTCAGGGCCTTCGACATGGGGGCGGTGGATTACGTCGTCAAGCCCTTCTCGCCATCGGAGCTTGCCGCGAGAATCAGGGCGGCCCTGCGCAAGCGAGCGGTGTCCGAGCCGTCAGAGCCCTACGTGCTGGGAGACTTGGTTGTCAACTACGCCGACCATGCGGTGACACTTGCAGGTCGTCCGGTCGAACTGATGGCCATTGAGTACCGGATGCTCGCCGAGCTTTCGGCAAACGGCGGACGGGTGGTGACCTACGACCATCTGCTGCAACGCATCTGGGGCGAGAGGAAGAGCGACGACATGCGGCCCATGCGCACCGTCGTAAAGAAGCTGCATCGCAAGCTGGGCGACGTCGTGGACAACCCCACCTACATTTTCACAGAGGCCCGCGTCGGCTACCGGATGCGAGGGGGGAGGGCATGGAACGGGAGGAGGCATAGGACAGTCAAAGCCGGGGGGTGCTAGGCGCAAGATGCGGGCATCCCTTGTTTTCCGATTCCTACAGCCTAGCGGACAGTGGGCAGGGCCTTCGTCCGAAGTTGAGCGACGACGTTCCCCACTTCATAGCGCGCAACTCAGAGTCCACTCTGTCCACCGACGGCTCGGCCTTCAGGGCCTACTTCGGGACCACCGAGGCTGAGGTGAACAACAACGTGGAGATCGCTATTGCTCCGACCCAATCGGATAGCTACTGGCTGCGGCCTTAAGGGAAACTTGGAACTACGCAGCCTTTCCGATTCGGAACATCTTTGCGGAGCAGACCGGGCATACACCCTGAGTAGCCGGACGGCCATTCTTCATCGTGATGGCCTGGGGATTACTCATTTCCCTCTTGGACCGACATTTAAAACAATACGCTTCTATGGGATGCCTCCAAATCGATGGTTACCATTTGGCTATCCTACGCCATAAGCAGGCGTGAGTCAGCGATTCCTCATGCATTAGCGGGCTGCTGAAGAATGGATTTCACGGATTCGGAGCGGCTGCTTTGAATTGAGGGTGACGCTTTCGGTGAGCCGGAAGGCAGTTTGGCATCCCTGCCAAGGGCCCAAGAGGTGATCAGCAAGGGCTAGGAGGGCCTGTCAGCCTCTTTGGGCGCACTGCCCCACTCAGGCGATCACGCCCGCTGGAGAGCCCGAGCCCTCTCACGCTACACCAAGTTCGCCATCCGCACCAGGTTTGTAAGCCGTAGCCACAAGTACTCAAACAGTCCTGCCCTCGCAACTCCCCGGCACCGGGTCCTCCGGAATCCTCCCACCGTCTTCATCCACCCGAACACCGCCGCTCACCACAAAGTCCATCAGCAGCCCATTGCCGTTCTCCATCAGCGCGTGGCCCATGAATGACAGCCTGGCCTCCCTCCCCTTACCCTTCCGCATCAATCTGGCCTCGGGGTCCGTCCTGCTCCCGTGGGTCTCGTTCTTCAACCTCTCCCCACGAACGTCCACCCACGGATGGCCGGGGTCATCATCGGCGGCTCTTGGTCTTCACCCCTTCGGAAGCTCTTGATGCTGGCCACCGCCTCTATCAGCGTTCCGTCCACGCTGAAGTGCTCGTCCGACAGCAGTCCCGACGGTCCGCTTCCCACACCACCTCGTCGAACAGTCCCTGGGCCACACGGTGTTCCAGCAGTCGGTTCCTGTCCTTGGTGAACACCGTCGGGTCGAAGGTTCGCTCCATCAGGTTCATGTCCAAGAACCAGCGGAACAGCAGATTGTATTCCAGCGCCTCGCAGAAGGCCCGCTCGCTGCGAACCGAGTAGAGGGAGATGAGCAACGACGCCTTCAGCAGTCGCTCCGGTGGATAGCGTGTAGACGCCATTGACAGCAAAACCTCTGTTGCGCTACCGTGATCCATCGATGACCAACCGTCGACCCGTAGATTGATGCCGGATTTTTCCTTCCGACGCCAAACTAGGGAGCGATTCCAGCAGGCCCTTGGTCACGTCACATCATCCAGGTCTTCATCGCCGACATATCAGAAACGCCCTGCACTCAAAATCGCTTACTGACGGTTTCAAATTTAGGCTAACGAATGAACGCCACAGCACACAAGGCGGTAGTATACCTAATCGGCGCCGGAGCTTCGCACGGGTCTGTAAAGCAAGCCCGTAGCGATCATGGGATTTTGATGCGCGATCTAGGGTTGGCACTCAGCGAGAGGCTCCAACTAGTTATACACTCGGATTTTCCAAACAACCGTGCGTTGATGGATTTGGCCAACGCTGTGATCAACGAGAACACGGACTTCGAGCACGTAATCACTTTTTTGGATGACTCTCCGTCAAAGGTCCACCGACAGTTTGCTGACAAAATGAGGACGATCTTCCAAGAAGTACTCGCTGAGCGTTTGGACTTGATCCGGCAGGAACTCGGGGAGGACCCTCTTGATCTGTACGCAGCCTTGTTCGATATGTATGAAGTGCCCGGTTGCCCCGAACACCTAGCCGGCATCATGACGCTCAACTACGATGAATACATAGAGAAAGCCGCAGAAAAAGTATCCGGTGGGTCAGTAGATTTCGGGTTCCATTTGCAAGGGATTCAGCTACCAGTAGATAGTAGGCGGCGGCTATTGAAATTGCACGGGTCTTTTGGTTGGGAGGATACTTGGCCCACGGTGGTCGGCCAAGGAGACCATCCTCTATGGATTCCCCCAGGGATTCAAAAAGCGAAACAAGCGTATCCATTCAATGTCTTATGGGGACTGGCAAGAGAGATGCTGTCTTGCGATGTACTGCGGATCATCGGCTGCAAATTGGGGTCAAATGATTGGGATCTTATCTCCCTGTTATTTACCTCAAGGCACGTCAATGACCAGTATGTGCCTTACCAAATCGAAATCATTGACTCTCCGGGTAATGCGCATAGGCTTAAGCAGCAGTTCCCGTACCTTGAAGTACGATCGATTGTAGAAATCGAAGAGATCGGGAAACAAATCGTGGGTGAGCTCATGCAAAGCGAGCCCACGGAGTTTGACGATTTATCCGGCGATCAAAAAGAGTGGTTAATCAGCGATGACGGTCCTTTGGCCAATTGGTTTGCCATGTGGCTGGAGCAGATGGCCGAACAAATGGTGACTGATTTAGGTTCCGTGGATACTGCATCGGGCCATTTTGAGCGTTTACTGCAGAGCGGATAGCATGCACAAAATTATATGTCCGTGGTCCGTGAAGACGCTCAGCCAACAATTTCAGCAGATCGAGTTCCCAGATTACCAGAGAGAGCCGAACATTTGGTCCCTTGCTGAGAAACGCCGGCTTATCGATTCAATGATTCGCAAATTCGATATAGCCTCTCTGTATTTTTGCCAACACGAGAATGGCGTCTTAGATTGCGTAGATGGCCGCCAGAGGATCGGAGCTATCACTGCATTTCTGGGCGTCAACCCGGACGATGCTGATAACAAATCCGCCCTCCGCTTATCCAATGAATGCTCCGACGATGAACATCCACCCGAGATTGCGGGTTTCGATCGCAAAACTTTCGATGAAATAAGAACATCAAGCGACGAAGGGGACCTTCACGCAAAATCGTTCGTGGCCCAACTGCTTGGTTATCAACTTTCCGTGGTGAAATTGTCTGGGAGCCAAGCACCCGAGGAGTTCAATCTTCAATTCACGCGTTTGAACTTGGGAACA
Source organism: Dehalococcoidia bacterium (assembly GCA_965263155.1). Classification (GTDB taxonomy): domain Bacteria; phylum Chloroflexota; class Dehalococcoidia; order Lucifugimonadales; family JAAXIE01; genus JAAXIE01. The sequence continues at coordinate 1,703,340 of OZ253586.1, forward strand.
ATACTGAATTCAGGTGAGCGACTCAACGCGATGGTCGGCGATATGCGCAACGAATGTTTTGACGCTGATGGCTTAGGCAAGCACGCATTTTTAGACGCCACAGACATACCAACCAGACGTTTCGCTCGGCAACAAGTCGCCGCCCAGATTCTGGCTCAAGTGTTCTCGCTGCACGAAACGGAGGAGTATCGCCGCACTAGACATTTCGACTTGCAAAACTTTTTCAAACAGCACCGCAGCTTGGGTGATGAACAATGAGTGTTGATACAGCAGGTTCACGATGTGCTGAACCTCCTCGACGTACCGTTTCATGAGTCGAAGGTCCTCAGGAATAGAGCTATGACCGTGTCGACCGTGCTGCTGGCGTGGAAAGTCAAAATTAGAGACCAAAAACAGGCAGAGAGGCTCAAAGACTTTATCGAAGAATTCCAATTCAGGTTGAGATGGCAAATTAAACTCGGGTTGGATATGGACCATGAATACCGACATCTTGTTGATTTTCAGCGCCAAGTTACGCAAGCCTCATCTGAAAAGCCGGCCTATACTCGGCGCGCTTCCAGATTAGAGAAAGACTACGCTCTGTGGAGCGAACGAAGAGAATTGACAGGAGATGCGGATTGGAAAGTCACCAACCCGGGTCAAGACCCAAGTCATGAATCACGTACCGCGGCTGGCTGACCTCCAGAACTCAGTGACAAACGTCGCTCCAGGTTAGATTCGATGATCCACCGGGTAATTGCATAGAATGTTTTCGGTGATTCTAGCTAATCATCGCGATTCGTGCTCTCAAACTGCACAAACCAACGGCGTGGCAAGTCCCACGAAACATCCTAGCTAATACTGATAACCTGGAAGATAACCATGGAAATCCCGCGGTTAGCTTTGTCCAGCATTGATAAAATCGCCGAAGACATCCAGTTGGCGGAGCGTTCAACCTATCAAACTCATCGACGCGCGTTTAGCGTGAATCACGACTTGCACCGCAATTTCGTGAGCTATCAGCACGACAAAACCCAACCAGTTTCGCGCTGGTGCAAGTACAAGGAAGCTTTCTCTGCCGATTTTGTGCGCTACGTGATAAGTAGATTGCACATCAAACAAGGCCGCGTTATGGACCCATTCGCCGGGTCTGGCACCGCGTTGTTTACTTCGGCCTCTTCAGGTCTGGACTCCATCGGCGTAGAAATGATGCCGAACGCGATGGAAATCATCGAAGTGCGCAAATCTATATCAGATTCGAACCCTGACAAAACAACATTTGAACTTGAAAGATTTGCACAAGATCGAAGGTGGGAATTAGACGGGCCTTCCATACCGTTCAATCACCTCGTCATTACGCGAGGCGCTTTTCCTGCACAAACCGATTTTCAACTGGGCCGATATCGTCGCGAGGTGACTCAAGTCCCTGACCCCCGTCTTCGACGCTTACTAAGTTTCGCCGCGATGTGCGTGCTGGAGGACATTAGCTACACCAGCAAAGACGGGCAATACTTAAGATGGGATTCGAGGGCACCAAGACGACGTACGCGCAATACTGGATACCACAAACGTGCAATATTGAGCTTTACAAGTGCGATTTGCCAGAAACTCCGCCAAATCTCTGAAGATATAAAAGGTCCGAGCGTTTCGTCGGATGATCTCACCTGTCCGTTGCCCATCGGTGAAATCGCAACCGTCCCAGGGTCCGCGTTGGATGTTTTGCCCGATATGACTTCGCTATCAGTCGACGCCGTGATCACTTCGCCACCTTATTGCAACAGATACGATTACACTCGTACTTACGCGTTGGAACTTGCTATGTTGGGAGTCGGTGAGGACGAGCTAAAACAACTCAGACAATCAATGCTGAGTGCACTGTCGAAAACAAAGAGAAGTCGTATCTGCAGGAGAGAGAAGGTCAAGAGTTTTGCCGTGCCGTTAGGGCTTTCGAACGACAAGAACTACTGGGGATGATCCTGTCATTCCTTCAGGCTTGCCAATCAGCGAACCTCCTCAACAATAACGGCATCGTGACGATGCTGATCAATTATTTCAAGGAAATGTCGCTAATCATTTTCCAATGTGCTCGCATGTTGAAACCCGGCTCCCCGCTAATCATGGTGAACGACAATGTACGTTATCAAGGAGTCCACATCCCAGTAGACCTAATTTTGGCGGATATTGCGCTGGAAGCCGGATTCGAAATCGAGCATATATGGTTGTTACCTGTAGGAAAAGGAAGTAGCAGTCAACAGACCATTGCTCATGGTCGCGAAGTGGTTCGCAAGTGTGTGTACGTTTGGAGAATGCGTTGACCCTCTGACTTTCCTCTTCTGGTCAACACCGTCGGGACGATGTTCAAGACGCAAGCAATACACGTCTACGACCCAGCAGTCGGTCAAACCGCAACGGACTGCTGATGGACTTCTTGGTGAGCACGGCTACGGGGGTGGCGGAGCGTGAGGCGGTACCGGTGATGCTGGACGACGTGAGGGAGCGGGGCTACCGTTCCAGGACCCTGGGCGCTGATAAGGGGTACGACACCCGGGAGTGTGTGAGGGCCATGCGTAGCCGGGGGTGACGCCCCACGTGGCCCAGCGGACCCGCGCGGCTATAGACGGACGCACCACGCGGCATGTGAGCTACAGGGCGAGCCAGAAGGTGCGCAAGAGGCTGGAGGAGGTCTTCGGGTGGATGAAGACGGTGGGAGGATTGCGGAGAACACGGTACCGGGGTGTGGAGCGGACGGGCTGGCTGGGTACTTTGTGGCTAGGGCTTACAACCTGGTGCGTATGGCGAACCTGCGTCGTATGAGAGGGCTCGGGTCGTTCAAGCGGTGTGATCCGCTTGGGGGCAGTACGCCCGGAAGGGTCTGACGGGCCTATCAGCCCTTGCCGATCACCTGATGGGCCGTGCTCATACTTACGCCGGAACGCTAGGATCATTAAGATCTGCATGATGTCGGGTAGTACGTCGACAATACTATTAGCCGCGGGTTATGCATTGGGGACCGACCTCACCATCATCGGACCGTTACAAAGAATCATTATTGCCCCCCTCGTGTATCTTCTGGTGGCGGTTTTGCTCGGTTGGAGGTTAAGTAAACTCGTTCCCCAATACCCGAGGACGCCATTGGAGTACGCACAAGATTTAGTAGAACGCAGAATCATCGTCGAATGGGGTCAGGCCATACATTGGGTACGTGAAACAGCTGCCGCCGCCGAAGAATGCTCGGAACAGATCACGGAACTTGACAAGAGCCAAAAGCAGGACGGGGTTGTGCCAACTCTCACTCAACTCACCCTAACGGCCTTACATAACAAGGTATGTGACCTTTCCAGAGCGATAGCGGACCTTTGTCAAAGAGGTCATGCAGAGGCGGCTTTCATGTTATGGCGTTCTATATTTGAGATAGAAGTGAACATGAAATATATAGCTCAAGATACTAGCGGTGTGATGGCAGAAAGGTTTGCAGACTGGGGCACGGCTGCATATCTACGGCTGAATGTGCCGTACAGCGGGGAGCTAGTAGAACTGCTGTCCAAATACCCCAAACAAGATCTCAGCTCTGAGATTGGCTGGACCGATCAGTCAAAGCCATTGGGGATGCGTCGGCGAGCTCGAGCAGTTGGATATGTGGGAAAGCGAATGGGAAGCAGAATGCCAATGCTTGATCTGTACCTAGAAAGCAACTCGTACATTCACAATGACTCTGTAGCCATCGCTAACGATCTAGGTAGTAGACCGGCTTTGCGGAAAGGACCATCTGTATCTGGACATGATATGCCGCTTTGTTTGGCCTCGCGTTCTCTTGCAGTGGCCACCAGAACTCTTGTGGCCGCACAAAGAAAAGATCGTAACGAGGTGCTGAAGAAGGCCCAAAACCTCGTACAATCCAGAAGCAATCTTGTGTCGCTGGAGGTATCCATGGTGCCCGCCAACTTGCTCTCAAGATTCGGTGGAGTAGATATGATGACCGAATGGAGCATGGACGATGGTACGCCCGGCACTCCTCGAGATGCAGCCAGCGGCACAACTGTGCTTGCGCGTCGGACGATTGCTCAAGCACCGAGTCGACTTCGCCGTGAACGCGATGCCTCGCTCGCTCGATCAGAGTGTCCACGCTATCTTGGAGCAGCAGAATCTCAGCGACGAGCCCACCTTCCAACAGCCGGTTCCGCCCGTGACTCCCGTCCACCATCGATCTCGGAGTTTTGCTCCTGCCCTACCGACAATAAGTTTGACATATATGCATGTATCTGCATATTATCAGATCATGAGGCGCAAACCCGGTGAACTCATCCCCATCGAACGCTCCATCCTTGCCGCCGCGGTCCGACTCAGCAGCCAGGCCGTGGAAGAGTTCCACGGCTTTCGCCTTGCCAAGGAGATCAGAGATAGGGAGGGTGCCCGTCGGCTAGTTGCTCAGGGAACTCTCTACCGGGCACTGGCCCGCCTCGAGCAGCAGGGCATACTGCAGAGCACGTGGGAGGACCCCGTGGTCGCAGCAGAGGAGCACCGTCCACGCCGGAGACTGTACAGCCTCACCGGGGCCCATGTAGTGGAACTGACTGAGACGTCCGTCCCAAGGCAAGGGACGTCGCAGCTTTCGTGGGCAGCCACACCATGACAGCAACTGCAATGGAGACGGTGTGGCGCGTCTGGGCATTGCCAGCGGCCAGGTCACTGGTCTTGGGCTGGACGTGGCTGTATACGACGGCCCTCCCGGAGCAGGTGCGCACAGCCCGCAGGGATGAGATCCGGTCGGACATGCATGACCAGATAGCGCAGGACCGTAGGGAAGGGACCGGTGAAGCCGGAACTGCCATCGACCTCCTCCATCGCATGGCATCGGGAGCTTGGGATGACCTGAGTTGGGCCCTGCCCCAGATTCCCTCAGCCATGGACGGGCATCTGGTCCGTGGAAGCGACGCTATCGGCCGGATGAGGCCCTCACCATGGGTAATCTCGTACCTGGGAATTGCCGTCCTGATCAACGTGTGGCTGGCACTGTCGGACTGGCGCCATCTTTGGCCTGCCTGGCCCCTCGCCAACGCAGGAGTGTTGGCGTGTACCCTGCTCCTGCAGAGGCAACCACAGCTCTGGATGAGGGGAATCCTCCTATTCGGAGTGTCGTTCACGATCCTTCTGGCACTTGTTATGGGCATCTCGGCAACATGGAATTCCGAACCACTACCGTGGCCCTTCCACCACAGCCTGATGCTGGAAGCCGTACTCATGGTGCCCCTTATCATCCTGGGGCTGCTGGTGGCTACTAAAATATGTGGGGCCCATGTCTTCGACGGAAGTCGGTGGTGGACTCTACTGCTCTGTATCGCCGTCATTGGATTCGTCCTCTGGGGCTCAGGAATAGCGGTTGATGGAACCCCCGAGAACCTTCTTGAGGTCTCTGTTGCTACTGCGGTGTTGTCCATTGGATGGGCGGTCCTGGCTGTGGGCTTCACCCATGGTTCAAAAGTTGGCTCCTATGCCCTTCTTGGGGGCGCCTCAATCACCATGCGACTGCTGTCCAAGGCCGTCTCCCAGGGCTAGTAGCTCAGTCAGGTTAGAGCACCAGCCTTATAAGCTGGCGGTCGAAGGTTCAAGTCCTTCCTAGCCCACCAGACTCCTACCGGATGGAGACGTGCACATGGGTATCGTCGTCCCCGTGGAGGGCGTAGTGAAGAACTCTTTGTCAGCCACCCATCGGCACGTAGAACCGCCTCTACGAGGCTGGCGAGACCATGGCCTGTAAATGTGGCCTGAATGTGGGCCACTATCTGGTCGTGCGCAAGTTGCGACACATTTGGCAGTTCCTCAATATGCCCTCCCAAATCCGATCCCTGATTTTCCTGAATACCAACTAATGGTCCCGGATCTGGCTTCCCGTCCGCTACTGCTGCTACGCGCTGCTCTGCGTTATTGCGTGAGATGTTGCAGACGGTCTGGAGTGCACCTAGCGAGTAAAGGAGGTCCTGCTCGAAGACAGTGCGGGGGAGGTCTGTTTGTAGCCACTCCACTGCACGCACGTGATGGGACGAGTCGCCTAGCTGACGATATTCATAAGGCCCAGTAACTCGCCCGATTGCTATCTGCGGCGTTAGCTTCCTTGGTAGAACGACGAGGTCGCCCTGTTTCATTGCTACCGCGAACGCCAGCAGCTGGTGAGAGACGTTGCTCACTGCACGCGGCCTTGCGTCTGGCAAGGCTTCGGTAACGATTCCGTGGATAGACGCGTAGTCTGTTGCGGCCTCGAGCGATGGGATTTCTATGAAGTCGATTATCGCGATATTGTCCTCTAAAGCGCGGTCCTCGTCCTGACCAACCCGACCAGCGCGAACTAAGTAAATCTTCTTCTCGTGGTTCACGTGGCTTTCCCCTTTCACTCCTCCCTAGGTCTGACCGCTGGCTGGACCCTTCATCGCCAACTCGCTTTGTATCGGCCTTTGGTCGCGTCCTGCTAGACCGGCGGTATGGCCTGTCCCAGTTGGCACTCTTGCACCTAGGATACACCCTTGGACATTCTGCTTGGGACCGTGCTGTCCGGGTCTAGGTGCTTCAAGGGCTTTTCTCCGGCCACTTCCACGAGATAACCCCTAGGACGACGATGCCCACCATGCCCAGAACCACCACTACTGGGCAAGCCAGACGATTAGGGCGACGAGGGCCAAACAGAATCGCTTTTCCTGGTCTCGTTCGCGGGGATCAGTGCCGGCCGCAATTGTCAAGGGCGCAAGGGCGCATTGCGCCACAACGCTTCTACAAGTGGGTCTTCGGACAGTTGGAGGAAAAGCTGATGGGGCAGGCGGTCTGGACACCTCCTGGTTGCGACGGCTCTGTTGAGGAGTGCGAGGACAGGGTACTTCTTTGGAGAGTTGGGCGGTGGCGAGGCCACGAGGTCTACTACTCGTCGCTGAGGCGTAGGTACGTCAGTGGGCGTGTAGTGGACAGAGACTAGCGGCCGTAGGGATACAAAGCGAACCTCAGCGTAAAGGTTCTTGATTTCGTCCAGTTGGGTCGGCCTGGGCAGACTCGAACTATCGGCCTCAGTCTGGTACGCCCCCGGGCGCATACGGCAGCTTGGCGACCTTACGTGTCCTGTCGTGAAGACTGTTCCACGGCAAGGGTGGCCGTGTTCCCTGGCAAGGCCCCCTCCATCAGCATCCTCTTCCACGCTGGCTGCATGCGCGGATGAGGCAAGCTGGTACTTGCGACGGTCCAGACGCACCCAATAGCTGTCGTCGGAGTGCCGGACAAGGTCGAGGTATGCACCTCTGGCATCTGGCGCCACATGGAATGTGAGCTTGCCTCCCAGCCACCGCTCGCGCCCTTCTCCGTCACCGCTGCGCCCACAGCCATTGAGGAACCGGCTCATCGCCGTGACCCGTCGTACACAATGGCATAGGAGCCAATCGGCACGTCCTCCCCGTACACCATTCCCCACACCAAGACGGTGTAGACCCCGGCGCCGTGTTCCTCCAGGTCCCGACTGATGTCGCCACGTACCTCAAAGCTGGTGCCATCAACTTCCCACCCATCCGCCGTCACCCAACGAACGAACGAAACCTTGTGTATTTCATGCTCAGCCGCGATTTGTGCTTCCCGATGGGTCTGGTGGGCGCGGTCCGCATCAGTGATGATGCGGTCGGATGGAGGCACGTCGTAGGGGTCTGGGCACGGCTGATATACGTCATCGAAGAAGGGGTCACCCCGATATGACCAGCCGGGTTCCAGGGGAGGCCGGAAGGCCGCTATCTTCGGGCCCAAATCCACGCAATAGGTACGAACAAGCTGTCCCACCGTTAGAGCATGAGGCGTTGGGTCGTAGTAGACCTGCACACCCAGGTCCTGGTCCTCTTTGAAGTCCACCAAAGCGGTCGTTGACCCTGCCACGGTGAGATGTCCGTCCTTGAGTGTGGGAACGTCCATGTGGGCAAGGAATGCTGTCTCGAACTGCTGCACGGCCCACAGTGTGTAGTCGTCCCATGCCAGTCCGATGTTGACCACGGCGTAGTGGGCATTAAGCATGGTGCGGCGGTGGCCGGGACTGTTCAGAAATCCGATGACGGTTTTGCGAATCTCCTGCCGCATATCACTCATGTCCGTGATGCGGGTGTAGCGCCCTTCTAGGCAGGCGTCCAACCCGGACACGTTCTCGCCACTTCTGTGGTACCCGCCTGCAAAGCTGTAGCGCATGTGGCTCTTGAGTCCGTCGCTGCCCCAATGACCGGAAAAGCAGGTGTCCCCCATGTCTTCGGCATGATCCTGTGCGGCCTGATTGGTGCCTAGGGTGACGGGCGCTACACCGGCCTGTTCTCGGGCGTCATTGATAAGCTCCAGCATGTACGCTGTGGCCGGATCCTTTCTGGTGACGTTGGCAACGGGGTTGGGATGGGTGTAGGGGTGGGTTTGGGAGTCGGGGTTGGTGTTGGGACAGGCGTAGAGGTTGGGATAGGTGTGGGCATGGGCGTCGGCGTCGACGTGATACGGGCCAATGGCGGTCCATGTCTGGTGCACCACAACTTATCCACTGCGTCTGTGGCCTCTCCTATTTCGGGGTACGTCGCAGTAACCACGTTAATTGCCCCATAAGAACCGCTGCTTTCAAACAGCCTGCCTCTATACTTGTTGCCTACGTTCTCGACCATGCCGCTCATACTTCCATATGGATAGTCACGATCAGCAACGGCTGTTATCGTCTCTTTGGTGTTGACGCTGATCCGTCCGGTATTCGGGTCAATGGTGGTCTCTTGCCAATGATATGTTCGTGGAACATGGGACCATCCATACAGATCCGGCTTAAGGTCGCATACTACCCGCGGTGGGGGAGGTTTGGGCGTCGCGGTCGCGGTTCGCGTGGGTGTTGGGACAGGAGTAGATGTGGGTTTTGAGGTCGGTGTTGGAGTCGGCGTTGTGGATGCAGTCGGCGTTGGCTTAGGTGTAGGCGGGGGTGTTGGGACAGGTGCAGGCGTGGATGCAGGCGTCTGCGGCGCCCTGGGTGTGGGGTTGGACGTTGGAGTTGCCGTTGGTGCGGGCGTGGGAACTTGGGAGACGCAGCCCACCATCAGCACCAGCGCCATCACCACCATGGATATGGCTTGCGTAATCACTCTCATCTTCCGTCCCTACAAGTTCATCCTGGCTTGCGCCAGCGATGTCCGCGCCCACTGCGAGCCGCGAAGGATAATGCCCTGCCCAGCTTCGGAACGGGCTGATTCTTCATCTAGCCTTTCTTGCAGGCCTTCTCAATTTCGCCGTCATACGTCGTGCTGCTCAATCTGAACATTCCGATCGAGGGCGGTGCCACGTTGTTGCCCGCCAAACGGCCCATCGGATGCACAGGGCCGACCTGAACCCACCGCCCACTGCATCGCAGGCCGATATCGGTGGAACACTGACCAAGGCCATCGGCGGAAAAGATTCTGTCTCATGGTTGGCCCATTCATCTTCTGACCGGAGCAACTCCCAACAACCTGTTCCGGGTACCGCCTGCCCAGAGGCACACGCAGACTTCATCGCGCTCCACGACCTCGGGTGGGAGCTTGACCGCAACCTCAAGCGTCTTGCCCTCACAGCGATACCGACGGGCAATCCACTGACCGGGTCGTTCATTCCAGACCCATTTCGTCTCCTGTTCAGGGGGTACGACAAACCCATAGAGCGTGGTGCGGTCCGGGGTGGTGAGGGTCACGTTGGTGGAACCTCCCCTGGCACCGGGCGGCGATATGACTCCGAACTCTTCGGTCTGTGCTCTGAAGGTCAGCCAGCCGTCCTGCGCAAGGCGTGGTCCCACAACCCAGGTAACAGCATCGCCGTGGCGGGTGCTCGGCTCAGTTCTGTCCGCCGGTCGGTGCATCATGGGCGCGGGTCTGGGGGCGGGCAGCGGAGCCAGCAGGAGCCGGAAGCAGACATAGGACAGAGGCCCGATAGCGGCGGACACCGCACCCCAAAGGATCCCACCCACGATCAACAACAGCCACCAGTCGTCCGCAGCGCGGAGTTCAGCGGGGGCAAGTTCATGCAGGCTGCGGATACGCTCCTCCAGCCAGCCAACGAGTGCGGACAATCCCGGCCAGAAGTCCGTCCACTCTTCCAGGTTCCCACTGTAGATGCCCAGCAGCAGCAGCGGAGTTACCACCCCTGCCGAAGCCACCGCATGACGGGCGAGGCGACGGCTCGTCCGATGCTTGTGGCGGACCCGGACCGGGTTCAGCATCGCCCTCATCACGCACCTCCTTGTTCCCTTACTGGGCGGCCTTGCCTCTCGTTCCCCACGATGTGCAGGAAGGCGGCGGCGTCCATCAGGAGCCGGGATGTGCAACCCTATGCGTACGCCGCGACCCCGCATCCTCAGAACACCCAGGATATGAGTCCAATGGCGGGTCCGAGCTTCAATGGGTTGCCTCCGTAGCGGAACGGTCCGCTGCTATCTCTTCCGCGCGGTTCTGGCTCGACGCCCTAGCGACGATGCCGCCGTCAGCAATCACTACCCATTCGTCCAAGGTGGCCAGCACGACGGCCTCTTCGGTGTACCTGCTGCACCAGAGTGTGTCCCCCGCCTTCTTGGCTTGCGATTCGCTGCCATATCGGTCGGGGTATTTCACGTCATCTTTCCTTGACCACATCCCGAACGACTGCTCGAGGGTGTAGTAGTAGGTTCCCTTGTCGTCGTCCCAGATCTCGTCAATCTCCATCCAGACATCATTTGGATATGGCCGGGCGAGGTCAGCGGTTGACCCGAGATAGCCGCTGCTCCATTCCTTCTCGACCTCCTTGAGTTGGTCGCATTCGTCCCCTCGAACCGCCTCTGTGACCGCATCGCATCCGGTTCCGTAGGCCACCAGAGTCGCCAATAACAGTGTGGCCAGCACGGTTCGCGCCACCACCGGACGCGGCCATCCCCGGCCAGCCCCAGCGACAGACCAGAGTTTCATTGGGTCACCCCTTTCGAGGAAGGCTGGCTGAACCGCGCCCGGCAACGCCCACTGCGTGGGTGTACCAGTCTTCCTATCTGATCTACTGCACCATGGCCACGACGTCGCGGTCGCCGTTCGGCACAGGTATATTCGGGGTGTCAAGCGCTCCCCACTTCCATCAGACCAAGAAGACCGCTGACACGGGCACGGCACCGCGGATGGGTCGTGAACGCGAAAATCCACGCCCACGACATCTCTGGTCCTCTGCGCGCCCTTGCAGCGCTCTGCATACAAGTCCCGCGAACACCCATCGCTAGGCCCAGGTCTGGCCGGCCGGTCAGAACCTCGGCCATGATCCCTAGGGTCTTGAAAAACGTGGTGGGGCCGATACAGGCCATAGGTCTGGCCGGGTGGAAGCTGCGGGGGTATCTGCCATGTGTACTCAACGGCACGAGCATGAGGAACCTCGTTTTGTAGTGAACTCTTGATCGCGGATGGGAGCATGGTCTCGGCACATACCCCTTGATGTATACGCATATATATGCGTGTAATTATAGCACGTGGAAAAGAGGAGGCCAAGTGTCTGGCAGAAGGGAGCATCGCAGGCATTCTTCTCCCAACTTGGGGTGAGCCAAAGGCGTGCTGGCGGCAACTACACAGGTCGGTACTGGGGCAACGGCAGCGGTTTACCACTTCGTGGATGGCCACTCTGTTCCGGGTAGCGGTGGAGGGTCCATTCTCAACGCGTACGGAGAGGCGATTGGAATGCAGACCCGTATGGCGGCTTCGTTGAAGATTGGTACCACCACGACGTCTTGTCTTACGCCATCGACCTGACCAGCCAGCCCTTGAACTGAGCCCGCTGGTAGTTACCCGGATTTATTGGGTAGTAGTTGGAGAGCGATTTGAGACGGGTGCGGGAGCATGTATCCGGCCCCCATCATTTGTGCCCCAATATCCCCACCAGTCGAGCGGAGCAATTTGCCAACGTCCTGAGACTCCCGGTGGGTCGCTTCCACTGCAGGGGAAATGCACTCGCTCCCGGCCGCGACATTCCCATGTCGAAGGTGCAGGGTGGGCTGGAACGCTTTACTGCGAGGGTACCGCGATCGCCCATCCCAGCTCTCGTTGCCCCTACTATGCCCACATCCGTGTCCATACCTTCTCCGCAGCCTCCAAGACGCCGGTCACAATGACGTGGACAGGAACCGCGACGAAGAGGCAAGCGACCAACTCGGATGGTCCCAAGGTGAAAAGAACCCGTTGCAACAGTTCCAAGCCATGACTTCCTCCTCCGGCCATCTGGGACACAATTCCGGCGCGCGCCTCTCGAAGTTCAACCGACGGACGGCGTGAGTGTGCCACGATTCAGCAGTGTCGCTTCAGCCCACTCAGTCAGTTGGAGTGAGTGGTCACCTTTACGCGTACCGCTCCCCCAGTACCAAACGCACGAGCCTAGTGGCACCAAACCAGCGGGCATCCTATTCCGAAAGCAACTCCGTTCCTCGTATCAGCCGTCCCGTGAATCCCTGTCATCCAGTGATGCGACCCCGGGGTCAGCAAGGGAACTCCTGTCGGGCGGCCACCTGGGCGTGGATATAGCCCACCATCTCGTGGTACGTCTTAGGAAACGGACGACCGTGTGGTCGGTAACGTCGGGCAGGACCCATTGTGGACTCACGCATGCGGCGCACTCCCACGACGTGGTGAGCCAACTCATGAGCCAGTGTCCTCAGATTGTTGCCCCCGTTGGCCCAGTTGAGGACAATGCGCCCCGTGTATCTGAAGAGTGGAAACAGGGTGTCACCACAGTGCCAACCGAGATAGTGCCGAGGCTTTCTGTTCGGGGCCCAGGCAAATTCCACCTGTACGGGCGCAACGTCCGCCAGTTGGCATGCAGCAACGACAAGCGCCTCCACATCGCTCGGGGCCACCTTTGCCAGAAGCCCCAACTGCGCTCCTAGGCACTCAACTGGGTGCAGGGTCACCATAGGGCCGTGTTCATGCGCGGAGATGGGACATCTCTTCAAGCTCCGGCTCCCTGCCAGAGGCATCGACCCCGGCAGCGCCTCGGATGGCGCACTTACTGCCGGCTGGGTGCGGCCGAGACAAGCAGGCGCTCCTTCAGCAGGTGCATCAGGCCCACCGTGACCCCACAGTGACGACTGAACCGACAATCGGTGCTCGTTTAATGGCCCTTCTCCAGCAGTTCCCATCGGATTCTCCTTGGTCTTTAGGACTCCGCACTTCAGAGGGCTTCACCTCGGCTGGTGGTGGCGAACGCCGCTCCCTGAGGTGGCCGAGTCCCTTCGTCGAACTCACGGCTCAGCTTCCCGGCCCAATGCCTTTCCGCGATCTCGGTCTGATCCGGGGAACCCCTGGCGTAGTATGCTCATACCGGGGCGCTGGTCTGCGTCCTGATCCTCAACGGTCAACAGGGCTTTGCATCAAACGCCGTCTGCTACAAACTCGGCATTCTGCTACAAAGCCCCCATGGGTCCCCGTTGTCACTCCTGTTCTTCCATCCATGCCTTCAATTCGGCAAACAGGTCAATGACGCCTATGTCTTCGGCTTGGTATTCGGATAGCAGCACGTCTTCCAAGGTTGAAACGTCGCTGTGCGTCAGGCGGTAGTGGATGTCTTCACCAAAACGGTCCGCCAAGAACTTCATCAACAGGTTGCCACCGAAATAGGTGTCCCCCGGCTGAATTGACTGCACATAGTCCAGTGAAGTCGCCAGGTAGACCAGGTCGTTGTCCGATACGTAGTCAACCAGCTTCTCGAACGTCTCGGTGCGATTGTGTGCCGTGGTGTTGAACGTCCCCTCATATTCCGCCAGCCCCTCTGACGACCAGTGGGAGGCAGCATATACCGCGCAACCACGGCGGCCTTCGCACCGGAGTGCCCCTGCGGTGTGTTGAATGGCATGGGTGAATTCATGCATGAAGTTCTTGATATGGCCTTGGTTGGGAGGCGTACATAGTTGCCCTAGGCACGGGTACCCCAACCAGTCGGAACTGGACGGAGCCAGGTAGGGTATCCATGCGATATTGGCATCACTCGTATCGCGGTCAGTATCATAACAACACATGAAACGGGTAAGCCCAACCCCGGCATTGCCGTCGGATTCAGGGATCAGCACCAAATACAGCTCCATCGGCCTGCTCGTGCGCCCGCTGTAATCGTGAACTACCAGTTGGTCGATATCGTACTTGGCGAACAGCCAGTCCTTTGCTTCTGCAAGCCAATGGCTCACTGGCCCAACATCGCGGGAATGTGGCTCGGTATAGCAGATCGAGTAGTCCGGATAGGCCTGCTCCAGCCAGTCAATATCCTCGTTGTAAAGGGGACAGTTGCCGCGTGGGGCAGTGGTGGATGCCAAGGGTGGGACAGACAGATTGGCAACGGATATTGTTGGAACCGGTGGGAGAGAGGAACTGCGTGGGGCAATGGCAGGGATAGAGACGGACGGTTGTGATGCAGTTGGGATCAGTACCGTGTCCCCCGGAGGACCGGGAGGCCCCTGTGGTCCCTGCTCACCCTGAAGACTCCGCTCGCCCTGTTCCCCTCTGTCTCCCTTGGCACCTCGCTCGCCCTGGGGACCGCCTTCACCTTGTTCTCCTTGCTCTCCCCGAGGACCCTGCTCGCCTTGCGCGCCGTCCTCCCCGTCTGCGCCATCCGCGCCGTCAGGCCCAGCATCCCCCCGTTGGCCTTTCTCACCCGTGGCGCCTGCTTCTCCCTGTGCACCCTGAGGTCCTTCTGGTCCAGCTGCGCCCCGCTCCCCTTGAGGCCCCTGTTCTCCCGTCGGGCCTGGTGGCCCTGCGGGCCCCATGGGGCCCGCACAGGCCATAACCGATGCCATCCAGATAGCAGACACCAGTAGAGTGACAGTCCGGCCCATCTGGTTCCAATTTGTCATCACGCGCCTCCTTGTACGATGGGGCCCCTGTTTCCCGGCCCTTCCCTTGTCATGGTGTATTCCAACTGTCAATTTTCGATGTAGCCCACTGTCGGCCTAGCCATCCCTCCTCCGTCTGGCCCACATGCCGGGAAATGCCTGTCATCCGTTGTCGCCAGCCATCTCCTCCGCGCATTGGAGGCTTCGGCTCTGGGGCTTTTGATGATGGATGGGAGCATGATGATCTCGACAAATACCGGTTGAGATGAACGCATATATATGCGTATAATGCTAGCATGGAACAGGAGGACGGCCAAGAGTGGCAGGAGGCTGCGCAGAGATTAAGGAGCGGGCGCTGCCCTGGTTTGACGGACCCACCGCGTCCTCTCCCCGAGGGCCTTGTCCTGTTCAGGGACATTTCTACCGGCAGGCGTGGTCGATGGCAGTGCGGAGCGCAACTGCCACACAGCGGCAGGCCGAGGAGATAGCGGAGTATGCGTGAAATCTACCTCGTGACGCTGGACAATTGGGATGCAACACCGGTGGCCGCCTTCACCAACCGGAGGAAGGCCCAGAGATTCCACAGGGCGATGGGCGGGTGCGGGCGCATGATGTCTTTTGAAGCCAATCCGCCAATAGGCCCCTGGACAACATACGTCGCCATGGATCGGCAGGGAGACGTTCTCGAACGATGGACGCGGATCACTCCCATGGAGGGGCACTCCGGGACAGGAATCTATCTGACGAGTATCCTCCTTGGCACGCCAAGTGTACGCAGGATCAACACCCTGGGGTTGGTGTACCGAGAATCGTCGCGGGACTCAGCGGGCGTATTCCAACGTGCCCAAGCACTCCGGGAGCAGGTTATCGCCCTCGGCCTATGGCCCCCAGAGGCCGATGCAAAGGTGCAGTGCGAGCTGAACAGGGAGATCAGGGCGTGGTTCAATGGGTATACAGGGGTTGTGAAACAACCTGAGGACGGCTAGGCGGACGGGCAATCCTAGAGACTTCCCTCTGGGGCTTCTTCTTTGGAGGGCGTATTGGGCTTTTGGGAAATCTTCTTTGTACTGCTTGCGATAGTTCTCTTTGTTGGACTCGCCATTTGGCTCATTCAGCAGTGGTGGTTTTGGGCTATCGTCGGGGTCGTTTGCCTGTTTGTGGTGATTGTCTTTGTTATCAGGGCACAGGGGTCGTCTGGTGGTCGGATGTAAGTTCTCCGCCTCCGGTTCCATCCCTGCCGACAATGAGTATAGGTAGGGCTGTGTAGTAGCCGATATAACGCGGTGATCGCTCCCCGTTCACGGACCAGATTGCGCAACCCCGACCGTCGCTGGCGCGATGGGCCACCGCCTGCACGCTGGTATTGCAGCGCCCTCCGGTATCTGCCATACAACAACCACCGAGGACTGTGACCATGTCTGTATCAAGGCACGTGTTCGACCCAGATGAGGTGCTGAGCCCCGAGCAGCACCAGCAGATGAGTATCCGGCTCCTCCAGGAGGCCGATCACCTGCTTGAGTCAAGGGAACGACGGCTTCCCTCGCGTTGTGCCTGGGCAGCCGTCGTCCATCAACTCTTGGCAATCGCGGAGCAACGGGGATGGAATCATGAGCACGAGTTCAGGGAGATAGGCCGCTACCTGGAGAAGGAATACGACCTGCCCACATTGGGCCCCTGTCTCAGCAAGGCCCAATGGGCAGAACTTGCCAACGACTACATTGAGATCGAAAAATACACCCCCCAAATACGGAAGGAGATAGCAAACGCCAGAGCGTTGGTGGCTGATCTTGAGGACCTGCGCCGACGGCCCATGGGTCCCTACACGATTGAGGACGATAATGATCAGAGTCTTGTACACCTGCTGACCGGCGTGACCCACCCACTGGGAACAACGAGGGAGCATGGGTTCATGAACGAAGCCCGCCTGCAGGAAAGGTCCAGACTGTGGGGCCTGCACCAACCTAGTGAGCTAATGGCAAACGAGTTATCGTCGGTCGACAGCAGGACCACACTGGAGCTTGACTATGACGCAGACCAAGACCTCCTGACGCTGGAGGGGACGGCAATAGAGAGCATCACTGCCTATGATGCCGATATCCCTCCACGCCAGGCCGTGAGGGTCTACAGTGATGAGGACGGAGTGGTGTCTCACGTGGTCGTATGTGGAGCCGCCGCGCTCCTGCGAGACGTGTTGCAGGCAGGCCAAAACGTTTTTATGACGATGGAGATGATGAAGGGACCGGCTGACCGTCCCGAGCAGTGACACACGGTGTCCATGGACGCGCTATTTGCCTTCCCCGTCCTCTTTGGGGCCTGCCCGCTTACTCGTTAGAGTATGGTTGATTGTCATTGAACCTGGGGCCGAAAGGGGTTTAGGACATTCCTTCACCCGATCCCAGGGGCGCCGACATGGCCTCAAGTGAGGCCAACCCGGCAAAAATTAACTGCATATTACCGACCGTCGGATTGCTGCCTAGACCTCGAATGGGCAGATTCCGAGGAAATCAGATGCCTTCATCGTAACCCAGTTCTCGAGCGCGGCGATAGTCCTCTTCAGCCTCATCCCTATCCCTCGCCAACTCATGCGCCAGACCACGACAGTAATATGCACGGGCACTGTCAGGGTTGCGTTCCAAAGCAGCGTCCAGGTCGGCGATCGCCAACTCGAGTTCTCCCAGGAAGAGGTGCGCGTTACCCCTGCCGAAGTAAGCTATGTCATCGTCAGGGCTAAACTCCAGTGCAACATCAAAGTCCAAGACCGCGGTCTCGTAGTCTCCCCTCCCTACATGAGCATCTCCCCGGAACCGGTATGCCAATGGGTCCGTGGGGTTGAGGTTCACTGCGGAGTCGTAGTCCGCAATAGCCCGGTCGAAGTCCTTCTTCGTGCGATAAGCCGCCCCACGGCCACGATAGGAGAGGGCATCCTCTGAGTTGAGCTGCAAAGCCAGGTCATAGTCGGACACTGCAGTGTCGTACTCTTCCCTGTAGCGGTGACAATCACCCCTCGCTCGGTAGGCCTCCACGTTCTGCGGGTCAAGACGTATCGCCTCGTCCAAGTCGCTGACAGCCAAATCCAACTTGTTCTGATCCCCGTAAGCCACGCCTCGATAGTAGTGTGCAAGCGCATTGTCGGCTTCGAGGCGGATAACCTCGGTCATATTTGTGATCGCCTCATCGTACCTCTTCATATGGATGAGAAAGATACCCCTGAACAGGCGGGCAACGACATTGCCCTCCTCGAGCCGCAGCACTGAATCCAGGGCCTCAATCGCCTCTGCGTCATTGCCCTTCCCGAAGTAGTCTCCGGCCCGGTGAAGGTACATGTTCACTATGTCGATGCCGGAATGTGTGGAGGCATCAGAAGTGGCCCCCTCGGGTTTACGTGTGCCCCGCCACGTCTTTTCCACCCTCAGAGCCTTCGCCAACTCCAAGGTCCGGATGGCCCCCTCAGGAGCCCCCAAGTGATTTGCCATCTTGGAGTAGCGGTTGAATCTGGCTCTATCGCCGGCCATTGACGCGACGACCGCAGCCGCCGTCGTTATGTTAGGGTCATCCGGTTGCAACTCCAGGGATGACTCGAAGGCCCTCAGCGACTCGGAGAGCTCTCCGATGTCCCTCAGCGCTGCGCCCAGCGCAGCATAGTAACGGGAGTCCAGGGGCCGACACTCCGGCCTCACCCCTTTCAGATGATCAACCGCCTCCCGCGCCCGGCCCGACTCGATAAGTATGAGTCCGATCTCTGTCCATGGGAGGCTCCAGGCTGGATCGAGAGTCACCGCGATCCAGCAAGCCTCAAGCCCCTGCTTGACGAGGGCCTCCTGTCCCGTCTTCCTTCCCAGGGAACTCTTCACCGACCCCAGGGTGAAGTGGTTCCCAGGGTCCATGGGATCCAACTCGACGGCCTTTTCCAACTCCGAGATTGCGTCGTGAATTCTCCCCTGGAGCTGCAGGTCCTGGAAACGCTTGTAGTGAGCATAGGCCTCTGGGCTCCTGACATCCCAGTCTTCGAGGATCCGGCCTTCGGTTTCCTCGATCAACTCATCCATCTCGTCCCGGTAGACTCGAAGGTTGACCTCTAGCACTCTACGACTCCAGTCCGATGCGGCGGCCCCAATGTCCTCTCTCCACTCGCACTCCTCTTCATGTCTCGCCAAAGCATCAAGCAAGGGGCCGGACAAGGCCGACTGAGAGCCAAGGGTCACGATCTCCGAAAGTACTTCGAAACGCCCGTCTGTCGGGATCTGCTCATCCATGAGCCGATACGCAAGCGCTGTGTACCTGCGCCCATGTTCCACTATGTCACTCACGGCCTCACGCCCGATGAATTCCGCCATGATCTGGGCCACATCACTGGTCCAATAAAGTATCGTGAGTTCTAGGACCATCCGGTCGGGCCCAGAGGGGTCGTCCCGTCCGCCCAGTGCCTCTGCGATCCCAGAGAGGTTCTTCCTGGAAGGGCGGGCCCCTTGATACACCCATGCTTCCACGGTGTTGTTGCTGACACCAACCGACTCGGCAAGAGCATTGAGCGACACACCAGCTCTGTTACGCCGTTCGTTCAGATATGCAGCCCGGCCTTCGATCCCGATCCAATCCAGAAAATCCAAAACCGTGGGAGATCCTCCCGACAGGTGCAGTTGGGCCGCTGCCCTGAGGGCCAGGTCGATGGCGGCAAGTCTGGCGTATGCCTGCCAGATCGTTCCGAGATGGCGTGGGAAGACCCGCGCCATCCTGGGTTGGAGGAAGGCTCTCAAACGGTCCCATCTGACCGCATGCCACTGTAGTGTCTCAAATACAGTTTGACAGCCTGGGACTCCCCGATGACCCTTTGGACCAACGGCCAACCCGAGCCCCGACAATGCCTCGGAGATGGCTTCGATGACCTCCGTCCGGCTGGATTCCTTCACACGATTGTCCAACCTGCCGGAGAAGTACCTCGATGCCGTCTTGCTTCGCAATCTGGGGTCACTGATACCGAGACTCTTGACCGAAGCCCCCAGTATCTGCCCGCTGGTCGGTAAGCTAGGGATAACCTCTGACTCCAACCTCTTCCCTCCAATCGTGGTGCCGTCTCCGGAGAGGTCTGCGCTGGTGCCGGGCATTCTACCAGTCATACAGACCTCCTCTGGACAGGAACTTGTCAGAGTCTATGGAAATCTCCTCCAAGGCCACGTCCACGCCCACATCCAATATGGGGCGACTGTAGGTATGGTTGCCCGCGACGTTGTCGAAAAATCTCCCCGCAGGGTCCACCATTACGTAGCTTCCGGTCATGCGGTCATTGCACTCCGGCACCACCTCAATGCCGTAGGCTTTCACGCGGCCGCTCCGCTGAACATAGCTGTTGAACTCGTCGTTGGAAACAACGCTATCGAGCACCCAGTCGTCGTTCTGGCCCTCCACGGGGAGGACCTGGAGCAGCTTCCACCGCTCTGGTCGTGCTTCGATGATGAACTGTGTGAGGTCATCCATCAGATTATGCCGGCTGACAACCGTGTTTATCTTCAGGCGGATGTCATGCTGTTTGATGATATCCGCGATTTTCAGGTAGTCCTGACATCCCATGGGGCCTGAGGCCGTTGCACGGCCTATTTCAAGCAGGGTGACGGGGTCTACTGCGTCTACACTAAGGGCAGCCCAATCGAGGTTCCCTGCAACGCCCTCCACCCATTCCCTCGTTATGTTGCTACCGTTGGTCACTACAGAGGTGGTGAGCCCCAACTCTTTCGCCAGTCGAATCAGGTCCCGCAACCAGGGGCACAGGGTGGGCTCACCTCCGGCGAAGCTGACTTTTCGGAACCCGGCCCGAGCGAGTGAGTCCACCACCGACATACTGTCTTCACGGCCAAGGTGTCCCTTGGGCAGGACTCCTTGATGAATGTCTTGGAAGGTGGCGAAGCAGAAGCCGCAACGCATGTTGCAGGCTTTCCACAGATGGTAGTTCACAGACGGCACCCGATCGGCAATACTCATATCCTTCCTCCTGTACATCACTACTGGTAACGATGCTATGGAGCGGGTTCACATGGCGACACCCCAGTTGTGTGGACAATTTCGAATTGACCCTTGGTTGTGGGGCAATATACAAATTGGGCAAGGATTCTCAGGTCTAAGGGATTCCCCAAAGGCAGGTCGTGAACCAGGAGTCGCATCAGCAGTGGGGCACGCCGACCGGGTAGCTGCGGGCATGCGTTCCGGCCCATGGAAAATGGGGGAGCAATCCATGGCGACGCAAGTGACGCACGCTGGACATGTCCAGAAACGTAAGTGCACTATGGGAGCGATTGATTGGAACGAGGTGATCCCTTTGGTGACGTCGTGAAGCTATTGGGTTGGAAACACGGGTTTCCCAACACCGGTTATGCGTTGGCAGTTGCCGTCCTCTGCACTCTCGCAGCAACGGGTCTGCTCTGCCTGACGTTCTGGGGATGGTTGAGCGGCGGAGAATCCGGCAGCACTACGATTCGGAACCTCGCCCTGGTGGCGGCAGGCCTGATCGCCTTGCCGTTGGCAATTTGGCGTGGCTTCGTAGCCGCACGGCAAGCAAACACGGCGCGGCAGAGTTTGCTGAACGAGCGTTACCAGAAGGGCGCTGAGATGCTCGGAAGCGAAGTCCTCACAGTCCGACTCGGTGGGGTCTACGCGCTGCAACGCCTAGCCGAGGAGTACCCGGAGCTGTATCACATCCAGATCATGCGCCTGTTCTGTTCATTCTTTCGCCTTCCCACAAAGGACCAGAGCAGCAGGCCGCAGGAGATGGAGGTGCAGGCAGCAGGCCCTGGAACGATACGGCAGGATGTCGAGGCCGTCATTGAGGCAATCAACACCCGGGCTGGGGCGCAAATTGAGGTCGAGCGAAAAGCCGGTCTGAGACTGGACCTGCGAGGTGCCGACCTCCGCGGAGCTCAGTTCTTGGATGCAGATCTGTCCCACGCCTATTTCCAACATGCCAATCTATCCCAAACCAATTTTGCTGACACCAATCTGTCAGATACCTTCTTTACTTCGGCCGACCTATCGGGAGCTATATTTGCAAACGTCAACTTCTCGAAAGCGCGTTTCTGGAATGCGAAGCTACCCAACGCCACACTCCAAGGCAGCCGCTTACCCAGGGTGAGTTTGCATTGCGCCGACCTATCCGGCGCTAATCTCCTCGGCGCAGATCTATCAGGGGCGATCCTCCAGGGTGCCATCCTGTCCAACGCATGGCTTGAGGACGCAGACCTGTCCAATGCGGGATTTCTGGAGGCAGAACTATCCGGGGCGCGCCTTATGAAGGCTGACTTGTCCGGCGCTCACTTCTTGGATGCGAACCTGGATGGAGTGAAGTTGTATGATGCGAACTTATCGGGCGTAAGGTTCTCGATGGGTGGCCCACAGACGGCCAGGGGCTTGACCCAAGGCCAACTTGACCAGGCACGTGCCGATCCAGACAATCCGCCCAATCTCACAGGCGTGTTTGACTCCGAAAGCGGCGAATGCCTGGTCTGGAAGGGCAAGCGACTGGTCGAGGGTCCGTAGTTTCGTCTGCAGGTCCCGTTGCGCTTTGCTGGAATACCGTTGGGGAGAAACTATGAGAAGGGCAGCGAGCTTCGATGGTGGTGCCTTCTTTGCCGTCCTAGACGCAGAGAGGCAGGCCCGTCGATTAACCTGGAGACAGGTTGCGGCGGAGTGCGGCATTAGCGCCTCCACCTTGAGCAGTATGTCTCAAAACAGACTACTTGATGTGAACGGTATGGCAGGGTTGGGGGTATGGTCAGGGCTGGAGGTGGATCGCTTCCTCAAAAGCGCCATCACTAGAGGATAGCCGAAGTCGACGGCGGTCATCTTCGTGTGCCGTACGCAGACTCACACTCATAGGGGAGGCCGCAATAGACATTGACCCTAGCAACCTATAGGAATTGGCGAGCCAGCGAGGATTGACGACGTCGAAGAGTAGGGCGCGAGCGATCACTGTCGCCTGCTGGTCGAGGTCGCGGGCGCATAGACCGTGCCTCCGTTGTATCGGTAACGCAATCAACAGCCATAACGGAGGAACCCCTGCCGTTTGCTTCTACGGCCATGTCGTTCGTGGTCTATGCCACTTTGTGCGACTTTAGCTTACTTTAGACAGTAGGCGACCGCGCATCGGGTGTCGTAGACTAGTATCCCGTCGCGATGAGGCCTCCTTCAACCTCTCTGACAGGAGGTATCGACAACTCCATCGAGGCCTGGATTAGACGCAATCGGGAGCAGCCCACCCCGGAGCCCAATCCCCCGCTCCCAGTGAGAGACTGGACATCTTCCATGGGACTGCACGTCGTTGTCACAGGGTGTGCCGGCCTTATAGGGTTCCACGTTGCTCGCATGTTGGTCGAGCTGGGCCACT
This sequence comes from Dehalococcoidia bacterium, assembly GCA_965263155.1. Lineage (GTDB taxonomy): Bacteria > Chloroflexota > Dehalococcoidia > Lucifugimonadales > JAAXIE01 > JAAXIE01. The sequence goes on from OZ253586.1 coordinate 1,726,502, forward strand.
CTGTGCAAGGAATCGATAGCCTGACCGATTCCTATTCGGTGCAATTGAAGCAATGGCGGCTGGATAACCTTCTCAAGTGTGCGCAGTTTACCTTTCATCGGTCTGACATTACTGACGAAGACAGTCTGAGGGCGACATTTGAGGCCTTGCGCTCCAGCCAGCACCCGGACGCGGTAATCAATCTAGCCGGTTGGGCCAACGTCAGGGACAGCGTCAATAACCCCCGCCCCTACTATGAGGCGAACGTCCTGGGGACACTGAACCTCTTGGAGATGTGCCGCGAGTTCGGCATAGGCCGGTTCATGCTGGCTTCGACCTCTAGCGTGTACGGCTTGCAGCCAAGTGGACCCATCGCTGAAGATGCTGAATCTGACCGGCCATTGTCGCCCTATGGCGCTTCCAAGCTTGCTGCCGAAGCGTTGCTCCATTCCTATCACCACCTCCACGGCATAGATGCCACTGTTCTGCGATACTTCACCGTGTATGGGCCCGCAGGAAGACCAGACATGAGCGTCCTCGGGTTCATTCGCGCCATATCGGAAGGCGAGCCGATTACATTGTTCGGGGACGGGACACAGCGGAGGGACTTCACGTACGTGGACGACGTTGCGCGAGGTACTGTGGCCGCGCTGAGGTTGAACGGATACGAAGTCATCAACTTGGGGACCGATCAAGCTATCACGCTTAAGGACGTTATCCAACTGATCGAGGATAGCGTTGGACGACCGGCGCAGGTCCAATACAAGGCTAGAGATCCCGCAGACCCCCTTGAGACTCGGGCGAACATTGATCGTGCTCGCATGCTCTTGGGATGGAGCCCGGAGGTTGGCATCCAGGACGGAATCAGAAACACCGTCGCTTGGTACACGGAGAATCGAGAGTGGGCTAGACACTTGCGGTAAGCCAACCTTGCTTCTTTGCCAAGTGCCACAACTATTGGTGTTACATCTGGAATTGAGGGTTCAGGCGGCGGCCTTGAGGATGGCGGGGCAAGCATACGACTATAATTGGGCAAATGTTTGGTGAACCGGACTGCAATGAGAATCCTACAGGTAATCCACGGCTATCCCATGCGGTACAATGCGGGCTCCGAGGTCTATACCCAAGCCCTGGCCCAAGCCCTGGCTGAACGCCACGAGGTGCGCGTCTTCACGCGGCAGGAGAATGCGTTCCTTCCGGAGTACGCCGTCTCACAGGATACCGACCCTTCAGACCCACGGATCGTGCTTCACGTAGTCAACATGGCCCGAGCCCGGGACGGCTATCGCCATCCGGCCGTCGATGATGCCTTCGCCTGTGTCTTAGACCAGTTCCAACCTGACATAGTCCACGTCGGACATCTGAATCATCTCTCGACCTCCCTCGTGTTCCAGGCACGGACCCGCCGTGTCCCAATCGTGTTCACACTGCACGACTATTGGCTGATGTGTCCTAGGGGACAGTTCATACAGATGTATCCTCATGACCCTTCCGATACTTGGGCCGTATGCGATGGACAAGATGACAGGAAGTGCGCCGAACGCTGCTACTCACGCTACTTTGCCGGCGACTCCAGCGAGCATGAGGTGGACGCGACGTATTGGACGCAATGGGTGGGGCGACGTATGGCCCATACGCGGCAAGTCTGTGACGCGGTGGACGTCTTCATTGCACCCGCCATGTATCTGCTACGGCGGTTCAGGGATGAATTTGGGGTTCCTGAGAAGAAGATCGTCTACCTGGACTACGGCTTCGACCTGAGTCGTCTCCAAGGGAGGGAGCGGGTTGGAGGAGAGCCGTTCACCTTTGGATACATTGGCACCCACATACCCGCCAAGGGGGTGGACTACCTCATCAAGGCATTCGGAGCGCTGACAGATGAGGGCCAGCTCCGCATATGGGGCCGCGACCGCGGCGTTGAAACGTCCGGCCTGAAATCCTTGGCCGAAGGCCTGCAGGGAGGTCCCGGCACTCGGGTAGAGTGGATGGGAGAATACCAAAACTCGGATATAGTTCCACTGGTATTCAACCGATGCGATGCAATAGTGGTACCATCCATCTGGGCCGAGAACTCCCCTTTGGTGATCCACGAGGCGCTGCAGGCGGGCGTGCCGGTCATCACCGCCGACTTTGGAGGCATGGCGGAGTACGTACGCCACGAGGAGAATGGGCTCCTCTTCTCCCACCGCGACCCGGCTTCGCTAGCTCGGCAGATGCAGCGGCTTATCGACGATCCAGCTCTTGCTAAGCAACTGGGGAGTAGACGATATCTGCAGTCACTTGACGGCAACGTCCCCGACATGAGGGACCATTCCGCAGCCTTGGAGAGAGTCTACGCCAGTCTGATCAACGGAGGCAGGGGTCATGACCCAAGTGTCTAGCCAATGCTCAGGCCCCCAGCAGCCAGTGGCTGATGCCAACGCTAAAAGGCCGGGGCCTTGGCGCATTACCTTTGACACCAACCCTGACGATTGCAATCTACACTGCATCATGTGCGAGGATCACTCGCCCTACAGCACGACTCAGTTGGACAGGCGAGAGGCTGGTCTCCCTAGACGACGAATGGATATTGGTCTTGTCAGGCAGGTATTGTCGGAGTCAAAGGGCACGCCGTTGCGGGAGATCATACCTTCGACAATGGGCGAACCCCTCCTTTACCGTCACTTTGACCTGATTCTGGAGCTTTGCGCCGAGTATGAAGTCAAGCTCAACCTCACAACCAACGGGACCTTCCCGGGTAGAGGGGCCAGAGCGTGGGCGGAACGCATTGTCCCAGTGACATCGGATGTGAAGGTATCCTGGAACGGATCGACCAAGGCCACTCAAGAGAGGGTGATGCTCGGCTCGAATTGGGGAAAGGTCTTGGACAACGTGCGGACCCTTGTCGAGGTAAGAGATGCCCACTCCACCGCCGGGGGCAACCGCTGCCGAGTTACCTTCCAATTGACCTTCATGGAGACTAACTACATTGAGTTGCCGAGCGTAGTCAAGCTAGCCGCCGAGATGGGGGTGGACCGGGTGAAGGGGCATCACCTATGGGCTCATTTCCCAGAGATACGTCAACAGTCCATGCGGCGCGACGCGGAGGCGATCGAGCGCTGGAACGGTGTAGTAGCATCCGCTCATCATGCCGCCGAACAGCACCGGTTGCCGGATGGTCGACAGGTGCTGTTGGAGAATATCTTCGTCCTTGATGCGGACAGTCAAAGTGATATAGCCGTTGGGGCGGAGTGCCCATTCCTAGGACAGGAAGCCTGGGTCGCTTCCGATGGCCGCTTCAACCCCTGCTGCGCTCCCGACGCCCTTCGCCGCACGCTGGGTGACTTCGGCAACCTGAACCAGACTAGCCTGTACACCATCTGGTCCGACGACGCCTACCAAGAACTGCGTACCAACTACATGGAGAACTCCCTCTGCCAAGGCTGCAACATGCGGAGGCCTGCAGGCGAGTGACTGCCTCGCCTATAGCGTCGCACGCAATGTCTCAGGACTAAGGGCTCTGGACTCTATACTGTGAACCTAAAGAGGGAAGGGCCTCTCATGACGGACCAGGGTGGAAGGGCGTGATAACTCCTCATAACGACCTCTCGGCCTGGAACGACGATTGGAACACCAGCCGGGTGGCTCCCGATGGCACCCACCATCTGACAAGGGCGGGGCAACCTTTGTACGAGACCCGTTTCGAAGAGGTGCTAAAGTTCCACCCACCCGGATTGGCACCCGTCTGTGATGACTCCGGGGCGTATCACATCACCCCTGACGGCAAGCAGGCCTACCAAGCCCGCTACCAACGTACCTTCGGATTCTACGGCGGTCGGGCCACGGTCCATTCGCCAATCGGCTGGTTCCATATACTGCCCAGCGGGACCCCCCTGTACCAAGAACGCTACCTGTGGTGCGGCAACTTCCAAGAGGCCCTCTGCGCAGTACGCGACAGAGGCAACCGCTACTTCCACATTGCCGACGACGGTACGCCGGCCTATCTGGAGCAGTACCGGTACGCGGGAGACTTCAAGGATGGTTTCGCGGTTGTACAGCGGGACGATGGCAAACACTCCCACATCGACCCCCAAGGGCGACTGCTCCACGGCACATGGTTCCTGGACTTGGATGTATTTCACAAGAATCATGCATGTGCACGCGATTCCAAAGGTTGGCACCACATCGACAAGTCCGGCGCTGCGCTGTACCAAGCCCGGTTCGACAATGTGGAACCTTTCTACAACGGCCAAGCTCGCGTCCGAGGGCTGGACGGCTCCCTGTCCGTCATAGACGAGTATGGACGGACCGTGCTGGAACTGAGCAAGCCCCTTAAGTCGCCGCTGGAAGAGCTCTCCGCGGATATGGTGGGGATGTGGAGGACCCAGACCATAAGGGCAGCAGTGGAGTTGGGCGTGTTCGAGTTGCTGCCAGCATCAGCGGCAGGCGTCGAGGAGCGTCTACAATTGGCGGAATCGGTAGGCCCCAGACTCATGCGGGCACTTGACGAGTTGGGGTTGGTTTCCCTTATCGAAGACGGTACCTACCATGCGACGGACAGCGGTGCCTATTTGAAGCGCTCGCATCCTCTGTCTCTTGCTGATGCGGCAACGCTTTGGGGCCGTGAGACCTATGACGCGTGGGCGGGAGCACCCGAGACGTTGCGAACAGGAAGACCGGCTTTCGCCGCCCTCCACAACGCCAACTTCTTTGATTGGGTTGGGCACAGGCCGGACGAGCTGCGAGATTACCACACTGCGCTGGCACAGTATGCCAAGCACGACTATCAATCTCTCGCGAAGTCGGTAGACCTCCGCGGGCGCAGGAGCATCCTCGACCCAGGTGGCGGGACGGGGGAACTGACCTTCGCTCTGCTCCGGTCTTACCCAAGCCTTATGGGAACAGTTATGGAGCGACCGGAAGTGGTCGCCTTGGCCAGTGTGCCGGACGACCTCGCCGACCGTTGCCGATTCATTTCGGGGGACCTGTTCCAGAGGTGGCCGACGGCCTCAGACACAGTGATCTTGGCCCGCGTGCTGCACGATTGGCCCTATGATGACGCCCTGCGCATCTTGAACCGAGCTCGAGATGCTATGCCTAAAGACGGTATCCTCTACGTGGTGGAAATGTTGCTTGATACGGCCTCGGGGGCCGGGGGGCTTTTGGACCTCCACATGCTGATCGTGACTGGTGGAGGAGAAAGGACGCTCCAACAATTCAGCTACCTTCTTTCCAAGGCGCGGTTCGAGGTCGTCGATGTAGTCGAGACTGGGCATGTTAGCTCGGTGATTGAGGCGCGAGCGGTTTGACCCAAACCGATACTGTATCTTCCAACATGGAGCGCCTCGGCAATGTCCCACTGGGAAGGGATGTAGCCCTTGTCCTCAGGCACGCCGAACGAGCGGAGATTCCAGCCGGAACCTTTGGCGTTGATGTTCCCCTCACTCATCGGGGTAAAGCTTCGGCGGAACGACTGGGTGCTCTGCTCGCTGGAACAACACCGGGAACAATGGTAACCAGTCCGGTGCCTCGGTGCATCCAGACGTGCGAGGCGGTCCGTCACGGCTGCGGCTGGAAGGTCCCCATCGAACGGGACACGCGGTTAGGTGCCCACGGCCCCTTCGTCACTGACCCAGAAATCAGTGGACAGCTCTTCCTAGAGCTCGGCATTCTGGAGATGCTAGAAAGGCAATTGACTGCCTCCCGCCCTCCTCTAGGAATGCGCCCCATCTCAGACGGAATGCGCATCCTTTTGGGACTCGTCGCCCGCAACTTGGAAGGACGGGGGCGTCTGAATCTCTACGTGACCCACGATGCCATTCTCGCAGTCTTGGTAGGGCGCCTTTTCAGATTGCCCTTGGAAGCAATAGGGTGGCCCGATTACCTCGAAGGGCTGCGGCTATGGCGTGTGAAAGGGCGGCTCCATTGCGCTTGGAGGCAACTCCAACAGGCTTCCGACCCAGTGGGCGGTCAAGGAGATGGCCTCTGACGGGCATGTCTTAGGCGTATACCCCAGCACTTTTTTGGCCTTTTCAGTGCTAAAGGCCTCTCGCTGTCCCTCCTCGCCCGGTCTGTACCCCGTGTATTCGATGGGTACTCCGGCGCCCACTGCCTCAACACACATTCTCGCCAAATTCTCCACCGTGACTTCCTGTCCAAAACCCACGTAGAACTTGTGGCCTACCACGGTGTCCACGGGGGCGTGGATCGCCAGCATCCACGCCTCTACAACGTCATCAATGAAGGTTACGTCCCTGGTCTGCTGTCCGCCTTCGACGACGATGGGTCTGCCATGCAGGGCGTTCCACAGCCACTTGAATATAAAGACCTCCCTCCGCATATCAGGCCCAATGACGACTCCCGTCGCCATGACGACAGAGGGTACACCGTAAGCGCGGTGCCATGCCCACATGGCAAGCTCGGCTGCAGCCTTGGAGAAACCATAGGGATTGTGTGGCGTGAGCGGGTGCTCTTCATCTATCGGGAGGTAGCGAGACCTCCCAATCTCGTTGCCAGAGGCGGCAAAGAGCATTTTCGACACTCCTCCCGCTTGGCGCACTGCCTCCAGAACTTCTACAGTCCCGCCGATATTCTGCATCACAGTGTAGCGAGGCGAGTCGAAGGCAAGTGGAGTGTCGGGCTGGGCCGCTAGGTGTGCTACTGTGGAGTGACCTTCCACGTCCGAGGGTCGAATATCTTGAACGCTCTTCCAAAGATACTGGAAGCTCGGTTGCTCAAACGAGCGGCGGAGAGAGGTGGCATAACTGGGCGGAACCACATCTAGGCCGGTTACATTGTGACCGCGGTCAAGCAGTGCGTTCACTATGCGGGAGCCCCCGAACCCTGCCGCCCCAGTAATCAAGACCCCGAGCCCCCTGTCCATGCGACACCTCAAGTCTGGAACTCATCGCCAGACCATTCTTTCAGAACTCACCGCTCATATTGAGAGCTACTCATGCTGAAACAGTTCGACGTTGCTGTCAATTGAGTTGCGTGACAAGCTAAGACACGCCATGGCCACGGTCCGAGGAGCACAGAATTGGTCGATTGTTAGAATGGGCTACACAAACGTCCTAAAGGGGACCAGGAGAGTACCGCCTTTGAACATCACCTTAGTGGGACTGGGGCATTTGGGCACGGTTGCAGCTGCTGGACTTGCCAGTTCGGGCCACCACGTTACCGGGATAGACGTGAACCGGCGACGGACGGATGCGTTGCAGACAGGTAGGGCGCTGTTGTACGAGCCTGGGCTGGAGGGTGAACTGCAGCGAGCGTTGCGTTCAGGCCACCTCAGGTTCCTGCATAGCGATGAGATGCACGATGAGCTGGGCGACATCATTGTCGTGGCCACGGGCACTCCCTCGACCGACAGTGGAGCGGCGGACTTGGCACAGGTTTGGCATGCGCTATCCTGGCTCAAGACCTTTGACCTGCAGAATCGCGTGATGCTGATGAAGAGCACCGTGCCCCCCGGTACGGGGTGTGCAATTTCGCTGGAACTCAACGCTCATGGCGCTAGGTATGTATCCAACCCGGAGTTCCTCCGCGAAGGACGAGCTCTTGAGGACTGGAGGTCGCCAGACCGCATCGTCATCGGGGTCGACCAGCGAGACGACTGTTCTGTCGAAGTCGTCCGGGGCATCTACTCCGACTTGGACGCCCCTTGCATCGTCACAGACGTCACCAGCGCCGAGATGATCAAGTACGCGAGCAACGCCTTCTTAGCCACACGGATATCGTTCATCAATGAGATGGCTTCAGTTTGTGACCAAGTGGGTGCATCGATAGATGCGGTGGCCAAGGGAATGGCGCTGGACCCTCGGACTGGAGGCAAGATGCACGCCGGTATTGGCTATGGAGGGTCTTGCTTCCCCAAAGACGTCAGGGCTCTGCACCTTCTGGCTACCACATACGAACTCGACCTTGAGTTGCTCAAGTCGGTCGCCCTGGTCAACAGTCGACAGCACCTATTGCCGTTGCAAGCTTTTCGCCGACGCTTCAGCGACGTATCGACCCTTGTAGTCAGCGTGCTGGGACTGGCCTTCAAGCCCGATACTGACGATATGCGGCAGGCGCCATCGCTGGACGTGATAGGGTCATTGCTTCACGAAGGGGCAACAGTGCGCGCATTTGACCCGCATGCTAACGGGGCGGCCCGTGTTTTGCTGCCTTCCTCGGTCGTCTTTGCCGAAGGACCTGTCGAAGCCTGTTATCGTGCTAACGCGGTGGTACTGTTGACCGAATGGGGTGAAATAGTGGAGGCCGACTGGGAGGCTATCGCCTCCTGCATGTGTTCCCCCAAGTTGCTGTTTGACGGCAGGAACGCCCTCGATCCCAAGGCGATGGCGAACCTGGGATTCGAGTACGTGGGCGTAGGACGAGGCACAAGACAGAAATGAAACCGTCTAGCGCGGGGGCACTCCAACAGGCTGCGGAAAAGCGACCCGGCGGACCACCGGACGAAAACTGACCGACGAGAAAGGCCGAAGCAGGAGCACCGTTTCGCTCGGTCGCGGAGATCGAGAAGTAATTTGCAGCTCCGAGCACTGTAGCGGGCGACACCGTGTGCTGGGGGGCAGTTGGGGAAGAGTCCCCGGGGTGAATACAGGAACTACCAAGCCGGCTCTCAGGGTGATCCTCACCATAACCGAGCCGCCCTCCGTCTCGTCCGTAGGACAGGGCATGAGGTTTGGTTCTCAGTGTCACCACTTGGCTCACCTCACTGCTCCGACAGATATTGGGGCCGATTTGCCTCGGCCCCAACTTCTGGCCTCCCAGCGTGGCCTCACATCATCGTGAGAAAGACAGCGATGATGTGACAACTACAGGGTAGCTTTGAGACATCAGGTTGTATGCGACGGTGTGCACTGAAGCGACATGAGCACGGAACTCGGGACTCAATCTGAACAAATAGGAGGCGTTGGCAACTCGCACGTTGCGACCGGGCAGCGATGGCACTGCCATCGCTGGTATATGAAACAAATGCCTGCCTGTCGTAATGGTATTGACGAGATACGTCTTGGCGGGGGCGCATTCGCCGGCGCATGGTCTGTAGATACCCTATCTTGCGAGGTCCGCGAAATTGGGTTGTGTGTGTGCTTTTTCACGCACCACGCGGGCGGCATTATAATTCGACAGACAGTTGTTTAGAACATACTTAGATAGCAGTTGTTCTAAATGAGCCAGCCCCCCTAGGGTCGCACGGGTGGCAGTTGCCACTGGACAACCACTAGGTCGTAGGTGTAACTAAGGGTTACCAAACGGTTTTGGGGGGTGGGTATGACCCGTATACAGCCGAGGTCCAAGACAGACAGGGGTCGAGACTCAGAGGACACCGCGCCGTATCGAAAGCCGTCGCGTGCTACGCCTACGCTCCCGTCCCCTGCGGGGAGCGGGCCTCCTGCAGGCGGGGGTTCGCCAACTTCTCGCGATATTGCAAACTGGCGACGTGGACCGGGACTTGAGGCCCCGCAAGTCCCAGGAGTAACAGCACAAAATACCCACTGCTCGCAGAGGACTCTGTGAGAGAATGTGCGGCGGGCCAAGCTGAGAGGAGTCTCCCTCAGAGCGATCACTCGCTAATTGAGTATCCACAGAAACACCGTACGCAGCTACAGCTTGGCGGACCGTGGCCAGGGCCTTTCCACCGCGGTTGAGCGACGACGTTCCCCACGTCATAGCCCGCAATTCCGAGTCCAACCTGTCCACCGACGGCTCGGCCTTTAGGCCCTACTTCGGAGCCACCGAGGCTTAGGTGAGCAATAACGTGGAAGTCGCCATTGCTCCGACGCAATCGGACAGCTACTCGCTGCGGCCTTTGGGAAACTCGGAACTATGCAGCCTTTCCGATTCGGAACATCTTTGTGGAGCAGACTGGGCATACACCCTGAGTGGCCGGGCGGCCATTCTTCATCGTGATGGCCTTGGGATTACTCATTTCCCTCTTGGACCGACACTTAAAACAATACGCTTCTATCGGATGCCTCCCAATAGATAGTTACCATCGGGCTATCCTACAACATAAGCAGGCGTGAGTCAGCGATCTCATGCATTGCAGAGAAGCCGGTCGTCCGTGTCCCCCCGTCGGCTTCAACTGGGTTCCAGATCCACCATCCACCAGTACCTGAGTTCTTGGTGTCGATTGGATAACAGATATCCTCGCCCAGGAGGTCGCGCGGGGGATGTGCGACGCTGCCCTCCGTGGATTCTGGATGACTAGTCGTGCCCCCTACGGGTACAGAAAGGTCATGGTGCAGGATGGGGCCAAGAAGCGTCCCGTCTTGGAGCGCGACCCCGCCATATGGCTGGCTCGAACTGCGAGGAGCCTTCGCATTCGGGAATGGTAGGCCGGACGGCAGGACCAGCGTGGAGTACAAACAGCCGTCTCCTGACGCACCAGCTTTGGGGAGTGTAGCGGGCCTCCTGATTTGTTTGTAAAGAGGCTCGTGAGCCACCGACCCGCACTCTGGATCGCATGAAGGGCGGTCAGTGTCGTTGGGCGGACGTTTGCCGGGATGTCATAGACCCATCCACATTTCGAAGATGGTACTGCCCACCGTCAAGTCAGGCCCACTTGAGGAGATTCGACCCCCAAGAGCCTGCATAGGCCTTGAGCCGGGCCGACGAAAGGTACCGTAGCTGGTGGGAAGCGGGCTATTGTCCTGGACTGATGCCGATTCCTGATCCACGACCCACAAAGACCGAACTACGCGGTCCCACACGTTGCGTCTTGGAAGGCCCGAGGCCGGTGATTCCCTTCCATGCACAACGCAAGTGCATCCGGGTCAGCCAGCCCCGAGCGAGATGGCTCCGAGCGCTAGGGAATGAGCTACAGAAGCCTCAAATTCGAGATGCGAGCCACACAACCTGTGCCACTAGCTCTCTGTCCGTAGCGACCTGCTACGCGTCGAATCCCCAACGTCCTTGACGGACTGTAGCGGTACTGACCAAGAATACCGCAAGTTTTTGTGGCTATTGGGTAACCGGGATGCGCATGGCTATGCAACCTGAGAGCGAGATATGCGACGAGTGATCCCCACTAACTCCCGATGGGCCTAGGAGGCAGCCATGGCCATAGATTTGCTGCAACGGATTCTGTTCACCCTTGGCCGCCTGAGTTGGCCGCGTGCATTTCCGTCTCGGCTCCTCTCTTTATGCTGGTGAACCGTTCCTTGGACGTGGCGGAGAAAGCGTGGACCCGGTTCTGGGCCTAGTCCGAGATGGAGGAACTGGCGTGGCTTCTCGCCATGACTCTAACGGGCCACTCTCGCCTTGGACTGATGACCAGTCACGATGCATCACGAGTTCCCAGGCCCCTGTGCACCCCCGCAACCATGGGCCCTTGTCGAAGAAGACCACCACCATGCCCGGAGCTCTGGTCGAGCAAGGGCTGGATGCCGCTGGTTGACGGGGGAGTACGCGAGGCTCATGAGTTCCCGTTCGAGATTCCGAGTAATGACGCTGGCAGTAGAGGGCGGTTGATAGTACCGCAGTTTGCAACTTTGGTGTTCTTCCGCGGTTGGACGTTCGGACTATTTGGAGAGTGCAATTACCGGCCTGCCCACCACACGCGTAGCACGGTCTGTGGGCTTGCTTGCAGAGGGGACCATGGTGGCACCGTCCCCAACTCCCACGCCATTTTTTCCGGCCATGGCGGGCGGGGTGAGTATAATGCTCGTAAAGCTGGAAGAAGGGGAGCCAGACAATGCCAGAATTCGAACTTGTCTCCCGCCAAGAGGCCACGGCACGGTCCGATACCGGAAAGCGGTCGCAGATCATCCAGGAGTATGTCGAGCATGTCCAACTCCTTGGCCCGGACCAAGCTGGCCGGATCACGTTGTCGCCTGGAGACACGATGGCCACCGTGCGTCGACGTCTGGGAGCAGCCATAAAGGCGACGGGCAAAAACGTGCAGATAAAGCGTGTCGGCGCGCGGACATCTACTTCTGGGAAGAGCCGGTGAAGAGGCGCGGGGGACGCCCACGCAAGAATGCCACGGCTTGAGGCCGTTACATCGCCTGCGAAAGACCACCACTTCTGAGAGGGCACGGTCCGTGGATACAGGGCTGGCTTCTGAAACCAACTGCCAGACGACCGCGATTGGCAGGACGGGCCAACCGGCGTGGCTGCGCTGGTAGCGATTGGAATCGCTGCGGTCGTGACGAGGATGAAGATACTCTGGCCGCACTTGTCAAGGGTGCAAGGTCCAAATTCCTCGACTCCGGCAAATTGCAGCACAAAATATTTTTTGGGGCTCACGCGGGCGGCACTATTATACGATAGACAGGACATTAGAACAAGTCCGGCTAGGCCTGTTCTAATAACCTGTCTCAGCTAAGGGCTGTGGAAAGTCAAACCCGTTTGGCTATATGCGCGGTTCACTGGCACAGTGCAAGTCGTTATGAGGGACCGCCAATAGCCTAGTTGCCCCGCTCTCCCATGCTCCCGCAGGCGAGGGTAGCGAAGGCCCCCGTCGATTGCAGGGTGCACTGGATTGCAGTCTGAAGCTCATTGGACGCTCGGCCCTAACCGCCTGTGGGCCATCTCGCCAGCGCCCCCTCCGGGCTCTTGCCTAGACCCGCACCGAGTCCACAGGAGTCGGTTTTGACGCGATGACACCGCTGCCTGCCGTTCAGTGTACCTCTAGGGTGCTACGGCGGGACCGGGATGGTGGGGCACCATCTCCCGACGTTCATCAAGGTGTCCCCCGTGCAGACCTTCCCCAGCCCGGCCCCATGACTCTCATGATCTGGCCCCCCAAGTCGTCCATGAAGGCACCTGAGAGCCTGTTTTCCGCGTCGGATGACTCGAGGATGGGCGGAGGGCTTGGAGGCCTTCTGATGGCCTTCTGGCATCCGACCTTGTCGCCGGGAAGATGCCGCAAGACCTGCACTCCGCTGGTCTGCTGGTTGGTCCTTATCAGTTCCATATTCTGCGATTTGCCAAAAGGGGCTGGGGTCAACCCTGGGCGGCACCGACGGGGGTGAGGGTCATATGACGCGCGATATTGCCACCGGCGTGGACTTTCCGGGCAAGTAACCAGACAACAAATCCCGGCCCGAAGCACGCGATCGGCCCGAGGGCCATTTCTCCAGTGCCCAGGTGTGCCAGGGGCTCCGTGCTGCAATAGGGTGCAATCTCTACAACTTGCACTTCTATTGCAGTCTATCGAGTCTAGAGGAGGCCTTTGTGATGGGAGCAGTGGTGGAATCTAGGGGCCGGATGAGAGCGGCCACGGCGCTGGGGCAAACTGACGCACCGTGGTGGGGAACTTAGAGGCGGGGAGTCTCTCCCGTCGGATTCGCAGGGCGCTGCAGGAGTTCGAGGCCGGGCTCGAGCCGGCTGAGTGCCCTGACTTGGACGGTTCCAGAGGGTCCGATGGCCAGACCGAAACTGTGGCGCAGCAGATGGAGACGCTGGCAGGGGAACTTGGGCATCTCGCGGAGATGGTGGAGGCGCAGGGCGGCCAATTGCAGGAGTTGGGTCGGAGAGTGGCGGGACTGGAGGACGTCGCCAGGGAGCGGACCGCAGGGAACGCACACGGAGCAGTTGCGGGGACCAAAGAGGGAGGATTTCCTGCGGCGGCGCAGAGGGCAGCTGGCACAGGCCCGCAAGCGGCGCATCAGGGCGAACCGGTGGGAGAAGTTCCGCAGGGTGTTGACGCTGGGGGGCACGCTACCTGAACGCCCCGCAGGTGGAGGAGCTCTAACCTTCGCTTGCTACCTATCGCGTCCCTCGCGCGGATGCGCTGGATGGTTCGGGCAGTGGCATAAAAGGGTGCTAAACGCTCAGTGTGATGACGCCTGCCCAATGTGCTAGTCCGATATCTGATGAAGGGACCAGCTAGCACGTTGGTCAGTCCAGTCTGTCGAGTGTGTCCTGAGGAATCTTACCATAGGCATTGAATGACGCCTGAAGGCGTTCGCTAAGCCAAAGGAGACTTTCTGTAGAAAGCTCGACAGCAGCCTGTGATGAACATGCCTTTCGTGGGTTTGTGTTGCCTACGCCACGTACGGCATTCCGCTGTGTGGACGCGAATGCATTAGCCCTGTGAGTGTCCATCAGTTCGTTGAGCGAGACGCCGTTGTCCATGGTGCCCGCGACGAACTCGGGATTACGGACGCGGATATATCGAGACCATTTCGCCTTCCAGGGCCGTCGTTCGATATCGGCTGGCGTCGCATCATCGCTTCCATCCGTGTACGCCCTCCCGATCGCGCGGCCGAAGATGCGCATATCGTTTGGGTCGCTAGTAAGACGCGCCGTGAAGATAATGGCGTCGTCCTTCACGCCTCTTGGCCTCCGCCTAGCAGGGTAGCAGACTGCCGAGTGACAGCCTGCCAGTTCGATCTCCTTAATGGTGGAGAACGAAAGTGGGACACGATTGTTGGACTCGCCGAGGAATTTCACGAAGGCCTGTGGGGCAACACCGGGGGCGACCGTCGGTCTCTGAACCGCCGCTTGTTCAACAACACCAACATCGGCGCCAAAGTCGCCTAGGCTGACGCTCTCATCGTGCAAGCCTACCCGTGCGGCAGTGACGGCCTCTTCCCATGCATCGACCTGAGCAGGCTGGAGGTCGTTACCGGCACGTTGCCACAGGTCGTCGAAGTAGGCTCGGCATCCCTCGATGGTCTCCGCATCCTCTGCAACGACGCCGAACTCGTGATTCAAGTTAAGGGCAGCTTCGGTGAGGTTCGCCGATGTGATGACCGCGCGGCTTTCGCCGAAGAGGTAGAGCTTCGCATGTAGGTTGCGCACGCCTCGAACGACGGCTCCGATCTGGAGTAGCTTTCTCAAGGCAGAGATGTCGCTGACGCCCGCAGCGCAGTCGTCAAGGTTGAACCGGGTGATGACCTGAACGTTGCCGGGCCGGTGAGACAGTAGACTCTCAAGGGCCTCCACCTTTATGAACGGGCAGATGATACGAAGTTCACTGGCGTCGGCGTACAGGGCCTCAGCCAGTTCCTTACTCCATCCCCCATAGACCAGCCGTATCGTCATGTGGCCTCCGACCTCTCCTTGCCAGGCGCTAGCAGTCTCTCCATGTTCTTCTTAGACGTGGTGCTCGACAGCCTCCGTGCCTGCCAAACGAACGATGGCCGATGCAATTGGATGGCCAGAACCGATAGCCTTGACCGGTGCGGGTTGCGTCACTGCACTTCCTGGGTCGCGACCGATGGCACATGCGGGCTGGGACGATTTGATTCAGCGCCGCCGGTCCCGGTGGTCGGAGGGCAAACGCCGGATTCCTGCCCGCGCGTTACTAGACCCGCTTGCGTCTAGGCTTCACCGGGTTAGCCTGCCGCGTCTCTACCCCAAGGCTGAGGAACTTAGTGGCCATCTCAACCCTCTGAACATAGGCACCAGCGCGACCACTTTAGTCGAGTCGCCCAAGCCTCCCAAGAACGCCATCCGTGGCATTAGACTGGGCGAGCCTGCCAGCAGCAAGCCCCGGGCCTCTGCAATGGCTTGAGTGCAGCCCCTGGCCCGTCCTGTGTTCCAGCAGTCGTTTCCTGTTCTGGGTGAACACCGTGGGGTCGAAGCTGCGTTCCATCAGGTTCATGTCCAAGAACCAGCGGAACAACAGATTGTATTCCAGCTCCTCGCAGAAGGCCCGCTCGCTGCGCACCGAGTAGAGGGAGATGAGCAGTGATGCCTTCAGCAGTCGGTCCGGTGACACCGATGCCCGGCCCACCTTGGAGTACATCCGGTCGAACTCGGGTGAGAGGCGTTTCAGTGCCTCGTCGGCCACCGCCTTGATGGTGCGTAGTGGATGGTCCTTGGGTACCCGCTCCTCCATATTCACCACTGCCAGCATCACCTCTTGCGGGTGGCCACTGCCTCTCATGGAACCACCACCCCTCTATCTGTATCGTCCTATCCTATCCTCCTATCCCATAAACCTATTTTTCAGCAGCCTGTTAAGGCATCAGCGCTGATTCCAAGAGGTGTTCATAGAGGACGAAAGAGAGTTGCACCGCGCAAGGTGTGGACCTGCTGACTGTCGTTGAGTGTCCATTGTGGGACGGACCAACTCTCTAAAAACGGTTGACCCTGTCGCTATCTGACCGCAACTGTCTATTTCTGGTCCTCCGCAAGGTACAACTCGAACCGTGTGGGCCGTCCTCGCTGAATGTCCTTCCTTTATGCATCCTCATACCGAACATATATCACCTTCAAGGGGATGTACTGGTGGGCCTGCACTACCTCAACCAATGCTCCCACGATAAATATTGCCATCGGAACGTCCACCAAATGGTCTGGGTCGTTGAATTCGATGTGAAAGTACCGTCGGTCACAATCCAAATGGCGGAATTGCAGATACGCATTGAGGGCGGGGTGATCAAAAACCTCATCCGAGGACTAGACTGCCTCCATCACCCCCGGACTCACAATTGCGTGAAGGAAGTGGGGCCCAGGCTTTTGCCTGCGATTTTCACAGAATCGTCGCCAGCGGCGAGAGACTGCATCTTCTCGAAATTCCCGAGGCCTAACGCTTTGGACTGTACCGATCACGTCTATAAGCCCCGCAGTCGGCGGGACGGCAACATGTTCGATAGACGGAATTATCGGACATATAGGGGCCACTCCCCTGATATGGTACTAAATATGGTACTTATTTAGCACTTGACACGCGGTAGAGGCGGGATTATACAACAGAGATTGCAGGCATAAAGTCCGCTGCGTGACGGTAAAAACGAACAAAGGGCCGCATGAAGCGACCCTTGTCCGGTTAGATCTCCTGCGCTCTGCTCTGCCGGCATAAGAACCAGCATCATAGTGATATTGCGGCGCCTGAATGCGGGCAGTGCACTCCCGCGCCTGTAGGAGTGGATCCTGCATACCGCAATCCCAGGCCGTAACGTCAAACAACAAAGGGTGTCCCTTGGTACGAGGAGAAAGAGATAAGATTCGATGCAATTCGTGAGCTTGAAGGCGTTCAACACCCTCGGCAGTCGTGCGACCTCTCTTGATCGTCGCCGGCTAAGGCATGGTAGCGGCGCTCCCACATTGCAACGAGGCGGCGATCGGCAACTCCGCGGACACCGGGCAACGGCGGCCGTCAGCCCTTTGCTCAAAGAGGTGAACGGGTGTAGAGGACATTCTGTTGTGAGAGGACTTGGGCTGAAGCCCCTCTGGATTAGGTGACTAGTGAGAATACATAGAGCCTCGCGACCCATCATAGCTGCTGCCCCGGTATCACTACGGCAGCGATCGCGTTTCGGCAGCTCAGAAGAGACCCATACGGGCGATGACAAGGAGAATCGCAGCGGCAAGCGGGGACGGAAAGCGCCTCCAGAGGCCAAGTCCCCGCTGAGGCTAGTAAGGGTTGAGTGCAATCCCGCGCCCGATGCCGAGCACCGGTTACGAGGTCCATGGTTCCAGGTCGTCGAGGACCGACATTGAGAGAACGGGACATCTGCGAGATGGTCGCTGTGAGCCGCTCGACTGTTTGGCGGTGGGTGAAGACGGGCTCGTTCCCCGCGCCGACACGGTTTGGCCCTTCGGCCGTTCGGTGGCAGTTGTCGGTAGTCCAAGAGTGGATGGCCTCCAAGTATGTATGATGGTTTGTATCACTTTGGCAGCAGAATGAATTAGGACAAGGCGAAAACAACATGGACGCTAATTCGTATCTAGAATTGGGGCGAACAGGCCAGAACGGGACGGCTCAGGACAGGGTGAAACCCCCAAACGGAGCACCTCACCGCAGCCGTCGGTTCTTACATCAAGGAGTGGGACATCGCCGGGTGCTGGACCTGGACGGAATGGCCGGACCGCGAAATTATGTTCCCCAGCTCCACCAATCAGGACATCGGCATCGACTCGTGGCCGTGCGAGGTGGTGACGGACGACACGTTGCCATCTAGTGCAAGTCCCGCCGCCTCGAAAATGGCATACCGGCAGCAATCCAGATAAGCGAACTGGACTCCTTTGCGAACGCATCGTCCAACCCATTCTGGGCGGAACGCTGGCTGGTCGCCAACGGCGACGCTCCCTTCAGCCCGCAGGCCAAGTCGGTACTGTATCAGTCTGAGTGGGGGATGGGTTGACAGAGTCTGGGCTAATCCTTCCAGAGTAGTGGCAGGGTGGTGTTGAACCGACTGACGAATGAGGATAACGATTGGGAATCCACGGGGTCCCCCAGTTGTGGGCAACAACTGTGGGGAGGCCGTCGACGTTTGAGGTCATCTAAGTCGGGCTAAAATCTCCTGCTGTATGCCAATTAGATCCATTTAAGTTAACTGGACATCCGGCTTATCTCAGTTGGTGAGCTAAGAGCTGACGCTGACTCACAGTATCGTCAAGGCGGATAATGAATCTACCGGCTATTTCGCTAAAGGGTCTTGTGACACCCAATTGAACCAAAATAGTTCTACTCGGAGCTGTTCCTATGGCCATGCCCGCTTCAAACAGGACGTTCGGCCTTGACTGTCCCTCGTATTCTAGTGGATCTCCGTGCTCTCTATATTTTTCCTTCAATCTGACGTCTTCGTCTGGAGTAACGAGCACTACCACAGCCTGACCTCGAGAGAATGCTGTATCAAGAATCTCTCCGATGTAGGGAGATGAGCTCTCCGGATATTGCAAGACTTCTGACCATTCCATGGGTCGCAGGTCGATGGATCTGAGAAAGGCGAACATGGCTGAGCGGGCTCGTAAATTACGTCCATAAACTACCCAAACGTTTCGGGTATCTCTTTGCTCCGTCATTCCTCCCTCCTCATCCTTCTCCCAACCTGGTGGCCCGACTATTATGTGGTCAGTTATCTCAGATGTGTAGGCCACTAAATCTTGCGGTGCTATCTGGAACCTCTTAGTGCGCCCTATATCCCGCGCTCCAGGAAGCGCCGGTAGGCTTCCTCGTGAGCTTCCTTGCACCAGCCTCCTGCCCCCTTCCCACGAGGGTTGGGACACTGGAAACTGGGCGTCTCGGCGGTCTCCGGGGGCATGAACTCGAAGGGGCAACGGGCAGGGTCCTCCGGGACCGTTCCCACCTCGTCGGGGTCATAGCTCCAGCGACCGAACATCTTGACTTCCTCCCCACCTTCGGTAGGGACGTTCTTGCGAGGGGCGGCTGGCGGTTGGTCCGTAGGGTTGCCGTGGTCCACGTCGTCGTCGGGCTGGCCTCCTAGTGGCGGGTAGCGGCTGTCGACCTCGCGGATGCCTGCCACCAACTCGTCAAACTGCTCCTGCGAGGGCTGGAGCGCCGCCTCTGATACCATCATGGCAGCCCAGAGTGTGGACCCGTCAATGACCTTGATGTCGTCGTCTTCGGCCGGTGTGGTCATTCCTTCGCCTCCCTGCACCCCTAGAACGGGGGTCAACTAGCCGGTATTTTAGCAGGCTTGCCCGGCTGGGCGATTTCGGGACCGGTGCTTGTTGGCCAGCGCACGGGGAGGGCTGCGGGGCAGAGGCCGCGCGGGCTGGCAACCCCTTGAGGGCATCCATCGCCCATACGATTGCCACTTGCCAAGGTAGTCCTTGAATTCGAGTCGGCCCCCAGGCCTCGCTAAGCCTGACTACTGAGACGCGAAGCATCCGCAGCCCTTCGATGCCAGCCACTACTAGACGCTGGGCTTCCCGGCGGTTACAGCCGCCTCTGTTCAGCCGGCAGGGACACCGCACCAAACGTCGCGCATGGGCCAATAGGCATAAGGTAGGGTCAATAAGGAAGGTTTGGTCACGAATGCGTGAATGTGACCACAAACTGGCTTTGATTGCACCAGTCCGGCCCGTTTGTTAGTTCGAGTCCTCCACGGTGGGCCTGACTTGACGGTAGGCAGTACTGTTTTTGAATTGGTGATGGACTTTTAGGTCGTTACAGATGAGGAGTTCGAAACCGGTCAGGTGGAGGAGTTGAAACTGGCGGAGAGGCGACCCGAGGGTCCTCTGCTGTCTTCCGCCCCATTGGGACGCGCGGGGTTGCCAATCTGACTAGCAACCGGCAGGGGTGGGAGGTCTAATCGGCGGCCGGCGGCGCGGCCAAATGTTGCCGGACGCAATCTGCAAGACGGCGGGCTTGGCCTTTGACGCCAGCCTTGTTCTCGTGGTCGAAGTAGAAACTGTAGGGTTCGATTGTACTGCCTTCGAACTTGACGCCAGAGGTGATCATCCCATCGTTTTATTCAACGTCATCGATGCGGTCGTAGGGCAGTTCTATCTCCTAGAGCCGAGCGCACCACTCCGCAATAGGAGAACACGGCGGTCTGTAGCGACTGCGATACCCTCGTGGCCTGTCCTGTTCCTCCCAGGGCCACCCATCGGGTCGAATCGGAAATCGTTGGGCAAACCCCAGCGGCCTCCCAGCCAGTACTCAATGTTCTCGTCGTCATCAAGGATCTCGTGGAGCTTCTTGCGTTCGCCCTCGTACTTCTTGAGATTGGCGCCCGAGACATTGGTGAGAAGGCGGCTAAGAAGTCCGGGATTCATTCGGCCAGCCATTGCGGAACGGTCCTGCCACTGGGCGTCAATGCGTTCAGTTTTGCTCATTCCGAAGACTTGACCGCCGGAGGGGGGAGCGACAGTTGAGCGAGGCGCGGTCTGGAGCTGTTGCACCAGTTGGGCGAAGCGGTGGCCCGCTTCGCCATGAATATCCCGGATTTGGAAAGGGTCGTCCTGCCCCATCCCGGCCCAATTATGGATACCGTTGCCGGCCACGGTCACTACTCCGCTGGCGTGTTCCACTGCCGTGATGCTGGGCAATGGCATCTGAGTCACAAGTTTGTTGAGGCCCTTGTGGGCGACGAAGTGGACGCTGAGGTCGGTGACGACCGCGGCACCCTTGAGCCTTTGCTGCCGGATTATAAGTCCCGCGCCCTCGGCGAATGCCGACTCGGGGCCCCAAGTACAGCCCACCAGCCCCATGATGTTTTCATCTTGGTCGAGGTAGTCGTAAATCAGCTTGCGCTCAAGGTCGTGATTTTCCTGACCCACGAGCGCGCTTGCTGTCCCCACTAAGCATCAATACGGTCGCGCAGTTCTTTCGTCGCCATGGTCTAACCTCCTTGCTGGGTGCTTCGCGCCCCCTGCAACGAAAAGCTGTCGCGGAACTCGAGCTTCAATCTACGACCTCACCGGCTCCAACCAGCCCTAGGGTTTGGCCCAGCGGCAGGTCTGCACCTCCCTAGGCAATCGCATTTTAGCTGGAGCCGATCTTGAGCAGGTAGTCCCCAACATCGAGTCGGACCGGTGGTCCCGCGAATACCAAAGAGCGAGAGAGCTACTCGATTCGGCAACGTCTCTCCTGGAGTGAGACGGCACTTTTTATCTGCCCCGCGGGAGTCGACCCTGCCCTCTCAACTCGTAGAAGTGGGCTCGATAGCAGGCGTGCTTCCATTTGCCTCATACTAGGCGGCATACACTCGCTCAACTGGTTGTCTCTGAGATTCAGCTCTTCTAGGCTTAGCAAGGGTTGCCCAGCTCCGGGGTAGCCCTCCACTCAACTGGTTGCCGGCTTGGCAGTCCGTACGCATGCTGACACCCTTGGAGTGCGTCGATGGCCTTCAGGCAGCGCTAGTCAGCGCCACAGGCTTCGTCGCGGGCCTCCTTCAGTTCTTCCATCGGGGCGGCCGAGCTCACGTAAACGTACATCTCCTTTGCGTCTTCAAGGTTACTCGCTGTGGGAAACATCATGAGCATGCTTTCCTCGAAGTAGGAGTCTCTTTCCGCGAAGCAATCCCACGTCTGTCCGGCGATGTCTCCCTTGCTTCCTCCGCCTCCGCAGGCGGCCAACAGCAACATGAACACCAGGACACACATAAGTGGGATGGCGTATCTGGGCAAGCATGAGTTCACAACTAACCTCCTTTGACAAGACAACCGCGTGTCGCTTCAAGCGAATCTCTATTGGTCTGTGTCATCAGTGTCTGTCTTTGGCGTCGTCCGAGCTGCGGGCGGCAGCCTGGGCCTTGCCGACCTCCGTCACCATTCTTTCCGCCGACGCCCACTCTGCGCTGTGGCCGAAGTACACCGTCTCGCTTTCGCCGTCCACCGACGCCGCCGCACAGTGCATACTCTGTGTTCGAGCGCTCTTGTCCCCCAACCACTGCCCCACAAAGAATGCCAGGAACCCTATCCCGATAACCGCGCCGTGGATAGCCCACCTAATCGCCGAATTAGGCTCGAAGGGGCGACAGGTTCCCACCCAACCCATACCTCCTTCACATTCCTCCGTTACGATGCCAAACCAATTCAGGACGTGAAACAGAAGCTGTAACAGCAAGAAACCGGAAGCTGCAGTGAACAGCAGGCTCCCGCCTAACATGATCAAAATACCGGGCCCTTTCAGGAACCAGTTTGACCCTCCCGTTTTGACTGGCTGCCGGTCCACCTGAACCGACGAAATCGCGCGGAGGTCAATGGTTCTGCCGGGGAGCACCAGGTTTCGCAGCGAAAGCAGGACCTCCCCGTCTTGATAGAGCGTCCGCTCCGGTTCGGGAGCATCCGCCCGGCTCGCGACTTGCCGAGTTTCGCCAGCAGTTTCTCGGTTCGCCGTCCCTTGAGCGTGCTCGGTGTAAACCGTCCGCTCTTGGAATCGTTCCGGCTCTGCCCTGTCGCGTCGCGCAGCAGCCGCTTCCGCCGCGTCTTCGGACCGTCCGGCCAAGCCCCACTCCGGTGCGGACATGAAGCCGTGATAGGCCACGTTCAGGTCGGGGGCTCGCAGGGAGGCTGCCTCACCGGAGGCGAACCATGGTGGAGCGGAGACCGAAGCGTCCAGCCAATGCTGAGCCACATCCAAAGCGACGGCATAGGCCAACATGGAATCGGGCCCATCCCACCCTTCCACAGGGTCAGGTCCGGTCAGAGATTCTTTCAAACCATGTAACTGGCCTATCTGATATGCCCCCGCTTCCGTTGGCGCCAGCATACCCGTGTGCATAGGCGTCGCAATCATCCAATATATGCAGCCGATGGCCGCGCCGACGAGGGAGTTCGCCCACCATTGGGGCAGCCATAAAGCCAGCCAAAGCCCGCTGCCAACGCCCATCAAGGCCCCGGCCAATGTCGCCAGTCCTAATCCATCCGCGAAACGCTCCCGCCTTACCCGTATCGGGTTGTCATGGAAGAGGCCTCTGCCCTGGAGGTGCTCCCCCAACTGGTCGCCGATGGCATCCTTGTGCTCCCCTATCCCGTCACGCAGTGCTTGAACCGTTGCGGGGCGTGATGGCAAGCTGTCGCATATCAACTGTTCCCACTCAAACTGCATGGGGCCCTGCTGCGACGGCCAGTATAGGAAGCCGCTCCTCGTTCCAACGCACTGGAATTGCAACGCGCCACGCTGGCACATCTCGGTTATTGCGGCCAGCAGAGTTCGGTCGCTGACCTCCCGGTCTTCAAGCACCGATACCGCTGCCGCCGGCAGCCCAGTGCGCTGCCGGGTTCCCAACTCCAACGGGTCCCGATACTTGGTCGCGTGCCAGGGCCGGTAACTCAGCCAAAGCCCCAGCACGAGCAGCAGCGCAACGCCGACGCCAATCGTGCGGAAACCCCACACCGTGAGCTGCTTCCAATCCATATCCCGGTAATCGGGAAAGCCACTCTGGGCGATGGCTCCACCAGGGTCCAGCGCCAACAACAGCCCAATGACAGCAAGGGCCGCCAGCGTTGCCAGAATACTCACCATAGGTCCTCCTCCATCCCAGGGATGTACCACTTGCGCTCAATAGTGCGGGGAAGCCCTCTGCTCTACAAGGCCAACTTGAACCTCAAGGTACGATGCAGACATTCCAAGCACATCACCGATTCAATCTCCCTTGGCTCTCACTCCGTCCACCTGCGATACTCCGCGGGACACGCGGCCTGAACGGTCTCCAGCGAGGACCCTTCATGCAGACCACGGCTCTCCACGCAGCGCAGCAGTTTCTCGTAGGGGTCGCTACCACCACCACAACCGACCAAGATATCCACGACCACTACACAGGCGCACAGCAACCCGCAAATCCTCTTTAATGCTGTCCTCCATCCTGATTTAGTCTCGGCGCGGGGGGGCCGTGGTCTGTATGTATGTCCGCACTCTCCCTCGAACACTCCCGCTCGCGGATGTCGATGCAGGTTTGGCAGACCGACTTAGGTTGGTCGTCACAGTAGCAGCGGTCAATCGTGTCCAAGTGAAAGCAGTCCTCGAACAGATGCTTGTATATGTTTTTCCTGTGTGTGGACTTGTGATAATGGCCTTGTTGGACAGGAATGTCTCCTGAACTGCTCATAATGCCTCCATCTTGGAATGCACTAGGGAGCCGGGAGAGGCGTGGCAGGTTTCTCGCTGGCCACACCGCTGGGAGGCGAGTTAGGTGAGGCCGAAGCGCAACCCCTCCGAGTGACTCTCACGCTGTTCTGGCTCAGCGGGACCAGCCTGCCGTCAATGTCGACGACCACCCCAAAGTCCAGCTTCTTGACTACCCCATACTTGCCCCTGTTCTCCGGGTTCATGGCGTTGTCGTTTACTTGGACCTCGTCGTCCTTTAGCGCGAGGCCATGGAATACCTCAAGGATTCTGCGGTCTCTCTCGGTCATCAATCTCTGCCTACGAACGATTTGCTGATTTCTACCTAGGCGCTCTGCATCCATTCACACACGGCGCATAGCTTCCTATCGCCTGTACCGTTGGCCCGATTCTTCGCTAGCAGTTGAATGGTCAAGGGACAATCGTTGTATATGTGGTACGCCGCCGAGGGTGTAACCTTGGTGGGGTAAGGGCCTACTCGTTCCGGTATGACCTACCTCCTGGTAGTATTGGGCTATGGCCCCTGTCCATACTTGGCCGACCCAGAAGGTCCTCCTTCGCTCGTCGCCTTTATCGGCTCCCCCGGGCGACGCGAGGTCTTCGACCGGACGGAGGATGAGTGTGGGGCTGGTGCCACCGATGGCCCTCGCCGCGATGACTCCCCAGTCCGCTATGCCCGTGGCGGACCGTAGCGGTTGGTGCCGGTATCGCTTGGCTGAACCAAAAAGTACAGCACCACCAAGCCGACGATTAGCTGTATTAACGCTCCCACATAGCTCGCCAGGAGGGCCAGCACCCAAGCCCCGGAAAACAGGGCACTGAAGGCTATAAGGGTGAACAAGACGGTCACGACGAGGAAGGGCACTATCCACATTCCAGGCCGTCCAGAATCATGCAGTCGTCGCACTGTCGCGGATAGGGTGAGCACAGTCGCGGCCAGCCCGGTGAACGCTCCCACGAAGGGGATAAACGATGCGAACACCATGGACAGGATGATGCTAGGGACGGCAATCGCTGCCCAGAACCACCAGAACTCCGACCGAGTTGCCCGGCCTTCAAAGTCAGTCAGGTTCTCAAAACCGGATTGGACTGCTTCCTTTAATTCCATAAAGTCTGGTAGCCTCCTATTGCAAACTTGCCTCGCTTCCGTCGCCGCCCATCGAGGGGATTCCACTGGCCTGATGGGTACTCGACAAAGTACCAGGCTTCGGGATCAATCTTTTGGCACGATGCTAACACCTCCGGTTTCGTGTGTGAGGAGACTGTCGCCAGGGAGAGGGATCAGATGGGGCTGTGGAGTTATCTCGGCAGGAAAGTCGGGGGGGACTGGTGTTCTAGGAATGCGGCGAGTGACGCAGGTCCTAACGGCGGCTGATAGCGCCGCTGCGCCAGCGACGAACGTTCCGATATGTAGCCTGTCAAACGCCAAGCGAATCTCTCCAAACTTCATTGGCTAAGACCGCCACATTTTAAACCCTGCGCCATATGAACGGTATAAGTATCAATCTTTGTACAATTTTGCTCCCGGAGGTATATGGGGGCGGTCGATTACGTGGTCAAGCCCTTCTCGCCGAGGGAGCTTGCGGCGAGGATCAGGGCGGCGCTGTGCAGGCGGGCCGGGCCGGCATCCGGCCGAGCCGTCCGAACCCTACTCGCTGGGAGACCTGACCATCGACTACCCCGGACGCCGAGTGGCGGTGGCAGGGCGTCCGGTGCACCGCCCAGATCGTGGACAAGGACGGCGTTCCCCTCACGGACGAGGACCTGAACCGCCGCAAGCACACCTGCGCCGGCTGCGGCTCTCCCCTCTGGCAGGCCGACAAGTCCGGCCCCGCCCGCTACCCTTTGGCCGACTACGTGAAGCACCACATGAAGGGGTTCTTCGACCTGCTGGTCGGGGACGAGGTGCACGAGTACAAGGGGCGCGGAAGCGCCCAGGGCATCCCCGCCGGAGTCCTCGCCGATGTCTGTGGCAAGTCCCTCAGCCTGTCGGGGACTCTGATGGGCGGCTATTCGAGCACGCTCTTTCACCTGCTCTACCGGTTCAGCCCGGAGATCAGGACGGACTTCGGACGCTCCGACGAGCACCGCTGGATACAGCGGTACGGCTTCGAAGAGCACACCGTCGGCAAGCCGGACGACGACTCGGTGGAGGACGGGAGGTTCAGCAGGCGGCGCAAGTACCGCAAGGTGGTCAGGGAGCGGCCGGGCCTCGTTCCCTCCGCCCTGTTCCACATAATCGGGAACACCGTCTTCCTGCGCCTCGCGGACGTGGCCTCCGGGCTGCCCCCATACGAGGAGCAGGTGATGCTGTCCAGCATGGACTCGGAGGAGGACGCGACGGGCTACTCCCAGCGCAGCGCCTACAACACCGTGTACGAGGAGCTGCGGCTGAAGCTGGCTGAGGCTCTCAAGGCTGGCTCGAAGCGGCTGCTGGCGACCTACCTGCAAACCCTGTTGGCCTACCCTGACGGCTGCACAAGGGGGGAGACGGTCTTCGACCCCCGGAGCGGGGACGTGATCGTGCAGGTGCCGCCCCTCTCCGAGGAGCGGCTCTACCCCAAGGAGAAGGCCCTCATCGACATGGTGGCGGCGGAGCGGATGGAGGGCCGCAGGGTGCTGGTCTACGCCACGCACACGGGGACGCGGGACATCACCGGGCGGATGGACGACATGCTCACACGGCACGGGTTCCGCGTGGCGGTGATGAAGGCCGACGCCGTTGCCCCGGAAAGGCGGGAGGCGTGGGTGGCGGACAGGGTGAAGGAGGGAATCGACGTGATGATATGCCACCCGCGCTTGGTGCAGACGGGGTTGGACTTGATCGACTTCCCAACGCTGATCTGGTACGAAACTGATTACAGCGTCTACGTAATGCGGCAGGCGTCGCGGCGGTCGTGGCGCATCGGGCAGACCCGCCCGGTCAAGGTGGTGTTCATGAGCTACAAGAACACCCTCCAGGCCGACGCCTTGAAGCTGGTGGCGAAGAAGCCTGCAAAGCTCCCTCGCCGTGGAGGGCGAGCTGCCGGAGGACGGGCTGGCCGCCTACGGCGACGACGGCGACGATCTGATGATGGCGCTGGCCCGGAAGATCGTCAGCGGGGACGAGGAGGAGGACGAGACGGTGGAGGCGGTCTTCGCACAGGCCAGGGACGCCGAGGCCGCTTCGGAAGAGTTCCTGGTGGACGACGGCTGGAGGGTCGTCGAAGTCGAGCCGGAGGCCGTCGAGGTCAACGGGGACGGCCACCACGCAGACGGCATCGGGCCGACGGTCGAGCTCGTCCTGGACACCGGCCACCACGCCAACGGCAACGGACAAGCAGCCGTCGAGGTCAACGGGAACGGCCACAGCGACGAGGTCCCGGAGCCGCAGCAGTCGCTGTTCTCCTGGGCGGAGTTCATGGCCGAGGAGCCGGTCAAGCCGAAGGGCCGGGGCCGCAAGCCTCAGCCCGCAGCCGCGTCCCTGTTCGAGTGGGCGCTGACCGTGGAACAGGAGCGGGAGGAGGAGTTGGTCGGCGCGGGGCGCTAGGCCTCAACACACAGGGGGAGGTCGTCGCTACCTCAGCGATGGCCTCCCCCTGCGCAACCATGTATGGGGGCTTTTTTGCGTTTCAGCCCGCTCGGTTGATGTGTGCGGCCCTTTTCTTTTGCCCATTTTCCGGTGGGGCATTGATTCCTCTTCTTCGCCCCCTTCTGCGTCAGATGGTCCATCTGGGGAAGCGGCAGGCATGGAAGCCAATAAGAGGAGACTCACTCTGGACTTGGCCTCCACCTTCAACGTTGGCTGAAGGTCTGGTGGTCAAGGGCGTCAGCATGCGCCGGAGCGGTCAAACCGCCGTCAACCGGGAGGCCGACGAAGGGAAAGGCTGATACCCCTGTTTCTCGGCGGCACCATGCGCCATAGCCAACACGCACTGGGAGCGCCTTCCGGCGATATGCCGTCCGTCCCCGGCTGAGGGCGCGTGGCTTCAGCAGTAGGGCAGGCCCCTAAGGTCGCTGCCCACCTGGTCTTCCAGGCTGCTTGGCACGCATCCGCTCAAGGCGTTGCCGCTGAGGTCCAGTATCAGCAGGCTGGAGAGGCTGCCCAGCTCCGCCGGTATCTCACCGCTCAACTCGTTGCCGCTGAGGTCCAGATCAAACAGGTTGGAGAGGCTGCCCAGCTCCGCCGGTACCTCCCCGCTCAACTCGTTGTTCTTGAGCCCCAGCACTGTCAGGTTGGAGAGGCTGCCCAGCTCCGCCGGTATCTCCCCGCTCAAGTCGTTGTCGCGGAGGTACAGCTCTGTCAGGTTGGAGAGGCTGCCCAGCTCCGCCGGTATCTCCCCGCTCAAGTCGTTGAAGGTGAGCCCCAGCACTGTCAGGTTGGAGAGGCTGCCCAACTCCGCCGGTATCTCCCCGCTCAAGTAATTGTTGGAGAGGAACAGCCTTGTCAGGTTGGAGAGGCTGCCCAGCTCCGCCGGTATCTCCCCGCTCAAGTCGTTGACGCCGAGTTCCAGCGCTTCAAGTTTGGAGAGGCTGCCTAACCACGTAGGTATCTCCCCGCTCAACTCGTTGCTGCCGAGGCTCAGTACCTCCAGGTTGGAGAGGCTGCCCAGCTCCGCCGGTATCTCCCCGCTCAAGTCGTTGTAGGGGAGTCCCAGGACTATAACGCGCCCGTCGTCGTCAGTGGTGACGCCCTCCCATTCGCCGATGGGAGCGTCGCTCAGCCAGTTGTCGCTTCTGTTCCAGTTCTCACCGTCCGTTGCGTTGTAGAGGGCAACCAGGGCTTCCTGGTCCGTTTCGGCGGAGGTCGGCCCAATGGTGGGCAGAGGCGGTCTTGTAGCCGTCGGTCGCGGCGCAACGGTGGCGGTGGGCGCGTCCCCTGACACTGGCGTGGACGCGGTCCCGCCGGGGCCTGTCACGCCGGACGGCTCATCGGAGCCGCAGGCCGCGAACGCTGCCGTAAGGGCCAGCGCAAGGACAACGCTCAACAGGGTCACGTATCTTGTCGTTCGTGTACGGGTCATCTTCTTTCCCTCCCGGTTTTATTGGCGCAATAGCCTACACGCGCTGTGAGCGCCTCCTAGACGATATGCCGTCCGTCACCGGCTGAGGGCGCGTGGCTTCAGCACAAGGGCAGGCCGCCAAAGTTATAAGAGCTGCCCAACTGGTCTAGCAAACTGCCTGGCACGCACCCGCTCAAGTCGTTTGCGCTGATGTACAGCTCTTCCAGGTTGGAGAGGTTGCCCAGCTCCGCCGGCATCTCCCCGCTCAAGTCGTTTTCCTTGAGGTACAGCCTTTCCAGGTTGGAGAGGCTGCCCAGCTCCGGCGGTATCTCCCCGCTCAAGGCGTTGTTGACGAGGTCCAGTACTTCCAGGTTGGAGAGGCTGCCCAGCTCCGGCGGTATCTCCCCGCTCAAGGCGTTGAAGGTGATGTACAGCGCTGTCAGATTGGAGAGGCTGCCCAGCTCTGCCGGTAACTCCCCGCTCAAGTCGTTAATTGAGAGAGACAGATATGTCAGCTTGGAGAGGCTGCCCAGCTCCGCCGGTATCTCCCCGCTCAACTCGTTGGCTCTGAGGCTCAGCGATCTCAGATTGGAGAGGCTGCCCAGCTCCGGCGGTATCTCCCCGCTCAAGTAGTTGTTGCCGAGGCCCAGCGATCTCAGGTTGGAGAGGCTGCCCAGCTCCGGCGGTATCTCTCCGCTCAAGGCGTTGTTGACGAGGTCCAGCGATTCCAGGTTGGAGAGGCTGCCCAGCTCCGGCGGTATCTCCCCGCTCAAGGCGTTCAAGGTGAGGTCCAGCTCTACAACGCGCCCGTCGTCGTTGGTGGTGACACCGTACCATTCGCCGAGGGGAGCGTCGCTCAGCCAGTTGGCGCTTCCATCCCAGTTCTCACCGTCCGTTGCGTTGTAGAGGGCAACCAAGGCTTCCCGGTCCGTTTCGGCGGAGCCGGAGGCCGCGGGCGGCGCTGTCGCAGCAGCAGGTCCGGGCGCATCGGTGGCAGTGGACGCGTCCCCTGACCCTGGCGTGGACGCGGTCACGCCGGACGGCTCATCAGAGCCGCAGGCCGCGAGCGCTGCCGTAAGGGCCAGCGCGAGGACAACGCTCAACAGGGTCACGTATCTTGTCGTGCGTGTACGGGTCATTTTCTTTCCCTCCCGGTCTTGACCAGCGCCATATATCCACAGATTCATACGGATAGTATGGCGGAGGTGCTATGGGGGTCAATGCTGAGACACCCGTTTCGCCACTCCCCAATATGTGTTGGTATGTCGGCTTCCGCAGGGATGAGCGGGCGCCCCATGCGCAATAGCCAACACGCGCTGGGAATACCAAAAGCGGTGTTCCTAACGTGTGTTGGGTGTGGCGCACGATACCGCCCATCCTGAGCCTATCTGTTTCAAACCAACAGAGGGTCGGGAAGTCGGTCTGGTGGAGGCCGGTCTGAACCAACCTGGGATAGCAGATAGGGCATGTCGATGCCCTCCTTAACCCTATTTGGCCGCCGACGCCTCTCGCCACTCCGGGACACCGCCTCGGCCATCATCACCGACACGGTTCCCGCGTGTCGGTGATGATGGCGTCTATCCTCTCGGTGATGTCGCCGCTCCTGAGGAACTCTCCCAGTAGGGCAACGCCAGGGCCTGACTAAAAGTCCAGAACGATCCGCAGTGTGAAGGTTCTTGATTTTGTCCAGTGCGGTGGGCCTAAGTGGATGGTAGGCAGTACCCTGTTTGAGATGTCGATAGGGTTGTGATCCTTGCTGCCCCCATCTTTGCGGGGGGTTCGAGTACTCTCAGGTGGGGCCCGAGCGCCCCGTATCTACGCTATGCTCGATGAGGATATAGAAGGCGCCACCGTCCAATTCTGAACATCGGCACCGTCAAGGCGCAGAGGTCACGATAGCTGTCACCAACCACACATACCCAGGACGGGAACCAGGATTCACTTCACTATCCGCTAGGCGCTGTCCTTTCGTGCATGAAACGTGCCTTGTTCCCTCCAGGGATGTGGTGCGCCAGACGCGCTACTAGGGCTTGTTCTCGTAGGCATGAATGAAGAGGAATTGTGAGGCGTAGCCAGCATAGGTGCCGAACCGTTGTTGAGCCCACTTTCGCGCCGGCGGCGGGTAATCTCGGGACCCAGGCACCGGACCGTACAAATGGTCAAGTGCCCAATATATGTTTGTATCTACGGGGAACCCCCCCAACCAGTCAAGGGAGAATAGGGTTACACAGTTTGCAGTCTTGTCAGCGACTCCCGTCAACTGTGACGCAACAGCGATGGCTACGTTTCCAGTTTGATCTACTACCTTCGCGGCTTGGTAAATGTTTTTGTCCTTCTGCAAACCCAAGCCGAGTCCTCTTAGTTTGCCCGACCCCTCGCTTTCTGCGATAGTGGAGGGAGTGGGAAAGATGTATCGCCCGTTTGTGACAGGTGGTGCACCGTTACTAAAGGCTTCTGCGATCGCCTCCATTTGTCTTTGTGTCCAAGCAATCGGGCGTTGGCCTGCCAAGATGAAGAACACCAGGCATTCCCAAGGGTCGACACGCATCAACCGCAGGCCATCATAACGCTCTGCGAGGGCTTTCATCTCGGCACCGTGGCCACTAAGCTTCGCGTAGATATCCTCGATGGGGTCGTCAAGCCGGAAATGCCGACGCAACTTGACTTCCACGGCATTCGTATCGGCATTCGTGTCAAATTGGACCGGGTTGTGCTTACCTCCCAGCTGACGAATGCGCACCCAATCGCTACCTAAGACGGCGGTGTACCATCCCTCGTCGGATTCGTCTTTGAGCCACCGATGCCCCTGCCCGCATCTAAGAGTACGTTCCAAATCGAAGGGTTGGCCGGTAGTCAGTTGCACAGCCACAGAGCGGTCCTCCCTTAGCCTAAAAGAGTTGCCCGAGCCACGATCGGAGCCAGTCGTCAATCTTTCAGGTGCTGGGTTTGCGCCTTAGAGAGCGGTTGAGTTCCTTGAGCTGTGTCCGTTGCCTGGTTTGACTGGTCCGTCGGGATTTGTAGTTCATACGTTTCCCATTCCCACCTGCTTCCAATTCGAGCGTAGCACCCGTCGCTCGCTGTGTTGGGACCCGCCGCCGACCTCTTTGGGGCTGTTGTTGTTTTCCTGTCAGCGCGTCCATGCTCTTGAAGAACGTCTTGATGACCTCAATGGTGAACACGGTTAGCATGACAATGATGGTACCTACGAACCGACCCGCACCTACGGCAGCCCTTGTCCATCGGCCTCCATCTTTGCTTTCTTCTTTGTCTTCTTCGACGACCTCGACCCGCTCTCCAGTCAACCGCTCGAGGGCATCTAAGGGTGAGGTCCTCTTTGTGAATCTGGCTAGGCTCGGTGCTGGTGCCATCCAGTAGTCAGAGAGGAGCAGGGTGTCTTTATCGTACAGCTCGACATAGCAGCCTGCCCCTTCGTTCCCGTGAGAAGCATTATCTGCTTCCCAATAGGCACACAGCACAATGTCTTGCCCCAGAGGGGCGTATGCGCGTCCCTCTGTGACTAACCAAGTGTCTGGAATATCCTCGGCATCCAAAACATATGAACTCACAGGCGACGCTCCTCAAGGAGTTTGGGTTGGGCCTGTTGACCGACCCAGTGGTACCCATCAGTTACGGACCATGTCAGGGGCCCATTCCCTGGCAACTTCGTACAAGTATCCCACGTCCGAATGCATTCTACATCTACCCAAGCAGGCGCGCCGCCCTCTCCAATGCTAATGAGAGACCTCGCGGGCGATTCCTAATTGGAAACCTTGGCACGCCGGGGCCTTCTGACCTGCCAGCCGAACACCTTGCCAGTCCCTGCCCAACGCAACGTCGCCCACGGCGCGATGGCCCGTTGGTTCCCCTACAACATGTCTGATTCTTCCTAAGCCTTTGCGCCCCTTCTGAATGAAATCCCATGCATGAGAGGCTATCACCTCCCAATGGCCACGAATCCTGTTATGCGAGCTGCCATATCTTCAAGGTAGTCTCCGTCCTGGACAGCGACGCTTGGGCCTTGGTGGGAAGGATCCTTCGTCGTCCGGCCCGGCGCTGAGTCCGTCGAGGTTTGACCCACCATGGGTGGAGCCGGGTCGGCGGTATCAGAGTGTCAGAAGGAATCGGAGCTTGAAGGTTCTTGATTTTGTCCAGTGCGGTGGGCCTAGCTTGAGGGTAGACAATACGATATTCGAGATGTGGATGGGATTCTGAGGTTCGGGTGGCTTCCGGCCTACCACTTGACCCCGCTTCTCCAAATTCGCCGGGCTGCCCCGCCACTTACTGTGTTCCTGCGGGCCGTGAGGTGGAGGCGTCGGGGTGGGTGAGGGCGTTGGCGACGGCGAAGGGGTCGGGCGGATGTAGTCATTGGGGTTGCCGTTGGCGTGGGTAATCGTGGTCTAACCCTGCCAGCCGCGGGAACAGTCTGTATGTCGATTGTTGGCAAACAATGGATAGCTGTTGTCCGGGTCAGGCTGGCGTCTTCGTCTTGAGAACGCCTCGTCGATCCACTGACGGACCCGGTTCACCTCGTTTTCGCTTCCCGACCAGCGACGAACGACAGCGAATGGGTCGTTGTCCCCGCAGTTGTACGCGAGCCGAGGAGGTATCAGGCGGGGGTTGTATTCAGCATCCCCGAAGTCCGTGTGGGTCGGAAGGCGGATGCCCAGCAGGCCGCACCTGTCGTTGTGAGAGGTATCAATCAGACTCGCGGATATCTCCCAGTCGACGTGCTTTCGCTGCCAGGTGCAGCGGCCAATGAGAACCACCGTAACGGTGGTGTCCGCAATGTACTCGTCGCGGATGCGCCGTCTAATCTCGTCTACAGGTAGGCCCTGGTCAACAATGTCGCCGGTACTGACCGACTTGTCCACTATATGGCCGCTCATCATCTGGACGAACCGGTCCTTGTACTCCTGGTCTTCCTGATGGTGGTAGCTGACGAATAGCCTGCGCCTTCTAGATCGAGCTATGATCGCCCCCCAATTTCGCAGTCTGCGATTGCGATTCGGTTGCATGTGGCGCAACCTGCCCCGTGCCATCGACTGACCGCCATGACCGTCTCGCCTGGGTTTGACCACGAAGCGGTCGAATGCCCAGAGCCCTGCAATGACCGCGCCTGCTAGCAAGAGGCCACCAGCCACC
The DNA here is from genome assembly GCA_965263155.1 of Dehalococcoidia bacterium. Classification (GTDB taxonomy): domain Bacteria; phylum Chloroflexota; class Dehalococcoidia; order Lucifugimonadales; family JAAXIE01; genus JAAXIE01. The sequence goes on from OZ253586.1 coordinate 1,760,810, forward strand.
GTCATCCCCTCTGAATCACGTGCGGAGGCGTCTCTGTTGTTCTTGAACCTGTTCGAGTAGTTAGCAGGGCCACGGGTAGGGCGGAGCGTGAGGCTGTGCCCGTGATGCTGGACGACGCTCGGCAGCGGGGGTACCGTCCCAGGACGCTGGGATCTGATAAGGGGTACGACACCCGGGAGTGTGTCAGGCCATGCGTAATCGGGGGGTTACGCCTCACGTGGCGCGGCGGACACACTCGGCGATCGACGGACGCACCACGAGGCACGCTAGCTACAGGGCGAGCCAGAAGGTACGCAAGCGGGTGGAAGGTGTTCGGGTGGATGAAGACGGTAGGAGGATTACGGAGGACACGGTACCGGGGAGTTGAACGGACGGGGCTGGCTGGGTACTTTGTGGCTACCGCTTACAACTTGGTGAGGATGGCTAATCTGCTGAGGTGTCAGCAAACTCGGCCTGTTCAGTGGGCATGATACCGGGGGCAGTGTGCCCGTAAGGTCTGACGGGCCCTCCTAGCCCTTGCTGACCTCCACCTGAATCGTGCCCCGGGGATCCCAGACCGACGTTCCGGCTCACTCAGGACGTAGCCGCTGCTCGGACCGGACACGTCTGACTGCCAAAACCCATTCTTCCGCGGCCTGTTTAACATCCACCACTTGATTCCGCTGTTCCTCCCGTCTATGATTCTCTGAATTCGAACACATAACGTTGTTGATGAGGTGAGGCATGTATAGGAGTGATGCCGACTTTGAGAATGATGTAAGAGAAATAGCACGCCATCTATGGCCGAGTGCTGCGTTTTACGGGTCCACGAAAGAAGGCGGAAGGGAAAGGGATGGAGTCTTTATCACAGACGAAATGGTGCATCTTATCGAATGCACAACTTCTCGTCGTAAAGATAAAGCTGTACAAGATACTCAGAAACTTGAAGCCTTGGCCAAAACCATGCAGCGCCGTTATCCAACAAAAGGGATAAAAGGCTACTTTATCACTTTTGATGAACCAACAGCTGAGCAACGAGACACAGTTAGAACGTTCGGGAATGGCTATGTCATAAGCCTTTCCTTTTCCCAGTTCCGCTCACAAATGATCAATGCGGAGTCATACCTCACCGCCCGAATGGAGTACCCTTTTGGAAGTATGTATGATCCCGAAACGAAGTCTCGGACCACTCCCTCACACCTAATTTCTCGTCAATTGATCACGCGCGGTGCCGACATCTTGGAGGTAGAAGATATCCCACCAAAACTGGAGCGCGGTGAACATATAGTCCTGGTGGGGGATTATGGAGCGGGGAAGAGCACCACATTGCGAGCGATTTTCGTCGCCCTACGCTCCAGCTACTTCTCAAAGCAAATCAGCCGGTTCCCGGTCCATCTAACCTTAAGAGATCACCACGGACAGACTGATCCTGCAGAAGCACTGGAGAGACATGCACGGAATGTAGGATTTCAGTCTCCACACCATCTAGTGAGAGCGTGGCTCGCCGGTTACTTGATCTTGATTTTGGATGGATTCGATGAATTTGCCACGGCAGGTTGGTCGGGGCAAGCCAAACGGCTGCGTGACATCAGATTCAATTCGATGGAGTTGATCCGGAAATTCATACGTGGTCCCTCTGGAACTGGCGTTATAGTCGCTGGAAGGCAGCATTATTTTGACAGCGATAAGGAACTTTTTGCTGCTCTTGGATTGGGTCAAAATGCTGCGCGCTTATATATCGATGACTTTACGGATAGCCAGATACGAGAGTTCCTTGTCAAAAAGGGCTGGCAAGACGGGATACCTGCTTGGCTCCCGTCCCGGCCTCTGCTTTTGGGTTACTTGTGTGCCATGGATATGCTGATGGAGGTGATGAGCGAAGACAGCGGTTCTAGTCCCGCCGCAGGTTGGAACGCCCTTCTCGAATTGACGGCTAACCGAGAGGCAGAGATCGAAGCCGGGATCGACGGCGCTGCCGTACGGCAAATCATCGAAAATTTAGCCACCAAAGCCAGAAGTAGGAACGATGGCATGGGATCATTGTCCCAGGATGATATTTTGGGGTCCTTTCAGAGCGTGTGTGGGTTTGCTCCAGATGACCGGGGTGTTCTGCTGCTGCAAAGATTGCCGGGACTCGGAGCAACCCAAACGGAAGATGGTTCTCGGGACTTCATAGATTCTGATTTGGTAGATGCTGCCAGAGTCGGGGACATTTGTAGGTTTGTGGAAGACCCATTTGCTTTCAAGTTGGAAAGCCCCACTACTTGGCAAACTACGTTAGGTCAGTTAGGTATCGAGTTGGGTGCCTTGCAATGCCATCAGCATGCCTTTGACAGGAATTGCGTGTTTGACTCTTTCGGGGAAAGCTCCCAGAACACAGCAGCGATTTTGGCATTGCCGCTTTCAACAGGGGCTAAGGTGTTGTTGACCGTATTGAAGAAATTGTACCTTCAACCCGGAGCGGGCAGGAAGCAATCGGCTCTCTTTCGAGGGCTGGACCATAGGGCGAGGACATTAGTACCCGATGTGCTGGACTTATTGGCAAGAGAGGGGCTTACGATTCGGTCAACTGTAGGAGAGGAGGCAGTCTGGTTGCCAACGAGGTCAGAATCTGTAAGAGTACGCAGATTGGTATCCTCACCGGTAGGAAGCAACGATCGCTTAATTCAAAAGGCGAATTCAATAGGTTGAATGCGTCGATGTAAAATCCTAGATTGCGAGTCAGAGTGCTCATGTGTGAGAGATCCAGACAACCCCAGCGCGGTCATTTGCGCGTAGAAAGTGCAATTGGTAAATCCACGTCATATCAACGATTGTGTTCAATGCGGCTTGTGAGAGCACGACCCGAATGACTAGTAAGGAGCTCAAAAAGAAGCCGTGAGCCTAAAAGTTCGGACGAAAACCCCGTGTAGCGAAGAACAGCAGTTGCGACAGAACTGTAGTGGTCAGTATCAGTAATCCTCTCCGGCCGATACGAGTGTCATCGCTCCAGGTGGTGGATTTATGGGCGAGAGAGAAGTAGATACTCTGCATACCGGCGCTCCTCTGCAACCCACGAGCCTGCTGAAGCATCGCCTCCTGCGGATGGAAGTCTTACCGTCCGACCGCTGCCCTTTGCTGAGCCCACACACTGCTCTCGCAGCGGGCACGCTCCACAGACCGCAGCCTCGAACCAGAAGGCTCTCAACTGGTGGGTGCGCCCCATCCTATCGGTGCGGGTACCCATCCGGTACACCTTCCGGGTCGTATGTCCCGCGGGGCAGATGCAGGCCCCCGATTCCAGGTCTATCTCGAAGTCCTCCTTGGGGAAGCGCCTGCTGTCCGCTCGCTGGGGCAGCTTGGCTATCAATATGCGGCCGGCGTCGGCAAATGACTGGCGTGTACCGCCATCGCCATAGGCCACGTCCCCTATGTCTCCTCAACCTCAGAGCCCGTACCCTCCTCGCTGCGCTCCACCATCTCCAGCGCGCCCACGTTGTCGGAAGCGTTGCCGGGGAGTACGTCCACATCGGTTATCACCTGTGAGTCGGTGTCCACTGCCACCGACACCTTGTGTCCCTCGAACCGCTTGCTGCTTCTCTTGTGTCCATGACGCATCTCGGGATCGTGCACCGACACCATACGGTCACGGCTCACTCCCTCCTTCAGACACACCCCGTCTTCCGCGCGTTCGACGTCCTGAACCAGTAGCAGCCCGAGAAGTTGGGACGCTTCAGCTATCCTCTGTCCCTCGGCGCTGTCCCCGTCCAACAGTTCCTGAGCCCGCCGGCTCAACTCCAGCAGCCTGTCGCCATCAGCCACTATCTCTCCAAGCAACGCTGCGCGAGCCGTCCCGTCGTCCCAGTCTATGCAGGCCTCACCCTTCACGCTGGCGGCGACATACCTCTGGTATCCCTTCGCCGCCGCCCACTGCTCCAGGTCCTCTCCCTCAAGTTCGCAGAGCCCACGCATCAACTTCACGATCCCATCCGAAAGAAGGTTGTAGGTGTGCTTAACCGCGCCGCGTCCCAGTATGTAGGTCGTCTCCAGCGCCACCTTCATCCGGCGACCCTTCAGGTATCCTGTCTCCCTCGCAAACCGCAGGCTGCACTCGAACACCTCCCTCGCCTTTTCGTGCAGTATCAGGCGTGCGCGAAACAGCTGAAGCGTACTTTTGGCGAAGGGCCTAGCCTCCACCTCTATACCCAGCGCCACCTTCCAGCGTATGTCGAAGTCCGCTCTCTGCTTGGCTTCGGAGTCGCCCGTCCTGTCATATGTCTGGAGAAGCAGCGCCGTCGCCAGCAGACTCGGCGGCACGCTGTCAGACAACCTCGGTTCCAATGCTTCCCGGTGGTTTGTGCCCAAGCTTCCTTCAACGCCCTGTCCGCGACGACGGGGGTGATAAACCCTCATTGACTCGCGTCGCCCACTTGGTGCTGTTCGCTACTCACGGGTTGCCTCATCGTTCGTTCCCCCTTGTTCCCCGCCCTGCTGGCCCTGAAGCGTGGTAGCTTCATCCGTTTTCCTTAGTGCGTCCACATCAGCACGATCGTCAGCTTCGAGAGTCTCTATTTCCGCTAAGCGAGCCGCGATCGCCTCTTGCTGCTTGGTGATCTGCTCGAACAACAGGGCATTCAGCCGGCGGTACTCGCTAATCCGAGTCTCATATCCTGCCACCTCTTCCGCCAACTCTGCGGAGGACGCAGCACGGGTCTTGAGAAACTCGTTGGTGATGACGGAGCGCTGTTCCGCGTAGGAGCTTCTGACACGCGCTATCTCCGCTAGTATCCCCGAAATCACCAATTGTCTTGCAAGCTGGTCCTTCAGGGCCTGCGTCTTAACCTTCTCGGCTTCGCGAATGATTTCTAGCTGGGTCTCGGCGGACTGCTTGTTAATAGCGTCCACCGCTGCATCGGCCTCTGCCTGTCTCAGAGCAGCTAACCGCTCCGCCTTGGCTTGGGCCGCCCTGGTTTCAGCCTCCAACACCGCGGCGGTTTCGGCTTCCTCTTGGCGTAGTGCCTCGGCCTCGGCCTCCAACTCGATCTTCACTTGAGCTAGGCACGCGTTGAGCATGTCTCCGGCAGACACTACGTTGCTCGGGAGGGGAAAGTCGGCAGTACGGATGTTTACCGCCAGACCTCCTACGTGCTGCACGTAGTAATCTCGTCCCACATGGCCTTCCACTCGAAAGGCCGATGGAATACTGTCCGCAAGGCTATACTTCCGCGTGACCCTTGCAGTCATATAGTTTTCGGTGCGTCCCTCGAAGTGAACCCGCTCAAACTGAGGGAAGTGAACAAAATCGTTTTGCCTTAAGAGGTACACGGTTACGCCTTCATTGACATTCGCTCTTCCAATGCCGTGGACACGCAGGGCTCCGTAGCAGGTATCTGCCTCCCTCAGGACCAGAAACTCTAGAGAGGTAGCATCCTGAAAACGTGCGTCCCACTTGCACGGCGAGTTGGTATTGCCGCTTATCTCGCGGTCCTCTGGTGCGCATGTGTGGGGGACCCCTTGGCCCGACGCGCTCGACACTGCTAAGGCTGAGAGTAGTGCCACCAGAATTGCTAGCAGCTTCATCGGCTCCCCTCCACCAGCCTGTCCACAATACATGCTTGCAGCTCAGGCGTCAGGACGCCGAGAATCATCAGCAAGGCCTCCTCAGCAGTTCCTCCTTGGGCTATCGGATCCACCACATCTCCATCGGAACATGCTATCACCATGTCGACAAAGAGCCTGGCATCGCCTACCTGGCCCTCCAACTCCTCCCTTTCGCTATCGGACAGCAAGGAGGATGGGGATGCAGAGAGAGTTAGCACATCGCGGGCTCCTGTTGGAGGTGCATCGATGACTTCGGACGGCTTTGTATCCTCATCGACCTGCAACCTGTCGTTCTGTGTAAGGCTTACCTGGCTAGTTTGAGACGAACCCGTGGCCTGCGCTACCATTTCACTGGTCCCATCCGTTGTACTCGTCTCGCTTGGTCCTGTGGCTCCCCCGCAGGCAGTCGTGAGTGCTAGCAGGAACACGGCCAGAATTAGGAATTTTTTCAATCGAGCCTCTCTCTAATAACAGTCCATCGGCAACCACATAGACGTCCAACTATGACCCACAAACAAGCAGACTATTATGCAAGTGCAAGTCTACCACTACGAAATGGTCAGGCCTCCATCCACGTACACTGTGGTACCGGTCATGTAGTTGGAGGCTAGTACAGGGTAGGTACAGGGCCAGCAGCCCTACCTCGCGCAGTTCGCCGACCCGGCGCATGGGCACACGGGCAGCGGAGCGCTTCCCTGAATTTCTGCAGGCCTTCCTGGGAAAAGTTGTCGGGGTCTGGAAAGTGGCCCGGCACGATGTTGTTGACGGCGGAGAGGCTGAGAATGGCAACGTTCAGCGCATGAGGCTGGCTGCTGCCCTCGTGCACGACCCCGAGGTGCTGATCCTCGACGAGCCCATGAACGGCACGGACCCGCGCCAACGGATCGAGTTCCACGACCTGATGAGGCGGCTCGCATCCGAGGGGAGAACGGTGCTCGTGTCGTCGCACATTCTGGAGGAAGTGGAGACGGTTGCTGACCGTCACCTGCTCATGGTGAGCGGCAAGCTCGCAGCGTCGGACGAGTTTCGCGCCATCCGCGACGCACTCGACCAGCAGCCCTACAAGGTCAGGGTAGTCTGCGAGGCGCCCCGCGCCATGGCCTCGGCCCTGGTGGTTCCAGATCGGATCTGTGTGACCTAAGCGCGTAGCTGACCCAGGCCGCAGCTTCCGAGGGTTCTTCCAGGTGATCCGGGATTTCTGTGTCTATTTCGGATAGCGTTATACCAGTGTAGATGACACCATGCACTCTAATCGCCATTCGCATGTACCTGGTCATCGTGTGTGAGCAGAACAGATCACAGGCAGCAAACCCGTACACAACGGCATCGGCGCCGAGTGCGGGCTCCCGGAGCCCATGAATGGCAAAAAGAACGTCGGCAGATACCTCTCTGTAACCTTGCGACCGACGTTGCCTCCGCCAGCGCTCGAAGCCGAGCGCGATAAGCGAGTCAAGTGTCGGACATGAACCACTCAATTCGTCACCTCCATTAGCGTGCTCAGCTCGTCCCACCACTAGACGCGCGGCAGCAGCGGCTTCCGCTTCAACGTCCTGAGCGTGCGCCAACTGCCATGCGAGGGCGAGAAGCCATTCTAAAGCGGACCACTCAACGTCGGCCTCGGGTCACGAGGGAAGGCAGGAAAGGGTTGACGATGGACAAGTGCCGTCCGGCGGGCGGAGGTCAGCCCGTGAAACTCTACTGGCTTTGTTGCAAGATGGCGGGGCTCCGGAATGGGTCTGTTTGGTGATGTCAGCCGGTGAGGACGCGCAGGGTCAGTCAGGGCTACTGGCGGAATCGGAAGGTGAGAGTGCTTGATTAGTATGTCGTTGCCACAGATTCGCCTAGCGGACTCAGTGGTGTGTATCGTCCAGGACGGCTCTACAGAGCGCAGGGCCACAGTTCAAAGGCGGTTCTATCTACCGTGAAAAAGGGCCCGCCGTGGGGGACTCGCCAAGGACGGACTTACCTCTGCTGGCGGATACACAGGAAACTCAGCCGGTCCGCCCAACCCTGCGCTGGGGGTCCTCCGTCGACTGTTCGCTCGCGTCGCACTATGGCCACCTACGACGACATCACAGCGCAAACGGCGTCTCTTAATTCAAAATTACCGTGACCTCGTCCCAATTATCTCATCCTCACCACAGCCTGCATTCGCGAGACCCGAGAGCCAGTCTTCGACGTCCTCAGCCCGCCAACCCACGGCACGGGTTCCGGGCCCACCAAGTCTCACCGCTTCCGGAAACTCGTTGTTCCGGATGCGCCGGTAGATTGTGGCCTTCGACATCCCAGTAATCTCCATCACTTTCTCTAGTCGAAGAATCTTCGTCATGCCGTCACTCCTCAAGATAGGACGGGCAGGTCGACGGGCAAGAGCACCAACTTCCCGTTTCTCTGCTCCGCTCTCCTCCCTCAAGGTGAAGCGGGGACGGCGGCAACACCTTAGCAGTTTGGAGAGAGTGTTGTCCACCAACGTCTTCCCAGTTCCGGGCGGCAACGCCAAGCCGGTCCCGACCCCCCCAAAGGATGCCGTTGCGTCTCGAAAGCGAACTGAGAGAGCTCGGTTGCATCGCTTGCACTCGACGTTGTCCGTTGGTCAGGCAAGTGCGGTCCAACCGCGGGCGAGTAGTCGTTTAATCCCTTATGGGGCATAGTTCGTGTCGTGAGCGAGAATGTCCCGAAGCGTCAGGGGATGCTGGTGAAAAACGTCAAACCTCGTAGCCATTCCTGCTCGGGGCTTCATATCGGCGTGAATTCATAGAGCTCGAATAGCCACTTCAATATATGGCCTGAACCGTTCATCCCCTAGAAGCCTTGCTGAGCGCCCCGGTATGGTGGCCATGGTGTGCCTACGAACCTACACCGGAGGCATCGGCGTTGATGCAAAAGTCCCTTATGCTGGCCCTGAAGCCCTGAAGGGACGAGTGGTGGCGAATCTGGTTCGCGAAGTACGGCGGACGCGACTTATGATGGGGAAGAGTAGCAATCTCATGGGAAGGGGCCTTGAGCATGGCAAAGAAGAAGGGGCAGGAGGGAGTCCACTTTTTCGTCAGACCGAGGGCGGTCGGAGCAAGGGTACAATTGGGTTAGGACCCGTTTTGTCAAAGGGGTTCGGGTCGTCCTTCGGGTGGAACGTGTCGCCCACTCCGCGGGGAACGAACACAAAGGGACCATCCGGACCCCGTTAGAAGTAGTTTTTCGGTCCCGGCATAGCCGTCCCAGTGACCCACCAAAACTTCCGTGGCCCAGAAGGATAAGAAGCGCTCCAAGTCGACGCTCTCCGACAGGGCACCCAGTCCTGCGTCCGACGAGGCCCCAAGGGCAACCATTACGGCATCAATGTCCGACCAATCGTCAGCTTTTTCGTTGGTCTTCTCCTCCAGGGTGCCTCGGAACTCGGTTGTAAAGTCGCTTACCGTCCCCTCGTACAGGTTTCCCTGAGGTATTGGAGAGGGAGCCGAACACCCCTCCCATAGATGACGCTTTGAAGCCGTTGCAGATCCATGATCGTTTCTCGGAACACAAGCGAATGCTCATCCTCAGTTACAAAGTGAAGTTCGAGACCGGCGGAAAGCAGTGCTCAAAGCACTAGTAACACCATAAGTGATACATCGACGGCGTTACGGTTGGTGTCATAGCTGATCAAATGAGGTTGTGGAGCGGAAGATGGGGGTCCCGGCTCAACGCAACCGCACCGGGGATGGTGGGACCAGGTGTAGAACACATACATCGGGGGGGTAACGCTAAGGACAACGCGGCGCTACGATGTGCTCCTACGTTGTGGTCTCGGCTATCGGTCATTTGCAGGACCTCTTTCGGTTCGGCTCCGGCCATTCGCTGGCCGCTCCACCTGCTGTATATAGGCGGTTCATGCGGCTTGGCGAATTGCGAGCAACCATCTCCTCTTCTCCACCCGTCGAGGCCAGTCGTCTGTGACATTTCCACCCTATAACGATATTGCGCTCCCACGTCGCTTGGTAAGGCTTAAACGCTCTATTTGCACAGGGCATTTCTACCTATGCTGAGATAGGGAAAATGAACCTGCGGGAGACATATGCCCCTTTGTCGAGAATGCCCGCACATCCTGGCGCAGCTTCGGCCATGGCTGGCCGGGGACCGCAGGCAGTGAGTATCCGGGCCTACGGCCCGCGACACGACCAAACATCTGCCCACACCGGCGAGGGTGCTATTGCTAGGTCAAGAGGAACCCTGCGATCTTGCGGACAGGGGCCGGACGTGCGGGCATTGAGGATTGAACGAAGACTGGACCGCAGACTGCCCGATCTCTACAGACCCATCCACATCTCGAAGTTGGCGCTGCCTACCGCCCGACACCCACCGAGTACGAGCTGCTCTTTGTGCTGTTGGTCAATGTCGGTCGGGTGCTGACCTTTGACGTGTTGCTGCACGGCGTCTGGTGGCCTGAAACAACTCCGGCGGCAGCAGGAGCATCCGCACATACGGTGAAGAGGCTCCGCGTGGGAGGCGGTGAGATGCAGGAACGGGAGGAGCTTGGCCGCAGGCGCTACAGGCGAGAGGCAGGATGCTCTTGTTGCTCAGGTCACAGTGATCTTTCCGTGTTTATTATATTTTTACCTTACAGTATCAATTCGGCGAGGCATAGACGATGGTAGCCAAGAAGAAGAGGCTTGCCTTGGACCTGGACCCCACCTTCCAGAGGCGGCTAAAGGCCATCGCCGCACTCAAGGGCGTCAGCATGCGCGGCTATTGCCAGGCTGCCATTGATCGGGAGTTGACGAAGGACGAAGCCAACGGCATGGCCGGACTGTTGTCCGAAAAGCCGGACCACGAGCTCTTTGCAGGGCTCCGGCAGGAGATATTCGGGGGCAAGCCTCTTCCTGGGAATTCCGCGGATTTGCTCAGGGAGGCCCGTGAGATCAGGTATGCCGAAACCGCGGGGTGGGCGTGAGCGGTTCCGTTGTCGTCGATGCAAGCCTGGCGGTCAAGTGGCTGGTTGAAGAGGATGACTCTGACAAGGGCCACGCCTCCAATCTTGGGTTGCTCAGGACATAACCCACGTCGCCCCACACCTCATGCCCTTCGAGGTCGCCAACGCTCTCCACCAGCACGTGTTGCGCGGCGAGTTGAACGTGGGCGTAGAACGTCGGCACATTGGCTTGTGAATGCTGAAGCGGATCTGCCATGGCAGCCTCATGTCCCGCAGGACACACCGCAGCCCTCCTTGCCGTAACGTCGATGTCAAAAGCGCGCCGGTGGTAGTGTGAGTAGCTAGGGCATTACCGACACTACCAAAGAGCGCGCCAAATTTGTATCAGGGTGTCAACCCTTTTCTCATTTTGGACGATCTTTGATACTCACCGCGTCACGTAGTCGGCCCAAAGCTGCATTACTTGGCGACGCCTTTCGAGCAAGTCAGACCGCGCGTAGGCGGCTTCAACCTCGTTCTTCACTTGGTGGGCTAGACACGCTTCCGCCACTTCCCGCGCTACAACCGTCTCACCGCACCAGTCGCGGAAGCTGGAACGGAAACCGTGGGGAACACAGTCAAGATTGAGCTGGCGTAGCATCCCGCTAAGCACACTATCGGGCAGCGTCTGGCCCGTAGCCGTAGGGAACACCAAGCCGTTGCCGTTGTCGAGCTGGCGGGCCCGTTCCAGGACCTTGAGCGCCTGCCGTGACAGTGGAACACGGTGTACCTTCCCCCCCTTCATACGGCCCGCCGGTATGGTCCACGTCTTGGCCTCAAGGTCGATTTCTTCCCACCTAGCGCCCCGAGCTTCACCCGAGCGGGTAGCGGTGAGAATCAGTAGGTCCATGGACCATTGGGCAGCCGGCCAGCCCGCCACACTGCCTATAGCCTTCAGGGCCCCGGCAACGTCACTGTGCGATAGGGCCGGGTGATGTTGGGTTTTGTATCCGCCTCTGGGCAGGGCACCGGTGATAGCGTCACCGGCGGGATTGTCCGGCCTGTAACCCTGACCTATGGCCCAGCCCATCACGGCCCCTATGCGCTGGCGTATCTTCTGTGCCAAGTGGCGCTTGTCGTTCCAGATCGGCACCAACACCCGCAGCACGTCGGCGCTGGTAATCCGGTCAAGAGGCATATCCCCTATGACGGGTATCGCGTAGTCTCTCAGGCTGACCCGCCATTGTTCCGCCGTTCCCGCGCCGGTTTTCCAGCTTGGCGCGTGAAGCGCTATCACGGTTTCCAGGGTGTCGGCAAACGTCGGAACGCTGCTGCGGGCCGGGCCGTGAAGGGATTCACCCCGAGCAACCCTTGTGACGTTCTCCAGGGCCCTTTCCCGCGCGTCGGCCAGCCCTATGATGGGATACTTGCCCAGCCCGACGTTGACCGCCCTGCCGTTCACCCGCAGGCGCTGGGACCACGACTTGAGTACGCGCCCGCGGCTACCATCCTTCACCAAAAGGCTGAGGCCGTAGCCGCCGCGCCCGTCACCGTAGCGGCCCGACGCCTTAACGCTCTTCACAAAGGCTGCGCTCAGATGTGCTGGCCTGTCAATCCCACTGGCCTCTCTATGTTCTGTTAGTGTTCGCTCCTGCATTCCCGTTATCCCTTTGTTATCACTAATTAGAGTGAGTCTAACCGATACAGGATAAGGACACAAGAGACGGAATGATACTATTAACAGATTCGATTTCGCCCTATAGGACTCTACTTGAGACGGCCTGATACTGCCCGAGACTAACAGTAGGCGATAGGGGTCAGTCCCCAGAGCGTTAAGTTGATAATAGAACAAATATGCGCGTCTCGTCAATGAGGGGATGTCAAGGGAGTGGAGATTTCTCTTGTTGCTGACCGGCTGGAAGGGTCCGGCGCAGGCTCTGACCCTCTATCACTCCGGGGGCGAGGGGATTCTCTGAAAGGCGGGTCAGGGGCAGCATCGGGAATCGCCTCACTGTCGCTCGTGATGATCCAGACGGGCGTTTTATGGGCTGGGGTGGCGTCTACACATGGTTTTACGCAGCCTGACCAAGGCCGACACGCTAATTGGAACCGGAGGCACCCGAGGACTCGATATACTGCATATCGTCTGGATCGTAGACGTATTCCATGGCGTTCGTGGGGCTGCTTTCGTCAAAGATACGCAGGTGGGTTATTTTAATGCCGTCCCAACCGGTGTCCCATGCGCTGCTGGCCATCCGACAGACCTCTTGAGATTCATATGTGGAGAGGCGTCCTAACCGTTCGCCTTTGGTATACACAATGCTGGAGCGGTCCAGCTCCTCGTCAGCAAAGCTGCAGCCCTTCACACTTCCGAGCAACATGTACGCAACGGCGCCAAGGCTTGAATCGGACGTGAACCTCTCAGGAATTCCCCATACTTTCTTTTTGTCAGTCAGAGAGACTCGAGTGTAGCCTGACGGCGTGGATGCTTCGAACGACCTACGGAACATGTCAGACTCGGTCGGCGTAGGTGTGGGAGTTGCTGCGGTTGGCGTCCTAGGTTGCTCAGGCGACGGGCTGGCCGTTGGCGCCGTCGTAGACAGTGAAGCATCCTCGGCCGGATTATTTGAATCGATGTCCGAGCAGCCCCCACGATTACAGGCGACCACCCAGTAGTAGTTCCTGTTGCTATCAGGATCGGCGTGGACGTAGGTCGTCCCAACCACGTTCCCAGCCAGCTCCTCGCAGAAGCTCGGACTGCCATCTCCGCTCAAGGTACAGAAAGAATCGACGAAATCACTGTAGTAGACCTTGTAGTAGTCCGCTCCATCGACAAGATCCCAACTGACCCGTACCGCTGAATCCTCCACTTCGTACCCCACGTTCGCCGGACCGGCGGGGCCGGTTTCGATGGGCGCTGCAGGGTTCCCGGAGTCGATGTCCGAGCAGCCCCCACGATTGCAGGCGACCACCCAGTAGTAGTTCTTGTCGCTATCAGGGTCGGCGTGGACGTAGGTCGTCCCAACCACGTTCCCAGCCAGCTCCTCGCAGAAACTCGGACTGCCATCTCCGCTCAAGGTACAGAAAGAATCGACGAAATCACTGTAGTAGACCTTGTAGTAGTCCGCTCCATCGACAAAGTCCCAACTGACCCGTACCGCTGAATCCTCCACTTCGTACCCCACGTTCGCCGGACCGGCGGGGCCGGTTTCGATGAGCGCTGCAGGGTTCCCGGAGTCGATGTCCGAGCAGCCCCCACGATTACAGGCAACCACCCAGTAGTAGTTCCTGTCGCTAGCAGGATTGGCGTGGACGTAGGTCGTCCCAGCCACGTTCCCAGCCAACTCCTTGCAGAAGCTCGGACTCCCATCTCTGCTCAAGGTACAGAAAGAATCGATGAAATCACTGTAGTAGACCTTGTAGTAGTCCGCTCCATCGACAAAGTCCCAACTGACCCGTACCGCTGAATCCTCCACTTCGTACCACACGGACGATCCCACGGACTCGATTTGCTCTATGAACTCACCCACGACCTCACCCGCGTCGACGGCAACCTCACCCACGACCTCACCCGCGTCGACGGCAACCTCACCCACGACCTCACTACCGTCGACAGCGACCCCACCTACGACCTCACCCGCGCCAGCAACGCCCTCACTCGCGCCAGCAGCGCCCTCACCCGCGGCTTCGATACCGTCGAAGGCCGGGCCGATGCCGGAGCCGCCACCCGAGCCGAAGCCCAAGTCGCAGGACGGAGCGGCGCCCAAGTCGCAGGCCGTTACGACCACAATCAAGAGGAACACAAAAGGCAGAGTTCCAGACGAGTGCCGACGGAATCGGGATAGCTGCAACAATTGGACCCGTTGAGTCAATGCTTCCATGGCCATACACATCTTAATTAGCCCCCTGATGTGCACTCACCTCTGCAGGTAGGTCGTAAGGGGCTGCCTGCCTTAGTATAGGCTCAAGTGGTCTTGTACACATCGTCGGTGCTGAGACCACCATCCCTGAGACGCGACTGGTGCGCGGCCAGATCGCCGCCCGCTACCCCCAGGCGCAGATACAGGAAATTCTCGCCCAGGACGACCCCCTGCGCCTGGCCGAGGACGAGCAGGCGTGGGCGATGACACTCAGGGCCGACGGCGCCGAGTACGTGCCGGTCCGAGTCTTCCGGGACGACGACCTCCTCGACCCCCGCTCCGACCCCCTCATCGCCCTCATGGGCGCGCTGTCCAACCTGAACAAAGGGGAGCGCGTCGTGGCGAGGCTGATGCTGCGCTCCCTGGGACCCGAGTGGTCGCAGGCCCACCTAGAGAAGGCCCACAAGCGGCCCGTGGAGGACCGGCGAGACCCCGCCTACACCTACCAGACCAGGCCCCTCCAGATGGACGGCGTGATGATGCCCGTCCTAGGCGTCGCGGCATTGGACGCAGTGCGAGGCTACCTGTGGGTGCAGGCCGGGGAGACCTGGAAGGCCGTGCTGATGGGCATGTGCATCGCCGCCGCCCTGGCCGACGTGGGCTGGGGCAAAGGTGGAAGAAGGCCCGCAAGCGCGTTTATGACCCGCTCGTCATCAAAGAGAAGGTCTCCCGCATCGCCTTCGACGCCGAGCTTAAGGTGACGGCGGTCCTGCCAACGAACACGCGGCCCCAGCGGGCGAATTAACTGCTGGCGCCGGCGCCGGCGGCCTACCGCCACTACGACAACCCCGCCGGAGCGCGCCTCAATGTGAGCCGGGTACGGCCAGTCGTCCCCGACCCTTCGATCCTGCACCTGTCCGGCCCTGGACTCTTCGGCAAGCGCAGCGTGGTGGGAGTCCGCGAGGCGGCCTGCCTGTGGCACCCGCCGGGAGCCAGGGGCGAAGACGCTGCTGCCCACGGCGCGCAGCGTCCGGGGCGGCGCCCATGTCGGCGACACCACGACCGGCACGCCCCGGAAGATCCACTTCCCCGGCACCACCCCTACGTCGCCCGCACCCGCATGGGCAAGTCGATCCTGATGCACCACATCGTCGTCCACAAGATGCTGGAGAAGGCCGAGGCCAGGGACGGGGACGCCATAGTCGTCGTCGATCCCCACGCCGACCTGGTGGGCGGCCTCCCGGATCACGTCCCCGACTCCCTCATCGACGGCGCCCGGCGTCAACCTGCTGGACACCCGCATCTTCTCCGACCGCGACCGCACCGCCGACTCGGTGGTGTGGTCGCGGTCAGGGGCCTCTGGGGACCAGTGGGGGCGGAGGATGCAGTCCATCCTGGAACAGACCGTCAAGAGCCTCCACGAGGCTAACGAGCAGATGGACGCGGGCGGAGCAGTACACCATCCTCGACGGGCTGCGCCTCCTCGCCGACGAGGAGTTCCGCAGCAAGGTGCTGGAGAAGGTCAACGACCCCTAGATGGAGTGGTGGGGCCGGGACTTCAGGGGCTGGCGTCACGAGACCCGCGCCGACGGCGTTAGCCTCGGTGCAGACCCGCCTCTCTTACTACGATCCTCGAAGCGGGCGCGGGCCGTCCTCGGCCAGTCCCGCTCCACCATCGACCTGCCCCAGACGCTCCCTGGCGGTGGAGACCAGCAGGACGCCGCCGTCATGGAGCCGTCGGCCGCGACGTAGCCGCCCTCGTGGGCGCATCCCTCCTCAACCTGGTGGACGCCGTGATCCGCGAGCAGGGGAGCCAGCCCTTCGAGCGGCGGCGGAGCGCGCTGGTGGTCGTGGACGAGAGGCAGTCGATGCCCGGCGAGCTGGCCACCCAGAGCCTCGCCAAGCTGGACGACCTCTCCCGCGCAGGGAGACCTTTGCATAACTAGGCCCGATGGGGAGACAGCCCTGTTCCGGGTGTGGTGCCATCGCCTCATTACTTGCTAGAGAGAAATCGACGGGTGCGGACATCTGCATCCCCGCTGTTTCCGGGGGATTCAACTCGTTGCTTTCGACCCTTTCCACTCCTCGACCTAGGCAGAACCAAAGGCTATCCGGTCCGACCTTTTCAGGTTGTAAGCCATCACCTTGAACCACATCTCAATGGCATTCCGCTCCAACCCTCGGTACCTCACCCGGTGATACCTATAGCTGCGTTTCAGCGTCCCGAACACCTTTTCCACTGCCGACCGCACCGGCGATATCAACTCGTTGTGGCGCTGCTGGCCAGTGAGGCAACCCCCGTTGAACCTTATGGGAGCGGTGCATGGCCCTGTCCTTGATGCCTAGGGACCGCAGCCATAGACGCCTCCTCTTGGACTCGTAGGCCTTGTCTCCGTACACCGCTTCCTCATCCCCGCTCACCAGATCGTCGGCCACCTCGCTCTCGTATACCTTGGCTGTAGTGAACGCCGCCGTGCGCACTAGGCCCGACCCTTGATCTACCCCAATATGCACCTTGTAGCCCAAATGGGCCCGCCTCTCACGGTGGGAGTAAGTCCATTTCGCATCGAGGTCGGTGGGCTCTTGGCCCCGCGTCCCTCTTTCAGGGACGGGCGACGCACTCGGGCTTCCACCAGAGTGGCATCCATCAGGGTGCCCTTCTTCAAGACCACACCGCGTTCCCTTAGCTGTCGCTCCAACTCCAGGAATGGCTCCTCGCTCAGCTTCTCTCCCAACGCGGTGCGGAAGCGACTGATGGTGGAGTGGCCGGGGTGTGGTCTTGCAGGTCCAACCCCACGAATCGCCGGAAGGAGATGCGGTCCCTCAAGGCCTCTTCCATCTGAGGGTCCGAGAGGGCATACCACTGCTCCAGCAGCAACACCTTCACCATCATCAAGGGAGGATAGCTGGGCCTGCCTTCGTGGTCCCGTGGACGCCTTGCAGCAACCGGCGGAAACCCTCCCAGTCCACCGTACGGTCAATGCGCTCCAAGCTCTCGTTCTGGCCTAAGTTCCCTGACACATAAACCCAGATACGAACAGTGTGCCATCTCAGCTACGGAGGTGCACACCCGTTGCCACCCCTCAGTTACGAAACGGCCACATCGACCGCACACATATGGGCCATTCCTCGCCCGTCTAGGATCGTCTGGAGGTTGGATCGCACCATCCCTACCCGACACATTTGCCATTAACGCAGCACAGCCTCAAAGCTGACTCAGCTATGGCAATGCGGCAGAACACAGGTACAAAAAAATCACGCCAGCTACGAGCGATGCCGCATCCAAAGCTATAGAAGCGTCGTTATGCGAAGGTTCGCCGCAAGCCCCCAGCAACCCCGTTGTATAATCACCGCACTCTCAAGCACCCTGACCGCCATATCGCGGGACAGGTACAGTAGGAGGACGCGATGGTGCAGAACTACATCGGAGCCCCCATTCTGCGTAAGGAGGACCGGCGCTTCCTTATGGGTCGGGCGCGCTTCACCGACGATGTAAAGTTGCCCCACATGCTGCACGCAGCCATCATACGCAGTCCCCATGCCCACGCCCTGATCAAGTCCATCGACGCCTCCCAAGCTCTCGAGATACCAGGCGTGGTGGCTGTATACAGCGCCGCTGATGTCGAAGCGGTCCTAGAACCCAAGCGCATCCCACTGCGCACCTCGGCCTTGGAGGGCTTGGACCGCTTTCTGCAATACCCCTTCGCCCGTGGCAAGGTACGCTACGTGGGCGATCCAGTGGCCGTGGTCGTAGCAGAGAGCCGTCACCTAGCCGAAGACGCCATCGACGTAGTTAAGGTGGAATACGAACCCCTGCCAGTGGTGACCGACGTCATCGAGTCCTACGAAGGCAAGGTGCTGCTGCACGAGGAGCACGGCACCAACGTAGCGGCTGACGAGACCGTGTCCGTCGGCGATGTGGAGGAAGCCTTCCGCAACGCTGAGTACACCCGCCAAGAGGAGTTCCACATACCTCGTTACACCGCCAACCCCCTCGAAACCCGCGGGCTGGTAGCCTCCTACGACCCCGGACGGCACGAGCTGACTTGCTGGGGCGAGACCAAGGTGCCCTACTTCAACCGTGGCGTCCTCTCCTCCATGCTCGACATGCCTACGCACGCTCTCCACTTCTTCGAGCCCGACGTGGGAGGCGGCTTCGGGGCCCGAGGCGAGTTCTACCCAGAGGATTTCATGATTCCCTTCGCCTCCAAAATGCTGGGGCGGCCCGTGAAGTGGATCGAAGACCGGCGGGAGCACTTGGTTTCCTGCAACCACTCACGCGACCAGACTTGCCGCCTAGAGATTGCTGCCAAGCGCGACGGCACCATCACCGCCATGCGCGCTGCCGTGTACGGCAACAACGGTGGCTACGTGCGCACCCACGGCGGCGTGGTGCCACTGCTCACTGCCACTCTGATACCCGGCCCTTACCGCGTGCCCAACTACGAGGGGCGCATACTGTGTGTTGTCACCAACAAGACGGGCGTCGGCACCCTGCGCGGTCCGGGCATGTACGAGGCGGCCTTCTCTCGCGAGCGGCTCATCGACATGATGGCCCAAGACCTTGGCATCGACCCTGTGGAAATACGGTTCAAGAACTTGGTGTTGGCTTCGGAGATGCCCTACGACACCGGAATCATCAGGCCTCCTGAGAACCCGCCCACCATCTACGACAGTGGCGACTTCCCCCAAGCCTTCCAAGTGGCCTTGGATGCCCTCGATTACGACAACCTCAAGGAGCAGCAGGGCAAGCTAATTGACGGTAAATACCACGGCATCGGCATCGGCTCTTTCGTGGAGTTCACCGCTGGTGGCGCGCCCTACGAAGCCGCCAAGGTGGTCGTGACCGCGCCCGATCAGGTGGTGGTGTACATGGGCATCTCCACCCTAGGGCAGGGCCACGAAACAACCATGGCCCAAGTATGCGCCCAAGGCCTAGGCGTCCCTTACGATTACGTCACCCTCCACGGTGGCAACACCGACCTCATGCCCCACGGCGGTGGCACCAACGCCAGCCGCCAAGCTGTCATGGGGGGCAGCGCCGTGTTCCTAGCAGCACAGGAACTCCAGCAGAAGATACTTCGCATCGCCGCAGGCTACCTTGACGTGGACCCCGAAGAGTTGGAGCTGGAGATGGGGCAGCTCTACCGCAAGGCCTCGCGGGTAGAAGGTGCCTTGATGGACATCGGCCGCGTACTTGAGCTGGCGTCGCCGACCAGCCAGTACAACCAAGGCGAGGTAGGCCTCGAGGCCACCCACTACTTCCGCTCCACCATGCTACCCCACTCCTACGGCAGCCATGTGGCCCATATCACCGTCGACCCGGAGACGGGCAAGATCGATATCCTGCGCTACGTCATGGCCGACGACGTGGGCCACATCATCAACCCCATCGTAGCCCGCGGCCAACTGGTAGGCGGAGCGGCCCAAGGCATCGGCGCAACCATCCTTGAAGAGCTCGCCTACGACGACAACGGCCAGCCCCTCTGCACTACCTACATGGACTTCCTCACCGCGGCCAGCACCGAGGTGCCCGACTTGGAGGTCATTGAACTCGACCTAGCTCCCTCGCCCCACAACCCCTTGGGCGTGAAAGGAGTAGGCGAGAGCGGCATCGTCGCCACTGGCGCAGTCCTAGCAAACGCAGTCTCCAACGCCCTCTCATCCCTAGGGGTCCAAGTCCGCGACATGCCCCTGAGCCCCAGCTACATCCGCGACCTAATCCGCGAGAGCCAAAGGAACACAAGACATGACACTTAGCCCTTTCCAGAGATATTGAGCGAGGCCTAGAATAGTAATCACTCCAGCCATCTCGGAGGTTGCCGATGCTGAACGCGGACGATGTGGCCCGATACTTCTTGGTATGCCAAGATACCGACCATCATGAGCCAATCACTAACTTGAAGTTGCAGAAGCTCTGCTACTACGCACAGGGCATTGCCTTAGTAGTCCAAGGAGCGCCTCTCTTTCACGAAGACATCGAGCACTGGCAATACGGTCCCGTCGTACCTGAGATCGATAAGAAATATAAGTCCCATGGATCTGCCCCGATCGCTCCACCAGAAAATCTGGACTTAAGGTCGTATGACTCTATGACCAGGACCTTGCTGGATAGGGTCTATCGAGACTACGGCAAGTATTCCGCTTCGCAGTTACGTAACAAGACCCATGAGGAGTCTCCTTGGAAGGACACACCACATGGCGGCGCGATTACGTTCCCGCAGCTCCGCGACCACTTCGAGTCTTTGTCCGAGATTTACGAGTATCTCCCGACAATAGACCGGGAGACCTTCCGGCGAATGCCTGAAAACCCGCTGGTGATGAAGGACTTGAAGCGGGGAATCGACGCCATGAAGTCAGGGCAAATGGTTGCCTGGTCGCAGGTGAAAGAGGAACTTGACATTCCGTGAGGATACTCGTACCCGAATTCATCAGGCAGATCGTTAGGGGATGGCGCTCATTTGACAGAGGGAGACTTGGCGGGGCATTAGCGTATCTAGAAGATGATGATTGGCGGCTTGAGCAGAGAATGGATTGGTCCCTTAGTACCACCGACAAGGCCCAGTTAGGTCTAGCTGAGGAAAACATCGTGTGGGCTGTAGCGCACTATGGGGTCACGATAGCCTTTGTCGAGACCGAAGACACCATCATGGTGGTGTACGTCAATCGTCGGTCATCCATGAACATGGGATGGTCGTAATTGGACCGCACAGACGGGGAGTCCACTAAAGGAGGCCTGAGCCATGGGCGACTTCCAGATGACCGTAGGCAACGCCGAAATCGTTGCCCTTTCCGACATGAACTGCGTATACCCTACGCCGTTGGCCGACCTGTGGCCCAACGTGCCCCTTGAGGCATGGGACGCCTTTCGCCAGCGCTATGCCGACACCTTCTCTGACGGAGGACGCGGCACCCACATGAACATCGAGATTGGCTGCTATCTGGTGCGATCCCAAGGCAAGACTATCCTCATTGACACTGGCTACGGGCCGGGGCCCATCGAATATCTGGGCGGTCTGGAGGGCCTGCTCATGGCTGACTTGGCATCGAAGCAAATCGATCCCGCCGAGGTGGACGTAGTCTTCCTATCCCACCTCCACTTGGACCATGTGGGGTGGAACACCATGGAGCAAAACGCCACTGTGGCACCGACCTTCCCCAACGCCCGCTACGTCATGCATCAAGCCGACCTAGACCACCACCGCCGGCCGGAAGTCCTCGCCCGGGCCCGCTACCCCTACATGGACCACTGCATTGAGGTGCTCGCTCGCGCTGGGGTGATCGACACAGTGGACGGAGACCACAACCTCACCGACGAGGTGCGAGCGGTGCATACGCCGGGACATACACCGGGGCACATGAGTGTGGTGGTTTCCTCTCAAGGCCAGCGGGCTTACATTCAAGGGGACGTGGTGATTCACCCTGCCCAGGTGACCGAAGAGCACTGGACTCCCCTATTCGACGGCGACCCGCCACTGGCGGCCCTGACCCGGCACAAGCTGCTCAACGAACTGGAAGCCGATGGTACCCCTGTAGTCAGTTGCCACTTCCCTGCACCCGGCTTTGGTCGAATAGTGCGAGTCGAAGGCCGTCGCTACTGGCAAGCTGGGCTGTAGCGCCCGCGGTGACGCACCATCGGCTGTACCACGATCTCGCCGACCTCTGGCCCCTCTTCAGCCCGCCCGAAGAGTACGCGGACGAGGCCGAGATATATCTTGAAGTCTTGCGCTCCAAGCTAGGGCCAGCCCGGCACACCATCCTCGAACTCGGGGTCGGAGGTGGCCACCTGCTGTCCCACCTGACCGCCAAGTACGATGCCGTAGCTGTTGATCTCTCCCAGAAGATGCTAGCCTTGTCCCACCGCCTCAATCCCACGGTTCAACACCACTTGGGCGACATGCGTTCCATACGACTAAACACCCTCTTCGATGCAGTCCTGATACACGACGCCATTGATTACATGCTGACAGAGGCGGACGTTGCCGCCGCTCTAGCCACCGCCCGCAGCCACCTCAACCCTGGAGGCATCCTGCTGCTGGCCCCGGACTGGTTCCGCGAAACCTACCCCGGCAAGCACACCATGACTTGGCATCAAGACCACGGCAACATCATTTTAGACGTAGCTGAACACCTCCCCGATGTTGCCCTCGACAGCACCATAGTCGAATCGACCTTCGTCTTCACCCTACGCAAGCGTGGCCAAGTAACGGTCGAGCATGACCACCACACCACCGGCCTCTTCTCACGCGACGCTTGGTTCCGCCTACTAGCTGAGGCCGGCTTCAAGGCAGATTTCATCGACATGCCAACCTGCAAAGGCGGGTACGGAGGCAACCTGTTCGTGGGTGTGTTGGGCGGCCGGGATTGGCCTTCAAGCAGGTGATCTCGTCTAATCCGGCGACACTGGATCAAGACCGAATTCTTGGCGTATGGCGTTCACTATAGGCCAGTAGTCGTTCTTGTAGAACTCGCGGATAGCGTTTTCAACTTTCGGCTTGGCCTTCTCAGGATCGAACGGATTGTAGTCCTGCTTGCGCAGAATGGGCCTCTGATATATCCTGCCCCACTTACTCCCCCACCTTCTAGTCTTATGGAAGGGTTGCCCAGTATACAAAGCGAGCTGACGCAGACGCTCTCGTGTCTCCTGCTCACCGGGCTGCACGTACACGTAAAGAGTCATGTTCTCCTTGTAATGAAAGTCGAAAGTGACCATACGGTTGAGCTTGAGCTCTGCCACCTCATCCAGTGCAGGGGAGAAGAAACTGCGTACCCCTCTGTTACGGTAGTTCTCCTGCAGGTCGGGCGCGTACTCTTTTATAGCTGCTTCGATGACATTCCAACCCGCAACTTCCTGAGCAGGTTTGGCGTTCATGATGCGGTCGATCGCGGACCGATGGTTGTTGTATATCTGCAGGGCCAACTCATCTATGTTATCGGTCGTGTCCAAAACATGCCTCCGCAAGTTTCGTGCGTATTGTTCTAGGAAGCTGGCGATCCCTGAGCCGATGGTTGAGCCTCTAATACGCAGTGCCCGGTCAATGAGATCGGCGATTCTTTCGTAATCGAACGGCACCCAGTGTTCGGCATCTTCCTCGGCTTGCGGCTCTCTGCCCTCAGGTGTCAAAAATATAGGCAGTGGACGCAATTGTGGGTACGCCAGTTCGACTGTTTCCAGATAGCCTCTGAGCTGCCTGGGACCTTCATCGGCCCCGATCTTGTTCTCTATCAGACAGACACACTTGTCCGTGTTATCTATCAACAATATGTCTATGCGATGGCGTTCGGTGGCAACTTCTATATCTACGTCGCCTAGCGTCCAGCTGTCCACTTCGAAAGGGGTGAACTCTCCGATTCCCCTCATGCGGCCCTCCACCGAGGCTTGCGAGAGAAAGTGACGCAAGAAATAATCCCGCAGGCCATGGGATCCTCGTGGATCAAGTAGCCACGCTAGGAAAGCCGAATGCTGCAGCTCCCGCCGAGCAATGCCTAGAACATCAAACAAATTGAACTCGGCCAGCAGGTCTTCCAATCGCTCAAGGTCGGGATCCATGATGAGTTCCTGGAGTGCGACCTCCTCCAGTGACTGGTTTGACTTCATCTGCTCGTTCGTCATGAACCCACCCTACACGCTAAAGTCTCTGCTAAATGGCGTACGCCGACACCTATAACGTCGGGTCCAACACCACCTTACCCACGCTGTCGTTCTGCATCACCAGTCGGTGGGCGGCGGCGGCCTCACGCAGGGGCATCACTTGGTCAATCAAGACCTGTATCTTGCCTTCGGCAGCTAGTTGCAGGGAGGTGGTCAGGTCTGCGACCTGCTCGGCGCCCAACCCGCTCAGTACTTGGAGCCTGTTCTGGTATAGCGTGCGCATGTCCAAGGTGACCAAGCCTCCGCCGTGGGCCCCTACTGTGACCAGCCGGCCACCCTTGGCCATGGAGCTTATGGCCTTGGGGAAGATTACGGGGTCGCCGATGTTGTCGAAGACCACGTCGACGCCGTAGCCGTCGGTGATGCGGGCCACCTCAGCCTCCAAATCGTCACGACGGTAGTTCACGCCGTGGTGAGCGCCTAGATCCAGCCCTGCCTGTACCCGTTCGTCGGCTCCGGCTCCGGCGATGACTCGCGCCCCTATGGAGTTGGCCACTTGGACGAGGCAACTGCCCAAGCCACCGGCAGCCCCTAGAATCAGAGTCCAGTTGTCCTTCTCAAGGCGGCCTATAGAGGCCTCGGCAAAGGCGAGGGGGAAGTGGCGCGTGATGACGGAGACCTGCGGGAAAGACAAGCCCTCAGGAACGGGCACGCAGTTGGCAGCAGGGACGCACAGGTACTCGGCGTAGCCTCCCCATGTCTGCACACCAAGCATCTTGGAGTTGTGGCAGCGCTCGGAGTCGCCAGCAAGGCAGGTAGGACAGGTGAGGCAACGTATGCCCTGAAACACAGTTACCGCATCGCCCGGCTTCAGGCTTTCGACGCGCGGCCCGACCTCGGACACCACGCCACAGGGGTCGTTGCCAAGCACCAGCGGAAGGGTGACGCCATAGTTTCCCCCGTGCTCACGCACTTCCATGTCAAGAACGCGATTGACCGACACGGCACGCACCTGAACCAGCACCTGCCCTGCCCCCGGAGTAGGGGTAGGCACCTCCTCCCATTTCATAACTTCGGGTCCGCCGAACTCCCGGATGACCATCGCTTTCATGAGAACCTCCAAGAGGAGTCTTGCCTCCTCGCACTGTGAACATCAAGTTGGTGACGGGCATTTTTGTTCAGGGAGACCTGTGCAGAACCCATTCCCACTCGCAGGGGGTAGATTGAGATGGGATGGAAGGACTGCATTGCAAGCTGTCGCCCCTTGTTCATGCTTCCTCGATTCCGGCGAAGGCCGTAATGACGGCGGCTAAGTAAAGTTCTCCCTTGCGGAGAGTTTTGCACAGCTGCAGACAATATGGGCATTGTGGGCTTCGGATGGCATACCCGTTGCATTCCAATACTATTTTATTCATATGTTTTATGTCTTTAGATGCCTGTACCACCGTATTCCGGTACTAACCTGTTGCTATATTCTTGCACCGGGATTTACAGCGGCCCAGCTACGAGCCAGCTTTGCTCTAGTCCAGTTCTCGCACCAGATGTTTTTGAGTTGTTGTGCCTTGTCATACGGTGTGTTCAGCATGTTGCAGTTTGGAATTGGGCCCCCACCCTCATCTCCGGACCAAGTCCGGGCAGGCTCCAATCTTTGGCTCGGGGGAAGCGGCTTGGCAAAGGGCCACAAGATGGGGGTTGGGCCAGCATGTATGCAGGCTAGCCCGGAAGGCTAGCTCCGGTCAACGGGCGGGTGTCAGGGTGGAGGCCCGTTACCCAAGGTCTCCCCCGCACCGGGGTCCGAGGCAAGCCTTGCGTGGGAACGGCGGATAGGCTGTTGGCAGCAGACTCCCCGAACTCGCATCCATGGCAATGGCAGTCGCCAAGTCGTGGCGCAGGGCCTCAACAGGGATGGGCGGAGCGCGAAGGACGCCTAGCGGCGGCGCAGGGCGCGACCAGGGGTGGCGCCGGTGTGATCGCCATCCTGGATTACCGATTGGCCGTTGACTATTACGTGGCCGATGCCTTGGGCGAACTGCTTTGGTTCGGCCATGGTCGTGGGGGCGGCTACCGTCGCCGGATTGAATACCACGATGTCGGCTTTCATGCCGTCGCGCAGCAGGCCACGATCGTTGATGCCCAGGCGTTGCGCTGGGAAGCTGGTCATCTTGCGGACACCCTCTTCCACACTGAAGCGGCGCTCCTCGCGCACGTAGTCAGCTAGGATATAGGGGAAGGTGCCGTAGGCCATGGGGCTAGGATGGTCGCCCAAGAGCAGGGCATCGCTGCCCACCATGTAGAGCGGGTGGTCGATGAACGACGGGAGGGTGGATGCATTGACTACTGCGCCGGTGTAGGAGATGCGCAAGTCCTCTTCCAAGAGCAGGTCGCATATGGCGTTTACCGGGTGCATGCCCATCATCTCGGCGATTTCTGCGACGGACTTGCCGTCGTATTGCTGGTTGTGTGGCTTGCCGAAGTAGGTCAGCCACATGTCGTCCCAGCTTGCCCCGCGAGGTAAGACCTCTTGCCTCAGCCGCTCCCGCCCTTCCTCGGAGCGGAGTACCTCCTTCAACTTTTCGGGGCCGCCATCTTGGGCCCACTGGGGGATGACTATTAGAAGGCGAGTGCCAGCGTAAGGGTAAGGAAAGCAATCGAAGGTCAGGTCCAACCCCTCAGCCCGGGCTTTGTCGACGAATTCCAGCATGTGGCGTCCCGACCCGCGATGGGGCAGGCGATGGAAGAGGTGGGTCAGGTGCACCGGCACTTGTCCTCGACGACCAATCTCCACTGCCTCGCGGAAGGGGTCCAGAAACCGGTCGCCAAGGCTGTAGCGCACGTGGGTGTGGTAGAAGCCGCCCAGCCTCGCAGCCTCGCCCCCAAGCTCCGAAAGCTCGGCGGTGTCGGCATAGGAGCCGGGCGGGTAGTCGAGGCCCGTGGACATGCCGAACGCCCCGTCCTCCATGGCCTCACGCAGCATGGCCTTCATGTTGGCAAGATCGGCGGGGCTGGCAGGCCGGTTGTCCCAGCCCATAGCGTTGATGCGCAGGGGCGCGTTACCAATCAAATAGACGATGTTCACCGCGACTTTGCTGTCAAACATGGCAAGGTAGTCTGGGACAGTTGACCACAACCCCGGCAGAGGGGGCGCGCCGTCCAACCCGGAGTTCAGCTCAATGAACATGCGCAGGTCTTGCTCGTTGCGGAAGGGGGCGTAGGAGTTGCCGTCGACGCCGATGACCTCGGTGGTAATGCCTTGGCGCACCTTTGGCTCGTGGCGCGGCTCCGCCAGAATGACGAGACCTGAATGGGCATGAAAGTCGATGAAGCCGGGGCAGACCACTTGCCCGGCTGCATCAATAGTGCGACCTGCCTCCAATGAAGACACATCGCCGCGGATGACTTGCAGCCGGTCGCCGTCTACACCTATGGCAGCGTAGAATGCCGGACTGCCAGAGCCGTCCACCACCAAGCCGCCACTGATCAGAAGATCCAGCACGGCGCTACCCAGTTACACTGGCACGCGGACGCAGGCTCTCGTCAAGCCAAGGCTTGTGAAGCTCGTACTCTGTGCCGTCGGTCACGTCGCATTCGGTCTGGCCCATCAGATTGGCATGCCACTGGCGCCAGAACCCACGCATCTGTATCTCGTCGATGGACTTGGGGCTGCGGTGCATCCCGCGAGATATGTCGGACCACTCCACTTCTTTCACCGCAAACCCGGCTTGGCAGGACTCCAATGCCTCGGAGTCGTCGGGCGTGGCCAAGCCGCCGGGGCCTAGGAAGCCTAGGAAGCTGCTGAGACGGGTTTTGAGGAGTATCTCGCTCTCCTCTTTGGGAGCGATGCCCCAAGCGGAGACGCGCATGAGATTGGGTGCCAGAGGCTCCCAGTAGCGGATGGTGGGAGCAGCCACGTCGTTCAGTATCAGGTTGGGGTAGA
Source organism: Dehalococcoidia bacterium (assembly GCA_965263155.1). Lineage (GTDB taxonomy): Bacteria > Chloroflexota > Dehalococcoidia > Lucifugimonadales > JAAXIE01 > JAAXIE01. The sequence continues at coordinate 1,788,640 of OZ253586.1, forward strand.
TGAACAAGTTGCGCTGGCAGTAGGCCATGCGGGCTGCGTATTCTTCGCCGAAACGCTCGACCAGCCGATGGTGTACCTTTTCGACCTCAGCCCGAGCCTCAATGGGGAACTGGGGCGTCCACACTGCGATGGGCTTGCCCGCAGCAGCTTGGTACTCGGTAGTGGTGTGGCCGTTGCCTAGGGCCCTCCCGTAGCCGACGGACCCCTTGGGGGCCTCGGGCCAGAGGGCGCGCACATAGTCGAAGAAGGTCTGGTGAGTAGGCAGGCCATGATAGCCGTCGACGCTGTTTTCGATGAGCAGCTTCCAGTTGGCCCCGATGTCGTACTTGTTGGAGCCGGGAACCACCCGCATGCCCTCTTCCGCTTGGTCCATCATGGCGTCGATGTACTCTCTGGCCCCGCCCAAGTAGTCGTACAAGCTAATGGCATTGGCGTCGTTGTTGATGAACACCAGCCCCCGGTACGACTCCACCCGTGGGGGCTGCTTGAGACTCATCTCCTCCCGCTTGAAGGAGTCGGGGTAGCCGGCCTCATCAGGGGTGCCGATGAGCTCGCCCCTATTGTTGTAGGTCCACGCGTGATAGAAGCACTGGAACACCTCAGCAGTGCCATGGTCCTGACGACAAATCAGGGCCCCGCGGTGCAGGCAACTGTTCAGGAACACCCGCACTTGGCCATCATTGCCCCGCACGGCGAAAAGAGGCCGCCCGTTCACGGTGCGACGCAGGTACTCGCTGTTGTTCTCCAACTCTGTCTCGTGGCAGAAATAGAGCCAGCACTTGTCGAATATGCGCTCCCGCTCCAAGTCCAGAATCTCTTGCGAAGTCATGGCGGAACGGTGGTAGCGGAATATGCCTCGCTCCTTGTCATCCACGATCAGTCCGGAGAGGTCCATAAGCTGCCTCCTTGGAAATGCCGTCGCCAACTATGAGTTGCTGAATTGTCAGACATTCTAACTTGACTTGCCCCAGACGACAACGCGTCCCGTGGGGGGCGGGCTTAGTCTTCTTCCGTTGCCAGCTTGGTTGTGTAATGCCGTCTTAAGAGGCAGACCTACGTTGCATGGCCGCGCCGGATATGCACAAGTAGAGCCATTACTGCGATAAGAGCGACACCTATCAGCGCGATGACAACGACGAGCACGCGCCCGGACAGCGGGCCATCACCATTCGGAGCTGTCAGCGTGACTTTGGTAGCTGGCGCCGGTGAAGAGGTGTCGGACGCCGGCTGCAGATGAGTTCCTTCCGAGGCGCTAGCGACGTTTGACGGTGTGGCTTGAGGCGAAGCGCCTCCAGAGGCAGGCGAGGGTTCTGGGGCCGGTATGGGAGCCGCCGACGCGGGCGCTGGGGGCAGAGGAACCGGGGACGTAGTGCCTGCTACATCGGGTACCACGCTGGCCGAAGCATTGGCTGGCGCCTTGAGGGTCTGCTGCGGGGCCTCAGCATCGGCGTGGGTCTCGTCATCAGATGCGTCCTGCTCCGGAGTATCGACCCCTGCCACGATAGGGTCTGTATCTGGCGAATCAGTCTTGGAAGAGTCAATACCCTGGCTGGTCCTTAGCGCTGGGGCAGGCGGAGGAGTCGGCGCTTCCACTTGAGCATCGTTGCCATTGGGATCACTGGCTTCACTGGGCTCGGGAACGGGTGTAGTGGCAGGCAGTACATCGACCGGGGAGTCTCCACTCCCGGGACTCTCAGGGCTCTCGGGACTCTCCGGCTCCTCCGAAGCTACGTCAGGGCTGGGTGTAGGAGCGGCAGAAGGGACGTTCGTTGACGCTTTCTCGCTCGACGAATCGCCATTCTTCTGCTGGAGGGACGGTTCTTCTATCTCATTCTCCGGTTCCGTGGCTAGGTCATCCGCTTCCACCACCAACCGCAAGGTGTCACTGGCCGATATGCCCGATTGGTCGGTGGCCGTGACGGTGATGTTGGCCTCACCGTGCTTGCCCGGTTGGGGATGCAGCGTTAGGTCCGAGTCTTGAAGAGAGAAGGACAACATCGATGTATTGTCGTTGTCTACCCTAAAAGAAAGTCTGTCTTGGTTGGACTGCAAGTCAACGTCGGAGAACACATCCAACAGGTCGAATCCGATGTCTCCTACGCCCATTGGCACACGCATACCCCCCATGGGCGCACCCACTCTCGGAGGGTCGTTCGTGGGCGTGACAGCAATAAACAGAGCGACGGTCAGGGAGAAGCCGTCTCGGTCCACGCCGTCGAAGACGATTTGGGCCGCGCCATGACGGTCCTCCGCAAACCGTAAGGTGATGGCCCCTCGTGACAACCACGCCGTGACCAAATCGGGATTGTCGTTGGTTCGCAATCTCGCCCAGTCGACACGCCTGTCGGCATCCCTCAAGACGTCGGACAACTCGACTTCGAGGTCGGGCGCATCCTCGTATACTCTCAATTGGGCAATGGTGTTTGCGAACTCGCGTATGCGTGCGGATGTGGGCGCAGGGGTGGACTGAGGTGTCTGTTCGGAGCTTGTGGGGGAGGTCGGTTCGGCAGTCGGCTCAGGGGTCGGGGTGGGTGTCGCTGTGGGTGCTGTAGTCGGCTCAGGGGTCGGGGCGGGTGTCGCTGTGGGCGCGGCAGTCGGCTCAGAGGTCGGGGTGGGTGTCGCTGTGGGTGCTGTAGTCGGCTCAGGGGTCGGGGTGGGTGTCGCTGTGGGTGCTTTAGTCGGCTCAGAGGTCGGGGCGGGTGTCGCTGTGGGCGCTGTAGTCGGCTCAGGGGTCGGGGCGAGTGTCTCAGTCGGATTGGGAGGAACGCTGGGGTCTACCCCGTCGATGGTGATCGGCGCGCAATCGACGTTGTTTTCCTCGTCTTCCTCATCGACGGTCCCGCTGGGATCCACCACTGCACAGATGAAGTAGTTGCCGGAAGGGGTGTCATTGGGTATTTGGAGGTCGTCTCCTTGGGCAGTGGCAGGGTCCCACACCATCAAGCTAGCGCCGGGAGTTACATCATAGGTTCGTGATACCCGCCCTCCCTTCAAAAGCATGTCTTCCATGAAGCCATCGGAAAAAGTGGCAGGGCGCACTGCGACCGATCTATCAGAAGAGAGAACCAGTTCCACCAAGTAGCCATAGACATTCACCCTACCATCAGAGTTGATGGTGCCTGGAGCAGCTTGGTTCCCCAAGTTCTTGACGGTAACTGACACTTCCGAGGCCATGGGCTCTCCAGTTTTCCCGGTCGATGGGCCTGTTATGTTAGCCATGAGGTCCGGGAGGGAAGATGCGGCTAAAGGAATTCCTCCGGAGAAGGAGGCGAGGGCTAGAGCTAGACCAAGGAGAAGAGGGACGGACTTCCACCTGAGCACAGGGTTTGGATACCTCCATCAGATTCCGGACGGATTGCAGGCTGGTTGCACGCTGGTTGTCGCAATGCTTGCTAGGCTGGTTGTCGGTGACCAGTTGGCGTCAAAAGTGGACGGTTATCGAAGCACGTTAAGCGAGGGGCACAGGCGAGCGCGACAGTGAGGACAGTAAGGGAGGAAGGGGACAGCCGTCACCGCTGAGACCGGGGCGCCAAGGCACGGGGATGATAGGCGTCGGGATAGCCCATGTCAAAATTCGCAGGTCTATTCGACGGGTGAAAGTCTACGCCGGGGGTGCAATGCACGGGAAAAGGGGGTAGAATGCGCCCCATGTTCACGCTGGCAACACATCACACTTGTACATGTACGCGGGCGGTCTCGGCGGAGGACGACTAGTCCACCGGGCCGCCTTGGAGCTGAGCGTTTGGCAATATCATCGAAGACAGAAGACACATCCGCTAACCCCAGCTTCTTTTCCTCCCTGACATACCCGGACTATCGTCGACTCTGGGCCGCTACGGGCTTCACCCAATCGGCCGGTTGGGCCCTGATCATCGCCCGTGGTCCCTTGGCTTACCAGATCACCGACTCTCCCGCTTGGATCGGCATCATCACCTTCGCGGCCCTCATACCCTCACTGGTATTCAACCCCATCGGAGGGTACCTCGCCGACCGTATGGACCGGCGTCTCCTTCTGATGTACTGCTGCTTGATCAACCTGCTGACCGCCGTGGCTCTAGCCGTTGCCGTGGTGGCCGGAGTGATCCACGGGCCGGGCGGCATCTGGTGGTTGCTCGGGCTGGCTTTCATCAACGGCTGCGCCCGCTCGGTGCAGATGCCAGCTTCCCAATCCCTTCTGCCCAACTTGGTGCCTAGGGAACGCCTGCTCAACGGCATCGCTTTGAACCAAGCTGTGCAGCAAGGCTCGCGCGCGGCCGGAGCGCTGGCGATGGTGCCCTTGGTGGCAACCATCGGGACTTCCGAGATCTTCTTCATCCCTGTGGCCCTGTACTTTCTGGGAGGCCTGCAACTGGCCTCTATTCAGACCCGGTCTACCGGCCAGGACGTAGCCGGACGGGGCGTCTTCTACAACCTCGTTGCTGGCATCCACTACACCTATACTCATCCCCTAGTTTTGTCAGTCATCATGTTGGCGGTAGCCCATTGTGCACTGACCATGGCCTTCGAGGCCCTCTTCCCGCTCTTCGCTCGCGAGCAGTTGGGCATGGGTGAAGACCGTGCGCTCTACAGTGGGCCGATTTACATGATGATTGGGGTAGGCATTGGGGCAGTTTTCGTAAACACCGTGGTGCTGGCCCAGGTCCGGGATCAGCGTAAGCGGGGAGCTCTAATCTTCTGGCTGGGGGTGCTCAGCGGCCTGTCGCCCTTGGCTTTAGCCTTCTCTAACAGCATCTTCGTCGCTGTGCTGGCAACGGCGGCCATCGGGGGCGCTACAGCAGGATTCATGACCATGACTCACACCACGATCCAGCAGATTATCCCCGACGGCATGCGAGGCCGCATTTCCAGTGTGAACATGTGGCATACAATGGGAATGATGGCCGCCTTCAACTTGGTGAACCCGGCCTTGGCAGAGGTGTCGTGGATCGACGCTCCGCGGATACTAGCGGCCACGGGCCTGATATTCTTGGTGATAGTGCTGCTCAGCCTGCTGGTGCCACCATTGCGCCAGATTTACACTAGGGGTCTACCCGACTTGGTGGGGACCGAACTGCGGCCCAGCTTCGCCGCTGCAACGTAAGAGCGATGACCATACGAGAGATACCCTTGACCTTCGTGGTGGTGCTGGTCATAGCCATATGCCTCACCATATTCTTCGGCGCGTGGGCCGTCTCCACCGATGTGGACGGAGCGTACAGCGGCTTGGCCGCTAGCAAGTCGCAGCGGGGCCCCCTCGGGGGATCAGCCACACCATTGGACCCCTCAGTCGTTGCGGAAGAGGAGAGTTGGCTGGCCAGCGGTCTGCTGTTTGCGTGCCCCTTACACTGAGCCTTAGTCTCGCTGGTTGGCCCCGTCCGCATTGCCCCTTGTATCTGCCTAGCAGGCGAGATAGCATCACCCAGAACCTTTATGGTAGGGCTGCTACGTCACCAGACGGCAGCCAGCCCGCGACTCCCAAAGGAGCATTTCTCATGAAGATCTCTCTGGCCTATGAGATGCAGCGTCCCAGCTTGGACGACCAGAAGGTGGTGGACGAGACGATTGAGCAGTGCGTCGCGGCCGACGCGGCGGGCTTCTCCACTGTGTGGTTCGTGGAGCACCACTTCCTCACCGGCTTCTCCTCCTCGCCCTGCCCCGAGGTGATCCTAGGCGCGCTGAGCCTCCTCACCAAGCAAATCAGGCTGGGTTTCGGCGTGGTCATACTGCCCTACCATCACCCGGTACGAGTGGCTGAGCGCATCGCCATGGTGGACCTGCTCTCCAAGGGGCGCGTGGAATTCGGGACCGGCCGGTCGGCCCCCTACGAGCAGACGGGCCTCGGCATCGACCCTCGAAATACCCGCGACATGTGGGAAGAGTCTCTGACCATGATCCCCAAGATTTGGGAGTCGGACATGTTCGAGTGGGAAGGCCGTTTCTGGAATGTGCCACCCCGCAGGGTGCTGCCCAAGCCCTATCAGAAGCCGCACCCCCCGATGTGGGTCGCGGCGTTGCAGCCTGCCACCTACGCCATAGCCGCGCAGAAGGGCATCGGCGTGATGGCCTTGGGCGTCAGCGCTCCTTCGGTGCTGGAGCCTCATATCAAGGAGTACAAGCAGAACGTACAGAAGGCCGACCCTGTGGGCGCCTTTATCAACGACCGCTGGCTGAGCGGTGCAGTGGGCTTTTGTGGCGAGGATGACCGTTCCGCTCGCCAAATGGGTGAGAAGTCCCTCAAGACATTCTTCGGCCCTGATCGGCCCTATCTGCAGGACCAGGTGAACGTCTACGAGACCCTCGTCAAGGCTTGGGGCGGGGTGCCCGAGCACTTGGCGCAGAACTTCTCCCGTTACGTCAAGAATGAAAATGGGGACGAAAACGGCGACGGTCAAGCGCAGCAGGAATTGGACCTTTCGGGAGGGTCAGCCCTTGCCCAGAAAGCATGGGCCGAGTTGGACGCCGACACCCTGTGCGAGCGGGGTGTGATTGTTGCCGGTGACCCCGACACCTGTATCAAGGCCCTCAAGCTCCACCAAGCTGCGGGCGTGGACGAGGTGCAGTTCCTCATGGCCACTGAGTCGGTGCCCCATGAGCAGGTGATGAAGTCCATCGAGTTGTTCGGCAAGTACATCATCCCTGCCTTCGACGAGGTGCCTGTGGCCGTCTAATGGCCATTCTCAGTCGTAGCCGATCACTGGGCACGCACTAATGGCAGTAGGAACAGCCCTCGGGATCATACCAGAGCCACGGTCCTGGCCCCACTTGGGCTTTGTGGCCATCACAGTAGCCTTTGGTCTGGAGACTCTCCGGGCCATGTTATCGCTGCTGGTCTACGTCCTTAGGGAAGGCTACGGCTGGGACGCGATCCAAGTCGGTATCTTAGCCCTCGTAATCTTCAGCACTGGCTTCCAAGCGGGCCCGTTGACGCGGCGGCTAGGAACGGGCGCTACCTTGGCAATCGCTGGCGGAGGCGTCGGCGTTCTGCGGTTGGTGGCCCAGATATGGCCCGTCTACCCGGTGGTGGACCTAGGCCTGAGCATCGCTGGCGCCTTCCTGTTCATTGTGTTCCTGTTTGCCATGGTGGAACACGCTAGGGGAAAAGACGGCGTAGGGACGGCCGGTTGTGGGCTGGCTTTCCTTCTTGGAGTGTCGCTGGACACCTTCTTGATGGGGGCCTTTTCCACATGGGAGCCCTTCTGGCGATTTGGCATCGGCTCCATGTGGGCGGTGACCCTCATGGTCATGGCCCAGATAGTCTGTCTCGTCTACGTGCTGGGGTTCGGCAGCCTCATCCCGAGCCCTATTCGACCGCAGGGCCAATGGTCTGGCGTAAACCCGCCGGGCATAGGCAGCTCTCTCCCTTGGCTTGCCCTAGGGCCAGTCATCTTTCTGCAGCTTCAGGTGTTCCAAAACATAGCCGGGTTCGCTGCGGTCACCGGATGGACCATGCCCCAAGCCTTTCTCGGCATCGTCATCAGCAACGTCGTTGGACTACTGGTCGCCGCCTTGGTGGTGAGCAAGCCATCATGCGGTGCATGGGGACCTGCGTTGCTATTGGGAGCGCTGCTTACTGGCACCCTCGGCATTGTAAGCTCACTGCCAAACATCGCAGCAGGTGCCTTGATCGTCGGTCAAGCCTGTTTGTCAGCTTTGCTCATCATCGTCTTCTCGGCCTTCGAGACCACGGGGGAAGCCGCCGACACGGGAACTGGGAGGCAGCCGGAACAGGGGGGCACCCAGGAGGGTGGCGCGCAGCCAAGCAGTGCCTTCCATGGCATCGGCATGGTTCTGCTCATGGCCCTGCTCTTTGGCTACTACGCCAGCTTGGAACTGGAGATGCCATTCTCGCGGGAGATGCTGTTGCCCGCAGCGGGCGTCATAGTTGCCGTAGCCGCCTTATGGGCATCGGTCTCGAGCCAACCCAGTGGCATCTCCTACTTTCCCGTCTGGAGACCCGCTGCTTTCGCTGCAGTGTTTGCCATAGCGCCTGTGGTCATGCTGCTAACATGGCAGACTCCGCAACAAGTCGAGGGCAATGGCTATCCAGTTCGCGTGATGACCTACAACCTGCACAACGGCTTCAATACTGACGGCTTACTGGACTTGGAAGCGCTGGCTGCCGTCATCGAGGATGAAGAAGCCGACATCGTGGCCCTACAGGAGGTGTCGAGGGGTTGGGTCATCAACGGCTCTGCCGACATGTTGCTGTGGCTGTCCCGACGTCTCGACATGCCCTACATCTACGGCCCCTCCATGGAGCACTTCTGGGGCAATGCCATACTCTCACGTTTTCCAGTCACCGATTGGGGCAAGGTTGACCTTCCTCCACGCGACCTGCCTCTATTGCGTCAGTTCACTTGGACCGATTTTGCCTTGGGCGAAGGCCAACACTTGCGGGTCATCGCCACCCACTTCCATCATCCTGAGGATGGAGGCGAGACCCGGTTGCTGCAAGCAGAGGCATTACTCTCGTTCTGGAACGCACATCCGAAAACCGTCGTGTTAGCCGACCTGAACGCAGAGCCCGACTCGCTGGAGATAACAGCCTTCAGGCGGGCGGGATTCGCAGATGCTCTGGAAGGCGTGGCATCAAGGGCAACATTCCCTTCATACGAGCCAGCGGAGCGCATCGACTACATCCTCGCCTCGCCCGACCTGAGGCTAAGTAAGCCGTCCATACCCCGGACTACAGCCTCGGACCACCTGCCAGTATTGGCGACTGTGGAGTCGAAGCAGTGACGACTGCACACTAGCCCGAAACCCCAGCCCCTTTGCCCTTCAAGAAGACCTTTGCATAAGCGCTTCCCCCACTAACGCGGGGGAGCGGGCCAAGCGTAGGGCGCACTGTCGATGACCACATCCACCACTTGAGGCGCACCCGATGCCAAGGCCTTCTCCATCGCGGGGGCCACGTCCTCCGGCTTGGTCACTTGTACGCCGTTCACGCCGAACCCACGAGCGATGCCAGCTACGTCAAGAGGCAGGGGAAAGTCCATACCAACGTATTCGCTTACCCGTTCCTTGTCGTCAAGCATGTCCCGTAGGTATATGTCCATGTTCTGCTTGAGAATCCTGTAGGTGCGGTTGTTGCAGATGACGTAGGTCACAGGGATGTTGTACCGTGCGGCCGTCCATAGGGCTTGGATGGTGTAGAGGGACGCCCCGTCGCCCACCACCGCAACCACAGGCCGGTCAGGGTGAGCCAGTTTGATGCCTAGTGCACCACCCATGGCCCAGCCCAGTCCGCCGCCTTGGATGGCGTGCATGCAGCCCGGCTCGTCGAAGTCCAAGGCCCCCAGCATCGCTCCGCGGGACGTCACCGCCTCGTCGGCGATGATGGTATTGGAGGGCAAGGCCTTGGCCATCTCCGCCATCATGCGGTCTACAGACATGGGGTCCTTGTCCCAGTTGGCTTGAGCCCGGCGCTGTTGCGCCTCACGGCCTTTCTGCTTCTCATCACCGATGGTTGCGGCGCGGGTCTTGGCCGCCTCCTTCTGGCTGCCCGACATCTGGGTCTCCAGAGCATCACACAGGTCGGTCAGACCAGCCTTGGGGTCGGCGGTCATGCCCACACGTGTGGGGTAGACCTTCTCGATTTCCTGAGTGGCGCTATCCAGATGTATCAGGGCGCTGTTGGGACCTAGGAAGGGGTCCTCAACATAGAGGAACGACTGGAAGATGTTGGCGCCCACAGCTAACACAACGTCAGCGTCGGCAAACAGGTCTTTGGTCGAACCCCGGTTCAGATTCAGGCCACCTAGGTACTGGGGATGGCTGCTGGGGAAGTTGACTTCAGCAACAGACGCGGCGTGTACTCTGGCGCCGACTAATTCGGCAGCCCTGACCACCTCAGCCAGCGCACTGGACTGGGCTACCCGGTCCCCCACCACCAGTACCGGCCGCTCGGCACGGGCCAGCAGTTGCGCTGCTTCGGCGATAGCTGCTGGATCGGGGCGCAAACGGAAGTAGCCAGTGGAGGAGGGCGTTATGTCGACGTCCGCCTCGTCATCCATCGTATTCCAAGGAAAAGCCAAGAATACCGGACCCGTAGGCGGGGTCATGGCTTCGCGGAAGGCGCGACGCACCACCATGGGAATCTCCGATGCGTGGGTGATCTGAGCGCTCCACTTCGTATACTGCCGGGTCATCTCCACCAAGTCGCCCGTAAGTGTAGGATCGGTCAGCAACATTCTGGTATCGGAGTTCCCCGCGGTTAGCACCAGCGGCGTACCGCCACGGTAGGCGTCGTAGAGCATGCTGACGGCGTTGGCCAAGCCAGCGGCGATGTGCACGTTGGCAAAGGCGGGCTTGCCCGTGGCCCGGGCATAGCCATCGGCCATGCCCACTGCCGAGGCCTCCTGTAGGCAGGTGACGTAGCTCAGTTGGGGGTAGTCCTGCAGAGCGTCCATCAGTGGGGTTTCGCTTGTGCCCGGATTGCCGAAGATGTACTCCACTCCCTCGGCCAGCAGCATCTCGGCAAGCGCCTGTTTGCCTGTCATCCTCGGCATAATCAAAGCTCCTTTCGGAATGTCCTCGTCTCGATAGCCTCTATGTCTGCGACTGCCAGTTCTGGCCCCATCTATCGGCGTAGGTCACCTCTTCCATAGGGCGCCTTGTGGTGGGGCCGTAGTGGTAGCCATCGACGGGGTATCCCAAGGGCAAGAGTGCGGCGGTGTCGAACTCGTCGGGCACACCCACCCACTCTTTCATCTCTTTTTCGAAACCACGTCGCGGCCGGGTGGTCAGCACACTAGCCAGACCCAGTCCACGCGCCGCCAGCAGCATGTTCTGCACGGCGGGATAAATCGATGCGCCGTGGCCGATGTCGCTTCCGCTTCCCTCGCCTCCAGGCCGCCGCACACAACACAGTACCAGCACCGGCACATCGGCCAGATGATCGGCCAAGTAGTTAGCAGAGCGGTCATTGCGGGCTGACGAGGCGTCGGCAGGGCGAGTATGAGCCGGGCGGTCTGTGTCCTTGTACTGCTCTGCGATTTTGCGCTTCACTTCGGGGTCCTTGATGACCACGAAGCCCCACCGCTGCTGATTGCCTCCGTTGGGAGCGTGAATGCCCGCGTCGATGACCCTGCGCACCAAATCGTCTGGAATCGGGTCGGGCTTTATGTAACGCAGGGCCCGCTGGGTATACATGGCTTCGAACAGCCCGATCTCATCCGGCATCGGCCTCATCTCCTCAGTTTCATAGCTGTCAAGCTCATCGATTCAGGGAAGTACTCATCTAAATCTCGGTCTCAATTACGACTTTCGTAGCTGCGAGCTTCCGGGTCATGGTAAGTCCGGCTAGTTTGGGTGTCAACCGGAACCTGGGCACCCGTCTGCGGCTTCACAACCGCGAACTCTGCCGGATAGAATCGCTGGGATGTGGCGAGCCTCGCTGTTGTCCCTAGTGCTTCTGCTAGCCGTGTTCGCAGCAACATGCGACTCGGACGGGCTCAAGAGAATCGACGGCCAAGTCGAGGAAGCCATAGGCCCTCCCTTCGGCCTCCCCGAGTACCTGCAAGTCCGAGACAACAACGGCCGGACTTGGGAGTTCGCCATCGAAGCCACGGTAACCTTCAGCACCTCCCATCTGATTCAGCACAAGGTGCGCTTTGAGAAGGTGGTGGTGTACTACCGTGAGACCAAAGAGGGGTTGTCGGCGGTGCGGGTTACTGATTAGTTGGGTGTGTACAGTGGTGTCCAGTCGGTCAGTCCACTCGCACAAGAACCGAACTGGGGTTTTGACCCAAGGATTGCATCAAATGGCGCGAAGCTAAACTTGAGTTTTTGGCTGAAAGGCTGGTTTCTACAAAAAGCCCGTTCGACAGCTTCTTACCATTGAAGAAGGCCTTACCATTGGGATGGATGGCTTGAGTATGGACCAAGTAAAAGCTTCCAGCGGGTGTTCTGGCAATCGGACAATTCTGTGCGCCTACATGGCCGTTCCGAGCCAACCAGTCCGCCACTTCGAAGACTATGCCGTTCCAATACCTGATTTGTCGCTCCTCCCCATTGGGGAATTGGACCGCAGATGGTGCATCGGACCCAGGTTCAATCTGCAAGTCTGCGAGGCTTGTCCAGCCAGGTGGCGGCGGAACAGGAGGATCCCCTGGTTCCACTTGAACTGGCGATTTTGGCGCGGGAGGAGCGGGTGGCAAAACTTCGGTGGGGCCAAGAATCGGCTCGTTTGCCTGAGTTAGTTGGCTGGATTGCAGATTCGGTCTCCAGAGGAGCAGCAACTTCAACGCGCACTGATACGCGGGGGAATTGGCGATCGAAATGTCCAATATCAGGCGCTCTGATAGCGGTTTCTGGTCGAACACGGTGTACAATTCCCAACGATCACCGTCTGTCAACCCGGCATAAGCAACGCCAGACATATTGGCGTAGTTGACCATCTGCATGCGGTGTGACGCCAGTGATTCACCTAACTTCTTGGCCTCGACAAACGCCGACGCCTTTCCGACAGTTCCTAACAACGCATAGTCGGCGCGTTCACCGCTCAAGTTGTACTCCGGCGTGACCAGTCCGGGGTCTGACGTGTCCCAACCCAGCACTGTCAGCAGCGGGTCGATGAGAGCCATGCGGGTACGGGTCTCGTTCGACTGCAAGTCCGCGCGATGCTGTTCTATGCGCCACTTCAAGGTATCTATCATGGCTATCAGGTCGTCCAGCATCACAACTCCTCGTGGTCAACCGGGGCAGCCTAGTGTAGACCAACCCATCAAGTTTTGCAGCAGCGACGCACCGAACTCCGCGCGGGCGGTCCCGAGTGAGTCATCCGCCTATAACGGCTTCCTCAACCACTCCGGGAACAGGGACTTCCACTTCTATGGCCGAACTCGTAGGTCCGGGGACTGTTTCGCCGTGTTCGACCATAACCTCTACATGCTCCACGACCGCCTCTGTGATGAGGGATATGACCTCCTCGCGGGTATCCCCGGCTGCCACACAACCCGGCAGGTCAGGGAGATACGCACCGTAGCTGGTGGGACCTTTTTCAATAATGACCGTATATTTCATATGTCTTGTTCTCCACTCAACCCCGCCTGCCTCATTATATCTTTCCATGTCTTCGGCGGCAGGTCGGTGCTGAACCTTCCCGCTATGGTCACAGTTCCCGGCTTCACCGGATGATGATAATGGCGGTGGCTGCCACGGGTCCGCACCCACCGCCAGCCATCCCGCTCTACGATTCTTATCGCTTCTCCTACTTTGGGCATAAACCGGCAGTGTGAGCCCTTTCCTCATTTCACATTGAGCGATGACGAAGCTTCCTCAAGCTATGGTTTGAGGCCGATAACCCCCCGTCACTAGTATAGACCGTCCCGAGACCCTATCACCGGAGCACCCCCAACAACGACGCCTCCAACTCTTCGCGGGTGGTGAACGCCTCGAACTTGTCGGCTACCTTGCCGTTGCGGTCGACGATGAAGGTCCATGGCTCGCTGGGGAGGCCCCATTCGGTTACGGCATCAGCGCGTTTGGCATTGCGCAGGTCGCCTAGGATTTCGTGGGGGTTGTCGTATATCTCGACATGGATGAAGTTGGCGGACTCGCCGTGGCTGGCTTGCAGTTCGCTCACCACCTGTAGTTGGGGACCGCAGGTAGCGGTAGCACAGAAGGCAGGTGTGGAAAAGGCTATCAGTGTGGGCTCGCCGGAAGTTACGGCGTCGGCGACGGATATCTGGTAGAGGGCAGGGTCGGGATCGGGAGAAGAGGTGATTTCGTTTATAGAGGCGACGTCGGATGCGGTCTTGGTGTCGCTGGGGGGCGCGTCGGAGCCAATAGCAGGGGTGAAGCTCCGAGCGCTTACGCGGAAGAAACCTCTTACCGTGCGAGGAGCCTCGCCCGGCGGTGTGATGGCGACCTCGGCACGCCACAGACCTGCGTCGGCGAAATTCATGCGCGCACTGTACAGCCCGGTGTCGCCCACTGGCCAAGGCCGGAAGACCGCGGCAGCCGTCTCGCGGCGTTCCCCAGGGGCTTCCCGGTCATCGCCGAGGTAGTAGGCGGTGATCTCGGCTTGGGAGACTTCGATACGCTCTCGGTCTGGGTCTAGGACGATGAAGGCGATGCGTTGCGGGCCGACGCTGAGGTCTTGGGAAAGCACTGCCGTCAGGTAGTCAGGCGTAGGCGACTCTTCTTCCGCCGAGCAGGCCACAACTCCTAGCAACAAGCAGGCTAGCAAAGCCGCATGACAGGTTGCCGGTTTAAGCATAGCGGTTAGATGTTCCCGCATAGGTGTGCCTCACTCACTCCTCGGGCGATGGCGTGGGAGTGATGTAGGGATTGATGAACCGGGCAACGACCCGTTTGGGCCCGTCCATGACCACATGGACGGCACGCTCGCTGCCGGAACCGTCCCCTGTCCAGCGGCTAAATATATAAGGGGGCACCCTAGGACGTATAACGCCAAGGGTCACGGTGGTGCCCGGTGCATATGGACCAAAGGGCGGGATAGCGACGACAAAGCCTGCCCCGGGTGGATCAATGACCAGTTCTAACTCAAACCCTTCCGACCCAGGTGCGACACCGTCTGAGTCGGGAGCTTGGGTCGGGATCGGGGTCGGGGTCGGAGAACTGAGGCTCGATATGGCCGGTTGCGGCGGAACGGGCTCCTCTGTTGGCCGTTCAGTGCATCCGGTGGCCAGCAGCCCCACCATCAAGATGCCTGTCAGCAGGAAGGAAAAGGCTAGCGTAGCAAGTAACCGCAACGCTAGCCCACACGCTCCACCGGCGACCTCGAACAGAAGAGGTCCCGAAGGGCTAGATGACCTTCTCTTCCTTCAGCTTGGCCAAGTCCTCTTCGTTGTAACCAAAGACCTCGCCGTATACCTCCGCGTTGTGCTCGCCCAGCAATGGCGAGGTGGTGATCTCCACCGGGGACTCGCTGAGCTTGATGGCGCAGCCGGGCAGCTTCATGCTGCCACGTATCTGGTGGTCGATCTCAGCGATCATGCCCCTCTCAATGAGGTGAGGGTCTTCGTGCAGGTCAACGGCGTTCATCGTGGCACCCGCTGGCACACCCGCCTCGCCTAACAACTGCATCACCTCATGCTTGGTGTGCTGCAGCGTCCAGTCTTCAATAATCTGATTCACCTCGTCTGAGTGCTCGATGCGCCATTGGGAGCTTGAGTAGTCGGGGTGCCCAATCAGGTCCTCACGACCGATCACTGTCAGCAGCGCGTCCCACATGTGAGGACGCACCGGCTGGCAGTAAATGAAGCAGTAGTCATCCACACCACCGGGCTTGCAACGATAGATATCACCGGGCGCCGCGCCGGGGATGGTATTGCTGGGGCGCTCCGGCGACTCGCCTGTCTGGTAGTAGTCCCGCAGCCGGACGCGGCAGAAGTTCATCACGGCGTCCTGCATCGAGACCTCCACCACTTGGCCTTCGCCGGTGCGTTCCCGCTGCCACAGGGCGGACAGGATGCCGATGGCGGCATGGAGGCCGGTGCCGGTGTCGCCGATGGTGGGCCCAGGCTTCAGGGGCGGGCTCCCAGGGAAGCCGGTGAGGGTCATGGCCCCGCCAGTGGCTTGTGCAATCATGTCGAAGGACTTGTAGTCGCTGTAAGGCCCATATGTGCCGAAGCCCTTGATGCGGGCCATGATGATGCGGGGATTGACCTCTTTCAGGACGTCGTAACCCAACCCCAGCCTCTCCATGGCACCGGGAGCCATGTTCTCGGCAACTATGTCGCCTTCACGCACCATGTCCAGAAACATGGTCTTGCCTGTCTCGCTCCTCAGATTGAGGGTGACGCTCCGCTTGTTCATGTTCAACAAGATGAAGTAATGGCTGTCGACGCCCTCTTGGTCGGTGCGGCTGCGGCGACCGGGGTCGCCGTAGTTCGGTTCTTCTACCTTGATCACATCGGCGCCCATCCAAGCCAAGGTCTCCGTGCAGGAGGTGCCTGCCTCGAATTGGGTCAAGTCGATGACTTTAATGCCTTCCAGAGCTTTATCCACGTCCTTCGCCCTCCCTTTGGTTCTCCGGGCCCACGTCCTCCGAGGCGTCAGTGCTGACCATCTTAGCACATGGCCTAGAGATACGCACCCGGTTGGGGCGTCATCGGGCCGTTGCGCACCCCGCCTATTTGCGCCCTATAATGCCACACGCAAACCACAAACGGAGGGACTCAAATGGCTTGGTTGAACATGGAAGAGGCGGAACGCGCATTAGCGGCGGCGAAGGCCCATGCGCTATCGATTGGCTTCAAGGGATCAATATCAGTGGTGGACCCCCGTGGCGACCTGCTGTGCATGGTGCGCCTCGACGGGGGCGCGTGGCGGACTCCCGCCGTGTCGCGGGGCAAGGCCGTGGCGGCAGCCTCATTTGGCCGTCCCAGCGGTGAACTGGAAGAGAACTCGCAACGGGCCATCTTCCGTGGCTTCATGGCCATGGAGGGCGGGCACATGATCCCAGGACAAGGCGCCTTGCCCGTCTACCGCAGCGGCGAACTGGTCGCGGCCATAGGCGGCAGCGGCGGCACTTCCCAAGAAGATGAGGACTGCGCCCGGGCCGGCATCAATGCGTTGGGCCTCAGCGCCAGTGCCAGTGCCTAGTCCCCGGTCCGATTCCTAGGCCAACACGGAGTAGCGGTAGCTGGAGCGGACGAGGTCGTCCTCGGCGAAGCGGGAGGCACGCAGTGGTCTTATGTCCACTGTGGTCGCCTCCCCTTTCGTCACTAGTTCGGACATCACAACGCCGACCATCGGTGCCAGCTTGAAGCCGTGCCCGCTGAAGCCCACAGCACAGAAGACGCCTTCAGCCCCCGCCACCCGGTCCAGCACGGGATGCCAGTCGGGGGTGACGGTGAACAGGCCTGCCCAGCCGCCGCGGAAGTAACCCTGCCCCAAGGCGGGCATGCGTCGTGATGCGCGGTCGAGGGCCTCGGCTGCAGGCTGCGGGTCGACCGCGGCGTTGAAGCTATCGCGGTCCACTATTTCGTCCTCACCGACACCGATGAGCGTGAACTGGCCCCCGTCGGGCCGGAAAGACACCTTGGTGGCAATGTCCGCTACGGCGGGATGATGGGGCAGGATGTCCCACGGCCTCTGAATCTGCACCACTTGATGGCGCACTGGCTCCAACGGGATGTGGAAACCCAGAGGCTCCAGCAGCGGAGGCGCCCACGGCCCAGCGGCCACCACTACCGTGTCAGTGGCCACGGTGCCTTGAGTAGTAACCACGCCCGCTACCCTGCCGTTCTCCACCTGTAGAGAAACTACCTCGGCCTGCATCTGCACGGCGGCCCCCAACTCTCTGGCAGCCCGGGCATAGGTCGTAGTTACAGCGTAGGGGTCGGCGTAACCTGAGCGTGGCTCGTAGGCCACGGCGTCAACCCCGTTCACATCCAGCATTGGCCCCAGCGTCGCGGCCTCTTCCAAGCTGACCAAGTAGGTGTCGATGCCCACAGTGCGGTTCAAGGCGACGTTGGACTCCATGGCCTGCCGGTCTTCCTCGCCAACCATCACGAAGTAGCCCGTCTCCACGAATCCCGACGGTCCGCCCAGCCTCTCTGGAAAGTCGCGGTAAATCTGCAGGCTCTCCCAAGCCATGGCGGCGGTGAAGGGGTTGGAGTAGTGGGTGCGGCAGATGGCTTGAGAACGTCCGGTCGAGCCGGACCCCAGCACGTTGCGCTCCAAAAGCAGCGTATTGGTCACGCCACGAGCTGCTAGGTTGTAGAGGATGCTGCAACCCATGACCCCGCCACCAACCACCACAACATCGGCAGTACGCTTCATCATGTTTCAGCCCTCATCGTGTTCCGATTGTTCCGACTGTAGCTTTGGGCCAGCTTGGGGCCGTGGTCCGACCGGGGTCGAAAAAGGGGCGGGGAGCAGGCGGGAGAGCAGGCGATTTTGTATCTGGCTGCGGCACCTTGGCAGCGATGGCGGATTTTCGGTGCTGATTTTGGTCCGACTGCAGCTTTGAGCCAGCTTGTGGCCGTGTTCCGATCGGGACCGAAGAAGGGGGAGGGAGAAGCCAGCGATTTGTATCTGGCCGCGACGACGTGCGCCTCCATGGAGGAGTTTTCGTCCAACCATCGTGGGGCGTCGTGGGTGAAATCGTAGCTGGGAATCGGACCACAGTCGTAGCTGAAAAATACTTTTTTGTAGCTGATATTGGTCCGATGGTCCGACTGTCGTAGCTGAATCGTAGCTGAAAAAGTGGTCCGATTGCACGTGGGAACGGGTGAGTAGGTGGGACGACGTCGACCCAGAAGGCGATGCTGGGGAAATTTGATTTTGCCTGTCATTTCCGTTCATTTCCGCCCATTTTCCATGTTTTGTTGTTGAAGGGGCCTAAAACTAAGGGAATTATATTCAATCCTACACAGCCTAGCTAAGCAGAATCAGCCTCTCGGAATGCCTCCGTCACCTTCGACACCCAAGCCTGTTCACCACGGTCTCTGAACCTATCCAACGTCTTCTCGTCGCTACCCTGAATCAATGCCGCCAGTCCCCAAGTATCCTCGAAGCGTTTCATCACCGACCCCCGCGCTTGTATATCCACCCCGCTACCATTGAGGTACACATACAACGTGACATCACCATACGTCAGCGTAATGTAATGAGAGACTTCACTAGAGATAGCCAATGGACTGTCCTGCTCTGGATTACCTATCGCCTGAAGCACCCGCTCGGCTATTTCGTAGCCAATTCCCCACTCGGCAGAAGATTCATTAGTCACAGCTACCCTCCTTCCATGTACATATTATCAGCAAGGGACGGGCGGAAGTTTGTGTAGAAAGGAATATAACCCCGAAAACTAAAGCAGGGGTGACCCTGAGGGGTCGGTCCCTTGCCTGTGTTCAGGTTAGAGGGAAGGGGAACTAGTTGTCTACGGGCAGATGTCATGGGCACTGCCTCAGTTCCGGTGACCTTGAGGCAGATTCCACGATGGTACCACGCTAGTCTCTCTCAAGGTATTCAGCGCAAGCCTCTTCCCTGCGATCAGAATCGTGTGGGGGTATCCCATGGGCCACGCTCGCTGGGCCACCTTTCAACACTGAGGTTCAGGTTGACTCAGCGCGGCTGCATCTGCTTAGATAACGCCACCCCGGATTAGAAGCAGGAGGGACGCTATGACGACGTTCAGGACCCATATAGAACGAAATGTGCAATTAGAGCCTAAACAAGTAATGATGCTGCGAGTTGGGCTTGGCTATAGCAATGAAGATCCGACGCCTGCCAATAACTGGCGGTTGATAATGGAGTTAGGGATACAACCGGAAGATGGAGAGCCGCCGCCTGATGAGTTTGCAATATATGCATTATCGACGGCACAGGCCCGAACACTAATATCATCCTTGCAGTATCAATTGGGAGAGCTTGACCGCAGAGCGCAACGTAACGACGACCGATCTTGAGACGTCCAGCGTCTCCATACGTTTATGGGGCGGGCCACAGACTTTTAAGCCAGCGGCCGGACTTTTGGGCCAAACGTCCTTTTTGGGCCAAGGCCCCTTATAATCAGCATTCTACTTAGGCTTGCAGAGGATCTGGACAAGAGGGGACAGGAAGAAACTGACAAGAGATGGCTGACTTGGGAAGGAGTCATACTGTTACTAGCCGTCGCACTCGCATTTGCGCTGATCATTGGCGCTATGGTTCTTATACCACGCTGGTTCTTTTGAAAATCGTCGGGTGTAGTGCCTCGATGGCTAGGTCCTTCGTGCCAACCCTCCATTAATCTTTATCCGACTCGGCACTGTCCAATACCGAGACGTCCCAAGTGAACCAGCGCCATGTTACGCCTCGCCTAAAGGCCGATAGCGTCGGCCAGTTGGCGGCGGTGGTAGCGGGGATCACCCAAGTAGGAGTAGAGGGTGCGGGACATCTTGGTGTGCATGGCGAGGCCGTACTCCAGCATACTGCCCACGCCAGCGTGGACTTCGTGGGCGTAATTGCAGGCTTGGTAGTGACCCTCAGCGGTGATGGCTTTGGCTAGGTGCACCGCGTCGCGGGCCGGACGGTCGGTATCCAGCTTCCACAGGGCCTCGTAGGTAGTCCAGCGGGCGGCGTCCAAGTGATTGACTAGGTTGATGATGTGGTCCTGGACGCGCTGGAATCGTCCGACGGGCGTGCCGAACTGCACCCTAGTCCGACTGTAGGCGACGGACATGTCGAACACCGCCTCGCAGCCGCCAACTTGGTAGGCGCAGAGAACGGGCAGTGCCTTCTGGAGCGCCGCCTCCAGAACACGCCACCCTCCATCAGTGGCGTCTCCCAGAAGTTCCGAGCTTGGCACCGTCACGTTGCTAAAGGTGACCTCGGAGGTCTGGGCAAGGAAACCAGGCAAAGTACGAACAGCTACGCCCGGAAGGCTGGCGTCCACCAGCAGCAGGCCTACACCGTCGTCGCCTTGGCCCGTGCGCACCCCGCACAGCAGATGGGTGGCCATGGAGGCATCCTGGACGAACAGCTTGGTCCCGTTCAGCACGTAGTTGCCGTTGCGCTGTTCCGGCATCATCTGCACCGCGCCGGGGCCCCAACTGCGGTCAGGCTCGCCGAGGGCTGCCGCAAGAACCACCGACCCTTGGCAGACTTGGGGTAGCCACTGACGCTTCTGCGCATCGGTGCCACCCTCCAGTAGGAGCAGAGACCCCAGTACGCCCGAGGAGAAGTGAGGGCCGGGCACGGGCCCGCGGCCTAACTCCTGAAAAAGGATAGCGGTATCCGTCAGTGAGAGGCCCTCACCGCCGTACTCAGTGGGGATGGGCATCCCCAGCCAGCCCAAGGCTGCAGCCCGCTCCCATAGTTCGGGGGTACAGCCGGTATCGGTCTTCTCCAACTCCAGCAGCTTCTCCTTGGGGTATTCCCGCTGGATGAAGTCTTGGGCGGTGGCCTTCAGCATCTCTTGGGCTTGATTCAGCGATAAGTCCATTGGGACTCCTAGTTGTTTGCAAAACGAGGCCAGTTGAACGGTGGCAAATCAGGCTAGGGCGCCAGCCCTCTCCCTATCGGGTCTGCCGATTCCGATGCGCCGCGACATGATCACCTTCTGGATGTCGGCAGTGGCGCCGGGATGAACGGCTACAATGCTGCCCCTCTGGTGGGACTCGATGTGGCCCTCGGAGGGGCCCCAAGTGGGATCGTTGGTCAAGGCGTAGGGCCCTAGGATGTCGTTGATCCACTTACCAATGCGCAACCCCGACATCTTGCGCTGGTAGGAAAGCTGAGGCCCCTCGTAGGAGATAGGGCTCTTGCTGTGCCTCAGCCAGTAGTTGCGCAGCCCGAACAGGCGGCCTATCTCGGCGTCGATGTAGACGTCAATCAACCGCTCGCGCACATCGGGGTCATCGGTCAGGGGAGCGCCGTCCCGCTGGGTCTCCTTGCAGTGGGCGATGAGGCGGTCGACAAGCCGGTTGCGTGTGATGCGCCCGCCGGTGCCATGCTCCAGCTCCAAGTGGGTGCTGGCCACCTTCCAACCCTCGTTCTCGCCGCCGATCAGGTTCTCGGCAGGCACCCGCACATCCTCGAAGTACACGGTGTTCTTGACGCCGGAGCTGGCTCCGCCCTCGCCGCCTGAACTCAGCAACTCCATGGGAGACCACGAGATGCCCGGCAAATCGGAAGGTATCATGAACCAGCTCAGGTTCTGATGCCTCTCACCATTGGCGTCGGTGCAGACGATAGTCCAAAGTTGCTCGGCCCCGTGGTGGCTGCCGATGTATATCTTCTGACCGTTAATCACGTAGTGGTCGCCATCCCTGACCGCGTTGGTACGAACACCGGCCAAATCGGAGCCGGCTTCCGGCTCGGAGAGAAGCTGCCAAGTGCGCACCTCTCCCCGCAAGATTGGTGGCAGCAGCCGGAGCTTCTGCTCCTCGCTGCCCCACACCAAGACTGTGTTGCCTCCGAGTCGCCCTCCCGAATCGTAGTAGGGCGGCAGGTAGAGGCCACGGGTGTCCATCTCCTCTTCGATGATGATGGCATCGTCGATGTCCAGACCGCCTCCGCCATAGACTTGCGGTGCCGTGGGCCAGAGCCAGCCGCGTTCGCCCAGCTTGCGTCCAAGCTCCCGCTGCTTCTGGTACTGTTCAAGTGTAAGGTCGGCAGGCTCGGCAGGTTCCTCCATGCCCTGAGGCATGTTCTCGTCCAGCCATTGGGCGAATTCAACCCGAAATCGCTCCTGCTCTTCCGTATACTGTGGCTCGAACTCCATGCGCCCTCCCGGTCAGCAGTCCTCGCGTCTATCTGGCGATGGGGATGGGACAGATGCAACGCCGCGCATTGTACCCGTCAGGCTAACGCTGCGACAACCTGATAGGGATTTCGGCCCGTGTCGTGGCATAGTCGTGGGATAATAGCGGTATGCCATCTACTCACGTCGTAACCGGGGCCACAGGCTATACGGGACGCTACATCACCAGCCTTCTTCTGGAGCGCAGCGACCGTGTGCGCTCCCTGACAGGCCATCCCGAACGCCCCAACCCCTTCGGTGAGACTGTAGAAACGCTGCCATTCAACTTCGACAATCCCGACGCCTTAGCCCGCAGCCTCGAAGGCGCGGACACTCTATTCAACACCTACTGGGTGCGCGTCGCCCACCGTGGGCTGACCCACGACCGCGCAGCCTCCAACCTGCGCACGCTGTTCGACGCCGCCAAGGCCGCAGGTGTGCGACGCGTGGTACACGTCAGCATCACCAACGCCGATGCCAGCTCTCCCTTGTCCTACTTCCGCTGCAAAGGCCTCGTGGAGAATGCCCTACGCGAATCGGGGTTGTCCCATGCCATACTCCGGCCCACCTTGGTATTCGGCAAAGAGGATATCCTGCTGAACAACATCGCATGGATGCTACGTCGGTTCCCGGTCTTCTTCATTCCTGGCACCGGGGAATACCGTGTTCAGCCCGTCTGCGTTGAGGACTTGGCACGACTGGCAGTGGACATGAGCGGCCGAGACCACGATGTTGAGATGGACGCCGTCGGCCCTGATGTATTCACCTACAACGAGATGGTGAGTATGGTACGAGAAAAGACCGCAACATCGGCGCGGCTGATGCACGCCCCGCCTTCGCTGGTGATGCTCGCGGGCAGCATGCTGGGGCTGCTGGTACGGGATGTGGTCCTGAGCCGCGACGAGGTCGCCGGACTCTCGGCCAACCTGCTGGTCTCCAACTCCGCCGAGCCGCCTCCCGGCCGCATCCACCTGTCCGACTGGCTGGACGAAAATGGGCGCAGCTTGGGTCGGCAGTACGCCAACGAAATGGCAAGACACTACAGGTAGGGTGGGAATGAGTGCCAGCCCTTCCAAACTCGACCCCGTCATAGGCGTCGACTTCAGCGGGGCCAAGCTGGACGCCAATACTTGGATGGCCAGCGGCGTCCTAAGCTCCGACGGGCTACAGGTCAACAACATCAGACCCGTGACGCGGGACGAGTTGCTGGCGCTACTACGGCAAGCCCCCGAGGGCGCCGTGGCTTCCGTGGACTTCCCCTTCTCTGTTCCTCAACCCTTTGCCAACGTGTTGGCAGGCTCTCCAAACGACATGGCGGATGTTTGGGCGGGCGTGGCCAACATGACCATGGCGGAGTTCATCGCCCTGCGGGATACATTCGTCGCCGAACACGGCGAGCTGCGGCGCGAGTGCGACCTCAGCCACGGCGAGGCCTTTTCGGTGCTGCACAAGGCCAACCCAAACATGCTTCCCATGACACTGCGGGGCATGCAGATGCTGCACCAGTTGCAAGCTCCGAATGTGCGCATCCTCTGCCAAGACAAGCCCGGCCCAGCCAAACTCACCGTGCTGGAGTGCATGCCCGGCGCGACCCTCAAGGGGCTCCGCCTCCCCTACAAGGCCTACAAGAACGGGCGCCGGCGGGATGAGTTGAGAAGGCGCATTCTCGACGGCTTGGCATCAGCTGTCCCGGTGCCGTTAGCCAACGTCGAGGAGGTCGGCGAGCAGTGCCTAGCCGTCCACGACGCCCTCGATGCCGTTGTGGCGGCCCTCAACTCGGCGGTGTACATGACCTGCCCCGAAGCGGTGAGCACGCCCCCAGACGGCGACATCTACCGGCTGGAAGGGTGGATTTATCACATCCAGCCAGTACTCTGACCGGCAAGGGCCGCAGGCTCCCAGCCCCTTTGGGCATCTTGTTCCCGTTTCATGAACAAGCCGAGTTGCGGGGTGTTAGAATCCGCCCGTTATCCCCGCTTACCGGAGGACGTTATGAACCGCGCCTTTCCCCGCAAAGCCAGCCTCCTGCTGCTCTTAGTGCTGTTGCTCGTGGTTACGGCCTGTGCCGAGGCCACCCAAGTCCCCACCGCCACACCCGCACCCACTCCGGTCCCGACCGCCACGCCCGTGGCCACTGCGGTCCCGTCCGCCACGCCCGTTCCGGCTACTGCCGTTCCCCTTGCTGCAACTGCACCGCCTTCCATCCCTCCGGTTCCACCCGCCTCCGTCGAGCCCGCCACCGTCAAGAGGACGGAACCATGCCCCACCCCCCAAGAGTGGGATTACATTGGGTGGGTGAATTCATTACAAAACGAGCTCATTTCAGCGAGCCGGGTTCTCAGGGACCGCACTCGGGGAGGGTATCCCACTGAGGCAGATGTCCACTCATATCGACGGTCCATAGACGATGTTGCAGCTATGCAGCCACCCCCATCAATGCAACATATTCAGGTTGAGATGGAGCAGTTCGCTGACCGGCTCAGAGCGCCTCTTGACGCCTTCGAGCAGGCCGTGGCCAATGAGTCCCCTGCGGAGATCACCGAATCGCTGGAGCAGCAGTGGGCAGTTTTGGACACGGCTGACCAAGTGTTTCACCTTCTTCGCAATTTCTGCCCCGACGACGTCGAGAGGACGGAACCATGCCCCAACGACCTGGAGTCGCATTACATTGTGATTGTGCAATCACACATGAACCGACTCCGTGGACTGGGCGGACCTATCAGGGGTCGCGCTCAGCACGCGCTGGTCCTAGAGTGGGATTTTTCGGAGTATCGCGTTGAGTCGGATGTCCAGTCATATCGACAGGAAATAGACGTGGTTGCAGGTTTCCAGCCACCCCCATCAATGCAACATATTCAGGACGACTTCGTGCAATTCGCTGACCAACTCAGAGTGTCTGTTGACGCCTTCGAGCAGGCCGTGGTCAATGAGTCCCCATCGGAGGTCGCCGAAGCACTGGACCAGGAGCAGGCCGTTTGGGCCACGGCTGACCAAGTGTTTGACCAGTTCCGCAATTTCTGCCCCTAGCGTTCCGGCCTAGCTTCATTCGCCCTCTTCTACCTCGCTGCGATAGCAGGTATATCCCTCACATTGAGTCCTAGGGATCCTGATAGATGGGCCACGGTCATCACTTTGGCTACAGGTGCCTCCATTGGAGGCACAATTCTTGTGGAGGTTATTGGCGTGCTACTTATAAAGCCAGCGTTGCAGAAGGTTCGGAGGGACGCGGAGAAGCGAGTGCGCCAAGATGTCATTAAAGCTCTGGGGCAGGAAAAACTGCCTCTCGACCAGCAGCGACGCATCCTTGATTCCATCGACAAGGCGGAAAGGTAACACCACGCGCCTTCTCGCATCCCCCTTTGCACCCCAGGTTGTTTTACACTCCGGTTGCCTTGACCCCCGACCCCCGCGCGTCTTCCACCTTACGAGTCCCCGTGTCGCCAGCGGCCCGGGTTTCCTCTTGGCACGGTGGGGCCGGCGAGGCGGAGGTCTACCCGTCCCACTTCGTCGTGAGTTGCGAGGGCCATAGGTTACCTCAGTCCTCCCCGCCTGCGTTCGGCTTATCGGACCCCTCCGGGTGGAGGAACCGCCAGACCGGATCCTCCTTGCCTCCCGATGGGATGTCAGGGGCCATTCTTTGTGTTGGCTTGAATCCGGCTATCAGGGTGATTACTAAGTTCACCAGCGGCACGAAAAGCAGAAGACAAAGCCACGGGCTGAGACCCGCATCACGCAGCCGCTTGGCATAGAGGGCAAAAAACACCCAATACAACCCGCATAGGAAAGCCAGATAGCTAAGAAATAAGGTATCAGCCAGCACACTCTCCGGCAGCCAGGAAAGAGGCAGTGCTAGGAGGAATGCCGCCAGTGATCCGGCCAGCGTTACCAACCAAAACTGGGTGCGGCTGGTTGTTCCCTTAAAGCTAAAAAGGTCCACCGTTCCCTACTCGACCTCTCCGAACATCGGCCCTTCCTCCACGGTACCACAGGACTTTTGATTCAGCCCCCCCTTTTGATTCAGGGGCGGGTTTTGGTGCAAAGCCCGGTGGGGCCGGTGCGGGACGGTTCTCGTCCTCGTCCTCCATGCCCCATGCCGCCCTTCAGCAACCAACCCACTCCATTCAGCCTTAATTATTCCTATGGAATGACCTCCCAGATCTGGCGGTTGCCTTCTACTGAGTTGCTATTAAATTGCCTGACAGACTCTTCAGTCTCGGGGGATAGCTCGTGGTAATTGGTACGTTGATTATTAAAGTACTCATCTAGGCTTTCCACTTCGATTTCAAATGCGATGGTATCCATTCGGTCTGTATAATCCGCGTAGATTTTGCCCGTTATATTGCCATCGCTGGCCCAGGAAGCCCTAACCTCCTTAACAACTTCCAAGCACTCAGGCACCTTTCCTCGGGCACACTTCCAGACGATTCTCACCATGTACATTCTCGGTCTCCTCAGAACATATGTTAGCCAATTATCCCATTGATGAGCTTACCACAACGCAGCGCGCTAATCCGTAGGGATTACTGGACTCGGTAGGGCCGAGCTACTCGCGGGCAGGCGCGCGGGTAGCTAAAATGGCGGCCCATATCCCCGGCTGGTTGAACTATGACTCCCCCTGGCATGGCAGACAATTGCTGCGTCCAAGGGTGTCAGCACCGCCAACTTGATCTGACGCGTACAATCCGGAACTAATGGCGGAAAAGATGCTCGTGGGCGGCTCTCACTGGCGGCTACCGTGACGGGAGTTTTTCTCCCCCCTCCCCCCTGACAACCCCCCTCTTGACAAGTCCAAAACATCCGTTCTAAACTACCCCCATCGAGCGCGCTGGGGACTGACCCCAAGGTCATCCCCTGCGCGTCTTTTTTTGCCCAAAATCTCCCAAGGAGGCAACCCAGTGGAACCCCAACCAACCACCGCCCAGCCCACACCCGCAGACACTACACCCGGACCCTGCCCCCGCTGCCAAGGCCGCGATCTCCGCCGCCACAGGGACACCGCCAGCCACGAGATCGGCCTCTACAGCTGCCGTTGCGGTTTTCTCTTCAAGTCTCCCAACCCCCCTCAGCAGCCCGAAAACATGGCCGGAGACGCCAACCCCGATGCCGAAGACTACTTCACATATTTCACAGAAATCAGCTACGGAAAAACCCACAACAGATACGACCCGTCTGAAGTAGCTGCCAGGAAGCAGACCTTCCTCGTCGCCTACCAACTCGGCCTCACCGTCGAGCAGGCAGCCCAGCTCGCCGGTGTCTCTGCTCGCGCCGCCTACTACTGGCGCGATAAGGACCACGATTTCGCCCAAGCTTGGCGCAACTCCCGCGACAGGCTCGTCGAAGCCCTCGAGATGCATGCCTTCCAGCGCGCCGCCAAGGGCAGCGACCGCATGCTCACCTTCCTCCTCAAGTCCCACAGGCCCGAGGTCTACAACGAGCGCGTCCGCGCCAGCACCGCCAAGTCCCGCACCGAGGACCCCGACAGCACCTTCAGCCTCGCCGAAATCTACGAGAAGGTCCGCCAATGGGAAGTGGACGACAAATGGGAGGAACTAGCCTCGCCAGAGGAGTCAGTCCCGCCCCAAGAGCCACCCCCACAGCACGAGTCCTTTCCCCCTCAAGAGGAAGGTTAGGAGGGGGCCTCTCATGCACCAACCCGCACCCGGACCTCGCCCAATCCCAACAAAAATGAGGACCATACCCATGTCACAAAAGCGCAACCGCAAAGCCCGCTCCCAAGCCCTCAAGCCGGTCATAGCCGCCAGCCCCAACCCTGCCCGCCTCTCCCTCGCCGTCCCCGGCGAGGAAGTCCTCGATGACCCCAAATGGGCGGAAATGGGAGCAAATGACACGGATTTCCAGATTTCTACCCTCACCTTTCGCCAGCAGTCCGCCCTCCCTGCCATCGCCATGGCTTCCACCATCACCCAAGCCGCCCGCGACTCTGGCATCGGCAAGACCACCCTCCACCGCTGGCTCCAGGAACCCGAGTTTCGCCAGCAATTGGCCAACTACCGCCAAGAGTCCGCCGATCTCGCCCGTCAGCAGGCCCAAGCCCTTCTGCCACGCTGTCTCTCCGTCTTCGCAGAAGTTATGGAGGGCCCCGACCCATCCCTCCGCCTCCGGGCAGCCCGCTATGCCGTGGCCTTCGCCCTGCAACTCGCTGAAGTCCAGGATCTCAAGGCCACCCTCCACCAACTCGAGCAGTCCGTCCAGTCCTACAGCCACTCCCATCCCCCCAAACTGGCCTGACGGAAACGTCCATAACCCGGCATCAAAATCAAACAGGAGCCGCTACCATGACACTGGCCCAGATTCGCAATCGCATCCACGCCCTCCAACGCCGCTTCGGCCTGCCCCTCGCCATCATCCGCCTCCGCCCCTACGCCACCCAGTTCTGCCACCAGTGGGCCGTGGCCCAGGATCAGCAGCGACCTCTCCCCCAGACTCCTGCCTTCATCAGGAAGCTGGCCGACGCCGGGTTCCGTCTCACCACCTTCATGTACCTTCACCACCATATCGAGAGGCACCTCAGCAATAACACCTGCCCCAACCCCAAAGGCATCATCAGCGCTCTGCTGCCCCATGCCGCAGCCCGTGAAGGCATCATCGACGCCGTCTTCCACTGGGACCATGCTCCCCAGGAATGCGGTCCCGCAACCACTCCCAACGCACCCATGCTCTGCTTCAGCAAGCCATTTCGTTCCACCCAGTGCGCCCATGCGACCGGACCAACCCTCTAACCGCCGCCATACGGTGCGCAAGGTATCATCAGGTTGCCATGCATTCACCACGGTCGTACAATTCCGACAATCATTTGCAGGCCCAAGGGCCAATCAGATTCACTTTTGACGCTTAGGAGGGGACCACGATGGCGGCAGTCAAAGCTCCACTGGAAGGCATTCGAGTTCTGGACTTGGGACGCCACCAAGCAGGACCCCGTTGCGCCCAAGTGCTGGCACGCTTGGGGGCCGAGGTAATCAAGGTTGAGCGGCTGGAGGGCGAGGAAACCCGCTCTCACGGCCCCTACTCCAACGGCCAGAGCGCCTACTGGGTGCAGTACAACAGCGGCAAGAAGAGCCTCGCTATCGACCTGCGCCGTGACGAGGCCAAAGACATTCTGCGGGAGCTAGTCAAGGTCTCCGACGTACTGGTGCAGAACTTCCGCCCCGGCACCATTGAGAAGATGGGCTTTGGCTACGACACGCTCAAGGAACTCAACCCACGCATCGTCATGGTCAACGTCTCCGCCTACGGTCAGTTCGGCCCCTATCGCGATAAGATCGGCTACGATCCCATCGGTCAGGCCATGTCGGGCATCATGATGGTTACCGGCGAGGACGGGATGCCCCCCATCAAGGCGGGTGTGCCCATCATCGACCGCACCACCGCCCTGCATGCCGCCATCGGCACCTTGGCCGCTCTGCATGAGCGTGAATCCTCTGGCGAGGGTCAGTCCATCGACGTCTGCCTAGCCGATACCGGCTACAGCTACACCGAGATACCCGTGACCGCCTACGTGGGCAGTGGCGTCAGCCCGACCCGCGGCTCCTCCGGCGGCGTGCCCGGTGGTGAGTACCCCTGCAAGGACGGCTGGGTGCTCATAGCCGCTGGCGACGACCACCACTGGCACCGCGTATGCGCCGCCTTGGACAAGCCCGAGTGGGCCGACGACCCCCGTTTCACCGAGCGCAACGAGCGGGCCAAGAACCGGGCAGAAGTGCACGAGGCAGTCAAGACGCTGCTGGCTGATATGAGCCAGAAAGAGGCTCTGGAGCACTTCACCAAGCACGATGTGGTGATTGCTCCAGTGAACACCATCGCACAAGCGGCCGAGGACCCGCACCCTTGGGAGCGTCGCGCTTTGGTCGAAGTGGAAGACCCCATCGCGGGCAAGGTAGTCGTCTCAGGAGACTTCTGGCACTTCAGCCGGACGCCCGCAGTAGTCGGCACCACCCCCACCGTAGGCGAGCACACCGACGACATCCTAACCAGCCTGCTGGACCTCACCGAAGACCAGGTGGCGGAGCTACGCGAGGGGAAGGTAATTACCTAGGCGAGAAGCCTTCCCCGAAACGAGTGGCGCGTCGCCCCGGTATTACACTACGTAATCACGGGTTGGGCCGGATAGTTCGGGAGATGGAATCTGCTAGTAGTCGTAGGCCATCTGCTGGATGCGCTGCGAGTCGTCGGTGACCGTGAGGGCCAGCATCAGCAGGATGCGGGCTTTGCGAGGGGAGAGGTTGTCGGAGACGACGAAGCCCTGCTCTCGGAAGCGCCGGTTGGCGATGACCCGGCCCGTGGCAGCTTGAGACGCTACCATCACGACTTTGCCCTGTTCGAGGGCCTTGAGCATTCCTCTGGTGAAGGGGGCTGGAGAGCCTCCCGAGCCCAGCCCAGCCACCACCATGCCCCGCGCCTCTGAGGAGGCGGCTGCGTTCACCAGCAGGTCGTCGGCTCCGGCGTAGGAATAGATTATGTCGACTCTAGGTAGCTGGTCCAAGCCGTCCACGTCGAACTCCGCTTGGTGGGTGTGCTTGCGCACGGGGGCACGGTAGAAGACCACCTGATGGTTGGAATCAGCATAGCCGAGGCAGCCTAGGTCATGGGCGTTGAAGGTCTCCAGCCGTAAGGTGCTGGTCTTGTTCACCTCGCGGGCGGCTTGAATCTCGTTGTTAAGTACACTGAGCACGCCCATGTTTCGCGCTTCCGGCGATGCCGCAACCTGCACACAGTTCAGGATATTGATGTCGGTGTCGGTGGACATGGCGGTAGGTGGACGCATTGCGCCAGTCACCACTACCGGCTTGTCGCTCTTGACCACTAGATTGAGGTAGTAGGCCGTTTCCTCCAGGGTGGCTGTGCCATGGGTAATGGCAATTCCAGCCACCTCAGGCTCCTCGCGGAATATCTGGTTGATCCGCCTACCCAGAGGCAGCCAGTGCTCAGGGCCAAGGTCGGTGCTACCCACGTTGGCGAATTGCTCCGATTCTATACGGGCAAACTCGCTGACCTCGGGCACACGGGCCAGAAGCTCGTCGATGGTGAAGTGCTTGTTGGCGTAGGAGTAGTCGACATAGTCGAGGCGCGAGTCGCCGATGTAGGAGATGCTTCCCCCTGTCCCGATTACCTTGACCAGAGGCCTGTTAGCAGACGCCATATCCCCTCCGAACGAAACCTTGCTATTGCAGCGACTTGTTGTGACGGTGGCTTATATCGTTCCGCGCTCGGCCATGCTTTTCAAGTCTTCCTCGCCAAGGCCAAGCCAAGCTCCATAAATCAACGGGTTGTGCTGCCCCACGGTGGGGCCAGCGTGTTCCACGGCACCTGGAGTATCGCTGAACTTGGGGACCACTCCCACCATCCGCGTATGACCCAGTTCAGGGTCATCTATATCAATGATATCTTCACGGGCCTGATAGTGGGGGTCTTCTACAATCTGGGCTGCATCATAGACTGGCCCGACCACACCTCCGGCTGGCACGAGCTGCTCCATCACCTGCTGCAAAGTCCTCTGCCCGAGCCAGCCGTCCAACTCTAGGTTCAGCTCGTGGACATTTTGCAGGCGGGAGACATTGTCCTTGAAGGCCGGACGCTCAATCAACTCCGGCATCCCCATGGCATTGGCCAAGTTTTCGAAGGTCCTTTGCGAAGTAGCGGAGAGTCCCAGCCAACGTTCGTCGCCAGTGCGGTACAGGCTGCGTGGAGCGGCGTCAGGGAAATCGTTGCCGACTCGCTCCCGGTTGATGCCCAAGAGGTGGAACATGGTGACATGGGGGATGCACAAGCGGAACAGGGGCTCGAACAGGCTCAGGTCCACCACCTGTCCCTTGCCGGACCCGGCGGAATCGCGATGGTAAATTGCCATCATACCGGCCATGGCGCCGAATACCCCGGCAACCTCGTCGGCCAAGGGTACAGGCGGGAGCACAGGCGGAGTATCCTGGAAGCCGGTCATTCCGACGTAGCCGCTCATGCACTCGGCTATAGTGCCAAATCCGGGGCGTTCCTTGTAGGGCCCCGTCTGGCCGAACCCCGAATAACGCAGCATTACCAAGCGGGGGTTCACTTCATGCAAAGCGTCGGGACCCAAGCCCCACCGCTCCATAACACCGGGCCGAAAGCCCTCAATCAGAATGTCCGTTTGCTCAGCCAGTCTCTTGAGAAGTCCTTGCCCCTCGGTGGAGCTCAGGTTGAGGGTAACGGACTTCTTGTTGCGGGAATGGACCTTCCACCATAGGGAGACTCCGTTAAAAAAGGGCCCCCAGTTGCGCAGCGGGTCCCCGTTTCCGGGCTGCTCGACCTTCACAACCTCGGCTCCGAAATCGGCCATCAGGCTGCTGGCCGTGCCGCCGGCTACTATCACCGACAGGTCAAGGACTTTCAGGCCCGCCAGAGGTCCTGCTGCATCAGCCAATGACTACCCCCATCAAACATGCGCTACGTGGGTACCGGCATGCGCTACTACGTGTGTCACCGGCTCGCCGCGTTACCAGACTGCCCCTGCGCCTAGCGGGGCTTGAGGCGACGAACCAGACGCCTCGCCCGACGTAAGAAGGACGGTCGCCGTGGTCTTAGGTTCGACGCGACCATGGGTGCGATGCGGGCCTTGCCTGCCACTAGAGGCTGCACCCAACCACGTAGCTCTTTCATGTTGGGCGTCTTGGCATCCCAAGTGGGGATTATCGCCCCCATGGGCTCCCAACTCTTCTGACGCCGCAGCATTACCGAGCCCCCCGACTCTGCCACAAGCAGGACGCCAGCGGCCATGTCCCACAGCCTAGGGCCGCCAATGACGCAATACTGCATTACCCCGCGGGCAACCATGGCCAACTCATAGGCGATGCTACCCGTCACCCGCATTTCGCCCGCCTTACGGCGCAGGGGCTTGCCCACGCGGTATTGCCCTCCAAAGGAGCCGGGGATGCCGGAGAGCCGGTTGGCGATTATCTGTTCGGGGTCAGGCAACTCCAGCCTTTGGTCGTCTTGGAACGCGCCTCCCCCTTTGCGGGCGTGGAGTACAAACCCTCCATCGGCTTCCGGCCAAGGTAGGTACAGAGCAGCCGCGACAGGCAGGCCACGATACATCACCCCTACGGAGACGGCGTACACTGGCAGGCCGTTCAGGAAATTGGTGGTGCCGTCCAGCGGATCCAACACCCATAGCCAATCGGCGGCCTTTGCCTCCTGATCTTCGTCGTCGCTCTTCTCTTCCCCCAAGATACCGTGGTCGGGGAACTTCTCCCCGATGGTTTGCACCAAGAAGGACTGGCTCTGGAGGTCGGCGGCCGTCACAGGATCCGTCTGCTTGTCGTCCTTGTAGTTCACCTGTACCGACTGACCGAACAGGCCGCCGACGATGCGTCCAGCCTGGCGGGCCATGGCCGCCGCCTCGCGTTCAACCTCGGGCAGCAGTTCCGCGACCTCTGGAGGCAGTGTGCTCACGGCAGCGCCAGCCGCCTCGGTCTTGTTCTTAGCTGCTAGCCGCATCTGCGCACCTTTCACCCCCATCCCAACCTTCCCCTCTCTGGGGAAGGAACTTTGCATCCATTGGCTAGTGGGTGTTCCAATGGCAGCCATGCGTCTCCGCCCTAAGTTGACGTAGGCGTTCCAGTATAACAATCGAGACGGGTTCGCGTTGGTGGGCTGCATCGCAGTATAATCTCGCCCACTTGGCATCGCCCCACGTTTAATAAGAAGGAGGTGGCAGCATGGCTGACGAGAGATTAGTGACGCTCTTGGACCCCACAGCGGAGGACGTACCCGACGAACTTCCCATCGCCCCCCGTATCGGATCGCTCTCCGGGGCCACGGTGGCGCTCCTAGACAATACCAAGCACAACTCAGACCGCTTCTTAGCGGGCTTAGCCGACGGGCTGGTGCAGCAGTACGGCGTGGCCAAGGTGGTGCATCAGCGCAAGGCCAACGCCAACAGCCCTGCTCCCGCAGACCTGCTGGACGCCGTAGCCTCCGCCGACGTGGTGGTGCATGCCGTAGCCGATTGAGGGTCCTGCACAGCGTGGGGTCTCCACGACGGGATCGAGACAGAGAAGCGGGGCAAGCCCTCGGTGACAGTAGTGACTTCGGTCTTCACAACACTGGCCAACATGCGCCGCAACCACTTGGGTATGCCGGGCCATCCAACAGTGGTGGTAGCCCACCCCATCGCCAGCATGAAGCCGGACCAAGTAGCTGAGTTGGCCAGCGGGGCACTGCACGAGGTGGTCGAGGCGCTGACGTCGGACGGCTCAATGTGAATTCATTGTCACCGCACCGCAGAGATGTCGTGATAATGCATTGAGAGGATACTAGCCATGAGTATAGAGGTGGGCTACGGACGTAGTATCTCGATAGAACAAGCATGTGACTTGCTAGAGTCGTGGGGACATGTACGAGTTGCTGAGATTGAGCTATCTCGAGAAGTTGATCAAGATGATAACCACTATCGCTATCGGGATGCGCCGTGTACTTATTGCGGTAGAAAGATTGAAGGCCACAAACGGGGTAAGGTTCCTGAGCATACCGATGCTGCAAAGGACGTCACATGCCCCCGATGTCTCGTATATCTCATACAGTCACACGTCGGTCATGAGGATGTCGACCACGGCCTAGTGAGATGCCCAAGCTGTTTCTTGTTATTCGCCGCATTTCTATCTGTTGATGTAGATGTGGGAGACGTTGATTTTGAGGAGGACGAACCGTTTGTCTGGTGGACAACGGTTCAAGGGTGTCGGGAGTGGATAGAGGAGTTAGGTCAAGAAGAGCTATCACTGCTAAAGGAGGCTCTAGGCTTTGACTCTAGATAGGACTGACATGCCTGACGACATCAATTCGCGACGCATTCAAGCACCCGACTCACTGGATGTCATCAACGACCTTTTCCACGAGCGGGGCTGGACCGACGGGCTGCCAATAGTTCCTCCCACCGAGGAGCGCGTCCGCGCCATGCTGCTAAAGACAGGTGAGCAACCGTCTGAAGTTCTAGGACGGATGCCCCCCATCAATGGCAGCGCCACTGTCGAGAAAGTGGCCATCAACGCCGTCATGGCAGGTTGCCGTCCAGAGTACTTTCCGGTGGTGCTGGCGGCGGTCAAAGCAGTGTGCCGGACCGAATACAACCTCGGAGGCATCCAGTCCACTACTGGCGGGGCAGCTCCCCTCATCGTGGTCAACGGGCCCGTCGCCAAGGAGTTGAACGTGAACGCCGACGCCGGTGTGTTCGGCAACGGGTACCGCGCCAAC
Organism: Dehalococcoidia bacterium; assembly: GCA_965263155.1. Classification (GTDB taxonomy): domain Bacteria; phylum Chloroflexota; class Dehalococcoidia; order Lucifugimonadales; family JAAXIE01; genus JAAXIE01. The sequence continues at coordinate 1,824,056 of OZ253586.1, forward strand.
GCCACCATCGGCCGCGCCCTGCGCTTGGTGATGCGCAACATCGGCGGAGCCATCCCCGGCCAGACGGACAAGTCGACACTGGCCCACCCAGCCAAGTACACCTTCTGCATCGCCGAGAACGAAGACCGCAGCCCGTGGGAACCCCTGCACGTGGAGCACGGGTACGGACCCCAGGACAGCACCGTCACCCTGTTCGCCACCACTGCCCTGCACCAAATCAGCGAGATGTCGGTTACATCGGGCACTGAGGTCCTGAGCACCCTTTGCGCCTCCCTGTATCATGGAGGCTCCTTCACCCACTACATCATCGGGCGCAACACGCCTCTACTGATGGTCATAGGGCCGGAGCACGCGCAAGAGATAGCCTCCGAGAGCCTCAGCAAGGCCGATGTAAAGCAGGAAATCTTCCGGCAGGCCCGAGTCCCCATCGGCACCCTACGCGGACGCGCCTATTGGTCAGGACGCACTTGGCCCGACTGGGTTGACGAGTCCGACAACGACTTCCTCGTCCCGCCTGTCACCACCCCGGACAACATCTACCTGATAGTAGCTGGAGGGGACGGTCGCCACTCCGCTTGGATACCCACTTGGTCCACCAGCCGGGCAGTGATGGTGAGGGTAGAGTAGACCGTTCTCTGGTGGGCGAGGTACGCTCCTCCGCTCCAATACCCCCTAGGTCTCGGTTGCTCCTCGGGCGTCTAGGCGCCAGTCGTCGGGGCTGGGGCCGCGGTCGATGATCACATCGATAACAGCCGGTTGGCCAGAGGCAGCGGCGTCTCGGAGGGCTTGGGCAAAGGCTCGGGAGTCGTTCACCTGTACACCCCATGCGCCCATGCCTCGGGCTACTGCGCCGTGGTCGGTTTCCGCGAAGCTTGAGGATATCTCGCGGCCCACTTGGTGGTGTCGCACCATACCGAGGGCGCCATCGTTGAGCACAACCCATATCGCCGGAAGCTGGTACTGCACCGCGGTCGATATGGCATGGACCGACATCATGAAGCCGCCGTCGCCGGTTACCCCGACCACGGGGCAGTCGGGGCGAGCCAGCTTGAGGGCAACGGCTGCTGGCAGGGCCCAGCCCATGCCCGCAGTGCCTCCGGGGCAGAAGAAGGTGCCCGGCTGCTGCGACTTGTAGAAGTGGGCCATCCAAGTGCGGTTATTGCCTGCATCGAGGGCGAAAAGGGTAGAGGGGTCCAGGGTTTCCTGCATGATACGGACAAGCCTCTGTGGCAAGACGGGCGAGCTATCGCGCAGCAGTTCAGGGTCCTCGAAGTAGTTCAGAGAGGATTTCTGCCGCTGCAGGGCTCCAGTGCGCTCTTGGGCCACTGTGGCATCGGCCACTGGCTGTGAGGCTTCGACAAGCTGGTTTAGCACTGCCTTGGCATCACCCACGAGACCTATCTCCACTGGGAAGGTCCAGCCTGTATTTCGTGCGTCGATATCGATCTGTATGATATGTTGCCGGAGCGGGTCGAACACGTTGGGGCGCTCGCGCACGGTGTCTTGGGGGCTCAGCTTGGCGCCGATGACTATCACTACATCGGCCTCCCCGACGGCAGTGGCAGCGGCCCGTTGACCGTAGATGCCCACCATTCCAACTGCCAGTGAGTGGGTCTCGGCAATGGCGCTCTTGCCCTTGTAGCTTGTGGCCACGGGCATGCCCCATAGCTCGGCCAACTGTTGCACTTGGCTGTGGGCTTGGGCCATATGTACCCCGTTGCCGACGACCATCACGGGCTTTTGGGCCCCCGCCAACAGCTTGACCACGTCCTCCACATCCTGCGGCCCGGCTTGGGGCGGACGTGTGTTGAGGTAGCCACCAGTGTGGTGGATGAACGGAGGGGACTCCAAGTCGACCTCTCCCACTATGGCGGCGCTGCGCATCAGCACGCAGGCGGGCCCTTGACGCCCGCTGGTGGCGTGCTTGATGGCAAGCTGGGTACCCAAGACCGCTTCCTTGGCGGTAGTTGCCAAGGTTGTGTACTTGGTCATGGCGCGGAACATGCTATGCAGGTCGACGCTGCCGTATTCACCAGCCCCGGACTGGTTGGCGGGGTGCTGGGCCGAGCCTCCATCGGAGGTGTCGGTGAGCACCAGCATGGGGGTGCTGCTGAGGAAAGCCTCCATGATGCCAAAAGCAGCGTTGGAGCCCATGAACAGCCCTTGGCCCATAATGGCCGCTGGCTTGCCGGTGGCGCGGCCGTAGGCATCGGCCATTATGGCGGCAGCCTGTTCGTGGCGGGCCAATATGGTGCGAACCTTGTCCTCATGGCCGAAGAGGCAATCATATATCTGGCCAGTGCCTCCTCCGGGTATACCGAAGAGGTACTCGACTCCGGCCTCCTCCAACACTTGGACAATCATCTCATTGGCTTTGGGCATTGGGGTTCTCCTCTCATGTGGGGGTCAAATTGGGGGCTAGAGCGCGTGGGACCTAGGGCCTCCGAGGGCGGCAAGCAGGATGGAACGGTGTCTGGCGTTTGGGAGCAGCACTAGTCGCCCTAAGTCCTAGCCGCTGGGTTGGTGGAGCCTTCGCCCATGTAGACGCCGCGCTCCCAACGGCGGTGCAGGGGGTCCTCGACGTGTATGTCCATGCGACCAACGCCTGCGACCTCGATTTCAGCGTGGTCGCCTTCTTGGAGGGGGCCCAGCCCCTCGTGATTGGTGCCACACATGAGCACGTCCCCGCTGTTCATGGTCATGATGTTGGTGGCGAATGCGATGAGTTCGGGCACCCTGTGTTCCATGTCGTCAGTGTTGTACTCGTGGTATAGCTCGCCGTTGTTCCAGAACCTGATCACCACATCGTTGGGCTCGGGAATCTCGTCGGCGGTGACGATGCAGGGGCCGATGGGGGCAAAGGTGTCGAAGGACTTGCCCATCCAACTGCCGTTACGCCAGGTGCGACGGCCTTCGTAGCGGGCAGATACGTCAATGACGCAGGTATAACCGAAGATGGCGTCGCGGAAGTTCTCGGCGGTGATGTCTTTGGCGGGTCCCTTGATCACGACGCCAAGCTCGGCCTCGTGGTGGAACACCCAAGCCTCGGTAAAGTTGGGTAGCCTAACCGTATCGCCGGGGCCGATAGTGGCGTCGGGGGACTTGAGGAACATGTTTAGAGGCCGGGCTTCACGCTGGTCGTGCTCCCAGTAGTTGCCGATGCAGGCCAGGATCTTGCTGGGCCGGGGCAGGGGCGGGCGCAACTGGGCGCTGCCCAAAGGGAGCACTGGGCCGCTGGCCGAGACGCGCTCCAACTCGGGGCGCAGGGAGTCGAAGTCGCTGATGATACCGGACATCAGGACTTGGGGAGTCCAGTTGGGCAGGTGAGCGACGGCGGACTCGATGTTCACAACGCCGTCGTCCCTGAGAACGCCTGGGATGTGCCTGCGCTCAGCGTTGCCGGGGGTGTCGTAGAAGACCAGTTTCATCTGTTGCTTCTCCTATTAGTCTCGTTGGGGAGGCGACAGGTCACGTTGTTGTGACGTCCCTGTGGCCGCGCATGGCCAAAATCGTATCTGGAGTTTACCGGGATGGCACACTCATCGTAGCTAGAATAGATTCTTGTATCTGAAGGGTGTGACATTTGTGACATTTGTGGTCGACTCAGATACGAAAATAGCGAATTTTCATGTCACACTCCTGGGCCATTGGGATGCCGTAGGGACGGCACCGTGGTGGGCCCGTGGGTCCTGGGCAGCCACAAAGGGCTGGCCTTGCCCGTACCCTGGGTAAGCGGCTTGGGTGGGGCTAGTCTCTTCAGATTGCGCTTCCATGTTTCGTGCCTGACGAGGGGTGGTTCTCCGAAGAGGGGCCTAGAGTGGCTTCTACCCCTATCCACTTCGAATACGATATGGAGACTAAAGTGGAAGGCCAGCCCTGTCAACGGCTGGTGTCAGTGGGGGGCTGGGAGTCGCGCGTGGGGTCATGTTGCAGGTTGTTGAGGATCAACCAACACCTTCCCGGTGCCCGCAGCACGATAAGGAAGCAGTCCTGATGCCAATCGTTGCAAGCCAAATGCCTCTCCGTCATTCTGGCGAAGACCGGAATTCAGGGTGGGTGTGCTCCCGGCGAAAGCTTGCAGTCCAGTCCCTCCACCACCACCCGACCTTCCCCCTCGGAAACACCGGAGATGCGGATGTCCGCACGCGTCGATTTCTCTGTACCAGGGAATACGGCGATGGCACCACCGCCGGAACAGGGCTGTCTCCGCATCGGCCCTAGTTATGCAAAGGTCTCCCTTCGCGGGAATGACGGGGAGGGCGCGCGCAATGACGGTCGGGGCCTCGGGCTAGAGGAGGGCTTCTTTTTTTAGTGGGGGGTGGGCTAGGAGGGCTGTGATGGCGGAGATGACGGGAAGGATGAGGATGAGGAAGAAGGTGCTGTTGTAGCTGCCTGCTATGTCGAGGAGGAGGCTGAAGGGGAGGGGGCCCATGGCGGCGAAGGCTACCATGCCGACTTGGCTTGCGCCCCGGATGGCCCCCAAGTGGCCGCGGCCGTAGTAGTTGGCCCAGATGACGGCGGAGGTGGTCATGCTGGCGCCTCCTCCAGTGCCGAGGACGGCGCCGTAGAGGAAGGCCTGCCATGTGTGGGAGACGGTGAGCGCGAGCACTAGGGCTAGGCCGAGGAAGACTTGGCTGGCGGCTAGGATGTAGCGATTGGGCAGAATGTCGCTTAGAAAGCCAGCCATTAGGGACCCGACGATCACCGAAGGGGCGATCACGCTGAGGACGGCGGCGGCCATGCCTGCCTCGACTCCGCGGCTGCCCATAAGGGAAATGTGGTGGAACATGAGAGCGGTGCTGACGATGGAGGGGGAGGACATTGCGGCTAGAAGGAGCCAGAAGGTGCGGGTGTGGACTGCTTCGTTCAACTGCCAACTGACTTCCATGGAACGGGAGGCTTCGGCCGAGGACAATGGCAACAGCGGCCTCTTTGCACCGTCGGGGAGTAGTCCGACGGACTCGGGGGAGCGGCGCACGAGGAGTAGAGAGGGAATCAGCAGCAGGGCGCAGACCAGGATGCTGAGGACGATCCACGCCTGGCGCCAGTCGGAGTTGGAAATCAGCCAGTGGATGAGTGGTGGAAAGGAAGCGGTGCTGGCGCCCATGCCCAACGTCATCAGAGCTGTTGCTCGGCCTCTGAGGCGCACGAACCAGATGGCCGTTAGGGTGGTGGGTATGAGAGTGAGGGAGCCTTGGCCGAGGGTGCGTATGCCCGCAAAGCCGAGGTAGAGGTGGACGGGGTGGTTGATGAGGCTCATGCAAGCGATAGCGATGCTAAAGAGCACCACGACGAATCCCAGCATGATGCGGGCGCCATAGCGGTCGAGAAGACGGCCGACTAGGATCATGAACAGGGCGGCCGTCAGGGAACCGGCGGTGTAGAGGCCGGATACGGTGGTGCGGGACAAGCCCAAGTCGTTGATGATGGGGTCTACGAATACGGAGACGGAGTAGGTCTGGCCTGGGCCGGAGCAGAAGATGGCGAGGCCGGCCACGCCCAAGACGACCCAGCCGTAGTAGAAGGGGAGGCGTCCCAAGGCGCTGACCGTGGTAGTATTGACCGCCATCGGTCTAAGGGGCCAGTCTACGAGCGTGGGTGGTATTCGTATGCCGCGCCAGTGCCATTGGGAGCGATGCTAGGACTATCCGATGGCACGAGGCGCCGGGGAGGCCGCTTGGTGAAACTGTATTGGCTTTAGGAATCATCTTCGCATTCTGCGCTGCGTTGGGGTTTGGCGCCAACCAGATTTTCGTCAGGATAGCCACCCAGCGGATACCCGGCCCAGCGGCGGCCTTCTTCTCCGTGACAACCGGCACTTTCATCGCTGGGACGTTGGCGCTGATCTTCAATTTCGAAGACTTCAAAGGACTGCCGCCCATCGCCTTTGCTTGGTATCTCTTTCTGGCTACGCTGCATCATCCATTAGCGCGTACCCTGAACTTCACGGCTATCTCGATGATTGGAGCATCGCGGGCGGCCCCGCTGGGCGCGGCTGCGCCAGTGTTTTCCGCGGTGCTGGCCATTGCTCTCTTGGGCGAGCGCCCCGGCCTTATTCTGTACTTGGGCACCCTCGTCGTCGTGGCTGGGATGACGCTAGTAGTAACGGGCGGCAGGCAGGCCAGCAGCCGGGTGCCACAGATAGCATATAACAATCTAGGGTACCTCTTGGCCTTCGGTGCGGCATGTGGCTTTGGCGCAGTGTCGGTGGTGACCAAACACATCAACACCACCTACTCGCCAGCCTTGGTGACCGTCACGTTCAGTCTGTTGCTGGGTACGTGCCTGCTGGGGGCGGCAGCGCACCGTCCGGTGATCGCCAGCTTCAAGCAAGAGGACCGAAGGGGGCAGATTCCGGTGACCATCCTTGCGGGCGTGTGCGCCGGCGCCGGGGCCATATGCTTCTTTTCGGCGTTGGGACACGCTCCTGTGACAGTGGTGGTCCCCATCGCCTTCGCTGCTCCCTTGGTCACCCTAATCGGGTCCTCGATATTCCTGCGCCGGCTGGAGCGCATCAATCGCTTCGTGCTTGCCGGCACCCTGGTTGCCGTATGCGGGGTTGTACTGGTCGTGATGGGCAGCGGTTGACGGCAGCCCTGCTTGATACGGTGGGGCTAGGCCCGGTACTAGGCCCGATACACGGGCCGACCGCCAACGTAGGTGGAGAGCACCTTGATTTCGCGTATTCCGTCTTCGGCCACGGTGAGGGGGTCGTCGGAAAGCACCAGCATATCGGCCAGCTTGCCCGGCTCGATGGAACCCTTGATGTCCTCCTCGAATGTGCCGTAGGCCCCGTTGATGGTGTAGATGCGCAAGGCCTCCTCGCGGGTGATGGCTTGGCTGGGATCCATGGGTTCGCCTGCGACGTTGGTCCGGGTGACGCATGTCCATATGCCTAGCATGGGGTCGTAGGGGCCGACATCGGAGCCGCCCTTAACCACGACGCCGGCATCCATCCAAGTGCGGTTGGGCTTCATGTTGCTGCCGCGTTTCTCGCCCCAGAAGCGTCGGGTAGTGGCGCCGACAGCCCAGCCCATGGGTTGCTGGGTGGAGACGACGATGCCCATGCGTCGGGCCTGCTCTAGGTTGCGGGGTGTGGGCAGGATGCCGCCGTGCTCCAAGGTCCAGCGTCGTCCGGTGATGGACTTCTCCTGGTCGACGACGTCGATGACGTCGAGGACTTGGTCTAGGGCGGCGTCGCCGAGCTCGTGGATGAAGACGCCGCAATTGGTGTCGCGGGCGGCGCGCAGGACGGTAGTCAGGGACTCGTCGTCCCACATCTTGATGCCGCGCCAGCCAGGGCCGAACTCGTCCTCCAGGAAGGGCTCGCGCATGTAGGCGCCCTCGAAACCGCCGTCGGCGATGATCTTGATGCCACCGATACGCAGCCACTCGTCGCCGAAGCCGTTGGCAGGGCCGAGATTGCGGAGCATGTCCGCCACCTCGTCGTAGGGCTTGCCTGCGTACTGGCTGGGCATGACCCAGTAGAGGGTGTTCCAGCGGATGGCCAACTCCTTGCGTCGCCAGAGCTCTTCCAAGGCCGCCACGTTGTCGCGGTCTTCGCCGGGATTGAGGAGGCTGGTAATGCCGAAGCTGGCGTAGATGTCGTTTATCTCGCGGGTGGCTTGGAGTTTGTCCTCCATGGTGTAGTCGGGGATGAGGCTGAGGAAGGGTTGGAAAGCGGGGCGCTCCAGCATCAGGCCTGTGGGCTCGCCGGTTTCAGGATGGCGATAGTACCGGCCGCCTTCGGGGTCTGGCGTGTTGCGGTCGATGCCGGTGAGTTCGAGGGCGCGGGAGTTCACCACGCCCAAGTGTCCCTGCATCATGAGATAGAAGGGGTGGTCGCCGGTGACGGAATCGAGCTCGTAACGGTCGGGGAGCCGGCCCTCGGCGATGAAGTCGAGGGCGTGGGGGCCACGGGATACGATCCATTCGCCGGGGGGTGTTATGTCAGCCCGCTGTTCGACTTCCGAGAGCATGCTCTGAACTGTCAGCCCGTGATAGTCCGCGAAGACGAGTTGCTTGGTGCGCCGCACGCCGATGCCGAAAGCGTGTATGTGGGAGTCCATGAGGCCGGGTATGACGGTCTTGCCTCCTAGGTCCTCGTATTCGGTGTTGCGCCCCGAGAGGGCACGCATCTCTGAGTCGGAGCCGACGGCGAGGATGCGGGGGCCCTTGATGGCCACGGCTTGGGCGATGCTGAACTGGTTGTCGACGGTGACGACCTTGCCGCTGTGGAGGATGAGGTCTGGGGCGATTTCATTGGGCAGGAAGCTGGTAGCCATTGGAGCTCCTCTCAGTGGAGTTGGGTCAGGTGAGTTCCAACCGGAAGTTCGTGCGGTATCGAGGGAGTATAGCGTCAGAGGGAGGGGTTGTGTATCGCCGGGGTCTCAAAGGGGCGTGCTTCGGGGCTTGGGGTGCATGAAAAGGCACTTAGGTGCTAGAGTTAGCCCAATGGTCAATCCGGCTCCCCTCGCCTGTATCGGAGGTTAAAGCATGAAGGCGTCGTACTTGGGCGCGATGGGTTACTCGGGGAAGCATAACTTTCCTCCTACTTGGCCGGTGCCACCGGCCTACGACGACCCCGCCACCTCCGTTCTCAGCTATCAAGAGGGCATTGAGGAGTGCGAGTTCGCCGAGGAGATGGGCTTCGAGTGGGTCAGCTTCTCGGAGCATCACTACTCAGGGCGTATCGCTACGGGAGTGCCAGCGGTAATGGCGGCGGCTGTGGCGGAGCGGTGCAAGAAGGTGAAGATAGCCATGCTGGGCCATGTGCTGCCCCTCAACAACCCGGTGCGGGTAGCCGAGGAGTTGGGCCTGCTGGACAACCTGACCAATGGCCGTTTGATTATCGGTTTTTTGCGTGGCACGGCGACTGAGGACCAGACATATACTATGGACCCCTCTGAGGGCCGGGGACGGCTGATGGAGGGGATGGACCTGGTGCTGAAGGCGCTGACCGAGCCTCAGCCCTTTGGCTGGGAAGGGCACCACTACAACTTCCGCACCGTAGCCGTGTGGCCCCGACCAGTGCAGCAGCCCCTCCCTCCAGTAATCGTGGCCACCCGCAGCGAGGACTCGGCACAGTATGCGGCGAAAAACAAGCTAGGCTTAGGGGTGTCCTTCGTGCCGTCGGAGATGATGGCCGGACTCACCGAGAAATACTACAGTTGGTGTCAGGATGCAGGTTGGACGCCCCAGCCCGAACAGGTCATCTTCCGGGGCAATATCTACTTGGGCGAGACGGACAAGCAGGCCGAGGAGTGGATGGAGCGGGCCAAGAGCGCCGTGGCAGCGCGGGCGGCTGTTGCTCCCAGCTTGAATATCGCCAAAGCAGCGCAGGCAGCTAGGGCCGGGGAGCAGTTCGACCTGCGCAACGTGATTGCGGGAGGCCCGTCGGGCGATGTGGCAGGTGTGGCCTCGCGCATGAACTTCTTCGGAGGCCCCGACACTGTGGTGCGCCAAATCAAGGAGTACCGCGACCAGTGTGGCGTGGGTGTCGTCGACCTCTTCTTCCAACAGCCCAGCGTCACCCACAAAGAAGTGATGCAAGAAATCGACCTCTTCGGCAGGGAAGTCCTACCCCGTATCAAGGAACTCTAGGAGCTTTAGGCGGCACGTAGTGGCAGAAGGTGAGTCTGTGGAGAAGCGCTTGGAAGTGGACGGGCCTCAAGTCGACTACATCGAGATGGGGACGGGCGACGCAGTGGTGCTATTGGACGGATGGCGAGGCGGGCTATCGACACTGCAGAGTGAGTTGGCCCACCACTACCGAACTGTCTCGTTCCAAATCGACCAAGCAGGGCCGGCCCAAGCCGTAGCGGGGGTTCTTGCAGAAGTCATCCACACCGTGGTGGATGGCAACTACACTTTGATCGCGTCCTCCCGGGCCGCGGATGCGGCTGCATGGTTGGCGATACAGGCAGGCGACAGCTTGGATGCGCTGGTGCTGCTTTCGCCAATGGCGATTCGACCGAGGATGCAGGCTGCAGCGCACGACGAGGAACTAGAAGCCAAGTTGGGCGACATCCCTTGCCCGACGCTGGTGGTATTCGGCACCGATGACCGTCTAGTGTCCCGAGAAGCCGCACGGGTATACGCCGAACGCATCCCCAACGCCAACCTCTCGCTGGTCTACGATGCCGGACATGTGATATCAGCCGACAGGCCGGATGCCCTGACCCGGGCGGTCGCCGATTACGTGGAACGCCGCGACACCTTCGTAGTGGGCCGGGGTGGCAGTTCGAATACGCTGTAGGGTTCGATCAAGGCTTCGCTCTCTAAAATCGTGGAAATAGGCGTCGCCTAGTTCTATTCGCCTCGTAGGCGGTGCAGTTCGGCTTCCAGTTCAGATACCCGCGACTCCGCGAGCCGCCTTGCGGCCTCAGCCTCCTGCCTTTCAGCCTCAGCCGACCACCTCGCGGTCTCAGCCTCCTGCCTTGAAGCCTGCTCTTCCTCTTGGTTCAGCAGCCATCTGGTTTCGATAGGGTTGTAGTACCGAAGCCTTCCTTCATCCCAGCACAGATCGGGATTCAGTGTGGGGCTGTGGGCCCACACCATACCATTGGCCTCGCGGTGCATCCCCAAACGCTGATATTCGCCGTCCCCGAGATACTTACCCACCAGAGGCTCGCCGTAGAAGTTGCCGCCTGTCTTGTCGTGGCGCCAGTACTCACCTATTCCCAGTCGGGCGTATAACGCTCGCTTGCTCATCAAGTCGTTTCTAGCCGTGCTGGGCGAACCAATCTCCAAGGCGAAATCCGCCGGCTTGCCGACTTCCCACAACAGGTAGGTATCGAACCGCACGATGGATTCCATGCTGATGTCGAAGGCAACGTAGAGGTCCGGTGATACCCTGCGCTGTGGGTCGCCTTACTGGTAGTAGATGAAGGTATTGCCGTTCACCGTCATGTTAGGTCTGTCTCTAAGGTGGGTTGCCAGTGTGGACACGATTTCACGAAACTGGGGGTCTTAGAAATGCCCGTCGGGCAATGGCATACCGTCCGATTCAGGATAGACGATGGCGGTCTTGTCAGTTGCTCCTGAGGTCATGGCCACACCCCCTAACGGCCGACTCTAGCACAATCCAATACGCCCCTTCGGAAAGGAGAAGCCTCGGGACAGCCTCTGAAGGCGCCCTGCTACAACCGCAAGAGACGCTCGGCGTTGCCGTGCAGCATCTTCGCCTTGTCTTCGGCGCAGAGGGGGATGTGGGGTATCCAGTCGGTGGCTGGCTTATTCGACACGAAGGGGTAGTCGACGGAGAAGAGGATGCGGTCGATGCCCATCTCCATGACGCAGCACATCAGGGCCGGGTTGGAGAAGTTGCCGCTGGTGGTTATCCAGAAGTGCTCGCAGAAGTAGTCGCGGAATGAGAAAGATGGGTCGCGATTGCCTCTGCGTGCGAGGGCTTGGTCGATACGCCAGAGGGAGAAGGGCAGCGACTCACCCAGATGTCCGAGGATGATCTTCAGGCCGGGGTAGGCGTCGAACACCCCCGACAGCACCAAACGTATCCCCTGAGTAGCCGTCTCCACGGTGAACCCCCAAGCCGCGGTAAGCAGGCTCGGAAACTCCTCTATATAGTCCTTGTAGTAGACGTTAACCACGGCAGGGTCAGGGGTGGCCGGGTGCATATAGAGGGGCACATCCAAGGCCTGTGCCCGCTCGAAGATCGGCCAGAACCGCTTGTCGTCCAGAAAGAGGCCGTTGGTAAGGCCGTGGACCATGGCGCCCTTGAACCCGAATTGGGTTACACAGCGCTCGAGCTCGTCGGCTGACGCCGCTGGATCTGGGGTGGGCAGGCAGGCGAAGGCAGCGAACCGGTCGGGATGGGCACCCACAATCTGGGCCAACCGGTCGTTGGCAGACCTTGCCAGCCTCACGGTGGTCGCCGCCTCCCCCCGCTGGGTGGCGGGCGCTCCGTGGGAAAGCACTTGGAAATCGATGCCCGCCTCATCCATCTCGCTAATGCGCAACTCGCCGTAGTCGAACAGGCGCTCGACGATGCCGGATGCGCGGCGCATGGGATCCAGCGGGCCGAAGGTGTCGGCCACCTCCCGGTCCCAGTAGTGTTCTTCAAGTGCGACTATGCGTTGCCCATTAGTTGATGCCATGGCTTAGCAATTCTCCCAGCTATCGGTGGACATCAGTTGGGACCAGCGTTGGTAGAAGGCGCGGTGATTCGTCTCGCTGATCCGGTACTCGCTGGCTCGGGCCATCAGCTCTTCGCTGAAACCGTCATGGCCTTGACCCATACCGATGTTGGAGGGTATGCGACGGCTCATAATGCCACGGGCGGTCTTGGTTACTTCCTCCCAGTTGTCCATGTCGTCCTGCTCGAAGGTGCCTGCCATGCTGAAGGTACGGAGGCTGTTCAACCTGGTGAGTTCCTTGACGCGGGGCGGAGCCTTCTTGTCGACGTAACCCATCACCCATATCTCACATGTGTCGGGACCGCGCGGGTGCCAGATGCGGATGGTATGGGCTGGGCCGATGTTGAAGGAGAAGTTGGGGAAGACGGTGCCGAACAGGGGTTGTATGCGATCGGCGCGCTCGCCCAGTCGCTCCACTACTTCAGGGCGCACCTCGGCTTCGTAGGCCTGTATCTCGGGCAGAGGCACTTCCGCCGCGTCACCGGGGCCAAGGGCGACGATGCCGTGGCCGTTGCCGGGGGTAAGGACGCTGCCGGTCCAAGCCTGACGGGAAGCAGAGGACGCGGAGAAGCTGGTGAGGATGGCGGACAGATGGCTCCACGGCGCATGGTAGGCGTCGCCGGTGAAGTTCTCGGCGGGGGCCTTCCAGTTGCAGCGCACGGTCCACTTCTGGACGCCACCGAAGACCTCCACGCCGCCCTCACGCCGGTCGAAGAAGTTGTCCAAGTACCAAGCCATCTCACCCAGGTATTCCAGCAGGGGCGGGGCAGTGGGGTCAAAGGTAGCGAATACTAGGCCCCTGTGGGTATCCAGCTGGGCTACGGGCACTAGTCCCCACTTGCTGGTATCCAGTTCGTCGTAGTAGGCCTCTTTCAGGCTGGGAACGGCGACCAGTTTGCCATCGGTGCCGTAGGTCCAGCCGTGGTAGGCACAGACAAAAGCGTTGGAGTTGCCGGCGTCGGCGCGGCATACCCGGTTGCCACGGTGGCGACATACGTTGAGGAAGGCACGAATCACGCCGTCTTGTCCACGGGTGACCAGAACCGGGTCCTCACCCATGTAAGCGGATATGAAGTCCCCGGGATTGGGGATCTGGGTCTCATGGCACAGCAGAAGCCAGCAGCGGGCAAAAATGCGCTCTAACTCCTGCTGATAGATATCAGCGTCGTTAAAGATGCTGCGGTCCACCAGTCCTGCGTCTATATCCACCAATTGTCTGGCGTCGGTAAGCACGGTGACCTCCCCGGGACGGGTTTGCTGGGAGTATACCCGACATGGGGCCGTTGCGCATTCCGGTTGCCTTATGTACGCGGGGAAGCCTCCCGCTCGCAGTGGCGAGTGCCGTGCTAAACTTGGCTTTTGCCTCGCTACGAGGCACAGGGAGTCGAGGGAGTATGCGAACAGGGGCAAATTATCGGGAGAGCCTGCGCGATGGGCGCAAAGTCTGGGTGCTGGGCATGGGTGACGTCGAAGACGTCACGACCCATCCCGCGACCGCAGCCATGGTCAAGGAGTACATGGCTTGGTATGACCGCCACTTCGACCTTAAGTGGCAAAAGATGCTTGTGGCCGAGCCGCGAGCAGGCGTCCCCGACACACCCGTCGCCTTCCTGCCACCTGAGAGTTCGGCTGACCTGCGTCGACTGGGCAAGGCCATCAACGCTGTCCACTTTCAGACAGGGGGCTATATCACCCATACGCCCTGTTACGGCGCCCTGATAGCATTGGGCATCTTGGAAGTGGTGACACGGCTTGGCCACTTTTCAGAAGAGATTGAGGCAGCCAAGAAATACCGGGATGAGATAGCGCGAACGGGCCGGTTCCTCACCTTCGCGTCCGGCGGGCCGGTCATCGGCTACCGGTTGCGCGAAGACCCGTCGCAGCGAGCACCGCTGCGGCTGGAAAGTGAGACCTCCGAGGGTGTGGTCATTAGCGGGAAGCTGGCTCTTCACACGTCCTCCCCCTATGCGGAGGATGTGCTAATAACCGGCCGTGAGGAGATGCCACCGGGCAGCGGCCGTTACCTGTGGTTCGTCGTACCTGTCAACACGCCGGGGGTTCGAGTGGTGGCACGTTCACCTTCGGCGTACCATCCGAACCCGTTCCTCTCGCCCCTGAGCAGCAGGTTCGACGAGTTGGACGCCCAGATGTGGCTGGACGAAGTGTTCGTGCCTCGCAATCGAGTCTTCACGGCCGAGCCATTGTTCAGCCCCGACAACCGCCACGGCTTGGGCACTTGGCTCTACTGGCACCAAGTCTACGGATGGCTGGCCAAAGCCGAGGTGACGCTGGGGGTTGCATTGTCCGTGGCAGATGTGATGGGGCTGAAAGAGAACCCGGCGGCCGCCGAGCAACTGACGGATATTTTGGTGGACGTGCAGACGTTGCGCAGTTGCATTACAGCGGCGGAATTGGAGCCTGAAACTTCCTTCACCGGCTACGCTGTTCCTGGCATGCTCCATGTGGCATCGGCCAGCGTGTATGCCTTGAAGGTGCGACAACACCTGTCAGAAGTGCTGCGCACCATTCCGGGGTCGTCGCTGGTAAACGCCCCAGTGGACACCGACATGATGGACGAAGAGATGGCAGCCGGCCTTGAAGAGTCCTACGGAGGCGGGGGGTACACGGCGATGCAACGGTCTGCGCTGCTGAAACTTACCTGGGACCACATTGCATCGTCAATGGACGCAAGGGAAGCCGCGTACGAGCTTCACAGCAACGCTGGGCTGACAGCATGGCGTGGGCGCATCCGCACTTGGTTTGACGGCTACAACGAACTGGCCAACGGGGTACACCACTTCCTAGGGACCGACATGCCCAAGATGGACTTGGATGGCCTGCGCCGGATGGGGCCAACGGCCCAGCGAGTTGTCACGCCGCCGCCCACTGCCAAATCAGGGGATAGCGACACTCGGGGATAGAGAGCGCTGGCCATGCTCCGAGAGAGCCCGCAACAGAGCCGCCCAGCGAAGGTATCCGAAGAGGCCACAAGGGCTGATGCCCACATCCTAGGCCGACTCCTAGCCGGAAGTAAGACAAAGGAGAAGAGAGAATGTTAGTTGTTGATGCTCAGGTACATATCTGGAATGGGGCTTCGCCCACCAATGCCACACACCGACCCATCCCAAGCTACACCGCGGACGATGTGTTGCGGGAGATGGATGAAGGCGGGGTTAATGCGGCTGTGATACATCCGCCCAGCTGGGACCCCAACTCAGGGGCGCTGGCACTGGAAGCAGCCAAGCAGCACCCCAACCGGCTCTCGATACTGGGAAATTTCCCCTTGGACAATCCGGAGAGCCGAGACCTCATCGCTGGCTGGAAGCAGCAGCCGGGGATGCTGGGGCTGCGGTTTACGTTCCTGCAGTCGCACCAGCAGAGTTGGCTCACCGACGGCACCATGGACTGGCTTTGGCCAGCAGCCGAAGCAGCGGAGATTCCGGTAGCGCTAATGGCGGGCGGCTTCCTGCCCGTTGTGGGACAGGTGGCGGAGAGGCACCCGGGTCTCAAGCTGATCATCGACCATCTTGGCAGGTCAGGGGGCCTCAAGGACGATGAGGCATGGGCGAATCTCGGCGACTTCTGGCCCTGGCAAAGTGTCCCAATGTGGCGGTGAAGGCCACGGGAGCGCCCAGCTACTCCAGCGAGCCCTACCCCTTTGGCAACATCCACCAGTACCTGCGCCAGTTGTACGACGCCTTCGGTCCGGAGCGGCTGTTCTGGGGCACCGACATCACACGGATGCCCTGCCCTTGGAGCCAGTGCGTGACCATGTTCACCGAGGAGCTGCCTTGGCTCTCAGAGAGCGACAAGGAACTCATCATGGGGCGGGCCCTGTGCAACTGGCTGGGCTGGGACTTGTAGGGATAGGGTTGTAGCAGCCGCTTCGGCCTACGCTTGGCCGAAGCGGCTGGTTACCGGCTGGTGGCCGCCGTGCTCGGTGTAGGGTTCCTCGCGGTAGAGGGAGAGGGCTTTCATGACCGGGATGTCCTGGATGGAGAAGAGGATGGCCTCTTGGTCTCCTTCGCAGGCGTGCTCGTGCCAAGCCCATGAGGGCAGGACGAAGAAGTCGCCCTCGCTCCAGTCGAACCGCTGCCCATCGATGACGCTGTGTCCGGAGCCTTGGAACACTTGGTACACTTTGCTGCTGGTATGGCGATGGGCCTTGGTGTGAACGCCGGGGCGTATCATCTGCACCCAGCAGGCCATGGTGCGCAGGACAGGGCCGCCGGTGACGGGGTCACGGTATTCCATAGCTACGTCGTCGTGGGGATCGCAAGGCATCTCAGCCATGCCGGATAGGGCATCGTAGGTGCGGTCCCATTTGTAATGCCATAGGGAGGAGTAGGGAACCTGCGGGTCTTCCCAAGTGGGACGCAGGGCACCGGCTGCGTACTTGCGGGCTGACGTACCCGTACCCTCAATGGGCTGGACGTCTTCGGGGAACTGCTCATAAAAGTTGGCCTTGAGATAGCGCACCAAGGGGATGTCTAGGCCGTCCATCCAGATCATCGGCTCGTTACCCTCGTTGGAGTGGTCATGCCAAGTCCAAGAGGGCGTCAGCACCAAGTCCCCCGGCTCCATCCAGCACTTGTCGCCGTTCACCGTGGTGTAGGCGCCCTTGCCCTTCAGTATCCAGCGGATGGCGGTGGGGGTGTGGCGGTGGGCCGGAGCGGTCTCGCCCGGCAGCAGCAGTTGTATGGCGGTATGCAGCGTCTGGGTCGAGCCACGGGCCAGACCCGGAGTGGTGAGGCGCATGGTGCGACGCTGCACATCAGCGCCCGGAGCGACGATACTACCGCTTTTCAACACCAGAGGCTCGACTTGGGACCAGCGCCACAGGAAAGGCTTGATTTCTGGGGGGCGTTCGCCTTCACCTTCGACCCATCCTGGCATGAGGCTGATGCCTTCGGCGGTGTTGTAGTAAGTCTGCAATTCTTCCGAGGTGAGCCTGTCTTGAATCGCCATCGTGCGATCTCCTAAGAGTAGATTGGCGTTATTGTAGCAGATTGGCGGTCCCGTCCCCTGTCACTTATGCGTAGGCAGCACGAGAGCAGCCACGAGGGTTGCCCCTACGATGTGGCATCCCGTACAAGTCTCATGGCTTTTGTAGAAGAGGCGACCTGTAGGGGTACCCTTGTGGGAGTCCGATAAGGAGACGAGCGAGCGATACGGTATAATGGCGGCAGTCAATCCGCTACAGGGGGCACTGATGATAAAGCCAACACGTTTGGGGCATGCAGTGATACGGGTGAGGGACCTAGCAAGGTCCGAGGAGTTCTACAACAAGTTCTTAGGGTTGGAAGTTAAGGGCCGTGGTGGCGACAGCATGGTCTTCTTCCGCAGCAACAAGGACGTGGACCATGACCTTGCCATACAGCGGCTCGGGGACGACGCACCTGGTCCTGAGGAGACCAGAGTGGGCCTGTACCACTTGGCATTCGAGTTCGACTCCTTCGACCAGGTGCGAGAGGCCTACCGGATGGCGCGTGAGATGGGCGTACGAATCGCGGGATACGGAGACCATGGTGAGATCAAAGGCCTCTACGTACTCGACCCCGATGGCATTGAGATCGAGTTGTACGCCGAGGCCCCGGAGCTTAAGGACACACCTCTGGAAGAGGTGCTGGCAGGCGTTCCCGCCTAACGACACGCAACAAAAACTCCCTCCCCGATTTACAGGGGGAGGGAGTCGCGTTTCTCCGTCTCAAGCTTCCGTCATTGCGGCTTTCGTCGCGGTGGCGGAAGTTTTGTAGATGGCCCTAGTCGCCAGAGGCTGCCAAGCGGTGGGCGGCTTCCTGCCGGTAGTCGTCCACCAAGTCTGTGGCTTGGGACTCAGCGTCGAGCATGTTCCAGCTCAGCATCCAATCGTGAGTGCGCTGAAGCTCGTCCTCGGGTATCGGGGCAGGCTCCACCACCTGCAGGCGACTGACGGGGAAGTCATCCACGGTAAGGGCTGCTACGTCGGGGTCGGCGCGGTGGTGGTTGATGAAGTACTGCATATACTTCCGCTTGTCGGCGTTTATGTGCTGTACCGCGGTGCGTACGGCTCTGCTGAAGGCGGCGTAGGTCTCGGCATCAACGCCCTGAGTGGCCACCTCGGTGCCGTGGAAGGGGGCCATCACCATCACGCGGCAGCCTGCTTTCTCGGCTACCGTTATGTAAGGTTCGGTGAGCGTTGTGGCGTCTATTTCGCCCTTCATGATGGAGGCGAGGCGAGTGCGGGAGGAGTTGGCTGCGAGGCAGGTCTTGATCATATCACGGGGTACAAATCCCTCCAGCATGAGTAGCGCTAGGTAATGAGTGCCAGCGAAGTAGGGCACTCCTACGACTTTGTTGGCCAACTGTTGCGGGGTGTAGACCGACGACCATGTGGGCACAACGATAGCGCCATAGGCGATGATCGCTCGCCGTCCGATCTGGCGTGCCTCGACAGAGCTGTCCTGAACCCTGCGGTAGTTGCCCCACTCGCAGGCGTTGTACATGCCAGCTTGGCCTGTCTCGAAGCTACTGGCGTGACTGCCAAAGGGGTCCGCTGTGTTGGCCACGGTGACCGTAGTGTCGGTGGCCATGGGCGCCTCTTGGCCACGCTCGATGAACTCGACGTCCAGTCCCTCGGAGGCGAACAGGCCCTCGTGGTACGCAACCAACTCAGGCAGTCCTTGGAAGGGGGCTGTGGTCTCCAAAAGCAACTTCTTGGCCATGGTTTCGACTTCACCTTTCGCTAGGTTCTGCTTGTGGATTCAAGCTCAAGTTAACACGGGGCCGCTCACTCCGTCCAGATATGGGTGACGTGGCTGGCGACCACCTGCTCATAGGTGGCATCGGTGGAGAGCAAGCCGATGTCTCGGGCGAAGGCATTCATGTTGGCCACCACCTCGGGGGATATGGAGGGGTCGTAGTACGGCAGGTCGCGAGTTACCAACTCGGTGATGAGTGCGGCCTCGGAGGCTGGAAAGAGGCGCTCCCCTACCTCAGTGGCGCGGTGGGGATTCGCCTTCAGCTCTTTTTGCACCTTCACTATAGCTCGCACCGCGGCTGAGACGGTCTCCGGCTCCTGCTCGATAGTACTGTCCTTGGTGACCAGAGCCGGAAAGGTGTAGTAGTGGGAAGCGGGAGGGCCGTCGCCACGCCGCACGTCCAGCACTACTGAACCCACGCCGCTGCGCACCGCAACCTCGCTGGCCATGGCGTTGGCCCAGAACCCGTCGATGACGCCTTCCTTCAGGGCTTGGGCGGCGTGTACTCCAAAGGAGACGCCGGGGTCCGACGCGCCTGGAACCAAGCCGACCTCGATGTTGTCGCCTACGGGGTCCAGACCTGCCTCCACCAGCAGACGGCGGAACGTGGAGTCTGGGCCGGGAGCTGCCCCGATGCGCCTCCCCTTGAGGGCCTGCAGATCGCCACGCGCGATGCCCAAGTCGGCGCGCATGATGAGGAGCCAATACGTGCGCTGGGCTAGGGCTGCTATGAGCTTGGCACCTTTCCAATCTTGGAAGGCCTGCAGGGTGGCATGGGCCGACCCAGCCACGAAGTCCAGCTCGCCGTCCCGCAACGCCTCCATGCAGCGTGGAACGGGATAGACCAGAGACAACTCGGCGTCCAGACCCTCGGCCTCGAAGAAGCCGAGTTCCACGGCTGCCACGGCTGGGAAGTAGGAGTTGGAGATTAGATCGGGCACGGCAATACGCATTCGTGAGTCTCCTTCCAGTTAAGGGCCTCCTTCGAAGTAGAAGACTCTTGGCGCCAGCATACGTTAGTAGCCTATCAGATTCCAGCAAGGCTAGGAGGCTCACCGCGCGATAACCCTTAAGGCCGTACCAATAGAGACTAAAAGGACAGGAAAAGCGATGAGAAGTGCAGCATAGAACAACCAAACCAAGCCTAATATAATCGCGGTTAGCGCGAGCCATAAGAGAACACTGGCTGCGACTAGAATTGAGAGGCGACCCGATAACAAAATCGCACTGGCACTCCCGGCACACAACAGAAGTAATGTCCCGAAAGCAAAAAAGTAGCCAACGACTGGGAAATCCTGGGAGCGTACCAGCACTGAGACTAACAGGGAGATACTCACGCACACCCCTAGCACGCCACCAACCGCCAATAGCCAATCGCTCGCTACCCTAGCTCGGCCCCTCATGACAGAGAAAACTCCTCTACGAGTGAAGCGGTTTAGGGAGTTCTACCCCCTTGGCACACTGCCTCCCGGAAGAAGGACAATTCACCCTCGGTCATGCTGCAAGCATATGAGTGGCCAGCCTCGGTACCGGACCATTCTGCGTACCGTGTGTACTCAACTTCTTAAGGCTTGCATTGCGGGGTCATCAGACAACTCTCCAATAATGCATCAGACTCCGGAGCGGTCGCGGGTAGAACAAATAACCAAATGGCGAGTCTTAACCTATACAGGCAGCACTGGCTCGGTCATATCGTCGGGCAGGTCGATGGTGAAGGCGTTGGCGTTCAGGGCCAGCATCCGGTAGTAGCCCATGAAGGTGGTGAACTCCGTTAGTCCCTGAGCGCCCAACTGGTCCAGGGCGGCTTGGAAGGTCTCTTGGCTCACTTGGTTGGTGCTGGTCAGCTCCGTCCCGTAGTTGACCACGGCTGCGTCCTCGGGGTTGAGGGCTGGCAGGGGGCGCTTGTCACGCAGGGCGTCGACCAGTTCGTCGCTGAGTCCGGCACGGCGTCCGGCTGCGCAATGGGCGTTCCAGACGAACTGGCAGTCCATGGAACGGGCCCCTATGAGTCCTGCGAGGCGTCGCACTTTCTCCGATAGGGAACTCTGCTCGCCCAAGTACTCGGAGAGGCGGTTGGCCCTCACCGCCATCTCAGGGCTGTTGATCAGCACGGAGGTCGGCCCGACGGTGGGGGGACGTCCTCGGATGGCGGTGATTTCGTCATAGGCTGCTTGGTGCTCGGGGGCCACCTGATCACGGGTGACAGTTGGTGTTCGTCGTGGCATGGTTTCCAGCCTTTCTTGATACGATTACGCTATTTTCGGGGGCGTCTTACTCCCAAGCTCGGTTGTCGACGACCGACTCGTAGGTGGCGCCGGGGGCTACCAGGTCGGGGTAGCCCTGCATCCATTGGTAGGTGCGCTCGAACCGCTCGCGGGTGTAGGGCATGGGGGCGGCGTATAGCAGGCGCCATGTCTGCAACTCATGGGGTTCCAGCAAGCCTCCAGCCTCTTGGGAGATGTGGTGGGCATAGTGGCCGGGACTGGCGGCGATGAGCTTCGCAGCCTTGGCCTGAGCGCGGAACATGGCAGCTAGGGTAGGGCCGTCGGTGTCGTTGCCAGCGGCTTCGCTGCGGGTGGAGTGGCTCTCGGTGATGATGCGATAGCCCTGTTTCTGGGCCACACTGATCCACGGCTCGTTGAAGGTTGCGGCCGCCACCTCGCCACGGCCCACGGCTTCGAAACGCTCGCGCATGGTGCCTGAGTTGACTACTCGAATTTCATCCTTGCGCAGGAAGCCTTCCAACATCTTCAGGGTAGTGAAATGGGAGCCGTTGAAGATGGTGACGGCGACCTCGTTGTTTGCCAACTGCTCAGGCTCGTAGATGTCGCTGTTAGGGCCGACCACTATGGCGAACTTGGACATGGCAGAACCTAGGGCAACGATCTTGGCCTCCCTCTGCCCCGACTGTTCGCCGTCGACCGAGCGTTTCACTACACCCCACTCGCACAGGCGGAACTGGTCGACGCCGCCTTGGTTGTAAAGGCTCTCCAGCGGGCGGTCAAAGATGGCCTCCCGCACATCCTGCGACTGGGTGGTCACTTGGGCGGAGCCGGGCGTCCGGACTAGCTCCACATCCAGCCGTTGCTCCTCGAACAGCCCCTCCTGATGGGCCACAATCACCGAGAGGGAATGGACGGCGTTGCTAACGGATAGTCGCACCTTCTTGAGGCTGACATCGGTAGTCATCGGACACGCTCCAGTACGGCATCGGAGGCCGGAGTGATGGACGGGGGGATCGGATGGGAACATATCATCGGGGGAAGATAGCGTCAAGGAAAGGCGGGATGGTGGGCGGGGCACTGAGCTACGCAGTGACTAGCTCGATGCGATTGCCGTAACAGCAGAAGTCGGCGGTGTTGAATGTGGAGAGTCTGCGTTCCCATGGGCGAGCATGGTGGCGAAGATGTTGGGGTCGTGAATCTGGCGTCCTGATACGGGGATTCGCGGCACAGGGCGAGCAGCGCTTCAGTGACCTCGGGACCGCAACCTCTTGGTACCAAGGCCGTTGCCCAGTCTCCATATCGGCCTTCATGCCTGGCCAAGTGCGATCATAGCCTGTTGATGTCTACTCTAGACTTACATCCTCTGAATTCAAACAGTAGCTCGCTTGTGGACAAACCCCTACTACCAACTTACCATGCCTTCGTCGCTCGTGACATGACCCACGACCCCGTCAACCCCTTTGGATGGCTGACAGCGATTTTAGGGAGTGGTCTTATGGACATTGGAATACAGTTGCATCTGCCTACTTACCGGGCGTTGACGGTGCCCCAGCTTGTAGAGCTGGGGCAGGTGGCCCAAGCTGGGGGAGTCGGCCAGATTTGGGTCACGGACAACTTGCAAAGCCGTAATGCCTTCGTCGTGCTGGCTGCCATGGCGGCCAGTGTGCCTGTGGATCTTGGGACGGCGGTGACGGTGCAGTACTTCCGCAACCCGGTGGATGTGGCCGATGCGGCGGGCGCCATCACAGAGATGATGGACAACCGTGAACTGGCCATCGGACTGGGGCGGGGTAACTCCAGGACTCCCAATCTGGTGGCATCGCCGAGGCCGGTGCGCATGTTGCGGGAGACGGCGCAGTGCCTCGGCAAGCTACTGTCCGGTGAGGCGGTCACCTTCGACAAGTACCCCAGCCTGGCGTCTCACTTCAATCTGATGCCGGAGCATACATTTCAGTTGAACTTCAAACCTAAAACCCCCATCCCACTCTACTGCGGGGCCAACGGGCCGCGGGGGCTGAGGGTTGGCGGGGAGTGCATGGATGGCCTGATTTTCGGAGGAGAGTTCAAGGCGGTGACCGGCACGGGCCGGATGCCGGAGCTACTAAAGACCTTCGACGACGCGGCCGTTAGCGTTGGCAAGACGCAGACGCTTCCAAAGGTGGCGGAGATAAAGCTCTCGGTATCCGCGGACCGCGAGAAGGCTCGCGCCTTCGCCCGAGGCAACGCTGGCAACCGGATGTTGAACCTGTACCGTCACGGCTATACTGCTGAGGACTTGGAGCGACTGGATGTCGGTCCAGAGTCGATTGCGCTGCTGGACAGTGCGGCCCGCGAGGGTACGCCACGCCAGCAGATCACCGAGCTGACTACCGATGCTATGGTGGACGCCATCTACGTAGCAGGCGAGCCTGCCGAGTGCCGCGAGCGTATGATGGAGGTCCGAGATGTGGCGCAAGGGTATGGCTACGAGCAACTCATGTTCTCGGAGCTAGGCCCTGATGCCGAAGAGAGCCTGCGCCTTCTCTGCGATGAAATCATCCCAGCACTGTAGGAACATACCTCGGAGTAGACCGCCCTGACTCTCGAAGCAGGAGGTGTCCGACGTGGCCTTGCCTCCCGACAGGATCGCGTACAGCCCCATAATCGACCGGCCCAAAATCAAGTGGCCCAACGACGCCCGGGTCGCCTTCTGGGTGGCCCCAAACATTGAGCACTACGAGTACCTGCCACCACTGGACGGTGTGCGTAATCCGTGGCCGCGCATGCCCCACCCCGATGCCCAGCAGTACTCGAACCACGAGTACGGCAACCGGGTGGGCTTCTGGAGGCTGCTGGACGTTCTGGACAAGCACAAGATTAGGTGCTCGACCACCCTGAGCATCGGGGTGCTGCAACATTTTCCTGAAATTGCCGAGGCGATGCTGGCGCGGGACTGGACTTTCGTGAACCACGGCTTCTACAACACCCGCTATGTCACCACCTACAACGAGGAAGAGGAGCGACAGTTCCTGCTCGACTGCCGCGAGACGTTCAGGCAACTGACAGGCCGAGAA
This sequence comes from Dehalococcoidia bacterium, assembly GCA_965263155.1. GTDB lineage: Bacteria > Chloroflexota > Dehalococcoidia > Lucifugimonadales > JAAXIE01 > JAAXIE01. Next base: position 1,848,229 of record OZ253586.1, read on the forward strand.
CTCAAAGGGTATTCTGGCCCGGCCGCCTCCAACACGGAACGCACCCCCGACCTGCTGGCTGAGACAGGGTTCCTGTACCAGACCGACTGGAAGATCGACGACCAGCCTGTGCCGGTCAAGGTGAGGTCGGGGCGGCTGGCATGTGTGCCCTACACCTCGGAATTGAATGATGCTCCCCTTTACCGCCACCACTACGAGGCGGACTACTATGCTGAAATTTGCAAGGCGCAGTTCGACCAGCTGTATGAGGAGGGGGCGGAGAATGGCCGGGTGATGTGCATCGCCTTTCACCCGTATGCGACAGGACGTCCACACCGCGCGAAGTACCTAGACGATTTACTAGGGTACATCATGGGCCATTCCGGGGTGTGGCAGACAACCACCGACGAAATCGCTGAGTACTACTTGGCCAATTACTACGATCAAGAGATGGCCTACATCTCCGCGACCAGCGGGCAGGGAGGCTGATATGGCTACAGAGCCGCAATATGTACGCCCGCAGTTGCACCGAGGAATGGACCACGGCCACTATGATTACCAGCCGCTAAACAGCAGCCGCCAGCCGTTGCGCTGGCCCGATGATTGCCGGGTGGCCTTGTGCGTCGTCGTAAGCTTGGACACCATGGAGTGGACGGCTCCGTCCGATGGGTACCAATTGCCCAGCTTGGCTGGTGGCTACGGCCCTTCTCCACACCCCGATGTGACCCGCTGGTCGCACCGCGAGTATGGCCATCGCGTGGGCGTCTTCCGCCTGTTGGACGCGCTGGAGAGGCACGGCATCAAAGCCACGGTAGCCATGGACGTACTGACCGCAGAGAACTACCCCTTCCTGGTGCGCCACATCCAGTCGCGGGGGTGCGAAATCATCGCCCACGGCATCTCAGCCAGCCGCATGATTACCAGCCGGATGTCGGAGGAGGAAGAGCGGGAGTATATCGCCTCGTCCCTAGGGCGGCTGGCCCAGGCGACCGGCGAGCCGTCACGGGGTTGGCTGGGGCAGGAGTACGGAGAGTCGGAGCGGACGCCGCAACTTCTGGCTGAGGCGGGCATCGACTATGTGTGCGACTGGGTGAACGACGATCAACCTTATGCGATGAATGCGGGAGAGGGCGGATTGTGCGCGCTCCCCATGACGCTGCCCATTGACGATGTGGCGGCCTTATGGGACAGGCGCGTATCCATGAGTCGCTACGTGAGCATGATCAAGGAGACCTTCGACACGCTGCACGAGGAAGGGGCGAGCAACGGTAGGCTCATCGCCCTGAACCTGCGTCCATGGCTGTCGGGGCAACCCTTCCGCGTCCGGTACCTCAACGAGGCGCTGGGCTACATTCTGGGCCACGAGGGAGTGTGGAGAGCTACCGGGTCGGAGATCATCGACTGGTACGAAACCAAACGTTCCACGTAGCTAACACAGCCCACGAAACGACAAAGGGGCCCAGTCGATATTGACTGGGCCCCTTTGTCACTTGTTCCGATTGACCTACTCCATGCGCATGCCGATTCGGCCGCGGTGGTAGTTGTCGACGGTCTTTTCGGGGTCCCAGTCGGCGGGTACCTCGCTGGCCCATGTGGGTAGCGGATCGTCGAGGTCGAAGATGAAGTCGCGGTCGCCACGGCCGCGCTCAAACAGCTCCTTGGAGGTGGGGTATTCGAAGTAAATCTCCAAGCGGTTGCCGTCGGGGTCGGCGAAGTACATGCTGCGCTGATTGACGTGCTCAATCATCCGGTCGATGGTGACGCCCTTGGCCAACAGGTGCTCGTAGGCCCCCTTGAGATCGTCGTGCGTGTCGACTTTGATGGCCACATGGGCCACGCCGACTGAGTTGCGGTCAGGGGCAGGGCTGGCCGTATCAGAGTTCTCCACTTGCACGATGTCCAGCACATGGCCATCGTTAGGTCGGCCGAGGCCCATGAAAACGTCGTCACCGTGCTCGATGTCTTGCTCCATTACGGTGAAGCCAAGCACATCGGAGTACCATTCCTTGGAGCGCTCCAAGTCGGTAACTCGAAGGGCGATGTGTCCGATACGAGACAGGTTGATGGGCATTGATTCCTCCTAGGGTTGGACGGTTTTGGGCATAGTCTAGCTGGAAGCCAACCGTAGCGTCAAACAGGCGGTGCTGAATTATACGGGCTACAATGAGCGCCAAAATCGTTGCCGAAGGATGGGTAGCAGCATGGAGCAGGACCTGCGCAGCTTCATCAGAGAGTTTGAGGCGGAGTATCCGCAGGACGTGGTACGGGTGTCCGAGCAGGTGGACCTGAAGTACCAGATGATGGCTCTCGTACTGGAGTACGAGAGGCGGGGACGCAACCCCATAGTCATTTTCGAGAACGTTCGAGGGCATGAGATTCCCGTGGTGTGCAACGTGATGGCCGGGCGTCGCACCCTCGCCAAGGCGCTGGGGGTCGGGGAGTCCGTGTTCTCGGAGGAGTATGCTCGCAGGCTGGAGGACTACGTGCCCCCGGTGGTTATCGAGGAGCCTCCCTTCCGACAGGTGGTGCGCACTGGCGACGATGCGGACTTGGGCAAACTGCCGATACCTACCTATTTCCCCGGTGACGGAGGGCCTTACTTGACGGCAGGGATGCTGGTGGCGAAGCACCCCGACACTGGCGTGGTGACCGAGGGCTACCACCGACTTCAGGTTAAGGGGCCTCGGAAGATGGGGTGCAGCCTGCACTCGCGACGCAGGATGTTCGAGTACCAGCGGCGCTACGAGGAGAAGGGCGAGGGTATGCCGGCAGCTATATGTCTGGGGCTACACCCGCTAGTCGGCATGGGGTCTCTGTCTTACCCGCCAGCTGGCGTGAGCAAGTACGAGGCCTGCGGGGGACTGTTCGGCGAGGCGATGCAGGTGGCGCGTTGCTCGGTCATCGACTTGGAGGTGCCCGCTTGGAGTGAGGTCGTCATCGAAGGACGGATATTAGCGGGCACACGCGAGGCAGAGGGGCCGTTCGGCGAGTTCACTGGCTACTTTTCAGGGCGTGGCACCGAGCATGTGTTTGAGGTAGACGCCATCTCCATGCGGGAGGACGCTTGGTTCCAGAGCATCGCCTCAGGCCGTTCCGCAGACCATGTGAGTACCCTGTCAGCAGTTCGAGAGGCCGAGGTTACACGCGCCCTGCGACGCACCATCCCCGGAGTGACGGCGGTGAGCATCCCCACATCAGGGGCCAGCGCCTTTGTGGCGTTCGTGTCGTTGCGCCAGACGCGCCCCGGAGAGGCCAAGCATGCGATATCCATCGCGTTGGGGGTGGACCACTACATCAAGCTGGTGGTAGTCGTGGATGATGATGTGGATGTGTATGACGAGGGTGAAGTGCTGTGGGCCATGGCTACGCGATTCCAAGCGGCCCGCGACTTGGTGGTGATAGAGGGCTCAATGGGGACGGTGCTTGATCCATCGGCGGACGACGCTGGCATCACGTCCAAGATGGGCATTGACGCCACTCGTCCGTTCGGTCAGCCCTTTGCAGACAAGCTGGTGATGGATGAGGGGACGATGGAGTGGGCACGGAGGTTGGTGGACGGGCTGTGAACACAGCGGAAGTGCGTTGAAACGCCTTATCGACGTTCGCCGAAGACTGGGACCTTGCGCTTGACTCGTGGTGCCGACCTCATAACGACACGTAGGGAGAATCTCGTTTGTGTAGGCGCGTCAGGATGCAGCAGAACCACCCCATCCTTAGTTGGGGGGGCAAAGCTGACGCGCCTACTCCAATCACTACCTTGACCATACCCTACAATTGCTCCGTAGGCATCCTGGATGGGATCACCCGCTTCAGACAGCCATTTCTTCCTACGGTATCCTCCAACCTCGATATCGCGTACCAACCATGTGGCCGGGTTTTCAGTTTGGCTGAAGACAACGTGACGCGGAGTCGCCAACGACTCTGGCGATTGTGTTTCGCGTTCAACTACGTGTACCAGGATCATGGGTAGGACATAACGTCGGGAAAGAGCAATAACCCCAGTCAACGCGGCCAGCACAGCTCCAATTGCCGAGACAAATAAGAGGATGGTCTGCAGAATCTCGTTCAAATCAATTGTGAGCTCATCGCAAGGATTCTTGTGACATAGGTCGCCCGGTTGTCACTCCAGTGATAGGAACTCTAGGACGCGCTCGCTCATGGGTTCTTTGTCGTAGAGGTTGTAGAGCATCACGGAGTTTTGGAGGGTGTTGCCTCCGAAGTAGCGTTCGTAGAGGACTTGGCGCGTGCCGAAGGCGCTACAGCAAGTGTCCCATGCTAGGCGAAAGATGCGGACCCGTTCTTCAGCCGAGGCGGTATTAGTGTCCAGGTAGCTGGTTAGGTGTGCCGCCAGAGGGCCGTTGAAGTCGGCCTCGCTGGGGATGGCCATCAGGCTGCTGGAGCCGAGCTGGTGCAGGATCTCAGCCATGCGCGGGTACATGCGTATGAACATGTTCCGGGCCACCATCAACGGGAAGCGAGCGGGACACATCACGCCCCATTCGTCGACGGCCGCGTCGGCTTCTGCGGCGCGCAGGCATGCCTTGATGGCCTCCAAGTTCTCGATGAGCTCAGCCATCATCTGCTGAACGGGTGGCATTTTGCCTGAGCCGAGGGTGCGCACCATAAGGTTGGCCAGCCCTAGAATGAACTCGCACTTGGCCACCTGCTTGGTCACCACCTGATGACCGGCGTGAACAAAGCGGTTGGTGGCCACAGGGAGGTCGTTGCACATCTGCGTGTCGCCCAGCAGGAAGACGCGCTCCCAAGGCACAAACACATCGTCGAAGAACACGATGGCATCCATCTCCTCGAAGCGAGAGGACAAGGGATGATCGAAGTGGGAGAGGCCCATGTCGAAGCTCTCGCGGCAGAGGAACTTGAGGCCGGGAGTGTTACATGGGATGGCGAAGGCGAAGGAGTAGTCCTTCTGGGCGTCGGCGGACAGTTGGTGATTCAGGGCAGGATAGACGGCAATTTCATCGGCTAGGGGCCCAAGCGTGGCCAGCACTCGCGGGCCGCGGACCACTATGCCGGAGTCGGTCTGCTTCATGACCTTGAGGGCGACGTCGGTGCGGTCCTGCAACGGCATGGGCATGGGAGAGCGGTCGCGCTGCAGGTTCACCAAGGTGTGGGTGAGCGTCAGGTCGTTCTCGCGGATGTACTCGTAGTAACGCTCGATGTTGTCCTTGAATTCGGGTCTGTTCCGGGAGAAGTAGTCGCTGGCTGCGGCCATGGCCATGAAGGTGACATTCATAAAGTCGGGGCTGCGGCCCATCATGCCACAACTAGCTTGCGCCCAGTGGGACATCATGGTGTGGCGTCGTTGCAGGTCTTCTTGGGTGCGCGGGGTGATGAAGGAGAGGCCCACGGGCTCGCCTGACGATGGGGAGGTGTAGGTCATCTCGTGGCAGAGTGAGTCCCGGTGCTGCATGTCGTAGAGGGAGGCCACGGTGGCTGCGCCGTTGCGCAGGGCTGGGTGAGTGGTGACATCCGTCACCCGCTCGCCGGATATGTACACTTCGGCAGCCTGCTCACGCAGACCTGAAAGGTACTGCTCCCCTGTTCTCGCTGGCATGGATGACCTCCCTCTGGGATTGGTGGCTTACGGGCGGCTATCGTTCTGCGCTGATCTCCCGCTATCTCTCTGGTGTTGCCAAGGTCTGAGTCTCCATTCCTTGTGTCGAAGTTGGCGCTCCAGATATACCTGCCCGTTACATCAACCGCAAGACCCTCTCGGCGTTGCCGTGCATGTGCTTCTGAAGGGCTTGGTCGCCTAGCTCCTGCCAGATGGGCCAGTCGATGATCATGCTGGCGCTTTCGGGGAAGCAGGCTTCCTTATGGGGGTAGTCGGACTGGAAGGCCCAGCACTCCTCGCCAAGCAAGTTGTAGCATGCCCTGGTCATCTCCGGGCCCTCGAAGTGCTCGCAGGGGCAGACGAAGCGCCCCATCTTCACGTACTCGGCGGCCTTGTACTCCAAGTCGGGCACGGTTTCCGAGGCCACGTAGTCGATCATGGCGTCGAGGCGTGTGACCCAGTGGGGCAGCCAGCCGTGGCCCACCTCGGCTACGGCGGCGTTGAGGTTGGGGAAGCGGTCGAACACGCGCCCGATGATGAGGTAGGTTAGCCAGCGGGCGGCGCGCCAAGGATGGGACGCGGTACGAACCATCACCGGGTTGTCCCACACATCGCGGTATCCGGGCCAGAAGGGCGGTTCGGATGTGAAGCTGTGGTCGAGGATGGGCAAGTGGTACTCGTTCAGGATGTCATAGAGGGGGTCGAGGTCGGGGTCGTCGATGGGCATGTCTTCGGGCAGCATCAGCCAAGCCCCAGCGAGCCACTTCTCCTCCACCAGCGACCGCAGCTCAGCCACCGACCAAGGGATGTCGCCACAGGGCAGCAGGGCCATGCTTTTCAGCCGCTCAGGGTCGACGCTGCAGAACTCCTGGATGTAGCGGTGGAAGGCACCGTAGAGGGCCTGTTGCAACCAGGGTCCAGTGTTACCAAGGGCGGAGCCCAGTTCCCCGGATACATTAGGTCGACGTCCCGACCCTCACGGTCCATGTCGAGCAGGCGTGCTTGGGAGTCCTTGTCCTCGACGCCGGGACGGGGCGGAGCGCGATGGTAGCCTCCTGTGCCACGGCTCTGCCGGCTCCAGCCCGTCTCGCCGCCTGCCACGATTTCCGGCTTCTCGTGGGGCTTCTGACCAGCGTAACGCGTCCACTGGTAAGGGGCGACAGCTATGTTGCGACCGTTGGCTTGGCGGTACTGGTCCATTTCCTGGACTCTTGAACGCATGCTGGGGTCGACGTACTCGCATAGCACGTCGAAGCTGGGCCCGATATGCGTATCCATGTCGATGACCTTGTATCCCTTCTGCATGGGGAAACCTCCTTGAGATGGGGTATCCGGCCAGCGCATCCGCACAAGGCCCTTCAGTCGCGATTATAGTGGATTCATGTGGAAGCCGTACCCTACTACTCTCACTAAGGCGGAGTTCCAACGCTTCTGCTTCTTGGACTCCGGCCTGCGCCGGAATGACGGAGCAATAGGAGCGCACCTTTCAGTCTTGTGGTAAGGTTCCCCACGAAACGCCCACGCCACCCGGCTCGACGTGGAGGAGGATGTCTGCAATGGCTACTGACGTAAGGGCAATGGTCAGCACCGACGGAGGGTTGGTGGACCGGCACATCTTCTTCGACCAAGAGATATACGAGCAGGAATTGGAACAGATTTTTGCCCACTGCTGGTTGTTTCTATGTCACGAAAGCCAAGTGGCGCAGGCGGGCGACTTCTTCTCCACCTACATGGGCGAAGATCCTGTGCTGGTGACTCGCGACGGTAACGGCAAGGTGCATGCTTTCCTTAATGTGTGCCGCCACCGGGGCAACCGGGTGTGCCGCGCCGACTTGGGCAATGCCTCGGCCTTTGTGTGCGCCTACCACGGCTGGACTTACGGCAACGACGGCAAGCTCATCGCTGTTCCCAGCCTCAAAGAGGCCTACTACGACGAACTTGACACGTCGAAGTGGGGTTTAGTGGCCGTGGCCCAACTCGACAGCTACAAGGGTTTCTACTTTGCTACGTTTGATGCCAATGCACCCCCTCTGCAGGACTACTTGGGAGAGATGGCTTGGTACTTGGACACCTTTGTCGACCGGCGTGAGGGGGGCATAGAGGTGGTGGGCGGGGTGCATAAGTGGGTCATCCCTTGCAACTGGAAGTTCTCCGCAGAGAACTCAGGGGCAGACTCCTATCATGTGCCATGGACCCATCTCTCTGGGGTGATGGCCGGCTTTACCCGGACGCCCAGTGCGCAAAGGGTGGCTGAGGGCACAATGGTTTCTCCGGGCAACGGGCACGGTCTCCTGACCATCGCGCCGGGACAGACCGCTGAGCCTCCGGTGCCCGCCATCGACGACTACGAGCAAAGCATACGCGAAGAGGTGGAGGCGCGTTTGGGGCCACGCTCCAAACTAGTGCAGCCGATTGTGTGCACGGTATTCCCCAACTTCGCAGTATCCCGCGCCAGCGCCCGAGCCTTCCGAGTATGGCACCCTCGCGGCCCCGGCAAGATTGAGGCTTGGTCGTGGTCATACGCGGACAAAAAGGCGCCAGCCGAGGTGAAGGAAGCGCTGAGGGTCTCCGGGCTGCGCGGTACCGGCCCTTCGGGCGCATTCGAGCAGGACGACATGGACAACTGGCAGGAATGCACTCTGACAAGCCGTGGGTATGTGTCCAAACGCCTACCTGTCAACAACCTGATGGGGCTGGGGCACGAGCGGTTCGACGAGGAGTTGATGGCTTGGGCCAGTTACTACCGGTACAGCGAGATTAACCACCGCGCTTTCTACAACCGGTGGGCTGAACTCATGGAGCGTAACTGACGCCGGTTAGCCCGATTCAGGGCCTGCATCGGGTGTTGTGAAGCTTGGGGGCGTACGCAGGGACGCGCGGAGGCGACGCCAGAGGCGGTTAAGTTCGGCCAGACGTTGGCCAGCGATGGATGCACCTCCGTAGCGGGCGGATACATAGGCCACGGTGATTGCGTTCAGCTCCAAAGAGGATGACCCGACTTGAGCGGTCAGGCGGCGTTGGTACTCATAGGGCGTTTCCGGCGGGCGTCGCTCTACGCCAGCCATGCGACCTTCCCATAGCAGACCCCAGTATATCTCGTGGATAGAGAAGAGTTGCGGCGCGTCCTCGGGGGCGATGGCAGCAGGTGGCGGGGAAGTGGTCGCGCCACGGGCTCCCCGTCGTCCCAGAAAGCGTCCCAGCAAAGCATACAGGATGGCCAGCAGGTCGGACTTGAGGGCCTGCCACGACCAGAAGTACTCGCTGAACTCCTCCACATCCTCTGACTCGGCAGAGGCCCGTCGCTGGCGGAACAGAGCGAAGGCCAACAAGGCCACGGCAGCGACGACGCCCAAAACCAACAGACCCCATTTGAGGGCAAGGATTGCCCCACGAGGGAAGCCCTGGCCCGATTCCTCGTCGACGGCCCCTTCTACGCTCTGGAACAGTTCGAGGTTGGGCGGTGGCGGTGGCTCGCCGGAGCCAATCCAACTGAACAGGAAGTCGAAGAGGTAAATCAGGATGCTCGCCACGGCGGTCAGGGGCAGGATGATGCCATACAAGAAAGCGGTCAGCAGGGCGTTGGCTGCGGCACCCAGCAGACCGGTGAAGAACTCCACCACCTGCAGAGAGAAGATGCTGACCGCGCCCAAGGCGAGCAGGCCGATGACAAGAACGGCGCCTACCAAGGTGATGAGCCAACGCCGGTCCAGAAGGTTGAAGCTCTCGCCACTGCGCAGAGCCCTGCCACGTATGAGGTGCAGGTTAGCGACTCCTAGGGCCAGCAGGCCGGTCGCGAAGAAGGCCAGCGCATAGATACCTATGGTGGAGAACACTTGGCGCAGCTCGTCTTCCCCGGCGACTGCTCCCCACAGAATGCCGAGGAACACCAAGCTGATGAGGCCGATGGTGAACCGCCCGTACAAGCCGTCGAAGAGGGTTGGGTCTCGGCCTACGGAGATGCCACGCCACATCAACAGCACGCCGAAACCGAGGCCCCCCAGCAGCGGTGAGACGTGGTTGACTGTGTGGTCGAGCCATCCGCTGGACCCGAAGGCCAACCCGCTGCCAATCTCGAGGAGAGTGATGACCAAGAGCAGCAGGGCCAAAGAGGGCAGCATCATGGTCCGCAAGGTGTTCAGCGTCCAGTTGCCCGCCAATCCTAGGGCCGAGGCGGCCTGAGCCGCCAACGTCAAGGCTACGGCGGAGCCGAGGCTGAGGGGCGGGTCGCTCCATCCCAAGGTATCCCACCGACTGGTGAAGAGCATCCAAGGGTAAAGCCATAGCGCCTCCATAAGCACGACCAGCCAAGGCAACAGTTGGCGTAGGGCTAGGAAGCGCAGAATGGCCATGGTCGATGGGGCTTCGGGCTGGTTCACACCGGCCCTCCGCTTGCGTACTGCAACCTTATGGACTCCAAGTCGCGCCACGGCACCTCATCGGAGACGTGGTAAGTGGGCAGGCGGCCATCACGGCTTGGAGGCTCGCCCCCTATCACGATCAGGGCCACGCGGCGGCCCGCCCTGCGGTAGCGGTGGATGGAGGCTAGGAGAGGCTCATCGGGAACGGCCGTTATGACAACCAGGGTTGCGTCCCAAGAGAGGCCTCGAGCTTCCCGGTCCAACAGTTGGGGCATCGGAAGGAAGGGGAATCCGCGGATCTGCGCCAGTAACTCCAGCACATGCTGCAACTGGTCGGGGTGCTGCGACGGCGGGAGCTTGATGAGCCTGTCGTCGTTGTGCCGTGGCTCGTTGGCCACCAAGCCCACACGGTAGCCGTTGGAGGAGGCATGATTCGCGACCGACGCAGCGGTGATGACCGCCATCTCCAGTAGCTGCGAAACACGTCCGAGATGGGCCACCTGCATTGTGCGCGTGTCTAGGAACAGGACTAGGTCGATGCTGGTGGTGCGGTCGAAAGTACGGGTCTGAAGCCGCGAAAGGCGGGCCGAGCTCTTCCAGTGGATGCGCTTAAGCGGATCGCCGGGAGCGTAGTCACGCGTGGCGACGACTCTCACCGGGTCTTCGAAGAGATGCCGACGCACTCTAAGGTCTCCAAAGGGGTCGCGGGACGGGATACCCAAGTCCTCCAGAGACACCAGTGGCGGGTATACAACCAAAGGGTCTGTGGTGTCTTCCCGGGCCTCGTTACGGAAGAAACCGAACAGATCGCCGGACTGGATCAGAGTGGGTCCGAATGAAAAGACACCGCGAGTATGGCAACGCATTGGGTAACGGCGAGTGCGCCGGTGGTACCAGCCCAGAGACAGGGTGGTGGAGAGGGAGTGGCGCCCCGCCTTGGCCGAAGCGTCGACGTTTCCCGCCATCGCGGTCAACTCCATAGGCAACTCCTCTTCCACATACACCCAAGGCAGGGGAAGCATTTTGCCGTTGGCGATAGTGATGTCGAGGGTGACGATGTCTCCCCAGAAGGCCTTGGAACTGCTGAGGCAGCGCGAGTAAGTCAGCCGCGCCAGAGAGTAGCGCGCCCAGAGCCGGGCGATACCGGAGGTAAGAAAAAAGAGCAGGGCGATGAGAAGCAGCGGCGTCTGCTGCAGCAGGCCGGCAACGACCACCAAGGCGACAGTGATCAGCAGCCAGTAACCCCCTAGCACACTGGCTCACCCGTGGTCGGCGTGCCCTCCTCTGGCCCAGCCGTAGGACTAGGTTCCATCGACTGCACTGACCCCACACGCTCAGTTGCTATGGGCTCCACTGGCGCTGCCACCGAGTCCACCACCTCCCGGAGCACTTGAGACGTGGCCAAGCCCCGCAGGTGGCTTTGGGTGCGCAGCATCAGACGGTGCTCCAGGACGTAGGGCACCATGTATTTGACGTGGTCGGGCAACACGTATTCGAGGCCTCGCACGGCAGCCAAGGCTTGGGCCGATCGGAACAGTGCCAGCATGGCCCGTGGGCTGCCTCCGAGTTCCACCTGTTCGTGCTCCCGCGTGGCATGAATCAGCGCGATGATGTACTGGCGCAAGCTGTCTTCGACCCGCACTTGGCGGCATTCCTGCTGGAGGCTCAGCAGGTCATCGGCCTGCAGCACGGCTGGCAGGTCGTCCAAGGGGCTGCCCTCGGCAAACCGGTCGAGAATGGTACGGTCGTCCTCCTCGGTAGGGTATCCCATGCGCACCCGCAGCAAGAAACGGTCCAGTTGCGCTTCGGGCAAGGGGAAGGTGCCCTCAAGCTCAATGGGGTTCTGGGTGGCCAGAACCACGAAGGGGCGTGGGAGAGGGCGAGTGTCGCCCTCGGTAGTGACCTGCCGCTCCTCCATGGCCTCCAGCAGAGCGGACTGAGTGCGGGGCGTGGCGCGGTTAATTTCGTCGGCCAGCAACACTTGGGTGAAGATGGGCCCAGCGCGGAACTCGAAGTCAGAGGTCCGCTGGTTGTACACGTAGGTCCCGGTGATATCGGCGGGCAGCAGGTCGGGCGTGCACTGCACACGCCGGAAGGTGCAATCCAAGGAACGAGCGATGGAGCGGGCCAGCATGGTCTTGCCAATGCCCGGCACGTCCTCAATGAGCACATGCCCCTCGCACAGCAGGGCCACCAGCATGAGCTCGACCACGTCTGCCTTACCCACAATGACGCGTTCCACGTTCTGCAGGACGCGGCGAGCGGCGGAGGCGAGAGGTTGAGAGGTTGGGTCAGTCATGGAGTTCGCGTACCCTGAGCGTAGTCACTATTCTTGCAAGAGCGCGTCTATTTCGTTACGCAAAGTAGGAAGATTGCCTTGGAGCACATCCCATACTATCTGGTCATCCACTACAAAGTAACCATAAATTAACTGGTTGCGAAACCGATTACCCTAGGACGTTACTCAAATTGGCGATCAGGTCAGGGCCTCGATTGGGGAGGCGGTTCAGGCCCTCCCTTTTATCTCGAATTGTCGTTCCACTGCAGCCCGCAGCATATCATTTCCTTGGTAATGAGGGAATGTCACTCCTTCTGTAAACTGTTCGATACGTCCGATAGCCTGTCGCAGGTTGTAGAGACCGCCGTCTGGTAAGCCAAAAGTCTCTAAAATCATGCTGTCTACGTGGCACGGTAGCGTTGGCAAAGGGAATCTACTACTGGTTCAATCTGACTCCAGTGGAAGTCAGCGCCGTCTCTATCGTTGCTAGTTTGCTTTCCACCATTTCCGCTAAGTACAGGGTGGCGTAAGCTTGCGCTCTGAGCGCGTGGGTCTGCTTTTCCTCTTCATAGTGGGAGACTAGACTCAATTCTGTAATTGCCGAACTATACAGATTGGCCAGTCTTTCTTGTGATGTCATATGTGTCTCCATTCGATTGTTAGGATGATAACATCGGTGATAACCGTTTCGCTGAAAAGCCGTTGTCGTAGCTCAAAAGCGGGTTATTGAGCGGTTGTAGAGGAGTTCGACAAACCGCATGCGCAGGAGGAGCCGCAGGAGTTCGTCGAACTTATGTTAGCATCCGTCTGGCCGCCTAGGACCTTTCTCGCGGACTACGCCGTTCCATCATGGGTATCTCTGACGGATGGAATCCTAGCTTGGAGTCAAAATCCGCGTTCAACTTCAGACCACGCTCTTGCCCAGCCATTAATCATCCGCTAGCTGGGGTTCCCTGACCTTAGTTGCAATTTGCTCGTAGAGGTTGGCTGCCTGCTGTTGGATTGTGTCGAGATCTTCTGTCAGCAGGTAGCCTTCAGCGACCATTCTCTCGGCTTCGGCCTGCACCAGTTGGAGGTAGGCTTCTTTGGATGGGTAGCGCTCCTCGATGGAGAGCCTGGGGTCGCCTGTCGCCGCTCGATCGGCCTTGGTGGCGGCGAACGGTATGGTGGAGCCTGCGAGGGTGCCACCGGTGGCACCGCCTGAAGAGAGGATATGTCCCTCGCCGCCTATGGCAGCATCACGGGTATTCCATCCGGTGTAGGTGGCTAGAGGCACTGCTGCTTGGGGCATGATGAGACCGCACGTCTCGTTGCCGTCTTTGTCCACTGCTGGGACGAGGTTGGGGTAGGGTGCGCCGATTTTCGGTGGATGGTTGGTGGCCACGCCTCGGTGAGGGCCGAAATCTAGACGCGTGAACTGCCGGAAGGCGCGGGGGAAGGTGACGCCCGGTATGGACGAGAATGTCGCAGCCGTCTGCTCCGGCGAGACGGCGGTGCCATCGACGAGGTGGGGGTGCTTGCTGGGAGGCGCAGGTTCGCCAGTGGTGACCCATCGATCAAGGGACACGAGGGCTGCGCGGAGTAGCGGCCGGTAGTCGACGGTGTTGAAGTAGTGCTGGCCGTGGGCACCGTTGCCTGGGTCGAACTGTCGCAATTCGGGCGACGGCAGCGGGTGTTGCACCCGGCCGAATTGGTAGATGCGCACCGAGGGTGGCACTTCCAGGTCTCGTGTGCCTTCTACGTCAACGTGTGTCAGGCAACCGCCTCCAGCCCAGTACTCCGAGGAGGTGTAGGTGTAGATGACTTTGGGCAGCGCCCCCTTCTCGGCGAGACGCGCCAGCACGCCATCGGTGCGCCCGGTCTCGGTATCCGTCTGTGGCAGGTCGCTGTACGGGAAGAGGCTATTGGGGCTGCGGCTGGCTTGGCTGGAGGGCTGGGCAAAGCGGTGATTGAACTCGCCATGCTTGGCCCCGGCCACGTGGGGTATCAGGCCGTCGAACACGGTGCGCCCCTGCTCGTCGAGATTGAGGCCGAGGTGGAGCAGGTCCCTAAGAAACCGGCCGCTCTGCGAGGAGCCGAAGGTATAGGCGTGCTGGATTCCTTGGACATCAGGGCCATCAGCGCATGGGTTGCCCTCTTCAGCGGTGGCGTAACGCAGGAAGGAGGCGCAGTCGCGGGTAGCCAGCAGGCCTAGGCCGACAATGGGCGCGCCTGTGGTGGAGTAGACAAGTTGATAGACCTTGCCCGGAACGAAGCCGGAGGCCATATATATGTGGGACGCATCCGGGACGGGTTGACCGTCCTCCAGCTTGGCAAAGGACCAGTCGTTGCGGGGCACGATTTCCTCTGGGCCGTCTTCATAGTCCTGCACCGTGAGGAAGGCATCGCGGTCATTCAGGTCGTTGGTGGGATAGGCAGCATGGATGCGGTCGGCGAGGTATTGCACTTGGTTGGGCGCGTTGTTCTGGAATGTGACCATGAGCCTCCCGCTGACGCGGCCTTCAGAGGTTGCTGCTTCGGGGGTGTTCAGGCGCAGCACCCCTCGAGCGTTGGGGGAATCGTGCTGCCAGCCACACCAGACTATTGTGAATCCCTGATGCATAAGAAAGCCGTTGCCCGGCTGCAGAGGCTTATCCGCAGGCACATCGGGAGCGTCGTTGAAGTTACGCAGGATGGGGCCACGGCCCCGGTTGGGCACGTCCAACAGGAGTCGCCGGTTGCCTCTTGCAGGGTCGACAGGACGCAGCAGGCGGAAGTTGGAGCTGAATTCCACCAGCCCGGAAGCATGGCGCGGGGCCAACTCGATGTCGGTAATGCGGGAGTTGTCCTCGTCGTTGGGGTCAACGGCGAATTCCAGGGTACCGCCGAGCAGTTCGTATGCGCCCACCGCGCCAAACGACCGGCCTTCGGCAAACGTTTCGTGGGAATCGATGGTTACGCGGGTTACTGCCATGGGGCCTCCTAGTGCTGGGGGTTTTGGATGGGGGCTGCGGTGAAAGGTATTCCAGGGAACCTCTGCTCAAGTCCCTTGCCTCTTTGCCGGAGGTCTTGGCATGACAACCGACGTTGCGGGCCTCGGAAGTTCGCATTTTGTCGCATTTGTGGTGTTCCCATGCTACTTGTTTGCATCTCTCGTTTACTTCTAGAACTATATCCGTTGTAAACTGTGTGTACATTATTGCACCGGGATTTGGATCGGCGCAGCTACGCGTCAGCTTTGCTATAGTCAAGGGGCCTCCACACGATACACGATTTCTTCCGTTTTCGTAGCTGATGCCCTGTGACATTGTAACGTCGTTGTATCCGGTCCATATCTGAGACACTGTAAAACCCCCGGTGGCGGGTCCCTCTTGATTGGCCCGGGGCGGGGCGAGGTGAGATGCGGGCGGGGAGGCCCTATACGGAGGATAGGCGGGAAGGGAGGCCGGGGTCAATGGGCGGATGACAGGGGGTTGCTTGCACAAGCAGTCACGCCGGTATAACCGAGTTGTTCAGACCATTCCTAGCAAGTATCGGGCTGGCCTTTGACTGCACTCCTCCGACATAGCTTGCGACTGGCATAGCTTGCGACGTGCATTCGATTCGAGCGTCCAAAGAGGCTCTGCATGAGTTGTTCCAGCCAGAGGTCGAAGATAAGGGAGCGAAGGGTCAGTTACGGGGACTCCTGTCGGTTGGAAGTGGCGAACATTGCGCGTTACCGCGGTGAGGCCCAGTGACATTGTCAAGCCCAGCATGGTGGAACGGCTCTGTGGCCCCACGATGCCGTCTTGACATCTCACACCAGTCTCGGTAGCTTGCTGCCGTATGCTGCACTTGGGAGGTTCGCCATGGCTGAGACATTCTCTGGACAGGAAGGCCTTTTTCGACAGGTGTGGGACTTCCCGCTGGGAGAGGCGCTGACGGGGCGGCGTGCGCGTCGCTTTGCTATGGGGATGGAGGTGCCGGGCGGACCTCTGACCTTCAAGTCGCAGCACGAGCCTCTGCCGCTGTCGGAGACGGAGCAGGCAATTCTGATTTGCGCCGCCACGGGGGTGACGGGATGGCATTTTGGTGTCCCCTATTCGACTTCCTCGCCGAACGCCTACCCCAGCTACACGCTGCGGTTCAGCGGGCACACCTACCCCACTAGGGTGGGCAGCCTGCAACTCTTCTATACCGACGACGACGGCATATACATGACGCACGCCGCGGACCTGCCTCCGGCAGTGAGCCAGCCCTCGCAGGGCACGGGCGACCTAAAGGCCATCACCCAGCAACTGCGGGATACGACCAGCAAGATTTCGGACAAGCGACTGGAACTGCCAAGGGAAGCCCCGCACCTGCACGAGCACAACCTGTGGAACGCCAACTTTCCAGGCTCGACGTTGCTAATGCCAGTGGCCGACCTTTCCGAGTACTTCCTGCAAATCCTGACATTAAGCCTGATGAACCACTACCAGATATGGGACGACATGGCGGGACGGCTAGCAGGGAATCTTGAGCCCTACATACGATCGGGAATGCTATCCACGACGAAGCAGGCGTCAATAACGTCCATGGAATACAACCTGTCCCTCGCGGCCAACACCTCCACCTCCATCATGGGGCACAACGCGGTGTTGTCGATGCAAGCCATGGGACTGGGAGGCTGGTTGTACACCGGCATCAACGGCCTCAGCGCAATGGGAGCTTACGCCGACGATGGAGTGCCCGGCATGGGCTTCCGCTTTGTGCGTGACGACCGCTACACCGGGCCCAACCCGGTAGGGCTGGATGGCCAGTTCGAGACCATGTGCCCGCCCCACTACCCCGACATGCGCACGGCGGCCCGTGAACTGGTGACCAAGATGTTCGGCGAGGGCGGCACCTACGACCCGAAGACCGAGGGGGCCTTTGCCCGCACTGACGAGGTGAAGGGCAGCGTGGTGCGTTACAGCGAGGAGTTCATCGAATGCCTAGGGGAAGTAGCCCAATACATCTATGACACCTACGGGCGTTTCCCCGGCACCATCCCGACGATGGTGGCTGGCCCCTATGTGCAGGCGCAGCACATAGACCTAGATTTCTACGACGCCCACTTCCAGCCAGGCGCCTACTTGGAGACTCACCGCCAGCACATGGCCCAATGGCACGAGATGGCGTAGGGGGCCGCCAGCCTCGTCAGGCGTTAAGGCCCAATTGAGCCCTGTCTAAGCCCGCATTTGGCTGCAGTTAAGCTGAGGCAGGCTGGGCAGCGTGTGGTCCGGTGTACTCGTCACGATCTCGACGGGGGTGTTGCGAGCCACTATCATCTCGACGGGCTCGTCCCCGTCGTTACGGGCTAGTGTAGCGACCATTGTGGCACGTAGATAAAGTCGCCTGCCTGAAACGGGAGGGCGGTGGAGAGCCCGTCACCGATTCGCAATTGATGTGATGGTGGGGACTTGAACTTCACCCGGCGGGTATGGTGGCGATGGCGAGGTGGACGCCCTCGGCGCCTCCCAAGACAGCGGACACTCCCGCCAGCCGGGTCATGGCCCCCGACGATATCTCCACCTCGCGCTCTTCAGGCTTGACGACACGTATCTCAGACAATTCTCATCCTCCCAATAGTCAGAGTTTCCCTGTTAGTACCAATAGTTCCTAGCGGCGCACGCCGCGTTAAGAGGCAGCCCTGGAGAACTCCCGGGGCGGCCTCTTTTGCCATCCTCAGAGCTTATGCCGTACAGAAGCCCTACTGGCGGTGGGGCACGTACTCGAAGTTGCTCAGCCAGTCGTAGGTGCCAGCCATAGGGGCCCACGGATCAATCTCGGGGCCCACTGGGAACACATTGTTGGCACTGTATGTAACGATTGTCATTGCATGCTCATGGAGCCACTTTGACATATTCGCCTGCGCCTCCCATCGCGCATCCCCATCCACCGTAGCCAAGGCATCGTCCATCAACGCCTGCCATTCTGGATGCTCCAATCCGAAGTTGATGGAGTTGGTGGAGTTGAACAGGATTTGCATTGTGCGCAGCGGCTCGAAGGTAGAGACGCTGGCTTGGGTGTTGGCACCCTTGGCGGACCGGCTCACCAGAGTCGGCCGGAACTCAGAGAAGGGACGGTTGGCTATCCGGCACTCTATCCCGACCTCCAGCCACATGGTGCAGACTGCCTCTCCGTTTTCTACGGCGCCGGGCGAGGGCCGGACTGTGAGGGCCATGTCGATCTCGAAGCCATCCGGGTAACCGGCCTCGTCCAGCAATTGCCTAGCCAACGCAGGGTCGTATTCGAAGGTCAGGTCGGCCATCCCGTTCTGCTGCATCCGCACTTCATGAGCGTTCCACCACTGGTGGTACAGCGGCTGACCCTCACCGAAAGCTAGGTTGTTCACCAGCTTCTGACGGTCAATGGCGTGGTTCATGGCACGCCGTACTTTACGAGCCGTGTCCCATTCTTCGCTGGAAGTGTCTCGGTCGCAGGATACCCAAGCGAATGAACAGTCAAAGGCGTTGTCCGCGAGGGGGATTCTAATATCGCCGTTAGAATCAGGGTGATGGTGGGGGTGATCTGTGTAGTACTGCTGTCCCAAGAGGTTGATGTACACGCCCACCGCTCCGGGGAAGCTCATGTACTTGATGTCGTCCCGGTCCTCACCCCTGATGGCTTCGATGGACTCCAAGGTGAAGGAACCGGTATCAATCTGGCCACCGAGGAAGTTAGCCAATCGGGTGGACTCCTCGCGGATCTCGTGCCAGATCATTTCGGCAAATTCAGGACTCTTGTTCCAGTGGTCCTGCACTGCTTGGAACCGGCGGTCCACGCCACTGGTGGCAGAGGTGAGTATCCAAGGCCCAGTGCCCACTGACTCTAGATTCGCCTGTTCTGTGCCCCTTGCGTCATAGTGCTTCTTGCTGTGCATGGACAGCGAGGCGCCTACAGGCATGCGGCTGTGCCACGTGACTTGAATGGTGGGGCTGGGCCGCGTGAGCTGCACCGTATAGTCATCCACCTTCTCCATCTCGCATGCTTCACAGGCGAAGGTGCGGCGGGAGCCACCGGCGATGGGATGAGGCGCTCCCGGTACGGCAACGTCCTGCCAGGTGAAGATGAAGTCGTCGGCGTTGAATTCCCCCCAATCGCCGAGATGGTCGTGCCATGGCACTCCCTGGCGCAGATGGAAGGTGTAAATCAGGCCGGTGGGGTCGACGTTCCACTCAGTGACAAGCCGGGGAACGACCACGTTGCTGTCGGTGGCTGTGCCGAACATGGCCTCGTGAGTGGTAACACCGTCGGTCTTTTGGGGCTGGTAGTCCTGAATGGACAGCCCGAAGTTGGGCGGCCCCATTTCAGGCACCGAGTGGTCGAAAGTGCCCGTCTGCTCCATCAAGGACGACGCAGGCGTCTGGGCGGGGGCAGGAGCTGCCCTAGGTGTGGCTGCTGGGGCGACGGTTGCTGCTGCCGCAGGCGCTGCAGTAGCAGCCGCTGGGGCCTGAGTTGCCGCTACTGCCGGAGCAGCTGTGGCAGTGGCCGCTGCCGTGGCAGCAGGCGCAGGCGCATCGGTGGGCGCGGGCGCCTGGGTTGCCTCTTCTCCGCACGCGATGATCAGGGCCAGCAGAATAATGAGTATTCCAGGTAACAGTACCTTATGCGACTTCGAGATTTTCGGCATAGACAAGGCCTCCTCCCGAACTATTTAGGCAAGACCACCAGTGAGCTGGGCCATGCACGCCTGTGATTGAGTTGCGCCTTTATAGCACACTGCCTTGCACTCTGCCAATGGCCGGGCTATGGGCAGGTGGGCCGCACGCATACGGGGCGGTGCAGACCGCAAAAAGAAGCGCCCCGGCTACTACCGGGACGCTTCTTCGCTTCAGAGCTGGCAAGATTGACTATATCAGCATCTTACTGGCGATGAGGCACGTAGTCGAAGTTGCTCAGCCAGTCAAGGGTGCCGGCCATGGGCTGCCAGGGGTCGATTTCCGGCCCCACGGGGAACACTTGGTTGGCCTCGTAGGTGACGATGGTGAGGGCGTGCTCGTGGAGCCAGCGGGCCATGTCAGACTGCTTGCTCCACCTCGCCTCTTCGTCAACGGTCGCTAGGGCGTCCTCCATCATGGCCTGCCAGTCGGGGTGCTCCAAACCGAAGTTGATGGAGTTGGTCGAGTTGAAGAGTATCTGCATGGTACGCAGCGGCTCGAAGGTGGCGATAGTAGCCTGTGTGCTGGCGCCCTTGGCGGCCCGGCTTACCAAGGTAGGCCGGAATTCCGAGAAGGGCCGGTTCTGCTGGTTGCACTGAATGCCAACCTCCAGCCACATGGTGCAGACGGCCTCTCCGTTTTCCACAGCCCCGGGAGAGGGCCGGATGGTGAGGGCCATATCGATTTCGAAGCCGTCCTCGTACCCCGCCTCTTGCAGCAGTTGTTTGGCCAAGGCCACGTCGTACTCGAAGGTCAACTGGTCTAGGCCGAACTGCTTCATCCGGCCGGAATGGCCGGTGAACCAGATGTGGTAGAGGGGCTGGCCCTCGCCAAAGGCCAGGTTGTTGATCAGCTTCTGACGGTCGATGGCGTGATTCATCGCCAGCCGGACCTTGCGCGCCTTGTTCCACTCCTCGCTGTTGGTGTCGGAGTCGCAGGAAACCCAGGCGAGGGAGCAATCGAAGGCGTTATCCACAATAGGGATTCGGATATCACCGTTGGAGTCGGGGTGGTGGTCCGGGTGGTCGGTATAGTACTGCTGACCCAGCAGGTTCAAATACAGGCCCACAGCCCCTGGGAAGCTCATGTACTTTATGTCACTGCGGTCCTCACCCCTGATGGCCTGGATGGACTCAAGGGTGAAGGAGCCGGTATCGATGGTTCCCGAGAGGAAGTTGGCCAGCCTGGTGGACTCCTCCTGAATCTCATGCCAGATCATCTCGGCGAACTCGGGACTATTGTTCCAGTGGTCCTTGACGGCGTCGAACCTTCGGTCCACGCCCGTAGTAGCCGAAGCTAGCACCCAGGGGCCGGTGCCCACGGACTCGCGGTTCGCCTCCTCCGCTCCCTTGGCGTCGTAGTGTTTCTTGCTGTGCATGGAAAGGGAGGCGCCCAAGGGCATGCGACTGTGCCATGTGATCTCTATAGTGGGTTTGGGGCGCGTGAGTTGGACGGTGTGAGAGTCAAGCTTGACCATCTCGCACCCGTCACAGGTAAAGGTGCGTCGGGAGCCTCCCGCGATCGGGTGGGGTGCTCCGGGAGTGGCTACGTCTTCCCAAGTGAAGACGAAGTCATCAGCGTCGAACTCGCCCCAATCGTCGCCACTGTTTGTACGCCAAGGAACGCCCTCGCGTAGATGGAAGGTGTAAACAAGGCCAGCGGCGTCCACGTCCCATTCGGTGACGAGACGGGGCACCACGATGCCTTCCGTGTCGGTGGCGAACATGGCCTCGCCGGTGGTGATGCCGTCGGTCTTCTGGGGCTGGTAGTCCTGGATGGAGAGCCCGAAGTTAGGCGGGCCCATCTCAGGCACTGAGAAGTCGAATGTGCCTTCCTGCACCATCATGGCTGGAGTCGGAGTATCGGCCGGGGCAGGGGCGGCGGTGGGTGTGGCTGCCGGGGCAACAGTCGCCGCGACCGGTGCTGCGATAGCTGCCGCCGGGGCTTGAGTTACCGCTGCCGTAGCTACCGTTGGGGCAGCTGTGGGTGCTGCCGTCGGAGCAGGAGCTTCCGTTGCCTCCTCTCCGCAGGCAATGACCATTGCGAGGATGATAAGGAGAACTCCGGGGAAGAGCATTGTGCGAAACTTCAGGTACCTTATCATTTCCGAGACCTCCTCCAGCGTGTTCGGTAAAACCACCAGTGATTGAGGTTCGAATTTACAGACTGCGGTACGCGGATGCACCTTTATAGCACACAGCCATGCATTCTGCCAACGCTATTCGCCAACTGCTACTAACTACCCGAAAGCGAAAGGCGTCCCGGGTACCCCCAGGACGCCTTTCGCTTTGAAGACTGGAAGCTCCGCTCTTAAGGCCTACTGGCGATGTGTCACGTACTCGAAGTTGCTGAGCCAGTCCAACGTGCCGGCCATAGGCTGCCAAGGGTCGATTTCAGGCCCCACGGGGAACACTTGGTTGGCCTCGTAGGTCACAATGGTGAGGGCATGCTCGTGGAGCCAGCGGGCCAACCCGGCCTGCTTTTCCCACCGCTCCTCCTCATCGAAGGTCGCCAAGGCATCTTCCATCATGGCCTGCCAGTCGGGGTGCTCTAGGCCGAAGTTGATGGAGTTCGTGGAGTTGAAAAGGATTTGCATGGTGCGCAGCGGCTCAAAGGTGGCGACGCTAGCCTGGCTGTTAACCCCCTTGGCGGAACGGCTTACCAGAGTAGGCCGGAACTCGGAAAAGGGTCTGTTTTGCAGATTGCACCGTATGTCAACTTCCAGCCACATGGTGCAGACGGCCTCAGCGTTTTCAACCGCGCCGGGGGTAGGCCGGAGGGTGAGGGACATGTCGATTTCAAAGCCGTCGGGATATCCGGCATCGGACAGTAGCTGCTGGGCCTTGCCGACATCGTACTCGAAGGTCAGCTCGTCCAGGCCGAACTGCTTCATACGGCTGTGGTGGCCAGTGAACCAGATGTGGTAAAGCGGTTGGCCTTCGCCGAAGGCTAGGTTGTTGATCAGCTTCTGCCGGTCTATGGCGTGGTTCATGGCTTGGCGGACCTTGCGGGCCGTATCCCACTCCGCACTGCTGGTGTCCGCAACACAGGAGACCCAAGGGAAGGAGCAATCAAAGGCATTGTCGTCTATGTGTACGCGTATGTCGCCGTTGGAGTCGGGCAGGTGGTGGGGATGGTCGGTGTAGTACTGCTGGCCCAGCAGGGTGAGATAGACGCCCACCGCGCCGGGGAAGCTCATAAATTTTATATCGTCCCGGTCTTCGCCCCTGATGGCCTGAATGGACTCCAAAGTGAAGGAGCCAGTATCAATCTGGCCCGATAGGAAGTTGGCCAGCCTAGTCGACTCCTCCTGTATCTCGTGCCAAATCATCTCGGCGAACTCGGGGCTATGGTTCCAGTGGTCCGAGACAGCCTCGAATTTTCGGTCCACGCCACTGGTGGCGCTGGTTAGCATCCAAGGCCCGGTGCCGACGGATTCTAGGTTGTCCTGCTCCACGCCCACCGCATCGTAGTGCTTCTTGCTGTGCATGGAGAGGGAAGCGCCCACCGGCATGCGGCTGTGCCAAGTGATCTCAATGCTCGGCGAGGGGCGTGTGAACTGGACCGTGTGCGAGTCGAGCTTGACCATCTCACACTCAGAGCAGGTGAAGGTGCGGCGCGATCCCCCGGCGATGGGGTGTGGCGCCCCGGGAGTGGCCACGTCCCGCTAGGTGTACATGAAGTCGTCGGCGTCGAACTCTCCCCAGTCGCCGTAGTTGGTGTGCCAGGGAACGCCTTGACGCAGGTGGAACGTGTAGACGAGACCAGCGGCATCCACATCCCAGTCGGCGACGAGGCGGGGCACTACCAGACCATCGGGCCCAGTGGCGAACATGGCCTCGTGGGTGGTGATGCTATCGGTCTTCTGGGGCTGATAGTCCTGTATGGAGAGGCCGAAGTTGGGAGGGCCCATCTCAGGTACAGAGAAGTCGAAAGTGCCTTCCGCCATCGCCGTGGGAGGAGAAGCGGCTGGCGTAGCGGTGACCGCGGGTGTGCTAGCGGGGGTGCCAGTTGCCTCCTCTCCGCAGGCAATGATCATTGCCACGATGATGAGTAGAATTCCGTGGAAGAGCATTGTGCGAAATTTCAGGCACCATATCATTTTCGAGCCCTCCTCTAGCAGCGTTTAGCGTAAACACCGGTGATTGAGGTTCGAATCCTAGCCCTGCAATGGGGATGCGCCTTTATAGTACAGGATTTCACACGATACCATAGTCTTTACGTAATATTCATCGATATATTGCGACGGAAACAGGCAGATGCTCGTGTGGGGTGCTTTCTGGGGCAAACTCGGCTAAACTGCGCGATGTATTTTGTGGCTTTGGGAGATGCGGTGCCGTTAGGGCGCCGAGGAGTGGAGCATGGAATTCGGACTGTTCGTAGAATTTCCCTACGCGGGAGGGCTGAGCGATCAAGAGGCGTTCGCCCAGTCCTTCGCACTAGTGGATGAAGCGGAGAACCTCGGTGTCGACGCAGTCTGGCTCCCTGAATACCATTTCTCCCCTGTCAGCGTACTGTCGTCGCCCATCGCAGTAGCTGCGGCTATCGCCGCCCGTACTCAGAAGGTGCGGATCGGTATGGGGGTCTTATGTCTCCCTCTGGGCAACCCACTGCGGTTCGCCGAAGATGGGGCGACATTGGACCACATCAGCCAAGGCAGGCTGGACTTTGGCATTGGGCGAGGCACCTTCCCTGACCACCACGATGCCTTCAACTCGCCCTACTTGGAAAGCCGTGGGCGGTTCGAGGAGTATTTGGAGGTGATCATCAAGGCATGGACCATGGATGAGTTCTCCTTCGATGGGGAACACTACCACTGCGATACCCTCAGAGTGACACCCAAGCCCTTCCAGAAGCCACATCCCCCCATCAGCATCGGGGCTACCTCAGCGGAGACCTTCCCCATAGTGGGGCGCATGGGCTACCCGATAATCGTCAACCCGTCGCGAGCGTTTGCGCTAAGGGACTTGGCCCCTTACATGGCGGAGTACCGTCAAGCTTGGCGAGAGGCCGGGCACGAGGGAGATGGCTCCATTGGGCTGCGTGTGCCGGTATACGTGGCGGAAACAGAGGAAGAGGCCTACAACGAGCCCATGGAGAGTACGGCCAACTCCATAATGCGGTTGGGCGAGCGTGTGGCTGGCAGCGCTTCGCGACAGGGCACCACTGGCAACTGGCGCGATGAGGCAGCCCAAATCATGTCCATGACCTACGACGACTGGCTGCGGGACAAGGTGCTCTACGGCACCCCGGAGTCTGTCGCCGAGCGTCTACAGGGACTCATCGAAGAGTTGGGCCTGAGCAAGATTGTCTACGAAATTAACTTCGGCCGACGTATCCCTTACGAACACCAGTTGAAGTGCCTGCGCCTGCTCACCGAGCGGGTGCTAGTGCATTTCAAATAGGGGCCGCCGCCTTGTGCCAACGGGGCTGCTCAGCCCTGTTGGCTGCCCCTACCGGGTAAAGCGGGCTCTATACGCGGTCGGCTCTCATTCGGTCCCGTAGCTCCGCGGTAGCCTGCTCATCCACTTGCCGCGAGTCGTCAAGGACGACGCCATAGTCGCTCGCAGCCGACTCTGGCGATATGTACCCCAGTCGGACGTCCTCGGCCACCTTCTCGGCGGGCCGGTCTAAGGGTTCGCCAAAGCCCCCACCCCCACCACTATTTATGATGTAGGTATCCCCCGGTTCGAGCTGCATACCGAACATCTTGCCGTTATTCTCGGGGGACATGGTGCTGCCATCAGCCCAGAGTACGGTGATGCCGTTTGGCAGAGCATCCTTGCCGCCCAGCAGTCCCCATGGGGCGCACCGGGTACGCTCGATTTGCGTGTTCAGGGTAATGGGTGCCATTGTCTCAATGGACCGGTGCAGACCAAGACCTCCGCGCTGTAGGCCAGCGCCTCCGGAGTCTTGGCGCAAGGAGTAGTCGCGCACGATTAGAGGCGACTTGGCTTCGCTGGCCTCCACTGGGCCGTTGTGGGTGTCGCCGTCGTTGATGCAGATGGTGGCGCTCATGCCATCCTCATTGTGCTTGGCTCCAAAGCCTCCACCTGAGGGACCGATGAGGCCGAAGAAGAAGCGTCCGTTACGCGGGTCCGTGCCGTAGGTGTTGGCGGAGACCAAGTCGGCATGGTGCCCCGCGATGGTGCGATCGGGCACCGCTAGGGCCATGGCCTTGAAGATGGTGTCGACCACAGTCATGGGGATGGTCATCCACCAGCGGGTGGCAGCGGGTTTGGTGGCGCTGATGACCCGGCCCGGTGGCAACACCACGTTGAGGGGCCGGAAAGAGCCTTGGTTGATGGGTAGCCAGAGGGGGCTGGTGAGGCACTTGAAGGCCACCTCAGCCGCCGAACGCCCAGCGGTCGCCCCCGAATTGTAGAAGCCTCCCACCTGACCGCTGACCCCGCTGAGGTCGATGGTCATGTTCTCGCTATCGACGATGATCTTGACATGTATGGGGATGTGCCTGCCGGTGGAGACTCCGTCATCGTCCATGAACGACTCGGCCTCGTACACGCCATCGGGTATGCCGCTGACTCCGGCTCTGGCAAGACGCTCGCTCTGGTCGTAGATGCGGTCGATGCTGCCCAGCACGGCGTCCTTGCCGTACCGCCCCAGCAACTCTAGGAAGCGACGCTCTCCGGTCTTGATGGATGCCACCTGGGCGCGGAAATCGCCCATCGCCAAGTCGGGGAAGCGGACGTTGGAGCAGATGATGTCGGTGAGCTCGCGGTCCTGCTGCCCCTCTTTGTAAATCTTGACGATGGGCAGCTGAAGTCCCTCGGAATAGATATCGCGGGTGGCTCCACCCAGCACTCCGCCCACATCTTGCCAGTGGGCCATGGATGAGGAGAAGGCCACGATTTCGCCTTCCCAGAAGATGGGGACGGTGAAAATCATGTGGTTCAGGTGGCTGCCCATGATGTAGGAGTCGTTGGTGAGGAGGATGTCGCCGGGGTGTATGCCGTCGGGGCCGTAGAACTCCAGCTTGGCCTTGATGGCATCAGACAAGCCTCGGATGAACATAGGCAGGCCTAGGCCGATGGAGATGGTATTCCCCTTGGCATCGAAAAGCCCCACGGTGAAGTCCAGCGCCTCGTAGACGATCATGTTGTAGGCGGTGCGCATCAGGTTGGTCTTCATCTCATCTGTGATGGCGACCACGCCGTTGCGAACGATCTCAGCGGTGATGGCGTCGGCCCCGGTGGGATTGGTTTCTGCTACGGTGGTTGCTGAGGTAGTGGTGCTCATTTGGCCCCCAAATCGATTACAAGATGACCGTACTCGTTGATCGTGGCGTGGCCGTCCGGAGAAAGGCGGAGAAGTGAGGCCTTGGGATGATGGCCGACCCACGGATGACACTGGCGTTGGTGTACTTCATGTACAGAGTGCTGGCGTCCCTAGTCGTCTGCGAGCTGCAGGTTCCTCATCTGGTCCCGCAAGGCTTCCGTTGACCGCCGGTCCAAGTTGCCTTCACCGTCTAGCACGACACCATAGTTCTTAAGGGCCGACTCCGCCGAGATGTACTCCAGCTTCACGTCCTCGGCTACTTTTTCCGCGGGCCTCTCCAGCGGGTCATCGAACCCTCCGCCACCCCCACTATCGACGACGTACACATCACCCGGCTCCAGCTGCATGCCAAGGAGCTTACCGTTGTCAGGCCGGATGGTCCCGCCTTCGGCCTTATGTATAGTGATGCCGTTGGGCAGGGCGTCCATGCCCCCGCGCAGTCCCCAGGGTGCGCACTGAGTGCGCTCAATTCGGGTGTTCAGAGTGACAGGGGCTTGCGTCTCGATGGCGCGGCGGATGCCTAGGCCTCCACGCTGCCTGCCTGCGCCTCCGGAGTCTTGCCGCAGCCCGTAACTCCTTATGATGAGAGGAGCCTTGGCCTCACAGGCTTCGACGGGACCGTTGTGGGTGTCGCCGTCGTTGATGCAGATGGTGGCACTCATGCCGTCCTCGTTGTGCTTGGCCCCGAATCCGCCACCAGCTGGGCCGATCTGGCCAAAGAAGAAGCGTCCATTCCGTGGATTTGTCCCGTAGGTGCTGGCCGAAACCAAGTCGGCATGGTGCCCGGCGATGGTGCGATCGGGCACTGCCTGCTCCATCGCCTTGAAGATAGTGTCCACTACCGTCATTGGTATGGTCATCCACATGCGGGTTGCGGCTGGCTTGGTGGCACTGATGACGCGGCGCGGTGGCAGTACCACATTGAGAGGGTTGAAGGAGCCTTGGTTGATGGGCAGCCAGAGAGGGCTGGTGAGGCACTTGAAGGCCACCTCAGCCGCCGAACGCCCAGCGGTC
Source organism: Dehalococcoidia bacterium (assembly GCA_965263155.1). Lineage (GTDB taxonomy): Bacteria > Chloroflexota > Dehalococcoidia > Lucifugimonadales > JAAXIE01 > JAAXIE01. The sequence goes on from OZ253586.1 coordinate 1,876,372, forward strand.
GCTCCCGAATTGTAGAAGCCTCCCACCTGACCGCTGACCCCGCTGAGGTCGATGGTCATGTTCTCGCCATCGACGATGATCTTGACATGTATGGGGATGTGCCTGCCGATGGAGACTCCGTCGTCGTCCATGAACGACTCGGCCTCGTCACGCCATCCGGTATGCTGCTGACTCCGGCTCTGGCAAGGCACTCGCTCTGGTCGTAGATGCGGTCGATGCTGCCCAGCACGGCGTCCTTGCCGTACCGCCCCAGCAACTCCAGGAAGCGGCGCTCGCCAGTCTTGATGGATGCCACTTGGGCGCGGAAGTCCCCCATCGCGAGGTCGGGGAAGCGCACGTTGGAGCAGATGATGTCGGTTAGCTCGCGGTCCTGCTGACCTTCCTTGTAAATCTTGACGATGGGGAGTTGGAGACCCTCGGAGTAGATGTCGCGAGTGGCCCCTCCGAGTACCCCGCCGATATCCTGCCAGTGGGCCATGGAGGAGGAGAAGGCCACGATTTCGCCCTCCCAGAAGATGGGAACGGTGAATATCATGTGGTTCAGGTGGCTCCCCATGATATAGGAATCATTGGTAAGGAGGATGTCGCCGGGGCTAATGCCGTCGGGGCCGTAGAACTCCAGCTTGGCCTTGATGGCATCAGACAAGCCTCGGATGAACATAGGCAGGCCTAGGCCGATGGAGATGGTGTTCCCCTTGGCATCGAACAGGCCCACGGTGAAGTCCAGCGCCTCGTACACAATCATGTTGTATGCGGTGCGCATCAGGTTGGTCTTCATCTCGTCGGTGATGGCGACCACGCCGTTGCGAACGATCTCAGCGGTGATTGCGTCGGCCCCTGTGGCCTTGGTTTCTGCTACGCTGGTTGCTGCGGTAGTGGTGGTCATTTGGCCCCCAAACCGATTACAAGATGACCGTACTCGTTGACCGTGGCCCGATCGCCCGTGCCGAGAAAGGTGGAGGAGGCAGGCTCCTCGATAATAGCCGGCCCCTCTATGATGTTTCCAGCCAGCAACTGCAACCGGTCGAATACGGCGGAGTCCACCGGATGCTCTGCCTCATCTTCCATCACTGGCCTAGAGCCGCGGCGGGCTTGCGCGGAAGGACTCGCGGAACCTTGAGGTATGCGCGGCAGTGGAGGCTTGGACATGTGCCCCAGCACCGAAACGCGGAGGCTCACCAGCTGAGCGGGCTGCTCAGGGGCACTGTGGCTGAAACGCACCTCGTGGGCTTGGTCGAAAGCGCTCTTGATGGCTTGGCGGGCGTCCTCGTTATCCACAGTTGCCGGAGTGGTCACGGCCACAGCATGCTCTTGTCCTACATAGCGCATGTCCGCAGCCCGCTCGAAGACCACTTGGTCGGTGGGTATGCCGACGGCCTGAAGCTCTCGCAGTCCTTCCTGCTCCAGTTGGCGGTACCTCTCTTCCAGTTGCTCCATGGATATATCCGCGAGCAGCTGGAAGTGGGTCTGCACGTAGTCGCGGCGCATATCGGCCAGCAACATACCAAAGGCGGAGAAGTGGGCTGGTGAACTTGGGATAATCACTTGGCCCAAGGCGAGTTCGCGGGCGACGGCGACCGCATGGAGAGGCCCACCACCGCCATAAGCGATGAGGGTGAAGTCGCGCGGGTCCAAGCCTCGCTCGGTGGTGACGCCCCGCACCGCGTTGGCCATTGAGGCCACGGCTATGGCGAGCACACCCGAGGCAGCGCGTTCTACTGTCAGCCCCAAGGGTCCGGCTACCTGGCGGCGAAGAGCATCGTGGGCGGCTTGACCGTCAAGGCTCATCTCGCCGCCAAGGAACTGGTCGGGCGATATCCGACCGAGCACCACATCGGCGTCCGTCACCGTGGCTTGGTCGCCACCGCGGCTGTAGCAGGCAGGGCCGGGCTCGGCTCCTGCGCTCTGAGGTCCGACATGCAGGGCGCCTCCCTCGTCGATGTAGGCGATGCTGCCCCCGCCGGTGCCCACCTCCTTGATGTCGAGCACGGGGATGCGAATGGCCAGACCCTCGTTGTACCCGCCCACAAAGTAGTCGGGCGAGAGGTCGGGCGATCCGCGCCGGATCACGCAGGCCTTGGCGGTGGTGCCCCCCATGTCGAAGCTGATGGCGTCGTTAAGGGACAGGGCATCGCACAGGACCATGGAGCCGACCACGCCGCCTGCGGGCCCGGACTCCATCATCTGCACACACTGGCGACGGGCTGTCTGCACATCGCAGAGGCCGCCGCTGGACTGCATAATCATCAGGCTTCCCTTGAAGCCCTCCGAGCCGAGGCGCTCTTCCAGGTTCCCCAAGTAGCGGCTGACCATAGGGCCAACGTAGGCGTTGGCGGCGGTGGTGGAGGTGCGCTCGTACTCGCGGTACTCACGGGAGAGCTCGTGGGAGGCCGTGACGAATATATCGGGTGCCACGTCGTTCATGATTTCCCGCATCTGTATCTCGTGACCCGACTCGCGATAGGAGTGCAAAAAGAGGATGGCCACTGCTTCCACGCCCAAGCTCTTGATGTGCCGGGCGGTGGCAAGGGCAGTCGCCTCGTCGAGGGGCTGCTCCTCTGTGCCGTCGGCGAGGATGCGCTCGGGCACCTCGAAAATCATGTCGCGGGGGATGAGGGGCCGGTGCTTGCGAAAAAAGAGGTTGAAGGACTCTGGCCTGTTGATACGGCCGATCTCATAGACGTCCCGGAATCCCTTGGTGGTGATGAGGGCGGTCTTGGCCCCCTGACGCTCGATTATAGAGTTGATGACCACCGTGGAGCCATGGATCATGAGATCGATGGCTGCCGGGGAGTCGGTGGTGCGGACCATGGCGCTCATGATGCCGTCCACTAGGTTGGTGGGAGTGCTGAGGGCCTTGCCGGGAGTTACAGTGCCTTGGGCCTCGTCGAAAAGGGCAACGTCGGTAAAGGTGCCGCCAATGTCTACCGCTATACGCATGCTATGAACATATCCCCATCATCCGAATCCTTAAAATGTACATCGAAATATACATCATTGGGCGGCCACATGCATCTTGTGACAGGCTCCGAGTGTGCGGGGGCTAGCTACGGAGATTGACCGAGCCCTACTCTTTTCATATATTTGGCCCAGCCCATCGATACCGTGCCACCCGACACGACAAAAAGTGATACGCCCCAAGAATGATGAAGGTGATATGGCGCAAGTTGGAGAAATGAATTTGGCCGAAGAGGTCATCGGGGTGCTGCAGAACCGGCAACCCCAAGCGGCTTTCGTGACCGAGGTGGCGGCGACCATCCGTCCCACCCCACAAAAGGCAGACATGGAGGCGGTGTTGCGAGAGTTGGGAGGCGAGGGCCGAGTGCTCGTTGCCGATTACGCCTCGCCTGACCCCCATCTGGACGCGACGGATTTGCGCGTCGTGGCTTGTGTGCCACCAGAAAGCGACGAATCCGTAGCTCTGGAAGCGGCCGCAGAGCACTGGAACAGCTGGCTAAGAGAGTTCCTCCGCACCCATAGATGCCAGTGAGCAATAGGGGTCAGAAATAAAAGCGAGTATCAAGAATCAGACCAAGCGAGAGGGAGAAGAGCATGACCACCCAGGCAGACCTCAAGAAGGTGCGCATATCCATGATGAACGCGGTGCATGACCTAGCGGTGATGGTGGCCCAAGACGAGGGCCTGTTCCGTGACGAAGGGCTGGATGTGGAGGTTGTCGACACGGGAGGCACGGCGCGGGTTAATCCTGAAGGCGCCGCGCTGCGCGAACGGATTTTCGACCGCAGCCTTGAGGCTCTGTACAACGAGGGTGGGCTGGACCAGTACCGCATGTGCGAGTGGGGTGTGATGAAGCGCACCGTGGAGTCGCTGCAATCGGATCAGCGGCCCGCCAGAATCGTCGCGCTGGGTTCGGCCATGACTCGGCAGGCCATCATCACCTCGCCCAGCACGGGCATCGTGGAGCCGGAGCAGTTCAAGGATACCCCGGTGGCGGTGAGCCCCTACAACGGCTCGCACTTCACCACGCTGAAGATGCTGGAAGGCTTCGTGACCAAGGAGCACATCATGGTGACCCACGCGGGCACCATGCGGGAGCGCATTGAGGCAGTGCGTAAGGGCGAGGTGGCCGGGGCCAACGTGATGGAGCCTTGGATAAGCTCGGCGCAGAAAATGGGCCTCCGCGTGATTATGGAAAGCAACTCCACCCGTGCGGAAGCAGCCCGCGACGACCTAGACGGCCCGACGCTGGCAGCCATGTTCCGCGCACAAGGGCGAGCCGCGGAGATGATCAACAACGACCCACGCCGATTCGAGCACTACTTCGTGTCAGAGTCGGGCGGCCTGCTGGAACCTGGCGAGTTGCAGGTGGCGCGCCTGCTGTACGCCGCGCCCACGCCCTATACCCGCGAACGTTTCGAGGACACATACAACTGGATGCGCGGCTACCCCGACCTAGTGGCGGCCAACGCCACCTTCGAGGAGACGGTGGATAATCGGGCTTGGGAGTAGTGGGAACAGGGGCCCCAAATGTAAAACAAGGGAAGTCGAATGAAGCGGGCGGCAGCGCAAGGGTACGGCGATAGGCAAGGAAGATAGCCGGACACACTAGGCAGGAGGTCACAATGAGCGTCCTAGCTAGGTTTTGGGTCACGGGACTCTTTTTGGTTTTACTTATAGCCATAGCCGCATGCGGCGAGGAGGCGACGTCCACCCCCGCGCCTGCCCAGTCAACCCCGGACGCCGCCCCTGCGACGACCGCACCGGCACCCGCAGCCACACAAGCTACCGCCCCGACAGTAACCACAGCCCCTGCGCCCGTGACAGCGACGCCGACCGCTGCCCCTGCCGCCACGCCTGGGCCCACGGCCGAGCCCACCGACGACGGGCCCACGGGCACGTTGAATGTGGGGATGCAGGACTTGGCGTCGCCTGTGTTCCTGCTGCACAACCAGCCCTTCGTCGAAGGACGTTACGACAACATCGTCACCCACGACACCATGTTCTACGCAGCGCCCAATGGCGATGTGAAACCTCGTCTGGTGAGAGACTGGACCGTCGACCCTGCGGGGACGACCTTCACTTTCCACTTGCAACAGGGCGTCAAATGGCACCAGGAGTACGGCGATTGGGGCGAGTTCAGCGCTGACGACTTCATATGGTCCTTGGAAGATGTGGCCAAGGAAGCCTCGCCCCATGCTGCTGCTGGCAACATGCGCCGCCTGTTCTGGTGCGACGGATGCGAAGTGACCAAGATCGACGACTACACCGTCGAATTGAAGCGCCCAAATCCCACCTTCGAGATCACATGGTGGTCGCGGACGCCTGTGCCCTCCGGCATGTCCTTCCACAGCCAGAAGCACTACGAGGCGGTAGGCGAGGATGTGGCTACCAACCAACAATCGGTCGGCAGCGGCTCGTGGGAGCTCATCGAGGTCAGGACTGGCGAATTCCGGCGCAACCGCGCCGTCAGAGACCACTGGCGCAACACCCCCCATTGGGAGGAGATGGTGTGGTGGGAGGTCACCGAGGCTTCCACTAGGCTGGCCAACTTCCTTACAGGGATCATCGACGCTGGCCAGTTCGACCTCGATTCGATACAGGCGATAAAGAGCGAGGATATGGAGGGTGTCAAGTTCATGAGCTTCTCTGGCGGGCGTGAAAACAGCGTTCACCTGCTCGGCCAGAACTACTACCTAGACAACCCAGCCCACACCGGCGATAACCCTAGGGTGCCCGTGGGAGAAAACGCCTACGATTGCACCATTCCTTACGTATCGTGCGACAGGGATATCAACTCGGAGGAGTGGGCCAAAGCCCTCAAGGTGCGCACCGCCATGAGCCTAGCTCTGGACCGCCAGAAGATGGTGAACAACCTAGCCCATGGCGAAGGCGAGCCTTGGTACCTCAGGTTCTGGTCGCCTTTCCCCGATCGGGTAAAGGAGTTCGGCTTGGACGAGCTCACTTGGGACTACGACCTAGCTGAAGCCAAGCGGCTGTTGGCGGAAGCCGGCTTTCCCGGCGGCTTCGAGGTAGAAGCGACCCTGACCCCCGGGGCGTCAACGCTGGTCACGCAAGCAGCTGCAACAATGCTGGAGGACATCGGAATCACTACCAAGCAGGTCAACATGCCCTACTCAGCCATGCGCCCCAGTCACGTAAACCGCACGGCCAAGGGCTTCTGGACCCAAGCATTCCCCGCTTCCGACGTCGAGCCGTTGCACGGCTACAACATCCTGCACAATGTAGGCAGTGCGATTAACTTCGGCTTTGAGCATCCGATATGGCAGGACCTCATCGACAAGGCCAACGTCACCTACGATACCGAGGAGCGATGGGCGGTGCAGGCCGAGTTGGCCCGCTTCATGTTCGACCACGTAATGTCCCTCACAGTCTTCTCCGAGAACATCGTCTGGCCGTTGGGCGCCAGGGTAGGCCGCTGGGAAGCCTACGGCGGCAACGCTGACTGGCTGAGCAACTGGGAGTCGGCCCCGCACGCCAATTAGTGGCTGTCCAAAGGGCGAGCGAGAGGGATGATGACAATCAGCTTCAGCCCTTTGACCGAGGAGAGTCTGGACCATCTGGGCATGGTCCTTCGAGGGAGTTGGGGCGCCACATGCTGATTGACAGCACCCGCGCCGGGCAGCGATGGCTGGGTTGACTACCCGTCCCCACGCTCCCGGGCTGCTTGCATTCGAGGATGGCGAGCCCGTTGGTTGAATTGCTGTGGCCCCACGCCATGAATTGGCCCGCGTAGATGGTTCCCGCGCTACGCCTCGTGTCGACGAAGAGGACGTTTGGGTGATTCCCTGCATCACTGTGCGCAAGGATGGCGGGGACGAGGCATTGCAGTCGCGCTGATTCAGGAGGCAGTGCAGAGTACGCCGGGGAGAATGGCGCACCCGCTGTGGAGGCGTACCCGAGGGTTGGGTCAGAGCGAACGGGCGATGACAACGCATATTTCGGGACAGAACCTCTTTTCGCCCGTGCGGGTTTCCAAGTGATACGAGGGCCTATCAAGGACCGTCCGAGCAACTGGCTTCCTAGACTGGCCATGCGCATCAAGACCTGAGTCCAGGCTGCATCAAGACGTAAGTGTAAAGGGCCTCCCTTCACTGGGAGGCCCTTTCGCTTTGGCAAACGGTTGTGGTCTGGTCTCACGGGTTACTAGCGATGAGGCACGTACTCCCAGTTGCTCAGCAGGCCTGGGCTGGGGGCCATCTGCTCCCACTGGCCAATGTCCGCGCTCAGAGGCCAGACAGCCGCCTCCTCGTACAGAGGAAGGCTGACCACTTGGTCGTAATTCCATCGAGCAAGCTCTGCCTGCTTGGCCCAGCGTTCTTCTTCGTCGGGCAGTTGGAAAGCCTCGTCCACTAGCCTCTGCCAATCCGGGTGTTCCCAGCCGAAGTTGTTGGAAGCCCGGGAGTCGTGTAGCACGTTGATGACCCGCAGAGGTTCGGGCTGGGGCGATAGGGTGTGGCTGAAAAGCCCCTGGGCAGTACGGCGCACGGTCGTGGCCCGGTACGCCGTCCAAGGTGTGTTCTGTATCTTGGGGGTAATGCCTATCTCTTGCATCATCAAGGCAGCTGCCTCGGTGTGGGGGAAGCCACGATTGGTCAGCGCCACGTCAATCTCGAACCCATCAGGGTAGCCAGCCTCGACCAGCAGTTCCTTGCCTCGGGCTGGGTTGAACTCGTAATCAAGCTTGTCCAGACCGAATTGCTGGGTTCGAGCGTTGTGGCCTACCCAATTGTCAACGGAGGTGAGATTGCCCTGGCCAAAGGCCAGATTGTTCAGCAGCTTCTGGCGATCGATGGCCATGATCATGGCCAGTCGGACCTTCCGCGCGTTTTCCCACTCCTCCGAGTCCAAGTCGCGGTCGCAAGAGACCCACGGCCTGTCGTTGCAGGTCTCCTCATAGCTCGCTCCCTCGCCAATGGGGACCAATATGTCGCCGTTGGCGTTGGGGTTGTGGGCAGGATGGTCCGGGTAGTATTGCTGGCCGGCGATCATTATGCGGTTCAGCACCGCCCCCGGCAGGTTCAGGAATTCGACGTCGGGAAGAGTTTCTTCCTTGATGGCGTTGATGGAATCCAGCGTGAACTGCCCAGTGTGGATGAGTCCTGTGAGGAAGTTGGCTAAGCGAGTGGACTCCTCACCGACCTTTAACCAGTAGAACTCTTCCCATTCCGGGGTTTGGCGCCAGTGGTCGCGTACCGCTTTCATGTGGTAGAAGTCATCACTCCTAGCCTCGATCATCTCCCAAGAGCCTGTCCCCACGGCCTCCGGAGTGGCTGCATCCAAGCCCCTTGCATCAAAGTGCTTCTTGCTGTGGAAGCCCATGATGGCCTCGGTGGGCAGTTTGTTGGGCCACGGCAGGTCAAAGGCGGCTTCCGGCCTCTTGAGCTGGATCGTCAGGGAGTCGACCTTGCTCAGCTCGCAGGTCTCGCAGTAGAAGAGCCTGCGGATCGGAGCAGCCGCGGAGTGCGGTGTGCCGGGCATGGTAACTTGTTCGGCGCTAAAGAGGAAGTCGTCGGCGTCGAACTCTCCCCATTCGCCATAGTTCGTGTGCCACTTGGCTCCCGCCTGCAGATGGAAGGTGTATAAGACGCCGTCGCCCTGCGGCTCCAGCGTCCACTCCCGTACTAGGCGGGGGATGGTCTTGCCCGCGGCGTCGTTGGCCCACATGGGCTCATGGGTGAGCATGTTGGTGAGTCTGTAGGTCTGATAGGCCATGTTCTGAGGGACAAATACCGGTACGCCTAGCTCGATAGCTCCCACCCTGAGAATGCCCGTGGGCTCCATGACAACAGGCATCGCATCGGTAGGCGCGGGCGTAGCGACAGGTGTTCTCGCTGCCACGGCCTGCCCCACGGCATCGTCCACTGCCGATTGGACCACTGATTGAAGGTCTTCCACGGTCAAGCCGCCGGTCCGAGTAGCCGCGAGTGCCGCTTGCACCATCTGTTGAATCTGTTCGGGAGACATGCCCTCGGTTGCAGAGGCCGCTACGGCAGCTTGGACCATCTGCGCAATTTCCTCGCTCGATGGGCCTGCGTCAGTGGCCCCGGCAGCTTGAGACCCTAGTGCCTGCTCAACCGCTTGTTGCACGACAGACGAGATATCCACGTCGGGGACGGCCGTGGGTGTGGCCTCTTCGCCGCAGGCTAAGACCATCGCTAGCAGAAGGACTGCCAGACCGAGGAACAGATGGGCGAAGCGTAACCGCTGTAGCATTGCCGACCTCCCGAGTACCTATTTGTGAATACCGGAGCCCACCCGGGCTCATAGGTCAAGAGGACTACCGCATCAAACGGACTGGGGATTATCGTATTTCGTCGGAAAGCACCTGCTACTTCTAGAAAATGTGCAAGACATCTCGAAGAGTTGCCGGACGTTAGCACGCGCCTAAGGCTAAGTCAAGGCTATGGCACTCACCCCCGCTCGTCATGCGGACTATAATCGATAGCTATACAGGGCTGGAGCATCCCTAAGAGCAGTTCAGGAGTGTGACGACGTGAACGAGTACCGAGCAGAACATCTGGCCAGTTTTCTGAGGCCCGCTCCGGTGAGAGAAGCACGAGAGGCCTTTCGCGAAGGAAGCATTGGGCAGGCTGAGTTGGCCGAGGCAGAGGATGGTGCGATTCGGGAGGCGCTGGCCAAGCAGAGGCAGGTCGGGGTGGACGTCTATTCCGATGGCGAATTCCGGCGCACCGGGTTCCAGAACGACTTTATGGACTCAGTGGAGGGCTACGTTCCAGCCGAGAGCCCGCCAGTAGTGCGCATCTGGCAAGGGCCGGGCGGACCGCCGCAAGAGCAGGGCATCAGCCATGTGGTCGGAGCCAAGCTGAGGCAACTGCGACGGCTTACCCAAGACCAAGTAACCTTCCTCAAGGCCAATGCTCCCGGCCCGTTCAAGATGACGGTGCCCAGCCCCAACCAGTTCCCGCAGCTCAGTTTCCAGAGTGGGGTCACAGACCCCCACTACACCGACCGCTCAGAACTGCTTTGGGATATTGCGGGCATAATCAAGGCGGAGCTTGCCGCCTTGGTGAACGAAGGCGTGCCCTACGTCCAAGTTGACGCGCCCCGGTACAGCTACTATGTGGACCCCACTTGGCGTGAGCACTTGCGCGGGCTGGGTCAAGACCCGGACGCTGCCTTCGCTGAGGCAGTGGAGGCTGATACCTTCTGCTTCGACGGGTTGAGACGGGAGGGTGTCACGGTCGCCCTGCACATCTGTCGTGGAAACAACCAGAGCAAGTGGTACGCCCAAGGTGGCTACGAACCCATCGCGGAGAGGGTGTTCGGCAGCTTGCCGGTGGACCGATTCCTGCTGGAATACGACACAGAGCGAGCGGGCACCTTCGAGCCGCTGCGCCATGTCCCTACTGACAAGACCGTAGTGCTGGGACTGATCAGCACCAAGGACCCAACAATGGAGAGCCAAGACGACCTGCTGCGGCGCATCGACGAGGCATCGCGTTACGTGCCGGTAGAGCGTTTAGCGCTCAGCCCTCAATGCGGGTTCGCTTCGACGGCAGCAGGCAACCTGCTCTCGGAAGACGAGCAGTGGCGCAAGCTGGAGTTGGTGGCAGACACCGCCCGCAAGGTGTGGTAGCGAGGCTCGGGGCCTTCACACTCATCCTAACCGTGCGCCAAGAAGCGCGTAGTTTGAACGTTCTTGGCGGAACCCGGCTAGGAATGGGCCCGGCGCCTACGGAAACAGGCTTGGGGGCCAGAGGCGGAAACCGTGTCTGACGCCTTCCCGCCAATGTTACGGCGGTTACCCTACCACACCGTGCGCTGCTAGCCAGAGTGTCGTTACGGTCACACAAGAAACTGCTGACCCACGCGTCGAAGGTTGAACCACCCGCTCACGGTAGGTCGAGGGTGTAGTCATCGGAGTCCTTGTCTCGCTAGGGCAGGGACAGTCGCTGATGGGCAGTAGAGCCGCACTCTTCATACAGCAACCGGCCGCTCGCCAATGACGAGCGCGGCAACGAGCCGAGGCGTAACGACAGAACCTAAGACGGCACGCAGACGCAACTACGTGAACTGGGGACCCGCGCTCGGCTCCCCCGGTGATCGAGTTACTCCGAGAAAAGACTGTGAGGGACAGCGCGCTGTCCACCATGCCACCCATTAGGCCTTCCTAAGCAGCTTGTACAGGCCTAGGCCCATCGAGTCACCGAGTAGCCCGGCAACGGCCCCGATGGTATATGCGAGGGGCCGTGACGATTAGTTGTTCATGACGCTGGTGACAACGGCCGTTGGTACAATGATGACCAATGTGGTTGTCATGTCCAGAGTTTTCATGTCCACCCTCCTGCGTTCCTACTCTATTCCTTCTCCCGGAACGGGCGGAACGGGGATGGGACATGGGCTAAGCGTCCCCGATAGGGGGCCTCAGGGTGTGCCAGTGGGTGTTTTGTTCGAAGGCGTGGGCTGCTCGGAATACCGCTTCTTCGTCGTAGCGCTTGGCCATTATCTGCAGGCCGATGGGTATCTCTCCGAATCCGGCCGGGCTGAAGCCGCAGGGGATGGAGATGGCAGGCACCCCGGCGATGGACGCTGGAGAGGAGAATGAGTAGTGGCGGAGTTCGCGCTGGGCGTCCTCTCGCGAAACTAGGGGGCGCTTGGTGGCCTCAATGGTCGGCGGAGGGGTCGGCTGGCAGGGCGAGAGGACGACGTCGTAGGCCTCGCACGCATCGAGAACTTGCTGGCGGAGCAGGCTGCGAAGTTGCAGGGCCCGCTGGTAGATGGCGGCCGGCACGATACCCGGCAGAAGGTTGAAGCGCCTCGTGGCGGCGTCATACTGGTGGGAGCGCTGGGTGAGATGGCCCCACTGCAGTGCCGTGCGGTCCGAGCCGGTGGCACTGCCGATGACCCCGGTCATGTTCAGCAGCGGTATGGAGACCTCCTCCACAATAGCGCCCATGCTCTCAAAGACGCGGGCGGCCTCCTGAATCGCAGCCTTGACGTCCGGGTGCAGGTGCTCCGCCTCCATCATCTCCTTGACCAAGCCGACACGCATCCCGGACACGTCGTCGTGCAGGGTTGCGGTGTAATCGGGCACGGGTAGGTGGGCCGAGTTGATGTCGTTGGGGTCGTAGCCTGCAATCAGGTTCATGAGAAGGGCGCAGTCGGCGACGGTACGAGTCAGCGGTCCAGCGGTATCTTGGGCCCACAAGGCGGGAATGACGCCGTGCATGCTGACGCGGCCCCACGACGGGCGCAGTCCAACGCAACTGTTGTGCGAGGCGGGACGGCGTATGGAGCCACCGGTATCCTCACCCAGAGTCCCAGCGCAGAGAGCGGCGGCGGTGGCGATCCCCGAGCCGGTGCTGGAGCCTCCGGCGTCGTATAGCAAGTCCCATGGATTGGCGGGCTGGCCATAATGAAACTCTAGGGTCAGCGGAGTAGCCCACTCGGTCATGTTGAGCTTCCCCAGCATGATGGCTCCGGCATCGTGCAGCCGGGACACAGCAGTGGCATCAAAGTCGGGCACGAACTCGGAGAGAATCGGCGAGCCACAGGTGGTGCGGACGCCGTTGGTGTAGAACTCGTCCTTGTAGGCGAGAGGTACGCCGTGCAGCCGCCCCAAGGGCTGGCCTGACGTGAGACGCGACTCGGCTTCGGCCGCCTCGCGCCGGGCGATGTCGGTGGTGACGGTAATATAGGACCTCAGAGCGCCATCGTGCTCGCCGATGCGCTGCAGGTAGAGTTCGGTAAGTTCCACGGGCGAGATCTGGCGGCCGGCGATCATGTGTGCCAGCTCGGTGATGGGCTTGTGGGCCAGCGGAGCATCCGTCTCGGTGGCTAGTGGCGGGGCCGAACGGGTCGGGCGGCCAATGGAAGGGAGCTGGCGGGGATGGGGCAGAGATGGAAGGGCGGGGACGTCCTCAATGGGATGCCGTCCCAACTCCTCCATGGCTTCTAGCATGGCGTTGAAGCGCAGGGTGAGAGGCTCGATATCTTCGTCGGGGATGGGGATAGACGCTACGCGGGCTAGGGCCAGCAACTCTCCCTGTGTCAAGTCGGCCATGGGGCGCCTCCTAATGAAGAAACGTAATGAGGAAGACACGTAACGAGGATGGCTGGGGTGGAGGCAAAAAACAAGAGGGGGCGCTCGCGCCCCCTCTTGAATTCAGTCCGAGTTGGGGTTTACCAGCTGGTCCGTGCGCCGCCGGTGCGCCTCTTGCTAAAGCAGTCGCTGCAATAGACGGGCCGGTCGTTGCTGGGCCGGAACGGGACCATGGTGTCGGTGCCACACTCGGCGCAGACAGCCGGATGCATCTCACGAGGTGCTTGGCTGTAGCCGCCGTTCCTCTCGTTACGCCTGCCCTGTCGGCAAGGGGCGCAACGCTTGGGCTCGTTGGTGAAGCCCTTGGAAGCGTGGAACGACTGGTCATCGGCTGTGAACACGAAACCCTGTCCACAATCTTGGCACGTTAGAGTCTTGTCGGTGTAGTCCATCGGTGCTCCTTTCTGGGAATGGTTGGCGCGAGTCTGGTCACCATTAGAGTACGCGCGAGACCACCAGGTGGACACACGAGAACACCATATGGGTCCGATGGGGCCACTGAGAGCCTATCGCTTTCCGGGGCTGGGACATGAAACGCTACCACCTGACATCACTGTACCACATCCAGCAATATAGCTCCAGTGGGTCAACTATGAATTCGTTGGGTATCTCGGACACGATTTGGCATATTGCTGTGGGCTGCTCGCTATAGCACTGAGCGCACCAGTCCACCGTCCACCCGGATGGTGACTCCTGTTATGTAGCTTGACTTGGCTGAGGCGAGGAAGGCAACCAAGTGGGCCAGCTCTTCAGGGCGCCCCAACCTGCCTAAGGAGGCCTCGTTGGCGCGCTCTTCCAGAGCTTGGTCCATGGGGATGCCCACGCGCTCGGCACGGGATCGGACGTTTGAGAGCATGCGCTCGCTGGTGATGGAACCGGGGCAGACGTTATTGACCAATATATTGTCCCGGCCGATTTCCTCTGAGAGGCTCTTCATGAAGGCGACAACACCAGCGCGGGTCGCTCCCGACAGGGACAAGTTGTCGATGGGCTGGTACACCGTACTGGCTAGGATGTTGATGATCCGGCCGCCACCCTGCTTCTTCATATGAGGTATCCCCTCACGACACATCCGGCTGAAGAAGAGCAGTGAGCGTTGCACCGCCACCTCCCACTGCTCTTCGGTAGCGGTCTCGGCGCGGCCCAAGGGCGGTCCGCCGGAGTTGTTTACCAGTATGTCCAGTTGGCCGTAGGTATCGACTGTGCGCGACACTAAGTCAGCGATAGTGTCGTTTCGTTCCAAGTCACCTGCCAGCGCCAGCACCTCGGCCCCGGTGCTGTCACGAATCTCAGCAGCAGCCTGCTCCAAGTCGCCTGCAGTACGACTGCACAGGGTCAGGCGCGCGCCCTCCTCGGCCAGCGTCTGGGCACAAGCCCGACCCAGCCCCTTGCTCGCCCCTCCGACGATGGCCACCTTACCCTGCAATTCTAGGTCCATGATGGGAAGCTCCTTTGCTATTTTGGGGTTGAAGCCAGTCCGCAGGCTGCTTTACAGAGGGTCCCACTACCCGGCCTGAAGGGAGGCCGTAAGACGCTCCATGGTGTTGCGCAACAGGCCGTCGATCGTGCTTTGGGCTGGCTGGCATACGCTAGCAATGGCTTGTGCGGCGGTCACTCTGCCTAGGGAGTTTACTGAGCAACCCTCGGCTAGCAATCGCTCGATGGTGGCATCAACGTCGGCATCCAGCCCCCCGGCTTCCGAGGCGGGCAGAGGTACGAGTGTCCCTGTGGCATCGTGATGCGAGCCGAAGAGCACCAAGCTCGGGATCTGGTAGTCGGTCACGCCGAGGCCTTGGGCTAGGAGGCGCCCGGCATGCGATACACCATGCTGGCCAAAAATGGTGAGGGAGTGGAAAGGCGACGTCGCATCCTCGTAGACTTGTCGGAAGCGACGGAACACATCGTGCGCATGCTCATGCTCTCTGGTGACCAGAAACATGGCGTGGAGGGCGTCATGTTTCTCCGTTTCCGAGGAGAGGTCCTGAAGCATGCGGTCCAGCTTATTCCTATCATGGGCATCGACCCGAGATTCCTCGGCCATGGCGGTGTTCTCCCTAGAAGTTGGAGTGGATGCTCCATAGCATACCATCCTTCGAGACATGAGAGGGGCCTTCGAGACATGGGAGGGGCCTCGCTGATGCGGTGGGTCACGACGTATGCGACTTGACCGCGTTGACCGCTCCAGTGTATGACTAGGGTAGACGCGCCAGTGGTGCCGACCCGGTTGGCGCCACCACTTCAAGGCCGAAGGAGGACGGGGCAATGATGGTAATGGGGTACGACGAAGAACGGCTGTTGCTAGTGCTGCAGATTGACCACTCGCGGGTTGCCGGGCTGCTGGCTGCCCACTGGGGTAACGAGCAATTCGAGCGGCCTCGACCCTACCCGTCCATGGTGCTGGCGGCCCAAGAACACGACAACGGCTGGTACGACTGGGAAATCCGGCCCACCCTGAGCCGCGAGGGGCACCCGCTGGACTACATTGGCAGCATGGGGCATATGGGCTCCAAGTGGCTGGACTTCCAACGAGGTGGCGTTGAGCGAGTGGCAGCCCAAGACCCCTATGCCGGATACATCGCGTCGATGCACATATCGGGGTTGCTCAATCAGGGTATGGGCTTGCTGCCCTACATGCCGGACTACACAGGCAACTCGGAAGTGGAGTCTTACCTGGAGCAGCAGGTCGGGTACCGCCAAGGCCTCCTTGAGCAGGTACGGAGCGCCGACGAGACGGCGGAAGAAGCCTCTGACGAGCACCTGTGGAACAACTTCAAGCTCATGGAAGTCTACGACCAGATGGCACAGTTCATCTGCAATCGCTATCCACTCAACAATACGGAGCGCAAGAACGGGCCTTCCCCGGCGTTGAGCGGTACGCCCGCTCCGACGGCGGCGGGCAAGGACGATGTCGGGATGGCAGTGGAGATTCAGGACGAGAACCACGCCATCGTCAGTCCATACCCCTTCGACGTAGACCCGCTGGAGATATCGTTCCAAGGCAGGCTGGTGCCGCGTGGACCCTACGCCAGCCAAGAGAACTTCCTATCCGAGTTCTATAGCGGCGAGCGGGTAGCCATCTGCTACACCCTTAGCTCCGGGTAGGAGTCCAGTTAGGCAGCCCCTATTTCAAGAGCAGATTTGCGGTGCGCTCCAGCTCCTCGCCCATGGCCTCGTCAGTGGTGTGGGTCGGAGGACTGATGATCACCCGGTCTGCTCCCGCGTCCAGGAAAGACTTCACCAGAACAGGGTCGGCGGGCTGGCCGAAGACCGAGATGTTGATGGAAGCGGGGTCGCGTCCCACCTCACCGGCCAAGGCCTCGATTTCACGGCGCGCTTCTTCAATCCGTGCCGCGGTCACGCGGTTGGGCATCCAGCCGTCGGCCCAGTTCACCACCCGCCTCAGTACATTGGGCGCCATGCCACCCAACATGATGGGCGGGTGGGGCTGCTGCACCGGCTTGGGGTAGACCTTCACTGGCGGGAAGTCGTAGAAGCGCCCGTGGTACTCCGCCTCGTCTTTGGTCCACAGCTCCTTGAGGGCTGAGATGGAGTCGCGGGCTTGGCTCCATCGATGATCGAAGTCGCCGCCCATCAGCTGGGTCTCCTCCCGCAGCCAGCCCGTGCCGATACCGAGGATGAAGCGCCCTTTGCTGAACACGTCTAGGGTGGAGACCTCCTTGGCCATCAGGAGGGGGTTGCGTTCCGTTATGAGCACTATGCTGGTGCCAAGCTTGATGGTGGTCGTAGCGCCGGAGGCACGAGCTAGCGCGATGAAGGGGTCGACGAAGTGCGCGTACACCTCGGGTATCTCGCCACTCTCGTTGCCGGGAAAGCGACTGGTGGTGTGCACCGGAATTATGGGGTGCTCGGCGCACCAGATGGACTCGAACCCCAATTCCTCGGCCTTGCGGGCCATAAAAGCAGGGTCCACATAGTAGGCCGGTATGGGCATATAGACGCCGATGCTCATATTCGTCATCCTCTTAGATTTCCAAGCTTGGGCGAGGCAAGGCTGATTGGCACATCTGTATCACGGCATTCGGGGCGATTTATAGCAGAGGCCGTGGCACAGGTGTGGGGGTGTCGTAGCTGGGATGTCACACTGTTCGTATCTGCAAAATATTTTTTGTAGCTAAAATCTGTGACATTTGTGACAGCGCCATATCTGGGTCGTAGTTAGCGCACTGTGACATCTCTGGTCCCCGGCGTGCGAGGCAGGCGTCGGATGGGTCTTCGGGTCCGAATGACCATATCATTCGTTCGGAGAGATGAAGCTTATACTGACTCCAGCGTAACAGCGGGATAGCAGGTGGGCAAGACGCAAATGTCAGTGTAGACGACCACCCGGTTGTCCCTTTGCTGGGACCCCCCTGAGGACCAACTTCTTGACTGAGAGAGAGGCGCGGCATAGGATTCGGTCAATCCACTGCATTGATCAACCAAGCGAGGGAGTACTCACATGGCAGAGATAGTGCTGGGAATCGGGACTTCCCACAGCCCCACCCTGAGCCTGCCACCGGACTTGCTACCGGTGTACGCGGAGCGCGACCGGACCAACCCGATGCTGTCGGCCCCACCCGACGGCAAGGTCCGCACCTACGAGGAGTTGCTGGAGATGGCCGACCCGTCCATCTCGGAGCTGGTGAACGACAAGCTCTTCCGTGAGCATCACGAGATCATCCAGCGGGATATCGCTGAGCTGGCACGGACGCTGGCAGAGGCCAACCCCGACACCGTGATCATCATGGGGGACGACCAAGAGGAGCTATTCTTCGACGACAACATGCCCAGCCTCTCCATCTACTGGGGCGAGAGCATTCGCCTGATTCCCCGGGGCGCCAATGCGCCTCACCCCGCCATCAGGGCCTCCTCCTGGGGATACGGCGATGTCGAGATGGATGTTCCGGTGGATGCCGAGCTTGGCCTGCACCTCATCGAGTCCCTCATCGATGCTGACTTCGATGTAGGGCATTGCCGTTATGTGAAGGAAGAGTCAGGCGGCCATGTGGGCGCTTCCGGCTACCTGCCCAATTTCAATCGAACCACTGAGCCGCGGCGTCAGGGTATGCCTCACGCCTATGCCTTCGTAGTGAAGCGCCTCATGAACAACAATCCCAAGCCCATAGTCCCCATCATCCAGAACACCTTCTACCCTCCGAACATAGTGACGCCCCGGCGTTGCTACAACTTGGGCCAAGCAGTGAAGGCGGCCGTGGAGGCATGGGACAGCGACAAGCGGGTGGCCATCGTCGGGTCCGGAGGCCTCAGCCACTTCGTAGTGGACGAGGAGATCGACCGCATGGCCCTCGATGCCATGAAGAACAAGGACGCCGACGCCCTGCGCTCTCTGCCTCGCAACCGTCTCTGGGGTGGAAACTCCGAGACCATGAATTGGGTGGCTGCTGCCGGTGCAGTGGAGCACCTAGACTTCGAGTTGTTGGACTACGTGCCCGTCTATCGCACCCCTGCCGGCACCGGCGGGGGCTGGGGTTTCGCCCGCTGGGCCTAGCCCATACGCCCCAATGCCAAAGCGATCAGTCGAAGGGAGTTGAAGAATATGGGTTGGCTTGACGGAAAAGTGGCCTTGGTGACAGGCGGAGGCTCCGGCATTGGCCGCGCCGTGGTGCAACGATACATTGAAGAGGGTGCCCGTGTGGCGGTATTGGAGAAGGTGGCTGACCGCCTCGACCAACTGAAGAACGATTTCGGCGAGTCGGTCTTTCCCATTCAGGGAGACGTGACCCGCTTGGAGGACAACCAGCGTGCCGCCGACGACACGGCTAGGGCCTTCGGCAAGCTGGACATCTTCGTGGGCAATGCTGGCGTGGTGGACGGCTTTGTGTCGCTGGTGGACATACCCAACGAGCGTCTGAACGACGCCTTCGACGAGCAGTTTGCTGTCAACGTGAAGGGGCCGTTTTTCGGGGCCAAGGCAACCATCCCCCACTTGATGGAGAGTGAGGGGTGCATGGTGTTCACCGCCTCGGGCGCCGGGTTCCAGTCGGCAGGTGGCGGCTCGCTGTACACGGCTACCAAGCATGCCGTGGTGGGCCTGATCCGACAGTTGGCAGCAGAGCTGGCCCCTCAGATCAGGGTGAACGGGGTTGCCCCCGGTGGCACCATGACCGACCTGCGCGGATTGGAGAGCTTGGGGCAACACCAAGAGTCCTCCTTCGCACGGCCCGGGATGGCCAACCGCATCGCAGCCAACTCGCCGTTGCAGATGGCGATGGACCCGTGGGACCTGTCAGCCACCTATCTGCTGCTGGCCTCCAAGGAAAACGCCCGGGCCATCACTGGAACCATCATCGGAGTGGACACCGGTACGCTGCTGCGCCCATGGAGCCGGTAGCCGGACCATCGCGCCATCAAGACGCATTATTAGGGGAGAATCATGCCAGACCTTGACCCAATGGCCACCTCGGTAGCAGCTGCTCTCAGGGAGAAGCAGCACACCGTGTCAGTCTCCGAGTCGTCCGGGGGTGGCCTCATATCGGCCTGCCTAGTGGCGGTTCCAGGGGCGTCCGACTACTACGTGGGCGGGGTCGTGTCGTACACACGCGACTCACAAAAGGGGTTTCTTCATGTGCCGGACGAGGCGATGCAGGGTATCCGTGCCAGTACAGAGGCTTACGCCCTGCTGAACGCCCGCGCACTGCGGGAGACGGTGGGCACCACCTGGGCTCTGAGCGAAACGGGGGCGAGCGGCCCTACCGGCAACCGCTACGGCGACTCCGCAGGCCACGCCTGCATCGCAGTGTCAGGCCCGGTGGAGCGCAGCATCACGGTGGAGACGGGCGACAGCAACCGCGAGGCCAACATGTGGGTCTTCGCCCGCAGGGCACTGGACCTGCTGGAAGAGTGCATCAGGGAAGCCCCGTAGACGAACGCCTCACTCCAAGGGAACGCGGCATTCCTTATTCTGGCGGGAGCCTTCTCTTTGCCTGCAATACTTGTTTGGGTGGGAGCACTTTCCCAAAGAGGCTTCTTTATGACAACAGCTAATCAGAAGGCGGACCCAACTTCCTCCGTTGACACGCCTTGGTACGACCTGATAGGAGACCCAGAACCCCCGGAAGACGGTATGCAACAGGAAGAGACGATTCTGGATCTCATGTCGATTCTCAAGGCACGATATGAGAGCGACCCGACTGTCCTCTACTCCAACCAGACCAACGTGATTTACGACTCCAACGTGCCGGGTTCGTTCGTCGCCCCTGACGGCTTCATCGTCTTTGGCGTCGATGCCGTGACCATCAAGGAGATTCGGAATAGCTACCGCATCGACGAATGGGGGCAGCCTCCCGCATTCGTGCTGGAGGTGGCATCCGAAAGCACGGCCTCTAGGGACTTGGGAGAGAGCCGCGAAATCTATGCACGCATGCATGCCCAAGAGTACTGGCGTCTCGACCGCAGAGGCGAACACTACGGTGAGCGTCTTGTCGGGGAACGCTTGGTGGACGGCGAGTACCAGCGGTTCGACTTGCACACGGACGCCAACGGCGACCTTTGGTCACATATCGAAGTCTTGGGCGTCGACTTCGTCTATCGGGCAGAAGCTGACAGAGGCAGGTTTCTGCTCAGGGATAGTGCCACTGGGGAATGGCTGAACACGCTGGGTCAAGAACGCTTGGCCCGACAGGAAGCGGAAGAGCGGGCACAGCGCGAACGGGCTGAGGCTGAGGCGCGTATCCGGGAGCTAGAAGCAGAGGTCGAACGCCTGCGCCGCCAGCAAAGCTGACTAGTGGCGCCGCTTCTGCCACACGAAGTGGAGCTTCAGACCGCTGGTCCTGCCTTGTTCCCGATTGATTCTTAGGACAAAGTCTTCAGGGGACTCCTCGGGCTTCTCCTTTTTTGGCTTTCTCTTCACCATTGGACTGTCTCCTCTCGCCACCGCCGGTGCCGTGGCTAGGCTATTCCTCCGACGATTATCGTTGGTTATTATAGTACAAATCTCGCCATAATGTCCGAGTCGTTGACACGCCCATTGAAGCGGCCATACGCTGAGGCCCGTCGAGCCGGAAGACTGCCACCGCATCAAGCGAACAACCGGGAGAGGTGCACCATGCTTACTGCGGAAGAGAACGAACTGATCACGAAGGTCGGCCCGGGCACGCCCATGGGCAGGCTGATGCGCGAGCACTGGCTCCCAGCCCTCATGACCTCGGAGTTGGATGGGCCCGACGGCTCCCCTCTGCGTGTACGCCTGCTGGGTGAGAACCTCATCGCCTTCCGCAGCACCTCGGGCAAGATCGGTCTGCTGGCCCACAACTGCCCCCACCGTGGAGCCTCGCTGTACTTCGGGCGCAACGAGGAAGAGGGCATTCGCTGCGCATATCATGGCTGGAAGTTCGATGTGGACGGGCGCTGTCTCGACATGCCAGCCGAGCCTCCCGAAAGCGACTTCAAAGACAAGGTGCGGGCTGTTTCCTATCCCACTCGTGAGAGGAATGGGGTTGTATGGGCCTATATGGGGCCACGCACCGAGCCTCCTCCGCTGCCCGACCTTGAGCCCAACATGCTGGATGGTGAAAGCTACATATGGACGGCGCTGCGGGAGTGCAACTGGCTTCAGGCCTTGGAGGGGGATGTCGATCACGCTCACCTCGCCATCATGCACCTAGGCAGCGTAACACCGGGAGACGTGGAACCTGGGAGCTTCGATTACTTCACCGTCCGTGACCGGCAGCCACGTTTCCGGGTGATTGACACCGAGGCCGGTACTGCCTATGGGGCCTACAGGCCAGTGGAAGACGACCAGTACTACTGGCGCATGGCCCAGTTTCTCTTCCCCTGCTACACCATGATTCCCACAGGCCTCCTAGGGGTACAGGTGCTGGTGCAAATGTGGGTGCCTGTCGACGACGAGCACACCATGTTCTGGCACATCTCCAAACCGGTCGACAGGGACACGGCAGAGAGGACAGGCAGCACGAGCTTGGTGGGCAGTAATGGCATCGTAGGCAGCAGCGGTCGGCCCCGCTTCCTGCCCAACACCACGGGCTGGCTGGGGCGATGGCGCTTGGCCGACAACTTCGGAAACGATTACAACATGGACCGCGAAATTCAGCGGAACGGCAGCTTCACTGGTATCGACGGCATCAACCTACAGGACCAAGCGATCACCGAAAGTATGGGCGACATCGTGGACCGCACCAAGGAAAACCTAGGCACCGGAGACCTGATGATCGCCCGCACCCGTCGTCGCATGCTCCAAGCCTGCCGCGACATGATGGAGGGCACCCCGCCCCCCACGGTAGACAGGCCGGAACTATATCGCACCCGCACCGGCGGCGTGCTGTTGCCCCGCTCGGTGGACTGGTGGGAGGGCACGACCCACCTGCGAGAGGTTTTCGTGGAGCATCCGGAGCTCGCAGCAGACAGCAACACCTTGCTAGTGCTGAGCGGCTTTGGCTTCGGGCCGTCTCAGGTGTGAGTGGAGCCCGCGTACATGTAGCGCCCGACAATGGGCTTGGGGCTACTGCGGCTTGTCGCGCAGCCAGTCGATGTATTCCCGGATGCCAGCCTTGATGTCATATTGGGGCTCGTAGCCGGTGTCGGCACCAATGCGGGAGGTATCCATGGCTGGGTTGCGGTCGACACCGGCAGCCGCCAAGGCTGAGCAGCGGGCCTCCGGTATCACGTCACGGACGGCGTCGAATATCTGGCGGTTGTTCGTGGCTTGGCCGCTGCCGATGTTGTATATGTGGTGGTTGAGGGTGTCGGCGGTATGGAGCAGTTGTATGCTCCGCGCTACGTCCTTCACGTATGTCCAATCGCTGGCGTCGGCATCCGTTAGAGTGCCGTTGGGCCGGTCACTGAAGTCCGGCTCCTCGCCCTTTAGGGCGGCGTGGCACATGCGACTGGCAGGGTTGAACATGCTGTAGTACAGCGGGCCGTAGATACTGCCGATGCGCAGAGAGATCACGTCCAGACTGCGGTGTAGAGACGTAATAGAAGGCGTGGGTCTCCATGCCCTTCTTGAAGGCTTCCACCATGGTGCGGGAGGCAACTGGCAGCGGGTCATCCTCGCGGAAAGGCCCGTGTGGAAGACCTGCGTAAACTGAACCTGAGTTCCCTAGGGAGACACGCTTCACGCCGAAGGTGCGGGCCGCTTCCATCACATTCTGCAAGCCCACGGTGTAGAGGCGATAGTCAGCCGCCGATGTGGTGGCCCGGGCTGGCGGGGCCATCAGATTGATGATGCTATCGATTTCGCGCCGACGCATCACATCGAACAAGTTGTAGGCAATTGATGATGCTATCGATTCCGCGCCGACGCATCACATCGAACAAGTTGTAGGCATCGGTCACGTCCAACTGCTCTACGAATACGTCCTTGTCCCAGTGCGATTCGAGAGCCTCTGGAACGCGGCGCGTGGAGTATTGCGTTATCACCACCGGGTGCCCGGCCTCCACCAAGCACCAGATAGTATGGAGGCCGATGAGCCCATGCCTCCAATAAGAAGGAGCATCGAGTGGACCTCTGGTCTGGAATGGAAGACCGTAGGGGCAACCACAAGGTTGCCCCTACAATGCAATGGCCTGGAGAATCTGCAGTTCTAGAAGCCTTGGCGGATAGTTACTGCGGGCTCGGTGGGATACATATCGTCCATCAGTTCTTCGTGCCAGTCCACGCCGGGGCTGAACACCTTCTCGGCGGCGCGGATGTGGTAGTAGCTGGCGCCCACGCCGGGAGGGTCTCCCCCGTCTTCCACCGTCTTGGTGGCATCCTCTAGCAATCGCCTCGCCTGAACGATGGCGATGTCGGCTGGGCCGAGGAATTCCTTGCTGCGGTCTACCACCGTGCCCATGGCCTCCTGCACGGCGCGGTCTTGGGTATTGATGCCCTGGATGCCCGTGAAGGTCTCGTACTTCTGTACCTGCCGATCAATGAGCCAATCGTTGCCCTTGTTGCGGATGGAGCGGAAGCCGTTCTCGATGATGACGTCGGTGCCGAAGTTGTTGCCCGAGCCTCGCTCGTAGCCCTCGTCCGGGCTCAGCGGCTTGTCGCCGAAGGTGTAGCCGAAGTTCCAGACCATGACATTGTTGTCGTCCATTGGCACCCAGAAATGGCCATCCACCATATGGGGGGCCCCAGTGCTCGGGCGCAACTGGGTGAAGGGCATCACGTAGTGGTAAGCGCGTACGTAGGTGCCGTCGTCTTCCATGGAGCGAACGCCATAGTAGCGGTAGCCGTAGTCAGTGTTGTCTACTTGTAGCTTGGGAGCACGTCCCTGTACGAAGGCCGAGTTGAGGGGGATCCCAGGCTTGTCGGTGTCCAAGCTTATCTTGCGGTGCAGGATAGGAGCATGCGAGGTGTCGATGCCTCCCTCCAAGCCCTGAAGCCAGTTGCACTCCTGCAGCACCTTGGTGGCGTAACGGTGCGTCGCGGGCACTTGGGTCCACTCGAACCGTGGCACTGGGGGTTTCTTGTCGACGGGGCCCATGTAGGCCCAGATCACGTCGCCCATTTCCACCGTGGAATAGGCCTTTATGTGAATCTTGTCGGCGAAACTGATAGGCTCGTTCATCTGGTCCACACAGTTGCCGTCAACATCGTACTTCCAGCCGTGATAGACGCACCTCAGACCACACTCTTCATTCCGAGCCAACCACAGGGACGCGCGCCGGTGTGGGCAGAACTCGTCCAGCAGACCCACGCGACCGTTGGTGTCGCGGAAGGCGATGAGGTCCTCTCCCAGCAGCCTTACACGCACTGGCGGGCAGTCGGGTTCCGGCAATTCAAAAAAAAGGAGGGCCGGTATCCAGTAGCGGCGAATGGTTTCGCCCATGGGAGTGCCTGGGCCGATCTCAGTAAGAGTCTTGTTGAGCTGCTTTGTTACCACGTGATACCTCCTCCAGAATTACATTTCCGCCGTAGCACGTTAGCTACCAGCGGCAGAGGGTTAGAGCCGGATTCATACTAGGCACGGGGGGTTGGGATGTCAACCGGAAGGGATGTTTCTAGCTATGTAAAGTTGCAACCTGAGCAGCTTCCGCCTAAAGTATGGAGCAAGTCAGGCAAGGAGGATGAAGCCATGGAGCGACCAAGAATCCGCCATATCGCCATCAACGCCCAAGACCGTGAGGCTGAAGCCAACTACTATAAGAGCGTCTTCGGCTTGGAAGAACAGGAGCGGGGCCCCAACGGCACCATCTACCTGTCCGACGGACATGTGGGCGTTGCCATCATCAACGTGCCCACCCAGCCCTATGGCGTCAACCACTTTGGCTTCCAGGTGGAGAGCGTGGATACCATTGAGGAGCGGGCCAACACCACCGCCGAGCGCAACACTCCCGGCGCCGTGGGTGAGTGCTGGATACGCGACGGCGAAGGTTATCGCGTGGACGTATCCGAGGTGAGCTGGCCCATCTAGCCAGCCATGGCTTTGGGGGATGAGGCGCTAGTGGATTTCCGCTGCGTCTCACCCGTCACTCCCGCGGACAGAGACCTTTGCGCAACCGCCGTCATTCCGGCCCTCGCCGGAATGTTGCATGAGGGCGGCGTCGGCTATGTGGCCCTTTTACCCCCAGCAACCTTCCCCAGCCTAGAGAGAAGGGGTTATTAAGAGGTCTTCAGAGGCGGGCAGGTTCCCTGTCGCTTCCGCCTTGATCGGATAGCGCTCGGAAAGGCATCTCCAGCAAAGGAAAATCTAGGATGTGGGTGAACCACATGGGGCAACGTCCGAGGACTGGGGCTGTTACAAGGTCTTTATAAGGAAGGTGCAACGGTGACAACCTACGTGGG
The DNA here is from genome assembly GCA_965263155.1 of Dehalococcoidia bacterium. Lineage (GTDB taxonomy): Bacteria > Chloroflexota > Dehalococcoidia > Lucifugimonadales > JAAXIE01 > JAAXIE01. Next base: position 1,902,168 of record OZ253586.1, read on the forward strand.
CATGGGCATGAAACGATTCGAGGACCCGCAGTTGCTGCAGGGCGTCGGCACCTTCGTCGAGGACGTGCAGTTGCCCGATATGCTGCACGCCGCCGTGCTTCACAGTCCCCACGCCCACGCCCGCATCCGCTCCATCGATGTGACGGAGGCTATCAACGCACCGGGTGTGCTCCGGGTGGTGACCGCGGGCGACCTGACCGGTACCAACCCGTCGCTGCGGGTCGCCCCCAATCTGCCTGATGTACTGGGACCGGACAAAACGACCCCAGCCCACCCCACCTTAGCTTCGGACCGGGTACGCTACGTGGGCGAGCCTGTGGCCGTGGCGGTGGCAGAGACACGCTATCAGGCCCGCGACGCCCTCGACCTCATCCGGGTGGACTATGAACCCCTGCCAGTGGTGGTTGACCCTGAAGAGGCATTGAAGGACGAGATCGTCCTCCACGAGGACCTGGGCACCAACATCCTGCTGCGGATGCACGACCCCCACGACGACCTGGCCGAAGCATTCATCCAAGCAGACCGTGTCCTGCGGGGCAGATTCGAGTCAAAGCGGGTTACGCCAGCTGCCATGGAGAACCGTGGCGTGGTGGCAATCTATGACCGCCAGTCGGACGTACTGACCGTCTGGAGTTCGACCCAGTCCCCCCACAACGACAAGGGCCAACTGGCCTACATGCTAAACCGCGACCCTCGTACCATCCGGGTTATTGCGCCCGACGTGGGCGGTGGCTTCGGCGGCAAGAACCTGCGCCCAGACATGGGAGCAGTCTGCTACCTCGCCGTGGAGCTGGGGCGTCCCATCAAGTGCATCGAAGACCGCAGCGAGAACATGACCTTCTATCATTCGCGTGGCGCCACCTGCGACGCCGAGGTCGCCGTCAAGAACGATGGCACCATTCTGGGTGTCCGCTACAACCTCGTATGGGATATCGGGGCTTATTTCGTAGGGTCGACAGCGGTGTCCCCATATAACATGGCCCACCGCATGACCGGGCCCTACAAGACGCCCCTGATGGATGTGCATTTGCTGGCCGTGGCTACCAACAAGCCAACCACCGGCCCCTACCGCAGTGCAGGCGGGGCGGAGGCTGGCTACTTCTCCGAGCGCACCATGGACATGGTGGCGGCTGAACTGGGCATCAGCACGGTAGAGGTGCGGCGGAAGAACTTGATCCCGGAGGAGGCCCAGCCCTACCGCACCCCCACCGGGTACCTTTACGACAGTGGCGACTACAGCAAGATGCTGGACGACATGACGGAACTGTCGGACTACCAGCAGTTGCTGCGGGACCAGGAAGAAGCCCGCAGGCAGGGACGGTTGGTGGGCATCGGAGTGTCCACGTACATCAAGTCGTCGGGCGGAGACGGGCCCTTGCGCGACAGCAACTCGCGCGTCGAGATTGAGCGCGACGGTCATGTGAAGGTGTATACCGAAGCCTCGCCCCACGGCCAAGGTAGCGAAACGATCTTTGCCCAAGTTGCGGCCGATATGCTGGGCATACCCCCAAACCAGATAACTGTACTCCACGGCGACACCGACATGCTGGAAATTGGAGCGGGCACGGCTGCCAGCCGCGGCGTGGTGGTGAGCGGCAACGCCGTTTACCTCGCGCTGCAACAGGCACGTGAGAAAATGGCACAGATCGGGGCCGACTTCTTCGACTGCCCAGCCGAACAAGTCGAATTCGGGAACGGCGGTCTGCAACCGGCAGGCTCTCCCGACCAGCGCGTCTCTTTTGCAGAAGCGGCCCAAAGGGCCTTCAGCGAGGAGACCCTCCCTCCGGGCCTGACTCCCGGCTTGGAGTTCACCAGTGAGTACACCTTGGTGGATGCCGCCTTCCCCTACGGCGGGCAGATAGTCGAGGTCGAGGTGGACCGGGACACTGGAGACGTGAAGCTGCTGAGGCACTTCGGAGTGCATGACTGTGGAGTGATGATCAACCCCAAACTGATTATAGGACAACACCACGGTGGCCTTGCCCAAGGCATCGGACAAGCCATGAGCGAGGGTATCGACTACACCCCCGACGGCCAGCCTCTCAACAGCACTTTCCTCGACTACGGGTTGCCCCTAGCCGAGGATATGCCCGAACCGGTGCTACGCGACACGGAGACTCCCTCGCCCACCAATCCGATGCAGGTGAAGGGCGCGGGCGAAATCACAACCACCGGCACGGCTGTGGTGATCGTGAGCGCGGTCATAGACGCCCTTTCTCCCTTGGGTGTGCGCCATGTCGACATGCCCCTAACATCGGAGAAGGTGTGGCGCTTGATTCACGACAACGAGTCCTGATAGGCGAGGTGATTCAGTGGCGAAGCTACAGTTGACCCTAGCCTGTGGTCTGTACGATAGGACCATCCCTCTGTTGATGGGTACTGTCGTACCAGAGGGCATCGAACTCAACTTTCTGCCCATGAGTCCGGGGGAGTTGTTCCGTCGGCAGGGAAGACATGCCGAGTTCGACGTGGCCGAGTTCTCCATGTCCACCCTGTCCCACCTGCGGGACGAAGGCGATCAACGCTTGGTGGCCATCCCCGTCTTCCCCTCACGCCGGTTCCGACATTGCGATATGTTCATCAACACCAACTCGGGAATCAACAGCCCTGCCGACTTGGCGGGCAAGCAGATCGGTGCCATGGAGTACCAGCAGACGGCGGCTGTATGGCAACGGGGCATGCTTCAGCATGAGCATGGAGTAAGCCCTGACAAGATGCAGTGGTACTTCGGGGGCTACAACGAACCTGAAGTGTGGGCCGACCGCGTGCCCATCACGCTCCCATCCAATGTAGAGCACCATGTGATTTCCGAGGACAAGTCTCTGGATGCGATGCTGGAACGCGGGGAGATTCAGGCCCTGATTGGCGCAACACCCCCCGACTCTTTACGCCGAGGATCCCCCAACGTGTCTCGGCTCTTTCCCAACTACCCTGAAGTGGAGGCCGAGTACTTCCGGCGGACCGGCATCTTCCCCATCATGCACACGCTGGTGGTGAAGCGAGAGACATACGAACGGCACCCGTGGGTGGCCATGAGCCTTTACAAGGCCTTCCTGCAGGCCAAGATAACAGGCAGGCGAGGCTTGCCAGGATCGGGCACCCTGTTCTGCATGCTGCCTTGGTTGGCGCAACACCTCGACGATGTGCAGGAACTCATGGGCGACGACCCATTCGCCTACGGGATGAATTCCAACCGGAAGGTGTTGGAGACTTTTTTCAGCTACTCCTTGGAGCAAGGTATGATCAAGAAGGCGGTGACGCCCGAGGGCTTCTTTGCGCCTGAGACCCACTATGCGGCATCGGCAATATAGCGCGGTAGTCCTGCTCTGTGCTTGCACGAGAGACACATCGCGTGCATAGTCTGGGACTGGATACAGAGAAAGCGAGGCGAGAGATGACGACAGTAGGCTCCAAGATATCCCTTACCGGTATCGACCACGTGGTGCTGCATGTCAAAGACCTGGAACGCTCCCGGCGGTTTTACATGGACCTGCTTGGCATGAAGGTCAACCACGAGAGCTCTTGGCAGAGCTTCCTCTACCTCGGCTCCGACGCCACGCAGATGGTGGCTCTGTTCGAGATAAAGGAAGGCGAATTCGAGGGCCCGCGGGACATGAACCACATGGCCATGGTGGCGAACCAGGGTAGCTACGAGAGCATTAAGGCCGAACTGGAGCAGGCCGGCGTGCAGGTGTCGGGCCGCCCCGGAGACCCTGACTGCATCTACTTCAACGACCCCGACGGCCACCGCCTGCAGATAATCTACCCCGGAGAGCACACGGACGACCACTAGTCGCATGATCTGCGCAACAGTTTCATGTCTCAGCGACTGTCACCAGAGGTCCAGTGTTGGTGAAATGTCCATGATGATAAGAGGTGTCCCCGGTAAGGCTGCTGCCAACCGGGGGCACTTTCGTTACGTTGATTGAGAGGAACGAGATAAGGTGAGGTTCGGCCATTTCTTCTATCCCATGACCCTGAACACAGGCGACGACGGACAAGCCATAGCTGATTGCATGTACGAAGCGGAGCTGGTGGAGCAGCTTGGCTTGGACGCCATCTGGATTGCGGAGCACCATTTCATCGGCGAGGTCGCCTACGGGGACCCAATGGTGTTCGCCGGGGCCGTGGCCGCCAAGACCAAGCGCGTCGACATAGGTTTCGGGATAGTGGAGTTGGCCCTGCACCACCCCGTTCGCCTAGCCATGCAGACGGCCCTTCTGGACCACCTGACGCAGGGACGCCTGATAGTGGGCACGGGACGTGGGTCGAACTACAACGCCTTTGAGTACACCGGCTTCGGCACTAGCTTCGAAGCGGGGAAGCCCATGATGGACGAGGCAGAAGAACTGATAGTGAAGGCTTGGACTACCGATAACGTCGACCACAAAGGCGACTACTGGCAGGTCGCCTTCCCCTCCATCCGGCCCCGTCCCTACCAGAAGCCCCATCCACGGCTGGCCAGGGCCTGTATCAGCGAGGACTCGGTGAAGGATATGGCCCGCATCGGTCGCCCCATCCTCATAAGCAACCGCGCCACCTCTGCCGCCGCCCGCACACTCGCCCTTTACCGCGACACCATGTTCGAGTCAGGATTCAACGAGGAGCAGGTGGAGCACGCCATGGACCAAATCTGGATCTGGCGCGAATGCTACTTGGCCGAGACCGATGACCAAGCATTCGACGAATGGCTGGCACCCTTCGAGACGGCCAGCGAGTATGTTGCGGAAAAACGGGTGTCGCTAAAACCGGAAGGAGTGGAAGTGCCAACGCCTCCACCGCCGCTGTCCAAGTCAGCCTACGGCGAAGTGCCCAACCCCGACGCCAACGAGCTGTTCGTAGGCTCACCCAAGCGTGTGTCGGAACTGATTGCCATGCTGCGGGATGTGGGCGGCCGCAACCTGATGTTGACCCACCGCGGGATACCAAACCGAGAGCAGTCGACCACCTATCTGAAGCTGCTGAGCGAGAAAGTTATGCCCAAGTTCCGCTAGGGACGAGTCCACTCACTTGTAGTGCGAGATTGGAGTCCGTTGTCGTTTTCCTACGTAGAGGCTTGGCGGACTCCTAACGGGTGCCCCAACAGTCCTCAGTCCCTGCACCATCTATCCGGTTGTCCGTAGTCAACCGTTCCCAGCATTGACATTGTGCCGCCGTTCCGCCGACACGGTGGTAGTTCAGTGGATTCCTGACCCGAAACTTGAACGTCAGTACAAGTCGCACTACCACGGCGATTGAGAGTTCATAGCGTCCGGTAAAATTGGCACCGATCAGTTGCCGGATAACGACGAGACAGGGCGTGTGGAGTGGAGGTAGCCCAGCAAGCTAGAACTAACTGGACCGCTTGACCCTCGCCCATATTTGGATGCCCACGCGGTCCATAACATCCTTGACGGCGTTGTTCGCGTGGTAGGAGAGGAAGCCCACCACTGCGATGCCTAGGACTACCAACACCGGTATCTGGGTGAACAGCCACTCGAAGCCTCGGGTAACCACCGCCCCCGAATCTGCGAGTGCATCATTGATGGAAACCGTATTGGTGTTCGGAAGTCCCAGTTCAGCAGCTATCGGGTCGGGGCTTCTAAACGACGTCAGCCAGTCCTCCAAGCGCGACATCAGGATGCCATCAAGCTTTTCTGACAAGGGGATATTGAGGCGTGCGTCAAACACGCCATCAAACAGAACCCAACCCAGCACACCGGCAGCGATAGCAACAAGCCAACTCTCTCGGCCAGCCACCTTTATGTAGACAACGATCGCCAGAGGCACGGTAACCATCCAGCCGATGAGCCAGATCCCGATGAAGAACCCCACTATCCACGCGATTATGATGAGCGTGCGCTTACGCTCCACCGCTGGTTCGAGCTGGATTTCTTCCTCGAGTTCAAGCTCAACTTCGATAGGAGCCGCAGCAATGTCGACGGGAGGAGAGCCACCACTCTGCTTGCTGATGAGTTCTCGGAACACGGCAATAGCCGCCAAGCCTATCGCCGGTATCAGGATCGCTTTAGGGAATGTTGCCGCGCTGGGGCTCTCCTTACCGTATCCCAAAAAAGCTTCCCATGTCATCCAAGCGAAGAGCGCCAGCAAGCAGAGAGCGAATACCACCCGCAACGCCTTGCCACTGCTAAGCTGCACCATCACCCCCATCACCGGAGCCTGCCTGGGGGCTGGGACTGGGAATGGGACTGGCCGTCACTGCGGCGCGCTGCTCCTTCCGCTTTTTCTGTTTACTCTCTTGCCATAGGGGATAGACAACTGAAGCCAGCATGAATAGGGCGATGATGATGACACCAGGCTCAGCCATCCAGCCATAGGTGCCGTAGACTTGAGTGGACACTCTGAGGTTGGTTTCGGCGATAGGAGCCAGGACCAAGCCCAGCAGCATCGGTGGGCGTGGCCAGTCAAATTTCACCATTACCCAACCCAAGAGGCCGAAGATGATCACTATCATCAGGTCCTGCGACCGGTTGGCCACGGTGAATCCACCTAGGTATACCAGCAACAGGATGATTGGGATAATCAGTGTGCCACGTATCTCGGTGATTCTCGCCAACCACTTGAGGAAGAGGAAGGAGACTGCAACTGTAATGATATTTGAAACGATGAGCACCCAAACAAACGAGAAGGTCAACTCAAGTCCGGAGGGTACCCATCCCCCCAAAGCGGCTAGGTCAGGACGTATGGGAGTGTTGGCGTCCAGCAGGTTGGGGCCAGGCACCAACCCCTGAATAAGAAATGCCCCAAGCAGAATGGCCATTGACAGGCTGCCCGGTATGCCGAACGCAATGGTGGGGATGAGGGAGCCACCCTCCTTTGAGTTATTGGCAGCCCCAGGACCCAACACGCCCTCTATGCGGCCCTTGCCAAAACCGTCTTTGCTATCGGCGCTTTGCACCGCATGGGCATAGGACATCCACTGGGCAGGCCCGCCGCCCAAGCCAGGCACAAGTCCGATGTACGCGCCCAAGGCGCTACAGCGAAACACAAGGAACCAGTGACGGAAGGTGTCTTTGACGCCCTGGGCTACGCCCCCGATGCGGCCAGCAGAACGCTCAGCTATGCCGGTCCCCTTGACCGCCAAATCAATGATCTCTGGGATGGCAAAGAGGCCAACAGTAATCGCTACAAAGTTAACTCCATCCCAGAGGAACAAGGATTCAGACCTGCCGAGAACACCTTCCAAGGTATACCTCGGTATGCTAGTTACCGGTTCCAAACGGATCATGGCCAAAGCAAGGCCAAGAGCCCCAACGGTGAGTCCTTTAACCATGTTGCCACCACTCAGAGTGGCCACAAACGTAATGCCCAAGAGCGCTAGCATGAAAAACTCGGGAGACCCTATCGCCAGCACTATCGGCCGGACTACCGGTATGGCGGCAGCTAGCACTACCGCCCCAAATACAGCGCCGATAAGGGAACTCATAAGGACCGCACCCAAGGCGCGTCCCGCCTCCCCTCTTTTGGCCATCGGGTGACCGTCCACGATCACCGCAGCACTGATACCCTCACCGGGGACGCCAAAAAGCACCGACGTGATGTCCCCGGTGGTCGCCACGACTGCGTTGGCCCCCAACAGGAACGCGAAGGCCTGCGTCGCATCCATCTCGAAGGTGAATGGCAGCATCAGAGCCAAGGTGACAGCCCCGCCCAAACCCGGCAGGATGCCGACCACGAAGCCTATGGCGACGCCAAAGAGCATAGCCTGAAAGGCATCCGTCCCGTGGTCGGACAGAGGGAGGACGTCCGTCAACCCGGCGAGCAAGGCACCGAAATAGTCGCTTACAGCTTCCACTGACTCCTACTTACATCCAGAGGGCCGCGTCCATTTACGGACTGCGGCCCTCCTCTATCGTTACCGAACGATTGCGGCTGCGAGCAGTAGGTTACTCTCCCTCTGCCGGCCTTACCAGGAACTGGAGTGCTGCCTTCTGCTCAGGGGTGACGCTAAGGATTTCAGATATCCACCCCTGAATATCCTCGCCCGTCTGCGGGTTCAGATAGAGCCCAGCGACCTGGGCATCTGCGATGAATTCAGGGTCTGCCATGGTGTCGCTAAATGCCTGCCGGAGCACCCCGATTAGCTCTGGTGCTGTACCCGGGGGCATGGTCCATGGACGCTGGAACCTGTACCCCACTCTCCACACGTCGAAGAGCGCCTTCTGGCCCGGGTCTTCTATGTAGTCGCCGAGCAAGGGAAGATCGGAGATTTCAGGATCTGCGCTGGGGAACGTCATCGCATACGGGATGAACTGGTCGTCGCCCTCGGCGTCCAGCATGGACCGGGCGGTGACGCCCATGGACTCCCAACCCCAACAGGCCGCGTCCACCTCCTCGCCACCTTGAAGGGCCAGCCGTACCGTAGCGGTCCCTCGGTAGCCGGACACGATTATATGGTCAGTGCCCACGAATGCGTTGGTGAGGCGGGGGATGTCAGCGAGGGAGCCGCCCACCGCAGCAGTGGAGCCGTGCCGGTACTCAGTGCCAGGTGTCAAGAGAGAGTCGGCATCGCTGACGCCGACAAATCCCATGATCGCGCAGACAGGATTTCCATCACTGGGAGCTCCCAGCCATGCGTAACCGTTGCCATCGAAAAGGATGCCCTCGCCTTCAGGTTCATCAGCCAATGCTTGGATGAACACATGGTTGGAGTTCCACAGCCCCATGGTCAGTCCGTCGGGCTCAGCTGAGTTGAACAGGTGGTTGGCAGCTACCAAGCTGCCTGCGCCGGTCATGTTCTCAACCACGATATCGGGGTTGCCGGGTATGTGCTTCCCTATATGGCGTGCGATGGCTCGCCCATATGTGTCATATCCACCACCAGCGGAGAAGCCGACTAGGAGGCGAATCGTCTGACCATCGAAGAAGCTGGCGTATATCTGCTGAAGACGCTCTTCCTGCTCCTTCATGGCCATCATGGCGGCTTCTTCTTCCGCCTTCATGGCCATCATGGCCGCCTCTTCGGCTGCCTTGTCCAGCGCCATGGCAATGGCACCCTCGACCTGTTCGAGCGTGAGCGTGCCCTCGGCGACCTGCATGGCGGCATCTCGGCTGGCCTTTTCCACGTCCTCCGCGGTCACACCTTCAGGTATCTCTTCCATGGCCATCGAGATCGCAGACGAAACGTCCTCGATGCTGATGCCCTCAGGAGGCTCAGGCACCTGTTCCAAGGCCTGTGTGACAGCCTGTGAGACGATGGCCGCGGTATCCACTTGAGGTACTGCTGCCGCCGCTGCCGCCGCTGCTGCTTTTTCTGCCGCTTCCGCTGCTGCATCGATACGCGCCGCGTCTTCGTCCGACAGCCCGCCGCCACCGCAGGCGACCAGAATCAGGGGTACGATTAGAAGTAGCGGTACAATAATCCACGGGATGCGTCGCCTCAACCGGTTCATGGACTGGTACCTCCTGGAGGATTGCTTTGGGGTACGTTTTTTGCTTGCCATCAACCGGCGGTTGATAGACGCAGCTATAGCTGGGTGCCGTTAGGGAGTCTAGCTGTGCGTTTTCCAATTTGTCAAGATGGCGTAGCGGTTCTAGGTATGGTCAAATGGCGAAAGGACGGGAGAAGCTGGCAGGCTCCGATGCTAGAATGGCTGCATTGTGCGCGAACCCCGTCCCCCTTTCAAGACATCGCACCGTCAGGAGGCGTCCATGACCACCTACATTGGCGCGCGCATGAAGCGCCTGGAGGACCCTCGCTTTATATCGGGGCAGGCCGCATTCGTCGACGACATACGGCTGCCGGGCATGCTGCATGCCGCTGTGGTGCGCAGCCCCTATGCCCACGCCAACATCGTCTCCATTGACGCTAGCGTTGCTGAAGGTGCTCCCAAAGTAGTGGCCGTGGTGACTTCCGAGCATCTGGCCGATACCACGGGACATGTGCCGGTGCAGTTCACTCCTCGAAACCCTGGCGAAAACCCGCCACCCCATCCGCTGCTGGCGACGGGCAAGGTGCGATACGTGGGAGAAGCAGTTGCCCTAGTGGTGGCCGAAGACCGGGCCGCAGCAGTGGACGCTGCCGAAATGGTCCGGGTGCAGTATGAGCCCCTGCACGCGGTGATGGACCCCCACGAGGCCCTTAAGGACGAAACCCTGCTGCACGAGGATCTCGGCACCAACCTCCTCTTCCGCACCGACGACCGGGCGGGCGACCTCGAGGAAGCGTTTCGACGGGCTGACCGCATTGTGGAAGGCACCTATAGGAGTCAGCGCATCTGTCCTGCGCCCATGGAGACTCGCGGCGTGGTGGCCGCCTACGACGCCTCTGCGGACTTGCTCACGGTCTGGAGCGCCACCCAATCCGTCCACCACGACCGGGACCTGCTGGCTTACGTGCTGAAGCGCGACCCAAGCACCATTCGCGTCATCGCCCCCGACATGGGCGGCGGCTTCGGTGGCAAGGACCTGCGCACCGATGTGGCGGCCGTGTGCCATGTAGCCACTCGCCTAGGCCGCCCTATCAAGTGGATTGAGGGCCGCGGGGAGAACATGACGTCGTATCACGGTCGTGGTATGGAGTGCCGCGCAGAGGCTGCTGTGCTCAACGACGGCACGATCCTCGGCATTCGCTTCCAAGCCTTGGCGGATATCGGGGCCTACTTCATCCGTTCCACCTCCACCCCGTCTCATCACCTTGCGAGGCGCATCGCGGGCCCTTACAAGACGCCGATCATCCACATGGAGATGAACGCGGTGGCCACCAACAAGCCCACCACCGGCCCCTATCGAGGGTCGGGCGCTCCTGAGGCTGCTTACTTCATGGAGCGCACTATCGACCTGATCGCCGGGGAGTTGGGCATGGACCCGCTGGAGGTGCGTCGCCAGAACCTCATCCCCGCAGACGACCTGCCCTTTACCACGCCCACAGGCCTTACTTATGACAGCGGCGACTACCTGCAGGCCCTTCAGCGAGCCCTTGAGTTAGCGGACTACGACGGACTAAGGCGTGAGCAAGAGCACGCTAGGGCGCAGGGAAGGCTGGTGGGTCTCGGCATCGCCAGCTTCCTCAAGAGCCAAGGCGGTGGCGGTGAGCTTATGGACAGCAACGCCCGCGTCGAAATCGACCGGGCCGGGGCCATTACCATCTACACCGAGGCCTCGCCCCACGGCCAAGGCACCGACACCAGCTTTGCCCAGATTGCAGCCGACACCCTAGGAGTGCATCCACAGGACGTGGCAATACTTCATGGCGATACGGACATTGTCGAGGATGGTGTGGGCACCATGGCCAGCCGTGCCCTCACGGTCAGCGGGTCGGCTGTGTACGACGCCTTGAAGAACGCACGAGCCAAGATATTGCAGGTGGCTGCCCATTTATTGGATTGTGCCGAACCTGACGTGCAACTCCGCAACGGCCGGGTGTGGGCGACGGGACGCCCAGACGACGGCCTCTCCTTTGCGCAGGTTGCGGCTGCGGCTTTCACCGAGGAAACTTTGCCTCCAGGCGTCTCCCCGGGTCTGGAGTTCGAGGGCACGTTTCACCTGCCCGACTACGTGTTCCCTTCGGGGGCGCAATTGGCCTTGGTGGAGATTGACCGGGATACAGGTGAGGTGGACTTGCTGCGGTGCGTCGGAGTCCACGATTGCGGACGTATCATCAACCCGGTCGTTGTCGAGGGGCAGACTCATGGTGGGCTGGCCCAAGGCATCGGCCAAGCCATGACCGAGGACGTTCTCTACACCGAAGACGGCCAGCCCCTCATGGCCACCTTCCAAGACTACGGTATGCCCCATGCCGAGGACATGCCGGAAATGGTGATGGAGCAGATGGAAACGCCCACGCCCATGAGCCCGTTGGGCACCAAGGGCATGGGGTCGCTGGTCACCGTTGGTCCACCCGCAGCCGTCTCCAATGCCGTGGCCGACGCCCTCTCGCCCTTGGGCATCACCCACGTCGACACGCCCTATACTGCCTACCGTATTTGGAACATCCTGCATTCCAGCCAGCAGGGGTAGCCCCGCATAGCAACTGTCCGGGGTAAGGTTAGCCGTGGCAGAGAATCCACCACCATAAAAACCGCTCCCGATCGCACAGTCAACGGCCAACTCCGTCATTCCCCTCGAAGGGCGACCATCCCGTCACCCTTCGAGGGGAATGGGATGGAAGGGTTGACTTCGTAGCTGGCGGGAATCCACGGCCCGGACTATCAGGAACGTCTCCTACCCGGCACGCGGTCTGTTTTGACACGACTACAGAGGCAGGCTTAGACTCCTATCGTTACCTACCATATTTGCGAGGGAGGATTGGTCTTGACCAGCGCTAGTCAACAGCCGTGGAGCTTCAAGGGAGACTATTTCGAGGCTTGCAACTGCGAGGTCAACTGCGCCTGCGTGTTCGGGTCGCCGGGCCACTATGACGATTGTCAGGTGGCCTTGGCGTGGCACATCGACAGCGGAAAGTACGGTGACGTGACGCTGGACGGGCTGAATTTCGCCCTCGTCGCCCGCACTCCCAAGATGATGTCTGCCGGCAACTGGACCGCAGTCATCTATCTTGACGACCGAGCTGAGGGCGCACAGCTGGAGGCGTTGCGGGCCATCGTGTCCGGTGATGCCGGGGGCGGGTTCGGCAGGCGCAAGGCCCTCATCACCAACCTGCTGGGCGCGAAATCAGTCCCCATCGCCTACGAGGTCAAGGCCCATGGCCGCAATGTCTCCATACAGGGCAGCTTGGAGCTTGAAGTGGAGGGCGTCCGAGGCAACAATCCCGATGAGGACGTGCAGCTCATCAACGACCCACGCGCCGCCGAGCGGGGCGGTGGGCCTCGGACAGTCGCCCGTTCCACCGTCTACCAACACACGCAGGAAGGCTTGGCTTGGGACAACAGCGGCAAGACGGGATACTATGCGCCAGTGGAGATGTCGGGCCCATAACTTCCACTGGGCGGGGCCCATACGTCAGCCCCAGAATACTTAAGACCTACTGATTTGACCTGACTAGGAGGGACCAAGTGCCGCACGTAGACATCGAAGGCGTCCAGATATACTACGAGTCCCACGGCCAAGGCTTCCCTCTGGTTCTTTGCCACGGCTTGAGCGGTGACACCCAAGCATGGGTCAACCAGTTGTCCCCATTCGCCCAACGTTACCAAGTGGTGACGTGGGATGCCCGTGGCCACGGCCGCTCCGACAGCCCGGCAGACCCGAATGCCTACGGCCTGACCCGCTTTACCGAGGACTTGAAGGCGCTGCTTGGCCACTTGGGCTTGGAGCAGGTGTACCTGCTGGGACACTCCATGGGCGGGGGCGTGGCAGTGCGGTTTGCCACCACCTATCCGGAACGCGTCAAAGCCTTGGTGGTCACAGACTCCTTCACCGGGTCAGGGCTGCCCATGACTGCGGGAGTGCGGGCAATGCGGGAGAAGAGCATCGACCTTGCACTGACGCAAGGCATGAACGCCGTCGCAGACCATGCCCTTCAGGAGAACGCCAACGTGATGGGTCGAATCCGTGGCGACGCAGTGGAAGAGCGGGCCATGCGGATGCGTTACACGAAGATCGACCCCAACGGCTATGCGGGCAGCGTGCGCACGATCCTGGACAACGGCTTCCCCGATGAGTGGTGGGGACGCATCACGATGCCCACCCTCGTGATGGTGGGCGACCGGGACAGTGCCTCCATTGCTGGCAGCGAACACACCCACGCCAAGATCACTGGCTCGGAGTACGTCATCATCTCCGAAGCAGGTCATATGGCCTACCTAGACCAGCCCCAAGTCTTCACCGACAACGTGTTGGGCTTTCTGTCACGGGTCGAGGCGCAGGTGGCCGCGTAGCTTCACTTTCTGAAACCGGGGGGCTAAACCTGAGGGCTAAACCTCGCCTGCGTCGTGTACTACGCGGCCTCCCACCATGGTGATGAGGGAGCGCATGTGGGACATCTCCTCTATGGGCATCGACAGGTAGTCGTCGGAAAGGACGGCTAAGTCGGCAAGCTTGCCCGCCTCTAGCGAACCGCGCTCGCCCTCATCAAAGGAGAAGTAGGCGCCCCCTAGCGTGAAGGCCCTCAGTGCCTCCATGCGAGTCAGACACTCATCGGGGTCAAGCGGCTGCCCGCTACGCCCCTCCTGCCGGGTGATGGCAGCCCACAGGGTCTGGAAGGGGTTGTAGGGCTTGTTGTCGGTGCCGAAGCTGTAGGGGATGTCGTACTGCATGTAGGTGCGATGTGCATCGGCCGCCCCCTCGCTGGTTTGGGCTGCTGGCAAGGCATGACCTCGCAGCCACAGGTCGGTGAGGGGGATAGTCTCCAGCACCAGACCCAGCCGCTTCATCCTGCGCATCTGGTCGTCGGTCGCTCGCAGGATGTGCACCAGCACCCAACGCTTGTCAGCGATGGGCGTCTCCCGGTCCACCTCCTCGAACACCTGCAGCACATCCTCCAAGCAGCCTCGCACCAGCGTGTTGACCCGAAGGTTATGTAATGCTGCTTGGCGCACAAGACCGCGATACATCTCAGGCGGATGGTAGCTCTCGGCGAACCCGGCCCAGCCGGTGTACGGCAACTCGGCGGAACGCGCCCGGGCCAGATAAGGGCTGCGACCGTACTGGATGTAGTAGCCACTTATTCTCAGCAGGTCATCGCCAAAGCCCGGCCCTGATGCGCTGTGGCCCCACTTCTCCATCTCCCGCTCAGCATCCTCCACAGACGCCCACGACGGGCTGAGGGTCAGATGTACCCGCTGCTTGTTCTCCCCCGCATCCCACACCTCCTTGTAGACCCGCAGCACCTCGGGAGCGATCCCGTGTCCCTCGTAGGTGCCGGTGGTGCCCACGGAGCTGTAAATCTGCATCGACTCCTTCAGGGCCTCCACCCGTTGCGCGTGGGTGAAGCGCGGCACGACGCGCATAAGTGTGAACTCCACCGAGGGATAGCCGTTGAAGTCGCTGAACACCCCCGTCGGCTCCCCGTCGGCGTCCCGGTCAATTACAACCGTCTCGTCCGGCGATGGCGTGTTGCGATCAATACCCGCCATCTGCAGGGCCGCGCTGTTGGCCACCGACACCGAAGGCGGCATGTTCCAAGGAGTCCAGATGCCCCGCAGGTACACCGGATTGTTGGGCGACACTTGGTCCAAGTCATGACGGGTAGGATAGCGTCTTTCGGCCAGTCCTTCCGGCATGCCCGTATAGTTGGGAGGCTCCCCCAAGGGCATGGTCACCACCCACTCGCCGGGACTCTTGGAAGCCACCTCCCGGCGCACTATCTCCAAGACATCAGGGATGGAGCGCACCCCTGCCAACGAGGGATAGTCGTTCTTCAGACCCTCCCGGTCCATGTGGGCATGGATGTCCACAATGCCGGGAATGAGAGTGCGCCCCCTCAAGTCGACCTGCTTGGTCCCTGGACCCGCCAAGGCTAGCACGTCACTATCGGACCCCACCGCCTGAATACGCTCGCCATGCACGGCAACAGCCTGCTGCACCGAATCGTCGGCTACAGGGAGCACCTTGCCGTTGTGGAAGATGGTGTCGGCATGTTGCGTATTGCGCTCCATGATCACGTCCTTATGTTCAATGGGTAGTGTGTTGTGGTGCATCTTACACCGCATTGCTGACGTAACGGAAAGTCAGCTCACGGCCGCCATTAGCTTGACATGCTTGGAATGCCCAACTTAGCATCTACCTACTGAAGGGTACGCCCTTGCTTGAAGATACGCCTTCTTTCAGGAGGGAGTGTAGTGGCGACGAGATTTGACCAACCACGAGATACCGAGGCCCAAGGCGTCGTTATACTGACCTCGGTCGTGGAAGAAGAAGGCGACCAATTCGTTTCGTTCTGCACCGAATTGGGAACCGCCAGTTGCGGCGACAGTATTGAAGAGGCCTTGGACAACCTGCAAGAGGCCATATGGGTGCATCTCAACGCCTTGGAAGAAACCGGTGAACGAGAGCGTGTATTCAGAGAAAGAGGCATAGACCTCCTCTCATCCCCGGTCAACGAGCCCATACATCGCCAGATCCCCATCGGCAAAGTGGTGAAGGCTACCCACCATGTGATTCCGGCCGTCGCGTAAGAAGGTCGGTGCGATTCAACGACATTCCTCTTTGCTCCAGCCGGGAGGTCATCGCAGCCCTCTTACGACTCGGTGCCTACCCTGGCAAGGCCACAAGAGGCAGTCACTCGTCCTACCATCGCCAGCGGGAAGACGGCCCCGGGGTCGTGGTGCTCAACAAGAGGGAGATGCCCAAAAGTGCGCTCCGCCGAATTCTCGATAACCTTGAGATTCCGCCGCAGGACTTCATCGAGGCACTCTAGCCTACCGCTTGTGCAGCTACGATGCAGACAGATCGCCCAGCCCCACCTTCTGCCCAACGCGCCTTGTCGCTATACTAGGGGGCCAACGGGAGGTGTGCCATGGACCGTGCTGAGATTCCTTTCCTGTCAGCCGTCGAGTTGGGCGAGTTGCTGCGTAAGCGGGAGGTCTCGCCTGTCGAGGCGACGGAAGCCTACTTGGCCCGAATCCAAGAGGTGGAGCCCAAGACCAACGCCTACATCACCGTGTGCGGTGATGAGGCCTTGGCTGCGGCACGACAAGCCGAAAGTGAGATCGCAGGCGGGAACTATCGCGGGGTGCTGCACGGCGTTCCAGTGGCCGTCAAGGACCAGATACATACGCGTGGCATCCGCACCACCATTGCCTCCCGGGTGCGCAGCGAGTACATACCCGATGAGGATGCCACGGTGGTCACCCGGCTCAAGGAGGCTGGGGCTGTCCTGCTGGGCAAGCTGAACATGGCGGAGATGGCCTTGGGCGACCCGATGAACTCGGCCTTCGGCCCAGCTCACAACCCGTGGGACCTGACCCGCAACCCCGGCACCTCCAGCACCGGCTCCGGGGCCGCCACTGCGGCTTTCCTCTGCGCTACCTCTTTGGGCGAGGATACCGCAGGCTCCATCCGACATCCCGCCGCCAGTTGCGGACTGGTCGGCCTGCGTCCTTCGTGGGGCCGGGTCAGCCGGTACGCCGTCGACGGGGCCTCATGGTCGGTGGATACCATCGGGCCCATCTCGCGCTCAGTGGCAGACTGCGCGGTGACCATACGCGCCATCGCCGGACATGACCCCAGAGACCCCCTGACACGGGATGTGCCCGTTCCCGACTACCAGCGGGCGCTGACGGGCGACATCCGTGGCCTCAAGGTCGGAGTCCCCAAGGAGTGTTTCGACCCAGAGGAAGTGGGCGTTGGCCAGGAGACGGCCGACAGTGTGCGGGCTGCCATTGAAGTTCTGAAGCAGCTTGGGGCCGAGGTTAGGGAGGTCTCAATACCCATGGCCCAGCACGCCGGTGCTGTGATACGGGGCATCACCCACCCAGAGCGGGTGAGCATTCACCCCGAATGGCTGCGGGAGAGGCCCCAAGATTTGCACTACAACACCCGCGTGGCCTTCATGACTGGCAACATTATCCCAGCTGAGTTCTACTACAAGGCCCAAAAGCTGCGGGTGATGATCCGCCAGCAGGTACTTGACGCCCTGCAGGAAGTGGATGTGCTGGCCCAGCCCTGCTCCACCACTGCAGCGGCGGTGATGGACCCGAATGCCCGCGTCGAAAGCAAGGAACAGGCCAGCAAGGCGTTAATCGACGCCAACCTGCGCAGCATGTTCAGCTTGGCGGGCACGCCTGCACTTTCAATACTGTGCGGCTTCACTTCCGAGGGACCGGGCGGCTTGCCCATCGCCCTGCAGCTAGCAGGCAAGCCCTTCGACGAGGAAACAGTGCTACGGACTGCCCACGCCTACGAGCAGAACACCGAGTGGCACCTCCGACGCCCTCCGATTTAGTTTCGAAGCCCACGAAATAGAAGATATCCCTAGGAGGAACGATGGCTGACAAGAGGATTGGGGTCGCGGCCATGGGCGGCGATGCCAAGGCAGTGGTGCAGCGCATTCAGCAATTGGAAAGCATGGGAGTGCCGGCGGCTTGGCTCACTACAGGCGGGGCTGGTCTGGACGGGCTGACCATCTTCTCGGCGGCTGCCGTCCAGACCGAAAGCATCCTTCTGGGCACATGCATCACCCCCACTTGGCCACGGCACCCCGTGGCAGCGGTTCAGCAGGTGCAGGTCATCGCCAATCTTGCACCGGGACGCTTCCGGTTCGGCGTCGGTCCTAGCCATAGCGGGGGCATGCAGACGGTCTTCGGGGCCGACTTCAAAGCGCCCCTCACTAATGTGCGCGAGTATGTCCATGTGGTGAAGAGTCTGCTGGAGACCGGGGAAGTGGACTTCGACGGCAAGCAGTACCACGCCCACGCCCGCATCGCCGGGCCGGTGCCTAACGTACCGGTAATGTCAGCGGCCCTCAGACAACGCTCCTTCGAGTTCTGCGGTGCGGAGGCCGACGGGGCCATCAGTTGGGTGTGCCCTGGAGCGTACCTGCGCGATGTGGCTATCCCCGCCATCGAGGCTGGAGCGCAGAGCGTCGGCCGGGCCGCGCCTCCCCTGATAACCCATGCCCCGGTGTGCGTCCACGATGACCCAGCGGAGGCTAGGGTGGCATTCCGGCAGCAGATGGGCTTCTACCCTCAGGCTCCCTTCTACGCCCGCATGTTTGCCGAGGCTGGCTTCCCCGAAGCCGAGGAGACACACGACTGGAGCGACGGCATGCAGGAGGCGGTGCTGATTTCCGGTGACGAGGAGACAGTAGCTGCTGGACTGCGTCGCCTGTTCGACTGGGGTTCAGGCGAGGTCTTGGTGTCGGTGGTAACCGCGGGCTCGGACCCTGAGGCGTCGTGGCGTCGCACTGTTAACACGCTTTTGCAGGTGCAGCAGACTCTCTAGCCTGCCGGTCTAACCAACACTCGTATTGAGGATTGATGGAGTGGCGCGATGCGATTCCCTTGGGCCAACGTCGCGCTCATCGCTCTGTTCTGCTTTGAGCTTCTGACGGGCTACTTGGGCCTGACTCACTCTAACCCGGAGTGGGTTGCGGCCATGCACCTGCACCGCATCACTGGCTTTGCCATCCTAGCCCTCTTCATCTGGAAGTCGCGCAACATCATCAGTTCCTTCACGGTGCGCCGCAACTGGCAGGTCTCACCGGAGACCATGGTCCTATCCACCGTTCTGCTACTGGGACTACTGACCGTCCTAGGGCTGGGGCTGGCGTGGAGCCATCTGGGATACTACAGCTGGATGGGCTTCTCCGGCACCACCATCCACTTGACCCTTGCCATTGGGCTGGTCCCTCTGCTGCTATGGCATTCCCTGCGACACCGCATCAGCTTACGCAGGCGTTACGTGGCTGACCGGCGCAACTTCCTGCGATTGGGGCTGTTGGGTGTGGCCGGGCTGGTAGTGTGGCAGATATCGGAGCGGTTGCAACTCTTGGCTGACGCACCTGGGGCAGAGCGCCGCTTCACCGGCTCCTATCCCGAAGACGGCCCGACCTTCCCGGTGACGATGTGGCTCAACGACCGGACGCCGCACGTCAATGCCGACACTTGGCGTCTCAAGGTGTCGGGCCATGTATACAACCCCTATGAGCTCAGCTTGGAGGCCCTGCAGGAATGGCAGGACGAGATGACGGCCACCCTAGACTGCACGGGAGGCTGGTACACCACCCGTACGTGGCGGGGCGCGCCCTTGCCCGACCTGCTGGCCCAAGCACTTCCCAAACCGGGCGCGTCCAGCATCACCATCACCTCGCGCACTGGCTACTTCCGGCGCTATTCACTGGATGAGGCACAGCGGGCGATGCTGGCGACTGCGGTAGACGGCAAGCACCTGAGCCCCGGCCACGGTTTCCCAACCCGCATGGTAGAGCCCAATAAGCGGGGCTACGACTGGGTCAAGTGGGTCGACTCCATCACGGTCAATGACACCGGCAAGCTCTGGCAGCCGCCCCTGCCTCTGACCTAAACCGCGCGGCAATGCTCATTTGCCCGGTGGGACTATTCCAACCCCATCGCCTTGACCAGCTCCGCGAGGCTGCCTACTTTCAAGTCTGGCCTAGCCTCTGAGGGCCGCGTGGCCCCTCCCGTATTGTCATGTCCGCGGTTGACCCAGACCGACGCGATGCCCATTTGGTTTGCCGGCCCGATGTCGTGGTGGAGGCTCTCGGCTGCGTGGAGCCAACCCTCTTTTTCTATGCCCATGCGATCAAGGGCGGTGTGGAAATTCTTGTGGTTGGGCTTGTAGCTTCTACATTGCTGCGATGTGATTACCGCGTCCAGTTCTACGCCCAAGGCGCGAGCTGCAGGCGCGAACAGGTCGTCGTCCACGTTTGTGATGACCGCGAGCTTATAGCGGCTTTTCATTGACCGCAGTGCCTCTACGGTATCTGGGAACACTGGCCACGCCCCAATGGTGTCCACCAGACAGTTCTCCTCTCTCTCGGAGAACTGTATCCCCAGTCTTGTCCCCATCATCGCCATAACTCTGCGGAGCACGGTACGGTACTCCAAGTAGGTCTCACCTTGCTGAATCTCAGGCTCGACAGCGGCAAAGAGGGCGAGTATGTCAGACCGGGAAACCCGCAAATCATGCGCGCTCAACGCATCGGCTACGGCGTCCGAGATTCCGGTCTCCCAATCAACCAGCGTGCCATAGCAGTCAAAGCTGAGCCATTGAAGACGATCGAAATCAAGCAATGCTCATGCCCAAGCGACGCGGGCCGTCTCTGCGACCAACTCCAGCTTGCGCCTCTGATCATCCCATGAGATGGCGTTACCCGCATCCACCGAGGCAAAGCCACATTGCGGGCTGATGGCCAAGTCGTCCATGGGAACGTATTGCGAGGCCTCATCGATGCGTCGTCGCAGGGCGTCCATCGACTCCAAGTATCCCTGCTTGGTGGTGATGAGGCCAAGCACCACTGTTTTGCCGCGAGGCACAAATCGAAGAGGCTCGAAGCCTCCAGAGCGGTCGTTGTCGTACTCAAGCAGGAAGACGTCTACGTCCAAGGTGTTGAACAGCCGCTCGGCGATGGCCTCGTAGCTGCCTTCGCTGAGCCAATGGCTGCGGTTGTTGCCACGGCACAGGTGGATGGCCAAGGTCAGGCCTTCGCGCCTCAACCCTTGGATACAGGAGCCATCGGCCTCGACGATTTCGGAGAAGAGGGCATCGGGGTCAAGGCCTCTGCTTCGCATCTGCTCTCGTTGCACATCGTCCACATAGGCGGTATAGCCCGGGGCATCCAGCTGGATGTAGGGCACACCCTCATCAATGAGGGCGATGACCTCGTCGCGGACGATGGCTGCCATGTCGCGCGCTGCGCCTCCGATGGTCGCGTAATGTTCTTCTGTAACGCCGGGCACGTAGCACCGCGAGCCCATGAACCCAGCGGCTGGAATGGTGATCTTGCAGGGCCCAGAGGCGTTCTCCAAGAGGAACCCCGACTCGTGTCCGGTAATTCTCTTCTGCTGGCGGAGGGTGCCGTTAATCACCCAAGTGGGAGGCGCGGGAATGGCAGTGCCTTGAGGTCCACGCCAACTGAGGGGCGCATTGACTGGTTCCATGCCCTCCACAGCGTTGGCCACCTCAGTGCGGAAACACCCGCGCCGGTACTCGCCATCACTGAAGACTTGCATCCCGGCACGACGCTGCAGGTCCAGAGCCGCGAGGATAGACTTATCCTCCAGCTCCTTCAGTTGCTCAGCAGACAGGTTGCCAGCCGCATGGGAAACCCGTGCGTCAAGAAGTTCACGCGGGCGCAGCAGGCTACCAACATGGTCGGCACGGTAGGTGGTAGGCATTTGTCGAGTCCTCCTCAGGTTGGGCGCCTGTGAGATGCGCCATCAGTTCGTTACAAAAGCAGGGCGTCCAAGGAGGACGCCCCAAATTGCGATGGATATGTATCTTGATGGACTGGCCGCACTACGTCCAGCGGGCGAAGGTCCAGCCTCCGCCGGTGCCAGCAGGGGTGCGATAGACGGGGACGTACTCCAGGAAGTCTATGTCTTTGTCTTCCAGCGCGCCCGCTGCTGCTACCCAGTTGCGTATCTCGGAGCTGGCAGAGTTGAGACGGTGGCGGGGCAGGTTGCAGAGGAGGTCGACATCCTTTTCCTTCAAGCCCTTGATGGTCATCCGGTCGATTTCCTCGTCGACCACGAAGTGGCTCAGCCCGCCGGAGGCGATGAGAGCCACCCGCTTGTCGCTGTCCCAAGCGTTGATGGCCTTGCGCAGTGCTTGGCCGAAAGCGTAGGAACGTCGCGGTGTGGGCTGGTTGGGCGGGTATACGTTCTGGAAGATTGGCACGATAGGCATGGGAGCGTTGTTCATGATGCGCTTCACGATGAAGCTCCAGCCATGGGGCAGCCCGAAGGGGCGCTCTTCCGTAACCCGAACATAGGGGCTCTCACCATTAAGCGTGGGGTAACGCCGGGCGATGGCCCCGCCAGACTGGGGGCGGATGTAGCGGGAGTGGGCCATGTCGAAATCTGACTCAATCATGTACTCAATGATGTGGCGCCCTAGATCGGTGTCCACGGGTACGTCCAAGGGGATGTCGCCCCAGCCATTGGCTAGCGCCTTTGCTACCGGGCCGGAGTTCTCATCAGCGGGGTAGGGCACCAAGGGGAAGGTGTCACCCCAATAAACGGAGAAGGCGGGCATCAGATCTTCAAACAGCAGCTCGTCTTGGTCATCGCTGATGATGACGGTAACGTCGGGCTTGACCTCGGCCAGCGTTTTCTTAAGGGTATTGATGGCACTCTGTATCTGGTTGTGCTGCGCTTGGAACTTCTCAGGCGTGATGCCTCGGGCCACTGCAGGGTCGGTGCGCTCCACCAACTCTTCGTAAGAAAAGACCAAACCATCGGGCGGGGCCACCAGTTCCGGGTTGCGCTTGTCGCCCTCAGCGTAGGTCAGCCAGTCTTGCGGCTCCAAGGTGAGCATTGGGCTGTGAGATGTTCCAAGACCCACCACTACATCTGCCATCGTGTCCTCCTCATGGACATGCCTTCACTCCGTCCGCATCTCTCGGAGTGAGAATCCCGTCGAGAATAGTTAATCACGCCGCCGGTACCGCTGCAAATCATTGGTAGCTTTCAGGTTCCCGGCGCTCAGGCCAACCGGACCTTCTTGGTGAAGTCATAGTCTGGGGCAATATCAGAGCGGAAGCTCCAGACAGTCCGGTCAGCGGGAAAGCCCCCGCCATGCACCCGCTCCAGGAAGTCGATGATCATGCTCCACGTCTGCTCCGATTCGGCAGGGCGATAGCGTCCGGGCATGGTGGAGTTCATCCAGCCATGGGGCATGTGGTGGAACAGGGTGAACTCGTAGCTCTTGCGGTGGGTCTCCAACTCGCCACGCAGCCGTCGCATGTCCTCCACCGACACTACGAAGTCGTCCTCGCCGAAAATGCCCAGAACAGGCGCGGTGATGCGCGAGATAATGTCCTCGTAGGGCTCCTGACGGGCTTTGCCCACCTCCCACACCGCCGCTTGGGCGCCTCCATAGACCACCACGTTGGCGCAAATCTCGGACCGGGCGCTGTTCAGCACCAGCGGATACTCCCCGCTCTGGCATACGCCCATGGCGGCGATGCGCTTCGGGTCCACTTGCGGGTGCTCCAACAGATAGTCGAGGCTGGCGCCCATGTAGGAGCGTATGTCGTCGTCGCACAGGGGGACCGTGATGTCTCCCCTACTCAGTGCTTCCTTGTCGCCCTCCCAGCGTGAGTACATGTCGGGGGCGACCCCGATGTACCCGGAGGCGGCCAGCTTAGCCGTGAGGTCCAAGGTATGTTGCACCAGTCCGTAGCGTTCGTGCCCCAAGGCCACGGCGCCAAAGGGACCTGAACCCTGTTCCGGAATGGCAACAAAGGCGTTCACACGGTCGCCAAACGTGACAGTGGAGGTCATGGCTCCGGGGTAGGTTTGCGCCACCATCTCACCTCCATAATGTTACTCCGTTGGATTAGGCGGCCATTCATATGCGAAGGCGGATCCTAGAGAGGCTTAGCTCTTCGCGTTATGTTCGGCACGCCAAGACGCCATCCACTCCAGCACATCGGCCAGAGGCAGCACATCGGCGTACTTCTGGTTCATGTCAAACAGGTTGATGGCGTGGGATGCCTCGTGGCGGTCGAAGACGCACTCTTCCACAACCACCATACGGTAGCGGTTGGTGCAGCCGTCCACCACGCTGGAGCGGACGCACCCGCTGGTGCTCTCGCCACATACGATGATGGTGTCTGCATCCAGGTAGTTGAGGTGGCCTGCTAGTGGCGTGCCCCAGAAGGCGCTGGGGGACGACTTGCGCAGCACGGCCTCGCCCTCAATGGGGGCTACCTCGTCGATGATCTCCCAGCGACGGTGGCGGCGGTCGGCTGCTTCTGGCGAGAGCTGTGGCGTATTCTCTGCCTCGCGGCGCACAGTCCAGCCCTCGATCCCAGCGTGGTCCAACCCGGTAACATGTATGACGGGGATGCCGTTGTCACGCGCAGCCTGTAGAAGGGTCTGGATGTGCGGGACCGAGTCCCACGCAGCCATGCCACAACTCCCTGGCCAGTCCTTGATGGCCTCCACCAGCGGCTGAGGCTCATCGCCGAAGACCCAGCGATATAGGTCAACGAGAAGGAGCGCAGGCCTCTGGCCGAAACCCATCTTGCGGTGGGTACTGCCAGCCAAGTGGGCCTTGTCTTGCTCGGTAAGAAAGGGGTCCCATACCCGAGAGGTCATGCCATGCCTCCTTCGCTAGGCGTGTGTGGCGCGAATCTAACACCGTGCCGTTGCACGGGTCAACGGATGTTGTTTGCACCTGCGTAGTATCAATGAGACTGGGAGCCTATACTTTCGCCCTTGGGAAGCGTTCGTAAGGGCAACACGGTGCCAGCAGACGTCAGAGTTATGGTGTGCATAGGCGGGAGCAACTTGTACTACTCCTTACGAGGAGCGGTCAACGGGGTCCTGTTTCGCTCAAGGCGAACGGGTAGGATGATATCCGATAACCGAAAGGCCCTGATTGCCGAGTCGCCAACGTCATCGCAGCCACCATGCCTCCGTCTTAATGTCTGCCCTCCCTCATCACCGCAGTAACGGAATAACCTCCTCGCAGAGGCGTTGCAGTTGCCCTCTGCCTTTGGTCACCATGGCGAAGATGAGGGTTTCCACGCCAGCGTCGAGATACGACTGGGCTCGCTCAGCGCACCGGGCCGGCGGCCCGTACAAGGTGGAGCGATTCACATCGTAGGGGAAGTCGTAGTAGCGGGGCATGCGGGTGTTCAGCACCGCCTGCGCCGCCTGCGTGTTGTCGTCGATGTGGATGTAGCAGAACTTGGCAGGCGCAAGTTCTTGCATGGGGCGAGCCACCGCTGAGGCTTCTTCCCGGATGCGGGCCCATCCGCGGGCGAACTCCTGGGCGTCGGTGGTGCTGGAGGCCAGCCAGCCGTCGCCCAGCGTGGCCACGCGTTTGTACACCGGCTCGGCCCGGCCACCAATCCATATGGGGATGCGAGGCTGCATGGGGTGGGGAGTCATAGCCCGCGAGACCGGCGGTGGGAAGGCCTCGCCTTGGCCCCAGAAGTTCCGCATGGTCTGCAGCGTCTTGACGAAGCGGCTGACCCTGGTCCGCTCGGACGCTCCAGCGGCCCTGTACTCGTCAGGCCGTCCGCCCAGAGACGCCCCGATTATCAGCCGGCCGTCGGACAAGTAGTCCAAGGTAGAAAGGGTCTTGGCCAAGGGCAGAGGGGTCCGCAGATTAGGCAGCAGCACACTGGTTCCCAGCTTGATGGTGTGGGTGCGGGAAGCTGCGAAGGACAGCACGGTCAAGGGATCCAGCATGTCGATTCGCGGATGAAGCAGACGGTCTTCCACCCACAATGAGTGAAGACCAAAGTCTTCGGCGGCAACTGCGTAGTCCGCCATTTGGACAGGCGTGGGCAACTCGTCCCATCCTACGTTGGGAAGATAGACTCCAAATTGCGCCATGGCGCTTTCTCCTGTGAGGCTGCGGTAGGAATGTCGAGATTGACAAAGCTGATTTGATGATACACCATTCCCCGCAACTCGCGGACGACAAGCTGGATTGGTTCCGCGCATTAATTTGGGAGGTCTGCACGTATGCAGGTTTTCGGTTTCGACCTTCTGCCTTACCCGGAACACTTGGACCACCTCAAACAGGACGGTGAGTTGCCCTTCCCGCTCCCCAAGCAGCACTTCGTACCCGAGGTGGCGGTGAAGAACTATGAAGAGCACCTTGATGCGTGGAGCCTCATGGACGAGTTGGGGTTTGACGGCGTCGGGTTCAACGAGCACCACGGCTCGCCCTACGGCTTGATGACCTCTCCCAATATCATGGCGGCAGCCGCCTCCCAGAGGATCAAGAAAGCCAAGATTCTGATTTATGGCAACCTGCTCCCCATCCACGAGCCGCTGCGGTTGGCGGAAGAACTCTCGATGCTGGACTGCCTCACCGGTGGGCGTCTCATCTCCGGCTTCGCGCGTGGAATTCCCCGCGAGCACATGGTCTTCAACGTGGATCTCGCCGAGTCGCGGGCACGCTTTGAGGAAGCGTGGCAAATCATCAAGCGGGCTTGGACCGAAGAGGTCTTCTCCTACGAGGGCAAGTTCTGGTCCTACAATGACGTCGCCATCTGGCCCCGACCGGTGCAGCAGCCCCATCCGCCCGTATGGGTTCCCGTCACGGTGAGCAAGGAGACCTTGGAATGGGCTGCCCGGGAGGACATCCCCATCACCCCAGGGGCCATCGGCTCACTGGAAGTGCGTCAGGACATGATCCGCTACTATGCCCGGCAACTAGCCGAGAACGGTCATGAGCTGACGCCCCGCCATCTAGTGTGCGCAGCCAACGTGCATATCGCCGACAGCCGCGAAGAAGCCATACGGACCGCCGGCCCCTACATGCTCTACTTCTTCCGCACGCTGTTCAGCCACGGCAACATCTACCAAGTGGGACGCCAGCAACAGAGCGGTTACATCAGCCAGACCAACCTTGACTGGCTGGCCCCAGAGCGTCGCGAGGGATTCCTGAAGGCGCTGCAGGGCTTCCGTAGCATCACCATGGAGGACATTGAGCGCAACGACCGGCTGTGTTGGGGCTCGCCCGACGACGTAACCGAGTCCATCATCGGGTTAGCCGATGCCTTGGGCGCCGGTACCATCAATCTCATGTTCAACCAAGGGGCAATGCCCCACGACATGTACATGGCCCAAGTGGAGCGCTTCGGCCGCGAGGTGCTTCCACAGATTCAGGCCCACGAGGTGCGGACGACCATCGACTACTAGGTCCGCCGGGATATATCGGGATGCTCCTGTATGGAGCGGGCTGCTCATCTCATAACATCTGGGAGGAACGCAGTGTCAGCCTTAGTACGACCGGGACCCGCTATACTACTTCTCTGCTTGTTGTTGGTGGGCATCGTTGTTGCCTGCGGAGAGGAAGCTACCCCCACGGCGGCGCCAGCTACCGCGGCGCCAGCGGCGACCGTTGCCCCGGCAGCGACCACTGCCGCAACCACCGCACAGGCCACGGCCGCCACGGCCGCAACAACTGCCCCAGCACCAGCAGTCTCGGCCCCAACACCCGCTGCGACGCCCACTCCCGCCGCCACCGCACCCCCTAGGATAGAACCCGAAGGTGTGCTCAACGTGGCTGTGAACGACTTTGCTTCGCCAATATTTGTCCTGCACAGCCAACCCTTTGTCGAGGCGAGGTACGACAACATCATCACCCACGACACCATGTTTGCTGGCGACCCCGATGGCGAAGTGGTTCCCCGCTTGGTGACAGACTGGAGCCTAGACCCCAGCGGGCTGGTATCCACCTTCCACCTCCGTCAAGGAGTGCCATGGCACTCGGGTTTTGGCGATTGGGGTGAGTTCACCGCCGACGACTTCCTCTGGTCCATGGAAGACGTGACCCTCCCCGCGTCTCCTCACGCGTCTGCAGGAGCTATCCGGCGTGTCTTTAAGTGCGACGAGTGCACACTGACCAAGCTTGACGACTATACCGTCCAGTTGACAAGGCCCTCGCCGAGCTTCGAAATCGACTGGCACAGCCGGGCGCCAAGCCCCACCGCGATGGCCTTCCACAGCAAGACGCACTACGACACCGTGGGGGAGGATACGGCCACCACCTTCCAGTCGGTGGGCACGGGCCCATGGGAGTTCGTTGACATGCGGGCGGGTGCCACCAAGAGGGTCAAAGCAGTTCAAGACCACTGGCGCAAGACTCCTGAGTTCGCGGAGATGGTGTGGCATGAGTTCACCGAGCAGTCGACCATGCTGGCCAACTTCCTCACGGATTTGTTGGACGCCGGTCAATTCGACCTCGATACCGTCAAAGCAGTCCGCGACGAGAACAACCCCGAATTCAAGTTCATGGTCTTCCCAGGTGGCAGCGAGGTAACGGTGCATCCACTGGGCCAGAACCACAACAACGACCACCCAGCCCACAACCCCGACGCGGAGGGCAATATACGGGTGCCTCTGGGAGAGAACTCCTTTGACTGCTCCTACCCATGGGTATCCTGCAACAGCAATGTGAACTCGGAGGAATGGGACAAGGCCAGAAAGGTGAGGTTGGCCCTCAGCTTGGCCGTTGACCGGCAGAAGCTGGTGAATAACATCGCACAGGGCGAGGGTGAACCCCATTACGTACGCGAGTGGCTGGGCCAGACGGCCCGGATGGAACAGTTTGGCTTGGACGAGCTCACGGTGGAATATGACTTGGACCGGGCCAAGCAACTCTTGGCCGAGGCAGGCTATCCCGCGGGCTTTGAGACCAACGCCACCCTGACTCCCGGTACCGGCGAGATTGTGACCCAAGCCGTCGCCACCATGTGGGAAGAACTGGGAGTGAAGACGACCCAGGAAAGGATGCCCTACTCGGCGTTCAGGCCGAATCTTGTGAATCGCACCGGCAAGGGCATCTGGACCCAAGCCTTCCCTCCGTCCGACTTCGAGCCGATGGACCGCTATAACATCCTGCACAGCTCGAACAGCGCCCTGAGCTTCAGCTTCGAGCACCCGGACTTCCAAGCGCTGTTGGAAGAAGCCAATACGTTGATCGACCCGGACGAGAGGTGGGCCAAGCAGGCCGAGATGGGCCGGTGGATTTTCGACAACACGATGGTGATCTCGGTTTACGGCGAGAACATCGTGTGGCCCCTCGGCCCCAGAGTCGATACCTGGGAGCCCCTAGCAGGCAACAAGAACTGGCTAAGCAACTGGGAGTACGCCCGGCATAGGTAGTAGTGAAGCACGACACAGGAACGCACGGAGGGGTGGCCTGTGCTTTGCAGGCCACCCCTCTTCTTTTTCGGCGTTTACCCAAGGTCGGGCCGGAGGCAACCACAACGATTACCCCTGTCGGAGCATAGGTTGACGCGATGAAGTGATCAGCCCACCGGCGGCCGCATGTTGTGCCAGGGGTGGGCCTGCTCGAAAGCAGTCGAAGCCCGCAGCACTGTCGCCTCATCCCCTCGCCGCCCGATGATATGAAGCCCGATCGGCAGGCCGTCGGAGGAGAAGCCGCAGGGAACCGTGGCGGCAGGCTGACCAGTAAGGTTGAAGGCCACCGTCAGGTTGGGGAATATCCACTGGGGATGCACCTCTTTGCCCCCAACGCTGGTGGGAGGCTGGGCAACTGGCGGGGCAACCATCCCCATAGTCGGCGTCAGCAGCAGGTCGTACTCATCCAGCAGGTCATCCAGCTGTGAACACATGACCTCCACAGCCCGCAGGGCCCGCGAAAAGTCGGCCCCGCTGGCGTTCTCGCCATGGTCCAAAGCCTGGTTCACGTAGTCCATCAACTGGTCACGATGGTCGTCCAGCACCCCTTGGTATCCGGCCACCATGCTGGGGCGTGATATGTCCAAGTAGGCAGGCATGGGGTGCTCCAGCCGCAGGTCCGTGTCCTGCACCGTAGCCCCCAACTCTTGGAACAGGTAGGCAGCGGCGTTGGAAGCCTGCAACACCTCATCGTCCACAGCCCCGTAACCCATGTCCGCGCTCCAAGCGAGCCGCAGGCCACGGGCGCCCTGCTCCAGCCCAGCCGAGAAGTCAGGCGGGGTCCCGCGCAGGGAGGTTGGGTCGCCGGAGTCGCGGCCGGAGATGACCTGCAACATCGCTGCAGCGTCGGCCACATAGCGGGTGATGGGGCCTGACTGTGCGGTGAGGTGAGGCGTGGGGCGATCAGGGTTGCCCACGAAAGGCACACGCCCTTGGGTCGGCTTGATCCCGTAAATGCCGCACAGACTGGCGGGAATGCGTATGGAGCCAGCGCCGTCGGAGCCGATGGCCATGGGCGCCAAGCCCGCAGCCACCGCAGAGGCAGAGCCGCCACTGGAGCCGCCGGACGTGCGCCCTGTGTCCCAAGGATTGCGACAGGATTCTCCCAGCTTGTTCGTGGTAGTACCCGACGGGCCGAACTCCGGGGTATTGGTCTTGCCCAAAATCACTGCGCCCGCAGCCCTGACCCGCGCAACTGGCACCGAGTCGCGGTCGGGCACATGGTCTTTAAACACCAGCGATCCCATGGTTGTGCGTATACCCTTGGTCATCTCCAAGTCTTTAATCGCTATGGGTACGCCCAGCAGAGGCCCACGTTCGCCCCTGCCGATCGCCTCTTCGGCACGGCGGGCGGAGTCAATCGCGTAGTCACCGGTCACGGTGAGGAAGGCATTTAGCCGGGGATTCAGGGATTCGATGCGCCTCAAATATAGCTCGGCCAACTCCACAGGCGAGAGCTTCTTCGAGTGCAACATCTCTCGTAGATCGGCTACCGACGAATATGCTAGGTCAAGGTCGTCCATTGCCTGTCCTCCTCCTGAGTCGTGATGGGGCTCCTGAGTCGTGATGGGGCTGAGTTTTAGACGGGACGAAAAACGCGACCCCCCACCGAGCGCTAGCCAAGTGAGGGGCCTGCCGTTAACGTAGGTTTATAGCTGCGAGTTGGGGTTACGCGTTGCGAGCGAGGAAGTCGCGCACGGCTTGCGTGAAGCCGGGCGGGTTCTCCTCCATCACCATGTGGTGCGCGCCCTCCACCTCCGCCAGCTCACCCTTGGGCAGCGCTTCCACCATCTGGGCTGCCACTTCGGGAGGCAAGGCGTCGGTCTCCATACCCCTTACTACTAAGGTGGGGCAGGGGATACGAGGCAGGGCAGGCCAGAGGTCCACATGCTCTTGGGTGCGTCCTTGACGCCACTGGGATCGCACTTCAGGGTCGTAGCGCCAGCCGATTTTGCCGTTGGGCAGCTCCATAGTCTGGTACTTCAGCCGGTTACGCAGCACAGCTTCCGGCGGGCGGGTGTTCTCCTTCCGCAGGTGGGCGTAGAGCGCCTCAAAGTCGTCGAACTCTTCCGGCACCTTGGCCAACTCTTGAGCGATGCGGGCCCCATCCAAAGTCTTTCCCGGAGGCAGGTCTACCAGTACCAGCCTGCTCACGGTATCAGGATAGGTGCTGGCATACATCATGCTGTTCTTCGAGCCCATTGAGTGACCCACCAGAATGAAGCTGGTCAACCCTAAGTTGTAGGTGATGCCTCGGACGTCGGCAGCCATACTGTGAACCGAGTAGTCGCCGTCGGGCGCCCAATCGGTGAAGCAGCGACCACGCTGGTCAATGCATATCAGGTGATAGTCATCGACCATGCCCTCAGCAAAGGCGTCCCAAGTATGGCCGTGCCCTCGCAGCCCATGGAGGCACACGATAGTCGGCGCGGCGGGATCGCCCCATTCCACGTAATGGAAGTTGAGACCGTTGGCCTGCACGTAGGCATCTGTGTAACGCGCGCTGGTAGTTGTCATGTAACCCTCCCTTGAATGGCCCTCCGCTGGATGTTTGGTTGGTCTCGAGACACACCCTTACCCAGTGCGGTCGAGCCACGCCTTGACCACTTGGGTGAATTTGTCGGGGTTCTCCTCCATGACCATGTGAGCCGCCCGCTCCACTTCCACCACCTCGGCTTGGGTCATCACCTGGGTCATGCGCTCGGCTACGGCCATCGGCAGGATGTCGGTCTCGGTGCCTCGCACGATGATGGTGGGGCACGGTATGTTGGCGATCACGGGCCATAAGTCCTCAGGCGCCGCTCTGCGGTCCTCCCGCCACTGCTGACGCACCTCTAGGTCATAGCGCCAGCCAATCTTGCCATTGGGCAGCACCTTGGTCTGGTAGGTGGTACGACGCCGCAACACGTCATTGGGGCAGAGGGGGTTGGCCTTCTGCTGCGCCTCGATGAGCTGCTCGAAGGAGTCGTACTCCTCCTTGGCGTTGATCATCTCGCTGCGAATGCGCGCTCCGCCACGGGGATCACCTTCGGGACCGATGTCCACCAGTATCAGCTTTCGCACCTTCTCCGGGTGCTTCCCAGCGTAGAGCATGCTGTTGCGCCCGCCCATGGAGTGTCCCATGAGAACGAAGTTGTCCAGTCCCAAGGCATCCACGAAGCCTTCGAAGTCGGCGACGAAGGCATCCCCGGTATACTGTCCGTCCGGGGCCCAGTCAGTCTCACCGCGCCCCCTCTGGTCGAGGGCAAAAATATGGTACTGGGAGGACAGGGGCTCGGAGAAGCTGTCCCAAGTGTGGCCGTGGCCTCGCAGACCGTGCAGGGCCACCAGAGCCGGAGCAGAGGGGTCGCCCCACTCCAAGTAGTGAATCTTGAGACCATTGGCGGTTACGGTGCGGTCCTGGTACTTCACCTGAGTGGTCATGGGCGCCTCCTCGGTTATTAATCAGTTGTAACTGCGTTGGCGGGCGAGGCTATTTCTTAACTGCGCCTTCACGATTCTCCAAACGCGTACCGGGGTTGACGATCCGCTGGATATCACCGTTGCGTTGTATCTGGTCAACGTCCCATACCTCCCCGAAGTTCAGGGAGCGAGGACAGTGGCCATAGGCCTCCTCCACCTCCACCAGAAGCCCCTGTATGACCATGGTGCGGTCATCGGGGTTGAACACATCGGCCTCTAACTCAAGCTTTTTGACCTCGTCGGCCTCTAGGAAACTGACCTTGCCATTCACCCGGGCCACGTCAGCACAGCCCGGAATGAAGAACACGATGCCAATGTGAGGGTTATCAATTATGTTGAGGTAGGACTGAAAGAGCTTGTTGCCCGCGATGTCGGGTATGATCAGGTGCTGGTCATCCAGAATCTTGACGAAGCCGGGCTTGCCTCCCTTGGGGGAGGCGTCGCACAGACCCTCGGAGTTGCTGGTGGCGATCACGATGAAAGGCGATTCCATGATGAAGTTGCGCACCAACTCTGGCAACTCATCCTTGACCTTGGTTGCGGCCCGCTCGGCAGGCATACCGAACTTCGCGTTCAGGGGGTTATCCAAGTTGGGATGCACTGTTGTCATGGGTGTTTACTCCTTAGGAAAACTTGGCACCATGGATAGCAACTGTTCAACAAACTCATGCACTACTACAGGGTCCCGCTCCAATTCATAGTCCTGCATGAAATTATGGTAGAAATTGGCGTGGAATTTCTCAGCCATTCCGAACCCTGCTCTCAGAGAACGATCAGCCCCCCCATCAACCAGCGCCTCGATCGCCAACTTGAGCGATCGGTGGTCGCCCAATGGCCATCCTCTCAGGCGACACATGGCCATTGACGCATGGGCCGCCGCCCCCCACAGCTTTTCACAACCTTGAAGCATGTCTCCAGCAGCCAACTCCTGCTGAGACTGCGCTAGGAACAGTAGAGCTGTCTCTATGTGCTCCTCTAATGTCATATCCAGTGCTATATCTAAGTCTGTCGTAGTCATGACAAGGGGTCTCTCAAGCAGGGAAGAATTCGGCCTTTCGCCGGACACTAACAGATATCCCGTGGTTTGACAACGCAGCGTTGACCCGGGACGCCTCCGGCGACACGCTCTGCCCCCGCTACCTACTGGTCAGTTGCGAGGCGCCTTCAACTGGCAGCTCTCGGCTGGGCCAGCGGTCAGCTTCCACAGCGATGAGGAAGTCCAGCACGACGCGGTTGTAGAGGTCGGGCTCCTCCAGGTTAATGGTGTGTCCCGACTGGGGGAACACAGACAGCCCAGCCGTGGGGATGTTGCGCTTCATGAACACCGCCGTGTCAACACAAGGCTCGTCTTCGTCCCCGATCATGATAAGTGTCGGGACCGTGAGATTATTCATCCGGTCCTTGAGGTCGAAGAGGGACGGCCGCTTTATCTGGACACCACGGAAGGTGTGGGCTGCTCCGATAGAGGAGTGCTCCGCAAGAAGGCCTCGGAATTCCTGCCAGCCCTTGGGGTCCTTGCGCTTGAACTGGATGCGGGCTGGGCCAGTGGCGTAATCGTCGGCCACCACGCTCATGCCCTCGGTGTCGAAACGCTTGGCGTTCTCCTCAGCCTCAGCCTTCCATCTCTCGGCGCCCACCGAGCCGCTGCCAGCGGCAGCAACGATAAGGGAACGGCACATCTGAGGATGGGTGAGGCCGAAGTGCAGGGCAAGGCTCCCGCCCATAGAGAGGCCTCCCACATGGGCTTGTTGGATGCTTAGGTGGGCCAAGAGGGCCCGCAGGTCTTCCACTGCCTGCTCTTGGGAGTATGCCGCCACGTCGGCGGGCACGTCGGAAGGCGGGTAGCCCCGCGCGTTGAAGGTTATCACTTGGTAGCGGCGCGAGAAGAAGCGTACCTGCGCTTCCCAGCTACGGTAGTCGCCAGCGAACTCATGGGCCCACACCAAGGGGTAACCTTCACCGGTGACTTCGTAATACAAGTTGACGCCATCCACGGACACATACGGCATGTTTGGTCTCCCAAGCAGGATTTGGGCCGATTATACCGTACCGATGGGCGACGATGGTAAGCTGTCAGCCAGAACGAGGTTTTGAAGAGAGGCCGTATGGCGACGACGAGAGACGGGAAGCCGAAGACCTTTACTTATCATTGGGGAAGCGGCCACATCGCCGAGGAGGCGCAGGTCGAAACGCCTTGGGACATGCCAACGCTGCAACTGATGAAGTATACCGAGGGCGAGGCCGCGGGCCAAGTCACCATCCGCTTCTGCCACTACAGCTACGAGGGGCGCTTTCGCCGCTCTCCCTTGATGCTATCAGGCAAGGCCATTGAGGACATGCGCCTAGCCTTGCACAGTACGCCCGAATTGCGCGATCTGCTGCGACGATTGCTGGACGAACCCGAGCCCGCCAGCTAGTCGGCGACCATGTCGTCCATGTCGGCATCGTCGTCAGCATACGACTTGCGCTCCAGCCTGCGCACGGGGATGTTGGACACCAGCATGATGGAGTCACCTTCGCGGCGCACCTGCAGCTCCATGGAGTCAGGGTCCACCATTAGATAGTTAGAGACCACAGCGACGATGTCGTTGCGCATCTCCTCCATGTAGCGCGGTGCCAGACCAACGCGGTCCATTACCAGCACCATGCTCAATCGGCGGCGCGCAGTGCCACTGGTCTTCTCCTGCTGTCGCAGGAGTTGCATAAGTTGCCTAAGCATGATTGCCGTTCCTGCCGTTGGTGCCAAATATGCCCATAAGGCGGGACATCATGCCCTTCCTCTCGTCGAGGTCCAGGAAAGGCACGTCTTCGCCGTCGATGCGGGCGGCAATCCTTCTGAACGCCTCGCCCGACAGGGACTTGGGATCATGCACTACGGGCAGACCCTTATTGGTAGCGACGATCACTTGCGAGTCGTCGGGGACCACTCCTATGATGCGCACAGAGAGCAGGCCCAGAACGTCGTCCTTGTCCATCATGTCGCCCTCGGACACCATCTTGGGACGCACCCTGTTTATCACCAAGTCAGGGGTGCCGATGGCGGAAGCCTCGAGAAGTCCGATGACCCGGTCAGCATCCCGCACGGCGGAGACCTCAGGCGTAGTGATCACAATGGCTGAATCAGAGGCGGCCACCGCATTCTTGAAGCCCGTCTCAATGCCAGCAGGACAGTCGACTATGACGTAGTCGTGGTCTTCTTTCAGCCGGTCGCAAATATCTCGCAGTTGCTCGGGCTTAATGGAGTTCTTGTCCCGTGTCTGAGCGGCCGGGATCAGGTAGAGCTCCTTGGCATGCTTGTCGCGAATCATGGCTTGGTGCAGTTTGCAGGACCCCTCAACCACATCCACCAAATCGTAGACGATGCGGTTCTCCAAGCCCATAACCACGTCCAGATTCCGCAGGCCGATATCGGTATCGATGACTACGACTTTGTTGTCACGCAAAGCCAAGGCGGTCCCCAGGTTCGCCGTAGCTGTCGTCTTTCCTACCCCTCCCTTCCCCGAGGTTACTACAATGGTCTTACCCATCACTTACCCTCCATTGCCCTGAATCTCCACACTTGCGCGTCAAAGGGTTCTACAACAATTTGATCATTCAGGAATCGCGCCATCTCGGGTTCGTCACCACGACGAGACTTCTTGCGGTTCAGCCCAACGGCAACCCGTCTGGCGATGCGTATCTGGGTGGCCCTCAGAGAAAGAGCCGCGATCACTGCGTCTTCGCTCCCGCGGGAGCCAGCCGCGGCCACACCGCGTAGTTCACCAAAGACGATAACATCCCCTGACGCGGTGACCTGCGCCCCCGGATTAACGTCGCCCAGCACCACAATGTCGCCCTCATGGTGCAGGTCCGTGCCGGCATGGCATGTGCCCCGTACAAGCTGGGTGCGCTCCCTGGAAGGCGCGGTTTCCGGGGGCAGGATAACAGTGGTCGCACCCATGTACTCGGTCAGCCCGCTCTCCATGCCTTCAAAGGTGGTGCGCCACTCCGAGACCTCAAGAAAGTACTCGCGCTCAAGTACGGTCCTGATGCGCTCGATTTCATCCGGGTTGCCCATGCGTCGCCCAACGTCGACGCTGACCTGAGCGCCGAGAAAGAAGCCCCCGGACTCGTCGAAATACCGGCGTATCTGTCGCTCCACCTCTCCGATGGAGGACTCGTCACAAAGGGTGAAGTGGGCGCGGCGCCCACGGCCGCCCACTTTGATGACCGGGACTACTGATTCTTCTTTCAGCATGCGAACCACCTGTCGAGACACTGAGAGGAGCAGGCCCCTCTCTTCTCATTTCCGGAGCCATGCTGCACAAAAGAACACGGCCCCATGTGCTAATGTAGTAGCTGGGGCCGTGGTAATGCCTATGAGTTGTGGGGCGAGTTCGCAGCAGTTTTATGACAACCAGGCTATTTCATGACAACCTCGTTGTCGTTCTCTCACCTCGCTATAGCGTATGAATCGCGCCTCGGGTCGGCTCCTCCACTGAGCATACCGCGGTCGCGGTCAACGACGATGGCGCTCAGGCTGCCCATTCGCCCCGTGAAGTCGTCCCATACCTCAACCTTGTGGCCACGACGAGCTAGTTCGTCAGAGACTTCAGCAGGGATACGCCCTTCGACGCCCACCATGGCTGGCCTGTAGGTGTGGGGCCAGAAGGAGTTGGGGAAGCTCCAAGTAGCAAACCGGGGGGCTTCCACTGCCTGCTGCGGGTCCATACCGTGTTCCACCACGTTGAGGAAGAGCTGCACCATCGACTGACACTGCACATCGCCTCCGGGTGTCCCGAAAGTCATCCAAGGCTTCCCGTCGCGCATGGCCATGGCTGGGTTGGGCGTAAGGCGGGGGCGCTTGCCCGGCGCGAGCGAAGATGGATGGTCGGCGTCGAGCCACGACTGCGAGCCACGGGAGGACAGGATGAAGCCAAGGCCCGGAACGATGGGCGACGTCGGCAGCGTGTCGCTGGGCGTCGCGGAGAAGGCGTTGCCCCAGCGGTCGATAACACAGGTGTAGCTGGTATCGCTGTCACCGCCGTCGCCTGTGGCCACTAGCTCGCCCTGTGGCACATCTCGGTAGGTGCGCATGCGCCTTGGGTCGCCGGGCTCCGGCATCCCAGGGAAGGCCGACCGCGGGTCAATGGCTTGGCTCCGCACACCGGCGTACTCCTTGGACATCAAGCCTGCCATCGGCACGTCAACGAAGTCGGGGTCGCCGTAGTAGGCGTGGCGGTCGGAGTAAGCCAGCTTGAGGGCTTCGACGACATGATGCGCATAGTCGGCCCCGTTGTACTCCATAGATGCCAAGTCCACAGCCTCCAGCATCTGCAGGGCCTGAATCACCACAGGCCCTTGGCACCATGGTCCGCAGGTGAGCACATCAATGCCCTTGTAGCTGCCTGCAGCCGGAGCCTCGACCTGTACTTTGAAAGAAGCCAAGTCTTCCATGGTAAGCAGCCCGCCCTGCTCCTGGCAGAAGCGGACCATGTCCTCAGCGATATCGCCGGTGTAGAAGAGGTCGCGGGCTGCCTGTATGGCCCCCTCGCGGCCTAGGTGGTTAGCATGGCGCTCAGCGTCAATCATGCGCTGGAAGGTGTTGGCCAAGTCCTGTTGAATCAGTACGTCCCCAGTGTTCAGTGCCTTCCCGTTGGGGAAGAAGAGCCCGCTGGTGCCCGTCCAACCGTCCATGGCATCCATGTCGGCACTGAGGTAGTCCAGTGTTCCAGCCAAGGCCTCGTGCAAGGTATAGGGGATGGGGTACCCCTTCGCAGCAATCTCCAGCGCGGGGGTCACGATTTGCTCGAAGCTCATGGTGCCATAGAGGCGCAGAGCGGTGAGCCAAGCGTCAACCGCAGAGGGGACGACGGTGCGCATGATGCCGTTCGGCATGTCGCCGCCGTATCGCTGGCGGAAAAGTTCGATGCTCGCAGCCTTGGGCCACCCACCCAGACCGCTGATGGTTACGGTCTCGTTCTTGGCAGCATGGTGCAGGATGATTGGTGCCACGCCGCCAAAGCTGGTGTACTGCGGCAGGACGGTGTTGATGGCAATGCCCGATGCCACACCGGCGTCGATGGCATTGCCACCCTCCTCCAGGATGCGGAAGCCGGCTTGGGCCGCTAGCTGGTGCCCCGACGACACCACATGGGTCACACCGCTCGCTGGGGGTCGGTAACTCGGTATCCCTAGTGCCATCTCTCGCCTCCTGTTTTTCAGTGCAGCGCCGGTCCGAAAAGCTTGGGGCAGCCATTGACTGCCCCTCTCATTCACCTGTCCTTGGCCTACTTTGGTGGGATGTGCTTGCAGTACCAGGCGAGTGAGTGGGCCATGACCTCATCAAAAGCGGGGCCCTCGTACACCTCGTAGTGACTGTAACCCTTCAACACCACCAGCTTCTTGGGCTCGCCTGCCTTGGCATACATCTGCTCCGACTCCTCAGGCAACACCAGCCGGTCATTGTCACTGGTGATGAACATGATGGGACATGGCGACACCTTGTCCACCACCCATTCCGCGTTGAACCCCAAGGTGTCGTCCACATACTCCAGCGGCACCTCGGTGACAGCCGAGGGGTTGCCACGACGCTGGGCCGCGGCCAACTCAGCCGACTGGCGGTCTGGCAGCAATACAGCGCTGCGGTCGACAAACTCTGACTCTCCGGTCATGACGCGCCGCTCCCTGTCCTTCTTTGAGAGCTTCAGCAGGTCATGCCACTCGTCAGGGCGGCGCACGCGGGTCATCCAGCGCTGGCCGTTGCCCACACCTACCACGCTCACAATACAACTGGCCCGGTGATCAACGGCCCCCACCCAAGTGACTGTTGAGCCACCGTAGCTGGTGCCGAACAGGCCGATGCGGTCGGGGTTGACCTCCGCCTGCATGCTGAGGAAGGTCATTGCCGCCTGCACGTCGGCTACTCGGCTGTATGGGGCCAATCGGGTGCGCGGGCCCTCGCTCGCTCCCCAGCCCTTGTAGTCGAAGGTCATAGCCACATATCCAGCCCGGTTGAGGGAGGCAGCGTTGGACGGAAGGTAGAGGTCCTTGATGCCCGTATAGCCATGGCACAGCAGCACAGCAGCGCGCCTCTCGCCAGCCTTCCGGTCGTCGGGCAGATAGAGGTCTGCATCCAGTTTGAACCCTTCACTGTAGAAGGAGACAGGTCGTTTCATGATAGTGTTTCCCGCCCGTAAGTAGGGTGGCCCAGACGGTATCTTGCGACTTCCGCCCATGTTTGACTCGCATGGGACTATATCTGAAAATGGACTACCCGTCAAAAAGCGCCCCATCATCGCGCCCACTCCCATACGACAAAATGAGGGCTGAAGTGAACGCAGAAATCATCGCCATAGGTTCGGAACTGCTGCTGGGCCAGATCGTCGATACCAACTCCGCTTGGATGGCACAGCAGTTGGCCCCGCTGGGGGTCAACCTGCTGTACAAGACAGTGGTGGGCGACAACCCCGGCCGCATGCGCGAGGTGCTCGCCCGCGCCATGGAGCGCTCCGATGCCGTGATTACATCGGGTGGCATAGGCCCCACCCAAGACGACCTCACCCGCGAGATCGTCGCCGAGGTCACCGGGCGCGAACTCATCCGCGACCCCGGGCTCGTCGCACAGATCGAAGAGCGCTTCCACCGCCGCAACCTCATCACTACACCCAACAACCTGAGGCAGGCCGACATCCCCGCAGGCGCAACCCCCGTGGAGAACCCCAACGGCACCGCTCCCTCCTTCATCGTGGAACAGCCCGAGTCCGTGATCATCTGCCTCCCAGGCGTGCCCTTCGAAATGAAGTGGCTTTTTGACAACGAGGTTGTGCCCTACCTCCGTCGCAGGTTCGAGCTGACCGAGGTAATCCTCTCCCGTGTGCTGAAGGTAGCCGATTTGGGCGAGAGCTCAGTGGACGACCGCATCGGCCACCTGATGGCATCGCTGTCCAACCCCACTGTCGGCGTGCTGGCCCATCCCGGACAGGTCGATGTACGCATCACCGCCAAAGCTAATAACGAGGATGAGGCTCGGGTGCTCATCGACCCAGTAGAAGCCGAGGTGCGGGAACTGCTGGGGGGTCACCTGTTCGCCACCGACGAACAGACGATGGAGGACGTGGTCGGTGAGCTGCTGCGCCAGAAGGCCACCAAGGTAGCAGTCTACGAGGACGTAACGGCCGGCATGGTGGCCGAGCGGGTGTTGCGGGCCGGAGGCGACCTCTTCGTAGAGGGAGTGGTGTCCAACGGTACGGCATCCATGAAGCGCGTCCTCGACCCCCACTTGGAAGCACACCAACTGGCCTACCTTCTGCGCGACCGCTCCCTGCTGACTCCGGAGTTGGCCCGTTCCATCATGGCCCGCAGCGAGGCCGACGTAGGAGTCGCAGTGCACGTAGTGCCCGAGGGCGACCCCTTGGTCGAGAACCTAGGCACGGGCAAGACCTTTATATCCGTGGCCACGGCCTCGGGCAGACGCAACCGGGTCTACCAAGTCGCCGGCCGGGGCGTCCCCGACCGCACCCGCGCCAGCCTCAACGCTCTGGACCTCCTCCGCACCACCCTTCTGGAGTCGTAGTTGAGGTAGCAACCACACTCTCGCCTAGCACGCCGCGTACCTAGCCTTAGCAGCTATTGCCCACGTAGGACGCCTAAAGTAGACTAGACCCCGATCTGACACGCCTCTGAAGTGTCTGAGGAGGAACTCATCCAGAACCCCGACACCACATCCTGGGGCGAGACCGACTGGGGCATCGCAGCCGCCAAGCTGGCAGGTGACGGCCTCAAGCTGGGCGACCTGCTCCTCGGCGCTTACGGCAACGTGCCCGACGAGGCGCCCCCAGACCATGGCCTCACCCCCCGCGGGGCCGTTGTCGAACCCAACATGCCCGACTTCGGCTTCCGCGTCACCCGCAAGCAGGACTGCTGGTGCGACGAGGTCCCCGAACTCTACGAGCGCGCCAAAAGCGAGCAGTGGGACGCTACCCACGACATCCCATGGCACAATCTGCCTGAACTCCCCGAGGACATCGAGCGGGCCGTCTGCCAGCTCATGACCTTCCTAGTCGAGAACGAGTACGTTGCCTTGGCCGTCCCGGCCAAGTTCATCCCGCTAATCGACCCCCACTACACCGAGGTATCGCTGCTCCTCGCCACTCAAGTGAAGGACGAGGCGCGACACATCGAGGTGTACACCAAGCGGGCCCTTGCCAACGGGGGCGGCCTCCAGTACGTCTCCGCCACCACTCAGTGGGCCCTCAAGAGCCTCACCTCCCAGAACAACTACCTCAAGGCTTCCTTCCTGCTTCACCTGCTGGGCGAGGGTACTTTCCTCGAACTCCTCAAGTTCATAGAGGACATCGCTCCCGACCCCGTGACCCGTGAGATCCTTGTACGCACCCGCCAGGACGAGGCCCGCCACGTTGCGTACGGCGTCGCCCACGCCCGCCAACTCCTGCAGGAAGACCCCTCCATGGCCGAGGTCCTGCAGGAAGCCGCCGAGGAGCGCTCCTCCTTCCTGCGCGCCACCTCAGGCATCAACCCCTTCGTACAGCGAGCCCTCGGCATCCTTGCCGGCGGCGGCACCAGCGAGGAACAGTTCCAAAACGGCCTCGACCGTGTGCGGGATTTCTACCGCAGGCTCCACCAAACCCGCATCAACCGCCTCATGGTCGCCGGACTCCCCGAACCAACCGCCCGCCGCATCTCCGAGCTGCATGGAGTAGGCGGCCAAGCATATATGTAAAGGATTCCAATCAAGTAGGCAAAAACAAGATACAGGCATACAACAGGAGCGCGAACACAATGGCTAATATTGCAATGCTCTGTGTGGATGAAACCGGCAGTATGACCGGTCAGGAACATCGTGTCGTTACGTCATTGAATGAGTACGTAAAGCAGTTGCCAGAAGATTGTCGCATTTGCGTGTTTACCTTTGATAGTGAGCGTTGGCGCAAGTTCTATGATGGATACAAACCCAATTGGGTTCCAATGCAAACCTCTGACTATAACCCCGGGGCAACAACGCCTTTATACGATTCCATTGCCAAAACTATTCAACATGCAGAAGTTCTAGCTGCCCATGGTGACAAAGTTATGATTATGATTGATACCGATGGTGACGAAAACGCCAGCAATGAACATACACACCAATCCATCAATGCGTTGGTATCACAAAAGAAGAACGCAGGATGGGAATTCCTGTTCATGGCCAATGGGATCGATGAACAACAGGCGCGCAATGTTGGCGCGGTTGGTGGAGCTCTGGGAATGGCAGTTAGCGCAAGTTCATATGATGCACGAGTAGATGCATACCGTGATGCTGCTTCAGCTACCCAAGCATATTTCTCAAAACAACAGGAGTCATAGGAGGACACCATGGCCCAAGTCAGGCTGAACAACTTGGACATCGAAAAAATACAGGCCTTAGTCAAGGAGATGCAGGAAAACCCGCAGCTCTACCAAGACATGGCCAACTCTGGCTGGAACACCCGCGTGCAATGGCAGGGCGGTTTCCAGCACTCCGTCTTCGCCCGGGAGCTTGCCCCCACCACTTTCGACGAACCCGCTGAAGTAGCCGGAGGCGACCGCGGCCTCAGCCCCCACGAGGCCATCATGAGCGCCGTCGGAGCTTGCGTGGCCACCGGCTTCGTCGCCCAAGCCACCGGCCGTGGCGTCAAGGTGGAGTCCCTCGAAGTCCAGGTCGACGGCAAGCTGAACCTCCCCGTGTTCTTCGGCTTGGCCGAAGGGAACCCCGGCTACGACGAGATGGCCGTCACCGTCTACGCCCAGACCGACGCCGCCCCCGACGTTCTTCAGGAGATTTACGACAAGGCAGTCAGCCTGTCCCCCGTCTTGAACACAGTGCAGCGCGGGGCCAAGATAACCACATCCCTACGTAGCTCCAGCTAACGTCACTGCAATCACGTTGGAAGCTGGCGCACGACAAATCCCCTCTCCCCCGGCGGGAGAGGGCTAGGGTGAGGGGGAAAATAAAGTCCCCTCCCCCCTCGGCGGAGAGGTTTCCAAGAACCAAGGCTCACAAGAATCAAGGCCCATAGGAATCGAGGTAAATCGTGACCGGTCTGCCACTGTTCCCCGTCACCGTAGTGGGAAGCTGGGCCCGCCCTCCATGGCTGTTGGACGCACTGCGCCAGCGCCAAGCCGGGCGCATCACCTTCGCCGAGTTCAATGAGGTCGCCGACAAAGCAGTCCTTGAGTGCCTCAAGTACCAAGAGGACGCCGGCGTCGACATCGTCAGTGATGGCGAGCAGCGCCGCGATAACTTCTATTCCTTCGTTGTCGAGAAGCTGGACGGCGCCCAACTCATGAGCCTCGCCGAGCTTATGAACCACGTCCAAGACAAGGAGAGTTTCGACGCGATCCTCCGCAGCATGGACGCCCCCGCCTTCGCCATCCACAACACAACGGTCGTCGACAAGGTGACCCGTCGCGAGCCGCTGGCCGTCGACGAGTACCTCTTCCTGAAGGAACACACCGACCGTCCCATCAAGATCGCCCTCCCCGGCCCCTA
The DNA here is from genome assembly GCA_965263155.1 of Dehalococcoidia bacterium. Taxonomy (GTDB): domain Bacteria; phylum Chloroflexota; class Dehalococcoidia; order Lucifugimonadales; family JAAXIE01; genus JAAXIE01. The sequence goes on from OZ253586.1 coordinate 1,946,337, forward strand.
CCTGCTCACCCGCTCCATGTGGGTCAAGGGCGTGTCCGATACCGCCTACCCCACCATGGTCAGCTTGGCCGCCGACCTCGTCAGCATCCTCCGTGAAGAACTCATCGCCCTTCGCGACGCTGGCTGCGAATTCGTCCAGTTCGACGAGCCGGTCCTCACCGACGTCATGTTTCGCCCCGAGGTCAAGGAGCGCACCTTTATGTGCGCCTCCATGGCCGCCGCTTCTGGCGACCCCAAGGCCGAGATGGTCCGCGCCCTGCGCCTGATGAACGACGTCACCCGCGGCATCGACGGCGTGAAAACAGGCGTCCACATCTGCCGTGGCAACTGGAGCCGCAAGGAAGAAGCCCTCCTCAACGGCGCCTACACGGCGCTCCTCCCCTACGTCACCAACTACGAGATCGACCAGCTCGTCCTCGAGTACGCCACCCCTAGAGCAGGCGAGGTCGAGTCCTTCCCCGCCTCCAATCGAGTCCAGGAAATCGGCCTCGGCGTGGTCAACCCCCGCAGCGACGAGATGGAAAGCGTCGATTACGTCGTCGGCAAGGTCGAAGACGCCCTCCAGCACTTCCAGCCCCAGAACATCTACCTCAACCCCGACTGCGGCTTCGGCACCTTCGCCGAGCGCCCCATGAACCCCCCCGAAGTAGCCTTCCGCAAACTCGAAGTCATCTCACAAGCCGCCGAACGCCTCCGCGCGAAATACGGGTGATGACCACCCCAGACCGCAACCCCCAACTAAACGGCATCGACCTCACCGACCTCCAGTCGGGCTTGGACGAGATCGCCAAGCAGCCCGAAGCCCGGCACGCCGGCAAGCGCTCCCGCATCCAGTGGCTCGGCGGCTTTCGCTTCAACTCTTTCGTCCGCAACAACACCTTCATCGTCGAAGAGCCCGCCTCCACCACCGCTCCCGACAACGCCCCCAACGCCATGGAATATGTGCTCGGAGCCCTGGGAGCGTGCCTGTCCACTGGCTTCGTCCTCAACGCCACCCGCCAAGGCATCTCCATCATCAACCTCGAGGTCGCCCTCGACTCCACCCAAGACAACGTCTTCACCTTCTTCGGCCTCAGCGACGAGGGCCACCCCGGCTTCATGGAAGTCCGCGCCAAACTCTACGTCCAAGCCGACGCCGACGAAGCCACCCTCCAGCAAATCTGGGAGCAGTCCGTCGCCACCTCCCCCGTCGGCAACTCCCTAGCCCGCAACGTCACCATCACCCCCGAAATCTCCATTGTCGACTGAGTCCTCCACCTCAATCGTGCGCCGGCGCCGACACTGCCTAGACCTAGCCCACTGGAACCAATCAGGAAAATCCGGGCGATTCAGGAGGAGGCCCTTAGCCTCTGACGGGAGGAAAGTCCGAGGCTCGGCTGAAATGCTCTGTGGATACGGAATTTACGCTGCCCACCCCTATCGTGAATGAATCTACCCGCCTGCCTCATCATCGTTGCAGACTCTGTCGGTGTAGAGGCGAATCTGTAGTTCTGATCGTCGATTGCAAGGCCCAAGAATTGCGCATCAACAAGGAAACGAACCGCTCCCTCTACATCGCTTGATTCAACGCCACCTGACAACAGCCTTGTTCGGAGTTCGTCATTAGTGATATCTTCAGTTCCTCCTCAGAAATCCAAGAGACAGTCGCTAAGATCTGGGATATGTGGACTCCACTCCGCCGACAGAGCCTGCAATGCGTACTCCGAGTAATCTCTCAATGCCGCATCAAAATCTCTTTTCGCTAGTCTAGTCACTCCTCGTCGATTCGCGTTAAACAGCACCCGACCAAAGTAGTAAATGATATCACGCGGTCTACCTAGTAGCGACCTTTCGATTATCTGTTTCATCGCATCGTAGCTGAACCCTGACTCGAGGAGGTCATTCCAGTTGAGAACTCCATCAATGTCGCCGCTTAGACTGGCTTCGATCCGCTTGTTCAAGATGGCGAGGAGAGCGTCTGCATCTTCCCAATAAACTGGTCTATGGTCGACTTTGTCTGGCTCGTCTGACTCTTGAAGCATCGAGGCAAAAATATCCGAGCGAAGAAACAGTAACAGCGACGGAGCTCGACGCCCTGCCCGAGCCATCCTGTAGTCCCAGTCTCTCCACAAGTCGCGAGACGCGTTCAACATGGAGAGCAATAGAGCGGCAAGTTCTCCGCGCTGCTCTGCGCTCTCCCAACCAGGTACCATATCGTCGAGCAAGAGAGTTAACTCGCGTTGTTCTGAGCTCAGATATCCGCAGATGACATCCCGCAGATTTTGGATTTCTTTGCTCTGTAGTAGGCCGAGGATTGTAGCTTCCGATACTTGACCATTCTTGTCCACCGACTGTCTTTGTGCTTGAAGTGCTTGAATGATACGACCAGCGAACGATAGGTCGATTGCGTCCGGGAATGCGTTCACCCGGTCTCTGACTCTTGCCTCAGCTTCGGACCATGACGTACCTGGTGGCTTATCCTTCAAATCTTCCCAGATGGCTATGAGCGCCTCAGTCGAAAGTAGGTACTTCCATAAGCTCTCCACGAATCTGTTACGAGTGGACGGGTCGAACTCGTTAACGAGTTTGAGGATCTGTGTAAGCTCATAGCCCTTTGGCACAATGACCCTTACGAGATTCCGCTTGTCCTCGCGTATTCGGTCCGCCGCCATATGCGTGACCGCGGATTTGCCGGTCCCTTTACGTCCTACAAACACCTTGAACATGCCAGCTAAGGCGTCCTGAAACTCAGGAGTCTCTACGAAATAGCCCGCGAGGTCAGAAAGCTCATTTTCTGCAACGTAGTCCCCTACATGAATCCTCTCAACCAACGGGACACCTTGACTAGGTGCGGGGGTTATGTCCGCTCGAGCGATCTGTGCTAGTTCCTCAAGTTCCCCGGGCATAGGTGCCAGCCACTCTTTAGCGATGGTAGCTGCGGCGTTTGCGTTCTTATAGCTTCGGAGTAGATCGCGGTAGTCTATGGGTCCTCCATCGATATCGTTGCCGAGCATGAGCAGACGTCGGCCGCAAGCAACTGACACGCCAGCGACAAGGGCACATTTCGCAATATGCAACGATTGTCGCCTGTCAGTTTGTTCCCCTAGTTCGATCAATACTGCGAAGCAATTTTCGAGCCTAGCGAGGTACCACGATATGGGTTGAAACGCCACTTCTGAGGGGTCATCCCTAATGACGTTTAATCCTGAATTCTCCAGCACTTCCTCGACGCGGAGACTGGCTTCGTCATCGGAAGGGCTTCGCAGGTAAAGAATTTGCCGTGCGGCCCTCGTAGGCGCGCATGCCATCATACTAGGAGAGCGGAGATGTGCTCCTCTTAGCCACGGTTTCTTCTTGAGAACCTTACTCGCTATAGACCTGCTATTTGTGTAACGAGAATGCCCTATAGTCGTCAAAGTATCGAAAGCTTTATATAATCGGTTCTCCTCGGAGTTTTCAACCAATGGCCAGATTGCCCTCCCGGCACCAATCGCAAATCCAAGCTCAAAGAGCACATTGAAGTTTAAGTCGGTTATATCTGTAGCAACGCATCTGGCATTGCGAATCGCTTCGCAGATCGTACAAAAGATCACTTTCCCCTCTATGGGGAGGTCTGTCCAATCCGCTACCTTGCAGCTGGTCTCCTGGACACTTTGGATTCTCTCAATCGCCCCTTGAATGGCATCAACTCTTCGTTGTGGTTCAGATGCATAGGCGAAAAACATGTCTAAGGACTGGATATCGCCTGAATGCACCGCCGTGCATGGCTTTTGCTGGTACGGACACCTGGCCTCTGAAAGAGATACCATTTCTACACCTCGCGGGTTTCGTAGTGTCAAAGCTATCTTCCCCTTAACCTCTCGGCGCTTCCATCAACAAATCGCCCTAACTATACAGTGGGTCATCGCTGCCCATTCCATGCACGCCATCCCATGAAGAATGGCTGTTTCCGGATAAGCTGGCTCGACCTCCAAGATGGGAGAGCAACAGCAATCTGCTTTTCGCGCCAGAACAACGGCGGGTGCTTGAATGCGCATCCGGGACATCCCGGAGAATGCGCCAGACGTTACTGATCTTCCGACGATGCGAGGCACCTCTCCGATACGGACGAGGCACGATCTGTGGATGCACGTGAAGTAGGTGCGCGGCTTCTATCGCGTCAATAAAGTATTCAAGGGTCATCGTATTGCCAAAATAGCCAGCGATAGTTTGGGCCAACAATATCCAAGCCGCCATTGACCGTCAAGAGCCCGTCCTGCGGTATCTATTTCCTGTCTCATGACTTCATCGTTCAGCCAGTCGCTCCACCACGCCACACCCGAAACCTCCGACCTCTCCCACATCCGCCCCATTCCACCGCGGTCCCATCCCACCCGTGGCCACTCGCCAACCACCTCCACCCCACCATGACACTTCCCGCTTGACGCGCCCGCACACCCGTTCTACCATCAATTCACAGTGCGCTGGGGATTGACCCCAATAGGTCGGCCCCCAGCTTTTTCTTTTGTGCCCCCAGCTTGCCGTTTGTGAGGAAGAGACGCCACCATGCAAAGGTCTCGTAGAGCGGGAACTCTCGTCCCCTTATCATCGTTTGCCACGAACACACCCCACCACCCCAGCCTCCCCGTGCGACACCTGCCGCATCGCTTGTCCCTATCTGGCCCAAAGCTGGCCCCGAAGCGCAATGCGGCCAATGAGACACCCCCCAGATACGGAATCCGAGAAAAAAATATTTCGCGCCCTTCCCAATGGCCTCCTCCAAAGCTGGCCCGTAGCTGGCCCGGTACTAATCCCGGTGCATCGCTATGCAATTGGAGTGCCATCGGAACACAATCCCTATGCTACTGGTTTAGCACCGGTAGCCGCTTCTAAGTACAAGAAACATGCTGCTCGGAGTCCCGCTGCCATCCACCCAAGCCCATGACATCTACCCATTGCCAATCACCCGCCTCCTCGCTAACCTCATACACAAGACTCAAACACGTAGAGGCAAGTACAAGGCACCGCCTCACCCTGATCGACCTCGCGCATCACACCCAGCCCATAGGAGGACCTTATGAACTTCGGCTTTTTCATGATGCCCGTCCACCATCCCTCCAAGGGCTTGGAGCGCACCATCAAAGAGGACATGCAGACCGTCATCACAGCCGACCAGCTTGGCTACCACGAGGGCTGGATTGGCGAGCACTTCACCATCCCGTGGGAGAATCTTCCAGCCCCCGACCTCTTCATCGCCCAAGCCTTCGCCAAAACCCAGAACATCAAGCTGGGCACCGGTGTCGTCCTCCTCCAGCTCCACGACCCCAAGATGCTCGCCCACCGCCTCGCCATGCTTGACCACCTCTCCGAGGGCCGCTTCTACCTCGGCGTCGGCACCGGTGGCGTCCCCACCGAGTTCGAGCTTTTCGAAGTCGAAGAGGACAAGCGCCACGCCCGCGCTGCCGAGGTGCTGGATGTCGTACTCAAGCTATGGGCAGCCGAAGGCCCCTTTGAATACAACGGCGAGTTCTACCAAGTGAAGGCAACTTCACCCTTCCCCGACATCGGCCTCGGCCTCTGGCTCAAGCCCTACCAGAAGCCCCACCCGCCCATCGGCGTCGCCGGTGTCAGCCGCAACTCCTCCACCATCGAGTGGGCTGGCGAAAACGGCTGGATTCCTCTCACCACCGACATCCTGCCCTTGGAGCACCTGCACACCCACTGGGAAGCCTACCAGCGTGGCGCCGCCAAAGGAGGCCACGTCGCCGACCGCCGCGATTGGCGCGTCTGCCTCGACATCCACGTAGCCGAGACCACAGAAGAAGCCCGCAACGACGTCCTCAACCATGGCATGGGACGCAGCTTCGATGAATACTTCTTCCCCCTCTTCAGCCGCATGGGCATGTTCGACTTGATGAAGGACGACGAGTCCATGCCCGACGAGGCCATCACCGTCCCCTACCTCATGGACAACCGCTGGGTCGTGGGCGACCCGGAACACTGCCTGAAAGCCATCCGCGCCGTCTACGACCAAGTCGGAGGCTTCGGCACCCTCCTCCAACTTACCCAAGACTGGGACCCACCCGAAAAGGGCTGGAAGTCCATGGACCTCTTCATGAAACACATCGCCCCCGAACTCCGCGACCTCCTCCCACCCCCACCGGGGTGAGCGAGCCTTACTCCCTTGAACCCGCTACCCTAAAAAATCTCGGAGGCAAAACATGGTAATGTCCCCCACTGACCCCAACGAGGTCCGCCTTACCGGAGAGAATTCATTCATCAGGCTGTCCCAAGGCGGTGACGACTTCACCTCCCGCGCCAGCCACTGGCGCATATGGTTCTCCCCAGCAGGGATGGGGCACGTGCTCCTGCTGCAGAGCGAGCTCACCGGTGGCGATGTCCGCATCTACTCCGACAACATCGCCCTAGCCCGCTGGCTGCAGGAGGAAATCGAGACGGGCATTAATCCGGCCAACGCCGACCCCAATATCCCCGTAATTGAGGCCACCTTCTCGCGAGCCGGGGATTCCCGCACCTTCTGGACAGAGTACATCAGCTCTGACGACACCGAGATATCCATGACTTGGTACGACTTCATAGACCCCTTCGTGATACGGGTCGAGGCCGGCACGCGGCCAGCAGGCCCCCACGGACTCTACAGCTGCTTCATACCCGCCAAGGGCGCCCGGCTGGCGGTCAACGGGCAACAGGCATCAGGTGAACCCCAGTCCATCGAGCGCGGCGGACACCCCTCCACAACAGCAGCCCTAGCCCTCTCGGAGACGTGGGTGCGCCCACACTGAGGGAGCACCTCGAGCGTGCAACAAACACGCTTGTGAAGGCAGGCGCAATCTGACCGCTGCCCTATAATGGGCAGCGGTATGGAGACTACATCCCCGCCTTCAAGTGTCACGCCCGATGCTGCCCCGGAGACTGAGACCACATCGCCATCGTGGCGGCAGCGTGTTCTGGAGCTGTTGCGTGAGCACTGGCTACTCTGGCTCATCGTTTTTGCTGCCTTCCTGACCCGCTTCTGGCGTCTTTGGGCGCCGGACCAAGTGGTGTTTGACGAGCTGCACTTTGGCAGCTTTGCTTCCCGCTATTTCACTGGCGAGTATTTCTTCGACATCCACCCGCCCTTGGGCAAAATGCTCATTGCCTTAGCTGCGTGGATAGGTGGGTTTGATCCCGGCTTTGCTTTCGAGAACATCGGCGACCCCTATGGCGACGCCGTCTATCTGCCCATGAGGGCTGTGCCCGCTCTGTTTGGGGCGCTAATGGTGCCCGTCACCTACGTGCTGGTGCGTCAGATTGGAGGAGGCAGGCCGGCAGCATACCTAGCTGCTGCTGTGATACTCCTAGACGGCGCCCTTCTGGTGGAGTCCCGGTTCATCCTGATCGACAGCATGCTGTTGTTCTCCGGGCTGCTGTCGTTGTCGCTTTTCCTAGCCATGCGAGGGAAGCCTCTCGGCTCGTGGTGTTGGCTAGGTCTGCTGGCGCTGACGGGCGTGGCGTTGGGGGCCACCATCAGCGTGAAGTGGACAGGCTTGGGCATCTTCGGCTTGGTAGGACTCGCCGCCTTGGCCGATGTGGTCTTGGGATTACCCGGTTGGCGCAAGTTGATATTCCGGTTGGTAGCCTACGGCCTGTTTCTGTTGCTATTGCCGGGGATCATCTACTTCTACCTGTGGGTGCTGCACTTCGAGCTGGTTCCCAAGTCGGGCCCAGGGGACGCCTTCATGACGCTGGAGTTCCGCTCGGCGCTGGAAGGGGCCAGCCCTCAAGGCGACCGGGAACTGAGCAACGCCGAGAAGGTGTGGGAATTGAACCGCACCATGTACACCGCCAACTCCGGCATTCGCGCCGACCACCCTTGGCAGAGCCCATGGTGGAGCTGGCCCTTCCGACCACGAGGCCTCAGCTTCTGGCAGGAGACGGTCGACGACACCACGTCCCGCATCTACCTGCTGGGCATGCCTTATGTCTGGTGGATGGCAATCCTCGGTGTGCTGGCCTTTTTGTACATGATGGCCCGGCGCCTATGGAATTGGCGGAGAATGCAGGACGACGACCGGCGTCTGCTGTTGGTGGGGGCATTGCTGGTAGCGGGGATTCTTGCCAACTGGTTGCCCTTCTCCCTCATCGAGAGGCCAGTGTTCGTATACCACTACTTCATATCGTTTATTCTCTCGGTCCTCATGGCGTCGCTGGCCTTCGACCGGGTCCTGGCATGCGTCGGAAGCTCTCGACGCGCCCGTATCGTGTCGGCCACAGGCATCGCACTGATGGTGCTTGGCTTCCTGCTGTTCTCGCCCCTAGCCTACGGCTACGGCCTGCCTTCCGGCCTAAGTGGGTTGATCGTCTAGGGGATCGATCGCGAGGCAGGGTGGGAGCAGCGGCCGTTATCCGTACCGGCTCCGCAAAGCTCGTATACGGTGACAGGAAAGTCACCCTGAAAGCGGTGGGCCGTCATGAAGCTATCGAACCTCAGCAAGTCGAGGTCAGGATAGGTCTCCTGCTCGCGCGGACCGACGAACACGTAGCGCACCCCATGTTCTTGCAGAAGCGCATCGATCTCTGGCAAGTCCGGGCTGGTGTAGATGCGGTCCACGTCGGCGCGGCGTGTGAGTTGGGCGCGGAGGCCGCCACGCCAGTGCTCCTCGTGAGTCGGCCAACCCAGCAATGTGGGATAGCCGGTGTGAGATGACACCCTGGAGTACTCGCTGTAGTCAGTGCCCACAGCTTCTACCACGCGGCCCCACTGCGCCTCATCCCGTAGCCAACGGATGGCGTGATACTCCGCAGGAGAGTACCGCTCCAAGAAGGCCAAGCCGTCCAGCGAGGCGGGTTCGTCGGACGCCTTGGCCCGGTCCAAGGCCGCGCCGACGGGGTAGTAGAGCGACGCCACCAGCAACACTGTCACCAAGCCAGCCCAAGCCGCCACAGACACGCGTATTCGCAGCGATGGACGCTCGCTGGCCCACGCCCAAAGGTAATAGAGGCCAAATGCCGAGGCTAGGCCCAGCAGCAACCATGCCTGGAAGTACGCCTTGAAAACGGTGTTCAGACGAATGAAAAAAAGGTCGTCCAAGTAGAAGAGCTCCACACCCATCAGCAAGTAGAGCCCCATGCCCAGCATGATGAGCGGGAACACGGATGATCTAGCGGAGTCGGTCAGCGAGCGGGCCAATGCGCCATAGAAGGCAGCACCTATCAGCAGGAACAGAGGCACCAGCGCTCCAAGACGAGTCAGCACGTCCAACAGCCCGTTCAGCACTCCGCCATCCAGCGGGCTGATGGCGAGTCGGACGAGCGCCCATATGACGAATGGCGCGAGCGTAGCTGCCATGGCGATGGCTGGAGTCGTCCAGTCCCTAAGCCTGCCACTCAACATCTTGCCCGCAGGCAGGCGCCAGAACTGGGCCAGTAAGAAGCCCCCGCAGACCACGAGGAACAGGCCCCATATCAGTGCGAATATCAGGGGACGTGTGTCAACGTCCCTCAAGGGCAGAATCAACGGTATTCTGCCCTCCACAGTGAGGTAGAAGGGCAGAAAGAGCAGTACTGCCAACGCCACGATGGGCACTATGATGCGGAGCGTCGACAGCAGGGCCGGTATGATAGCCCCCTCATGATCGGCAAAAGCCTTGACCAGCAGCACGGCCGCCAGCACACCGGCGAACACAGGAAAGTCCCACAGGTTGATGAAGGCCAGGGACCCCAGCACAACTGCGGCGACCACCGGCTCCCACCAGCGACGACGGGGCCAGAACCGGTCCAAGTGGGGCGGACCGAGAAACAAGCTCAAGGCCATACCCAAGTTCAGTATCATGAAGGGCAACGACATGGCGTGGGCGTGCAGGTCTCCTAGCAGGAAAATGAAGAAGGGGAACTCTGTGATCGCCGCGTCAATCTGGATGCCGTCGGAGAAGGTGGTGAGTATGCGGGAGGCCCGCCACCACCACAGCCACTCATCAGGGAAGAAGCCTCCGCCACCGCCTCCGTCCAGACCGGGTATGGCCACAGTCCTCCAGAAGCCAGATGAACCCCAACCTTGGGCGTGGAACAGTTCCAAAACTCCCTCGAGGCTGCCGATGAACACCACCAGCAGCGGTGCGAAGAGTCCAAAGACGATGCCTGACCGGGTGCTGCCCCTAGCCAGACGCACAAGGTTGTAAACCAAGCTGAACGCACCGGCGGCAGTCATTGCGGCGACCAGAGGAGGCCCAAGGTTGAAGGTGAAGGCCGAGGAGATGCCAGTGAGTTTCGTGAGGAAGCCCACCATCAGGTGGCCGAAGTAATAGTAGCTGATGGGATGTCCTGCCAGCCAAGGGTCCTCCGGAGGGAAGATGTCGGCTTGCAGGACAGCGTTGAGGAAGGCGAAGTCCATGGGCTTCTCGGTGTTGGTTATGGCTGGCGACTGGGCCACGATGGCCACCCAAACCCCGTAGGCCACGAGGAACACGACTTCGCCAGCCAGCAGCAGGCGCCAACGGCTACGCACAAAGGGGATGATTTCGTCACCATGCCGGCGGAGCAGGAAGACAAAGAGCGACCCCAGAACCCCCACGATAGCCAGCACCGTCGCCCGTGACCCCGCCACCCCATCGATGTGCCCGAGCATCCACCACAAGTACGCGCACAACAGCAACACCAGAGGCTTGGCCAGCATCGCCCCTCGGTCCGGCAGCCGGCTGAACAACCCGAACACTACGGGGAAGGCAAACAGCCCCATCATCTCGATGGCAAGCAGGAAAATCAGGGGTTCATACATGGCTAGGCCATATTAGTCACTACATTTGTCCGTGGTCACGCCACCATTTGCGCGGCACGCTCTGAGAATAGGCTCAGCCTTCGGCCCAGAGACGCAATCGTCCAGCCGCAAACCTCGTGCCCGTGAACCCAAACTTCTTCATAACTTCCGTCATTCCGGCCTTGAGCCGGAATCCAGAGGCGGAAGGCACGACGCCTCCATCTACGGAGGATCCTGTCACCCCCCATCCCAAACTTCCCGCTTCAACATGGAAGGGGTTACGCAAGGGTCTTCGGAGCGGGAATGATGTGGGGCTGGTCCGTCATGGGTTGGTCCCACACAAGGGGTCTCCACGGTGTCGCTCGCGTGTGGCCCCTTACTCCGACGGGGCGAGCAGGGCATCGACGAACTGTTCGGGGTCGAATGGGGCGATGTCTTCGGGGTGTTCGCCGGTGCCGATGAAGAGGATGGGGAGGCCCAACTCGCGACGGATGGCAAGGACGATGCCTCCACGAGCGGTGCTGTCCAGCTTGGCTAGGAAAATGCCGGTGCACTGCACTGCCTCGGTGAACTGGCGGGCTTGGGTCAGGCCGTTCTGCCCTGTGGTGGCGTCGAGGGTCAGCACAACTTCGTGTGGGGCCGACGGGTCGAGGCGCCCCAAGACACGCCGGATTTTGGTCAACTCGTCCATCAGGTTCGACTTGGTGTGAAGACGGCCTGCGGTATCGATGATTAGGACGTCGGCCCCGCGGGCGCGGGCGGCCTCGAAGGCGTCGTAGACCACTGCGCCAGGATCGCCTCCCTGCTGGTGGGCGATGACGTCGGCCCCGACAGCGCGGCCCCACAATTGGAGTTGATCGATGGCAGCAGCGCGGAACGTGTCGCCTGCTCCCAACACTACCTTGCAGCCTTGGCTCTTGAAGTGCTGGGCCAGCTTGGCGATGCTGGTGGTCTTGCCGACGCCGTTCACGCCAACCATTAAGATGGTCGTGGGCGGGATTGTTGTTGGGGCGATTGTCGCAGGAGGCGTGGGAGCGGACGAAGCAGGGGCGGCACCGTCAGCCTCCAGCATGTCGACGAGTTCCCGACGGAGTGCCTGCCACACTTGGTCCGGCTGGTGGATGCCTCCTTGGCTTGCCTGCTGCTTCAGTCTCTCGACCAAGGCTAGGGAGGTGTCGACACCTACATCTGCAGAGATGAGAACCTCTTCCAACTCATCCCAGACAGCATCATTCAGCTGGGAAGAGGAGAGGAGGGACCGGAGCCGGCCGAACCAAGTCTGGCGGCTCTTCTCTACGGCTTGACGGGTCTTCTCCGCCTCAGCCCGGCGGTCTCCTTCAGTCGAACGTTCGCGCCTCAGGAAACGAAGCATGTTGCCACTACACTCCTCTTCCCCTAACTGCGAACGCCCAACTGTCGCAGGCCTTGGTGGGCTGCTCTGCCCTCGGCCTCAGCCTTGCGTAGGCCGCTGCCGTGGCCAATAACCTCGCCCTTGACCTCGACCTCCACTCGGAAGAGACGGGCGTGGCTCGGGCCGCTGGTCTTGACAGTGTGGTACTGGGGCCGACCCCAACCCTTGCGTTGCGTCTCCTTCTGGAGGAGGGACTTGGGGTCTTCGGGCACACCGCCCTCAATCTGATCGGCGAGGTAAGTCTGCATCACCCGGAGGATGAACGTACGGGCCACGTCGTAACCGCGGTCCATGAATATGGCCCCTACTAGCGACTCGAAGGAGGCAGCGAGAATCGAATCGCGCTCGCGTCCCCCGTTGGACTCTTCGCCCTTGCCTAGGTATAGGTACCGTCCTAGCCCTAGCTTCCGAGCTACAGTAGCGAGGCTAGCGCCCTTAACCAAATTGGAGCGCAGGCGGGTGAGTTGGCCCTCATCCATGTCCGGCAGAAAGTGGTAGAGCTCGCGGGTGATGGCCAGCTGTACCACGGCATCGCCCAAGAACTCCAGTCTCTCGTAGGAGCCGAGGGTGAAGTCGGGGTTTTCGTTCTGGTAGGAGGGATGGGCTAAACCCTCTTCCAGCAAACGACGGTCCTTGAAGCGGATATCCAAGCTCCGCTCAAGGGCCGTCGTTTGAGGTTTCGGACGCCTAAGAAGAGAAAACACCCTGAGGCCAGGGCGGCTGTGGCCGCTTCATCTCCCCTACGTATTTCCAGTTCTCCATAACCTTCCACAGAGAGTCGTACATCTCCACCGCCTCCTCGTTGGTGGGCGGGGCGTAGGACTTGAGGAAGGTGCTGGACCCATTGGGGAACACGAAGGTGGGGACGCCAAATGCGCCGTGCTCCTCGACAGCCTTGGTATGGCTGGCACCGACGATCTCATACAGCTCCCCGTCGGCCAAATCTTCCCGGAAGCGGGCCATATCCAGCCCGGAGGCTTCGGCCACATCAAGGACCGTCTCTTCCTCCTCCAAGTTGCGCCGGTCTTCATGGCGGGCCTTAAGCATATTCATGAAGAAGACCTTGAAGACTTCGTCGCCTTGGCGTCGAGCAGCTTCACCAGCCCTGAGAGCCAGTAACATGCCAGGCTGCTCCCAAGCCTTCCATTCGGGCCCTTCCTTGCTATTCGCTTGGTCCAGTGCGAAAGGCTGCCAATTGATGGGTGGCTCCTCGCCTGAGCCCTCTTCGACTCTCGTCAGCCACACGGCTGCGTTGTAGACGTATGGTCAACGATAGTCGTAGTAGGTGGTTACCTTGACCTCTTCCATAATTCGGCACCTCCTTGCATCAGAATTCTAAAAGGAAGTTGTACAAAAGTCAAAAGCTTCGAGCATCTTCGGAGGCGTCCGAAAGCCCTTGTGCTACAATGCCCGAGTAGCCAATTCTTCGTTGGGAATCACTCACCTGCTGGATACTCTGCACACCGCCCTTCCGCCCGCTGCCGCCGACAAACTGGAAGCCGCGCGCCGCATTGCGCACGACTCAGGCGTCTCGCTCTACTTGGTAGGAGGCTCGGTGCGCGACTTGCTCCTAGGCAGAGGGACGCGCGACTTGGACTTGGTGACCGCGGGCGACGCCCCGAGTATGGCTGCTGCCGTAGCGGAGCAACTGGGTGGCAGACTGATCGCCCACCGACAATTCGGCACGGCGACGGTCGAACTCGAGGCACTGAGGCTCGACTTCTCCACTGCAAGGCGTGAGACGTATCCCCGGCCCGGCGCCCTTCCCCAAGTGGTCCCTTCCAACATGGATGACGACCTCGGGCGGCGCGACTTCTCCATCAACGCCATGGCGTTGTGCCTAGCAGGCGCCGGCGAAGGCTCGCTGCTGGACCCCCGCGGAGGGCAGGGCGACCTTGACCACGGGCTGGTACGCGTCCTCCACTCCGCAAGTTTCATCGACGACCCCACGCGCATGTTCCGCGCGGTACGCTACGAGCAGAGGCTCGGTTTCAACATCGAGCGGGAGACGCTAAGTCTGTTCCAAAAGGCGCTATATCAGAACGCTTTGAACACCCTCAGCGGCGACCGCATCCGGCGCGAACTCGAGTCGATTCTGGAGGAGGAGCGTCCCGCCTCAGCCCTGCTCCGTGCGGATGCGTTAGGGCTGCTGAGAGCCATCCATCCGGATCTGAGCGCCAGCGCCGTTGAGGCAATCGAAAGCAGCGGCCCGCACTCGCCTCTGGTGTACTTGGCCGCCTTGGCACATCCGCTTTCATCTCAGCGGGCGGCCGCTTTTGCATCGCGTCTGAACATGCCGCGCGAGTGGGTCCACGTAGTACGAGATGCAGCCGCGCTGCATCTGGATGCCTACCAATTGGACGCACAGGACCTCAAGCCCAGCCAAGTCGTCGCGATGCTGAACGCGCGGCACGATTCCGCGCTGGATGCGGCGCGTAGCATATGCGCCGGCTCACAGGCTGCGCACAGCATCGAACGCTACCTCTCGGAGTGGCGTCATGCCACTCCGAGCCTGAAAGGCGGAGACCTGCCCATCCTCGGCGTCAGCCCAGGACCGGAGACAGGACGCATGCTGAAGGAGTTGGGACGAGCGCGACTCGACGGCCAAGTGTCGTGCCGGGAAGAGGAGATCGCTTTGGTGGAAGGTCTGTTGGCACAAGGGATAATGGAGGGCGCCAGTGGAACAGAGTGACGTCGACGGAGACACTTGTGTGGTCTGCAATGAAGCACTGGACGACTACCATGTAGCCTCGTGCCAGATGTGCGGCGGCAAGTTCCACCAACCGTGGAGCAGTACGGCCGGAGTCTCACAGTGCGGACGGGTCACCAGCCATCAAGAGGCGCTGGCCATTGTCTTCCTGTGCCAGGACTGTTTCGATGGCCTCCAAGAACCATAGGGCACGAAGTCAGCTTTAAGGGCGCTAATTTTGGAGGAATGAACGGATGAAGGCAGTGTACATCGAGGCCCAAGGCGGGCCGGAAGTCTTGACCTACGGCGACTTGCCCGAACCAGAGATTTCGCCTAGGTACGTTAAGGTGCGGGTCCGGGCGGCAGCCCTGAACCGGCTGGACACCTATGTCCGTGCCGGACAGCGGGGAATGCGCCGCTCCTTCCCTCCACCTCACATCCCGGGAGGCGACTCAGCGGGCGAGGTGGTGGAGGTAGGCGATGACGCGGTAGGTCTGAGCGTGGGCGATCGAGTCGTAATCAACCCACGCCAGAGCTGCGGCCAATGCGGACCCTGCCTAGCTGGCGACGACGACCTGTGCCCACACACCGCGTTCATGGGCTCCAACATCGAGGGCAGCTACGCCGAGTACGTGGTTGTTCCCGCGACCAACGCCCACCGCATCGCCGATCATGTGACCTACGAGTCAGCTGCCGCCGCTCCGACTACGTTCCTGCCCTCATGGAATATCCTCGTGCGCAAGGCCCAACTCAAGCCGTGGGAGACGGTGCTGGTGCTTTCTGCCTCGGCGGGGGTAGGCACCGCAGCGATCCAAGTAGCCAACAATGTCGTCGGGGCAAGGGTCATTGCCACCACCAGCACACAGGAAAAGGCGGAGATGGCCCGCAACCTAGGGGCCAGCGAGGTCATCAACTACAACGAGGAAGACATCACAGAGCGGGTCAAGGAGCTGACCGGTGGGCGCGGCGTAGACGTCGTTTTGGACCATGTGGGGGCGGAGTTTTTCGAGCGAGCTTTCAATTCAATGGCTCCCGGCGGGCGCTACGGCATCTGTGGCGTCACAGCTGGCTTCCGCGCCGACTTGAACATGGGAGCGTTGTTCACTCGCCAACAGCAGGTGTTCGGAGTGTTCATGGGCTCGAAAGAGGACATGCGCCAGATAGTGGAGATGCTGGACCGTGGCGTCATCCACCCAACGGTGGACCGCGTCTTCCCCCTAGCCGAGGCCGCCCAAGCTCACGAAGTGATGGAGGCCCGGGGATTCTTCGGAAAGCTGGTGTTGCAGCCCTAGGAGTCCACCACTTTGTGGCCAGAGGGCCGGTCGCGTAGCCTGCGTCCGTGGAACAGGTATTGCTGGGAGTAGGCCCCGTAACGTCCGAAGTAGGTCTGGGCCCACTGTAACAGGTCTTTGTCCCTCATCTTCTTTCCTTCAGGGAAGTACCACTCCAGCAAAGCTCGTCGTACCCAGACGTCGATTGGGAAGGCGTTCATCTTCTCCAGCGAGAAGGCTAGGACGCAGTCGGCAATCTTGGAGCCCACGCCTGCCAGTTGCATCAAGCGTGCCTTGGCCTCCTCATAGGGGGCCCGTCGCAGGGGTTCCAGGTCGAGTTCACCACCAGCCACCTGCTCAGTAGCTTGGGCCACGTAGCGGGCGCGAAACCCCAGTCCCAGTTGGCGCAACACCGTTTCGCCCCCCCAAGCCAGCTGGTGCGGAGCAGGAAAGGTACGGCGGGTCTCCTCGTCGAGCGTGAAGGGTGCGCCGAAACTGTCGGCCATGGATTCCATGTTGGCAGCGATACGCGGGATGTTGGACGTGGCGGAACAGATGAAGGCCACCAAACACTCCCACGGCTCTTGTCTCAACACGCGCAGCCCAGGGTAGAGGGCCACCATCTCCGCCACGCGCGGGTCTGCATTGATTTCTCCGTAGATGGCTTCGAGGTCGTCGTCTAGCCGGAAGTAGCTGCGCAGTAGGGGCTCCAGCTCCTCCTCCGTCGCAGGGGTGCACTGGAATTCCACACCGAACAGGTCTTGCCTTATGTGCACTAGATTGCCGTAGATCACACCTGAGTACCACTGCTCATAAGGACGCCAGCGGTGAGCTTGGCCGCTCATCAGGCTGGAGGCTAGGTCAAAGGGTTGTTCTATGTGCAGTTGCATGGTGAATGTCGGGCGGGGCACCCAAGTGACGACTTGTCAATGCCCGTTATGTAGAGCCGCGAGCCACCCAGCGGGCTGCCTCAGTGGGTATGGCGCTTAGAGGCGCGCGCAATTCGGTGCAGGGGGGCATGGATTGCAGGAAGGCCTTGCCGTAGGCGCGGCCAGTGATGCGCCGGTCCAGCACAACGATGGCTCCACGGTCGTCGCTGCCACGAATCAGCCGGCCGATGCCTTGGCGGAACCGCAGCACGGCTTGGGGCAGTGCGTACTGGCCGAAGGAGTCGTCGAAAAGCTCGGCGCGGGCGGCAAAAATCGGCTCGGTGGGCACATGGAAAGGTAGCCGAGTCAGCACGACGGCCCGCAGCAGGCCACCGCCGATATCGACACCCTCCCAGAAGCTGGCAGTACCCAGCAGCACGCAGCGAGAGTCCTCAGAGAACTCCTGCAACAGTCGCCGGGCTGAGCCATCGACCCCTTGGGCAAGCACTCGGATGCCCATGGCTTCCAACCCTGGGCGTACCGCGCGGGCTACCCCGCGCAGCGAAGCGTGGGAGGTAAAGAGGGCAAGCATGTGGCCATCCAACTGCTCGCCCAAGCCCACCAACACTTGGCTCAACGCGTCTTGGTATCCCCAATCGTTGGGGTCAGGCATCGCTTCAGGCAAGAGGAGCAGGGCTGAGTTTTTGTAGTCGAAGGGCGAGCCTACCATCAGCTCCGGGCAGTCGGGTACCCCAACCCGGTCCCTAATGTAATCGAAATTGCCTTGGGTACTAAGGGTGGCGCTAGTAAGTATGACGCACTTCTTTTGCAGGAAAAGCTCTTCCCGCAGTCGAGTTGAAGGGTTCAGAGGGGCGGAGTTGAGGCGCAGTCGTCCATCATCGCCGGGCTGGCGGTTGAGCCAGTCGATGCGTTCCCCCAGCGGCGCTGACATCAGGATGCCGAGGCGTGAGCGCAGCTCATCCAGTTCCTGCTCCCACGACTCCAGATGCATCTTCGCCGCCTCGTGCATCTTTCCGGTGTCGCTGTCCGGGGCGTCACCGGGTGACGTCTGGTCGAGGAAGGTCAGTACACCCTCGGCAAGCCCGACTACGCTGCCCAGCGTGCCGTCCACGTTCTCCCAGGCAATCTCCAACTCGGACCACAGCGGTTGGGCTCGCGCTGAACGGTCCAGCGATAGCTGCGCCCGGTCGTCACCACCTGATGAGTGCTGACGCAGGAAAGTCTCGGCTAGGTTCCAGAAGTTGCGCCACGTCTCCCTGCAGTGGGGGACTCCAGCCTCCAGCAAGCCTACACGCTGGTCGCCTGACCTGACCTGCTCCGGGGGCATAGCGGAGGTGCGCAACAGCACACGGCAATCGGTGATAAGCCTCCCCAAGGTGTCGAAAAGCAACTGCAGGGTCTCTTCCGGCACCTCGAAGCCTAGCTGCCGTGTCGCCTCTTCTTCAAGATGGTGCGCCTCGTCGACGATGAGGTGCTGGTATTCGGGGAGGACGCTCCCACCGTGGGCCAAGTCCGAGAGAAGCAGAGAGTGGTTCACTACCACCACATGGGCAGAGTCGGCGGCCTCCCGGGCGGCCCTGAGAAAGCAGGGGCCGTCGCGGCTGCCGATTCCGGGGCAGTCGCCTCGGTCACCTGCCGAGATGCGGTGCCAGAGCGTGCCATCGCGGCCCGCTAGGTTGAGTTCGGCGCGGTCGCCGGTGGCGGTATCCTGCAGCCAGACTAGCGATTTGCTCAGAAGCCGGGCCTCGTCGGGAGTCAGGTTGTCGCTGCGGCTAAGGTGGCCGTGGCGCCTTACGCACAGGTAGTTGCTTCGCCCCTTGAGGGCGGCCACCCGCACTTCATTCTCTGGGACGAGACCTGTCTGCTCCAGCATGCCAATCAGCGCGGGCAGGTCCTTCTGAAGCAACTGCTCTTGGAGGTTGATGGTATTGGTGCTGACGACCACGCGGCGGCCAGTGCGGTAGGCGAAAAGCAACGCGGGCAGCAGGTAGGCCAGCGACTTGCCCACACCAGTGCCAGCCTCGGCCAGCAGGTGCGACTCCTCGTTGAAGGCGCGGGCCACCGCCTGCAACATCTCTACCTGCTGCGGCCGGTGTTCAAAGCCTGGGATTACGGAAGCAAAGGGGCCATCCGGGCCCAGCAAGGCCACGAGCCTATCCTCGTTGAGCTGGGCGCTATCTTGGGAAGCACGTAGTCGGGTGCGATGTGGCAGCCTCTCAGAGAGGGCAGCCGTGTTGACACCCGGCAGCCCAGCCGTCGACGTAGAGCCGGCGCCATTCCCACCGGCAGAGGTAGCGAAGAGGGCGCCAGTACTCCACTTGCCTTGAGCTGCCAGCCTTTGTATTGACGCAGCCACACTTGGGTCCAGCCCTAAGACGTGCTCCATTAGCGCCATCAGGACGGCGTGAGTCGCTTCGGCGTCGGCTAGGGCGCGATGAGGACGGCGGTGCTTCACGTTCAGAAAGCGGCACAGCCGAGGCAGAGAGTACTCGGTGCAACTGGGCAGGATAGCCGCTGCCAAGTCCCACGTATCATAGGACTGACCACTGAAGGTTATCCCCTGCCGGGCCAAAAAACCGGTATCGAAAGACACGTTGTGGCCGATTATGGGAGCTGCGCCAACGAACTCCGAAATCTGGTCGGCTATGGCATTGAAGGGTGGGGAGGCGTCCAGTTCTTTCTGCGTGATGCCGGTAAGCCTTTGAACGAAGGGCGGCAGCGGTTGGTAGGGGTTGACCAAGCACTCAAAGGTATCTATGACTTCCGGGCCGCGGAACTTGACCGCACCGAATTCGATAATGTTATCGCGCTGGGCGTCCAACCCAGTGGTCTCCAAGTCCAAGGCGACGCACGTCTGGCCCAAAGGGCCTTCCAGCAGCGCGGCGTCGGTCAT
This sequence comes from Dehalococcoidia bacterium, assembly GCA_965263155.1. Lineage (GTDB taxonomy): Bacteria > Chloroflexota > Dehalococcoidia > Lucifugimonadales > JAAXIE01 > JAAXIE01. The sequence continues at coordinate 1,966,202 of OZ253586.1, forward strand.
GCGGGTGCGCTCCAACAGTGGGTTACGGGCTGAAGGGCACTAGGCGGCCTTCCGACAGCCCAGTGGCAGGATAGTATTGGCCCTCTTTCAGGGCCTTGAGGAATTCGGCCTCGCTGTTGATTTCGTCGGTGAAGACGGTAACGCAGCGACCCAAGCCGTTGACCGAGTGAGCGTCGCTGCCGCCGGTGCAGTGCATGCCCAGATGCTCCGCCACCTCCACCGCGAACTTGTTCTCTGAGTCCACCGTGCCACCGTTCGCCACCTCCACAGCGTTGGCAATGCGGAAGACAGGGTGATTCGCCGCCGCCTCAACTGTCGTCGGCAACTCCTCGCCATCCTTGTAGAGCAGGGGGCGGGCAATCGCTCTGGGATTGTGGATGCCCCGGAAGGGATGGGCCGTGATCATGAAACCGCCCACCTCGTCCACATGACGACGTATCTCTTCCGCTCGCTCCATCCCTGGCAGATAGCGATCGACCCCGAAGGCAAGAACGTGGCCCATGTCGGTCTCCGCTTCCATGGCGCGTATCAGCACAAGGTTGCGCTCGCGGGAGAAAGCTTCGAACTCATGTCGGTCCCAAGGACCACTGTGTTCAGTGAGGCAGAGGCCCTTTAAGCCTAGGCGCTCTGCCTCTTGAACCATGTCTTCAGGAGAGAGATTGCTGTCACCACTGCCCTTGGTGGTGTGTATATGCAGGTCAAAAACTTTAGCCATAACACGGCAATTCTAGGGCGGGCATCTTGCTTCGTCAACGGAGAGTTGGCAGGTGCGTCAACTACGCGATGTCCACTGAGGGCCAAAATTCCCGCCTTTCCGCGCAATTATCGCAAGGCGGAGATTCAACTCAGGTTGCTAGCATCTTGGCGGGTGATGAGCAGAAAGGAACCGCATGTATGACGAGGTGGAGTCTTTCCTGAACTACTTAGTGGTGGAGAGGGGGGGTCCGAGCAACACGTTGGGAGCCTATCAGAACGACCTGAAGCAGTTCATAGAGTTTGCCGAGCGGAAGATGGGCAACGACAACGGCAACGGGACCAATGGTAAGGCCAAACAGGGCTGGCAGAAAATTGACCTTGATCTTTTGACCGAGTACGTATCCCATCTGCGCAACAATCAGGGTTATCGCGACAGCACCACCGCCCGCAAGGTCGCCGCGCTGAAGTCCTTCTTCAGTTTCATGGTGGACGAGGGCACCCTCAAGGATAACCCAGCAGAGTTCCTGGTGTCCCCACGGGTGGGACGGACCCTGCCGAAACACCTTACTGAGGAAGAGACCGAGAAGTTGCTGGACCAACCGGCAAAGCGGGGCACCGTCGAGGGGCAGCGCGATTTGGCCATGCTGGAGCTGCTCTATGCCACCGGGTTGCGGGTCAGCGAGTTGACGTCACTCAACTTGGAAGATGTCAACCTAGTGGAAGGTTACATCCGCTGTTTGGGCAAAGGAGGTAAGGAGCGCCTCGCTTACATGCATCCCCACGCCATCGATGTCATACGAGACTACCTCGACAACGCCCGCCCCGGCTTGGCGAACGGCAAGGATGAAGAGGCGCTGTTCCTTAATCGCCGTGGCGAAAGGCTCACCCGGCAATGGGTGTGGACGGCGATCAAGGGCTACGCGAAGGACGGCGGTATAGAAAAGGACATCACGCCCCACACGCTGCGCCACAGCTTTGCCACCCACATGCTGCGAGGCGGGGCTAGCCTGCGCCATGTGCAAGCCTTGCTGGGACATGCCAGCATGGCCACGACGCAGGTGTACACCCATCTCACCGATGAACACGTACACGAGGAGTTCGAGAAGAGCCACCCTCGCGCCTGAGACGTTCCGGCAGAACGCCGGAAGTGGTAGGATAGCCTGAATGCTGTCTTCATGGTAGACAGAGGACAGCAGCGGTCTTCACCAAGGGGCACTATGAGGCTAGCCATTGGGAGCGATGAACGTTCTCTGGTCCCCGAAAGGAGTCGGCCGACTCCTTTCGGTGCGAGGGATTGACGTTCAACTCTACCGAGCACTTAAACCGGGCGACGCCACGCAATGGGCTGGCGTCGCTCTGCGCGTGGCGAGAAGGTTTCCACCGGCCAGTGTGACCAAGGCGTGCTCTTCTGTTGGACAGGGACCGGGGTCGGCATCGCCGCCAACAAAGTTCCCGGAGTGCGAGCCGCACTCTGCATCGATGCCGAGACAGCGCGGGGCGCTCGGCGTTACAATGATGCCAATGTACTGTGCCTGAGTCTGCGCCTCACTTCCGAGGCAATGGCACATGAGATACTCGATGCTTGGTTCGAGACCAACGAGGTGGACGGGGAAGAACTGCGCAGCATCGAGATGGTGATGGACGCAGACCGGCTACGAGAGGCCGTGAGGGCCGGGAGAGGAAGGGAAGCAAATGCCGGGCAGAGGGCATAAGATAGCATCGAGGCAGGCCCAGCTCGGTCAACGGCGGCGCAAACAGGGCCGCCCTGTGGGCAACGTGGCCACCCGGCCTAGGCCTGCCGCTCCTTCTCCAGCAGAGAAGGCGAGCGAAGCGGCCGGGGAACCGACTGCGGTCGCTACTGCTCCGGCAACCCAGCCCGCCCGCTCCTCGCCACGGTCACACGCCCAGTACCACCCCACGGTATTGGACCATATCGGATCTGAACTGAGACGCATCGGGGCAGTAGGCGTCACCGCGCTGGCGGTGCTGCTCGTTCTCGGCATAGTAGTACTCTAGTCAGATAGTAGTACTTTAGTCAGGGGGAAGCCCGCGTAGGGGCCCTCAAGCAACTCCTCCCAAGGAAAGCCCATGGACAGGGCAGCTTTCAACCATCGTCTCGCCACCACCCCGGAGAATCCCGGCGTCTACATCATGAAAGACGCCCAGGATCGGGTCCTCTACGTGGGCAAAGCCAGCAACCTGAAGAACCGGGTAGGCTACTACTTCGGCTCACCCTACAACCTTCCCCACAAGATACGGACGATGGCCTCTCGGATTGCCGACTATGAGTTCATCATCACCCACTCGTCGGCGGAGGCCCTGATTCTTGAAAACACCCTCATCAAGAAGTATAAGCCACCCTTCAATGCTCGGCTGAAGGACGACAAGACCTATCCCTTCCTGAAAATCGACCTCGCCGAAGAGTTCCCTCAGATATACATCACCCGCCGGGTGAACAATGACGGAGCTCGCTACTTTGGCCCTTTTGCCACTGCTGGCAGTGTGCGCAAGACTATGGACCTGCTCAAGCGCCTATTCCCGTACCGGTCATGCACCAAAACCATCACGGGAACCGACCCCCGTCCCTGTTTGGAGTACTACATCAACCGCTGCAACGCCCCCTGCATCGGTGCGGTCAACAAGGAAGAGTACGGCCAGGTCATCCAGCAGGTCGTCATGTTCATGGAAGGCAAGACCGAGGTGGTGGTGGACGACCTGCGCCAGCGCATGGAACAAGCCTCCAACAAGCTGGAGTTCGAGCGGGCTGCGGTGCTGCGAGACCAGATGCGCAGTGTCCACCGCGTGTCCGAGGAGCAGCGCATCAAGGTAGACACCACTGCCACCTACGATGCCGATGTTGTGGCCATGGCCGGGGCCGAGGATGAGACTCGCATGGAGGTATTCTTCATTCGCCACGGCAGACTGATGGGCCGGGACCACTTCATCATGGTAGGGACCCAAGATTCGGAGCCCTCCCACGTCATGGCCCAATTCATCAAGCAGTTCTACCTGTCCGCCTCCAACGTGCCACGCCGCATACTGATACAGCACCCTCTGGAGGAGCAGGAACAAATCGAGCAGTGGCTGCGACAGGAGCGGGGGAAGGCGGTAACGCTACTCTGCCCCCAGCGAGGCAAGTACCACCAGCTGGTGCAGATGGCAGCGGAGAATGCTTTCCAAGGGCTCTCGCAGAGCAGGGCCAAGTGGCTGTCGAACGCGGACGCCACCTACCAAGCGCTTGTCGAGCTGCAGGAAGAGTTGCACCTGCCCAACCCGCCCCACCGCATGGAGTGCTACGACATTTCCAACATACAGGGCACCAACTCAGTGGGCAGCATGGTCACCTTCGAGGAGGGGGCACCCAAGACAGCCCACTACCGTCGCTTTCGCATCAAGAACGTGGCGGGTGTGGATGACTACTCCAGCATGCAGGAAGTGCTGCGCCGTCGATTCAAGAGGCTGTCGGACCTAAAGGGCAAGGCAGGTCCGCAACCGACCGACGAGCCCCATCGCACTGGCGACGAAAGCTGGGGTATAGTCCCCGACTTGGTACTCATTGACGGGGGCAAGGGACACTTGTCGGCGGCTCTTGAAGTGTTCCTAGAGATGGGTATCGACTTCATCCCGCTGGCATCGCTGGCCAAGGAAAACGAATGGATATTCTTGCCTCACACGCCTGAGCCGGTAATACTGCCACGTAACTCCCAATCCCTGTATTTGCTCCAGCGCATCAGGGACGAGGCCCACCGATTCGCCATCACCTACCATCGCAACCTGCGCAGCAAGCGCTCCGCGGTTTCGCCCATCGACATGGTCACCGGCATCGGCCCCAAACGTAAGCGGATGCTCATGCGCCGGTTCGGTACGCTGAAAGGAATCAAGGAAGCCCCTGTCGAAGAAATCGCCACGGTGCCCGGGATGACCCGCTCGCTGGCGGCTCGCCTCAAAGAGTCCCTGTAGAGTTCCGCGTTCTCCCACGCGATTTTCGCTTTCCCCTGTCGCTCTTTTCGTTGCTATTCGTTATGACTACGTGATACGTTACCAGCAATGTCGCCTGGAGGCGTAGCATGCTTCTGCGTATCACAGTACGCTCAACAAACCAAGCCGCCTACACGATGGAATTCTTCGACCCCGACTTGGCGCGAGACATGATGCACCTTATAGCCTCGGGCTCGGTCACCGTGGAAGGCTCAGCGCCTTCCACCCCCACGCTGGACGCCTCCGCACCAGTTCACAAGGAGTCGGACGGTCTGGAAGGGTCCGACGAACTTTCCGAAGAGGCAACGGACTCGACAGTATTGCTCGCGGACCCAGTGGGCTACCAGCAAGCTGCGGAGTACTGTCGCCACGTCAATCCCTTGGGCGATATGCGTCGGGTGGTCGTGGCTACTTACGCTGCTGAGCTGTACATGGGGGCTGAGGGAGTGTCGGCCAATGAGTTGGCAGGCATCTTTGACGCTACCGGCTGGCCCCAACCCACCGACTTCGTCCAAGCCATCAGGAACGCCGCTAGGGAGAAGTTCGGTTGGCTTGAGCGCGTGGGGAACCCAGGCTACTACAAGGTCACTACCACGGGTCGAGCGGCTGTCCTCGGAGAAAACGGCATCGTCGAGCAGCCAGCCTTGGTCCACGTACCCCCGGACCAAGGGCAGTCCAACGGCACGTACGAGACCAACATCCTCTAGTGACCCTGCGAGACGCCACGAGCTTTGCGAAAGACCTGACACCTGTGCAATAGAGGGCGGTACGCGATACAATCCTCTTGTCTCGACAAGGAGGATTTCATGAGCACAACTGCCGACAAGAAAGACACCGGAGTCTGGGGCGAGACCTGCCCCGTGGCGCTATTCCGGGAGCGCAAGCCCGATTGGAACGCCTTCGCCGATGCCAGCGTACCTGGCTACCGCCGGGCACAGCACCGTTTTATCGGTACCGGAGCTTCCGGCAAGGCCGACCCCCTCTCCATCCCGCCGGGCAACTTCACGCTCAGCATCATGTACGTGCCGGTGGGTGAGGGTAACGCCCCTCATACCCACGAGGTGGAGGAGGTCTTCTTCGTCCTGCAGGGACATATGCAGGTGTTCTGGAACGACGAGAACGGGCAGCGCCACGAGACACGGCTGGGTCCTTGGGATTGTGTGCTGTGCCCTCCGAACGTGGTGCATGGCTTCCACAACGACAGCCTGGAGCCCTGTTACATGCAGGTGATGCTGGGCAAGCCCGCACCCGACCTGATGACCTACTCCGACTCATCGTTGCAAGAGCAAAGGGACGCTCACCTGCGTAGCTAGTAGCGCAGACGGCAGCCATCGGCAATTGTCGCCGGTCTGAACAACGCGGGCGGGCTCGCGACAAACACCTGTTCCACAAGAAGGAGAATTCACTCATGCAGCTTGGAGTCGTTTTTCCCCAGACGGAGATCGGCGCCGACCCCGGCGGAGTGCGCGAGTATTTCCAGGCAGCCGAGCAACTGGGATACAACCACGTAGCGGTATTCGACCACGTGTTGGGCGCCGACCTCACTCATAGGCCCGACTGGGCCGGGGCCTACAACAGCAAGGACATGTTCCACGAACCAATGGTGCTCTATGGCTACGCAGCAGCCATCACTCAGAATCTTGAATTGGTGACATCGGTGTTGGTCTTGGGCCAGCGCCAGACCTCTCTGGTGGCCAAGCAGGCCGCCGAGATAGACATCCTGACCGGAGGCAAGTTCCGTCTCGGAGTCGGCGTGGGCTGGAACCAATTGGAGTACGAAGCCCTAGGCGAGAACTTCGGCAACCGTGGACGTCGCGAGGAAGAGCAGATCGACGTCCTGCGTGCGCTGTGGACCAACGACGTGGTCACCTATCACGGCCGCTACCACGACATCAGCGAGGCCGGACTCAACCCGCTGCCGGTACAGAGGCCCATCCCCATCTGGCTTGGTGGGCGCGACGAGCGGCTCCTGAAGCGTGTCGCACGGATGGGCGACGGCTGGTTCCCCATGGTACCCGCCAGCGATGAAGGTCGCGCTGTAGTGAACCAGCTCCGGGGCTACGCCGAAGAAGCTGGGCGCGACCCCAACTCCATAGGCATCGAAGCCCGCATCAACATCAATCAAGCAGGCAACAACCCCGAAGCGTGGGTGGAAGAGGCCAGCTTCTGGCACGAGATCGGTGCCAGCCACCTGTCATTCAACACCATGAGGGGCAACCTGGAAGGACCAGAGCCGCACATCGACGCCATTCGAAGGTTCAAGGATGCGATGCCCGCTGGCATTTAGAGCTTAGCAAGATACCAAGTAGCAGACTAGGGATCGGAGGAGAGATGATCAACCTGGACGAGCACATAGCCACTCATATCGACGGGGCTTTCATCCCCGAAGGCAATGTATGCTGGATCGCAACGGTCAACAAGGCTGGCGAGCCGAACATCGGCCCCAAAGGCAGCATGATGGTGTTGGACGATCAGTCTCTGGCCTATTGGGAACGGACCCATCGCACCACGGAGAACAACATCGAAGGCAACCCCAACGTAGCGGTGATGTACCGCAACGCCGAGGAGCGCCTGCAGTGGCGTTTCCACGGCGTCGCCACTGTGCACGCCGAAGGGGAAGTACGGGAGCAGGTTATGGCCCGCACCATCCCCCAAGAGCTGGAACGCGACCCAGAACGCAAAGGCGTGGCAGTGGTGATACGGGTCGACAAGATGATGAATCTGGCTGGCGAGGTCCTGCAACAGCGGGACTGATGCCCTCTGGCCTCTCGCAGCCCCGCTTGTCCAAGGCCCGTTTACCCACCGGGCTACGCCGATGGCTGCTGACAGTGCTAGCCTTGGCGTCGCTGTTAGCAGCTTGTGGGGGCTCGGAGGCGTCCCCGACGCCGGGTGTCTTGGAACGGGGCATCGCAGCCATGGAGGTCACCAGTCCTGCCTTCCAGGACGGCGCATCAATCCCGTTGAAGCACAGTTGCGAGGGCGCGGATATTTCCCCGCCCATCTCTGTTGGAACGCCGCCGCCCCAAACCCGGTCCTTGGCCCTCATCATGGACGACCCTGACGCTCCAGGAGGCACGTTCGTCCATTGGGTGGCCTTGAACTTTGAATCTGGCCGCCACGAGTTGAAGGAGGGTCTGGGAAAGGAAGGCGACAAGGTCGCTGAGGGTCTGCACGGAGTTAACGGCTTCGGCAAGCTGGGCTACGGAGGGCCATGCCCGCCAGCAGGACCCGCCCACACCTACCGCATCATGGTCTACGCGCTGGACCGCGAGTTGCATCTGGGCGCAGGGGCAACCGTCACGGAACTGCTGACGGCTATGCGCGGTAATGTTCTAGGGTTGGGGCAACTTGAGGGAACCTTCGCCAGAGTCGAGTGAGAGCTGGCAAGCCCTACTCCGAAGAGGCCCCCTAGCTTGAAGAGGGCGGAAGGACGATGGGCAGTGGTTCTATGGTGTCTAAGCCAGGAGGGTTAATGCCGTCGAGGGCTTGCAGCAGAGCGTTGATGTTGTAGGTCACCTCGGTAAGCTCCCGCTCCGGGATGTCCAAGTTTACAGCCCGACCCAATGCGGTTACTTGTTCTTTAGTCAAGTCTTCCATCGCTATTCTCCCAACCCTGACGCTACCCGACAAATTCTTCAAGATCTGGCTAGACATAAGCACCCTTGCATGGTCTTTTAACCGGCCCTAGGCTCGTTATTCGATAGCCTACCTAGTGCCCGTCGGTCTAGGGTGCAAACGGCAGTCGCAAGCTTTATAGGCCCAAGCTACCTAGATGTCAACAGAGAGGTAACTATCAAGAATCAAGGAGTCAGTTTGGCTTTTCGTCGTCATTCCGGCCTTGAGCTGGAATCCGGAAAGTGTCATGACTGGACCAACGCTCAGGATGGCAAGATTCCTTCATTCCGGCCTTCGCCGGAATGAAGCTGGCCGGGTTAGACGGACAAACAACGCCACCATCCCACCCAAGCTGGGCCAGCTTGACTTTTACATAGGCCGTCCAGATACTGGACTCGCCCAACATGGGCTTTGGAGGCGTCGTAGTGAAGCTGCTGTTCTTTGACGACTACCGCATGGGCGTCCTGCGCGGCGACCGCGTGGTGGACGTCACCAGCGAGTTGCAGCATGTGGGCATCAGGCCTCCCGAATACCTGATGGAGGAGGTCATCGCTGACTTCGACAGCTTCCGTCCGAGGTTCGAAGCCATCGCCTCTAGGGAGCAGGGCGTGCCCATGTCCAGCGTCAGGATCAGGCCTCCCCTGCCACGTCCCCACAACATCCTAGCAGCCTTCTCCAACTACCAAGACAAGGACGAAGCCAACGTCCTGCCTCCCGACTTCTTTTACAAGGGCGCCACTGGCGTCATCGGCCACGGAGACACCATCGAGATACCCAACATACCCGAAGCCTTGGTGCACCATCCGGAGCCTGAGTTGGGGTACGTCATCGGACGGGAGGGCAAGCATGTGTCCGAAGATAACGCCCTCGACATGGTGTTCGGCTACCTAAACTTCGTAGACGTGTCCAACAGGGGCATACCCAACCGGCGCACCACGTTTATGGGCAAGGGGATGGACACATACGCACCCATCGGGCCGGTTATCGTCACCAAGGACGAGGTGGCCGACCCTCAAGACATGCGCGTGCGCCTATGGCTGAACGGCGAGCTAAAGCAGGACTACAACACAGGCGAAATGAACCACTCGGTGCGGGCCCAGATCGCTTGGCTAACCCAGTACATCACTCTGATGCCGGGCGACGTCGTCTGCTGCGGCACCCACCACATCGGCCTCTCTCCGGTCAACGACGGCGACCGCGTTGATGTGGAGGTGGAAGGCTTGGAGAGGCTGAGCCTCAACGTGCGGTCCCACGGCCCACGCAAAGACGCCCACTGGCGCCCGCCCGGCACCAGGACGGCCTAACCGGAGACCGGGTTGGACGACGACATCCGCTCGCTCATCGAAGCGATACACGCGACCCCAGAGCAGGCTGTGGTGGCCCTTGCCGGAGCAGGCTCCGAAGCCTTGGCTTGGTTGCTAAGCGTGCCCGGTGCTTCCCGCACCCTTTTGGAAGCCTTGGTGCCCTACGGCCGGAACTCCATGATTGGCTTCCTAGGCCACGAGCCTGAACAGTACGTCTCGTCACGTAACGCCCGCGACATGGCCCAGGCAGCTTACGAACGGGCCCTGACGCTGCGTGAGGGTGATGAGCCAGCCTTGGGTCTTGCCTGCACCGCCACCCTTGTTACCGACCGCCCCAAACGTGGCGACCACCGCTGCTGTGTGGCATATTGGGGACAGGAGGCGGTATCGACCTACAATCTGGTGCTGCACAAGGACCTGCGCGACCGGACTGGAGAAGAGGACGTCAGCAGCCGGTTGGTGTTGCGGGCACTGGCCGAAGCCAGTAAGACAGGCTTCGACATACCATCGCTACTCACCGATGGGGATCGGCTGGAAATGGCCCACTGGGGGCACACTAACCCGACCCTCGCCCTCATCGACCCTGATTCCGCGTGTGGCGTACAGACCGTGACGGTATACCCAGACGGACGAACAGAGGTCAACGACCCTTGGCAGGGAGCAGTGCTGCCCGGCTCATTTCGACCACTGCACGAAGGACACCTGAAGCTTGCAGAAGCAGCCTCGCGGATGACCGGCGCACCCGTGGCCTTCGAACTTTCAGTGGCCAACGTGGACAAGCCATCGCTGACGTCTGACGAAGTTGAAGAGCGAGTTGCGCAGTTCCGCGGAAAGTGGCCGCTGATCCTCACTCTTGCGCCCACGTTCTTGCAGAAAGCCCGGCTTCTTCCCGGCTGCGCCATCGTCTTGGGTTGGGACACCGCCATCAGGCTGGTGCATCCCCGATACTACGGCGATAACGAGAACACCATGAAGGCTGCCCTGAAGGAAATCGGCGATCTGGGGTGTCGCATCCTTGTGGCAGGTCGCCTCGATGATGGAACGTTTAGAGAACTGGGCGACGTGGCAATGCCTCCCGAGCACACTCACCTGTTCGAAGCGATATCGGAGGCCGACTTTCGCGCCGACATCTCTTCCACGGAGTTGCGCAGCAGCTCGTGACCGCTCTGCTATAATCGCGGCCTAGTCCCACTGGATGAGTCCTACTGCCCATGCCGGAGGTATCCCCGATGAACTTCTGTCCGCGCTGCGGTACGCCATTGGTATCCCAGATGGAGGGTGGGCGGGAGCGACCTGCCTGCCCCGCTCCCGACTGCCGGTATTTCCACTTCGGCGACTACTCTATCGGATGCGGTGGCGTGGTCATACGGGACGGCAAAGGGCTTCTGATTCAGCGGGGCATCAACCCCAACCGTGGAGCGTGGCAGCTCCCCGGCGGATACGTCGAGGCTGACGAGGACATCGTGGAGGCGGTGCAGCGCGAGGTGCTGGAGGAGGCGGGCGTCGAGGCCAAGGTGCAGGATATAATAGGCTTCCGTCACTCTATTGCCGGGTCCATTGGCGGACCCAGTGCCAACATTTACGTGGTATTCCGCCTGACTCCCATATCAGGCGAGCCCCGGTTCGACGGCGATGAGACCATTGGGGCAGGGTACTTCAGCTTGGATGAGATCGCTGAAATGGACCGGGTGCAGGGCCTCTCGGTGTGGGCTATTCGGCGCGCTCTCGGGCTTCCATTGACCGAAGGCTTTGGCATAGACCGCAGCGACGATAGCCTGACTCGTCCCGGCTGGAGCCTGTTCGCCCCTAAGCACTGAGCCTACTGCGACACACCAAGCAGCTCTACATCGAACGTCAGCCAGGAATTTGGTGGGATCAGGTCACCAAAGCCTCGCTCGCCGTAGGCCAGGTCCGCCGGAATGATGAGGTGGCGCCTACCCCCGACCTTCATACCTGCAACGCCTTGATCCCAACCTTGGATCACGTTGCCTGCGCCGAGGTCAAACTGGAAGGGTTCCCCTCGCTCCACGGAACTGTCGAACACGCTATTGTCGATGGTCAGCATACCTGTGTAATGGACTGTCACACGCGTACCCGGCTGTGCCACTGGGCCTGTGCCCACTTCCACATCGATGTAAACCAGCCCTGACTCTGTTTGAACTGGAGCGCTAGGCGGCAGAGGCGGGGCTTCGGGAGTTGGGGGCGAGGCAGGTGTCGACGCCTGAGCAGGCGTATTGGTCGGTGCTGCCTCAGTTGCAGCGGCTGCGCGGGTTGCAGCGGCTACGGGTGTTGAAGTCGCTGCAGGCGTTGCCGTGAGAGTAGGTGCGAGGCTGGGGGAAGTCGGAGTGGGCGTCGCGTCGCCGGAACATCCTATGGTGCCGACTAGCAGAATAGCGAGCACAAGCAGGCACAAAAACTTCCCCATGGCATCCTTTCACTTGGACCGGTTGATACGAGCGATTGACCGCTGAAGGACTTACGAGGCAGCAGGCGGCTTGGCCTCCTCGCTGGCCTCGTACATTTGGTAGCGTGTGGGGTACATCCCAAGGGATTCGTATGCGCGCTGGGCCGTCTCGTTTCCCTGGTCCACATACAGGCGCAGGCCACATACGTCGCTACGACCGGCCGCCATCTCACGCACCTTCTCATACATCGCGCGGTACACGCCTCGACGGCGCCAACCCGCGTTCACGAAAACGCTCTGGACCCACCAGAAGCTGGCAGCTCGCCAGTCGCTCCACTCGTAGGTAACCAGCAGCCCGGCGATGACGACCCTTCCGGTCTGGGCCACAAGGTAGAAACCTCGCTCCGGGTGGCTGAAGATACCGGCCACGCCTTCCCACAAAGTATCGGGCGACAATTCCTTGCCCTCAGTTTCCCATGCCATGCTCCGCTGAAAGGCCACCAGCGCCTCCGAGTCATCGCTGGTCGCCAAACGGACTGTGAAGTCTTGTGCCATCATTGGTAAACGCTCATTCGGGCACTTCCGCTACTTGATTTGGTCGGCGATCTTCTGGCCCAGCATGATCACCGTAGGATTGATGGCGTTGCGAACCAAGTCGGGCATTATGGAGGCATCGACGATACGAAGGTTCTCCAGTCCATACACCACGCCAGTCTGGTCCACGACAGCCTTAGGGTCTGAGCGCGGGCCCATCTTGCAGGTGCAGGAGATGTGGGAGAAAGTTGTGGCTTGGCGCATAAGCCAGTTGTCCAAGGACTCATCGGAAGCCAAGTCGGCCTCAGTTGGCGCCACCCGCTCGCCCAGTATATCAGCGAAGTCACGGTGCTCGCCCAGCCGGAGGGCCAATCGCACCCCGTCCCTCAGGCGCTGACGGTCAAAGGGCTCGTCTAGGTAGTTGTAGTCCAGATAGGGCTTGTCGGAGGGGTCTGTAGAATTGAGGCGAAGCTCACCCGAGCTCACCGGCAGCAGCAAGGGCACCATCATCTCGATTAGCCGCGACTCCGTGGGTTCGTCTGTCAGGTTGGAGCGGTTCTCATCCAGGAGATTAGCTCTCTCAGTGACAAAGGTGCTGACGTTCACCGATACGTCGTTGGGCATCGAGGACCCGGGCGACATTAGGCGAAGGGTGATACCCGACCGTGGCCGGTCCCACTCCGGAGCGTAGTCATCTTTGGCTTTCCAAGTAAGGTACACCTTGGGGTGATCACGCAGGTTCTGGCCTACGCCAGGAGCGTCATGCACTACGGGTATGCCCATGCTGCGCAGATGCTCGGCTGGCCCGACACCCGAGAGCATCAGAATCTGAGGCGTGCCCACGGCACCGGCGCTGAGGATAATCTGGTCGGCGTCGAGGGTGAATGTCTCACCGCCACTCTCCACCACCACGCCGGTTGCGCGAGTCCCTTCGAGCACCAGCCGTTGCACATGGCAATTGGCCCGGACGGTCAGATTCAGCCGGTGACGCGCCGGGTCCAGATAACCCAAGGCGGTGCTGAAGCGCACACGATTGTGGTTGTTATTGATGGACGGTCCAACCCCCGTGGAGTTGGGGCTGTTGTGGTCTTCCACCTCCGGAAAACCGGCGTCGATGCAAGCATTGAAGAAGGCCTGCTGGATGGGATGCCAGTCCTCCTTCTTGCCGTGGTGCACGAAAATCGGGCCGTCGGTCCCGTGGTAGTCGTCGTGGAAGTCGACGTCCGTCTCTATCTTGCGATAGTAAGGGAGCACTTGCTCGAAGCTCCACTGGTCATTCCCCATAGAGGCCCAAGCATCGAAGTCTTCGGGTATGCCCCGGTGGAAGCCGGAGAAGTTAACCGCACTGGAACCACCGGTCACCTTGCCTCTGGGCACCGGCATTGGGGGCGCAAAGTCGGTAGAACGGGCGATGTACTGCCAGTTGTGGGGGTCGGTCTGGAGTGTGATGGGGTGACCGCCCGGCGTCCGTATGATGGGTCCCTCGGCCGAGGCGTCGTAGCCGAACTTCAGCTCTTCAGGCAGATGGGCAAAATCGGGGTAATCGGGCCCTGCCTCCAGCAGCAGAACGGAGCGGTTGGGGTCTGCAGAGAGTTCGTTGGCTAGGATCGAGCCACAGGAGCCCGCCCCGATAATGATCACATCGTATTTCATTCTCGCCTCCGTAAAGGGGCATCTTGGTCAGTTTAGGTTATGTTACGTTCAGATTAGTAGGGTGCAATCGGGGGTGTCAATAGCCCTGTGTCGCGCCATGGTACAATCTTTTACTTGGAGATTGACCGTGGCCAGCTTGCAGTTGACCTATGGCGATTGAGCCTGGCACTTACCACCCTGCCATATTATGACAACCCGCTGGCTTGACACCAGCCGAACCCAAGCTCTAGCCTCTTACCGCCAAATGATGGAGGACTGACGCACCAAACCATGACCACCACCGAGACTGTCGACCTCATTGAGCTGATGTACCGCACGGGCTGGAGTGACGGCCTGCCTCTGGTGCCGCCTACGGAAGACAAGGTGCGCCGGTGCGTCGAGTCCGTCGGGCGCCCTGCCGACGAGGTCGTAGCTGCCATACCGCCTATGGGAGGCAAAGCCACAGTCGAGCGCGTTGCGGCCAATGCAGTGATGGCTGGCTGCCTGCCTGAATACATGCCTGTGGTGCTGGCAGCCATCGAGGCCTCCATGGACGACCGGCTGAACCTGAGGGGCGTGCAGTGTTCCACCGGCATCCACTCGCCTCTGGTCATCGTCAACGGGCCCATCGCTGCCGAGCTGGACATTAATGGCGGGTACAACTGCTTCGGGCAAGGCTGGCGGGCCAACGCTACCATCGGACGGGCGGTCAAGCTGACGCTGGTGAACCTTGGCGGGTCCATCCCCGGAGAGGCCGACAAGGCGACCTTCGGGCATCCCGGCAAGTTTTCTTTCTGCATCGCCGAGAGTGAGACCGCCAACCCTTGGGAGCCCCTTCATGTGGAACATGGCTACGGGGCCGAGGACAGCACTGTGGCAGTCTATGCCTGCGAGGCACCCCACAACATCATGTACCACGCTGGTGAGCCACGCGACTTCCTCTTGGTGCTAGCGGATACTATGAGCACGCTGGGCAACGTTCAGATGTACGTGATGGGGGAGACGCTAGTGGTACTCGGTCCGGAGCACGCCCGCATGTTGCACCAAGACGGCTGGCGCAAGCGGGATATCCGGCAGTTTCTCTTCGAGCACGCACGTCAGCCAGTGGCCCGCTTGAAACACGGAGGCCCGCCCCAAGGGGACGGACGCCGGGAACTGCTGTGGCCCAAGTTCGTTGATCCACAGGACGATGCTCAGATGGTGCCCGTGGTGCGTCGTCCCGAAGACATCCACCTGATCGTTGCCGGTGGCGCCGGAGGCCCTCATTCGGCCTGTCTCCCAGGCTGGGGATCGCGAATGGCCATGAGAAAGATTGCAAGCCTAGGAGGGTAGCATGGTATCGATGCCTGCTGAATCGGTTCAGGAACAGTTGCGCCAATGGGGCATGATAAGCCCGGTAGACCCGGAGTTGGCCTCCCGCTGGAGCGGTGCGCCTAGGCTCCTCGGCCTTCAGGGCAAGGTGGGAGGCTTCCTAGGGAACCGCAAGGCCAACGCCAACCAACTGCTGCTGGATGTACGCGAGGTGCTGGACAAGCAGTTCGAGCTGCAGGACAGCATGGTGCTGGACAAGTTCATCTACTCCCGGCCTGCCGCCGATGAGGTGGTGGACGCCCTTAGTGAGAGGTGCGACTTCGTCGTGACCGCCATCGCCGATTGAGGGTCCTGCACGGCGTGCAGTGTGCACGACGCAATGACCTTGGAGAACCGGGGCATCCCGACCATAGTGATATGCACAGCCCCCTTCACCAACTCGGCCCTAGCCCAATCACGAGCCTTCGGACGCCCCAGCTTCCAACCGGTGTCCATCCCCCACCCGCTGGGACCCTTGCACCGAGACACTGTCATCCAGCGGGCCGCCAGCATCAGCGACGACATCGTCCGCGCCTTGACGTCCAACGGGGCTTAAGGACAGCGCCTCGGATGCACAGCGCAGTGGCGGCGTCCGACGCTGCTTGCCTGAAGCATCGATGGTTAGCCACTTGAGAGGCAGTGCCGGGTCTCTGCCTCGTCCGTGCCACATCCATCCGAATCAATACACGAGGGACCCTTGAGAATTGTTATAAGCATGGCAATGGCGTTGCTGATCACCGCGGGCATTGCCTGCGGAAGCTCCACGCCTACTCCGGAGGTATCACCAGTTAGCACACCTCAGCCAGTTAGCACAGCGGTGGCCGCTAACACTCCGCCCCAAAGCGGGGCTGCTTCACCCACACCAGCAACCGTCGCTGCGCCAACGCTGGAAGCCGCCCCAGCACGGACCGCTCGACCTACGCCTGAACCTACACCGGCTCCTACCTCTGAGCCAACGCCGGAACCCACTCCGACCCCTGCCGCTGAGCCAACGCCGGAATCTACTGTGGGCCCCGCCCCCGAGCCGACGCCGGAGCCTGCTCCGGCTCCTACTCCTGAGCCAACGGCTGAACCTACTCGAGCCCCTACCCCCGAGCCAACGCCGGAACCTACTCCCGAGCCTACCCCGGCTCCAAGCGACACCTCAACCGAGACACCCGATGCTCCGCCACTGCCTCCCGGCGCTCCCTTTGTTACTGAATCGGGGCTGGTTTTGGTGGACTTGGTGGTAGGCAGTGGAGACGTTGCTGAACCGGGGGCAATAGTGGAGGTGCATTACACCGGCAAGTTGCTGGACGACGACACCGTATTTGATAGCTCCATTGGCGGGGACCCGTTTCAGTTTACATTGGGTGAAGGGACCGTCATCGATGGTTGGGAAGAAGGTGTTGCCGGGATGAAGGTAGGAGGCAAACGCCTCCTCATAATTCCTCCGCACTTGGCATATGGTGATATGGCTGTTGGTGACCTGATAGCCCCCAACTCCACCTTGGTATTCGAGTTGGAGTTGCTGGTTGTGTCTCCCTAGCTTAAACGCCTTGGGCCTAAACAGGCCGAGCCTAGGCGCGTCAGATTATCGGCGCTGCGGTTCTCGATAGAAGACACTCAATGGCTTGCCTTGAGGTCTTCCATCGAGAACGCTGATGGTCATCCCGGGGTCCTAGACAGGCACCCCGGCGATCTTCACCGGCACGCGGCATAGTTCGTTGCGGGTGGTGAAGTAGAGGGTCTTCCAGTCGTCGCCACCGAAGGCCAGATTAGTGGTGGCATTGTAACCGTGGACGATTGTACCAAGGTGCTTGCCAGTGGGGTCCATTATCCAGAGGCCTCCCGACCCACCACAGTAGACGTTGCCTTCCACATCCACCTTCATGCCGTCCGGGACACCGGGCCCCTCGCCCCGCAGGTCGCAGAATATCCGGTCGGTAGCCCGGGCCAGTGTGCCGTTCGTGGGATCGATGTCGAAGGCACGGATGTGGCCCCGGCGCGAATCGTTGATGTAGAGGACCCTCTCGTCGGGGGAGAAGGCCAGCCCGTTGGGGACTACGAAGTCCCACGCCAAACAGTTCATGGTCCCCAAGTCTGGGGTGACCCGGTACACGCCGGCGTAGTCTAGGTCGGAGACCAAACCGAGAGTTATCGGGTCGGTGAAGTAGATGGCCCCATCGGACTTCACCACCACGTCGTTCGGCCGGTTGAGACGGGTCGCGCGGTAGTTGTTGGCCACCACGGTGATGCTGCCGTCGGGCTCTTGCCGCGTGACACGACGGGCATCGTGCTCGCCAGCCAGCAGGCGGCCTTGGCGGTCGCGGGTGAGGCCGTTGGCCCGGTTGGTGGGCTCGGCGAATACGGTCGCTCCTTCGCCATCTGCCCACTTTACGCGGCGGTTATTGTGGATGTCGCTGAAGAGGAGGTAGCCTCCCTCCTTCCACCACAACGGGCCTTCCGCAGGCCCCATGTCGCCGCCGTAACCTCCTGCAAGCTCCTCCACGGTGGCATTCAGATCGATGATGCGCTCCAGTTCGGGTGCGTGCTGCTCGATTGGCATAGCTGGCTCCTTTCAGTCTTGTCCGGTCAGTTATGGGCGTAACGGCTTGGGACTTTCTAGTCCCGCTTTTGTGCCGCTCGGTGCTAGGGTATGGTCAGAATCATAGCTGTTTCTCCTTCGGATGGGACATCTGTCGTAGCTAAAACGCATTCTTTTGTATCTGCCTTAAGTCCCATTTGTCCCATTCCCACCCGAAGCAGATACGGAAATAGCACTATTCCGTGGGACGATTTGGCCCCATCGGGCGGGCATACGGGTAGCAGCGCGGTACGCGTGCGTTGGGAGCACAAGAGCTGCTCTTGCCCGGCGCTGACCTAGGAGACAGATGCATGCCCTTGGGCAGACACAAGGGCAGCCCCTACGAGGCGTGACGGAGGTCTTGGCATGACAACCGACATCGCGCGCCTTGGGGGTTCGCATTTTGTCGCATTTGTGGTGTTCCAGTGCTAATCCCTTGCATCTCTCGCTTACTTCCAATGCTATATCCGTTGCAAACTGTCCGTATTTTATTGCATCGGGATATAGATCGGCGCAGCTACGCGTCAGCTTTGCTGTAGTCAAGGGGCCGCCACACAATACACGATTGTTCGCGTTTTCGTAGCTGATGGCTGTGACATTTGAGACATCGTTGTAACCGGTCCATATCTGAGACATTGTAGAAGCCCCGGTGGCGGACCCCTATGCGTTTGGTCCCGGGGCCGGGATGAGGCAGGATGCAGGCGGGGGGCCTATACGGAGGATAGGGGGGAAGGGAGGCCGGGGTCAACGGGCTGATGTCAGTGGGCGCGGGGTGACACTGTGGAGCCTAGAGCTCCGGCGCTGACCTAGGAGACAGGGTGCAGGCCCTTCTGTGTCTTGGGCAGCCACAATGGCTGACCCCTACGAGGCGTACGGCACGACCTAGTGGTTGTGATGCCCTCCGCCGCCCACGCCCGGCATGCTGGGTGCGTGAGCTTGATGGGGTCCATGATGTTGCGTCGCTTGGCGCTCCGACACCCCGTCCACCAGTTGGGCGGCCACCAGCCGAGCGTAGAGACCCTGTTGGTGCAGCAGCTCTTGGTGAGTGCCGTGCTCTACCATGTCGCCGTCGTCGAGGACGACAATCTGGTCAGCATCGCGCACCGTGGAGAGGCGGTGGGCGATGACCAGAGTGGTGCGTCCTTCCATCAGCCGTTCCAAGGCCAGCCGTAGCTGTTGCTCGTTGACGGCGTCCAAGTGGGAGGTGGCCTCGTCGAGGATGAGGATGGGCGCGTTCTTGAGCAGGGCACGGGCGATGGCGATGCGCTGGCGTTGTCCGCCGGAAAGCTGCGCCCCACGCTCGCCCACTATGGTTTCGTAGCCATCGGGGAATGAGGTGATGAAGTCATGGGCGTTAGCCTGCCGGGCGGCCTCCTCGACCTCGCTGTCGCTAGCGTCCTGACGTCCCAGCCGGATGTTAGAGCGAATGGTGTCGTTGAACAGGTAGGTGTCTTGCGACACCAAGGCAATCTGTCCTCGCAGGTCATCCAAGTTGAAGGAACGCAGGTCATCGTTCTCCAGAACGACACGACCCGTATCGGCATCCCAGAAGCGCATGAGCAGGTTGGCGCAGGTGGTCTTACCCGCCCCCGATGGCCCGACCAGCGCAGTGGTGCTTCCCGGAGGAAGGTCGAAGGATACTTGGTGCAGGGCTTGAGGCTCGTGGCGGCCGTAGGCGAAAGACACGTCTTGGAACCGGATGGCAGGAGCAGACGCGGGGCTGTCGGCCCCCGGCCCGTCCACTACAGGCACCGGCTCGTCGTGCACCTCAAATACGCGGCGCGCCGAGGCGGTTGTTTCCATGAGTTGCTTGATGGTGCGGGCGATGTCGGCGATGGGCGCAAAGGCGGCCGCGGAGAGCACTACCGAAAGTATCAGTTGCGGACGCGACATCTCCCCTTGCGTCAAGAACCAGACTCCTAGGGTCAGCACGCAAAGGCTACCCAAGGCCGTCATTGCCTCGATGAACGACACTTGGAATGACCGCACCTTGAGGAATCTGGTCTGGAAATGGGCGAATGCCCAGCCGTTGCGAGCGATTTCCGCCTGCCGTTCGGGGCCGCGGCCGAAGGCCGCAACTTCCCGGAGCCCCTGCAAACTGTCGACCATATGGGCGTGAATGTCGCCCAGCCGTTCTCGCACTTCAGTGGCCAACTGCTCGGAGCGAGCTTGGGCCATAAGAGGGCTGACCGCCACTGCCAGCAGGAAGGGCGAGAGCACCAATGCCAGAGGCCAAGCGATTACCGCCAGCACCGCCAGCACCCCGGCGGGCACGACCACGGCGACGAAGGCCGGGGTAATGGTGTGGGCGAAGAAGTACTCCACCGTCTCGATGTCGCTGCCGACGATACTGACCAGATCGCCGGAGCGTCGCTTCACCATGTACGCCGGAGCCAAGGGGTCCAGCTTGCGGTACATGTCGACTCGCATCTCGTTCAGCAAACGGTAGGCCATGTCGTGGGCCTGCCACGATTCTGCCCAAGTGAAGAAACCCACCAAGGGAACAAAGACGCCAAGAAGCACTAGCAGCAGGGTCAGGCTGCCTCCGGTGACCACCTGACCCACCAGCAGGGCCCCGATGACGGCCAGTCCGATGACCGATCCATGATGCCCCACCCCCAAGAGGAAGGTGAGTATGAGCTGGCCCCACCACGGCCGGACCAAGATGAGCAGCCTGCCGCCTAGGGCAAACATGCCCGACGGCCTACGGTGCGAGGTCGGCGTGCGGTCCCCAACGGCATCGAGCACCCGTTCGTGACGGTGGTTGTGGTGATGCGCGTGTGTTGGCGGATGGGCGTCCACACCAGCGGCGCCAGCCTCAGCGGTTACCTGTTCAGGCACGGCATGCTGATGGCTAACAGGATGTCCATCCTGCTGATTGTCCTGCATCGTCTGCTGGTTGGCCATCAGTTGTGTGTAAACGCCACCAGCAGCGACCAACTCTTGGTGGCTACCCGACTCCACCAGACGTCCCTCATCCAGCACCAAGATGCGATTGGCCCCTATGACGCTGGAGAGTCGGTGGGCGATGGTCAGGGTGGTCCTGCCCTCCATGAGGTGGTCGAGGGCCTTCTGGATGGTCGCCTCGTTCTCCGTGTCCACGCTGGACAGAGCCTCGTCCAGTATCAGGATGGGCGCGTCCTTCAGCAAAGCACGTGCTATGGCGATGCGTTGCCTCTGCCCTCCGGAAAGGCGGATGGCACGCTCGCCCACCACAGTGTCGTACCCGTCGGGCAGTGCCTCGATAAAGTCGTGGGCGTTGGCCACATTGGCCGCGTCTTGGATTTCCTGCTGAGTGGCATCGGGCTTGGCGAAACGCAGGTTCTCGGCGACAGTGCCGTGGAACAGGTAGGTATCCTGCCCCACCACGGCCACATGCCTCCTCAGGTAATCGAGAGGGAGTTCACGCAGGTCTTGGCCGCCCAGCAGGATGCGTCCCTGCTGGGGGTCGAAGAACCGCAGGGCGAGGGAGACGACGGTGGACTTGCCTGCGCCACTGGGGCCGACCAAGCCTAGGGACTCCCCAGCATGGAGGGTGAAGGACACCTGCTCCAATGCAGGGCGGCGTCCCGACTGGTAGCCGAAAGTGACGTTTTCGAAGACCAATTCAGGGGCCAGTGTGGGCTCCGTCCCGTTGACGCGCCGAGTCCCCGTCTCCGACTCCCGCACTTGGATGGGGGTGTCCAGTATTTCATATACGGCTTGGGCCGAAGCCAAGGCGATCATGCCCTCGTGGCCCAACTGAATCAGCTCGCGCAGAGGCCGGAAGATTTCGACTCCCAGCATCAGCACAATCAGCAACGGGCGCAACTCCATGTCGCCTTGGCTCACCCGCCACGCGCCAAACCCAAGGGCCAATGCCGCTGCTGCTGATATGCCCATCAGGGTCACTGCACTGTTCAAACTGTTGGCCGCCAGCACACCCATGGTGGCGCGGAACAGTTGACGGGAACGGGTGGCCAGAAGGTCGCCACGAGCGCGGCTCTGACCGAAGGCTTTCAACGTGGACAGACCCTGCACACTGTCGAGGAAGTCGGCCCCCAATGCGCCGTAGGCATCGCGTCGCTTCAGGTTCTTCTCGGTGTTCCACTTGGCCAGCGTATTGGGTATTAGCAGGGTCGCTAGAGCGAAGACTAGGAATATCACAGCGATGGGCCAGTCGATGAAGGCCATGAACGCGAAAATCAGTGGCGGGGTCAGTACCGCCACTGTCAGTTGGGGTAAGTACCGACCGAAAAAGGCCTCCAGCCGTTCCACGCCGTCAGCCAGCGTCAGGACTCCATCACCGGTGCGGCTTTGGTCGAAGTAGCCGGGGCCAAGGGCTAGGCAATGCTGGTAGAGCCTCTCCCGCACCTGCACCTTGACGATGCTCGCCGTGTGGTGGCTCACCAACTCCTGCATGTACTGGAGCAGGCTGCGAAGGACAATGAGGCCAGCCATGGCGATAAGGGGTGCGGCCAAGGTGGAGAAGGCTGCGCCCTCGTGTATGACTGCGACGATGACCACACCGGCCATGGCGAGGCGGCCCACACCAGCGCCCATGGCCAAAAGGCCAAGGAAGGAGGCAAGAAGGATACGCAACCGGACGCCGTTGGCGTAAGCAAGAAGGCGGGGATCGAGATGCATACGAGTGCTACCTCAGGGTCGAGCGAGAGCTCGGAGTGGGACGATAGCATGGGACTATGCCATACATGGCGCAGGTCGGCCAACAGGGGCGGCTACTCAACCAGCTCCACCGTGTCACCTACTGAGGCGTCGCCGGGGCGCTCCACGATGGCATATACGCCGAAGTAGGCGGCGATGGGGTTGGGGCGGTAGCTCATTATCAAGCGCAGCGTATCGACGTCCCGCTCACCAGTGTCGGGATCGTGAGTTGTGATGGCGCAACGCGGGTCGGGGGATATGAGCCGCAGACGCAGACGCTCGCCAATCTGAATAGCTTGTCCAAGCCAGCCGTCCTCTTCGTGGGGCTCACACCCCTGCAAGAGGAAGTTGGGGCGGAAACGGCGGCCATCGAAGGCATGCGTTCCTCCTGCAACGGTTTCCAGCTGTTGCAGGGAGCCTTGGGAGAGCACGGAGACGGGGAACTCGTCGTAGCACTGCCCTGGCTGGTCGGCCCGCACCAAGCGCAGGGGGATACCCACAGCACGGGAGAGGGCAGGGCCCCAGCCACCGTTCAAGACCTGACCCCGCACGACGCGGCCCCACATGCGGGTGGAGACCGGCTCGCCCGGTTCCAACTCCCACTCCAGCACCTGACCGTCGGGGAGCGTAAGTCGCAACTCCTCCGGTTCGGACTGGTAGGAGGCCTTGATTTGCACGAGCCAGCCCAACTCCCGTTGGGTCACCAGCCGGCTATTGCCATCGATGAGGTAGAAGCGTCGGTCCTCCATGATTCCCGACAGCCCCACATGCACGCTGTTGGGGCCGACCAAGCCCGCCGACTTGACGGGCGCCACATGAATTGCGCCGACGGTTATCATCCAGCCGATGATACCCCTTGGACGCCCGCACTGAAAGTCCTTACCTCTTGGAAGGGGGAGTCCAAGGGGTATGCTCTCCCCTAGCGACACACGCCCCGACATGAAGTCAGGGCATGACGGCTGGGAAGGGGGGTGAGATTGAGCGGGACGACAGAACAGCCCTTTTTAGGTTAGACTATGTCGTCGCAATTCGTCGCGCTTCCATCCGAGAGGATGGTACCGAGGAGGACCATGGCAACCATCGCACTTGAGCTGATCCCCACTTCCAAGGGAGGGGGACAGGCCTTGGCCGAGGAAGAAGCCCAGAAGACCCGTGCCCAACTAGACAAGTCGGGCCTGATCGACCACATCAACACCTTGGTCGTGCCCCAAATGATTCCCGAGGAAGGAGACCGGCCCGTAGCTCTGGACGAGAAGATCGACGCCTTGGACTCCAGCATCACGCTGCGTCAAGAGATACCTGCGTCCTGCATTCTCACGCAGGTGACGGTCTTCACCCCCAAGCGACAGCTGGACGAGCGAGTGGCGAGCCTGAAGCAGGCCGGTGTGGAGCGCGTGGTGTTCGTGGGGGTGCCACGGGTGTTCGACGACGCCGATATCGTGGGTCCATCCCCCAATGAGGCCCTTGGCATCTACAGCGACGTGATGCCATCCCGGGGAGCCATTCTCATACCCACCCGGTTGGAGGAAGAGGGTCGGCTCCTCTACAAGCTGGAGTGCGGGGCCAACTTTGCCATGACTCAATTGCTGTACAGCAAGCAGATTGTGTCCTTCCTGGAAACGATGAAGGAGCACCCCCATAGACCTGAGATACTGCTCTCCTTCGGTTTCGTGCCCCAACTGGAGCAGCGCCTTGGCCTGATTCGCTGGCTTATCAAGGACGACACCAGCGCCTTGGTCGGCCCGGAAATAGACTGGGTGACGGAGCTGGCAGCCATGCCCTTCCGGCAGAAGAAGGCGGCCATGGTGGACCACTACAAGGAAATCGTGGAGGGTGTGAGCGAGGCCGGGTTCCCGGTAGGCGTGCACTTTGAGTGCCCCTACGGCGTCTCCGACCCCGCCATGGAGACGTTCAATGCCATGCTGGACGCTTGGCATCCGAATAGCCAAGGGTGATGGGAGAGCTGCCGTCTGACAGACCAACGTCACCCACCGTGACACAACCAGCGACCGGGGACTCGGCCGCCCGAACTGCGGGGAAGCTGCTGCTTCTCAGCGCTGCTGGGTCGGTGGTGATGGTGGCTGCGAGGGTGGGGGCGGATGCTGACCAAGCCACACTCACCGAATCGCTGCGAGCGATTGCCGACAGCCGCCCGGTCTACACAGTCAACGGGGTGGCGAGGCTTGTCGCCGGCTTATCCTTAGTGGCTGGCGGGCTGTACCTGTTGAAGGCGTGGGCGGTTAGCGGGCGCCCCGTAACTTCTGCGTTTTCATATCTGCTGACTGCCTCCGGTGCGATCGCGGTGTTGTCAGGAGTGTGCACCATCATCTTGGCCGCCTACGCGCCGGAAAGCACTGCCTTCGTCGAAAATGTATCTGATGCACGTTGGGTCACAGGAAAGATCGGGTTCACCATAGCGGGACTGGCGTTGCTCCTCGCTGCCAAGTACCAGTGGCAGGTCGGCGGCATCTTGAGGAAAGTGTCCCCCGCATCAGCGATTGTCGGAGTCGCCATGCAGTTCACTTGGGTTGACGCCTCCACCATCATGCATCCCATCATCGGTACCGCCTTCTTGCTGTGGCTGATTGCATTCGGCGCCATGTTGGCCAGCGGCCGCACCGGGAGGCTCTTCGTCGCAGCCTACAGCCAGCCTACTGAAGCAGCAGGATAATCTGATAAAGGGCCGACGGTCACTCTGTGCGCGTCCTTGGGGTGCGCCAGTTAGGGTCGTCCAACGGGATGCTGAGCCAAGAGACGATCTGGCGTAGTCCGTCGTAGGCCTTGAGGCGGGCGTCGTCGGTGGCTTCCTGCTCTGCCGGATCAATCAGAGCTTCCATCTGACGCACTACCAGCGGCCCCACTTCCAGCAAGGCATCGCTGCCTGACGTAGCCCACCGCGCCAGCACATATCGCACGAGGGCCCCCACCGGGATATCCTGGTTCCGGCTAATGCGGTCCAAGGCTGGCATGGGGTCCAGCCTGCTGTAGGTGGCCACATCATGCTTGAAATTGGCGTCCTTATCGTCGGCGCTGAAGGGCGTGTGGTAAGTCTCGAGCGTGATCTGCCTGTCTGCCATGCGAACCGTCCCAGTGCGCAGTTGACGCGGTTGGACAACCTGCGACGCCCACTGTTTGTTCCGAATTGTAACCGCAACGCTTTAGGTGGTACACTCGGCCCGAAAGTTCACCTGTGAGGCACAGGAAATCCATCACGCATAGGCTGGACGCCCGGGCGCAGGAGGTAGCTACGGACCAATCATCGAGCAGCACGGCCCCGCCTCCGGTGCGCGTCAAGTCGCCCCTCTTTTATGGGTGGGTGATTGTGGGCGTCACCTTCCTCGTAGCCTTGGTCTCGATCGGCTCCCGCAGCAGCTTCGGCAACTTCGTTACCCCTATGAGCGAGGAGTTCGGGTGGAGCCGAGGGTTGATTTCCGTGGCTGGCCTCGTAGGAATGCTGGTCGCCGGCTTCTGCCAGCCCTTCGCCGGCTGGTTCTACGACAAGCTGGGCGCCCGCAAGGTGATTCTTACAGGCGTGCTTATCTTGGCCGCGAGCACCCTGATGCTGGTGGCCACGCCTCATATCGCCTACCTAATTCTTGGTTTCGGCATCCTGGGCGCCATCGGCTCCAGTGCCAGCACCATCAACATCGGTAGTGCGCTCCTGACGCGGTGGTTCCGCAAACGCCGCGCGACAGCCTTGGGCATCAGCACTGCCGGCGCCTCCGTGGGCGGACTGGTGCTGGTGCCCCTCAGTGCCTACCTTATACAGGAATTTGACTGGCGCACTACTTGGCTGGTTCTGGGAATTATCGTCCTGACACTGGGCTTCCCGCTCTCCTTCATCCTACTGCGCAACGACCCGGCTGATATGGGCCTTCGCCCTGACGGGGAGCGAGCAACCGATTCACAAGGCAAGCCCACTCCGCCCACGCAGCAGACACCAGGACCCCTTGAGCTTGACTACTGGAAGAAATCGCTGAAGTCGGCCCCATTCTGGCAGCTGTCCATCGCTTACTTCGCATGTGGAGCGACCACCTCCATCATGAGCTTCCACTTCATCCCCTACGCCGAGGAGGAGGGGATGGCGAAATCAACGGCAGCCTTGGCCTTCGGGTTAATGAGCGGGTTGAACGTAGTAGGCCTACTTGGGGCCACGTTCCTAGCAGACAAGTTCCCGCGGAAGAACCTGCTAGCCTTGGTCTACGGCGGCCGCTTCATCGGCTACATGATGCTCTTCCTCCTACCGGCGCCTTGGTCCATCTGGGCCTTTGCCTCGGTGCTGGGGTTCTCTTGGTGGGCCACGGGCCCGCTGACCACCAGCCTCGCTGCCGACATCTATGGGCTGAAGTTTTTGGGCACGCTTACCGGAATGACGTTCCTCTTCCACCAGCTTGGAGCAGCCTTCAGCATCCAGTTCGCGGGCCTCATGCACGACTGGCAAGGGGACTACCAATGGGCCTTCGGCATAGTGGCGTGTCTACTGCTAGTGGCCACCGTGAGTTCCTTCGGTGTGAAAGAGAAGGAGTACTCAGCTCGGTACCAAGTCAGGCCGCAGACCAGCCCATCAGCCGCAGGTTGACCCCATCCACACGTAAGGGGGGCAATATGACCGTTCAGGGCAGCAGGTTGGTAGACGCCCAGCGGGGCATGATGGACCGCCGCATCTTCTCCGATGAGGAGATTTACCGGGAGGAGTTGGAGCGTGTCTTCGCCCCCAGTTGGCTCTTCCTCTGCCATGAGACGGTGATACCCAATCCCGGCGACTTCTTCACCACCTACATGGCGGAAGACCCGGTACTAGTTACCCGCGACGCTACCGGACGGGTCCGCGCCTTCCTGAACGTGTGCCGTCACCGCGGCAACCGTGTATGCCGGGCCGACGCTGGCAACGCCTCGGCCTTCGTCTGTGCGTATCACGGCTGGACCTACGGGAACGATGGCAAGCTGATAGCCGTGCCCAGTCTGCGCGAGGCCTACTACGACGAGTTGGATACCGAGAAGTGGGGCTTGGCACCGGTGGCAAAAATCGACGACTACAAGGGCATGATTTTTGCCACCTTCAACGCCGACGCACCTCCCCTGCTGGACTATCTGGGCGAGATGACTTGGTACATGGACAACTTCTTCGACCGGCACGAGGGCGGGATCGAGATGATTGGCGGAATGCACAAATGGGTGGTGCCCTGCAACTGGAAGCTGGCCGCCGAGAATTTCGCTGGCGACTCCTACCATGTGCCGTGGACGCACCGCTCAGCAGTAGATGCCCGCTTCAACCGCCCTGCCAGCCAAGAGCCTGGGAGGCTGGTGTCCACCGAGCAGGGTCATTGCATCCTAGCCCTAAGTCCTGGGGAGTCAGCCGACCCCCTGATGCCGGTGCTGGATGCGTACGAGCAGAAGCACGCGCAAGACGTTCGCAGACGCATGGGCGAG
Source organism: Dehalococcoidia bacterium (assembly GCA_965263155.1). Classification (GTDB taxonomy): domain Bacteria; phylum Chloroflexota; class Dehalococcoidia; order Lucifugimonadales; family JAAXIE01; genus JAAXIE01. Next base: position 1,994,355 of record OZ253586.1, read on the forward strand.
AGGCACGAATTGGTGAACCCCATCGCTGGCAACATCTTCCCCAACTTCGCCATTCTGCGCACCGGTTCACGCACCATCCGCGTGTGGCAGCCCCGTGGACCCAACAAGACCGAAATATGGTCGTGGGCCTATGTGGACAAGACCGCTCCCCAAGACGTGAAGGACGCCATCCGCTTGGCAGGTGCACGGGGATTCGGTCCTACCGGCACCTTTGAACAGGACGACATGGACAACTGGCAGGAAGTTACCAACACCAGTCGCGGTGTGGTGTCGCGCCGGATGCCCATGCACACCGCCATGGGGCTCGGCCACGAGGGGTTCGACGAAAACCTGATGGCATGGGCCAGCGACACCCGCATCAGCGAGGCCAACCACCGCGCCTTTTACGGCCGCTGGGCCGAGATGATGGGCGGGTAAGGGGCGCTCCTCTCTCCAAGCAACCTGGCTACAGGCCTAACTCCGCCTTCACGATTGCTGCCCCCAGCGAGAGGGCACGCAGCTTGCCACGGGCCACGTTGCGAGGCAGGTACTTCATACCGCAGTCGGGGGCCAGCATGAGGCGCTCCGGCGGTAGGTGCTGGAGTGCGTTGCGTATGCGTTGGGCCACCGTTTCTGGGGTTTCGATGGTCATATCACCCAAGTCCAACACGCCCACAATGATGGTTTTGGACGGGAGCAGGTCCAGCATAGAGAGGTCGAGCTTGGGTTGGGCGGCCTCTATGGAGACCATCTGCACTGCGGTTTCCTCCAGCTCAGGTAGGAATGAGTAGGCTGAGGGCTTCGCCTCTCGCATGGAGGCGGCATAGCCAAAGCAGAGATGCAGCGCGATGGGGCCTTCCACACCTTCCAAGGCGTGGTTGATGGCCTCCACTCCGAACTGCCTGGCACTCTCCACCCGTGCCTGCAGCCACGGCTCGTCCAGCTGCACGATGTCTGCTCCAGCGTCGAAAAGCTCCTTCACTTCTTGGTTGACGGCTTCTGCGTAGTCCATGGCTAGGGAGCGATCATCGGAGTAGTGCTCATTCTGTGCCTGCTGCGACATTGTGAAGGGGCCTGGGATGGTCACCTTGATTCGGCGCGATGTGTTGCTGCGCAGGAACCGGGTGTCCCGTACCTGCACGGGTTGGCTGCGCCTTATGGGGCCGGTGATACGAGGCACGGGTGTGGGCGTTCCGGTGCGGCCTAAGGTCGAGCCGGGGTTATTGGCGTCCACACCCCCCAAGGCAGTGGCAAAGCGGTTGGAGTAGCTCTCGCGACGTATTTCGCCATCGCTGATTATGTCTACCCCAGCGTGCTCCATGTCGCGTATGGCCAGCACGGTAGCATCGTCCTGCGCCTGCTCCAGCAATTCCGTTGAGACTCGCCATAGCTGGGGCGCGCGCACCCGTGGCACGAGGCTGCCTTCCAGTGCTCCTTGGTCCACGAGCCACGCAGGTTGGGGATAGCTGCCTACCACGGTTGTTAGAAGTGGCTCACGGTGCATCATAGCCTTCTACTCGACTCCAACCTACGTTTCTCCCCGCCATGGCTCCGGCGAAGCATTCACCGGCAGTGTAACCCAAGGGCGTGTCCGGGTGTACACCCCTTTAGCCCGTACTGACACCTGCCCATTGACAACGCTCCCCCGCCTCCACTAGTCTCAACACAGGAAGCAGGCAGGGGACTGACCCCTCAGGGTCGCCCCTGCTTTCTTTTTTGGAGGGCGTGATGGACCTAAAATGCGGCCACATGCAGCAAGTTAACTCAGATACAACGCTGCGGCCAATGAGACCACTTTCAGATACAAAACTTTAATTCCAGCTAGGGCTGTGGCCGCACCCAGCTACGAATCCGCGGCCAATGGCGGTCCAGTGGTCTCCACTCAGACCCTGATGTTACAGTGTGACCCTGGCTGCACACATACGCCTACGTCACAAATGTCACAGCCCGCAGATACAAAAGACTCTTTCGCAGGCACGACCGGTGTGCCACTCGAAATCAGGAATGGCTGCGGCCACGCAAAGGTCTCCCACCGCGAGAATGCCGCATATTGGACGGTCCCAGCCAATCCCAGCCTGTTCTCGCGCCTGTTCTCGCGATAATGACCTGCAGGAGGTGGCCATGACCAGCCAGATAACACCGCCGGGAGCCATCTACTCGCTGGCGGATATGAAGTGCTATGAGGTGACCTACCCTGGATACAATGGCGACCCTGTGCCCGCATACGTGGCGCGTCCGGCGGCTGAGGGGGAGCACCCCGGCGTGATAATCGTACATGGTGTGCACGGACACGAGGAGCACCTGAAGGATGTGGCGCGTCGCTTGGCTGTCCACGGCTACGCTGCCATCCTCCCTGCTCTCTACAGCCGGGAGGAGTTCACCACGGTGGTGGAGGAAGAGGACGTGCAAAAGACGGGAGCTTGGCTGCGCAACCGGCCCAACGCCCAAGCCAACGGCGACCTGCAAGGTGCGCTGGACTTCCTGCGGGCGGCGCCCTTCGTCAACGAGCGCATCGGAGTGGTCGGCTTCTGCTCCGGCGGTCGCGTGGGGTTGGTGTTCGCCTGCAATACGTCGGGGCTGGAATGTTACGTCAACTTCTACTCCAACGGCATCATCGCGCCCACTGAGGTTAACCCAGTTCCGCCCATCGAGATGGTGAAGGACCTGTGCTGCCCCATGTTGGGACTCTTTGGGGAGGACGACCCCAACCCGTCACCACAGGACGTTGCCCAACTGGAAGCGGAGCTTGCCCGGTGCGGCAAGGCCTACGAGATAGTGAGCTACTCCAACGCAGCCCACGCCTTCTTCTCGGACACTCGGCCCAGCTATCGTCCTGAGGCCTGCCACATGGCGTGGGGGCGCTGCTTGGAGTGGTTTAGCAGGTATCTAAAGTCGTGAAGTGGTCCGGCCTTTTATAGGTGCCAGCATCGTTGCCAGAGAAACCAATCAGAGGCCGCCTTGCCTCTTCACCCTCGACCCAACCCTCTCCGGTCAAGGGAGGAGGGGTAACGCAGGGTCCTAGAGTCGAATGACTCCCACGTCCCCTTGGATGGTTATCTCGGTGCCGAAGGGGCGCGAGACGTCTTGGAGCCACTTGAGGGTCTGCTGGGCGATGGGGCCCTCAGCTAGCAGGGGCCTGCCTCGCTGGGGGATGGGGCGTCCGTACCCCATGTCGATAGGGTACAGAACAACCTCGCGGAGTTCACCTCCCGCGTAGTTGCAGACTGCCACCACGCTCTGCCAGAAGACTGGGTCTCCAGCGAAGGCCCGCGTACCACCGCCGGAGCGCGCATCGAGGTAGTCGCCCGGTGTCTGGTCGTAGCCCAGCTTGAAGCGGCGGTAGGCTTCGTCCGGCACCCAGAGCACGCTTTCGTTCTGAAAGATGAAGTTGCCCAAGCTGTAGAAGATGGGGCGGTTCTTGTATATCTCGATACCCCTCAGGAAGTGGGGACCGTGGCCAGCGAACAGGGCGCAGCCTTGGTCGATGGCCCAGTGAGCGAACTCGACTAGGAAGTCAGGAGGAGAGACACGAGAGTGGCCGTGGAATTCTCCCGTCTCGCCGCTCTCATGGCAGTGGACCCCGTATGCCACCCAGTCTGCCTGCTTCTGGGCGCCACGTATCCACTTGCCTATGCCACCTAGGTCGTCTTGGTTCACAGAGGTCTCCACGCGGAACTGCTCGTCCAGCACGAAGCTCTTCTCCATGAACTCCACATCCGTGGCAGCGTCCAACTCCTCTTCCACACCACGAAAGCCGAACGCTTCGTAGGCCTCGTGAGCTTCTTGGTAGCCCAACTCGCGGTTGGCCCGGTGCAGGGCGTCGAACACCTCGCGGTCCACATGGTGCACCAGCTTGTGGCGCAGGGCGTTGATGCCTGGACGTCCACGGAAGTCAGGCCGCCCCGGCCCTGCCCGGGACTGGTCGCTAAAGGTGCTGGAGGCGGACATGACGGCTAGACGTCCACGGGGGGAATCGACGTAGGCAGGGGCCCGGGCCTCGTCGATGCTGCGCCCACCGCCTGCTTGGGGGAGGTCGATTTCGCGGCAATGGTCCAAAGTGGTGAGGAAGCCGCCCTCGGAGAAGTCGAAGGAGTGGTTGTTGGCCGTGGTGACGGCATCGATGCCCATCCACTTGAGCTCGTCCAAGTTCTGGGGGTCGGAACGGGTGTAGGTGGCATTGCTCCACTGCCAGCTGCTCTCATAGTCGTGGAACAGCATCTCCAAGTTCACCACCGAGGCATCGGCGCGGTGCAGGATATCCAGAAGCCTGAGGAACTTGTCCTCATTGAAGGCGCGCATACGCCGCGTGATCATGGCGTCGCCGCCAACAGCAATGGAGATGTCCCGCTTCTCGGCGTTGTAAATCACGAGGGGCCTCCTGTGAGGGAACAGTGGTGTAAGCCTATAAGGTTTTCAGGACGCTATACCCCTGTCTCTGCCCTGTCAAGAGTATGGAAGGGCGTCAAGCGGAGGAGAGCCGTAGTGGGTCGCACTTCAAAGCTGGCGGCGAAAGGCGTATCCTATGGTGGTGAAAGTCCGGTTCCGAATGTTGACGGCCGGGAAAGGCTTAGAGGAGACGGGAGCGTAGCGATGCCTGAGGACTTGGAAGCGCGCATCCAGCGGTTGGAGGACATCGAGAGCATCAGGGCGCTCAAGGCCCGCTACTGCATGTATTGCGACGACAACTACGACGTGGAAGGGCTAGCCAGCCTGTTCACCGAGGACGCAGTGTGGGACGGGGGCATCCGGGGCAAGGCGGTGGGGCGGGACGGCATTCGGGAGTTCTTCCAGCATGCTCCAGAACGACTGCCCTTCGCTGTGCACATGGTGATGAACCCGCTGATTGAGGTGAACGGCGACGAGGCCACCGGGGTGTGGTACTTATTCCAAGCCTGCACCTATGCCCAAGGCGAGCAGGCGGTATGGGGCTCGGCGCGCTACGACGAGGAGTACCTTCGCCAAGATGGCCAGTGGATGTTCAAGAATCTGCGGATTACGTCCAACTTCTGGACGCCCTTCGACCAAGGCTGGGCCAAGGCCCAGTTCGTATAGAACGGTCCATCAGGCTGCGAGGGAGAAGTCGTGACGCAAGAATCGTCCGGTAGAGAAACGCCGCAAGGGGACTGGCCCATCATACGGGCCCATCCCCGGAGCTTCTTCAAGGCGCCTCTCTGCACCGACTTGGACACGCTGGACGCTGACGTTGCCTTCATAGGCGTGCCCTTCGACCAAGGCACCTTCGGGCGTCCCGGAACGCGTTACGGCCCCGATGCCATCCGTGATGCGCCGCGGGGCTACTCCTACGCTGACCCCTTCGGGAGAGGAGAAGAGGCGGAAGGCTTCTACGACATCGACGCGAGCAATGAGTTGCTGCGGGGCGTGACCATGGCCGACTGCGGCAACATCAACATCCTGCCCGTGGACCTGCATCGCAATTTCGACAAGCTGACTCAGGTTGTGGAAAAGGTGGCGGCGCGTGGATCATTCCCAGTCATCGTAGGCGGCGATCATGCTATCACATACCCTGCGGTGCGAGGACTCGGTTGCTTCGAGCCCTTGAACATCGTCCATTTCGATGCTCACATGGACTACTCTCACGACTACCAAGGCGTGCTCTACACCCATGGCAGCCCCATCCGGCGCTGCCGGGAGTTGTCCTTCGTGGGCCACATCAGCTCGGTGGGGATCCGGGTAGCCCGCAGGCAGCCTTACGAGGACTCCCAGCGCGACGGCAGCCTGATCATCACCACCAAGCGGTTCCGCGATCTTGGGCCGGAAGCAGTGGCGGCCCAGATACCCCGTGGAGAGAACCTATACATCACCTTTGACATCGACGTGATGGACCCCAGCCAAGCCCCCGGGACCGGCACGCCGGAAGTTGGAGGGCTGGTCTACGAGGAGGTCTATCCATGCCTGATGGCCTTGGTGCGCGACCATAACCTAGTTGCAATGGACTTGGTGGAGGTGGCCCCTCCCTACGACTCCTCGGAACTGACAGTGCAGTACGCCTCCAAGCTAATCATCGACGTGCTGGCTGCTCGGTTCCCGTCTAAATGAGGCTGCCCGGCTGGCCCAAGCCAGGGTCCAACGGACAGCCTTCCGCCTCAAACGGGGTACGGACAAGACGACACACCCTCGGCGCCCGCCCGCTAAGGGCATTCTCATACCCCCAGTTCCGGCTGCTGTGGGCGGCTTCACTGATATCCTTCATTTCTTTCTTCATGATCCTCATCGCCCGCGGATGGCTGATTCTGCAACTCACCGACTCTCCCTTTCAGGTGACCGCAGTCAACGCCATCTCCATGCTTCCGATGATGCTGTTCTCCGGCTGGGGCGGGGTCATAGCGGACCGGTTCAACAGACGCACCGTGTTGGTGGCGGGGGAGACGTTCAACTTCCTCGTTATTGGTGTGCATACCGTACTACTGTTTGCCGATGTGATTGAAGTCTGGCAGGTGTACGCACTAGCGCTGGCCAACGGTGCTGTGTTCGCCTTCTACCACCCAGCCCGGAACGCCATGGTGCCTAACGTCGTACGGCCACGGGACATCGCCAGCGCGGTTTCCCTGTTTACCACGATCTTCAGCGGCTCCCAACTCATCGGCCCAGCGCTGGCCGGATATGTTATCGAGTGGTGGGGCATGAGCATGACCTTTCTGATTGCCACGCTTTTCGTGGTCCCCGCAGGTGTCATGGCGCTATGGCTGCCCGGTTCGGACAGCAATCAGCGGCAAGTCCGCCAGAGTACGTGGAAGTCGATCATGGAGGGGATGGACTACATCCGTGTGAGGCCGTTGCTCATGGGGTTGACGCTGTTGGGGCTGGTGGGCACCGTTTTCGCCCTGCCCTATAACTCCATCCTGCCGGTGTTCGCTGACGACATTCTGCATGCCGGGGCCGATGGCTTGGGACTCTTAGGGGCAGGGGCCGGAGTTGGTGGGCTACTTGGCGCCTTCACCGTCGCCTTCTTCAGCGGGTACCGGCAACTGAAGTTCCTTCTCATCGGAGGCGGGGTGACGCTGGGCCTGATGATCCTGCTCTTTTCCCTCTCCGAGATGTTCTTGCTGTCGCTGGCCTTGGTGACTGTCGTTGGGTTCTCTATGACCCTGTTCCTGACCAGCAACATGGCAATGCTGCAGTTGGCGTCTCCCGACTACATACGGGGGCGGGTGATCGGCATACGCCTCATCATCATGGGAATGGGCCCCATTGGTATGCTATTGCTGGGCGCGGGCGCGGAACTGTTCGCTCCGTCGTACAGCCTAGCCCTGTTTGGAGCGCTGACCATGGCCCTCATCCTGCTGGTGGTGGCGGGTATACCGGCCCTGCGACAAGCGGAGAATTTCGTACACCAAGACGCGCCTCAGACGCACCAAACCGCCCCCGTGGAGGCGGTGGAAGGGGATGGCGGCTGACGTGCGTCTCTATCTGGTAGACGGGACCTACGAGCTGTTCCGTGCCTACTTTGCGATGCCGTCAGCCCACGCGCCCAACGGCCAACCAACAGGAGCAGTCCGCGGGCTGATGCAGACGCTCCTCTCTCTGCTGCGGCGCGATCAGCCCTCTCATATCGCCTGCGCTTTCGACCACGTCATCGAGTCGTTCCGCAACCGGCTGTTCGCTGGTTACAAGACCGGCGAGGGCACGCCACAGGAGCTTCTGGAGCAGTTTGAGTTAGCCGAGCGGGCTGTCGAGTGCCTTGGCATCGCCGTCTGGCCCATGACCGAGTTCGAGGCCGACGACGCCTTGGCGGCGGCAGCAACCCGCTGGGCAGATGCGCCCGGGATGGAGCAGGTCATCATCTGCTCGCCGGACAAGGATTTGACGCAAGTCGTGCGAGGTTCGCAGGTGGTCTGCTTGGACCGCCGACGGAACCAGACCATGGACGAGGAGGGGGTAGTCGCCAAGTTCGGCGTCTCGCCCGTCTCCATCCCTGACTACCTGGCCCTAGTAGGCGACTCGGCCGACGGCATACCCGGCATCCCACGCTGGGGCGCTAAGAGCACGGCGCAGGTGCTCGCCTACTACAGCCACCTAGAGTCCATCCCCGCCGATTCCTCAAACTGGAAAGTAGACCTGCGAGGCGCCCCTGCCTTGGCTGTCAGCTTGGCGGAAAGGCGCGAAGAAGCCGCTCTCTACAAGGAGTTGGCTACCCTGCGTCTAGACACACCGCTGCCACACAACCTGGAAGACTTGGAGTGGCAGGGCGTACCCCGCGAGCAGTACGTGGAGTTCTGCGAGGAGATGGGGTTGCGGAATCTGGCGGGTATGCCGCACAAGTGGGTGGAGTAAGGGGGAAAGCGCGGTGAACCGCCTCACTGGCGAGTAGGCGATATTGCTGCCCGGTTCTCGCTCTAGTAGTTGCGTTGCCACAAGGGACGACCGACCGTGCCTCGAGCTAGGTTGAAGTGATTGGCAGACACAGTCTTGAACGCGCCAACCAGGCGCCCCAACGTCTTGCGGACGGTTCCGGCATCTGAACCCGTAGGGGCGATTCGGGAATCGCCCCTACGGGTTGGAAGGCGCGACAGTCCGCTGACCACCCCACTCCAGAGCCTAATCGTTGGCTAGGGCGGGCTCCTTTACTTGGGCCTTGAAGTGGGGCATGACCTCGGAGCCGAACCATTCGAGTTGCTCTAGGATGATGCGCTGGCTGGAGCCTATGACAGAGCCTACGTTCACCTGTTCCAGGCCGGGGTACTTGGCTTGGACAGCCAGCAGCTTTTCTTTCACCAACCCAGGGGGGCCTACGAGCCACTGGCCGCTCTCCACGGCTTGCTCGATGGTGGGCAGGCCAGCGGAGCGGGCACGCTTGGGGTCGCCGAGGGCATCGATTTGCTCAGGGGTAAGGCCGCGCACGAAGCCTAGAGGCCCGAACATCTTCATGTTCTCCTCGAAGATGGGACGCGCCTCCTCAATGGCCTTGGCTTCGGAGTCGGCTAGGTGGATGGTGAAACCGATGCACAAATCGCCTCCCAACTCGGTCTCACGGCCAGCGTTGGCCAAGGTGTCGCGCCAAGCCTCTATCACGCGGTCGGTGGCACCGCCGGCGGCTGCGCCACCGCCGATGAGGCCCTTGATGCCCATTTTGACCATGAACTCAAGGGCGCGCTGGCTGGCGGATACGACGGGTTGCCAGCACTCAACGGGCAGGGTACGCGGGCGGGGGACCAGTGTGATTTCTTTAAGTTGGTAGCCACGGTAGGGCACTTGGGGTGGTATCTGGTAGTGCTTGCCGTTGTGGGAGAAGGAGGGCTCGTTGAAGGCCTTCATCATTACCTCCACCTGCTCCTCGAACAGCTCGCGGTTGGCGTCTTGGTCGATGATGGGGTTGCCGAAGCTCTCTACTTCGCGGCTGTGGTAGCCACGACCCACGCCGAAAATCACCCGGCCGCCAGTAAGGATGTCAGCAGTGGCGAAGTCCTCTGCCAGACGGAGCGGGTGCCACATGGGCGCGATGTTAAACCCACAGCCCAGCTTGATGCGCTCCGTGAGGTGGGCGAGGTGGACGTTGTACATCAGCAGGTTGGGGATGCATTCGTAGCCTTCCCGCTGGAAGTGGTGTTCGGCCATCCAGAACGTATCGTAGCCCAGCCGGTCCATGGTCTGAGCGATGGCTAGGCCCTTGTCGAAAACTCCTGCCAGACGCTCATCAGAGAGCCAGCGACCGTTGACAGGTGTGGCGTCGAGTCCTATATCATCGCCGAAATCGACATGGCCAGCGAACAAGCTGCCAAAGCTAGTAATCATCATTCATCTCCCGTGAAAGAGTGCGCGTAGCCGCCTCATTGTAGCCCAAGCTTTCTACCACTGGCTAGGATGGAGTGTCCTGCGTGACTGGTCAGAGTCCGTGCGGTGGCTTGAGTGCTAGCCCGGACCAATGAATTTTCGGTCCATTTCGGTCCATTTCGGGTCATCCAGCTTTGGCTGAGGCTGAGACGATAGCGGCGGGCAAGACCGAGCGCTGACGACGGGTAAGGGAACGGCCTCTGGTGCATTCCGGTTTGGTCTCCTTTGGTGTGCGATGGCTGAGTACGGGCCGGTAATTGAGGTATCTGGATACGCGCAGAGTGCGACACGGCTTCGTAGCTGGGAACGCACACTATGGCGCAACGGGGCGCTTTTCCGGCCGTCCGGGAGTCCTGGACATATTTTCTTGTTTCCGGGAGGGGCAAGCCTCTTTGCACAGATTTCACACTGTTCGTAGCTGGCGCGAATTTTTTCGTAGCTAATTTCTGTGAAATTTCTGCAATCGCCAGCTCCGAAACGGCTACGATTTTGCTGTGACATAGTTCCCAACGTACGGGCGTGTTTACGTCCTCCAAGGATGGCCTCCGAAAAGATAAGCCGGGGGTGACCTGTGAGGGGTCAGTCCCCGGCGTACGTTGAGGTTAGAGGGGAGACGGACACAGTGTCAACGAGTGGATGTCATGGGGCCGGTGGGGCGACGCTTACAGGTGAGGGTGCTATTCTCATAGGGCTAAGGGAGCAACTCACGTTGGAGGTCTGGGCCATCAGCGAACCAGCAGCAGGCATGCCCCAACGGAAACAGGCATCGCTGACACGAAAGCAGTTCGGCGACAGGGCCAAGGCTTACGCCTCCAGCGCTCTCCACAGTCGGGACGAGAGCCTAGACATGATGGAGCGTATGGCAAGAGACCATCTCGGGGGAGGCGTGGCTCGAGGCAACATCGTGGACGTGGGGTGTGGGGCTGGATTCACGGCAGCGGCGATGAGTGCACTGGCGAGTCTAGTGCTGGCCACGGACCTGACGCCGGAGATGGTGGAGCAGGCGCACCGAGTGGGACGCGAGCGAAATGCCACCGGCATGACGGCAGCCATCGCAGCGGCGGCGGCGCTGCCAGTGCGCAGTGGGTCGGTGGACCTGCTGACGTGTCGTTACGCATTCCACCACATGGTTGATGCGGAGCGGGTGCTGGGCGAGTTCCGGAGGGTGATGACCGACGATGGCAGCTTCCTACTGGCGGATACGGTGGCCACGGAAGACCCCGTGGTGTACGAGTGGATGGACAAAGTCGAGCGCCTGCGGGACCCCAGCCACCACTTGAACAGGTCTCCGAGCGAACTGCTGGCCCTCATTGAGGGGTGCGGCTTCCGGGTGACGGACAAAGGAACATCGCGGGTGCATCTGGACTTGGAAAGCTGGACTCAGCGTTCTGCAACGCCCCCAGCCGAGGTCGCGCAATTGCAAGCGATGTTAGCCGAGGCTGGGGCCAATGTCGTGGAGGCCTTCGAAATCGTGCGGGGTGACCGCGAGACCCGCTTCTCTTGGCCCGTCTTGGTGATCCAGGCAGTCAGAGCCTGAGACCTAACGGGTAGGCGTCCACTAAGCGTCGTCCCGCCACTAGGCGTCTTCTAGAAGTCGTCCATCGGAGGCGACTACGCGTCCTCCCTTAATTACCCACAGGCGGCGGGATTGGTTTACCACCGCCTCGTGGGCTGTCGGGGCCTCCAGCACCATCAGGTCGGCCCGCTTGCCCACTGCCACACCATGCTCGTTTTCGAACCCCAAGGAGCGAGCTGCGCCCAAGGTACCCATCTCTAAAACGGCGTCAAGGTCGGCATTGGTGTTGAACGGGGTGAGACGGGCCGTGAAGGCGGCAAGCAACAGCATGTCGCCGTTGCCGTGGGGCTGCCAAGTATCCTGGATGTTGTCGGACATGTAGCTCACGTTGACCCCAGCCTGTCGCGGCAGGGCGACGCGTTCGCGCATACTGAAGTACGGTGTCACGCAAATGCTGACTCCAGCTTGGGCGCAGAGCTCGATCGCTTGCTTGTGCTCATCCTCTGGGACGTGTCCCAATGCAAAGCAGTGGCTGGCCATGACCTTTCCCTGCATCCCGTCGGCGATGGTCTTCTCGGCGATGTAAGGAAGGGCGAATGGACGGGCCGCCCGCACTTGGTCGGTGTGGAAATCGATGCCCAAGCCAAACTCGTTGGCCAAGGCGAATACCCGGTCCACATGGGCGTTCCCGTCCTCGTCAGCCTCGGGCACACCACCCACGAGGTCGGCACCCATCAGCAGGGCTCGCCGTAGCAGAGGCTCCGAATAGGGCTCTCCCTCGAACCCACGAATGGCGTAGGGGCTCACTTGGATATCGATCAGGCCTCGGAGTTCCTCCTTGGCGGCCAGAACACCCTCCATGTCCACCAAGCCGACCACTTCGTCGATATCGACGTGGGTGCGAAGGGTTGTAGTGCCGTGGGCAGCGCACATGCGGGCCAAACGAACTGCCCGCTGCCGCACGTCGTCGACCGTGAAGTTCCGCTTCACCTTGTCCGACTCGACTACCGAGGTGAGGCGCGGTGTTGCCTGCATCTCGCGTTGGGACCAGTCGTATCGGTCGAGGACAAGGGCTTTGTCCAAATGGGTATGGGCGTCGACGAATCCGGCGGACACCAGGTTGCCGGCGGCGTCGATCTCCTGGTCGCCTTGGCCTTCGACGCGTGGGTCGACGGCTGTGATGCGGCCAGCGTCGATGCCGATGTCACGGGTGCCGGAGATGCCGGCGATGGAGGCATTTCTTATGACAAGTTGCATCTCTTTACTCCCTGATGGAATGGTGGTAAGGGCTAGACAGGCTGAGGGACTTGTGGACTAGACGCCTTCCACCAGCCTGCCGTCGGCGGCCACGATACGACCAGCCTTGATTACCCATAGTCGACGGGCCTGATAGAGCACCGCCTCGTGGGCCGATGGGGCGTCCAGCACCATCAGGTCGGCACGCCTCCTCACGGCCACGCCTACCTCGTCGGCAAAACCCAGCGAGCGCGCCGCGCCCAGCGTGCCCATCTCCAAGACCGCGTCCAGTTCCTGATTGGTGTTGAAGGGAGTGAGGCGAGAGGCGAAGACGGCCAGCAGCATCATGTCACCGTTGCCGTGGGCCCGCCACGCGTCTTGGATGTTGTCGGACATATAGGTCACGTTGACCCCGGCCTGCCGCGGCAGGGCCACCCGCTCGTGCATGCACTCAAAGGGGGTGACGCAGATGTTCACGCCAGCCTGGGCGCACAGCTCGATGACCTGCTGGTGCTCGTCGGTGGAGACGTAGCCTAGGGCGCGGCAATGGCTGGCCATCACCCGGCCCTGCATCCCGTCGGCCATGGTCTTCTCGGCAATGTAGGGGAGAGCGAAAGGCCGCGCGGCACTCACTTGGTCGGTGTGAAAGTCGATGTCTAGGCCGAACTCCTTGGCTAGGGCGAAGATCCTGTCCACATGGGCAACTGGGTCCTCGTCGGCCTCGGGCACCCCGCCGACTAGGTCTGCGCCCATCTCCAAGGCTTGGCGCAGCAGGGGCTCGGACTGGGGTTGGCCCTCGAAGCCGCGGATAGCGTAGGGGCTGATCTGGATGTCCACCAAGCCGCGGCATTCCTTCTTGGCGGCCAGCACCCCTTCCATGCCCACCAAGCCGATGATGGTGTCGATGTCGACATGAGAGCGCAGGGTGGTGGTGCCATGGGCAGCGCACATACGGGCTAGACGCACCGCCCGCTGGCGAACGTCGTCTACAGTGAAGTCGCGCTTCATCTTGTCCGACTCAGTCATGGCGGTGATCCGGTGCGCGGCCAGCGTTTCGCGCTGGGACCAGTCGTAGCGGTCCAGGACCAAGGCCTTGTCTAGGTGTATGTGAGAATCGACGAAACCGGCGGATACCAGGTTGCCAGCGGCGTCGATCTCACGGTCAGATTGGCCTTCTACATGGGGCTCGACGGCCGTGATGCGCCCGCCATCGATGCCGATGTCACGGGTGCCGGAAACCCCTTGAATCGATGAGTTTCTTATGACCAGTTCCATGTGGAACCCCCTATCGGGTGTTGAGGAGGATTAGGCAGGCTGTGGAACCTCTGCGGGTTCCATGCCGGCTGCATTCAGGAGCTCTCCCAGCATGGGGTAGAAGCCGTGGGGTTCCACGGCCCCGCAGCGGTTGAAGCGGCTGCGGAAGTTCTCCAAGGCGATGATGGAGGCGAGCTCCACTATCTGTGGGTTGGAGTAGTGCCGCTGGAGTTCGCGAAATAGGTCGTCGGTGACCCGTTGCGGGGTATCTGTCATGGCTTCGGAAAGCTCTAGGGCGACTTTCTCTGCGTCGGCGAACAGGTCGCTGTGGCGAAAATTCAGCAGGGCCATGATCCTGTCGTCGGAAGCGCCCTCTTTGCTAGCGCCGCTAGCATTGGTGTCAACTCAAAAGGGGCAGCCGATCTGAGAGGCCACCTTCACGTTGAGTAGTCTCCTGAACTCGGCGGACAACTCGCCCTTGTCGATGGCGTTGCCGAGTTCCCTAGATGCGGCCATCATGCCCGGAAAGTAGGCTGCGAAGGCTGTGCTGTTCAGCACCGTGCCGTAGGTTTCCTGCTGTTCCTGTAGGTACCGACGTGCCTCTTCGGGGACGTCTTGTTCTCCAAGGAGTCGTACTCTAGCCATACATCACCCTCCAGATGTGTTCGGGATACCCTTGGATGGAAGGTACACCGTCAATTGCCCAGAGGCAAGGACAGTTGGCGTCATAGCCTGCGTGTTGCACGCCCCGGTTCGCCGATAACGGTCCGAACTCCGGTTCTGTCGGTCCGCAACCCCGGCGGCGGCGAATACCGCCGGTAAGGTGGTTCGAGGAACGGTCCGCCTACCTGTGATGCCTACGGCGCGAAGTCCGGCGACTGCAGCAGAGCTTTCGCTATCAGGAAAGTAGCGCCCAAGGCTTCGGGCTGCACGAATTCCAAGCTGTCGATGGGCGTGTGGATCCGGGAAACATCGGAGGCGTAGAGGATGAGCGCTGGCACGCCCGCGTGCTCGAAAGATTTGTGGTCGCTGGAGGCCCCAGGAGGGAGGGGACTTATTCGCGCTGGCACTCCCAGCCCTTCGGCCATTTCCAGTGCTAGCGCCATCAACTCATTATGGCCCGCCACCCCAATCCAAGCCCCAGTTCCAACTGGGTCGAGGTTCAACATCGCCTTTACCTGGCCCAGTTCGGCATCGCCTAGGGCTGACACATAATTGTGGCTCCCATATAGCCCCAGTTCTTCGGCCCCGAAGGCAATAAATCTGACCGTGAACGGCAGGGACCGCCCAGACAAAGCATCCGCCAGAGCCAACACAACTGCAGTCCCCGAAGTGTTGTCATTGGCCCCAGCCATGGTCGGGGGAACTATGTCATAGTGGGCACCCACGACGACAACATCTTCCGATTCTCCCTTCAATTCGGCCACCACGTTCTGGGACTCCAGTTGGCGGGTGTCTATTCTCACCGACAGAATTACTTCCCCTTGCGCCAAGAGGTCAACTGGGGACCCTCCAAATTCTTTGGAAACAAGCATCGCCGGAATAAGGGACTCGACTGCCGCCAGCGGACGATAGCCTTGGAGGCCTGCGAACTCGCCGGATATAACGGCCGCAATAGCCCCAGCGGAGGCTAGCCCATTGACCTGGTCCTGGAGGGTCTGCAAAGCTTGTGGGGCGTCCAATTGAATGGTTCCCGGTTGTAACAGTGCAACTTTTCCGTCCAACCCATCCTTGGGGAGTTCACCCTGAGCGTCTGGCTCCACCGGCGTCAGCAGACCGGAATCCATTCCCCCAGCGGGACTGCTCGTCAGCAAGAGGCCGGGGATTGGCATTTTCACTGGCGACTCCACGATGACTACGGCGTTCTCTCCTCTGGTTTGGACCCAATGCATAAGATCGAACTGTTCGAAGGCAAACGACTGAATGACCGGGTCATAGCCCATGGCCTCTAAACGCTCCTTCAGGCGCTCGGCGGCTTGGAGTTCCTCAGGAGTTCCTCCCTCTCTATGCCCCAATTCGGCCACGAGTTCTTCTACAAGGCCGAACACCTCTTCCGAAGCTGCCTCCAGCTCGTCCTGGGTAGCCGGTTCTGCAGGTGGCGGGACCGGAGGTGATATAGGCGCAACAGTGGAATCGGGCGACGGCTGAGGTGTGAACGTGGCAGTCGGCAGTGCCTCGGTGGTGGGGATCGACAGTGCCGGGGCAGAGGTAGGAGCGACAGACGTGGTCGGAGACGCTGGCGGTGTGGCCGTGGGGCTCGCAGAAGGTGTGACATTGGAGCAGGCAACGAAGACGGACACCACGAATAGGGCTACGAGGATGACGAGCCAGCGTCCCGCCCAATGGGATAGGGCAGCAGAGAACATACTCATGACTATTTTACTCCAAGAAAACAGGCAGGTGGGCCGAGGCGCGGCTAGGGATGGAACCCCAAGTGACTCACCGCAACCCGCGAAGAGGGCTACAGGACTACTTCTCTCTTGACGCCGAAAGGGTGTGGAACGCCACAACTTACCGTCTAGGGAGGCGCCGTCAGAACTCGCGGAGGAGGCGGGTGCAGCCGTAGAGCTTGTCCTCGATGCCGTTGTTGCGGAGGGAGAGCCACCAAGTGGCGGCGTTGATGGCGATGACGGGCTTGTCCAGCCAGCGCTCGGCCTCGTCGGCTAGAGCGACCATGCTGAGGTTTGTGCCCGCCTGCACCAGAGCGTCAACACGGTCGGTGTTGACCTGCACTAGGGCTTGGCGCAACTCTTCTTCTTGGACGTGGGCGATGGAGACGGCGGTGGGGCACTTGAGTCCGACCATCTCCTCCACCTCAAAGCCCAACTCGTTGAAGAATCGGCGCACGTTCTGGTCGCCCACGGGCTGGTAGGGGGTCACCACGCCGATGCGCTTGGCGTTGAAGTGGTTGAGAGAGCGTTCGCAAGCCTCGGCGCCGGTGGCAACCTCCAAGCCGCTGAGGTCCATGATGCGCTGCTGGAACTGGCGGTTGCCCTCGACGCCTCCCCAGAAGGTCTCGGAGCTCATGCCCATGACCATGTAGTCGGGTTCGGCAGTCATCACCCGCTCCACGGCAGTGCCGATCTCGTCGCGAATCTGCACCATCAGGGCCTCAAAGGCGGCATCGTCGCCGAGGTTTTGGTCGCGGATGTGGATGCGGGAGAAGTGACTGGTGACTCCCGGCACTCCCATGCGGTAGAAGTCGGGCTCGACGATGGTATTGGTGCTGGGAGCCAGCACGCCAAATTTTTTGCGCCACCCCAAGGCATCGGGCATCATTACCTCCCGGAAGCGAGACTTCGACGGTTCATGAAGACCTTGCCTGCGTCGGTGATACTACACTTTGACAGGCCGAAGTGCTATTTTACCTTGCGGGCCGCTCCAATTGGGTCACCTCTAGGATGGGGACACATGAAGCGAAAAGGGGGCATCATATGAAGGGCCGGATAGTGGTGTGCAAAGCGTATAACCAGCCTTTTGAAATTGAGGAGTACGACGTCCCCGACCCTGAACTGGGGGCGGTGGTGCTGCGCATGACCCAAGCAGGCGTGTGCGGGTCGGACTTGCATGCATGGCGGGGCGATATGGTGAACCTGCCTCTGCCGCCCAAGGGCCGGGTAATGGGCCACGAGGGCACGGGCATGGTGGCGATGCTGGGCGCAGGCGTAACGACCGACTCGCTGGGCAAGCCATTGGGCGAGGGAGACCGGGTCGTGTACTACGCGGTGTTCCCATGCTACCGCTGCCATCTGTGCCTGCGGGGCGACACTAACTGGTGTGTGAACCGGGCATACCCCGCTGCTGGAGTCCACCCCTACTTCACCGGCACCTATGCTGACTACCTTTACCTGCCGCCGCGACACCCCATATTCAAGGTGCCGGATGAGTTGCCCGATGAGCTTCTTGGGCCACTCAATTGCGCCATGGGAACCGTTACCCAAGGCTTGATGCGGGCCGACGCTGGTGAAGGGCAGTACGTGGTTATTCAAGGAGCGGGAGGCTTGGGTCTACACGCCACGGCCATGGCCAAGGACATGGGGGTGGACCGGGTGATAGTGCTGGATCGGCTGCAGGGCCGCCTAGAGTTGGCCGAAGAGTTCGGGGCTGACTACACCATCAACATCGAGGAGTACAACACGCGGGAGACACGGGTGGCCCGGGTGCGGGAGCTGACCAACGGGCAGGGCGCCGATATTGTCATGGAGCTTGTTGGCTTGGCGGAGTTGATGTCGGAGGGACTTCAGATGCTGAGCAACGGCGGCACATTCGTCGAAATCGGTGACATTGTGCCGGGGCGCGAGGTATCCATCGACCCGTCGACGCTGCTGTCAGGCAAGAACATCCTTGGCTCCCGCATGTACCGCCCATCGCTGATGCCCAAGCTTCTGGACTTCCTTGTTCGCACCCAAGACAAACTGCCCTTCCACAAGATCGTCTCTCACAAGTTCCCCTTGGAGCAGGTGAACGAGGCCTTTGCCCAGTCCGAGTGGCACCAGCGCGACACCCAAGTGACCCGCGCCATGCTGGTGCCCTGATCATGCCCCAAACCCCATAAGGAATCGTGCCGATGATCACACCCGAATTGCCTTTCGAGCGCTCCTACTGGGCCGATGCCGGCAAGCTGATGGCTGGGTACTATCCCGGCGAGGCAGACGAGGCAACGGCCCAAACCAAGCTCGAAGCACTGCTGGATAGCGGAGTTCGGCATGTGGTCAACCTGATGAAGGAGACGCAGCACCCCGCAGATAAGAACGACGTCATCCCTTACCAGGACCAGTTGATGAGCATCGCAGAAGATGCCGGCATCGATGTAACCTACGTCCTCCACCCCATAGCCGATCAAGACATACCGAGCCGAGAGATGATGAAGTCCATCTTGGACGACATCGACCGCGCCATTGGCGAAGGCCGGCCTGTCTACGTTCACTGCATGGGAGGCATCGGCAGGACGGGGACAGTGGTCGGCTGCTACATGTCGCGACACGGTTTGGCGGTAGGGGACAAGGCCATCGACCGCATACGGGAGCTTCGGGCCAAGGACCCCTTTTTGCGCGCACAGTCCCCTAACACAGCAGCCCAACGGGGCATGGTGCGTTTGTGGAAGGAAGGCGAGTAGTGATGCATGTGGAGGAAGGCCTTCGATGAGCAGTCCCAAGCTGCCCTTCCCCAATTCCTATTGGGTAGTGGATGGCAAGCTGCTGGCAGGACACTACCCCGGCGATACGGAAGAGGCCGTCGCCTACGACAAGTTGAAGGGCCTTCTGGAAAGTGGCATCCGCCATGTGGTGAACTTGATCAAGGAAACACGCCATCCCCTGACTGACGAGCCTCTGGTGCCCTATCGGGACCACCTGATGCACATCGCCTCAGACTTCAGCGTCGACGTGTCGTATGCCCACTTCCCAATCGTTGACCTGGACATACCCACCGAGAGGGTGATGGAGGAAATCCTGAACGACATCGACCAAGCCATCGAGCGCGGGCGACCGGTGTACGTTCACTGCGTGGGAGGCATCGGCCGCACTGGAACGGTCGTAGGCTGCTATCTCGCCCGTCACGGCATGGCCGCCGGTGATGATGTGTTGAACCTCATGGCTGAGCTGAGGGAGAACGACCCGCAGAGTTACAAGAGGTCTCCTGGGATGCAAGAACAGATCAATATGGTGTGCTCCTGGACCGAAGGAGCGTAGTGACGATGACCAACCCTGACGTGCCCTTCGACCGCTCCTACTGGGTGATGCCGGGCAAGCTGTTGGCGGGGTATTACCCCGGTGATCGCGAACCCGCTACATCTCACGCCAAGCTGCAGGCTCTCCTTGATTCCGGTGTGCGCCATGTGATCAACCTAGTGGAAGAGGAGCGGCTGGATAACTACGGGCGTCCCATAGACTACCCGTCGACACTAGCTGAACTCGCCCGCGACATGGGCATCAGCGTCACGTATTTCCACAACCCCATTACTGACCTAGGCATACCCACGCGAGAGAAGATGAAGTCGATACTTGACGACGTCGACGCCGCTATTGATAGCGGTAAGACGGTGTACGTCCACTGTCTGGCGGGGATAGGGCGCACGGGATCAGTCGTTGGCTGCTACCTTGCGAGGCACGACATAGCAGTGGGGGCCGAGGCCTTGGACTTGATACGGCGATTGAGGGCGAACGACCCCCACGCGCATGTGCCGTCTCCCGAAAGCGACATTCAGCAGGACTTGGTCCGCTCGTGGAAGGTCGGGGAATAGCACGGCTTTCAACTAGGAATCGTCTGCATAAGGCCCGTCTGTCAGGCGAAATCCGGAATGCAGAGGTCCAGCCTACTAGCAACCACGTTAGTAAGTCAGCCCTTCTGCCAAGTCGGCCATCTGGAGGACCGCCGGAACTAGCTGTGCCCTACGAAGTTCACGTAAAAAGATGAAAGGGACCAGGTTTAGACTGCCGACTTGGCACGAAGTCCGGGCCGTGGAGCCCCGCCGCGGCGGGGATGACGGGTGGGGGATCTCGTTTAGGTCCGAGTGGTGTGGCGGCAATGACGGAGTTATTCGGAGCTTCCTAACGTATAGCTGAGAACAACGAGGGCGCCCGATTCACGGGCACCCTCGTTTCAGTTCCACGGGTTAGTTGGCGGATGCCCTAGTAGAGGCTCGCCTCGCCGGTCTCGGGGTTGTAGCGGTGCCGCGGCACGTTGGAGAGCTCCTGCCCTTCAAGGCGCACCACCACGGAACGACCGTCAGTGATGTTTCGTGTGTTGTGTATCTCGCCGGGAAGGAAGAAGGCCACGTCGCCGGGGCGCTCTACATAGCTCTGGTAGCGCTCGAGGTGAGGAGTGGTCCACTCGCCCTCGTCGTATACCCAACCCCACTTCACCTGCTCGATGGCGCCGTCGTACACGCCGTACACCACCCAAGAGCTGCCATGGTCATGGGGCCAGTTGTCTTGACCGGGGTGCTGTATCGAACACATCAGCAGGAAGCCGGGGCCGGGGTGCCCGTACTCCTCATCCTGATGCAGGTCGACACGACCGTAGCCTTCTTCCGGCGGCAGGTTGATTTTTTCTTCCAGCCAGCCGGGGACGTTGAGGAGCCTCTGCATATGCTCGGCCACTGCTTGGGCCTGGGCCCGGGGGTCACCCGTCGATGCAAAGATGTCCCGCACGTCCTGTACGAATTTCTCCATGGTATAAGTTGCTGCTTGTACCAACAGTCACCTCCTGACAAGGAATGAGCGTCCAACGCACAACGTGAAAGCTTGTGGCAATGATATGTGAGTGCGCTGCCAAAATCAACAACCTAGGGCTGGCTAGGGCTGGCCGACAGCAGCTTCAAGGGTTAGTCTATACCTCAACTTGAGCGTGAGGCATAGACCATGACCACCACACCCGCAATTCCCGATTCCACTCTCCAGAAGCTGTTAGAGATACCCACCCAGACCTTGATTGACGGCCTGTGGGTGAAGGGCTGGCCCATGAGTTACGTACACGGGGCGAGGCCTCTGCAACCCGGTCAGAAAATGGCGGGCCGAGCCGTCACCCTGCGCTTCGTGCCCCACCGGCCTGACCTTGCGCGGGACAAGCCACAGGGCGACCAATCGGCGGAGTACGTGGCCATCGAACTGTGCGGGCCGGGCGAGGTGCTAGTCATCGACGCCATGGGCTGGCAGTACAGCTCCATCGGCGGCGACATCAAGTTCATGCGCTTGATGCAGCGTCAGGTAGGCGGCTTGGTCACCGACGGAGCTGTACGCGACAGCAACGTGCTCAAGGAGTACGGCTTCCCCGTCTACTCTGCCAGCACTACGGCCAAGCAGGGGCCAGCAGAGTTCTGGCCTTGGCAGGTGAACGACGCCATTCAGTGTGGTGGGGTGCTGGTGCGCCCCGGCGACGCCATTGTGGGAGACGATGACGGCGCAGTGGTGGTCCCTCAGTCCGTTGTGGACGAAGTTATCGAAATCGCCCACCAGCGTGAAGAGGTGGAGGAGGTAATCAAGGCGCAACTGGAGATTGAGCGCTGCTCGCCGGGCAAGTATTACCCCTTCAATGATCTCACCTGGAAGCTGTTCGAGGAGAAAACGGGCAAGAAGCGTAGCTCTTGAGGGGCTGGGGAAACGAACGCGGTCTAGTGCGCACTAAAGCGTCTTGCCGTGACCGACAAATAGGAGGGCGACGATGAAATTCGGATTCAGCATAACGGGACGCGGACCCTTGACTGCGTCCGAAGCGGTATCGGCTATTGCGCGGCGGGCAGAAGAGTTGGAGTTCGACTTGGTGTTGGCTCCTGACCATCTGGTGGTGCCCAAGAACATCGGGTCCATTTATCCATACACCGAGGGCGGAGAATTCCCCGGAGGCGTCACCGGAGAGGCCATCGACCAGCTGACCACGCTGGCTTTCATGGCCGGACAGACGATCCGAATAAGGCTGGGCACCAGTGTGATGATCGTGCCCCATCGCAACCCGGTGCTAGCAGCCAAGATGCTGGCCACGCTGGACATGCTCTCCCAAGGTCGCATCATCCTAGGAGTGGGGGCAGGCTGGATGCGGGAGGAGTTCGAGGCTTTGGGCCTACCGCCCTTTGAGGAGCGCGGCGATGTTACCGACGAGTACATCCGGGTCTTCAAGGAGCTGTGGACCAGCGACGACCCGTCGTTCGACGGCAAGTATTGCAGCTTCAGCAACATCACCTTCGAGCCGAAGCCCGTGCAGAAGCCTCACATACCCATCTGGGTTGGCGGTGAGAGCCCGCGGGCATTGCGGCGGGCTGCCGAGTTGGGAAACGGCTGGTCGCCCATCGGCTCCAACCCCCAGTTCCCTTTGCACAGGCCGGAGCAGTTGGAGGCGGCCATCGCTCGCTTGACGGAGCGCTGTCGACGCGTGGGCCGGGACCCTGGGGAGGTGGAGATAGTCTACCGGACCCACCAGTACCGCTTGGAAGACGGGCCCAACGCCAGCAGCGACAGGTTGCCCTTCACTGGAAGCGCTGAGCAGGTGGCGGGGGACGTGCATCGCTACGAGGAGATGGGGGTGAGGACGTTGACGATGGACTTTGCTCGCTTGAGCAGCAACATCGACGAGATGCTGCATCACATGGAGGAGTTTGCTACGAGGGTGCGTCCGTTGGTGTGAAGAACCGTTTGCGGGTGGGCTCTTGTCGTGACGAGTGGGCGGCTATGTGCGCCCGGGCATCTTCCCTTAGGCTAGGAACTCTATCACGGTGATGACGAGACCGGTTATACCGATCATTCCGCCGATGGTCCAAGCGGCCATCCACCGGACCATGCGGCTTTCCGAGCGGGCTATCTCCGCCGTCAGGTCGCCCCGAACTTTGGCGACCTCCACCCTGACCTCAGCGACGTCCTCTTTCGTGGCAAGATGAGGGTAGATTGCCTCCAGGACGCTGACCCGCTGTTCCATCGTGGTCAATGATGTCTCCTTTGAGTAACCAGCCCTATCCTTGCGCACGGGCCTGTAAGCTGTCAATCAGCAGGTGTCACACCACTTCCGTGCAAGGAGCGGTTGCGTCTAGCGGGCAAAAGTTGCTGCCAATGTTGGTGGTGGGTTAAAGTTGGTCTGACCCTTATAGCTCAACCCCTGATGGAGGTGCAACATGGCGACGGACGTGAGGTCACTGGTGGAATCCAGCCGGGGCATGGTAAGCCGGAATATCTTTTTCGAACCGGAGATTTACCAGCAGGAGTTGGAGCAGATATTCGCCCGCTGCTGGCTTTTTCTGTGTCATGAGACACAGATACCGAACCCAGGCGACTTCTTTTCCACTTACATGGGGGAAGACCCGGTGTTGGTTACGCGCGACGCCGAAGGCAAGGTCAATGCCTTCCTCAATGTATGCCGCCACCGGGGCAACCGGGTTTGCCGCGCCGATGCTGGAAACGCTTCAGCCTTCGTTTGCGCCTATCATGGGTGGACCTATGGCAGCAACGGCAAACTGATCGCCGTGCCAAGCCTGAAAGAGGCCTACTACGATGAGTTGGACACCAGCAAGTGGGGCTTGATGCCCGTGGCTCAGCTCGACAGCTATTGCGGCCTGATATTCGCCACCTTTGACGCCACTGCGCCTCCGTTGACTGAGTACCTGGGGGAGATGACTTGGTACTTAGACAACTTCTTCGGGCGACGCGAGAACGGCATAGAGATAGTGGGTGGAGTGCACAAGTGGGTGGCACCCTGCAACTGGAAGTTCGCTGCGGATAACTTCGGCGGCGACGTATATCACGTCCCTTGGTCCCACCTTTCAGCAGTGAGGACGGGTTTCAGCAATTCGGCCACGGCTCGGCCTGATTTCTCCGGCAGCCTGATTTCTCCGGGAAATGGCCACTGCCTCATAGCAATCGGCCCCGATGATCTGACGGACCCGCCAATGGACGTGTTATCGCAGTACGAGAGGGATGTCATCCCCGAGGCGCGAAGGCGTTTGGGCCCACGCATGGATATCACCAAGCCCATCGTGGGCACGGTCTTCCCGAACATGTCGATCAACCGCTCCACATCGCGAGTGATGCGGGTGTGGCACCCAAGGGGTCCGGAGCAAATCGAGATATGGTCTTGGGCGTACGTGGAGAAGGATGCCCCGCCCGAGGTGAAAGAGGCACTGCGTCTGACGGCCATACGGGGGTTCAGCCCTGCTGGCACGTTTGAGCAAGACGACATGGACAACTGGCAGGAATGCACGCAGACGTGCCGGGGAGTCATGTCACGGAAGCTGCCTCTGAATATTCAGATGGGTCTGGGCCACGACGGGTTCAACGAAGAACTGATGGCTTGGGCCAGCGACTATCGAAACAGCGAGAGCAACCACCGCGCCTTCTACCACCGATGGGCCGAGGTGATGTCCGAGGACGGCTGGGACAACCTGTAGCCATCACGACGGTCATCGGAAGGGCTGGCGAAGGTCCATGACCACCGACCCCAACATCGTGAGACGCGCCCCCAACGTAGCAGTGCTGGTTGGGGGCGCAGTGACTTCCCAACACGGGTTGTCGGACCGCGCCCGTGGTGTGATGCTGGGATTGGCCGTAGGCAACCTCTTAGGGCTGCCGATGGAAGGCGACTCATACCAGCACATCCAGCGGGCCTACCCTAACAGCGTCCGCGACATCGACCCTCGGGAGGCGCACCGTCCCATGGACGATGACCTCGCCCAAGCTGTGGAGTTGGGCGAGGCGTTGGTGGACGGGGGCGACTACGTGAACGAGTTCTCCAACCGTCTTGTGGTCTGGGCCAGAGAAAACGGTCGGGGCATGGGCATCCTGACCAGCCAAGCCATCCGCGAGCTAGGCGCGGGCCATGCTCCCCCGGAAGCGGCCCGCATCCTCTACGAGCGCAACCCAATCGCGCCCAACGGGGGCGTCATGCGGTGCGCACCCGTTGCTCTGGCCCGCTTGCCGCAGCCGGAGTTGCTGGTCAGCGACAGCGCCGCCACCTGCGTCGTCACCCACTACGCGGTGACCTGCCAGTGGTCGTGCATCCTCGTGAACGCGGTCATCGCACTTCTGCTACGGGGCGTGGCGCCGGACCTGCCTGATCTGATGGCGGCGGGTTCGGCGGATGGGGCGCCCGACTTGCTGTCTGTCGCCGAACGCGACAACATATCCACTCAGGTGCTGGCCAGTATCGCCGACGGAACCCCACTGACCTCCGATGCCTTCTGGCTGCGTCAGGAACAGCGGCACATCGGGCACACCGTCTTGGCCCTTCAGTGCGGGTTGTGGGCAGCCGTTACCGAGTTGGACTTCGAGACGGCGTTGCGAGGCATCATCGAGGGTGGGGGAGACACAGACACCAACGGCGCAGTGGCTGGGGCGGTGCTGGGGGCGCGTTACGGGGCGTCGGCCACCCCCCAGCGCTGGCTGGAGTGCATACCGGAGCGTCAGCGCATTCAGAGTCTGGCCGATAACCTGCTTGCCCTAGGGGACTAGTCGGTCAGCCCGCGGCCAGCATCTCCTCGGTGATCTCGGTGAGCTTGTCCTTGCTCAGGTAGCCTGTCCAACTGCGGAAGACCTCGCCTGCCGGTGTGATGAAAACGGTGGTAGGCATGCCCGTGACATACTCTTTGACCGCATTCGAGTCCTCGGTGAACCCTGCGGGATAAGTCACGCCAAGGTCGCCCAATAGCTCTTGCGCATCCTCAGGGTTCCCTAGGCCCGTGAACTGGCCCACGTCCACGCCGACGAAGCTGATTCGCTCCTCGAACTCGTCGTAGAACTCTTGGAAGTGGGGCATCTCCTCGCGGCAGGGCGGGCATAAGCCAGCCCAGAAGTTGACTATGGTCGGCTTGTCCAGCAAGTGCGAAACGTACACTGCGCTGCCCCCGAGCACCTCTTCTCCCTGATAGAGGGTGAAGCAGAAGTCGGTTTCCAACCCTCCGTCGCCGGCTGAGTCACTCTCACCCGGAGGCGGGCATTCGGACATGGAAGTGGAGCCTCCGCCGCACGCCAGCATCAAGGCAACGGTCAGTGCGGCAACCAACGCCACCAGCCCTTTCGCAATCGGAATCTTCCATCTGATCACCATCTTCAGCGCCTTCTCCGTATCCATGTGTGACACCATGTTAACCGAGATTTAATCTTGGCATTTCTGCCTACCTCTAGTATACGGCACGACCAACCGCCTCATAACCGCAGCCTCGATGCGGCTTGCGCTAGCATTGGGAGGTCAATACACTCGGTGTAGTCCGCTAGAGCCGAGAGAGATGGGAGCCGAGTCATGTCAGGCAGTCCACTGGACCAGTCCCTCAATCCCCACGACTTCCTGGAACGCAGCGCCCTTGTGTATCCCGATAAGGTTGCCGTCTGCTACAACGAGCAACGCTACACCTACCGGCAGTTCCACCAGCGTGTGAACCAACTGGCAGGAGCCCTGAAGGCAGCAGGCATTCAGAAGGGCGACCGCGTAGCCTACCTGACCCCCAACGTGCCCGCAATGCTGGAAGGGCACTTCGGACCCATGCGCATGGGGGCGGTCTTGGTGACCATCAACATCCGTCTTTCTCCCGGAGAAGTCGCTTATATCCTCAACCACTCCGGGGCCAAGGCCCTCGTGTTCGACTCGGAGTTCGCCCCGGTAGTACGGGCGATCCGGGATGAGGTACCCGATGTATCTACTTTGGTTCAGATCGTTGATGCCATCCCTAGGGCGGATGACATTCCAAGCAGGGAATACGAAGAGTTCCTAAGTTCCGCTCCTGAAGGCGACCATCGCGTGGTCCCCGACTCGGAATCGGAAACGATCACCATCAACTACACATCGGGCACCACCGGTCTGCCCAAGGGCGTGCAGTATACCGGAAGGGGCGCCTACCTCAACGCTTTGGGCGAGGCCTTGGAGATGGACCTGCGGCCTGAGAGCGTGTACCTCTGGACTGTGCCCATGTTCCACTGCAACGGGTGGTGCTTCACATGGGCCGTCACCGCCATGGGAGGCACTCACGTATGCCTGCGTCGTGTGGACCCTGGGGAGATTTTCCGGCTGGTACGGGAACTGGGTGTGACCCACATGGGTGGGGCTCCCACGGTGCTGATCGCGATGTACTCTTCGCCAGCGGCCGAGGGTGAGCGTCTCGACGGGCTGTCCATCGTCGCAGCTGGCGCTCCTCCGGCGCCTCCGGTTATACGCACCATGGAGGGCATGGGGGCCACTATTCACCACGTATACGGGCTCACCGAGACCTACGGCCCTCACACGATATGCACGTCGCAACCCCACTGGCAGGACCTCTCCATCGACGAACTGGCCGCGGCCAAGGCTCGGCAGGGGGTCCCCTATATTATCGCCAACACCAACCTCATCGTCGCCGACGACGAATGCAACGAGGTGCCTCGCGACGGCGAGACCGTGGGCGAGGTGATGATGCGAGGCAGCAACGTCATGGCGGGATACTACAGGGACCCCGATGCCACGGCCGAGGCTTTTCGCCACGGCTGGTTTCACTCCGGCGACATGGCGGTGTGGCACCCCGACGGCTACATCGAGGTGATGGACCGAGCCAAGGACGTGATTATCTCAGGGGGCGAGAACATCTCCAGTCAGCAGGTGGAGAAGGTGCTGATGGAGCACCATGCAGTGTTGGAAGTCGCAGTAGTAGCCACTCCCGACTCATATTGGGGCGAGTCGGTCAAAGCCTTTGTAACCCTTGCCCCGGGCGAGAGCGCGGAAGAGAATGAGGTCATCGCCTTTTGTCGCGAGCGCATGGCCCGCTTCAAATGCCCCAAGTCGGTAGTATTCGGCGACCTGCCCAAGACGGCCACTGGCAAGATACAGAAGTACGTGCTACGCGAGCGCGAGTGGCAGGGCTACGAGAAGCGGGTCCACTAGGAGTCTGTTCGTACTAGACGCCTTCTTCAGCCCACTGTACTACGGCACTAGCAACTGCAATCGCGGTTTGATGATCCCGTTCTGTCACCCGTCTGACTGTTCCAGGATATCGTGTAACGACGGCGTATAACGTCAGAGCTTCTGCCGCCCACACACTTTCTGGGATGGCGTGGCCAGCACCTTCCACCAATGAAAGCAATTGGGATAGGTCATGGACGTAAGGGAATTCAATCCCAAGACCGATTAGTACGCCTTTGATGGCCTAGTCAACTGCCTGCTGAGCCTCGAAGCATAAGTCTTCCAGTTCAACATCAGGAACGCGATTCCTGGCCAGCGCAAGGTTGCTCCTCGCCCGCCTGAGCCATTCCCTCGGGTCGTCAGGAGGAAAGCGTTCGGGAAGACTCATAGACTATCCGACCTTCGCGCAGCGCCGGTTTGATTACGAGAGCATGGCTATCCTTGTATCTCTCCACATCTTCAGGGGACACCACTATCGCATCGACGGCTGCCCCTGCTCCGCGTAAGTTCCCGTAGATCAGCGCCATTAGGTCAAGCTCATCCTTGCCTCCCTTGATAATGAGTAGGTCGACGTCGCTGTTACGACCCATTTCTCCCCGTGCGGCCGACCCGAACAGGATTATCTTCTCAGGGTCGGCCACCTCTACGATGCGCCGGATGATGTCTTCCAGGATGCCTTGTTCGAGCAATGTTCGTTTCCTGCATTTCAGCTTGGCGGCCGGAGCGATATGACTATAGAATTTCGCTACTTTAGCTGCGGAAATATTTTCCGCCCGTAGGCCTCAATGGTCTCGCCCACTCGCGCGGGATGTGGTGACATCAGAATGTGCCCCACCCCGTGACGCTCCAGCATGGCTATCTTGGCCAAACACTGCTCCGGGGTGCCCGCAATGCTGGTGCCATTCAGCACGCTCTCGGTGACGTAGGGGCGTTGCCAGTCTTCCAAGCTGACCACGTAGTTACGGTAGGTGGTCAGGTGCTTCCGGCGCGGGTCCGTCGCCCCGCCTGTCTCGCCACGGTAGGCGTGACGTATGTCATGCCACTCCTGCTTGAGGGATTCCGGAGTTGCCGTAGACATGGAGGCGATGCGGCTGAAGTTCATGGCTGGGGCCATGCTCTTGGGGCCGAGCTCGGTCTGCAGCTCTTCGAAGCTCAACTCCCCGTCGGTCACCAACACCGAAGGCGTAATAGTCACTTCAATATCGTCAGCGCGGCGGCCAACCTTTTTGGCCCCTACATCCAATAGCTCACGGCATGTGTCAATGACATCGGGCTGGGTGACACCACCCAGTATTACGGCATCGGCAACGCGCCCCGCCATCTCCAAGCTGTTGGGGTTCGCAGCCGCAACGTAGAAAGGGATGCGGTCCTGCAAGTTGATCCATGGCTGCTCTTGACGGAGAAATTGAACGATTGTGGGTTCTCCTAGAAGGTCCACTTCGGACTCGTCGCCAGACAGGAGTTGGCGCAACTCGGTTATGTGGCGCTCCAGCTCGGCGAGGCGGGCACGGCGCATGCCCATGGCCAAGGTGGCGGTAAAGCCGACGCCGATGCCCAAGGCGACACGCCCCGGGGCCAGCGCATTCAATCCAGCCAGAGACGAGGCGGTCACAGGGGAAGACCGGGTCAGCGGATTGGTAACGCCGATGCCGAGGGTGATACGCTCCGTCTTGGCGGCCGTAGCTCCCATGGACACCCATGGGTCGCCGAAGAGGGCGGGCGAGTCGACGAAGAACGCCGTGTCATAGCCCTGCTCTTCCGCCTGCAACACCAGACCGGGCGAATCAGAGCCTGGGGTCAGCAGTATGCCGAATTTCATTCATCCTCCGGCTAGGGCATCGAATATGCGACTAGGAGGACAGCATCCGGGGAAGGCGCTGTCGCAGGATAGCCTCTGCCTCGGCCACGATGTTCCGCACTATGGCGCTGACCGGTTGGATGTCGTTGATGAGGCCCGCGGTCTGTCCGGTGTACATCACCGAGTTGTCGGGGTCTCCGGCTTGGTGGGCTTCCTGCACCAGTGCGGCCACTTCGGCGCGACGGTATCGGAGTTCGCCTTCGCGCCCCATCCAGTCTTCGATAAGCCGGTTGCGCGTGGTACGGGCATAGGCTCCAGGCCACACACGCCCGCTGATGAGGTCAGGTATCTCCGTCAGCGCGGTGTTGTGGCCGTCACTATCGAGAATAGCCTGCTTCTTGTCGGCTGAGAGGGGAGATTCGGGAGAGGCAAGGAAGCGGGTGCCTAGCAGTACCCCTTCCGCCCCCAAGGCAAGAGCGGCAGCCAGACCTGCACCATCGGCCACGCCTCCGGCAGCAACCACCGGCACAGGGGCAACGGCATTTACCACCATGCGCACCAATGGCATGGTGCCCATGACACCTACGTGTCCTCCGCCTTCTGTGCCTTGGGCCACTATAACGTCGGCCCCTGCTTCCACCGCCCGCTCCGCTTCAGCAACGGTAGCGGCCATGTGAGACACTGTGGCCCCACCTTCGTGAGCACGGCTGAATAGGGCGGCCAGGTCGGCCTGCGGGAACCCCCACGCAGTGGAGAAGACAGACGGGGAGGCAGCTAGGACCGCGGATACAGCCTCGTCGTTGGCCATGAACAACAACAGGTTCATGCCGAAGGGACGGTCGCTTAGGGCGCGTATCTCTTCGGCGTTTCGAGCGACTGCTTGGGGAGACATCCCGGCGCAGCCAAGGATGCCCAAGCCGCCTGCGTTCGATACACCTGCCACCATTTCGGGGGTGGTATGGGTGGACATTCCACCCAGCAGCACGGGGTGCTCCACCCCCAACAGATCGCTCACACGGGTCTTAAGCACAAGCCACCTCCAGGGGCGATATTGGCCTACCTATCGAGACTACCTCTCATCCATGCCGACTGCCCCCGGACGTGGCTACCCGTAGCCGACAACCCTAGGTAGCAGATGCAGCGAGCACCGAGATGGAGTCTATGACGTCGCCCGGCAGGGGATGGTCGTGCCATGTTGCGCCACCGTCGTCGGTGCCGAACACTTGGCCGCGGCGCGTGCAGAAGTAGACTTGGCCAGAGTCCTGGGTATTGACCGAGAGGCCGAAGGTGGTGCTGTCGACGGACTGGCCGTGATCGAACCGCTCCCAAGTGTCTCCCAAGTCGTTGCTACGCAGGATCCCGCCCTTGTCGCCACGGAAGTCGCTGCCGACGCATGCATAGACCGTCTGGGCCTGGTTGGGGTCCACTCGGACACCACGAGAATAGAAGATGGGGGAGAAGCGCTGCAGGGTCAGGTTCTCCCAGTGATCGCCACGGTCGGTGCTGCGCCACACGCCTTCGCGGTTGGAGATGAAGACCCGTCCGGAAGAGGAAGCCACACCATGGAGGTCGAGAAGGTTTTCCTGCGGGGCCAAGTCGCGGTTGGTGATAGTCCATGAAGCCCCAGCATCGAGGCTATGAGCAGCCCCGCCTATCTCCATCGCAGCGTAAATCTCGGAAGGGTTGTCCGCGGTGGTGGAGAGCCCCAAGATACGCGGAGCGAAGCCGATGTCACACACGTCAGGACTGTTGATAGTCGAGACGTGCTGCCAAGTGTCACCCCCGTTGTCGCTGCGGTACACCTCGTTGTGGATGGTGCCGGCGTACATCACGCTGGGGTTGGTAGGGTCGAACAGCAAGGACCAGACCACCCGCTGCTGGGGGAAGTCCATCCGGTCCCAACGCTCGCCATGGTCGTCGCTGCGATATACGCCATCCTGCGTGCCAGCGTATATCCGGCTGGCGTTGCTGGGATGGGCTGCCATGGCCCGCACCTGGGGTTCCTCCGGCAGACCGTTGGTAAGTTCTTGGTAAGTTGCCTCCCCCGGCGCGCTGCGAAGAAGTCCGGAGGACTCGGTACCCACGAATATGAACGGCTTATGATTGCTCTCTGCCATCACTACCCCCTCATTCTGCTTGTGTGATCCCAAGTGTGCCCAATGCAACCTCAAACTGGCTGCACGTCGGCAGTATATGCGCGCTACGCATACGGGTCAACAACACAGGCAAATTAGCGGGCGCACATCCTGCGCGGCGCGTTCCACCGTTCTGCTCTAGTGCGCCTGTAGAGAAGGTGGGAAGGAAAAGACAGGAAGGAAGATTCTAGGCTTCGGGGTTCTTGCGTGGGCGTCCGCCGCGCCTCTTGGGGGGGTCTTCCCAGAAATAGATGTCGTTGCCGACGCGCTTTATCTGAATGCTCTTGCCCGACGTACGTACGGCGGCGCCCAAACGCCGGCGGATGGTGGCCACGGTCTCACCCGTGGACGGCGTGATCTTACCGGCTTCGTCGCGGCCCAAGCGCTCGATGTAAGTGGAATATTCCCGAATAACCTGTGACCGCTTCCCGGTGGACGAGGTCATCATGGCCTCATGCCGAGGAAGCACTTCAAATTCTGGCATCAACAAGCTCCCTTTCGTCTAACGTCTCTTTCATTATATCAGCAAACCGCACGGTATCGAGATGACTTTAACCGGGTCCATCGACGAGTTTTGAACAAAAGTGCACCCTCATCGCGCACTGCAGAACCATGTGCCATCTAGTTGACTCTCACCCTGCGGACCGACCTTGTTCCAACTGTGTTGGCCATGACGGTATCACAACGAGAGCAGTCAACGATACATTGTACTATGACCTGATTGGCGAACATGTGCGAGTCTGTACCGAAAGAAGCAACCAGCCAGTATCGAAGTCTGTCCTGACCTGCGCATGCCGGTCGCAACAGCATATTCATTCAGAAGGTAGCGATTATTCATGGTTCGCCCGACACCAGCGGCATCTCGTCTCAGTTATCGGACTTGGAGGCAAGGGGTTTGAGACGCTGCACGAATGCGGGCCAATCGTCACGGTTCCGAGGCTGTAGCCTTGCGCACTCGTACTTCGACCGCGAGTTCTGAATCGCCCCCACCTATGAAGATGCCTCGGATGGGTGCAACGTCTTGGTAGTCGCGGCCGATTCCGACGCGGATGTGCCTCTCGTCGGCTAGGCAACGGTTGGTAGGGTCGAAGCCTACCCAGCCCAAGCTAGGCAGCAGGCACTCAACCCAAGCATGGGATGCGGCTTCCGGTGCCGCGTCATAGTCTTGCCACTTCACGTACAGGTAGCCGGAGACGTAGCGCGCAGGTATGCCCCAGCCACGGGCCACGGTGATCATCACATGGGCATAGTCCTGGCACACGCCCTGTCTCCACTCCAGAATGTGCTCAATGGGAGAGATTGCCGACGTTGTACCGGGAACGTACTGGAAGTTGTCGTGGAGGGCCTCGGAGAGACGTCGCAACGTCTGTAACGGCCCATCTTTCGCCTTGATGCCCGCCTCATCGACAAAACTCGCGAGCGCGTCCGAGGGACGAGCAAAGGCGCTAGGTTTCAGGAATTCCCAGTGTTTGAAGGAGCCTTGCCACGAGCGAATTTCATCCCATGCCTCGATACCCACTGAGTCAGGCAGAGGATCTGCGTAGCTCCGTGCTACCGTGGACCGCGAGGTGACCTCCAGCATGTCGAACTGTGTCTGGATGTTGAGGACGTGCTTGGTGTTGCCAAAAACGT
This sequence comes from Dehalococcoidia bacterium, assembly GCA_965263155.1. Lineage (GTDB taxonomy): Bacteria > Chloroflexota > Dehalococcoidia > Lucifugimonadales > JAAXIE01 > JAAXIE01. The sequence continues at coordinate 2,028,034 of OZ253586.1, forward strand.
CCGACTCCAATGTAGGCGACGCCGCGGGGACGGTGCTCAGATTGAAGTCAATGACCTGCTGGAGCTCGTCGTGGCGTGGTTTGAGGCAAAGGGATAGTGAGCAACTTCGCACCGGGAGAGAATAACGATAACGGGAGATGTGCTCGACAACATAGAGTGCCGTGGAGACCATAGGACTACCGTGGTGACGCGTCTTCGATGGGGTAGTCGAAGTAGGCTTGAATTACCAGACGATGTAACTCTCGGCCATCGTTCCGTACTCGCTGCAGCAATTCGCGCCGGTCTTCGGTGTCGGGCCAATCGTAGTGGAGGCGCGCGGCCATTCGTCCAGCCAACCGGCGCGCCGCCCCGCTGACCCTTGGGTTAGGACCACTAGCAATCGACTCGAGATTGGATACCGTCCTATCCAGTGAGCGGCAGAGGGAATTAGGCAACAGAGGGTCGGTGGCCAGCAGGTCAAACACCTGGTCTGGGACTACTTCCACGCTGAAGCTGTGATTGTACGCTTCCACCGCATGGTAGACCCGAAGCAGGCTGGTCCAGTCAGACTCGAAATGCTCTTCGGAGAGGGCTATGGAGTCCAACTGCGCTAAGAAGAGGGCGGTGGACATCTGGCTCCACTCGATGAAACGGCCAAGCTGCATGAATCGCCAGCCCTCATCGCGGTACATGGTAGCGGCTGCGACACCGGCGAACCGGTCCATTTCGGCGGCAGTGTCGGCATAGAAACCCTCAGGTGATGTCAGCCAGATGTCCTGGATTGTGAGCTTCTGGATTCGCAGATAGCTGAGGTTGAGAGTGGTCCACAGCTCGCCACTGATGCAGTGACGCATCTGCCGCGCGCTCTCCCGACCCATGTAGAAGCAGCTCCAGACTGAATCCGGATTGGAGCGTTCGAAGGTCAGGTCGTCGGCCAAGGTGTACGAGTCAGCCAAGGTGAAGTCGTCGCTGACGGACTGCTCCAGACTGCCCCCAGGTGGCGTGCGGTTCAGGCCGCCGTAGATGCGCATCCAACCAAAATGGATGTCGCGTATGGGCCGGTCCACCAAAGCCTCGCTCTGCAACCGCAATAGGCGGCATAGGAACTCGGCCCGCTCCAGATAACGGCCCATCCAATAAAGCCCTTGCGCACTACGAGAGAGCATTTACGTTAGTCCTCCAGCACCCAAAGGTCTTTGCCGCCCCCGCCTTGGCTGGAGTTGACCACCAAGCTGCCTCGACGAAGGGCCACGCGACAGAATGCTCCGGGCACCATGCGCGTCTCGCGTCCGTGCAGCACAAAGGGACGCAGGTCCACATGTCGCGGCTCGAAGTTGCCGTCGATCAGGCACGGGGAGCGGGAGAGGGCCAGCACCGGCTGAGAGATGAAATCAGAGGGGTCGGCCCGCAGCTCGAGGGCGTAGTCTTCGCGCTCCTGCTTCGTGGCGTGGGGACCGATCAGCATGCCATAGCCGCCGGAGCCTCCTACACGCTTCACCACTAGGTTAGCCAAGTTATCCAAGGTGTATTCCAAATCTTGGGGACGTCGGCAGAGATAGGTCTCCACGCTGGCTAGGATGGGCTCCTCGGACAGGTAGTAGCGGACCATATCGCCCACGTAGGCGTATACGCTCTTGTCGTCGGCCACTCCGGTACCTGGTGCATTCACCAGAGCTACGTTACCCAGCTTGTAGGCATGGAGCAGCCCCGGGACGCCCAGAAGAGAGTCGGGGCGAAAGACCAGCGGGTCGAGAAAGTCGTCATCCACGCGTCGGTACACCACGTCCACACGACGCAGACCTGTGGTGGTCCGCATGTAGACGAACCCTTCGTCGACCAGCAGATCACGACCTTCCACCAATTCTGCCCCGAGCTCGCGGGCTAGGAACATGTGCTCATAAAAGGCCGAGTTGTAGACGCCGGGTGTCAGCAGGGCGATGCACGGTTCAGAACGGCCACCCGGCGCCATCTCCTGAAGGGTAGTTAGCAGCATGCGCCCGTAGTGTTCCACCTCCTGTACTTGGGAGCTCCGGTAAAGGCGGCGCAAATTGGCCTTCACCGACTTTCGGTTGGCAATCATGTAGGACACTCCCGAAGGAACGCGCAGATTGTCCTCCAACACCTTGAAGCCATCGTTGGTGCGTACCAAGTCGGTACCGCAGATGGAGACCCATGTGCCGTGAGGGGCGGAGAAGCCTCGCATCTCCATGCGGTACTGAGGGCACTCGCGTACCACGTCTACGGGAATGACTCCGTCCTCGATAATACGGGCTTCGTTGTATACGTCCTGAAGGAAGAAGTTCAACGCTTTGAGACGCTGGGTCAAGCCCCTTTCCAAGAAGCGCCACTCGGATGCGGAGATTACCCGTGGCAGGCAGTCCACAGGTATGATTCGCTCCTCACCCTCCTCGTCGCCGTAGACGGTGAAAGAGATGCCCTCGTTGGAGAAAGAGCGGGTGACTCTTTCCTGGATATTAGTGAGTTCGTTGGCCGACAACTCAGAGAGGGTCTCATGGAGACGCAGGCACTGCTCCCGAGGAGCGCCGTCGGCATGGAACATCTCATCATAGACGTCCGGGTCTAACTGATAACCGTTAAAGTCCATCGCAGTCCGTTTACGCCTCTACTCGTGCCGTCTCGGCTTCTTCCTCAGCAAAGTTCGTCATCGTTATCCGAGCTATGCTGGTCTTGGGTGTTTTCGTGCACCTGCTCTTGGTCTATGGCAGGCGGCGGTGCCAAGGGCAACGATATACTCATCAGGGTGAACTCGCCCGGCTCCGATTGGACGTCAATGGAGCCGCCGTGTTTCCGGATAATATCGGCGGACATCGCCAAGCCCAATCCGGTCCCCTTGTCCGTAGGCTTGGTCGTGTAGAAGGGGAGGAATATCTTCTCGATGACCTCTGGCGGCATCCCAGTGCCGTTGTCCCTGATGCCGATTTCGGCATGGTCTTCACACCGCTTGGTCGTCAATAGCAGGGTCGGCATGTATGAGCCATTACCGGAGGCAACTAGCCTACGCCTCTTCTCGTCTGTCGCGTAGCAAGCGTTGCTCACCATGTTGAGGAACACTCGCCCTATCTCTTGGGGGATCACTTCGATGTCTCCCATGTCGGGGTCAAGCTCTTGCAGCATGTCCAACTGGAAGTCGGCATCGGTGGCCCGAGCGCTATGGTATGCCAACCGCGCATGTTCATCCAGTAGGTTGTTGATGTTCGACAACTGGCTCACTCCTGAATCACGCCCCATCTGGAGCATGTCTTGGACGATGCGGTTGGCACGCTCTCCATGATTGCGTATCCGACCCAGATTGTCCCTCAGGTCGCCACATATGTCATCCACAAGCCCGCTTTGCTCGTCGCTCAGCGCCACGCTCCTGTCTTCGAGGACTTCCGCCAGCTCAGTGATAAGCTCTTGGGAGACCTCGGAGAAGTTGTTGACGAAGTTCAGCGGGTTCCTTATCTCGTGGGCCACACCTGCCGTCAACTGACCCAGAGCAGCCAGCTTCTCGCGCATTACAATCTGGTCTTGGGCCCTCTGCAGGTCCTCCAAGACAACCTCAAGCTCCTCGTTCTTGCCCTGCAACTCATCCGCCAGATGCTCCACTAAGTTAAGGCGCTGCACTTCGAGGGCATGCCTGCGGAATACCTCCAACGCAGCGGCCATCTCGGCTACTTCGTCCCTGCCCTCCACCTCCACCGTGCCTTCCAGATCGCCCTCTGCCATATGCCGCATTCGCTCGGAGAGGAACTTGAGACGGCTCACCAGCATGCGACCGACGAATAGCCAAGCGATGAGCCCGCCACCGACGACACTTATACCGGCGATGACCAGCAGGAGGGTCCGACCTGTAAGTATAGCTTGGCTGGAAGCCTCGGTTGCGCCTTGGGCGCTCAAACGGGCCACGCTGACTTGATCCGTGACGTCACCCAACATGGCAATCGCGATTTCACGGTTGCTGGCTAGCAGCTCTCGCTGGGTCTCCGCCAATGCCAGTCTACCTGCCAGCAAGTCAAAACCGTTATTCTCGCCGATCCCCAGTTCGAACAGACGATCGAATATGGGGGACACCTCGTCTTGCAGAGGAGACCCTTCTAAACCCAACAGGTTGCGGTCTATCCGGCCCTTAGCGGCCTCGAACCGCTCTCGCAGGGGTTCTATCAGCGATGCCTCGGAGAGCGTGAAGGCATTGGCCAAGAGCTCCATCGCGATGTTGGCATCCACCTGCAACTGGGCCAAATTGCGGTAGTAGCCGATCTCACTCTCGGAAAGGTGCACGGAGGTCTTCGCAGGTGGTTCGCCGAGTTCACGGTAACCCTTCATCAGATAGAACAGCTGGTCGTCGGTGGCTTGGACCAAGATTTTATCCAGCCCGTCTTCCCCATCTGCCGAGCCGGTGCGCACCACCGCTAGTTCCTTCTTAAGGGCCTCGGCCCCTTCATCAAGCCGGAAGGTCTCCGAAGTGGCCAACTCGATCTTCTCAATATTGTCGCTCAACGTATCGGCGTGTGCTCGAATTTTGCTGAAGCTCTCTTCCTCGGCTCCGGCCTGCTGCAACAGAGTCAGCTGGTCCTCGAAAGCCACATGGGACTCACGAATGTTCCGGACGACCTCATCGAACTCTTCGGGTGTAGATGCCACCGTGAGACGCGGGGCCGCCGCCACCAAGACTCCGCCATATTGGGCAACGCCAAAGGAAGCTGCCATCTCAGGTATGCTGTTTTCGTTCACGCGGCTCTGAGCGTCCCCCACTCGGTTGAAGGAGAGCCACCCCACAACGCTGGCACATACTGTGAGGGATATGGCACCCCAAATGGCCAAGTGGAGCTGTGTGGAGACGCGTGTGTGGCTATCCCACAGCTGCTTCAGGCGCTCCTTCATCGCACTATGTCTCGCAAGGTGTCAATGGCGCGGTACTCCCCGTCGCGCCCTATCACCGTCAGAAATACTGCGTCGGACCCCTGATTGTCATTTTCGTCCTCATAGGTGAGGTCAAACCCATCAAGGTCGTCGCTGGTGGCTCGAAGGCCCGAGAGGAAACAGGAGCGGTCCAAGTCCCTCCCGCATCTCTCCAGCCCCGCAATGGCCAAGCGGCCAGCCAGATAGCCTTCTAAAGATACGAAGCCGGGAACGGCTTCTGGATCGTAATCTTGCAGAGCGTCCACGTAAGAATGGACTATCGGCGGTGAGTCTTCGGTTGGCACTGGGAACGGCACGACCTGTGTGACGAACACCCCTCTGCCCTCAGCGCCCAACTCGTTGGCGAGCGCATTGCTGCCGACGAAAGAGATGGTCATGAACACGGAGTTCACGCCCAAGTGCCTAGCCCATTTGATCAATTCCGCCACCTGTTGGTACGCGCCCACTACGATCACCGCTTGGGGCACTCCTCGGTTTAGGTCCAGCAAGCCTGTCTTGACCGCTAGGGTATTTCGCGTATACACGCCCACGGAGGCGGGTTCCATGCCAATGTCGTCCAAGGCGGTCAGGACACCATTGTAACCGGCGCGTCCATAGGAGTCGTCCTGGTACATGATGCCGATGCGCTGTATCCCAAGGTCTTCAGTCAGCCGGGTGACCATCTCCTTGGTTTCCTGGTTGTAGGAGGAGCGCAGGTTGATAACGGAATGCAAATCATCATCCCGCAGCAGACCCGCGCCGGTGAAGGGGGCAATGTAGGGAACGCCCCTAGATTCGGCCACCGGCACCGCCGAGCGAGACGTGGGCGTGCCCACTGCGCCAATAAGCGCGAACACGCCCTCTTCTTCAATCAGGCTGGTGGTGTTGGCGATAGCCTCTTCCGGCTCATAGACATCGTCCCGCGAAACTAACTTCAGCCTTCTGCCGTGCACTCCGGCAGCCTCGTTGGCCTCCTTGAAGGCAGCCAGAATGCCCATTCTCATACCGATACCCAGCTCTTCAGCACGACCGCTGAAGGCGGCAGACTGGCCAAAGAGCACTTGATCAGCGGTAATTCCCATCTCGTTGGGCGGGATGACGCTGGTTACGGTGGGGGAAGGCGTCTCTATCAGGGAGGGGTCAATGAGTGAACCGGGGCCGGATACGTCCGTGCGTCCCAGAACAAACCAAGTGATCAGGCTCACAGCGAAAGTCAGTGCGACTCCGCCTATGATGCCGAACACGAATATTATGTCCGTGGGTACCCTAGGAAGTCCTCTCACTCGACCCTACGCTTGACCAATGTCAGGTGGTTCTTCCCCTCCTCCCGTCTGTACTCCAGTTCATCCATCATCGTCCGCACTAGGTGAATGCCAAGCCCCCCGATGTCCCTGTCGCCCAAGCCGCCAGTCGTGTCCGGGAGCGGGGCGTCAATCAATGGATCGAAGGGCTTGCCGTCGTCGGTAATCTCGATGGTCAGAGCATCCGTCTCCGACACCAGTCTGATGCAAACTTCATGCAAGCCTCGCTCGTGGCCATAGTTCAACACGTTTAGCCACAGCTCTTCCAGCGCCAAGTTTACCTGGAAGGTAAGGGCAGGGGGCCAGTCTTCCCCTTCCCCAAAGTCCTCCACTACAGCGGCGAGGCGCTCCATCTCTTCGATTTTAGTCTCGACCCTGAGATCCAGCGTAGCACTCAAAGGCTTATCTCACTTGCAACACAGGGTTAGACATGTGATGTCGTCGGACTGGGCGGTGTCTCCGGCGAAGTCGTTTATCGCCTCGAACACTGCCATGGTGGCCTCCTCTGGATCGGTGGGAGGATTTACACCAAAGAACTTGTACAACGGCTCCAAGCCGAACTCTTCATATTCGCTATTCATGGCCTCAGTGACGCCGTCGGTGTACAGAAGAACGGTGTCGCCTTGGGATAGGGTGACGGTGTTTTCTTCATATTCAAGGTCAGGGAACAGCCCCAACGCAATTCCCCCGGTCAACGGAAGCAACGTGCAACTGCCGTCCTTGTGGATGACCACAGGGCTGTTGTGGCCCCCGTTGGCGTAAGTGAACTCCCTCGTATGAGGGTCGAACACCGCGTAGAGGATGGTGACGAACATGCCACCATCGTTGTCATCCTGAAGGAGGTCGTTGACCTCCTTCAGCACCGCGCCGGGCCTGTCGTGACCAATGGCTGATCCCTTCAGCAGGGTGCGGCTGGACATCATGAATAGGGCGGCCGGAACACCTTTGTCCGACACGTCCGCTACGGAAAGACCGATCTGGCCATCGCTCAAGTGCACTACATCAAAGAAGTCACCGCCCACGTTCCGGGCCGCCTGCATCTTCCCGTGCACTTTGTAGCTAGGATCGTCGGGGAACCGCGTCGGAAGGATGGATTGCTGCATGGTTCGGGCTACGTCCAGCTCATTTTGCAGCGCCACCAACTTGTCGCGGGTCGTCAGGGCCTCACGCCACTCGGACATGTTGCGCAAAGTCCGTTCAATAGTGACCTGCAGGTCCTCGAAGTCGAGGGGCTTGGTAACAAAGTCAAAAGCGCCCCGATTCATAGCAGTGCGTATGTTCTTCATGTCTCCATACGCCGAGATTATGACCGATCGGACATTTGGGTCTACTTTGGGTATCTGTTCCAGCAGCGTCAGCCCATCCATTTGAGGCATGTTGATATCCGAGAGGACCATGTCGACGTCCTCTTCCTGCTTGAGCACCTCCAAAGCTTCGACGCCGTTGTGGGCGAATACGAAGTTGTAGCGCCCCGCCCGGATACTACGTCGCATCCGCTGAAGCATAAGCGGTTCCAAGTCTGGTTCGTCATCGACAACCAGTATTTTGTAGCTCTCTTGACCATCCGTCATCCCATACCACTCCTACCTTGGCTTTGCCGTCCCCCAGTTACGTAAGGGTTCCGGCTGGACCGGAACGGCTGGACCGGAACGGCTGGAAATCATGAGTTAGTCGTCCCGTATCCTCGAACAGGCTAGTCGTCAAACGAGGCCAATGCCTCAGCCTGGCTGGCATGTATGGAGATGATTTTGTCGAAACCACTGATCTCGAAGACCTCTCGTATCGGGCCGGACAGCGAGCAGACCGCGAACTTGGCGTTCTGGCTGCGCAGGTTCTTAGCCGTCAACAGAATTACCCGGAGGCCAGCACTACTGATGTAAGACAATTCCCCCATGTCCAAGATGACCGCACGCTCATTGGGGTCTATGGCTGCCTCAAGAGCGGCCTGGAATTCCCTGGCGTTGGCGCCATCCACCCGCCCATCCGTCTTGGCGATTAAGGTATCACCTTGTCGCTCTGTATTAACGGCCATTAAGCCCCTCTCCTTGAAGTATTGCGACTATACTGCCTAGCTGTCGGACCGCCGGGGCTTTAGGCCTCCCTAAGGACAACGACCGTTCCTCGACGGTTGTGAAACCGATACCGGTGGGCCCTACTTCCTGAGAGACCTCACGCGCAACAACCCATTATACGCTTGCCTCCGCATGAAGCCAGAACCTCAGACCGTCAACCCGGCAAGCTGAACGCGCCTTCACCCCTGTCGCATGACGCTCACTATAGCTATGGCGCCCATTACATCACAGAACGTGCATTTGCGCTATAGACTTGCTGCCCTGAATCCCAGTCTTATGTTACGTGTTAACCCTCTCAGCAGACACAGGAACACCCGATGCCCGCAAGACGCCACCACGCTCGCATAATCCGCACTCCAGACTCCTATATGGCTCGCCGTTACCCCGCTTCTAGGCCTGTTGGCACATTGCCGGACGCCCAGCAGGATAGACGGCTGGGCTTGACCAAGACTACTCTAGTGACGGCACGATCCTTGGCAACGTACCCCGGAGGGGCAGTGATGACTAGCTACGACACCATAGTACTCGGAGTCGGAGGCATGGGCAGCGCAGCCGTCTACCACCTCTCTCGGCGAGGTCAAAGGGTCTTGGGAATCGATAGTCACGACATCCCCAATACCATGGGCTCCTCCCACGGCGTCACCCGCATCATCCGGCTGGCGTACTGTGAAGACCCGTCCTATGTTCCGCTACTACGAAGGGCCTACGAACTCTGGCATGAACTGGAGGAGACAGCCCACGAGCAACTGCTCATCAAAACCGGGTCCCTCGACATCGGCCCGGAGGGCAGTATGGTATTCCAAGGGTCACTGGAGTCGTGCGAGCTCCACGGCCTGCCCTACGAGGCATTATCCGGGCGCGAGGTCAACCGCCGTTTTCCCGGCTACCAACTGCCGGAAGACCTGCACGCGGTGCAACAGCCTGACGGAGGGTTCGTCCTACCGGAGCGCTGCATCGTGACGCATGTCGAAGCAGCTATGAACGCGGGAGCTGAGGTGCACGGGCGCGAGAAAGTGGTCGCTTGGGAGCCGGATGGCGCAGGGGTGAGGGTCAAGACCGACCGCGATACCTACACGGCTGAGCGGCTGGTAGTCAGCGCGGGAGCATGGGCCAGTAGCTTGGTACCGTCCCTAGCTCAAGTTGTGTCGCCGGAGCGACAGGTGATGGGCTGGTTCCACCCCGCCAACGCTGACCTGTTTCAACCCGCATCGTTTCCAGTATTCAACCTGATGGCGGAAGAAGGCCGCTACTACGGATTCCCAATATACGGAGTGCCAGGCCTCAAGGTTGGGCGCTATCACCACCTTGAGGAGACGGTGCATCCCGACACTATGGACCGGGAGCCTAATGCCTTGGACGAGGAGACTCTGCGAGTGCTGGTACGTCGCTACTTCCCGCTGGCCAACGGCCCGACCATGGCCCTGAAGACTTGCATCTTCACCAATACTTCCGACGAGCATTTCGTCATCGACCTGCACCCCGAAGCCCCGCAGGTGGTGCTGGCCACCGGCTTTTCGGGACACGGCTTCAAGTTCTGCAGTGTGATGGGCGAGGTCCTAGCCGATCTGGCCCAGGACGGCAAGAGCCGCCATGACCTGTCCCTCTTCCGCTTGGACCGCTTCCAAGACAAAGCAACGGACTAACAGCTTCGACAGCCAAGCTTTGGTGAGCTACGACGAAAGCAAGAACGCTCCCTGTTCCTGATCCAGGTGGAGGATGAGAGGCCCTAGACCTCCAGCGAGTCGATGAATTCCGTAATTACGCTGGCCAACTCCCGCGGCTGGTGATAGCCGATGTCGTGGCTAGTGTCGGGAATCCAACGCACCTGAGCGCTCGGGATGACCCTAGAAGCCATCTCCACCTGCTCGCGTCGCATGATTGCGAACTCGGTGTTGGCCCGTTCGGGCCGAGGCTCGGCGGGCACAATCAGCGTCGGCCGCCGGATCTGTGGCAGCACCTTCGAGGCTGGCTCGTCCCACATTTGACGTGTGACTTGGGCGTGGTTCTCCGGGCGCAGGATGTCCTGTATCTGGCCCTCATCGTCTTCATAGACCATGGAGAGGACGATGCCCTCCAGTTGGTTGCTCCAGCAGTCCGCAAGCTGCACACGAAGCCTGTCGAGGAACTGCTCTTTGTTGCCCGACACATCCCGTGGCCGCACGCGGTCGCGGAAGCTCTCCCATGTTGCGCCCGCACGCATTCGCCCGTCCTGAAAACCACCGTCGATGAGCACCACGCCCCGGACGCGGTCGGGATGTCGGACGGCGAGGTTGCTGGCGACATGGCCTCCCCACGAATGGCCGAAGACCGTGGCCTTCGCTATACCCAAGTGGTCCATGAGACGCGTTATGTCGCCTGCGAGCGTACCCCAATCGTAGCCACTGCTGGCTTGGGTGGTCTTGCCGTGGCCCCGCTGGTCGGGGGCGACGACGCGAAACCGGTCGCGCAGGTAGGGCACGGCTAGATCATACCAGTGGGCCGATGAAGCCAAGCCGTGGAGGGCCATGACCGGTGGGCCATCGCCACCCCAGTCCTGATAGCGCATGGTAAGGTCGCCGACCTCGGCCCAACTGTCTTGGGGCACGGCCACACTGGTCATGCTTGTCCTCCATGTTCAGCAGGGATTCGGGCTCTAGACTATACGTCGGGGGGCAGGCTCTCACCTGGCTGGAACACACTCCAGCCGTCGCGATAGACGGTGACGTTGCCTGACCCCACGACTCGCCAGTTTCCGGGGTTGCCCAAGCATCCGGCGCGGGCGTCAATGCCAAGAATCGTCAGTCCGCTGGGGGCGCTATCCTTAAGGTCGCGCCACGTCTCTTCGGGGTCTCGCCGCTCGTGGTGGGGCAGAACGCCCACGCCGGGTACCACTCCAAGAGCCTCGACCCATCCACCGTTTGATGGCCGGCGCATGACCCTGCCCATTACCATGGCCCCTGCGCTGGACCCCGCCAGCACTGCACCTGAGGCATTAGCGTGCAGCACAGCTTGCATGAGAGGCGAATCTTTCAGCGTGGAGAGCAGGTGGTCGGGGCTACCGCCGGTGAAGTATATCACTCCCGCCCCTGCGACCCTTTCCACCAGCTTGGGGTCCCGAGCATCGTCTGGGTTCAACACCATCAATGCCGAGGCGTCGCCACCCAGTGCACCGAAGTGAGTGGTGCCGTCGTTGGCCGCCTTGGCTGGGCCTGTAAGTTGGGCGGTGGGCACGATGAGGACCCGAGCGGGACTCTGTCCTGAGGCGCGCATGATTTCCCGGTCCATCTCTTCGCAGCCAACACGGAATTCCTCTCCGCCTGCCAGCCCAATCTTTCCCGCCATATGACGCACCTCCGAGAGAGTACCCTCGCATGTAACGGGGCACATTGTAGCAGACAGTCACCCTTTCTAATCGCTGCGGTTGGCACGTCGCTAGCTGCGGTGTAGGATGGGACGCCACGCAAGCGGACGGACGGCCTAAGAAGGCCGGAAAGTCGCCCGCAAGCACTGTGAAAGGGGCGACAGTTTGAGGGTACTGTTCTTAAGCCCCTACTTTCGCCCTTACCTCGGTGGCATTGAGCGGGCTATCGAACAACTCTCGCTGCAGCTCCTGCGCTCTCAAGCAGTTGATGAAATCGGTGTCCTAACCACAAAGTATGCCTTCCCGCGGGTGCCACAGCCCGACTGGGCCGATCGCGACGTGACCGAGGACGGCATTCGCATCTGGCGCTTGGACGGCTTCCCTCGTCGGGCGCCTCCATTTTTTTCGGTGCCACTGGTATGGTTCTCTCCATCACAAGTGAACCGCTACTTGAAGGAATTCGACCCCGATGTCGTTCATTTTGTAGGTGATGGGTGGTTCTGGGGGCACTTCTGGAGCTGGTTCCATTACCGGGGGCGGGCCAAGTTCATCTTCACCCCGTCCTTCCACACGCTGCCTCTGAGTAAGCAATGGCTGCGGCCTTTGAACGGCTTCATCTGCCGTTGCATGGACCGGGTGGTGCCACTGACCTTATTGGAGCGGGAGGCTGTGCGCCGGACCTATTGGATACCTCAGAAAAAACTGGAAGTGATCGGCTGGGGTGCATCGGAGACGGGCGTATCGTCCCCTGCCAGCACCGACAGTGTGATGACGGTCCTGTGCGTCGGCAGACTTGGACGTCACAAAGGCCAGATGTGGTTGCTGGAGGTGTATCGCCACGCCCGTGACCGGTTCAACAAACCCGTTCGGCTGGTGCTTGTCGGCCGGGACGAGGGCGACGAGGACACCATCCGCCGCTTCGTCACCACCTCCGGCATGGAGTCGGAGGTGGTCATCACCGGAGAGGTCTCCGACCAAGGCTTGGCGCAATGGTACGCGGCGTCGGACTGCTTCGTCCTCTTCTCCCACTACGAGGCCTTTGGCTTGGTGTACGCCGAGGCGATGCTATACGACCTGCCAGTGCTGACCCACGACGTGGGGGCCAACCGCGAGGTGCTGGCCCAAGGCGCCGTGATCACGCCACGCTTCGACCAGTCCGCAGCAGTGGAGGGACTGGTGCGTCTGGTCAACGACGACGATTACCGTGCCAAGTTGGGGCGGGAGGGGCGGGAGTACGCCTTGGAGCACCTCACCTGGTCGGCAGTTGCCCAGAAGTACCTAGACCTTTACCAAGGGGCGGCTTGAAGGTCCGGCCACCTTCCGTGTTACCTGCGAAAGCCGAAATCCAGGGTGTGTGGCGGAGAGTGGTGGTCCGGGCGTGTGGATTCTAGCCTGCGCGAGAATACCGGGAAGCATTCTGCATTCCGCCCCTCGCCGGAACGACGAAAAGCAGTCTTGAGGAGAGATAGACTCGATGGAGCGACAGGAACTCGAAGAGGCGGCGCGCAAGATTCTGCTGAGCAACCTGCGACAGGGCGTAGCCGACTGGAATGGCAAGGAGTACAGCTTTGTGGTGCCTTCCCTAGTGGGGTATCCCTTCCAGTGGTTCTGGGACTCATGCTTCCACGCCATCGCATTGACGCATTTGGACAAGCAGCAGGCCGTCAAGGAACTGACCACCCTGATGAGCGGTGCCCAGCCCGACGGCTTCATCCCCCACATCATCTTCTGGGAGATGGACAAGCAGCCCGACTTTTTGGCACACAATATCGTGGGGATGACCTCGCCCTACACCAGCGCGACGATGCAGCCTCCCATCATCGCCTACGCCGTGGAGCGGGTGTACCAAGCCACCGGAGATGACGCCTTCTTGCAAGCTGCTCTGCCAGTGCTCGCCGCCTTCTATCGCTGGCTACCGCAGAACCGCGACCCCGACGGCGACGGTCTTATAGCCGTGATACAACCGGAGGAAGCAGGGACAGACTGCTCTCCCAAGTACGACGAGGCGCTGGGACTGGAGGAGCTGACGAACCGGGGATTCATCGCGGCCTTGAGCAAGGTCTACCAAGCCTACGAGCCTATGCGGGGCGACGACCGCCGTATCCTTGCGGCTGACATGTTCCACTTCGAGGACGTGCTGGTGAACTCCATATACGTCATGGGCCTGCGCTCTTTAGCGCGCCTGCTGGGCGAGAATGGCGCGGGACGGGAGTTCGCCGAGCAGGCGGACAGGACACGCGACGCCCTGCTGACCAAGTGCTGGGATGAAGAGGCAGGCGCATTTTTTGACCTGTCGGGCGTCGCCGAAGAGCCGGTGAAGGTGGTGACCATCAGTTCCCTGATGCCTTTGATAATGGAGGACCTCCCACGGCGGTACGTGGAGCGACTGGTGGGCGACTGGCTCACCTCACCAGATCACTTCTGGCTGCCCTACCCCGTTCCCTCCGTACCAGCATCCGACCCCAAGTTCATGCCGGGCAATCCCCGGGGCTTCATCTGGCGGGGCCCCAGCTGGATGAACACCAACTGGTTTCTGGTGCACGGGCTGCGACGCCACGGGTACCACGAACTGGCTGCCCATATCGTGGAGCGCAGCCAGGAGTGCATCGAGAAGTCGGGCATTCGGGAGTACTACAACCCCTACACAGCAGAAGGGCTTGGGGCGCGGGACTTCGGGTGGTCGACACTGATTCTGGACATGTAGGTTAGCTTGGCCTCTGCCGTAGTTCTCGCCGCCCTGTCGGCCATCATCTTTGGTATCGGCACCATCTTTATCCGAATTGGTACCCAGCGGGTGCCTGCGGTGGTAGTTACCGTCATCTCAGTTGGTGTAAGCGCCTTGCTGGCACTCACGCTGGCGCTGAGCGTCAACCTGTCGGAGATGGGCAGCCTGTCAGCCAACACTCTAGGTTGGCTGGTATTGCAGGGCACGCTGGCATACCCATTGGGACGGCTGTTGAACTACACCGCCATCTCCATGGTGGGGGCGGCTAGGGCATCGCCGATCTTCTCCATCTCGCCGGTGTTAGCCTTTGGCCTCGCCATGGTGTTCCTAGGCGAGCGACCCACCACACTAGTCATATTAGGGACGCCCCTCATGGCCGGAGGGTTAGCCCTCGTTGTCCGGGCTGGGATGGCCTCGTCCGCGTCCTTGTCGGGCGTGGTCACCAACCGTCTCGGTTTTCTGCTGGCGATAGGCTCGGCCCTAGCCTTTGGCGGGGTGGCTGTAGTGGGCCGGCACATCGTATCGAGCTACGCATCCCCCTTCGTCACCGCCGCCGTCGCCATGTCCTTCGGCTTCGTGATGCTCAGTGCCATGAGCAGCCGGATGATAGTCCCCGGATTTCGCCGGTCACCCTCCAAGTACATAGTCGTCTGTGTCCTAGCCGGCCTGTTTCAAGGGGCGGGCGCTCTGCTGCTCTATGCCTCGCTGGGTCGCGCTCCGGCCACTGTAGTGGCCCCGATATACTCCTCCAGCCCGCTGCTCATATTGTTGCTCTCGCACGTATTCTTGCAACGGCTGGAGGCGGTGAACCTAGGCCTCGTCATCGGCACCGCCCTTAGCGTTAGCGGCGTGGCGCTAGTCGTCATCGGAGCCACTACGTCAGGGGCTGGTGGGTGAGCCGCTAGTCCCTGATCTCCACGATCATCTCGATTTCCACGGGGACCCGGTCGGGAAGGCTACCCATGCCGACGGCAGAGCGGGCATGACGCCCAGACTCGCCGTACAGCTCCACCAGCAGGTCCGAGGCGCCGTTTGCAACTTGCGGCGTCTGGCCGAAGTCGGGGGCGCAGTTGATCATGCACAGCAGCTTGACCACGCGAGTGACACGGTCAAGATCGCCTATGAGGGTCTTGAGGCCAGCCAACGAGTTGATGATGCACTGGCGAGAACAGGCGTAGCCTTCTTCCACGGTTACGTCGCCACCCAGCTTGCCAACATGGAGGTATCTGCCATCGGGAAGGACGGGGACTTGGCCTGCGACGTAGACCAGGTTGCCCGTCTGCACGGCGCGCACATAGTTGGCTACCGGGGCAGGGGCTGAGGGCAGCTCGTAACCCAACTGTTTCAGCTTGTTCTCGACCTCCATGGGGCCTCCTCTCGATATTCGAACTAGCAGCAAGGATACGTCCTCCAAGCCTCTGTTTGAAGCCCCCCAAGGGGGCGAAATCGTATGTGCAAGAGATAACTGGGGCCACGGGGCGCAAGCTGTCAAGGTTGACAATGGGGCGATATCAAGCTAAGTTGTCCTCGTGATTTGCCAAAGAGCTATACGGGGCGGGGACCGCCTGCCGGACAAGCGCTCGAGGGCCAGGGTCAAACAATTCCTACCCACTGAGACTTAGCGTCCCTCATCCACAACCGAACCTATCCCGCCGTTGAGGCGTCTCCTTCTCAGGCTCACAGCGCCCACACCACACCTGTAATGTGACCACGCCTCTTACCGGCGCCACCTACTGACCACTTCCTGCGGCCAATCCCCTTGGGTACGAGTTTTGTGCGCCGTTTGGGAGCATTAACCGGGAGGAATCAAGATGAGGGTAGTACTCAGGTCCAAAATTCACCGCGCTTATATCACAGCAGCCAACCCCGATTATGTCGGCAGCATCCTGATCGACGAAGACCTGATGAGGAAGGTCGACCTGTGGCCCTTCGAGAAGGTAATGGTAGCCGACATCGATAATGGGGCCCGTCTGGAGACCTACGTCATTCCCGACGAGGCTGGCTCGGGCACTATCGCCATCCAAGGCGCCGCCGCCAAGCTGATGGACAAGGGAGACTGCGTCATCATCCTCTCTTTCGAAGTTACCGAAGCTCCCATCGAGCCCAAGATGATTTTGGTAGACGAGCAGAACCGCTTCGTCGAGTACCTGGAAGGAGCGACACGTGAGTACCACCAAGTTTACTGAGCACGAAACCGAGTCCTACTACGACGCCGAGGACGCTGTCTATCGGGAGATCTGGGACGCCAACGGCAGCGTGCACTGGGGCGTGTTCGACGATAGTACTGGCTCCGATTTCATCAAGGCTGGGGCGAACCTCAACCGGATCATGGGGAATAGGGGTGGCATCAACGCCAACTCTAGGGTGTTGGACATCGGCTGCGGCAACGGGAATGCCGGCACTTGGATTTACGAGAACTATGGCTGCGAGGTCGTAGGAATCGACCTGAGCGGTGTGCGCGTTGAGGGCGCCAAGGAGCGCCTGAAGACTTTGGCTCCAGACGTTGCCGAGCATGTGTCCTTCGAGAAGGCGTCGGCGACGGAACTGCCCTTCGACGAGGGTGCGTTTACCCATGTGTGGAGCCAAGCCTCCTTCTATCACATACCTGACAAGCACAAGACGCTGCAGGAAGCCTACCGGGTGCTGGCCACAGGTGGCACGATGGTGTTCGACGACCTGATAAAGCCGCGTCCGGACGTCAGCCAGAACGCGCAGACCCATGTCTACGATCGGCTGCTTTTCGACACACCCTTCAACTTCACCAGTTATCAGGACGCCCTGCAGGAGACAGGCTTCCAAGTGCTGGAGGCCCACAACTACTCGCACCACCTGAAGCTCAGCTACCTTCACCTCTCCAACGTGGCCGCCCAGCGTGTGGAAGGCGAGCACACCGAGCGGTCTCAATACTTGGCCCACGCCTACAAGCAGACCGCCTTGGCCGTGGACACCAGAGAAATCGGCTGGGCCCTGTACATCTGCAGCAAGTAGCACTCAAGTAAAGCAGGGCGCACATAGGAATAATCATGGAACAGCACAACCGGGTCCAATGGGTCTACGCCTCCACCAACAACCAAGAGTTGGAGGAGCGTTACGACCAGTGGGCTAAGGACTACGACTCCGACCTAGACAGGGACTTCGGCTGGATAGTGCCCCAGCAGGGTGCAGAGGCACTGGCGCGCCACGCCCCACAGGACGCGTCGGTACTCGACGCCGGGGCTGGCACTGGCCTAGCGGGCGAGATTCTGGCGTCCATGGGCTATCAGGACTTGGTGGCCATGGATCTCTCCCAAGGGATGCTTGACGAGGCTGGCACCAAGGGCGTGTACAGAGAGTTGCACCAGATGGTGCTGGGCGACACGCTGGACTACCCCAACGGCCGCTTCGGGGCCGTCATCAGCATGGGAGTGTATACGCTGGGGCACGCGCCCGCCAGCTCGCTGGAAGAGTTGGCGCGTATTACCAAGCCCGACGGTTTCGTGGTATTCAGCCTGAGGCAGGACATGTACACCCCCGGCAGCGAGTTCGAACAACAGCAGACCGATATGGAAACCCTAGGCATATGGTCCCTCGCTGAAGCCACCGAACCCTTCCGTGGACTACCGAAGGGCGAGCCGGACGTCTACCACCAAATCTGGGTTTACCGGGTCAACGGGTAGCCAACGACGGTTGTTCCTGCGTCTTTTCGCTTCTGCCAACCTCCACTAACCCCTTAGGGCGTGGGGCCGCGCTGTTATAATGCACCCCACTATGCCCTTGGCCCTTTTACTTCCTATGTCCCGTTTGTTTTGGGCCCGAAGTTTTGACCCATGGCCCTGACGTCTTCGTCGTCAGTCCGGTCCAGCTGGATTTACTCCTTCCGCTACCGCGACTTTCGGCTACTCTGGGGCGCAACACTCCTGCAATCCTTAGCCATGGGTATGGAGCATGTGGCATCGGGTTGGCTGGTGCTGGAGATGACAGATTCCGCCTTCATGGTGGGTGTCGCCGCGGCGGCCCGGATGGCCCCGTTTTTCTTCCTAGGAATTCTGTCAGGAGCTATCGCGGACCGGGTGGACCGGCGCACATGCCTGCGCGTGGCCAGCTTGACTGCTGGCATCGTGGCGTTGGTGACCGCCTTCGTACTGCTGACCGACGTGGCCCAAGTGTGGCACATCATCCTGCTGGCCTGCGCAGCGGGAGCTGCGTTCTCCTTCACCATGACCATTCGCCAGTCCTACACCTACGACATAGTAGGGCCGCAGCACGCTCTCAACGGCCTGTCGTTGGGCGGTATGGCGCAGCGGGCTGGCGCTGTGGTCGGCGCTCCCTTCGCTGGCTTCATCATCCACGCCACCGGGGTGGGAGAGCAGTACCTCCTGATCGGCGCAGTCCATATCGCGTCAGGGCTAGCCCTTTTTGTCCTGCGGGACGTGGGGCAGTCGGCCCCCAGCCAACGGGATAGCGTATGGCGGAACCTCACGGGGTATATCGGGTTGTTGCGGGAGAACCGCACCCTGATGATTCTGATGATGCTAACGTCTATCACCGAGGTCTTCGGCTTCACACACCAGACCCTGCTGCCGGTGTTCGCACGCGACATTCTGGGAGTCGGCTCAGTGGGGCTGGGTTACATGACGGCAATCCGGCAGGGCGGAGGCGTACTGGGCCTGATTCTCTTGGCCAACCTAGGGGACACCCGGCATAAGGGATTGCTGATGTTCGGGGCGGCCATAGGCTTTGGCTTGGGACAAATGGCGTTCTCTCTCAACGACAACCTCTTCTTCTTCCTCGCCGTTCTCGCCTTCATCAACGGCTGCGCGTCCATGTCGGACACGCTGTACAAGACACTGATGCAGGCCAGTGTGCCCAACGACCAGCGTGGCCGGGCCATGGGTTCGTGGGTGCTGAGCATCGGCTCCGCACCCATTGGACACTTGGGGGTTGGCGCAATGGCAGCCAGCTTGGGCGCTCCCGGCGCTCTGCTGGTCAACGGCAGCGTCCTGCTGGCGGCCAGCCTCTCCGCGGGCATCGGAGCGCCCCGTATACGGCGACTGGGCTAACCCCTGCTGCACCGGCTGGTGGACATCCTCTCATTGATATTCCCGCACACCCGTTCTAATATCAATGTAGACACTGGGGACTGACCCCATCGCCTACTGTTAGTCTCTGGCAGTATCAGGTTGTCTCAAGTATAGTCTGATAGGGCAACGCTCGTATTTGCTTATAGTATCACTTAGTCTCTTGCGTCCTCATCCTGTATCGGTTAGACTCACTTCAGACAGTGATAGCAAAGGGATAACGGGAATGCAAGAGCGAACGCTAACCGAACATCAAGAGGCCAGTGGGATTGACAGGCCAGCACATCTGAGCGCAGCCTTTGTGAAGACCGTTAAGGCGTCGGGCCGCTACGGTGACGGGCGCGGCGGCTACGGCCTCAGCCTTTTGGTGAAGGATGGCAGCCGCGGGCGCGTACTCAAGTCCTGGTCCCAGCGCCTGCGGGTGAACGGCAGGGCGGTCAACGTCGGGCTGGGTAAGTATCCCATCACAGGGCTGGCCGACGCGCGGGAAAGGGCCTTGGAGAACGTCACAAGGGTTGCTCGCGGTGAATCCCTTCACGGCCCGGCCCGCAGCAGCGTTCCGACGTTTGCCGACACCCTGGAAACCGTGATAGCGCTTCACGCGCCAAGCTGGAAAACCGGCGCGGGAACGGCGGAACAATGGCGGGCCAGCCTGAGAGACTACGCGATACCCGTCATAGGGGGTATGCCTCTTGACCGGATTACCAGCGCCGACGTGCTGCGGGTGTTGGTGCCGATCTGGAACGACAAGCGCCACTTGGCACAGAAGATACGCCAGCGCATAGGGGCCGTGATGGGCTGGGCCATAGGGCAGGGTTACAGGCCGGACAATCCCGCCGGTGACGCTATCACCGGTGCCCTGCCCAGAGGCGGATACAAAACCCAACATCACCCGGCCCTATCCCACAGTGACGTCGCCGGGGCCCTAGAGGCTATAGACAGTGTCGCGGGCTGGCCCGCTGCCCAATGGTCCATGGACCTACTGATTCTCACCGCTACCCGCTCGGGTGAAGCTCGGGGCGCTAGGTGGGAAGAAATCGACCTTGAGGCCAAGACGTGGACCATACCGGCGGGCCGTATGAAGGGCGGGAAGGTACACCGTGTTCCACTGTCACGGCAGGCGCTCAAGGTCCTGGAACGGGCCCGCCAGCTCGACAACGGCAACGGCCTGGTGTTCCCGACGGCCACGGGCCGGATGCTGCCCGATAGTGTGCTCAGCGGGATGCTACGCCAGCTCAATCTTGACTGTGTTCCCCACGGTTTCCGTTCCAGCTTCCGCGACTGGTGCGGTGAGAGGGGTGTAGCGCGGGAGGTGGCGGAAGCATGTCTAGCCCACCAAGTGAAGAACGAGGTTGAAGCCGCCTACGCGCGATCTGACTTGCTCGAAAGGCGTCGCGAAGTGATGCAGCTTTGGGCCGACTACGTGACTGGGTGAGTATCAAGATCGTCCAAAATGAGAAAAGGGTTGACGCCCCCGATACTTATTTGGCGCGCAATTTGGTAGGCGTCGGTAATGAGCTAACGGTCCGCCGCATCTGGTGGGCCTTCGGATTGCAGCCCCACCGTACGGAGACCTTCAAGCTGTCGTCGGACCCCTTCTTCATCGAGAAGGGCAGGGACGTTTTGGGGCTATACCTGAATCCACCGGATCGGGCGTTGGTCCTGTGCGTGGACGAGAAGTCCCAGATCCAAGCCTTGGATCGCACCCGTCCGCTATTGCCCATGCGGCCGGGACAGGTGGAACGGCGCACCCATGATTACCTGCGCCACGGCACCACGTCGCTGTTCGCCGCCTTGGACGCCAGGAATGTCAACACGTCAGGGGCTTTGCGTCAAAACCCCCCTACTTGATGCAAAAGTCCCGGTTCTGATGCAAAAGTCCATATACTGGCCCTGAGAAGAAGGGCGGGGACGGCGGTGGTGGATGCCCGCTACTATACCGCCGACGCCGAGATAATCCGATACAGGTCAAGATACACCGAGCGCAGATCGGGAGGCCCGACCCCGACCGTCTCTCTTGGGAGTGCAGGCGAGTTGGCAACGCCAAGGAACCGACGCCCCCATGTGCGTGATGGTAACGCTGTATGAGCCCCATGAAGGCTTCGAGGGTGTCGCGTAGCATTGCGGGTGAGGACTACCCCTTGATGCAGGCCTTGAGCGTTCAGGAGATGCTGACGAACTATGAGAGGCCCAATCTGCCGCCTGTAGACCTCCGGTGGCTCGTGGGAGATACGCAGATGCGGATGGCAGTCACGTGACTGCCTTGGGACTACTTCCACTCATCACGTACAACGTTCCAACCACTCCAGAGGCCGATACCTGTGCAGATAACCACGCACGTTAGCGTCGTGCCGATTGCTTCCGTAACGCTGATTGGCTCGAACATACCCACGAACCCCATCAAAGTCACACCAGCCCCGGCGCCTATGATGGTTAAGAATGTAGCTAAGAGGTGGAGTCAAGGCAAACAAAAAGCCCTCGCGGTGGCGAGGACCCTCTGTTCTCATCATTCTTCTACGTATCTATTCGTTAAACAGTGTCCACAGGTGAGGGGTCGCTGCTAACGGACCTATGTTACAGACGAGCAAACCCTTGTGCTGTGTCGTTATCACCCAATGGGTCTCGCTTCGATGTACAGTTCCCACCCCGGGTAGTCCGCCAGTCCCGCCTCCATGGCTGGCGTTGCCTTCAGCGTCTGGTGTATCTCGCACCAGTTGTGCCAGACGCTATGCAGCGCGACGGAGTGGACGTGGTTCTCAAACTTTTGGGAGAAGGCGTTGGTCTTCCGGGTGAATCGCCTCATGCTCATCCGCATCGTGAGATTTTGCCGCTCCACAAGCGATGGGGTGCCTCTCCATGCCACCGAAAGCAACGGGTTGCTGATGGACTTCTTGGTGAGCAGAGCTACGGGGACGGCGGAGCGGGATGCGGTGCCGGTGATGCTGGACGATGCGAGACAGCGGGGCTACCGTCCCAGGACGCTGGGAGCTGATAAGGGGTACGACACCCGGGAGTGTGTCAGGGCCATGCGTAACCGTGGGGTGACGCCCCATGTGGCGCGGCGTACACACTCGGCTATAGACGGACGAACCAGACGGCACGCGAGCTACAGGGCGAGCCAGAAGGTACGCAAGAGGGTAGAGGAGATATTCGGGTGGATGAAGACGGTGGGAGGATTCCGACGGACACGGTACCGGGGAGTTGAACGGACGGGGCTGGCTGGGTACTTTGTGGCTACGGCCTACAACCTAGTGCGGATGGCGAACCTGGTGTCGTGTGAGAGGGCTCGGGCCGTTCAAGCTGTGTGATCTGCTTGGGGTGCACTGCGCCCGGAAGGGTCTGGCGGGCCCTCCCAGCCCCCCGCTGATCACCTTCTGGGCCGTATCCCGGAACCGCGAATCGGCTCTCTGGCCCACTCAGGACGTCGCCACCCCTCGGACAGGACACTTCTGACTGCCAAAACCCGTTCTTCCGCAACCTGTTAGGGGCCGGACAACAGCGGAAGGGCAACCAGGCGAGGCACACTGTTCCACGTTCGCCGGGCGCCTCCAGGGTGCCCATCACCTGGGCGTGGGTTTCTTTTGGGGAGCGTCCCGCAGGTCCAGTGGCTTTCAGACGTGACCTGCAGGCGTGGAACTCCAGCCCTCGTCGTGGATGGTGACCGGTTCGCTGAGGGCGGTCTCGAACCGGAATGGCCGCCCGGGACGGGTGGGCGTCCAAAGTTGGGAGCCCCACCTTCGGCGTAGATTGTCAACACCGGGCGCGCCCCAGGGTCGATCAGGTTTGACATGAGCGCGCACCAGCTGCTTGAACCCACCGGCTGACCTGGCAATCTTCAACCATTGCTCCTGCGTCCTTCAATAAAGCCATCAACATCGGATTCGATCCATCTCATACAGCGCTTCCCAATGTATATGGGCTCGGGAAACTCACCCTTCTTCCGCAGCCTATCGATGGTTGAGCGCGAAAGGCGAACCTTGGCCATTACTTCCTTTATGGTGAGCAATCGCTCTGGTCTCTCTTGGGGGGTCATGTGACACCTCTGAAATTGTAGTGGGTATCGGGGTCAGCCCCGGCCTCGTTGGTAGGTACTACAGCAAAATCGCTTTGAGCCTCTAACCTCGGTATATTCCAACCAGTGAATGGCATTGCAACACCTCCGGTTCGATCGTTTTCGCGAATCTGTGCGCGATCTTTGTGTATGGGATAACCAACGAGTACCCGTTGTCACTTCGATGAACAAATCCGGCACCTCTGCAAAGGCTGTTCTGAGTGGTCGACACAAGACCGTCACTTCACCAGCCTTACCAAACCGCTCGACCTACCTCCCCTACGGTGAACGGTGTATCGAGTGTAGAGACAACTCCTCTCTCAAAGATGGTCTGCACAGGTCCGGGTTCGTAGGGGTCAACTGTTCTCGCAATATCTGTGCTACATCTATGCTACATTTTGGTGTATGAGATTACTAACGAGTAGCACTGTCACTTCGCGAAGTCGGATTTTGATATTAATACTACAGCGAATCACTTTGTGCCAATGACCTATTCCAAGCCGACTGTCGGAACGCCCGATCTACCACTCTACGGTGAACGATGAGATGGCCTGTACAGGTCTAGGGTCGTGGGAATCAGCCTCCGTCATATGAGTTTTAGATATAATCTAAGTGAAGCCGTGAGGTCGTAATTTGTATTAATACCACGGCAATCACTTAGAGTCAATAACCTATTCCAATCAGTGAACGGCATTGCGAAACCTCCAGTTTGACCGTTCTAGCAATATCTGTGCTACATCTATGCTACATTTTTGTTTATGGGGTACTAACGAGTCCCGTTTTCACTTCGACACTACCCTACGGTGAACGATGTGATGAATGTCGAGACAACACCCTCTATGGCTAAGTGATTCACGCACTCCTAAAATTCTGATGCCTTCATATTCAAGTCACCTCTATCCTCGGCAATCACGTCTACATCTGGAGGGGTATACGTGGTTGGGTACAAGAAACGCGGTCAAATGCATGCCTACGACGTGGGCAGCGGCAACATTCGAACCGCCTAACAGGGTGCGGAAAAAGAGTTTTGTGAGTTAGGATGCCAAGGAGACGGAGCGGAGGTGCGGGATGCGTGGCAGGCATGAGGAACAGGAAGTGATGTTGGCCTACGTGAATCTGGAGGAGCGGGTACCGAAGGACCATCCCCTACGCACCATCAAGGCGGTGGCCGACGAGGCACTGAAACGCCTCTCACCCGAGTTCGACAGGATGTACTCCAACGTGGGCCGGGCATCGGTGCCACCGGAGCGATTGCTGAAGGCGTCCCTGCTCATCTCCCTCTACTCGGTGCGCAGCGAGCGGGCCTTCCGCGAAGAGCTGGAATACAATCTCCTCTTCCGCTGGTTCCTGGATATGAACCTGATGGAGCGTAGCTTCGACCCGACAGTGTTCACCAAGAACCGGAAGCGATTGCTGGAACACCGTGTGGGCCAGGCCCTGTTCGACGAGGTGGTGTGGGAGGCCGACCGCCGGGGGCTCCTGTCGGACGAGCACTTCAGCGTGGACGGGACGCTGATAGAGGCGGTGACCAGCATCAAGAGCTTCCGACGGAGAGATGAGGAGGAGCCACCCGCCGACGACCCCGGCAATCCGTGGGTGGACTTTCGTGGAGAGAGGTTGAAGAACGAGACCCACGAGAGCAGGACGGACCCCGAGGCTAGGTTGATGCGGAAGGGTAAGGGGAGAGAGGCCAAGTTGTCATTCATGGGCCACGCCCTGATGGAGAACGGCAACGGACTGTTGATGGACTTCTTGGTGAGCAGGGCCACGGGTAGGGCGGAGCGTGAGGCTGTGCCCGTGATGCTGGACGACGCCCGGCAGCGGGGGTACCGTCCCAGGACGCTGGGAGCTGATAAGGGGTACGACACCCGGGAGTGTGTCAGGGCCATGCGTAACCGGGGGGTTACGCCTCACGTGGCGCGGCGGACACACTCGGCGATAGACGGACGCACCACGAGGCACGCTAGCTACAGGGCGAGTCAGAAGGTGCGCAAGAGGGTGGAGGAGGTGTTCGGGTGGATGAAGACAGTGGGAGGATTCCGACGGACACGTTATCGGGGAGTAGAGCGGACGGGGCTGGCTGGGTACTTTGTGGCTACGGCCTACAACCTGGTGCGGATGGCTAACCTGGTGTCGTATGAGAGGGCTCGGGCCCTCCAGCAGACGTGATCGCCTGGGCGTGGCAGTGCGCCCGTAAGGTCTGACGGGCCCTCCCAGTCCTTGCTGATCACCTCATGGTCCCTTGGCAGGGGTCCCAAACCGCCTTCCGGCTAACCGAAAGCGTCAAACTTAACTCAAACCAGACTCTTCGAACCAGTGAAACCCATTCTTCAGCAGCCTGCTAAACGCCCATCTGAAAGAACTGGCCGGCTACAGAAGAATGGGTTTAGCCGGTTTGGCGTAGTTGGTTGAGTGGGCAGTGACGGCGTCTTGCCGGGATTGAAGACGGACTTGGGGCACTGGCGGACTATTCAGGAGGTGGTCTGCGGGGGGATCCGAGGCCCCGTCAAGCCATTTGCGCGCGCTGCGTCCCAGGCAGGTCACACCGGGTGAACGGCCTGGGTCTGCCGTGGTGACGGCAGGTTGGCCATCCGCGCCAGATTGTGGGCCGTGGCCACGAAGTGTCCTGCCACCAGGTGGTGCTACTGGGGCCCAGGAAGGTGGAGCTCTCCCGCGATGCCAGCGCCGAGGCGCAGGTGCGGGGATCGCGGGAGAGCTGGAGGTCCTGCCCTGCAGGGCCTTGATGTTGAAGTTCCACTGCTGTATCGGTGTCTGGGGATATTCGCTGGGGGGCGCATCTGCCATTCGCCCTGCCCCCCTAGCACATGTCGCCGTCGAGCAGATGCACTCGCGCGGCCCACGACCACGCCTGTTCGTAGAATGTGCCCTGGTCGATCACTGCCTCAGCGTGCTGACGGCACTCATTCGCGTTCGTGTCAAGGTGTTGGTCAATCTCGCCGGAGCGCACCAGTTGGCGGAATACCGCATAGTGACACGACCGCAGGAAGTTCCGCCTCTTGTCTTTCAGTTGCTCCGGGGAGTAGTGGCGATCTACCCACTCCTGTCGCACGGTGGCCGTCATCTCAGCCACTGCGGCCCCTCCCCGGTGCAAGTTAAGGACTTATTTACACCATAGGACCGAGCACCCGCAACCCTAAGTGTCTTATAGGACGCTTAACCGAGGCCAGCTAGGGAGCTTCTCCTTTAGAACAAGCCCTATCTGACGATGTTCTATTATATGTCTATCGAAGTAATATGCCGCCCGTAAAGTAGTAAAATAACTCACACACAGACCAAATTCTGCGTCTTTCAAAAGAGGGGGGATGGGGATGACATCCAATGGCGACGAGAGCCTGCGCCACGGCCCTGAGGGGCTGAGCATGTCACCAACTGAACGCCGGGGCCGGGTGCGTTTGACCCTGTCGCCAGCAGAGGAGAAGCGACGCACCAAGGCACTGGAGCGCAAGGAGCGGATGCTGACCGAAGACATCCGCATAGCAGGGGCTCTGCTGGAATGATCGAGGCGAAACTGCTGCCGCGCGATGCACGCGCCATGTCCCTCTGGAGCGCAAGGAGCGGATGCTGACCGAAGACATCCGCATGGCAGGGGCTCTGCTGGAAATGATCGAGGCGGGAGTGCTGCTGCGCGATGCGGGCGCCATGCCCCGCTGGCACGGAAGAACCCCAAGGGCCTACAGGCATGGACGGGGCCGATGGCGTGGCTGGCCCCCAAGAGTCCGTGGTAGGGCACGACTACGCCGGTGTGGTGTCGAAGGTGAGGCGCTCTGCTGTCTGTGTGTCCGTCCAGCGCGCGCAGGGTTGGACTCTCCCCATCCTCGCCGCGTCATCTACCCCCGCCACAGGCCCAGCGTCACCACCCTGCGGAACTTCTCCCACCGTTCCGCCGTGACACGTTGCCCGCGGACCTGTGTCAGACGCTCCCTGAGCCGCCGCAGGTAGTCCTCCCTCTCTGGTTCCTGCAACTGCTCCGTGTTCGGTGGCAAGGTCAGGTGGTACTGCTCGATCAAAAGAAGCCCCAGTTCCCACCGGCGTTCCTTGGCCCTAGCCCGGTCCACACCCCTACGGTTGGGTAGGTCGGTGCGCAGGTCCCGCCACTCGGCCACCAAGGCAGCTGCCGGCCCGAACGCATGCTCCTCGTCGGGTTGGGGATCCACCGTTACGAGCCCTGCGTCGGGCAGCCCCTGCTCCCGCTCCGGTGGACGCCATTCTCCGGCCACGCCCTCGTCCACGGCCAGCCCGACGTTCCCTGCGGTCCGCTCCCTGGCGACATCCTCCAGTCCCGCCACTCTCCGGCCCAACTCCTGCAATTGGCCGCCCTGCGCCTCCACCATCTCCCCGAGATGCCCGACTTCCCCCGCCAGCGTCTCCATCTGTTGCGCCACAGTTTGGGCCCGTCCATCGGACCCTCTGGAACCGTCCAGGTCGGGGGACTCAGCCGGACCGGACCCGGCCTCGAACTCCTGCAGCGCCCTGCGCATCCGACGGGAGGGACTCCCCGCCACCAAGTTCCCCACCACGGTGCGGTAGTTTACCCCCAGCGCCGTGGCCGCTCTCATCCGGCCCCTGGATTCCACCAACTGCTGCAGCACCTCGAACAGACGCAAGTCCTCCGGGCTGATATCGGCCTGTTCCATCCCCGTCGATTCTACATCTGCACCCATCCCAAAGGCCTCTTTTGGACCACGATAGACTGCAATGGAAGTGCAAGTTGTAGAGATTGTACCCTGTTGCAGCACGGAGCCCCCGGCACACCGGCACACTGGAGAAATGGCCCTAAGGCCGATCGAGTGCTTCGGACCGGGTAACGCGCCCTCATCGCCTGACAGAAGCTTGGCCAACTTCTGTGCCATATACGTCTTCCCCGTGCCGGGTGTCCCTGGAGAATGACCTGCTTCTTGTCTTCGAGCAGGTTCCATGATTCTCTCCAGGAACCCAACCGGAAGGAATAACTCGCGGGCGGGTGACTCCAAGCCGTCTGAAAGTGGTGAAGCAGGAGGCAGGTCAGGGTCCCGGTTGCCTACCAACTGCCACAACACCGACTGGGCATCCAGCCGGTGACGCAGCGTGAGTCCCCGTTGCCCTGCCTCGTCAATGAACCTGTCTAGAACGCCTTGAGACGCGTATGTCAAGGGTGAAAGATGCGAATTCTCCAACTCTGGGAAATTGGTGTGGTTTTTTTATTTATTGGCACCACGCGGGCGGCATTATAATTCGATAGACAGGGATTTTGGGTGATCAGGGGAGGATTCCACCTTCAGAGGGTGGGGTCGGTAGAACTCCCCGGCGGCTTCCATCGCCGCCGCCATATCGGCGTAGACCTCACCTGCCACCGGACGCCGTTCATAGCAGACGACCCAAGCCGCGCCGTCGCCGGCCGTCTCCACGCTCCAAGACGTCTGGTGCTTCCCTGCGAAGAGTGCCATCGCGTGGTCCGAGGCGCGCCACCCAAGGGGGGCGGCCCGGTGGTAGTCGGTCAGCTTCTCTCTCAGTCTCTCCTGCTCATGGTGCCTTGCCCGGTACTCCCGTTGCGCCAGCGCGTGGGCCGCCCGTCTCCTGGCCACAGCTACCGTCCTGCAACCACCGCACCGTTGGGCGCGTCCATGGAGGGTGGCGCCACAGGGACACGTCCTGACCGGGCGGGCAGCTGCCCGGCATTTCTGACAGAGCCGGTTCAAGGTCTTCGTCCATTGGGAGCACCGTCGGCACTTGACGGCCGTGGAACGCTGTCCCTTGGGCCAGACAGCCTTGGGGCGTTCCCTGGCCCTACGGGCGCGAAGACGGTCCCGGTCTGTCGTGGGGCCTCTGCGGGGCTGTGGGTATATCCGATTGCCCGGCATCTATCGCCTCCTCCAACACGAAAGGGAAGAGTCCGACCCGGCCCGGGGTCCTCTCCGGTCGGGTCGAACTCATCGGCCTCGACCTCTCCCCGTCTGCAAGAATATGCCGGACTGTTTTGAGAGCATTGTAGAGCTGAACTCCCCCGTCGGGGTTCCCAACCACGGACGCCCTCCCATCCCGGAAACGGGTCCTCCGCAGATCACCGGCCCCTGGTTAGCCGGTTCCACAATGAGCGTCATCTGAACAGTATATTGCCAGACCCAGGTGCGCGCCTCGCCGGCGTGGGCAACCGGGTTGTCCCTTTAGCAAACCGTGCCGACCTGGGACGAACGGACCCCTAGCCCTCAGTTGTCAAGCTGTCTGTGGCCCATCTCGCCAGCGCCCTCTCCGGCTTTTCCCCTGCCCCCCGCCGAGTCCACAGGCGTTGGTTTTGACGCGTTGTCGCTGCTGCGTGCTGTCCGGTGTGTCTGCAAGGGGTGTTACGGGAGGGACCGGAATGTTGGGGCACCACCCCACGAGCATGTCGGTTGCCCACGGTCCGGCAGCCAAACAGGTAATATGACCCCGGCGTCCGGAACGTCGGGTCCGACCCGGTGGGAGCCGACCATCTCCCGATGTTCATCAGGCGCCGCCGTGCAGACCGTCCCATCCCGGTCCCGTGACTCTCATGACCTGGCCCCTCAGACGTCCATAAAGGCGTCTGAGAGCCTGTTTTCCGAGTCGGATGGCAATGAGTGGGCGGAGGGCTTTGGAGGCCTCCTGATGGCCTTCTGGCGTCCATCCTTGTCGCCGGGAAAATGTGGGCGGCTGAATCCCCTTCCGACCCTGTCACGGTCGTCCCCGTGCCGACTATGAGGAGAGCTACAACCGAAAACGCCTCCGAATCCGGGCCAACCGCACCCAGCCGACCTCTCCAACGGGTGCGTCGAACTCACATCTGACGGTGCAACCACCACGCCGATACCCACTACAGCAGCTACGGCTAACCCCTTCTCCGGTCCCGGATGGCATCCTATCAACATTCCAGTTTGACGGAGACCATCCGTGAGGTCCGTGCCATGTTTCGGCCAGTCCCCATGGGCAACTGAGACCGGTGAAGGCGTGGTCGCGCAAAACGGCGGTGACAATATTGGGACGGGTGGGTTGACGTGTCACCTGACGTGTCAGGGATAATGTGAGAACCTGCACCAGAATCGAGAGTGATTCCGAGTGTCATTTTGTAACCCCCGATACAACCGCTGACGTGCCAGACGATGTGGAGAGGAGAGCGATGGATGAGACTGTCCGCTGGGTGACGAAAGCCGAGGCGGCAGAGGAGTTGCAAATATCCCTCTCGACCCTGGACCGGAAGATCAGGAAGGGAGAGGTCGAGGTTGTCAGGGAAGGCCGCCGCGTCCGCGTGGGGATGCCGCCACGCTTGAGCGGACTCTTCGTCCGTGCCCATCTCCCGTTCGTCACTCATTGTGCATTCCCTTCTGGTAGAAACTCGGGGTCATCGATCAAGCCGGCTACTAATGTCCCTTCCCTTCGGATGTACTTGCTCACGTCTCGCGGTACGGTGGGTAGGGTATGCATGATCGCGAGGGTGTGATCCAAGGTGAAGGCATCAAATACCGCTCCCAAGAACAGGTCCCCAGTGTCGCCTCCCTCCACCGAGGCATCGATGAGTTCAATGCAGTCCAGAAGCTGCCCACGGAGATAGACGAGATCGTCGAACCTTGCCAGGTATTCCGGTGTTCTCTCTTCAATCCTCGCGCGTATGTCCGAGAGCCTGTCGGACCAGCACAACTCTTCAGGGTCTTCCGGCACATCGCCGGTGTTGTGAGTTTCTGGCATTGCCCTAGAATTCCTTTCGACGGTATTACCACATTCGGGGATCCGGGGCGGGCATCCAACTGCCTTCTCAGTGTTTCGTAGTAGCTCAAGTCCCAACATTGGCCCCCGGGGTTTGACTCATGACCCATAATTCGCCCCGACTACTGTAGACCGAGAACGGGGTCAACTTCCAAGTCATAGGCCGACTGAATCAAGACGCGCAAATTATGGAACAGGAGCTTCAGGAATACCTCGTTCGCCTGTGCTGCCTAATCCTTGGGCCGGGCCGCAGCCCTCACTATCGGCTGGAGCATCAGACGGTTGTGGGTGCCGACCGTGGACGCTCTCTCAAGAAGGCCGCTTGCTAGCGCAATGCCTCCATCCATGCCTTCAACTCGGCAAACAGGTCAAAGACGCTGACGCCCTCGGCCGCGTATTCGGACCGAAGTACATCCTCCAATGTTGCCGGGGCGCTATGCGTCAGACGGACATGGATATCCTCGCCAAAACGGTCCGCGAGAAACTTCATTAGCAGGTTAGACCCAGCATAGGCGTCAACTGATTGCAGTGATTGCTTGTAGTCAAGCGTCGTTGCTAAGTAGGCCAAATCGTTGTCAGCCACATACTCTACCAGCTTGCGGAAAGTTTCAGTACGATTGTGTGGAGTGGTGTTGAACGTCCCCTCGAACTCAGCAAGCCCTTCTCCCGGCCAGGGGTTGAAACTCCCAGACGGGC
Source organism: Dehalococcoidia bacterium (assembly GCA_965263155.1). Taxonomy (GTDB): domain Bacteria; phylum Chloroflexota; class Dehalococcoidia; order Lucifugimonadales; family JAAXIE01; genus JAAXIE01. Next base: position 2,059,867 of record OZ253586.1, read on the forward strand.
AACCCTCCGAGATTGTACAAAGGCGAGCTTGGGCAGTTCGTTGAATGGCATGAGTGAACTCATGCATCAGGTCCTTGATATGACCTTGGTTGTGAGGAGTACACAGCCGCCCTAGACAAGAATGCCTTTGCCAATCGGAGTTGGATAGCGTCAAGTATGGTATCCATGCGCGGTCGGCGACTCCATCACCATCCCTTGAAGAGTCGTTATGGTCGTAGTAACAACACAAAAACACCGTGTTCCCGACGCTAGCGTAAGCATCAGATTCGGGAATGAGCATGATATACAATTCCATGGGTACATGCGCCGGCAAAGCCGCCGCCTTAGGATTACTGAAGCCTGGACCTCGGTTCCAATTGAATACGGCCAGTTGCTCTATACCGTACTTGGCGAACAGCCAATCCCTTATTTCAGCAAGCCAATGGCTCACTAGCCCAACATCGCGGGAATGAGACTCGGTATAGCAGATGGAGTAGTCGGGATAGGGCTTTTCCAGCCAGTCAATATCTACGCCGCTCACTTCGTTGTAGCTGGAACAGTTGCCTCTTGGCTCGGTGGTGGATGCCAAGGGCGGATCAGACAGGTTTGCAACGGATATTGTTGGAGCCGGAGGCAGTGACGGACTGCGTGATGCTGATGGGACGGATACCGGGGCTTTGGGCGCAGTCGGAATCAGCACCGTCTCGCCCGGAGGCCCTGGAGGTCCTTGTTGCCCTTGAGTGCCTCGTTCACCCTGTTCACCCTTATCTCCCTTGGGGCCTTGGCCTTGCTCTCCCTGAGACCCGCTTGAACCCCGTTCTCCCTTGTCCCCCTTGGGACCTGGGTCGCCCTTCTCCCCCTTCTCGCCAGCCACGCCGACACCAGCGTCGCCTTTCGGCCCCTGGTCTCCCCGTACGCCTTGGTCACCCTGCGGGCCTTGTGGCCCTTCCGAGCCGACAGCACCCCGCTCACCTTGCTCTCCCTGAATCCCCGGTTCACCCTGCGGGCCTTGCGATCCGGCAGGCCCTGCGGGGCCTGCACAGGCAATAGCCGCCGTCATGATGACGGCGGCTATCAGAACACGTTGCAGCCAATTGGCCACGGTATTGCCCCTTTCCCCCCTGAAGTTTGTTCAGGGTGTCTCCACATCGCCCATGCCGATCCAGCGCACGACATTGAGGGCCAGCCTTTCCCGGTCCTCCCCACAAGCCCCAAAGTGCCCGTTGGGCGTGGTAGCAAACCATGCCTCTTCCGCGCACCCATCGCTGCCCTGCGACCTCGCTACGAAGCTGCTCCTTATCGGGTTGGTCATGTGCGGGGGATATAGTTGCCAAAGCCCCTCTGTATCATAGTATGGTTCCGTCGTGTCAGCAGCTTTGAGTGTGAATGTGTAGGTGTCTTCAAGACCTTCCACTGTAAATGCCTCGGGCAATGGGATGAGGACTACGCTGTTGGCATGTACCCGTCCCGGCTCACCCTGTGGGCCTTGTGGCCCTGGGTCGCCCTCCCCTTGAGGGCCTTCCGGCCCCATTGGGCCGACCTCTCCCTTTGGCCCCATAGGGCCGACCACGCCCTGTTCTCCTTGGGATCCCTGAGGTCCTTCCGGCCCCATCGACCCCGAAGGGCCAGCAGGCCCCCGTGGGCCTGTCTCGCCCATCGGTCCTGGCTCACCAGCATCCCCCCTCTCTCCCTGCGGTCCCGGCGGGCCGGCAGGCCCTTCAACACATGCGGCCAATGTCACCAAGAGAATGAACAACGTCGCCACCAGAGTCAGCACCTTCATTTCCGTGTGAGTCCTCCCTTTTCTCTTCCCTAGTTGAAGCCGAGCGATTATAGCGGCTTTTAACGGCTGCCGAGCGACAAGGGATGTCCCCTCAAACGGGAATTCACAGAGCGTTCCATGGGAAACGACAGCGCCAAGCGTTAAACTTCCTAGCAACTTCCGTAACTCCACCTAAGCCGATTAAACCGGCTTGACTCAAAAACCCTAATTCTCCCCGACTAGGGCTGCTGCCGCACCCTCACGTTGCGGAGCAGGCGTCCCAAACCCATGCCGTCGGCCAGCTCCTGGAGGGCCAGGAGGTGATGGGTGTTGGGCAGGACGCCCTGCCGCCATCGCCACAGGTTGACGATGCTGGTGCCGAGGCGGCGGGCTATCTCCGCCCACGTCAGGCCGGAAGCCTCCTTGAAAAGTTCGAGGGCTTGGGCGAAGTCGCCGGTAAGGACGTGGGGGTTCCGTTTGCTTGTAGGGTCTGACTCATGGTCAGCATCCCGCCCTAGTGTCGTAGAGGTGGTCATCCGAATCGTCCTCTAGTCTTATTCAAGGTCGCAGTATCGGACAGGGTTCCCCCGTGATTTGTATTTCTCAGGAACGGCCTTACCGACGTACTTCTCCCAAACTGTCGCTTCAGCCTCGGTGCCGTGGAATCCATACCGTCGTGGGTCTGGATGCGGCCCAAACTCGGGGAGGAAGTCGTTGGTGTCGGCGCGAATCCATCCTCGGTAGTCGGGACGGTAGGCACCCCTAACAGGCTGACTTGGAGGAGGATGCAGGGGCTCCTGTGGACCGGGCTGCGTGGGAGCGCCGTTCCTCCAAGGAGTCCATGGTCACACTCGACAAGCTGATTGAAATCGTCAACGAGGTCCAACCTGGCACGGTGGCAAACTACAGACAACACTACATAGGGCTGGCAACGGGTGGATGCCCAAGAATATCATGCTGTTCTGGCCAAGGAAGAACCGTCTGGTAACGGGGTTCAGGATAAGCGAGGACGAGGACCTAGCCACGTGGGCAGACGAGCGAGGGCTATCCTACATCACCTTTAAGAGACATACGAGCCGGCACCATTTCAGCATCCGGCGGGGCGACGTAGAGGAACACCGCGACCACATCAGTAGACTGGTTCAACTGGCCATTGACGGGTAACCCCAACCCACAATGGCTCGCCACAGACACTCCGTACCAGTGCCAAACAGAGGGCCCGCGCTCTGAGCGTGAAGCCTTTCGCATTTTGTGCGTATCGAGCGACGGCCTGACGTCATAGCTTTTGCATCAGGTGGGCGGTTTTGCATCAAAGCCACGCCTGTCAGACCCTACAAGTAAACGGAACCCGCGGTGCCGTCCCCAAAAGCATCTAAGGGGCCAAGGACGTGCCGAAGCCTGCGCCCAGTCGAACTCCGCGCCCCAAGGCCGTCGTTTCCTGAGCGAGGCAAGAAGGGAGGCAAGCCGCCGTGGCTGAAGCCTGCGGAGCGCAAAGGGAGGATGTGATGAAGCAGGGAGAGCAACCCACACTGCACCGCTCCTGCATCCGAAGCGCACTGGTGTCGGAGATGTACGGTGTTCATCAGTGACAATCTGCCCTTCCTGAAGTCCTATTGGGGCATGCCTCGCAAGTCCATATGCTTTGAGTACGGGCCGAGCTGTTCCGACAGGATGAGGCCAAAGAGTCCTCCCGTGGCCTCAAACACGTTGAAGAGACGGGAATTCGTAGCTGGGTTGCAAAGGTAGTCTGGATATCCCAAGGGCACCACGCAGTAGGAGGACTCTCTTTCGTACACCACCTCCACCGCGATGCAAACCCCTTTGCCTATGGAAGTCGGAAGCCCCTCGACCATCTTGTTCGATCTGAAACCTCCGATCACCACTCCTCCAGAGTCCTCGTTCTTGTAACCATCATGACATCCTAGGAGCACAAAAGGGTCTCTTGTTTCGTAGTTGTATGGAAGATTGCTGGTGGTGTAGATATCCCCATCGTAACCAGCCAACACCTCAGGTGGGTCAAAGTACTCTGGCAGGTCGATTGGGAACGGGGTTGGAACGGGAGTCGGCACCGGCGTAGATGGGGAGGGAGTCGGCGCTGGCGTCGGTGCAGGTGTAGAAGTAGGCGTGGGTGTGGACAATGCCGGTGTGGACGTGGGAGTAACGACGGTGGCAGGGACCGGTGATGAAGTCTCCATCGGTGAAGGTGGAGGCGTCAGTGGTGTCGCGACGCTGGGAGGGATTCCTCCCTGCGCTGGGCCTGAGCATGCTGCGATAATGATACACACACCCAGCAGGACGACTGCGTACACAATAAGCTTAGCGCGGTCGCGGTCTGCCCATCCCCTAAGGATGTTCTTCGTTCTGGCTCCCACACTGTTGTCGGAATGATGATACCTGTCTCCCATGGAAGGAACCCTCCCTGCAAGAACGGCTGATAGGGTAATTTTGCGAGAACCACCCTTGGCAGGTGCGTGCAGGCAAGGAGGGCATGATGCCCTCAACAACCCGAACTCTTGACTGCAAACACCTTTCGCCAGTGTGGTGGTTCTCGCAGGCGGTAGCCTACCAGAAGCCCGTTGGGGCGAGCAATACCTGTGAGGAGACAGATGCCTTGAAGAGGCGTCACCAGTGGGTGCAAGACCGATGGGAGCAGATTAAACCATACCGCTTGATATGCGTCGAAAGCTGCCCTACCCTAATGGCAACCGGAACCGCCACATTCATACCACCACCTCGCCCTGCGGTCGTTGGCCAGAGGCTTAACAGGGTGCGGAAAAAGAGTTTTGTGAGTTAGGATGCCAGGGAGACGTAGCGGAGGTGTGGGATGCGCGGCAGGCATGAGGAACAGGAAGTGATGCTGGCCCACGTGGACATGGAGGGGCGAGTCCCGAAGGACCATCCTCTTCGTACCATCAAGACGGTGGCCGACGAGGCCCTGAAACGCCTCTCACCTGAGTTCGACAGGATGTACTCCAAGGTGGGCCGGGCCTCGGTGCCACCGGAGCGATTGCTGAAGGCGTCCCTGCTCATCTCCCTCTACTCGGTGCGCAGCGAGCGGGCCTTCTGCGAAGAGTTGGAATACAATCTCTTGTTTCGCTGGTTCCTGGACATGAACCTGATGGAGCGCAGCTTCGACCCCACGGTGTTCACCAAGAACCGGAGACGTTTGCTGGAACACCGTGTGGGCCAGGGGCTGTTTGACGAGGTGGTGTGGGAGGCGGACCGCCGGGGACTGCTGTCGGACGAGCACTTCAGCGTGGACGGGACGCTGATAGAGGCGGTGGCCAGCATCAAGAGCTTCCGACGGCGTGAAGACCGGGAGGGGCCACCCGACGACGACCCCGGCAATCCGTGGGTGGACTTTCGTGGGGAGAGGTTGAAGAACGAGACCCACGAGAGCAGGACGGACCCTGAGGCCAGGCTGATGCGGAAGGGTAAGGGCCGGGAGGCCAGGTTGTCCTTCATGGGGCATGCGCTGATGGAGAACGGCAACGGGCTGTTGATGGACTTCGTAGTGAGCAGGGCCACGGGTAGGGCGGAGCGTGAGGCTGTGCCCGTGATGCTGGACGACGCCCGGCAGCGGGGCTACCGTCCCAGGACCCTGGGAGGTGACAAGGGCTACGACACGCGGGAGTGTGTCAGGGCCATGCGTAACCGGGGGGTGACGCCCCACGTAGCCCGGAGGACGCACTCGGCGATAGACGGACGCACCACGAGGCACGCTAGCTACAGGGCGAGCCAGAAGGTGCGCAAGAGGGTGGAGGAGATATTCGGGTGGATGAAGACGGTGGGAGGATTCCGACGGACACGGTACCGGGGAGTGGAGAGGACGGGGCTGGCTGGGTACTTTGTGGCCACGGCCTACAACTTGGTGCGGATGGCTAACCTGGTGTCGTGTGAGAGGGCTCGGGCCGTTCAGTCGGTGTGACCTGCCTGGGGTGCAGTGCGCCCGGAAGGGTCTGGCGGGCCCTCCCAGCCCTTGCTGATCACCTCATGGGCCCTTGGCAGGGGTCCCAAACCGCCTTCCGGCTAACCGAAAGCGTCAAACTCAACCCAAACCAGCCTCTTCGAACCAGTGAAATCCATTCTTCAGCAGCCTGTTAAGGAGATCGAACTGGCCGGGTGTCACTCGGCAGTCTGCTACCCTGCTAGGCGGAGGCCAAGAGGCGTGAAGGACGACGCCATTATCTTCACGGCGCGTCTTACCAGCGACCCAAACGATATGCGCATCTTCGGCTGTGCCACCGGGAGGGCGTACACGGATGGAAGCGATGATGCGACGCCAGCCGATATCGAACGACGGCCCTGGAAGGCGAAATGGTCTCGATATATCCGCGTCCGTAATCCCGAGTTCGTTGCGGGCACCATGGACAACGGCGTCTCGCTCAACGAACTGATGGACACTCACGGGGCTAATGCATTCGCGTCCACACAGCGGAATGCCGTACGTGGCGTAGGCAACACAAACCCACGAAAGGCATGTTCATCACAGGCTGCTGTCGAGCTTTCTACAGAAAGTCTCCTTTGGCTTAGCGAACGCCTTCAGGCGTCATTCAATGCCTATGGCAAGATTCCTCAGGACACACTCGACAGACTAGACTGACCACACGTGCTAGCTGGCCCCCTTCATCAGACATCGGGCTAGCACATTTGGGCAGGCGTCCTCACACTGAGCGCTTAGCAAGCTTTATGCCACTGCCCGAACCATCCAGCGCATCCGCGCGGTTTCACCCGCCTGCATCCGCGCAAGCACCGTTGCCTGAAAGGCTAAGCAAGACATCACTGGCGTGAAAGGGTGACCTGGCGCAGGCCCCGCAGACTGCCTCTCCAACCGGCGCGACTCCTTCACCGACTTGAACACCCGCTCCCCGGCCTGCCGCTTGCCATTAGCAAGGCGTTTCCATCTCCGGCTGCCACGGCGGATCACCCCCGAACAACCGTACGTCCTCGTTAGGGTCTTGCCCGCTAGACGGTGTGGCAGTGCCGTTACACCGCCGTGCATGGAGGAGATCGGGGTTTAGCGGTGAAGTCTGCCCTTGCTACTGGTCGATACATCGGAACATGCAGCACCCCAGGGGTTTCTGGGCGACCATCATTGACAAAAGGGGCAACGCTTTCCGCAATGTGATGGCGGGCATTGGCAATATCATGGGTTCGTGAGCCATAAAGTCGTTACTGATAAGGTTGATGCGATGTCTGGGGAGGATACATTTGCTCGCCTCCAGCAAATGGTGGAGTTCACCAATGATTGCGCTGACACGTTGACTCGTACGGACTGGTCTAACATCGTTGCCGAGCTGGAACCGCACAACGCTGAGAACTATGCGACTTACCCCGACTATAAGTTCACGCGCATTAGGTTCTGGGCACAGCAGTTGTTGTTGCACGCTATCCCGTGTCCCACGTGGATGCTCTACGGCGCGGGAGGACACAACCGCCTCATCAAGGGAACCCTGCGAGCGACCGGATGCTCTGGGTCGCGAGGCAACAAGGAACTTGGTACGGGTACAGGTGGAAGCGTGTTGCAGAATCCTAGTCGGTGTTGAAAAACTATGGGATTGTGCAACAAAGCCCCCCTAGGGGGGTAGGGGGAGTCGGTGTTCTTGCGCCTGCGCTTTGTTGACATGTTAAGCCTCCTGAACCGGGGGTTAGAACTTGGGCTTGGGCCAATCAGGATGCTCTTTGTACCATTTCTGATCCTCATCGGACCGCCGCTTCATTTTCTCTTGGTAGGGACCATAGTCCTTGCCGGACATCTCCCTGATGATAGGCGTCCAACATCCGAGAGTCGACTAGAACTTCCGCACCCTTGGGATGCATTGGCCGATTGTCGAATGCGACATCGGGTGGCCTCGAAGCCAAACCGTATATCAACCCCATCCCGGTGCAGACGTTCCCCTCCTTCACGAACAAGGTAGTTCGATATTCGAGTGCCGGTACAGCAAGACGCGTGTTCATTGTTGTCACCATGAGAGTCGTCATCATCAAATAGGGGACGTCCAAACGCGTAGACCATGGCGGCGGTGTCCTTGTAGATGGGCACGATGTCAGACTCTCCTAGGTCAGCATAAAGCCACATCCCCTGCTTCCGGTGGATAGGGTAGCGGAACAGCCACGGTTTCTTGGGGTTATGCTGGATGAAGCCGAGTTCGGTGAGAATCACGGCATTGGCGAATACCTGGCGCCATGACATCCAAGGACGACGAACGCGTGCGCCACGGCCTCGCTGGGCTGAGCATGTCGCCGACTGAACGAAGGGGGCGGGTGAGGTTCACCCTGTCGCCAGCAGAGGAGAGGCGACGCCTCAAGGCACTGGAGCGCAAGGAGCAGATGTTGACCGAAGACATCCGCATAGCAGGGGCTCTGCTGGAAATGATCGATGCGGGAGTGCTGCCGCGCGATGCGCGCGCCAGTGCCCCGCTGGCACGGAAGGACCCCAAGGGCCTACAGGCATGGACGGGGCCGATGGCGTGGCTGGCCCCCAAGAGCTGTTTCCATTCATAGGCGCGCTGGAACTGAAGTATTCTGTAGGAAACGGGTTTATCGAATAAGGTCGGCAAGTCTACGATGTTTGCATCCACCGAGGCCATTCCTCCTGTTCCGCGGTCTGTAGCATGTGACGGAGCAATATCTTGAAGGCACGCATGGGATTGTTGGCAATGGTGATTGGTTAGTGTGAACGTCGAACTGTTACTTGTCCGCCTATAGCGTGTTCGGTGTTGGATGGGTCATAGTCAATAGCTTCGAATAGGTCTCCTTCTTCGAAAAGGCTTAGGAACAATAATCCTTGTCGTAGTTCTTTGGGATACGATATGGTGCCTTGACCGGATTCTATGTCTACAAAGTAGAACGGCGTTTCTCCGTCTGCTACAGGTGTTGGCGTTCGTGATGCTAATTGTGCTGCTATTACTGACGGTGGCAGTGTTGATATTGGCAGATAGTGACGACATCGGAAAGAATAGATGCGCTCAGACATATTATCTAATAGGTTTTGAGTGTCGTACCAAAGCCGTGCTGCGTCTTGTCGTTTCCGGGGATTCGCGGATCGCATATCAAATCTAACTTCAGTACCGACATTATCACGATAGATACCTATGGTGTCTGTGATGGCTTCCTTTAGGTCTTCACAGTCATAAAGCCATTCGTCATTTGGTTGGAACTCGGCTATGTAGAACATGTTGTAGATGGCGTTTAGTAGCACGTCATCTTTTCCATAGCGTTCTTGGAAGCGTTGTAGTTCAGGAAGTATATATTCGGGTATGTTGGGCTTGGGAGTGGGTGTTGGGGTTGATGATGGAGCAGATAGCGTTAGAGGTGTGGGCGTGGGAGTGGATGGTGTGGGTATTTGCGCTGGCGTGGAGGTTGGTAGTTTGGATGGGGTAGATACTGGTGAGGCTGTCGGTGCGGGGTCAGGTCCTACATTTTGCATTTCATTTTCGAGAGATGGTAAAGGTGGAGCTACGGCGGTACAGCCTATCAATACTAGCAGCAGTAGCACAGGGATGAGCAGCCTTGACAAAGGAACCCCCTCGTAACGAGATGTGGGCGATTGTACCTTCGCCTTCCATGCGGGCTGCGAGGGGGCACGAAACCCAATCTCGCTAGCCTGCAAGCGGCTCGAACCCGGGCTAGTAACTGCCCAATCATATCCTCGCTGGTATTATACGACCTGCGATCCCTCCAAGGGGTTAGATGCGTTTCTTACATAACTTTGGCCCATTCTTCCGGCAGGGTGCTCGCTGGTGGCACTCGTCACTATGGCGTCGTAGAGCCTCGGAGTTCTATCGCCTGCCTTGTCCGATCAAGCTCTGCCGCGAGGACTTCCTCGTTGGGCAGAGTGATGCGGTACTCCGCAGCCATGACATTGTTCGATAAACCCTCGAGGGCATACTGGGCTAGCGCCTCATCTTTCTCGGAACAGAGAATCAGGCCCACGGGCGGGTTCTCCCCCCCTCCCGGACCCAATGCTCCTTGGCATAGTTCAGGTAGAAGTGCATCTGCCCAGCGTCGGCGTGGGTGAAGCTGCCGATCTTGAGGTCGGTGACCACGAGACACCTGAGCCGCCGGTGGTAAAACAGCAGGTCCACCCGGTACCACTGGCTGCCTACCCGTAGTCGCTTCTGCCTGCCCATGAAGCAGAAGTCATCCCCCAACTCCAGGAGTAAGGTCTCCAGGTGCTACAGAGGGAACTAGCAGAAGGAGAACGCCGTCCCATCTCATTGCCGCCTGGCACTGAGTTGTTAGGTCCTTTTGATTGAAGACGCGTCAAGTATGTAGGTGGCAGTTAGATTGATTGGGATACTCAATCCTGAGGATTACTATGAGCGGTATCCCGTCTCTTCTGGCTTGGTGGCCGGGTGTTTGTGTTGGGCTCCCGTAGTCTATCTGTTGGGTGAAGTAGGGCAGAAACGTGTGTTTCATCAGCACTGCAGTTCCGTGTTGGTTAGTGCCCTCCTATGATCTCTCCCAACACCTTGTCATCCCCGCTGGGCCGAATCGCTATGGGCTCCCACATTCCGCCATTCAGTGGGCATGTCCTTCATATTCGGCGGTCATCGGGAGGCTTCTTGACAGAAACCACAAACCACTCAATCATTTACAATCCTTATAATGTTCCATAACGCACATAGCAATGATACCTGGGTGTTTTTCTTGTGATAGACACACTAATAAATATTAGTGTGTCTATCACAAACAGAACCACACATATATCATGGTGCTGTCGGCCCCTACGGACCCTGCGCCCACGGATGCGCCTACCCAGAGGCCGAATGAAACTAAGCTAGCAGAAGTCCGAGGGAAGGGCGAACGCGCGCTTACGGGAGACGACAGGACAGGTCGCGGACTGCGTGAGTGAGGCAGCCAAGACAGTTGGGTAGAAGAGGTCAAGGGGCACCTAGGCTGATCCTAAACCTGGGACTCAGCAGCACCGACTTCACTGCCCAGATTCCTCGCATCATCCATATCCCACATAGCCCCACCCTGAGCCAGTGCATGTTATCTCATTCATCAAGACAGGTTGTGAACGAGGGTCCCGGTCTGATCATCGGAGGGGAGTGACCAGCAACTGGTCAACGATGTTGGACTATGACCACAGAGAGGAGAACCGGTTGGCGGACACGGAATCAGCATTGCCCTATACCTATCGATTCTGGGCAAAGTCGGAGCCACGACATGGCTACCCCAAGAGGATACACCTGCTGGAACACCATCTAGCAGATGTTGGGGCCTGCTTCGAAGCGTTGCTGGCCCAGCCAACCGTCCGGTATCGCTTGGCCCGCTCCGGCGGACTGCATGACATCGATGATGTTATGCGGGGAAGGCTGGCCCTCTTGGCCACCCTGCACGATATAGGGAAGGTCAACGTGGGGTTCCAGACGCAGACTTGGCGGGACGACGACTTGCCATTCGGTCAGCGTAGGCCAGCGCATGCCGGCCACTACAACGAAATGTCACCCCTGATCAACGGAGCCGATCATCGGACGGCCGAAAGGTTCTTCGGTGCATTGGGCTGGTGGTGGGATGCGGCTGAGACCTGGGATGACCAAGCCGGTGAAACCCTCTGCGCTCTTTTCGTGGCGGTGTTATCACATCACGGGCAGCCCTTGCAGTTGGAGGGGAACCTGCCAGACAACCCTCGACTCTGGAGGCCGGTGGGCGACCTTGACCCTGTGCAAGGGGTACAGCGCATCAGCGAGTTGGTCCGCCAGTGGTTCCCAGCTGCCTTTGAGACTGGCACGCCTCCACTGCCACCTGCGCCTGACTTCCAGCACATGTTCCTAGGGCTATGTACTCTGGCTGACTGGATTGGCTCCAATCAGGAATGGTTCCCCTTCTGCGACCAGCCCGATAGCCAATATATGGACCGGGCCCGGTCCATAGCTGAATACGCTATCCGCAAGGTCGGACTGGACTTATCGGGGCAGCGGGCAGCAGTTGCCAGCGAGGGGCCGGACTTCTCTAGTCTATTCCAATTTAGTCCCAACGCTATCCAACGGGCGGCTGTCGACGACACTCCTCTCAACGAGCAACTGGCAATCATCGAATCGGAAACCGGGTCAGGCAAGACCGAGGCGGCCCTGTGGCGTTTCGCCCACATGTACCGGGAGGGGCTTGTTGATGGTCTATACTTCGCCCTTCCCACCCGTTCCGCAGCAGCACAATTGCATCGGCGTGTGAAGAGTTTCGTCGAGAATCTTTTCCCTGCAGGACACACGCCTCCGGTGGTGCTAGCCGTCCCTGGATACGATGTGGAGGAAGATGCGGATTCCATTGCATTGGAATACAACTCCCATTCGGCTGGCCATCGTGAAGGAGAGGAGCGGCCATGGGCATCGGAAGGGCCCAAGCGCTACCTAGCGTCGCAGATTGCCGTAGGAACAGTGGACCAAGCGATGATGGCGGCGCTCAGAGTGAGGCATGCTCACATGCGAGCGGCCTGCCTAGCACGCAACCTGCTCGTAGTGGACGAGGTGCACGCCTCGGACACGTACATGCGACGCATCCTCAGGGCCCTCCTCGACTCCCATGTCAGTGTAGGCGGGTATGCGCTGCTGATGTCCGCCACGTTGGGTTCAGTGGCCCGCACATACTGGTTATCCAACCGTCCCCGCAGCATCGACGACGCTCCGACCTTGGATGAGGCGATAGCCGCCCCCTACCCTGCCATCAGCGTCAGGTCTTCCGGGAATGCCCCTAGGGGGACGGGCGAAAACGATCGCCAGAAGACGGTCACCATGACTGCGCAACCGAGGATGCCGGATCACCGCTCCGTTGCGGCGCAGGCCTTGGAGGCAGCACGAGCAGGCGCCAAGGTATTGGTGGTACGCAACACTGTTGGCTACGCCATCACCACGCAGCGGGCACTGGAGGAAATCGCGTCGACCGCTGAGCGCGTCCTCCTGTTCTCCCATGAAGCCACGCTCACCCTGCACCATGGGCGCTTTGGCCCGGCAGACCGTCGCCTGCTGGACCACGAGGTGGAGCGGCGATTGGGACGGGACAGGCCGCCCGGAGGCATGGTTGTCGTGGGCACCCAGACGCTGGAGCAGTCGCTGGACATCGACGCCGACCTGCTGATAACCGACCTGTGTCCCGTGGACGTGCTGCTGCAGCGCATCGGTCGCCTGCACCGCCACCTACGGGACGACCGCCCTGAGGGCTACCGGGACCCCAGGTGCGTCGTGTTGATGCCCGAGGCAGAAGACCTGACATCGTTCCTTCGGAGCGGCCCCGACAGGAACGGCTTGGGCCCCCATGGGTACGTCTATGAAGACCTGCGAGTGCTGGAGGCCACGAGACGCCTGGTCCGAGACTTTCCTTCTTGGGAAATCCCCAAGATGAATCGAGAGCTGGTGGAGCGGGCCACTCATCCAGACCCCCTGAAGCAGGTCGTGGAGGAGTTGGGTGAGGACTGGCTGGTCCATGCCAACAAGGTCACGGGCGACGAGTTGGCCGACGGGTTGACCGCGTCCCAAGCCATCATCCGTCGGGACAAGTCCTTCTTCACCGACAACCGCGAGGTGCTCTTCCCCACGTCCATGGAGGAGAAAATACGGACACGCCTAGGGGATGACAGGCTTGATGTCGAGCTTGAACCAGCGCCGCCAAGCCCTTTGAAACAAAGGCGCACCATCAAGAGGCTCGCGCTTCCCCTGCGATGGGTCGACCCGTCGCGGATTGATGGCCCAGCCCGACCTAGCCTGACCGATGATGGGTTCACCTTCAGCATCGGTGATCGCGTGTTCCACTACGACCGGCTGGGATTGCGCCGGGTATAGTTTCGACCTGCCAACCCGTGTCGGGCCGGCTAAATGATAGTGACATCGGCTCGTTGACGGAAACCCGAGGCCTCCCAGAAGATGTATTGCTTACTCTACGCGAACCGCGCCGCTAGGAGACTTGATGTACAACCTTCTCACTGAGTCCCTGATTCGCTACGACAATTCTGTCGGCAATCGCGTGGAAGCATCCCTGTCGGAGATGTACGAGGCCCTTATGTCTGACTCGGTAGATGCCTTCCCTGCCTTGCGGCCCCACCAACGCCATGCTTGGCACGCCTTCCTGGTGCAGTTGGGCGCGATGGCCATGCACCGCGCAGGTGTGGACAAGCCCCCTACCGAGGCCACCGAGTGGGCAGGTCTGATACGCAGGCTGACTCCGGACTACCCCGACGATGAGCCTTGGCATCTGGTGGTGGGGGACATCACTAGACCTGCCTTCATGCAGCCGCCAGCGCGGTCCCAAGAGCGGGCGGAAGACTACAAGAACTCAGTCTACACACCGGACGAGCTCGACGTGCTGGTGACGTCCAAGGACCACGACCTCAAGTCGGCGGTGGCGGAGAGAGCAGGGGTCGACGACTGGATTTTCGCGTTGATCACTCTACAGACCATGGAGGGGTTTGGCGGTGCTGGGAACTACGGAATCTCTCGCATGAATGGCGGGCTGGGCAATCGCCCTGCCTTCGCCCTGGCTCCCGCAAATGGCGGCCCTGGAGCCCATGTGCGGCGGGACACCTTGGCCTTGCTCGAATGCCGCCCGGAGATATTGGGCCAAAATACCCACTACCCAGAGGATGATGGCATGACACTCTTGTGGACGCTGCCGTGGGACGGAACGACGGGCGAAGCGCTGCAATTGGGCCATCTTGACCCCTTCTACATTGAAATATGCCGCAGGGTACGGCTCCACATGGGTGACGATGGCAGCATCTGCGGTATCCGAACCACGTCCAAGGCTGCTCGAATCGACGCGAAGTCTCTGAACGGACTCACCGGAGACCCTTGGGCCCCCACTGACTTCAGAGACAAGAAGGGGGCCAAAGTCCTGACTCTCCCTGCCGGTGGGTTCCATTACAGGCGCGTCAAGGACTACCTGACTTCCGGAGATTATGGGAGCCCCGAACTACTTCGACCCACGGCGGCCGAAGCTCAGTCCGGTGACAACATGAAACTGGTTGCGCGAGCAATGGTCCGTGGTCAGGGGAAGACCGAGGGCTACCACGAACGTGTGATCTTGATCAGGCGCAAGCTCAAGTCGGCAATGCTCAGACGCACCGCAGATGACGATCTGGCTGCCATGGCCCAAAGGCGAGTCGAAGATGTCGCCAGAGTCCAACGGATCCTCAGCCATGCCATTCAGGTATTCGCAGCCCGCGGGGAACCCGACAGGGTGAACGCGGAGCACCGGGCACTGGCCCGCCCATGGCTGGACCGACTGGATGCGATGGTGGACGACCGGTTCTTCGAGGCTTTGCAGGATGAATTCGAAGTGGATGACGAGAATGCCCGGAAAGCGGTCCGCGATTCCTGGCTGATGGATGGCGTGGTAAAGCCAGCCCGAGATCTGTTGTTGGATGCCACCGAGTCGTTGCCCTGCCCCGCGATCCACCGGTACAAGGCGCAGGCCAACGCCCAAGGGCTTTTCGAGGGTAGGCTACGGGGCAATAGCGGGCTTCCCGCTCTATTTGAACAAGACGGGACGGAGGTGAAAGGGTGACAACAACTGAGGCGACCGACTCAGAAGGCACTTCAGAACAATCGAGGGGGACACGCGCTTGGGGTGACATCGCTGTCAGTTTCGCCAGCACTGTATCCGGTCTCGCGGAAAGCCGTCGGGGCGAGTTGGCAGGTCTGCGACGCATGAACCCTGACGAACCGGACGAAGCGGCCTTCTGGCGTCTCATGGCCGGAGAGGGTCTGCTGGGAAGTCCCGCAGTCGAAGTCAAGTGGGGCCTCGTCCTCCATGGCATAGCGTTGATGACGCCCACCGAAAGGAGCGCCAGCAGTCGTTCCGCCCACAATGGACAGACGCCGGTAGGGCGGGCCCTGTTCCTTGGAGGAGACACGAGGCGCGACAGCGGGTTCTATAGCGAGACACGCCTGAACCGGTTGCTCACAGCCAGAGGACCCATGTTGAGGACGTTACTCACGAGGATGTTCCGCATGCTCGCCTCGGCTAACGTCATATTCAATTGGCGGGAGATGGCCAACTTCATCCTAGCTGATGAGTACGACGAAGAGGCTGCGGAACGGGCACGGCGTAGCATCGCCCGGGACTACTATCAGGCAGAACGGCGCAGCGCCCAAACATCCAACGAACAGGACAACTGATCCAGAACAGGAGGGAATGATGACCACACCAAGATTCCTGCAAGTCCACACGCTTCACTCCTACCCAGCGGCGCTGCTCAACCGCGACGACAGCGGGCTGGCCAAGCGTATGCCCTTCGGCGGGGCAGTTCGTACCCGTATATCATCCCAATGCCTGAAGAGGCATTGGCGTACGGCCCAGGACGAGTTTGCCATCCACAGTATCTCCGGGGCGGAAGAGGCGGTACGGTCCCGGAACGTCATTGAACGCAAGGTGATAGACCCGCTGCGCCAGCGTAATGGGCTGAGTGAAGAGGTTCTTGCCGCGGTGGCGACTGCCTTCAACGTCGGCGTCTACGGCTCCAGCGGCACATCGGAGAGCGGCCGGCAGCCCCTGCTGCTCGGACTCCCTGAGGTGGAGTACCTGCGAGAGAGGGCGGTCGGCATATGCGCCGAGCACCCCGACGACCCCAAGGCTGCTGGGGATGCGGCTACCCATCTTTTCAGTGCGAGGCAGGGCGAGAGCCAGAACTTCCGCGCTTTTCGTGAGACTGCCCGCCTGCCCGGCGGCCTGGAAGGGGCGCTCTTCGGCCGCATGGTGACCTCCGATCCCGGCGCCAATATCGATGCGGCCGTACATGTGGCCCACGCCTTCACTGTCCACCGTGAAGAGAGTGAAAGCGACTACTTCTCCGTGGTGGACGACCTGCAAAGGGAGGATGAGGATGCAGGGGCTGCCCACATCGGCGACATGGAACTGACTGCTGGCCTCTTCTACGGGTACGTGGTAATGGATGTGCCAGGGCTGGTCTCCAACTTGGAAGGCTGCGAAGCCCCGGAGTGGGCGGGGGCGGACAGGACGCTGGCGTCCAAGGTGGTGGAGCATTTGATACACCTCATCGCCACGGTATCGCCAGGGGCCAAGCTGGGCTCCACGGCCCCCTATGGTCGGGCTAGGTTCATGCTCATCGAGGCTGGAACCAGCCAGCCGTACAGCCTCGCCGACGCCTTCCGAAAGCCTGTCCCCGCTCAACTGGACCCCGCGCTGGAGGCTTTGGCTGAGGAGATGACCACCCAGGACGCATGCTATGGAGTGAGGGGCGCGAGGCGGTTCTTGTCTATGAAGGACTGCGCAATTCCCAGTGCGGAACGGCTGTCCATCGACGGTCTGGCCACTTGGGCAGCTGATGCGGTGCGGTCTGGAACGGTGGCCCTGACGTGAAGCACCTGATCATGCGATTGGAGTCGCCGCTGATGGCCTTTGGCGGCGAGACCATCGACAACTACGGCGTCATCCGGCCCTTCCCCGCGGCGTCGATGCTGACGGGGCTGCTGGCCAACGCGTTGGGCTGGCGGCGCATTGAGCGAGAACGTCATCAGGGCTTGCAGGACCGGCTGGTATTCGCAGCCCGCATAGACCGGGAACCCCACGGTAGGGGCCTGCGCCTTACCGATTTCCAGACGGCGCAACTGGGGGCAAAAGACAGGGGTTGGACAACCCGGGGTGCGCCTGAAGGGCGGGCGGGCGGAGCCAACACCTACGATGCGCCACACCTCCGTTACCGCGACTACTATCCCGATACCTTGGTGACCGTCGCCTTGCGTCTGGTCTCAGATGAAGAGGCCCCGACCCTAGAATCATTGGCGACAGCATTGGACGAGCCGGCCCGCCCCCTATTCATCGGGCGCAAGCCCTGTTTGCCTTCAGCCCCCCTCTTTGCTGGCTGGGAAGAAGGCGATACAGCCTTGGCAGCGCTGCTGGCGTATCCCCTAAGCGAATCGCAAGGGGATACACGAGGTTCCCAGACCGTCCGGGCAATGTGGCCACAGGCCGAAGACCCAGGCGACTCAGTGCAGGGTGTTAGAGCGAATCGGAGGTACATGATTACCGATCAGAGCAACTGGATTTCGGGACTGCACGGAGGGGGGCGCGGACTCTGTGAGGGCACAGTGGACCGGGGCGCGTTCAAGACTGCCTCAGCAAAAGCCTCGACGCAAGGGGGGAGCGGAACATGACCACCACCGTCCCGACAACACTTGTCACCCTGCAGATGGTGCGAGCAGAGATCGAAATGCGCGAGTTCCAACGCTGGATGGGGACGCGGGGCCTGCAGGACCCGGACCACGCCATGCACTGTCTCCTGAAGGAATGCTTCGGCGACCTCGCCCCCAAACCCTTCCGCCTGATAACACCCCGAGGATGTTCCATTGGAACCTTCTATGGCTACGGCCAAGCAAACGCAGCTTCTCTCCGGGAAGCCTCCTCCATGTACGCCGAACCCCTGCAGTCCCGGATAATTCCCGGAGCAAGACTGGACAGCAAGCCTATGCCCGCGCAGTGGCGGGCGGGCCTGCAATTGGGTTTCGAGACCCGCATCCGCCCTATTGTGCGCCTGCTGCAAGACACCTCAAGGGCCCCTTCACAAGTGACGCCCAAGTTCGCCGATGGGAGTGTTCGGGCTGGCAAAGAGTGTGACGCCTTCCTGTGGCAGGCCATTCAGCACCCCGATAGACACGGAATGCAACGGAGTCGGGAAGAGGTGTACCGAGAGTGGCTCGCGGACCAGTTGACCCGCAGGGGTGGAGCGACCCTCGAGCTGGAGCGCACCAAGCTGGTCTCATTCCAGCGCACCCAGACAGTGCGAAAGCTGCGAGCCCGGCCCAGCGAGGGCCCCGACGCGGTCATGCGGGGTGTCCTTACAGTCACCGATTCCCATGCGTTCAACGCTCTACTGGCCCAAGGTATTGGACGGCACCGGGCATACGGTTACGGTATGCTCCTCCTCCGGCCAGCATCCGGCTAGAGATCGTCCGATTGAAGACTGTCTAAAGCACTTTAACAACCGATTATCTCTCCTTCCACATCCCCCGCAGTTGCGGGGACATTTGCATAGGTCGCTTCATGCCGGCGAAAGCCCGTGTCCAGGAACGATGCCCAAGGGAGGGCGGCTCGTGGGAGGGGCATTCTGCCCCATCCCAACCTCTCGAGGGGGATTCGCGAGAGTCTCCAGTCGAGGGGGCTTGTTGCTCAGTAAAGACAACCAACTTACGGGAGGAGTAATGCTGAGAGGTCGTTTGGGACTGGACACTGCCAGGATACCCCACGCTGACCGTCACGGACTTCTGTGGCTCTCGCGAGGCGCTCTAACGGTCCGCGACGGGACGCTGCGGTTCGATCGACAGGCCGGGCCTGATAGTGATACTCGCTTGGAGGCCGGAGAGTACGGTATCCCCTTCCAGAGCCTATCTATGATCCTGCTGGGACCAGGGTCAACCGTAAGCCACGACGCGCTAAGGCTGATGGCCCGCCACGGAACAGCCCTAGTGGCCGTAGGAGAGGATGGCGTCAGGTGCTATACCGCCCCGCCCTTGGCCCCAGATACCTCGGATATCGCGCGACGACAGATGTATGCATGGGGTGATCCCACCGGTAGTCGCATCACCATTGCCCGCAAGATGTACGCCCTGCGTCTGGGCGAGGTATTGCCCCACCAGACCCTGGATGCCCTACGAGGGATTGAAGGCGCTCGAATGCGACGGACATACCGGAACTTATCGGAACGCTATCGAATACCTTGGCGGGCCCGCCGCTACGATCGCACCAACCCCATGGCTGCCGACATACCGAACCAAGCGATCAATCACGCCTCGGTGGCCGTGACGTCGGCAGCCGTCATCGCCGTGACCGCCGTAGGAGCCATCCCCCAACTTGGCTTCATACACGAGCACAGTGGCGAAGCATTCGCCTTGGATGTCGCGGACCTGTTCAGGGATACGGTCCTGCTACCAGCTGCCTTCCAGTCGGCCAAGGCCGTCATCGACAACCCCAACCTTGACATTGAGAGGCACACTCGGAGGACCATCGGGGAGATGCTCCGCAGCGAGCGAGTGATTTCCAAGATGATCGATCGTATCAAGGTCCTGTTCGATGACGTGGTGATGCCTCATCCAAGCCCCGAATCCCTGGAGGAATGGGAGGACGAGCCAAGGAGCGACGAATGACAGTTGTGGTAACGATCAACGTGGAGAGCCGGTATCGAGGATTTCTCGCTTCGGTCATGCTGGAGATAGCGCCGGGGGTATACACCTCGTCGCAGATGACCAGTGGGATACGGGAACGGGTGTGGGCCGTGTTGACCCGCTGGTACGACCATCTGGGGCAGGGGTCGATCGTGATGACGTGGCGAGACCCCAGCGCCGTGGGAGAACAACGCATACGCACCTTGGGAGAACCTCCCAAGGAGATAGTGGACGCTGATGGGGTGCACTTGGTGAAGTACCACTAGAGCGCTGCAGCCCGTAATTATAGTTCTAGGCGATATGTGCCAGTGGCCAATATCATCCTATTAGGGGTTCCCCCGCGTGGGCGGGGATAGACCGAGGCAGCCACGGCAGCGCCTATGACGAACAGGGCGGTTCCCCCGCGTGGGCGGGGATAGACCGGCGGCCATCCCGACCGACACCCCTGCCAGCATGGTTCCCCCGCGTGGGCGGGGATAGACCCACCAGCACCAGGATTGCCAGTACGGGCCACCGGGTTCCCCCGCGTGGGCGGGGATAGACCGGCCGCTGCTGCCAGCTATGGCTCATGGGTGGGGGTTCCCCCGCGTGGGCGGGGATAGACCCAGCGGACCATGCGACAAGCGTCATTGGCTTAGGGTTCCCCCGCGTGGGCGGGGATAGACCCCCAGGGACACGCTCGTTCCTGGGCCGGGCTGCGGTTCCCCCGCGTGGGCGGGGATAGACCCGGCGAAGCCGGTGACTTCGAAGCCCTGTACAAGGTTCCCCCGCGTGGGCGGGGATAGACCCAACAGGTATGCCGCCCTCAGGACCCTGCGCATGGTTCCCCCGCGTGGGCGGGGATAGACCCTCCCCGACGTTCTTGGACGATACCCAAGGGGGGGTTCCCCCGCGTGGGCGGGGATAGACCGTTACAGAAGAACATTGGTAGGGAGGCTCGGATGGTTCCCCCGCGTGGGCGGGGATAGACCTGGCCCTGACCTACGACGACAACACGGGGATAGGGTTCCCCCGCGTGGGCGGGGATAGACCCGCGCCCAGGTCCTCCAGAGCATGGCTGATGATGGTTCCCCCGCGTGGGCGGGGATAGACCCTACTGCGACGTCAAGAGGGCAGGGACCCGCCAGGTTCCCCCGCGTGGGCGGGGATAGACCCGTACTCCCGAACACCCTAGAACACAAGGCGAGGGTTCCCCCGCGTGGGCGGGGATAGACCGCACATTCTCGACGCGGCCAGGATGTACGCTGGGGTTCCCCCGCGTGGGCGGGGATAGACCTCCCCACCTTGCTGCTTGGTCGGGCATGTGGTCGGTTCCCCCGCGTGGGCGGGGATAGACCGTCTGTTCCATCGTCGTCACGGCCTCACATTCGGGTTCCCCCGCGTGGGCGGGGATAGACCGGCTGCCGTATGACCGTTCAGCTCGTTGTGTACGGTTCCCCCGCGTGGGCGGGGATAGACCGCCGGCAGTTCAGCTTGCATCAGGGTGAGATGGGGTTCCCCCGCGTGGGCGGGGATAGACCGTTAAAGCTGACCCGGGTGGAGTCGGCGTCGTCGGTTCCCCCGCGTGGGCGGGGATAGACCTTCGTGAGTTACGACTATCTGATGTTCCTAGGTGGTTCCCCCGCGTGGGCGGGGATAGACCGAGGACGCAGAAGGCCAGCAGGGCGGCGAGGGGGGTTCCCCCGCGTGGGCGGGGATAGACCCCGTGAGGAATGGGTAAACGCGACTCTGCGGAAGGTTCCCCCGCGTGGGCGGGGATAGACCGGAGTATTTCTACTACCGGGAGCAGGATGGCGAGGTTCCCCCGCGTGGGCGGGGATAGACCGGACGCCGTGCTTGGTGCGCTGGAGCAGGCGGAGGTTCCCCCGCGTGGGCGGGGATAGACCGGAGATACCCGCCCGACGGGACCGGCAGCGTGAGGTTCCCCCGCGTGGGCGGGGATAGACCCTCGTCGAAGGACCCCTCTTGGAGATAGACGTAGGTTCCCCCGCGTGGGCGGGGATAGACCGCTGGTAGCTGTTGGCGTAGGGCACACTCTCCCGGTTCCCCCGCGTGGGCGGGGATAGACCTTCGCTGCTGGACGCCTACCCCGACGCCATCGTGGTTCCCCCGCGTGGGCGGGGATAGACCCCAGTGGGGTTATTTCATAGCCAACGGGATAGCGGTTCCCCCGCGTGGGCG
The DNA here is from genome assembly GCA_965263155.1 of Dehalococcoidia bacterium. Classification (GTDB taxonomy): domain Bacteria; phylum Chloroflexota; class Dehalococcoidia; order Lucifugimonadales; family JAAXIE01; genus JAAXIE01. The sequence continues at coordinate 2,081,902 of OZ253586.1, forward strand.
GGGATAGACCCTCCTGGTTGTTTGCCTTCATGGAATACTGCATGGTTCCCCCGCGTGGGCGGGGATAGACCGAAGGCCAGCGGGGAGACCATGGCGAAGGGCACGGTTCCCCCGCGTGGGCGGGGATAGACCCTCCGGGATTATGACGGGGTTCGGCGGGTTGGAGGTTCCCCCGCGTGGGCGGGGATAGACCGCGGAGGGACGCCCGCTGGGCGTGGTGATGGCGGGTTCCCCCGCGTGGGCGGGGATAGACCGGAACACGGCTGGTGCGGGACGGGTTTGAGGCCGGTTCCCCCGCGTGGGCGGGGATAGACCGTAGCGACTTCCGTCGCTGGACAGACCCAAGACGGTTCCCCCGCGTGGGCGGGGATAGACCCTTGGCGTCGGCGTCAAGCACCATCCACGGCACGGTTCCCCCGCGTGGGCGGGGATAGACCGTCCATGGTGCCGACTATCCCGCCCGGCATCCCGGTTCCCCCGCGTGGGCGGGGATAGACCCAGCTCTCTCATAATGACACTGTCAGTGTCAGAGGTTCCCCCGCGTGGGCGGGGATAGACCGCAGCTGGCGACGGCGTTTTATGGGGTATGTGTGGTTCCCCCGCGTGGGCGGGGATAGACCGCCACAGTGAAAGTATCGGTAAGGCCCAATGGGGGTTCCCCCGCGTGGGCGGGGATAGACCCGTGGCAACCGACGTGCGCCCCAGCGGCTTGGTGGTTCCCCCGCGTGGGCGGGGATAGACCGTACTGGAACAATGAGGTACGGATGGAGTTTGAGGTTCCCCCGCGTGGGCGGGGATAGACCGTCGTCGATGGCACCTTGAGTCAACGGGCCTATGGTTCCCCCGCGTGGGCGGGGATAGACCGTGTAGACACCGCTGGCCCCGTAGGGCCGAGGCGGTTCCCCCGCGTGGGCGGGGATAGACCGCTGGCAGCTAGACGATGGTGCTTTACACACACGGTTCCCCCGCGTGGGCGGGGATAGACCGATGCTGGGACTGGCGCTGATTCAGCGTCGCGCGGTTCCCCCGCGTGGGCGGGGATAGACCCCTAGGGAACATCGCCCTCGACACGTCGCAGCAGGTTCCCCCGCGTGGGCGGGGATAGACCCGCCGGGCTGGGCAGCATGGACTGGCAGGGCGGGGTTCCCCCGCGTGGGCGGGGATAGACCGATGCAGGGGATCGAAGGGACGGCTCGCTACAAGGTTCCCCCGCGTGGGCGGGGATAGACCTCTCTTGGACCGTGGCCCGCCGTTCCTTCCAGCGGTTCCCCCGCGTGGGCGGGGATAGACCGGCCACCACGTCGGCCAGGTGGGTGATGCACCAGGTTCCCCCGCGTGGGCGGGGATAGACCAGGGCAGGTCCATTGTGGAATGTGGGGATGCCGGTTCCCCCGCGTGGGCGGGGATAGACCGCCTATCACGGCGAAGCTGGCCTGAATACTGGTGGTTCCCCCGCGTGGGCGGGGATAGACCGTTAGCAGCTATCCGGCACGTCATGGCCCTCGGGGTTCCCCCGCGTGGGCGGGGATAGACCTCTACAAACCCCTCTCGCTCAAACATCGGAGTAGGTTCCCCCGCGTGGGCGGGGATAGACCCGGCACCGAGGTTGTTCTGGAGGCGTCGGCGGAAGGTTCCCCCGCGTGGGCGGGGATAGACCCTCCATCATCGCGTTCGTGGCACCCCCGCGGCCGGTTCCCCCGCGTGGGCGGGGATAGACCGTTATCCCATGCCTCTATATGCTCCTCAGCACGGGTTCCCCCGCGTGGGCGGGGATAGACCGTTTTCTGAACCGACAGGGGGGTGCTGCCCCCCGGTTCCCCCGCGTGGGCGGGGATAGACCGACAAGCAGCAGGCTAACAAGTGACAACATGGGGGTTCCCCCGCGTGGGCGGGGATAGACCCGTCAGCCTGGGCGCGCTCGGTTGCCTCGCGCTGGTTCCCCCGCGTGGGCGGGGATAGACCGCAGAGGTGCAGAGGGCCGGCTATGGCTTCTACGGTTCCCCCGCGTGGGCGGGGATAGACCGTGACCAGCGAGAACCGCCGCCTCAACATCGATGGTTCCCCCGCGTGGGCGGGGATAGACCCAGAACAGATACCGCAGGGCCAAGCTGTGCTGCGGTTCCCCCGCGTGGGCGGGGATAGACCGCAGCTAGCGACGGCGTTCTACGGAGTATGTGTGGTTCCCCCGCGTGGGCGGGGATAGACCCGGGCTAGCTGCTGAGTGGGACGGCGACGACAAGGTTCCCCCGCGTGGGCGGGGATAGACCGCTGGTACGGCAGTATGGTGCGGACGTGCGGGCGGTTCCCCCGCGTGGGCGGGGATAGACCGTCGATGATGATCCACGTCACCAGCAGGGCCACGGTTCCCCCGCGTGGGCGGGGATAGACCTCAACAGAGAGGCCGGAAGGTACAACGCCAGAGGGTTCCCCCGCGTGGGCGGGGATAGACCCTAAAGGCACAGCGCGTCGGAGTGTTCGGACAGGGTTCCCCCGCGTGGGCGGGGATAGACCCGAATCCAGCGACCGCTGAAGGTCTGCCATGCTGGTTCCCCCGCGTGGGCGGGGATAGACCCTGATGATGTTTTTCTTTTTTCGGGGCATAGGTGGTTCCCCCGCGTGGGCGGGGATAGACCCATGAGCGAGGGATCGGTGCGCCTTGGGTATGCGGTTCCCCCGCGTGGGCGGGGATAGACCCCAGGTCCGGCGGCACTTGCCCGATGGACAGCGGGTTCCCCCGCGTGGGCGGGGATAGACCGCCCTCGGCGCTTACGGCGTCAGGTCCTCCCGCGGTTCCCCCGCGTGGGCGGGGATAGACCCCTTCCCTACGGGCGGCAGCGACTAATGACTGAGGTTCCCCCGCGTGGGCGGGGATAGACCGCCATCATCCCGCTTGATGAGATGGACAGGCTGGGTTCCCCCGCGTGGGCGGGGATAGACCGTCAGTATCTTGTCGTCAGGCATGGGCGGATTCGGTTCCCCCGCGTGGGCGGGGATAGACCCTCAGTACCGAGCCATCCATCATCGCCACACAGGGTTCCCCCGCGTGGGCGGGGATAGACCCTCAGTACCGAGCCATCCATCATCGCCACACAGGGTTCCCCCGCGTGGGCGGGGATAGACCCTGCCCCCATGCGCCGGGACGTGGCTTCACCAGGGTTCCCCCGCGTGGGCGGGGATAGACCCCCTGCTCCCGCGATATGCGGCAGCAACTCGAGGGTTCCCCCGCGTGGGCGGGGATAGACCCTTAGGCACTGAGCTAAGAGCAAGGCTAGAGGAGGTTCCCCCGCGTGGGCGGGGATAGACCGCTTCCACACCGTCAACCATGGCCGCCTGAGTGGGTTCCCCCGCGTGGGCGGGGATAGACCCCCGCCCCAAATGCAGACCTTGTGCCGGTCCTGGGTTCCCCCGCGTGGGCGGGGATAGACCCGCTACCCTTTCGCGCCCCACGTCGGACGACTGGGTTCCCCCGCGTGGGCGGGGATAGACCGTGCCAAGGAAGCCGGTCCGCAGGTGGATGACGGGTTCCCCCGCGTGGGCGGGGATAGACCGCGTATAGAAGCGGCTGTGACGACTTCCATGGAGGTTCCCCCGCGTGGGCGGGGATAGACCCTCGGCACGGCGTTGGTTAGGGCCTCCTGCGCAGGTTCCCCCGCGTGGGCGGGGATAGACCCATCACGCGCGCCGGTGCAAACGACGTCGACATGGTTCCCCCGCGTGGGCGGGGATAGACCCTGCGGGTTCGGTGGCCTCCCGATATCGGGATTGGTTCCCCCGCGTGGGCGGGGATAGACCCCCTGCTCGGACTCGAACCCCGGCCCGGTCACCGGTTCCCCCGCGTGGGCGGGGATAGACCCTCAAAAAGGGCAAGCGATCCCTATCGGTGATAGGTTCCCCCGCGTGGGCGGGGATAGACCCGTGACGATGCGGGTGCCAGACTCCCCACACCAGGTTCCCCCGCGTGGGCGGGGATAGACCCGAAGCCGTGGGACTGCTGTGCCGGCACGTTGAGGTTCCCCCGCGTGGGCGGGGATAGACCGCGTGAAAGCATGAGCCAGAACAACGACAACATGGTTCCCCCGCGTGGGCGGGGATAGACCCCGGCCGGCCTGAACTCCGAACCTCTGCCCAGTGGTTCCCCCGCGTGGGCGGGGATAGACCCTACCACGACAACCGGCCCCTCTACGTTCCTTAGGTTCCCCCGCGTGGGCGGGGATAGACCCTCCATTCATCATGCCACAATGCCTGCATCCCAGGTTCCCCCGCGTGGGCGGGGATAGACCGCTGCCCAAGCCGTCTGCCAAGCTGAGGTCGGGGGTTCCCCCGCGTGGGCGGGGATAGACCTACCCCATCTACTGCGGTGTGGTTGGCGAGACCGGTTCCCCCGCGTGGGCGGGGATAGACCCTCAACATGTAGGGGGCGCTCCAAGCTGTGTACGGTTCCCCCGCGTGGGCGGGGATAGACCCCTTACCCATGGTGCCCTCCTGTGCTTAGGTAGGGTTCCCCCGCGTGGGCGGGGATAGACCCTTCGACCGTGATAGCCTTGGGCTGACGCAGTGGGTTCCCCCGCGTGGGCGGGGATAGACCCGTGGCGTTGGTGGCGAGTACTTGCTGAGTCCTGGTTCCCCCGCGTGGGCGGGGATAGACCGGTCCGCAACGGCACCATGGGCAACCTGCGGGAGGTTCCCCCGCGTGGGCGGGGATAGACCGCCGTGTGTCAAGCTGAGGTGGGGCGCTACTACGGTTCCCCCGCGTGGGCGGGGATAGACCCAGGCCAAGGTGTTTACGGCCCGCGTGTACGCCGGTTCCCCCGCGTGGGCGGGGATAGACCCTTCTGCTGACCGCCCAGGCGTCCGGGGAGACCGGTTCCCCCGCGTGGGCGGGGATAGACCTGATCCAACCGTCTGCCCACAGGTCCCGCAGGTGGTTCCCCCGCGTGGGCGGGGATAGACCGTTGGACCCCATCGGAGGGTAGCGCGTGCAGAGGGTTCCCCCGCGTGGGCGGGGATAGACCTCAGAGAAGGCCCGACCACACTCATTACAGAGTGGTTCCCCCGCGTGGGCGGGGATAGACCCAGGAAATGGCAGGGACGCCAGCGCCGACGCCAGGTTCCCCCGCGTGGGCGGGGATAGACCGCCCACCGCTACTTGTGGCGGCTGGCCGACATCGGTTCCCCCGCGTGGGCGGGGATAGACCCTTGTAGCCCACATCCCGAAGGGCACCGCAGGAGGTTCCCCCGCATGGGCGGGGATAGACCCGGCGTAGCGTTTGCGCCGTTACGGTGTGCTGCGGTTCCCCCGCGTGGGCGGGGATAGACCTTCGCCGCGCCGGTGTAAACGGGATACAAAACGGGTTCCCCCGCGTGGGCGGGGATAGACCCGCTGGCCAAGACGTGGGGCTTTGTCTGGGACCGGTTCCCCCGCGTGGGCGGGGATAGACCCTGAGGAAGAAGATGGAGACGACGAATAAAGCCGGTTCCCCCGCGTGGGCGGGGATAGACCATTAACCGAACGGCAGGTATGGTTGGTGATCGGGGTTCCCCCGCGTGGGCGGGGATAGACCGCCTGCGATAATGGCAGCAACCTTGGCAGAGGTGGTTCCCCCGCGTGGGCGGGGATAGACCCTGAGGAAGAAGATGGAGACGACGTATAAAGCCGGTTCCCCCGCGTGGGCGGGGATAGACCATTAACCGAACGGCAGGTATGGTTGGTGATCGGGGTTCCCCCGCGTGGACGGGGATAGACCGCCTGCGATAATGGCAGCAACCTTGGCAGAGGTGGTTCCCCCGCGTGGGCGGGGATAGACCCTGAGGAAGAAGATGGAGACGACGAATAAAGCCGGTTCCCCCGCGTGGGCGGGGATAGACCATTAACCGAACGGCAGGTATGGTTGGTGATCGGGGTTCCCCCGCGTGGACGGGGATAGACCGCCTGCGATAATGGCAGCAACCTTGGCAGAGGTGGTTCCCCCGCGTGGGCGGGGATAGACCCTGAGGAAGAAGATGGAGACGACGAATAAAGCCGGTTCCCCCGCGTGGGCGGGGATAGACCATTAACCGAACGGCAGGTATGGTTGGTGATCGGGGTTCCCCCGCGTGGACGGGGATAGATCCTGGACGCCACCGACACGCCCAAGACCAAGGCCGGTTCCCCCGCGTGGACGGGGATACCCCGGCTGCCTGGTGGAGTAGCAGAAGCGCAGCTAAGGTTCCCCCGCGTGGACGGGGATAGACCCATCACGGTGGTGGTCCTGTCCATCCAGTTGTAGGTTCCCCCGCGTGGACGGGGATAGACCCCAGGCGAAAACGTGTATTCCCGGACAGTGCCTGGTTCCCCCGCGTGGACGGGGATAGACCGTACACCCGTAGGTCTCCCCCGCGGCTGCCTCCGGTTCCCCCACGTGGACGGGGATAGACCCTCGATAAAAACGGGCTGGAGATCACAGTTACAAAGATGTTACTAGGATATGCAGATATGTGCTAACCTTCGCTTGCTACCTATGCCTGCACCGCAAGGGCGCTCCTTTATGCGAGTCATCTGTCTAGCAGTTGCTGTCATCGCATTACTCACTGTCGCTTGCGCGGAGGATCCGCCCCACCAGGCGCCACTAGACACGACGCCACTGCGATACCAGCAGGACCGCCCGCCGTCGCGGGTCAGCACCCCGGTGCCGACGATCATGGCAACGGCTACACCGGCTCCGACGCCTACACCCCGGTGGACGGCCTCCACTGTCACTCCTGATGCCCGTACTGCCCGCCAGTGGGTAGATGAGTTCGTCCTGTGCACCTCCAACCCATACTCGCCGGACTACGCCCGGGTTTTCGTCGAAGACCCCATGCCTGCGCTTGACCGGATGATTGAGAACGGGGCGCTCGGCCCGGTGCTGTGGAACTACTTCGTGGAACAGGCGAACCCCGAGAGGTTCAACAGCATCCTGTACATCGACTGCATCTACGACGTGGAGTTGGTGGAAGGGGCCGGCCACGATTTGGGCATCGTTGCAAAGGGATACGAGGAGATCGTCTGCAACCAGATGGACTGGCTCGGGCGTGACGGCTACGACGTGCTCAAGGGGTACATTCTGGAGATTTTCTACAACACCATGGTGGAATCTTCCTGCTAGGGGCGTTCAAACTGCGGCACTACCCGGCAAAGGGCACGGTCCAGATACTACCCACATCTCATTGTATTGGTATGGCTTCTACGCCACCAGGGGAGAGGCCTTTGACGCCGCTGCTCTCTTGGGCACCGAGTTACGGGAAGGCGTGTGCATGACATGGGCCTCGTAGCTGACGGACGATTGGAAACTTCAGACACGAAAGGCAAAGAGTGACTACGCCCCAGCAGAAGATTTGTCCCAACTGCCAGTTCTATCAGGTCACAGAGGGAGTGTCCCAGCACCTCTACAGCACCCGCGCCGCCCCGGCTTGTTGCATAATCCTGGCTTCTGTTACAAAAATCTGGGATTTTGCAACAAAGCCGAGTCGGATACCACTACAGTATGCCTTGTCAGAACTCAAGGCGATAGCCAGGATGCCCCGCCGGGCGATTGTCTCCAGGTTGGAGCTGGCGAAGGGGGCGTGGGAAATCCCGGCGGAGGCGTCCCGGAGGGCATCCTCGTCGTCATGGGACGCGAACACGAACAGCAGCAGGGGCAGCCGGCCCCCGTGATCCCGCTGGGCCCAGGCTGACTCGAAGTAGCGCCGGTAGTTCGGCAGCCATCTGCGTACCCGCTTGGGCGTGGTGGCCCTGCGCTCGAACTCCAGGAAGCACGCGCAGTGGTCGTCAGGCAGGTCCAGGGTGAAGGAAACGTCGGGGTGGATCACGTAGTTGGTGCCATAGTACCAGTACCCCACAGCGGAGCGGGAGGTGGGCAGCAGGACCAGGACTCCACAGTCGCGGGAGCGGGCGCCCTTGCCTTCCAGGGCAGAGGCCAGACCGGTGACGGCGTCGTGGTGCTTGGGCTGTGACGCCATGGCGCGGAGGGAGGTTCCGGCGTAGGCGTGCCGGCGTCTACCCCTGCGTCTGCCGCTCCAGCGGGCGAGGACTGGCCCTACCGCAGCCCGGTCACGGCGTGCCAGGTATTTCAGTCCGTCGTCGGTGAGGACATGGCGTTGCCTGTCAACACGCACGAGGCCGTGCTGTGTCAATGACCTGAGCACCTGGTTGGCCCGGCGCCGGGTGATGCCACCCATGAGGCTGGCCAGTTGTCCGGTGGTGCAGAGTGGCCATGCGGACAGCAGGTCCGGGGGCTCCTTCTCAGCGCGGGTGAGTTGGACGGAGAGAGCGGAGGACAGCTCCCGGGCCGGCTGGGGCATGGTGGACCGCAGGCCGGCGGGATAGAGCGCGTCGGTGTCCGGGGTTGGTCGGTCGTCGGGCTCGACGCCGTGCTGGCGTCGGGACTCGGCATTCGCCTCCACCAGCCAGCCGGCCCAGATCAGGATGCCTGTCAGGCTGACGTCGGGGGGATCGTCGCCGGCAAGACGATGCCGGTGCCGGTGCCATACTGCTGCCAGACCGGGGATTGGGCGTCTCCCGCCACCAGCTCCCATTGGGTGACCACGAAGGTGGTGCGGTGGTCCATTTCGCTGCCCAGCGTGCGGAAGGCACGGCGAGTCGCCTGGTCTGAATGGGTCGGTATCAGGGTAACCGTGGGTTTCCGGTCGAGCGGCGCGCTCGTTCGGGTCCACGCCCCAATCGCCCCAGCCCGCCATACTTGAAGCTGGGGCGCAAAGGAAGGTAGTTTTATGAGGACGCTTACGGAACTCATCGCCCGCGCCCCTTGGCGGGAAGCAGTAACCTACCGCGATACTTGGCCGCACGAATACGTTCTCACCGAGAAGGACAGCCAGTGGGAGTTGCTGGCGGTTGTCTGCGAAAGGTTTCGCGCCGGTGAAGGTGTCGCCTGCCGATTCTTCCGCATGAGCAATACCTACCTCTTCATTGGGGAGCATAAGTACTGGGTGATGTCCGACTATAATCGCATTGACCCGTACAATGACCGGCGCGACTATGTCATCAATCGCGCCCGCCTCTACCGGGACCGCCGGGACTTCGTCATACAGCCTGGCGACACTGGCAAACAGGAGGACTACCCGGCGAACCCGCCCCACCTGAGTCAAGGGAATACATGAGGGTAATATGCCTGAAAGCGATACTTTGCTGGCTTATCTGGTATCCAGCTTCCCGGGTGCCGTGGGGTCTTGAGGTCGATCTTTTGTACACGCCAAAATGGCCTAGCCGATAGTCGGGCGTAGCTAAGCCGAACCCAGGAAATCTCTTCACATGAAGGAGCGTTGCGCCCCGCTAGCCAATGCCGTCATCGGTGGTTGAATTGTACCTGTCTGCAATATGCCGTTAGGACCGCTAAGGGAGTACAGTGCGACCGTCGCAGGGGACAGTGCAGCACAAGGAACTATCTGAGGCCATCAGAGGGTGGGATGCTCAGGTCGGAACCGTAAAGACTCCTCTAATATGATCCCCCCGTAGTTGAGAAGGAATAGAACATGAACAAGAAAAAAGAGATATCCGAAAAATCGTTGGAGCTGAATGTTTGCATGGAGATACTCCAACGCCTCAGGGCTTACCCATCCTTCAGGAAAGCGTCATGGGTCGGCTTGACCCAACGCGAGGAGCGTCAACAAGGATTAGACGCAAAGATTCGGAATACACCTGGTGTCGCCTTGATGCTACAGTTCAAATCGCCTTGGGCAACTTCAAAGGTAGACAAGGCCTATACGTTCAGCATTAACAGAGAACAGCACAAGACCTTGGAGCGGCTTGGGTGTACTGATGCAGTCCATTACGTTTTGCCACTGTACAGCAAGTGGTGGAAATTGGACCGGGATGCGCCAGATATTCTTCAAGATACCTGGCTTGTCCCTGTGAAGTGCATTCCGTCCAGTTACCTCGTACGCGAGTTGACTACAATACAAGTGAAGAAGACGGCGTCCGCTGGAATTAAGGTATCTGGTTATCCTCGTTGGACTCCCACCTGCGACGCAATTAGAGCCGACGATTACTTCGAAGCAGCAGGACTTCTGTTAGATTTCAGGTCGTTGGGTATAGAACCGTCCGCCTTGAGGAGCTGGATCGATGGTTGGGAAGGAACGACATTGCGTTTCAGCGGCTTAGGAGTCTTTCACCTGCCCCTCTGACGTGCCCCATAGATTGGTAGGATTGGCAGACAACGCTTTCGACGGAGCGACCATGCGGACTTCGGGAGTTCATCAAGAACTAGCCTCGCGGGAGAATGCTGGCAATCTCAAGAGGATGGTTGCCAAAGAACCTCGCCGAACACCGTTTCGGGCCAGAGGCCTACTACAGCCTTCTGGGCAAGGAGCCTAGAGGAGCACGTCGCCCCGTTAGCCAAGTAGCCTCTTACCAATGCGACGGCATCTCCTTCACTATCGTTGGCGGTCATGACCCGCGCCTGTTCGACATCTCGCGGAGTTATAGCCCGCATGAAGAAGTCGCACCACCTTGTCCTATATCCCTTCCTCTTTGGAATGTCGGGATGTTTTCCAAACCTGTAGAGCCCACTCTCTCGGACACTCCCACGCCGAAAACCTAGCGCCGGGGCATTCGCTGTAGTGAAGAATGCAGACATATCGAAGTCCTTGACGCCGGTCGTACCGTCAATGTAGTGGAGTGCTGCGCCTTGGCACAGTGCAATACACACAAGTCGTTCCCGAAAGCCATTGAGATTCCTATTGCGACCGAGTCGATACTCCAAGCACGCCCATGCGATGTCGCACAGATGGCGGAGGTCGCTCTCGGTGATAAGAGCGACGGAACGCTCAGACTCCACAGTCTGCGTTGAATCGAGGACGCACCCTTCCGTTGACATGATCGGGGTCCCCTAGTCCTAACCGCCGTTCGCGCGACCCTAGTTTGTTTCCTATTGTAACAGGACCTCTGCACTCATCGACCACACTTGCCGATAAACGTTCCGGACAACGCCAAACCCTCGGCCCACGTCCTACACCTGTCGGCGCACTGCTCCAGATAGTCTTCAAGGTACTCGTCGTCCCTCATTTCCCGAAGTCACGACGTCGATGGTCTCGCAGAAACCGTAGGCGGATGCGCTTGAGTTCGTCGTGGGGGTAGTTCTCTTCTGCCCATTGTCGCCGTTCCTCACGCTCGGCTTGGCTTCTCCCTTACTTAGGTGGCACCAGAAGGTCATGGCCTCGGCATTCGATATCCTGCGTTAGCCACGGTCAAGATGTACTGCGGGTCTCCTGCGTCATCCCCCAGCTTCCGCTGCACCTTCTTCACCATGGACCCACCAACTGCGTATCCCGCTGTAGCCGTCTCCCCACACACGTTGCAAAATCAAGAACCTTCACGCTGAAGCTGCTCTTGGAGCTGTGACCTCTACGCATGCCGAGATAGTCCTATAGCCGGACTACCTTGCCACGCCTCCGTGCCCGCCTTCGTCGAGCGTATGAATGGGCGCTGACCCCGCAACGGCAAACCACCGTCCCAAGAAGCACGATAAGAACAATCAGCCACCATGCCACACCTTCTCCCTCAGACACGTCTCCAGACGCAGGCTGCAGCGCCTCTGACCCTCGGGAGGCGTCATCGGCTGTAGAAAGTTGTCGTGGCAACCGGCTCAGCATTGGATGGCCCTACGGCAGTTGGTGCTAGCAGACCCGGTGGCGTTGAAGTTGGAGCACTTGCGGGCAATGCAGCAGGCGAGCCGATCGGAGCGGAGGCAGGGTCCGGTGAGGGCAGCCGGAGGGTAGAACGTGGAGAACACACGCGGGTCGAGGTTGTCGCTGGCGTAGGAGTCGAGGTACGCATAGCAACCGGAGTAGGAGTAGGCTCAGGGGTAGGCGTAGTTGCCACCCCCGGCTCTGGGCCGGGAATCGGAGTTGGAGTGGGTGCACTTGTCGGAGTTGGAGAAGGCGTAGTGGGAGCTGGTGTGGGGCCAGGCGTTGGCATCGAGGTGGTGGATGTAGGGGACCACCGAGGCTGAGGTGAACAACAACGTGGAGATCGACATTGCTCCGACCCAATCGGATAGCTACTGGCCTTAGGGAAACTTGGAACTACGCAGCCTTTCCGATTCGGAACAGTTTTGTGGAGCAGACCGGGCATACACCCTGCGTGGCCGGGCGGCCATTCTTCATCGTGATGGCCTGGGGATTACTCATTTCCCTCTTGGACCGACATTTAAAACAATACGCTTCTATGGGATGCCTCCAAATCGATGGTTACCATTTGGCTATCCTACAACATAAGAGGCGTGAGCCAGCGATTCCTCCTCAAGGGCCTCGAGGACGATACCCAAGAAGAGAAGACACCGGTTTGTGGTCCTCCGGCAGGTCTCCGATGCCCACATCTTCTCCTTCAACCGGCCTGGCTCGCGAACTACGACGACAACGACGGAACGCTAGCCAGCTTCCCGGATGCGCCTCGCGAGTGAGCGGGGAAGTCCCAACACAATCCCCTATGCCACTCCGTCCAGGATGGTATGGAGAGATTCTATTTAGCTGACTCGCGCTGTCAAATAAAGTTACTACAGGATTGCCCGCTCGTGGTTGGCCCAAGATAACCGCAAGGCGCGACTACCAGGGGACGGCCCATACTCGTGAGGTGTTTCTCCAAACCACTCGCGACCTGCTCCCAGCCCGTACATGTTGCTCGGGATAATAGGCAACGTTCGCCGTTTCGCTATTGCATTGAGCTTCGTCCTAGACTCGTAGTCGGACCTAGTTGTGCCGTATCATGCGAAGGCCTCACTACCTGGTGTCAGACGGTAGGAGCCCAGATCGGAGGATTAGTGCTGTATGCCGAACGATAGCTGTGAACAGGTTGACCTCATTCTCGCCGGCTGCGTCAAGAGCAAGCGCCATCGCGCTGGTCCTGCGCAGGACATCTACACATCAACCCTCTGGCGGCATCGGAGGGAGTATGCGGAATCGCATGGCTGTCCCTGGTACATTCTCAGCGCCAAGCACGGACTCCTAGCTCCCGATACTTGGATCGAGCCATATGATCTGGCGTTAGCCGGTCTCTCTGCCGCTGAACGTCGCGAGTGGTCTCTAGGAGTCTTGGATGACCTTGCTACACAGATGCAAACACTGGATGGAAAGATCATTGAGATTCACGCGGGCAAACCTTACGTGGAATTCGGCTTGGAAAACGGTCTTCGCGACGCCGGTGCAGTCATTCGCCGTCCGCTAGAACATGTGGCAGGCCCAGGCCGTCAATTCACCTGGTATAGAGAACATATGGCTTCGTGTCCTTATGGAAGGTGAGGGCATACAAGATGCGGGTAATGGCCACGTGGCCGGCGTGGCCGCGGCGATCGCCAGCGACTTCTATAATGACCGGTTAGACCTGTCCGCCAGGGGTGTGGCGCCGGGCAGCACATGGTCGCGAATGCCGGAGGTTGAATGCGTAATGCGCCTGCGCAATTCAGGTGCCTCTCACCGTACCGTACGCCTGTTCCTGACATTCGTGGCAGCCATGGACCGCGCCCGTGACGCCACGCGTCTTTGGAATAACGGACTCAGGCTCATTCAATCCTGTCCGGAGGTCTTTGAACCCGCTGAGGTTTCAGCGATCCCTATCTCCACGTTGCGCGCAAGTCTGTCCCAATATGGAGTGAGCCAACGTCATGGCCCCGACTCCTCCGCTTGGCACATCATTGCCCGTAGCCTCTCGGTAGGAGGAAACCCTGTAAGCAGGGTAGTGGATTCCGGCGTTGGGAACGCTGGAGAGTTGCTCAGCTACCTGCGTACCAGTTGCATGGGGCAATACCGGTTTCCCTTGCTCAGGGGTCCGAAGATTGGGCCAATGTGGGTTCGTATGCTTGTCGCTCCAGGAGGGGCGACTGTAGACGACATAGGCATCATCCCGGTCGCGGTGGATGTGCATGTTCGCCGTGTTACGCGAAACCTCGGAGTGGTGGACACTCTGGCCATGGCAGAAGGAGAAGCCAGACAAGTGATTCAGGACACGTGGCGCGCAGGCGTGGCCGGAACGAGAGTAGGTGGTCCGCCCGGAGTGAGCGACACCTGCGCGGCGCTTGACCCGGCCCTTTGGTTTTTCGGGAAGTTCGGGTGCAGTCATTGTGAGAACGCGCGCCTCCCGGTACCCATCGGTCGTGCGTGCAACCACTGTCAGCTTCGCAATTCAGTCTGTGCACGCCCAAATCGTGTGTAGCCTTGCTTCGCTAGCTCATCAGTTTACGCTCGATGCCATCCTGAGGGTTTCCGTCTAGGACTTTGTACTCGTGCCTCGCTATCTCTTCCCTTTCTGCCATCCTTCGATCTAATCGTCTCGCTAGCTTCAACACCAACGTGTCTTACGGACGCACTAAGCCTCATACGGTTGTCATGGGGCGAGAAACTGCCACGGCTTGACCATGCTGGGCTTTGTGCCCGAGTCAGATCGGGGCCACCGCACTGGACAAAATCAAGAACCTTTACTCTGACGCTCGTCCTGGACTTGTAGGCTGAGGCTGCCTCTCATCCCGTCTGTCTAGAGCCCGCTGCGAGGGGTGAGTGTAAGCTTCGACCTCACTCCCATTTCAGGCGTCTCCCACCCCAGCATCCTGTAGCCGACGAGGGGCTCGGCGAATACGTACTTCTGGTTGCTCCCGTCCTCGCTCACGATGGTGCGCAAGGGGTGGCAGGGTTGAGGCTAAGGCCCAGAAGGTCCCTCAGCAGCCGCGCGTCCCCGCCGGGGAATACCGCGTGTACACTGGCATACCCATCAGACGTTCACGAATTCGTCAAGAATCTTGCTCTTACTACCGGAACCGGAAGGAACAGACTCTCGACGACAACTACTGGCATGGACCGTACACAACGGTAACGGAGGCAACTAAAGCCAGCCAGTCCGACCCGGATACCCGCTGGGACGCGCATCCCGGCGGACATTGTCGACCACCCGATGAGGGCACCGCCGAAGCGGGCTTCTCTACCTATGGGCTGATGTGACTACACCGGGAGGCCTACGCTTCTGTCCCCCTCGCCTTCCCTTCAGCGAATATCATCACCCTACCACAATCTTGCCTCAAAGCTCTCCGTCTCATACCACTGGTCCCACATCCTGCGATGTTATGACTTTGGCCTAGGGAGGCGTATGCGTCATCAGCACGACGGCCTCATCCTTTGCTTCGACAGCGATGACGGGGACTCCGTGTTGCTGTCTTGGTGCATAACCAACACCTCGGCAGTTTCATCCCGTGCTTGCAGTTCCTTGAGTAGGTCGCCGACTCTCATTCCGCAAGCAGACTCCTCACTCTCGCTGCAGTTCCCTCACGGCGTCCAACAGTGCCGACGCTAATTCCAACGCCTGCTCACTAGTAAGGGTGACTTGGTAACGCCGATCCTCCGCCGCCCTAAGTCCTAGCCTAGTGCGAGTAACCCTGTTGTCGTCGGCGGTGGTTACGATGTCGATAGGCACTCCAGTCGTTGTTGCGATGGTTCTCATATCGCCTCCTCAACCAACGTCCATCAGGACCTAGCACGGTTCGCGCAATGTGACAAAAGTGGGGGGTTCTGCATCAGGAACGCCCCTTGATGCAAGAACCCTCGGCGGAATGGGCGTTTTTCGGGAAAGCCGGTGACCGCCGTGGGAGAAAGGGTTTTGGGGTGAGTACCGATACAAGGGTTCAGACCCCACTGCTCAACCACTTTCCAACGTGACGACTAGCATCACACATTAGCCATCGTCTCGGCCTGTGGCTTCGGGTGAATCTGACCGGATGTCCCAGCCACGAGGGTCGACTGCTGCCAACAACTGAGCTAGGGTCAGCGGGCTGCTATCACCAAGTCAGAATCCTGTCCCCAGCAGACCACTGAGCCGCTCTCCCTCACCCCGCAGGCGCGGTCGCTACCACCCGCGTCTATCGAAACAAACTTACCCTCGGGTGGCGTGGCTTGGCCGGTGAAGTTGCCATCGTAGTCCATGTTGGAACCCCAACAGGACACGGAGCCGTTTTCCTTCAATCCGCAGGTATGATCACGCCCGACGCTGACAAAGGTAAACTTTCCTTCTGATGGCGTGGATTGGCCATGATCATTTTTTCCCCAGCAGGCAACGGCGCCGTCTACCAGCACACCGCAGGTGTGCCTTAGCCCGGCGTTTACTGTGGCAAACTTACCTTCCGGCGGAGTCGCTTGGCCAGTTATGCTGCCATCGAAGTCACTGTTTGAACCCCAGCAGGCCACAGAGCCGTCCAGCTTCACGCCGCAGGTGTAGAAGAACCCGGCACTGACCGAGGTGAACTTCCCTTCTGGCGGGATCGCTTGGCCGACAATGTTATCGTCATAGTCTTTGTTGGAACCCCAGCAAGCCACCTCTCTGTCCTCTCTTACGCCGCATGTGTGATTACCACCGGCGCTGACAGAGGTAAACTTCCCTGGCGGTGGCGTCGCTTGGCCAAAGTAATCGGAACCCCAGCAGGTTACGGAGCCGTCCATCCTCACCCCGCAGGTGTGACTCCCCGTGCTAACGGAGGCTAACTTCTCTATTGGTGGCGTGATTCGTGGGAACGACCTGTCTGCCCCACAAGCTAGGGAGCCGTCTTCTCGGATCCCGCAAATGCGGCTGGAACTGACGTTGACCGACGCGAACG
Organism: Dehalococcoidia bacterium; assembly: GCA_965263155.1. Classification (GTDB taxonomy): domain Bacteria; phylum Chloroflexota; class Dehalococcoidia; order Lucifugimonadales; family JAAXIE01; genus JAAXIE01. Next base: position 2,098,503 of record OZ253586.1, read on the forward strand.
GTCCTTCCGGTCGCATCAGTTGGCCATAGGAGTCATCCCCCCAGCAGACGACGTTCCCGTCCTCCCTAACCCCACAGACGTGAGACTCTCCAGCGCTGACCGAGATGAACCTCCCTGGCGGCGCCGTTGCTTGGCCAGAGAAATCGCTTCCCCAGCAGGCCGCGGAGCCATCTTGCCTTATCCCGCAGGTGTACCTGTCCTCTGCGCTTAGTGAATCAAACTTCCCTTCCGGTGCGTTCGATTGACCTTCGTCGTTTGCTCCCCAGCATTCCACGGAGCCATCCAGCCTGATCCCGCAGGTGTGATCGCCTCCCGCGCTAACCGAGTCAAACTTCCCTTCCGGCGGGTTCGCTTCGCCATCATCATTACCTCCCCAGCAGGCTACGGAGGCATCCTCCTTTATCCCGCAGGTGTGGTCGAATCCGCCACTGACCGAACGAAATATCCCTTCAGGTTTCGCGATACTGGCGAACACGTACCTTCCCCGACAGACTACAAGGCCGTTTTGCTTCACCCCGCAGGTGTGGCTTCCTCCAGCACTGACCGTGTTAAACCTCCCGTCGGGTTGTAGTGCTTGGCCAACCCTGTTGCCCCAAGGATCATCGTTGGAACCCCAGCAGGCTACGTAGCCCGATTCTCTGACCGCGCAGGTATGACTAAGTCCAGCACTGATCGCGGTAAACTTTCCCTTGACTGGCGTCGATTGCCCATGCTCGTCATTTCCCCAGCAAACGGCAGTCGCATCCTCCCTTATTCCACAGGTGTGATGGCCTCCCGCACTGATGGCGACGAAAGTCGTACCGGGGCCGAGTCCTTCGTCATCGCTGGTGTTGTCATCGCCATCGTTGGTCACGATGGGCCTGGGACCTCCATCTGTCGCCTCCGCTGTGGCTGAGGGGAAGGGAATCTGACCATAGCCTTCATCGCCTGAGCACCCAGTCAAACCAACTAATGGCGCGAAGAGCGAAACAGAGAGTACAAATGCGGCTATCTGCAGCGCAGATGTCCGTCTACGTCGAGAGGCGTTGAACAATTTTCCCTCCCGGCTTGAGACCGGTGTTTCCGGTGTGCGTCCAGCAACATAGTATCAGCCGCCCGAAAGACATCGGGCTAGGTCGCAAAGAATATGGTGAGGAGTCGGGCGGGACTTCCATCGGCGCTCGTGGTTGCGGAGTTGGAGCCAGAGACCCAGTAGCGTGTCTGCGGGGCACTCCTCTTCTGCTTTTTCTGGAGCATGGCAAAATCGTACCACATATATATTTCCCTTCCATGCGGGTGGCGCTATTATTTCGAAAGACAGGTTCTTGGACCATGCTTCATATAGGGACGGCTCTAGTCCAAGCCGTCCCCACGAAGTGCTGGGTGGCACAAGGTGGGCTCGCAACGGCCCGGGCCGATGGGTTAGACCAATAGGCATGGGGACAGGCAAATCCGGGGTAATGTGGTCACGCGCGGACCAGGCAAACAGGTCGGAGCGCTCCGCCTCCTTACTTCAAACTGGCAGCAGCAATCGGCAGGCCCCGTTGGGTTCCCTGACCTGATGGCAGCCCCGTCATTGGACAAGATTCCCTTCAGAACCGCGCCTGACGGTCAAATGAGGGCTGTTGGAGCCTCAAGGCGGTGGCGTGTTTGGGGCGAGCCAATTTGGGCCACGGTGTGGGTCCGTAGCCCGCCTCTTGTTCTTCCGAATCTCCCAAAGCTGTCCAACTGAAGTAGTCTACTGTTCATCAGAGTCAAAGCGCACCCCACCATCTTGCACGATAGACAGAACCATCTTCGAGATGTGGTTGGGCAGCCTGTGAACCCACCAAGCCCCGAGACTCGGCGATTGTGATGCCTTAGCCCGGATCACGCGAGGATCCGTGGCAGTCGTCCACCAACGCCAAGGCATTCACTCCCTCATCGGCTTTCGCCGATGAGGAGCGGGGTCATTCGACACTCCCCGAACCTCTGCTATCCGGCTGGCAGGGGTCGGGCCCGGCGGCCGGGTCCGCCGGCGCCCTCGCGCACGTCTTTGGCCGTCGCCTCGTCGACGCCCTTGGGCCAACGGCGCTTGAGGGGGTCGCTAACCGTGAAGGTGAATCTGCCCACACCCTCGACGCCAATCTCAATGGTGTCGCCGTCCTGCATCGCGCCGAGGCCCTGGTGGTTGGTGCCCATGAAGAGCACGTCGCCGGGGCTGATCTCCTCGATAGCCGCCACGTACTCGATCGATTCGGCGATAGAGTGGGCGAGGTCGTCGGTGTTGTAGTTAACGCGCAGCTCGCCGTCGACGCTCAAGGTGACCTGCAACTTCTCCGGGTCCGCGATTTCGTCCTTGGTCACAATGCAGGGACCAAGGGGACAGAAGGTGGGGTGCGATTTGTGCTCCGCGACGGGCAGCGTGTCTGGCGCCCGGCCGCCGCCGGTTGCCGGCATTCGCGCCGAGACATCCACACCCGCCGTGTAGCCGAAGACGTAGTCCATGGCCTCCGACGCCGGGATGTCCTTGCCGCCCTTGCTGAAGACCAACACTAGCAGGCTGAGGAAGAATGGGGTTGTCGGTTTGACGTGGTGGGCTGAGTGGGCAGTGACGGCGTTCTCGCGAGATCGAAGACGGACTTGGGGCCCCGGCGGACGCTTCAGGAGCTGGTCTACAGGGGGGCTGGGGTGAGCTCATAGTAGGCATTCATATAGGCGATTGTCTTTTCTCGGGTGGTGCCTACAGCAGCAGCATCGATAACAACGACCTCAGCAGCATTGATCGCAGCACTTCGCGCGCGTTGCAGGATACCTTCTCCCGCTTCATAACTATTACTAATAGCTGTTAGCTCTTTAGTCCAACTTTCAATCGTAAACTCTCGACTGAGACGTTCCGTCAGAATCTGGTCAAAGAACACTTCAAATCCATAGGTCGACACGTGGTGGTCCAATTCTGGCTTTAGGCCGTACAAAAAGTCCGTCTTAGTCTCTTCGACGACAGATGCAACGTCATTCGGATCAGCTGAGTGTCCCGCACGTATGGCTTCCGAAAGAACCGCTAATCTCACAACAAATGTCGCAAGTGCGACGCTATCGATTCCATGCAATTCAATAACTGAAATCCTGCTTCCTAACACCTTTCCCAATCCTGAACTTTCAGGGATAAGTGAATCAGGATCGAATGGATTCCCGATTCTATCACCGACTTGTTCGTCCGGGACGATCCGGGAAACCGTCTCACGGAACAGGGTGAGCTGGTCTGATACAGTTGTTTGGGCTTCCATGATTTCAATATCAGTGATTGGATAACCATTTACACGGGCAACAATTGTTGCCTCTTCGTGATACTGAACTCCTCGTATCACTGGCCCCTTCCGTTCGCCAGTCATTGTGTTCACCGCGGATTGAGCTTGGAGGTCGTGCGCGTTGACCTGGGGGAGGGCAATTGGGGTCACAACAACCAACCCAAGATCGTCCCGAACTGTTGCTGATACTACTTGGGCCTTCCCGTCAGTTTGGACTGCCTCAGTTGCCAGCGTCCCATGGAGATTTGCAAATGCGACAGAAACAATGACGACAACTAGTACCAGATTACGCATTCGCATAATATGTTTCAATGACAATCCCTTGTCCCTTTCAGAGATCACACTTATCCAACTTGGAAACATTGGCGAATATCTGGCGCCCCTCCATCCCAAAGAATGGCAGGGTGCGCACCAGAAAACACGGCAGTAAAGACCTCCAAGAATCCATCTATAGTGCCAGCCCATGTGGCTCGGATCTCAACCCGATTACCTTCTTTTGTGCTGCGTGGGAATCGAGTGTCATTCTCCCAGCTCCATTTGGTCGAAAGAGGCTTCGTAATCGTAATGGTACCTTCTTCATCAAGATCGGTGTCCGATTCATGAATGTGAAACCACTCACCTCCATTCAAGAGGTATCGAGTTGTTGCGCTTTGATAGGCCATGCGCCCATTCGATTTAAGGTAGTGAGTATTAGTGTGGCTTATGAAGCCGTTACAGTTGTTGAACTCGATCCATCTCTCCTCCATGCTATCAGCCGTCTTGACACTTCTGACGTCGAAGGGCACTCCCCTCGTCTCGTTGTCGGTCTCAGGAGAGTGATGACGGTAGACGTTAGCCACTAACGCGGTTGTCGGGGTGCCTTCAATCTTGTGTGACCACATTCCGCATTTTACACGGTTACAGGCACGTATTCTAATTTGGTAAGTCGTACCGTTGCTGAGTCCAAGAACCACTCCTTGTTGTAAGAAACTCTCTGCTGGCTCAAATATCACAGGGAGTTGCGAGGCAATCATGCCTATTTCATTGTGTTCCAACTGGTAGGCATTAATCGGATCACCACCGTTTGGCGGCTTGGACCACCATACGTTCAAACTTCCATCATTCGGTGACAAGATGCCAAGCTCAGATATCTTATAAGGAGGGCCGGGGAGGTGTTCTTCCGCATAACCGGACCAGTCTCCAGCGATCCGTTGGCCCTCACCCCGCAGGTATGGGAATTCCCGGCGCTGATGGACGCGAACTCGCCCCTGGACGGCGTGGCTTGCCCGTATCCATCATTGCCCCAACAGGCCACCGAGCCATCGGGCTTTATTCCGCAGGTATGGGCATATCCGGAGCTGATGGACGCGAACTCGCCCCCGGGCGGCGTGGCTTGCCCGTATCTATCATTGCCCCAACAGGCCACCGAGCCGTCGGCCCGGACTCCGCAGGTGTGGCTGTCCCCGGTGCTGATCGATGTAAACTTCCCTCTCCGCGGCGTTGTTTGACCGAGGTTATCCAGGCCCCAGCAGGCTACCAAGCCGTCGGTCTTCACACCGCAGGTGTGATTCGACCCGGCGCCGACGGAAGTGAACCCGCCTTCGGGTGGCGTGGCTTGGCCGTACTCATCGTTGCCCCAGCATGCCACTGAGTTGTTGCCCTTCACCCAGCAGGTGTGGAACTGGCCCGCGCTGATAGTCTCGAGGATGGGTTGTCCCACCCATTGATCGCCCGACTCCGGCCCACCAGCCTCCCCAGCGGATTCCGAATCGTCCGTGGGTTCCCGATCATCCTGCGTGTCGTCGTCCCCTGGGAGGTCGGAAGTCGCCGCGGGACGGGCGCCGTCACCGTTGGTGCCTTCAGCAGATGTGCCTCCATCCTCCGCAGGCTCGTGAGTCTCCATTGGGAGAGGGCTGTCTTCGTTGACACCCCCAACCGGCGTGTCCCCGTCGCCCGCAAGCTCAGGACTCACTGCTGGGCTGAGGCTGTCTCCATTGGCGCTGTCAACCGGCGCGTCGTCTGCGGCCGCGGGAGTCTCCGTTGGGAGAGGGCGATTTCTGTCTGCGTCGTCTGCAGGCTCGTTAGTGTTCGCTGGAAGGAGACTGACTCCGTTGGCAACGGCAACCGGGGTCTTGCCCGCAGGCACGGCAGTCTCCGCTGGGCGGGGATTGTCTGTGGTGGTCTGGGCATTAGGTGGATCTCGCTCGCCGCAGGTCGCCGAAACCGTGAGCACCAACCCCAGCAACAGTACCAGCCCAACCCTTGCCCAAATCGTGGGGCCGTCCCGTCCGGTCATCGTGGACTCCAGCCCTTCGGATAAGAAATTATACGCAATCCTACGTACAGGGGAAGTAAATGACCTATGTAATAGCCGGTGCGGGCGATGGGACTCGAACCACATGAGCAATGCCCGGCAGCTTTGTAGATACCTTGGCAGTGAAGCGGCCTACCGAAGCCGCCGCTTGTAGGGAGGGCCTACGCGCCTACTTGCTTTCCCGGTGCCTCCGGTAGAACCGCCACAGACCGTATGAGGCAGGCGATGGGAGTTGCGCGGCTCGACAGCGCTGGGGACGCTGGCAGTGGCCGGCGTACTGCCAGAGGGCGACCAAGAGAACTGAACCGGGCACCGCGAAACGGTCGAAAACCGATTGAAGCGACACTCCCGCCCAGTGAGGGACCTCTTCCTCTGGACATCGGACCACGAGAGGCGTGGGACTCGCATTCTTGGAACTCTGACTGGTTGGCATGGGCGAGGCAACGCACTTTTCGACCGCTGGCCGATGGTGGTGAGTCTCTCAGGTGGGTCCCATACGGTGGCCAAAGCAGACCGAGATTGCAGTCAGCGGTATTGGTACGGTAGCTGCGGCCCGGATCACGCCACGCAACGGATCGACCGCGCCGTTCATCGCCGTCTCCGATGTACGGGCGATGGATAGGAACGCATCCCAGCGTCAAAAGCTCCTGGAGCTTTGGATATGCCGATGGTTCCGTCCACCGCATCATCTCGGACCTCTCGGCCTTCATCGGCCATGAAAATCCGCAGACACATCGCATACTAGCGACCGGTGACCTCAACATCCTGCATGGCTATGGCGATGGCAGCAGACCTCCATACTGGGAGGCACGCTACCGGTCCGTGTTCGTGAGGATGGCGTCCATTAGGCTGGAGTTCGTAGGGCCGCAGGTGCCAAACGGACGATAGGCAGAGACGAGCGCGATGCACGAACCTGCGGATTCTAGGAATGTCGTGACATGTTATCTTCCCGGCAGGAACCCGACACTGCAAGCAATTATTCAACTCGGCTACGTCTTCGCCTCCCGTGGCTTCCATGAGGGCATCACGGTGAGGGCCATGAATGGCGTTGAGGAATGGGGTACAAGCGACCACTGCCGCGTGCAGATCAAGATCGTGGACGGAGTAGCCCCCGCCGATATCTAATAGGGAGATGTCGCTCCATGGCGCAGTCATGGAGGAAACCGCACGATGATGGCCTGCAGGAGGCGCGATGGGAGGGCTCACTTTCATTCATGGGTGCCGCCCGGTTAGGGAACGTACTGAGGACTCTTCCGAGTAGCGTCGCGTGATCAATGCCGCCATCAAGTTTGGCTCTCGGCGGATATGCCCCAATTGAGCTAAGTGCAAGCACTCGGCGGAAGGCCGTGTCGCTACACAGGGACTCTTGCCGCCTACGCCACTAGACCTGCTAGAGGGGGCACCCAGACATGTCGGGAGCAACCCCAGTCCTTCCCCCGCCCATGGCGGAAGCGGAGGTGCGGGATGCGCGGCAGGCATGAGGAACAGGAAGTGATGTTGGCCTACGTGAATCTGGAGGAGCGGGTACCCAAGGACCATCCCCTGCGCACCATCAAGACCGTGGCCGACGAGGCGCTGAAACGTCTCTCACCTGAGTTCGACCGGATGTACTCCAAGGTGGGCCGGGCCTCGGTGCCACCGGAGCGATTGTTGAAGGCATCCCTGTTAATCTCCCTCTACTCGGTTCGCAGCGATCGAGCCTTCTGTGAGGAGCTGGAATACAATCTGCTGTTCCGCTGGTTTTTGGACATGAACCTGATGGAGCGGAGCTTCGACCCCACGGTGTTCACCAAGAACCGGAAACGACTGCTCGAACACAAGACGGGGCAGGCCCTGTTCGATGAGGTGGTATGGGAGGCGGACCGCCGTGGACTGCTGTCGGACGAGCACTTCAGCGCTGGACGGGACATTGATAGAGGCAGTGGCCAGCATCAAGAGCTTCCGACGGCGCGAAGATCAGGAGGGATCACCTGATGATGACCCCGGCAATCCGTGGGTGGACTTTCGCGGAGAGAGGTTGAAGAACGAGACCCACGAGAGCAGGCTGCCGCCGTACGGGTTGCTGGCCACCTCCCCTGTGTCCAGTCGCGTCCTCTGCATACCAGCAAGCCGACTCTTCTGTTATTGTTGTTCTGACCAAAAGCGGCAATATGAAATTCGACCGAATGAAGTTCATCTTGGCCATACTCACCGCTTGTCTATTGTGGGGCAGTGGCGGCGCTATAACCCATGCGCTAGCTCAGGAAGGGCCGTGCGCCGATGGCATTGCTGTAGTCAGACCACGACAGAACCCATTGCTGGTACAAGATTGCAATCTCCTACTTGCATCCCGGAACACCTTGTCCAGGGTCGGCCGCAGACTAATATGGACAGTCAATACACCGATGCCCAAGTGGGATGGCATCTCGATATCCGGGTCGCCAGCTCGCGTCACGGCGCTGGTAATCCCGGGGGATGATGGTGGAGAGGGAAGTCTGAAGGGAAGCATACCTCGGGAATTGGGAGGCCTGACGGCGTTGGAGGTCTTGGATCTGAGCGGGAATGGGCTGACCGATAGCATCCCCGCAGAACTGGGTGAGCTTAAAGAACTTCGCACTTTGGATCTCAGCAGAAACAGTCTGACGTCGGAGATACCGGACGCCTTGGGTCGACTCACAAATCTACAGTCTTTGCGGTTGAATGGCAACGAATTGACCGGAGAACTCCCCAAGCAGTTAGGCGGACTTACAAAGCTGCAATGGTTGGAACTGTCCAACAACGAGCTAACCGGAGAGATTCCTCCAGAGTTGGGGAACATGACAAGTCTGGACTGGCTGAGTCTAGGGTCCAACCAGTTGACAGGCGAGATTACAAGAGAGTTGAGCCAGCTCCCTCGTCTTCGCGTACTGTGGCTGAGCTACAACCAGTTGACGGGCAGCATCCCGGCAGCATTAGGCCAGCTTAGGACCTTGGAGGAGCTGGATCTGGGCAACAACGAATTGACTGGAGGTATCCCAGAGGAATTGGGCGAGCTCGCCAATCTGAAGAAGCTGATTCTACTCGGTATCGAGCTTTCCGGGCCGATACCGGAAGCGCTACGTCGCCTTAACAGATTGGAATTGTTGTGGCTGCAACGCAATAGGTTGACAGGAGAAGTTCCGGCTTGGCTCGGCACACTAAGCCAGCTTACTTACTTAAACCTTGGTGAGAATCAATTGACGGGGGAGATCCCGGCGTCGCTCGGCGACCTAACCAACCTCCAACATTTGTCACTCGGCGACAACGAGTTGTCCGGGAAGATACCGCCCGAACTGGGTTATCTCTCCAGCTTGGAGTCATTGGACTTGACTGGCAACCAGCTAGTCGGGGGAATCCCTGTAGAGCTCGGCGGCCTGGCGACGCTCCAGTCGTTGGCCTTGCGCAAGAATCAGATTGAGGGCGAGATCCCATCAGTATTGGGTAGCCTTTCTAATCTGAGATATCTGTACCTAGGAGGAAACCGGCTGACCGGTGAGGTCCCGGAAACCCTAGGTGAACTCACGGAGCTCGTCTACCTAGAATTGTATGGAAACCGGCTGACTGGGGAGTTCCCCGAGACCTTGGGCAAACTTGAGAATATACTCGGGGTTTGGCTACAGGATAACGACCTGACCGGTTGCGTCCCAACATCGTTCATTACTGATGGAGACATCCACATCGACAATACCGGCCTGAAATTCTGCTTCGCTGTAGACGACGCATCGGCCACCGTCGCCTCCCCCGCCTTGTTGACTGTGGCAGAGCACAACGCGCTCACCATCGAAGAATCTGTGCTGCTCGCAAACGACATCGAAACGACCAACTACGCGCTTCGCATCCTACGTGTTGGCGACGCGGCCAACGGCAGAGTATCTCTGGATGGGTCCGCGGTAATCTACAGGCACGACGGGTCCGAGACGGCAACAGGTAGCTTTACCTACACTGCCGGAGATGGCGTCCATGAGTCCACTGCGTTGGTGACGCTAGCTGTAACACCGGTAAACGACCCGCCCGTGGCATTCGACGACAACGCCGCCTTGGAAGAAGGGGGTATCCTTTTAATCGAGGCGCGTGTCCTGATTTCCAACGACGCGGATGCGGAGAGCGACGAACTAAAGATCTCAGCGATCGGTAACACGGACAACGGCAGGCTGTTACTCGACGGGACGGCTATCATTTATGTACATGACGGGTCGGAGACGACCGCGGATAGCTTCACATACACCGTCACCGACGGCATGGATACTGGTTCTGCGACGGTGACGCTCACCGTCACACCCGTGAACGACCCCCCAGTGGCACTCGACGACGACGACGCGGTTCAAGAAGGGGCGATGCTGTCGATCCAGGCGTCGACTCTGCTGGCCAATGACACCGACGCAGAGAACAACAATATAAGAATTTCAGCGGTTGGGACTGCGGTCAACGGTACGGTCTCATTAGACGGGACCACCGTCACCTATGAACATGATGGGTCGGAAACGAGCACAGATAGCTTCACCTACACAGTGAGCGACGGGACCTACACCGACTCTGCGACAGTGATGCTCACCGTGACCCCCGTGAATGACCCGCCTCTGCCACTCGACGACGCTGGCTCCACGGAAGAAGGCGGCATACTGATAGCTGAGGTATCGGTGTTGTTGGCCAACGACACCGATGCCGAGGATGACCCTCTGAAGGTCTCAACGGTCGGCGACGCCGTGAACGGGAATGTATCCCTAGACGGTTCGATCGTCATTTATGAGCATGATGGATCTGAGACCACTACGGGCAGCTTTACCTACACCCTCAGCGACAGCATAGACACCGGCTCTGCAACAATGACCGTCACTGTAACTCCGGTGAACGACCATCCTGTGGCTCTCGACGACAACGCCACTTTGGAGGAAGGAGGGACGTTGTCCATCGAAGCCTCGACGTTGCTGGCCAACGATACCGACGCGGAGAACAATGTGCTCAAAGTCTCAGCGGTCGGCGACGCCGTGAACGGCACAGTGATGTTGGGCGGATTAATCGTCACCTACGAGCATGACGGTTCAGAGACGATCACAGGTAGCTTTACCTATACCGTCAGCGACGGCATAGCCACCGGCTCTGCAATCATGACTGTCAATATAACTCCGGTAAACGACCCTCCTCTGGTTCTCGACGACGACGCCACTTTGGAGGAAGGAGGGACGCTGTCCATCGAATCGTCGGCGTTGCTGGCCAACGACACCGATGCGGAGAACGATGTGCTCAAAGTCTCAGTGGTCGGCGTTCCGGTGAACGGCACAGTGATGTTGGATGACGCTACCGTCACCTACGAGCATGACGGTTCGGAGACGACTACGGCCAGCTTTACCTACACCGTCAGTGACGGCATAGACACCCGCTCTGCAACGGTGGCTGTCAATATAACTCCGGTTAACGATCCCCCCGTGGCCGTCGACGATACTGCCTCTTTGGAAGAGGGGGCCACGCTAATGGTCGAGGCATCTATTCTGTTGGCCAACGACACGGATGAGGAGGGAGACACATTGCAACTCACAGAGGTGGGTGCCGCGGTCAACGGGGTGGTATCACTGGACGGGGCAACCATCACCTTTGAGCATGACGGATCAGAGACGACCATAGGCAGCTTCACCTACGTCGTCAGCGACGGCGCAGACGACGCTTCCGGGTCAGTTATGATCACCGTGACACTGGTGGCAGACCTGCCCTTCGTGCTGTGGGTCGCACTAGTCCTTGGAGTCGGGCTTGTCACAGTGGTAGTTCTCGTGGCGATCCGGTCAATAAGGACCAGACAGCGACAGGGCAAACAGTAACCCTTTCCCCGTCCGGTTCCGCCACCGGACAGCGATTTCTCGAAAGAACATCATAATGCCCATCGGGCAACCCACCCGAGACCGTCGCACGAGATTGCAGGACAGTGACTCGTTTCCACCTTTCCCCACCCTGACATTCTGCCGTTGACGCCAACGCCACCCCCCTGCTAACCTCAATCTAACAGGCTGCGGAAGAATGGGGTTGTCGGTTTCGACGTAGTTGGTTGAGTGGGCAGTGACGGCGTTTTCGCGAGATTGAAGACGGACTTGGGCCCTGGCGGACGGTTAGGAGGTGGCCTGCAGGGGCTCCGAGGCCCCGTCAGGCCATTTGGGGCGGGCTACGCCACGGGCGGGTCACACCGACTGAACGGCCCGGGTCTTCGGTGGCGACAGCCGGTTGGCCATCCGCACCAGGTTGTAAGCCGTGGCCACGAAGTATCCTGCCAGCCCGGTGCGCTCCACTCCCCGATACCGGGTCCGCCGAAATCCTCCCACCGTCTTCATCCACCCGAATATCTCCTCCACCCGCTTGCGAATCTTCTGGCTCATCCTGTAGCCCCGATGTCGTGTGGTGCGACCGTCTATCGCCGAGCGGGTTCGCTGAGCCACATGAGGCGTCACTCCACGATTGCGCATCGCCCTGACACACTCCCGCGTGTCGTAGCCCTTATCTCCCCCCAGGGTCTTGGGATGAAAGCCCCGCTGCCGGGCATCGGCCAGCATCACAGGCACAGCATCACGCTCGGCCGTGCCCGTCGCCCTGCTCACCACGAAGTCCGCCAGCAGTCCATTGCCTTTCTCCATGAGGGCGTGGCCCATGAATGACAGCCTAGCCTCTTTACCCTTGCCCTTGCGCATCAAACGCGCCTCCGGGTCCGTTCTGCTCCCATGGGTCTCGTTCCTCAACCTCTCCCCACGAAAGTCCACCGACGGGTTGCCCGAGTCATCATCGGGTGGTCCCTCCTGGTCTTCACGCCGTCGGAAGCTCTTGATGCTGGCCTGAGCCTCTATCAGCGTCCCGTCCACGCTGAAGCGCTCGTCCGACAACAGCCCGCGGCGGGCCGCCTCCCACACTACCTCGTCGAACAGAGCCTGTGCTGTCCTGTGCTCCAACAGACGCCGGCGGTTCTTGGTGAACACCGTCGGGTCGAAGCTGCGCTCCATCAGGTTCATGTCCAGAAACCAGCGAAACAGGAGATTGTATTCCAGCTCCTCGCAGAAGGCCCGCTCGCTACGCACCGAGTAGAGGGAGATGAGCAACGACGCCTTCAGCAGCCGTTCCGGTGGCACCGACGCCCGGCCCACCTCCGAGTACATCCGGTCGAACTCCCCCGACAGACGCTCCAGGGCTTCGTCCGCCACGCCTTTGATGGTCCTGAGGGGGTGGTCTTTGGGGACACGTTCCTCCATGTCCACCAATGCCAGCATCGTTACCTGCGGATCGCGTCTCCCTCTCATCGAACCACCACCTCCACTACCGGTGTGGTCGTATCCTATCTCACAATACCGCTTTTCCGCAGCCTGCTAGTATTACAACGTCAGTTCAGGGAGGGATGTGGGGCGATGCCCGCATGGCGGCGCGGCGCTTGGCATGGGAGCGTCTAGCCCGTTCGTTACTGTCCTGCGTATCCTCCAGCCACCGCAGCAACTCTTCAGGTCCGAACCGTTCCCGGGGCAGCATTTCCCGCACCACCCGATAGACCTGCGGCCTCGTGATCCGGGGCATCTTTTTCCCCCCAAGCCTGTTGCAGGCTCAGCAGAAAAGCTCCGCCCAGCAGGCACAGGGCCACATGGTGATGCCAGCCAGCCCAGGTGCGGGTCTCGTACTCGTCCAGCCCCACGTCGCTTTTCTCCGTCTCGAACTCCGTTTCTATACGCCAACGGGATCCTCCCACGTATGCCAGGGTCTCCAACGGGGTATCCTCCGGTGCATTGGACAGATAGTAGCGCAGTTCGCTGCCGTCCAGATTCCGGCGGTAAATGGCCCAGTGGATTTCGCCGGGCTTACGCCTGCGGGTTGGACGCACCCTCTGGGCACTGAACAGGTAGCTGCGTGGTCCCTGGCTTCCCTCGGCCACCGTAATCTCACGCCACGCCTCCTCCGTGATGGCATCGGCCCGCTCCGCCATGGTCCGACGCTGCCCGCTGCGGAGCCTCGGCTTGCGGGGACGCCCGAATCCCTGATACTCCACACTGGTCCAGGCAGGCTCCGGCGGCCACACCGTAAAGCCGGACGGAACGTCCAGCACGTACCACATCCCCAAGGCCGCCAGGCCGTCGCGGAAGGACGGCGACATACCGAAGGCATCGTCCGCAGCGACCCATCCAGCCTTCAGGTGGCCCCGCTCCCGTGCCCGCCCCACCATCTCCAAGGCCAACTCCGTCTTCGACCGGTAGCCTTGCCTATCCTCCGGCACACCCGCCGCATCACACCGGTCTTTGTCCGAGGTCCAACTCTCCGGCAGATACAGCCGTTTGTCCACCAAGGCCCGTCCCAACGGGCTGACATAGGCCAGAAACATTCCGGCCTGGCAGTTGGCCACCTTCCCCAGCCTCCCGCAGTACTGCCGGGCCACTCCCGCCGACTTCCATCCCTGCTTGGGAAAGTCGCTGCCCTCCAGCACCCATACCCCTTCCGGATGCTCCAGCCGGGTTTCCAGGTACTCCTGCAGCCGTCCTATAATCGCCTCATCGTCCCAGGGAGAATCAGTGAGAAACCGCTGCATCCCTCGGGCAGACCCCGGAACCGTCTCCGACAGGTTCTCAGCGTTGCGCCGCTCCCCGGACTGTACCAGCAGGGCCTGGAGATAATGACCGCTGTGCTCCCGCGTCTCCCGGCGGCCAAACAGCGGAGCGAAGTAAGCGTGAAAATCCCCAAAGGCCCCGTACACCTGTTCGAAAGCTGCCGCATCCACATCCCCACCTCACCTGCCTGCTCCCTCTCCAGCTACACAGCCATCCTATCAAACTAACTGACGTTGTAATACTAGCAGGGTGCGGAAAAAGAGTTTTGTGAGTTAGGATGCCAGGGAGACGTAGCGGAGGTGCGGGATGCGGGGCAGGCATGAGGAACAGGAAGTGATGTTGGCCTACGTGAATCTGGAGGAGCGGGTACCCAAGGACCATCCCCTGCGCACCATCAAGGCGGTGGCCGACGAGGCACTGGGACGTCTCTCACCCGAGTTCGACAGGATGTACTCCAACGTGGGCCGGGCATCGGTGCCACCGGAGCGATTGCTGAAGGCGTCCCTGCTCATCTCCCTCTACTCGGGGCGCAGCGAGAGGGCCTTCTGCGAGGAGTTGGAATACAATCTGCTGTTTCGCTGGTTTTTGGACATGAACCTGATGGAGCGTAGCTTCCACCCGACGGTGTTCACCAAGAACAGGAAGCGATTGCTGGAACACCGTGTGGGCCAGGCCCTGTTCGACGAGGTGGTATGGGAGGCGGACCGCCGAGCACTTCAGCGTGGACGGGACACTGATAGAGGCAGTGGCCAGCATCAAGAGCTTCCGACAGCGAGATGAGGGGGAGGCACCGTCCGACGACGACCCCGGCAATCCGTGGGTGGACTTTCGTGGAGAGAGGTTGAAGAACGAGACCCACGAGAGCAGGACGGACCCCGAGGCCAGGTTGATGCGGAAGGGGAAGGGCAGGGAGGCCAGGCTGTCATTCATGGGCCACGCCCTGATGGAGAACGACAACGGGCTGTTGATGGACTTCGTGGTGAGCAGGGCCACGGGTAGGGCGGAGCGTGAGGCTGTGCCCGTGATGCTGGACGACGCCCGGCAGCGGGGGTACCGTCCCAGGACGCTGGGAGCTGATAAGGGGTACGACACCCGGGAGTGTGTCAGGGCCATGCGTAACCCCGGGGGGTTACGCCTCACGTGGCACGGCGAACACACTCGGCGATAGACGGACGCACCACGCGGCACGCTAGCTACAGGGCGAGTCAGAAGGTCCGCAAGCGTGTGGAGGAGACTTTCTGTTTTTGGTGTCTTTACTCGTCCTATTCATTGTAGGCGCGTACACTGTGCCAGCAATACTGGGAGTGATATTTGGATGGTGACACTCCCCGCATCCCCTACCTCTCGGCAATCACCCTTACGTGGTGGGCCAGAGACCTAATCCTCACCCCATGAGCATCAGGCCGAAGGTCAGTGGTCAGGATGACCGTCTCCTCCATCAGGTCTAGTACGGTCTTGGTGTTCCTCTCCTCTGGTGGCATATCGTCTATGCCCTGAATGGTCATCGCCACTGCTGAGAGCAGCATCACCATGTCTTCCTCAACCATCGCTCCACTTATGAGATCAAGCACTTGTCGGTCCTTAGTCGCCCTCGTCCCCCTCTCGGGGTACTAAGGACAATCCTTAACCAGCCTGCGCCGGAGAGACATACTTATGCGGACACAAGGATTAGATGTTTGAACCATTGCACAAGTAAGCCGCGAGAAGACCCGCTCAGGTGTGCACTTACTCGATGTTTGGCATCTGGTCACCAGACAGCACACCGTACTCGATCCATGCTGACTCGCTGATCTTTACTCCGCTTGCATCATAGGTACTCGTCCGGTGCAGCACTGGTTCATCACTGACCACTTCCACCTCCCTTCGGATGGTGCGCTCGGGCAGACCATGCCCGCTAGGGATGGTCTTGGTCTTGGAATATATAAGGCTGTCTTTACCGGCTAGGCTTCCTCGCCCCTGACTAGTATACCCTCCCTCGTTTTCTAGCCTCTGTGGATACCTCCAGAGCCGAGATAGCCATCCGGACAGTTTATACGGAGAGAACGGCGTGGTCATGCTCTCCCCACGGATCACGTCAGTGAAGGTGTTGGTTCCATCTCTGGCAACCGAGGTTGAGACCAGCTTGCCGGACTCGGCGTCATATACCTTGCCGACGGCCTCCACGACCTCCGTATCCTTCCCTATTCTAGACCACGATTCCTCTATCATGTTCTGTGTCCTAGCATTGGGTGTGTAGTAGATGAGCTTCTGGTACAGCACCGACCCATTAGTGAGACTGTGTAGAAGATGGTCTCTGTGTTCTCTGGCTTCCTGTCCTATCTCCCGTGAGGAGAGAGTGCCAGAAGACACCCACCACAGGATGAGGCCCAGGGCTAGGCATGACAGAACGAACGTTGCAGCAAACAGATACTTGACTCGAGCTGCGTCTGTCCACATCCCTTAATCCTCCTCCCCGCATCCAGAGGCCACTGCATCATCTAGTTTGAGCAACATGGCGCTGCCTCCGGCGCGGACGACTAAGGAGTCAGCCCGACCTCCCGAGGCACCTCTCTGGCCATCTTCGCGTCAGGTGACGTGTGGCCTTATCAGTTGTGGGCGGGCTACATGGGACGTGTCAACAGATTTATAGACGTGATTAATATCACAAGGCAGGGGTAGGTTTAAGGTGATTGTTGACAGAGAAACACGTTCCATGTGATATCTTAGTAATAATTAACCGACTAGAAGGAGGACATGTGGTGTATGCAATCAACGTGGACAAGCCTACTCATATCATCAGAATCCACGATGGCAGCTGCCCCACTTATATCTATTGGAACGGTGTTAAGAAGCCTGCCAATGGTGGCTGGAGCCTGTGTGACACTGAGGCTAAGGCATTAGCCAGGGCTAAGCATGAAGGCTCCAAGCTCACATGGGCGAAGATTGAGTGGCCTCGATGCCACTGTCCAGCTCCCCGCTCCCACAAGGTCTAGTTCCCAAAGTGTTGCTAAACAAGAAGTCTATGGTCAAAGGGAGGGGTGGGCATGGAGTACGCAGCGGTAGTTGAGGCACTCATATCCGGTGGGGATAACCGCATAGCCAGGGTGAGGCAGGTGAGCCTCGCAGAGATAGGAGGATGGTCTATCCTGTCGGGTAGGTGTCATATCCACGCAGGAGAGGGATTCGGAGAACCTCGCCTAGGGTTTTGGGTGGAGAGCAACCTACGACCACCATATCAGATGATCATGACTCGCTCAGGTGATCGTGTGACCATCTGTGAGGTCGAGTCTGACAGGATTCAGGATGGCTCTGGACCATCAGTTGATGTGCCCATGAGGAGACAGGTCACCCTGCATCAGTCCATCATGTCGGCGTTGGATGGAAGGCTCAGCCCAACCTAGGAGCGACTCAGAAACGTACGGAGCCTCTTGTTTATCTTTAATATCACACCACGAACCAGATATACACATCAACAACAGCTATTTCTCTCCGGTGCGGGCCTCGGCAACGATACCTGCATGGACCACCTAGTAAATACCGGCGACAAATCGGACACTGTACTCCAACAGGGACCTTTCATCCAAAAGCACCTCCCCTCCATCTTGAGCGTCGTAGATAGACTGCCTATGGAGGAGCGGGGCATCCCTGACCACCTCGACCTCATAACGCCATGTCGCCTCGCCCTCGGATTCACTGACAAGCAGCTTGGTGGTCTTCGTGAATATGGCACTGACTCGTCCGTACAGGGTGCCTTCACCTGTATATGTGAATCCACCTGATTCGAGGTCATCAATGCCTTCCCATGCCTTCTTCACCCAAGCTACCATGCCGTGGCTACCGATTGGATCGGATAATGTCATGGTTTCGTTGGATCCGAAGTCCGTGTGGATCATGGTTCCATTTCGGGATGTAGTGCTGGACACCCGATCACCGTTCAGATCACGGACTTCACTCCTGAAGCCGATGAACATATCATCGCTCCCCACCAACATCCATGATTCCTCGATGGTATCAGGATTGGACGCTATCGAATCATATCTACTTAGGCGCATATAGAGGCTCTGTCCCTCAGTAAGGCCATCGATTAGTTGGTCTCGTGCCTTCTCTGCCACAGCCTGAGCAGCAGAATCCTGACCACACGACAAGGCAATCCAGAAACCGAAAGCCAGGATGAACAACAATGGCAGATTAGGATTGACCAATCGAGCACGACTCAGCCCCATCATGGCCTCACCTTGAACGGTATGGGATTGCCCTTAGGATAGAGGCCATCAGACAGAGGCTCTCCGGACAGGGTGAACGCCATTACCATATAAAGGTAGGTCTCATCCCGAACCACGAACTCCCCCGTGAATGCAACAATCCACACTGTTTCCCTCTGCCAACCCTCGGCATGGGTGCCTACCGTATCCCCATACTCCCTCCATGATGCCTTCCTGATGTAGGAGCCATGAGGATTGCCCTGTAAACCACGGCTGAACGCATGGCTCAACGCCTTCTGGTATATCTCGTCCTGAGTCAAACTGCCTCCACTCTCAGGGAGACGATGCCAGTATCTACTGGACATAGGAGCTATTGGATCAACTAACCCACGTCGCCTCGCCCACCTCATCAAACCCATTGCATCTACCCTCCCAGGGGGAAGAACCCTGTCCAATGGACCGGTCAACATAGGATAGCTCCACGTCAACCTTTATCGATATAATTCTATCCAATCCGCAGGAGGGCGTCGATTTATTCAGTGTTATCGGGGTGTGCCGACTTTGCAGAGGATTACTCTGGGGAGCTCTGTGGAAGGTCGTCGGGCAATGCATCCTATTGCATGGTATGTGTATTCGTAGCTTAATTATGGTGGAGATGTTGGCACTTGCGACCGGTACCGGACATCAGCTACGGAGGGGAGACGGCATGGAGATGGCACTCATACGCAGGCAACACATACGATATGTCTAAAGATGGGACATGGAAGAACTGACGATCCTACTATGGAGGAAGGTCGTCATTCCATTTGGAGTATCGCTGATAAAGATCACCCCCTATACACATACCTATTTATCCCCTTGATTCTTGTTGGTCTTGGCGCATCAGCTCGGACGGGTGTGTCGATGGACGGCCCGTGGCAGGATCGACTAATGAAGACCATGGGCTTAACAGGGTGCGGAAAAAGAGTTTTGTGAGTTAGGATGCCAGGGAGACGGAGCGGAGGTGCGGGATGCGCGGCAGGCATGAGGAACAGGAAGTGATGTTGGCCTACGTGAATCTGGAGGAGCGGGTACCCAAGGACCATCCCCTGCGCACCATCAAGGCGGTGGCCGACGAGGCACTGGGACGTCTCTCACTCGAGTTCGACAGGATGTACTCCAACGTGGGCCGGGCATCGGTGCCACCGGAGCGATTGCTGAAGGCGTCCCTGCTCATCTCCCTCTACTCGGGGCGCAGCGAGAGGGCCTTCTGCGAGGAGTTGGAATACAATCTGCTGTTTCGCTGGTTTTTGGACATGAACCTGATGGAGCGTAGCTTCCACCCGACGGTGTTCACCAAGAACAGGAAGCGATTGCTGGAACACCGTGTGGGCCAGGCCCTGTTCGACGAGGTGGTATGGGAGGCGGACCGCCGGGGACTGCTGTCGGACGAGCACTTCAGCGTGGACGGGACACTGATAGAGGCAGTGGCCAGCATCAAGAGCTTCCGACAGCGAGATGAGGGGGAGGCACCGTCCGACGACGACCCCGGCAATCCGTGGGTGGACTTTCGTGGAGAGAGGTTGAAGAACGAGACCCACGAGAGCAGGACGGACCCCGAGGCCAGGTTGATGCGGAAGGGGAAGGGCAGGGAGGCCAGGCTGTCATTCATGGGCCACGCGCTGATGGAGAACGGCAACGGGCTGTTGATGGACTTCGTGGTGAGCAGGGCCACGGGTAGGGCGGAGCGTGAGGCTGTGCCCGTGATGCTGGACGACGCCCGGCAGCGGGGGTACCGTCCCAGGACGCTGGGAGCTGATAAGGGGTACGACACCCGGGAGTGTGTCAGGGCCATGCGTAACCCCGGGGGGTTACGCCTCACGTGGCACGGCGGACACACTCGGCGATAGACGGACGCACCACGAGGCACGCTAGCTACAGGGCGAGTCAGAAGGTGCGCAAGAGGGTGGAGGAGATATTCGGGTGGATGAAGACGGTGGGGGGATTCCGGAGGGCGCGGTATCGGGGAGTTGAGAGGACTGGTCTGGCTGGGTACTTAGTGGCTACGGCCTACAACCTGGTGCGGATGGCTAACCTGGTGTCGTGTGAGAGGGCTCGGGCCCTCCAGCAGACGTGATCGCCTGGGCGTGGCAGTGCGCCCGTAAGGTCTGACGGGCCCTCCCAGCCCTTGCTGATCACCTCATGGTCCCTTGGCAGGGGTCCCAAACCGCCTTCCGGCTAACCGAAAGCGTCAAACTTAACTCAAACCAGCCTCTTCGAACCAGTGAAATCCATTCTTCAGCAGCCTGTTAGTCATCGCACCTCGCAAGAGGGCGTATGCGATGTTTGCATCTCCCCGCTGTTCCTTCGTGGTGAGCGCCATATTCGTGGACAGGACGCTCTAACGCGGTAGTGTCCCAAAGCACTGCCGCCAAGGTCCGACCGCTGTTCCAACACTTCTCTGCTTGCCATCAGGGTGCGTTCCAACCATCCCCACGCTGAGCTGTCCTCCTATCGATGTCTTCGCACTACTGCTCAGCAGCGAATCGAGATGTTCCCAACAGATTCTATTGACTTGTCAATTGTCTCACTTGTCTCACCGTTCAATACCGATTGTAGCAGGGTGATGAAAAACGTCTGAGAGGTATGGACGCGAAGGTGCGAATGGGAAGGCCTTTGGTCACGCTTGGCGCAGCACGAACGGGAGGCATTCAAGAATGGCACATCCGACCAGCAGGTCGAGAGTCTGGTGGAGCTCACCCCCGAGGGCTTGTAGTGCCAAGAGCCTTGTTCCCACAGATATTAGAAAAGCTTAGAGACATGAAGAGTACCAAGGCGCACAAGTCCGCTTTCCTATCAGCCTTCGGGGTAACGCGTGACCTTCTTGGTTTTCTTACGTACCGTTGTTCCAAAGAAGTTCTCTCGATATATTTGGAACATGACACGAGTTTGGGCTCCTTCCAGATAAACAGAGGAGGCAGTTTGTCGAATCAGTAAGCGAGTACGCTCTTCAAGATGAAGACGCTAGCGCTCTAAGCGACGAAGGGCTCTGAAGCATCTTCACTAACGATGAATACGAGGAACTTGTAGGAAGACTCCGACTTGAACTTCTCCCGCGTCTTGAAGAAATCCGGCTGGAATGGGAAAACAATCATTCGCCAAGCGACTCGTCGGAAGAGTACATGCAACCGCTCTTGAATTTTCTGAGGTCACTATTGGTGGAGTTCGGTGGAGACCAAGGCCTGGCTAACGACATTGGCGAATCAACAATGGTTGACTAAGGAATGGATTGAGGACAATCAGATAGACGAACTTGACAGAGATCCTAGGCAACTGGGAAACATAGAATCGCCAAACGGACCCGAGAGGACACGAAGCATCTTCGACGACATCGATGCAGACGAGCAATCAGAAACGGAATGATGGCGCCTCCCAACAAAGGGTGCGTTCCCGCAGCTCAGTGGCCACGAAAGGCCACCGAACATGCGTTTGCTGCGACCAGGGGACTACAGTTCGGGCTCTTGTAATCGTCTGCGGCCCCGGGGATGCTCCCAGCGTAGTCGATCAGCAAGCCTCCACGGAAGTAAGGCTTAGACGGCTCACCGCGCCTGAAGCCAGCTTGCTTGGGCGGGGCAGTCGGCAATCCCGTGGGGTCCTGTAGGGGCGCTCACACATGAGCGCCCCTTCAAGCTCCACCACACGGGACAAAGTCAAGAACCTTCAAGCTGACGTTCGTCCTAGACTTGTGATCACGCCCTAGTTCCACCCCGTTGGGCGCAAGCTGCGCTAGGAACAGCGTAACAGGCACGCCGACAACGGATGTAGCTGGCAGACGCCCCTGCTGTAGGTAGCAGGCGCGTCTTTCGCTCGTCTCAAGTTGTCGACTTATCACTCCCGTTGCACCGCCCTCGACCCTCGATCCACGAAAGTCGGGCCGCGGTCGGGCGGGGGAGCAGTGGGATTGGGCTCGTTTCGGGGGTTAACTTGGCGGAATAACCGACATAACCCGATAACCTCACGCATAGAGAGGCTGCAAAACACAACACACCCTCAAAAGAGTAGAATGGATGCCATTCGAGAGAAACCAGCAGCGTTGATGGGAGGACAGATACTATCCTTTAGGATATGCGTGGGTCGTCGGAACCAGTTATGGATGCCTGAAGTTGAAGCCCGACCCTCCTGTGACCATCGATACTATCCAAAGTAAGGCGGATTAACTATGGGGAGATTTGGCAACCTGTGTATTCTACTCCTAGCGGTCCTTCTGACGTTGCCCACCGTGACGGCTTGCAGTAACGAAAATCCTGCATTGTCACCCCCTGACTCTGCGACGGCTTCACCTGTGGCCGCAACCCCGGAGCCGACGTCTACATCAATTCCAAGGACCACAGAAGAACTCACTGCAACTGCGCTATCCTCTGCTACCGCTTTGCCTGTGACCGCAACGCCGGAGCCTACCGCCACGTCAAGTTCGATAACCATCGACTGCGATGATCCGCGCTTCACGAAGCAGATTTTGGAGCTATCGAAGGACAATCAAAATCCGTTCTCGGCACGTATCCTAAAATTGTATTCGGATGTGGAGGAGCAGGAACGAACGAAAAAGGTCTTGCGTTGTAAGGGCACGGCGACCTTAAGCCGAGGTGGCGAATCATATATTACGTATCACTATGAGATAGACCGTGACGACGACGCGTT
Organism: Dehalococcoidia bacterium; assembly: GCA_965263155.1. GTDB lineage: Bacteria > Chloroflexota > Dehalococcoidia > Lucifugimonadales > JAAXIE01 > JAAXIE01. Next base: position 2,121,472 of record OZ253586.1, read on the forward strand.
CATTGGGTACGAGATTGGAGACCCTATCTCGACGCCTACACCTGACACGATATCCTCACCTGGATTCACCCTGGACAACCCTCTATCGGCGGGTGATGTCCTACAAGGCTCTGATGGTACAGAGATACGTGTCTTAGGCGTAGTCGAAGATGCCCGAAGGCAGGTAGCTGAGAAAAACCAGTTCAACGACCCACCGAAAAAGGGAATGCGTTTCTACATGATTTCCGTCGAAGTTTCCTATCCTTCTGGCAGTGGATCTGTTGCAGTGAGCGACTTAGACTTCAGTCTGATTGGGGAGAACCGCGTTGTGTACGGCCCATTCGATTACGACTGCGGGGTCATACCCAACGAGCTTGATGGTGAAGTGTATGGCGGAGGCAGGATAGAGGGCAACATCTGCTTTGAGATTGCCGAGGACGAGGCAGGCTTCTTCTTGATACACGAACCCGGATTCGGAGCAGAATCGCGCCGTTTCCTCAGTCTCCCCTACAGTGAAGTCAAAGAGCCAACACCGACCCTGGAGGCGACGGCCTCCCCCACAACACCACCTGAGCCAACAGCTACCCCAACACCCGAATCCATGCCAACACAGACCCCTACCGCAACGACCATGCCCACTCTTTCGCCAACTGCCGTGCCCAGTGCCACTCCAACGGCCTTACTCAATGCTCCGCATAGCGTTTCTGGTCAAGGAACGGACATAAAATTCGTCGATCTTCCTGCTGGGCAGTGGGTAGTACAGACCGACTTATCCAATAACACCGACAGAGACCTTACCCAGATCCAGGTTGGGGGCGACTACGTTGTGACCGTGTTCGATCAATCATGGAGCGGCCGGTCGCTCATCAACGTTGGGACAGAATACTCCGAAATCCCTCCCGGCAGGACTCCCATTGAGACGAGGACTGCACAGGGCGCTTCCTGGACGATCACCTTTGTAGATGCGCCACCGGCCTCAGACCCCACCGAGCCGGTCTCCGGACAGGGTCAAGACGTGAAGTTCGTCGACCTCCCTAACGGCCAATGGGTAGTTGAGATAGAAGTCTCGGGGAACAAGGGTGGCTACATCGACAATTTCGGCGTGGATATTGGTGGAATGAGTGTTGTCGATGAAAGCGGACACACGTGGAGCGGCAGGAAGCTCATCACCGTAGGGAACGCATATAGTGAGATTCCGACGGGCAGCACGGCTATTGAGGTCGAGGCTGAAAGCTCTGCTATGTGGACCCTTACATTCATCCAGGCTTCCTCGCTCCCAGCGTCAGACTTCTTAGAGAGCGTTTCTGGTCAGGGAACGGACATAAAATTCGTCGATCTTCCTGCTGGGCAGTGGGTAGTACAGACCGACTTATCCAATAACACCGACAGAGACCTTACCCAGATCCAGGTTGGGGGCGACTACGTTGTGACCGTGTTCGATCAATCATGGAGCGGCCGGTCGCTCATCAACGTTGGGACAGAATACTCCGAAATCCCTCCCGGCAGGACTCCCATTGAGACGAGGACTGCACAGGGCGCTTCCTGGACGATCACCTTTGTAGATGCGCCACCGGCCTCAGACCCCACCGAGCCGGTCTCCGGACAGGGTCAAGACGTGAAGTTCGTCGACCTCCCTAACGGCCAATGGGTAGTTGAGATAGAAGTCTCGGGGAACAAGGGTGGCTACATCGACAATTTCGGCGTGGATATTGGTGGAATGAGTGTTGTCGATGAAAGCGGACACACGTGGAGCGGCAGGAAGCTCATCACCGTAGGGAACGCATATAGTGAGATTCCGCCGGGCAGCACGGCTATTGAGGTCGAGGCTGAAAGCCCTGCTATGTGGACCCTTACATTCACCCGGCAGTAAGACTGGAGGGAGGGGGGACTCCTGTCGCACTGTCCTCTGTGAGATGACTACGGTGAGGTCTGCCTCACGAATACGGCCACGGACCTCCCTTTTCCAGTGCTCGTCTATCGCTGCATTCACCGACGAATCCTTGATGCTGAACGGAGATTCTGGTTTCTGGGCTTGGGCGACAAATTGCCTCGTAATTCCTTATCGTGGTCGGAGTCAAAGCTTATGAATGCTCGCTTGATAGGCAAATTGTCCTCCATTCTGCGTTGTGAGAGTCAGTCCCATGAAGAGTTGAGGTCTCGATGATATGAATGCCGTCGGCCGATAAATTAGGAATGTGATTCCTTGCCTGTCCCACCAAAGCATGGCTGAGGTCGTCATATTGGTCGAAATCGAAGCTGATAAATGTAAGTTTCATGGCCACGGCTTCTCTCCTCCAGTCGCCATATCATGTCTCGTAACACCGGGCCGAACTCGGCACTGCCCTTGGCGAGACACCGTAATCCCAGCACTTGCCACCTCACGATTACTCTGCGCCTCGGCGGGATACGCTGAGGGTGACCTTGATGGGATAGAGTCGGCGCGCAGGTCCGGCAGTCCTTGCGAAGGCTGTCGTGGTGGGCAATTCGCTTCGTTCAGCGGGTTTTGTATTCCGCAAGCATCATAAGCGACTACTTGATTCACCTTAGCCTTAGCTCATCGGTTGGCTCTGAGGTATGGGCCACAACCAGAAGGGTGACGGGCAGGATGAATCCCAGCCTCAGGGTGAACCTCCCATATTCGGTCATCATCCTAAATGAATAAACCTCTCCCCCGCAAGCTGCGAGAGGAGTCTATGGAAGCCAGGATGGGGTAACACTTTGGACGGGGGGGCCTTCGTCGGCAACAACGACTCTCATGGTCAACTAAGCAGGATCATGGCGCCACCGAGGACATACGGGACATTCCAAACAGTGTCTACAGTGTGAAGAAAGGCATGGCCGAGGGCGTCTACATCATGCTGAAGATGCCGGAGGAAGCGTTTGGTGAGGTGTTCTGGCGTTTCTACCCACTCGGCAACACGGCCCAACCCGTCACGTCCCCCCAACGATGTCCTTTCAATCGTGGAGGCCAGCAGTGATGAACACCGCTTCGACATATTGCCGGGCGAAAACCCATTCCGGCATCTGCAAGAGCCTCTGAAAGCCGCCGTTGACCAGATCGGCCAAGCGTACTTGGACGCCATCTCGACAGTAACGTCAGACAGTTTCACGCGACGCCTCAGGCAGTTCCTAAATCGGGACGATCTTTTGCAGTCCCCGCCCAGATGAGGGCGCTCAGGGACTACGCCAAGAACAACAATTACGTCGTGGCCCGCGAGTATATCGACGAGGCCGAGAGCGGGCGCATCGCCGACCGGCCCGAGTTCCGCAAGATGATCGACGAGGGCAGCAGGGCCAACTCCCCCTTTCAGGTCATCCTGGTATGGAAGTTCTCCCGGTTCACCCGCAAACGGGAGCACGCCGTGGCCTTCAAGTCTATGCGCCGGCGTCGTGGCATCAAGGTGACCTCCATAAAGGGCACGCCGATGACACTCCAACAGGCAAGCTGATGGAGGCCATTGTCGAAAGCGTGGACGAGTTCTATTCGGAGAATCTTGCTCCCATTCTCCGTGGCCCTGCATCTGCTGCTCTCCGGCTTCCTCGTTCGACGCGCATCCCCGTGACATTCTCGCCGGGTTGAACAACCCCCGTCGCGGGTCTATTCTGCCTTTGGTATCGCAGTCAAGTCGCGACATGTGACGCCAAGACGCACTCAAGGTCCTACAACCCTCTGGGCGTATTCACGCCACGGCCTGTAGGCGCAGGTGGGCGGGACGCAATAGATATGCTCTGGTCACAGCCAAGTTATGGCTACTACTCGTAAAGAATTGTCCCACCCACGTTGTAGCAATAAAGGAGCTTTCTTCAATGACCGGAATGAGTCAACTTTTGCGTATAGGGCCACTGATACTCCTTCTCTGCTTTCTGGTACTAGGCAATCGGGGGAACGCATTTGCTCAAGGGCAAGGTCAGTGCTCCGCCTACGACCCAGACATTGAGTGGCTGGAGTCCGTCTACGACCAATACTCCATCTGCTACACGGCTCAATACACCGACGATGTCGAGTTTGTAAGCGGGATCATAGAAGACGCGAAGCAGCTGATGAAAGACAAATACCAGTCGGACACGCTTCGCGATGGCAACACACGAACACTACACGTCAACATTATGCTTGTACCGGAGCCCAATCATGAGGCGACTGTCAGCAGTACACGATTCAAGTGTTGCTATGATTCATCAGGAAGGCTGAGCTCCCGCGGGCAATTCGCGCAAATACCATATCTGGCCCCCGGACACAGCGATTGGAGAGCGTCTCCTACTTTTGGTCGTGCTCGTCAAACCCCGGACAACTTCCATGCCAAGACCATCACGCATGAGTTTGTGCATGCCATTCAGCGTACGGTCTGGAGGGCAAGCCAGAATGTGCCACAATGGTTCAGTGAGGGCCAAGCGGAATACGACGGGATGTTCCACACCACTGAATACAACCGGACCATTGCCTTTAGAAATCTAGTCGACCTTGTCTATCGCCGACATAGGGATGATATCCTCTTGGGTCAGACTCTTGCGAGCGACGAGACCACTCTCGTAGTCGCAGACATCTACGGTAGCGCAAATATCGTGCTGAAGTACCTGTCGGGGCGTCTTGGAGAAGGGTTCCAACTGCGTCTCATGAAGCATAGTGAGCCGACATTCAATGAGGCCCTGACGGCTGAAATCGAGACCGCTGGGACGAGTATGCAAGCGGAGTTCGCAGGACTGCGCGATTGGCTGGATAGGTGTTATGCCAACTCACACGACTGCGATGTTGAAAGGATCGCAGCCAGCGGAGAGGCCGGGGCTGCGGATGACGTTGATAGTCCAAACGCTGATCCAGACGAGGACAGGGGCACTGGTGGAGGAGATGTCGAACCGGACCCACCATCCAAGCCAAGCGTATCCCTATCCTTAGCCCAGCCGCAAGTAGGTGTGAGCTTGACGGCTATGGTCAGTGACCCAGAGACTGGGATCAGCAGCGCTAATTGGAAGTGGGAGAGTTCAGCGGATGGGACAACCGGTTGGTCGTTGGTAGCCATTGGTGGTGGCCTCTCCAGCACCTACACTCCGTCCGAACCCGATGCTGGGAAACGTCTGCGGGCTACCGCCACTTACAGGACCTCCGACGGCCATACCAAGCGGGCTTCGGCCATATCTGACCTACAGGTGGTGAATGAATGAGAACGGCAATCGTCTTTGTAGCTCTGGTTCTGCTCTTGAGCGGGCTGGGATGCTCCTCGGGACTTACTGAGGTAGAGGTCAGGCAAATGGTCGAGGAATATTCCGTGCCTGGCCCCAAGGGTGACGCGGGAGAGCCAGGCGCTCAAGCTCCTCAGGGTGAACAAGGCCCGAAGGGGGATACCGGTGATGCCGGTGAGGCAGGACAAGTCGGTCCACAAGGTGAACGGGGGGAGGAGGGGTCGCAAGGGGAGGTCGGACCGAAGGGAGGCTCCGGTGACACTGGTGCAGAAGGGCAGAAAGGTGATGCGGGAACTCAGGGAACTCAGGGAACTCAGGGTGAAGCCGGACCCGGGGGCCAGAAGGGGGAACGAGGAGCGCCTTACGCGATCCTCGATCGGGCACAGTTGGTGGAGCGCGTAAGCGAGGCATTGGTTGGGATCAGAACGCCCGTTGGTCGGGGTTCCGGGTTCATCTTTGACACTATAGGGTGGGTGATTACCAACTCCAGCATCGTGTTTGGATCTGAAATGGTCGACGTTATCTTGGCGGATGGAACTATTGAGCAGGGTACTGTCGTCGGGCGATACCAGGATGTGGGGCTTGCTGTGGTCCGTATTGAGGCTGAACGGTCCTTCTCCTCAATCGCATGGGCCAATGATGACACGGTCTTTGCCGGAGATGAGGTGCTCGCTCTGGGATACGCCGGTGCGGACGTGGGCTGGTTAGTATCGGTATCCTCTGGGGTCATCTCGGCCAAGGGTACATGCCCTGACGGCAGCTACGATCCCAGCCTATCGGTCGAGTGCATTCAGACCGACGCAAGCATCAACACCGCGAACAGTGGTGGTCCATTGATCAACCTGGTGGGAGAGGTAGTCGGCATAAATCTCAGCCCTCCACAGAGTTTGGAGGAGGAGGGATTCGCAATCTCCCAGAGATGGGCTCGTGAATATATTCCAGATATGATGAGCGGATGGTCCTTGATGCCGCCAAGAGAGTTCGAGGTCTCTCCCGGCGAGTCACAGGAAGTGCCGTTCGATGCATCTGGAACTTGGGCAATGCATCTTGTAATGTCATCCAGCGAACCGCTAACCGTTGAGCTACTCGGATGCCCCGGTACGGGTAGATGGTCAGGCACAGATTCCCTCAATTGGATATGGCATCGGACTTGTTCGGGAGATCTACGCCTAGCCTTCGACAACCGACAGGCACGGCCCGCTCAAGTGGACCTGTTCTTCCGGTTACTTATAATCTCAGGATAGGGTTTGTGGCATGAGCGGCGTGGCTTAGAGGGACACCAAGGCTTGGGATGCTGGTCTGATGTTAGTTAAGCGATTCTACTGTAGCAGGTGTAACCTGCCTCGTGAAGTCACGGGACTGGATTACAGCCAAGCATGATCTGCCCCCCAAAGCTAGCCTCGCATCCCAGGTCCTAGTTATGGCAGCCCCTCGCCTCTATGTCCCAAACCGTCTCCACCACACCATTCCTTACGCCAATGAACCGGTCCCAGCGGCTGACCATGGCGTCCTGCTGGCCAGGAATCAGCAAGACTTGGTCGCCGATTTCCAAGGTCGCCCCGCCACCTACTCGGAAAACTATCCTGTCCCCATCCATTTCAGTGACGATGACGCCGGGCGGGTCTTCCACGCGTGGAAGACCCTTTAGCCCGCCTACCGCTTTCGCGCCGGCATCCCCAACAGCCACTCCCGATCGAGGCGCGCTGATAATGGTGGTCAGCACCTTGCCAGCAAACTGGAAATCGGGCATATACTCGTATCCCGTCTCCATAATCAGGTAGGTGCCACCCTGAACCTCGGTAACGCCGGGCATATCGCCAGCCACGTCGTAGCTCCAGGTCTCTCCAGTCGAGATAATTTCCACCGGCAGGCCGACCGCCACGATAGCGTCCTTCAAGTCAAGTACCGGTTGAACCAGACGGTGTATCTCGGTAACCCGGTCCTCCCGGTCTGAAGAAGGTTCAGCCATCATCTGGTGGCTCATAATCCCCTTGAAGGTAAGGCCGGGCAGCGAGTCAATCAATTGGGCTAGAGCCACTCCCGATTCGATCTCCCGGACACCACAGCGGACCAGCCCGGTCTCCTGCTCAATGACTACCCCTATGTGGACGCCCTGGGCTGACGCTGCCAGGGAGAGATCGCGCGCGTTCTTCTCGCTGTCGCAGGCCACCAACAATTCCGCCTCACGGGCCAGGGTACAAAGGCGTTCAATCTTCAGCGGCACGACCACCTCACTGGTGATGAAGACGCTGCCCACGCCGCCGCGCACCATCACCTCTGCCTCGGCGACCTTGGCGGTGCAGACCCCGCCAACAGTACCGCCCCGGCGGATTTGCCGCAGGGCCAAGGCCGGCGTCTTGTGGTTCTTGCTGTGGCCCCGCAGCTTGCTGCTACGCCCCTCGTAGAAGTCGGCCATCACGCCCATATTGCCGTCCAGCGCGTCCATATCCAGAATCAGGCAGGGCGTGTCCAGTTCCGACAACGGCGTACCGGGTTGGGGTCGATAAAGTTCGTGCATACCAAGACCTCCATGGATAGCCTCATCCTTCGCCCTCCGGACGAGTGGCGAGGTGAGAGCCCCGTCTAATCCTGCCGGCCCCGCGCGGCGATGGGCCAATACCCCACCAGCTTGCCGCCCCTTACCGCTCGGATGTAGTCAAATTGGTTTACGCAGAGAGCCAGGTTATGGGGAACCAGCCATGCCCTGTCCCCCGGCATCAACCGCCCCCAAGCCTGCTCCTCCAACTCCAGGATCCCGTGCTCGGCACTGAACCTGGTGGCGGTGGCGCCGTCCATTCCGTCCAAAGTCGGCAGCCCGAAATCGGGAGCCATGGCCTTGTGCCCGGCATCCAACACCGCCCGGCCGGGCACAGGATGACTGATTACCGTGGCCAGAACCCGGGCTGCTGGGGCCAACTCCGGGCGAATCCGGCAGGTCTCGGCGTCCATCAATGGATAGGCCCCCGCCTGCACCTCGGTTACGCCGGAGATGTTCTGGGCTATGTCGTAGTTGTAGGTGCTGCCCACGCTGACCATCTCCACCGGCAGACCCTCACGCTCCAGCAGTTCCCTCGTGTCCACCACCGGCTGCAAGCGCCGACGGGTTTCCGCCTCCAACTCGGCGCGGTCGGTGATGGCCATGGGCCCCTCATGGGACATGAGGCCCCTGAGTTCCACCCATTTCACGCTTGGGCAGGTGGCTGTCACGAATTGGGCAAGTTCCAGAGCTTCCAAGCCGGGAGCCACGCCTCCTCTTCCGTAACCTGAGTCGATATCCACCACTACTCTCAGGCTCTCCCCTGCCACCTCGAACGCCTCGGCCAGGTCACGCACATTGCGTGGGTTGTCAACCGCGAGGGCAACAGAAGTGCCATTACTCTTGCATAAAGCGCAAAGACGGAGAATTTTGGACTTCGTTACCACTCTGCCGGTGATCAGTATCTCGTCGAAACCGGCCGAGGCGAACGTTTCCGCCTCGCCCAGCGTATTTACGGCGATGCCCCTGAATTTGCGCGTGGGCACCCCAACGTAATCGGTATCGACCAGATGCCAATCCATGGATCGCATTTGTTCCCAGCCAATATCAGGGCACCCGTGGCAGGACATATGCGGGCGCAGCCAGACATCGTTCGTGATTTCATACCACCCTCTCATGTCGCCTGTCCGCGCATCAAAGGAGCGATGAACCGTATCCATGTTCCGCGTCATCACATCCAGGTCCACCACCAGTGCCGGGGTGTCCAGTTCTTCTTGAGAAGTTCCCACCGGCTGGAAAATCGGTCGTTCCATTAGTTCCGTCCCTCTGGTCGATACTTCCTGCGGTCAGAATATTGCTGGCAGAATATCACAAGAGCGGCATGCGGCTGAACTCGGAGTTCAGCCGTTCCTGGGTCCCGTCAGCCATGGCCCTATGGTACGCGGGGATGCTCTCACGAGATGCCGGAGGGTCTCGGGGCGACGGGGGGTGTCCGGTGCTGGGGAATCGCTCTAGGGACGATATCTCGATGAGCGCCTTACAACCGAGGTCGTATTTGCCCGTCATGCGAGAGCACCATCCAAGCTCAAGAGCCTTGGCCAGCTCATTGGGTATCGGCCCCGTCAGCTGGTTCTTTTCCACCACCGACCTGGGTAAAGGTTCTGGTCATGCGGGTAGGTAGATAGTGGCTTGGCAAATAGAGATACTCCCAGAAGCTAGTCCGGGTCCCGGGCGAGGCACACGACCCTCGCGAAAAGGCGGAAGATGCCCCGCGGCTAGGCGGAGCCTTTGTTCTGGCGAGGCCGTCTGATGCCATTACAGACACGTTACTAGCACGGGAGCTTCACGCTTTTCGCTGGCTAGTAAGCATCATGGGTATCACGGGCCACTACTTGCCCTGCTATTGCGAGCTACCCCCAAACTCTTCACGCGGAAAGGACTGCGGCATTTCACCTTAGCCCAAGGCAAGGAGAAAAGGCCCCTAGCTGTACAGTGGGGCTCTTTTGCTGTTGTTAGTACTCCTTCCGTTGCCTCGGCGAGGATTAAGACGGGTTACCGAGCGGGGGCCCGGTTGGCAGGAGGCTGACTCGCCAGCGAACTCGTGCGGCAGAGGAAGTAGCCGCCCTGCGCCTTAAATGGTGCCCCAGAGGCCAAGCCGGCCATCGATGGGTGAAACCATCGTCCACCCACCTCACTGGCATGCCTAGCAACGCCACTGTACGACCGCTACGCTTTTGTCTTCGTGGTTGACTGGTATAATCCCGGCGACACACTACCCGAAGGAATACTGAAATGCCAGAGTTTGAGGTCGTGGCCCTCCGAGAGGCAATGATGTCCTCAACTACCACCGGAAAGAGAGCACAAATAGCGCAGGAATATGCCGGCTATATCGGACGCCTGCGCCCCGATGAGGCAGGCAGACTCACACCCTCAGATGGGGAAACCGTCGCCACCGTGCGCCGTCGCCTGGGTTCGGCAGCGAAAGCTTCAGGAAGAAGCATACAAATAAGACGCGTCGGCACCGACATCTACTTTTGGGAGGACGCTCCCAAAAGGCGTGGCGGGAGGCCACGCAAGAATCCCTCGCCCTGACCCACTTCGCCACCGCCCGCACGCACAGGACGAGAGGGTTGTCCGGTACTCCGCAGACTAGGAGAACCCCTTCCAACCGGAGCTTGCAAATATGTGTGGTCGCCGAGGCGTTGGCTCCCCATTCCCCGGGTGGATGGTGAGTTCATGCCACTGAGCGTACTCACTTGGAATGTTCAGTGGGCTACTCCCAACTCGTGGCGAACTACCGACATCTCCAGCCGCATTGATCGACACTCGCCTGACGTTGTCGGTCTCACCGAGACCCATGTGGGACTGCTCTCTCAACGTGGGCACACGATCTCCTCGAGCAAGCGGGGCTCTATCCCTCGCTACATCTGGACGCTGCATCTGCATGAGTGCCAAATGTGACCGGCATTTTGGCAGACCAGGGGCACTACTAGGAAGGGTGGAGTTTAGGGCCAAGCCATGCTAAGACTCCTTGGTGTCACCAACTTCGCCACCATAGAACAGCTCGAAATAGAGTTGGTGCCCGGCTTTAGTGTACTAACCGGGGAGACGGGAGCGGGTAAGTCGATCATCGTGGACGCGCTGAGCCTTCTACTTGGAGGACGCGCCGATGTTGGCATGGTACGTTCTGGCACTCGCCAGTCCAGAGTAGAGGGCATCTTCCTGCTTAGGGGCGACATGTCTCAGAGAATCAATGTTGCTCTTGCTGAGTACGGAATTGACGTCGCCGAAGAGGAGATACTTCTCGCTCGGGAGGTCAACCTGGATGGACGCAACACCTGCCGCGTGAACGGGCGAATCGTATCTCTCAGGATGTTAAACTCACTGGCGAGATACCTGGTGGACATCCATGGTCAAAATCAGCACTTATCCCTTCTCCGCGTGCGTGAGCATATGGATATCCTGGACAAGTATGGAGGGCTATGGCAACTTCGCACCGAGGTGGCAGAGAGGGTCCGCCAACTAGCGGAGGTGCGCCAAGAGTTAGACGGGCTTTTGAAGGATGAAGAAGAGCTCGGTCAACGAATCGATTATCTGAGGTATCAAGTAGAGGAGATCAGCACAGCAAATCTACGCCCAACTGAAGATCATGACCTGACCCTGGAGAGGGACCGGGGCGCCAACGCAGAGCGAATCATCACACTGTCCGACCAAGCCTACAGAGTACTATCCGATAGCTCCGACCGGCACGAATCGGTCATGGATCTTATCGGGCAGGTGTCCAAGGACCTTTCCGAGCTGGAACGACTGGACCCCTCGTTGAATCAGAACCGTGAGACGGTAGACGCCTTGACCCACCAGGTAGAGGAGTTGGCGCGTGCACTCCGAGGCTATCGTGATGGCATCGAACACAGCGCGAACCGTCTTCAGGAGGTTGAGGAGCGTTTGGGCTTGATCAACAATCTCAAAAGGAAGTACGGCAGTACCATCGAAGAAATCCTGGCCTTTGGCGAGAGGGTCTCGCAGGAGCTGGAAAAGCTGCATCACAGCGAAGAGCGTGCGGAGGAATTGAAATCCCGAGAGATCAAGCTTCGAACGCAGGTCGGCAGACTTGCGGGTCAGCTCTCCGAAGCCCGGCGACGCGCAGCCAAGCGCTTGGCTGATGCTATACAGGAAGAGGTCGCCGGGCTGCCCTTGGGACACGCTCAAGTGCTTGTGGATATCCGTCAATCAGACTCGGATGACGGTGTGCCGGTTGGGACCGCGGAGTCGGTCTCCTACACAACACCTTCTTTAGGCGGGGAGTCTGTCAGGCATCTCGCGTTCAACGGGACAGGTATAGACTCCGTGGAATTCTTGATCTCTCTGAACCCAGGTGAACCGCCACGACCCCTAGCCAGAATCGCCTCGGGAGGAGAAGCCTCCAGGCTGATGCTTGCCATTAAGACAATCCTATCCACGGCTGACCAGATTCCGATACTCGTGTTCGACGAAGTCGATGCGGGGATAGGAGGCCGAGTCGGGAGTGTCCTGGGTGAGAAACTATGGGGTCTGTCCAAGAGCCACCAGGTCCTATGTGTAACTCACCTCCCACAAATAGCGTGCTATGCAGACCACCACGCTAAGGTTACAAAACTCGCCTCACATGATAGGACCGTGACATCGGTGGAGGTTCTGGACGGTGAGGCCAGGGTGACGGAACTTAGTCAGATGCTGGGCTCCGATAGCGGCGCTACCCGCACCAACGCCTTGGAGATGTTACTGCAGGCCAAGAACTGGAAGGAGAGCAAAAGGGTGTACCCCATGCAGGAAACCCTTGCATAACCGCCATGGACGTAGACTCGAACCTATCGCATGTCCATTGGTACAGTCGGCCAGAGTGCTAAGCTGAACTTCAGCGAGAAGGACCCGCACCGCATGACCAACGACCGCCACCTACGGATTCATGCGGACGGAACCTCTGAGTCTCTTGAGGCCCTTCAAGAAATGTACGGATACCCTGGAGGCGCCGACCCAGCTACGGCGCTTTTGTTCCAACAGGGACCTCTGCGTCAAAGCGCTGCTCCTCAGCCGCTGTGGAGTGAGGGAACCGAGACCTTCACCTGCTTCGATTCTCGCCTCGACCTCAGCCGTGCTAATAGAAGGGGAGCACTCTGAGGCGTTTGACCGCACCGTGTATTCGCGGAATGGAGTTTAATCTCTGCACGGCGCTGCAGGAGATCCCTCAACCGAGGCGGTGCGAGGCACCTAGGCCGTTATTGCGAGGGGGCACCAACCTGCCAGCAGTAGGCATCCGGTTCACTGCACTCATTTCAGGGCAGTTGCAGCCGATAGTGGGGAGGACACACGAATTCTGCCACAGGCGACGAGAACACTGTATTATGCTACCATAAATCCATAATTCCATTTGTTACAGAGGACTCTGACACGATGAAGGTAATCAGCGTGGCCGTCGACGATGAAACCCACCGCCTGGCTAGGATCAAGGCCGCCCAGAAGGGCACATCCATGTCCGCCCTGCTGAGGGAGTACCTTCTGCAGGTACTCAGGGAGGACGGCGACCGTCCTCCTGCGGAGACCGAGCCGCAGCGCAGGGCGAGAAACTTGGACGAGGTCATGGCAAGGTTTGAGGCGGAGGGCGTGGGTTTAAATGCCAGTGAAAGGCTGAGCAGGGAGGAGCTGTACGAGAGGCATGCGTCTCGCTGACACCAACATCCTGATCTATGCGGCCGACACCTCCCCAGAAGAAAGACAAAAGAGAGCAAGGGCCGCGGAGGTTCTCAAGACAGAGGATCTGTGTCTGTCTGTACAGGTCCTCCAAGAGTTCTACCACCAGGCTACGCGACCGACAGGCAGACTTGGTATGTCCCACGAGCAAGCCCTGGCTTTCCTGGACCCCTTCATGGACCTGACCATCCAGCCGGTAACTCAGGAAGTGTTCAGGGCGGCTGCAGAGATTGCAAACAGGCACAATATCTCCTACTGGGACGCCGCCATAGTGGCGGCGGCACGAATTCTGGGATGCGACGCGGTCTATTCGGAAGACCTCAACCAAGGCCAGTCATACGACGGCGTCGTGGTGATAAACCCCTTTCGCTGATCGCAAGGGAGATGACTTGCTATCCTGTGGCCCAAATGTCCGTGCTGTGAGAGCGGCCGGAAGTAGGTGAAGTGAGGCCACGTTGACCGTGGCCTGCCCCAGGAGAAGCTTCTAAAAACGATCCGCTCATTCTTGAGACGAGAAACGCACAGACCATTAGTTGGGTTGCAGCAGACAATTGAGAGACACACTTTGAATGGGAGGCCCCACAGTTGCTAGATCAGTTTTTCCCGTCTCCATCCGGTCAAAAACACCCCCCGGACCTACTCTGAGAATAGAGATTTACGGAATCGCCGGTACCGATAGATAGGATTTCACAGGGGCCTTTTACTCCTCTTAACCGGCTTTGCCCCAAAAGTCGCGTTTGGCCCAAAAGTCGGCAGTTTGGCCCAATAGTCCCTGAGATATGAACCTCCCTCAGTGCTTACCGTCCATATCGTCGCTCGGCCTCCGCCAAAGCCCGCTTGTCCGTGCGCCCCATGAACGCCAGGACAATCACCGCCGGTATGGGGAACTAAAGATGTACAGGTTGACCGGAGGGGTGGGGAGCATATCCCCACCCCTCTCTTATAGTGAGAAATGAAGCGTCCTCCTATTCCGGCGTCTCACATGAATAAGATGGACTCAACGAGGCCTGAGGCTGAGGCGAAAGGGGATTCTGGTCCATCCTCTGCACATATATCGTGTTACCTGTATGCAGATCAATGAGGGTACGAGAACCCAATGGCGCTTTCAGGAGGCAAGTCATAATCTCTGCACATTCCACCCCACTGAATCGTGGAACCTGATGGGTTACCTTAATCTTTACCTCTTTGGCCGTCTCCTCAATATGAGATACAGCTGCCCCTCGTTCGCAGGAGTTCACGGCAAACCTGATAACATCCGGCCCATCCAGATATACATGGCCGTCCAGTATCTCCACACCTCCCCTCCAACCACAGCCTCCGCCTACTAAGACCAGAACGACCAGTCCAGCGGCAACCACTAGTAGGCGACGGCGCATCATCGCTAGTGATCTTTCCACTTCTCGGCTCTTCCAGGAATGCCCAATGGCGACCAGCTATCTTCCTCTAGGGCTAATATGGAACAAGGAGGGCACGATGCCCCCTCCGAGACAAAAGGTCATGCAAAGGCACCGTGGTAGCTGTGGGGTAGCTCGCATCAGGGGCTCAAAGAACCCAGCAAAGGGCGGGCACGTCGCGGGTTTGGGCAGGGCACAACTCCACTGATAGCCCCCTTCGGCTTTACAGAATAACTATTGTGTGAACCACAGTCTCCGACAAACGGTGGGCCAGCAAGACCACCAGCAGCACCTGAAACCCACCCGCTTCCAAGGTTGCGGCCACGATCTCACGCAGGTTCACTTAGCAGGCTGCTGAAGAATAGTTTCTGGGCCGGTTAGGCATACTGGTTTAAGTGGGCGTGGAATGGCTTTCGCTGGAGAGTAGGGCGGTCTGGGGTTCCAGCGGGCGCGACTCGGGTGGGGATCAGCAAGGGCTGGGAGGGCCCGCCAGACCTTACGGGCACACAGCCACGCTCAGGGGATCACGCCGTCCGAACGGCCCGAGTCCTCTCACACGCCACCAGGTTCGCCATCCGCACCAGGTTGTAGGCCGTAGCCACAAAGTACCCAGCCAGCCCCGTCCTCTCTACTCCCCGGTACCGTGTCCTCCGTAATCCTCCCACTGTCTTCATCCACCCGAACACCTCCTCCACCCTCTTGCGTACCTTCTGGCTCGCCCTTGTAGCTAGCGTGCCTCGTGGTGCGCCCGTCTATCGCCGAGTGTGTCCGCCGCGCCACGTGAGGCGTCACCCCACGATTGCGCATAGCCCTGACACACTCCCGGGTGTCGTAGCCCTTATCAGCTCCCAGGGTCCTGGGACGGTATCCCCCGCTGCCGGGCGTCGTCCAGCATCACGGGCACAGCCTCACGCTCCGCCCTACCCGTGGCCCTGCTCACCACGAAGTCCATCAACAGCCCGTTGCCGTTCTCCATCAGCGCGTGGCCCATGAATGACAGCCTAGCCTCCCTGCCCTTCCCCTTCCGCATCAACCTGGCCTCGGGGTCCGTCCTGCTCTCGTGGGTCTCGTTCTTCAACCTCTCTCCACGAAAGTCCACCCACGGATTGCCTGGATCGTCGCCGGGCGGTGGCTCCCCCTCATCTCGCCGCCGGAAGCTCTTGATGCTGGCCACTGCCTCTATCAGCGTCCCGTCCACGCTGAAGTGCTCGTCCGACAGCAGTCCACGGCGGTCCGCCTCCCATACCACCTCGTCGAACAGGGCCTGTCCCACACGGTGTTCCAGCAATCGTTTCCGGTTTTTTGTGAACACCGTGGGGTCAAAGCTAGGCTCCATCAGGTTCATGTCCAGAAACCAGCGAAAGAGGAGATTGTATTCCAACTCCTCGCAGAAGGCCCTCTCGCTGCGCACCGAGTAGAGGGATATGAGCAGGGAGGCCTTCAGCAATCGCTCCGGTGACACCGATGCCCGGCCCACCCTGGAGTACATCCGGTCGAACTCGGGTGAGAGACGTTTCAGCGCCTCGTCGGCCACCGCCTTGATGGTGCGTAGAGGATGGTCCTTGGGTACCCGCTTCTCCAGATTCACGTAGGCCAACATCACTTCCTGTTCCTCATGCCTGCCGCGCATCCCCCACCTCCGCTGCGTCTCCCCGGCATCCTATCTCACAAAACTCTTTTCCCGCACCCTGTTAGGTCTCCGTCATGCGTTGGGCCAACCCACCATGCAAAGCAGGTCATCAATTTGGTCAATGTGCCGAGGGTGGATTCTGGGCGTGGGACCTCCTTCGGCATGGTCGGCCCACAGAGCAAAGGTAACCCCTTTCAGGTAGACGAGGTAGTCCATAAACTGGTCTCGGCTTATCCGGTGTTCTTTGGCGGGGTCAATTACCTCGGGACCAACAAAAGGGGCAGGTGACAGGGTGAAGCCCCGGACCTGCGGGTCGCCCATCCTAAACGAGCCGCTGTGAGATGCCCTCCCGTAGATGAACCGTTGGGTTCCCGTTCCCGTGGGGAATCCATCCCAGCATTGATGCTGCACGCCATCAATATCAACATCGATGAGATTTCTCTTCGAAGCATATTCCTTAATGCCGATGAAGGCTTGATATGGGAATCCGCAAGTGTCTCTTATCTGAGACATTCGGGAGAATAGCATGTCGGCATCGCCATCCGCCTCATACTTTGCATTGACCTCATTTACGGCTGAAGTGTAGTCCCCCATCTCCTTGTGGTAGTCACTCCAACTCTTCGTGTCCAGGTCCACCAGCTCTTCCATCTTGCGCGCCCGGCAAGGCACTGCGTAAGGTTCGACTATAACAGGTTCGGTTAGGTAACCCGGGTCTTCATCTGCGGTACCTCGGGCGTCGTCTCCGACCCGCACCGCATAAACGTCGATGCCTTGCTGTCGCAGGGTATCAATCTTCTTCCAGCTTGGGGATGACGTATCCACGACCTCAATGATAGCCGTCGGCTTCCAAGCGTTCCTCGCGTACAGGCTGATGTCCGGGGTGAATCTGTTGAAAGGCTCCTCTAGTTCTGCCCGCCCGCCTCTAAGCCCATGGAGCAGGTTGTGCACTACGGGGAACCCGCCCCCGCATATGCAATCGAACGGCTCGCGGTAGATGACGTGAAAGCAGCTACGTCGCGGATAGGGACGGGACCGTTGGCTGGCCAGCGCAGACTCCAGTACCTCGAAGTCCGGCTGGTCGCGCATGTGGTCAGCAATCTCAATCGAACGGAACTCATGGGGCGTTGCCCTGCCGTAGTAGGAAGCTTTATCTTCCTGGGATAGTGCGTTTTTTAGCCTGTTCCACAACACGACCTTGGTGGCCCAGTGCGGAGTGCCTTCTGGATGCAGAGGTGTCCCCATGTTCATCAATGGTGCCCCCTTCTCTTTGAGAATAACTATTGTAGGAGTCCGGGGCCGTGGTCATCACCGGCGTGACGGCGGTGTGCTCCGGAGACTCCTTCCGCTGACCAAAGACGGCCCTCGCCTGCTCCCGGGTGAGGATTCCCCGCAGGGTGAAGTCCCGCGCAATCAGGAACACGGCGTCCAGGCCGTGACTCTCCATGGCGTGGAGCGCCGCCCGGGGGCCCTGCCGCTCGTACACCACAACGTTGGGCCCCCGCATAATGGTCTTCGCCTGGATGACCTCGGCCCTGGAGACGTCGCGCACTAACTCCGTCACGTAGTCGTCGGGGGCAAGGTGACTATCTCCTCCGACGAGTCCTCTTGGATAATCTCTCCGTCCCGCATGATGGCAATACGGTCGCCTATCTTGTGCTGGCTGGGTACTTTGTGGCTACGGCTTACAACCTGTTGCGGATGGCGAACCTGGCGTCGTGTCAGAGGGCTCGGGCCGTTCAGTCCGTGTGATTTGCCTGGGGTGCAAAGCGCCCCAAGGGTCTGATGAGGCCTCCCAGCCCTTGCTGACCACCTCTCGGGCCGGCCCGTGGGCTCCATGCCCCCTTCCGGCCTACTGCTAAGCGTCGCCGCCCGCTAGAACCGGCCACGTCTTACCAAGGAAACCTATTCTTCAGCAGCCTGCTAGTGGCGCCGCACTACAATCGGTGCCTGCCTTCAAGGGAGGTGCTGATGGAAAATGCCAATCAATATTCTTCCGTCTGTCCCTTCATCGCCGATATGGAAATGGATTCGGTTCCGGTGTGCCTCCAGTTTCGAGTGCCATTCGCACCGATATACCCGGCCCCCGAATTCGGCGTCGCGGTATCGCATCAACGTCTCGCTCGTCCGAATGTTTCCTTCAATACTAACATCAATTCCTAGGCGCATAGAAATGCTCATTGAGGAACCAAGTTCAGCTCTGTACAATTCGAGAAACCTATCATTGATCAACGATAGGTGACGAACCACCTCGGGACGCCTGTTGACATACGCACCTCCGAAGTGTCGAAAGTTTACAGTGGGTGCGAAAGCCAAGTCGGGAAACGCCTTCGCAGCGATTGCAAAGAACTCACCCTCGGGAATATTTTCTACCTTGTACAACGTTCGATAAAAGGTTGGATGATCAGCCGGAGTTACAACAAACACAACGTCGACTAGTCTAGGTTGCGTGATCTGATCGACAGCATGTGCACCACCGCTGAAGCGATGTCGTGCCGTTACAATTGCCATTCCACAGCCCGCCATGACCGTCTTGCGAGCCCAAGCTATCCCGAAGCTGTGGTGCGGCTCTTGATCTACTACGACCTCATCATCAATGACAGTGGTGGGGTTTTCATCCCAAGCGCCGCAGCGTCCAAGCAATCGCAGCAGGTGTGATGAGATGTCATGGTCGAACACGTCACCGTGGGCGAGTACATTGGCGACATCCTCTCCTTCCAAACAGGTGAGCGAACCCCAACCCGACAGAATATCAACGCGTTCGCCGCCTTCAAGCAGCGCCTGTAACTCGCCGATCATGGATTCGACCTCTGCCTCTCGCTCACCTGCAGGTACACGATCCAGCATTAGAGAGTTCTCGTCTACAACGAAGCGGCACTTGGCCTTAGCCACGACGTCTGATCCTCGACAGTTCCGCAAGATCATGCTCGGCCTGATCAAAAAATCCGGATGGCCAAAGGTCGAGTGTTCCGGTATTGCCAAGTGTTATCTCAGCGCTATCGCCTCCGCCAGGTCCAAGAAAATGGATTGCGACATCCTTTGCTGGGAGAAGACGTTCGTTTGTAACAGCGAGACGGATGCCATTGAGAACGTGGTCGCTATGGGTCTCAATCACCACCTGAACGCCGGTAGCTGCTAGGCGGACCAGGAATCTGCCGATCTGTGACTGTCCTGCTGGGTGAAGGTGCGCTTCGGGATTTTCAACGATGAATACGGAGCCAGCAGTGCTACCCAAGGCGGCGGCGATGATGGGGAGTGTGTAAGTCAGTCCAAATCCTACGTTTCCCGGCCGCGTCCACTCTGAGGTTACGTCCATGTCGCGAAAACGGAGTGTGGCGGCATTGGCTTGTAGAAGCCACGTCGCTTGCAATTGAACCGGCCGCACGATCGAGGATAACCATGCCTCAGACTGCGCCACAAGCGTTGCCGCTAGGCTGCTGCCGATACTGGACGGATGGAGCAGCAGGTCTTGTACGCGATGGCGCGAGAAGCGGGCCAATACGTATGCAGTAAACTGACCTTGGACGCCCACATCCACGCGGTCGGCGGTGTCGCCGGGGACTTCGGAAAGGTCTCGCGGACCAACACGCTCAGCACACAAATAAGTGCCGACATACCAGTCTCGGCTGCCGGTTCGAGGATCTACGTCCACTCGCTCTAGCGCGACACTGCGCTCAGCTTGCGGGATTTCCAACCGGAATATATCCGTGCCGGTATCCCCAGTTGCTATCACCTCTATGAGCTGCTCTGTCGCTCGGTGATTGAGCACGTCTTGGGCCTCGCCCAGTGCCAGTCCCAGACTTCCATTCAGCTGAACACGTGGGCCGGTGGTGGACGCGATCTCTGCAAGCGCGATCGCTTGTAGCACCGAACTCTTACCACAACTATTTACTCCAGTGATCACAGTCAATTGCCCGAAACGAAGTGCGATTTGTTCAAATGCCTTGAAGTTATGAATCTCCAAAGAGCGAATCATCCGCTGATTGCCTCCATGATGATGGCCCTTGTCTTCTCGAATCTAGTATGGACAGAGACACTATCTCCTGTAGCAGATGATACAGAACCAATGTAGGTAGCATCTCTAGTCATGACCTCGCGGGCAGATCGACAAATGTCGTGCTTTGATTTAGTGACAGCATCAGCCTCGGCTTTTGCAAGTTGTATGGTCCAAGCTTCGAAGAGCGCTCGATTGAATGGGTTTCGGCGCTCACTGTTCGTCGGCCATTTGCGGAATGCGTAGTCGCCAAATACGTCATGTGCGAGATCCAATCCGCGTGCGAACGCCGCAGAGATGCCAGCAAGAACACGGTCATCGAGTACCGTTGGATCGTCAATGTCTCGGGTTGCCTGGAGAAGAAAACTGTCTAGTGTATTGTCTTTAGAATACTTGTCTGGCGTCAGGTGCCAGAAAGCCGTGAATCGGAGTGCGATCTCTTGGTCAACCATTCGTTTGTGGTTGCGCATTGATACTGGAGTAGCTTTCTCGAAGGCGGGCAACGCAACTAGCTGCTTCAAGAACATCCGACTCCTTTTCTTGGCGACGCAATGTCGGATCTCTTGGCCAGTGAGTGGCGTACCTCCAGTATTGATTCGTCGGAAGATATCGTACATCACATCAGGAGGAGTCGTTGGCGCGATTACATGAGCGACAATTTGCGTATTGTAGATACGGCGCTTCCAGACAATGGGTAGATCATCGAAACGTTTGCCCTTGACGTCAGCGAGGTATTCGAGGCCATTGAGGGGAAATCCTCCCTTGCCATTACTACCGCCGGTGACAAAGTCATTTACGGTTGATAGTCGTTGGACGCCATCTACGACCTGTAGCATCCCTTCAGCGTCTTCGGCAAAGTAGAAGGCCGGAAGTGGTATTTGCAATAGTATTGACTCAATCAGTTGGGCTCTCTGGACCGCCTTCCAGACTTGCAAGCGCTGGAAGTCTGGGGCGAGGTCCAGACTCCCGTCGGCGATGAGATCGATCATGTTTCGAAGCGAAAAATTGTTCGTGGCGACTCGAATGCTCTCAGGATCCCAAGGACGTTCGATATCCCGAAACTGGGGGTCTTCGGGTTCGATCTGTAAATCGTCGGAGCCTGGTTGGTCAATAGTGTCTTGGGAGTCCGTCACGCGCATCTCCTCTCTCTACAACTCAAGGGTATCATCCCGGGATTCCCCGTGGCTGGCCTCAGGGTTGGAAGGTAGGTAACATGGCGGCATCATAATAAACTGCTCTTTCGATGTCGGTCAAACTCCCAGATCTTCAAACGGAAGACACGACTCCAGTGGCAAACCACCCTTGTTGTCCAGTTGATAGTCATTGCGGTCCGCCACACACGTTTTTGAGCCCCTCAAAGGGAATATGGCTCTGCGGGAGCCTCCATCTCTCTCTCGTGAGGATCTCCCCTCCCGTAGCTAGGGACCGAACAAAATCTGCCGATTGGTTCCAGCACTCCGCGAAACGGCACTTGGCGCGGCCACCTGAGCGAGTTGGAAGACTAATCCCACCAACGTGCACGGTGGACAGAACCGTCTTCCAGATGTGGCTTGGTGGGTTGCGAGTCTGCCGACGCGCTAACACGCTGCGGAAGAATGGGTTTTCGCAGTCAGACGTGTCCAGTCTGAGTGGCGGCGACGTCCTGAGTGGGCCGGAACGTCGGTCTGGGATCCACGGGCATGATTCAGGTGGGGATCAGCAAGGGCTAGGAGGGCCCGTCAGACCTTGCCGGCGCACTGCCACGCTCAGGGGAGCGAGTCCGACCGGCCCGAGCCCTCTCATACGACACCAGGTTAGCCATCCGCACCAGGTTGTAGGCCGTAGCCACCAAGTACTCAGCCAGCCCCGTCCGTTCAATACCCCGGTACCGTGTCGGCCGTAGTCCCCCCACCGCCTTCATCCACCCGAACACCTCCTCCACACGCCTGCGGACCTTCTGGCTCGCCCTGTAGCCAGCGTGCCGTGTGGTGCGTCCGTCTATCGCCGAGTGTGTCCGCCGCGCCACGTGAGGCGTCACCCCCCGGTTGCGCATGGTCCCGACACACTCCCGGGTGTCGTAGCCCTTGTCAGCTTCCAACGTCTTGGGACGGTATCCCCGCTGCCTCGCATCGTCGAGCATCACGGGTACTGCTTCCCGCTCCGCCCTACCCGTGGCCCTGCTCACCATGAAGTCCATCAGCAACCCGTTGCCGTTCCTATCCTATCCCATAAATTTATTTTTCAGCAGCCTGCTAATGGTATCTCTCCCGTATAGGCGGGGCGCAAGGGGCATTTGTCAGAGATAGTGGGTGGGTTAGGGCGGCTCGGCGCTCGGTGAGTACTACCCTGCGGGATATCCTCCTGGATTGAGGACCTGCATGGCGGAACATCGCGGACGGTGAAGGTGGGGACGCCTCTGGTGGTGGCTCTGAGGGTGGTGGCGGCGGGGTCGTGTGCGCCGATTGCGGGTGGATGCGTATGGGCGGTATTCGGGGTTCCGGGGGCAGGGCAGTGATGGGGCGGACACGTCGGGGGAGATGTTCCTGCGGGGGACGCATATCACGCAAGCGGACGGGCTGGTGGAGTTTGAGACGATCTATCTGGAGTGGTATCCGGGGAGGACGGCGCATATCCACTTCAGGGCGTCTACGGAGGAGGGGAGTCTGGTGTTGTCGCAGTTGTATTTCCCGGATGAGGTGACGGATGTGGTGTAACTCGGGGGTGCCGTATTCGTTTCGGAAGGACCGTGGGACGCGGAATGGGAATGATGGCGTGTTGCGGGGGGACCTGGGGGTGTTGATGGGGGATGTGGTGGAAGATGGGGAGGGGTGGGTGGTGGAGTTGGTTGTGGGGGTTGGGAGGTGAGGGGGCTGACTATCCTGATAAACGCTTATTGCGCAGAAACGGCCACACAGACACAGCACGTACCATACTATGCTCGGAAAGTAGGCCGCCTCGAGACCCCCTACTGACTTCTGAGCACATAGGAAATCACATTTTCTCTGTCATAGCCGCCTTAGCAATCCCCAAAGCCAGTTGATGGTTAGTGTCCTCATATTTCAACTGTCTAAGGGCTTCCACGTACACTACGGGCGCCAAATCGGACGGGTTACCTGCTTGACTGGCCCATTCACGACATCTCTTGATGAACCCCGGGACGGGACATCCAG
This sequence comes from Dehalococcoidia bacterium, assembly GCA_965263155.1. GTDB lineage: Bacteria > Chloroflexota > Dehalococcoidia > Lucifugimonadales > JAAXIE01 > JAAXIE01. The sequence continues at coordinate 2,144,993 of OZ253586.1, forward strand.
TCAGATACTCCTCAATGTTGAACCATGCTCCTGCCTGATCATTGGTTGGCCAAGTGTGTCTGCGGAAGGGGCTGTCGCTGTGGAACAGAACCGACAGCTCCAGGATGATCGGGTCGATACAAGCTGGAGCAGAGCCGACGTTAGCGAAATCTATAACGACTGCTCCTTCCGACCCATTGCAAAGAACGTTAGAGCCGTGTAGGTCTCCGTGCTGATAGCTTGTTGTTATCTCCTGTTCAGTGCTCTCAAACTTCTCTATCGCACCGAGTGTTGCTTGATATTTGAGCAATCTGGAGTCACTAATTCGTTGCGCCCGCAGGTCATGGATACTGTGAGGTGTAGGTTCACAGAATTTGGTCCAAGGCTCAAAAAGGGCTTGGAGTCTTTCAACGATGGCCATAGCAGCGGCCTCGTCCTGAGCCAAGAGGGTAAACAAGCTCTGAGAATAATCTTCTGCTAGCTGGTAACACAGTGCTTCTCGTTTCCCGATACCCGCTTCGAGCTCGCGATTCAACGCTGGATATGTCCCCATCTTGAGGAGCGGACTCACGTAAGAGCGGTAATTTTGCCTTTCAGCTTCTATTTTCGCTCGCACGTCGATTTTCATAAAGTAATTGGCGAGTGTGCGCCCTCGATCATCCGCAACCCTTAGCTTAAGGGTCTGGGCGCCTGACAGCCCACCCAAAGTACTACCTTCAACACTAGTGCCGTGATGTGAGCGGGCCACGAGTTGCAATGCTCGATTGTCAATATGGTCAAGACCACTACCACCATCCGATAGCTTTATATCGATAAGTTCCAACAGTGCTAATTCGGCGTTAAAGTGTCTGACTCTCTCCACACACGACAAGAATTCGTCTTTAGGTAGCAGGTGGGTCATGGGGTACCGCTCATCGGTCCCAAAAATGTTCTGTGTTCCTCCAGTAGAGAGCCTCTCTACAACATTTCCGCTTGTGCCAAAGCCGGTAAAGAACAAGCAAGGTGTACCTGGCGTGCAGTTCCTTATCTCAGCATGCACCGCGAGCCCATGTTCCTCAAAGATGTCGAGACCTCCATCTTGAGGAGGCAGACGCAAGTCGCAAATGATGAAATCGAATTCGTGCTGTTCAAGTTTCTCGACGGCACTCGAGCGGCTTCTTGCGATAACTATGGCTATGCTTGGCTCTAGGGTGGACAGACGTGCGCGTAGCCTGTCGACGACACCCGGTTCATCCTCAACGAGGAGGAGTTTCATTTTCCTGCAGCCTCACGAGGCCATCGCACTTCGCATGAGACTCCAGACTCAGCCCGCGGGGTAAGGCGAAGTGACCCGCCCATGGACTGTATGGCTCTTTGAGCTATGGGAAGTCCCATTCCAAGATGGCCCTCGTCCTTGGACTTAGTGCTAGTACCCAACTCGTTGACGCGATCCGCCCCGGGTGGAAGCCCACATCCTCGGTCGAGGACCACAACCCAGTTATCGGTATTTGTCATTCCCCAGTTTAGAATGATGGGACGCTGGCTACACTCATGAACCTCAAGCGTAGCCTCAATAGCATTTCGAAGCGCGTTTGCTAAAGCAATCTCAATCAACGCTGGATCTCCCATCGTCACCACGGGACCTTGTCCACCCAGCGATAGCTCTACTACCGGCTGCTGGGTTGTGGTGTCGGCATCATTTTCGAGACCGAAGTTCCGATTTTCTTCCTGTTCAAAGGCATCTAAGGTCGCCCGGCCGTGGCGTACCTCATCAGTTGCAACTCGTACGACAAGGTCGGTGAGATTGAATTCCTGAATAAGCGGTGCCGTAGAGGCTTTTCGAAGTCGCTGTATTGTGTCTAGAAACGACCGCGCTCGACCGACCGATTGTTTGGTTGCGCTGCATTCATAATAGGCTATTTCTCGCTCAGCAGCGTCGTCTATAAAGCCAATTAGAGGTCGCAACTCATGGAGGAACATCGCCGATGTTTCTTCGATCGCTTGGGCACGAATTTCTTCGTGGGCTTGAACATCTGGCAACGAATCGACGACCACTTTGGCCGCGACTGGAAGCTCGGATGGCGAGGTCATCGCTGAACGTTTTAGGGCCCTATCAAGAGCTTGCTGCACCCAAGAATTAGGTTCAATAGCCCTAGCTTTCGATACCCTGTAACGACAGGCTGGTGTCGCGTTACGCGCGAGGAAGCGTGCAGCTCGAAGACGCTCGCTCGGTGCCGCGGCAGGCACCCGCTCTAGGACAGCAAGAGCTTGATCATTATCCATGGCCATCGCCGAGCACATCCTGATAGAACATAGCCCGCCTTTGGAACGCTTTAACACCCCCTTCCATCACGGATGTTATTGCCCTCGCCGTAGCAGGAACGTCTAGCTTACCGGTGTGTTCGACGAACCCGCGGCGCCCGTCTGACGCGAGTCGGACAACAAGATCTGCATCCCCAAGTACCGGGATATTTGCATTGTGTGACGCCAATATGAACTGGTCTCCTGCGTGCCGTTTTCGTAGCTGCTCAACTAACGTTTCGGTAATGAACGCATTATCTAGATGATCTTCAGGTTGGTCAATGATCAGCAGCTCTCCGTGGCCACTCAGGAGAATGGGTAAGACGACTGTGCAACGCTGCCCTATAGAAAGTCGATTGGATCGCTTGTAGTCTATTCCGTCCAAGAGGGACATCTCCACTGCGTCGTCGATCGGGGCCGCAACAATGTCAGCGAGGCTATGTGACTGCAGATAAGTCATCATGTTTATTGCTCGTTCAGTAGTAATATCAGCTGCCTCTGTGATAGCGTCAATATCGCTGGATTCTACTGCCTCGACTAGTTCAAGAGGAGACATGCAGGCGGCGAGGAGGGGAGCTAAGGAATTATAGTGAAGACCACTTCCACGCAGCGCGCTCGCGATGATATTCGCATAGCCATCGGTCATACCGGACTCGACTAGTTCGCTCCTTATTTCGGGACTAAGATCGGCGTTTAACTTCTGCGTGATCTGAAAACGAGACTTATATCGTTCAGTTCTGTCCTGCTCAAGTGCCTCAAAAATACGGCGTCGCAAAGCTTGAAGCTCCGCGACTCGCTTAGTGCGCTCATCTGCGAGAACTTCTAATGCTCCCAGCTGAGCTTCGCGTTCTGTAAGAATCTCCACTTGTCTCGTCAGTGCTCCTGCACCCGCCTGCAGTTCCTCCAATGCACGGCGAGACGCTCGGGCCTTCTCATCCGTTAGGAGGCGGTCGGAGGAATTGTCAGTAATGAGCACCTGAATATCGGACTCTGCAGATTCTAGGATGGCGATAGTGGTTCTTAGGGCTTGCGCGGCTGCGGTACTCCTTTGCCGAATCCCCGATAGGAGATCATTTTCGCCAGCGCTGTCGGGCCATGGCTCGATTGTTCGCAGTCCCTCGGCGATATTGACCAGGGTCTGGCGCAAACTGCCCAGCGTGGTCGTGGTCCTGTCGTAGACGCCACTCCTGACCCCAAGAATGGCAGCCCGAGCTTGGAGCTCCGCAAGCTCTCGGCGATCGTTTTCAGTCGTTGCAATTGACTTGAGCAAATCTCTTTGCTGTTCGACCGCATGAAGCCGCTCACTACGGACCGTCTGCATGTCCGAGATTTGCTCGCTAATGGATCTGAGTTCATCCCGTACGCCGCTAATCTCTGCCGTAATTGAGCGCAAAGTCGAAGTGAGAGAAACCCGTCGCTGGTCAATTTCTCCCCTATTGAGCCTGAAGCGATCGATTAGGAGAAGCCTACCAGTCGCCTGTGCGCCAACCGCTTCGATCTCACTTTGCGCAAGAACCGTGACAGGTGGAATCTGTCGGGTGGATCGAGGAACCTCGTCGCGAGCGGCCCGGGTCACAACGAAACGCTCGCCTGCATCTCGAAGGACCAAAGAGATTTGTCCGCCCTGAAGAACACTGAGCGCCTGCTGATGTCCTCGGCGCGCTGCGTCCTCGGTGAAGGCTGAAGCTCCAAGGGCGAATCTAATGAGCTCTATCAACGATGTCTTTCCAGTTCCACGGGCGCCAATGAGGACATTCAACCCAGGAACGAACTCGACATTAAGACCATTTAGGAATCCATCCTCAATCTGCACTTGCTCTATAAGCACTTTTGCACTCCAGGCTTGCTTTAGCGGTATGTGAGACGTTACTAATTCGAAAGCTAGGCGCGTCATTGTAATCTTTTGGGGACTGACGCTAGGTCTGGCCTCGTGAGGACACCAAGCCTCCTGCGCAATAGTCGCATACCATAACCGAAGCGTCCACTCCATAGTCCTGGGCTGCCTGGTCGGGGGTGATGTAGCCGTTGATGAGGTCTTGTTGGATGCTCTGGGGGTTGCCGTAGCCTCCGGCGCCGGCTACGTCGTAGGCGATGGAGTAGCCGTCTCGGAGACGGGGAAGGCGGGGCCCTTGCTGTTGCGGGTGTCGCGGTTGCCTTGGGGGTCGACTACGTGGACGCTGGTGGGGGCGCCAGCGTGGCCTCCCTGCAGCCGAAGGGTGGCGACTTGGTGCGCTCGCAGCAGATGGTGGCGGTGGCGGTGTGGCCCAAGACACGCCATTCGCGACGCACCCCGCAGCCTCCACGGTACTGGCCTGCGCCACCGCTGTCGGGACGATTTCGTACTTGTCCACCTGCACTGGGAAGCGCATCTCCAGCTCCTCCACAGGGGTCTTCATGGTGTTGCTGATGCCTGCCTTCACCGCGTCGATGCCGTCCTGATTGGGGCAGGCGCCCATGCCACCGCCGAGGGTCTCGTAGCTGACGTAACGCTGGCCGGTGCGGGGGTCCTGGCCTCCGAGGGTCAGGATGGCGGAGGTGCCTTGGGAGCAGGCTAGGGCGCGCTCGGGGTAGCCTTGGGCCACGGCACCGAACACCATGTCAGCGATTGCGGTGGGTCATCTCGTGGTTGGCGTAGACGACCGGGGCGGGGGGCAGCACGTTGACCACGCTGCCTTCTGGGGCAACGACGTCGACGGCGCGCCAAGTGCCGGAGTTGGGGGGAATGATGTCGTTGGGGTCGTTGATCATCAACCTTCGCGCCAAGGGCTACTAGCCAGCATGGTCATAGGAAGGGTCAAAAGGCCTAAACACTCACGGTCACCAACACTTGAGACTTCCTTTAGCACGCAACACCATCAGGGTTGGCGTTCTTCCGAGGTCGGCCGCCTCGCCGTTTGGACGGTTCTTCCCAGAAGTATATCTCTGCCCCGACCCGCTTTATCTGGATATTCTTCCCAGAAGCTTTCACCGCAGAGCCCAGGCGACGGCGCAAGGTAGCCACGGCTTCGCCGTGTGAGGGCGTGAGCTTGCCTGCCTCGTCACGACCTAGTTGGTCAATGAACTGAGAGTACTCCCGTATGACATCGGAACGGTCTCTGGAGAATGAAGACACAATTGCCTGCTGTCGTGGTACGAGCTCGAACTCCGGCATGGGAGATCTCCTTCCTTGGGATGGCTGGGCGGATTATATCAAGGCGAGGAGCAGCAACGAGAAACCGCTCGATGCGAGGTTATCACGCGAAATTCCAAGCGTCTCCAACGGCTGTTCCAAGATGCGAGACGTCAAGATTCAAACGCCCCGGAATTCCACGCGTTATCGCTATGGACCCTTGAAGAAAGGCCGACGCTGGCGTATGTGCCTGAAACTGCACGTTGAGCAGGCCGTGGCCCGCAAGATTGCGCTCAGCAGCTATCGTCCGTCCTGTCTATACCCCATGCACTCCTCGAAATCTCTGGAGAAGGGATGCACTTTCCCGGTTTCCAGTACGCTGGCTGCACAGTGGCTATGAGGGTGTGGTTCCTGCTCGCTGGAGCTGTTTCTCCCCATCAACTCATGGCGCAGGTGTTCCAGCACATGTTTCGTTGCCCCCATGCGCGCCAAGCATCGTAGATCCTGATAAAGTTCGGGCTCGCCCTCGCAGTATGACGTCAACGCCCTATCCGTCTCTTCCTCCCATACCAGAGCCATCCTGTCAGCCGTTCTCTGGGCGACCGGCAGGGCGGTGCCCAGCACCTGTCCTTCGTCCTCTTTTCTCACGCTGGGGAAGCTCCATCGCAGCCTGAGGTGTTGGAATCCCTGGTCTTCCAGCATCTCCTCCCAGGTGGCGAACTCACAAGTGGCATACGTCGTATACCCGAGCTCGGCCTCAAGGAGTCGTGATGTCTTGGCCAGCTCGTGCCTTGAGTTGAAGCAATCATTGGTGTGCTCCTTCAGGGCTCGCGTCTGGTCGCCGTCCATGCCCATCGATCTTGCCAGTGCTTCCATCATGTCGGCCGATGCCTCCTCAAGGGAGGCAGTGATCCGGGGTTCCAGCCTGTCGCAGATGTCCAGCAGTGCTGACTGTTGCCGGGTCAGCAGGGGCTGTATGGCAGCCCGGAAAACCGTCCGGTCTTGCTTGCAGTAGTCGCATCCACAGGTCCTCAGGTAGTGGGACCCCATCCCTGGGCCTCGGCTCCGGTGGTAGGCCCTGCGCCGCACTTCTAGGTAGGAATCCCTGATGAACTCAGAGGTGACACCGTTACGGCGTCCACCGAGGAGGGTGCGTACTCCTTTGCCGGGGTTCTGAGGGATTCGGACAAGGTCGAACAGTCGGTGGGAGGCCCTACCGAGCTAACCGTCAGCGCCACTCCCCCTCTGACTCCCACACCCATGCCGACACCAACACCGACGCCTAGTCCCACACCAGCTGCCCCTACGCCTTCCTCTACACCGCACGGTAGTCATGAATAGAGAGTTCTATCGAACCTCTACCCTAGCCCTGGACACACTTGTCGTATATGAGCAAGAGCACGAAGATACCCAAACCCAACAGCAACAGGCGTCAGTTCAAATGTCATCCCCTCACAAATAATGATCGGGTTAGGGAAGGCAGAAAACCATCGCTCCAGGGTGAGGCACGACTGTGATAACGAAAGTGGTAACGAGATGATACGAACGCCAATTATAGCTATGTAAATCAGGTTGTGGGGCAGGGGGAGAGTTCGCCCGGAACTGGGGAGCCCGTGTGGAGCAACATCCTTGGGGCGACGGCGGCCAGCTATACGCCAGTGACGATGGATGCAGGGCGCGTACTACGCGCTGAGGTGACTTATCGGGACGGGAATGGAACAAACAGAAGTGCCGCCAGTGGCCCTACTGCTCGGGTTGACCAGCGGGGCATGGTTACGCTGTCTCCATCAATGCCGGTGGTGGGGGAAGTACTGACGGCGACGCTGACTGATGAAGACGGGGATACTACCGGCGAGGTGTGGTTGTGGGAGAGATCCTTGGGGGGAAGCGCTGGCTCATGGGCGACCATTGATGGAGTGCTGATGGCGAGCTACACACCGGTGGCCCCTGCCGACGTAGGCGCGTTTCTGCGTGTCACGGTGACTTATAGCGATGGAATAGGGACTGGTAGGACCGCCGTCAGCGCGCCAACAGACCGACTGGACCAGCGGGGAGCCGTGGGATTGAGTTCCAATGTCCCGGATGTGGGCGTCCAGCTGACGGCAACGCTGACTGACCCAGACGGCATGATGACCAACGCGGAGTGGCGGTGGCAGTGGTCGCCGAGTAGCGGTATGCAGTCGTGGAACGATGTGCCGGGAGCGGAAGGCGCTACGTATTCGCCAACGACGGCTGACGAAAGGATGCTTCTGCGGGTCACAGTGGTCTACGACGATGCTATAGGCGGCGGGCGGATGGTGGCGAGTCCTGCTACCGATCGTGTGGGGAAGCCCGGGGTGGTCAGCTTGGACTCCGGCCTCCCAGTGGCGGGCACGGCGCTCACGGCAATGCTGACGGACCCAGACGATAGCATCGCCAATGTAGTGTGGCAATGGGAGAGCTCCGATTTTGGGGGCGAGCCTCCATGGGCGGTGGTTTCTGGTGCGGAGTCTGCCATCTATACACCGCAGCCAAGCGATGCGGGTCGTCGGCTGCGCGCAGCAGCAGTGTACAGCGACGCTAGGGGTGAAGGGCGAACAGCTAGGAGCTTGCCAACCGCACCCGTGGACCAGGAGGGCGCAGTCAGCCTGTCAACGTATACGCCCGAGGTAGGCACAGGGGTAGTGGCCGCTTTGACCGACCCGGATGGAGGCGTGGCCAACGAGACGTGGCAGTGGGAGAGGCCGACGGATGACGACGGGAACGTTTCGGGTCATATGTGGCAGTGGGGGCGTGCAGCAGCGGATGCAGATGCAGCTATACGCCCCGAACCGATGATGGTGTGTGGGTAGTCTCAGTCAGGAGTCCCCACGACTTGAGTTGCATGGGAGTATTCAGGAGCTAATAGCAGGAGCCTCCGGCCGGTCCGGACCGGCCGGGGGCTCCACTGATTTGCAGCCATTTGCGGCAACCTCGAATGATGCCGGGCAAAACTGTCACAGAGCCGACGATAGATGTTGACTGCCCAAGTTGCGACCTCTTCAGCGAGCTCCATCGGCTGAAGCCATAACACCCCAAGCCAAAAAAACTTAGGCGATCTGACATCTCGCCACCGGGTACGCTAATGCCCGACTGGTGCCCGGTCTCCGGGGAAGAGTTTCCCAACACCCCAGCTATGGAGTCCCACTTGTGGACCGCCCAGGCGTCCATGCCTCGAAGCGAGGACTTCGGGGATGTAGCGCCACCATCGAATCGACACCCCGACGCCGATCTGACCGGCCGAGTCGGGCCGAGGCTGATAACAAACGTGATAACAGCCTACCTGCTGCGTATCTACGCCATAGCTGAGACTGGGGACTGACCCCTCACAGGTCGCCCGGCTTTTCTGGGGCCATTCTTGGGAGGGAAGCACCTAGAACCTCAGAATAAGGCGCCCCAGGCAACCCAAGCCTGTCCACAACCGGGAGATGCAGCCGTGACCAAAAATGGTTTCACAAATTTCAGTGAAATCAGCTACAGAAAAACGCGCGGCAGCTACGACCAGTCTGAAATCGCCGCTGGGAACCAGAAGGTCCTCCCCGCGCACCAATTGGGCCTCACTGTCGAACAAGCCGCGCGCTTCGCCGGTGTCTCCGCCCTCCCTGCGCTAGCCACTGGTGCCCCGATGTCTAGGCAGACGGGCAGCCTTCAACAATCGTAAGACCCTGGCCGGCTGGCCCCAGCGTTGACGGCTACCATAGTCGCAGATACACTCGCAAAGTCTGGCTGGGCCGCGCGCAAGCTGAAGCAGGAGCTATGGAATATGGGCTGGTCATCTCATCATCCATCGGGACTAATCCATTACTCGCCGAGCCGCAGCTTCCGCGGCTACACCCTCATCTGCACCGGAGGCGGCGGCGACGCCTATCTTCTGGACATGGAAGGCAGGGTATGCCACACATGGCGTTCAGAGGCGGGTATCGATTACGCCTACCTGCTGCCCAATGGCAACCTGCTGCTGCGGGCCAACCCTCCTACGGAAGTCGATGTGGGGAACATCGGCGGCTCCTCCTCCAAGCTGGAGGAACTGGACTGGGACAGCAACCTTGTGTGGGAGCTGGACAATCCCATGGTGCACCACGACTTCGAGAGGTTGTCCAACGGCAACACGCTGGCCCTGCTCTTTGAGCGCATGCCCGTCGATTTGTCCGCCAGAGTGCAGGGAGGCTACGTCAGCGACAACGACCCACAAGAGATGGTCAGCGACATGGTGCAGGAAATCACTCCCGACGGCTCGGTCGTATGGGAGTGGCACGCTTGGCAACACTTGGACGTGCAGGAAGACCTGATTTGCCCTCTGGAGGGTCGACGCGAGTGGACTCACCAGAACACCTTGAACGTCATGCCCAACGGCGACCTGCTGGTCAGCTTCCGCCAGACTAGCGTCATCGCTATCGTGGACAAGGCAACAGGCAACTTCAGCTGGAAGTGGGGACCGGGCCAAATATCCCATCAGCACCACCCTACTCCCTTGGAGAACGGCCGGATATTACTGTTCGATAACGGCGCTCACCGGAGAGGCGTCAACTTTTCCCGCATCCTAGAAGTAGACCCCAACACCAACGAAATCGGCTGGGAGTATCGGGGCGACCCGCCCATCTCCTTCTACAGCTACAACATAAGCAGTAGCGACCGGCTACCCAACGGCAACACCCTGATCTGTGAAGGGGCTCCCGGCCGCGTGTTCGAAGTTACCCCGGACCGGCAGATCGTGTGGGAGTACATCAACCCCTTCGGTGTGCAGCGCCCGTCGCGGCTGGCAGTGCAGACTGAGGCTGGCACCCGGCCCAGCGCCTCAGTTATGTCGGGTGCTACCGAGTGGGCCAATGCTGTGTTCCGCGCCCACCGCTACGCTGCGGATCATCCGGCGCTCCGAGGCCGGGACCTGAACCCCGACAGGCACTCCAATCTGAACCGGCTGTACGCAGGCCAATGACCCAAGGGCTCCGTCCATCGGCCGCCGCGCGGGAGGCCTTCGAATACTCGCAGCCGACGCGCCTCGTATTCGGCGCGGGCCGGCTGGCCGACTTGCCTCGGCTCGTGGACGAGTTGGCTGGCCCCAACGCATCGGTGTTCCTCGCGACAGGCAGTAGCAGTTTGCGCGCCAGCGGAGTTCTCGACGCCGTCTGCCGAGGGCTGAGTACACACAGAATCATCCTGTTCGACAGGGTTCCCACCAATCCGTCTCCAGAGGTCACTCAACAGGCTATAGACCTTTGCCGCAGCAACGAGTGCAACATTGTAGTGGCCATCGGAGGCGGTAGCCCGCTGGACGTGGGTAAGATAACCGCTCTCCTGGCCCCAGGGCCCGCGGACCTCATGTCCTACCTGCAAGACCCGAAGAGTATCGATTTCGACGGCCTTCCCTGCATAGCCGTACCCACAACGTCGGGCAGCAGCAGCGAAGTCACCCCCTTTGCCGTCACTTGGGACAAGGAGGCAGGTGGGCGCTACCCCATAGCACATCCCGGCTTGTTTCCGAAGGTAGCCATCGTCGACCCCAACCTAGCGGTTTCCATGCCCAGCGACCTAGCTGCGGTTACCGGCATGGACGCCTTTACCAGCGCCTTTGAGGCTTACTGGTCTAATCAAGCCCAGCCTGTATCGGACGTGCTGGCCTTGGAATGCATCAGCCTCTATCGAGAAAACTTGGAGTTGTCCTGCCTGCAGGGCAGCGCAGAATCCCGGGCGAAGTGCGCTTTGGCCGCCTCACTGTCGGGCATGGCATACAGCAGCGCCCGCACAACCGCACCCCACGCCTTCGGAACGCCCCTCAGCCTCTACTTCGGGACGGTGCACGGCGCGGCCGTGGGAGTGACCCTGCCAGCCTTCCTCCACTGGAACGCCCCAACGTTGGAGGGCAAGCTGGAAGCGCTGCTGAAGGCCATGCGGTGCTCGTCGTTGCAGGAAGCGTCGGAGACGCTGTCCGGCATAATGCAGCGCTGCGGCGTGAATACTCGACTTGGTCCCCTCGGAGTCGTCGCAGACGATCTATCGCGCATCGTAAGCCGCGGTCTGGGAGAACCTCAGATGCAATTCAACCCACGTCCGATGACGGAGGAGGAGGGGGTTTCCCTCCTGCAAGGCATCCTCTAAGGCCCACACTATCTCGGACGCTGGGCATCCGCCCAAGAAACCCTACAGTGCCTCACCAACTGTGCCGTAGAACTGGACCTCTTCTCCCACTCGCCCTTTACCGTATTCGGTTCAACCAGTGGCGTAAGACCGCCATCCCCCAACCGCCATCCCCCCGGTTTTGAGACCCTAACGGAACCAATGTCTGGCAGGCTCCGTCTGTAGTCATAGGCTCCATAGTTCACTGATGGGCCCAACAAAGGTGACAGGATGAAAAGCAAAATTAAGGCGTTCCTCCATTCGATAGCGCTCGCCTGCCTACTCCTAATAGCAGTAGCCGCGTACGGAAGCGATTCCAGCCAACCCGATTCAACGCTAGAAGTAGAATCGGGTCGAAATCCCAATGAATGGGTGACCGGCACGGTGACCTACCGGGAAAGGCTGGCCCTTACACCGGGCGCAAAGCTTGAGGTGTCGTTGCGGGACGTTTCCTATGCGGACGCTGCCGCTCCCCTTATCGCACGCCAAGTCATCCCCAACCCCGGGCAGGTGCCCATCGAGTTCCGGGTAGGCTACAACCGCGACGACATCAACTCACGGAATACCTACTCGGTGACAGCACGAATCATTGAGTCCGACGGCAGGCTGGCCTTTATAAACGACACAGCCTATGACGTCATAACCCGGAGCAATCCGACAAAAGTCGACATGGTGCTTGTCCTAGTCGAGCCGCCTCCCAGCCTCGTTGAACAGACCGGCGACTCCGATTGGCGAGATTGGGTTGAGACTCCCGTTCGGGTCATCAGCGCGAATCTGATTCCTAACGAGCCGGAGCTGTTGGTGATGGTCAAGTATTACCAGTCGACCATCGATGGTTGCGTTCGACCAGGAAAAGAAGAGCTTCGAGTGGACGGGAACGATCTCAAGGTGACAGTCACCTTGATGCACCCCCCTTCCACACCTTGGGCCATCGCTTGCGACGAAGACTTAGTGGAACTTGAGACAATAGCCCGAACCGAAGCGCTGCTCGGTCCTGGCGACACCTACCGGCTGGTGGTCAACCGGCATCAGACCACTACCTTCTCCCTGCCGGAAGCCGAATTCCCCGATTCCTTCATAGCCGTATCGCACATCGAGAGCGCGGATGTGGAGGTGCTGGAAAGAGCACCGCCCCAATACCAACTGCACGTTGTTTCCGGCATGCCCAAGGGCAGCGGCTGTTCTCGGTTCAACGGGTACGAGATGAGACGCGCCAACCCGAGCGAAATAGAGGTGGAGGTGACTCATCATGAGGTCGCCGACCCTATGGTCGGCTGCATCGCCGACTACCCTACAGTGGAAACGCTCATCCCACTGGGGTCCGACTTCGAACCCGGTGTGGAATACACCGTGGTCGTAAACGCAGACACCACCGAGACCTTCAAAGCACAATAGGAATGTGCGGGCACGCGCCCGTAGCCTAGGGACGAGCATCCCAGGCCGACCCGCCTCCTACATACAGACGGGACGCCTAGCAAGAATTGCAGGCGCCCCGAAGGCGGCAGCCGATCTAAGGTGAACCTGGGTCGAGCCTACTCGCCCAGGTTCACTACGATATTGTCGGGACCGCGGGTGAGCACCGCCTCAGCAGGCTCGTCGGTCACGTTGCCCTCAATGTGAACCGTGTTGGCTGGCACGTAGATATAGTCGCCGGGACCTGCGTCGATGTACTCCTTGAAATCCTCACCAAAGTACACCCGAATGGACCCGCTCAGCACGTAGGCTGCTGTCTCGGCGTCGCCATGGTGGTGCACCGGCCCCAGCGTGTTGGGCACACAGGTCACGCGCCCCATCCAAATCTTGCTGGCACCCGTGGTGTTGTTGTCGATGCCTGGCCGTCGCTCCATGCCGCGGGTCTGGGGCGTTGTGTCCAATGGCTGGGTGCCATGGAGCACCATCGGCTTCTGAGTGTCGATAGACGTGCTCATGTTTTCCTCCTTTAAGATAGATAAGGGTTAACTATGTTAGTAGCGGTACCTACGGAGGGCTGGTCGACAGCTCCAAACGGTTCCCTGAGGGGTCGTTGACGTAGATCGAATACCCACTGTCCTCGTTGTGCACACGCACACCCTGCACCTCAATGCCCATGCCCTCCAGTTCCTTGACCGCATCCTGGGCGTCGGCAGGCCCCTCGATGTCGAAGGTGTGATGGGGCACACCGGGACGGTCCCCGCCCTCGGCGTCGAAAACACCGACCACCATGTTGCCGAGGGCCACGCGAGAGACGTCGACCCCGTTTACTTGGTTGAAGGTCCGCTCGTCAGCGCCGAGGACGTTGCGATAGAAGTTCACCGTATCCTGGAACTTGTCCGCGTTCAGGTTCCAAGACCGGAAGCGTACCACCTTCATGGCTTACCCTCCTGCATCAAGTATTTTCTGCTTTGATGTTAACACCGCAGCCTATGGCGGACAAAAGTTTGCTACCTGCCATCGTCGCGAGACCGTCTATTCACTTGGCTTGCAGAATCTCGTCACAAGGCCGATGGCTGCCATACCGATCAACACCTTGAACCAAACTTCGAGCCAATACCAGAAATAGCTTTCGAGGACCGCTCCGTTTCCGCTGTATTCCCGTGCTTCAGAGTCCACACTGAACATTATCAGCCATCCGGCGATGCTCGCTACAGACCACACGAGCATCAGAATGGATACCGATATTTTGAGGTCGATGGTCACGCGTATTTCTCCCCCTTCCTTCCCTGCTCAGCATGCTAGATGTTTCTGGTAGGCATCGGCTGCCCTCAGCACCGTGGCATCCTCACCAACCCGTCCTACCAGCATCATGCCCACCGGGCGCCCATCGGACATGCCGCAGGGCACGTTGATAGCCGGGTGGCCAGTGACGTTGAAGCAGCAGGTGTTGCCTAGCATCTCAAAGGCCCGGTCGGTGTACTCTTCCCGGCTAACATCGGAATCAGGGAGCAGAGTCGCCTTCATGGGCAGAGTCGGCATGACCAGCAGGTCGTGCTCCTGCAGCGCCTCATCGTAAGCTCCCTTGAGGGAACGGGCGAGGTTCTGCGCCTTGGCGTAGTAGCGGCCATGGTACCGCTGCTGCATGTAGTGCCCGAACAGCACCGTCAGCTTGGTGGTGTCCGACAGGTCGTCGGCGCGGGATATCCGACCACGAGCGTAGACGTCCAGAAGGCCGGTCAGGTAGTGGCCCTTCCAGTTGGTGCCCATGCTGTTGCCTTCGACCATGAGTCGAGTGGCCCCTTCGTTGGCGATGGGCTGCCAGACCGCGGGGCCGTCGCGGTGCCATGGTATGGAGATGTCCTTAACGGTAGCCCCTATGCCGGCGAAGGAGTGGGCGGCTTCGAAAACCATGGCGTCCACATCTTCCTCCGAAAGCCCTTCCCAGCCAAAGCCCTCGCTCACTACGGCCAATCGAAGGCCGGTGGCGTCGCCGGTGAGAGCCTGAGTATAGGCATCGGGCTGCAAACCGCCCCGTTGCCGGGGGTCGAGGCCGTCGGGTCCAGCGATGGCCTCCAGAAGCAGCGCCACGTCGGCTACGGTGCGGGCCATGGGGCCGGTATGATCCAAGGTCAGCTCAATGGGAAAGATGCCGGTGTAGGGAACAAGCCCGTAAGTAGGCTTCAGGCCATAGATGCCACACCAAGAAGCGGGTATACGTATCGACCCGCCTTGATCGCCCCCGATGGCCAAGTCCACCTCTCCAGCGGCTACCAAGGCGGCGCTGCCGCTGGAAGAGCCTCCCGTCGTGTAGTCGGGGTTGTGGGGGTTGCGCACCGGGCCGGTATCCGAGGTGTGGCTGCCTCCGGAGAAGCAGAGGCTTTCGCATACCGCCTTCCCCAGAATAAAACCCCCAGCGTCGAGAATGCGGGTGACGATTGTGGCGTCGACGTCGGGAACGTAGCCCTCCAAGGTGCTGGTGCCGTTCATCATGGGAACGCCCGCTACACAGATGTTGTCTTTGATGGCCACGGTCTTGCCTGCCAAGGGCCCGGAGGAGGCGCCCCGAATATCGGAGCGCCAGTACCACGCCCCCAAGGGGTTGTCTGCTGGCTGGGGACGGTGGCCCGGCGTGCGGGGGTACTTCACCGGCAGGGTCGGCTCAGTGAGTTCCTCCAGCCGGGCGTACCGCTGCAGAGCGGGCGTCATCAGGCCTTGGTAGGACTCCAAGTCGTCATCTGTCAGGTGGAAGCCGTAAAGCTCTGCGACCTGTTCCAAGTCATTCAAGCTGGGACCTTGAGGGATCATGGTGTCCTCCAGTCAAACCTAATCGCTCCACCGGACAGGGGCGGTGAAACCCAACACCTTCCCCCCTTGAAGGGAGGAAGGTGTTGGGATCGAGGCAAGGGTGCCAACTCTTAGTCCAACCCGTATAGGGCTCTGGGGTTGTCCCCCAATATCTTGCCCACCTGCTCCTCGGTCAGGTCTTCCCGCTTCTGCAGCTCGTAAAGGGATTCGGGGAAGGTGCCATCCCAATGGGGGTAGTCGGAGGCGAACACTACTTTGTGGTCGCCGATGATTCGCAAGGTTTCGGGCAGCAGGCGCTCTTCAGGCTCACAGGCCACCCAGATGTTGCCCTCGATAATATAGTCACTGGGTTTCTTGGTGAGGACGGGGGCTTCCACTTCGCCGCGGATTTCGTACTCCTCGTCCATCCGGTCCATCCAGTAGGGTATCCAAGTGCAGCCAGCTTCCAGGTAAGCCAGCTTCAGGTCAGGGAAGCGCTCGGGTACACCGTCGAACAACATGCTGGTCATCTGGCGCATCAGCCCGTAGGTATGGGATAGGCAGTGGGCCTGCACCAGCCGCTCGAAGAGGTACTCATCGGCGCCTCGACCCTTGAGGGAGCCTGAAGCATGCACCGCCAGCGGCGAGTCCAGCTCCTGTGCGACTTGGTATAGGGCGTCGTACTGGGGCTTGCCAAGCAAGTAGGGGCCGTCGGCAGCCAGCATGCCACCGGCCAAGCCCAAGTCCTGCACGGCGCGTCGCATCTCTTTCGCCGACGCTTCCGGGGCTTGCAACGGCAGGAGGGCCACAGCCTTCAGGCGGGGGCTTACCTTGCAGAACTCCTCGGACACATAGTTGTTATAGGCGCGGCAGAAGGCGGCGGCGTAATCCGGATCGTTGATAAACCCTACGCCGAGACCGATGGTGGGATAGAGGACCGTAGTCTCCATGCCAGCTTTATCCAGGATATCGATCCAGTTTTGGGCGTCCACGCTGTTCGGGCCACCAAGGGTGCCGAACATGGCGCGATCAAAGGCGTCCAACCCGACGCCCACCGGACCTCGGTTGTTATAGGGGGCCTCTAAGTATTGGCGGTAGTGCTGCTCTGTATCCCTGATGTGGCCATCAGCGTCTATGGTTCCGGTGCTCATCTCCACTCTCCTTGTAGGTATGGGGCCCTTTGAGTTCCCCGGCTTTGGGTTCTCTCGCCTTCTAAGTGTTCAGTGTTGTCTCATAGAAGACCTCTTCAGGTTGGACTGGCCGTCGCAGCAGACCTTGGGCCATGGAGCTGGCGATGAGAGTCTCCAGCATGTTGCGGTTGGCCCTGATTCCCAGTGGATACGGGTCCTCACCGAACAACACGGCCTGCTCCTGAAAGTCATTACCCTCGAACAGCAGGTAGCCAGAGCGGGCACGACGCGCTTGCTCGTAGGCCGCCAGCTTGGAACTCTGAAAAGCCTTGAACAGCTCCAGCGCCGCCCAAGGGTGTTCGCGCAGCACGCGGTTCTGCACGATGACCAAGTGGTTCACCGGAATGATGCCGGTGCGCCGGTAGTAGTCGGCGGTAACGGCCTTTCCTCCGTCGGGAAAGAGAGGGCGTATGTTGGGGTTGCCCACCAGAGGCGTTCCAGCATAGCGGTCGATGCCGCTCATGTTCGCCGGGCCACCGCCACGGGGGAAGCCATAGGCGGCATCGATTTCGCCACGGTCCAGCATGGTGTCAAGTGTCTGGTCCCGGTTCAGCCAGTTGAGGGAGATGCCCGGAGGCGGGTCTTGGTCCAACCCCAAGGCACCGCCGTGGCTCATCTCCCCGAGACGACCGTTGTACCACGTCACGTCGGACGCTTCGATGCCATGGAGTTCCTTCATGGTGGCCCGCATCCACAGCGCAGCGGTCATGTCGTAGTCCGGAACGCCCACCCGCTTGCCTCGCAGGTCGCCGAGTGTCTCGACGCCGGAGTTGGTGTTCACATAGAGGTCCAGCCAGACAAAGGCTTTGCTAAGGAACACAGGCAGGGCGCTCCAGTCCCAGCGCATGCCATCACCGCGCTCCTTGGCCAGCAGAGTCTCGGAGATGGACATCTCGGACAGGTCGAACTCGTCATACTCAAGATTGCGATAGAAGAGCTCGCCAGGGGGCAAGGTAACGAATCCCAAGTCAATGTTCTCCGGCTTGACCGTGCCATCCTTCAGGGCTTGCGCCCGCGGATTGGCGGAGAAGCCGGCTGTGAGCGCTAAAGCCATGCAAACACTCCTCTGGGCCGCGTGATGCGGTCGCGGACACACCGGCCCAAGTTCACAGTCAACCGCCTCCTCACGAAACAGCAGGCCTTTGGGGCCAAGGCCGAGCCTGCTCAAAAGCAGCCGAGGCCCGAAGTATGGTCGCCTCGTCTTCATGGCGCCCGATGATATGGAGGCCGATAGGCAGGCCCTCGCTGGACATACCACAGGGTATGCTGGCGGCCGGCGAACCAATCACGTTGAAGGGCCTCGTGTATGGAGAGAAGCCTCGACGCGGGTCTTCCATGACATGATTGCCGATTTGGGTCGGGAACTGGCCATGCGGGAAGGCCGGGACGGCCACCGTGGGAGTCATCAGCAGGTCGTAACGCTCCAGCAGGTCGGCCAGCTTTGACTTCATGACCTCTACCGCAGCGATGGCTCTGGCGAAGTCGACCCCGGTGGCGTGCGATCCATGCTCTAGGAAGGTGCGCCCGTAGTCGGTGAGAGCGTCAGGGCTCTCTTCCAGCAGATGCCCCCAGCTGGCGAAGTTGTTAGAGTAGAAGATGTCGTAGAAGGGCGGCAGCGGGTTGTCCAAAGAGAAATCAGTTTCCTCCACCACACACCCGAACTCTTGGAACATCTGCGCAGCAGAAGCGGTAGCCTCCAGCACCTGCGGGTCTACCGGACAGTAGCCTAGGTCGGGACTCCATGCTATGCGCAGCCCCTGGATGGACTGGCCCAAGCCAGCGGAATAGTCGGGCGTGGCCGACCGCAGCGAGCTCGGGTCACGGGAGTCGTGCCCCGCAAGCACCTGCAAAAGCAGCGCTGCGTCCCGCACGGTCCGGGCCATAGGGCCTGCCTGCGAGGTGAGATTGGGGGACGGCTTTCCAAACCCGCCAGCACGGGGGACGCGACCCAAAGTGGGCTTGAGGCCGTAAAGGCCACAAAAACTGCTGGGCAGTCGCACCGAGCCACCGCCGTCAGTCCCCGGAGCCACGGAGGACAACCCGGCGATTACGGCTGCCGCTGCCCCACCACTTGAACCGCCGCTGGTCCGGGTAGGGTCCCACGGATTGCAGCAAGGGTCGCCAAGTCGGTTCTGGGTGACACCCAGCAAGCCGAATTCGGGGGTGTTGGTTTTGCCCAAAATGACAGCTCCGGCTGCCTTCACCCGTTCCACCAAGACTGAATCGCGGTCCGGCACCATCCCATCGAAGACTAGGGAACCCATGGTGGAGCGAATACCCTTAGTCGCCTCCAAGTCCTTGATGGAGGTGGGGATGCCCAACATAGGGGCCCGCTCGCCACGGGCCCTAGCGGCATCGGCTTCCCTAGCCTGCGCCATGGCCTCGTCTGCCGAGACGGTAAGGTAGGCGTTCAGCCGAGGGTTGAACTCTTCGATTCGGCGCAAGTACATCTCCGTCAACTCTACGGATGAGACTTCGCCAGCGTCCATCATCTCCAGCAGACGCGATGCGGGGGTGAAGGCCAAGTCACCATCGGCCATGCCGTCCTCCTTAACCTAGAGCAAGGGAATCGGCCCCAAAGAGCCGCTATTGCGCGTCGATATTATCGCGCTTCCGGCTACGGCGCAACGACGGGATTGCCTCGGATGGCGCACCCAGCTTGAAGACCTCAGGCCTGACGGGACGCCTCGATAGCATCCGGCCACAATCACAATCGGACGCGGTACACCATGTGCTGTTTTCACTGAACCCTTGGCGGTGTAGTAATCTCCGGTTCAACACAGTCCCTTGACGAAAACCGTTGCGTGGTGGGAGACTGGCTTGGTCTTCTCCCTCTTTGGAGCTTGCTCTTGTATATTGACTTGCATGCCCATACCTATCCTGCTTCGGACGACAGCTTTATCAGCGCCGATGATTTGATTGATGGCGCCAAGCAGGCTGGGCTGGATGGCATCTGCCTGACGGACCACGACTACTTCTGGGTGCCCGAAGATGTGAAGCGCTTGGCAAAACGGCACGACTTCCTGGTGCTGGCGGGTTCCGAAATCAACACCGAGGACGGGCATGTGCTGGTATTCGGTCTGCACCAATACCAGTTCGGGATGCACAAGACTGCCTTTCTGCGCCAGCAAGTCCGCGATGCGGGAGGCACCATGGTGGCCGCCCATCCCTACCGGCGTCGCTATCCCAAACGTAAGCCAGGGACAAGCGAGCAGATGGACGAGGCCCTGCAGCAGGCCAGCGTCGAGGAGTTGTTCTCCGCGTGCAGTGCCATCGAAGTCGTGAACGGCAGGGGGCGTTCCGAGGAGAACCTGTTTTCTAGGACGCTATGCGACCGTCTTGGCCTTGCTGGCACCGGCGGTAGCGACATCCACCGCGCCGAGCACATCGGCCGGGCATGCACCAAGTTTCATCGCAAAGTTTTCTGCTTGGACGACTTGGTGCGGGAACTGAACAGCGGGGCCTGCGAAGCAGAGTTGGGATACGCGTCATGATGACCTGTCGGAACGCAGACGTGGAGGATGCAGTCCAGTGACCGAGGTGTTGCGAGTGGAAGACCTCCGGGTGCGATATCGCACTCGCCAAGGCGATATACGCGCCGTCAACGGCGTCAACTTCGCCCTACAGGAAAGCTCCATCATGTGCTTGGTGGGAGAGAGCGGGTCGGGGAAGTCGACCGTGGCCTTGGCCTTGATGGGGTTGCTGCCCCATAACGGCGACGTGATGGAGGGCAAGGTCCTCTTCCAAGATCAAGACCTGCTGCGCATCTCCTTTGGCAGGCTGCGCCACATTCGTGGCAAGGACATCACCATGGTGTTCCAAGAGCCCCAGTCGGCCCTCAACCCCATTCAGTCCATCGGCGACCAACTAGTCGAGGCCATCCGCACTCACACAGGCTCAAAGAAAGAGCAGGCTTTTCGCATGGCCGAAGAAAGCCTGCGTGAAATGGGGCTACCGGACCCGCCACAGATCATGGGACGCTATCCGTTCCAAGTGAGCGGCGGGCAAGCCCAACGCATCATGCTTGCCATGGCCTTGACGCTGCGCCCCAAGGTGCTCGTTGCCGACGAGCCCACATCCAGCATCGACGTCACTCTGCAAGCGGAGATACTGGCCCGGCTGAAGGGTTATGTGCAGGAGTGGGGTTGCAGCATACTGCTCATCACCCACGACTTGGGGGTGGTGGCTCACATGGCCGACGAGGTGGCGGTTATGTACGGGGGCAGCATCGTGGAGCACGCCGACGTGCGGGGCCTGTTCCACCGGCCATATCACCCCTACACTTGGGGCATCTTCCAAGCCCTGCCCCGCTTGGACGAGGCCGACCGGAGGCTACAACCCCTCGAAGGGACCCCCCCTACGCTGCTGAACCTACCCGACCAGTGCCCCTTCGTACCCCGATGCCCCAAGGCCGTGTCACGCTGCCGCGAAGAGACCATGCCTCACTTGGACACAGTGGCGGCAGGGCACACAGTGGCGTGCTACAACATGGTGGACCATGGGCCGGAGGACGCGGGGTAAAGGAACTTCGGTCAGGGGCGGCTACCCCTTTCTACATACCTGTAGGCAACGACTGCTCCCAGCATGACTCACAATTGCTAGTCTGCCCCTTTAGGACTGGCGTGATGTAATGACGCGTGCTATTACCATCAACCTGCTCTGAGTGTTAAAACGTATATCGCTTTTTACAGCGACCACCACCCAAGTCCCAATAGTGGTATTCGACGCACATCCTCTCGAGTTCGGTTTCAGCCTGGCGAGCCCTAGCTTTGCCTCGATTCTCATTGTGGGCTATAGCAAACCCCTCGGCTGGTGCCGGTCTACCTTCAATCCAGGAATACGAACCTCCAATTTTCGGCCTAGGTAATTTTACAAGTTCGCCCCGTTCAAGGAGGCGTTCGATCGCGTTGCCTATGAGATAGTCCGTCAACTGGGGTGCCAAGAATCCCCTGCTCAGATTCATGTAGGAGAAGAACGTTAGCCCTTCCGACTTTCGGCGCATCTGAGCTCGGTATAATCCCAAGTCATAAACCCTTAGCTGCGGGAGTGATGGTGCTTCATCTACGCCATCCAGTGGCGTACCAAAGTGCTTTCTCAATGTTCTTGATGTCCGCCAAATCCCATATCTGTCCCATCACTTAGACGCCCGGACTCGTAGCTTTGGGTGGAGTATCTTCATACACGATATCCTGTTGCAGACAAGGGCAAGACGGCTAGGCCTCCCGCGATAACCACTACAAATTGCTCTAACATAGGTGTCTTCCCTAGAGAATTTCGCGTCGATTAAATGCTCCGTCTTCTTCTCGATATCAGCATTCTTGGTGGCACGATGCTTTCCCAACTACCTACCCGGCACTTGCGTGACCAGCAGTTGCAGCGCAACTTCCTCTTCCATTCTGCCCTGCTTGACGGCTAGGTCGGCTTCGAGGAGGGCTTCGTAAAGCATGGCTAGGCCTTCCGGGGAGTGGCTGCGGGCTTGCTGCATTGTTTTGCGGAGGACGAAGTCGGGGCCAATGTTCAGTCTGCTGCCGATTTCCGACTGGGGGAAGCCACTGTCCAGCAGGTGGCGGGCTAAGACTACCCGGCGCACTTGCATCGACACCATGGCGATTACCTCGGAGAAGCCCGCTCCTCCTTGACTGAGGCGATTGGTGGCCCGCAGCGCCACGGCTGGGCGCCGCTCCAGCACTGCGTCGACCACGTTGAAGACCGATGTCTCTCGCATTTCGGGCACAAGTTCACGGACATGGGCCTCGACGATAGACTCTTCGCCAGCGTAGAGGGCCAGCTTCTCCAACTCATTATCCAGTACGCGGAGGTTAGGGCCTACCAGACGTGAGAGAAGGGTGATGGCCCCAGGCACGATGCTGCACCCCTTTTCTCCAACACGAGAGCGTATCCAGCGGCTCAAGGCCTCGCCGTTTGGAGTGGGTAACTCCCGAACTTGGGCCACGGCATGCAACCGCTCCAGCAAAGGATTACCGCCTCTGATAGGGCCGTCGACAAAGACCAGTAGCGTCGTGGGGGGCATACATTCAAGATATCCCTCCAGCCCCTCCCAGCTTCCTTCCGAGACGCGGGCCGAGGATCGGGCAGAGGCGCGGCTACGGCCACGGCGTTGGCCACCGGCTCGGCTCGGCTCCACTTCAGCCAGCGCCCCCGTCACCATCACCAAGCGCTTTTCCGCTAGGAAGGGCATGGCGTTGCACATGGGGCTGATGGATGACAGGTTGGCTTGGGGAGCAGACACGCGGTGGCAGTTGGCTTCGCGCGACTCCACTGGCCCGACCTCCTCTTGTAGCTCGCGAAGGGCGGTGGACACCAAGAACTCGTCGCCGTATATAACCTGTGCGGGGGCCACTATGGGGACCCTCCTACGATGGGTAAGCCTGGGGCCGCGGATTCCCGCATTCATAGAAATGACGGTTAGAAAATGTCCTGATCGCTTTCACCTTATCACGCCAGAACGTATAATTGGGAAGTGAGCCCAAGAAAAAGCGGGAGGACAGACATATGGCAATGGTCATAGCACGGATGCTGCTGCCCTTCATGATGCTGTTTCTAGTTTCCTTCGTGGCACGGGCTTTACTGAAGCACTATCTGCGCCGCCGCTTTGAGCCGTCGCAGCCCGACGGGACAAGTTCGGCCCGGGTGGTTGATGGCGAATACCGCGTGAAGGACGAGCCTGAGACTTGATCCCTCGACTCACTACCACCCGATGGTCCATTTGAACCTCGCATCATATTCCCGCGAGAGCATCGGCCTGCTTTTCACCCTCATCCGAACCTTCCCCCGTGAGCGGGAAGGAGTTTGCTTGGGGGTGCTTTGGAGATAGCCCTTATCGGCATGCCCAACAGCGGCAAGACCACGATGCTGCATGCCCTCACCCGCGGCCGCTTTGAGTCTCAGAAGGCTGGCCTGCAGATCGGTGTAGTCAAAGCCCCCGATAGCCGGTTGGAAGCCTTGGCAGGCTTGTTCTCCCCCGAGAAGATAGTGCCCGCCGAGGTAACCTATTGGGACCTGGCTGCCCCATCGGAAAGTCCCTCTACCGGAACCGGGGCTGGCGTCATCAGCGGGCAGATAGTGAACCAACTGCAGAAGGTCGACGCCTTGGTCCATGTAGTGCGGGCCTTCGAGGACGACTCCGTTCCCTATCACCAGCCCACCATAGACCCCATTCGCGACGCTGACGCCATGGACGCGGAGCTTATCTTCTGCGACTTGGGGATTCTGGAGCGTCGCCGCCAGCGAGTTGACACTAATCTGAAGGGCGCACGCGGACAAGAGCGCAGCACGTTCCTACGGGAGATCTCCTTTATCGAAAAGCTGCAAAAGGCGCTGGAGGATGAGACGCCCGCCAGCCGGATGGAGCTTTCGGGTGAGGAGCAGGCTATGGTCACGGGCTACAACATGCTCACCGGCAAGCGTGTGCTCACGGTGTTCAACGTGGGAGAGGACGTGCCAGAGATCGCGGAGGAAGGCGACGCCTTTGAGCATCGACCCGGTGCACTCAGCACCAGCATCTGCGCCAAGCTGGAACAGGAACTGGGCCAGCTTTCACCGGAGGACGAGCAGGAGTTCCGCGAGTCCATGGGCCTTCCTGAATCGGGTTTGCAGCGCGTCGTCGGACTGAGCCACAAACTGCTGGACATGGCGTCCTTCTTCACCGTGGGGCCCGACGAGGTGCGAGCTTGGACGGTCCCCCAAAACATCGCGGCGCTGAAGGCCGCGAGCAAGATACACTCGGATATCGAGCGAGGGTTCATCCGCGCCGAGGTGATTGACTTCGACCAACTGATGGCCTGTGGCTCCTTGGTTCAAGCGAAGAAGCAGGGTGTGCTCCGGCTGGAGGGTAAGGGATACCCAGTGCAGGACGGAGATGTGATCACCTTCCTTTTCAACGTCTAAGCCCATGGCCCCATCGTCTCAGACCCAGAGCCAGACAGCTGACCATCTGCCCGGGCAGCCTCTTTCCCTCTATGTCCACGTTCCCTTCTGTCTGAGCAAGTGCCCCTACTGCGACTTCAACACCTACCAAGGCATGGAACACGCCATGGCGCCCTACGTGGAAGCAGCCATGGAGGAGACCCGCCTATGGGGCGAGCGACTGGCGAACCCTCCAGCGACGACGGTGTTCTTTGGTGGAGGGACGCCATCGTACCTCAAGGCGGAACAACTGGGCAGGTTGATGTCGACCCTGCTAGCTGCTTTCCCTTTGGTGGAGGGGGCCGAGGTCACCGCCGAGGCCAACCCGGGTGATTTGGATGATGCGAAGCTCGCCGCGCTGCTACAGACAGGCATCAACCGCATCAGCATTGGCGTGCAGAGCACAGACGATGCCCTGCTAGAGATGCTGGGCCGCAGGCACACAGCTTTGGAGGCTGCGTCGGCATACGGGCGGGCTAGGGTGGCTGGCTTTCGCAACGTCAGCCTCGACCTGATGTTTGGCCTACCGCACCAGTCTATGGAGCAGTGGCGGGCTAGTGTGCAGAATGTAGTCGAGCTAGTCCCAGAGCATCTCTCCCTCTACGGTCTGACTTTGGAGCCCGGCACAGCCATGGAGCAGCAGGTGCGGAGGGGCATTCTGCCAGAACCCGACCCCGACCTAGCGGCCGACATGTACGAGTATGCCCGTGAGGCCATGACGAATGCGGGCTACGAGCACTACGAAATATCCAACTGGTGCCTCCCTGGCTACCGATCGCGACACAACATGGCCTATTGGCAGGTCGACCCGTACTTAGGCATCGGCCCCGGCGCCCACTCCAACCTAGGCGGCTTTCGTTTCCACAACGTCAAGCTGCCATCCCAGTACGCCAGAAGCGTCCAACGGTGGGCGGAGATGCCCCACGCGGCGGCCGTTATCGATGAGTTCGTCTTGAAGGACACGCCCACGTTGGAGGGCCTCGAGGCTACCGGCCCGGAGACGGCCATGGCGGAAACCCTCTTCTTGGGGCTCCGCTTGTTGGACGGAATCCAGCTGCGTGAGTTCCAGCTGCGCCATGGGATCGTGTTGATGGACGCCTACGGTGCAGAGGTCGGAGACCTGGTATCGAGCGGTCTGCTGGAATTGGCGGGGGAGTGTCTCAAGCTAACGTCCAAGGGGCTGTTGCTCTCCAACCAAGTATTCGTACGCTTTGTGAATTAGGTTATCCGGGGCCCGACGGACTCGCATTTTACTCCTGTAATTGAAGGTGAATATTCAGGACCAAGGGGTCACACCGACCTTTCACTGTCATTCCGGCCTTCGTCGGAATGACGATAGAGTCTCTGGCACGGCTCCCATGCCCATAACACTTGCAATTGAAGTAAGTGTTTAGGCTTGATGCCGTGGCCTTAAGGGCCAGCCCTCTCTCGTGGACGCCCAAACCCTCCAAGGCAACCACGAGGGCTGCCCCTACGAGCTAAGACCTGCGTAAGCATGGGCGCTTCCCGCCTCCGGAAACCTTGCCTAACGGGCCTCCACCCTGACACCCGCCCGTCGACCGGAGTCGGCCTTCCGCGCTAGCCTGAATCCAGGCTGCCCTGACCCCATCTTGTGACCTTTGCAAAGCCGCTTCCCTTCGAGAGCCCTTGAGCGTAAGACTGGGGCTGCCCGGACCAGGTCCCGGAGATGAGGGTAGGACCCCATTCCAACCTACAACTTGCTGAGCACACACTATGATACTCGACAGAAAAAGCACAAACTCTCGCGCGAGAAATGGACTAAATCAAAGCTGATGCGTAGCTGCCCCGATCCAAATCCCTGTGCAAGAGTATGGGACTAAAATAGTATTGGAATACCATGGTACGACTATCTCACAACATACGGAATGCGACTAAAATAGTATCGGAATGTAACTCTTATGGCACCCGGGTCCGCCAAGTATCGCGCAGTTGTGCAAAGGTCTCCGTATGCGTCGCGGGAGATACCGTCGAGGTTGTCGACGTTCCGACTTGCCCGCCGCTAGCAGCTCGGCCCCACCGCCTGCCAAAGCTGGATGACCCGAAAAATCATGGGTCGAGAAAATAACCCAACCCCAACCGCACGAACTCTGAACAGTTACCAATTGAACTGACGGCTATCCCGCCGCCGCCTTTGGTGATATTCTGAAACTAGCAAAAGGCGCAGAGGGGAGCGCTGCTCCATGTATGTTCTTGGCACCGCAGGGCATGTTGACCATGGCAAGTCCACACTCATTCATGCCCTGACCAACATTGACCCCGACCGTCTGCCCGAAGAGAAAGAGCGGGAGATGACCATTGATCTGGGCTTCGCTTGGATGGAGACGCCGTCGGGGCGAGAGGTCAGCATCGTGGACGTGCCCGGCCACGAGCGGTTCATCAAGAACATGCTCGCCGGCGTGGGTGGCATCGACCTCGCCATGCTCATCGTGGCAGCCAACGAGAGCGTCATGCGCCAGACCCGCGAACACCTGGCTATCCTCGACCTGCTGGAAATCAAGCGCGGCATGGTGGTAATCACCAAAGAAGACTTGGTAGACGAGGAGATGGTCGAGCTGGTTAAGGCGGAGGTGGAAGACCTGCTGGCCCCCACTACCTTCCGCGACGCTCCAATGGTGGCCGTCTCCGCCTACACCGGCAAGGGGCTGGACACACTGAAGACCGCCATCGACTCGATGCTGGACACCACGGAGCCACGCTCCGACTTAGGGCGTCCTCGTCTGCCAGTGGACCGCTGCTTCACCGTAGCTGGTTTCGGGACCGTAGTGACTGGCACCCTCATCGACGGCAACCTTTCGGTGGGCAGCGAGGTGGAGCTTGCCCTGACCAAGGAGCGGTGCCGCATACGAGGCCTGCAGAGCCACCGGCAGAAGCTGGAGCTGGCCGACCCCGGCAGGCGGCTGGCGGCCAACCTCTCCGGCATCTCCCGCAGTGAGATACAGCGCGGCGAGGTCATCACCCTTCCGGGCTGGCTGCAGACCACCAACATATTGGACGCCCAGTTCCGCGTGAGCCGCGACGCGCCTCGGCCCGTGCGCCACAACGAAGGCATCACCTTCCACTTGCATACCAGCGAGTCCAACGCCCGCCTGCGCATACTGGACAAGAAGGAGCTGCGTCCCGGCGAAGAAGGCTGGGTGCAAATCCACCTGAGCGATCCCGTGCCCTTGGTCAAGGGCGACCTCTTTGTGGCCCGCTCCGCCGAGGACACTTTGGGAGGCGGGCGAGTCGTCGACCCCAAGCCACGTAGACACCGCAGGTTTATTCCGTCGGTCATCGAGCGCTTGGCGCTGGTGCATGAGGGAGGCGACGACACTCTACTGAATGCCGTCGACATGTGGGGGCCGTGCGACATCACCACCCTAGCCCGTCGCGCCAACCTCGCATTGGACGAGGTTAGGACCCGCCTGGCCGAACTCGAATCGGAAGAGCGGGTTGTTCTGCTGGGAGGCTCTGCATCTGACGCGGACTCTATAGCCTACTCAATGGCTGCATGGCAAGACCAGACCCAGCGGGCATCGCGAGCGCTGACTGAGTTCCATCGGCAGCACCCCTTGCGCAAAGGGGTGCCCCGCGAGGAGATGCGCAGCCGTATGAGCATGCCCCAAGCGGTCTTCAACCGCCTCTCCGCCAAGCTGGTATCCGATGGATACATGACCGAGGAAGACGGCGTGTTGCGTCTACCGGAGCACCAAGCAAGCCTGACCTCGGCCCAAACCAAGCAGGCAGACTCTTATGTCGCCGCCTTGGAGTCGGATCCATTCGCGCCTCCCACGGATCACGGCATCGCAGCCGAGTTGCTGGGCTACCTGATTCAGGACGGCAGGGTGGTGAAGGTGTCCGAGGAGGTGGTCTTCTCCCACAAAGCCTACCGGCAGATGGTGGATATGGTGGTGCAGCACACCAAGGCCAAGGGGTCCATCACCGTGGCCCAAGCCCGCAACCTGCTGGGCTCCAGCCGCAAGTACGTGCTGCCCCTCCTGGAGCACCTAGACCAACAACGCGTCACCCGACGCGTAGGCGACGAGCGAGTGCTGAGGTAGCCACGATGGCGCTGGACATCACGCAGACAGCATCCCAGATAGATGCGCTGGCCTTTCGGGCCAAAGGAAACAGCGGCGAGAGACACTCGGCCTTGGGTCGCTTACTCCGAGTCATGGAAGAAAAGGGGGAGGATGAGGTCACTGCCCGACTGCCTGCGCCCGGCGAGCGACCTTTCATGGCCGCTGCGCCTCAGGAGAGGCTGTCAGCGCGTCACGACCCTCCGAGGCCGTTCACCGACTATTGTGTTGCGTCCGTGGACGGCTCCCACATTGATGTCGACCGCCACATGGCGGCCCGCTGTTATCTCATCAACTTGGGCAGCTGCGTACTGACCTACGGCGCCCAGCCAGATGCTCGCCTCGACAGCGAACCATGCCTTTACTCGGGCGATGACGATCTGTTTCTGACAGTAGCCGGGCCCGGAGGCAATGAAGAGGTGCCCGTGGAGGGCGGCCTCCTTGGTATCAAGCGAGCGGTGCAAGAGGTGGAAGGGCTGGCGTCCCTAGCCTCCAGTCTGCCCCCCGAACTGCCTCTGCTGGCCCTGCTGGACGGGTCGCTGGTATTGTGGGGGCTCAGCGGGCGCGGACATCCGCCCTTTGTCAGGGACGTTATGATTCGGTACGGCCTCGTCCCTGCTTTGGACAAGCTGCGAAGTCTTGCCGACGGCCGTCCTGTGGCGGTGGCAGCTTACGTCAGTCTGCCCCAGAGCACCGAGGTCGTTCACACGGTGCGGACACTGCTATGCGACCAGAATGGCCCCCGCTGCAAGGAAACGTGCAGCATGTACCGCTCCGGGCCGGAGCCCTGTAGCTTGGCCAATGGCTTCCTTGACCGCGACCTCTTCGGGGCTATGCTGGCCCTTGGGCAACGCTCTTGCGTGTTCGCCACCAGTTCGTCCATCTCCAGAGAACACTACGGTCCCCACCAAGTTTATTACTACTACCTCAACGCCGGACAAGAGTTGGCGCGAGTGGAAGTCCCTCAGTGGGTGGCGCAAGACCGGGAACGGCTGGACCTCAGCCATGCATTGGTGTTGGACCAATGTCGGCGTGGGGCGGGCTATCCGGCTGCGATCATGGAGGCCCACGAACAGGCGGTCATCGACGGCGGCGACCGCGAAGTCTTCCGAGTTCTGGTGGAAGACGCCTTGGGGCGTCAGCGCCTTCCGGTCTACACTTCAGAGAAGAACCACTCCAAGCGCGTACCTTGGGTGTAACCCCCAAGCCCTTACCTCCAGTAAAGGAAGTCCGTAGCCGTGTCACAGCCCGTAGTGGAAACGGCAAGCCGTGTGGGCGAGGTGGTGGAATCTGCCACCGACCGCTGCACCGTGCAGTGCTACCGGCTTTACCAAGCCCCTCCGTTGGGCACACTGGTAATGACCAAGTCTCCTGCGGTGTACGGCGTGGTGTCGCGGATCAGCACCGAGTCGCTCTATCCGGGGCGCCCGGTGGTGGCCCGCGGTGAAGACGAGGAGACGGAAGAGGGCATCTACCGGGCCAACCCGCAACTGACCCGCCTCCTCTGCACTCGCTTCGAGGCCACCATACTGGGCTATGCTGAGAATGGTACGGTACGCCATGGACTGCCGCCGCTGCCGCCGCCAGTGCACGCCTTTGCCCACCGCTGCATCGACGATGAAGTGCGGAAGTTTACCCAGAGCCTTGACTTCTTAGCCCTGCTGCTGGAGGGCCAGCCCATGTGGGCTGATGAGATAGCGTCAGCGATGCTCGTCAAAGCGGCGGACGCTCGTACCGACCGCGGCAGCTTCCTGCTGACTGCGGGCAAGGCGTTGGCAGCCAGATTGGCCTCGGACCTGCCCCGGCTTGACCGCATCCTGCGAAGGATATCATCCCGATGAGCATGAACGGCCTGCCAATCTCTGGAAAACCGCTTGGCATGGTGCTGGCAGGCTCGCTAACGCGGGGTGTCGACGTGCGCCTCGACGGCGACGTGTCGGTGGAAGACGTGAAGGTGGGCACCTTCGCCACCATCCAAGGGGAGAGGCAGCGCTTCTTCGGGATTATTTCAGAGGTGTCCCTAGGCAACTCCGACTCGTCGTTGGAGCACACGCCACCCGACGTCAGCGACCCCTTCGTGCGACAAGTGTTGGCAGGCACTGTGGCCTACGGTCGCCTTTCGCTGGTGCCCCAGCTGACCCTTCCCGTGGTGCTGGGCCACGACGAAGAGGGGCCCCAGCCCGCCAAGACCATCCCCGCCCACTTTTCCCGCGTGTTCTCGGCTACGCAACAGGATGTGTCCACCGTGTTCGGCGACGAGAGCGACAAGGACTACTTTTACATCGGCAGCCCTCTGGATATGGAGGCCAAGGTCTGCCTCAACCTGCAGCAGTTGGCCGCTAGGTCCGTGGGAATATTTGGAAAGAGCGGTACTGGCAAGACGTTCCTTACACGCCTGTTGCTGGCCGGCATATTGCAGCAAAACGTGGCCTCCATGCTGGTCTTCGACATGCACAACGACTATGGCTGGCAGGGCATCCGCGAAGGGGGCACCTTCGTCAAGGGTTTGAAACAACTGTTCTCCTCCCAAGTGGCAGTCTTCTCCCTTGACCCCGAAAGCTCGCGTAGACGAGGGCTCTCTCCCGACGAGGAAGTGCTCATCAGCTACAGCGACATTGAGCCTGAAGACGTGGAGGTGCTGAAGGACAACCTAGGCCTCTCCGACGTAGCCGCCTCAGCCGCGTACGACCTGCAGCGTCACTTTCGGGGCAGCAATTGGGTGAAGGAATTCCTCGATCTGCAGGGCCGCGCCGAGGTCTCCGATCTGGCCAATACTCTGGGCATCAACGCCCAAGCCTTGGGCAGCCTGTACAACCGTTTGTCGCGCCTGAAACGCTACGACTTCATGTCGGAAAGCTCGGTCCACGACTCTGTAACACGCATTCTCGACAATCTTACTCGGGGCAAGCATGTGGTGTTGGAGTTCGGCCGCTGGGGCAACGACACCAACGCCTACATCCTAGTGAGCAACCTTCTTACCCGGCGGATCCACGAGCGTTATGTCCGTCTGAAGGAACAGGCTGAGGGTGGTGCCGGAGCGGAGCCGCGGCCCCTCATCATCACAATCGAAGAGGCCCACAAATTCCTCAACCCCGCCGTGGCTTCCCAGACCATCTTCGGCACTATCGCGCGGGAGATGCGCAAGTACAACGTGACGCTGATGGTCATCGACCAGCGCCCGGGAGCCATCGATTCCGAGGTGATGAGCCAGGTAGGCACCAAACTGACCTGCCTGCTGGACAACGAGCGGGATGTGGACGCCGTTCTGGCTGGCGTACCCGGCTCACGAGAGATGCGGGCACTGCTGTCGCGTTTGGAGCCGCAGCAGCAGGCTCTGATATTCGGCCATGCCGTGCCCATGCCCGTGGTAGTGCGCACCCGAGAATACGGCAGCGGAGAGTCCTACCTCGAGCTTACTCGTGGCGCAGAGCCCACCCGTGGCGAATCAGCCCCAAGTCGCCCCGGCCCAAGTCGCTCCAGCGAGGAGGCCACTCCATTGACCAGTATCAGCATCGACGACCTTTTCCGCTAGCCCAAGAGCCGCCCTTAGCACGCCAACTCGCCACACTACAATAATAAAGCGGGGGCAGTGATGGACATACTTAACTACATGAGCAAGCACGGACATGAAGGGGTGCTGGTCTGTTCCGAGCCTTCGGTGGGTCTCAAGGCTTTCATTGCCCTGCACAACACCACCTTGGGACCGGGCTGTGGAGGCACCCGCATGTGGAACTATGCCAGCGAAGAAGACGCCTTGTTCGACGCCCTGCGCCTGTCCGAAGCCATGACCTACAAGTCAGCAGCTGCGGGCTTGGCCTTGGGAGGGGGCAAGGGCGTCATATGGGCCGACCCTCGTAGCGACAACCGGGAAGCACTGCTGAGGGCCTACGCTCGACATATTGACAGCTTGGGGGGTAGGTATATCACCACCACCGACGTGGGGACGACTACCCATGACTTGGAAATGATCCGGTTGGAGACGCAACACGTGGTAGGCCTGCCCACTGAAATGGGCGGCAGCGGCAGCACCTCGATACTCACGGGCTTGGGCGTCTACCTCGGCATGAAGGCGTGCGCCAAGTCGGCTTGGGGAAGCGACTCGCTACAGGGGCGCGTGGTGGCCATGCAGGGGTTCGGCAAGGTGGCCCACGAGACAGCTGCGCACCTGCTGAAAGAGGGCGCAGGCCTCGTCGTAACGGACATCTCGCAGAAAGCCATGGAGGAGGCAGCCGACTTGGGAGCCGAGATCATCGAGGCCGAGGATATCTACGATGTCGACTGCGACATCTTCTCGCCTTGCGCCCTTGGCGGTACGCTGAATGCCGACACCATACCGAGGCTCAACTGCGCCATAGTAGCGGGAGGCGCGAACAACCAATTGGCTACAGACTTGGACGGGAAGCGCCTTCAGGACCGAGGCATCCTGTATGCACCCGACTACATCATCAATGCAGGAGGCATAATCAATGCTTCCTGCGAAATCGGCGCGGAATACAGTGAGGCGCGGGCCCGCCAGATTACCGAGCGTATCTACAACACAATGCGCGACCTGCTACATACGTCACAACAGGAAGAGGTGACCACTGCAGAGGCTGCAGACCGCCTAGCGCAAATGCGGATTAACTCCATCCAATCCCTGCGCGGCATCTATCGCAGCAGTTAGCGGAAGGTATTCTGGAACAGCGTTGCCTCCTGAAGGAGCCTAACCTAGAAGGAAAGACGCCCTTCAGGAGGTTATGCACAGATTGTGAGAGGCCAAGCCCTAGGCGACGGCTGTAGGGGCGTCGAACATCGGCTCGACGGTGCGGTGTCGGCTGTCGCAGAAGGGCTTGTTCTCCGAGCGCCCACAGCGGCAAAGGGCCACTGCCTGCCCTTCGGGAATGGTGAATTCCCGGTCTTCCTGATCGGTCAGGTTAAAGGGACCAGTAAGGCGCAGGGGGCCATTCATTCGGACCTGAACGGTGCAATCGGGCATGTGGATTTCCTCCATATCATATCTGGGATCAAGCGGGATTCTCGCACCGCTACAACGGAGTGTCAATGGCGCCATATCAGTGGCAGGGCGTCGTTGGGACGCATTCATGGTTCCTAATATGCTCCCAGCAAGTCGTCTTGTACTTAGCCATACCCCTGCCTCTCGAGGTCTTCTTCTTCCAAGCCGAAATAGTGCCCCACTTCGTGCAGCAGGGTGACACGAACTTCTTCCACCACTTCCTGTGGCGTACTACACCGCCGTTCAATGGGGCGTTGGAATAGGTATATCAGGTCCGGCAATTGAGGCAATTCGCTCCCCCGGTCTGGCAGTGGGACGCCAATATAGAGGCCGAGAAGCTCGTACGGGCGGACATCTCCCAAGTCGTCCAAAAGGTCGCGGCTGGGCCAGCGCTCCACCACCACTTCCAAGTTTTGCAGTGCCTTGGTCACGTTGTCCGGCAGGGCTTCATAAGCCTGCTGCACCAGCCTCAGGAACTGCCGCCGAGTGAGGCGCACCACTACACTAGACCGGGACGACCCTGCTGCGTATGTCCTTGAGGATGTCCAAGTTGGCCCGGTCGGGACCCTTGTTGTCTAGCCCCGGGACCTCTAGGAAGAAGGGGAGGTCCCAAAAGGCGGGAGAGCTCATGATGTGCTCGAAACCTTCTACGCCTATGTAACCTTGGCCAATGTTCTCGTGCCGGTCCACGCCTGCCCCCAATACCCGCTTGGAATCGTTGGCATGCACCGCCGCCAGCCTCTCCAAGCCCACATGCTGGTCGAATTCCTCCAGCATGGCTTGGACGCCGTCCTTGGTGGACACGTCATAGCCAGCGGCGAAGGAGTGTTGCGTGTCCAGACAAACACGGATCCGCGGGCTGGCTACAGCGTGGATGATGCGACCCAACTCCTCGAAGCTGGCTCCGATGTGCTGGCCCATGCCTGCCGTGTTCTCCACGGTCAAATATGGCCCCTCCGGCGAACGCTCCAACACCTCATTGATGCCAGCCACTGTTTGCTCGAAGATAGCATCGTAGCCCAACCCGCCATGGCTGCCGGGGTGAAAAATGACTCCCTGAGCGTCGATCTGGGCGGCTAGGTTCATGTAGTTCACCAAGGAGGTCTTGCCCTTGGCTAGGTTGTCCTCCTTGGGCGTGCCCAAGTTGATGAGGTAGATGGCGTGGAGGTACACGGGGGCAATGTCGGCTTCTTCCGACTTACGGCGGAACTCGGCCATCAGCTGTTCTGCGGGCATCTTGAAAGCCCAGCCTTGGGGCGGGGAGCCGAATATCTGGATGGCCTCGCAGCCGATGTCTGCGCCGCGGTCGATGGCCTTGTCCAGTCCCCCGGAAGTGGATACGTGGGCGCCCAACTTCATGGCATGACCTCCCACCTGTATCGATTGATACCTGGGCTGCATTATAGCGACCCCAGCCATATAATCGCCACGTTATGAAAGCACTGGTGCTGGAGAGGCCTGGCCCCGAACCGCGCATGGCGTTGCGGGAAATGTCCACGCCTCAAGTTTCACGCGACCAAGTCTTGGTGCAGGTCGAGGCCTGTGGCCTCTGCTATCACGATGTTCTGGTAATGCGTGGCGTGTTGCGCCGCGGAGTTAAACAAGACTTGGTGCTGGGCCACGAGATATCGGGCACGGTGGCCGCCGTCGGCCCCGATGTGCATGGCTTGGCGGTAGGCGACCATGTCGCCAGCATACAGACCGATGCCTGCGGGGCGTGCGCTCGCTGCATTGCCGGACTGGAGCACCGCTGCACCTACGGCAGGGGCATCGGTCACAGCATGGACGGTGGGTTTGCCGAATACGTTAGCCTGCGGGCTTCCAGCTTGGTCAAATTGCCACCAGAGCTCGACTTGGAGAGCGCGTGCCTGCTGGGGTGCCCCATGGGGGTGGTGCAGCACGCCATCACCAAAGTAGGCAAAGTGCGTCCAGGCGAGAATGTATTGGTGACCGGAGCGGGTGGTGGCCTCGGCTCTCACGCTGTGCAACTCACCAAGGCTGCCGGAGCACAGGTGTACGCGGTGACCCGCACCGAAGCAAAGAGCGCCGCTCTTGAGGCCTTGGGAGCCGACCAAGTGGTCTGCTCATCGTCTGACCTAGACCACTCGGAGCTAGTGCTCGCCTTGACCGAGGACGCTGGCGTGGACGTCGCGTTCGACACGGTGGGGTCACCTACCTTCGACTCTACGTTCAGGTCTTTGGGACAGTACGGCCGTTGTGTTCTCTTGGGCGAGGTGGCTGGGGAACGCGTACCCGTGGCATTGGCGGAGATCATCTTTCGGGACGCCGCCATCCTAGGGTCGTCAGGTGCTGGCCGGAACGACTTGCGCTCGGCGTTGGAGCTTGTGCAACAGGGCAAGGTACGACCAGTGGTTGCCGCGCGCTTTCCTTTAGAAAAATGGCAAGCGGCCTGCGACGTCATGGCGAGCGGGGCGCACGTAGGCAGGCTGCTCTTCACACTTAGCCGATAGGGAGAAATGAACGTCTAGGTGGCTTGGCGGCGACGGGGAAGCAGCCGACGCAGTTCGCCTCGGTCCCACATCACCAGGAATTGACTGGCGACGAATATCGAGCTGTAGGTACCAATCACCACGCCACAGGCCAGCACCAGCAAGAAGGGCCTGATAGTGGAGCCGCCGATGAGCAGCAGGGCGACAATCACCAGCATGGTGGTCAGGCTGGTATTGAGGGAGCGGGCCATAGACTCCAGCAGACTGGTATTGATAACCGTGGCCAAAGGCCGGTCCTGGTTAACGGAGCGGGCCACGTTCTCGCGTATGCGGTCGAACACGACAATGGTGTCGTTCACGCTGTAGCCAGCGATGGTCAGCAGACCCACCATGAAGATTACGTCCACTTCTATGTCCAGCGCCTTCCCCAAGATGGAGAAAATGCCGATGACGATGACCACGTCATGCACCAATGCCACGATGGCAGCCAACCCGTAGCGCACCGGATTGGGCACGTTGCGGAAGGCCCAAGTCACGTACACCAAGATGCCAATGGCAGCGGCTATTGATGCCCATATTGTCTTGACCACTGTCTCACGGGCTACCAGGGGGGAGACTGACTCGAAAGAGAAGCCCTCCGACGTAAGGGGGCCAATCCGCTCATTCAATGCGTCCCTGATTTGTGACTGTTCCGAAGCAAGATCGCCGACGGCTTCCCGCAAAGTGTCGGTGCGAATCAGCAGCCCGTTGTCGCCAGTGACTTGGATGATGGCCTCTGGGTGGCCCATCGACTCCAAGACGACTCGCACCTCCGATTCGGTGAACTGCACCCTCTCGTCGAACCGCACTTCGAGGGCGGAACCGCTGCTGAACTCCAGCCCCAAATTGAGGCTGGGCGGTATTAGCAGGGAGATGATGCCCGGTATCAGCAGAAGTGCCGATAGCACCAAGAACCACTTGCGCTTGCCGACTATATCCCAGCTCACCGTTTAATCCTTGCCATCGCCAGCGCTGCTGGCTGGCCGCATCTTTCCTTCAGGCGTAAAGAGGCCGATGCTGCGTCCCATGCGCGTCAGGGCCATGAGTTGGAGAAGGTTCCGGCTGACAGTGACGGCGGTAAACATGCTGACGGCCACGCCAATGCTCAAGGTTATGGCAAAGCCTGTTACCTGTGGAGCGCCCAGCCGAGAGCCAAGCCACCACAGGATGGCGCACGTAATCAGCGTGGAGACGTTGCCGTCGAATATGGCTGTCCAAGCGCGACGGAAGCCAACGTCCATGGACGACGCCAAGGTGCGCCCCGTGCGCAACTCCTCTTTTACCCGCTCGAAAATCAACACGTTGGCATCCACTGCCATACCGATGGAGAGAATGACGCCAGCCATGCCCGAGAGGGTGAGGGTGACGGGCAACAGCTTGAAGACAGACAGCAGAATCGCAGCGTAAATCAGCAGCGCAGTGGCGGCCACCAAACCGGGGGCACGGTAGTACACGACCATGAAGGCCAGCACCAGTGCCAGACCCACCAAGCCTGCCTTCAGGCTCTTGTCCAGCGAGTCCTGCCCCAACGTGGCGTCGACGGTGGTCTCGGCGATGAGGTTCAAGGGTACAGGAATTGCGCCCGACTTCAACTGGATGGCGATCCGGCGCGTTTCAGGCAGGGTGAAATTACCCTCAATAATAGTGCGACCGTCGGGGATATAGGCCCTCGACGCGGGGGCCAGAATCTCTCCCCCATCCAAGGTGAAGACGATGCGCTTGAGCTGGTCGCCTTGGATACGGCGTGTCAAGTCAGCGAACAGTTTAGTGCCTCTCCCATCGAAGCGCAGGCTAATTGCTGGTAGGCCCGCTCCGTCCCGGTCGGGATAGGCGTCCTCTAGGTCATCGCCGGTCAGGCCGTCGCCTATGGGCACATCAGTGTAATTAACACACGCAGTGGTTTCGCAGGTGCGCTCTTCAAAGATCAACTGCGCGGTCTCTCCGATGATCTTCTTGGCCTCTTCCAAGTCCTCCACGCCGGGGAGCTGGACGATGACCTTATCGTCGCCCAAGCGCTGGATCGTGGGTTCGCTGGTGCCAAGTGAGTTGATACGCCGGTTGATGGTGTCGATGACACCCGTCATGTCGTCATCACTGGGCACCCGCCCCGGCCTCACCTCCACAGCCTGTACAGGAGCCAACTCGGAGAGGGCTTCAGTGATTTCGGCCTCGACCTCCTCATCGACCTTAGTCTGAGGGAACCCAATGGTATAGCGGTTGTCCTGCGAGCCGCGAATGGAGGCGCGAGGGTCGATACTCGTCAAGACGATCAAAAGCTCGGCGTCGCCAAAGCCTTCCTTGCGCTCGAACGACACAGTGATCTCGAACGGGCCATCTGCCAACGGGGCTGATTCGACTCTCCCTGTGAAGCCCCGTGCCTCGGCCAACG
Source organism: Dehalococcoidia bacterium (assembly GCA_965263155.1). Lineage (GTDB taxonomy): Bacteria > Chloroflexota > Dehalococcoidia > Lucifugimonadales > JAAXIE01 > JAAXIE01. The sequence continues at coordinate 2,183,756 of OZ253586.1, forward strand.
TTTCAAGTTCCCCAGTTATGTCGCGTTCCACGTCTTCGCGTGTCACATCGGTTACGTCGGGCACTTGTATAGTGAATCTGTTTTCTGCACCTTCTACAGGCTCCACTAGAGCTGACTGGCCTGTAAGAGCACCCTCTACTTCAATGGCCTGCAAAGTGGCATCCGCTGGTAGGCGGGCGAAGGTAACGTCCACTTCATCGGCAAACCGCGCTTGGTACTTGAGGTAGCTGCCGCCTTGGAGATCCAGCCCTAAGGTCAGGCCAAGAGGGCCATCCGAGTCTCGGTTGAAGCCGAGGAGGTTTATTTCCTTGAAGGATAGTGCGAGGACAGCAAATATCGTCAGAATGCCGACGACGATGGCTGTACGCAGAATACGTCGTCGGACCATTACGGCTAGCCCTCCGCTCGCCCTGCGTCAGAGATGCCTGTGCGCTGCATGTCAGGTCCATCGTCGGCGGACTCGTGCTGGAGCGCCTGCTCCACCCAAGCAAGGCCTTCCTCGCGGCTGGCAACCTCCCCGGCTGCTTCGGCCTCGCGCACCTGCTCCAATAGACGGCCGATGCGGGGACTGGGCGCCAGACCGAAGGCCTTCATCAGGGCATGACCATCCACCAGCGGTGGGTGGTCGGGAGCAATCTCAGGGCGCTCGCCCTCGGTGATGATGTGGCTGACCTTGGTGGCATGCCTGCGCCAGTCAGGCTCTTCAAGCAGGGGTCCGCGGGCCGCAAGATAGTCGGCAAAGCTGAGGTAGAGGGTGTCGACGGCTGCGCCCTTCACGTCGCGAAAGAAGCGGTGGATGGCCTTAGCCGTGGGAAGGTCCAAGCCTTGGCTCATCTGGCCGGGGCGGAGGTGGTTCTGCACCATGAGGCACACCGCCTCGGTGTTAGCAGCGCTGAACCGAAGCCGGCGCATTATGTCATGCGTCATTTCGGCGCCCATAGTGTGGTGTCCAAAGAAACGTGTGCGTCCATTCTCATCGATCATCTTGGTACGGGGCTTGGCCACATCGTGCAGCAGGCAACCCAGCTTGAGAAGGGTGCGGCGCGACAGGTTGTCGCCCGCGTCTTGGGCGAAGTACCGCTTCCTATCCTCACCCCAAGGCACCAGAGAGGGGCCGCCTTCTCGCGTTACGCGTTCTGCCGTATCCACAGCCTCTAGGGAGTGCCCGAACACATCCCAGTAGTGCTCGCGCGGCTGCTCGACCCCCTTGGCCTCCTCAAGCTCAGGGATTATAGCGCAGAGCAGCCCCAGTTCGTCCAAGAGGGCAAGATGGACTTTGGCCCGGTTGGCCGCCAGGATATCGCAAAACACCTCCCGGACTCGCTCGCTGGCCACTGCGGTGACCGCGTGGGCATTCTGCGCGATGGCGGATTGGGTCTCGGCTTCGATGGTGAAGCCCAGCCGGGCAGCTAGGGCCACAGCCCGTAGCAATCGCAGCGGGTCATCGGTGAACGCAGCCGAGGACACCATCCGCAAGGCCTCCTGCTCCAGATCGCGCCTCCCACCGTAGGGGTCGATGATGGACTGCACTGGAAGATCGTCGCGCCATTGGTCCAAGGGCATTGCCATGGCATCAATGGTGAAGTCGCGCAGAGCAAGGTCGGCCTCAATAGAGCCGCCCCGCATCCCTGCCACGTCAACCACCCGCTGCCCTGCACGGCTGCCTAAGATGACACGCGCCAAGCCGTGCGCTTGGCCCAAAGGAATAACATGTCCGCCGAAGGCTAAGGCCAAAGCCCTAGCTTCTGAAAAAGGGTCGCCGGAGACGACGATATCGACGTCAGCCGCGGGCAGGCCAATCAGGGTGTCCCGCAGAAAACCACCGACCAAGTAGGCGTCACCGCGACCACGGAGGAAATCGCTAAGCTGGGAGAGAAGGATGATAGTAGTACCTGTTGACAGAATACTTAATGGGCCAGCGTGTTATATGACAATGTCCGCAGGATGGGCGAGGGCTACCCGGCGTAGGCAGGCTCTTCGTCTTGGGCCCGTTCTTCTTGGGGAGCCTTGTCAATCTTCCACAGACTGTTCCGGTCGACTAGGCGATCGATATAGAGGACGCCGTCCAAGTGGTCGATTTCGTGCTCCAAGGCTTGGGCCAGCAGTTCGTCGGCCTTGATACGCACCAATCGGCCGTTGCGGTCCAAGGCCTTGGCCCGGACTCGCTCGGAGCGGCGGACAAGGCCACGATATCCTGGGATGCTGAGGCACCCCTCTTCTACTTGGCGCTCGCCCTCGCGGCGGGTTATCTCTGGGTTGACGTACACCCTAGGCTGCTCGTCGTCGGGCAACTGAATGACGATGACCCGCCGGGCCACTCCCACCTGCGGAGCTGCCAAGCCCACGCCAGCGTTGGTGTGCATGGTCTCCACCATGTCGTCGGCCAGCTTGCGGATGTCGGCAGTCACCGAGGTGACGCGACTAGCCTTGTGTCGCAAGACTGGGTCGGGCATGAAGCGCATCGGCAGTGCAGCCACTGAGGACCTCCTGACACGAATGCCTGAGTATATCCAAAGGGACTTCTGGCTGTAAAGGCGGAGTGCGCATCGGAAACACCTGACTCTCCCGTAAGGAACCCACATGTGATGTGCTAGAATCGAGGCAACTTGGAGGGGTCGCCCGCTCAATGGACGTGGTACTTCTGGCATCCAACAGAGCCGGAGTTGGCAAGACCTCGATGGCGGCCGCCTTGGTGTCCCGATGGTCGCAGCAAGGACACCGACTTGCCTACCTGAGAGTGGGCGCCGACGGTGGAAGCCAAGAGACCGACACTGAGTATCTCGCCAAGCTGACCTCCTCTGCCCAGCAGTCTGCGGATGCCCCCGGCCTGACTGTGCCCCGAATCAATCCGGCGTGCCAGACGATCGGCGGCTTGGATGTGGCTCTGGCCAAATTCGCCAGTGAGGCGACCAGCCTTGGGTACAAGTTGGTGGTGGAAGTCTCGCCGCCGGAGGGTGAGGAGACCAGAACGTGGACCCTGTGCGGCGAGCTGGCTGATGCGTCGGGCGCATCGGTGGTGGCCATGGTCGACTACGCTGCCACCACGGAGATGGACCGGCTCAATGCCGAATTGCGCCCGGTACGGCAACGGCTGGGCGGACTGCTGGTCAACGCCACGCCACCTTACAGGACCCGGGAAGCCGCTTCGAGACTACTCGGGAACACTGGAGGAGGCGATGGCCATCTCCTAGGGGTGGTCCCGGAAGATCGGATGATGCTGGCCCCAACAGTGGGCCAACTGGCCCACCACCTCAAGGCACAGTGGGTGCTAGGCGAGGAGAAGACAGACGACCTCGTATGCCATGTGCTCATCGGCGGCAACCTGATGGACCCAGGAGTGACCTATTTCGGGCGTCACCAGAACCAAGCGGTGGTGGTCCGCGGCGACCGACCCGATATCCAACTGGCGGCCCTTGGCAGTGAGCTTGCCTGCTTGGTGCTCACCGGAGGCCACCACCCAATACCCTACGTACACAACGAGGCCCAGCAGCAGGAGGTGCCTCTGCTGGTGGTGGAAAGCGACACCCACGCTACGGCAGAGTCGGTCGGTGGTCTCATCTCGCGGGGTGCAGTGCATCACCGCCGCAAGGCTAACCACTACGCCCATCTATTGGAGCAGCACTGCCAAACTCGGCTGCTGCAAGAGCTTCTGGGCTAAGGTCCGCACCCCTCTCTGAGCTAGGGACGGCACCCCTCCAATAGCGCACCCCATCGTCATGACCCTTGTCCCTGAGTTACTGCCTATTGCTAAATATGGCCGCGGTGTCTAAAATGCCCGTCTTGGTGGCCAAAATCCAATGGGAGGAAAAGGGGGTTGAATGCATTAGGCACCCACGTCATGTTGGAGCTCAAGGGATGTAACCCACAACTGCTGGACGACTTGCCCTACATCAAAAGCGTTATGCTAAACGCGGCCAACGGTGTAGGAGCCCATATTCTCAGCGAATCTTTCCACCAGTTCTATCCCCAAGGTGTAACCGGCATTGTAGCCATTGCCGAATCCCACCTCTGCATCCATACCTGGCCGGAGTACGGATACGCCGCGGCGGATATCTTCACTTGTGGCACGTCCATCAAGCCGCAAGAGGCAGCCCAGTACATCATTGACCAGTTGGAATCGCAGGAGCCGTCCATAATGGAGCTCAAGCGAGGGATTTCGCCGCTAGGCGTGCCAGCACGTCAGCTATCTTAGCTTAGGAGCGTATGGACGCCTCGGGTAAATGGCACTTCGAAGTAGTCAGCCTTGACCTGTCGATGCTCTACAGGATCAGGGATGTGCTCTATACGGGTCAGACCGCCTATCAGAAGGTAGACATCCTCCAGTCGGAGGAGTTCGGTCGCTGTCTAGTATTGGACGGCAAGACCCAGTCCACCGAGTTCGACGAGCACATCTACCACGAGTGTCTGGTACACCCGGCTCTGCTGAGCCATCCCGACCCCAAGTCGGTATTTATTGGTGGCGGTGGCGAAGGCACCACCCTGAGGGAGGTGCTGGCCCATCGTTCGGTGGAGAAAGTCACCATGCTTGACTTGGACAAGGAGGTGGTGGACTTGTGCCGCCGCTTCCTACCGCAGCATCACCAAGGTTCTTTCGACGACCCTAGGGTGGAGTTGCTTCATCAGGACGCCCGGGGCTACCTCTCGGAGACTAGCGATACCTTCGACGTGATCGTGCTGGACTTGGTAGACCCAATGGAGGGAGGCCCTGCATACCTTCTGTACACTCGGGAGTTCTACCGGCTTGCAGCCAAGAGGCTGAATCCCGGTGGAATGCTCGTCACTCAGTCAGGTCCGGCAGGGCTGATCAACTACACGGAGTGCTTCACACCCATCGCACACACCTTGGGAGACCTCTTCCCGCAGGTCCGACCTTATACCGTGTACGTACCCTCCTTCATCACCCCATGGGGTTTCGTCATGGCCGTCTCAGACCCCGCGACCACGCTCCCCACAGTCGACGCCTTCCATGAGGTCTCTCGTTCGAGGCTGAGCACCGAACTCCGCTACCTCGACGGCATCACCTGCCACAGCCTGTTCACTCTGCCCCGCTACCTGCGCGAGGGCATCGCCTTCGAGACCCGCACCGTCTCCGACGACTCCCCCGTCTTCATGGTGTAGTCGCCGCCCCATCGCCCTTACCGCGCGGCCTCCGTCATACAATTTCCATCTACACCTCTGTATCAGGCACCGGCTTCCTTGTATCCTTCGTCCGCCATGACCACCAACTTTCGTCGAAGGTGCGAGCTTGCGCTGACGCATCCTGTGACAGTGGGCGCCTTGGTCTGCCTGTTACTCAACGACTGAGTGCTCAAGCCTGTCTGTCAATCGGACTGGACGTCTTGGCCCGCCTCCCCCCTTGGCGTGTTCCATAGCCGGGACCACCGTCCGTCCAGAGATCCTTCATCCACCTGGGCGAGTTTCTGGTATCCTAGCTTCGATTCCGACTAGAGCATCCATCGGGGGGCGTGATGGCCGATTTAGGGTTTGTGGGTCTGGGGACGATGGGCGGGCGGATGGCGCGCCGGCTGCTGGATGCGGGGCACCATGTGACTGGATACAACCGTACCCGGTCCCGCGCCCAATGGCTGGTGGACATGGGGATGGAGATGGCGGACACCCCACGGGCGGTGGCCGATGTCTCGGAAGTCACCTTTTCCATGATGGTCAACGACGACGCGCTCTTGGCTGTTACGGAAGGCGACGACGGTGTGATGGCGGGGATGACTTCGGGCAAGGTGTACGTGGATATGAGCACCGTCAGCCCGCAGGTCAGCCGGGAGTTGGCGGCTCGGACCGCGGAGCGGGGGGCTGTCATGCTGGACGCGCCAGTGTCGGGCAGTGCCGTGACCGTGGAGGCAGGCACCCTCTCCTTCATGGTGGGTGGCGACGCGGCCACGCTGGAGCGGGTGACGCCGTACCTCAAGGACATCGGACCGACGATTACCCACGTTGGGGGCAACGGCCAAGCGGCTGCCATGAAAATCGCCATCAACCTCAGCCTGCCGGTGCAGGTGCTGGCCTTCTGCGAGGGGTTGCTGCTGGCCGAGCGCAGCGGCATCCCGCGGGATGTGGCCTTGGAGGCCATGGTAAACAGCGTGGCGGCGTCGCCTATGCTCAAGTACCGCGCCCCGCTGATCGGCGACACGACCAAGGAAGCTCTGTTTGACGTGACCATGATCCAGAAGGACTTGGAGTTGGCCCTTGAGATGGGGCATGAGTTGGGTGTGCCGCTGAATACGGCGGCTGTCACCAACCAGATGCTGACCACGGCCCGAGGCATGGGGCTGGGGAACAAGGACTTCATCATCTTCCATGAGATGTTGAGGCGGTTGTCGGGTGAGGCGCCAGAGTAGGGCAGTCCCTTCGTGGTGGGCTTGGTAACGAGTCCGGGCCGTGGGTTCCCGCCCCGGATCGGGGTCCGGGGCAGGCTCTGCGCGGGAATGACGGGGTGGGCCGATTGCTGAGGGGAAGGCCCACTTCTTTGGGACTACGGGCAACAGTTTGGCAAGCACGGCGGGAGGCAGACAAGTGACGCTGAAGACCTTTGGGGCGATGGGGACGGACTTGGCGGAGCGGGTGAATTTTGACCGGCTGCGGACGGAGCGGCTGGGTAAGGCCAAGGAGGCACTGCGGGAATCGGAGTTGGGGGCTGTGCTCTGCTTCGATATGAATAATATCCGCTACCTGACGGCCACTGCCATCGGCACTTGGGCCATGGACAAGCTGGTGCGGTTCTCGCTGCTGGCGCAAGACGACGACCCCATCCTGTGGGACTTCGGCTCGGCGGCGCGGCATCACCAGCTTTACTGCCCTTGGCTGGGGGAAGAGCGCTCGCGGTATGGCATATCGACCTTGCGCGGAGCGACGCCTCCAGAAGCGGGCCGGGCTGAGGATGTGGCCCTGAAAATCAAGATTGAGCTGGAGGAGCGGGGCTTGCAGAACGAGCCTCTTGGGGTGGACATTGCCGAGCCTGCGGTGATTTTTGCGCTACAGGCTGCTGGTCTGAATGTGGTGGACGGGCAGCAGTTGATGCTGAACACTCGCAAAGTGAAGACTGAGGACGAAATCTCGCTGCTGAACATGGCCTGCAGCATGGTGGATGCGACTTATGACGAGTTGTACCGGGCTTTGCGTCCTGGGGTGCGGGAGAACGAGGCTGTGGCCATGGCCAACAAGACCCTGTACGAGATGGGGTCGGAGCATGTGGAGGGGATCAATGCGATTTCGGGGGAGCGGTGCAACCCCCATCCTCACAACTTCACTGACCGCATTTTGCGGCCGGGGGACCCGGCATACTTCGACATCATGCACAGCTACATGGGCTACCGCACCTGCTATTACCGGACTCTTGCCATCGGCAGCGCCTCCCCGGCGCAGCGCGATGCGTACAAGAGGGCCCGCGAGATACTGGACCAGTCCATCGATATGATCAAGCCGGGAGTGACCACGGCGGATGTGGCCAGCCTGTGGCCCCGCGCCCAAGAGTTTGGCTTCCCCAGCGAGGAGGCGGCCTTTGCTCTGCAGTACGGGCACGGGGTGGGGCTCTCCATCTGGGAGAAGCCAATCTTCAGCCGGTACATCTCGCTGGACGCCCCGGAGACCATTGAGGAAGGGATGACCTTCGCCTTGGAGACCTTCTGGCCAGCGACAGATGGCTGGTCGGCGGCCCGTATCGAGGAGCAGTTGGTGGTGACGGCTGACGGGTGCGAGGTCATCACCAAGTTCCCGGCGGAGGAGTTGCTGGTGTGCGGGGTGCGGTACTACACGGGGACGGGCCCGTTGCCGACGACGCGGGAGGCGCAGTCGCACCTGAACCGGGGGGAGTGAGGCTGCTGCTTGGGGCGAACAGCGGCACATTTCTCTGGCATCGGTCTCGCATTTCGTAGCTGGAGTGAGACCAGAGGTGTGGCATTTTTCGTATCGGAATGTCACACCGGTGGTAAATAGGAAACAATTTTTCGCATTTGGCCGCTGCGACATTTGTGACATGGTCGTATCTGCGCAGCTAGGGCCGCGGTGCGACATGACGACGATGCAAATGGTCCCAATGGCGTAGCTGAGTGCGGCCACGGCCGTAGCTGAAAAACATTTTTTCGTATCTGAAACATGTCTCTTTGGCCGCATCCCCGTATCTGAATTAGCTATCCGCATCTGGCCGCACTTCCGCATCCTCCCGTCCTCCCATAACAATGTCCGAAAAGAAAAGGCAGGGGCGACCCTTGAGGGGTCAGTCCCCTGCCTGCTTCCTGTGTTGAGATTAGGGGGTAGGGGTGGGGTGGGTCAATGAGGAAATGTCATGGGGGGGTGGGAGTCGTGCTTAGGAAGTGGTTGGAGCGGTCCGGACTCCTGCTTCGCTAGGCACATCAGGAACGGGGACTGTCCACCTTGATGGTGGAAATGGTGGGTTCAGGGACCGTTTCACCGTGCTCAACCATCAGCTCTACGTGGTCCTTGACCGCTTCAGTGATGAGGGAGATGGCCTCTTCCCGGCTCTCGCCCGCCGCTACGCAACCCGGGAGGTCGGGGAGGTAGGCGCCATAGCTGGTGGGGCCTTTTTCGATGATGACGGTGTATTTCATGGGACTTGCTCTCCTTGCAGCCCGGCCTGCCTCATGATGTGTGAGTAGTCGCTTCCTCGTTTCTTCCAGCTTATCTGCCAACAACTCTATCAGGGACCTTAGAAATCCCGCTGGATATACCGTGATGTCCCTGCTTCTTTTTTCCATCGAGAATCTGTTGCTAACGAAAGGTTGACGATGGTTTCGAAGCAGGTCCTTGGTCAGTTGAAGTTGTTTGAGTGACTGTACTGTCTCATCTCTTAGCCCATCGAGAAAAGTAGACAAGTCGTGTATGTGAGGAACGCACTTGGGAGAGTTGTCTAATGCCCAAAGCGACTTTATCGCGATCTCGAAAGCATAACTACTTATGACCGCCTGTACATTGATCAGAGTGACCTCTTCATCTTTGCCGCGTGTTTCTAAGGAACCTATCCTGTCGTCTAAGCTTTCCAGCAGGTCACAATAGACCTCTATCTCGTCTATGGCGCGGTAGGAGCGCCAATGTTCATTCCCAAACAAGAATCTTTCGGTAGGCACAGAAATGGTCGGCATCAAATACTCCTTCAAATGCAATGAGCTACATGCATTCAGTATCCTACTTTTCGAACTATGTGTTTTCTGCTGCTCCCGCCTTCGCCTATGCCTCGAAGATTTTGGGGGGGAGGAGGGCGGAAACTAAGAAGTTGGGGACGGCGACCAGTTTGCTGACTTTGAGGTCGCCGTCGACCGAACAGACCACGTGGGTTTCCTCGCGAGTGGTCACAGCTGCGGTCTGCCCTATGTAGAGTTGTGGCGTTCTTGCAGCAGCTAGGTACAATACTTGAGGTGCCTTGGGTGGTCGTTGCCGTCTGAAACGTCAGAGGCCCCAAAAGAACAACTGAACACGGTGGGCTGGGACTATCGGTAAGAATCAACCATCTGACGACATGAAGACTCCCTGCGTATATATCCTAGCCAGCGGTGTGAAAAGTACGTTGTACGTTGGGGTGACCTCTAACCTAGTACAACGGGTGTGGCAGCACAAGGACAACGTGGGCGGAGGCTTCACTAAGAAGTACGACGTGCACCGGCTGGTGTGGTACGAGGTGCACGAGTCCATGGAGAGTGCCATCGCACGAGAGAAGGCGATCAAGAAGTGGCGGAGGGCGTGGAAGGTGGGGATGATTGAGGAGAGCAATCCATCGTGGGTGGACTTGTATGAAGGCTTGGGGTAGGGCGTTTTAGCTGGAACGCAGTGCTGGGATGGACTCCGGGCCGTGGATTCCCGCCTTCGCGGGAATGACGGGGGTGGCGGACGGCTCGGGGATTGGATGTCCCTGATGGAGTCCAGGCCGTGGATTCCCGCCTTCGCGGGAATGACGGGGGTGGCGGACGGCTCAGGGATTGGATGTCCCTGATGGAGTCCGGGCCGTGGGTCCACGCCTCCGCGAGGACGACGGGGTTGGCGGACGGCTCAGGGATTGGATGTCCCTGATGGAGTCCGGGCCGTGGATTCCCGCCTGCGCGGGGATGACGGGGTTGGCGGACGGCTCAGGGATTGGATGTCCCTGATGGAGTCCGGGCCGTGGGTCCACGCCTCCGCGAGGACGACGGGGTTGGCGGACGGCTCAGGGATTGGATGTCCCTGATGGAGTCCGGGCCGTGGATTCACGCCTCCGCGAGGACGACGGGGTTGGCGGACGGCTCAGGGATTGGATGTCCCTGATGGAGTCCGGGCCGTGGATTCACGCCTCCGCGAGGACGACGGGGTTGGCGGACGGCTCAGGGATTGGATGTCCCTGATGGAGTCCGGGACGTGGGTTCACGCCTCCGCGAGGACGACGGGGTTGGCGGACGGCTCAGGGATTGGATGTCCCTGATGGAGTCCGGGCCGTGGGTTCACGCCTCCGCGAGGACGACGGGGTTGGCGGACGGCTCAGGGATTGGATGTCCGTGATGGAGTCCGGGCCGTGGATTCCCGCCTGCGCGGGAATGACGGGGGCGGGTGATTGCCTGGGGGTCGATTCTCGCTCAAGTGTCCGGGCCGTGGATTCCCGCCTGCGCGGGAATGACGAGTGGGGGGCGGTCGCTCAGGTGTGGGCTTAGACTTTTGCGGCAAGTTGTGAGGATGAGCTATGAAGCTGACGGTGGACAAAGAGTCGGACGCCTTATACTTCCAGATCGACGATTCGACCATCGTGGAGTCCGAGGAAGTATCGCCCGGAATTGTCCTCGACTACAACGAGGACAATGAGGTAGTCGGCGTCGAGATGCTGCGTCTTTCCAAACGCTCGTCCACCCTTGACCTGTCCCACTTGGAGTTCAGGACGGAGTGAGGCAACGCCGCGGACTGACACGGACGCGACAGGGAATCCTCCGGACAACTGGACGTGAAAGCCTTGGGTCCCCGCCTTCGGAGACGTTCGCGTAACTTCCACTATCCCAGTGAAGGCCGGAATCCAAGAGATACGACAGCCTAGAACCAGCTACGGAATTGACTCATCCACCGCCATCCTAACCTTCCCCCTGAGGGGGAAGGGACCCTTGTTGTGCTCGCCCCGAATTAGGCAAAGGTCTCCCTTCGCGGGAATGACGGGGTGGCCTCCCGGCCTCCTCCTAGGCGTCGAAGATTTGGAGGGGGAGGAAGGCGGAGACTACGAAGTTGGGGACGTCGACCAGTTCGCTGACTTTGAGGTCGACGGCTACGGAGCAGATTACGTAGGCCTGCTCGCGGGTGTAGCCTCGCTCCATGAGGAGGTTGATCATGTTGAGCAGGGCCTCGCGGGCGGCGGTGGTGGCGTCCTCGGAGTAGTTGGTGCCATTGGAGACGCTCATGCCAACGGCGGCTAGGAAGCGCCGGGGGGCGGCCATTTCGGGGGCATTGGAGTAGCCGTCGTTCTCGAAGTAGGGCATGCGAATGCCACGACGCTGGGCCTCGCCCTTGCGGACCTCGAAGCTGACGTGGAGGGTGCAGGCCATCTCGATGGCGGTGCCACAGCACTCGGAGTCGCCTTGGGCGTAGTGGGCGTCGCCAGCGGAGAAGAGGGCGCCCTCGGCGGAGACGGGGATGAAGAGGCGGGTGCCTGCGGTGAGTTGCTTGATGTCGAGGTTACCGCCGATTTCGCGGGGCGGGATGGTGCGCAGGGCGGAGGAGGCGATGGGCTCGGTGGATGGCACTGCGCCGTGGGCGTCGGGTGGCTGGACCGCGCCACCGGCTTGCAGCAGGACGTTCTCGCGCTGGGTTATCTCTTCCAGCAGGGCGCGGGAGGGGGCGATGCCGATGGTGCCCATGAAGCAGGCTTCGGGCACGCGGACCCCTGGCACTTGGGGCGAGGTGGCAAAGCCGTCGCGCATATCCCACTTGACCACAAAGGGGTCGAGGTAGATGTTCCGCAGAAAGCCGAAGCCGGGGATGATGCTGGTGAAGCCGAAGGAGGCGGGCTCGATGTTCAGGACGTTAATCTGCAGGAGGTCGCCAGCTTCGGCACCCTTCACATAGACGGGGCCAGTCAGAGGATGGACGAGGCCGAGGTCGACGCTGGTGAGGTCGGCATCGGTGGTGCCGGAGTGTATCTGGCCGTCGAGAGCATCGCGGGTCTGCAGGACCACCTCTTCACCAGGGTCGGCCTCAACGGCAGGCGGGATGTCTGGGTGCCAGCGGTTGTGGCCCTTGGTGGGTTCTGCGGCGCAGGGCTGGGTGAGGTCGACCTCGATGGTTTTCATGGTGGGCCTCCTCTGATTGAAAGTAGGGGTGGTGTCGGAGTGCTGGTATCGGGCGGATGCGGTGGCTCCCATCCGCCCGCATTCTACTCTAGGGTCATACTCTGCGTGAGTAGGTGGTGATGCCGTCGGCCAAGTTCAGCGAGCGGGCTATTCCGTGGATGGCGCGAAGCCCTGGCGCTGCTACCGGGAGCAGGTGGGTCTTGTGGAGGAGGCGGACGGGGGCGTAGAGGCCCATTTCGGTGGCGTCGGCCTCGGTTACGGCGGCTAGGGTGGGGGTCTCGGCCACCCTGAAGGTTTGGAAACCGACCTCGGACAGCATTTGGGTCAAGGTGCGACGGGAGAAGTAGTAGATGTGCTCGGGCATGTTGTAGTGGCGCCAGCGTGGGCCGACCAGCCGGGGCCAGACGCCTTCCACGTCGTGGGTGGCGACTATGAGAATGCCTCCGGGCTTCAGCAGTTGGCGGACAGAGCGGAGGGCGCTCTTGGGGTCCGGGATGTGCTCGATGGTCAGCAGCATGGTGGCCAAGTCCACGCTCTCGGGGGTCAGGTCGACCTGATCGATGGTGCCGGTGAAGGCGTTGAGTCCCAGCTCGGTGCGGGCGTATTCGGTGGCGTAGGAAGAGACATCGACGCCGTGGGGAGTCCAGCCACGCTGGCGGAACTCGTCCATCACCAGACCCATGCTGCACCCGACGTCCAGAGATACACCGGGGGTCAAGCCCTTCAGGGGAAGCAGCAACTCTTTGACTACGAAGTGGAGGTGGTTACGCAGGGCTAGGTAGTCGGCGTAGCCCACCACGACGTTCTCGAACTCGGCCGTCCCGCCGTAGTAGCTTTCCTCGTTGTAGATGCTGGCCAAGTCGGAGGGGACAGGACGAGGGTTCAGGAAGACGAGACGGCACCGGTTGCATCGGACGATGGTGTAGCCATGCTTCACATGGAGGCGCGAGTACTCCGCAGACCCGCACAGATTACAGCCTACTGTCTCATGTTGGACGGCGCTTGCCATGGTCTGCCTCCTCTGATGGGAGTGCTGTTATTATAGCGGCGAGAGGCGCAACCCTCTCTATGGGTTGCAGTCGCAGCCATCAATTGGACATGGAGGAACGCTGATGCCTAGGCTGTGGGCCAAGACGCTGGACTATGACCGGATTGAGGTGGGCGACGACCTGCCCATTCTGGTGAAAAGCGAAAGCCAGGAGAGCATTGATCTGTACGCCAAGCTGGCTTCGACGGCGCCACGGGACAACTGGAACAACCTGCACACCGACGAGGAGTACGCCAAGCAGGGCATCTTCGGCGGGACGGTGAACATGGGGGTGGCCACGGTGGCCTACGTGGCGGAACTGCTGGAGAAGGGCTTCCCTTTGCAGAAGCTTACCGGGTCGGGCAGTGAGATTGAGATGCGGGCTACTCAACCGGTGCGGGCAGGCGACACGATCACTTTCACCGGACAGGTCACGGGCAAGGGCGAGGACGGCGGCCTGCGATGGGTGGAGTGCGAGGTGACGGGGACGAATCAGGATGAGGTGGTGGTGGCCAAGGCCCGGGCTAGGGTGCCTCTGTAGAGGGCTTCAGCAGTCCGGGGAGAGGCTCCTTCACGGGGAGCAGATTGCCCCTCAAACCGACAGACCGGCTAGGAAGTGATCCTCGTCGGTAAGGCCCTCGGCATTGCCTTGGCAGAGGAGCCATGGGTTTTTCTCCACATCAGGGGAGCCGCAACGTGGGCAACGTGGCGTGGGGCCGTCGGAGGGGTACCAAGGGAAGGTGTGCTGGCAGGCGCGGCAGAGGTGCTCGTCGCCCATGAGGTCAGTTCCGCGAAAGCATTGCTTGGAACTCCAGTTGGGACACCTCGGCCCCGCGCCGTATCGACGCCACGGCGTACTCTATGGCGAGACGGGCGAAACCGGCGTGGTCCAACACGTCGGCGCCAATCACGACCCGCGGGATGGCTTCATCCAATTCGAGGGTCAGGCGCGACGGATTATCCTCGTCCAGCCCGAGTTCAATCTCTTGGCCCGCAAGGCGCTCAATCTTCTCTTTGACCCGCTCGATAAACTCTTGGTCGTCCATGACACACCTGTTTAGCTGGGAATGTGAATGGATTATAGCACTGGCCTCCGGCCGATATTCTTGCGGAGAACTGTTCAGAATTAAGGAGTTAGCGCAACTCCTTGAGGTCGTTCCGGTGTTGCCCCTGTCCTCTTGACGGCTACGACTGCGGATGGGGCGCGCGCGGTCTACGGGAAACCGACGCGGCGCAGTGGTGAGGGCCGTGGATTCCCGCGCAGGCGGGAAAGACGGGGACGGCGGCACCCTAGAGGGCCAGCGCTACCCTACGTATTATGTCCGCTACCTGGGCCGGCCTCTGCAACATGGCTTGGTGGCAAGCGTCCAGTGACGTGATGTCGCGGGCGCCCAAGAGGCGGGCTTGTTCCCGTTGCAGGGCGGGAGACAGTAGCCGGTCGCGCTCCAGCACTACGTAGGTCAGGCTGTCAGCGGCAATGCCCTGTGGGACCGTCAGCCTCGTGCCCAGCCATCTTAGCGGCAGCGGACGGAAGTAGGCTACATAGTGCACCACCTCCATGGTCTCCATGCCGTTGCACAGCGTCCCGTATATGACATGCTGCGGGATGGTCAGGCGGCGCCGGAGCAGCCGGTGCAACGGCGAGAGCAGCCGAAGCGGATAGCGGGTCGCCTTGGGAAGGGCGTTGCGGATGGCGCCACGCGGAACGGGGGCGGCCCCGGCGAAGAGCACCACCCGGTCAGGAGCAGTGTTCCACTTGGGCAGGGAGGCCAGCAGTATGGCCGCGCTCAAGCCGTGGGCCACTGCTATTCTAGGCCCTGATCCCATCGCTTGGGCCTTGTCGGCAACGTGGTCTACGGCATCCGCCAACCTGACCCCGCGGCCATCGCCAAAGGTGGCATTGAAGTCAATGGTAGTGACGGCGCCCACTGCCGGGGCCAAAACGAGGCTGGGTGGGTGCTGGCGTGGGGCGGTGAGATGGCCCCACACTGGACCCCAGGTCTCGGGCCCTTGACCCAGTTCAGGCAACACCAGAAGGTTTGTCATCCATCACCGTAGAAGATTCGGACTGGGGAACCCTTGGACTAGCGAGCCGACAGCGCGGCCTTGACGCCTCGCAACAGCGAGTCCTCCTCATCGAAGGGCACGGTGCGCGGGTCCAGCATCACCCGGTCTTGCTCTATGCGGGCGATGATGGGAGGACGGGACTCCCTTAGGCGGGACATCACGCCCTCAGGCCCGCCTTGGGCTTCACTGCAATTGAGGGCCACTACCAATGTTGGAATAGTCTCTCCCGGCAGGCTTCCCCCGCCGATGGTGGAGAGGCCTTGGCAGACGCTGGCGGCTTCGCCGATGTTATTTCGCCATTCGTCGGCACGCTCCCTGATGTGCTCCAACGGGCTGCCAATCATCTGCCAGATGGGTATCTTGCGACGCGCCTCGCCTTTGAGGTAGTGCAGCAGCGTAGCAGTAAGGGCCGCCAAGCTGAGCTTGTCGATGCGCAGGGCGCGGGCTAGAGGGTGGCGCTCCAAGGTGCGGACCAAGTTTGTCTTGCCAACCACGATACCTGCCTGAGGGCCGCCCAGCAGCTTGTCGCCGGAGAAGAACACCAAGTCTGCCCCAGCGGCGATGCTCTCTTGAGGGGTTGGCTCGTGGGCAAGGCCGAACTCATCGGTGGCTAGCAGGCAGCCGCTGCCTACATCGTGCAGCACGGGCAGGTTGGTGCGTTTCCCCAGCTCAGCCAGTTCGCTGGTGCCGCAGGCGTGGGTAAAGCCCTCCACGCGGAAGTTGCTGGCATGCACCTTGAGCAGTGCGCCGGTGTCGGGCGTGATGGCGGCCTCGTAGTCTGACACGTAGGTGCGGTTGGTGGTGCCCACCTCCACCAGTCGCGCCCCGCTTTGCACGAGCACATCGGGCACCCGAAAACCGCCGCCGATCTCCACTGCCTCGCCTCGGGAGACGATGACCTCTTTGTCGCGGGCGATGGCGGAAAGCCCCAGCAGTACTGCCGCGGCGTTGTTGTTCACAACCAAGGAGCTTTCCGCCCCGGTGAGCTGGCGCAACACTGGTTGGAGGTGGACCTGCCGCGAGCCGCGACGCCCCTGCTCTATGTCCAACTCCAAGTCAGTGTAGCGATCGGCCGCGGCCTGCATGGCCTCCACCGCATCCTCGCTGAAAGGCGCACGACCTAGGTTGGTATGGATGATGACGCCGGTGGCGTTGATGACCGGCTCAGGCCGGCTGCGAGCGGTGACGGATGCTTGGTGAGCTACCCGGACGGCGACTTCGTCGATGGTGGCCGCTTCATCGCCGCGGCGCACACCATCGCGGGCAGCGTCAATATGCTGGCGCACCAAGTTCACGAGCCAGTCGCGCTGGTAGAGAATGGCCAGCCCCTGCAGTTGGCGGGTCGCCATGACGCTTTCGACACTGGGTAGGTTGCGGTATTGCATTCACATGTGCCGTTGTCAGGTTGGAACGCTCTGATTCTATCATGCCGAGGATGGGTTCTATCATGTCGAGGCTGGGGCGACGTTGACGCAGGCAGGGCATACCCAGTGGGTTATACTAGGCTCCACACACGCTCCCTACATGTAATTGACAAAGGGGCCAGACATGGACTTCAAGCTTTCCCCCGAATTAGATGCCTTAAAGCGCACCATGCGCCAGATGGTGCAGGACGAGTGCCTCCCCTTGGAACCGACCTATCTGGCCAACCCGCCAAGAGACGGGGTGGACGACGGCGGGCCCACTGGCATAGCCGAAGCGGTCATGGGAATAGTAGGCACTCTCCCCAAGGACAACTGGGACCGGCTGGAGCAGCTTTCCAAGGACACGGGCATCTACACCGCGCACCTTCCGGAGGAGTACGGCGGAGGGGCGTTGGGGGCCTTGGGTCACGTCGTCATAGACGAGGAGTCCCACCGCAGCATCGTGCAACTTCCGGTGTCGCCCGTCCCCATGATGATGCTGGGCTCCTGCACACCAGAGCAGGAAGAGAAGTATGTCTGGCCGTCAATACGGGGCGAGAAGAATTACGCTTTCGGACAGACCGAGCCCCAAGCAGGTTCGGACCCCGGAGGAATGATGGAGACCCGGGCGGTACACGACGGGGACGACTATGTTATCAACGGCACCAAGATGTTCATATCCGGGGCCGCCACAGCCGATTACCTGCTGATACAAGCAGTCACCGACCCGGAGAAGCGCCAACGCGGCGGCATCACTATGTTCATCGTGGACAACCCCACGCCGGGAATGAGCTTCGACCCCATTCGCATCTGGACCAACCCCACCAAGGCGCAGCAGTTCTACGTGAGGCTGGACGATGTGCGGGTGCCGGCGACGGCAGTGGTGGGCGAGGTGGGCGGCGGGTTCCAGTTGGGGCAGCGGTGGCTGGTACACCACGACCGGCTGCTGCGGGGTTCGATGGCCTTGGGAATACTGACGCGGGCCTTGGGGATGGCCATCGACTGGTCAAAGCAACGGGTGACCTACGGGCGACCTATCGCCGACCGGCAGGCCATCCAGTGGATGCTTACCGACGTGTATATGGACATCAAGGCACTGCGGGCAATCACCCAAGAGACCGCATGGCGGGCCGACCAAGGCGAGGACGTGAGGGTCGAGGCCTCCATGATCAAGTATTGCGCTGCGGAGTGGGGCTGGCGAGACATTGACAAGGTGATGCAGATCTTCGGGGGCATCGGCGAGACCCTGGACATGCCAATACCCCACTGGTATCACATGCTGCGCCATGCCCGCATCGGCGGGGGCACCTCGGAGATACACCGGTTCGTCATGGCCCGTGGCCTGCTCAGCGGCAACGTCTCGTGGGAAGCGTGACCGGACGGGGTTGGGTATAATGGCGAGTAACAACGTCACGGACCAAAGCCGCTAGGACCCTTAGCCAAACCTAGGAGGAAGAATCATGGCAAGACAATGGCCCCAAGTGGTGTACAAGGAAGAGGGGATGCGCGAGGGGATGCAGATTGAGGACTCCAACATACCCGTGGAAGACAAGGTGCGTCTCTTGGAGGCCCTGTCGGAGACGGGCCTGAAGACCATCGTTGTTGGCTCCTTCGTCAGCCCCAAGTGGACCCCGCAGATGACCCGCATCGACGAGGTCGTCTCGAAGTTCCACCCCAAGCCCGGCGTGAAGTACACCGCCCTAGCGGTCAATGCCCGAGGCGTGGAGCGGGCACGGGAGTACTCGCCTCCTCTGACCATTGAGCGCGACCCATGGCCCCGCCTCAACTGCCATGTCTGCGACGTATTCACCCGGCGCAACTACAACCGCAGCCAGATGCAGGAGATGGAGCGCTGGCCCCAGATTGTGGCCCAAGCCCAAGAGCAGAACGTTACCGAAGGGGCCATCGGCACCAATGCCAGTTGGGGCTCCAACTTCCTAGGCGACTTCCCCGTGGATGTCCTCATGCACTTTCTGGAGCGCCAGCACCAGATGTGGGACGAAGCTGGAATCAAGGTGGTCAGCGTGGCCATGGGCGACCCCATGAGCTGGTGCCGCCCGGACAAGGTGGAAGAGTCGCTGGAGCAGGTCAAGGCACGATGGCCTGAGATACGTCACTTCCGCCTGCACCTGCACAACGGTCGCAACATGTCCATCGCCTCGGCCTATGCCGCGATGCGTGTGCTGGAGCCGGAGGACACCCTGGAGCTGGACGGGACCATCGGCGGCATTGGTGGCTGCCCCTACTGTGGCAACGGACGCGCCACCGGCATGGCCCCCACCGAAGACCTGCTGCACATGATGGACGACATGGGCATCGACACAGGAATCAACATGGACAAGCTCATCGACTGCGTCTGGATGCTGGAAGAGGTCTTGGGCAGGACGACCTACGGGCACGTTTCGAAGGCTGGGCCGCGGCCGCAGAAGCTGGAGGAGCTGTACGACCCCAACGCTCCCTTCATCGAGACCATGGAGCAGGCCAAGCACTTCAAGCTGGGCCCCGAGGTCTACGCCGACAGCTTCGCCCCCTACACCGAGCCCATCACCAGCCCCTACCGCGACCGGTTGGACCGCGGGCTTCCCCTCTTCGAGGAGCCGGGCGGCGAGTTCCCTTGGAAACAGGAGTGGTTCCCGGGCAAGTAGCGGCTACTTGCCCGGTCCCCGTATCATCCGCCCGGCGACGACTGGCTAGGGTTCCACACGAACGGTGTCGCCGGGTTGGATAGGACCACCGTTGATGACGGTGGTGAGGACTCCGCGACGGCCCGCTAGGGTCTCGCGGAGTCCTTGTCGAATGTCGTCCATGCGCCGGCATGGGTCGCACAGTCCGGTCACCTCAAAGGTAGCCTCAACCCCTACGAATAGCACGTTCCCCGGCTGGATGGCGCGGAGGTCCAGCCCTGCCGTAGTTACGTTCTCCCGGACGTCGCCGGGCTGAAGCTCGAACTCCTGCAGGGTCTCGTTGTCCATGAACAGCACTTGACGGGCGCTGCCCTTGGACGCCTTGCGGTCCCCCTCCAAGCCAAAGTCCGATACGGCTTGGGCCTGCTGAAGAGAACGCATGGGCTGGCGGGACTGGTCGGCGACCTGTACCGATACGATAGAGCCTTCTTGCATGGGAGCCCTCCCCCAATAATGTTCGGTTGCACCAAAAAAGTCGTTGCTCCAGTTTAACTAACAGGGAACGGTCGCGCCAGCGGTCATGAAATTCATCCTTTGTCCACTCCCATCCCAGGTCTTACCTCCGTAGGCCCTTGCATAACCCTTGTACCAGCACGGCCATAGCCTCTTACCCCTTGAGCGGTGAAAGTTGGGATGGGGGTGAGTGGCTGGGTTGGGAAGTTGCTCCTCGGTGTGCCCGACCCCTGGATACCGGGTTTCGCCGGTATGGCATCTGGTGAGAAGAGGCCCTTCCACGACCGGCGAGCCGGGTTGACGCTGGCTGGCCTCCGGGGTAGACTCCCGGCCATCATGGGGTGCGAGAAAAGGTTCGAGGACGACCTGTTCCACCTGTGTACGCATTCTATTCGGGGGGCGTCCCGCTCCCGCGCCTGAAATAGCTCTTTTCGCCCACCAGGAAGTGCCTTGGTGGGCGCTTTGTTTTTAGGGGGACGGGCCTACGTCAGAGTCCGAGTAGCTCGATAAAGGAGGAGAAGCATGGCCACTACCAGTTACAGCGTGGAGGACTTCGTACACGACATCAAGCCCCTGATGGAAGAAGAGAAGGACATCCAAAGGTTACTGGACCGTGGGTCCGTATACCTCGAAAAGCTCGTACGCAACCCTGACTGCGTACCGGAGAATTTCCTTGTGCCCAACGCCTTTGGCACCGGCCGACCCAATCATGGCACCTACAACCTGTACCAGGAAGAGGGCGGACTCTCCGTCAGTTGCGTAGTATGGGGGCCGGGCGATCATGCGTCGCCGCACGACCACCATACTTGGGGGATGATCGGCCTGCTGAACAACCGCCTCACCGAAACGCGCTTCCGCCGACTCGACGATGGCTCCAAAGAGGGCTGGGCCCAGATCGAGCAGGACAAGGTGGGCAACTACAAGCCGGGCGAAATCACCCTGCTGATCCCCGATATCTACGACATCCATCAGATGGACAACTTCACCGACCGCCCAACGGCTGAGATACATGTCTACGGCCAGCCACTAGCGGAAATCAAGCGTTGCCGCTTTAATATGGAGACGGGCGAGGTGCTCGAGTTCCAGACCGGCAAGGCGGACAACGAGTAGCCCGACGACTGGCTGCCCCTAATAAGGATTATAAAGGGCAGCCCAACAACGAGCAGAGGTGCCATGGCCTACGAATACTTAAAGGTTGACCGCTCCGAAGGCGTGCTGGTGCTCACCCTGCACGATCCGCCCACACGCAACGCTCTCGGCCGGGAGATGGCCGCTGAGTTGATGCAGGCATTGGACGAGTACGAGCAGAGCCCCGGGGACCGGATGCTAGTAATCACCGGCACCGACCCTTCGTTCTGCTCCGGGGCCAACGTGAGGCAGATGGGCCAGAGGATTCAGGACCAGGCAGGGAAGGGCGAAATCACCGATACGGAGCCCCCGGCTCGGCTGCCTTGGGGCAGCATGGAGGCTGGTTTGGGAAGGCGTCGCGCAGAGGAATTCGGCGGTGGCGCCGCCATGGTCCCGCTACGCATCCACGAACTGCAGAAGCCGTCGCTAGCGGCGGTCAACGGCCACGCTTACGGTGTAGGCATGGGCGTAGCGATTTCCTGCGACATACGCATCGCCTCGGAGCAGGCGGCATTCGCCGAAGCTTTCGTGCGCATGGGTCTCATACCCGGCGATGGAAGTTGCTGGCAGTTGCCGCGCCTTATCGGGCTGAGCAACACCTTTCTGATGCAGTACACCGGCCAAGCCGTCGACGGCAACGAAGCGTTTCGCATGGGGCTGGTCAGCAGAGTCGTCCCCCACGACGAGTTGATGCCCGCAGTCATGGAGTTGGCGACGCGTCTGGCGCACGGGGCTACGCAGTCCATATCGCTCATCAAGTACTTGGTGCAGAAGTCGACGCACACTGATATGCGGGAGAGCTTGGAAATGGCCCACGTAGCCCAAGAGGCTGCTAGGGCCACCGAGGACCACAAGGAAGCGGTGCAGGCCTTCATCGACAAGCGCCGGCCCGACTTCACGGGTCGCTAGCAGCTGGGCGATATTACTCCGCTGATTGGCTTAACGTTTAGCATATTGGTGGCATAACGTAGGCCAATGGGGAAGTTTGCCCCTTGACGGGGGCGTTGGGCGCCTTTTATACTTCCTGCAAGCGAGGTGACAACTCCTACCAATATGGAGCTCACCTAACGGCGGCATAAGCACAGGAAAGACCTAAGCGGTAGCTTGGGGGATCTCTTGTCTGCCGTTTCTTTTGCACCTTAAAAAGAGAATAGGAAAGTAGTTTGGAGTTCCTAACGTGGGTCAAGCTATTAAGAGTCCATGGTGGATGCCTTGGGGCCAAGGGCCGAAGAAGGGCGCGGCAAGGCTGCGATAAGCCTCGGTGAGCCGTCTAGCAGGCATAGCCGGGGATACCCGAATCGGGGAACCGGTCCCGGTGTTGAGTCGGGACGTTCTGTCGAAAGACAGTTGGGTAAGCAGGGGAACTGAAACATCTAAGTACCCTGAGGAAAAGAAATCAACCGAGATTCCCCTAGTAGTGGCGAGCGAACGGGGATGAGCCTAAACCTATACGACTTAGTGGTCCGAAAGCCTATGTTGTACAGGGGTTATAGGGAATGCCTAGGAAGGTTTCGGCACTTCCGAAGAAGTTACAAATCCCATCTCTAGTCGAAGGCTCCTGGAAAGGACCGTCGAAGAGGGTGAGAGCCCCGTAGACGAAAGGGATGGGACTTCTGGCGTAAACCCTGAGTACCACGGGACACGAGAAATCTTGTGGGAAGTCGGGGGGACCACCCTCCAAGGCTAAATACCCTTGGCCACCGATAGTGTACCAGTACCGTGAGGGAAAGGTGAAAAGAACCCCGGGAGGGGAGTGAAATAGATCTGAAACCATGGACTTACAGAAGGTCGGAGTCCGTTTTTAGTACGGATGACGGCGTGCCTATTGAAGAATGATCCGGGGACTTACTATGTGGGGCGAGGTTAAGGGACTGTTGTCCCGGAGCCGTAGCGAAAGCGAGTCCGAATAGGGCGATTAGTCCCATGGAGTAGACTCGAAACCGGGTGAGCTACCCATGGCCAGGGTGAAGGTTCATTAAATTGAACTGAAGGCCCGAACCCGTGGCTGGTACAAAAGCTTGGGATGAGCTGTGGGTAGGGGTGAAATGCCAACCGAACCCGGAGATAGCTAGTTCTCCTCGAAATGCATTTAGGTGCAGCCCCGGAGGTAGGTAAATGGAGGTAGGGCACTGGATGGGCTAGGGGGCGTGAGCTTACCAAACTCAACCAAACCACCAATGCCATTTAACCGTTCCCCGGGAGTGAGACTGCCGGAGATAAGTTTGGTAGTCGAAAGGGAAACAGCCCAGACCACCGGCTAAGGCCCCCAAGCGCAGGCTAAGTGGGAAAGGAAGTGGAGTTCCCCAGACAACCAGGAGGTTGGCCCAGAAGCAGCCATCCTTTAAAGAGTGCGTAATAGCTCACTGGTCGAGGGGTTCTGCGCCGAAAATGTAACGGGGCTCAAGCCTGTCGCCGAAGCCGTGGATCCGCCTGTAGTGGGCGGGTGGTAGAGGAGCGTTCCTCGGGCGGAGAAGGTAGATCGTGAGGTCTGCTGGAGCGCGGGGAAGTGAGAATCCCGGAATGAGTAGCGTTAATCAAGGTGAAAATCCTTGACGCCGAAAGCCCAAGGTTTCCTACGCAACGTTTATCGGCGTAGGGTTAGCCGGGCCTAAGCCGTAGGCGAAAGCCGTAGGCGATGGACAGCAGGTTAATATTCCTGCGCCACCACTATCTCGCTTTAAAGCCGAGGAGGGGTGCGGGAGGGTAGGCAGATCGTGTTATTGGATTCACGTCCTCTTCTGAAGGCGTTGATCGGGGTAGGCAAATCCGCCCCGAGAGCTGAGGGTTGAGGCGAACTGAACCTTCGGGTTTGGGAAGTCTGCTGAACCCATGCCGACAAGAAAAGCTTCGCGGTTATGGGATTGTGGTGTCCGTACCGCAAACCGCCACTGGTGGGCAGGTATAAAAGTACCAAGGCGTTCGGGCGAACCTTCGCTAAGGAACTCAACAAAAGGGCCCCGTAACTTCGGGATATGGGGCGCCCTGGGGTGTGTAACCGCTAGCCGGTGTAGCATTCTGGGGCCGCAGAAAATAAGGCCGGGCGACTGTTTATCAAAAACACAGGTCTATGCTAAGGGGAAACCCTATGTATATGGGCTGACACCTGCCCAGTGCCGGAAGGTTAAGGGGAGGGGTGCAAGCTCTGAACTGAAGCCCCGGTGAACGGCGGCCGTAACTCTAACGGTCAACTTTGGCAGCACGAGAACGGGAGTGTAGGCAAGTTCTTCCCAACCGTCTCAGGCTGTTGGGCCGTTATAAAATCTGGCTATATGCTGGGACATCCGAAGTATCCGGCGCTACCTAGACCGCCCGAATTGGCCGGTCTAGGTGACAACGCGACCGGTGCGGACAATCAGCAGGAAAGACCTTCCTCGCATGTGTTCTTCCTGAGAAGGGGGAGACGTCTCGGAAGGAATCCTCAGAGACCATACGCCGGACACACCCTTTGCAGGGGGGTGGGAAGAGATGGTCCGACCTGCATGGCGACATGCAGAGGCCGGCAGAAATGGCCGGCCCGCCCCGGTGACAAACTGGGGTGGTAACAGAGTGCCTAAGGTAGCGAAGTCCCTTGTCGGGTAAATTCCGACCTGCATGAATGGTGTAACGACCTGGCCAGTGTCTCGGCGGAGGGCCCGGTGAAATTGCGGTGCCCGTGAAGACGCGGGCGACCCGCGGCAGGACAAAAAGACCCCGTGGAGCTTTACTGCAACCTGGTACTGGTCTGGGAGCAGGAATGTGTAGGATAGGTGGGAGGCTATGAACCCTTCACGCCAGTGAGGGAGGAGCCGCCCTTGAAATACCACCCTTTTCTGGTTTTGGTTCTAACCCGCAACAGCGGGGACAGTGCCTGGCGGGCAGTTTAACTGGGGCGGTTGCCTCCCAAAATGTAACGGAGGCGCCCAAAGGTCCCCTCAGGGCGGATGGAAATCGCTCAAAGAACGCATTGGCATAAGGGGGCTTGACTGCGAGGCCTACAAGCCGAGCAGGGACGAAAGTCGGGCAAAGTGATCCTACGGCACCTTGTGGAAGGGCCGTGGCTTAACGGATAAAAGCTACCCCGGGGATAACAGGCTTATCTCGCCCAAGAGTTCACATCGACGGCGAGGTTTGGCACCTCGATGTCGGCTCGTCCCATCCTGGGGCTGAAGGAGGTCCCAAGGGTCCGGCTGTTCGCCGGTTAAAGGGGCACGTGAGTTGGGTTCAGAACGTCGTGAGACAGTTCGGTCTCTATCCGCCGCGGGCGTAGGAGGCTTGAGGGATTCTCTCCCTAGTACGAGAGGACCGGGAGGGACAGACCTGTGGTGTGCCAGTTGTTCCGCCAGGAGCATAGCTGGGTAGCCATGTCTGGTGTCGATAACCGCTGAAGGCATCTAAGCGGGAAGCGCTGCCCAAGATTAGGCCTCCCATCCCTGGCTTGCCAGGGAGTAAGACTGCAGAGAGACTATCTGCTTGATAGGCCGGATGTGTAAGTGGGGTAACCCATTCAGCTTACCGGTACTAATCGGTCGAGGGCTTGACCCACGACAGGGACTCTAAGCTACTTCCTATTCTCATCCAAACATCCGAATCGGGACGGAACGCCACCCGCGGTTCGTCCCTGCCACATACGGCGCGGGGTGGAGCAGTGGCAGCTCGTCGGGCTCATAACCCGAAGGTCGTTGGTTCGAGTCCAACCCCCGCTACCAAATAATAAAAATAAAAACTCTCTCCGGTGTCCACTGGAGAGAGTTTTTATTTTTCTAGGAGACTGTCTATGCGAAGATGCTTAAGGCTGATGCTCCTTGTAATCATGTCCACCGTGGTCCTAACAGCGTGCGGAGGCGACCCCTCGGGCCCTACTGAAAAAACCCTGAAAGACAGTGCTGAAGCCTTCGGGGCTGCTATCGTGAATGGCAATTATTCGGAACTTTATGAGTTAGGGGACCCTGAACTCAAATCCGGATGCTCCAAGGAAGAGTTTCTGTCCGGGGCGAACGCCGCAATAATGGCTGAGGCTGTTTCCATGGGCCTGGATGAAGACACCACGCCGAAACAACTGATACGTGCAAGCATGGGCATTGATGAAGATGCGGATGTGGAAGTCCGCGCCTCCAACGTTGAGATTACCGGGAACCAAGGCTCCGTACTAATAGAATTCTATCTGGATGGCAATCTCTTCGCCGCCCAAGGGGGCGACGACAGTGATATGTGGGTGTTTACAGACGGGCGATGGGGGACAGTTGGGTCGGACAGCTGCTGAGCCAAACCTACACTCTCATAGTTGAACCGTCACCTGTAACCGACAATCTACGGCCCCTGAGGGCCTCCTCCATCTGGTCCAGCCCAGAATGGTGCTGGATGTCCAGTGCCCAATCGAATTTGCGTCGGTACCAACGCGAACGGCGGGCCGGTTCGGGCACGCTTACCACTGTTCTCGCATTCCCGGACAGAGCACCACTTTAACCGCCGTAAGGGCCGGCGGGCAGATGTTGACCTCCTCCTTCAGTGGGGCCGATGCTGCGGGAACGTCATTGCCCGAATGGATGCGAGCGGCGATGGCTTCTCCCAATGCATCGGCAGCCCGTACCAACACTTCCCTCCAGTCATCGCCATTGGATAAGCCAGCATCATTGCAGTCCCAAATCTTTCTTGATACTACGTACACCCACGCCGTTAGCTGAAATGGGTCCATACCCCACAGCCGCCGGTTTCAAAACCCCTGTCGCTTGCTGCTATGGTGACAATCGGCTTTACGCTGCC
This sequence comes from Dehalococcoidia bacterium, assembly GCA_965263155.1. GTDB lineage: Bacteria > Chloroflexota > Dehalococcoidia > Lucifugimonadales > JAAXIE01 > JAAXIE01. Next base: position 2,210,517 of record OZ253586.1, read on the forward strand.
CAAATAGTTGGTAATGATGTCGTCGCTTGTTCCACCAAATCCGTTGAGGCGCGCCCAGTAGCAGGAGTCCGATCCAGCTGACGTGTACGTGCCGGGGGGTAACTCTTCACCTACCAGCCATATCCCGTCAGTGATTACACCCACGGGGGGCGGCGACTTCGGAGACAAGCATCCAAAGGCCGCAGCCATCGGTCTGAAACCCGTCGCCTAGGGCTATTGTAACGATCGACCTTGCGCTGCCCCTGTAGCCGGCGAGGATGTCGTCAATCGTTCCGCCAAATCCGCTGAGGCGGGCCCAGTAGCACGAGTCCCCTCCCGCCGATGCGTAAGTTCCCGGTTCTAGATCAGTTCCAACGGCCCACGTACCATCCCCAAACCCGGGCTCGGAAGTGTCTGTTGGCGTTGGACCTGGAGTCTGTGGTGGATGCGGCGCGGTTGCGACCGGGGAAGAGGTTGCCACGTCCTCTGAGTCTGGCACGCGGGACTCTTCTTTAGGACCTACGGGGCCTTGCGGCCCCTGCATGCCACGCTCACCGGTCTCACCCTTCATGCCCTGTAGGCCTCTGTCGCCAGGGGGCCCCTGCGCGCCCTGCGGCCCCTCCGGACCCCTCTCGCCAGTATCTCCCTTCTCGCCAGCGGGCCTCTGATCGCCCTGCCGGACCTTGCCCGCCGGTCCCTCCTTTGGGACCCTGCGGACCTATCGGCACAGGCGCAGAGTGTTCCTCAACTATCTGACGAACATCCTCTTCCGTAAGACCAGAGGAGCATGCCAGCCCTCCAAATAGCAGCGAAACGAAAAGCGCGACAAGCGTTGATAACAGCCAAACGGTTGGGGCCAAAGATAGGCGTCTCAAAATAGAAGCCCCATCCTGCAGTAGCGTGTAGGTATGCATGAATACAACACCTAGTCTCTCCTGATCTTGTGGACCGCTTCAGCTCGATCATGTGCACGGAGAGTGGCTGCCGTAAATAGATGCGTTGTGTAAGGCCCCGTTTCTCTGAGCGGCTGCTAGATGCGTAAAGCACTCGAAAGCGTCCGGCAAAGGCAAAAGCAAGCCCGCTACATCGACGACTTGAAGACTTGGCTTGGCCCAGGCGACTCAGGATTATTTTTCGCAGACCACTCCATCGCCGTCGCCGTCGCGGGCGCTGGGGACAAGACGCTCCGGGAACCCTCGGCCCGGACCGCTGGTGCCCTGCACTCTGGTTTCTCCTGCGGCGTCGGCCTCATCACAGGAGGCATAGGTGTCGACCTCGGCTGGGGTGGCCGTGGGCGTGGCGGTCGTTCTCGGCTCTGCAGGAGGTGACCTCTCGCACACCACACCGTCGCCGTCCCCATCGCGGGCACTGGGAACCATCGGCTTGGGGAAGCCTCTACCGGGGCCGTTCGTGCCTTGGACTCGACGTTCTCCTGCCGCATCGGCGTCCTCACATGAGGCATAGATGACGCCCTCGGACGGGATAGCCGTGGGTGTGGAGGTCGTTGTTGACTCGACTGGGGTGGATTGCTCGCAGACCACCCCATCGCCGTCCCCATCACGGGCATTGGGAACCATGGACTTGGGGAAGCCTCGCCCCGGCCCATTGCTGCCTTGGACTCTTGCCTCGCCAGCATCCTCGGCGTCCTGGCAGGAGGCGTAGGTGGTGCCGTCTGAGGGGGTGGATGTGGGTGAAGATGTGAAAGTTGGCTGCCCCGCGGGAGATTGCTCGCACACAACGCCATCGTCGTCGCCATCGCGGGCACCGGGCACTAAGGCTTGCGGGAAGCCCATGCCCGGCCCATTCCTGCCCTGAATCCTAGGTTCGGCAGCCTCTTCGGCTTCTTCGCACGAGGTGTAGACGCCACCCGCGGACGGCGTGGGTGCGGGCGTAGCGGTATGCTCTGATGATGAGGTTGACTCCGGCGAGGTAGTGAGGGTAGACGTAGAAGCCTCGTCGGCTGGAGGGCTGGCGGTAGGAGCTTGTGGGACAGCCGTCGGCTCCGGCACGGCAACCTGGGGGATAGGCTCCATGGGCCGGTAATCGGCGGGAAGCCGCTCGCACACGACCCCGTCACTGTCGCCATCGTCGGTGCCCGGCACCCTCCCAGCGAGGAAGCCCTCTCCCGGGCCTTCGGTGCCCGCAACCCACGGCTCTCCCGCCGCTTCGGCCTCCTTGCAGGTGGCGTAGGGCACCACAGCCCCTGGCAACGCCGTGACCATTCGCGTAGGGGTGGGAGTGGCCCTTGGTGTCGGAGTGGGGGCGCCAAGCGGTAGCGGGATCGCCGCGGCAGGAACGGCCATAGGCGGGACGCTCAACGGGGCGGTTGGCGGTCGCTCGCACACCACGCCATCACCGTCTCCATCGCGCACGCTGGGCAGCAACACTGCCTCGAATCCATGCCCCGGCCCTGACCTGCCTTGCACAGTTGCCGTGCCCGAGACTTCAGCCTCCTCACAGGAAGCGTAGGTGATCAGAGTGGGTGGACTTGCTGCAGGCAACGTCGGCGGAGGTGGAGCAGTTGCCGACGGATGGAGGGTGGCCGCGGCGGCAGAGTAAAGTGTCCGGTCAAAGGCCACGGGTGTAGCCGTCGCCACAGCGGGGTTGGACCTGACCTCAGGGGACACCGGAACCGCAGCGATATCCGAAACATGGGACTCACACGCGAGTATGGTCACGAGGGCCAAGGACGCGGCAATCAAAGACGCGCGGCGCGGCGAAAATAGACCCAATGTGAAACCCCGTCTGTAACAGTAAGGTTACGGGCCACCTTGCCACAGCGGACCTCAAGCTAACTTGAGGCAATAGTGGAGTGGGGCCCGCACCCCGGAGGCAAATGCCTAAACACAATTAAGACGGGGAAACCGGCGGAGCCGCTATGGTGCTGGCACTATATCGTCGTTCACGCGGCGCGTCAAAGGATACGCAGGCGAGCAGCAGGAAAGTCGATAGATTCAGGTGGAGGTGGGCTCAGGCGAGACCAGACTACTTGACTACTCAGTTTCTAGGACAGTCTCAATGTGAGCACATTTCCAGCATCTCGCGCAGCGCCTCCGCCTCACGTGCCGTCGCCGTCAGACCCCACTCGTTCTTGATGGTGGCCCAGTCGACAGCGTAGTCGCACCAATAGCCCTCATCAGGCGGGCGCCAGTCTTCGGGGCCCTTGCTGCCCTTGGACCGGTTAGCGGACCTGGTGGTCGCGATGAGGTGGTCGGCATATTCGAGGCTATTCGCGTATTCCGCCTTGCGCTGCTTGTCCCAAACCCAGCCGCCGGAACGGTGGGCGTTGGCCAGTGGCACCATGTGATCGACATCCAACTCCCCGGGATCGCTGACAGCGGTGCCGGTGTAGGGGCCGACCCAACTGCCCGATTCAACCCTGCACTCATCGGCGGTCTTGAACACCACTGTCGTGAGGGACTCGGCCACCAAGACCTCTTGGCGCGCATCTTGGCAGTCGCTGTCGGCATCCCGCCAGTGGCGCCACTCCTTGCGGTCGTACTTCGGGAGGTCGTCGGGGATTTCGGCAATTGGCAGGGTCAGAACGACCGCCGTACTGGTAGAGTCCCCTGTAGGAATCGGAGTGGGTGCCGGCGTAGGCGTGGCCGACGTAGCGGCGGAGGCGGTGGATACCGGCGTCGGTGGCGGTGTGGGAGAGGGAGACGGAGAGATAATATCGCAAGCCACAAGACACAAGGCCACCAAGGAGGCAACGGCAATCCATGACAGTTTTAGATGGTATCTCATTATTCTATTTCCACCGCTATTTTCGAGTGGCCCTTCCTTTCAGTGCGGTGAGAGCTAGACCCAAGCTGACCACGCCCACCACTGCAACAGCCACGATCCCCTTGACCAACTCCATAGGCTCCCACCCCACGGACACCAGTGATCGGAGCGCAGCGAGGAGGTAAGTGACCGGGTTGTAGTCAGCCACTGTCGCCAACCAGCCGGTCATGGCTTCTTGTGGGACGAACAGCGTGGTCATGAAGAGGAAGGGGAAGAAGAGCAGGAAGCTTATGTTAACTGCAGCTGGGTTCCCCGTCTTGAGGGCTATGGCGTAGGGGAATCCGGCATACACCAAGCCCCACACACCAGCCAATGCCATAAACACCAGAATGCCTGGGATCCCAGTGGCGAAGTGGACCCCAGCGATAACTGCCATGATGATGACAGGCACGGTCAGCACCGCCACCAAGGCGAAGTCGGCGACCAACAGCCCCAACAGCAGGGCCAAGCGGTTCACCGGGCTGATGACTAACCGGTCGAAGTAACCGGTCTGGATGTCGGTCACCACCGTCATGGCACGGGAGACCCCGGTAACGGCGAACAACACGGCAACGGGAATCTGGAAGGCCCTGTAGTCCAAGCCCGGTATTCTCTCGGCGAAGTCCTCTAAGGCCCCCACCGTCATCAGATACATGAATACGGGTATGACCAAGGCGGGGATGATAACCTCGGTATCGCGGACAGTGGCCCGCAGCGCACGCTGCGACACGGTCACCATATCCCGGAGGAACCCTCCTTTTCGGGCACGCACTCGTGGTTGCGAGGCGACGGCTTGCATTAGGTCTCCTTTGTGGTTTCGACACAGTTTGAAGGACTAGCCCCTAGTACCAGTCTGGGCGTAATCAGTCGCTGGCTGGTCCGGATGGAGAGGCGTCTATTGATGCCGACTGTAGTTCCTGCCCATCCCGGAAACGGGCACCGGTCACTTGCAGGAATACGTCGTCCAAGGTCGGGGTGCGCAGCGTGAGTTCCTGTACGACGATACCGCGCTCATTGAGGGCCAAGGCGACAGTACTGACCAATGCCGCCCCGTTAGTAACGCTCAAGGTAATTTCTTGGTCGTGGACCTCCACCCTGCTCACGGAAGCAATGTCCTTCAAGACTTCAGCAGCCTGTCCCGCGTCACCCTCCAGCCGCACGACAATAAGATCGACCCCTCGCGCCCGCTTCAGGTCGGCAGGTGTTCCTTCCACCGCGAGACGACCGCGGTCGATGATGCCGATGCGGTGAGCAAGGGAGTCAGCTTCCTCCATGTACTGGGTAGTCAGGAAAATGGTCACGCCCATCTCCTCGTTGATGGCGTGCACCTCTTCCCATATGCGGGTGCGGCTGATGGGGTCCAAACCGGTGGTGGGCTCGTCGAGGAAGAGTACCTCGGGCCGGTGAATGAGGGCGGCGGCCAGGTCGAGGCGACGCTTCATCCCACCGGAGTAAGTGCCGATGAACCGGTCCATGGCATCTCCAATGTCCACCAGCGACGACAGGTCGGCGATACGACTATCGGCTTGTCGCCGTGAGAGGCCGTACAGCTGGGCTTGCATTCGCAGCAACTCCCGTCCTCTCTGCTTCGCGTCCAGTGCTGCGTCCTGCAAGGCAACCCCGATATGCAGTCTCGCTTCATCGGGTCGCCCCAGAACATCCACACCAGCCACGCTGATAGAGCCCGCCGTGGGCGCCAACAGCGTGACAAGCATCCGTATCACTGTCGTCTTGCCCGCCCCGTTGGGACCAAGGAAACCGTATATCTCGCCATCACGTACATTCAGGTCGAGGCCGTCTACAGCTCGTACTGACCCGAACTGGCGCACCAAGCCCTTGGTCGAGATGGCGTTCTTGGCAAGCCCTGCCACATTGAAGGGGGCTGTTTGTTGAATCAATGGTGTCCTTCTTCGTCCAATATCCACTGCCAATCGGGTATCGTTTGCCAATCGGGGAAGTACGGTCGGGTTACACTCAAGAGGAAGAGCGCGCCGGAATCCGACACGCAGCGAGGAGGCGGAATCCCTTAGGCCGTACTCTCATAGTAGAGGCACTATTGGTTCCCGAGCAAGGCCCGGATGTCATTCCTGACGCCGGACTTGGCGCCGGGCCTGAGGCGAGACAGTCTGCCCCAACGGTTACGACTTCCGTAGTGGCCCGGTTTTTGCTAGCATCGATGGCAAGCGTCAGCCTTAAGCTGCCAAGAGACTGACAGCATAGTACCGAGGAGGCCTGAGAATGGGAGTCTACCGCTTGTATACCGGCGACGACGGCGAGAGCCACATCGAGGAGATACCAGCCAGCGAGTTTGCCAACGCGAAGGAGTCGGGCGCGGCTATGAGTTTCAGTGTACAGGACTTAGAGCCGGGCCGGCACCTGGACTGGCACCCCGCACCCTTCCGCCGGTGGCAGGTGGGCTTGGTGGGCCGCACAACCATCGGCCTGAGCGACGGCACGTCCCGCACTTTCATGCCGGGCGACGTGCGACTCATTGAGGACACCACCGGCAAGGGCCACACCACCACCTACGACGACGGCTACACGGTCACCATGCAAATCACGCCGGCGTAGCTCGAAACCCCGCGATACCCGACCCGTCACACTGGCGAAAGCCGGAGTCCTCGGGCGCAAGGCCAAAGACGTTACGGTGTGGCGCCGTCACCCCCATCCCAATCTTCGCCCTTCGAGAGGGATGGGGGTGAGCGTTTCGGCACTGGTATTGCTGACGACCGTCAGGACTGTGGTTGATACAGCTGGTCCGTTTTGGCGGCCATGACGAAGTCGTTGCGGTGCAGGTTCCGTATCTTGTGCGTCCACCAAGTGACGGTAACACGCCCCCACTCAGTGACGATACGCGGGTGATGTCCCTGCTCCTCCGCGAGTGCGCCCACGGCGTCGGTAAAGGCCAAGCTGGTGACGAAGTTGGGGTAGCGGAATACCCGCTGAAGCTTGGGGATTTCGTTCTCCTCGACAATGGCCCACTCCGACACCACAGGCTGGAGTTGCGCGATCTCATCGTCGGTGACCCGTGGCGAGTCAGCCTGGCAGGCCTCGCACTTCTCGTTAATCAACTCGGTCATCGTTCGCCTCCTTGACACGACTGTGTAGCTACACTTCCAGTGTATCACGCGCCTGCGAACTCTCAGGAGCCTAAGTACGCCGACCATGGAGGCTGGAAGCCCTCGTTTGACACCCGCGGCCCGCCCCGCCTACACTGCCATTGAAAATCGTATCTGAAAACGTGTTACCGCGGCCGTTGGCGGCTTCGCGGGGCAATAGGAGGTCGGTGGATGTCGGTGGAGCGTAAGGACTTTGGCATATTCATGGCCCCCTTCCACCGGGTGGGGGAGAACCCCACTCTATCCTTGGAGCGGAACATCGAACTCATCCAGTGGCTGGACGACCTTGGCTACGACGAGGCTTGGATTGGCGAGCACCACAGCGCGGGCTGGGAGATCATCGCCTCGCCCGAGGTGTTCATGGCCACAGCGGCCGAGCGCACTCGCCACATCAGGCTCGGCACCGGTGTAATCAGCCTTCCCTACCACCATCCCCTCATGGTGGCCAACCGCATGGTGCTGCTGGACCACCTGACCCGTGGCAGGGCGATGCTGGGCATCGGCCCCGGCGCATTGGTGAGCGACGCCCACATGCTGGGCATCGAGCCGACTCGCCAGCGGGAGATGATGGACGAGTCCATGGGCGTCATCATGCGCCTCTTCCAAGAGACCGAGCCCTTCACCCACGTCAGCGACTGGTTCGAGTTGCACGACGCCGTTCTGCACCTGCGACCCTACCAGCGTCCCCACATGCCAATAGCTGTGGCCGCCGCCCAATCGCCTTCGGGCCCACAGGTAGCGGGCAAGTACGGGGCTGGTCTGCTCTCGCTAAGCGTTCCGCGACAGGAGTATGGCAAGGTTACACTAGCCGACGTCTGGGGCATCACCGAAGACGCGGCCGCCGAGTCGGGGGCCACTGTCAGCCGCGACGACTGGCGCTTGGTCATGCCGGTGTACCTAGCGGAGAGCAGGCAAGAGGCTTTCCGCGAGGCCCGCAAAGGCGCGGCCATATGGCTCACCGAGTACTTCCACGAGACGTTAGGCCAGCCGTTGCCAGATGCCTCGCCGGAGCGCATCATCGACGAGATGGTGGACCGTGGCGTCTGGATCGTTGGCAGCCCCGACGACTGCATTGCCCGCATGGAGCAGCTTGAAGAGTTGAGCGGCGGTTACGGCGGCCTGCTAGTGACCGTCGCCGAGTGGACCTCCCGCGAAAAGATGCTGCACAGCTACGAGCTGCTCGCTCGTTACGTCGCCCCCCACTTCCAAGGGAGCCTCACTGGTCTTGAGACCTCCCGCGACTGGGCTAGGGACAATGTTCAGCTGTTGGATGATATGAGGAAGGGCTCCATCAAGAAGGCCCGCACCGACTATCAAGAGCGTCGCGGAGCCGCCGCACGCATTTAGACCTGAAGGCGAATATAGGGTCACAAAGGGCGCATCTCTTGACCATCACGGGCGACGCAGCCTGCATACTTGCCGACGCCAAGCCATGTACGCCGCGGCATTGGAGCGCCTCGCAGCAGAAGATATCGGCGATGCCTCAGAGAAGGGTTGGTGCGCCGCCAAGCGTGCCACCGCTGCCCTTATAGTCGCCCGAACCGGCGAGGAGAGCTTACTAGGTCTCCCGACACGACCCGAGCCTTGGACGCCCTCGACGATCGAGACTCCAATGTGAAGATTCTAGTGGGCCTACATCCAGGGCGCCGCGAGGCTGGCCGATAGCTAGCTCCCTCTGGCAGCTTCTAAACAGTCTTCTCGACTGGGGCAATAGGGAGAAAGCAAATGTCCAGAACATCTCTCGTCTTCGTCATGGTGGCTCTGATGACCCTCATCGCTTGCGGCGGCGGCGGCCAGCGGATGACCGTCGAGGAGTACGCAGTTGCCTGTGCCGGTTTGGAAGACCAGTTTCCTTCCGGAGACTCGTTCGAGTTCGGCTTCATGGAAGACGTTCTGGACGAAATTAAGGGTTGGAATCCACCAGCGGAGCTTGAAGAGTTCCATCGCCTAAACGTCAAAGCCGGGGAATTAACGATCGGAGCTCTATCGGATTCCGGACTTTTGGAGCTGATGGAAGAAATGGAAGAAACGCAGCAGAATGAAGACGTAGAGCGCATGATGGAATTGGTCGAAGAGATGGGTCAACTAGAGAGTGCGATGGAGGAACTGGAAGACGAGATGACCGACTTGCAGAACGAGGTTGATCGGGCGCGCCAGCAGATATCTCCCCAGACCTTCGAAATTCTACAAGACTCAGGCTGTGCGCTGCTGGGATGAATCTAATGGGGCGACTCCCAGCGCCCTCCGCACCTCCGCCATCGACTCCCCCATCCGGCGCGAAGGGTAGTCGGGTAGCGAGCCATCGTCGTAGGCGACTTGGAGGGAGACGAAGGTCGGGCCTGGGCCTTCCAGCACCTCTTCAAGAGTTAGGACTAGCTCCTCGAGATCTTCGAAGCTGAAGACCCGCTTGTAGCCCGAGTCGTGGGCTAGGGTCTTGTAGTCCAGCCTCTCCAGCGGGCCGATGGGCATCCCGTCGGTGGGGAGGCGGGTCTTGTCCTCCAAGAGGAAGTGGACCATGTTGGACGGGGCAGCGCTTCCCACGGTCGCCAAAGCTGCGAGGTTTGAACGCAGCACGGTGTCGCTGTCCAACACCATTACCTGACGGCGGGGCTGTGCTAGGGCCAGACCCAAGCCCACGGACGAGGCTTTGTCCATGCAGTCGGAGAGGTCGGCGTCAAGGTCGCGTCGCTGGGAGACTTCTCCCCAGAGGCGCAGGGGTGTGGTGGTGGCAACAGCCACAGCGTCGGCGCGACGGTTGGAGATGGCTTGCAAAGCTTCTCGAGCAGGTATCATGGCTGGTCGCCTCTAGTTCTCGACCTGTCGCATATGAGCGATGGCCCACATGCCTCCAAGCATGAGCGCTCCGCCCAAGATGCCGATGGGCACGTTGGAGTCGATAAAGCCCTTGGCTAGGGCCCAGAAGCCTACACCGAAAAGGGCCAAGCCAATGGCTCGGCCCAAGAGTCCGGCTCCTAGCGCCTTAAACACAGTGGAATGCCTCCCAACAAACACCCCCTCTGCCCATGGGGAGAAGGCCGAGTGGTAAGGACGCTGCGCTACTGTCCCAGCGCCTTGGGTAGCTCTTCCATGGCGGTGTAGATGTTGCGGCGGGGGCGCTGCCGGAACTGCACCGGGGTGTTTTCGATTTCCGGCTGCACCTTGAGGCATATGAGCGAGGGGCCCTTCTCCTCCAAGATGCGCCCGACGCTGGTGGCCAGTTCCTCGGTGTCCGAAATCTCGTGGGACACAGCGTAACCGGCATCTTTGGCCATGTTCCGGAAGCTGATGGCGTTGTTGCCCGGTATGGGTTGCCCGCCGGTGACCGCGTACACGCCGTTCTCGAACACGAAGTGGTACAAGTTCTCTGGCGCCTTGTTGCCGATGGTTACCAAGGTACCCAAGTTCATCAGCAGGCTGCCGTCGCCGTCCAGCACGATTATCTTGCGCTCGGGGTGTGCGAGAGCCAGCCCCAAGGCGACGGAGGATGCCTTGCCCATGGCCCCGGAGACGGGCAGGTCGAGCTCTTCCTTATGGCTCACGGCTGGCCAGCCGAACTTCCAGTTACCAGCGTTCATGGAGGTGATAACGACGGCATCACCGCGGTGCTCTTCCACAATCCGGCAGGCGTCGTAGTTGGTGATCATCTTGCAGGTCTCCTATTCTTCCAAGTCCGTCTGGGGACCAACTGGGGCCTTACGAGCCAAATTCGGTGCCCACCAGCACCGCCACAGGCTTCTGGGAGCGCTCTGCTTCGTCCATTGCCTCGCTGATACGGGTGGCGTCCTCGTCGGTCTCCACCAAGTAGTAGTTGATTCCCCAAGCGTAGAGGATGTGCTCGATGAACTTGGCCGCCGAGTCGCGGGTGGCACCATGGCGGTCCCAGCCCCGGTAACCCACCAGCATCACCAACGGCTGGTTGACATCGACGCCCAGCCCGCGGATAGAGTCGCCCGACTCGAAGACGCCGGTGTTCTGGATGAGCACCACTGGCTTGGCGCCGCCCAACCACAGGCCAGCGGCTACCGCCATGGTCTCCCCTTCCCGGCAGACGGGAATGAGGTCGACATCGGGGTCGGCAGTAAGCTGATGGTACATGAAGTTGGTCTCACTGTCGGGCAGCCAGACCACATGGGTAATCTTGTTCTTCTTGAGCTCGGCTAGGATGGCAGCAGGATGCAGGACAGTCTCTTGCATCGGCCTTCCTTTCACAGCAGAGTTGGTATTACAGCTAGCGCATTATAGTGGAGTTGTTAGTCGGTTACAATTGGCCGCAGGCTTGGCGGAGGGGTCATGGCCCGTTGGGTTACAACCAATCGTGTATCGACCCTAGTCCTGATTTCGACCCTCCTGACGGCCTTGGGAGCTGCCCTCTTCATCGGACTCTTAGACGCCTCTGACCATGGACAGTACACTTGGCCGCCACTCACGATGGTCTATGAGACCCCCACCGGCCCTGACTCGACCAGAGAGGTCCATCGGTTCATATACAGGTCTTGGTCCGATTGGACGGACATCGTAGTTGAGTCCCACCCTATCGAATCCCCATCTCTGGGTACGACCTATACAGTAGGGTCATATCGGCGCTTAAGCGGCGCCCGGTACGAGGAATACAGTTCAATTGATGACAAGTTGAGCGTGGACTCAGAAGATGTTAGGGAGAACGCAATCAGGGTGCCGAATGGGTTTGTACAACCCCTCGCCCCGCCTCAGGTGATCTCGGCGCACATGCCAAATGGGGGCGCGGAGTTACCCGATTTTCCTACAACCGCAACGGTCTGCTATCGCACGCAATGCGACGACAATGTGGTGGGGAGGTTATTCACAGACGGACGACTGGAGCGCATCGTGCTAGATGATCCTCGCTGGGGCATACCCCTCCAGAGCGGGAGTCGGTTTGTAGTGCGCGAACTGCGGGTTAACGCACCACCACCCAAGAGGGAATGACGTCTCACCCTCTCGCTAGTCTTTACAACCCCGGCAGCGTGCCCCAAAATAAACGATGCGCGGGTGTAACTCAGTGGTAGAGTATCTGCTTCCCAAGTAGCAAATCTTGGGTTTGAATGTCACTGAGGGCATCATTCCAGCTACGAACTAGCTTCGGTTCACTCCTTTCCTAGGAAAAAGGGTCGCCTCACTCAAGAGGCAATCCGACTCGCTGCCTACCTCTTCTGGTGAGTCGTGCACGGCCCCTCCTCCTGCTTGCCCGACAGACAATTCTCGAAAGTGGGGCAAGTACGTAACATGGCTGCTATGAAGAAGAAGAAGGCAAGCCGCAAGGTGGTCGCGGGAAATCTGGAACTCGACAAACTGGTGGAGCGTGTCGAGGTCCACAACAGGTCCGACGGCAAGTCGCCCAGAACCGTGCAGTGGTACAACGAAGCCCTCGACCTGTTCCTAGGATGGTTGAGAGGGGAGGGAATGTCCACCTGCGTGGACGACTTGGGCGAGGACGAGGTCAGGAGCTTTATCCTCTACCTCCAGGAGAGGAAGGGCTGGCGGGGGCAGACTTCAAGCAGCACCCTCAACAACCGGGTCAGGGCTTTGCGGGCTTTCTTCAACTGGATGTATCGCCAGGACTTCACCGAGTGCCACAGGTTGCAGAACCTCAAGGTGCCCAAGGTGAGGCAGAAGGAGATAGAGATACTGACCGACGAGGAGATTGAGCGGATATTCGCCACCATGAACGTCGACACTGTCCTTGGGGCAAGGAACACGGCCATATATTCCCTGATGTTGGATACCGGGCTGAGACTCACCGAGGTCGTCACCCTGAAGTACGCTGACGTCCATCTGGACGCCAAGTACATAAAGGCCCTAGGGAAGGGAGACAAGGAGCGGGTAGTCGCCTTTGGCACCAACTGCCAGAGGGCTCTCACCAACTACGCTACCCGCTACCGATTCGAAAACGAGGGACAGGTAGCCGACACCTTCTTCCTATCCATAGACGGTCATTGCCTGTCGCCCCTTGCCCTCAGGTCCCTAACCCAGAGGGTCTCCAAAGCCGCCAAGGTCCCGAGACTACACCCGCATCTGATGCGCCACACCTACGCCACCCGTTTCCTCCTGAACGGCGGCAACGTCTTCATGTTGCAGCAGAACCTCGGACACACCACCCTAGACATGGTCCAGAAATATGTTCATATTGCCGACCGGATGGCCTCTCAGGTGAACCAGGACTTCTCTCCCTTGGACCGCATCCGAATGCAAGCGCCTAGGCGCTTTCGGCACAGCTTCAACGGCGACAACCGGTCGAGTCGGATATACCCCAACGCGGGCCGGTCCCGAGGGGGTGGAGCCAAAGAAGGGAACCCCGCCAAGAAGCGATGATCTCCGCTGGACCGGCGTCAGTTCCGAGAGAACGGTTCACCACGACTCAGCAACGGCGCGTAGTCGGCGGCCAGAAGAAGACTATTGACGTCATCGAGGGTCACTGACCGAGAATCGAAAACCAGAGCCAGTGCCAGTTTTACGACGACATCTCTGGACGGGTTCCGCCGTTCACCTGATTCCAATCTCAGGATATAGGCTTCGTCGACCCCACAAAACTGCGAGAGGCTGTACCGACTTTTCCCAGCATTCTCTCGCGTTCTCTTGAGTAGTACGGAGAACTCCATTTGCCTGTGACTCCCATACAGCATTTGCACCCCTCGGTCAATTCCCGCGTAGCACCCTAGGTCTAGTCCGCATATAGGCCACAACAGGCCAAGCAACTCGGCACCCCTGTCTTGCTCACCTCGAGACCGCTCCACGGGCCCAACAGCAATCGAACCACAGCAAGTGCGTTCGTAGCCACGTCTTTGACCTGGTTCAGACAACGTAGCTCACCAGTAACGCTTACATTCCCTTGGGGCCATTTCCGAGGCCTTGGAAAGCCCATAGGATCAGCCTCGCAGGACAGCCAGTGGAGTGGCAAACCAAGAAACACAGGAGAAGTCGGGACCACCCAGGATTTCTAAGAAACAGGCAACTGCGCCTACCAGAAGGCAAAGGCTATCAGCCTGAACATGTGGTTGGCTTCAGCCTTAAAAGGCCTGCGTCCCTTGATGCACTCTCCTCAACAAACCACCATTGACCCAGCACCAAAAGCCGGGTTGGGGGGAATCCTTTGAAGAGGAGCTATTGGAGACGCCGCGCGACGCTGGTCAGACCGACATCGTTGACAAGGGTCTCTTGAATGGGAAATGAGGCAGTGGAGAAAATGAGCTGGGAGGCATAACAGCGAAAGGTTACAGTAATTTGGTTCGAGATCACCCCGGCGTCAACCCGCCGGAGAGACCAGTGGGCACGATAGATTCGCTGAAGGCTAACGGTCAGGAATCTCTTCCACCACATGACAAAGAGGGGGCTCGAGATGAATGCGGACGCCCTCAGGAGGGGAACCATCCCCTCACTACACAGCAAACATGCCCAGCAACTCAGGGCCCCGCTTATGTTTGCAACCTGCAGCATATGTTACCTATAACAGCGTCCCGCGCTGTATGTCAACCGACCCGTGTCAGTATGACCTGAACCAGTGGTCAAACTTTTGCTTGTTGTCCGCCCCGTCCTCCAGCAACCAGTCCACCATGGACGGGCTGCCTTTCCACGCCGCGACCCGCAGAGGTGTGACCTCGAAGGGCTGAACGGCCTATGCACGCCATATAGTCCGCAAAGCGGGCCAAGGCTTCTTCCGAATTGACTCTCCCACCCTCGCGCAGTTAGCTTCTCCACCCATAGGAAGGGTCTCCTGTGATAACTAGGAACGCCGTCCTTCGGGGTCGGCGTCTCCGTCCGGGTCAGCTTACGGTCCCCAAGGTGCCCCAACCTTGGGATGTCGGTCGGCTGAGGGGTTGGAAATCGGGGTTGTTCAAGATGACGGCCCCGTTTTTCTTTGCCCTGCAAGCCCGGTTGGACTTATGCCTGCACCCTTGTTGTAACACCGCTCCCCTACCACTTGTCAAGTTTTCGGCACACCACATATGGTGCTGGTCAATAAACGCCCCACAACATGTTCGATAATTCCGTCTATCGAACATGTTGCCGTCCCGCCCACTGCGAGGCCTATAGACGTGATCGGTACAGTCCAAAGCGTTAGACGCCTCGGGAATTCTGAGAAGATGCTGTCTCTCGCCACTGGCGGCGATTCTGTGAAAATCGCAGGTCTTCCCTGCTAGATGACGTCATCCATTACGTTGGGATGAGCGGGTCAGCCCTCGGCCAGCTTATGCTCGCGTGGGCCGCGTACTAGGCAGCTGCCAACGAAGCCCAAAAGGTCTTGATAGGCCTACAAGAGTCATCATCCCGGTTATCCAATAGCGACAAGAACCTTCGATATTCTTGGTCAGTACAGCTACGGTGCGAGAAGGACGCCAGGAGTTTCAGACAGGGGAACGGGACCCGAACGAATAGCTAGTGCCACGGCGCTACTCTGCTGGGATGCCACTGCGTCTAAAGGTGTGCCTCTATCTCGGACAGGTTGGAATTGCTAGTCCTCTGGCCTTACCGGACGAGGCGTCTTCGGATGTGGGAGTTAGAGTCCTCTTAAGTGGGCCGGACTTAACGGTAGACAGTAGCGTTTTTGAACTGGAGGTGGCCCTTTAGCTCCCCAGAAGGAAAGTTCTAGTCCAAGTGGGTGAGCCTGAGTGCACAGTAGGTGGAACCATCTTCGAGATGTGGCTGGCGGATCTGTGATCCTCGGAACTCCCAGCCATGGTCACGGTACCGACCCCATTGCGTTAGGCTTGACTTTACGATAGACAGTACCGAATTCGAAATTCGGGCGTGCCCCCGCTAGGTGCAGTCAGCTCGCCTTGAAGCCGTGCCGAGCTTGGTGAGGAGTGCTTGGGAGAGGGAACGCCTTCGCGAAAATTGTAAGACGGACGCCAGGGACTTTCACAGATGGCTGACCTCGAAGGAGGATCGCCCCGACTGTCGGGACGCTAATTCAAACTGATACACAACCCAAATTGCGCCGACAGATGGCGCCCCTGATAGGGTTGATAAAGGTCGCCGGCAGCCCCGGCCACGGGAGTCTTGCTCCTGAGCGAGCTGCCTCACCAGCATTTGGTAATAGGACTTGCGCAAGCGAAATCCTGCATTTTCCCAGTCGCCTCTAGGCTTGGCATAACAAGTGCCAACTCCTACGCCAGCAGCCGCCACGAAACAACAGAGATGACCAGCAAGACGGCGGCAAGCAGGCCCAGCAGGAGGAAGACCCACGATTTTGTACTCTCGTGCGCCTCCCGCTCCTTCCGATGCGCCTCCCGCTCCTTCCCATACGTCTGCTGCAACTTCTCGTAACGTTGTCCAATGGCGGAGGCGGACTCCCTGGCCTCATCCCGTTCCCGCTCCAGCTCGGAAGCCCTCAGTTCCACCTCGGACGCCTTCCGCTCCAACTCCCGCACGGTCGGCTCAAGCTCGTTGTCCTTGGGGATAGCCCGGCGCAGCACTTCCTCGTCGTTCGGATACTCCGGACCGTGCATCCGCACGTAGACCCGGCGGCCTTCCCTAACAACCTCGGTCTCTCCCTTCCGGATCTTCCGGTCCAGGGTAGAGAGGGATATTTCCAACTCCTCTGACGCCGCGGCTTTCGTCACCCAGCGGACACGCTCATCCATCGCTCTTCCCTCCCTATCGCCTGACAACGTCAGCGGTTGTATGGGGGGTACAAAAATGGCGCCCGGAACCACCCTCGATTCTGTCGCAGGTTCTCACATTGTCCCTGACACGTCAGGTGACACGTCAACCCCGTTTGATCGTGGCGTCCGGGGCGCAGGTCATGCTCATCTATTGGATAGCGAAAGCCCTTTTCCTGATAGTGGTAGGGGCCAAGGTGCCTCCGGTCAAGCCCAAGGTACATTGGGCAGATCTCCCTCAGCGTCTCAAGAGGAGCGAACCGACCGAGCACCCTCAACCCCCGTCGGTGCCGCCCAGGGTTGACCCCAGCCCCTTTTGGCAAATCGCAGAATATGGAACTGATAAGGACCAACCAGCGGACCAGCGGAGTGCAGGTCTTGCGGTATCTTCCCGGCGACAAGGTCGGATGCCAGAAGGCCGTCAGGAGGCCTCCAAGCCCTTCGCCCATCTCGACGTCATCCGACGCGGAAAACAGGCGCTCAGGTGCCTTCATGGACGACTGGGGGCCAGATCATGAGAGTCACGGGGCCGGGTTGGGGAAGGTCTGCACGGGGGACACCTTGATGAACGTCGGGAGATGGTGCCCCACCATCCCGGTCCCGCCGTAGCACCCTAGAGGTACACTGAACGGCAGGCAGCGGTGTCATCGCGTCAAAACCGACTCCTGTGGACTCGGTGCGGGTCTAGGCAAGAGCCCGGAGGGGGCGCTGGCGAGATGGCCTACAGGCGGTTAGGGCCGAGCGTCCAATGAGCTTCAGACTGCAATCCACGGGGGCCTTCGCTACCCTCGCCTGCAGGAGGATGGGAGAGCGGGGCAACTAGTCTATTGGCGGTCCCTCATAGCGACTTGCACTGTGCCAGTGAACCGCGCATATAGCCAAACGGGTTTGACTTTCCACAGCCCTAGCTGAGGCAGTGTAATTAGAACAGTGGAAGCCGACGATGTTCTAATTACCTGTCTTACGTATAACAATGCCGCCCGTGTGAGCCCCAAAAAATATTTTGTGCTGCAATTTGCCGGAGTCGAGGAACTTGGACCTTGCACCCTTGACAAGTGCGGCCAGAGTATCTTCATCCTCGTCACGACCGCAGCGATTCCAATCGCTACCAGCGCAGCCACGCCGGTTGGCCCGTCCTGCCAATCGCGGTCGTCTGGCAGTTGGTTTCAGAAGCCAGCCCTGTATCCACGGACCGTGCCCTCTCAGAAGTGGTGGTCTTTCGCAGGCGATGTAACGGCCTCAAGCCGTGGCATTCTTGCGTGGGCGTCCCCCGCGCCTCTTCACCGGCTCTTCCCAGAAGTAGATGTCCGCGCCGACACGCTTTATCTGCACGTTTTTGCCCGTCGCCTTTATGGCTGCTCCCAGACGTCGACGCACGGTGGCCATCGTGTCTCCAGGCGACAACGTGATCCGGCCAGCTTGGTCCGGGCCAAGGAGTTGGACATGCTCGACATACTCCTGGATGATCTGCGACCGCTTTCCGGTATCGGACCGTGCCGTGGCCTGTTGGCGGGAGACAAGTTCGAATTCTGGCATTGTCTGGCTCCCCTTCTTCCAGCTTTACGAGCATTATACTCACCCCGCCCGCCATGGCCGGAAAAAATGGCGTGGGAGTTGGGGACGGTGCCACCATGGTCCCCTCTGCAAGCAAGCCCACAGACCGTGCTACGCGTGTGGTGGGCAGGCCGGTAATTGCACTCTCCAAATAGTCCGAACGTCCAACCGCGGAAGAACACCAAAGTTGCAAACTGCGGTACTATCAACCGCCCTCTACTGCCAGCGTCATTACTCGGAATCTCGAACGGGAACTCATGAGCCTCGCGTACTCCCCCGTCAACCAGCGGCATCCAGCCCTTGCTCGACCAGAGCTCCGGGCATGGTGGTGGTCTTCTTCGACAAGGGCCCATGGTTGCGGGGGTGCACAGGGGCCTGGGAACTCGTGATGCATCGTGACTGGTCATCAGTCCAAGGCGAGAGTGGCCCGTTAGAGTCATGGCGAGAAGCCACGCCAGTTCCTCCATCTCGGACTAGGCCCAGAACCGGGTCCACGCTTTCTCCGCCACGTCCAAGGAACGGTTCACCAGCATAAAGAGAGGGGCCGAGACGGAAATGCACGCGGCCAACTCAGGCGGCCAAGGGTGAACAGAATCCGTTGCAGCAAATCTATGGCCATGGCTGCCTCCTAGGCCCATCGGGAGTTAGTGGGGATCACTCGTCGCATATCTCGCTCTCAGGTTGCATAGCCATGCGCATCCCGGTTACCCAATAGCCACAAAAACTTGCGGTATTCTTGGTCAGTACCGCTACAGTCCGTCAAGGACGTTGGGGATTCGACGCGTAGCAGGTCGCTACGGACAGAGAGCTAGTGGCACAGGTTGTGTGGCTCGCATCTCGAATTTGAGGCTTCTGTAGCTCATTCCCTAGCGCTCGGAGCCATCTCGCTCGGGGCTGGCTGACCCGGATGCACTTGCGTTGTGCATGGAAGGGAATCACCGGCCTCGGGCCTTCCAAGACGCAACGTGTGGGACCGCGTAGTTCGGTCTTTGTGGGTCGTGGATCAGGAATCGGCATCAGTCCAGGACAATAGCCCGCTTCCCACCAGCTACGGTACCTTTCGTCGGCCCGGCTCAAGGCCTATGCAGGCTCTTGGGGGTCGAATCTCCTCAAGTGGGCCAAGGCTTATTGAGACAGTACCACGTTCGAGTGGGTCGTGGCCCTGTGAGAGGCCATGCATCAGACAAGCAATAGGTTCGAACGCCAATTCGCTATGGTTGTCGGATGATCTTGTAGTAGCCCCTCCCCACTGGGCCATCTGCCGGGCTCTTGCTCGGCGACTCGAATGAGCCGATTGGTTCCGACCTGCCCCGCTCGATCAGGACCACACCGCGGGCTATGGCGGGAAGTGGGGTCACGTACTCCATTTTCTCCAGGCACCCGAGGTTGTAATTTGCGACCGAAAGGCTGCTGAGGCTGCATCCCTGGTGATCTCCCTAAGGGTGTGTGGGTACGAGTTGTGAGTGGTGAATTCCCGAAGGAATGCCAGTATCTGAGCTTGGCGATTACTAAGCGGTCGTCCAGCCATAGAGGAGGACTTGGTCAATCCATGGGCTAGGGCGATCTGTCCCACCCGCGTTCCGCTCAGGCCCAGACGTCTGTCGATTTCCGCTAGGGACAGGCTCTGTTCCATGAGATCGGCTATCACCTTCACCCGGTCATGAGCTTTCGGGCTGGGTCTTAACATCGTCTTCTCCTTCTCGCATCGATCCAATGAGGGAGATGCGCTCTTTCCTCTGTTACACTTGCCCTCCGCAGCACGGCCCTGGGCAGTCGGGTGCCAGCATGCGAGCTCCCGAATCAAGGAGCATCGGGACCGTCAGGAGAAGCTGCAATTGGCTGCCGAAGAGGCCCGGGCAGTACTCGTTGAGTGCCATGCGGTGCTGGGCAGCGTGGATACAATTGCTGCGTTCGCCAAGGACATGAGCGAGTTTCGCCAAAGTCTGGCGGTATCCTGGATTCCAGCGTGCGCCGGAATGACGGTGGGGGTCGAGGTGAAGGTTAGTCGTCCCTGATCTGCTGGTTGAGGTAAATCTCCATGCCCACTTGGTTTATGGTCTCAAGCTGGGTCTCGAGCCAGTCGATGTGCTCCTCTTCGGAGCGGACCATGTGCTCGAGGATGTTCCGGGTGGTGTAGTCGCCGACACTGGCGCAGTGGGTGATGGCCTCCCGGAGGGTCTCTACGGCGGCGATTTCCGAGGCGAGGTCGACGTCCAAGTCTTCCCTGACGGACTCTCCTACCATCACCTGCCCCAATCTTTGAAGGTTAGGCACTCCCTCCAAGTAGAGGATGTGCTGGATGAGCTGCTGGGCATCCTTCATCTCATCGATGCTGAGAGCGTATATTTTGCCATGCAGGCGCTCGAAGCCCCAATTACGGCACATCTCACCTTGGACGAAGTACTGGTTGATCGCGGTCAACTCATTGGTCAAGATTGTGTTGAGGCGCTCTACGACTCCGTCCTTGGCCTTCATCTAGGGCTCCCTTCGAGTGAATATGCGCGAATTGAGGGATGCTATACAGGCCCATTGCCTCCACTGAAGCGGCAGGCTATTGCCGATCAAAGCCTGTGGTGAAAGCGTACCATACTTCTGGGTCTCCACGAATGATGGTTCCAAGGATATTTGCGCTCAGCGAAAAGCTGGGATGAGGCCGGCGTTGTCAATGGGCCAACGATATCGGGCCCAATCAGGCGGCGTAGTTGCGCCTGTTGGACCAAGGCCACCTGTTGGCACCCTTTGGGGGAGATACTTGGCTGGGGGGTTTGCCCGTGGTCATACCACCGTGATCATTGGTGGATTTGATTTGGGGGGTGGAATTGCCTTGGGGCTTTTTCAACTCAATGGCAATGATTCGAGCAACCTCGTGCTTGTATATGGCACACCGACCACAGGAATCGTCCTCGCCGAGCCCAAGGCTTTCAACCAAGGTATCCAAGGGCATGAGACTTTTCCGTGCGGTTTCCACAACCTCGGAGACCGAAATGCCTTTGCACATGCAGAGGTACATCTCTCAGAGCATCCTCTGTGGTCGTTGCCTCTAATCGGATGACTTAGCCTACACTAGGTAAATTGATGTGTCAATGATCTTGCGTTATTATTCGCCCCATTAACTGTATGGATATGCCTGCAATGGCGCACATTGGGTATGTCGTCTCTGGCTAGGGCGGTGTACTGATTGGCAGTAGCAGGTAGCTGATCGGTGAGAGTAGGGTGAGTGTTGACTCGTATGGCTGCTGAGCCAGCACACCGGGGACAGCTAACCTCGGACGATAAGTAGTATTCCCGTAGCTATCAGGACGATTTGCACAATGCTGGGGAAGCTCCCACAGATACGTGGCGTAGCATCAGGCTCCCTATGTAAGCCCCTAGGAAAGCGATCAGCTCGATGGCGACACCGATGGCGAGGGTGCGTAAGGTCAAGAGACCCGTAACCAGCCAGGCGGGGTAAATGCACAATTATTACGCTCAAAGATGACGTACCGATCAAAGCGGCAGTCATCAAACCATACCCCAAATAGAAGGATGCCAGCGGCGGACCCACAGCCCCTACCATTCCGGCAAGGAAGCCTGAGACCGAGCCCCCCGGGGTGAACCAGCGCAGCCTCATGCCCCGGCGCTGCGCCCCGCGGCGTGTGTCGGAACACCACCACCATCTGCAATATGATGCCGCCCAGCAACCGGGACAGAATATCGCAGGGGGTAGCGATGAGTAGGAAACTGCCTGCGACCACATCTGGGATCGCCCACAAAGCAGAACCAGTGCACCACGGGCCATGATATGTCCTGCCAGGTGAAGTACGTCCTGCCTAGGGCGGCCAATATCTGGGTGAGGACCAAGGCGCTGATGGCATCGCGGGCCTCGACTGCCCAGATGAGGGCTGGCAGTGTGATGATGCCGCCGGCCGATGCCGGCTACTCCCGCCACGGTGAACCGTACCAGAGCCGCCCCAGCGAAGGTGAGGAGGATTAGGGGTTGGAAGGGTCGGCCGGAGCCACGACGACGCCCGTCTGCTGGAGACGCTTGCAGGCCCTAGTAGATGACCGCGGCTGGACAGGAGCTGCCGAGGCCCCGGGGGTGAACTACCGCACCGTGGCAGCCAACATGGAGGCCGACCGGCTGTCGTGACGGATGCGGACGGCGGTGCAGCAGGGGCCGCCGCTGGTCGAGGCCAGACACTGGGGATCGCGAGCCCGGGTCAGGTGTGACTCAGATGGGGAACCCGCCTTCAGGGTCCGGCATGTGCATGTCCTCGAGGAGTTCGCGGAAGGCTTTAGGTATCAGGGGTATTTCAGCCGCGCGACTCACGTTTGGGGTTGGAGTGGGGTCGTCGGCTGGGGAGAACTTGCCGTCCATGAAGATGGGCAGTCCCAAGTGCATTGCCAGCGCCAGTCCAGCAGCCGCGTCCACATGTACCTCCTTCAACCCCTCCGGCGTCGTCAAGCGCAACACCCCCTGCACTTCTTCGGGCTGGTCGAAGTTTTTGATTACTACATGAACAAGGTCGGCGCCCAAAGTCTGTGCGATGCGCATCGCCATATGGTGCTGCTGGCAATGGTCAGTAGCCAGCCCACGCATTTCCACGGCCAGCATCCGTGCTTGCTCCAAGGGCAGGTGCACCACATAAGCTGAGCGCCCATCCTTGAGGCGCAGCAACAGCTCGCCTCCACAACCGGACTCAGTCCTGCGTACCAAGAATGGAAACACGGGTGTCATATATCCCTCCCACTTGATAGGTTGGCCTCGTGATCAGCCCTTAGTGTGTCTTGATAAGGCTCGCTGGATCGCTACTTGGCTTTTCCTCGGCAACGCACCGGTCGCCGCAGCCTTGGTCGACTCATGGGTCCGTCATTCCCCGCCCAAGTCAAGCCTTTATCGGTTGTCTCCAGAATTCATACAGACTTGTACCGCTCTTGAGTGACAAGTGGAGCCTCTCTCAGTGAGTTAGTGTATACTAATAGTGATGAGAAGTATCTACGATATTGGTAATATCGTCAATAGTAGAAGCAAACATCCGCAACAGGAGGTGGGCCGAGTTGAATGTTTTGGTTACGGGATGCGGGGGGTTCATCGGGTCTCATGTGGCGCGCCTCCTCCTTGAGGCTGGCCACGGGGTGTACGGAGTCGACCACCCTGTCGAGTCCTCCAGCGCATGCCTGCAACAATGGAGACTTGACACCCTGAAAGCGTGGCCCCGGTTTGCCTTCCAGTGGCTTGATATCTCAGACTTTGATTCTTTGAAAAGCATGCTCAGAGAGAAGTCGGCTGGTGGCTGCATATCCGCGATTATCAACCTCGCTGCGCGAGCGGGTGTCAGGCCTAGTGTCGAGGACCCACGGCCCTACTACGAGACCAATACCTTGGGTACTCTCAACCTCCTGGAAATGTGTCGCGAGTTCGGCATCGGCAAGTTCATTCTTGCATCGACATCCAGCGTGTACGGCGCCGGATTCGCGGGTCCGATCGCGGAGGACGCCGAGTCCAGTCGACCACTATCGCCCTATGCTGCGTCCAAGAAGGCGGCCGAGACACTGCTATATTCCTATCACCATTTACATGGCATCAATGCCTGCATCCTCCGCTATTTCACCGTATATGGGCCAGCGGGGCGCCCCGATATGAGCATCTTCCGCTTCATCCGAGGCATTGCCGAGGGGGAGCCAATCACGATCTACGGGGACGGTACGCAGCAGAGGGACTTCACCTATGTGAGCGATGTGGCACTCGGAACAGTAGCCGCCCTAGGACTTCAGGGATACGAGGTGGTCAACTTGGGAAATGACCATCCTGTGACCCTCAATCATGTCGTCCACCTGATAGAAGAGGCCATCGGTCGCAAGGCGCTGATCCAGTACGAAGCGAGGCACACCGCGGACGTCATGGTCACATGGGCCGACATCAGTCTGGCTGGGAACCTCTTGGGTTGGACACCCTTGGTTGCCATCGAAGAGGGAATACGTCGCACGCTTGACTGGTACATGAAGCATCGTGACTGGGCCAAGACTCTAGGGTGACGCAACGCCCCCGGCTTCCCCTTGGCGTAACCTCGTGACAATCGTCAGTCACCAGCGGCTATAGCTGTAGGACTCCTTTCGTCGGGGGTTACATCAAGGGTCCCTGGTGAATTCCTATAGAAACGCAGGAGGGTCACAGCGACGGCAACGCCTGCGACAACTAGCCATGCCACGGTTAGCGACCATGTCTCGTTGGTCCAGAAGGTGTACATAGGGAATCCTGGGGACAGGGCGCGGAATGGTGGGAAGCTCATGTCGAAGGCGTCGACGACGATAGTGATCTCTCGAGTATGTCCAGCGTGGGCCAGCCCTGCGGTAATCAGGACGGTATAGATGGCCAAGACTCCCATCGTCCATCGGACCAGTGGGCCCAAGTGAGCGGCCATTAACGTCAAAGGGACCACCATCAGCGGGAAAACTATCAAAAGGGTCCGGCCTGGGAACCACCACCCCATCATCGTGATCGCCAAGAACGTGGCAATCAGCAGTTGGGCGGCTATCAGCCCGAATAGCAGGCGACACTCAACCTTACCAAGGGCCAGCAACGCCAGGCCGGGCACAACCACCAGCAAAATGGGTGCCCAGCGTCCGACTCCGAACCGGCGATCCACAAACAAGCCCCACAGCCGATAGAGGCGCTCTCCGAATTCCACGTGACGGTCGACCAACTCAACGGAAGAGAGTCCGGCGTATACCAAATTAACGTTGTAGGGTGTGAGGCTGTCGAAAGTCGCTAGGTGGAACCAGGCGAAGGCTGCCGTAGAGGCTGCCCCGAGAGTTAGAAGGGCCATCCTGCCCTGACGATCGGCCCGCCAAAGGAAGTAGGCGGCCATCAGCAGACCGAGTGGGGCATATTTTACGCCCAGCCAGCAGACCGCTGACAAGCCCAGCATCAGCATCGCCCCATCTACCCACGACAATCTGTCCCGCTTGGTTACCACCAACAGGCAGGCCAGCAATGCCACGGCTGCCGGAAATTCGGGGTAGACCTCGGTGGAGTAGATAAATGCAGTGGCAGACAGCCCCACCGTAAGGGTCACGGCCCAGCAGATGCCTCGATGACCGATCAGGCGGTCCGCCAGCAGGAAGGCCAGCGTCATGGCCGCCACAGCCGTCAACAACAGTTGCACCTGTACGCCTAGCAGGCCGCCCAAAGCAAACCCAGGTATGACCAATACAGAGAGGCCCGGATTGTGAGGACTGAGCAGACGTCCGTCTTCCAAGGGCACCGACTGTCGCCACAAGCCGTCCGGGTGGTCGAAGAAACTCTCATAGGACTTGGTCTCGTACTGATTGGTGAGGTCCAAGTCGCCGTCCTGCACCAAGCTCTGGGTGGTCAAGAGGTAAAAGGGTTCGTCGGCTGATATTGACGCGCCTCGGCTGGCCCGTATGTCGATGGAGAAGAGGTAGGCGACGGACAGCAAGAGAAAGAGGGCTGCCGCACTGAGCAGCAGCCCTCGCCGACGCATCATCTCCACCACCTTGGTCACGGGATGATTCCGACCTCACGCAACAACGACAGCGTACCCTGCAAGTCGCTCAGCGACCCTAGGTCAACGTCGGGCGGTTCCAGGGACGACAAGAGGGGTAGGCCTCCGTCCGGGGCCACACCAGCGACCAGTGGGTACTCCTTTGTAGTTTCCGAGAAGTAGGTTTGCGCCATATCGGAAAGCAGGAAATCCAAGAACTCCTCGGCCACATCTCGGTTGTCGGAGTCTTTGATGATGCCAGCCCCAGCCACCAGCACTAAGGATCCAGGGTCGCCGCCGCGCTGGAAATGGTTGCGGGCCCCAAACCCTTCGCCTTCCTCTTCTAGGAAACGCTGCAGATAATAGTGGTTCACGAACCCCACATCCACCTCGCCTCTGGCAACGGCTGCGACGGTGGTGATGTTGTTGGGGTAGTCGCGAGGCTCGTTGGCCTTGATGCCTTCCAGCCAAGCTCGGGCCTCCTCTTCGCCCCACTTAACCCGGAAGGCGGTGACAAAGGCTTGGAAGGACCCGTTCTGAGGGGCCCAGCCGACTCTCCCACGCCACTTTGGGTCCGTGAAGTCGCGTATCGACTGAGGGAGGTCGACTTCAGGGTCGATGGTCGAGGTGTTATAGACCACGGTGCGGGCGCGCCCCGAAGTGCCCACCCAGTGCCCAACGGGCGACCGGAACGCCGGGGTGACTCTATTGAGTAGCTCGTCAGGTATCACAGCGAATATGCCGGCGTCGGACAGGCTGCCCAGAGAGCCTGGATCCTGCAAGAACACCACGTCTGCTGGCGTGTTGTCGCCCTCTTCAAGGATCGTGGCGGCGATGGAGGCGCTGCCAGCGTATTTGACTCGAATGTCAACTCCGGTCTGTTCCCCGAACGACTCAAGAAGCGGATGCACCAGTGTTTGGGACCGTCCCGAGTATATAGTCAGAGTGCGTTCCTGCTCCTCTACGGGTGGTGGCTCTGTAGTCGGGACCGGCGTTGAGGTTATAGCGGGCGATTCTACGGATACGGGCGCGACGGTCGGTACTGGCTGCGGTGGGGACGGTTGATCGCTCCCACCGCAGCCTACCAGCGCTAGGGACAGCCCTACTATCAATAGGGCTGCCACCAGCAGAGGCCACCGCAAACCCAAGCAGGGTAACCAGGTCATGCCTGTTCTCCTAGTTGGTGATTCGGGTTGGCTATTCGAAGCTGGACACCAGGTCGTCCGATGTCAGGAGCAGCGCTGAGGCCGTACCGTTGAGGGCGGCTAGGGCCGCGTCACGCTGGGCCTCTGTCAAGTCGCTAGGTGCCGTCTGGTAGTAGACGACTATCGTCTCGTTGGCCGCTGCATTTGCCTTGGCAACCTCGGGTTGAATCGACTGGTAGAAGGCGAGGCCTTCAACCAGCGCGGTGCCGGCTGAGTCGCTATTGCCAGCCTCGGCATGTTTGAACCCTTCGTTCATATAGCGCACTGCACCGAGGTAGAAGATGGCGTTGAACCGCGAGTATACATCGCGCGCAGCGGCGTCATAGGCGGCTTGGTCTTGGGCACCCGCCGCCTGCTGGGCCCGCACCATCGCCTCGCGCAGCGGGATTTCGATCTGGCCCTCACGGCCGAAGTTGGCTTCGCGTTTGCGAGCAGTGGCTGCCAGTGAGTTGGGATACTCCCCGTCCACTTTCTCGCCAACATAGACTGCCCAAGCCTCGTCCACTAGTCCTGGGCTGAACCGCTCCCCGGCAAGAATCATGTACCTCTTTGCCCAGTGGTAGATGACTCTGAGGAGGCCCTTCTGGATTGCCTGGCGACGCTGCGCTGGGGTGTACTCCGCTGCCTCACCCCTCTGCCGAATGGCGTTGCTAATGGGTGAGTCGAGGAACGTCGCTGACTCGTAGAAGGCCGCCGCGTCCGGGAACTCCTCGCTGCGGCGAGGGTCACGGGCGAACCCGCGCAGGGTCCGGCTGGAGTTGCCGATGCGTGTGTGCATGCCTGCTTCGTACAGCAACATGATTTCGCCCACGGGCAACGCATGCCCCGTCTTCACCAAATCCGTGAGTGCGGATATCTCCTGGTAGTCCGTGGCGATTTTCTGATAAATCTCGCGGTTCGTGGTCGGCGTATATATCCCATCCGACTTGGTGGGGCCAGTGGTTTCCGCTACGAGGCCTGCAGGGATGAGCAGCCCGCCGCCAAGGTCCACTGCCGGGCTGGCGACCAAGGCTGTTCCGAAGTGGGACACAAGGTCGTTCGCCGTCAACAATAGCGCTGAAGCGGCCCCGTTGAGACCGGCCAAGGCTGCGTCGCGCCCTGTTGCCGTCAGGTCGGAGGGCGCTGACTGGTAGTATGCGCCCATCGCCTCATCCGCCGTGGCGTTCGCGTTGGCAACCTCGGGCTGGATGGACCGGTAGAAGCCAAGACCCTTGGCCAAGGCGGCGCCAGCAGCGTAATCGTTGCCAGCCTCTGCGTATATCAACGCCTCGGCCAAGGCCCGCACGGAACCTAGGTAGAATATGGCGTTGAACCGTGAGTACACGTCGCTGGCTGCGGTGTCGTACGCAGCTTGATCCTGGTCATTGGCTGCCTTCTGCGCCAGCGCCATCGCTTGGCGCAGCGGGGTGTCGATGGTGCCCTCGCGACCGAAGCTAACCTCGACGTTTTGTGCGGTAGCAGCTAGGGAGTTCGGATATCCATCGGCCTTTGCCTCTCCGACGTACACTGCCCACGCTTCGTCTACAAGTCCCGGGCTTAACCGCTCACCGGCAAGAAACATGTACCGCTTTGCCCAGTGGTAGATGATGCGCTCCAGACCCGTCTGGATTGCTTGGCGTCGCTGCCCTGGCGTGTACTCTTCCGCTTCACCTCTCTGTCGGATTGCGTTACTGATGGGTGAGTCGAGGAATGTTGCCGACTCGTAGAACGCCGCTGAGCCTGGGAATTCCTCGCTGCGACGAGGGTCTCGCGCGAACCCCCGCAGCGTCCGGCTCGAGTTGCCGAGGCGGCTGTGCATACCCGTCTCGTACAGCAGCATGATTTCGGCTGTTGGCAATGGTCTGCCCAGATTCACCAAGTTCGTGAGGGCGACTATCTCTTGGTAGTCCGTGGAAATCTTCTGGTATATCTCACGGTTGGTGGTCGGCGTAAGGATGCCATCTCCCTTGGTGGGGCCAGTGGTCTCCCATGTGCGACCGGCCGGGATAAACAACCCGCCGCCGACGAGAGGCTTGACTTCGATGACCACGGTGGCAGCAGGCGCGACGGGTGGAGGACTGGCCGCTACGGCAGCAGAGACCGACACCACGCCTGACACCGAAGCAGATACCGAAACGGAGGCGGATGCCGAAACGGACGCGGACCCGCCCTCACCTATGACCGCAATGGTGGGGCGGTCTTCACCCCGTGGCGGGGCGGTCGCGGGAGCAGGTGCAGCGCCCGGTGTGTCTGCGGTCCCTTGGGTGGTAGCGGCACTCGTCGGTGCTGGGGCAGTAGCGGCGCTCGTCGGCGAATCCGTGGGAACAATGGTTGCTTCCGACTCATCATCCCCTCCACATGCGAAGACCAGCGTGAGGAGCAAGGCAAACACCAGCACGGCAACCCAAGGGTGCCTTTGGCCGTATTGCCCCGAGCGTCTAATCCTGTAAAACACTTTCTTCATCCTCCTTGATCAGCTATCTCAGGCTTGATGCTTTATCTCTAATGAGCGTGCCACTATGGGCTGAGCATTTCGCGGAGCATCCCGACCGGAACGCGCCAGAGATACTTTGGCCCTATGAAAGACTTTCCCCGCGTACGCCGGACATACGTGATGGGGACTTCGCGCATACGCATTCCTTTCTTTAGAAGATCCAGGGTCAATACTTGGGCGTAGTTGTAGTCGTGGATGATTTCGGCGCACTCCAAGGCACGGCGAGAAAAGGCCCGAAACCCTGTCTGTCCGTCACTAATGCGGCGACCCGCAGCCAGGCACAGCAGTCCGGTAAAGAAGAAATTAGCGAAACGGCGAGTGATTGACTGGTGTTCGATGGTCCCCCGGTAGCGGGACCCCAACACGTAGTCCGCTTCTCCGGCATCTATGGGAGCCAGCAGGTGGGGAATCTGTGACGGCGAGTATTCGCCGTCGGCATCGATGTACACAGCAGCGCGGGCGTCCAACTCTCTAGCGGTCGCCAAGCCGGTGCGCAGGGCCGCCCCAAGCCCCCTGTTGGTGTGGTGACGCACCACGACATGAGCGCCGTGGCTTCGCGCGACATCCCCCGTGCCATCTGTTGACCCGTCGTCCACCACGATGATGCGCATGCCCGGGACCAGTTCGGTGGGCATCAGCGCAAGGGTATCGGGCAAGTTCTCCGCCTCGTTGTGGGCCGGGACAATCACGGCTAGGGGCTTGGCGCTTTCGGCGGCCTCGGTAATGCCCAACACCTGCCCTACCGACTGCAAGGGCGGTTGGATGCCTAGGAAGCAGGCAACGGTGGGGGCGACGTCCATGACGGACCGGAGATTTTGGAATTGGCCCGACTGCTCCACGCCCGCGCCCCAGAGGATGCAGGGTACGTATATCTCAGTCGGACTCATGTGACCGTGCCCGCCGATGCCTATGCCCTGCCCGTGGTCCGAGGTAACCAGTACCGTGGCATCTTCCAAGTAGCCTGCCTCCAGGCACCAGTGGAGGAAGTCTTCGATGATCCTGTCCGCAGCCTCGATCTTCGAGAGGTACTCCGAGTTGTAGCTGCCCCGGGCGTGACCCGTCTGGTCTACGCTCAGTAGCTGCACGATCAGCAGCTCTGGGTCGTCGCGCTCCATCACGAACCGCGCCCTCGAAATAAGAGCATCATCTATTTCGTCGTTGTGAGTGACGGCTGTCACCGTCTCCACGTTCTCCTCGCCGAAAGCGTCCACCAAGTGGGCTATGCCCACGAGCTTGCCGTTCATTCCCGCGGCCCGCAGCGAGTCGAATATTGACTCGCACTTCACTCCTAGGTTGGGCACAAAATTGCTGCGCATCCCGTGGAGCTGGGGTGGTGCCCCAGTAAACATGGAACTGAAGCCGGTAACAGTGCGGGCCGGATACACTGTGGCCGTGTTGACGTAGTCGGCTCCCTCACGCCGCAAGCGGTCGATACACGGGGTGTTTGCTTCATCCAGACGGTCGAAGCGGCATCCATCGATGACGATGGCGATGAACCGCTTGCAGCGGGGTTGGGTGCTGGAAGGCAGCCGTGTTGGCGCCAGTGTGGGAGCAGGGGGCCATGTGAAGAACCACTGGTGGACCAGCAGGGTCACAACACCCAATCCTACGATGAAAATTTCCACTCCCAACACCGTTCCTAAGGCAGGCCGGTGCACCACCAACTGGAATGCCATCACCAGCAAGAGACACTTTGGGACCTGCTCCAAGAAGTTCCCGCTGGTGGGGTCCGGGTTCTCCAAGACGAGTCGCCAGAATCGGGTGAAGTTGGTCCATGGCGTACCGATGCGCAGGTGGTAGTAGACGGTGCCCCACAGAAAGATGGTGAAGGTGAGATAGAGCCCCAGTACTACAGCCAATGCCGTCAGATCGACGAAACGGAATATGCCGAGAAAAGCGGCTAGAGCGAGCCACAACACTACTCGCAGCTTGAGAGGGAAGTCGAAGCGGTAAGACAGCGAGAAGAGGGGGACCAAAGCCACGATAGCAATGCCCGCCTTGGCCCAGTAGCCTGCATCCAATGCGTGGGGCAGGCTCAGCAGCATCAGAGTTCCGACGACGAACACGGGGGTGAAGGGCTTGCCCTCATTGAATACGTTCCAGAGGCGGGCTGCGATTAGCTCGAAGCGAGACGCAGCCTTGGCTCCGTCGGAGGTTCCGCGGAACTTCTGTAGGGGGTTAAATTCTGGCACATATCTCACCGCCGTAAGCGTGAAGCCTAAGGCTATGGTATAGGAGTAGGCGAACTTAAGGCCGTGGGTTAGGGCGGCCAAAGCTAGTCCTTCCTCAAAGGGTATGCCATGGGCATATAGAGCTCCCGCCATGACGCCCTCGTATACGCCGATGCCTCCCGGCGTCACATGAAACATCTGG
Source organism: Dehalococcoidia bacterium (assembly GCA_965263155.1). Classification (GTDB taxonomy): domain Bacteria; phylum Chloroflexota; class Dehalococcoidia; order Lucifugimonadales; family JAAXIE01; genus JAAXIE01. The sequence goes on from OZ253586.1 coordinate 2,242,083, forward strand.
AAGAGGATGGTGAATGCTGTCACTGCCACGGCTGCCGGAATCGATATTTCTGCGCCAACCGCCTCAGCAGCCACGATCAGTACCGCTGCTTCCAGTACCCAACTCGGCAAGGTCCACAAAGCTGCGTGAGCGACCCGGACCGCGGATACTTGGCGCAATTGCGACTGGAACTCTTCGAACCTGCTCCGGAGTGGGCCAGGCACCCAGACCTCGAGACGGTTCCAGCGTAAACCCAATAGGATGGCCGCGCCGGCGAGGACTACTGCCGCTGGCAAGGCCAACCCTTCCACCCACAATCCACCCCTAGCGGAGAGAGACACCAGTGGACCCACCACGGCTGCGATAGCGACCAAAGCTACCAAGTCCAACATACGAGCCACAGCTGTAGTGGTGGCAGCCTGCGCCAAGGGGATGCCGGACCTCTCCGCGACCATCGGACGGACCAATTCGCCTAGCTTGAACGGGAGAATATGGTTGGCCAACAGTGCGGCTTGTATAGCTACGAACAGGCGGAATATACCCGAGCGGCCAGTGATCAACGCCCGCCACGCGAAGGCCCTCAAGAGGAAGGCCCCTGTGTACGCGAGCGCCAGCACAACAAGGAGCAGAGGCTGGCCTCGGAACCCAGGGATTGCAGACTTGAAGTGGCCCCAATCGGCAAAAAAAACCACCGCGAGAGCCACGCCAACAGCTAGAAATACCGACAGGAGGATACGCGGCATTGAGAGGGCGCCCACACTCTTGATAGCACGTGTCTCACTGGACGTCATGTTCGGCCTGTATAGCGTAGTAGCGTCCGATCCTTGGTTCATTGCTCACAGGGGAGATGTCTAGACTATTCCATGAACAATGTATACACTAATATATAAAGTGAGTAGAGATATATCATCTGGAATCTATCATGTCAAGTATGATAAGTGTGCCGACTAGGTAATTTGGTAATATACTACTGCATCAGCTGATGTGTAGACCGATGAGTGACATGATAGCCAAGGTCTGACGGGGGAATGGCAATTGAACATCACGGTGGTGGGTTTGGGCCATTTGGGATCCGTGGTGGCAGCGGGTCTTGCGATGGGAGGCCATCGCGTAATCGGGGTGGATATCGACCGCCAGCGGATTGAGAACCTTCGTTCAGGAAGGTCACCGTTATACGAACCTGGTCTGGAGGCATGGCTGCGCTGCGAACTACACTCCGGCAATCTGCGGTTCTTCCATCGAGACAACTTCAATGGCCCTCTGGGCGATATCGTTGTGATGGCTACCGGGACCCCAACTGCCGAAACTGGTGCAGCCGACCTCTCACAGGTGTGGGATGTCGTGGCTTGGCTCAAGACCTTCGACCTACAGGATGTGGTGCTTGTCATGAAGAGCACAGTGCCTCCAGGTACAGGCATGAGCATCTTGCAGGAGATCGATGGAACGGGTGCCCACTACGTCTCCAACCCGGAGTTCCTCGGAGAGGGACGGGCCTTGGAAGACTGGCGGTCGCCCGAGCGCATCGTGATTGGGGTCCAACCTGCGGATGGGTGGGTCATCGAAACTATCGGACGGATGTACGAGGGCATAGAAGCGCCCTACATCGTCGCTGATCCCACCAGCGCCGAGATGATCAAGTATGCCAGCAACGCCTTCCTAGCCACGCGGATTTCCTTCATTAACGAAATCGCGGCCGTATGCGATCAGGTAGGAGCGTCCGTAGACGTGGTGAGCAAGGGCCTGAGTATGGATTCCAGGATGGGGACGAGGATGCGGGCTGGTATTGGCTACGGGGGGTCGTGCTTCCCCAAGGACGTGAGAGCGCTGGATCACCTCGCCCTCTCAGAGGGGCTGCATCTTAGGCTGCTCAGGTCGGTGATTCAGATCAATAATCGCCAGCGCTTGCTGCCACTACAGGCCTTGCAGCAGCGCTTCGACAACGATCTCTCCTCATTGACGGTCGGCGTGCTGGGCCTCTCCTTCAAACCGGGGACCGACGACGTCCGGGAAGCGGCGTCTCTGTGTCTGATACGCGCGCTGGTCGATGAGGGGGCTACAGTGCAAGCCTTTGACCCTCGGGCTAACGAGGCTGCCCGGCCAGTGCTCCCAGCTACGGTGACCTTTGTGGAGGACCCAGTGGAAGCCTGCTATGGTGCGAACGCCATAGCACTCTTGACGGAATGGGCCGATATCGTCCAAGCAGATTGGCGCAAGATAGCAGCGTACATGAGGCCACCCAAGCTGCTTTTCGATGGACGAAACGCGTTGGACCCGCATGACATGCTGAGGTTCGGATTCGAGTACGTTGACATAGGTCGAGGCCTCCGGGGTAACGACCCCTGCAATGGGCCGGTTAAGCACAGGACCGGGTATTGCCCGCGTTGACGCGGCTCCTCTCGTGCAGGTTGCTGAAGACAAAGGGGAGTGCTGTTGAGGACCCTTGGTGACGGCTAAACGCTGGGGTTCAGTCAAGTATTCGTTCGGCTGGAACGCCAAATAACAGGAAAGCGCAGGAAGTCAGACTAGCTGCTGCCTGGCACAATCATACAGGATCATATAGTTGAAGCTTTTGAAAACGTTCGCGTCTACCCGTTGCTGAAGGACTGGCTACAGCGCAACTAGGCGACGACACGCTGATTATCCTGCAATGAAGGGCCTGAGGATCAACTCCTCCCGCAGCCGGGTACAGAACGGGGGGGGTGAAGGCGGGTTTGGCAACCCTGATGATGGCCGGGTGCTGCCCGTCTCGGTGGAACAGCGCGGGGCCCCATGCCGATTGGAGAGTATGGACGGGACCCACTGATGCTCCCCAGTTGGGGACCACGGACGAAATCCCTTCGTGAAGAAGCGGGGCCACGTGGACAACCAGCTGTTATCCCGACCGTCTCGCCTTGGCCAAGCTACCACCGCCGCCCATGACGGATGGTTGGGCATGAGGTCAGGGACAAATTAGAGGTATAGCGAGAACCGCAAGGCAAAGGTTCTTGATTTTGTCCAGTACGGTGGGCCTGACTTGACGGTGGGCAGTACCATCTTCGAATTGTGGCTGGGTCTATGACATCCCGGCAAACGTCCGCCCAACGACACTGACCGCCCTTCATGCGATCCAGAGTGCGGGTCGGTGGCTCACGGGGCTCACGAGCCTCTTTACAAACAAATCAGGAGGCCCGCTAGCTGGTGCGTCAGGAGACGGCTGTTTGTACTCCGCGCTGGTCCTGCCGTCCGGCCTACCATTCCGAAATGCGAAGGCTCCTCGCAGTTCGAGCCAGCCATATGGCGGGGTCGCGCTCCAAGACGGGACGCTTCTTGGCCCCATCCTGCACCATGACCTTTCTGTACCCGTAGGGGGCACGACTAGTCATCCAGAATCCACGGAGGGCAGCGTCGCACATCCCCCGCGCGACCTCCTGGGCGAGGATATCTGTTATCCAATCGACACCAAGAACTCAGGTACTGGTGCATGGTGGATCTGGAACCCGGTTGAAGCCGACAGGGGACACGGACGACCGACTTCTCTTCAATGCATGAGATCGCTGACTCACGCCTGCTTATGTTGTAGGATAGCCCGATGGTAACTATCGATTGGGAGGCATCCCATAGAAGCGTATTGTTTTAAGTGTCGGTCGAAGAGGGAAATGAGTAGTCCCAAGGCCATCACGATGAAGAATGGCCGCCCGGCCACTCAGGGTGTATGCCCAGTCTGCTCCACAAAGATGTTCCGAATCGGAAAGGCTGCATAGTTCCGAGTTTCCCAATGGCCGCAGCGAGTAGCTTTCCGATTGCGTCGGAGCAATGGCGATTTCCACGTTATTGCTCACCTAAGCCCTCGGTGGCTCCGAAGTAGGGCCTAAAGGCCGAGCCGTCGGTGGACAGGTTGGACTTGGAATTGCGGGCTATGACGTGGGGAACGTCGTCGCTCAACCGCGGTGGAAAAGCCCTGGCCACGGTCCGCCAAGCTGTAGCTGCGTACGGTGTTTCTGTGGATACTCAATTCGCGAGTGATCGCTCTGAGGGAGACTCCTCTCAGCTTGGCCCGCCGCGCATTCTCTCACAGAGTCCTCTGCGAGCAGTGGGTATTTTGTGCTGTTACTCCTGGGACTTGCGGGGCCTCAAGTCCCGGTCCACGTCGCCAGTTTGCAATATCGCGAGAAGTTGGCGAAACCCCCGCCTGCAGGAGGCCCGCTCCCCGCAGGGGACGGGAGCGTAGGCGTAGCACGCGACGGCTTTCGATACGGCGCGGTGTCCTCTGAGTCTCGACCCCTGTCTGTCTTGGACCTCGGCTGTATACGGGTCATACCCACCCCACAAGAAACCGTTTGGTAACCCTTAGTTACACCTACGACCTAGTGGTTGTCCAGTGGCAACTGCCACCCGTGCGACCCTAGGGAGCTGATTCATTTAGAACAACTGCTATCTTAAATGTTCTAAAGACCTGTCTGTCGAATTATAATGCCGCCCGCGTGGTGCGTGAAAAAGCACACACACAACCCAATTTCCCGGCCTCGCAAGATAGGGTATCGACAGAACATGCGCCGGTGAATGCGCCCCCGCCATGAGGCCCTGCCGAGCAAAAGGCTACGCCGATGCTGCGGAGGCAGGACGGGGAGATAATTCGGTCGGAGCTACTGCTGAATCCGCGCTGGTGTCACCAGACGGCAAAGAAATGGGCACCGTAACCATCACTCAAGGACCCAAGGGCGTCAAACTCCTGCCGAAGTGATGGGATTGGCCGCGGGCGGCACGCTATCGGTATTAAATCTGTTGGCGCCTGTGTCCCGAGCTTCGGGGCCGCCGGCGGTGATTTCGCCCCCCACGGTTATGAGCATGCCTTTCTCCAAGGTAGCGGCCCGCATGTGGGCCACCTCCCCAACATCTATGCGGGAGGCGACGGCTCCGCGCGAGCCGATTTCTTCACTGCGTGGAAGAGGTTCGAGTCCTCTTAAGTGGGGCATCCCTCCGAAGAATCATCACCCCCCAGCCTACTCGTCTCGGCAGACCATACGAGTCCCGGATATGAGTTCGATAGGCTATCCATCGAATCCCTAAGGGCCTGCCTCCATCCATACTCGTATCCACCATACCTTCTCGGCAGCTCGATCTGCTTGACGACCTCCTCGGGCTTGGTGATCCACCCCGTATCGTGCAAGCCATGAATACGCGAGTGGGAGTCACTAAGATCCGTTCACGCTGGGGAAGTACCAGTTCAGCTTGTGGGGCGCTCGTGGAGAGGAGCTACGCGTTCCCATCCGAGTGGTGTCGAACACCAAATTTGAGGAAGTCAAATTCTTGCCCGCCTCCTAGCGGGGCGTCCTAGCAAGAGCCTCATTGTAGATGTCAGCGACGTACACGAGCTTCTTATAGTCCAGAATTCCCCTTCCAGAGGGACCATCTCGAACCCAAGCCACGCCTTATACTGTGAACGGGATTACAAGGCGAAACCTTGTGCCACACGGTTCTGGTTTCAAGGTCATCTTTTCCAGCCGTCCAGGACGCCTGGCTATCGCCGTCGCGTTGCTGGGTCTGTTGGCGTTTGTGGCTGTGCCTTGGTTCTGCCGCGGGGTTGGAGCTTGGCGCAGTGAAGTGCGTGTGATGGAAGCACATCTGCATTCCCCGACCAGGTTGGAGTTCTATGTCGGATCGTGCCAGGGTTCTCCAGAAGTGTCGCTCTTCCGGGAGGCGGACACCGAAATACAGGTCAAGGTAGTTGCGTGGATCACTCCCTTATTGTGAGGTGCGGAGTGCTTAGACTCGGTTCATGTCCAACTTCAGGAGCCACCGGGAGACCGCGTCGTCATTGACAGGCACAATGGGGAACAGGTGGAGGTCAGCGGAGACTCAATATATCGCGACGCGCAGCCACGGGCCGATTGGAGGGTGGTAGAAGTGCCCGGAAGGCCGGGCGAGGCAGAATTCTCAATGCGCCTGCCTCCTGGTTGGGAGTTGAACGTGATGCGGGCTGTCGATGGCTACGTGGGCGAGGTTTCGGGAGACAACATGCGGCTTGACCTAGATTACGGAGACTTCTCCCGGATCTCGGGCCCGGTGAACGATTCATCCCACACTCATGTGGAGACCTACCGGGGCATCGGTGGTCTTCCGGCCGAATTACTCATCTCGATTACCTCTAGCGCCGGGTACACCGGAGTCTACTTCCCCAACTTGGGTGGCTCTCGCCTGAGTCTTGTAGGCCAAGACCTGACGCTGGAGCAACAGCGTAACGCCGTTGCCGTGTTCGCGAGCATCCGCGTTCAGACATCTCCGGACACATAGGACCGAGGACACCCGCTGGAGTGGCGAATAATAGTGTACCTTGGGGCAGCGACTTCGCGAATTCACCTCGCTCCATTGCTAGGGTCGAAGACTCCACCACACGGACAAAATCAAGAACCTTCACGCTGAGGTTCTCACTGGCTCTGTAGTGCATGTTTTTCGAGACCCAAGCTGTGGATGTGCTGTATCCTTGGTACGTAGAACTTCGGTGTAGGGCGAACTCTCTTGGCCTCCAAAATGGGAGAGTTCTTGGGATCGCGATTGGAACCATCCCGAGATACACCTCCCATCCAAGTCATCCCCTTGGGATTTGCCCTCCCCGCCCCCGCCCTTATGCTTTAGTGAGGTCTGGTGTAGTCCCAAGAGAAATCTGTCGAGGGCTCTATGTCCCCCACACCACCGAAACTCGCAATGCTTCTTCTGGTGATCATCGTCATGCTGATCTTGACTGGGTGTGGTGGTCAACATGAACCTCCCCCTCCCACACCGGCGGTCGTAGTCCCATATCATCACCCTGTGCCCGACAACTCCCAGGAGGGGCTGGACCGGTACGTGAGGGAGCTTGAGGGGTACGGGGGGTTCTACTTTCTAGAAGAAACTCCACACATCGTCTACGTATATATGCTGGATGTCACTCAGGTCGAGTCCGCCGAGTACATACTGAGTCACCATAGCGTGGTGCGGGAGCGGGGACGGGATATCACTATCACCCACATGGCCATGGTTCAGGCCGGATATAGCAAGTGGGAGCTGAGGAGGATGCTGGTCGAGGCAATCCGAGCCCTGTCGGGCGCTGGGATCACAATGACCTCAGGCGGAGTGGACACCAAGAGGAATATGATTGAGGTGGGTATAGACCATAAAGACCTGAGGGACGAGGCCGAGGCGGTGCTCGCAGAGCACGGCATGCCCCTTGATGCCATTAAGTGGGTATATGGGGGATGGTAGCCGTTATGAGAATGGCCATGGTTAACCCTACTGCTTGCTGCGATGGGCCTGTCCTGCTCTGACGGCATTCCCGAGGAGTTCATATCCGGGGACGAGGCGTATCGAATGGGGCTTGAGTCGGCCAAGTGGATGGGGCTACTGGGTGATCCAATCCTGTGCGGTGCCGAGTTCATGACTCTTGGGGAGATGGATGCCCTCAGGTCGACCATGCCTGGTGGTGCTGGTCTAGGTGGGCCGGAGTATGTGGAGCCAGAGTGGGTTTACATGGGTGTACATTTGGACGCCAGAACTGGTGAGGCCTTTGGAAGCAGTCTGCGGACCCTGGAAAATAAAGATGCTTGGGAGGTCTCCGTAACCCCATGTGGCCCCTTGCCTAACAGCCATTTCTTTCCTGTCGGCATGTAATGGGAACCACAACCTACCGCCGCTAATCCAGCACCTACACTTCAACTGACTGGGCGAGGAGACCTCTATGAAGTCATCCGGCCAGCTACGTCACCAACGGGCGCGAGAGAGCACGGTGACCACGCTACTCGGGTCGACGGTCTGAGGCGGTGAAGTAGTTACGTGGTCACTACGTGTATGAGGGTCTCGAGGATGGAAAGTAGCAGGCCTGCGGTACACTAGATGCGCGGAATAGCTGCGCCCGTTGAGGGTTAGGCCATGATGAGGATATTTGTCTGTGCCTTGGCTGTGGTACTGGTCGGGTTCGGGGCCTTGTCGTGCGGTCGAGCGGGCGTTGAAGTGTCCGAAGGATACCTGATGACAACGGACGTGGTCATGTTCGTGGTCCAGTCGTGCCATCAACAGCCCCAATTGGAACTCCTGCGGGAGACGGCAGACGAAGTGCAGGTCAAGGTGACCACCAGCACCAAGGAGAGCGGGCTAGCTTGTCAAGATGCCGTCATCTGCCAGTTGCAAGAACCACTTGGCGAGCGCAGGGTGCTGGACAGTCATACTCGCAACACTGTGCCCGTGAGGAGGAAAGCAGCAAAGGACCTGCCGCCGAATTGGTCCGACACGGTGGAGAAGCTGACTCCCTGCTGGAGCGTAGAATACTAGGGAGTGCTCTGATTAGTCCGTGATACTAAACGTGCGACGGGCGCAACCCTGAACCCGAGATGTTAATCCTCTAGGGCAAAAGAGAAGTCGGGGGACCCACCCCTCAAGACAACACCCCGTCCCAAGCCGTCCGGCCCGGTCTTGAGGAACTCGCTCATATACTTGGCAGACAGTCCCACTTCGGCTACAAGGTGCACTGTGGGCTCGACGAGGGGTCAAGCATGGTGCGTACCGCGGTGTTCACCCCATCCAAGGTGTATGCGAGCGAGGTGGGGGAGGATTTGGTCAGTGGGGACTAGGTGGCGGTCTACGGAGAAAAGCCCACGAGTCCAAACAGAGAAGGGCGTCTCTAAAGTCCTTGAAATTGAGGCCGCCCCCATGAGGCGGCCAACGAGCATCAGCGGGCACCCGCTTTAGAGTCGACGCCGCTGCTCGACCCGGAATCACTTTCCGGGACGTCAAGCGCTTCAATACCCCACACCGAATGCCGTGGAAGCATTCGGGTGAGCGTACCCTCACGCATCCCATCACTATTCCCCTCTCCTTTCGTAGTCCTCGCGAAAGGGCCCCCAGCGCATCTCATAGACCTCTTCATAGATCAGGCGCATATTATCTTGTCCCAGTTGATCAATCAGGAACTGAAATGTGTCTTCGTGCCCTTCCCCGATTTGGAACTCTCCGGTCGTCTTCGAGACCATCGCAACTTCACCATCACGAACGACCATATATGTCGATGGAAACTGCTTGATCGCGTAACGCTCGGCGAGGGCGGTGCCGGCGAGCCCTCGCTCACGGGTGATACGAGCGAGTTCATCGAGGACCACTTGATTAGGCTGGCCCCTCCCCACAAGCCCATCGACCAGTGCATCGCTGGGCAGATCGATATGCCTTCCGGCCACCACAAGAGGTCTTGGTCGTATGATGACTGCATGCTCCAGCAGAGCGTCCAGTTCCTGTTGTGTCATCTCAGAGGGAGGCGGAGCAATCTTTGGGGCAGGCCAAACCTGAGGCCGCGGAAGTGGGTGGTCCCCAACTCCAACTACCACCAACGCCACCAGTACTATGGGTATGGCCAGAAGACGCGTGGCCCACATTGATCCGTGCTTCAAGACAGAACCTGTGGCCCTTGGCCTCATTCTGGCCCCCATTGCTGTTGGGTTTTCCTGAGGGAGGGCATTAGACCATACATCAATGCTGAGCGGATTGCATTCTACGCGGTATTCGACAGGGAGCTAGACGAGCATCGGGCAACGCTTAGGCTCTACCAGCTACCCTTGTTTGTGGACCACCAAGGCTTACCGTTGACAGTACCGGCCCACGCAGAACCAGCTCATCGGCATCCAGGCCTGGTATCCGACTGTCGTCCGGCATGGGAATGGTGTAGCGGATGGCAGCCTTGCCGGGACTCACCACTATCTCCTTAACAAAGGAACTGATGAACGCCCGCGACTCGGTGAGCTCGCTGCTCTTCAGGAACTCGCTCATCCCCTTGGCGTATTCAGTGATGGTGTCCACGTCGTCCAAGGTCACCCTGCGTTCGGCCAGTTGTAGCCGGGCTTCCTCAGCCGCTATTTCCAGCTTTGCCTGACGCTCCCTGTGCTCCTTGATGCGCGGCGTGATGTCGGAGAGGTCCAAGTCCGTGATCTCGATGGCCCTATAGAGACGGTCCAGCCATCTCTTCACCTCGGCAAGCTCCCCTTCAAGTGCCTCCAGCTTCAGGCGACGCTCCCTGCCTACACCATCCATTTCCTCGTCCACCAACCCAACCAGGTCATGGATGTTCTTCTCGGTGAGGATGTACTCCCGGAGTTGGCTCACTATCAGCGCCTCAAAGCGTTTGGCGTTCAACCTAGGGGCTTCACAGGCCCCGCTGCCACGCTTGATCAACGACTGGCACACGTAGTAGGAGAACTGCCCGCTCTTGGACTCCTGGCCGGACAATGCCCTGCGACACCCCCTGCACTTCACCAGGCCGCTCAGCAGGTAGGAGCTGGACACCCGGCGGGGGTGGGACTGGGACGGGGCACGAGAACGCAGCAGCTTGGCCACCCTGCGGAACTGGCCCTTGGACACGATGGCGGGGAAGGCGTTCTCCACCCTCACCGGAGGAACCTTGTCCTTGGCCTGCAGGCCCCACACCGATGTCCCCGTGTAGGTCTCGTTGGTGAGTATGCGATGGACCACGGTCTTGGACCAGAGCTTCGCCTTGGAGCTGGCAATGCCCTCGCCGTTGAGGGCCTTGGCGATGTCGAGGATGCTCTTGCCGGCATCCGCCATCTGGAACATGCGCTCCACCACGGCGGCGGTGGCGGGCTCCGGCTCCAGCTTGGGTCGCTTCTTGGCCCCATCCTGCACCATCACTTTGCAATAGCCGTAGGGAGAGTATGTGGTCATCCAGAAGCCACGGGAGGCGGCCTCTCTCATACCCCTCGCCACCTCCTGGGCCAAGTTACTCAATACCCAATAGACACCAAAAACTGCGATGCTCGTGGGCGGTCCCTTTTCAAAACCAAAGCCTTCCCGCTCTCTCATCTCCTAGTGACTCCCCGGGACTCTACTGAGCACAACACGGTGAGAAGGACTGCAACTCTTTGAGGTGGACCCAGAAAACAGGACAGATGGATAAGTGAGAGTTCCGCTCCTAAACTGACGACAGCGGCAGCTGTTTGCAAGGAGTGGGAGATGTTGAACGGACGGAGGAAGCACAGCCAGGCGTTCAAGGCCAAGGTGGCGTTGGAGGCGGTGGCCTAGCTGGCCGCCCGGTACGAAGTTCACCAGGGTTAGATTCAAGCTTGGAAGAAAGCCCTGACCGAAGGAGCCGCCAGGGTCTTCGGCAACAGTCAGGACCGGAAGGCCAAGAACGACGCCGCTCTGACCGCCCGCTTGTACCAGGAGATCGGGCAACTTAAGGTGCAGCGGGATTTCTTGGCGGAGAGGTCCGGTCCATGAACCCGGCCCGGCGGCGGGAGATGGTGAACCGGGGGCATCCGTCCCTGTCGATAGTGCGGCAATGCACTCTGCTGGGTTTAAGCCGTTCCGGTGTCTACTACCGTGGCAAGGGAACTTCGCCGGAGGGCCTGTCGCTGATGGGGGAGATAGACCGGCAGTACCTGGAGACCCCCTTCTACGGGTCCCGGCGGATAAAGGTCTGGCTGGAGCGGCAGGGCAAGCAGGTGAGCCGGAAGCGGGTGCAGCGGCTGATGCGGGTCTGGGGCTGCGGGCCATCTACCGGCGGCCCCACACCAGCCAACCGGCGCCGGGAGTGCGAGTCTATCCCTATCTGTTGGGGAAGGCCGAAATCACCAGACCCAACCAGGTTTGGGCCGCCGACATCACTTACCTGCCCATGGAGCGGGGATTCCTCTACCTTGTGGCCGTCATGGACTGGCACAGCCGGTATGTCCTGGCCTGGCGCCTGTCCAACACTCTTGAGGCAGGCTTTTGCGCCGAGGCTCTGATGGAGGCGCTGGACCGGGAAAGGCCGGAGGTGTTCAACACTGACCAGGGGAGCCAGTTCACCAGTCAGGAGTTCACCTAGGTCCTTCAGGACCGCGGTGTGAAGATCAGCATGGACGGGAAGGGGAGGTACGTGGACAACATCTTCGTCGAGCGGCTGTGGCACACGGTGAAGTATGAGGAGGTGTACCTGAAAAGCCTGCGCCAGCGCGGGGGAGGCCCGGAGAGAACTGGGAGCTTACTTCCGGTTCTACAATGACCAGAGGCCCCATCAGGCCTTGGGATATAGGACGCCGGAGGACAGTGTTCCCTGAGGGCCAGGTGCCCCAAAATGAAGAGTCAACAGTTGGGAGGTGGTCGCCGGAAGCAGACGTTGTATGTTATGCGGGAGCGGCGGGACCCTCACTTAACTCCGCCTTAATTCTGTCCAACTAACCGGGTCCACCTCAGCTCACTCAGGTCCTGCAAGACCAAGGGGTGAAGATCAGCATGGACGGGGGGGGTACGCCGACAACATCTTCGTGGAGCCGGTGTGGCGCACGGTGACGTACGAGGAAGAGTACCTGAAAGCCTACGACAGCGCGGGGGGATCCCAAGCGTGAACTGAAGGCTTACTTCCGGTACTACAACAATCAACGACAACACCAGACCCGGGTTTTGTAACCCCCATGATCAACGACAATTAGTTTTGCCGGTGGCGACGACTATATTTGCCGGTCATAGCAGCTAATCATTCGGTACAGGAGGTACCGGATTGATTACAGATCAGCAAATCGCGCTACTGAGGCAAAGGCGAATGGAAGGAAAGAATCAGGAAACCGCTGGGGCCATGGCCGGGATGAGCGTGCGCTCGGCGCGCCACTGGCAGAGTGGCCCCTTGCCATCGAAGAGGAAGACGGAGCACTGGTGGCGCACTCGGCCGGACCCCTTTGACAGGGTGTGGGAAGGGGAGATCGAGCCGCTGCTTCGGGGCGAGGCGGCCGGGGGGGCTGAAAGCAACGACCATTATCGAGTGGCTGGAGGAGCGTCATCCCGGCCGGTTCAGCGGGTCCCAGCTGCGGACGCTGCAGCGCCGCCTCCAGGACTGCCGCGCGCTGCAAGGCCCAGACCGGGAGGCCCAGGTGGACTTCATCCACTGCAACGCGCTGGGAGTGACCATCGGCGGGCGGCCCTACCGGCATCTGCTGTTCCACTTCGTGCTCTGCTATTCGGGTTGGCGCTATGCGCAGACGGCTTCCGGAGAGACCTTCCTTGCCCTGAAGCAGGGACTGCGGGGGGCACTTTGGGCCCTGGGCGGCGCGCCCGAGGTGGTGCGCTCGGACAACGCGGCGGCCCTCACCCACGAGATACGGCGCAGCCGCGGTCGGGCTTTGAACGAGTCCTATGCCGCGCTCCTGGACCACTACGGGCTGCGCTCCACGCGCACCAATCCCGGAGCCGGCCACGAAAACGGCGTGGCCGAGCACGCCCACGACCGGCTCAAGGACGCCCTGGACCAGGCATTGATGCTGCGGGGCAGCCGGGATTTCAACTCCACGGGGACCTACGCCGGCTTCGTGCGTCAGGTGGTGGCCAAGCGCAATCGCTTGGTGCAGGGAAAGCTGGAGCAGGAACACCCTCATCTGCGGCCCCTGCCTCCAGCTCCCGTGCCGGAATACGTCAACTACCGAGCAAAGGTGCGCAAGTGGAGCACTATCCAGGCAGCCGGGCGGACCTACACCGTGCCCTCCCGGCTCATCGGGAAGGAGGTGGCGGTCCGGCTGTACGCCGATTGGGTGGAGGTGTACTACAAGGACACCTTGGTGGAGCGCATGGAGCGGGTGCGCGGAGAGCGGGAAGCCCGCGTCGATTACCGCCACATCATCGGCTCTCTCGTGCGGAAGCCGGGGGCCTTCGCCCGCTACCGGTTCCGGGAGCAGATGTTTCCCACCATGACCTTCCGCCTGGCCTACGACACGTTGCGGGAGCGGCGGGGCGAAAGGGCCGACTGGAGTACGTGCGCATCCTGCACCTCGCGGCGACAACAATGGAATCCACGGTGGACAGCGCCTTGGCGTTGCTGCTGGAAGCCGGCGTGCCCTTCGACTACGGCGCGGTGCGGGAGTTGGCGAATCCGGCTCCCCCAGGAGTGCCCATGCTGACTCTGGCCGGAGCGCCGGACCTGAAGGTCTACGACAGCCTGCTGACAAGCAGCAGGCTGCTGGCGGGGGTACGATGATGGACACCGGCATCATGCAGGAGCACATCGGGGAACTGTGCCGCCAATTCAGGCTGCCCACCATGGAGGCGCAATCGGTGTCCCGCTTCACCGCCGCCGACCACGGCGGCGCTCTGCCCGTCTTCCTTGAGGTGCTGGAGCGGGAGGCCGAGGACCGGAACCGGCGGCGCATCAACCGGCTGCGCAAGGAATCCCGGCTGCCGTCCGGCAAGACTTGGGAAACCTTCGAGCACGACCGGATGCCCATGCTGCTGCGGCAACAGATGGACCAACTGGCCCAAGGGGACTTCGTCGAACGCGGCGTAAACGTCCTAGCCTTCGGACTGCCCGGCGCCGGCAAGACCCATGCCCTGTGCGCCATCGGTCACCGCTTGGTGGAGTCAGGCCGCTCCGTCATCTTCGCCCCGGCCTACCGGCTGGTGCAGGACCTGCTGGCAGCCAAGCGCGACTTGGCCCTGCCGCGTCAACTACGCAAGCTGGACACCTTCGACTTCCTGCTCCTGGATGACCTGGGCTACCTGCCCCAAGGCACCGAGGAATCCGAGGTGCTCTTCACCCTCATCGCCGAACGCTACGAGCGCCGGTCATTGGGCATCACCTCCAACCTGGTCTTCTCAGAGTGGGAGCGCATCTTCGCCAATCCCATGGCCACCGCCGCGGCCATCGACCGGGTCGTCCACCACTCGGTCATCCTGGAATTCGATGTGCCCAGCTACCGCACCGGCGTGGCCCAACAACGCAGTCAACAGGAGGAGCTGAACCGGCAAAACTAATCGACGCCCACCGGCAATAATAGTTGACGCCAATCACCCCAGCTGAGGTGCTTGCCTCTCGACCAATGTAAGCCACTAACAGGCTGCGGAAAAACGATATTGTGAGATAGGATACGACCACACCGTAGTGGAGGTGGTCGTTCGATGAGAGGGAGACGCGATCCGCAGGTAACGATGCTGGCATTGGTGGACCTGGAGGAACGTGTCACAAAGGACCACCCCCTTAGGACCATCAAACCAGTGGCGGACGAAACCCTAGAGCGTCTGTCGAGGGAGTTCGACCGGATGTACTCGGAGGTGGGCCGGGCGTCGGTGCCACCGGAAACGGCTGCTGAAGGCGTCGCTGCTCATCTCTCTCCATTCGATACGCAGCGAGCGGGCCTTTCCGCGAGGAGCTGGAATACAATCTCCTGTTTCGCTGGTTCCTGGACATGAATGGAGCGCAGCTTCGACCCGACGGTGTTCACCAAGAACCGGCAGCGTCTGTTGGAGCACAGGACAGCACAGGCCCTGTTCGACGAGGTAGTGTGGGAGGCGGCACGCCGCGGGCTGTTGTCGGACGAGCGCTTCAGCGTGGACGGGACCCTGATAGAGGCTCAGGCCAGCATCAAGAGCTTCCGACGACGTGAAGACCAGGAGGGACCACCCGATGATGACTCGGGCAACCCGTCGGTGGACTTTCGTGGGGAGAGGTTGAGGAACGAGACCCATGGGAGCAGAACGGACCCGGAGGCGCGTTTGATGCGCAAGGGCAAGGGGAGGGAGGCTAGGCTGGCATTCATGGGCCACGCCCTCATGGAGAAAGGCAATGGGCTGCTGACGGATTTCGTGGTGAGCAGGGCGACGGGCACGGCCGAGCGTTACGCTGTGCCTGTGATGCTGGACGATGCCCGGCAGCGGGGCTTTCATCCCAACACCCTAGGGGAGCTGAGGGCTACGACACGCGGGAGTGTGTCAGGTCTATGCGCAATCGTGGTGTGACGCCTCATGTGGCTCAGCGCACACGCTCTGCGATAGAGGGTCGCACTACACGGCATCGGGGCTACAGGATGAGCCAGAAAATTCGCAAGCAGGTAGAGGAGACATTCGGGTGGATGAAGACTGTGGGAGGATTTCGGCGGACCCGGTATCGGGGAGTGGAGCGCACCGGGCTGGCAGGATACTTCGTGGCCACGGCTTACAACCTGGTGCGGATGGCCAACCTGCTGTCGCCACAGGAGGCCCGGGCCGTTCAGTCGGTGTGACCCGCCCGTGGCGTAGCCCGCCCCAAATGGCCTGACGGGGCCTCGGAGCCCCCGCAGGCCAGCTCCTGAATCGTCCGCCGGGGCTCCAAGGCCATCTTCAATCTCGCGAAAACGCCGTCATTGCCCACTCAACCAACTACGTCGAAACCGACTAAACCCATTCTTCCGCAGCCTGCTAATGGGGGTATGACAAAATCCCCGTTAGTATGCCTCCTCTTATCGGCACAAAAACCAGGTCCTCATTCTCCAGAATAGACATTCGGAAAGATCACGAATTCAGGACACTATCGTGTTATTTGGCATTGTTAATCGGGTATTGGATTTCTAAACGAGCCCTTATAGGATGCCCCATAAGTGGATTTTGTTGACAAGTTCCATAGTCCATGGGATTCTATGGCATATTCTTCTAGGGCAATGGAGGAGTCTATGGTTTCGACCAGTGGAACAAGAGGCCAAATTTCCACCAAAGCCGACTACACGCATACAGATCGCTTCCATACTGGCCCCGGCACTCTGGCGGGTCGGTTTTTGCGGAGGTTCTGGCACCCCGTGTACATCTCAGAAGACCTCCCCGCAGGGCAGGCCAGACCAATCCGTATCATGAGCGAGGAATTCACCCTTTACCGGGGTGAAGGTGGCACCCCTCACGTAGTGGCATTTCGCTGCGCTCATCGACGGACACAACTTTCAGTGGGCTGGGTAGAGGAAGACTGCATCCGCTGCATATACCATGGCTGGAAGTACGATGGGTCAGGTCAGTGCGTAGACCAACCCGCCGAGCCCAACTCGTGGGCTGAGAAAGTCAAGATAGCTAGCTACCCAGCCAGGGACTACTTGGGAGTCATCTTCGTCTATTTTGGCGAAGGTGAGCCGCCTCCATTCCCCCGCTACCCAGAGTTCGATAACTTCGAAGGGATCTTCAAGTGGAGCTTTATCACTCGGGAGTGTAATCTATGGAACAATCTGGAGAATTCGCTGGACCATACTCACATCGGGTTTGTGCACCGCGGCATCGAGGGGGCCTGGAATGGCGTAGCTGAGAGCCCGGCCATTAGCTCTATAGAGAGCCAGTGGGGCATCACCACAACGGTGAACTGGTCAGACGGAAATCAAGACATTACCCAATGGGGGATGCCCAACATCCTCCATGTCATAGCAGCTTCCACCGACCCAGACGTCGTTAAATATAATGAATTGCTCATTATGAAGGTACCGGTTGACGATGAAAGGCACCTTCAGTTTGCAGTGATCGGTCTGCCCATCTCGCCCGGCAAGCCTCTTAGACTACCGGATCGCCCTGCCTATCGTGATGCCTACGGGCCGGAGCTGGGCGATGCGATTCGACGGGGCAAGGCGGAAATTGAGGACTTCGACTTGTCCGTAATCGATAAGCTCAACCTTCAAGATGACCTTGCCCAGGTGGGACAGGGTGTGATCCCGAATTATGACGATGAGGAGCTGATGGGCCAGTCGGACGAAGGCGTCATTCTGGTGCGGAGGCTCTGGCAGCGGGAGATGCAAGCAATCGCCGAGGGCGAACCGCTTAAAGAGTGGTCCTACAATCACGAGCTATTACCAGTACAGGACTGGAGGGTTACTCCGTAGCCAGGCCCCAGTCTTCCAACTACCAGGGAAAGGTGAAAAGGAGGAGATATTGGCCTCGGCCAGTAGAATAAGTAGCGAGCTAGCCACCGACTCTGAATACACGCACACAGATCGCTTCCACACCGGGCCCGGCACCCTGGCAGGCCGTTTCATGCGGATGTTCTGGCAGCCCGTCTGCGTCTCAGAGGACCTCCCACCAGGGAAGGCCAGACCTATCCGCATCATGAGCGAGGACTTCACTCTCTACCGAGGTGAAAGTGGTACACCTCACGTGGTGGCGTTTCGCTGCGCCCACCGCCGGACCCAGCTATCGGTGGGCGGGGTAGAGGAAGACTGCATCCGCTGCATTTACCATGGCTGGAAGTACGACGGCTCAGGCCAGTGCGTAGACCAGCCCGCTGAGCCCAACTCTTGGGCCGATAAAGTGAAGATAGCTAGCTACCCAACTCAGGACTACCTGGGGATCATCTTCGTCTACTTTGGTGAAGGTGAGCCGCCTCCATTCCCCCGCTACCCAGAGTTCGATAACTTCGAAGGAATCTTCAAGTGGAGCTACCTCATACGAGAGTGTAATCTATGGAACAACCTGGAAAACTCCCTGGACCACACCCACATTGGGTTTGTGCACCGGGAGGCACAGGGTTCTTGGAATGGGGTAATAGATAATCCGGTCCTCACAGTTGAAGAGAGCCAGTGGGGCATCACAAACACTGCGACTTGGCCCAGCGGCAAGCAGGACATTACGCAATGGGGAATGCCCAATATCCTGCGGGTTATCGCCGCTCCCAGTGAGCCTCACATCGTTAGCTATAATGACCTAGTCATTTTGAAGGTGCCAATTGACGACGAAAGCCATATTCAGTTCCTGGTGATCGGGCTGCACATGGCACCAGGCGCGCCTCGACAGTTCCAGGAACAACCTGCCAAGCGTCATGTTTATGGACCTGACCTAGGAGCCGCGGTCCGCGGTGGCAAAGCCCAAGCGGATGACTTCGACTTGTCCATTATGGACAGGATCAACCTTGACGACGACCTCGCTCAGGTTGGCCAGGGTGTGATCCCGGACCAGGATGAACTGCTGGGGCAGACCGACGCAGGCGTTATCTTGGTTAGGAGGTTATGGCACCGAGAGCTTCAGGCGCTGGCCGAGGGGCAGCCGTTAAAGCAGTGGAGCTACGACCCAGAACTACTACCCCTACGCGATTGGAGGCTGCAGTAGTGGGTTTCAAGGAAGCCATGTTCTCAGCCAGTGGAAGAAGTAGCCAGATTTCCTCCGAACCGGTTTACACCTACACAGATCGCTTCCACACTGGACCCGGCACCCTGGCAGGCCGCTTCATGAGGATGTTCTGGCTGCCAGTGTACCTTTCAGAAGACCTCCTGCCTGGCACCGCAAAGCCCATTCGGATCATGAGCGAGGAGTTCACCCTCTACCGGGGTGAAAGTGGTACGCCTCACGTAGTGGCATTTCGCTGCGCCCATCGACGGACACAGCTTTCAGTGGGTTGGGTAGAGGAAGACTGTATCCGCTGCATCTACCATGGCTGGAAGTACGAAGGGTCGGGTCAGTGCGTAGACCAGCCCGCCGAAGCTAACCCTTGGGCCGATAATGTAAAGATAGCTAGCTACCCAACAAGGGAATACCTGGGATTTATCTTTGTATTCTTTGGGGAGGGTGATCCACCGTCCCTCCCCCGATATTCAGAGTTTGAGGATTTCGAAGGGATTCTCAAGTGGAATCTCATAACTCGAGAGTGCAATATTTGGAACAATCTGGAAAACAGCCTGGACTACTGCCACGTTGGTTTTGTTCATCAGTATACCCACGGATTGGACGGACTTATAGAAAATCCGTTGATCAACGCTGAGGAAAGCCAGTGGGGCATCACCATGGTCCTTACCTGGCGGAACGGCAAGCAGGACATCTCGCAGTGGGGGATGCCTAGCATCCTCCATACCCTGACAGCCTCCACCGAGAGGGACATCGCCGACTATAACGAATTACTGGTAATAAAGGTGCCTATCGACGATGAAAGGCACCTTCAGTTTCGGCTGGATGGGCTGTATATGTTGGCAGACAAGAACGGAAATAATTCAGATAGCCCCACCAAGCAGGATACCTATGGATCGGAGCTGAGTCAGGCGATTCTAAGGGGTGAGGCCAAGGCCGAGGACTTCGACCTGTCCCTAGTTGATCTAGTCAACCTCCAAGATGACCTTGCGCAAGTGGGCCAGGGTGTCATCCCTGACTGCGAGAACGAGCTGTTGGGCCAGACAGATGTGGGAGTTATTCTGGTTCGGAAGCTCTGGGAGCGGGAACTTCAGGCTCTCGCCGAAGGCAGACCTCTCAAGAAGTGGACCTATGATAGGGAAAATCTGCCTTTACGGGACTGGAGGGAGGCTCTACGAGGTCCCGGTACAAGCTAAGGCGAGCACAGGAATTCAACGGCTGTTTAAGAATGCGGAACAGGAGGAACGATTTGTTAAGGGCATTTAGATGGCTGATTAGCGGGATCGCCCTGATATCGCTGGCCGCAATTCTGGGCTGCGGAGACGATGCCAGCCCCTCGCCGACAGCTGCGGCAGAACCGGGTCTCACTGCGCAAGACGTACAATCCGCATTACAGGCCGCCCTGGCGGCTGCCGCCACCCCGGCACCTGAACCTGGACTCAGCGCAGCAGACGTGCAAGCTGCTATAGCTGCGGCTAGAGCCGCAGCCGCTACACCGGCAGCTATCCCGACCTCCACATCTCCGCCGACTTCCATGGTGGAGCCCCAAGGCAGGCTCAGCGTAGGCATAGCTGGCTCGATACCGTCGGGCTTTGTACTGAAATTACAGAGCTACTTACAAGGAAAGCTAGACTCGATGCTGACTCACGAGCCTATGTTCGCCATAAATCTCGAGGGCGAGATCCTACCGCTTCTAGTTGAAACCTGGGGTATAGACAGTTCCGGCCTTGAGTACACTTTCAACCTCCACGACGGCGCCAGGTGGCAACAGGGAAACGGCAACTGGGGGATGTTTGACGCAGACGATTTCATCTTCTCCATCGAGAGCGCCGGCGCTCCGGGTTCCAGCCACGGATGGGCAGGCACAGTCAGACGACTTTTTAGCTGTGACGGATGCAATCTTACCAAGGTTGACAATCTCACGGTACGACTAAATCGTCCCTCTCCCAGTGCAGAGGTCACTTATCTGGGAAATGCTCCCAATGGGCTGGCCTTCCACAGCAAGAAGCATTTCGATGCAGTAGGTGAGGAACAGGCGTTACATGAGTCTGTGGGAACCGGTCCATGGGAGCTGGTTGAGCTGAAATCGGGCCAATTCAGGAGACACAAAGCCGTTACAGACCATTGGCGAAAGACCCCGGAGTTCGACGAGCTTATGTGGTGGGACATATCCGAGGAGTCGACCCGAGTGGCCAACTTCCTCACGGGACTCATCGACACCGGGCAGTTCACCCTGACGTCCATACAGGAAATCAAAAGTGTGAATGACCCGGACATCAAGTTCATGACCTTTCCAGGCAGAATTGCGAAGTGGGTAAACTTGTACGGAGGACAGTACAACACCGATGATCCTGCCCACCAGCCTTCTGCCAGCGGCGACCCAGCGAGGGTCCCTCTGGGGGATAATGCTTACGACTGCTCTTTGCCCTGGGTATCGTGTGATCGGAATACCAACTCCGCAGATTGGGCAAAGGCCCGTAATGTTCGACTAGCCATGAATTTGAGTATCGACCGCCAGTCGATAGTGAACAATCTGGCTTACGGCAGCGGCCGCCCGGACTACCTGTTAAACTGGGGTGGCTATGATGCCAGGGCCGCGCAGTTTGGCCTGGACGAGCTAAAATATGACTTCGACCCTGCACGGGCCCGACAACTGCTTGCGGAAGCAGGTCATCCTGACGGGTTCGAAGTTGACATGATTATATATCCGGGCTTCCCGGCGGGAGCTAGCGAGTTGTCGCAGACAATATGCACAATGTGGCTGGATGTGGATATTCGATGCGATACAGGTATAAAACCCTACTTCTCTCACAGGCCGACCCTGGTGAATCGGACGGCCAAAGGAGTAGCTGGGTTCACCGGCCCAACTCCTGCGCCAGAGCCCCTGTTACAGACCGGCCTCTACTACTCTTCATTGGGCTCCTTCAACTTTGGCTGGGAGCATCCGTTTTTCCAAGCCTTAGCTACCGAGGCAGCGAGCCTGATAGATCCAGAGGCACGGTGGGCCAAGATGGCGGAGATGAACAAATGGATGTTTGATGAGGCGATGGCTATCCCCGTGATCGCAGAGGACATTGTCTGGCCGGTAGGGCCCAACATCGATACATGGACGCCTTTGGGAAGCTACCTGGACTGGCTCAGCAATTGGGAGTATGTGCGGCACCGAAAGTAACAAGGTAATGAGGAAGGGCAACCCACTCCTGCCCCTTATTTAGACTTTTTGTCGTGCCAAGGGATATGAGTGGGTTGCAGTGGTGCCCTATCCGGCACTCTGAACGGCCCGCCCCTCATTGATCGCCCGCAGGACTCGCTCTGGCGTTAGAGGCATCTTAATGTGACACACGCCAAAGGGCTCCAGAGCGTCGATTACTGCGTTTACGATGGCCGGAGGCGTCCCTACGGTGGGGCCTTCTCCCATCCCTTTTACACCCAGTGGGTTCATTGGAGAAGGGGTCTCCAGCCGGGAGGTGACGAATGGGGGAACCATCTCAGCAGTAGGCAAGCCATAGTCCATTAGAGACCCGTTCAGCATTTGGGCCCCTCCGCCGTCGTAGATAATTTCCTCACACAGCGCTTGGCCAATCCCTTGGGCGGCGCCCCTATGGACCTGACCATCTACTATTGTGGGATTAACTACTACTCCCTGATCGTCCACGCAGAAAAACTTATTCAGCTCTACGTCTCCCGTTTCGGAGTCTACCTCCACTACTACCACGTAGGTGCCGGAGCTATAGGTAAGCCCTGGGGGATAGTAGAATGAGCTTTCGTCCAGGCCATACTCCATTTCAAGGAGCCTTCCGCCGACCTGATGGGCCATCCCGGCCACCTCAGATAGGGATAGTTCGGGTTCGGCCTTCCCCCTGGGTGTGTACACACCGTTCTCCAAGACTCCCAGCAGGGCTATGAGGGGGTCTGAGCCTGGGTCCAGCAGGTCGTCGTCGCGGAAGGTGCGCAGTGGGACGAACTCCGGGCCGCTGGCCGTGAGGGACATGCCCCAAGCCTGCTCGCCCTCCCTGAGTCTCAGGGGGTCGTCATCGGGCGGGACCTCGGTAATACGGGCCTGGGGGTAGTGGGCGGCGATCTGCCCCTGCACCGCCTCCCTCTGGTGACAGCGGGCCAGTAGGGTGACCCCGTCGACGCTGCCCGCCAGCTCCAAGGAGAAGGGTTCGGGGACGGCGATGGACTGGAGCAGGTTCTCCACCCCCAGCAGGGTACGCTCTCCCGTTCTGGGGGGCGTCACGGCCAGCAGCACGGGAGGTTTCTTGTCCCGGTCTCCAAAGAGGATGTGCATCGGGTTCATTTTCATGGAGATGGGTCTTCCTCTCCCTGCGGTTGCTCCGGGTCTGTATTCCCGGCGGTAAGTGTCCCTTGGTCGGCGTCCTTTACGTTGGTTCATCGGTTGGTCCTCACTTGTTTGAATCGCTCGATGGGTGTGCGCCGGTTCCGTTCATGACGCCTGGCGTGGGTATTGCTGCCAGTCAGTCGTGCCTGCCCGGGCTCCACTCGATGAGGGCCTGCTCCTCAGGGGTGGCCTCGATGCGGATTGGGAATCTATTCCCCCTCGCCAGCAAGAGGCCGTCGCCACGGGGGCAGGAGAGGAGCCAGCGCTGAAGTTCCGGGGGCAGGTCGAAGGCGTCGCCCACGGTGCTGATGGCGGCCGCGTCCTGCAGCAGCAGCAGCTTGAAGGCGGCGTTCTGGAGTAGCGCCCTGCCGGAGTGGCCGGTGATGGTGCGGGAGGAGTCCTCGGAAAGCAGGTCCTGCACGTCTTGGGTGATGAATTGGAGCCCCAGCCGGTGCTTCCTGGCCCGCTTGGCCATGCTCACCATGAAGGCAGCCCCTTCGGGGTGCTGCATGATGCTCCATACCTCGTCCACCACCAAGAGCCTGGGAAGGGGGTCACGGGCAGCAACGGCCCACACCGTCTCGGTGCAGACCATGGCGGCCGCTGGCCGGAGCTCCGGCTCCAAGAGGCGCAGGTCGAAGACGGTGACCAGGGCCTCTTGGAGCAAGAGGTCGTCTCCCTCGTCGGACAGGAGATGCCTCAGGCTGCCTGTGGCGAAGGGCCTCAGCAGGGGGTAGAGGTCGTCGGCGCCCCCGGCCTCCATGTAGGAGTAGAAATCGCGGAAGCCGGTGCGCTCCCTATGAGTGTTCCCCCCGCGATAAAGCAATTCATCATTGCGTTGTCCCTGGTAATTCTAGGCGTGATAGTAGCCTGCGGTGGGGCTACCACTCCTACCGCGACTTCTACGCCACCGGTCATACCTTCACCTACTGCCACAGCCTCGCCTACCACCACAGTCACACTTACGCCCACAGCTACACGTATACCTACTACCACGGACACACCTACGACCCCGACAGCCGTACCTACTACCGCGGTGACAGCCACGCGTACCCCCACCGCCACAGTGCCGCTGACTGTGGAACCCTCCGGCACTCTGAACGTAGGTGTCGTGGACTTGGGGGCCAATATTAACTTGCTCCACAATCAGCCGTTGTCGTCCTTCCGGTTCGACAACGTAGTTACCCACGAGGCCATGTTCGCCACCTCCTCTGAAGGGCAGGCACTGAACCGCTTGGTGGAGGACTGGAACGTGGACTCCACCGGCACGGTTTATACCCTTAATCTGCGCCAAGGCGTGCAATGGCATAGGGACTACGGAGAATTCACTGCCGACGACTTTTTATTCTCCATCGAAGATGTGGTTAAAGAGGGCACTCCTCACTCAGCCTCGGGGTTCATGAGGCGAGTCTGGGCCTGTGACGGGTGTGAGTTGACCAAGGTCAACAGCTACACCGTACGACTGTCCCGACCAGGGCCTACCTTTGAGATCACATGGCACAGCCGGTCTCCCAGAGATGGGTCGCAGTTGTCTCTTCATAGCAAGGCCCAGTTCGACGCTCTGGGTGAGGAGGCCGACCAGGAATCGGTGGGCACCGGTCCTTGGGTACAGACCGACTTCAAAGGTGGAATCTCCAGGACGGTTGAAGCCGTGAGGGACCACTGGCGCAAGACGCCCGAGTTCGAAGATATGATCTGGTGGGAGATTCAGGAGACAGAGACTAGGGTGGCTAACTTCCTCGTGGAACGGATAGATACTGGCCAGTTCACTACTGACTCCATCCAGACCCTCAAGAGAGAGAACCCACCGGGGCTCAAGTTCCTTACCGTGCCTGGCGGAGCCAACTTGTACCTCAACTTGCTGGGCCAACAGTACTACACCGACCATCCTGCCCACCTGCCCGACGCAGAGGGTAATGTTCGAGTTCCCTTGGGTGAGAACGCTTACGACTGCACGATTCCCTACGTGTCCTGTGACCGGGACCTGAATTCGGAAGAATGGGAGAAGGCCCGGAAGGTGCGCCAGGGCATGAGTCTGGCTATCGATCGCCAGAAGCTAATCAACAACCTAGCCTTCGGAGATGGCAAGCTATTTTTCATTCCTTGGTGGACAGGTCACGATTACAGGATGCAGCAGTTTGACCTGGACCAACTCACTCGAGATTTCGACCCGGTCAGGGCCCAAGAGCTGTTCACGGAGGCGGGCTACCCCGATGGCTTCGAGATAGGGCTTGCCTACAGCGAAGAGTTTTTCCCTGGGGTTATTCCTGTTCTCGAGGCCGTGGGGACGATGTGGGAGAACGTGGGCATCACTACGAATGGATTCACCATGCCCTTTTCTGCCTACAGGCCCGCATTAGTGAACCGGACGGCCAAGGCCATTTTCCCGTTGGGCGCCAACCCCAACCTCTCGCCCCTGTCTTCTTACAGCCTCTTCTTCGATCCTACCAGCGGCCTCAACGTGGGATTGGAGCATCCTGCATTGAACGATCTGATGGACGTGGCTAGGAACGCCTTCGAAGACGACGCTCAGTGGGCGGCCCTTGCCGATATAGCCAGGTGGATGTTCGACAACGCGATGGTATTCTCGCTGTACAACCAAGCCACATTGGCTCCCTTGGGACCCAAGATCGACCAATGGACTTTGCAAGCCCATGGGTCACCCCTGCTGAATAACTATGAGTTCGTGCCACACCGGCAATAGACCGAATCGGCTGCCCTACAATTAGGCAGCAAATAAAGACCCCGGTCTTCGCAAAAGGGCTGGGGCTCTTTCCATTCCATGGCCTACCCAGGTTATTGGCCCTTCGGCAGATACCCTAGTCCGAGGCAAGACGGGCCGTGCTTCGCATCTGCGATGTCTCTCCTCGGCTGCCGGGTGAAACATCCCGGGGAACCCCGAAGTCGTAGTGGAGAACATGCCTAGGGCGGGCATCTTGGACGCCGCTAACTGCCTCTGCAACGCCCTACATCTAGGGCCAGATTACCCGCGCCTTCGCCGATGCGACGATGCCGCCTGAGTCGGACTTCCGTTTTCTGACGGATCCCCGGGATAGGAACCGGCTGTGGGACGCGGTGAGGCGTTGCGTCCAGGTTTTTGAACATGAGGCTTTCGTTGGACTTCTGGGGAACCCCTAGCGCGATCCGACGCGGACCTGGCCGGCGATGGAGCGCGCTGGATGCTTGGCTGCGACGGAACGCCGGCGCAGGAGCCTCCACCCGCGAATTCTACACCCAGCCCCCAACTCGGTCCAACACCACTATCCTGGCCGCGCTTGGTTCACGCATCGGACCGGGATGCCGACTTGATGCCCTCACGCCCCCGGATCGACGTTGCTATGAACGGCACCATCGCATCTAAGTGGGTCGGCCCCCTCACGGTACAATTACGTCAATGGCCAATCGAAAATCACAAGGAACAAGGAGGAATCAATGAAATTCGTGGTGTACAACGACAACCAGCCGGGCATTCTGACCGATGCGGGCGTTATAAACATAGGTGACCTCTGCCCCGGCGGCGGCCAGACCGCAATTGTCCATTTAGTCACCAACTACGACGACCTGAAGTCCCAACTTGAGACCCGCGCCGCCGAGGGCTCGCCAGTCGCTGGCGCGCAACTGCAATCGCCGCTGCCGCGCCCTAGCAAGGTCCTCTGTATGGGCGGCAACTACCGCGAGTTCGGTGCGCGGGAGCCTTCACCAATGTGGGGCTTCACCAAGAACACCCACAGCATTCTAGGCCCAGGCGGCGCCGTGGTCCTCCCCGATATAGACGCCAACATCTTTCACCATGAGGCGGAGCTAGTGTTGGTCTTCAGCAAGGGCGGCAAGGACATCCCGGCGTCGGAGGCCATGGACTACGTCTTCGGCTACACGGCGGGTGTGGATGTCTCGGCGCGAATGCCGGCAACCGGCGGCGGCCGGGCGCCAAACACGCTGCCCGTCGCGGAGCACAAATCGCACCCCACCTTCTGTCCCCTTGGTCCCTGCATTGTGACCAAGGACGAAATCGGGGACCCGGAGAAGTTGCAGGTCACCTTGAGCGTCGACGGCGAGCTGCGCGTTAACTACAACACCGACGACCTCGCCCACTCCATCGCCGAATCGATCGAGTACGTGGCGGCTATCGAGGAGATCAGCCCCGGCGACGTGCTCTTCATGGGCACCAACCACCAGGGCCTCGGCGCGATGCAGGACGGCGACACCATTGAGATGGGCGTCGAGGGCGTGGGCAGATTCACCTTCACGGTTAGCGACCCCCTCAAGCGCCGTTGGCCCAAGGGCGTCGACGAGGCGACGGCCAAAGACGTGCGCGAGGGCGCCGGCGGACCCGGCCGCCGGGCTCGACCCCTGCAAGCCGGATAGCAGAAGTTCGGGGAGTGTCGAATGACCCCACTCCTCCTCGGCGAAAGCCGAGGAGGAGTGAATGCCCTGGCGTTGGTGGACGACTGCCACGATCCTCGCGTGATCCGGCCTAAGGCTGGAAGGTTGTCAGAAACCTTATTCACTGATCCTCGCTATATGTTCCCCTGCAGTAAACGCCAGAGTAAGCCCTACACTGAGAAGGGACGCTTCGCCCCCGCCATACGCTAGACCGTGCCTTTGGTGACCAACTGTAGTAGCGCCGCGATGGCTGCGGTCGCGTCCTGTTCGACGACATCGTAGGGTGCCGCGGTTTCAAGAATCGCCCGAGCTTCCATACTGCCCTTGTGTCCTGGTCTGCGAAAATGAGCGTAAGCATTCCGGTTCTTGCGGATCCTTTCGAGATCCTGATATTCAGCATCTCCTACCAGGCCTCCCGCATGTGCTTCTCCCAGCAGGGTCGAAAGGCTTGCACGCTGAAGATCGTTACGTCCCGCTCCGTAGAATAACGCCGCAAGAGTCCGTTCGATGTACGCTAGACTCAGGAGAATTGTCGCCATGAACTGGGCGTAAACAAAGCAATACCGTGCTTCTTCGAATAGGCTCTTGGCAAGCAAGCCGCCGGGGAAGGTCCAGTACTCCCCCTTGGGTGAATTGTCGTTTAACCAGTCAAGCCGAGAAAGTCTGTCCTCGAAGCACCTGGAGTCTTCATTATTCAGCCATACTCTTCTAGTCGATATGACAATTCCTCGTTTCGGCTCGTCCACGTCTTTTGAATCGCCTTATTGGGAAACCCGGCCTGGTCCTCCGTCCTAGTCCCTCGCCTCCAGCCGCAATGATGGCAGAATCGTTTCATAGCCTTACTTCTCGCCGTCAATCTAGTCGTCACGCGCGTACCGCCTAAGGAGTGTGAACGGCTCCACGAGAGGATGAGGGGTCGGGGGCAGTACCACGATCACCCGGTGGCGAGCGCGGGAGATCGCTACGTTGAGCAGCCGAGAAGTCTTCTCAAAGGGCTCCACCTCCGATCCGAAGTAGTCGTCGGGCCCAAACACATGCACAACGGTGTCAGCCTCCCGACCCTTGGTCTGGTGGTAGTTCATCAGCTTGACCGTGCCGCGCTCGGAATAATCCAAGTCAATGAGAGCGCTAACGCGGCTGCCCTCGGCAATCTCAGACAACCGCCGCACGGACTCTTCGGATACTTCACTGGTCCGAAGTGGCCAGACGAGTCGTCGAAAGTGGGCTGCCGCCCTGCGCCACGGACGGTAAGCGGCCCTGATACCGAGCTTCTCCCAAGATTGCATGGCGACTGTCGCCACATCCTCCAACGTACCATCTGCGGCTGCCGTTAGAGCACACTCAAGGTTCAACACCGCGTCTTCAATAAGGCCGGGCAAATCCGACTCCCCTATAAGTGCCAGCGCCAACGGTGGAGCCTGACGACCCCTAGTGGTAGCAGTCAGGAATAATCCGAATGACTCGCGGACTTCTTCATCGGTCGCAAGCCCCATTGCAAACAAACATTGTGCGGCCATGGACCCCAAAGCCTCCGCATGAGCCTCCGGGATGCCAATAATAACGTGGTCAATGCCGACCTCACTCAACTCCTCGGCCAGCTCGGCCACGGAGGCATTGGAGTGGGCGAAGATGCCGACATCGCGGTACTTGCGGTTTCTGGCATCGGTGACCGCCGCGCTAAGCAAATTTTGGCGCTCGTCATCAGCTACGTCGAAGTGAATCTCTAACCGACTGGTTCTAAGAGCTTCTAGGACTGCCTCATCGTCGAACCGGCGCTGGCGAACTGCTTCGGCGAGGGCTGGAATGGCTCCGGATGGGTCCCGGTGAGACCGAGGGTCAAGTTGAATCTGCCTGTCTGCCCAATCCTCCATCTCCCGGAACCTCTCCGGTGAAACACCCTTGATGAAGGTGTAGATCATTTGGTTTGGATCGCCGAGCAGGAGTACTTTCCGGGAAGCGAGCATCCGCAGCAGATGCCATTGTTCAGTGCTGGTGTCCTGGGCTTCGTCGCAGATCACCAATCCCCATCGGGAGGCGACAAGCTGCCTGACACGGCTGCTGTCCTCCAGAATCGCTAGGGCGCCAGGAATCAGATCCTTGTATCGCAGCTTACTGCGCTCCTGTCCGAGCAACCTACTTCGTGTCTCCGACGACCTTCGGATGATGGCCGTCATGTGAGCCGACGAGGCTGCATCCAGGCCGTCCCCGAAGTCGTCGACGGCGAGAATCAGGTTAGTTCCAGATAAGAGGGCCAGTGCTTCAGCTATGCGGAAAAGGGAGGCAGTTGATGACCCGCGCCTCCACACCGGTAGGCTTCCGGACCCATCACCAACATCCATTGATGGCCCAAGGGAGCGAAGAAGCCCACTTGGCGATCCACCTTCGGGGGCGAACTGGAAAAGCTGGGCAACATCTGTTCCAGCGATACCCAGCAGATCTCTGAGCGGCTCAACCACGTCGTCAAGCGCCTCCATGATCTGGGCCGAACTCGTGAATTGACCTGCGGCCACGCCGACATCCTGCACATAGGCTGTTATAGAGGCCGCGAAGTCATTGCCTTCGGCAGTCCGAATCACCTGCCGGAACGCGCTGCGAGGGTTGAGATCGAGAATCCGTCCACCGCTCCACCGCAGAAGATTGAATCCTAACTTCTCAATGTCTCGACGTCTGACGTGCAGGTACGACTCAGAAGCAGGGTCTGACTCCTTAGGATAGAAGAGCCACTCCTCGCACCGCTCTTCGTCGACTAACCACCGAGCCCTATATTCGAGCCGAAGGACCCACTCATACTGATCTTTGTCGACGTCATCTATGTCCTTAGTCTCTTCGAGAAGGCTTTCCTCACTCCTGTCCCACAGCTCCAAGTGGTCGAAGAAGTCCTGCTCAAGGTCATCCCCTAGTTCGCCGAGCGTGACCGCGATCTGGATTGGTTCGGAGGTGTTCCGGTTCCAAAAGTCCAGTTCAGTAGTGATTCTGGTTCGGCTAGTGTCTGCGTCAAGGACACGCGCAAGAGCTTCAATGAGATCGGAACGCCCTGCGCCGGGCTCACCCATAACGACGACGTGCCCCTGCGGTCTGACGTGCAGGGCGGAAAATCCGCGAAACCCCTGTATTTGTAACTCCTTAACGTGCATCTGCTGCTCCAAACAGATCTTGATTCAAGGTTGCTTTACCTCCTGCGTGCCCCATCTGGAAGAGCTTGGGCGTGACCAGTAAGCTTGATCTTGGTCACCCTCACTAGCAGGCTGCGGAAGAATGGTTTTTGCCGGTTAGGAGTGCTGGTTGGGAACGGGCGGTGACGCCTTTGGCGGGCCGGAAAAGGTGGT
Source organism: Dehalococcoidia bacterium (assembly GCA_965263155.1). GTDB lineage: Bacteria > Chloroflexota > Dehalococcoidia > Lucifugimonadales > JAAXIE01 > JAAXIE01. The sequence continues at coordinate 2,272,920 of OZ253586.1, forward strand.
TTGTGGTCGCGGGCCATGGGCCCAAGGGATGATCAGCAGGGGCTAGGAGGGCTCGTCAGACTCTTGGGGCGCTCTGCACCCAGGCAAATCATACCGTCCGACCGGCCCGAGCCCTCTCATACGACGCTAGGTTCGCCATCCTCAAGAGGTTGTAAGCCGCAGCCACAAAGTACCCAGCCAGCCCCGTCCGCTCAACTCCTCTATCCCGTGTCCTCCGCAACCCTCCCACCGTCTTCATCCACCCGAAGCCCTCCTCCACCCGCTTGCGGACCTTCTGGCCCGCCCTGTAGTTAGCGTGCCGGGTGGTGCGCCCGTCTATAGCCGAGTGTGTCCTCCGGGCCATGTGAGGCGTCACTCCACGATTGCGCATGGCCCTGACACACTCCCTGTCGTATCCCTGGTCCCCTCCCAGCGTCCTGGGATGGTACCCCCGCTGCCGGGCGTCGTCCAGCATCATGGGTACCGCCTCACGCTCCGCCCTACCAGTGGCCCTGCTCACCAAGAAGTCCATCAACAGTCCGTTGCCGTTCTCCATTAGGGCGTCGCCCATGTACGACAGTCTGGCCTCCCTCCCCTTACCCTTCCGCATCAACCTCGCCTCAGGGTCCGTCCTGCTCTCGTGGGTCTCGTTCTTCAACCTCTCTCCACGAAAGTCCACCCACGGGTTGCCGGGGTCGTCGCCGGGCGGTGGCTCCCCCTCATCTCCCGTCGGAAGCTCTTGATGCTGGCCACCGCCTCTATCAGCGTCCCGTCCACGCTGAAGTGCTCGTCCGACAGCAGTCCCCGGCGGTCCGCCTCCCACACCACCTCGTCGAACAGCGCCTGTCCCGTCCTGTGTTCCAGCAATCGCTTCCGGTTCTTGGTGAACACCGTCGGGTCGAAGCTACACTCCATCAGGTTCATGTCCAGAAACCAGCGGAAGAGGAGATTATATTCCAGCTCCTCGCAGAGGGCCCTCTCGCTGCACACCGAGTAGAGGGAGATGAGCAGGGAGGCCTTCAGCAGTCGCTCCGGTGGCACCGAAGCCCGCCCCACCTTGGAGTACATCCGGTCGAGCTCGGGTGAGAGGCGTTTCAGTGCCTCGTCGGCCACCGCCTTGATGGTCCGTAGTGGATGGTCCTTGGGTACCCGCTCCTCCAAATTCACCACTGCCAGCATCACCTCTTGCGGGTCGCCACTGCCTCTCATGGAACCCCCACCCCCTCTACCGCTATCGTCCTATCCTATCCCATAAATCTATTTTTCAGCAGCCTGTTAGACGATTCGCCCTCTCGTGGTGAGCCTTAGCCAACCCGCGGGCAATCTAAGGCGATTAGAGGTCCAGGGCGAACCTCAACGTAAAGGTTCTTGTTTTGTCCAGTGTGGTGGAACACGCACTACCGCCGGCATCGTCAATGCCACCTATCAACGGGTTGCGACCCACTCCTATGTAAGAGGTTTGTGCCCTTGCTAGGCGACAGGGTGCAGCGATTGGCGGTTACTGTTGATGGGTATACGTTCTGCTCGAAGTGCTGCTTGCGGGACTAGCATAGTCACCGGGCACGCCATAAACGCGCGCGTATGATCGCAGGCCTGCCTGTCCTACACGGTGATGTTCTGACCGGATTGCTAATCCGCAAGTAACTTCAGGACGCGAAAAAAGTAAAGGACACGCCAAATGACTGGGAGGCCTTTGGTACCGGGCGATCAAGCCGTAGCTAATTTCTCACGGAGACAAGCTGGGCTCTCCATTTGCCGCGGGGGAGGGAAGGCGGAGGTCTGATTTGGTCGCCGGTCGGGACAAGAAGGCGTTCCCCCCCTGTGAGCTCGGCCGTGTTAGGGAGCAATTCCCAGGTAGGATGCAAGATGTGCGACCACTTCCGATGGACTCTGGTTGGTGGTGTCAATGGCGAGGTCGGCCTCGAGCCCTAGGGAGTTCACTCCCTGCTCAGTCTGGTCGCTCGCAACTTCGTCATAGCTGTACCGGTCGTCCCTGCATTCGTACCTGTTGGATAGGATTTCCCTAGTTGCTGTCAGATGGATGTGAACGACAGACTCCCCGAGGGCAGATCTGACCCATCGGATTTGGTCTAGGGTTCTGACCGCATCCACCGCGAACAGTGCTGAATCAGGACGCAGTTTCTGCATTTGCAGGAGTCCACCCCAGACCCAACTGCCGCCGGTGGACTCATCTAGTGAGGCACCCGCGGCCTGGAGTGCGACTCGGTCTGGCGCACTTTGAGCCATGAGTTCACGAGTGCTTAGCACGCAAAATCCGAACCGCTGGGCCAGCAACCGGCACAGGGTGGTCTTGCCAGATGCTATGGGCCCCGAAACTAGTACCACTTGTCGCGTGTTACTGCCATGCAATGCTTTGACCTTCGCGGCACGTTCGGGCGTGTCATTCATTCTGTGCTGCGGTACTGGAAACTTTGATGTTCGCTCACGCTGGGGCGACCAGTTCGAAGTGTCTTCGCCACGGGCTGTCGAGGAAATTGTCCACTATTGATTCTATCTTGTCTCTGTGCCTGTCCGCTGGGACCAGGAAGAATGCCCGGGCGCTGCCCCGATGGTAGAGCAGAGCGAACGAAGTGCGTCCCAAGTGCTCTTCGATCTGGTCGTGCTTCCGTTTAATCTGGTCTGCAGCTGAACCCCGCCGCCCAATGTGGTGATAGACGATCAAACTCTGTCTCCTCTCTGCGAAGGGGACCAACTCATCAAAGAAGGCATATTTGGGGCCGCGTGGTTCGTGGAGGGCTACCTTGGCTTCGAAACCGTTGTCGGGGTCCAGGAACACCAAGTCGCAACCTTCGGTTGATTGGAGGGCCTGGATCAGCCAGTTCCTTCTGAACCGGGTTCGTTGACTTCTCATCTTTGCCTTAGGCGTATGGATCCCAGCAAAGGACAGAGGCGTTTCGTGGTACTTGGTACCTGGGGGCAACACGCTGGCGTTTCTGACGCTGGTGACATTCCTTGCGTTTGATTCAACAATATCTCGGAGCGCATCGTAGAGGCCGGGATCACAGAAACGGAAATTCTTCTGGTTCTGAACCGTTGGGTCAAGGAATTGAGTGAATTTACCGTCGGTGTTGTGCCTTTCATCAGGTAGTAGGTACCAGACCACTCCAAGGGTTAAGGGACGTGGGGCTCCTGTCTCTGTGTTGGCACATAGGGCTCGCAGGAGACCGAATTTGCCGAAGTCGCCCAAGTCTCCAACGTAGCGGTTTTGCATCCTTCATCTCCGGGGTTTTGAAATGAAAGGGAGTCGGAACTGCCATCGGCCCCAAATGGGGCGGGGCCGGAACCGCCACATTATGAAGAAATTCAGTATTAGCGAAGCCCCTGTTACCGCTGATAGGGCGATCATCCACGGTAGCCAAATGTTTTCCAATTCGCCGAATTTGTCAAATATTGGAGAGGCGACGATGACTCCGACGATAGCGATTATCAAAGCGAGAATAACGAACATTAACCCGAATGCTCCATAAAAACGGGGCTCTAGGTTGAGGAGGCGGGTCAGTTCTTCAAAGGGGGCACTCTTTAGCCGGTGGATGTCGTGTTGGTCGATAGTTCCTCTACGGCCATGAAACGGCTTGTCGCTGGTTGGGTAGACCCGGACGAAGTCCATTGTAAATATGGGTTGCTTATATTCAAGGTAAATCTCTCGTTCCGCCAGGTTGTAGATGGGGCAGTACAAATGGCCAGCCCAGCCAGGGTCGACCTGGGGGCCTCCCACCCAGAGGAGTCCTTCATAGACCATTCTCACACGGAGATTCCAGCGGGCTATGAGGAACCGTGGGATCCTCAGGAATTCGTGGGTTTTGACCACAGCTACCTGGTGGGGTTTGAGAACGAGAAAGAGGTTATCTTCGTGGAGACGATGCGGAGTGCCTCCCACGTGGGCTTCGTCGCCCAACCGGAGTTCGTATCTGGCCGCGCGCAGAAGTTCCCGGTCGAATGGTTCGATTAGGGGATATGGGTTTGGGATCCGTTTTATGTCTGAATACGCTTCGATGGCTTCCGCAGGGAGTACCGCACCGGGCCACCCATTTGGCCAAGGGTCTTCCTCTAAGACTTTTAGCGCGTCGTCGTCCATTGCGTTCCTCTTTGAGGTCATCCTCTTTCAAACTCTAGGCTCCTGCTGAGGCCGTGATAGGCTCTCGGGTGCCGAGGCCAATCAATTCCCGTCTGTCAATTATTTCGTCGTTGGTTGGGCCGGTGCCGATGAAACTCACTGGGATTCCAGTTTTGTGCTCGACTTCCTGTATGAAGTCGCGGGCTGAAGGAGTGAGGTCGGCGTAGCTGTGAAGGGATTTGTTCTCATAATCGAGGTAATCTGCGCCGTGTAGTGCGATGTGGGATGGGGCATTTGCCTCTATGGCAGCATGAACGACTTCCCAGTTGAAGTGGGCGACCCGGCGCAACCGCTTCGTGGTGGTGGTGTATTCTGCGAGGGGATGGGGATACCCGCTGAGCGCTTGGACGTCGTCCCAAGTGACCTCATATTTGAGGGGGCCTGAGTCTCCTGCGACTCGTATAGGGAAGGTGCGGATTGCCATTATTACTTCGAATTCTCTAGTCCCGAACCCGACCTCACCCAGGAAGCTGTGAGCAGTGGTATCTCTGCTGGTGCGATAGGGCCATTTTTCGGCATGGTAGAGAGACAAGCCAAAGCCCTGGGTACCTTCAATGACGATGTTAGCGTTCCACTTTGCGCCGGAGGATAGTTCGCTTCGGACGGACGTGGTGTACGGTGCTAGGTCTGGATGGTCTTTCGCCCGGCGAAAACCTTGTTCTCGCAGAACTCGGCGGCTTACTGCTGCGCCAACACCCGATCCAGTCGAGCCGAGTCGGCCACGGAGGTCTAGGTTTTTCTCCGTGGCGATGTCGGCGGCTTCGATTACCGCCGCGTTTTCGTCGATACCGATTTGGCTGTGGTCCAAGCGGCAGAGATCCAACTCTTCCATGAGAATTGCGGGGTTGATCAGTGCTCCCGCTGCAATGAGGAGACGGGTGCGAGGATTGACGAAGCCGGAAGGCACCTGCTTGAGTTCATACCGTTTATCGGACAGATAGACAGTATGTCCAGAATTGGGGCCCCCACACCGTACCATGTAGTCGACATCATCCGTGGTTGCCAGGTGCGCACAGATTTTTCCCTTCCCTTCGGACCCGTACTGGCCTCCAACTACAACGGTTACTGGCATTGCTTGATCCTCCGATGGTCGGTTGCGGGGTATTCTAGGGGCTATGGTAGGTTTTGGCAAACCAGATACCATATCTGGTAGCTTATATAATCCGAGCAGCTGAGCGTTTTCTTGTGCCTTCGGTGTCTGACGGAGTCGCCGCGACGGTAGTCGTAAGCGCCGGGCCTAAGGGTTCGGACGAAAACCCCGTGTAGGGGAGGGCGGCAGTTGCGACAGAACTGTAGTGGTCAGTATCAGTAATCCTCTCGGGCCGATACGAGTGTCATCACTCCAGGTGGTGGATATAAGGGCGAGAGAGAAGTCGTGGGACCCAGAGCCGGCTACTGCTTCGCCCATCATCCCGACCCTGCCACCAGCGTCAGGTTGGCTACAGCCGCCGCCATCAACAGCTGGAACAGCGTCTTGGTGCGTCCGAAGTACCGTGCCTGTCTTACTCCAAGCTGTACCAGGCAAGCCAACCTGTGCTCCACCACCACCCGCCGCTGGCGATACTCTGCATACTCGGCGCTCCTCTGCAACCCACGAGCCTGCTGAAGCATCGCCTTCTGCGGATGAAGTCTTACCGTCCGACCGCTGCCCTTTGCTGAGCCCACACACTGCTCTCGCAGCGGGCAACGCTCCACAGGTCTCAGCCTCGAACCAGAAGGCTCTCAACTGGTGGGTGCGCCCCGTCCTATCGGTGCGGGTACCCATCCGGGCCGTATGTCCAATATGCGTCCGGCGTCGGCAAATGACTGACGTGTACCGCCATCACCGTAGGCCACGTCCCCGATGGTCTCCTCAACCCCAGAGCTCGTACCCTCCTCGCTGCGCTCCATCATCCCCAGCGCACCCACGCTGCCGGAAGCGTTACCGGGGAGTACGTCCACATCGGTTATCACCTGTGAGTCGGTGTCCACAGCCACCGACACCTTGTGTCCCTCGAACCGCTTGCTGCTGCTCTTGTGTCCATGACGCATCTCGGGGTCGTGCACCGACACCATCCGGTCACGGCTCACTCCCTCGTTCAGACACACCCCGTCTTCAGCGCGCTCGACGTCCTGAAGCAGCAGCAGCCCCGGCAGTTGGGACGCTTCAGCTATCCGCTGTCCCTCGACGCTGTCCCCGTCCAACAGTTCCTGCGCGCGCCGGCTCAACTCCAGCAGCCGATCGGCATCAGCCACTATCTCTCCAAGCAACGCTGCGCGAGCGGTCCCGTCGTCCCAGTCTATGCAGGCCTCGCCCTTCACGCTGGCGGCGACATACCTCTGGTATCCCTTCGTCGCCGCCCACTGGACCGGGTCCCTTCCCTCAAGCTCCGCAAGGGCACGCATCAACTTCACTATGCCATCCGAAAGAAGGTTGTAGGTGTCCTTAACCGCGCCGCGTCCCAGAATGTAGGTCGTGTCCAGCGCCACCTTCATCCGTCGACCCTTCAGGTATTCTGTCTCCCTCTCAAATCCCAGGCTGCGCTCGAACACCTCTCTCGCCTTCTCGTGCAGTATCAGGCGTGCGCGAAACAGCTAAAGCGTACTCTTGGCGAACGGTCTGGCCTCCACCTCTATACCTAGCGCCACCTTCCAGCGTATGTCGAAGTCCGCTCTCTGCTTGGCTTCGGCGTCACTCGCCCTGTCATAGGTCTGGAGAAGCAGCGCCGTCGTCAGCAGACTCGGCGGCACGCTGTCTCTGCCGTTGTCAGTGCAGTACAGTTCCGCGAACTCCTCGTCTCGAAACAGCTGTCCACGCAGCGGGGCCAGCAGGCAGTAGAAACTCCCACGACCCATGTGGTCAATGTACAGATTGCTGGCTTCCCAAAGCCCTCTTTGGTCCGCACCCACCGCGAACTGACGGACGAGGGCCTCTCCCGCATCGCTGGCACGTACCACGCTTGGCGTGAGGAGGAAGGTGGTTTTCGAAAATGGTGAGCCCCAAACGGTGTTTTGCCCGAATTGCGGAGTAAACGAGGAATACGCGACCGTGTTGAAGTCGATAGGTGCCCAAGTGTCAGATTTCACAGCTGACCAATTAGGGCAGGCGTTGGAGAAGTCTACTAAAGGCAACAAGAACGTTCGGTTCGAGCGAGGGGCGAGGCCAAGGGGGCCTGTATCCCAATTCAAAATAGACCTCCGATAGGCGACGATAAAGCCCGGTCAGGTTCCTATCGGCAGAAGCGGAGTTCTCATCGTTTGGTCCTTGGAGACATAGCACATATCGTTATGGGCCGGTCATCTCGAGGGATACGGTACCAGTGGAGTGTGGCTTCCCCGTCAGGTCTTATCATGATCAGAAAACTCTTGGAATGATTGACAGCATCGAAATTCGGGCAGGTTATCGTGGGTGGCGCGAGGTCACCTTGGCCGAACTTGGAGAGGTCGACCGTGGCCGATCTGGACACCGCCCGAGGAATGCGCCTGAGCTGTATGGGGGGCCATATCCCTTTGTGCAGACAGGTGACATCAGGGCTTCGGGCGGGCGAATCACGTCACATTCTCAGACCTACAATGAAGTTGGGCTAGCCCAGAGCCGAATGTGGCCGGCCAGGACGATGGTTATTAACATAGCGGCGAACATCGTCGAAACGGCGATTCTCACCTATCCCGCCTGCTTTCCGAACAGCGTCGTGGGCTTTGTCGCGGACGATTCCAAGTGCGACGTGCAGTTCATTGAGTATAGACTGGACGCTTCGAGAGAACATCCGCGCCCAACTGCGGGTCCTAGTCCGCCGCATCCTCCGCAAGCACGGATATCCACCTGACAAGCAGGAAATGGCCACCCAGACGGTACTGGAGCAGGCGGAAGTGTTGTCCGAGGGGTGGGCTGTGGGTTAGCTCGCATCAGGGGCTCAAAGAACCCACCCTAGGCAAAGCGCGGGTACGTCGCGGGTTTGGGCAGGGCACGACTCCACTGATAGCCCCCTTCGGCTTTACAGAATAACTATTGTGTGCCTCGGCCAACCCCTTCCCCCTTCCCCCCGGCCCTAGGGCTTTGACTCAAAAGCCCTACTCCCATGCCATTTTTGAGCCAACTAGCTGTTTTGGCACTACCACAAGCGTTCCAACGTGGAGACCACCTTCCACATGATCAAGAGGAAGTTCGGGCCTGCAGGTGGCTCTGGCCGGAACTCTTGCAGTCCGGTCCGACAGGCTTGCCTCCATTGTCACATCCGAACCCCTCGACGCGGAGGCCACCGTCTTCTTGGTCTTGATAGGGGCCTACGGCCTATTCCTGATCTTGGATATTGTGGCCACGGCTTTGGTTTATGTCCCTAGAAACCCTAGGACGGGCAAGTCCCTCATCTACTTCGAGGACATCGGCGCTATGTCCATGTCATCACCCCAGCCTTCGCCTAACACACCCCTCTACTAACTCGCTAAAGGTCGAACTATCTTCGAGATATGGCGGCGGCCTGTGAGCCCTGATACCCTGCCCTGCACGCAAGTTCGAGCCTCTTTGCGTGGGCCTATTTTAGCGGTAGGCAGTACCATCTTCGAAATATAGAAGCGCCGCCTTGCCGCCGAGGAATGCCATCTCCGCTGGCCCCACCCGGCACAAAATCCAGATCCTTCGCTGTTCGGTTCAAATTGGCTGTTCAGAAATTATTGGGTGACGGGCGGCTTACTGTCCGCCCGTCACCCATCTTTGAAGGCGATTAGGGATCCTTGCAGACCTCGAGACCCAGTTGGTCAATGTCGGAGTTCTCCTCAGCCTTCAGCCCTGCTGGCACGCAGCCGGTCAGCTGATTGCCCCCGAGCTCCAGCGTGTACAAATTGGCGAGATTGCCCAACTCCGACGGTATCGGCCCGGTCAGCTGGTTGCCCACGAGCACCAGCACCTGCAAGTTGGTGGCGAGATTGCCCAACTCCGACGGTATCGGCCCAGTCAGCCGGTTGTCCCCGAGCTCCAGCACCTGCAAGTTGGAGAAATTGCCCAGCCAAGACGGTATCGGCCCTGTCAACTGATTGCCCCCGAGCTCCAGCGTGAACAAGTTGGCGAGATTGCCCAACTCCGGGGGTATCGGCCCGGTTAGCTCGTTGTGCCGGAGATCCAGCCTCTCCAAGTCAGAGAAATTGCCCAGCCAAGACGGTATAGGCCCGGTAAGCTGGTTGCCCGCGAGCTCCAGGTGCAACAAATTGGAGAGATCACCCAGTTCCGGCGGAATCGGCCCGGTAAGCTGGTTGGTTGAGAGATCCAGGGCCCCCAACTTGGAGAGATCGCCCAATGCCGGCGGAATCGGCCCGGTCAACATATTATCAGCGAGTCCTATGATAAATATATCGGTGAGGTCTACCAGCCAAGACGGTATCGGCCCGGTCAGCTGGTTGTTCCGGAGGCTCAGCTCTCTCAAATTGGTGAGATTAGCCAACTCCGGCGGAATCGGCCAGACAAGCTGGTTTTCGTCAAGCGCCAGCGATTCCAGTTCTGGGAGGTTACCCAACTCCGGCGGAATCGGCCCTGTCAGCTGGTTGGTCCGGAGGCTCAGGAATTGCAACTTGGAGAGATTACCTAGCTCCGGCGGAATCGGCCCGGCAAGTTGGTTGAACGAGAGGTCCAGAGATTCCAAGTTGGCGAGATTAGCCAACTCCGACGGAATCGGCCCGGTCAGCTCGTTGTCTATGAGAGACAGCACTGTCAAATTGGAGAGACTGCCCAGTTCCGACGGTATCGGCTCGGCAAGTTGGTTCTGTATGAGGACCAGATGAGTCAAAGAGCCGTCACAGGCGGTGAACACGCCGGACCATTGGTCGAGGGGAGCCTCGCTCAGCCAGTTCTCATTGTTAGCCCAGCCCGGACCGTTGGTGGCGTTGTAGAGCGCGACCAACGCGTCTCTGATTTCGGGCGAGGGCGCGGGCTTGGGTGCAGGGGTATAGCCGGGAATCGGCCTACCATGAAGACAGTGATACCAGAAGCGGAACTCGTCTCGCTGCGATGACGGAGTGTTAGTGAGAAACGCCTGGTATATCTCGTCTTCCTCTTCTTCCGCCGCACCCCTGCGCATGGGGATGAGGCTTGTCTCGTACAACTCCCGCAAAGCGGACGAGACCACCTCATGCCCCAGGGATCGATACATTCCCCGCAGGAATTGACGCCCAAGCCAATACGGGCACAAGTTACTCCCCGCTCCGGTCTCGTTCCACCCATGGACATTGGCCGATCCGTCGGGAGCGCAAGAGGCGGCTATGAGCCATTGGTCATTGATGTAATCCGCATCAATAGTCCCGCCTTCGGTCAAGTTCAAGGTGTAGAAATTTAGGAACTCCGCCCCTCCCTCGGTTAGCCATTGAGGGCCGATCCTGGATTTGAAGTAGTAGTGGGCTAACTCGTGGTAAGTCTCGTACTTGGACGGATCCTTCAGCACAACGTAATCGCCAGCGTTCCACGCCTCATCAGTTCGACCCAATCTGCTTTCGAGTTCCAGAAGCGCGATGACATCGGGCGCTGGCCATGGCGTCCCCATGAAACCCTCAATCGACTCGACGGCGAAAGCCATGTTTTCGAGTAAACCCTCCAGCTCGAACTCCGACCTGCCGACTGCAAACAGGTCGACCTCGCCCGCCAGGGGCAGGGAGATCGTTTCCGACCTCACATGGCCACGCTGGAGCAAATCCGCAAAGACTTGCTCAGAATCGACATCGTCGTTCAAGGTTGGTCCGAGCGCGCGGATAAGCGCAGCCTCCTCTTCGGTCAGCCCGTCCTGGAACCACGATTGACTCAGGAACTGCTCCGACCGGCCAGGGTTACTGGGGAGGATATTTCGCAAGTAAGAAAGAACGCCCTTCATGAGACTCCCGTTCTCATCGGGCACGGTTGTTACCAGGACGGCTATCTCCGGGTGGGTATCGGCAAATTCGCGAAGGCTATACACTGTATCCTGATCGCTTTCGGTGACGCCGTCGGAAAGCCACTGCGAACCCGCCACTCGCTGAGACATTGAGGGGTCTATTTGAGCGATGGCCCGAATGTGGTCCAGCACTCTCCTGTCCCTTTCAGTTATGCCGTCCGTAACCCACGGCAGATTCTCTATCTTGAATTCCGAAACGGTTGCGGCCACCACAGCGGAGCAGTTGTTGGTCGTATCGGACTCCCTGGACACTGAGTCTACGCAGGCGCCGTAGTAGTATGTGCCCGGTGTGGAAGGCGCATAGGTAAGGATCGACTCCGCGCTGCTCCCCGGCGCATTGAGACCGGCAACGTGGTCCGTGCCCACCTCGGTATCACCGGACGTGATGGTCGAGTCGGTGGAGCGGAAGTAGCGCAATGTCGTGGGGCCCGAAGAGCCGTCTCCCCGGTTCCGCACGGTGACGTTCAGCGTGAGGGACTGACCTGTCATTAGAGTGCTGAGGCTCGATGATGGAGTGTCAACGGCCAGGTCGGACGGGAGAGGAAGCACGGTAACGGCAACTGCATCAGAGCAGTTGTTGGCCGTATCGGATTCGCCGGACACGGAGTCTACGCAGGCGCCGTAGTAGTACGTGTCCGGCGTGGGCGGCGCAGTCAGGCTGATCGACTCTGCGCTGCTCCCCGATGCATCAAGCCCGACAACCTCAACCGTACCCACGGCGGTATCATCGGACGTGACATTCGAGTCGGTGGAGCGGTAGAAGCGCAATGTCGTGGGGTCCGAAGAGCCGTCTCCCCGGTTCCGCACGGTGATGTTCAGCGTGAACGAGGCTCCTGCCGTCGGTCTGCCGTCGCTCACCGTGGGCAGATCCACCACTAGATCTGGAGTAGGCGTAGGTGTGGGCGTAGGCGTAGGTATGGGTGTGGCTGTGGGCGCCTGTGTCGGAGCCATGGTGGGCGTCGGTGTAGGCGTGGGTATGGGCGTGTGTGTCGGCGCCATGGTGGGCGTAGGCGTAGCCGTAGGTATGGGTGTGGCTGTGGGCGCCTGTGTCGGAGCCATGGTGGGCGTCGGTGTCGGCGTGGGTATGGGCGTGTGTGTCGGCGCCATGGTGGGCGTAGGTGTAGCCGTTACTCCGGGCTGTGCTGTGACGGTGGGACTGGGAACGGCCCTAGCCAACGGCGTGGGGCTTGGCTCACCGGTACACCCGGCCAGCAGTATGGCAAGGAGTATCGCACCCGCGCCTACCAAACCTCGGGCGATGGACTTTGACATTGTCGCTCTCCTCGGTGCAAGGTTAAGTGCCACGGATGCGTCTACAGTGGCCTTCCGCATGACGCGCCGTAAGGTTCGTTTGTACCTGGTGTGAGGGGTACTTTTGTACCCGTCCGATAAGGTAAGTTGGAACCTTGTCGCCGCTGTCGAGCGGAGAACATGATATTGGTCTAATCGAGGCATCAATTTGCAGACCACGCCGCGCGATGCGATAGCAGGGCCCCGCCCGGGGCTTGATCGTACCGATCGGGACGACCTGCACTACAACCTGAGAATTTCGGTATGGGTGCGATGGTTTCTTCTAACCGCCTGGCTGTTGCAGTTCAACTACCGGCCAAACTTCGCAGACCCTGCTTATATTCCTACCATGCTGTTGGCGGTATCGGTGCTGGCCCTGAACGGCTACGTTCACTACCGCATCCGGTCGCATCGGACGGTCAGGCGGCGCTGGACGCTGGCTCTCAGCGTCATGGACGGGGTCATGATCACGGCGGGCATAGCGATTTCATCCAGTGGATTTCAGAACACCTACTTCGTGCTGTACTACCCCGCCCTCGCCATGTTCGCCGTGGTGTTCACCTCCTTCAGGCTCAGCTTCGCCTGGGCCACGATGGTTGCGGTTGTGTACGCGGCGTTGAGCCTGGTGATGGAGCCGGGCGTCGACTACGAGATCAAGGAGGAGAAGGTACTGTTCACCAGGATCGTCGTCATGTACGCGGTCGTCGCGGCGGTCAACCTAGTCTCCAGGTTCGAGCGGATCAGAAGGAGCGAGGCAGTGGAAAGGGAAGGTGAGCTTCAGCGGGAGAGGATCGAACTCTCGCAGACCATTCATGACACCATCGCCCAGTCCGCCTACATGATTGGCCTGGGCATCGAGACAGCGATAGAGCTAGCGAACGCCCCGAACGACGAGGGCCGCGATGAAATGATCGCCAAGCTAGAGGCCATCCATGCCCTGTCGAAGTCGACCATGTGGGAGTTGAGGCATCCCATCGATGCGGGACCCATCTTCGAGGGCAGGGAGCTCGGCCGGGTGCTGAGTTCCCATGCCTCCACGTTCACCACGATCACGTCGATCCCCACCGAGGTGGAGCAGTCCGGCAAGGAGCCGAGGCTTTCCACTGTCACACGGGGGCTGCTCTTCTCGATAGCCCACAACGCTATGACCAACGCATTCAGGCACTCGCGCGCCGACAGGGTCACCATTGCGCTGAGCTTCGATGGCGACAGGCTCCGAATGTCAGTATCCGATGACGGGATCGGTCTCCCCGACGACTACGCGGATCGCGGCCACGGATTCAGGAACATGAGAAGGGACGTAGAGCGAATGAGAGACAGCCTCGATGTGGGCCCGGGCGAGTCGGGACGCGGCACGACGGTAACCTGCGTGGTCCCCTATGACGCAAATCGGGGAGGCGCGTAGCTTGGCGCCGGACAGACAGATCAGGGTGATGCTCGTGGATGACCACGAGATCATGCGCGACGGCCTGCGGGAGGTGCTCCAGCGCGCCGGGGACTACGAGGTTGTGGGGCAGGCTGGAGACGGTGAGGCGGCGGTGAGGGTCGCTCAGAGTCTCCGGCCCGACGTGATCATTATGGACGTCATGATGCCGATTAAGAACGGCATCGACGCGTGTCGGGAGATCACGGAGGCGCTACCGGACACGAAGGTGCTGATGTTGACGGCCGCATCGGAGGAGGACGCGGTAATTGAGGCCGTGGCCGCGGGGGCAACCGGCTACCTTCAGAAGTACTCCGGCAAGGAGAAGCTGCTGCGTACCGTCCGCGACGTGGCAGTGGGAGAGTACCGTATACCCGGCGACGTGATCAGGCGCGTGTTCGCCGGACTCCGCGCAGGGGCGCCGCAACCGACCCACGGGTTAAACAGGCTGACCGCGCGGGAACAGGAGATACTCACGCTGTTTGCGCGGGGCCTGTCGTACGCTGAGATCGCTGAAGCTAGGGGCAACCAGCCGGTGACGATACGCAACGGCGTCTATGGCATCCAGGATAAGCTAGGCATCGATACCAAGCAGGAGCTTGTGGTGTGGGCAGTGCGTAACGGCCTCTTGGACGATTATCAGATACGGAGATGAATTTCACCGTGCTCCACTCAATCCCGGATTGCGCAGAGGGCGGACGGCTCGATGAGTCGCAGGAGCGTGATGGCGGTCGTGGTTAGAGCACCGGTGTAGCTGACATCATGGTTAACTCTGACCGGGTACTCGCCTGGCTTGGTGCTACAACTGTCGTGCAGCCGGCCTCGGTAGGTTCACAGAGCCCCCAGCCACACCTCGAAGATGGTTCTGTCTACCGACAAAATAGGCCCACCCGAAGAGGCTCGAACTCCCCGTGCGGATCACGGTGCCGAGGCTCACAGGCTCCCCAACCACATCTCGAAGATGGTACTGTCTACCGTACACTCAGGCCCACTTAAGAGGACTCGAACCGCTCCCACGCAGGGCCGTACAGTTCCACAGACCACGAGTATCGGAATGTTTTGTCGCTATTGGGTAACCGGGATGAGTTTCCCTGCATCGTCTGGGGCAGTCGGCGTGTAGCTCGCAGACGGTGCACCACTGATAGCACTCCACTCAGGCTCGCCCGTGCCCGACGACCTCTCCCACTGCCAATATGCCCCATTTTTAGCTACATAATCAGCTTTTCGACGGTTTCATTATCACTTCTGCTATCACTGCTCTTGTCGGCTAGCAGGCGGGCTCGAAACGTCGCTAATTGGGGCCCGTTCTGTGCGATTCCCAAGGGGTTCCTCGCTTGATGTCACGGCAGGTTGGGCAGCCTGGGGATCGGTACGGATGCCTAGAACGCTCTGACAGTTCACACAGTACCTTGGAGGCTTCGGCTTCTCCTGCCTGCCCACTCGCGCCCGTCTCTCCCGTTTGCTCTCGGATTCCCGAATGTACTGGCAGACTCGACACCTCACGCTCTTGGAGGACGGGTCGATCGGCTTCTCACAGTCTCGACACCGCTTGCCCTTCCGAGCCCGCTTCCCCCGCGCACGTCGCGCCAAGTCCGCTAGTTGGCAGGGTCCGCACCTAGTACGGTTGACCACTCGCTTGAAGGTAGTTTCACAAGCGCATGCGTACCCCACGGGATGCGCACTTCCTTCCGCACTTGGGCGGCCGAATGTTCCGACGTGCCTCGTGAGATTGCTGAACACGCCCTAGCCCACGTAGAGGGCAGCGCAGCTGAACTGGCCTATCGGCGTACCGACTACTTCGAGCGCCTCCGGGTGCTGATGCAGGATTGGGCAGACTTTCTTGAATCGCCAAGCTTAGGAGTTTGCCTGTAAGGCCGAGTACAGGTCAAATCAGCAACGGTGGATTCTAGATCCTAGGGTGCGTCGGGGATGACCATACACAGTAGAGACAGAGTGGGTATCACCCTATTCGTGCCTTTAGAAGGATTAGTGTCGATTGAAGAACCGGCAACCTGCTGCGCGTCACGGTTGCCTACACGGACGGGACGGGTTCCGGGAGGGGTGCCACCAGTACACCGACGGAGCGGGTAGACCAGCGTGGTGCGGTGACGCTGATCACGAGCGTACCGGATGTGGGCATCGCGGTGACGGCGACGCTGGCGGATGCGGACACAGGCGTGACCGATGTGGTGTGGCAGTGGCAGAAGTCGCCCAGTACAGGGACGCCCTCTTGGGGCGACATCTCTGATGCCCAACCACGTGCCGGGAACTGGCGATGCTGGACGCCAATTTAGAGTGTTCGTGACCTACGAGGATGGAAGTGGTTTAGGGAGGGTTGCGAGCAGTGTTGCCACAGCGCAAGTGGACCGCCGCGGCACAGTCACGGTGCAGTCGAGGAATCTGGCGCGGGACATGCCTGAGGTGGGTGTATGGCAGTACGCGGAGCTCATCGACCCCGACGGGAAGGAGACGAATCAGGTGTGACGGTGGGAGATATCGCCACATGGTACAGAGTCCGAGCGGGTTTGGATTGCCGTCCCAGGGACGCAGTCCAGTAGTTACAAGCCAGTGGAAGGTGATGTGGGCAAGATCTTTCCTCCATCATCCACAGTAGTCGGCGTATAGCTAGCCGCGGTTGCCCGTTGATCACCTCCCAATCCGGCGTACCCGCCCTCGGCGAGCGTTCCCACTTCCATTCTTCGTTGCTCACCATTCCATCGGGGTTCGCCAGCGTCGCCGTTAACTGTTGGTTTGCGCCCCATTGATGGCAGTCCGTACCAGCTCCAACTCAGTCCCATACGGCGACCTCTCCCACTCCCACGCCTGGACTGAGACGCTGCCGTCCGAGTCTTCCAAAGTCGCCGTCACCGCTTCTCCCACGATGGGCCTCTGGGGCGACAGTGTCACCGCACCCTT
The DNA here is from genome assembly GCA_965263155.1 of Dehalococcoidia bacterium. Lineage (GTDB taxonomy): Bacteria > Chloroflexota > Dehalococcoidia > Lucifugimonadales > JAAXIE01 > JAAXIE01. The sequence goes on from OZ253586.1 coordinate 2,289,553, forward strand.
CTGGTCCACCGCCGACGTCGCCGCAGACGTAGCCCTCCAGCCCGTCCCCACACCGTCGTCGTAACCCACCATCGCCCTCAGCACGCTCCCAGTTATCCGAGAGCCACCAACTTTCGTGGCATGGAGACCGTGATGGAAGACCAGCGACCTCGGTATCGCAGATTCCACCTCCCCTATCAAGGAACATCGTGAACCTCAGGAAAGTTGAAGAGCGCCTCAGGGGAGGCGCGGGCATCACTGGCGAACCCGCGACTCATGCGGAACAGCGTCGAGACCATCACCGCCTTCGCCAAGGACATGAATAACTTCCTAGTGGAGACCGAGTCCACTGAGTCCTAGGCGTTCCTGCGGTCCTTCTTCAAGGAGATGTCAGCAGCCCCGGGCACCGTCACCATTCACTACAGGATACCCAACCCGGAGGACAGCCCAATACCAGGGAAGGGCACGCAGCTATCGACCACCCGCTGCATAAATTGAGGGATCCACCTGTTACTTGCCCGACCGTCAAGGGTGTATAATCAGGCAAGCAAACAGGATGAGGTACCTGAAACCGACTCACTTAGTCGACGGGAAATAAGCGATCCTGAAGCTCTCAGACCAGCTGCGGTGTAGCTAAAACAGGCGGGTGTAACTCAGTGGTAGAGTATCTGCTTCCCAAGCAGAGAGTCGTGGGTTCGAATCCCATCGCCCGCTCCACGAGATCAACTACCGTGCCTCAATTCCCCCTTTTAGGCTTCCGCGTCCACGTAGGCCCAGCAGAGTCCGTCCCGATAGTTCTCATTGTGCAGGCGCTCCTCAAGCGGGACTTGGTTGGGGATGGACTGGCCAATCATATCCAAGGCCTCAATATGCCAAAGGATAGGCCCCCGCACATGCTCGAAGGCCTCCTTTAGTGAACTTCTGCTCAAGTCCCTTGCAGCTGTGCCGGAGGGCTTGGCATGACAACCGACATTGCGAGCCTCCGAGGTTCGCATTTTCGTTGACTTTGTGGTGTTCCAGTGCTACTTGTGTGCATCTCCCGTTTACTTTTAATGCTATATCCATCGTAAACTGTGTGTACATTATTGCACCGGGATTTGGATCGGCGCAGCTACGCGTCAGCTTTGCTGGAGTCAAGGGGCTGACACACGATTCACGATTCTTTGCGTTTCCGTAGCTGATGCCTGTGCATTTGTGGCGTCGTTGTATCCGGACCATATCTGAGACATCGTAGAATCCCCGGTGGCGGGTGCCTCTAGATTTGGGCTCGGGGCCGGGGTGCAACGAGATACGGGTGGGGGCACTATTCGGAGGATAGGCGGGAAGAGCGGCCGGGGTCAACGGGCGAATGTCATGGGGGTTACTTGCACAACTTGCACAAGTAATTACGCGCTGGTCGGAGACCCTTCCGGATACTGGCTTTCGCTGGGATAACGGAGTTGTTAAGACCAATCCCAAGTATTACAGCTCCTAGGGTATTGCCGCCAGAGAAACACACGGGAAGGTCCGGCACAGTAACTCCATAGGTGCTCCCCGGGTGCTCGTGGACCACCACCGCATACCTCACTGTCGCCAGCCTCCTGCTTTGCGGCCCTCTGCAAAGATGGTATCGTACCCCATGTCATCCGTATCAGCGGAGGTGTCTCATGGTGAGCCGCGAGGAACTGCTGGAGCGGGCCCGGAAACTGGTGCCTAGGCTACGAGAGCGGGCCAGCCATACGGAGGAGTTGCGACACATCCCACAGGACACTATCGACGACTTCATCGACCTCGGCCTGCTGCGAGCGCCCCAGCCTGCCCGGTACGGTGGTCACGCCTTGGACTACCGTGTCATGCTCGAAATCGCCTCCGAATTGGGTAGGGGTTGCGGTTCCAGTGCGTGGTGCTACTCCATCTGGGCCAGCCACAACTGGTTCGCCGGCATGTTCCCCGAAGATGGCCAGGAAGAATACTGGTCCGAGTCCTTGGACACCCTCTCCTGCACCTCTTTCAACCCTTCCCGCACCGAGGTGACGCCGGTCAAGGGTGGCTTCCGCATCACCGGTCACTGGAGCTTCTCCAGCGGGTGCGATGCCTCCACTTGGGGAATGCTCACAGCAGCAGGGCCGGCAGGCCCCATGGTGTGCCTCGTACCCAGCTCCGAGTTCCGCATCATCGACAACTGGTACGTATCAGGTCTCCGGGGCACGGGCAGCAAGGATGTCGTTGCGGAAGACGTGTTCGTTCCGGATCACCGCGTTCTGCTCTACGGCGACGCAGGTGAGGCCAACACCCCAGGCCGCCAAGTGCATCCCGACGATCCGAACTACCGTGTTCCGCTGCACAGTATCTTCGCCTACACTCTGGCCTCCCCCATCGTGGGCATGGCCCAAGGGGCCTTGGAATCATTCGAGGACTACGTCACGGACTTGGTGTCATCCACCCGGGGCAAGATGGCCGAATCTGGTGGCATACAAGGGAGATTCGGCGAGGCATCCGCTGAGCTCCTGGCGGCCCGGACCATCATGCAGACCGACGCCCAAGAGATGGCAGACCGGGCGCGTCGCCACGAGGTTCCCACCATGTCGGAGCGCGCCGCCTATCGTCTCAAGGAGACTTATGTCGCCAAGCTAGCGGTGCGCTCCGTGGACCGCATCTTCGAAGCCAGCGGCGGCAACGGCCTGTACAGCGACAGTCCCATCCAACGCTTCCACCGCGACGCCCATGCCGCGTCACACCATGTGGGTCTCGGCTGGGACGTTGCCGTGGAGCAATACAGCCGCGACCGGTTCGGGCTGGAGCAGCCCAACCGGCGGTTCTAGCCCTCCATGCTGTCAGTCTGGGGCCTTTAAGCCCAGATGCCCTCTAGGGTTATCCAGACGATCCTGTTGACGTAGATGCCCGGCGTATGCACCTCGTCCGGCCGAATTGCGCCGGGTTCCTCTATGGGGTTCTCCACCTCGACGATGGTGACGGCAGCCGCTGCTGCCATGATGGGATTGAAGTTCCGTTGAGACCTTCGGTATTGGAGGTTACCCATGGTATCGGCCCGCCATGCCCGTATGAGGGCGTAGCCGGCGGGCAGCGGGTACTCTATCACATAGGTGCGCCCGTCGATAACGCGGTGCTCCTTGCCCTCGGCAACCTCGGTGCCCACGCTCGTTGGGGTGTAGAAGGCACCGATCCCCGCCCCAGCAGCACGTATGCGCTCGGCCAGCGTACCTTGGGGCACCAACTCGCCCTCAATGCTCCCCTCCTCGTAGAGGCGGGCAAAGGGTGTGACCATGGACGGATGCGGCATAGCAGTGAAAGCGCAGACCAGCTTGCGAATCTGCCCAGCCTCAACTAGGGTCCCCACATCCATGCGGCCATCCAAGCCGCCGTGGTCGTTGGTAATGCCGGTGATGTCCTTGACGCCTTTGCGATGAATGGCTGCAATCAGGTTTTGAGGCGCGCCCACGCCGCCAAAGCCCGGAAACATGATAGTCGCGCCGTCCGGTATATCGGCGACTGCCTCATCGAAGGTGGTTAATATCTTGGACTTCAAGTGCCTCTCTCCCGAAAGCAGGGACGCCAAGCTAGTCCATACCTAGACAAAGCACAGCGCGTTGCATACTCTACAACTCACGGAAACCGTTTGGCCATGCTCGCCAGCCCAAGACCATAGGCACCTCCCAGCCAATGAAGTCCTACTCCTCCACTGAGAAACTGCTGTTCCAATGCTTGGAAGAGTGCGGCTTTGGCACCGGAATGCTCACCCCGCCGCCTCAGGGCCGTCTCCTGCAGGGCGAGCCTGCCCGCCAGATGTGGGAGCTACTTGACGCCGCCGAAGGAGAGGGAGGGGCAGCGGTTGGCCTGCTGTACGCCAACGGCTGCTTTGCCGTAGGCAGATACGACGATGCTGCCCGAATATACCAGTCTCTGTTATCGGAACGACCTCATGACATCACCGCTAGGTTCAACCTCGGCCTGACCTTTTTGCGCCTTGGAGAATGCGAATTGGCCGTGCGGGAGTTCGACGCTCTTTTGGCCTTGGAACCCTCTCTGGTAGACGCCTACTACCAACGCGGCAACGCGTGGGACGAACTGGGCGTAGATGGCCGCGCTCTGTCGGACTACGAGGAGGCCATCCGACTAGCCCCCGACTATCTGCGGGCCTACTACAATCAAGGCGTAGTGCTGGCACGATCGGGACGCCACGACGAGGCGGTCCAGGCTTACGATAGGGTTATCGAGTTGCGCCCCGGCCTGTCCAACGCCCACCTCAATCGCGGTGTCTCCTTGGAGGAGATGGGCTGGCATTGGGAAGCAGTGGAAGAGTACAGCGCTGCCATTGACCTAGACCCCATGAACACCAGCGCCCTGTTTAACCGGGCCAAGGTCTATTACGCCCACACTTACTTCTACGAGGCCATGGAGGACTACTCACGAGTTATCGATCTGATGCCTGAGGACGCTGAAGCCTCCAACAACCGCGGGCTGACCTACGATGCCCAAGACAATTACCAAGCCGCCCTCGCCGACTTCGACCGCGCCATCGCCCTGCGCCCCGGTTTTGCCGAAGCGCTGAGCAACAAAGGGGCCACCTTCGAGACGATGGGACGCGTGGAGGATGCGTTGGACGAGTACCTAGCCGCTGTGGAGGCCGCGCCCGACTTTGCCTCGGCCCACTACAACGCCGCCCGCTGCCTCGCACAACTAGCAGACTTAGAGCGGAGCGCCAGTCATCTGGAACGGGCGATCCAGCTATCTCCTGAGCTGGAGCAAGAAGCCTCAAGGGACGACGATCTATCATGGATTCTCAATCTGCGACGCCTTAAAGCCCAAGAGCCATAGGCCGGGCATCAACGGTCGCTACAGGTGGTATCATTACCTCCACTGACGGGCTTCGAGCCTAGCGGGCCTTAGTCACTAGCGGACTTCTGTCACCAGAGGGCTTCAGTCACTGGAGGGTCTTGGCCAATGAATGTCGGCATCTTCGTTCTTCTGACCAGCAAGTCGCCTGACGTTGCCGTACTGGCCAAGCGGGCTGAAGAGTTGGGCTTCGACTCCTTCTGGGTGCCGGAGCACATCGCTGTGCCAGCCCGGGTCGACTCGCTCCATCCCCGCAGGCATGAGGACACCGACTACGCAGATGAGACGCCCCGCGCCTACTGGCAAATCATGGACCCCTTCGTTGCCTTGGGGCGGGCGTCGGCCGTTACCAGCCGCATCAAGCTGGGCACCTCAATATCTCTAGCTGCACAGCACCACCCTGCCCACCTTGCCAAGCTGGTGGCCACTGTGGACACATACAGCCAAGGGCGGTTCCTCTTCGGGGTGGGCACGGGCTGGCTGCGCGAAGAGCTGGAGCTATTCGGAGTGGACTTCGACCATCGCTGGACGCAGACGGCAGAGGCGTTGTCGGCGATGCGGGCTATCTGGTTGGGTCCTGAGCAGGGGTTCAAGGGTAAGTACTACGACATACCGGCGATCGACATGGAGCCCAAGCCGGTGCAGAGGCCTCACCCGCCCATCTATCTAGGAGGCTGGCCCGCCAACATCTACAAGCGCTTGGTGTCCCACGCCGATGGCTGGCTGGCGCCCCGGCTGGGAGTGGAGGACACGAGCGTAGCCCGCGCCACGCTGGACGAATTGGCCGAGGACGCAGGGCGTCAGCGGGGTTGCATCGACATTGTGGTGTTCGGCTTGCCCGATCACTCGACGGACCGCGACCTAATAGCGCAGTACGCCGAGGCAGGGGCAAGCAGCGTTGTGCCTTGGCTCTTACAGGACGACGAGGAGAAGGCCTTACGGGAGATGCAACAGATCGCGGAGAGGCTGTTGACGTAATCGAGCTAAGAACACCCTCATTCCGGCCTACGGAAGACTCACTTGCCAACTAGTCCGGGCCGTGGATTCCCACCTGCTCGGGAATGACGGGTAGGTTTTGGTTCCATGGCCGCAGAACTATAAGGAGGAGCAGAGATGATAGACAGTCTGGTGCCTTTTGACCTGAAGGGTTGGATTGAAGAGAACAAGGACTCCTTTAACCCGCCAATGGGATCGCGGGTGCTGTACAACGACCCGCAACTCATCATGATCGTGGTGGGCGGACCCAACACCCGGGGCGACTTCCATGTGACTGACTCTCCGGAGTTCTTCTATCAGATACAGGGAGACATCGTCATCGAGTACTTCGAAGACGGCAAGCGACTGCGCTCCGAGGTGAAGGAGGGACAGGTGGCCCTCATACCCGCCATGGTGCCCCATTCCCCCCAGAGGCCCGCAGGAACAGTGGGCTTGGTCATCGAGCGGAAACGACGCCCCGACGACGCCGACGGCTTCGAGTGGCACTGCAACAAGTGCGACGCCAAGCTGCACCAAGCCGAGAAGTGGGACGGCCGGACTCTGCGGAGCATCGGCGAACTGACCGCCGACTTCGAGTCCGAACAGTCGCAGCGCACCTGCAAGAGCTGCGGTCATGTGCAACCGGTCGCCGACGGGCCACGGCTGTAGGCAGAACAACCAACGAATATCTAAATGAGGTGCTGAGATGGCTACAGTGGGCATCGCTCCGTATACTTACGAAGTGGTCGAGGGTTGGGGCAAACTACCCGATGGCTGGACTTACCGTGAGGCGGCGGCCGTAGGTGTGGACTCCAAGGACAACGTGTACGTCTTCTGCCGGGGTGAGCATCCCATCATCGTGTACGACAAGGACGGCAACTTCTTGCGGTCGTGGGGCGAGGACCTATTTCGGCGGGCCCACGGCATCACCCTGGGGCCAGACGACACCATCTATTGCACCGACGACGAAGACCACACGGTGCGCAAATGCACCTTGGACGGTCGTGTGCTGATGACCTTGGGCGTGCCTGGGCAGCCCACGCCCTTCATGAGCGGCGACCCCTTCAACAAGTGCACCCATGTTGCCTTAGACCCCCAAAGTGGCGACATCTATGTCTCCGATGGTTACTGCAATGCCAAGGTGCACAAGTATTCGCCCGACGGGAAGCTGTTGTTCTCTTGGGGGGAGCCTGGCACTGGGCCGAGCGAGTTCAACATCGTGCATAACATCGCTACAGACAAGGACGGCTGGGTGTATGTGGCTGACCGAGAGAACCACCGCATACAGGTGTTCGACCGCAACGGCAGGTTCGAGACCCAGTGGAACAACATGTCCCGCCCGTGTGGGCTGTACATCGACCCCAAGGAGTCTCAGACCGTCTACGTAGGCGAGTTCGGGTCAGCCATCTTCCTCAACGCCGACGCCCACGGTCTTGGCCCACGCGTGTCGCTGATGGATACCGGAGGCAACACATTCGCGCGGCTGGGGGACGGCCCTATGAGCGAGGCACCGGGACGTTTCATTGCTCCCCATGGGGTCTCGGTCGATTCCGAGGGCAGCATCTACGTGGCTGAGGTATCCTGGACAATCTACGGTCGAAACCAGGACCCGCCACGCGAGGTCCGCACCATTCAGAAGCTGGCCCGCACTGGCTAACGCCCCTCTCTGGTAGCAGCCCCTACATACAATACCGGTCTGGGTAGTGGCACTAGCCTGACCGATGATGGACGGACACATGACCAGCAGTTATATCGGCAGGCCTATGACCCGCAAGGAGGACGTCCGCTTCATAACCGGGCGCGGCAAGTACACCGACGACTTCAAGTTCCAGCACCTCCTTCACGCCGCCATCCTCAGAAGCCCCCACCCCCATGCCCGCATCCTGTCCATCGACGCCTCCAAGGCACGGGAGATCCCGGGAGTGGAAGCGGTGTTCACCTCCCACGACATCGCCGAGAGCATCGGGTTGCGACACATTACCTTCCGCATGGCCCCGCTTCCGGGGCTGGAGCGCTTCCTGCAGTACCCCATCGCCCATGACAAGGTGCGGTACGTAGGCGAGCCGGTTGCCGTGGTCGTCGCCTCCAGCCGTTATGTCGCCGAGGACGCCTGCGACGCCATCGACGTGCGCTACGAGCCGTTGCCTGCCGTGCATGACGTGGCGTCCTCCGCCGCCGACAACTCCCTGCTGCATGAAGACAACGGCACCAACCAAGCCGCCCACTACTCCCGCGTTCACGGAGACCCGGACAAGGCATTCCAAGATGCTGAATACACCCGTAAAGAGACCTTCCGCAGCCACCGCCATACCGCCAACCCTCTGGAGACCCGTGGCTTGACCGCCTCCTACGACCCCGGCCGGGACCAGCTCCACATGTACGGCATGACCAAGGTGCCCCACTTCAACCGCAATGTCCTGTCGGGCTTGCTCGACATGCCCGAGCACCGCATCCACTTCATCGAGGGTGACAAGGGCGGCGGGTTTGGCGTTACGGGTGAGTTCTACCCCGAGGACTTCCTCATCCCCTTCGCCTCCATCAAGCTGGGCAAGCCCATCAAGTGGATTGAAGACCGCCGCGAGCACCTCATGTCTGCCAACCACTCCCGCCAGCACCAGTGCGAGTTGGAAATCGCCACCACCAAGGACGGGGTAATTTTGGGGCTACGTGCCAAGGTGTCCAGCGACATCGGCGCATACGTGCGCACTCACGGGGGACTGGTCACCGCGGTGCTGGTGGGTGCGCTGACCGGCCCCTACCGGGTCGACAACTACGGCTGGGAGGCGAGCTACCAAGTAACCAACAAGGTGTCGGTAGGCACCTACCGCGCTCCCGGCCAATACGAAGCTGCTTTCTTCCGCGAGCGGCTGCTGGACATGGCGGCCCAAGACTTGAGCATCGACCCTGCCGAATTCCGGCGCCGGAACTTGATCCACGCCTCTGAAATGCCTTACAACGCTGGCGACCTGCGTCCGCCCGGTTTCCCCACCATAATTTACGACAGTGGCGACTACCACGAATCGCTCCGCCTCGGTTTGGAGGCCATCAACTACGAGGGTCTGAAGGAACAGCAGGGCCAGCTTGTGGACGGCAAGTATCACGGCGTGGGTCTCGCCTGCTTCGTGGAGAGCACCGGGACTGGCCCCCCCACCGAGCCTGCCCGCGTCTACGTCAGCGGCCCCAAGGACGTTGCGGTGCATATTGGCCTTACCACCCTAGGACAAGGCCACGAAACAATCATGGCCCAAATATGCGCCGACGGCTTGAGTGTTCCCATCGAATACATCACCATCTACCACGGCGACACTGACCTTCTGCCCTTCGGAGGTGGCACATTCGCCAGCCGGGGCACTGTTATGGCGGGCAACGCCGTTTACTCCGGGGCGCAACAACTGAAGCAGCGAGTCCTGGAAATCTCCGGTGGCTACCTCGATGTGCCTCCCGAGCAGCTGGAGTTCGTCGACGGCGAGGTGCATCGCGTTGGCTCCACTCTCGAAGGCGCGCTACTGGACTTGGGACAGGTGTTGGAACTGGCCGGCCCCAACAGCCAGTACAACCAAGGCGAAATCGGCTTGGACGTGATGGCCTACCACCGCCTCCAAGGGATCCCTTTCGCCTACGGGATGCACGCCGCCCACGTGGCCGTCGACCCAGAGACGGGCAAGACCGACGTGCTGAACTACGTAGTAGTGGAAGACGTGGGCACACCCATCAATCCGCTGCTGGTGCACGGCCAGAGCGTAGGCGCGGCGGTGCAGGGCATCGGGGGCACCCTGCTAGAGGAACTGGCCTACGACGAGAACGGCCAACCTCTAGCCACCACCTTCATGGACTACCTCCTGCCCACCAGCATAGAGGTCCCCAATCTGCAGAGCCTCGAGCTGAACGTAGCCCCCTCACCCCACAACCCCTTAGGAGTCAAAGGCGCAGGCGAGGGAGGGATCGTCTCCACTGGCGCCACCTTGGCTAACGCGGTGTCCAACGCCCTCTCCTCCTTCGGAGTCCAGGTACGCGACCTGCCCCTCAGCCCATCGCGGCTGCGGGAGTTGATGAGGGGTAACAAGTAGGGGACTTCAGCTAAAAGCGACAAGCTTGGCACTGATATATGCTGTTTAGGCGACAGGCAAGAGCTCCGTATACAAGGAACGCGTCACAGGGCGGTGTCGCCTCAAACGCCCGCGAAGGAACGGCAGACGGTCAAAGGAAGGGAAGCGGGAGCCATAAACGTAACGGTCACCATCCGCAATCGGGCAGACCCCGATAGGATCCGGGAAGGCCTGTTCTTGGTGGATATGGGGCGACCGATTGCTTGGTGCCTAGGCAACATCTGGAGTGCATAGGCTTAGACACCAAAGGCCAACGCATCTACGGACTGGCAAACGGCAGCGAAGTCCGAATGGACGTTAAAGTTGGCCAAGTAGAGTTCATGGGCGAGATCATCGGCGCCACCATCGTTATGGGAGAGGCGAACGCCGAGCGCTTACTCGGAGTGAGAGCCCTCGAATCCGTGGGCATCGAAGTCGATCCTCGTAGTCAAACCCTGAAGGGGCTCCCATTCCTGCGACTCCGGGGCCTCTAGCCCTGCGGCGCGGTTGGCTAGGCAGCTCAGTTAGACCCCGAGGGTCCTTTCAGTCGGCAAAGGGCCACTGACAAAGGCATTCTTCCCCAACCATCCCATCACGGATTCCGTCTTTCTAGCTCCTCTGCTTGCCATATCAGAAGGCCTCATGGTTGGTATTCGACGAACTATTGACATGACTGGTACCGCGTTACTATCATAGCCAACTTTCTCGGCGATACTTGGCTCGTTTACTTGCCCTGGGGACACTTATGAAGGACTGAATCCGTAACGTAGACCGGAACCTATCTCATGAGCTGACCCCACCTGTCGAAATCTTTGCGTGGAGGCCGACCGTGGTGAACAGAATCCGGAGCAGATGGACCCTCGTCGCAATTTCTCTCGTTATCCTCTTGGTGGCTCTCTCATGTAGCGAGGAGGTCGCCCCCACAGCAACGCCGGACACAGCCGCGGCCGTGCAGCAGGCTATACAGCAGGCCCTAGCTGACCGTCCCTCCGGGGCCCAAGGGCCATCCTCGGAAGATATCGCCGCACTGGTGCAGTCGGCGGTAGCGGCGAGTGCGCCGGAAGGCGCCTCTGCTGAGCAGATGCAGGAGATGGTAGAAGCAGCCGTGGCAGCGGCCGCTGGCGAATCGGGAGTAAGTGAGGCAGACCTGCAGGCAGTGGTGGCCATGGCTGTGGAAGCAGCGGTAAGCGAGGCCGCAGCCCAAGCCACCCCGGGAGCCATGCCAACTGACGCCCCGATGCCCACTGACACCATGACAGGCCCTTACGGGACGTTGCGGGTAGCGGTGGAAGACTTGGGGCCGCCCGTGTTCGTGCTGTCGCAAGCGGGGTATCCCACATACCGCTTCTTGAACCTCTCCACCGACGAGATGATGTTCGCCACCAGCAGCGACGGCAAGGTGGTGGGGCGACTGGCGGAATCGTGGAACTTGGAGAAGACGGCGGATGGGGCCTTATACACCTTCAACCTGCGGAGAGGGGTCGCGTTCCACGATAACTTTGGCGACTGGGGAGAGTTTTCTGCTGATGACCTCCTCTTCTCACTGGAGGACGCGACGAAGGAGGGCACGCAGCACTCCGGGGCTGCCGGCGTGCGCCGGGTGTGGTTCTGCGACGAGTGTGAAATAACCAAGGTGGACGACTACACCGTGGAGCTCAGGCGCCCCGAGGCACGGTTCGACTTCACTTGGGACATCCGCCATCCCTTCGCTGCAGGCGTTGCAGTGCACAGCAAGAAGCATTTTGAGACCGTTGGCGAAGATGAAGCACTGGGTCAATCGGTGGCCACCGGGGCTTGGCAGATGGAAGAGTTCAGGACTGGAGACTTCTTCCGAATGAAGGGTGTGCAGAACCACTGGCGCAATACGCCCGACTGGGAAGAGTTCGAGTGGCACCTGATCAGGGAGGAGTCGACCAGAATCGCAAATTTCCTCACGGGGCTCATCGACACGGGGAAGTTCGTCGCGGAGTCCGTCCAGATCATCAAAGGGGAAGACCTGCCCAGCACCAAGTACCTGACCTTCCCTGGCGTCACCTGGCAATTCGTCCCCCTACTGGGACAGCAGTACAACACTGACCACCCATCCCATGTGGGAGAGAACCCCACGGTGCCTCTGGGGGAGAACGTAGGCAACGAATACGTTTGCAACGACGCGCCTTGGGTCTCGTGTGACCGTGACACGAGCTCGGCAGAGTGGCAGAAGGCGCTCAACGTACGTTTGGCCATGACCTTGGCACTAGACCGTCAGAAGATGGTGAACGCCTTGGCCTTCGGTGAGGGTGACCCGTGGCACGTAAGCTACTGGCACGGGCACGAGGGCCGCCTGAAGCAGTTCGGCCTTGACGAGCTTGTACGCGAATTTGACCTTCCCCGAGCCAAGCAGTTGATGGCCGACGCGGGCTACGCTGACGGGTTTGAGATCGACATGGCCCTGACCGCTCGGGCGTTTGAGTCGGCAACGGCGACCTGCACCATGTGGCAGGAGATCAACGTCGAGTGCAGCATCAGGCCCACCGAGTACAGTGCTTACCGACCCACCCAGGTGCGCCGCACCGCGGTGGGGGCACGTAGCAACAACCTCCCAGCCCAGATTGAGCCCCTGAGACTTTACCCTCTCTTCTATTCTTCAATGAACGCGAACAACTATGGGCTGGAGCACCCTGAATTGCAGAAGCTGATAGATGAGGCCCTCAACTTGTTTGACGATGAGGCGCGGTGGGCCAAGCAGGCGGAGATCGCCCACTGGTTTTTCGACAACGTAGTGGACATGTCGCTGTACGCTGAGGCGGATGTGTGGCCACTAGGGCCCGAAATCGATGTGTGGGAGACGATGCCACCCGTGAACGGCTGGATAAATAACTGGGACACGGTTCCCCACCGCCAGTAGGCCCCAACTGCGCCAAGGCCGGCTATCTCCCTATCCATCGCAACAGGGGGTCGTCGGCCTTGGGCCGTAGAGGCTCGCCCAGAGGCGTGGGGCGTCCTGAAACCTGTCGCCCCTGAGTTTGGAAGCAGTAGCACCTTTGCGAAGGAAGTGATCTCGTTACGTAGACCGGAACCTATCTCATGAGCTGACCCCACCTATCGAAATCTTTGCGTGGAGGCCGACCATGGTGAACAGAATCCGGACCCGATGGACCCTTGTCGGAATCACAGCGATCCTTCTCTTGATGATCTTCGCTTGTAGCGAGGAGGCCACCCCAACAGCAACCCCCTCTTCCCAAGACATTGGCGCCTCGGTACAACAGGCTGTACAGCAGGCCATGGCTGACCGCCCCTCGGGCACCCAAGGGCCTTCGGCGGAGGAAATAGCCTCTCTGGTTGAGTCGGCTGTGTCGGCAAGTGTGCCCGAAGGCACCTCTTCTGAACAGGTCCAAGAGATGGTCCAGGCAGCCGTGGCAGCGGCCGCCGGCGAATCGGGAGTAAGCCAGGAGGACCTGCAGGCAATCGTTGCTCAAGCTGTAGCGGCCGCGGTGAGCGACTCTGCGGCCCAAGCCACTCCGGTTGCGATGCCCACTGATGCTCCCACTCCCACCGATACTACGATGGGGCCACGCGGCACGCTACGCGTCGCGGTGGAAGACCTAGGGCCGCCGGTGTTTCTGCTTTCCCAAGCGGGGTATGCCACCTATCGATTCCTGAACCTCTCGACCGACGAGATGCTGTTCAGCACCAGCGCCGACGGCAAGGTGGTGCCACGGTTGGCTGAGTCATGGAACTTGGAGCAGACCTCCGATGGCGCCCTTTACACCTTCAACCTACGCCAAGGTGTCCCCTTCCACGACAACTTCGGGGATTGGGGCGAGTTCACCGCGGCTGACCTCATGTTCTCGCTGCGGGATGCCACAAGAGAGGGCACGCAGCACTCCGGGGCCGCGGGCGTGCGCCGTGTGTGGTTCTGTGACGGCTGTGAGGTGACCGTGGTGGACGACTACACTGTCGAGCTACAGCGTCCTGAACCTCGGTTCGACACCACATGGGACATTCGGCACCCCTTTGCTGCCGGAGTGGCCGTGCATAGCAAGAAGCATGTAGAGGCCGTGGGCGAAGAGGCAGCGATCACCCAATCGGTGGCCACTGGGCCGTGGCAGATGGAAGACTTCAGGTCCGGAGATTTCTTCCTCATGAAGGGTGTGCGTGACCACTACCGCAGCCCTCCCAATTGGGATGAATTCCAATGGAGCCTGATAAGGGAAGACTCGACTAGGATTGCCAACTTCCTTACTGGGCTCATAGACACGGGAAAGTTCACCGCCGAATCCATCCAGACAATCAAGGGCGAGGACCTGCTCACGACCGAATACATGACCTTTCCCGGCGTGACCTGGCATTTCGTGCCCATCCTAGGCCAGCAGTACAACGTCGACCACCCCAGCCACCAAGGCGAGAACCCTACGGTGCCGCTGGGGGACAACGTGGGCTGGCAGCAGACTTGCAACGACACGCCGTGGGTGTCGTGCGACCGCGACGTTACCTCCGCCGAGTGGCAGAAGGCCCTCAATGTGCGCTTGGCCATGACCCTAGCCATAGACCGCCAGAAGATGGTGAACAACCTCGCCTTCGGTGAGGGCGACCCGTGGCACATAAGCTACTGGCATGGCCACCCAGGGCGAATGAAGCAATTCGGCTTGGACGGGTTGGTGCGGGAGTTCGATCTTCCGCAAGCCCGACAGTTGATGGAAGATGCCGGCTACGGTGACGGGTTCGAGATTACGCTGACGCTGACGGCCCGTGGGTTCGACTCGGCGACTGCGGCGTGCACTATGTGGCAGGAAATAGATGTCCAGTGCAAAATCAGGAACGAGGAATACGCCTCCTTCCGGCCCACCCAGGTGCGTCGTACGGCGACCGGCCTGCGCAGCAACACCATCGCCGCTCAGATCGAACCGCTGCGCCTCTATCCCCTCTTCTACTCGTCGGTGAACGCCAACAACTTCGGGTTGGAGCACCCCGATCTGCAGAAGCTGCTGGATGAGGCCATCAACCTCTTCGACGACGAGGCGCGGTGGGCCAAGCAGGCCGAGATCGCCCACTGGTTCTTCGACAACGTTGTGGACATCTCCCTGTATGCCGAAGCTGCGGTCTGGCCTCTTGGGCCGACCATCGACGAATGGGAGCAGATGTCACCGGTTAACGACTGGCTCCAGAACTGGGACTCAGTGCCGCATCGTTAGTTAGCGGTTGGGCTCGTCTATCCCAGTTGAACTAATCTGCGGTCCCCTCCAACGGGGGACCGCAGATTTTTTGACGGTCTGGCGAAAACGCCCTGTGCAGGGTTGCCTCAGTTCAGTATGGCCAAACCCTTACCCCAACACTGGTGGCCGCTTGCCTTGGGCGGGGGAGACCTGTTCGTAGGCGTGGGCGGCTTGGAAGAGCAGGGCTTCCTCGAAGGGGCGGCCCATTAGCTGGAGGCCGATGGGCAGGCCCGACTGGGTGAAGCCGCAGGGGACGGTGATGGCGGGGAGGCCGGTGGCGTTGCCGGGATAGGTGTTGTGGGAAATCATGCCTGATCCGGGGCCTCGCACGCGGTGTTCTTCGCCTCCCAGAGTCATTGTATTGACGTCAATGCGTGGGGCAGGCACTGGTGACGTGGGACTGACTAGGAAGTCGACTTCTTGGAAGACGCGGGCGTACTCCTCCTTGATGAGTCGCTGCACCTTGAGGGCCTTGGAATAGTCGCGCCCTAGGACGAACTGGCCTGCGAGGGTGCGGTAGAGAACGTTGGGGCCGTAGTCGTCGCGGTTGCTTTCCAAGTAGGGCTCGTGGGTCACCAAGCTGTCGGCCATAGCGGCGACGCGCACCGCGCCCACGTACTTCATCATGGGCAGGCTGACCTCCACTGGCTGGGCCCCCAGTTCTTCCAAGGCCGCAATGGCTTGGCGCACACTGGCTTCCACCTCGCTGTCCAGTGAGTCGAAATAGTGGTTGGTGGGGATGCCCATGCGCAGGCCGCGGACTCCCCTATCGAGAGCGGCGGAGTAATCGGGCACTGGCACGGGGACGGTGCTGGGGTCCAGCGGGTCGTAGCCCGCCATGACCTGCAGCATCAGGGCGGCATCGGCCACGGATCGGGTCATGGGGCCGATGTGGTCGCCGTTGAAGCTGGTGACCATCAGGCCGCGCTGGCTCACACGCCCGTAGGTCTGCTTCAGGCCTACGACGCCGCAGAAGGTGCCCGGCAGACGCACCGAGCCGCCGAGGTCGGTGCCTAGGGAGGCGAATGTAACCTCGGAAGCCACGTTGGCCCCGCCACCGCCGCTGGAGCCTCCGGGTATGTGCTCCAAGGCCCACGGATTGCGCACCGCGCCGTAGTGGGGGTTGTTGGAGGTTGCTCCTGCTGCGAACTCCTCTAGGTTTTCCTTGCCTAGGATGATGGCCCCTGCCTGCTGGCACAGGGCCACCACATGGGCGTCTTCTTCGGCGATGTTGTCGGCCAGCACCTTGGTGCCCACCGTGGCGCGGACTCCGCCGACGGTGATGTTGTCCTTGATCCCCACGGGGATACCTGCGAGGAGGCCTGGGCTGTCACCGCGCTCCAAGGCTGCCTCTTGCTCGCGGGCTTGGGCCAAGGCTCGATCGCCCATCAGGGTGATGAAGGAGTTGATGGAAGGCTGGAGGCGCTCGGCTTGGGCGAGGGCGGCCTCGGTCAACTCCACTGGCGAGACTTGGCGCCGTCGCACCATGTCCGCTGCCTCGGTGATGGAAAGCTGCAGCAGGTCGTCGTTAGCCATTGTCTTCACCCCCTTCATCGGCCCGCATCAAACGGCCCGACATTACTGCCGACAGGTCGAGGTCGCGCAGTTGAGCGACTTCCTTCAGGTAAGACTCTACCTCAGGGGCCACCAACTCCAACTCCTCGTCGGAGAGCGGGATACCGCCGTACTCGCGAATCATAGCCTTGAGAGTGTCTTTGGAGACGGGCAATTTACACCTCCATATGTTGCATTCCGGGGGGAGATTTGTATCTAAGAGGCGTCAGGATTGCAGGGCGATCGTATTTGTGAATGAGTTTTGCGTAGCTGAAATCACTGCAATTCTTGCAATTCTCTGGCTTTTCGTATCTGGGATGAGTTAGGAATTGCGCATTTCCTTGCAGTCTTTCTGATGACGTTTGGGCTCCGTTTTTGGGAATGTGCCCGGAAAGGGATTGGGCGAAGGGCCTGAGGACATAATACACCTTGCCCATACGCGCCAACGCAAGGCCCCGATGTCATGGATTGAGGCAGGCAATCTTCCCAGTTGGTCACCTCACTTGACCACCTTGACTTGACCGGCCTTCGGGGCGTGGCATAAGCTGACCCATCCGGAACCGTTGCGTCCCGCAGCATGTACCGCACTGCATAATGCCAGCCGATGATACCTAAGGGAGGCGCTTGTGGCCACTGACGTTAGGGGTCTTGCCAATTATGAAGAGGGGCTTCTGAGCCGGCGCATCTTCAGCGAAAAGGAGATTTACCAGCAGGAGTTGGAGAACATCTTCGCCAAGTGCTGGCTCTTCCTGTGCCACGACAGCCAGATACCCAACCCGGGCGACTTCTTCACAACCTACATGGGTGAAGACCCGGTACTGGTGACCCGCGACGCAGAGGGACGAGTAGGCGCCTTCCTCAACGTCTGTCGTCATCGCGGCAACCGGGTGTGTCGCGCCGATTCGGGCAACGCCTCGGCCTTTATCTGCGCCTACCATGGATGGACCTACGGCAGCGACGGCAAGCTCATCGCTGTGCCCAGCTTGAAAGAGGCCTACTACAACGAGCTGGATACCGACAAGTGGGGCCTGATGCCCGTGGCCAAGATCGGCAGCTACAAGGGCTTCCATTTCGCCACCTTCGACCCCAACGCGGAGCCACTGCTTGATTTCCTAGGTGAGATGACTTGGTACATGGATGCCTTTTTCGACCGTCGCGAGGGTGGCGTGGAGGCCATCACCGGGGTGTACAAGTGGGTTGTGCCCTCCAACTGGAAGTTCGGCTCGGAGAACTTCGGCTCCGATCCGTACCATGTGCCGTGGAGCCACGCCTCGGCGGTGCAGACAGGCTATGCGAGCACGGCCAGCATCCGCGGGATTCCTCAAGGGCGTGTGGTCTCGCCCTGCAACGGCCACGCCGTGCTGGCCATCGGGGCCAAGGAGCCTTCGGACCCGCCGATTCCCGCGCTGGTGCAGTACGAGGAGGAGATTGCGCCGGAGGTGCGGCGACGCTTGGGACCGCGGTCGGAGTTGTTGAACCCGATGGTGGCGACGGTGTTCCCCAACTTCTCGATAACCCGCGCGACTGCTAGGACTTTCCGGGTATGGCAGCCGAAAGGCCCGGACAAGATGGAGATTTGGGCTTGGATTTATGTCGACAAGGATGCCCCGTCGGAGGTCAAAGAGGCCCTGCGGTTGGCAGGCATCCGCTCCTTCAGCCCAGCAGGCACCTTTGAGCAGGACGACATGGACAACTGGCAGGAGTGCACCCGGACCAGCCGTGGGGTGGTGGCCAAGCGCTACCCGCAGAATATTCAGATGGGAATTGGCCGGGAGGCCTTCGACGAAGACCTGATGGCTGTGGCTGGCAAGTACCGGTATAGCGATAGCAATTTGCGGGAGTTTTACAAGTATTGGACGGAGTTGATGATGGCGTAGGGGTCACGTGCACGATGGACATAGATTGGACTGCTTCTTGATACCTCGCCTTGACAGCTATGCAAGCGCGGCGTGACGATTATGTAAAGTCGGTGAGGTGAGGGAGGTCGAGGTGGCAAAAAGGACAGTCCAAGTTGCACCCACAAGCGAAGTGAGCCAGATGGCGATGGAAAGGGCGCAAAGGTTGTACCGGTTCATCTCCACAAGAGGGGGAAATCCGGCCAAGCGGAGTGCTAGGGCAGGTTAACTCTTATCTGAGTTGGTGGCCACGAGGGTCGAGGACAAGTGCCTCGGCCCTTACTTTGTGTGGCACTAGGACTTGAAGACCGATGCCGGGCGTCGAACCCCGAGGTGATACTGTGGATACGGTGTCGATGATCGAGATTGCCCCACCCTCCTCTACAGCTGCGCGATTACCTCGTGGCCGAAGGCTTGGAGCCAGTCCAGCTTGGCGTCGAAGTCGGTGGGGAGATTGTAGAACTGGCAGGTGGCGTGGGTGAGGCCGATGGTGTCGGCGCAGTGGCGCAGGCCTGCCAGTATGTGAGAGTAGTCGCCCATGATGGCCCATTCCGCCACGTCTTCGCTGCGTAGCTCCAAGGCTAGGGGGACCATAGTGGCCTCCTGCATCGCGCCCCCTTGGTAGCGGGGGAAGGTCAGGCGACCGCCGGCAACAGCCTTCTCATAGGCGTCGCTCGGGTCGTTGCCCACCAGTACGGGTCTCCATGCGCCAACCCGCGTAGGGGCCTCATCGTGGACTTGGCCCCAAGACTCGCGGAACGTGGCGACCAGTGTTGTCAGGTCGTCGAACTTCACTTGCGGGCCTGCCACCATGCCTTCGAGAGTGCGTCCGGCGCGAGTGGCGGCCCCGTGGCTGTGGGCCGAGCCCCAGAGGGGCGGGTGGGGCGACTGCACGAGGGGCAGGGTGAGATGAGTGCCTGATACGCTATAGTAGCGTCCCTTGTGCTCGACGGGTGAGTTTGTCCAGAACTTCCGCAGGACTTCTACCGACTCTTCAAAACGGCCCGCGCGCTGCGAGCGGGGAATCCCTGAGGGCTCAAGCTCCATGGGATGGTAGCCCAGCCCGATTCCGAGGTCGAGACGGCCCTCGGTGATCTGGTCCAAGGAGGCGACGTTGTAGGCCACATCCATGGGATTGAGCAGTGGAAGCAACAGCACCTGCACCGCTAGGCGCATCCGGCCCGAAACGGGGGCCAGCCGGGCGATGAGCGGGGTCGGCTGCATGCCGCCAGCCAAAGAGGCTTGGTAAGCGTGGCTGAAGACGGCAAAGGTGAAGCCTGCCCGCTCCATAGTCTGGAAGAGCCGTTCGGCTTGGTCGACCCATGTGGCGAAGGGGCGGGTCGGGCTGGGTGGCCCGCCCATCAGGGACATGAAGACAGCGCCTAGGTCCATGGTCTACTCCTCAGTTGCTATGCTCTTTGTTGCCGTAGATAACGCCAGTGCTGGCAATACCATCAATAGGCGAGCGAGACCACCGGTTCATGCTGGCTTGGCAGAGTCTAGCTGTGACTATAGTCATCACCATGTTAATGTAATGGTCACTATAAGATTGGGGGCGGGAAGATGACAAGCGACAGCAGCCCCACGAGCGTCACCCGCACCATTGGGGCATCGGAGTTCAAGGCCAAGTGCCTCAAGCTGATGGACCAGGTGGCGGAGGACGGATGCGAGATCGTCATCACCAAGAATGGACGCCCAGTGTCTCGCTTGGTGCCTTATCGGGAGAAGCCTAAGCTGACCTTTGGGCGTCATCGGGACAAGATTGGCGGTGCCGAGGACATCGTATCCCCCATGCCTGCCGCATGGTTCGATGACTCGGAAGGCTCCGACACGGAACTGTTTTGATACTTTTGGATACCCACGCCTTACTATGGCATGAGCAAGGAGACCACAGATTGGGACCTGAAGCTCGCCGCCTGTTTGGTCAAGCTCTACAAGAACATGATGTTGCAGTATCGGCCATCACATTCTGGGAAGTAGGCATGCGAGTCCAGAAGGGCCAGCTCGACTTTGGCCTCGATATAGGGGCATGGCGTCAGGACCTGTTGGACCAAGGCGTTGTCGAGCTATCAGTCGATGGAGCGATAGCGGCCCGAGCTGGCCTTCTGACAGATATGCACGGCGACCCTGCCGACCGCATCATAGTTGCCACCGCTCAGCAGGGCCACCAGTTGTTGACGGCAGACCGTCGCATTCTCGAATGGCCCGGCCAGCTGAGCCGCCTGGACGCACGGGAGTAACGAATCACGGCAGCCCGATGATCGATCGCCCTCGCTGCCAGCCGCCAGGCAAGCAGCACTATTGGTTATCTTCCCGCCACTACTCCCCCTTCGCGAGTGCCCGCAATTTATCCGGACTCAACGGGAGGTCGTGCACCTGCACGCCCAGGGCGTGGGAGACGGCGTTGGCTAGTGATGCACCGGTGCAGACTATGCCACCTTCGCCTGCGCCTTTGACGCCTAGGGGGTTGAGGGGAGATGGGGCGAGGTCCAGCTCGATAGATTGCACGGGGGGCATGTCGGTGCTGGTGGGCAGCAGGTAATCCATAAAAGTGGTGGCGAGGGGCTGGCCGTTGGAGTCGTAGGCTAGGTCCTCCAAGATGGTTGCGCCTATGCCTTGGGCGGCGGCCCCTATCACTTGGCCCTTGACCAGCAGCGGATTGATGACCCGGCCCACATCCTCCACCACAACGTAATCCAGCACCTCGATTTTGTATGTCTCAGGGTCGACGGTGATGTGGGTGGCGTGAGCGCCGTAGGAGTAAGGTATCTGCTCGGTGCGGAAGTAGTAGGTGGTCTCCAAGCCCATTTCGCCTTGGTTGTAGCGGCTGGTGGGCCCTGCCAGTTCCAGCACCTGCCCCATGTCGAGCAGCGGACCTTCGATGCTGGAGCCCACGCGACGTATGTGTCCGTCGACAAACTCCAACTGCTCCGGCGGGACATCCAAGTAGCCGGCGGCGATGCGGACGATTTTCTGCCGAAGTTCTTGGGCGGCCTGGTAGACGGCGTTGCCTCCCATCACCGTGACCCGGCTGGCGAAGGTGCCGATGCCGAAGGGCATCTGGTCGGTGTCCTTGTGGTGGAAGGAGATGTGCTCCATGGGCACACCAAGCCCGTCGGCGCAAATCTGGGCGATGGCTGTCTCGTGGCCTTGGCCCATAGTCGCCACGCCTAGGTACACGGCAACCTGCTCCGGGCCGGTGACCACCACGCGGGCCCCCTCGAAGGGGCCAACTCCAGTAGGCTCCACCATGGCGCCGAAGCCGATGCCATGGAGCTTGCCGTCGACCAGCTGCCCTTGGAGGTGCTTGATAGCGTCGTAGTTGATGGCGTCGAGGGCGGCTTCCAAGGCTGCCGGATAGTCGCCGCTGTCGTAGATCACATGAGGCATCACCATGTTGTCGATGCCGGTGTCGTAGGGCATCTCTTCCGGGGAGATGAGGTTCTTCTTGCGCAGCTCTACGATGTCGATGCCCAAGTCTTGGGCCATTATGTCGAGGAAGCGTTCACGGGAGAAGCTTTGCTCGTAGCCGCCTGGCCCGCGGTAGGTGCCCGTGCCGACCTTGTTGGTCACCAAGCAGACAACGCGCCCTTCGAAGTTGGGCACACGGTACGGCCCTGCCATGTTGGAGGCAGTCAGCGTGGGCACGATGACGCCATGGGTGCGCACGTAGGCCCCGATGTCGCCATAGACGATGACGCGCAGGCCGAGAATGGTGCCATCGCGCTTGGCAGCGACCTCCAGACGGCAGATGTGCTCCCGGGAATGATTAGCCGACAGCAAGTGCTCGCGCCGGTCCTCGATCCATTTTACGGGGCGCCCGAGCTTGATGGAGGCAAAGGGGATGATGAAGTCTTCGGGGTAGAACTCGCCACGGACGCCGAACCCACCGCCCACATCGGGCTCGTAGAAGTGGATGCGGTGCTCGGGCATCTGCAATAACGATGACATTACCTTGCGGTTGAAGTGGGTGGTCTTGGTCTCACCCCAGACGTCCAGTTGGTCACGCCCCTTATCGTAAGAGGCAAGTATGCCCCTAGTCTCCAAAGGGTTGGCGGTATGCCGCTGGACGTGAAACTCCTCGGTGCGGGTGTACTCGGCATCGCGGAAGGCCTGCTCCACATCCCCAGTGGTCATAGTGAAGTCGCAGGCCACGTTAGTGTCGTTTTGCTCGTGCAGCAGGGTCTCGTTGCGCAGCGACTGGTAGGCACCGGTGATGGCCGGCAGGGGCTCATAAACAACCTCGATGAGGTCCACGGCATCCTCGGCTAGGTAGCGGTCTTCGGCAATCACCACGGCTACCGGCTCGCCAACATAGCGCACCTTGTCTTGGGCCAGCGGGTACTGCAGGAAGCGGTCTATCCCCGGGAGCGGGGCCATGCGCATAGGGATTGGGCGTATTTCCAGCGACTCGGCGGCTTCCTTATGGGTGTAGACGGCGACAACTCCAGGCAACTCCAAGGCCTTTCCGGTGTCGATGGACAGCAAGCGGGCATGGGCGTGGGGGCTACGCACAATGGCAGCGTGAAGAACGTGCTGGACCTTGACGTCGTCGGTGTAGGTGGCCCGGCCGGTGAGAAAGCGGAAGTCCTCTTTGCGAGTAATGGACGCGCCGATGTAAGTCTGAGTCATGGTGACTCCTAGCAAGGAGAGTGGCGCCGAGTCGGCGGTTGGAAGGCGCTGAGATTATATCATCGCCATGCAGATGGAGAGGAATTAAGCATGACAACGCATGATTGCCCATGGGTCAAGCGGTCGATACACTGCCACCAACAGTCGGCAAGTGATGAAAATCCCCCATCGCATGAGATACATCTCGTCAGCCATAATTGCCATCACAATATTGGTAGCCGTAGCGTGTACGAGTGACCCACCAACTCCGACGCCGGACCTGCGCATCGGACAACTGGAGGAGTTGACCAATATCCTTTCTGATGATATCGAGCGGTTGTCCGATCAGATCGGACAACTACAGGCAACTCCCACACCTGTCCCCACCCCTACACCGGGTCCAACGCTGGAGCAGATTGAACGTGTGGTGGAGGGCACCATCGCAGCGGCAGTGGAGGAACTTCCGACACCCCTCCCCCGACCGACATCTGAGGACGTGCGCCAAGCGGTGCAGGAAGGGATCGCGGCCTACGACGCGTCGAGGCCAACACCAACGCCTCGGCCTAGCCCTGCCCAGATCGAGGCCTTGGTGGAGGAGAGGATCGGGACGGCTATTTCAAGACTTCCGCCACCACCAACACCCGGTCCGACGCCTGCGGAGATACAGAGCATGATTGATGACGAAATCGCAGGCGCTATCGCAGCTCTGCCGCCCGCGCCCACACCGGGCCCTTCAATGGACCAGATACAGGGAATCGTTTCGAATGAGGTCGCGGAGGCTGTGTCCCGACTGCCCAGCGTATCCATCATACCCCAGACATCGGCATCCAGCCGGACGACATTGACGAACGAAGTGACCCTCTCGGTCCGTCCCGGCAGGCCCATCGCGGGACGGGACGTCGAATTCTTCCTGGAAGGTTTGGAGCCGTGGAGCAGGGTGGAAATCGAGTTCGTCGACCCTAGAAACGAGCCTGCGGAGTGGGTGACGGATGATGAAGGCCACTTCACCCGGGAGAATGGCGACCCCGTAACCAAGCACACGCTCTACGCTGACGGCGCAGGCACACTCGATTGGCTGCGAGTTGCCACCAAGGACGCGGAAGGGGTCTGGACGGTTCGGGTCGACATTGATGGCGTCAGCCACACCGTGACCTATCCGGTGAGCCAGCTACAGCTGTCGGTGGAGAAAGTCAACACCGTGGGGCTGGAGATGCGCCGCTATCAAGGGAGCGTTTCCGACTCTTACATCGCCTCCCTCGTTCCCGCCAGCTTCGCCGTAGACCTGCAGGCTCACCTAGACTGGGTGGTGCGGCGACTCAACGAAGAGTATGGGTTGCGCAGCACACAGATACCGGACGTATATCTAGTGGGCGACAGGAAGAACCTGGAAGCCGTTGCCAGCGCCGCCGGTCGCGATCTCGGGTATGAGTACGGGTTCTACCAGATCTCAGGGTCGGGTCGGGGCATATACATGAGGACGGATGAGTACCGCACCGGGGTACAGCGCCTGCTCACCCACGAATATGTTCATCTAATCGTAGGTGAACTGTCCAACGGCCGCGATGTCCCCGCTTGGGTCAACGAGGGCTTGGCCGACTACGTCGAGACAACACTGGGCCTGGAGTCAGAGCGGCCCAGCGCCACGCGCCTGCTTACCTATCGGACCATGGACCGCGTGAAGGCCGGCGAAGAGGCGGGACTGGGACAGAGTCTGACAGCCTTGGAAAGCCAACGGGCTTGGAACGGCCAGACCGACGACGAAACCATCGCTCTTCAGTACGGCAAGGCCCACATGGCAGTGCTGTATATCAGCGAGGAGTTCTCCTCGGACGCTCCCATCGAGATCATACGCAATATCGGCCAAGGCATGTCCCTCTCTCGCGCGATCCAGGAAGTCCTCGGCATCCCGTACGAGGAGTTGCGACGACGGGTCGACGCATGGACCAGCGAGTGGACGGACCCCGAGCGGGAAGAAATGCGGGGTTACGTGGAACGGATGAACTCCATCTACAACGCGGTGGACGAACACGTCGACCGCAGGAATGAGTCTCTAAGCGACAGCCAAGGGCAGTCTCAGCGGGCCGCAATTCTCCGCGAGATAACGGCCGTTCTTGTCGACATCCATCAAGATTTGATCACAGTCACATACCCCGAATCCGTAAAGGCGCTTCACGATGAATTCGACGCCTACGTGGGTACGATAGTCGAGTGGCTAACTCTAGAAAGCGACTACGCGTTAACAGGACGCGACAGCAAGCGCACGGAGGCCAACAACATGCTCCCGGAAGTGAACGCACGTGGGGCGCAGGTCTGGCGCTCCCTCAGCAACCTGCAATACGTCTATCAGGTAGGAAGGTATTAGGAAGTGCGAGAGAGAATCAAAGCGCCACCCGCAGAAGAGGTGGTCGAGTACCTGTTCCGGCCCCGGGCACTGACCTCGCCGGGACGGGACTTCCGCATCCTGCTGCGCATCAACCGCGCCCATGTGGTGATGCTGGTGCGCCAAGACATCATGACTCCAGAGCACGCTGAGTCGTTATTGCGTGTGCTGTCGGAGCTAGAGGCCGACGGCGTGGAGTCCCTGCCCTTCGACCCAGGGCTGGAGGACGCCTACCTCAACATGGAGCACACCATTATTCAGAAGATTGGCAGCGACATAGGCGGCAGGCTCCACACCGGACGCAGCCGCAACGACATCTACGCCACCATGACTCGCATCGCCGTACGGGAGGCGATGCCTTCCTTGGCGGCGCCACTTCTGTCGTTCATCAATCTTCTCCTGAACAAGGCGGATGAGCACCTCGACACAGTGATGCCCGGGTACACACATCTGCAGCCAGCCCAGCCCACCACCATGGGCCACTACCTAGGCAGCGTGGCCATGGCTCTGGAGCGTGACGCACAGCGGTTACTCACGGTATACCCGCGTCTGAATCTGAGCCCCATGGGGGCCTGCGCCTTCGCCGGAACAGGCTTCCCTATCGACCGCACTCTGATGGCGCGACTGCTGGGGTTCGACGGAGTGGTGCAGAGCACCCTAGATGCAGTAGCGTCCCGCGACTATGTGTCGGAGTTGCTGTCGGCGACGGCCACCATGGGCGTGACTCTGAGCCGCTTGGCACAAGACCTCTACCTGTGGTGCACCAACGAGTGGAGCGCGGTCGAGGTAGCCGACGAGGTGGCAATGACCAGCAGCATCATGCCCCAGAAGAAGAACCCGGTGACCTTGGAGTACATCAAGTCGGCCGCGGGCGCACTGACGGGAGCGTTAGTCTCCAGCCTGACGGTGCAGAAGGGGGTCAACTTCATGCACTGCCAAGACATGAGCCATGAGGCCATCGCGCCCGTGTGGGACGCCCTAGACAAGGGCACGGCCATGCTGCGACTAGCCCACCGTACTATCGACGGCCTGACTATCGACCGCCAGCGACTGCTCCAGAGGGCCCGCCAAGACTTCTGCACGGCGACAGAGTTGGCCGACCTGATGGTGCAGGACAAGGGGCTACCCTTTCGCGAGGCCCACGGCATCGTAGGGAACCTCGTAAACGAGGTGCTGCAACAAGGGACGCCTTGGGACGAGGTGGACGCTGCTGCCATCGACGGGGTGGCCCTGAGAATATCCGGACGAGAGCTGGGCCTCACCGACGAGCAAGTCAGCGGCTGCCTCGACCCAGTGCGTAACGTCGAGGGCAAAACAACGCCCGGCAGCCCTGGCCCAGAGCCGACCAAGGCCCTCATTGCCGAGGGCAGGCGGGCTCTGGCGGGCCACCATGAGGCGCTAGCCGGTTGGGCTGACCGAGACCGTCAGTCACATGATGACCTGGCGCAAGCGGTGGTCGACCTGTCTGCCTGACACTCACCGGGCGAGTCTGATTGACGCGGCCCAAGGCCGCCGGTATGGTACGCGTAACATCAGGGGACTACCGCTATCAGAAGTCCGGTACGGGAGGTAGGCAACCATGGCCAACAGCATATCGCCGGAGCAATTGAACGACATGTTCCAAGGGGACTCGACCTTTGCTCTGATTGATGTCCGCGAGGCGGGCGAGTACAACAGCAGCCACATCCCCGGCTCCAGCCTCATGTCCCGCCGCCATCTTGAAGCGCAGATATGGGCGGCCGTGCCTCACTTGGGTACCCATGTGGTGCTGTGCGATGACGACCAACGGCGCGCCGACGTTTCGGCCTCTACGCTGGAAAGCTTGGGTTACAGAAATGTATCGGTGCTGGCAGGCGGGCTCAACCGCTGGGTCAGCCGCGACTTCGCCTCCGAGTGGGGCACCAATGTGCCCAGCAAGGACTTCGGCGAGAAGATGGAAGTGGTGCATCACGTCCCCGAAATCGATGCCGATGAGCTCCACTCCCGCATCGAGCGTGGCGACAAGCTGGTGATTCTCGATACCCGCACCCCTGAGGAGTACCAGCGCTTCTGCATACCCGGCGGTCGCAGCGTCCCCGGAGGAGAGCTGGCACTGCGCATCACCGACATCACGAAAGAACTGGACGACGACACCACGGTGATCGTGAACTGCGCTGGCCGGACACGCTCCATCATCGGCACACGCATGTTGCAACGCATGGGCGTCACCAACGCCGTCGGCCTGAAGAACGGGACCTCGGGCTGGGTGCTGGCGGGCTACGAGTTGGAAACGGGCGCGGACCGGCTGGACCTGCCGGAGCCGTCGGGCGACGGCACAGCCGCCGCCGAAGCCTATGCCAACCGGCTGGCATCCGAGGACGGCGTCTCTTACATCAGTGTCAGCGAGCTACAGGACTTGCAAGCTAAGGCCGGGTCGGAGCCGATTTATTTCATCGACGTGCGGACCGAGGAGGAGTACGAGGCGGGGCACATACCCGGCTTCCGCTGGTTCCCCGGCGGCCAAGCGGTACAGCGCTCCGACGACGTGGCCGTGGTGCACAACTGCCCAGTGGTCTTCTGCTGCGACGGCACCGCACGAGCGACCTTCACAGGCTCCTGGTACCGGCAGCTGGGCGTCCAGCAGGTGTACGCCGTCAACGGCGGGGCAGGTGCATGGACCGCGGCTGGCCACTCCTTGGAACAGGGGATGCCGGAGTCCGTGGTCTTAGGGCGCGAGGAAGCAGCCAGCAAGGTCAAGCTGGCCACACCTCTGGAGTTCATCAACCGGCGCCTGACCCACATCGTGCACGTCAGCACATCGCAGGACTTCGCCCGCGGCCACATAGCCGGTTCCCGCTGGATTGCCCGGGGCTGGCTGGAGTTGCGCATCGAACAGATGGTGCCCTCCAAGAATACCCCCATCGGCGTGGTCTGCACCGACGGGCGGAACTCCCTGTTCGCTGGGGCTAGCCTAGCCGACATGGGCTACGACGAGGTATGGGTGTTGGAGGAGGGAATGGCTGGCTGGCGCCAAGACGCCTTGGACATCGAGCAGGGCCTCACCGGCGTGATGAGCCCCCCCAGCGACATGGTGCCCGCTGGCCCCGACCGTAATTACGCCGACGCCATTCACTACCTGCGCTGGGAGACCCAGCTGGGTGAGAAGTACGCACCCACAGGCGGGTAGCTAATCATCCGCCGGCACAGGCGCAGCAGCGGCCGCTACTCCCTCAAATGCAGGCATAACTTCTTCGGCGAGTATTTGCATGTGTTCGAGGATCACGGCTTGGGGTGTGCCGATGGGGTGGCTGACGTTGACCCGCTTCATGCCGGGGTACCGCTCCTCCAACCGTTTGAGGGAATCGAGGATCTGGGACGGCGGCCCGCATAGGTAGCCGCCGCCGTTGACAGATGCCTCGATGCTAGGCAGGTCGGCGTAGGGGGCCCGGGCTGGGTCGGACATGTCGCTCATCTGCTCGTCGGATAGCCCGCGCACTAGGCGCAGCGGGCCAAACATCTTCAGGTTCTCCTCGAAGTACTTGGAGGCCTCTTTCACCGCCTTCTCTTGGCTGTCGGCGATGTGGAAATGGACGCCGATGCTCAGCCCTTCGCCCAACTCAGTTTCACGCCCAGCCCGTGCTTGGGCCTCCTGCCAAGCCACTATCACGCGGTCCATGGCCCCACCCTCGGCTACTCCGCCGCCAATCATGCCTTGGATGTTGTGCTTGGCCATGAAGTCCAAGGCTCGTTCGGTGCCGCCTTGGATGGGCTGCCAGCACTCCACGGGCGTCTTCAACGGACGGGGCACTAAGGTAATCTCCTCCAAGTCGTAGCCGCGATAGGGCACTTGGGCGGGTATCTGGTAGTGCTTACCCTGATGAGAGAAGGACTTTTGGTTGAAGGCCTTGAAGATGATTTCGACCTGCTCCTCGAAGAGTTCGCGGTTGGATGGCTGGTCCAGCAGAGGCGAGCCGAAAGTCTCCACCTCGCGGGTATGGTAGCCCCGGCCTACACCGAAAATCACCCGGCCTCCAGTGAGCCGGTCGACGGTGGCGTAGTCCTCAGCCAGCCTCAGGGGATGCCACATGGGGCCAATGTTGAAGGCACAGCCCAGACCCAGCCTCTTGGTCAGGTGGGAAAGGTGCAGGCTGGCCAGCAGCACGTTGGGCAGACACTCGTAGCCCTCGCGCTGGAAGTGGTGCTCCGCCATCCAGAGGGTGCCGTATCCCGAGCGCTCCATCAGCAGGGCCATGGCCGTCATCTTGTCGAAGACCGTAGCCAGATGGTCGTCGGAGAACCACCGCTCATTCACCGGAGTGCCAGCGTACCCCACGTTCTCCATATCCACATGCCCTGCGTACAGGCTGTCGAAAGACGTAATCATTGAACAGTACCTCCTGTCGGTATGGCCTAGCTCCCCTTCACGCTCAACACTTGGTGGAACTCGTGTATGACCTCCACCAAGTCTCGCGACTGCTCCATGACGTCGTCGATATCCTTGTACGCCCCAGGAAGTTCATCCAGGAACGCCTCGTCGCGACGCACCGATATCCCCTCCATGGACCTGTCGAAGTCTTCCATGGTGAACGAGCGACGGGCCTGCTTGCGGCTCATGCGCCGACCTGCGCCATGCGGAGCGCTGTAGAAGGAGTCGGGGTTGCCCTTCCCCTTTACCACGTAGCTTCGAGTTCCCATAGAGCCCGGTATCAGACCCAACTGGGCTTCGCGAGCGCTGATAGCGCCCTTGCGCGACACCAGCACGTCGACGCCGTCGATGCTCTCCAGATTGGTATAGTTATGATGGCAGTCAATCCGCTGCAGCTCATCCACGGGACCCAGATGGTATGCGATGGCGTCCAGCACACGGTCCATCATCTCGGCCCGGTTGTGACGGGCGAAACCTTGGGCCCACATCAGGTCGTCGATGTAGGCGTCGAACTCCTCGGTTCCCTGCTCCAGATACGCCAGATCCCTGTTGGGAAGCTCTGTGCCCCGCTTTTCGGTGAGCTTCTTGGCAACCTTTATGTGGTATTGGGCCAGCTTGTTCCCAACGCCCCTGGAACCGGAGTGAAGAAAGGCCCATACCGAGTCGTTCTCATCCAGCACAACCTCGATAAAGTGATTCCCCGACCCGAGAGTCCCCATCTGCAGAGGCCACTTGCGGTCAAGCTTCTCAATCAAGCCCGATTGACGGTCGTCGCGCATCAGGTCCCTGACAGTGCCGACCTTCTCCTCAGCGCCCCACTTCACCTTGCCGTTGTACCCGCCAGCACTGCGGGGTATCCGCGATTCGATGGACTCCCGCAACGGCGTCAGGTCTTCCGGCAAATCAGCCTTGGTGTAGTTCGTCTGCAACGCCGTCATGCCGCAACCTATGTCCACGCCAACGGCGGCAGGAATGATTGCTCCGACGGTGGGGATGCAACTGCCGACGGTGGCGCCTAGGCCAAAGTGGCAGTCGGGCATGACCGCCACATACCTGTGTATGAACGGCATCTGAGAGGTCTGCTCTATCTGGGCGATCGCCTCGGCTTCGATGGATTCCGGAGGCGCCCATGATATAGCTCTATCGTTTATTTCGTATGGCATGGCTAGGGCTCTTCGCGTAAGATGGATAGCCTGCAAAAGGTAAGCAGAGGGTGAACTATAATTATGCGCCCCGTCGCCGCGGGAGTAAATAGCCCACATTCCGACGGGCGGGCAGGACTGGGAGCCAGCTATGAACATCGGGTTTGTCGGCTTGGGAATCATGGGCGGCAGCATGGCCATGAACATCCGCAACGGGGGCCACGACATGGTGGTCCATGACCTGCGCCGGGAGGCAGCCACCCCGTTGCTAGAGGCGGGAGCGCAGTGGGCCGATACCCCACAGCAGGTGGCTGAGGCCAGCGAGGTGGTGTTCACGTCGCTGCCGGGCCCGGTGGAGGTAGAGGCCGTGGCGCTGGGTGAATCGGGCCTCCTACAAGGCATGGGGCCAGGGCAAGCCTACTTCGACCTCAGCACCAACTCACCTACCGTGGTGCGTCGCATCAACCAAACCTTCGCCGAGAAGGGCGTCGACATGCTGGACGCGCCAGTGAGCGGAGGTCCTGCTGGGGCCCGCTCAGGCCGGCTGGCCATCTGGGTTGGCGGCGACCGGGCGGTGTTCGAGCGTCATCTGCCAGCGCTGCAAGCCTTCAGCGACAAGCCCTTCTATGTTGGGCCAATCGGCTGCGGCTCGGTGGCCAAGCTGGTGCATAACTGCACCGGTTATGTCGTGCAGACGGCGTTGGCAGAGGTGTTCACCATGGGTGTGAAGGCTGGCGTCGAGCCACTGGCCCTGTGGCAGGCGGTACGACAAGGGGCGCAAGGACGCCGGGGCACCTTCGAGGGTCTGGCGGAGCACCTGCTCCCCGGCAAATTCGATCCTCCCGACTTCGCACTGCGTCTAGCTCACAAGGACGTCGACCTCGCCGTAGCCGTAGGCCGCGAGTACGCCGTCCCCATGCGCTTGGCCAACCTAGCCCTCCAGGAACTCACCGAGGCCATGGTCCGTGGCTGGGCCGACCGCGACTCCCGTGTCGCCATGCTGCTACAGGAGGAGCGGGCTGGCGTGGAGGTGCGGGCCGACGTGGACCGGCTGCGGGAGGTATTGGAGGGGTAGCGGTCTGATTGGCCACACTCCGCAAGGGGGACTCATTCGATTGTTCGAATAATCGAATATCCAGGCAGACTTCAATTGGCTTTACCTCGGTGCCGGCAGGAAATGTAGGGAGATCTGTCAAAAGGAGCTTCGCATGAAGCTGGGAGTCATCTTTCCACAGCAGGAGATTGGGGCCGACCCCGGCGGGTTGCGCGAGTATTTCTTAGCCGTGGAGGAATTGGGGTACGACTACGTCGGGGTGTATGACCACATATTAGGGGCCGACATCACCAACCGGCCCAATTGGGACGGCATCTACGACAAAGACGACATGTTCCACGAGGCCTTCGTGCTGCTGGCCTATGGGGCTGCCCTCACCAGCCGCATCCAGCTATGCACGTCAATAATGGTGCTGGGGCAACGGCAGACTGCCCTCGTTGCCAAGCAGGCAGCGGCCATCGACGTCCTGAGCAACGGACGCATGCGGTTGGGGATCGGCGCGGGCTGGAATGCCGTGGAGTACGAGGCTCTTGCTCAAGACTTCAGCAATCGCGGGAGGCGAATGGAAGAGCAGATGGAGGTGCTGCGGGCGCTGTGGACACAGGAATCGGTCACCTACGACGGCAGCTGCCACACCATCCACGAGGCCAGCATCAACCCTCTGCCAGTACAGCGCCCCATCCCCATCTGGATTGGTGGCCGCGATGACCGCGTTCTCAGGCGCACCGCCCAACTGGCCGATGGCTGGCTCACCCAGAGCCACCAAGTTGAGGAGGGGCAGGAGGCCATCGACCGCCTGCGGGCCTACGCGACAGAAGCGGGCCGCGACCCCGACAGCATCGGCATTGAGGCCCGTGTCGGTTCCCGTCGCAACACGGCCGCCCAAAGCAGCGGTGCCGATGTGTGGCGGCAGGAAACCCTAGCGTGGCGAGACATGGGGGCAACCCACCTCAGCTTCAACGCCATGCGGGCTGGCCTCCAAGGCGCAACCCAGCACATCGAAGCCATTCGGGCCTTCAAGGAGGCGATGCCGGGGGACCTTTGAGCCCCTGCAGTTCTTTGCTTCAAACACCTGCAGCCTGATATAGTCCATCCGAGGTTACCCTTTGGAGGAAAGTAAATGACAACCGAGAGGAGGCTGCAGACCATCGAGGAAACTCTCCGAATGATGGCCGACTTGAACGAATCAGTTGTAGCCATGCTGGCCTCTCATGATGGACAACTGGCCGATCACACCGAGCAACTAGCCTCGCTCCATGAAAACAGCCAGCGAATGGCAGAATTGAACCAGACCCTCGCTACAATGTTGGTCTCCCATGACGAGCAATTGGCTTCCCTCCGTGAGGACGCCAACAGAACGAAGGACCTCCTCGCTGAAGCGCGCGAGGACAACAGAATGACTCGGAACCTGTGGGTCAATCTCGCCAGGAGATACGGCTGGCTGGATGACGAAGACCTCCAAGGTTGAAGAAACGGACCGAAGCACCTCCTACCCTTACCACGGAGCAACCTCTGACATGACCAACTCCCCCACCCACCTCCCCTGGCAGCAATCCCTAGGCGAATTCCTCGCCGAAATCGTCCAGCGCGACCCCGACAAGGTCTTCCTCGAGATTTCCGGCCAGCCCATCACCTACAGCCAGTTCGACGACGCCATCAAGCGCACGGCTGGCATGTTCCAAGCCGCTGGCATCCGCCACGGCGACCGCGTCTGCCTCTTCCTCCCCAACTGCGCCGAGTTCATGTACTGCTGGTTCGGGCTGTCGCTCATCGGCGCCATCAGCGTACCCATCAATACCGCCTACAAGCGTGACGAGGCCTCCTACATCCTGAACAACGCCGGCGCCTCTGCATTGGTGACCCACACCTCACTCTTGGACGTTGCTCGCGAAGCCGCCGACCTTGCCCCCGAACTGCGCCACAAGCTGCTCGTAGGTGGCACAGAGCCGGACTGGACGGGCTTCAGCGAATCCCTAGCCAACGCCACCCCCATCGACTCCCCAGCCGCCGTCTCCCCACAAGACATCTGCATGCTGGTGTACACCTCCGGCACCACCGGCAACCCCAAGGGCGTCATGCTCACCCACCAGATGTACGTTGCCTCTGGGCAGGGGTTCGCCCACTGGACCGAGGCCACCAGCGACGACCGCTTCTTCACCTGCCTCCCCTTCTTCCACGCCAACGCCCAGTACTACTCCACCATGGGCACCCTCGCAGCCGGCGCAACCCTCGTCGTCGAGGAGCGCTTCAGCGCCTCCCGCTTCTGGGAACAGGTGCGGGAGGCCAAGGCCACTGTCGTCAATTTCATCGGCATGATGATGCCAGTGCTGTCCAAGCAGCCCGAGTCGCCCTTGGACAGCCAGAACACAGTCCGCCTCTTCTACGGCTCGCCCTCCTTCGACCCGCCTTTCCTGCAGGCCTTTCAGGAGCGGTTCGGCACCGACATCATCGTAGGTTTCGGCATGACCGAGTGCTGCTACGGCAGCATCGAGAAGATCGGCGCGACACGCCGCCCCAACTCATCGGGCCAGCCACGCCAGCACCCCGACCAGCGCTTCCAGAACGAGGTCGCCATCGTGGACGACGACGGCAACTCCTTGCCGAGTGGCGCAACAGGCGAAATCGTCCTGCGCAACCCAGCAGTAACCTCCGGCTACTGGCGCAACGAGGAGCAGACGCACGAAGCTCTCCGCGACGGCTGGCTGCACACCGGCGACATGGGACGCTTGGATGAGGACGGCTTCCTCTACTTCGTCGACCGCAAGAAGGACGTGATCCGTCGTCGCGGTGAGAACATCTCCTCCCAAGAGGTGGAAGACACCATCAAGTCGCACCCCACCGTCCTCGACTGCGCCGTCATCGCCGTCCCCTCGGAACTGGGCGAGGACGACGTGAAGGCCTACGTCACCGCACGCGCCGATGCCACCGTCGACCCCGAACAAATAGTCCACTGGTGCGCCGCCCGCCTTGCCTACTTCAAGGTGCCACGGTACTTCGAGGTCCGCGACGACCTGCCCCGCACCCCCAGCATGCGCGTCCGCAAGGACATCCTCCGCCGCGAGCGCGACGACCTCACCGCAGGATGCTTCGACCGCGAGCAGGCAGGCATCCGTATTCGGTAATCAACTACTGGCGTTGATTACCGGATTTGGATCAACCTTGGATTCCGGCCCGCGCCGGAATGACGGTAGTATCGAAGGAGGCCACCCATGACCCAGTCCGTCGAGCAAGCAGCCCAAGTCCCCGGCCAAATCATCGAAGATGTCACCATACAGCCCGCCCAGCACTGGGCCCGCGTGGTCCCCCAAGGCAGCCGTGTGCGCTTCATCGACCTAGAGGGCAAGCAGGCCATCGACTTCCTCGCCTACAACGCCCACGACCCCTCCGAGCGCTACAACGCCGCCGACACCATGAAGTACGCCGGCACCATCTTCCTCACCAAGGGCCACGGCATCTACACCGACATGGGTCGAAAGCTGTTCACCATCGTCGAGGACACCTGCGGTCGCCACGACACCATCGGAGGCTGCTGCAGCGCCGAGAGCAACCAGCTTCGCTACACCGACGCCAACACGCCCAACTGTCGCGACACCTTCCTCAAGGGCCTAGCCGAGCACGGCCTCGGCAAAAAGGACATCGTCGCCAACCTCAATTTCTTCATGAACGTCCCCGTCGAGCACGACGGCGCCATGGCCCTAGTCGAAGGCTACTCCCAACCCGGCGACCTCGTCGAACTCCAAGCCGAAATGGATGCCCTAGCCGTAATCTCCAACTGCCCCCAAACCCGCAACCCCGTCAACGCCTTCACCCCCACCCCCATCCGCATCATCCTCTGGCACCCCTAGGAAACACGCTATCGGCTCGGAGATCAGGGATTTAGCTCCCCGACTTGGAAGAGGCGCGGTCTCCTATATCCTAGGTGAAAGCTCGCATCCATCCACTGATCTGTCCAACTCACGTTCACCAAGGGTAAAATTGTATCGGGGTCTTCGACGCTTCATGTTCCTTCCTTGCCGCTGTCGGAGGCGTACGCAGCCCCTGATACCAATACAGCTTCCATTGACCCGTACGTCAAGGGTATGACAGATTTGAATGGACAGACCCCATCAGGAGGGACTAGCGAAGAGTCCCTGATGACACGTTGGCTTCAAGGCGACGACACCGATGTGGGCCAACATACCTTTACGATACTGTCTGAATGTCCCGGCTCTCGGGCTTTTCTGGCGGCAGAACTGCAGGATACCTTTCGGGACCATTACATGTCCCAAGAAACGTTCAGCCAAAGAATTGCAGACCTAGGAGCAATCGAGACGTCGGAGCTATTGAGGGAATTACTTCCAGCGACAAAGCAGTCCCGTTCCGGAGATGCCGGCGAGATTCTGGCGACTGAAATCGTTGAGGACAAACTGCAATACCAAGTTCCAATTCGAAGACTTCGATGGAAGGACGGTAGGGACGCTGCACTTCGCGGGGACGACATCGTTGGAGTGGGAACCGACCCTGAGGGCAAAATCCGGTTCCTGAAGGGAGAGTCCAAAAGCAGGGCTACGCTAACCCCGAGTACGATTAAGGACGCGAGCGACGCACTCGACGGGAACATGGGCCGACCAAGCCCTCATACCGTACTCTTCGTTGCTACCCGACTCCGCGAGCACGGCGACCACGACTTAGCCACCAAGTTAGAGAAAGCTCTTCTTCAGAGTTTTGGCGGGCACGATATTGAGCACCTCCTTTTTGTAATGACCGGAAACAACCCTACAAATCTCTTGTCCAACCATGTCGCAGAACTCGGGGACCAGCAACTCAGGCGGCACGCCATTGGGGTACGTATCCCGGATCATGGGCCATTCATCGCAAAGTTATTTGGCAGTTTCTAGATGACGCAACGACAGGTCGAGCTAGCCGAGATACTCACGGGCGCAGTGAGCCCTGCCTTCCGTGGCCGCCTCCTCGATCGAGGCATCGCCCGCAGCCTGATCTGGAGTAACGGTCAACTTCCTGAAGGGTCCCCGGCCTTCGCCAACACCCTAACCAGCGACCTTTTGGATTACGCCTATACTATCCTCTCGATGGCGCTACAGCTTCGGGACGAAATGCGGAACCATGAAGTGGCCAAAGAAGCTTTCCGAGTGGCGGGAGAAGCTATTCAAGCAGCTGTACATAGAGGTGACAACGATCTCTCGGCCCGTGGTTTTCACAGAGTTAGTGCCGCGGTGGCCTTCCATTTAGCTGGGTACTCTGCAATGGCGTATTCAATAGTGCCGACCGGTTCGATCGACAGCAATCTATCTCCGACAGAGGAAGTCCTCGTTCTATTGTTCCGGCGACGGTTGCAGGAGATGCGGACCGTTGTATCTGGTTGGTTGCTCAACGATGATCACCTTGACCATGGCGTGGCCGGTCGCCTTCGTGAGGACATTGAATTCGACCAGGAAGACGCAGCTCATACACTTATCACGACTTCATTCATGCGTGCGTTAGCGCTTTTCGACCACGCCATTTTTACAGGAGACGGAGAAGTCATTGATGCAGCAAGAACCATTCTGAGAGATGCTGCCCGTGTGTCCTCCCAATTAAACTTCGTCAATCATTGGTGGACATGCACGCTGGCCTCCCACCTTATCGATGATCTATGGGATTTAACTCTCTACGAAAGCGTTCCTCTTCTGCCTCCCGATGATCCGGACCAAAATCAGTGGACTGATCTCCGGCTCAATTACATACAAAGTCTGTTAGTGGCCGCGCGCCCCACTATCGAACTTTGGCCATCTCAGGTAGATGCAGCCCAACGGGCTGCCGATCCCCTAGACGACCTCGTCATCGCCTTACCGACAAGTGCAGGGAAAACTCGGATCGCCGAACTCTGCATTCTACGGACTCTGGCATCTGGCCGCCGTGCCGTTTACGTTACACCCTTGAGAGCACTTTCTGCCCAGATAGAAAGGGATATGGCACAAATTTTCCTCCCCCTTGGATATTCAGTTTCATCGCTATATAGTTCAGTCGAGTTGGACAGCGGTGATGCCGAAACTTTACGGCAAGGACACATAGTTGTTTCCACTCCCGAAAAGCTTAGTTTTGCTTTGCGCAATGACCCTAGCTTAATCGATGATGTCGGCCTCATAGTTCTCGACGAAGGTCACATGCTGGGCCCCAATGAACGAGAGATACTCTATGAAGTTTTGGTCGAAAGTCTGCTGAAAAGGGAAGATGCGGCCACCCGTAGAATCGTTTCGCTCTCGGCACTGTTTCCTGCTCCTGAAGAAATGGCCCCCGTCGTCGAATGGCTCCGCAGGGATGTGCCTGGAGACCCAATACACTCCTATTGGCGTCCGACACGCCAGCGGTTTGGCACCATAGAATGGTTCCACGCTTTAGGTGCCGCCCGCCTCGATATGGCCGTGGACGGACAAAGTTCGTATGTCCAGCGCTTCATCGAACCGCGCTTGCCGCCCAAAGGTTCCCGTAGAAAAAATCTTTTCCCCCACACCAAGAATGAGCTGACGCTCGCCGTAGCTTGGCAATTTGTCGAACAGGGTAGAGGTGTTCTAGTTTACTGCTCTCTCCGTAAGTCCGTAGAGCCTCTAGGCGAGCTCATCCTCAAGTCGATCCGACAAGGCCTTCTCTCGTCCTTAAGGGAACCTACCGAACGCGTCCAAGATGCTATCAACACTGGGACAGAATGGCTCGGCGCAGAACATCCCGCAGTTCAGTGCCTCAGATTTGGCGTTGCTTTACATCACGCTAGGCTACCAAGGCCGTTCCTCAACGAAGTCGAAGCATTGTTGAGACTTGGTGAATGTCCATTAGTTATTGCCTCACCCACGTTGGCTCAAGGCTTAAATTTGTCCGCCGGCGTCCTTTTGGTTCCATCGATTTGGCGAACCAAGAACATTGTCCCATCTACCGAGTTCTCTAACGTATCCGGACGCGCGGGGAGAGCATTCGTCGACCTTGAAGGTCTCGTTATCCATATCATCTGGGAAACTATTGCTTGGAAAAGAAGATTCGCACACCAGAACTGGTCCGCCTTAGTCGGTTCCACAGGAAAAATACAGGTGGTGAGTGGATTGCTAGAGCTCACTATTCTCATTTGTACAAGGATTGCAGACCGTGCCGACGTACCATTCGAAGAAGTGTTGGAATACATCACATCAAATGCAGAGTCCTGGAGTTTCGACCCCACCTCCAATAGTGATGTATCGGAAGCTGATTGGGAAAGGGCTGTTGCCTCACTAGACTCGGCCGTTTTGTCTCTCGTAGAGCCCGATCTTGAAGACGTTTCTCTCGACTCCGAGCTTTCTGCAGGTCTCGAAAGCTCCCTTTTTTCAAGGTTGCTGCAAAGCAAGCCTCAGTCTACTCAGGATCTACTGCCTCAGG
Source organism: Dehalococcoidia bacterium (assembly GCA_965263155.1). Lineage (GTDB taxonomy): Bacteria > Chloroflexota > Dehalococcoidia > Lucifugimonadales > JAAXIE01 > JAAXIE01. The sequence goes on from OZ253586.1 coordinate 2,329,041, forward strand.
TTGTCGCCGCCAGAGCGCACCATATCTGGTCTGCGACTAATGCAGCGCAGCGGCGAGGGTTTTATTTGTCAGGGGTCGGTTTGCGGGCAGGTTCATACCTAAGTTCGGTGCTCGATCAACTTGTAACTTCACTATTGGAAGCTGACACCGCTGTCGAACAAGGTGAAGTCTCCGCTCTTATTGAAGCTATCGCCCAATTCGCCGAATTGGCCCTTCGAGTCGCTCCTTTCCGTCCCGCCGAGCCCATGCCAGACACATGGCGCAGCGGATTGGCGGCCTGGTTAGAGGGGCATCCAGCATCAGATGTTATTTCAATTCTAGGAGATGATGGTGTCGCCTTCTTACAGGATATCATCACGTACCGTCTCCCATGGGCGATGGAAGCGGTTCGTGTACATGCCCTAGCCGTTGAACACTCAACGGCTAACGACCTGAAGGGTCTGGCAGCTGCGGTAACACAGACAGGGAACGCCAACCTAAGTATACATACATTGATCCGAAGCGGCTTGAGCTCCAGGGATGCTGCCCGCGCGGCTGTCGAAAGCACCCGAGCGTCTTTCGTGGACCGAGCAGGGATGAAGGACTGGCTCATCTCTGCCGAGGTACAATCTCGACGGACGAGCTCGGATTGGCCGACGCCCAAATCGCACCATGAATGGGAGCAATTCTACCAACACGAGACGCGAGGGGACCGTCGGGCTTGGAAACGAGAGAGCCTAAGTTGTCCTATCAGCTGGCACGACACCCCACCCCCAGCCGGAACCCGTGTAGTCCTACAACGAAACTCAACAAATGAAGCAATAGCGGTCCTCTCTCCGGACTTTCGTGACTTGGGACGCATCGAAACGTCGCTGGGCAGGCCGATTAGTCAAGTCGTGAGTGCCCTCACCAGCGATTCCGAATCCGTAGTAGTTGAATTCTTCGGACCTGATGAAGAAGCAGGCGCACCATCCACAGGCTAGTGCCAAGTCAAAGTACGTCCCCGGTAGTGTTGGCTCCGTAGGGCCGAGACGCCCTCCCTCCTTGCCAAGTGCTTAGAACTAATGTACTATAACTCTTGTGCGCCCCACCACCCGCGTCGTACCAAGTCCCGCACCCCACCGAGAGTGGCGGAAAATGAGCGAAAATGAACGGCAATTTCAAAAACCTCACTCCCCCAACCATCCGCCCATCCATGCGGCACTCCGCGGCACCCCAACCCCTATCTGCCCCAAAGCTGCCACCCAACCAAAATGCGGCCATGGCCGCACATTTCAGATACAAATCGGACCAAAAACTTGTTTTTAGCTACGCCCACTGCCGCACCCAGCTACGAACTGGCCGCACCCCCGCCGCACCGTCCAGCTATGGAACCGCGGCCCTGCCGCGGCTCAGATACGGAAGGGTCACTCTAGGGCGCCGCACCACCCGCCATCAAGGGTGGCAGGCACCGTTGTGGTGGGTGCTGGGTGGGACGTCTAGGACTGGGTTGGTATCGAAGAAGCCAGTGGGCTTCAGGCTGAACCCGCAGTAGGCCACTGGGGAAATGGGCCAGTCTTCGGGGCGGGGCACATGGTGGTAGCCGACTGTGTACCAGAGCACCAAGTCGGTGTTCTCCACGTTGCGGTCGTTCTTGGTGTACTCAGGTAGCCCAGCACCGCCCGGGTGCTGATTGGGGTAAGGTCCCGTGGCCGCCATCTCGTTCTGGTCGTAGGGCGTAACCCAAAGGTGCTTGGTCATGAAGCCAGCCCGCTTGATGACGCTAGCACTGGGATGGGCAAAGGGCAGGATGTTCTCCCCCGGCATCAACTTATAGCCAACAGCACTCCCCAAGGCGTTTTTGACCGATGGGTTGGAGACCACCCAATAGCGGCCGCTCATGGGGTCGACCACCCTCTGGGCCTTTAACTCCGTCTTGAGCGGGGTCGCCTCAGCATAGAAAGCGTTGGCATGGGGGTTATCGGGCCCCAGCGGCTCGGCCACGGTGTTCACTTCGTAAGCCGTATTGCCCTCGCCGTCCACACTCATGTCCAGCCGGAAGTTGAAGAAGTGCTGGTGTATGTGGGCATTCAGCCCAGGTGCTACCAGCGTCCCATGCTTGGGTGTCTCTCCTTCGGCAATCCCGGCCGTGTTCACGATGCCGGTGAGCTTACCTCCATCTGGATTGTGCCGTCTTGGTAGAAGTACCAGAAGAAGCCGTACTCATAGTTCCCAACGGTTGCGATGCTGGACACCACCAAGCGCCTAGAGCGGCGGACCTCCGTCTGACCCGTGCGCCAGTCCACATGCTTCCACAGTATCCCGTAGTCCTCCTCGTGCATGCACACGGCATTGGGTATGGTGAAGGGGTCTCCATGACTATCGTTCATGACCGCGTCGAAATAGTGAATCTCTCCAAGGCAATCGCATCCAAGGGTCAGGGAGTTGGTGAGAGAGCCGATACCATATTCGCCAGCATCGAAAGCGTTCTTGCGGTAGTGGTCCTTACTGGGGTCGCCGTAGGGCACGACCATGTCGGACAACGCCGCCCGGTAGAGAACCGGACGCACCCGGCCTTGGTCCTCATACCCGACGGTGTAGATCACCAAGCCCTCTCTCGGGGTAAATCCCACGCGCAAGTGCCACTTCTGCCAAGTGACGCTGTAACCGTCGACTAGGAAGCTTGGACCCTCGGGTTGAGTGATCTCCAGAGGCTTAAGGTCCTGACGAAATTCGCCGACAAACTTGGCGGCGTAGTTGCCGGGGTTGGGCGGCAATGGGATGACGCCATAGTCGTCCACGCGGACGACTTCCATATTGTTAAGGTCGACCAAGGCGGTGAGGCCTTCGATGGGGCGGGCGTAGCCGTTGTCCGTCGGGCTTGAGCGCAAGAAATTGCGTGCCAACACCAACCGCCTCCCCTCCTCGTCGTCGAACCCGTAACTGCCCGCCGACCAAGGGTCCACCATAACCAAGCTGGGGTCGGTGATGCCGCGTTTCTTGAGGGCGACTTGGAATTCGGGGTTGGCTCTTACTGCGGCCTCGCATTCGGAGAACTCGTCGAACATGACCCTAGGCTGCACACCCGGGACGTGCTTCCACGACGTGACACGCCGTTCGTTGAGGGAGACAACTGCCTCGTAGGTCGCCGCCTCATCATTGTCCAGAATGACCACAAAGGCGTTCCGCTGTATGTGGTCGCCGGGTTGGAAGTCGAGCACCATGTCTTTGTCGGGCTCTTGGAGAACAATGGTCTCGACACGCACCCGCGGCCCCAGTTGTCTTTGGGCCTTCAGGATAGACATCGCCTCGGCTATCTCTTCGGCCATCAGTGGGTCGAGTGGATGGGAGGCAGAGGGTAGGGTTACAGTGCCTGTCTGTTCCTGTGCGGAAATAGCCATGACGAGCTCCTCGATGAGACTTAGGGTCTACAGGATCATTGCAAGGATGGGTCGATTCTCGATCTTGACGGCAATGGGCTATTGTCAAACTTGCAGCCGACCAAAACTCGGAAGATCGCCGGCTCCTGTTCATGCTGTGGGAGTGCTACCGCTCTGGGGAACAGCATCAGCAGCGTAGTTATGCCAAGGATACCACGGGCCCCGAACCGACGCATTTGAAGTGGCCACCTTTCTTGACAACCTGACCTGCTGGGAGTAGTTTTCCGGCAAGCGTGGGGGCTGGCGCCCCTCTGCCTTGCGCGAGGTGAAGAGATGACGATGAATGGCCACAGTACCAACGGGACGAACGGTGTGCACGGAACCAATGGCTCAAATGGGGCCCATGAGGCGAACGGTGTAAATAAGTACACGCCGCGGGGCGCGTCGGGCATCGGAGTGCATGACTACGTGCCCGAGATGGGCTACCGCGAGTACTGGTACCCCGGCGTCGAGGAGAAGGACATTCAGCGCAAGCCTGTCGCCATGCGTATCTGTGGTGACCAAGTGGTCTTCTTCCGCGATGAGAATAACAAGGTGGTGGCCTTGAACGACGCTTGCCCCCACCGTGGCGCCTACCTGTCGGGGGGCATCAGCAGCGGCAAGGGCAACAACGAGTTCAAAGGATTCATTACCTGCCCCTACCACGGCTACACCTACGACGGCACAGGCCAATGCGTCGCCGCCCTCACCGACGGCCCCAATTCCAAGCTGGCCCCCAAGCTGAAGGCCCGCAACTACCCCACGGAGACTCACAAGGGCATCGTGTACATCTGGATGGGCCAGACGGAGCCCGTGCCACTACAGGAGGATGTGCCCGAAGAGTTCTTCGACGACACGGTATCCATTGAGTCTTATGTCAAGATTTGGCCCATGAACTGGTCCCTGACCATGGAGAACTCCCGCGACTCCCACAACAGCAAGATTCACCGTGGCCAGTTCCGCCGCATCTTCAACCTAGCCTTGTTCAACAGGCTGCCCGCATTCTGGGAGGGCACCGAGATCACCGAGGAGGGCGACAACTACATCTGCATCGCCCCCAGGGTCGTCAAGGACCAGCAGCAGGGGTATTTCCCCGGGATCGGCAAGAAGTGGCCCCAGCACATCTGGTGGCGCTTCCGTGGCAGTGAGAACCCCCTGAAGGCCCAAAAGAAGGCTTTCGACAACGTCCGCCCTGGCGGACTGTACCGCCTGCCCTCCATCGCATGCCCCAGCCTGCGCTTCTCCACGGTTCTGGTCCGCTACTTCACCCCCATCGACGCCAATAGCGTGCGCATGTTCAGCTTCGCTCTCAGGCGCACCAGCAAGAACCCGTTCGCACGCTTGTGGTGGAAGATTTACTACAACTGCTGGTGGGTCTACTTCAACTCGCCCCAATCGGTGAACGAGAAGGAAGACCTGCCGGTGCAAGCCGTGGGCGCCCTCGACACAGCCGCACCGCAGAAGCTGGGCGCCACCGACGCCGCCATCATCTTCTGGCGCAGGCGCATGCCCTTCAAGTCCCGCGATGCCCAGCGGGTGTGGGGCAAGAGCACCGTTGAGGCTGCTGCCCTTACCATAGAGCAGCAGGAAGACCGGGAAGCAGTCGAGATTCCTCTGCTAGCCGACGACGACTAGTCGGAACGCTCTTCCCATGACGGGTCTCCCCTCTAACGCCGTAGGCAAAAGTAAATGCCCTACGGCGTTATGTTTTCTCCGTGGCTCTGGTCGATAACCTGCTCGACTACGTCATCCCCGCGGCGTGCGGGACACTGTTACACCATTCCGACCCAAGAAGCGAGGGGCACGTCTGCGGTCTCTTGCCTTGACCATCAGCCGTATTGAAAGGAAGGAAGCAAATGGCCGGACAGCCCCTGCAGCCTCTTGATGAGAATTGGGAAAAGGCCCTCGCTGTGGTAGCCCACCCTGACGACTTGGAATACGGGGCTGCAAGCGCCATCGCCAAATGGACGTCGGAGGGCAAGACTGTTATCTACGTGCTCGTCACTAGAGGTGAGGCGGGCATCGACAACATGGACCCAGAGGAAACCAGAAGGGTCCGCACCCAAGAGGAGATCGACAGCGCTGCCGTGGTTGGCGTCAGTATCGTCGAGTTTCTCGACTACAAGGACGGCGTCGTCGAGTATGGGCCACCCCTGCGCCGGGATATAACCCGCGCCATACGGGCGCACAAGCCTGACGTCCTCATCACGGGCAACTTCGATACTCGGCTAGGGGGAGGCAGGACCAATCAGGCAGACCACCGAGTCGTCGGCCTAGCAGCCTTGGATGCCTCGCGGGACTCGGGAAACCGCTGGATATTCCCAGAGTTGATGGACGAAGGGTTCGAGCCGTGGAGTGGCGTAAAGCGGGTGTTGGTCAGCGGCTCTCCCCATGCTACTCACGCGGTCGACGTGGGCGAGTTCATCTACAAGGGCGTCGAATCGCTGGAGAAGCACGACCAGTACATCAAGGGCTTGGCAACCAGTATGGACCCGGAGATGTTTCTCACCATGAACGCCAACGCGACAGGCGCACGACTTGGCTGCGACTACGCCGTCAGCTTCGAGGTGTATAACATCTGAGTGAGTCCACTCTTTCACGCGCTCTCGTAAAGGCCTAAGATGAATGAATCGGTCCAGTCCACGCAATAGTTCATGAAACGCCGTTCGACCATACAGTGTCGAAACGTAAGGGGAGCACAAGGCCGCATGAAGTATGCCATCATCATCGTGGGGGCCGGGTCGGCAGGTTGCGTCCTAGCCAACCGGCTCTCGGAAGACCCCGACCGTTCTGTGCTCTTGTTGGAGGCGGGGCCGGACTACCCTTCGCCTGACCAGTTGCCCGCAGAATTGAGGTACGACATAAATCAGGCAGCCTCGGTGGATGGCGCGCCACACAACTGGTCTCTGGTGGGCCAGTCCACCCCCCAGCAGCAGCATCCAGTCCATGTGCCCAGAGGGCGGGTGACTGGCGGCAGCAGCGCCATCAATCATCAAATTATGCTGCGAGGGATGCCAGAAGACTTCGACGCTTGGGCCGCCGCGGGCAACGACGAATGGAGTTACCTGAAGACGCTGCCCTACTTCCGGAAGCTGGAAAGCGACGCCGACATCAGAGACGACTTTCACGGCTCCGCTGGCCCCATCCCTGTGTATCGACATCCCCGGGAGACTTGGCTGCCATTACAAGAGGCTTTCCATCAGGCATGCCTCGACGCCAACTTCCGCGACGACCAGGACATGAACCATCCTGAGGCGACCGGAGTCGGGGCATTCCCAATGAACAACCCCAGCGGAGTGCGGATGAGCACGGCCCTGACCTACTTGCAACCGTGCCGGCATCGCCTGAACCTGACGGTCCGGCCCAATGTCCTGGCACGGCGTATCCGGTTCGAAGGCAAGCGGGCTACCGGGATTGAGGTTGAAAGCAACGACCAATCGTTCTTTGTCGAAGGCGAAGAAATCATCCTGAGTTCCGGGGCAATCGCTTCTCCGCAATTGCTGCTGCTGTCCGGCGTCGGGCCCGCCGAAGACTTGTGTCTGCTGGGCATCAACTCCGTTCACGACCTGACCGGCGTTGGCCGCAACATGAAGAACCATCCCTCTGTCTCAATCGTGTTCCGCTCGCAGCCGGGGCACCGACTGGCGTCCGACGCGCCCAGAAATCAGGTGGGGCTGCGGTTCACTGCCAACGGCTCCACCACCCGCAACGACATTCAGCTCCAGCTCATTACTTCCTACCCGGAAAGCTCAGAGGCTCCCAACATTAACCTCGGATGCCGGTTGGAGCTTCCCTACAGTGAGGGGCGCCTGACCCTTGCCTCCGCTGACGTGCATGTGCAACCAAGCTTGGATTTCTGCTGCCTCACTGATACTAGAGACATAGCGAGGCTGCGGGATGCAGTCCGTCGCTGTGTCCAGCTGTTCGAACACCCAAGCTTCAGCGGCCTCCTAGCAGCACGGGTCTCCCCTACAGATGAAGACCTAGCCGACGACGAGTCGCTGGATGATTGGCTTCAACGAAAGGTCGGCGTCGCGGGGCACGTTTCCGTTACCTGCAAGATGGGGCCGGACTCCGACCCGATGGCGGTGGTGGACCAATACTGCAAGGTACACGGCCTGCAGGGTCTCCGGGTAGTCGACGCCTCGTCCATGCCCGACATAGTCCGGGCCAACACAAACGCCACCATCATCATGATGGCAGAGCGGGTCGCGGACTTCATACGAGAGGGCCGATAGAGGCTTGGTCAAGCAAAGCCAAGGCCAAGGTGTATGAGGTCGTCTCCAAGCGCTTATATGGAGGCGTTCAACTTGGGTGTCCAGCTGCCCAGTCCGTACGGCAGCATCCACCAAGCGAAGCGGCGTGGCTAGATCAGTGGGATCAGCCTCGACGACCGCTGCTTGGACGCCCTCGCGCGGATGGCCGCCGGAACGTCTTCGATATAGAACGCATGGTCCGATGACACGTCTCCCGAACGCTGAGGTAGTGGTTTTAGGCCGCAGGAAGCCATCAGGAAGACCAAAGCAGCTTGCGAAGGAAAGTGGCGGATTCGTCATACCCAATCCCTTTGTAAAAAGACGCCGCCCTCCTCGTAGCCAGCGCCACTAGCTTCCTGCCCCACTCCTCAAAGCGCTCCATCAAGGCCTTGCCAACGCCGCTGTTCCTTAAGGACTCCTCAACCGTGATCTCCTTCGACCCAAGAAACTCTGCCATTCGCATACAAGGCGTAATGATCAAAGCCGAGGCAGTACCCGACAACCTCGCCATCGACTTCGGCGACGCTCAGATTCGCTCCGCCGTCCGAGATGATGTCGGCCAGCGCAGTCTCGAACGCGGACCTTACGCGCACGAAAGACGTAGCGAAATCTTTGGCGGCCGAACAATGCGTCGCCGTCGTCCTCGGTCGTGGTCCTGACAGACACGATCAACTGTGCCTCAGGCATTTCGGTCTATAGTGCACATGACAGTGCCTCCTGTACTTGTAACCTTCAGATTCCAAAGAAAGCTGATTCAGCCCATTTTTAAGTAGTTACGAAAGGCGACATAGGTCCAAATTGGACCCTCCGCTAGCACAATAGACCGAAGTCAAGAAATGTGGGTCTAACCAGACTCTACTGCGAACTTGTCCCTGAGAAGTCACCATACACATAAGCTGAGAGGTCTCCATACATAAAAAAGGTGGTGAGCCGGTCAGGAGAGACCGGCTCACCCTACACGAGGCTCCTACCTTAGCGGGTCGGAGCCTCGACCCATGCCCTTGAGAGATTGATCCGGCGCGATTCCTTTGCGACGACGGTTTCGCCAAGACTTCAACCAACACATGAGGCCGGACAGACATTGACGATGACCCGGGGGGGAGTGGGAGGACGGCGAGGGGACGAACAACATTCCGATAGAGAACGTCATTCGTGGTCCTGCTTTCGGCAGCTCCAGCGACCGCCTGTCCAGATGACACACCTCATCGCCCACGCACTGCTCAAATAGCAGGATGCAGAGGTCTTCAGAGTGGAGGACCTCTGCCTCAACGAAGCCTTCTACACCCCGGATGACGCGCTGAACCGAGGTGTCGTGGCGAACCTTACAAGCAGTCGTCAGCAAAAGGAAAGGCGTTCGCTCACCATACAAAGCCCGCATCATTGCCAATTAATGGCGTACGGAGCACCATTTTGACTACACTGAGACTGCAGAACTGGGAAATAACAGTGGATTTAAAGAGCGCTAGCGATGTAACGGTTTGCGCCCCTGCAACGAACTACGCCCAGTCTTTGAAGTTTTACAAAGTGTTGGAATGGAAGATGAACTGGCGTTCTGGCGATGACAATTCGGCGTAACTAGAGCCTGCAGGCAACCGTCTATTTCTCCAGCGCTACTGCAATGAAGCCTGAGCGAACAACTTCATGATGTACATCACCATGGATAATGCTCTAGCATAGTGAGGGCACGCTTTACAAGTAATAGAGGATGGCAATTATCAACACACTTGACTCCGCGAGCCGAATGAGCAACCTTACGGGGCTCTTGTAACTTTCGTCTGGGATCCATCCGCGTCTTGCTGCATTTTGCCCAGTTTCATGGGTAGCGAGTCGCAACGAAGACCGCATCTCCAGTCTTGAGAGTTATCCGACTCTTTCTCCAACGTTTGCGCATACGTCGCAGGTACCTGAATCCACTTCTTGGTGCAGAATGCTTCATAGGGCCGCATCCGACAACTCACCAAGCTACTCAGGTCACCTGGCGTTGTGCTTTCATAGCGATTATCAAGGTGGTCATATAGACCAGCTTCCTCATTCTGAAGTGGTTTAGCTAGTCAATTACCCGTAAAGTAAGACCGGACCCAAGGCGAGGCGTAAAAAGTTTCTATCATGAATCCGCAAAACAACGCACATTAAGTTGTCGTTGTTACTGCAACACTGCTCGATCTATCACTGTGAGTGACCATAGCAATGCGGCCGATGGGTTCATGATCTAAATCCACGAGCAACAAGCGGGTAGCGTGTTCCGTTCCATGCATCTGAGTAAAGGCGTTTTGCACCGTCACTTCCCCTCTTCTCTTAACGTCCCTGCACATGTTAAATGAGAGCGTGGCAATCGCCGGAGACATGCAAGGAAGTGGTGGTCTAAACGAAACTGTACCGCGAACGTTTCGGTGGGAGGTACTGATATAAGAATGCCGGGCAAATCGGATAAGCTCCTGCTAGCCCCGATTAGCCGAGTACCTGAGTTCGTCTAACCTGCTGTCAATAGTTGTGAAAACGCTTATATTGATGCGGTAAGCATCGGTATAAGTTCAGCAGGTGGCACGTCCTCGCTTCCAACCCAGTCTCCCTACCCTTGTCGGTGTGATATAACCAGTGTTTACAATCGTCGGGGCAGGTCGGAATGTCCTAGGAAGGGCTCAAGTGAGTAGGGGCTTACGTTATTTAGGATGGCTGGCGGCTGGATTTATGGCTGCTGTTGCCGTGGCCTGTTCCGGTATGGGGGAGCAGCCGGACCGGTCGGTAGCGCACAAGCCGAGCAGCAACAGCAGCCTCACCGTCAGAGACTGCGACGGCTGGGGCGACCCCAACCCCAACACCCAAAATTCCGGAGGTCCCGGCACCGGCTTCCGGGGTGGACTACGACTCCACTGAGAACATGTTCCGGCTTTTCTCGGGTCCGGGCCACGACCCCGACAACACGCGCCAAGCCATCTCACTCGCCGTCGCCAACAACGACAAGTCGATGGTCCCGGTGATGATTGAGATGCTCCGCTTCTTGTGGGGTCCAGGGCTGCCGATAGAGACCGACACGGCCATCTCCGCGATAACGGGCCGGGAGTCCGAGAGCGCCTCAGGCGCTTGGCATGAGTGGATGGAGTGGCTGGCCAAGAATGTCGACGAGTACAGTCCCCCCGATGGGTACTTGCAGTGGAAGATCGCGCTCATGAGCCAGGTCGACCCAAGGTTCGGGGAATTCCTGGCCCCGGCGGAGCAAGGCTCGCGCATAAACGTATCCGAGATCGCATGGGGAGGGGTCCGGCCCGATGGTATCCCCGACCTTCAAAACGCGCCGGTCGTTTATGCGGACGAGCAGGACTATCTGCAGCCGAGCGACCGGGTCTTCGGCGTATCCATCAACGGAGACCACAGGGCGTATCCGCTGCGGATCGTGAACGCCCATGAGATGGCCAACGACGTATTGGGAGGCGAACCCATCGCATTGGCCTATTGAACGCTCTGCGGCACCGGAATCGTGTATTCCGCCAAGATCAACGGAGAGCCACAACCTTCGGGACGTCAGGGATGCTGTATCGCAGCAACAAGGTCATGTACGACCGGCTGACCAACTCCCTCTGGAACCAGCTTACGAGCGAGCCGGTCATAGGGCCGTTGTGGGACTCAGGGATCAAGCTCGACTTCTTCCCGGTCATGCTCACGACGTGGGAGGAGTGGCTGGAGCTTCATCCCGACACCACGGTGCTGCATCAGGAGACGGGCGTGTATCCCGCCGAGTTTTACGCGCCTGAGGAGGACCCTGGGGCCATCTACTACAAGTACTTCAACGCGCCCGACACGATGTTCCCCGTCCCTGACCGGGACGACCGGCTTGAGACAAAGGATGTTGTGCTGGGGGTCCGGCTAAACGACAGCTACAAGGCCTACTCCTCAGAAGCCCTGCGGGAGCACCGTATAGTCAACGACGTGGTGGGAGGCGAGGAGATACTGGTGCTGGGGTCGGCCGCAAGCGAGGGCGCGAGGGCCTACTACCGCGGCGGTAGGTCTTTCAAGCTGGCGCCGAACGACGGCGGAGGGGTGAACTCGGCATTCCGGCAGTGATAAGGGACGCCGATGGTGGGACATGGCGAGTGACCGAGGGGTTCCTGGTCAACACGACAGACGAGTCGGAAAGGCTGGCGCGGATACCCACGCACATGTCGTTCTGGTTCGGATGGTTCCAGTTTCACCCGGATACGGAGTTGTACACAGGGCCGGGGGGCCAACCTCCGAAGGGGCGGTGGTCGCCTATGCCCCTGTCTTGGCGCTCGTAGGCCTCCTCAAGCTGCCAAGTGGCGCTCGGACGTTGTCAAGTTGATCAGCCCCAACGACAACGCCAGCCGTTGGGTGTTTTAGCTTGAATCTGGACTACTCCAAGAGATACGAAGCGATCACTAGGATCGCGACTCCACATGCCAAGGACGGTCACTTACGACGGACTGCATTAAACACATGCCAAAAGATTCATCGAGTCAGTCATGTGAGTCTGGTGCCAGCGTCATTATTCTCGTAAATGCCCCTAGTGCGCGCGCTAATGAATTCGCCTAGGCCGCTCTTCGCTGCAACGGGTTACCTGTGACAGTGACGTATAGCGCCCAAGCACCGGCCAGAAGCACGGCCGCAACGAGAAACGCTCCCTGGAAACCGATTCTGTCGGCAATCAGAAATCCTGTGAACGGACCCAGCGCGGCCCCGAGATCCAGCCAAGTTGAGTACCTGCCCATCACGGCAGCGCGTGTCGAGTCGGGCGATGTTTCGCCTATGGCCGCGTCCAGTGACGTGTTCACTCCCACGGATGCGATGAACAACAGCAGTATTCCGACGATCGCGCCGATCACGGAGTCAAATGCAGCTATCAGGGCCAGCGAAGCAAACATTACGGCCATTCCGTAGGCGATGGAAATCCGCCTGCCTACGCGGTCCGACAGATGTCCCAAAGGTACGCCAAGGCCGAGGTCCGAGAACCACCTGAACCCGACCAGGAGGCCTGCAAGAGTCACCACGGCGAGCGATCCTCCGAGCACCTTCTCATTTTCATCAGCGAATTCAGCGAGGTAGGGAGCCACGGTAGCAATGGCCAGACCATTTGACGCGAAGGCCGTGGCGAACCGCATCAAGCTAATCGAAAGAAGGGGCGCTCTCAGCTTGCGACCGTACTCCGGTAGTCTGGATACAGCGACGTCCCAAGGGTTCAGGCTGTTTAGCAAGCCTCCGCCGGATGCCCGGATACGCTCAAGCCTGAGGTCCGGGACTCTAGTGGCGATAATCATGCCGACCAATCCGACACCCGCCAGAGCTACGAACGTGACCTCTCTTGAGGTGAGTTGGAACAAGACCGCGCCAGCGGTGACTGCGATAAGACTGCCGAGGCGTTGGCCGGAATTGAAGAACCCCATTAGCCTGCCACGCATTGAGGATGTACCGACCCCAAACGCTGTCAGCTGCGCAGCTAGTCGCATATGGGAGTACGAAATGCCCCAAACAGCGCGGGCCAGTAGCAGCAACACGAGACCGCTTCCCAGACCGTATGCAAGTGTCGTCAGGGAGCCGACGGCAATGGAGGCGACGAAGGGCCAACGCATACCAAACCGTTGGTACACAGAGGCAGCGAAGGCATTGCTGACCAACCGAATGAAGCGGTTGATGCTGAGTGCGAGCCCAATCCAGAATGACGCGGCAAGGCCAAAATTATCACCAGCCCCAAATTCGACCGCCGCCACAGGCAGCACGACATACATCAGCGAGTCGCCCATGATCACCGCAGCGGTTGGGGATACCGCATACACCATCCCAGCCGGAATGATCGGTATCATGCGCATACTTGGACCAACGCCTCCTTGACCTCGCCTTGGTGACCAAGGCCCTCGTTGCGTGTCATTGTGGTGGGTCGCCGTCTTTGCGGCTAGTCTGAATCCCACAATGCGAGGCGCCCAGAGTTCCATGCTGGGAGCTCTCCACGAGGTGCTACCAGGACTTCAGGACAGGCAGCACCTCTTTCGCAAAGAGTTTCAGGCCTCGCTCCGCAATATGGAAGGGAGTGCCGCCGAACCGGAAGGCCACATTCCACTCGAAATCACCCAGCAATGCGCGACGTTCTTCAAGCCCCCGTAGAATCTTGTCCGGCGTGCCCCAACTGGCAGCCTTCATAAAACCTTCCACCGCACCCTCAAGACCAGCCGAACGCGCAATCTCAGCCTTCTGTTGGTAAGCGTTGTAACCCTTCACCGACTTGAAGTGGTCGGCAAGGAATTCGTAGTGATAGAAGTTGCTCTCCACGAACTTGCCCTGATACTGGCGCGCCTCGTCTTCACACTGCTCGAGATCGCTGCCGCATATCACAAATTCGGTGAGCATCAGGTTTGGTGGCTCTGTGCCATGAAACTCACGGTGCAACTCCCGGCCACGCTCGATCCCCGGCATCCGCATTTCCCAAGGACGGTCGGCGAACATGACAATATGTGCGCCCAGCTTGGCCGCTGAGAGAACAGACTCGTCACTCGCGGCCACAGAATAGATGCGTCCGTCGAAGGAATGCTGTGGCCGGGGCCGGATCTCCGTCCGGGCCTGTGGGTAGTAGGGCCCGTCACCCTCGATGAAGCCCGTCCTGAGGGCTTCCACGATCATGGGAGCCGCTTCGTCAAAACGGTCCCGAGACTCATCCATGCTGATGCCGAAGGTCTCGAACTCCCGCCTTGCCAGACCGCGGCCAAACCCCAGCCGCAGCCTCCCATTGCTCAGCAGGTCGAGAACCGCAGCATTCTCCGCCACGCGCAACGGGTTGTGCCACGGGAGTATCACAGCAGCAGTCCCCACGTCGATGTGGGGATGTTTGGCGGCAACGTGGGTCATCACCTGAAGATTGTCCGGCACGAAGGAATAATCGTTGAAGTGGTGCTCCGCCGACCAAACGCTATCGAACCCCTCGTCGGCAGCGATCTCCGCAAGCCGCAGCTCCTCCTCCCACGCTTGGGCATCCGAGCCATCTTCCCAGCCATAACTGGAGAAGATCATCATCATTCCAACATCCATCCGCCTACTCCTTCCGCTCGTTCAAGTCCGGACCACCCGGACAATGGCGCTCAAGCTCCGTGGGGGACGCACTATGAGTGCGTGCGCATTATACCCTGTGAAGGGTGGTCGGCTTAAGGAGACCGTGCTGACAAGGTCAAGGGACCCCTATAAGGGTGCTCATGCCACCGTGACCGGAGGGACCGCTCTTATTACACCCAGTAAAGTGGGTACCGTCTCGTCTTGGGGATGTTGTTTACGACTAGAGCGACCAACAATAGAAGCAGCGCACCCAACCCCGCTGGCATGAGGGCGTACAGGAAGCCAAGCTCGTGTATGGTATCCCCGCCTATGACGGCTATCAGGGCGGTTGCGCCTCCGGGGGGATGGGTAGTGTCCGTGAGGGTCATGGCCACGATTGCGAGGGCCACGGCGAGGCCTGCTGAGATGAAGTTGTCACCTGCTATTTGGAAGACCGCCACACCGATCACAGCAGATATCACGTGCCCGCCGATGAGATTCCTTGGCTGGGCCAATGGGCTCAGGATCACCCCATAGATGAGTACTGCGGATGCTCCGAAGGAGCCGAGTATGAGAAGTGCATCTCTTGGTTCGAAGAACCTGGAGGACAGAAGGGACGCTAGCCCGATTCCGAGCGCTGCTGCGAGGGACGCCCAGAGCACGTCGGCCAGCTTATTGCGTGCGAATCCAAGACTAAGGGGTCTCTTTTCAATGCCAGTCATTTTAGAGAAGTAGTTTCTCAAGCCCAAGGCCCCTATTCCCTCCGCGCTGGGTTCTCAGAACCCAGCCCACCCCGGCAGGGCAGCAGCCTGCCGGAACCACTCCGCCATCTGTTCCTCGTCCAATGCGCCTTCGTAGAAGTCGATCCAGCGTCCGGGGCCTTGCCTGCGCCAGGTGGGGCGTGTTGCAATAACGCCCCGTTGAGGAAAGTGACCTTCACGTAGCGGGTGAAGACGTGGTAGCTGACGAACCCCAACCTTGGCCCTCAATCCCATACCATGGCGAGTGCCACCTCACGGCTTTCAGTATGCCGGGTACGTTGCGCACGATGAGATGTCGAGGCGACGCTCGAGGTCGCTTTTTCAGCCGGGCATGGCCGCGATGTAGCCCTGCACCGGAGCGTCGCCGTCAGCCTAGGCAATCTGAGGAGTGCCACCTGATAGGAGAACAACCTCTCCGTTGGTGTTTTCGGGAGCGGTCTTTTTTGAGCCCTTGGGCGACTTCTTGGGTGCTTTATTTGTCATAGTGATTCCCTCAATGCCGACGAAGGGCGCCTGCTCTTTTAACGTCTAGCGTGGATGTTGTCAACGTGCAGTGACCCTAATGAACGACTCTGCGGACTACGGCTAGCCAATCGTGCGACTCGATGATTATCTCGTAGCTTTTCCTAAATAATAGTGGAAGTGATGGAGGCACTCTACGGCCCCTTTGGGCGGTCCTAAACGACAACAGTGAGCACACTACGGAGTCCGATAGTGTTGGGATCGACTTCCATCGAGTTAGCCACCTGCCTTTCAGCGTCCAACGTAGCGTCGACCTTATACTGAACAGCGTCATAAACTTCGTCGAGCCAGTCCCTCCGCCGAACGACCGCTCTAATGCCCTTCCCCGACTGGGCTTCTTTGTTAACAGATTTCGCGAGTTCTTCAAACACCACGGGGAACAGTTTAGGGATCCATTCGTCTATTGTTGACATGATTTCTGTCGAAGTCTCCGATCCGAAATACGGAATCGATGAACCATTCAATAGATAGCGGAGAACGTGAGAAATGCAAGACACGATTGGGTATCTCAAGTAGCTTGTAGACCATGGATAGTTCTCTTTTTGATTTTTCGCTATTTCATCGGCTTTAAGAAATAGCACATACGGCAGAAGCAACTGCTGCGCTTGGCAACTGGAAGGAAACACTTGACGATAACGTTCTTCCGAGGCGAAATATGATGATACCCTATCAACCGAATCGTCGGGGCGCCCCTGAAAGGCTAGGCAAGCTTGCGCCAGGTCTTTCATTTGAACTCGCCGTGGAGCGTAAGATCCACTCATATAAGGGGATCTTGCACGAGCCGTACGAAAGTCTGTATTCCAAGTCCCTCTCTTATATTCGTAAAACCATCTCGGGGTCAGCTTATCGAATTCAGCATGTAGTTTCTCATGTAGCTTGTCGCCCGACCGGAAATCTTCCTGGTTCATCTGATTTTGACGATTAGTTGTTCGGGCCACCTGCTCGGCCATTTGCTTCGCCGCTTGAGTTTCAATTATTCGTATCGGCACTCGGACAGCTTCAAGATTTCCAGCGCCTCCCTCCCGTCTCCACCTTTCGTATATAGTTACCGTAGTTTGACAACCATTCACAATTTGGAAGTCGTGAATTTCAAGGATCGCATTGGTGCCAGTGTTATTGAGATTAACTGCGCTGCATATCGCCGTGATTCCGTTGTTGTATAGGTAAAAGTTGTCCGGATCTTCACCGCTAAGCGTTTCTAAGATTTCACGGTTAACCGCGCTTTTGGTTGTTAAGAAGTATCGAGGGTTTAATCGGAATAAGTTCAGTCTGTTTTGGTTGAACAATTGAGCTAAGGCATCGGCTCTTATTGCGGCAGAAACAGTCCGATAGTTACTATTTGTTTGGTACTCAAAATACTCATCTTTACCGATTTGGAACCGGGCCATGATAGGGTGCTCTTGAATTACTCTTAGATTCCCGGATAGTGACTCTACATCATGCACATAAGAGGCTGTCGAGAACGTCCGACCCAGAAAGGAAATGTCGTCATTTCGCAGAGGTTCTCCATCGGTTCGAAGACTTTTGGCAACTAATTTGGACGTTACGAGGTGGAATTCAATAGTTAGATCGTCGTCTACTTCCATTTGAAGCTCTGCGGCCCGTGTCCTCACCTCACTATTAGCGTTGACACTGTTGGTTGGATGGAAGAGGTCTACAAACCCGTTCTTGAGTTTGTCGAGGTCGCTCTTGGTAGCCCTAGTGTCTTTAGATTGAACCAGGTAAAGCACTTTCTTCGCTTCGTCCTTCGCCAGATACCACGCATCTATCCCCATATCTCCGGGACCGTCCACAGCGACCGATTCTTCAATTTGCTCGTCAGACAGATTCTCATCCCATAGAACCTGACCAACAGCCCAATTTCTGAACGCTGAGAAATGGGAGCCGGTACGCTTAAGCCATTCTTCAATAAAGGGTTCAATGGTCACGGCCGCTTCTGCTTCTCGCTTTACACGCTGTGTCATAACGCCCCCTTTGGACAACTAACCGTCTAGCTTGCCCATTCAATCGGTCATAAGACTGCGAGACACCCGATAGCCTCTAATGCGGGCACTTTTGCAACCTGCACTCACGGCAAACGCAACCCTTAGGGTCGGACAAAAACGAAAGTGGGCCCGCCAGGGTTCGAACCTGGGACCTGCCGGTTATGAGCCGGACGCTCTACCACTGAGCTACGGGCCCGTAGGGTTTAATCTTTTCACCCGCCCCTCTCCATGTCAAGAAAGGGATGTCACAGAAAGGGCGGTTCAGGGGATGCCTAACTTGTCCTTGTAGTCGGGGTCCCAGCTGGACATTCGGCCGCGGGCTACCAGCTCGTCCATGGGCATGGTGGGGCTGGCTTCGCCGGTTTGCGGGGCGCTGGCAATGGCACCTGACTGTTCCAGTGACTCGATGTTAGAGTCGGACACACCCAGCAGTTCTGCTAATGCCCAGCGGTTGTCGTGCCCGAAAGCTGGCGCAGGACCCTTGATGGACAGGGGCGTGGCTGAGAATTTGTAGGGAGCGCCCATCAGGTGACGCGTGCCAATCTGCCTCTCCTCCGGGAACTCCACCTTCTCTAGGAAGCCGCGGGCCTTGTAGTGGGGGTCGAGGTGGAGGTCGCGCCCGTCGAGGATGGGGCTGGCGGCTATGCCCTGCGCCTGAAGTGCCTCCATTACATGGTAGCGGTCGTGCTGGCGCGTCCAGTCAGCGATGATGGCGTCGAGGTCGTCGTGGCGCTGATGGCGAGCTGTCAGCGTGCGGAAGCGAGGGTCGGCGGCGAGTTCAGGTTGGCACATTAGCTCGCATAAAGCGGCCCATTGGGCATCGTCTGACACGGAGATGGCCACCCAGGAATCATCACCATCGGCAGGGTACACGCCTTGGGGGGCTCGATAGGGGTGGCGGTTGCCGATGCGCTCCCCCAAATGGCCGTTGACCGTGTAGTCCATCAGGTACTCGGAAATGCAGGTCGCGCCCCCTTGGTACATGCTCATATCAATCCACTGGCCCTCGCCCGTCAGGTTGCGATGACGCAGCGCGGCCCCGATGGAGAACACCGCCGACCAAGTGGAGATGAAGTCGACGAATGATGCCCCTGCCTTGGAGGGAGGCCCGCCCACGTAGCCGGTGACCCAGCAGAGGCCGTGGGTGCCCTCTTGGGTGGTGGCTTGGGCTGGGTAGCCGGAATAGGGCCCGTCGCCGTGGCCGTAGCCAGTGTTGGAGGCCATTATTATGTCGGGGCGCACCTTGCGTAGCTCTGCGTAGTCCAAGCCGAACCCGCGCATCACCCGCGGGGTGTAGTTCTCCAGCACCACATCGCTCACCGACACCAATTCGCGGAACAGCTCCTTACCCCGGTCTGTGGTCAGGTCAAGGGTCAGCGATTTCTTGCCCCGGTTGATGAGGTTGTAGGTGGAGGAGCGGTCCCACCACTGGCCGGTGGGTTCGTTCTCAGGAAAGGTGCCGTAGAGTCCGCCAGTGCGCGTGATATCGCTCCTCGACGGCCCCTCAATCTTGATGACCTCGGCCCCCATGTCCGACAGCAGCCCGCCAGTGTAGGGCAGGGCGAACACATAGGAGGAGTCCACCACCCGGATGCCCTGCAGGGGGAGCGTGCGTACCGCAGAGCTTGCCATCAGATGACGTCCATCCGGCGCAACCGGGTGAGGTCCTTGGGGCTGAGGCCAAGCTCCCCGTACACCTCGATGTTGTGCTGACCTAGGAGCGGTGCGGTGCGTCGCAACTGGTAGGGCGTGGCGCTCATGTTCAGGAGCACGGCTGGCAGGCGTACTTGGCCCATCACAGGGTGCTCGATTTCGCGGTAGAAGCCTCGTGACTCCAGTTGCGGGCAAGATGCCATGTCCTCCGGGGTCTGAACTAAGCCGAAGAGCATGCGGTTCTTCGATGCCTCGTGGAACAGATCCCAGCGTCCGCGGTCCTTGATTCCCTCTACCATCAGGGCATCTATCTCCGCGCCATTGTTGATGCGCTGGCCTGCTTCGGAGAAGCGCGGATCTCGCAACTCTTCTTTGCCGTAGAAGTCGACTTGGGTGTCCCACGTGGCCCCACCGCCCGTCTGGCCGATGACCCAGCCGTCGGCGCAGGCCATGGGGTTGCCGAACAGCGATCCCACAGCAGGGCGACGCGCCTGCACACCGCCGGTGTAGGCGTACATGCTCTGGGTGGCCAGCATGGTGGAGGCGACGCACTCGGTGATGCACACATCGAGGTGCTGGCCCTCGCCCGTCATGCTCTGGTGGAACAGGGCCATGGTCGTGGCTCCCGCCCCGTTCAGACCGCCCTCGTACTGGGCTTGGAAGCCGCCGTGCTTCAGGGGCTCGCGGTCGCTGGTGCCACCGATGCTCATGATGGTGCTCATGGCGTAGCACATCAGCTCATCGCCCTCGTACTGGCTGTAGGGGCCGGTCTGGCCGAAGGGGGTGATGGAGGTCAGCACCAGCCGTTCGTTGACCTCTCGCAGGGCCTCGTAGCCAATTCCGAGGGAGGCAAGGTATCCCGGCTTGTAAGTCTCCACCACCACATCGGCGTCAGCGGCCAGTTGCTTCAGAAGCTCCGACCCACCCGACGCCTCCAGGTTCAGGGTGATGCCCTGCTTGTTCACATTCAGCACGAAGAACAGGAGACTCTTCTCGGGATGGGGGTCGTCGCTATGGAACGGCCCCTGCCTACGCAGGGCCGCACCGGAAGGAGGCTCCACCTTGATGACCTCGGCGCCATAGTCGGCCAGCAGGCGGGCGCAGAAAGAGCCCGCGATGTCCTGGCACATGTCGAGGACGCGGACGCCGTTGAGAGCGCCTATGGTCAACGTGGCCTCCTGTGGAAGACTTGGGGGCTGGGCAGCGGACAGACTACAGCAAGGGCGACTTGCGGCTCAATCGTGCTTGGAAGGGATTTGGATGCGGCACCCATTGGGTTTGTGGCCGCGTTTTCGTATCTGTTGGATGCGGCATTCCTTGGGGTTGAGGCCGCGTTTTCGTATCTGGCTGCGGCCACTTTCGTAGCTGAAATCAATGTTTTCGTAGCTAAAATGTGCCGCATTGGCCGCAGGGAGCCGTGATTCCCAGATAGGGGCCAGCTAGGGATGGGGGCTGCGGGAGTGGCCGCACTTTTGGGGAAGGCGAGGCGGATGGCGTAGATGTTCCGCATAGACGATAGTGATGGTGTGCCTGCATGTTCCTCTGCCATAGTTGACTCCCGACAAATACGACGGCTGGGGTGACCTCGAGGGGCCAGTCCCCAGCCTGTATCGATGGTAGAGGGGAGGGGTGGGGGTGTCAACGGGGAGGTGTCATGGGGGGGCGTGGGGGCGGCCATGGCGGACGAAGCCATTTCTGAGGAATCGACGCACATGTCCTAGGGTTTAATGTGCCAATCGCTGAAAGAAGCGTGATGTGTTACGTAGTTTCCGAGTCTCTTCAGGATCCAAGCCATCAGGGTTATAGTGCATCACATTATTCCTTATGTTTCTGATGTCGTGTAGTAGATTCACAAAGGCTATCTTGTCGAATGGGAGGTTGAGCCTTTCCCATTTATTAGGGTCTTCTAGCAAACGGCAATACTCTCCGAATGTCATGTCATGGAGATGATCGATGGCCTGGAAGTCGGTACTTTGGGATATGCTGACGAGTTCGTCTCTTGTGAACTTGCCATGAATGATCCTGCGTATGTGACTCTCTATTTCACCAACGAGAAGGAACGGTTCGGCCAATTGGAGAAGCAATTCATTCAGGTCGCTCCCAGTAACGATTCCAGTAATGACATTGTCTTGTCCCCTTACCAGGACATATCCTGCCCTAGCAATGACGTTCACGGCATCGAACAGAGGTCGTTGACCTTCCACTATGTCAGCTGTATGCATGTAATTCCGAACCTCGTTGCCAACCTGGCCCAATACGTTCCGAGAACCTATCGACTCCCAGGTGATAATCCCTCTTACGTGTCGGTCAGCTTCTATAACAGGAATCTGGGAGAAGTCATTGCCCATCATGTGGGTAATGGCTTTCCGCAGATCATCGTTAGGCGTCACACTAATCGGAGGGTTATGAGCAGCTCGGAGAATATCAACGCGCAGCGTGCTGTCGGCGGGTGGAGTGGATACCGTGGAGTCTCGAAATGTAATTGGCCCGTCCACATAGGCATGTTGAAAGTCTGGCTCGGTATGAAGGCCATTCGCCTCCAGGTCCTCCCGAACCCTCTCAACAAACCAGAGACCCCTCCGGGCGTACCCAAACCATGTCATAAACTCGCGGACCGTTGGATTAGGAGAGCTGGGCGCTAATCCTTTCCCACGGTCTTCCTTCATCTGTTCCGCGATTTCCTTCAACCTTGCGAATCCCTGCTCCATCGTCATGACGAACTCCTTCTGGCCATTGGCGAAGATCAAGTAACCATTTTGCATCGCTCCCCGATGCACCTTGACGTGTGGGCTCCGGTCCTCCTCAAGCGAAGGGTGCTGGAGTGACCTCTCTTGGAAGAGGCGCGCCACTTCACCGATGCGTCGTGCCGTATCGGTGCGATACTGCTGGAGCCCGTATCCACCTCCGTTTGAGGGAGCCGGACGTTGGCCCTCTTGACATTTCCCCTACGACGATGTCACAGATCCTCGCCAGCTTGCTTAATCAGTCCTTCAGCAGGACGTAGACCGCGGCCGATGGGGTCCGGTCGATGTGGGTGTGGCCCTTGCCAGTGACGTCTTCCATCAGCCGGATATCCCCGGCCTGCAGCACCCGTTTCGCGCCGTCGCTGGCCCCGATCTCCACCTCGCCAGACAGGTGGACAATCAGCCTGCGCTCGGGCAGGGGATGAAAGTCCATGTGGCGCGACCCGTCAAACTCCAGCACCCGCACCTCGGCCACATTGATTAGCACCCCCAGCTCCGGATGCTCCGCCAAGTTCAGGTCCTCGATGTGGCTCTCGCCGTCGGCGTCCGAAAATACTCGGTATATTGCCATTGCGCCTCCTGTACGTTATGTAATGGATAACCTTGGTAAAGGTGTAAGGCTGTCTCTACCTCGAGAATAGCCTAACGAAGCAGCCGATGAACGGCAACTTCTGCTTTGGGTCCTGTGAGCCGCGTCGTAGTGAAGCCGCCTAGGGAGCACTCCACAACGCTCACGACGCCCTGAGGGTTCGAGCCTTCTCCGGTGGCGAGGAGCATGGGACTAAAGCAATCCAGCAACATGGACACGTTGGAATTGGGAAGTTTCAACGTGTCACTGGATTGTTATCACGCGGTCCCCTATGGGCTGCACGGGACGATTGTTCGGACCGCTGCTCAATACTAGGAGCTTGTCGACCTGTTCGGGCGAAATGCTCTTCGGCTCGCGCATTACATACCAGTCGACGAGTTCATCGCACGGGGGCGTCGTCTTTGAGCCATCGTACCGATAGTAGCCCAGTTCGTCGGACAGATAGCCCCAGGCGTTGAGCGTAAAGCCTTCGACAACGGTATCGCTGGCAGCCGGGGCGGCGTCAAGCACCTCCTGTGCCACAGGGCTGGGCGCGCCCAACCTGAATAGCAGACCCACCACCGCTAGGTTGCCGTCGGCATCCGCGTGGACTAGGTGCATCTCCGCCGCAAAGCTCGCGCCGTCTATCAGATGCTCCGAGGGCGAATGAAAGTGAGCCGATTTCAACGTGAAGGTCCGCTGGCCTACGCTCAGGGTGTTACCCGCCGCATAGTCAACATGCACAAATCTGCCATCGTTGCGGACGGATTCAGCGTCGCGACTGTATGAGAACGAGATGGGCGCGGCATCTCCCATTTCGTACCCGGAAATGTCGACCGGAGATTGCTGCCTGCCGTTGGCGCAGGTTGCATACTCTTCGGACAACTGGGCCCAGTGTTCCGGCGCGCCCTGTCCATCGTATCCCCATTTCACCGCCGGATCGTGACGGTCGCAAGCCGCGCCTGTGAGCAACGCCACCATCAGGCACACCAGCGTCTGCGAAATGACTGTCAGTCCTGGTTTACCCCTCAAGCCGAACAAGTTATCCGCCATTGCCCAGTTCTCATGGTATATCAACGCCTTCACTCGCCCTGATCGTTGAAGGGCCGCATGCTCAGCCTGCCTTCTCGCTATACCAGAACTCACCTGTTAGTCTGACCGCCAACGGGGTCATCTAGGATTCTGAATGTCACGGCAGACTCGCCAGTCGTTTACTGGTCTCCTCTCGGCCCCGATCTCCTACTGGCCCTAAGCTCCTACTGATACGTCCAGACGTCGAAAAGGTCGTTCGCCCGAACGCCGTTTTCGTCAACTAGCTCCGCGTCCGAGCCAAAGCCAATGAAGGCGATCTGGCTCTCTCCAACAATCAACGCGGGATTGCCCTCTGAGGCAGCGCTGAAGATGAGCGTATCCGTGCCGCTTCCACTCAGCAGTGGCAGTTCCCACCCTCCGGTGGATGGCTCCAAGACGTACAAGATAATCTCGCCCTGAACAAACACGGGCTTGCTGAAGGTGACCGCCACGTTGCCGTCATCGTTGCGGGCGAGACCCGAGACTATGGCTGGCTCTTGGACGCCGCTGTCGAACGCCTCCGGTGGAAGCTCTATGTAGTTTTCAGGCGATTCTATCGAAAGCATCTCCCCGAAACCGCGATAGCTGATGGTGACGATATCGCCTGCCTCACCGCCGAAGCCCACCACGGAGACCCGTACCTCTCTGGTCAGAAAGTCATCGGCGCCCACGACGCGGGTGAGGCTGCCGGCTGACAGAAGGTCCATGCCACCCATGCCGCCACTCTGTCCAGGGGGAGGTTCGGTGACGAGCACGTAGCCCTTGGCCCCGTCGTCCAAGGTCACCGTCTCCCCCAGCGTGGTTGGGACGTCGTTCGGCAGGTACAGCAGTCCGACCATCTGCGTAACGCCCAACAGAGCATCATCGGGAGGAGCGCCCTTGCCCCACTGCATGGATGCCGGGTCTTGGAAGTAGGTGTCCGCTCCAATGATCACGCCATTGGTGTTGATGGTCTGCCCCTCAGGCCCTAGGGATACGGTGAACTGGAGCTTGTCCGGCAGAAGAACCCCGCCGCTCAGCCGTATGAGGCCTTCCCCGGCTCCCTCCGGCGCGCCTTCCACAGGAAAGACGGCCAGCAGATTGACCGTTGCGTCAAAGGAGAAACTCTCATGCTGCTGCATGGCTTGGGTGTTGCATGCAATGACCGTTGTAGCGTCGTCCAACGTGCCTCCTGCCGTACAACCGTCGGCAAGGGTGATACCGCCGGAAACGGTGACGCCGGGATCGATGCTGGTCGTGGGGTCCGTTGAAGTCACAGCCGTGCTTGGTGAAGCGGTTGTTGGCGCTGGCTCGACTGCCGGAGCAGGCTCCGTTGGAGTCACCGACGCGGCCGGTGAAGCGGTGGAGGGCGCCGGGTCGACTGCTGGAGCGGGCTCCGTGACGACCGACGGCTGCTCCGTCGTTTCGGAGTCGCCCCCGCAGGCGGCGAAGGCCGCGAACGCCAGAACGAAGAGCATTGTTAGGAAGAATCGCATTTTCACGTCAGTTCTTTTCGATGAGGATTTCCATCTGTTCCAATAGGTCTGGGCCCGTATGTCTGGGCTCGGAAGGCGGCTCGTGGTAACGGTCTGCTCTTGGGGTCATGTCGACGCGAAGAACCTCCGACGAAAGCTGGCCGACGACTAGCACAGTCTAACCTACATCCTCACCGAGACGCGTTACTCGGCGGGGGCATCCACGGGCAAATCGGTGGTAACGAGGGCGAAGACACCCTCGGCATCCCGCACCGGGACAGACCGGGTGATCATCCAGATTTCGCCGCCGCCCGCATCAAGTTAGGGGGCCGTCCAGACGCCTGCGTTTGCGGTCAATGGCGCCGTGACCCAAGCCTGCGCTTCGATGTTGTAGGACGGCACGGCGAGGTCGAGGGTGGCATAGCCCGCGGCCGTTCGATAGACGTAGGGGCTTGCAGTGACCTTGCCAGCTTGGTCCAGCAACCCGGCGGCGCTGCCGTCGAAAGCGGGGTGGGCCTCCAAGTCGGCCCGCAAGCGCTCCGTATACGCGGCGGCATCGGCTGGTCGCTCCGCCTCCAACTCTACTGCCAATGTATCTAGGGCGGCGACCACCTCACCCAGGAGGGCCTCATCCTGCGGGCCCTCATGGGTGGGCGCGGGCGAGCAGGCTTGCGTGGTCACGACGACAAGCAGCAGGAGAAGCAGGGGGATCGTAGCACGCGCGGTCATTCACTACATGTTAGCCGGAGACTTCCCATATTGGGAGCCCTCAGGCTCAGAGGACGGCCCCGAAGAGATGACCGCATCACAATCTGGTCTTTCAAGGTCGGTCGTCCAAGTTTACCTCGTGAGGACGCGTTGCCAGCCATAATCTCCCCTTGCTGCCCGCCATTGCCGCCATCTCGTTCACCACACTGGACTCGAACCTCCGGCATGCGTTTGCCCAAACCTGCGCCCGCCAAGCTCAGGTCCCCGATGTGGCTCTCGCCGTCGGCGTCCGAAAATACCCGGTATATTGCCATGCCGCCCCCTGTACATTTCTGTAATGGATACCGCGGCAAACCCTTGTTGCAGTCACAAGTCAAAGCATAGCATCTTGATGACACAGGCCAGCACACTAGAGGATGTGCCAGAGGCAAGACAAAGAATGATGACTTCCGACTGAGAAACGCAGTTCCCCGAGGGGCAGGAGGAGCCTCGATAATGAACGACCCTCACGTAACGGCCATCCACTACTTCATCGAACATGACGACTCAGTCGACTACAGCGATGTTGCGTCCTTGGTGTATGAAGACGATCTGTTTTGTATCCAAGCAGACAAGGTGACAGTGATTTTCGAGCCGAAGAATCACTACGCGACCGAGGAGGAGGCTAAGAGCGCAGTCGAAGGGCTTGTTCGCCGGTGGGAGTTTGAGGCAGCTCTTCGCGCCCGCTCTGCCGGATTTAAACTGGTCTATGCGGGAGTTGATATCATCGACCGCAATCCACCGCCGGCGCCGCCGGGTATCGTGCCAATCTCTGCAACTTTCCATTTTCGGGTATCGAAAGCGCAGGCCCGAGTAACTAAGTTACTGGGTGAGTATCCGGCTCCCCCCTCAGGGCAGGCGTTAGAGCCTGACGACCCCGACGCATCGTTCATGCTATCCCGGCTCGATCTCTATCGTCAGGGAAGAGACCCGCTGGCAGACGTGGCCAACCTCTGCGTCACAGTCCTAGAACGTTCGGCCTCGCTGGTAGCCGTAAGCAAAGGGAGTAAACGGAAACTGGCAGCCAACCACTACCAGATTGAAATAGACGTGCTCGAAAGGGTTGGAGAACTCTCGGCCAAGAAGGGTGGTTCGCTAGCCCGGAAAGCCGAAGGGCGCAGCGATGCTTTCACACAAGAGGAGACCCGTTTTCTTGAAGCAGCAGTAGCCGCATTCACCCGGAGGGTGGCGGAGAAGGCGGCCGATCCTGGTGGGAACCTACCGATGCTTACTATGGCAGACCTGCTCAAGCTATCCACCTAGCGAGATGTCGTGGGGATGGGACGAAATGCAATTCCATCGGTGGGCTCGAAGTCCCACCGGCGACCTGAATCTGAGTCATGGTATCGATTGGTCGAATGATTTAGGTTGCCGTATACACTGAAACCGTTCTTGTCCCCTGAACTGGACCAGGAGTGCGAGCGAAGGGTGCTGGAGCGGCCTCCGCCCGGAATAGGTCCGCCACTTTACTGTTGCGGCACAGCGCATCGGGGGCATGCTGTCGGAGACGACACCCTCACCCCCCCATGACATTTCCGCCTTGCCCACCTGTCGCCCCGCTGATACGCTGGAGTCTGCCCCGCATGTACCATCGCAATGGGAGACAAATGACGACCCACACTGGAAGTGCCATCCAGGACCTGTTTCTCGGGCCTGACTCAGGGATGTCACGGTGTGACAGCTACAACTCAGCTACGATGGTGTCACAAATGTCACAAGTCCCAGATACAAAAAGTCATTTTCCAGATATAAGCGGTGTGACATGTCAGCTACGGGCCGGCCCCGCCGGTGCCCGACTCCAGCTATGAAACGCCACTACGCTGGCCTCACGAATGTGGCATCTTACCTTAGCCCCAAGCCTCACTGGTGGGAGGAGGCGCGGGGCTGCGTTTACACCGTTGGGGCGAGTTGCTAACCTTGGACCACGTTCAAACACGATAGTGAGGGCAGGCTAGGTGCGTCGATATGTGGAGACTCCCCAGATGGACAAGATTCTGTCGTTGTCCAAGAGGAGGGGACTGGTATTCCAGAGCAGCGAGATTTACGGGGGCATCAACGCCACTTGGGATTACGGTCCCTTAGGCGTGGAGCTGAAGCGCAACCTGAAGGACCTCTGGTGGCACTCGGTGGTGCAGCAGCGGGATGACGTCGTAGGGCTGGACGCCGCCATTCTGATGCACCCTGAGGTCTGGGTCTCCAGCGGCCACGTAGCCAGCTTCAGCGACCCCTTGGTGGAATGTCGCGAATGCCACCAGCGCTACCGCGAGGACCAGATCGAGGCGACCACCTGCCCCGCCTGTGGCGGCGAGCTGACCGACCCTCGCCAGTTCAGCTTGATGTTCAAGACCTTCATGGGCCCGGTCGAAGACACCGCCCATCAGGTGTACCTGCGACCTGAAACAGCCCAAGGCATCTTCGTTAACTTCGCCAACGTGCTCACGGCCTCCCGCCGCAAGCTCCCCTTCGGCATCGCCCAGATAGGCAAGGCCTTCCGCAACGAAATTACGCCGGGTAACTTCACCTTCCGAACTCGCGAATTCGAGCAGATGGAAATCGAGTACTTCGTGAAGCCGGGCACCGACGACCAATGGCTGCAATCGTGGCTCGACGAACGCTTCAGTTGGTACACGAAGCACGGCATCCGTCCCGAGAACCTGCGCCTCAGGCGTCACGACCCCGACGAGTTGGCCCACTACGCCAAGGACACCTACGACATTGAGTACCGCTTCCCTTGGGGCTGGGGAGAGCTGGAAGGGATAGCCAACCGCACCGACTACGACCTGCGCAGCCATGCCACCCCCACGGGGCAAGACCTGACTTTCTATGACGAGGAGAGCAAGGAACACGTCTTCCCTTACGTCATCGAGCCCTCCGGTGGTGTGGACCGGGCCACCCTAGCTTTCCTGCTGGACTCCTACGACGAGGAGCCCGACCCTCCTCCGAAGCCTGGCGAAAGGGCCAAGCCCGGTGAGGAAGCGCAGCCATCGAAGGACGTGCGTGTGGTGTTGCGGTTGCACCGCCAGTTGGCTCCAGTGAAGGTGGCGGTGCTGCCTCTGAGTCGCAACGAGCGGCTGGCCCCCTTGGCACATCAGGTTCATATGCTGCTGCGGCCTCACTTGGCCACCCAGTACGACGATGCCCAGAGCATCGGGCGGCGCTATCGCAGGCAGGACGAAATCGGCACACCCTATTGCGTGACGGTGGACTTCGATTCTTTGGACGACAAGCGCGTGACCCTGCGTGACCGCGACACCATGGCCCAACTGCGGGTGCCCATCGCCGACCTACCAGCCATCCTCACCGACAGGCTTGAACATGGCTGGTAACGTTCCATGAGAATTTGGCCATGAGAATTTGGCCATGAGGATTCTCCACTTCTCTGACCTCCACATCGGCGTGGAGAACTACAGCCGCGTCGACCCCCAGACCGGCCTACCCACCCGCCTGCTGGACTTTTTGGGTGCATTGGATGAGCTGGTGGAGTATGCCCTGAACGAGGGTGTGGACTTGGTGTTGTTCGCTGGGGACGCTTACAAGGGGCGCGACCCGTCCCAGACCCACCAGCGGGAGTTCGCCAAGCGCCTAGCCCGCCTTTCAGGGGCATGCATACCCACCTTTCTGCTGGTGGGCAACCACGACCTGCCCACACCCTTGGGGCGGGCCACTGCCGTGGAGATATTTCACACCCTCGACGTGCCCAACGTCATCGTGGGCGATCTGATGCACACCTACATGGTGCCCACCCGCTGCGGCCCCCTGCAGGTCGTCGCCCTGCCTTGGCCCAACCGCAGCAGGCTGCTTACCCGCGAAGATGCCCGCGGCCTCTCTTTGGACCAGGTAACCGCTGCCATAGAGGAGATATGCACCGCGGGAGTGCAACGGGAGGTTTCCCGGCTCGACCCGGCCATCCCGGCGGTGTTCACCGCCCACGTCACCCTCAATGGGGCGAAGACCGGCACCGAGCAGAACATGATGCTGGGGCGCGACCACACCCTGTATCCCAGCGTGGTGCATCGCCCTGAGTTCGACTACGTGGGGCTGGGCCACATCCACAAGCACCAAGTTCTCAGGGAAGGGCCTACGGTAGCCTATTCGGGCAGCCTGCAGCGGGTCGACTTCAGCGAAGAGAACGACACCAAGGGCTTTTGCGTGGTGGACATCGACCCATCGGCGCAACAGGGCAGCCGTATGAAGGACTTCCAGTTCCGCCCAGTGTCAGCCCGGCGTTTCCTCACCATCGAAAGCCGAGTGTCTGATGGTGTGCTGGACCCCACCTCTCAGGTGGTCGCGGACATCGCCCGGCGCGACGTGGCCGATGCCGTGGTGCGGCTGACCATACACGTCTCCCCTGAGATGGAGCCAATGCTACGGGACGGCGACATCCAACGCGCCTTGGAGTCTGCCCACTATGTGGCTTCCATCAATAGAGAGGTGCCCCGGGAGAGGCGCACTCGCGTGCCAGGTGACACGGTCGAGGGCATGACTACTACGGAGGCGCTGGACCTCTACTTCGAGAGCCGCAAGCTGGAACCGGGGCGAAAAGAGAAGCTCATGCAGTACGCCCAAGAGTTGATGACCGAAGAGCAATCGGATCCGGGGCCGGTCGAACATCGGGGCGCGTCGGTATAGCGGGCTAGGGGGATTCGTGGTGCATGACTCCCTCACGATGGTCAGTCTCAAAGGGTCCCACCGATGAGTGTCGCCGATTACCTCATGCTGGCCATCAGATGGCTCCACACCATGTCAGCGGTAGCTTGGGTGGGCGGAGGCATGTTCTACCTGTTGGTGCTGCGGCCCGCTATCCGACGCTCTGGCCCTATGGACCGCTCGTTGGCGGCCGCCATCGGCCCCGAATTCCGAGGGCTGGTCGACGTGTCCATCGCCGTCCTCATCATCACCGGAGCAATACTCACCTTCGACCGGCTGACCTCCACCTTCGTGGGGGCGGCCTACGCGGTAGTCCTGGCGTCCAAGGTTGCCCTAGCCTTCTACGCCTTCTACCTTGTGCGCTTCCTGCGGCGCTCCAGCTACCCCGAAGAGCCTGAAGGCTCGGGCAGATGGCCACGCCGCCTCGCCACGCTCTGCACCGGGGCCACAGCAATACTGGTTGTAGGTGTGATAGTGTTCCTGCTGTCCGAGCTATTGGTCGAGCTGTTCCAGGTAGCACTTAAGAACAGGACCGGTGCATGACCGGCCACATCTTCCACGCGTTTCACGTCTCCCGAGGAAGAGCCCCTTCCATAGCCCTTTCCCCCTTGACGCGGGAGGTTGCGATGAAAGTGGACCGGTTGACTCCGGCTACTGTTGCGAACATTGCGCCCTTGGATTCCGGCCTTCGCCGGAATGACGGGTTTTGTGCAAAGGTCTCCCAAGAAAGAGTCCCATGAAGAAGGGCCGAATATGAAGAAAGACCTGATGGAAATACTTGCCTGCCCCGTATGCAAGGAACCTCTGGACCTGACCATCGGTGAAGAAGATGGTGAAGACATAGTGACCGGCTCGCTTTTCTGCGGACAGTGCAACGAGGCCTACCCCATTGAGGAGTCCATCCCCAACCTGCTCCCGCCAGAGTTGCGGTAGCTGTAAGGGTTTCTAGCGCATCACAGAGCTAACTCCGACGACCACAGCCGCACGCCCTGCTTCCCCTCCACCTGCTCCGCTAGATCGCTTATCGACGTCTCCAGCAATGGGTGTTGCACTTCCGGGGCGACTTCGGCCAAGGGCACCAGCACGAAGGCGCGCTGGGTCATCCTGGGGTGGGGGATTTCCAAGTCATCGGATTCGAAGACGGTGTCACCGAAGAGCAGGATGTCGACGTCTATGAGCCGTGGGCCGAAACGGAAGTTCGGGCGGCGTCCCAGCTCTCGCTCCACACCTTGGGTAGCGATCAGTAGGGCGCGCAGGTTAAGCTCAGTTGCGATTGCGCAGACACAGTTGAGGAAGTCGGGTTGGTCGAGGTAGCCCCACGGAGCCGTCTCGTAGATGGAGGAGACCAGCAGCACCTCACCATATCGTTGAAGTAGCTGAAGAGTCTCCCGCAGGTTGGCCTCCCTGTCACCCAGATTCGTGCCCAAGCCCAAATAGGCGGTCACGCGCTCCAATTGTCTGGCCTCCAACCCCGTACTATGGCGTCGCTCATACGGGCGACGCGCACCATCTCCTGCACGTCATGCACTCGTATCATGTCGGCCCCTCCCGCGATGCTCAGGGCCACCGTGGCGGCCGTCCCTTCCAACCGCTCCTCCACCGACAGGTCCAGCACCCGCCCGATGGTGGACTTGCGCGACGTGCCCACCAGCAGAGGATGTCCTAGGGAGCGCAATTCAGGGAGTCGTCGCAGAACTTCCAGGTTCTGGTCTGCCGTCTTCCCGAAGCCGATGCCCGGATCGACGACAATCTTGGTCGACGTGACTCCGGCTTCCATAGCACGCGCCACGCTGCCACCCAAGGACACTCGAATGTCCGCAATCAATTCGCGGTACTTGTAGCTGCGCTGATTGTGCATGAGCACGAGAGGCACCCCGAAACGGGCCACCACCTCACCAATGCCTTCATCTGCCGACAGACCCCACACATCGTTGATCATGGAAGCCCCCGCCTCCAACGCTTGCTGGGCCACTTCAGCCTTGTAGGTGTCCACGCTCACAGGCACCTTCACCGTAGCCAACACTTCCATCAACACAGGCATTAGACGCGCGAACTCCTCGTCCGCCGACACAGCCTGCGCCCCTACGCCGTAGACTCGCCCCGCAGGTCGTGTGGATTCAGCGCCGATATCGATTATGTCGGCCCCTTCGGCCTCCATGCGCACCGCAAGCTCAACCGCGCTCTTAGTGTCGTGGGCCAAGCCGTCGCCGGAGAAAGAGTCGGGCGTGACGTTCACCACGCCCATCACGTAAGTCCGCTCCCCCCACCGGAAGGTGGATGGGCCGCAACGCATCTCATTGGCTTGGGGTTCCGTCATGCCGCTGACCGTCGGTCGAATGGATTCTCGAAGTGATGCCATTCTATCATCGTGCGTGTTAGTCACTCGTGGCAGGCCAACTGTTATTGCGGCTGTCGTCGCATATCTGCTAGCATGGCGCGAACCCCCCCACCTTCGCAGCGGAGAAAACGTGACCATTGAGAAGAGGGCCGACCGTGGTGTTGGCGAGCTACGAGACCGACGACAGACCGCCCGCCTTGGCGGAGGGCAGGAGCGGATCAAACAGCAGCACGGCCGTGGCAAGCTCACCGCGCGGGAGAGACTGGACCTGCTCCTTGACTTGGATACCTTCCAGGAACTCGACCCCTTTGTGACCCATCGGACGTCCGACTTCGGGCTGGGCGACCGCAAGTTTGAAGGCGACGCTGTGGTCACGGGCTATGGCAAGGTGGACGGGCGGCCGGTTTTCACCTACTCCCAAGACTTCACAGTGCTGGGCGGCTCCCTGTCGGAAGTGGTCGGACAGAAGATTTGCAAGGTCATGGACCTTGCCATGAAGAACGGCTGCCCTCTCATCGGTCTCAACGACTCCGGTGGCGCACGTATTCAGGAGGGAGTCCTCAGCTTGGGGGCCTACGGTGACATCTTCCTGCGCAACACCATGGCCTCCGGCGTAATACCACAGATTTCGGTGATCATGGGGCCAGCGGCTGGGGGAGCATCCTACTCCCCAGGCATCACCGATTTCGTCTTCATGGTCCGTGGCCCGGGCCAACTCTATATCACCGGACCGGACGTCATCAAAGCAGTTACCGGCGAGGACATCACCCACGACGAGCTGGGAGGCGCTTTCACCCACAGCGTACGCAGCGGTGTGGCCCATTTCGCCTTCGACTCTGAAGAGGAAACCCTGCGAGAGGTGCGCAGACTCCTCTCCTTCCTGCCCTCCAACAACATGGTGGACCCGCCACTAATGGACACGCTGGACAATCCCGACCGGCACGACCCCGAACTCGGTGACATCGTGCCGACCGAGCCCAACCGCTCCTACGACGTACGGGACGTAATCCGGAGGGTGGTAGATGAGGCCGACTTCATGGAGGTGCATCGCGACTACGCCCCCAACGTAGTCGTCGGGTTTGCCCGCCTCGACCGTCGTACCATCGGCATCGTGGGCAACCAACCCTCCCACCTAGCGGGAGTACTGGACATCAACACCTCCACCAAGGCGGCCCGCTTCGTACGCTTTTGCGACTGCTTCAACATCCCCATCGTCACCTTCGTCGACGTGCCAGGCTTCATGCCTGGGACCGACCAAGAGTACGGCGGAATCATCCGCCACGGGGCCAAGCTGCTGTACGCCTACGCTGAGGCGACGGTGCCCAAGGTCAGCGTCATCCTGCGCAAGGCCTACGGCGGGGCATACATCGTGATGGGCAGCAAACACCTGGGTGGGGACGTCAACCTAGCGTGGCCCTCGGCGGAGATTGCAGTGATGGGGCCCGAAGGCGCGGTGAACATTCTGTTCCGCGAGGAGTTGGCGAACGCAGAATCGCCCGACGGTGAGCGCGCCCGGCTGACCGAGGAGTTCCGCAGCCAGTTCGCCAACCCCTACATCGCGGCCAGCAGAGGCTTCCTCGACGACGTCATCGAGCCGGGCGAAACCCGCCCCCGCCTAGCACGCGCTCTGGAGATGCTGCAGACCAAGCGCGACACGATGCCCGCCAAAAAGCACGGCAACATCCCACTGTAGTTAATCTGGGCGCAGCGTAGTACGGTCGTGGCGGGCCTTCTTGGCAACGTCCCCACTTCCCTAGCCAAGGTGCTGCCTCTGACCCCAAGTCTAACGTGAGCATGAGCAGTAGCACTAAGCTCTATGCCCATTCATATGTTGCCTCCCCGACAGGCCGAGACTATCCTATGGGAATCCGACCCCACTTACGTTTCCCTCGGAGGGGACGCGCATGAACTTGACAATCGAAGACGGCCTTTTAAAGATAGACCTGAGCAGGGTAGAGAAGGTGCTGTCCGTCCACGGATCCTTCCGGACACCGCTGGAACAGGTGGAGAGCGTATCGACGGGGGTGCCACGGCAAAGCTGGAGAGATCTCAGGACCCCCGGAACCTTCCTGCCTTGGGTTGTGAAGGCGGGGACGTACCTGACCGAGCGGGGCAGGGAGTTCTGGTACGTAGCCAGGAACAGGGGATTCCTCACCATCGAGCTCAAAAACGGCAACTACAAGAGGATCGTGCTGAGTCTCAATGACAACCAGCATTGGGCTGACCAAATCGAGTCCTCCAAAAGCCACTCCAACCAGTGAGGACCTACCAGTCTAGGTAATCAGGACGGGCGGCCCACATGAACTACGGCCAATCCCGTCTGGTGAGGACGCTCACGGGCATAGAACGCCCTGCCCACCTGCGGAGAATCGAACCACCCTGCCGAGCCGAGTCGACCACACTCCCATCCCTAGGGGTCGGGCGCATTTGTTTCACGTCTCCGTCAGGCCCCACCCGGAGTACCGCAGGGTTTCGTCACTATTGCCAATCCCGCATGAACAAGTAATATAGCCTCCATGGTTCCACCTGATGGCCTCTTCGGCACCTCGGCCCACATAGCCATTGGCGTTTACGCGCTGCTGATATTGGCGCTGGGCCTCTCCGGCTACCTGCTGTACCGCCGTGTGTTCAAGCTGATTATGCTGGGGCGGCCCGAGCGCCGGTTCGACCAGCCGCTGCGACGCTTGGGCGGACTGCTGGCCATCAGCTTGGGCCAGCGCAAAGTGTTGCAGCGTGTAGGGCTGCGGGACCGGGCCGGATTGGGCCACGCCATCATCTTCTGGGGCTTCCTGTCCTTTGCCCTCAGCTACTTGATATTCATCTTCGCCGACTCCATCTGGCACTCGTTCTCCGAGACCCTGCTGACCGACACGGGCGTCGCGGTCTATGCCAACTACCTGAACGTGTTCGCAGCTGCCATCCTGCTATGCATCACTTGGGCGGTGCTGCGACGCTGGCTGGCCAAGCCCCACCGCCTCAGCTTCGACCTCACCCGCAGCTTCGACGCCGTGGTAGTGGTCAGCCTCATCGCGTCCCTGATGATGCTGACTCTCTTGACCGAGGCCTTCTACGTGGCCCGGGAGGGGGCAGCTGCAGGGCCAGCCGGCGAAGCGTTCATCGGCAAGGCACTGGGCCAAGCCTTTGCCAGTGCCGGGCTGGGCTACGATGCGGCCAATGCCCTTCACAGCCTTTCGTGGTGGATGCACCTGTTGGTCATCTTGGGGTTCGCCATCTATGTACCCTTCTCCAAACACATGCACATGGTGGCCGCCCCAGCCAACGCTTTCTTTCGAAACCTGGAGCCCCGCGGGGCCCTGCCTCCCATGGACTTGGAGAACGCCGAGCGGTTCGGCGTGGGCCGGGTGCAGGACTTCAGTTGGAAGGAACTGCTGGACGGGTACGCCTGCGCCGTCTGTGGACGCTGCACCGACAGCTGCCCGGCCAACCTGACCGGCAAGGTTCTTTCCCCCATGCACATCGTGGAGAACATCAAGGACCACCTCATCGAGAGGGGGACCGGCCTGCGCAACGGCCAAGAAGACGACGCCGACAAGCCGCTCATCGGACACGCCATCCTAGAGGACGCGGTGTGGGACTGCGTGAACTGCGGGGCGTGCATGGAGGAGTGCCCCGTGATGGTGGAGCATGTGCCCACCATCATGGATATGCGTCGCTACCTCGTCATGGAAGAATCCAAGATGCCTGAAACGGCGATGAACGCCCTGCTGAGCCTTGAGCAGCGGGGGCACCCATGGCGGGGCACCCAGTATTCGCGCACCGATTGGGCTGAAGGTTTGGATGTGCCCACCATGGCCGACCACCCCGAAGCCGAGGTGTTGTTGTGGGTAGGTTGCACGCCTGCTCTTGAGCAACGCAGCCAAGCCATCGCCCGCTCCATGGTCAAGGTGCTGAAAGCGGGCAAGGTCGACTTTGCCATACTCGGAGAAGAAGAAACGTGCACCGGTGACCCGGCGCGGCGCATGGGCAATGAGTACCTGTTCCAGATGCTGGCCCAACAGAACATCGAGACGCTGAACGGGTACAAAGTGAAGACCATCGTCACCGCCTGCCCACACTGCTTCAACAGCCTGAAGAACGAGTACCCCCAATTCGGCGGCAATTTCGAGGTGATGCACTATAGCCAGTTCTTCGACCGGCTGATGAGCGAGGGACGCCTCAAGCTGTTGAGCATGCAGCAAGGGCAGGTGGGCACGGTCGCTTACCACGATTCCTGCTTCCTAGGACGCCACAACGGCGTGTACGACGAGCCTCGACGGGTAGCACGGGCTATCCCAGGCTTGAACCTCGTGGAGATGGAGCGCAACCGGCAGCGAGGGTTCTGCTGTGGTGCTGGGGGAGGTCACATGTGGGTGGAGGAGAACGGGGGGACCCGCATCAACCACACCCGCACCGACCACTTCATCGAGACGGACGCGCCCACAGTTGGCGTTTCCTGCCCCTTCTGCCTGCAGATGCTCACCGAGGGCATAGAGGCTAAGGGCCAGTCAGGCCAGAAGCAGGCCAAGGACATCGTGGAGCTTCTGGCCGACAGCTTGGAAGAGCAACCGACGGCCTGAATTATTGACCTTCCCCTTATCGACCTCCCAACGAAAGGAACCCTACAATGGCAGGCTACGTAATCGCGCAGATGAGCGTCACCGATCCCGAGGCCTTCGCCGACTATCCCGGTCAAGCAGGACCGACCGTAGCCGCCTTTGGTGGCCGGTATGTGGTGCGTGGCGGGACTATCGACAACATTGAGGGCGACTGGGAGCCGGGCAGGGTGGTGATTATCGAGTTCGACAGCGTAGCGCAGGCCAAGGCTTGGTACGACTCGCAAATGTACGAGGAGGCCAAGGCCCTGCGCATACGGTCCACAACCAGCAGCCTGATGATCGTTGAGGGAGCCTAGCTTTCATCCATGACGGCTAAAGCTGACCTGCTGGTAATACCTGATGACCACCCGCCGGTACTCTTCGGCACTCACTTGGAGCCGCGCGTCTACGGCCTAGCCCGGGAAGTGGGCTGGCATGTCGAAAGGCCAGCCGATGAGGCACAACTCGTGCAGTGGACCGGAGCTGCCGACGTAGTTGTCAACCTCAGAACATCGGTTTACTTCCCCCGCTCGGTACTGGAACAGTGCCCCAATCTACGGCTGATATCCATTTGGGCCGTGGGTACTGACAACGTCGACCTGGAAGCCTGTCGCGACTTAGGCATCACGGTTTGCAACACACCCGGCTACGCTGCCATCGGTGTGGCCGAGCACGCCATCGCCTTGGCCCTAGCTGTCACTCACCAATTAGTGGCCGGAGATCGCCGCATCCGCGATGGCGGCTGGCAGGATGCCCGTATTGCCCAACTCCACGGAAAGACACTCGGAGTGATCGGTGTGGGCCCCATTGGGCAGCGCATGATTGCTTTGGGCAGGTCTTTAGGGATGGACGCATTGGCTTGGACCCTTCACCCGTCACCTGAGCGGGCCGCATCCTTGGGGGTGGAGCTTGTACCGCTGCCAGACCTGCTGCGGGTCTCGGACGTTGTGTCCATTCACCTACCCATCACGGAGGAGAGCCGCCACCTTCTCGGCCCTACTGAGCTGGCCATGATGAAGCCTACAGCCATCATCGTGAACACCGGTCGCGGGGCTGTCATCGACGAGCCAGCCATGGTGCAGGCGTTGCAAGAGGGCAAGTTAGCGGGCGCAGGGCTGGACGTGTTCACCGCCGAGCCTTTGTCCCAGGACAACCCGCTGTGCAGCTTGGAGAACGTGGTATTGTCGCCGCATGTCGGGGCCATGAGCCCGGAAACCAGCTTGGCTGGGCTGGCGATGGCCTTGGACAACATCGAGAACTTCCTCGCGGGTACTCCAACCAACACCGTGGTCAAGGGCACTCGCTAGCCCCGCGGCGCGAAGCCCCCTTCCTCCTGCGAGGAGATGCTTGCACAGCCCTTCCCCCTTGAGAGGAAAGGTTGGGATAAGGGGCGGAACGTCTATATCGCAGGCCCTCTCCGCTTGCGCATGGCTTGGATTCCGACCTTCAATGGAATTGGCCATCGCCGTGGGCGCTACGTATGCGAATGAAAAGTGGACGGCTTACGGGACGCCTACTTGCCCAGCAGTCCGGGCCTTGGATGCCCACGCAGGCGGGCATGACGGCTCAACATCATGCCGGTTCAGCGACGAATACCGGGATATTCCGCGTTGTACGGGTCTGATATTCCGCGTAGGGCGGAAACGCCTCTACGGCCAGCGCCCACAATCGCGCTCGTTCGCTGGCATCCTCAACCTCGCGAACTTGCATGGTGTACACCTCGGCCTCGTCGCGAACCTCTACGTTGCTGTCCGCCCGAAGGTTGTAGACCCATGCCGGATTCGTAGGGGCTCCGCCCTTAGAACCCACCAACACATAGCTGCTTCCGTCCTTCACCCGCATCAGCGGTGTCTTCCGCATTCCCCCGGTCTGGTTGCCCCGGTTCGTTACTATGATGACAGGCAGTCCGGTATCGCGCAGCGTGGTACCCTGCGCACCTCCACTACCTTCATAGGCTTCGACCTGTTCGCGCACCCAATCGGCGGTAGACGGGATGTATTCTGCCATAACTCGCTCCTGTTTTCTGAGTAGTCTTATCTTGCTGCCAATCAAAGGCCGAATCGATACTACTTTCTGGCCCGCTGGTCGGCGCTCAGCACCTCGTTCATGCTGCCGGATCGGAACCCGTCGAGATCCATGGTCACATAAGCGTACCCTATGGAGCGAAAGTAGCGGGAGATGTCCTGTCTTACTTCTTCCGCCAGCAGGGCGGCGAAATCCTCGGGACCGACCTCAATACGGGCCACGGTGTCATGATGCCTCACCCGTAGCTGGCGGAACCCCAAGTTGCGTAGGTGCTCTTCCGCCTTACCGATGCGCGTCAGCGCCTCAACCGTCACCCGGTTGCCATAGGGAATGCGGGATGACAGGCAGGCTTGAGCGGGCTTGTCCCATGTGGGCAAACCCATGTCGTGGGACAACTCGCGTATCTCCACCTTGTGAAGCCCGGCCTCCACTAGTGGGCTGATGACGCCGTACTCTTTGGCCGCGTTCTGGCCGGGACGGAAGTCGCCCAAGTCGTCGACGTTGGTCCCGTTGGCCACCCAAGCGTAGCCTTCGGTCGAGGCGAAACCGGTGAGGTGGGTGTAAAGCTCGTCCTTGCAAAAGAAGCAGCGGTTGGAGGTATTGGCCTGATAGTCCTCCCGCTCGACCTCCTGGGTCTTGATGACACGGTGGTTCAGGCCAATTTGCTGGGCCAAGGCCACTGCTTCCCGCAGTTCCGAAGGGGCCAAACTGGGAGAATCGGCGGTGACGGCCAAGGCCCGGCCGCCGAGAACGTCGTTGGCGGCCGCCGCGAGGAAGGCGCTATCAACACCGCCGGAGTAGGCGATGATTAGCGAGTCTATGCTTTGCAGCCGGTCCCGCAAGTCAGTCATCTTCTGATCGGTGGTCTTGGAGTCCCCAGCCGAATTGTTCGTCATGACAATGCCAGTCTCCTCCACGGATGAAAGCAAGTCGTAGTGCATTCTAGCATGGACGGCCTTTAATTCCGGTTTTCGGCGGAAAGAAGGGGGTTACACGAGGGACACCATGAGCTAGGCGGGATGCCCGAACTGCTGGCGCAGCTCCGTCTTGAGAACCTTGCCCAAGGGATTGCGGGGCAACTCGTCGACGAAGACCACTGATTCCGGCCTCTTGAAACTGGAGAGACGCTCGCGGCAATACTCGATGAGCTCCGCCTCGTCGACTTGGGCCGCCGTGGGCACTACCACCGCGCGAACGCGCTCGCCCCAGTAGTCGTCGGGCACGCCGATGATGGCGGCCTCATCCACGCTGGGGTGAGAGGCCAAGACACGCTCCACCTCTTCAGGGGAGACCATCTCGCCGCCACGCTTGATGAAGTCCTTGGCCCGCCCTGCCAGAAAGATGTAGCCGTCCTCGTCTTGATAGGCGAGGTCGCCCGTATGGAGCCAGCCGCCTCTGATGGTCTCGGCGGTGTCGCTCTGCTGCTGCCAGTAGCCGGACATGATGCGTGGCCCGCGGGCCACGATCTCACCCACCTCACCTTGGGCCACTGGCTGGCCGTCGTCG
Organism: Dehalococcoidia bacterium; assembly: GCA_965263155.1. Classification (GTDB taxonomy): domain Bacteria; phylum Chloroflexota; class Dehalococcoidia; order Lucifugimonadales; family JAAXIE01; genus JAAXIE01. Next base: position 2,370,316 of record OZ253586.1, read on the forward strand.
TCCACCAGCATCACCTCCACGTCATCCAAGGGACGGCCTATGGAGGAGAGACGTTGCAGTTTCTTTTCCACCTCTTCGGGAGGGCCTGCCAATGCGTGGTCGTCGGGGCCCAGCATCGCGATGGTGGCGGCCGACTCTGTCTGTCCGAAGGCATTGATGAACTGCACGCCCGGCAACGCTTCAATGGCGCGGCGTATGACGTTTTGTGGCATGGGTGCGGCGCCGTAGGTGACGACTTTCAGGCTGGAGAGGTCGTACTGGGAGTAGGCAGGGTGTTCGATGAGTTGCTTGAGCATGGTGGGGACTAGGATAGAGCGTGTAGGCCTCTCGCGCTGGGCCAACTCCAGCCACTGCTCCGCATCGAACTGCTGCATCAGCACCAGCGTACGCCCGCCATATACGGCCGCTAGGCCCGTCTGAAAGCCACCGATGTGGTAGAGGGGCATGGGCAGCAAGTTACTTTCGTGGACGTCAGGATCGGGGGGCTCCACGTTGGCCAGCAGGTAAGTGGTCAGGCTGTCGTGGCTAAGCATGACCCCTTTGGGCACACCCGTGGTGCCGGCGGTATACATCAGCACCGTAGTGTCTGAGTCGTTGGCTTCAGGGAAATGCATCTGGTCGGTCAGAGCTGCCGCCAACAGGTCGCCGTATTCGTCGGAGAGGCCGATCAACCGGCAGTGGACAGAGGCGCTCGCTAACGCTGCCGAGGCAAGCTCCCGGTACCCATCGCCCACCAGCAACACCGAGGGCGAGGAGCTTTCCAGCATGTAGGCCAGCTCCGCCTCCTTGGCGCGAAAGCTGAGGGGAACGTAGACGGCATCGAGACTAGCGGCTGCGAAGTAGACCTCCAGCAATTCGGGTCGGTTCACGTCCATGGTGGCCACCCTGTCACCGGGTCCCACGCCCAACTCTAACAAACAATTGGCCAGCCTGACCGCGTTATCCTGCAACGCTTGGAAGGAGAGACGATGGTCTTGGAAGACCACCGCTTCGCGGTCGGGCACAATGGCGCAGGCGATGGTCAGGGCTTCCGTAGTATTCAAGCATTTCCTCCGACGTGGGTGTGGGCAACGTGAGTCGTGCCGACATGAGCTTGAGCGCTCATGCGTAGCTCCGTGTGCAATGCAGCTGACATAGGTTGGGACGCCCCTTCCCGCACCGCTTGTTTGACCGCGGCGATAGACCGGCAAACAGGCGCTAGCTGGCGGGCTAAGGCTTCGGCCTCTGAATCCAGCGCCTCCGGCGTGGGCAACACCCGGTTGACCAGCCCTATTCGCCGAGCCTCTGCGGAGTCGATCCGACCACCGGTCAGAAGCAGGTCCAAAGCGGCTGGCAAGCCGAGGCTCCGAGGCATTGTCTGGCTGCCTCCTGCCGCGGGTATCATACCCAATCGGACCTCTGGCATGGCGAAGGTAGCTTCGGCCGAGGCTAGCCTAAGGTCGCACAGAAGGGCCATCTCCACGCCGGAGCCGATGCAGTGCCCATGAATAGCGCATATCACCGGGACGGGCAACTCCAGCAGGCGGCCCCATACATCGCGCTGCCAGCGCACCTGGCGCGCGATGGCTTGGGAGGGGGCGGTGCCGAACTCGGTAAGGTCTGCACCCGCGCAGAAGGATCGACCGCGACCACGTAGCAGCACCACCGCCACATCATCGTCCTCAGCAATAGCCCCCAACGCCTCATAGAGTTCATCGCGCATGGCCATGTTATAGGCATTGAGGACCTCAGGCCTGTTCAGCCAGATGTGGGCCACAGGCCCTCGCTTTACGTACTCTACAACGGTGTCTCCAACCAACGGGCTCGCCCTGTCTATTCTCCCCGATATTCAGGGACGTTCTTGTTCAAGAAGGAGCGGATGCCCTCGGCCCGGTCGCTGGTGCTGTGCAGCATGGTGTTGAGGTCAGCCTCCAAGCGGAGTCCCTGCTCCAAGGGCATGTCCAAGCCTTTCAAGACCGCCTCCTTGAGGTATTTGCTGGCAATGGGCGCACCGGATGACATAGACGCCGCCACCTGTTGCGCGGTCTGCATCAGCTCTTCAGGTTCCGTTACGGCATTAACCAGCCCCATCTCCAAGGCCTCCTCCGCTGAGACCAACCTTGAGCTTAAGAGCATGTCCAGCGCCCGGCTGCGGCCTATGAGGCGTGGCAGTCTCTGGGTGGCGCCATCCCAAGGAACGACGCCTCGGCTGACGTCGGTCACCCCAAGGCGCGCCCCCCTAGAGGCAATGCGAACGTCGCAGGCGAGGGCCAGCTCCAAGCCGTGGTCCAGAGCATCGCCATTGAGGGCAGCCACCACTGGTATCGGCACTGCGGCGAGGACCGACGCCGCTCTGCGCTCAGTCATCCAACGGGCGACGGCGTCGCCACCCGAGGCCTGCACGGAATCGGGTGGCGATTCTCGCCCGCGGGAGAAGGTTTCGCCGGCACCAGTAACCACGAGCGCACGGACCTGCGGATGCTGCTCCAGCAATGCGAGTGCCTCCCGCAATTCCTGAATCATCAATAGGTCCACTTGGTTTTGGGCGCCTATGCGCCCCAGAGTGATCCAAGCAAGAGGAGGGGCGGCCTCGTAGCTGAGAGCGCGGTGCTTCGAAAGGGCTCTGGCCATAGCTGGCCCATAGTAAGCCTAGGGAAATAACTTGACAAGGGAAGGGGCCTGTCATACATTTGAAGGGAGTCTGACAGCCTTGAGTTAAGGGTATGTAGACAACGTTAATACTATAGAGCCTGGAAAGGAGGCCGAGTTGGTGAAGTTCGCGCCACTGGGGGAGAGAGTGGTGCTCAAGCCCCTGGAGAGAGATGAAGTCAGCAAGGGCGGAATCATCCTGCCCGACACTGCTAAGGAAAAGCCACAAGAGGGCGAGGTTGTCGAGGTAGGCCCGGGACGCGTGGGCGAAGACGGCAACCGCATCGCCATGGAGTTGAAGAAGGGCGACCGGGTAATCTACTCGAAGTTCGCTGGCACCGAGTACAAGGACGACGACGAAGACTACCTGATCCTTCGCGAAAGCGACATTCTGGCTAAAATTGCCGACTAAGACAAGAGCGAGGAGAAAAGTAAATGCCTGGTAAGCAACTTGTTTACTCCGACGATGCGCGAAAAGCGTTGAAGGCCGGAATGGATGCATTGGCAGATTCTGTCAAGCTGACCCTTGGGCCCAAGGGCCGGAACGTAGTCTTGGACAAGAAGTTCGGCCCGCCCCAGGTATGCAGCGATGGCGTCACCATAGCCAAAGAGATCGAATTGCCTGACCCCTTCGAGAACATGGGTGCCCAGATTCTCAAGGAAGCCGCCAGCAAGACCAACGACGCCGCCGGCGACGGCACCACCACCTCAGTGGTGTTGGCCCAAGCCATCATCACAGATGGCTTCAAGAACGTGACCTCCGGCCGCTACCCCATGGCCCTCAAGCGTGGCATCGAGCGGGGCGTGGAGAGAGTAGTGGAGGAGCTCAAGTCCATGTCCACACCGGTGGACACCCGCGAGCAGATTCAGCAGGTGGCAGCTCTCTCGGCCCACGAGGAGAAGATCGGCACCACCATCGCAGACGCCATGGAGAAGGTCGGCAAGGATGGCGTAATCACGGTTGAGGAGTCCAAGAGCCTCGCCGACGAGACGGAGTACGTGGAAGGCATGCAAGTCGACCGCGGCTACACCTCCCCTTACTTCATTACAAATGCCGAAAAGATGCAGACTGAAATCGAAGAGCCCTCCATCATCATCACCGACAAGAAGGTGACGGCTGTCTCCGACGCCCTTCCCCTGCTTGAGAAGATCCTGCAGGTGGGCAAGAAGAACGTGGTCCTGGTAGCCGAGGACGTGGAGGGCGAAGCCTTGGCCACCATGGTGGTCAACAAGCTGCGTGGCACCCTCAATTGCGTGGCAATCAAGGCCCCCGGCTTTGGCGACCGCCGCAAGGCCATGCTGGAGGATATCGCCATCCTGACCGGTGGCACCGTAATCAGCGAGGAGAAGGGCATGAAGCTCGACTCCGCGACCCTGAACGACTTGGGCTCGGCCCGCCGCGTCACTTGCACCAAGGACGACAGCACCTTTGTGGAAGGCAAGGGCTCCGAGCAGGCAATCAAGGACCGGATTGCCCAGATCAGGGCGCAGATCGAGGAGACCACCTCCGAGTTCGACCGTGAGAAGCTGCAAGAGCGCATGGCCAAGCTGGCCGGTGGCGTCGCCGTCATCAAGGTCGGGGCCGCCACTGAGGTCGAGATGAAGGAGCGCAAGGGCAGGGTCGAAGACGCCCTGTCGGCCACCCGCGCCGCAGTGGAAGAGGGCATTGTGCCCGGCGGCGGAGTGGCCTTGGTCCGCAGCCAAGCCTCCTTGGACAGCATTGTCGAAGGCCTCACCGAAGACGAGGCTGTGGGTGTACGCATCATCCAGCGCGCCCTTGAAACACCCTTGAGGCTGATCGTCGAGAACGCCGGCGGCGAGGGTTCCATCGTGCTGGATGCCGTTCGCAAGCAGCAGTCGGACTACGGTTACGACGCCGACGTAGGCGAGTACGGCCAGATGCTGGACAGGGGCATAGTGGACCCGACCAAGGTGACCCGCTCCGCCCTGCAGAACGCCGCTAGCATCGCCTCCATGGCCCTGACCACGGAGTCGATGATCTCCGAGATACCGGATAAGAGTCCGGCCGGGCCCGCCATGCCTCCAATGGAGTACTAGGGCACTAACCCAGTAGGCAAGTATGTTGGCCCCGACTAAAAATCGGGGCCAACATATTTTTGCCTCAATGCGGGTTCCCAACGGTAGTGTCCATAACCACAAGGACTACGAATGGAGCCACAGCTTTTCACTGCGCCCGCACCCGCCCTCGCTGACCTCCCGGCTGGGGCAACCATCATGGTCGGAGGTCTCCAAGGGGCAGGCGTACCCAACGGCCTGCTACGGGCACTGGCTGAGCGCGGCTTGGGAGACCTGACCCTAGTCTGTGATACGGGCGACTCTTCGGTGCTGTCTTTGATAGCTGCCGGACAGGTACGCAAGTTGGTGTGCCCGCCACTTACAGAGTACGCTTGGCAGCAGATAGAGGGCACTGGCACTGAGTTGGAGATCGTGGGTGCGGGTGCCTTAGCAGAGCGCATCAGGGCTGCTGGAGCAGGCATCGGCGCGTTTCTCGTGGAACCCCACGCCGATGAATGGCTGGACGCTGGCGAGGTACGCCAGGAAATCGACGGGCGTCAGTACTTGGTGGAGACGCCACTGCGTGCCGACTTTGCACTGCTGCGAGCATACAAAGCCGACACACTAGGCAACCTGATATACCAAGGGACCGCACGCAACTGGAACCCCAACATGGCCACCGCCTCTACAACCGTCGTAGTCGAGGTGGGCGAAGTGGTGGAGCCGGGGGAGATCGACCCTGAAGCAGTTATCACTCCCGGCATCTTCGTGGACAGGATCGTGTCTAGCCGCCTACCGACGGGTTATTCCAAGCTCTCTTTGTTATGACGGCTACCCCTTCACAAATCGCATCACGAACAGCCGCCGAGCTTCTGCCTGGCCAGACTGCCTACCTAGGCCCCGGCCTGCCAAGGCTGATTGTCCACCACCTCGCTCCGGGAGAGGGCGTGCTTCTACTGGACGATGAAAACCTGCTGGCACCACCTTCAAGAGCAGGCGCATGCATTCTGGAACAATCCGACGCTGCGGGCTTCGTACGCGGCGGCTATTTGGACGTGGCGGTGCTACAGGCGAGGCAGGTTTCCATATCGGGCGACCTCAGCGAGTCAACGACCGTGGTTCCCGGCCCAACGCGTTCCGCAGAGATGGGCTTGCATGCTCGCCGAGTGGTGGCCGTCGTGGAATTGGATAGCGGAACGGGCACGATCGTGGAGCGGTGCGAGTCTGCCGCCGTGCGACGCAGGGTCGACACGATAATCAGCGACGTGGGCGTGTTCGCAGTCACACCAGAGGGACTGGCCCTTAGCGAAGTCGCCCCTGGCTGGACCTCCCACGGCATCCGACGGCTGGTGGGGGTGGACTTCGCAATCCGGCCCGATGTGCGCGAGATGGAGTTCTCCGTAGCCGCTCGCGAGCCTCGCAACAAGGTGTTCTCCTCGGCGGCTGATGCCGTGGCCGACATACCCGACGGGTCGACGGTGCTCATCGACGGGTTTGGCGGTCCAGGGGGAATGGCCCAGTACCTGATGCTGGCCTTGCGCGACCACGGAGCCAAACAGCTGACCATGGTCAGCAACACCGCAGGCATCGCGGGCGCGGTCAACTTTGGGACGCCTCCCGGCATGCGCACCATCGACCACAGCATCTTGGTGGTGAACGGCCAGATTAAAAAAGCCATCGCCTCCTTTCCTGTCTCGCCATCGCCGTCGCGCCCCACTGCCTTTGAGTTGGCCTACCGCAACGGCGATGTAGAACTGGAGCTGGTACCCCAAGGCACCTTGGCGGAGCGTCTGCGGGCCGGGGGCTTCGGTCTCTCCGCCTTCTACACACCCACCGGAGCGGGCACCCTGATAGCAGAGGGCAAGCCATCCAAGGTCATAGACGGTCGCGAGCAGATATTGGAGCGGGCCATCACCGCCGACTTCGCCCTACTGCGGGCACTAAAGGCCGACACCCTCGGCAACTTGGTGTACCGCGGCACATCACGCAACTTCAATTCTGTAATGGCGCCCGCCGCCCGGACCACCATCGTGGAAGTCGACGAAATCGTCGAACCGGGCCGAATCCCGCCCGACGCCGTCGTTACCCCCGGCCCCTTCACCCAGCGCCTCGTGCAACGCCCCGCCGACTTCTCGGCCTACCAGCCGCTGGAGGGGTGAGCATTTGTTTCCGCCAAGTCGAAACCACTGATCGTCGAGGCCTATCCACTGTATAACACTCCGTTTTCAAGGATCGCCCTGCAAGTCCCATGGATGGGCCTGCTTTGCTTAATCCTCGTAATGTTCCTGTTAGCATGCGGCAATACCGGTCAATCTGTCGTCCAGTCAACACCTGCGCTAGAATCCGTGCCTACGCCTCCTGCCGAGGTCGCTCCCCTGCATGAGCCGATGCCTAAACCCACACCGACACCGACAATCGCAGCAACGCCAACGGCCACACCGACCCCCGCCTCAACGCCCACACCGGCAATCGCGGCAACGCCAACGCCCACACCGATTCTCGTCTCAACTCCAACGCCCACACCGACCCTTGCCCCTGGGCCTCTCACTGCCTCCGAGATATTTGAGAAGGTATCTCCGTCGATTGCCTTCATCACAAACAACGCATGGACAGGTAGTGGCGTATTGCTTGAGGATGGGCACGTAGTAACAAACGCCCTCGTTGTCTGGCCATTCGACTCAGCACGCGTGGTATTTCCCGACGGCTCAGAGTTCCATGAGGTGCCGGTGCGCGGATGGGACCTGCTGGCAGACTTGGCGGTGCTCGGCCCAATCAACAGGCCCACTGACGGCTTGGCGCTATCGGATGGCGAAGGATTGCCGATTGGAGCCAATCTGTTTCTGATCGGCTATCCAGCGGAGACCGAGAAGTTCCCGCAGCCAACGATCGTACGCGGTCTCCTGTCTCGTGTGCGAGAGTGGGAATCTGTCGGAATTACGTACCGCCAGGTCGACGCTACAATCATAGGTGGACAGAGCGGAGGGGCGCTGGTCTCGGAGGCCGGACACGTCATCGGCATTAGCGGCCTTAGGTTTACTGAAGCGAATTTCGCCATGGTCGCATCAGCATCAGACTTCATACCACGGGCTAAAAAACTGATTGACGGAAGAAACCCTTCCGAGCTCGGCGACAGGGGTGCCCTTCCTCAAGGGGGGAGCTCCGACACGGCATCACATTGGAAAATTATTGGTCCCAGCGCGCCTATTTGATCAATGACCCGCCCGGGGCTCTGATTGATTTTGAACTAACGGGGGACAACGACGGCGGGTTTACCATATACGATCCATACGGGTTCGAATTGCTGTCGGCAGGCAACGGTTCTACGGGGGCGGAGGATGGCGCGTATACGATCGAGCGCGACGAGCCTCATTTTCTGGTCGCATGGCAATGGCCAGAGACAATCGGCGACTTCACGTTGAAAAGTAGCCACCGGCTTACACAGATACACGACCCGGACGACGGTAGGCAACTGCAAGTGAGTCAGCCTGCTCGTGGAAACATCGACTTCCCCACCGACCTTGACTACTTCCTAGTTGATCTCACAGAGGGCGAGGTAATCGAGGTTATAGCTGAGTCCAGTGTGGCCGACACCTTCCTCACTATTGACTATGTGGGCGCCTTGGATACCCAGATCATCGTCGACGACGATAGCGGGGCTGGCCTGCTTGGGTTAGACTCCGCGATCATATATCGGGCGCCTCATACAGGACGCTACTTTGTGGTTGTATCGGACGCCAACTACTCCGCTCCTGGTGGATACGTCATCACAGTGAAGCGAGCGGCCCGCAATGCGGTGCCGACCACCACGACATGGGCGTCCCTATTCGGAGAGTCAGTTGCAACTGAGCCGCCAAGCGCACAGTCCGCCTTCGGGTTGGCCGAGCTAAGGTCGGCCTTCACGGGCACCAGACAAGTGGTAGGCGGAGATACGCTGATCATACGGCTGGACGAGTACGAGCGTACTCAGGAGGTACGGTACTTGGGCTGCGACGACAAGCACTACGTCGTGACTCCGTCTAGCATCGGCAACGAGTTGCTGATGGCGAAGGTCACCATCTGGAACGATAAGGCCCGCAGCGTCCTGCTAGTCCTAGATTCAGAGGCCTCGCAGTTGCGGGACACTGCAGCTCAGCAGAAGTTCGCGCCCATGGATGTGGACGCCATGAAACGGGCGTCGCAAACGCCCACCGATGACCAGGTCGACATGGAGAGGCACTATGCCCGGCCAGGGGCGAGTGGTGGCTACTACCATTGTGGTCAATGGACCACTACGCCCGAAGTGCAGTTTCTACAATCGTCGGTGCAATTAGACCAAGGGAACTCGCTTTCGGGCTGGATAGCCTACGAGGTCCCAGTGGGCACTGAACTGAGAGAGATACACTGGGCTGCAGGGGACACCATCTACCTCAATTTGTCTGACAGGGCAACGTTGGAAGCTGGCACCGTCCCGGGGCTGCCCACTTCCTTCCAAGAGGCCGACCCTGCAGAGCTAGATATATCAATCGAAGGGCTAGGCTTCGAGGATTACTACCGCGATCTTGTAGTCTTTCTCAGCTCACAACCGTTCGAGATGATTATGGCAATGACTGGACAGGTCTCCGACGCACAACGCATAGAAGTCGACGAGGAGATTATGGCGGTTGGAGCCCTAGAAGATGTTCCGCCAAACTTGCTTTCCGCCGCCTTCGCAGGCGAACAGGAGTTTCAGCTTCACGACAGCGGATTGCTCGATTTGTCTAGAATAGGGGCCACTTCGTACGCCGTGTATACGGACCTCACGACCGAAGGCACACGACTGCGGATCGACTTTGTAGTATTTAGAAGAGGAAATCTCGTTGGAATCGTGTACCTCTACTACCTCCCGAGCACACAGCCCTTGGTGTCTGTGGAAGAGGCGGCCAGGATGCTAGATGCGAAGATCAGCGACATCATATTGAGGCAATAAGCGCTACACAAGGAGGAACAACAATGATTAAAGAGCGATTGGAGCGTGAAGTGATTGCCATGAGGGTGGCGAAGGAGCTGGCGGACGGCTCCTATGTTAACTTGGGCATTGGAATTCCGACTCTGGTGTCGAATTTCCTGCCTCCTGATTTGACGGTGTTCTACCACAGCGAGAGCGGGGTGTTGAACTGCGGACCGTTGGCAGATGAGGGCGAGGAGGATGTAGACCTCATCAATGCCGGGGGCCAGTTTCTCAAGCCGGTTCTGGGGATGTCGTTTTTCAGCTCAGCCCATGCCTTTGCCATGATCCGCGGTGGACATGTGGACGCGACGGTCTTGGGGGCGTTGCAGGTCTCAGCAACAGGCGACCTAGCCAACTGGATGCTTCCGCAACGCGGAGTAGGGAATATCGGCGGGGCCATGGACCTATGTGCCGGGGCCAAGCGAGTCATCGTGGCCATGGAACACACCGATTCCCAAGGCCAGCCCAAGGTGGTGGAGCGATGCACCTACCCTCTGACAGGCAAGGGGTGCGTGAGTCTGGTGGTGACCGACGTAGCGGTGATGGCCGTGACACAGTCAGGCATGCTGCTGAGAGAGATGGCGCCGGGCTGGACTGCCGAGGATGTTCAGGAGATTACCGGAGCGCATCTGACTCTAGCGGATGACCTGAAGGAGATCGAGTTGTAGGGGGAAGGTTGGTTGGCTGCTTGTTCCCGCCGGACGGGGTTGACCGGTCAAAAGCGCCGACTCCTGCCTGCACGAGAACGACGGAGAGACGGGGCCCACGGTAGGCGCCTACATCTCCTCGGATGCTGCTACTTGGAACCAGCCGTCCTCGGTAGGGGGCGAATCGGGTGGGTCCCCTTGGCTCTTGGTGGAGGGCAGCACTTCCAGCTTCAGGTCTTTCAGCATCTCGTCGATTTGGCTCACCGATTGGGTGGTCGCCTCTGATGGGTTTCGTTGGGACGTAAGTTGGGCCCGCAGCGAGAGCAGCTTGGTGGCCATGCGTAGGGCAAGCTCTACGCCAGCCAGATTAAGCCCCAAGTCTTCCACGAAGTGCTTTATGAGACGCAGGCGCGCGATGTCCCTGTCGGAGTAGGTGCGCAGGCTGCCCATGCGGAGGGGGTCGACGAACCCTGCGCGCTCGTACTTGCGCAGGGTCTGAGGGTGCATGTCCAGCGTCTCGGCAACGACGCTGATCATGTATATGCCTTGGGCTTGTCTCATCGCTAGCTCTCCACCTATTTATATGACGGTTGTAGCCACCTGTCAATATCAGGGTCATTGGGATGCTCTATCGAGATTATCATCATAATGCCAATATGATTAGATATTTGACACAAGTCATATCAACTGATAGACTGCATCCGTGCAGTGTGAACAGGGCACAAGGGAGGTTGACGATGACATCTACAATTGTATCGGAAGAGGTCAAGGGCTTAGCCAACTCGGTGGTGAAGGACATCGAAGACGTGGTGCGAGAGGCGGAGCGGGCGGAAGAGAGCCCTCTACTGTACTTCACTTCACCCACGCCGGGGGTCCGGTACTACTCGTTCCAGCCAACAAAGACGATCGACGCTTAACCCCGTCTCGTCAAGGGGGCCAAGCCCCGTCATTCCAGCGGGCATCGGAATTGCAGGTATGCGAGGCTCAGCGAGACGGTAGCCAAATCAGAAGCGGGGCGCTACTCGATCCAAGCGGAGGCGCCCCGCCCGTCCTTTTCTACCTGTATCTGGACTGGGAAGGCGTCCTTCAGGTCCTCTAGGTGGGTAATCACGAATACCTTCTCAAAGTCGCACTCAATGGCACTGATGACGTCGAGGATGCGGTCGCGTCCGGGGGCGTCCTGAGTGCCGAACCCTTCATCGATGAACAGCGTGGGCAGCGGGGCCCCACGTCGGCGGGCCAGCTCCTTTGACAACGCGATGCGCAGCGCCAAGTTGATGCGGAAAGCCTCGCCTCCACTGAACATTTCGTAGGCCCTCGACCCCAACTCGTCGCTGATCGTAATGTCCAAGGTTTCGATGGCCCCCCCTTGGCCGCTGCGGCGCTCCCGCTGAGTCTCCAGCTTTACGTGCATACGGCCGTCGGTCATGCGGGCCAGCAATTCGTTGGCGGTCTCTTCCACTCGTGGCAGCAGGGTATCGATGAGCATCGCCTGCACCCCCTGCTTGCCGAAAGCAGCTTCCAACTCTTGGTATAGGCCTTGGGCTTCCTGTGCCGCCAGCAGGGCCTGCCGTTCACCGTGTACGCCCGCTTCCATCGACTCCAAGTGCCTAAGGTCGCCCTCCACAGCCCCCTGCTGCTGCAAGAGGCTGCGATAGGTACGCTGTAGGCCCTCTTCGGCAGCTATGTGGCGGGTCAACTCCTCCTCCAAGCACGGCAACTCTCGTACCGCCTCCTCCGTGGCCTCGGCTTTGAGACGACGGGCATCCAAGGCTTCCACCGCCCCGTCAATCATGCGCTGGACCATCGCCAACGCCTCCATCTCTTGGGGTAGGGATTCCTCCGCTTGGCGCAGGTTGTGAAACTTCTCTTCCACCGACTGGGCTTCTTGCACCTGCCGATATAGCTCTTGGTGGGCCTCTGCGTTGTAGCCCAGAGTGGTTAGCTCGCCTTGCACAACCCTGAGGCCGGCCTGCTCTTGGGGGGCATAGTCCCGACTTTCCAGTCGCAACTGCAAGCCAGCCAACTGTCCGCGGGTAAGAATCAGTTGTTCGTCCGCCTGCGCAGCCTGGGAAAGCTCTCCCTCTAGAAGGACAAGCGTACGCTGGGCTTGGTCACGCTTTTGCTGCAAGAACGACAGGGTGGAAAGCTCGCCTTCAACGGCAACCTTCTCCTTGCTGACGCTATCACGGTCCTCCCTTGTGCCAGCGTACATCTGGCGCTTACGGGCGATCTCCACGTTGTACACTTTGGCGAGATGACGGCACTGGTCAGGACCAAGGCCGGTGCCGCACAGAGGGCAGGCCGTAGCACTGCCCGACCCCTCCAACAGCTTCAGCTTGTCCCCAAGCTCCTTCCCCTCTGTCTCCAGTGCCTTGAGCTCGGCGTCCAGCCTGCCGATATTTCCAGTCAGGGATGTCAGTGTGGCCGCTTTAGCGTCGAGACTATCAATTTCCGTTTTCACATGTGCCAAGTGCGAGTGCGCCGTCTTAAGACTCTGCTGCAACATGGGCACGGCCTCGGCAGTAGGCTCCAGTTCATGCTGCACCCGCTTCACCAGACCGGCCGCCTGCTCTTCCAGCCGGGAGTGTTCTTGGGCGATAGTCAGCGAGAGGTCCGATTCGCGTTTTCGCAACTGGTCGTGGACCGTTCGCGCCTCGTTCATCCGGTCATGCCGCACACGCAGGCCCTCCAATTGCTGCATGCCCAGCTCTATAGCCTCCCGCGACGCGATGACGGCTTGGCAGCGATCGATCCGCTGCTGGTGGGCCTCCGCTTGGTGCCGGTGATGTTCTAACTCCCGCATCATGCGGGCCGACTCCTGCTGCAGCTCCCTAAGCGCAATCTTGTTGGCCCGCAGGCCTTCGACGCGCACACGGACGGCGTTGACCTCGGCTTGCTTTGCCTTCAGTTGGCCTTCCAAGGGGGCCAACTGCTCCGCGACTGTCTGTTGCTCGTGTTGCAGGGCTGGTTTGCGGGCAAGCTGCTGCTGGATGTGCTGTAGACGCCCTTCGGCCTGCAGGACTTCACCACCCTTTGCTCTAGCCCGCTCCTTGGCCTTGTCCTGCAGAGAGTCATATTCCTCCAGACCAATCAGCTTGCCCAACACCTCCTTGCGCTGGCTGGGAGTCCGGTTGGTGAACTCGTCGGCCCGACCCTGCATCAGGAAGGCACTGTTGATGAAGGTGTCGTAGTCCATGCCGATAATTTTGCGGATTTCGGACTCAGTCTCCCGCAGGCTGTTCCGGGTGATGGGGGTGTATTCGTCGCCGTTGGAGATTTGGAGCTGCAGGTCGGAACTGCCGCTGCGCCCCCGTCCACTGGGCTTGGTGCGACGTCGCGCCACGCGATAGCAGTCGTCTCGCACCTTGAAGTCGAGCTCTACCCGCATCTCGTCGGTGCCTTGGCAAATCAAGCCGTCATCGCTGCGTCCCCGGGCCTTGCCCCACAGGGCCCAAGTGATAGCATCCAGCAGGGCCGACTTGCCGTGGCCATTCCGGCCCGACAGGCAAGCCAGGTGAATGCCCCGGAAGTCCAGAGTGGGGACGTCGCCTCGGTAGCAGAGGAAGTTCTTTAGGGTAAGGCTGAGGGGTATCATGGCGACGCTTATGTTAACACTATTGGCCTGCTGCGGGGCTGGTCAGAGCCACAAATCCTGCCCCACGCGTGGGGTGTGGTTTTGACGTGCGCGGCCCAGGCAGCCTAGAATCGAGAAGGCAAGGGGGTGGGCATGTTCGACACACTGACTGACAAGCTCAACGGCGTGTTCCAGCGCCTCACCGGCAGGGGACGTCTCACGGAGCGCGATGTGGATGAAGGGTTGCGCGAGGTGCGACGGGCGCTATTGGAAGCCGATGTGGACTTCCGGGTGGCCCGTGATTTCGTGGCACGGGTGCGGGAGAGAGCACTGGGCGGCGACGTACTGGAGAGCCTCAGCCCAGGTCAACAGGTGGTCAAGATCGTCAACGACGAGATGACGGCCATCCTAACGGCGGGAGACCACAAGCTCACCGTTTCCAGCCAAGCCCCCACCGTGGTGATGATGGCGGGCCTGCAGGGCTCAGGCAAAACCACCACCGCAGCCAAGCTCGCCCTTCACCTGCGCCGTCAGGGACATCACCCACTGCTGGTGGCCGCGGACCTACGGAGGCCAGCGGCGGTGGAACAGCTAGCCGTGTTGGGCAAGCAATTGGACGTACCCGTCTACCGGGAGGACGGGTCCACAGCAGTAAAGGCAGCCACCAACGGCGTGGCCCACGCCCGCCAGTTGGGGCTCAGCTTTGCCATCGTTGACACAGGCGGACGCCTGGAAATCGACGGCGACATGATGGAGGAGCTCCGGCAGGTTTACGCGGCCGTCTCTCCTCATGAGACGCTGCTGGTTGTGGATTCCATGACGGGCCAAGTGGCGGTTACCACTGCCCAAGGCTTCAACGAGTACGTGGGCATCACTGGCCTCATTCTCACAAAGATGGACGGCGACGCTAGGGGTGGCGCGGCCCTCTCCATCTCCCAAGTGACCGGCATACCTATCAAGTTCATGGGCACAGGCGAGCGCACAGACGCCTTGGAACCCTTCTTCCCTGACCGCACCGCCTCTCGAATATTGGGCATGGGTGACGTGCTGACGCTGGTTGAGAAGGCCCAAGAGGCAGTGGGCGAGAAGCAAGCCCGGGAGATGGAGCGCAAGATACGGCGCGCCACCTTTGACTTGGAAGACTTTCTGGAACAACTTCAAGGCGTGAAGCAGATGGGGTCCCTGTCATCTATCATGGAAATGATTCCCGGCTTCTCTCAGCTCAGCAAGCGGTTGCCGTCGGACGCGTTGGACGGCGCCGGATTGGTGAAGGCGGAGGCGATCATCCGGTCCATGACGACTCAGGAACGGCGCGACCCCTCGATCCTGAACGGCTCGCGCCGTCGCCGTATCGCCCGAGGCAGTGGCACTACCCCCCAGGACGTGAACCAGATACTCAACCAGTTCCGCCAAGCCCAGAAAATGATGAAGCAGTTCTCCCAAGGCCGAGGCCCACGCAACCTGATGGGCATGTTTCGGTAGGCTCGTACAATCGAGACCGTCGCCCATCACAGTACCCAACCGCACCCCAATCCCCGAGGAGGCGGTCTCTTACATACCTCCGGCATACCGGGGAAAGCCGGTATCCAGGGGCAAGCGCAGTGGCTAGCGTCCTGCCTTGGCCGCTGGGGCGATGATGCCCTGCCTCCCGGCGGCGAACATGTACACGATGGCGTAGCTGCGGTAGGGTGACCAGCGGACTGAGAATTCCTCTACGTCTCGGTCGGTCAGGGTCCGGCCATCGAAGTAGAGTTGGGACATCACCCGCTTCAGGGCGAGGTCGCCTGAAGGGAAGGCGTCGGTTCGCGAGAGGGCGCGAATCAATAGCCAGTGGGCCGTCCAGTGTCCAACGCCTCGCAGTCGGGTCACCCGTTCCACAACGTCGTCATCGCTGGCGTGTTTCAGCGCCTCCAAGTCCAGCGTCCCCTCCTCCAATTCCTTGGCTATGCCCAAGACATACTCCGCCTTTCGCTGGCTGAGCTTCATCTTGCGCAGACCGTCGATGCCAGCTTCGAGCAATACCCCCGGCGTGGGGAAGGCAAAGTAGGTCTTGCCGTCCACCTCCAAGCTGTCGCCATAGGTCTCAATGAGCAGGGTGCGAACGATACGGGCCACGGCCGCAGCGATCTGCTGGCCGAGAATCGCCAGCACCATGGCCTCGAACACGGAGACCGCTCGAGTTGGATGCAGGCCGTGCAGTTGTGATGTGATGCGCTCCAGTACCGGCTCACCCTTCACCGATTGGTAAAAGCCCTCCATGTCCGCGTCGATTCCCAAGTTCCAACCCATGATGTCGCTCACTGCGGCTAAATCGCTCTCGCTTACGTGAGGGCCTTGGGCTACGACTGAAAGTTTGGGTTCGATCGTAGACCCCGTAGATCGCACATGGGCCAGCACCAACCTGTTGTCGATGTTCAGCAGGCGGCGGTAATCGCCTCCCTCCAGCATGTCCGCCCCGTATGTGCCTCGAAAGTATGTGTGGGAGCCTGCCGTGAGGTCGAAGTCGAAGGGGGCCACGGGGCGCAACTGCGTGGTGCGGGACTCCATCATCACCTCTGGTGCCATGAGCCATCGGCAATCAGTTTAGTCGTCGCTTGAACGTCGTGTATCGAGCCTCCGGGCAGGAGCGTCGTTCGCATCAGGCAGACCTCGTCGACTAGCCACGCCTCTGCCAGTCTCGGATCCCAAGCATCCATCGCCCTCTGCAGCATGGCCCCATCCGGTGGTTTCTCGCCTTCTCGCACCCGTCCTAAAGTAAGATGCGGAGAGTAGGGGCGACGCTCGCGAGGGTAACCCAGCGGTACGATCGCCTGCTCCGTGCGCTCTTGCAGAGAGACAAGCTGCTCCATCTGACCGGAGACTCCGCACCATATCACACGGGCACGCTTGGGATTGGGGAAAACGCCCAGAGATGCCAATTGCAGTTGGAAGGGGGCAACGTCGTTGGCGGCAGACCTCATCCCTTGCGCTACAGCCTCGACTTGGGAAGCAGGTATATCGCCTAGGAACTTCAAGGTCAGGTGGATGCCTTCAACGCGCACCCATCTCACCCGGTCCAAGCCATGGCCACGCAGGCTAGCGATGGCAGACTCCAAAACGGCCCGTTGAGCTGCCGGAAGATGCACGGCGACGAAAACTCTCTCAGTGGCGCTCATGCCTGCCTCAAACCAGCCACATATCGGGCCAACTTGCGGTACCAGCCGGCTAGGTCTGACACCGAGTAGCGGGCATTGGCGGGGCTGGGGTTGGGCGTCACGAACACTTTGGTGTCGCCTATTGTGTGGGACTGCGCGCCCAAGTCTCCACCCACAAGGCGGACGCCCTCGGCGTGCCACAGATAATTGCGGTAGGCCATCATGCCATGATAGCAGGCTACCAGAGGATGATACCGCTCCAGCTTCTCCTTGAGCACAGGCGCCCACTCCCGATAATCGGCAGCGGTAAGCCCCGACCCTTGAGACGTGGGGCGCTTCACGACGTCCGTCAGCCCGATGCTGTGTCGTAGCAGGGTGTAGTCCAACTCCGGTCCGGTCTGTTCCTCGACCAGCCCCGACTGATTGAAGGCCGCCCAGAAACGGTTGCGGGGGTTGGCGAAGTAATGGCCTGCCTGTACAGAGATGGTGGAGGGATTCAGGCCAACGAACACGATGTCGAGCCCCGGCTCTAGGTAGTCAGGCAGAGTGTCCATAGCTCAGAGGCCCAACAGCTTCGCCGCGTTGCCTCCCAGCACCTTTTCCTGGACATCCGGCTCCAGCCCAGACTCGCGCGCCTGTCCCAAGGCCCTGTGATACCCCACCAAGGGGTAGTCGCTGCCGAAAAGGATGCGCTGGTAACCCGCCGACTGAACGGCCGCCGAGTAGACGGCGGGCCGGTATAGAAGGGGCGTGGCGGCGCTGTCGAAGTAGACGTTGGCCAAGCTTTGGCCCACTTCAGGCATCAGTGCGTAGAAGGGCAGGCCCCCACCCCAATGGGCGCAAACGATGGTATTATCGGGGAAGTTGTAGGAGAAGGCGTAAAGCTGGTCGGGTGTTGTGTGCCCCTTGCCTGGATACTCGTGGCCCACAGGCTCGGAGGCGTGGGTGAGGACGCACAATCCCAATTCACGCGCCGCGTCCATCAGCGGGGCCATGGCTTCCCGATCAGTGATATCCAGTCCTTGGGTGTCGGGATGCAACTCACCTATGCCTTCTGCCCCTCCCCGGGCGCAGCGCTCCACCTCGTACACCGCAGGCCAACCCCATGCCGGATTGAGTGAGCAGAAGGCCACCAATCGTTGCGGGTGGCATGAGGCGCTTTCCAAGAGGTAGTCGTTGGCTTCTCGCGCCACCTCGGCGTCGGTCCAGCCGTAGCCCATCACCACTGCAACGTCCACTTCAGCCCTGTCCATTGCTGCCAGCAGTTGCTCGGCGGTGGCAATCCTAGCTTTGGGGCTGGCGAACAGGGCGGCGAAGGTAGCATCGCGTCGCAGGTAGTCCTCCCTATGCTGCTGGAAGCGGGCAGGCAGGACGTGGGTATGAAAGTCGATTACCACTTGGGCGATTATAGGGAGCAGCGGTTTCGAATGTACATATGGACACCAATTCCGAGGGCCCATTATAATCGGCCCTGCTACTGAACCAGAGGAGAACGAATAGTTGGCCACAAAAAGCAATGTCTCCAGCCGTGACAACCAACCCACCATAGAAGAGCTGGAGGGCATCGCTCGAGAGCTACGGCGGGACGCCATAGAGACCATCTACCAAGCTGGCAGCGGCCACCCTGGCGGCTCTCTTTCCGAGATGGACATCTTGGTGGCACTATACTTTGACGTTCTGCGCCACGACCCCTCCAACCCGAGCTGGCCAGACCGCGACCGTTTCATCCTCAGCAAGGGCCATGCTTGCCCCGGCCTATACGTAGTGCTGGCCAAGCGGGGCTACTTCCCTCGCGAGGAGCTCTGGGGCTTCCGCAAGATAGGCGCCATGTTGCAGGGCCATGCTCATCCGCGCACACCCGGCGTGGAGATGAACTCTGGCTCACTGGGGCAGGGTCTCTCCTTCGCAGTAGGGGCCTCTTTAGCCGCCCGGCTGTCCAACAAGCGGTACAAGGTCTACGCCCTGCTGGGAGACGGCGAGTGTGACGAAGGGCAGGTGTGGGAGGCAGCTATGTCTGCTTCGCACTACGGTCTGAGCAACCTCGTAGCCATTGTGGACCGTAACCGCATTCAGAACGACCGTTTCACCGATGACGTTATGAAGCTTGAGCCGTTGGCCTCCAAGTGGCGGGCCTTTGGCTGGCGTGTGATTGAGGTAGACGGTCACGACATCTCCCAAGTGCGCGACGCCCTGCGACAGGCAGGACGCACCCGAAACCGGCCGACCATGGTGCTGGCCCACACCGTTAAGGGACACGGAGTCAGCATCATGGAAAACAACCCGGACTTCCATGGCCGGGCCCCCAATAAGGAAGAGTACGAGTTGGCCATGAAGGAATTGGCCTAGCCTTGCTTGCCGTTCCTGTTCCGCTTGTCACGTCCGACACCAACTCGTACTCCTCCCCTAAGTGAACGACAAATGGTCAGAAGAGGACTCCTCCGCAAAGGACAACGAGCACGAAGAGTCCAGAACCTCTCTTTGGTCCTATACCTCCCGTTTCCAAGCTCTATTTCTAATACTGTACCTCCTCCTCGCCATCCCCAGCCTAGCAGTGGTAGTTGTGGTACAGGTAAGGAATCACAGTGGTATACTTGAGACTTGGGTCGCGGCCATCATTCCGGGCGCAGCTGCAATGGCACTCTCGGGGATGACTGCCTATAGCGCAATTGAGGCTTGGAGGGGATCGTTGGTATTGGCAGAATCCATTCGCGACGGGATAAAGGCGCGGCGAAGGAAGCAGGTAGCGCAGGCCCGTGCCGAAGGCCGCGCCGAGGGGCGCGCCGAGGCATACGTTGCTTGGGAGGATTGGAACCGCCGCCGTGTTGAGGCAGAGGCTACGGGCGAAACCTTCAACGAGACACCGCCTTCGCTAAACGGCGAGCAGCCCGAATAGTCCCTGACCGGTTGTCCCATGCAGCATGAATCGAGGTCTTGATGGCAACGGCTCCAGCAACCGCTTCAACCCGCGAAATCTACGGCAGGACCCTGCTGGAGTTGGGCCGCGAGAACGTGGACGTGGTGGTCCTTGGCGGCGACCTGAACAAGTCGACCTTTACCCACTTATTCGCCGCCGAGTACCCAGATCGCTTTTTCGACTTCGGTCCTGCTGAGCAGAACATGATGGGTGTGGCGGCAGGCTTGGCCGCTTCAGGCAAGATACCCTTCGTAAGCACCTTTGCCGTATTTGGTATGGGGCGCCCCTTCGACCAGCTGCGGGTAGCCATAGCCCAGCCCCACCTGAACGTGAAGGTGGTATGCACTCATGCCGGCCTGCTCACCGGTGAGGACGGTATGTCGGCCCAAGGGATCGAGGACCTAGCATTGGCCTGCTCGCTCCCCGGCTTCACCGTAGTTGCCCCCTCCGACGCAGTGGAGACACGACAAGCGGTACTAGCGGCCGCCGAGACCCCTGGCCCCTTCTACATCCGCCTTTACCGGCCTGCGACCCCGGTGGTGCATTCCGAGGACTACATCTTCAAGCTGGGCAAGGTCGACGAGATAGCCTCGGGCAACGACGCGACTATCATCGCCACCGGGACGATGGTGCCGGTAGCCCTGCGGGCATCCACCAACCTTGGCGAGCAGGGGCTGAGTGTGCGGGTACTCAACATGCACACCCTTCAACCGACCGATGAGGACCCGGTGCTAAAGGCGGCAAGAGAGACGGGCGCAGTGGTCACCGCCGAGGAACACTACGTGCATGGGGGCTTGGCCAGCATCGTCGGCCGCGTGCTGGGTCAGCACCAGCCAGTGCCTCTGGAAGTCGTGTCACTGACCGGTTATGCCGAGTCAGGGCATCCAGCCCAACTGCTGACCAAGTACGGCTTGGGCGTATCCGACGTGGAGGATGCGGTGCGGCGGGCTGTTCAGAGAAAAGGCTAGCTAGCACCTCGTCACCGCTAGAAGCTGGTCCCACTCTAACAGCCAGTACGCCCGTTGGTCCCGGTCTCT
Source organism: Dehalococcoidia bacterium (assembly GCA_965263155.1). Lineage (GTDB taxonomy): Bacteria > Chloroflexota > Dehalococcoidia > Lucifugimonadales > JAAXIE01 > JAAXIE01. Next base: position 2,391,235 of record OZ253586.1, read on the forward strand.
TGGTCTCGGTCGGAAAAGACACCTGCCTCACGCCCTTGGAACACATGCACGACGAAATCGTCCCGCAGTATACCCAGCACGTCCACCAGCTCCTCATCGATGGCCTCGACCAGCTCTTGGATGTCCTCTGTCGTGAAGCTCTCCGGCACACATAGAGTGGCGTGCACCGTGGTATTGGTGTAGTGCAGGTCGACCCGACCGACGGCCTGATCATCGTCGATGACGGCGTAGGCCTCGGAGTGGGGAGTGCGGCAGTCTCGTTCGAACCAGTAGTCCGGCGTGGCGACCCTCCTGATCAGGACCGTATCTAGGGCTATTGTGGCCTTAATCGATGGATCAGGGTCTTACTTGGCCAGTGCCCATGATCACCCACTTATAGGTCGTCAGCTCGCGCAGGCCCATGGGCCCCCTAGCGTGGAACTTTTGAGTGCTGATGCCCACCTCGGCCCCTAGGCCGAATTCGGCCCCGTCGGTAAACCTAGTGCTGGCGTTGACGAACACGGCGGCAGCATCCACTTCATCGAGAAAGCGCATAGCCGCGGTGTAGTCCTCGGCAACTATCGCCTCCGAGTGGCCAGAACCGTAGAGCTCGATGTGGTCCAGAGCATCGTCCAAAGAGTCCACTATTCGCACGGAGGCGACGAGAGCCAAGTGCTCCTTGCCCCAGTCCTCGTCGGTGGCTTCCTGCACGGCCTCGTTTCCGCTTGGAGCCAATATGCTGAGCGCCCTGCGGTCGCATCGCATCTGTACGCCTGCCTGCCCCCACTCTGAGGCGATGCGCGGCAGCCAGCTTGGCGCGACCTCGGAGTGGACGAGCAGAGTGTCCATGGCGTTGCAAACGGTGGGCCTCTGCACCTTCGCGTTGTACGAAATGGCCGATGCCATATCCAAGTTGGCCGATTTATCTACATAAGTGTGGCATACGCCAACTCCACCCGTCACCACCGCCATGGAGGCGTTCTCCCCTACGTAACGAATCAGATCGGCCCCCCCGCGAGGCACAAGCAAGTCGATGTACTCCCGCATCTCAAGCATGCTCTCCACCAGCGCCCGGTCCGGGTCTTCCACGAACTGAAGCACTCCGCGTGGTACATCGGACTCTTCCAAGGCCCGCCAAACCACCTCCACCAACGCTTTGTTGGAGCGTAGGGCCTCGTGACCGCCGCGGAGGAAACAGGCATTACCGGACTTGAAGCTCAGGGTGAAGATGTCAATTGTCACGTTGGGGCGGCTCTCGTAGATGGCCCCGATGACGCCCAGAGGCACCCTTCTCTTACCTATAGAGAGGCCGTTTGGCAGAAGCCGGGCGTCGATCATCTCACCCACGGGGTCGGGGAGCGACGCCACGCTGCGCACGTCCCTTGCCATGGCCTCCAGCCGCTCGGGGGTGAGGAGCAGCCTGTCGAGCCAAGCCGATGAGAGGCTATTGCCCTTTGCCTCATCGCAGTCCGCCCTGTTGGCTAGGAGAATGGTCTCCTGCTCCGCCAGAAGGCGGTCTGCCAGATTTAGCAAGGCCCGATTCTTGACTGCGGTGCCCTGCTTGGCCAGTTGGCGGCCGGAAGCCCTTGCTTCCTTGCCCTTGGCTTTCAGGATATCCTTGGATGTCGTCGTCATTGCCCTACAATAAGACCATGTTATTTCGGTGTATCACTTCTTGGCCGAAATGATAGCCCAGAAGCTCCCAGATGCGGTCCGAGTGTTGCCCCTTGATCCGCTCCACGTCCTCAGCGCTGTAGTTGGTGATGCCACAAGCCAAGCGTGCTCCCCCGGACCCGAGGACGTAGACCGTATCGCCTCGCTGGAATCCACCGCTGGCCTCCATTATACCCGGAGGCAAGAGGCTGCGGTGTTCCTGCAGCAACGCGCCTTGCGCCCCACTATCGACGGTTATCTCGCCGTGGTTGTTCAGCCCGCTGAGCATCCAGCGCTTGCGACTCTCCATGCGGCTTCCGGCAGGCACGAAGTAGGTGCCAATGGGCTCTCCACAGGTGACGCGCAGTATGACGTCCGGCTCGGCTCCGCGACAGATGACCATGGCAATGCCGGAAAGGGTCACCTGATGGGCCGCGTCCAGCTTGGCGCGCATACCACCACGGGAGTTCGCGCCGTGCTCCGTGCCAGCCATGGCCAGCACCGATTCATCCACCCGCTCCACCATCCGCATCAGGCTAGCGTCAGGATCGTGGCGAGGATCGGCGGTGTAGAGGCCTTCCATGTCCGTCAGGGTTATCAGCAGCTCGGCGTCCACCAAGTTGGCCACGAGGGCTGAGAGGTGATCGTTGTCGCCGAAGTTTTCACCGATTTCATCTACGGCTACCACGTCATTCTCGTTGAGGATGGGCACTACGCCCAGACCCATCAGCGTGGCCAGAGTCCCCCGTATGTTCAAGTAGCGTTGGCGGTCGGAGAGGTCGTTCCAAGTTAGCAAAGCTTGGGCTACCGTCACGCCGTAGTGGGCGAAAAGTTCCTCGTAGGTTTTCAGCAGACTGCCCTGCCCCACTGCCGCCAGCACTTGGCGGAAGGGGATATCGCGACGCTCCTGGCTCTTGCCGATAACCTGCCGCCCGGCAGCGATTGCCCCTGAGGTAACCAGCGCCACCTCCACACCCCACTGCCGCAACTGGGCCACCTGCCGGGTTAGGGACTCCATCACGCTCACGTCCAGACGGTCGCTGTTGCCGGTTAGAACGCTGGTGCCAGCTTTGACCACTACACGGCGGTACTTGAGGTCATTTATGTTTAACTGGTTGCGGCGACTAGCCGGCTCAGGGCCATTGTTGGCCAACTCCAGATTCCTCCTGATAAGCATAAAGCTGCGCATCGCCATTATATCAGCCTGCCGGTACTTGGCTGGCCCAGCAGCCAGCCGCCTTGTATCGGCTTTGCGCCAACGGTAGAATCAAAGCCAAGGGCTGCCCGCCTTGGGCCGGCCCCAAGTTTGTTGCCTTAAGACTGGAGGTTGAATGGGTCTGAAGGGCCTCTTCACCGTATTGGAAGAGACCCAAGCCTACAGAGGCTTGGTTGAGCGGATCGAGAATCACGGTGAATCTCCTCAGGTAACGGTATTGCCTGCCGCGGTGCCTCTATTACTAGGGGCCTTGCGTCAGCGACTGTGTGTCCCATTGCTGGTCATCGCGCCCCGCCCGGACGACGCACGACGTCTGCATGGCGAGCTAATCACCTACTGGGGCCAAGACGAGTCCCTGCACTACTTGCCCGAGCCGGAAGCGATACCCTTCGAGCGGCTGGTCTCCGATGGGTTGACCAACAACCAGCGATTAGCCGCACTCGCCGCCATGGACCCGCACCATGGCTCCGACTTCATGGTTGTCACCTCTGCAGTGGGGGCTTTGCGCAAGACCATTCCCCCTCAAGCCTTTCGGGGGGCCAACCACACTCTGACCGTCGGACAACGGGTACGATTGGGTCACATGCTGGCCCAATGGGTGGAGTTGGGCTATCGCCGTGAGGATAGCGTGGAGGTGCCCGGTTCCTTCGGCCTGAGAGGTGGCATTGTGGACGTCTACTCGCCCCACGCTACCCTTCCCGCAAGGTTGGAACTTGTTGGGGACGAAATCGAGAGCATACGCCTATTCAACCCCAGCAGCCAACGCTCGGTGGAAGCCGCCGAATCGGTCACCATCGTGCCTTGCCGTGAGGCCCTGCCGTCGCTGGCCAGCCACGACGAGGTCTCGCGCCTCATCGCCGGATTGAACTTCTCCGACTGCACCGCCACCGTCAAAGACCGCATGGAAGAGGAGTTGGCCTCGATTTTCGCCGGTCAGGGCACCGAGGAGCATGCCTTTTATAACGGCTTGCTCAACCATGGCTGCCTCTTGGACTACCTGCCAGCAGAAGCCATTGTGGTCTTAAGCGGAGCCGAAGAAGTTGCTTCCTGCGGCCACGAGCTCACGCGCCGTATGTGGGAGCTGCGTCACACCCGGGAAGGTCGGGGCGAGCTGCCCACTAACTTCCCGGCGCCTCAATTCGACTGGCCCGATTTCGACAAAAAGCTGGCCCAGATGCAGCGCCTCTCGGTGCAGATGGGCGGTGATGACGCCAGCGTCGGATTCCATACATCTCCGCTCTACTACGGCCGCCTTGAGCAATTCGCGGAGCAGGCAGCCTCGGACGCGCGGAACGGCGACCGGGTGGTGGTAGTGAGCCGGCATGCTCGCCGGGTGGCAGAGATTCTGCAGGAGGCGGGTGTCGGCGCATCCATACACGATAACGTGGATGAGGCCCCGGCCGCGGGCAGCGTTTCCCTAGTCTCCGACTTCCTGCACAGTGGCTGGTCGCTGGACTCTCAAGGGGTCCGCACCACCGTCATAAGTGACGCAGAGCTTTTCGGCGTGTCCAAGGAGAGGCCTTCGCGGAGGAAGTCGGTGGTGCGGGGCAACGCTCCCGTGTCTCAGCTTACACCCGGCGAGTACGTGGTACATGTGGACCACGGTATAGGTCGGTTCGCTGGCACGGAACAACGGGAGGCCAACGGGGAGCACCAGGAATACCTCGTGCTGGAGTACGCCGAGGGAGATAAGCTGCTGGTACCCACAGGCCAGCTTGACCGTGTATCGCCCTACCTCGCCCCCAGCGACCAAGCGCCGTCGCTCACAAGGCTGAATACCCAAGAGTGGGCGAGAGCCAAGTCGCGCGCCAAGGCCTCCACAAGAGAGATGGCCCAAGAGCTTCTACAGCTTTATGCCTCGCGTCAGGTGGCGCAGGGGCACCCTTTCCCCGTGGATTCGGCGTGGCAGCGAGAGTTGGAAGACTCCTTTCCCTACGAGGAAACGGAAGACCAGCGTCGCACTATCGACGAGGTAAAGACTGGGATGGAAGGGCTACAGCCCATGGACCGGCTAGTATGTGGCGACGTGGGCTACGGCAAGACCGAGGTTGCCTTGCGAGCGGCCTTCAAAGCCGTAGAAGACGGCATGCAGGTGGCCATCCTAGTGCCTACCACTATCTTGGCCCAGCAGCACTACGCCACCTTTACTGAGCGCCTCGCCCCCTTTCCGGCACGGGTTGAAGTCCTTAGCCGATTCCGCTCCCCCAAGGAGCAGGAAGATGTGATTGAGCGGCTGAAGCTGGGCACCGTCGATATCGTCATCGGCACCCACCGGCTACTCCAGAAGGACGTGAGCCTGAAAAACCTCGGACTTGTCATCGTGGACGAAGAGCAGCGCTTTGGCGTGGTGCACAAAGAGCAGCTGAAGCGTCTGCGCCGCGAGGTAGACATCCTCACCCTCAGTGCGACACCCATTCCACGCACTCTCTACCTGTCGCTGTCAGGCATCCGGGACATGAGCACCATGGAGACGCCTCCCGAAGAGCGGCTGCCCATCAAGACCACAGTGTGCGAGTACAGCGACGACGTCATACAGGAAGCCATCCAGAGGGAGCTGGACCGGGGCGGGCAGGCCTTCTTTCTGCACAACCGGATCCAGTCCATCCAGCGGGTCGCTGACCACATCCAACAACTGGTTCCCCAAGCTAGCATCGCCATCGGCCACGGCAGGATGCACGAGAACGAGTTGGAGGAGGTGATGTCGCGGTTCGCCCAAGGGGAGATGGATGTGCTGGTATGCACCTCCATCATCGAGTCGGGGCTGGACATACCCAACGCCAACACCCTCATCATCGACCGGGCCGACCGGTTCGGCCTCTCGCAGCTGTATCAGCTACGAGGCCGTGTGGGTCGTGCCACCCAGAGGGCCTACGCCTACTTGCTGACGCCCCCGAGGCGACGCATCACCGAGGCCGCTGGCAAGAGGTTGGCGGCTGTGCTGGAGGCGTCGGAATTGGGCTCGGGTTTCCGCATCGCCATGCGCGACTTGGAGATTCGCGGGGCGGGCAACATCCTCGGTGCGGAGCAGAGTGGCAATATCCACGCAGTTGGTTTCGAGCTCTACTCGCAATTGCTGAATCAAGCAGTCGGGGAAGCCCAGCAGGAAGTCGGTGTCCCTGACTTGGACGTCTCCACCAGTCCAATCCTGTCTCAGGCTAGGGTCAACCTCCCACTGACCGCCCACATACCCGAAGAGTACATATCCCACTTGCCAGCTCGGCTGGAGGTCTACCAGCGGTTGGCCCGGGCCGACTCCTCAGAGCAGGTCGAGGAGATTGGCACGGAGATGCGCGACCGTTTCGGCCCGCTGCCCGATCCCGTGGCGGACTTGCAGTACGTCTCACGAGTGCGAGTGTTAGCAGACAAAGCAGGGCTGACCTCACTGACATGGTCCGACTCCACCATCGTGCTGCGACTGTCGCATCCTGTGGGTGGGGCCAAGCCCGCGCTTGAGAAGGCCTTGGGGCCTCTTGTTCGCGTGGGCAACAACCAGCTTCAGTTAAGTCACAGGCGTGGCGGCCGGCCATGGCAGGACCAACTGGTGCTCACGTTACAGCGTCTGCTCAGGTTCATGACGAGACTACAGTCGGAAGACTTGGAAGAGGGGCAGGGAGTTCCAGCAGAGTTAACTGGGGGAGACTAGAGGCTAGTTGGAGGCGTCCAGCAGGCCCTCAAGCTCCGACAGGCTGCTGATGCGTTTACAGTCAATTACGTCGCCCCGCAGCCCCTCACGGTCCAGCAGCACTGGAGTGATCCCTACAGCCTTGGCCCCTTGAACGTCGGCCTTGTATTGGTCTCCTACCATGTAGGCATCGGCGGCGTCCACGTTGGCTCGGTCGAGGGCGGCGCGGAAGATGGGCGGGTAGGGCTTCTCCGCCCCAACCTCGGAGGAGGTGACACAGAAGTCCAGTATCCCCTCCAGCTTCAGTTGCTTGGTAAGGGCGTTCATGTCTCGGCGCAGGTTGGAAACTACCCCAAGTATGAACCCCTTCTCCTTGAGCTGCTGCAAGGCTGGCAGCACGTCTTCGAAAAGCTCGAAGTCCTTTTGGATGAGCATGGCCATCTGCCACACTTGGTCGGCCAGCTTCAGATTGACGTCGACACCGGCCGCCAGCAGGATGCGCCTCTCGTACTCAGCGAAGAACTCAGCACGGGCTTCAGGGCTGCGCAGCGCCAATGGCTCTTCGGCGTTGGCCTCGTTAAAATACTCGTCGGCGACCACATAGCCTCTGCGGATGTCGGTCTTCCTGAGGGTCAGGCCCAACTCGCAACAGGACGCCTGCTGGATCTCATCCAAGGGAGGCCAGAATCGCACCAAGGTATTGTAGAGGTCGAAGAATACAGCCTTTTTCATCTATGACGCCTGACCGGTCCTCGAGTCCGCTCCCAAAGGGAAGCGGGAGCTACGGATAAGCCTCGTAGCTGATTAATTACCACATTCTATCACAAAGAAGGGGCACAAAGGAAAGGCCAAAGGTATGCTGGTGCGCTTCAAGCAGGTCGTAAATGCCACACTGGACTTCATATTCCCCATCAGCTGCCTAGGCTGTGGCGCAGACGGTGCGTACCTATGCCCCGATTGCCGGGAAGGACTGCCCGCACTGCGCCAGCCATACTGCGCCCACTGTGCCCAGCCTCAGTCCGGTACACCCTGCCGCTGGTGTCACGCCGCACCACTAGCACTGGACGGCGTCGTTGCGCCATTTCTGATGGAAGGCGCGGTACGGGAAGCAGTGTTGCAACTGAAGTACCACCAAGTGCGTGGCTTGGCCCCCACGATGGGAGGCCTGCTGGAACAGGCGTGGCGGGCGAAGAGGCTGTCAGCCGATTTGGTCCTGCCCGTTCCCCTGCACCCTCAGAGGCTGCGACAGCGCGGCTACAACCAGTCGGCCCTTCTGGCCAAGTCCCTGAGCAGGGGACTGGGGGTCCCTTGCGACGAGGCTGCACTGATGCGTACACGAGACACCGGCCCACAGGTAGGACTGAGCAGGGAGAAAAGGGTACTGAACGTGCAGGACTGCTTCCGCTCCAGCGACGCCGTGGCTGGCAGGGCCGTCGTCTTGGTCGACGACGTGGCGACTACCGGCAGCACCCTCTCGGCATGCGCGGAAGCGCTGCGCAAGGCTGGGGCCGAATCAGTGCAGGGGCTGGTGCTGGCCCGCGAGGGGCACCCGTCCACGCGGGGCGACGACAACGCCCGCCCGTTCCAGCGTTGGCGGCGAGCCTCGCGGACCTACTCCGCTGGGGACTAGCCGCGCGTATCTACCGGAGAGGCGTGCCCACGAAACCCGGACCGAACCCGGCGGCGTTGGCCGCCCACGAGCCTGCCACACGGCCACTGAACAGGGCCGGACCAAGCATAGTGCCCTCGAGTCCTGCCTTCCCGTTGATGTGACCGCCAGCCATGCCGGCGAGCTCGCCTGCGCCGAACAGCCCTTCGATGGGTTGGAAGTGGGAGTCCATCACTTGGCAGCGCAGGTCTGTCTTCACCCCGCCAAAGCTCTTGCGTGACAACGGGAAGAACTGAAGGGCGTAGAAGGGGGCCTGCTCCACCTTCTTCCTTCCCTGCAAGGGCCTCCCAAAATCGGGGTCGCGCTGCAACCCCTCGTCGATGTAAGCGTTGTAACGGGTAATGGTTTCTTCCAGCATAGCGCCGGGCACCCCCGTCTCCAAGGCTAGGCCGCGCAGAGTGCCGGACTCTTTGATGTTGGGCGACTTCTGGAACAGGTCGTCGATGCGGTCCCAGTGCTTTATCAGGCCGTCTCGATAGTAGGGGTCGGATATCTCCACGGTCTCCCGGCCCGTCTGGTCGATGATGGCCCAGCAGTAGGCTGGGTCTTGGGCCAGCACGGCAGGCGTGGCCGACGCTCCACCGCTCAGGCCCTCGTTGTGGAACCGCTGGCCCTGGGCGTTGACCCATACGTAGTCCGGCAGGCCACGCACTACCAGACCACGCTCCCCCTCCGGGTCGCGGTAGTCAGGAGTGGCGTAGGCGTACATCCACACATCGCCCATGTGGGTCAGAGTGCCGCCTGCGTCCGCCACCAGCTTGTGGCCCCGGCCTGTGGCTTCCACATGGGAGCCACCCAAGATTCTGTGTTGGCGCAGGTCGGGCCGGTACTGGTAGACCATCTCCACATTGGACATGAAGCCGCCGGAAGCCATGACCACCGCGCCAGCCGTCAGGTCGCGCTCCTCGCCGGTCTTGCTGTCACGCACTCGCACGCCGGTCACTCGTTCGTCGTCCTCCAGCAGAGCAATGGCCTCGGTGCCCATAAGCCATTGGTCGATCCCGCGGGCGCGGGCGGTGGCTTGCATCGCCTCGAAGATGGCCTTGCCATTGCCGACGGGGTGGTGCCAGCGGGGGACGGTGTTGCCCTCTTGGTGGTTGAAGCTGTCCCAGACCACCCCCATGGCCGTGAGCCACTCGTAGAGGTCATGGGCTGAATGCTCGATGTAAAAGCGGGCCCACTGTTCGTCAGCAGAGCCCTGTCCGAAATGCACCCAGTCGGAAAACGCCAAGTTGGGATTGTCATCAATGCCCTTTTCCCGCTGGAAAGCGGTGCCCACCATGCAGCACCCGCCGCCGGAAATGGCAGTAGCCCCGCCCGGCTCCTGGTGCGAGTCAACAATGATTACGCTGGCCCCAGCATCATGGGCATTTATGGCTGCAGCTACTCCGGCCCCGCCAGCACCCACGACCACCACGTCGGCATCTCGTCCCTTATCCATCTGCGTTCTCCTCCCAATACGGAATCTGTCAGACCGCCGTCAATCACCCCCGATGCTATTGGCGGCGCCCATATCTGTCAATGTTATCAGAGGGCGCACAGAGCCTTTCGGTTATTCGAAAAACGGACTGAACAAGCGGACAACAAATCCCCTCTCTCCCGCGCGAGGGAGAGAGTTAGAGCCTGCCCCGGATCAGATCCGGGGGTGAGGGGTTAGCCTGAAATCGAAAGGAAGAGTTTGATACCCGAACATTACGGTTAACGAAGATTGATCCGGGGCTGAGGCCGATTCACGGCACTCTAACCGGGCAACAATCGAAAGACCCTGCCCACTGACATCAGTCCGTTGACACGCTCGCCCTTCCCCCTCTAGGCTTCGACGTATGGTTCTAAAAACGCAATCAATTAGACCACCCGTAGCAGGGCCGCCAATAACGGTTGTCAGAAAACCCCTTGCAGGAATACCCCCGTTCGGCAGCCCAAATGTTGCGGCCCCGCCGCCCTGCCATCCGCGCGGCCTCTCAATGGCACAGTTGTGTCCCATAAAATCCCGTCATTTCGTAGCTGGCTCTACCCCAAATGAGACAAATGAGACACGTTGCAGATACAAAAATGCGTTTTCAGCTACGACCAGTGTCTCATCTGTACCCTTCCCAGATACGATTTCTGCCCATGCCGTGCTACACAGTGAGACGAAACCGGGGCACCATGTCTCACCCCATACACCGCCTTGCATACTCATGCCGGCCCAAGCGGACCCGATACAACGACGTCACAAATGTCACAGGCATCAGCTACGAAAACGTGAATCGTGTGTCAGCCCTTGACTAAAGCAAAGCTGACGCGTAGCTGCGACGGTCCAAATCCCGGTGTAATAACATACATATAAGGTATAACGGATGTGGCACTAGAAGAAACCGAGAGATGCAAAAGACTAGCATTGGAAGACCACAAATGGCACAGAATGCGGACCTCCGAGGCCCGTAATGTCGGTTCTCATCCAAGATCTCCCGCAAAACGGCAAGGGACTCGCGAGAGGGTTAGAGCCTGCCCCGGACCTGGTCCGGGGGGGGTGAGGATCGGTGAGGATGATTCACGGCGCTTTAACCATGTCACATGCAACAATCGAAGGACCCTGCAGGACGCATAGGGTCTCTGGATTATGGGGCTTGCCCTCCCAAGGCATCGTTCAAGGTAGTCCCTCCGGCCGGGATGAGTGTTGGCGGGGCCGCTAATGGCGACGGGACCGGGGTTCGGGTCCCAGCGTAAGACGTCGGCGATACCCCGCGGGCTGCGGCATGGGGCAGGAGAGCGGTGATGGGTTTGGGGTCAGAGGGGGAGGTCCCAACTCTCCACCACCCCGCTTCATCATGTGGATATAATACGAACAACTCGCCCACATCAGGAGGGATGCCATGCCCGGACCCAGAATTACCGTTGCCATGGAGCATTACGACCGCCATCTGCCCCTGCTGGAGGGCGCAGTCCAAGGAGAGGGCTTCGAGTTGGAAGCCGTTCACGTAAGTACCGAGGGCGGACGCCATGAGCGGATGTTGCATGAGCGAGCATGGGACGCCGCCGAGCTTTCGCTCTCATCTTACCTGATGGCCAAGGCGCGGAATGCGGAACTCACTGCGGTGCCGGTTTTCCCGCGACGCCTCTTCAGCCAGTCGCAGATGTACATCAACGTCAACTGCGGTATACAGTCCCCCTCCGACCTGATAGGCAAGCGCGTCGCCTTGCGCAGCTACCAGACCACCCTGTCGGTACTGGCCAAGGGCGACTTGTCTCACGAGTACGCTGTCCCCTTGGACTCGGTGACGTGGGTCACCAGCTCCGACGAACCGGTGCCCTTCGACGCCCCAGAAGGCGTCCGTATTGAGCGGGCCGACAAGGCCATTGAGACGATGCTGGTGGAGGGTGAGGTGCAGGCCTTCATGACGCCCCGCATGCCACGAGCTTTCGTCAACGGCGCGCCCCAAGTAGCGAGGCTCTTTGAGGAGGCCCGTGCCGAGGAAGAGGCCTACTACCAACGTAACGGCTTCTACCCCATCATGCACGTGCTAGCCGTCAAGCCCGAGGTGGTGGCGGAGACACCCGAAGTAGCGGCTGGCTTGATGCGAGCCTTCCAGCAGGCCAAGGAAATTTGCTACGATTACTACAGCGACCCCAACTGGAGCCACCTAGCTTGGGCGCCCCACCAGCAGGTCCAGGAGCGTAACATCATGGGCCCCGACCCTTGGCCCAACGGCGTAGCCCGCAATCGGGCCAACCTGGAACGCTTCATCCAGTACGAACTGGACCAAGGACTGATTGACCGCCGCTTGGAGGTTGACGAGCTGTTCGTCGAGTCGACGCTGGATACCTAGGACACCAGCGACGCCCCCCCACGTAGGGAACGTCTGCACAAGTTCCACCGAGATTTGGAGGGGCGCAGATACGAGTCAGCTTTGCTTCAGCCGAGGCGCGCGGCACTTTTCCCCATCTCTTACGTTCGTAGCTGATGCCTGCGACATTTGTGCCATGGTTGTACCTGACTCGTATCTGACATACTGTGACATCGCCTGTTTGCGGGTCCCCCTTGGATAACTGTTCAGAGTTGAGGGAACGGGCCATACACAATTCCGGCCTTGGGCCGCGAGAGAACCAAAGTCAACGGACGCTTGTCGGGAAAAGAATTCCTGGATTCCGGCTTTCACCGCAAAGTCGGCACAGACTCAGCAACTCTGACGGTGTCCCCCTTGGATCCGGGCTTGACACGATGCCAAGATGCACCGGGGGGGTCTACACGTAGGCTAGCGGGGAGGGTGGGCCCCTGTTAACGGGCGGACGTCATGAGGGACGCGCTACCTGAGGGTATCCTTTATTTGGCGAAGATCCAGTGTAGCTTTCGCGTCGATCAGAGCCATTTCTGAATACCGCCTTTCCCCAATATGATGGGAGTTGTTCAGGCCATTCCTAGAACGGGCCCGCATGCATGGACGCAATCTCGTCTGTGCACAACTCGTAGAAGTTGCAGAACCGGCAGACAGACGTATCCGTTCGCAGTGGGAACCCGTCCCTCGCCACTGGCGTATTCAGTCCGGCATCGATCAGGTAGGTTTTCATCGCAGCGATACTGTCTCGAATCGTCTCCACGCAGCCGTCCAGGTCATCATCGGTGAACTGGTAGTCGTCGAAATCGCCGGTAGCAAGCTGCTCGACGCGTACTCTGACGTCCGACGCGCTCACCTCGTAGCGTTGCCGGACGAATAGCGCATACACCAGAGCCTGCTCGGCGTTATCGTCTTGCCTGTTGCCCGACTTCCAATCGACCACTACCCAAACGTTATCGCCTCTTCGATATATTAAGTCCGGGACCGCGTGGATATCGGTGCCGTCAATATCGAAGGTAACAAACTCCTCCACGTTCCTTATTTCCACACGGGGCGATGCTAACGCCTCTCGGTAGCTGACGGAGTCCAGAAGATTCGCCAGACACGCCATCAGCTGCTCTTTAGCGCGGGCAATTTTATCCTCTCCAATGCCGGTGTCGTAGTAGAACTCGTGGAACATGCGTCGCCACTTCGGGGATCGCCACCACGACTGCCTGTCCTTCGAGTCCGCCCAAGCTTTGTTCAGGCGTTTTCGAGCTTGAGCATACAGCTCCTCGACGGTGGGAACAGGAACACTGGAACGGGCTTGGTCTATGGCGGTGGACGCCGCCTCATGCAGAGCGGCGCCTACCTCCAAGCCCAAACTGGTCAGATTCTTGAGGCGGTAGGCGAGAACTGAGGTCTCCGACGCATCGGGCTCGCGACTGGCATTGCTTTCATAGTAGTGGTAGAAGTACTTTCGGGGGCATTCCTGAAACGTCCTACGCCGGCTGTGCGACCACGACAATTTTGGATACAGGCTACGCTCGTAGGTCATCCGTTCACCTCCTCACACTCTTCAAAGGCCACAGGCCCCACACCAAACAGTATAAACCCGTGACAAGCGCCACTATCAGATTCTGCGCCTAGCCTTCGGTACCTCCAGCTGGTCGCCGCACATGCTGCAGAACCCGGCGTCGCCCCGGTTGGCGTGGCCGCAATGGCTGCAATAGAGTTGGCCTGATGGCCTTGCTGCTGGCAAGCCACAACTGTTGCAATATCTGCTGGCAACACTGATGTGCGCGCCACAGATGGGACACATGAATCTGGGGTAGTTTCGCCGATAGCGGAAAGGAGACACACTCCGTGCCCAGCCGTATCGGCTGAGCACCCACCACAGGCCCACGGCCACTATCCCCACAGCAGCAATAGGGAACACCAGAACAATGACGTTGAAGAAGCCATGGACCATAGCAGCGCACGCCACGCCAGCCAACACCACTACTGCCCCGCCTGATCCCCCTTGGGCCTGCTTGCCAAGGCCGTACCCCCAGAAGGCGCCGAATATCACATGGGCCACCGTGCTGAGGGGCGCTCTCACTATCATTACTTCTGGACCGAATTGCAGAATGTATAGGAGATTTTCCAGAGAGGCAAACCCCAAGCTGGCCGCCGCTGAGTACACTAACCCCTTGACTGGCTCGTCGAAATACAGGGAGCGAAAGGCGTGGAGCCTGACTGCTAGAAACTTGCTAGTCTCTTCAGCAGGGCCAACCACGAACAACATCGCCACTGCAACGGACACCACGTCGCTGAAATCACCATCCAACAAGCTCTCATCGAGGAGTACGGAGTGGATGATCCCCGCAGGGATGGTAGAGAGCATGCCTAGGAAGAAGGTGGAGGCTATCAGCCTTTTGGATTCGGGTCGGTAGGTGTTCCGCTTAAGGAAGAACCAGAGCCAGAAGGCCCCAGGTGCAAACGCAAGGATGGCAAATGCCGCGAAGGTCATCGACGACGTTCATCGTCGGTAAACGACGACTGTGTCGCAGATGAGATCATGCAGGCCTCGCTTGTCGGAGCGGAAGGCGACCATCAGATACCCCGCAAAGAATAAGAGGGCTGATAGCTGTGCCGCCAGATATCTCGCGAAGGCGCGCCCCACCCCTACTCTTGAACCGTTGGGCCGAAGCACGTAGATGCCCACGATCCGCTTCCCGATGGTGGTGGACCAAATCGATACGGTAAGAGTGTAATACAACGAGGCCACGATGACCGAGACCGAGTCGACCGTAGTCCAGAGATCTTCCGAAGTGACAGCCTCCGCCACCGTAGTGCCGGGCCACAAGGCGCTCAGAAGCAAGCTGGTCAGTGCAAGAAACAGCCCATCGATAAGGGCCGCCACAAGCCGTATCCAGAACCCGGCGGGCCTACCGGCTCGCAACATGTTGCCTTCATACGGCCGTGGTTGCTCATCGAAGGGCAGACCGCAGGAGTGACAGAAGGCGGCGGTCGGTTCGTTGATGCTGTGGCATCGTGGGCAGCGAGGCTCTTCGCTAGGGGCAATAGGAGCGTCCGATGATTCCTCAAGGTACGCGCCACATGACCGGCAGTATCGTGCTCCCGGCGGGCGGACGGCCCCGCAATTCGGGCAAACTTCTTGCAACTGCATCCCACACTGGACGCAGAAGGACGTACCTTCCGGGACAGCCGCGTTGCAATTGGGGCATTGCATCGGGTCGCCGCCGCCCTAGCGACGGAAGCGAAGCATGCGAAAGCCTTCGGCGTACGGGTAGCCGGGAGTCTCGCCCGTGGCGCGGGCGTTGTCGCGCAGGAGCTTGCCTACGTCGAGGTCGGGCCGGTCCGATACCTGACTACGGTGGCACATCAGGGCTTGTACCTTGTCGTCCATGCTATCGGTGATGTCGACGAAAGCGTTGGGCTCTTCGGCCCCCCACAAAAGGCACATCCCCGTCTTGAATGGTTCCAAGCCTTCCGACTCCCATAGTTCCAAGAAGTGCAGGCGGTCCCGGGCGTACGGAAAGGAGGCGTCGATACTCACCTGACCAGTAATGCGATGGTCGCGGTGCCAGTAGAAGTTGCGCCGGTAGGGGTCCGGGCACAGCACCACATCGGGCTGGAACCGTCGTATGGCCCGCACGATATCCTTGCGGAACTCATAGCTGTCTTCTAGATCACCGTCGGGATACCCCAGCATCACCACGTCCTTCACTCCAAGGAGGGCAGCAGCCTCGCGCTGCTCCTGCTCGCGCACGGCTGCTACGGCTTGGGGGTCGGCGTTGGGGTCACTGCTGCCCTTGCCACCGTCGGTGCAGAGAACGTAGTAGACCTCGACCCCTTCCTTCGCCCACTTGCCGATGGTGCCTGCACAGCCAATCTCGGCGTCATCAGGGTGAGGGGTTACGACCAAGGCGCGTTCGGGCATCTCGATAGTCTCAAGGGCATCCGGCATATTGCGCACTCCAAAGGGGTTGTTCGAAGAGGCAGGGGTTGTTCGAAGATACCCATGCTGCTACAATCCGGCCTAGACTGTCAAGGCCGCCAAAGCTGTAGAGGCCCGAGACGGCTGCCGAGCGCGCTCCCAAGAAAACGTCAACCGGATAGGCGTTTGGCGTGCGCAAGGCTGTGGGTCGAGGTGATGTAGGATGTCTGCGCCACGCACCTTCCGTTGGGAGGACCTCCCCTCCATGCTTGGGCTGATGCGCCAAACGCGGCGCTCCGACGGCGATCTGCGGACCCTTGACGAGGCCTCGCTGGAGGAGTACTTACGAGACCCGGGACTTGACCCCGAGCGCAACTGCTACCTCTTCCATTCCGGCGCCAACCTGCAAGCCTACCTTCTGTTGTATCACGAACCCTCGCTGCGTCGCACGGTCTTGGAGGCTGCGCTGCACCCGGAGCACCGCAGCGACGAACTGCGGGGAGAGATTCTGTCCTTGGGAGTGGCGCAGGGCGAGGCTGTGGGCAGCAGGGTGGCGCACCTGTGCCTGCCCCACGAAGACCGCTCTTGGGACGCCTCACTGGACAAGGCAGGGCTTTCGCTGGTGCGCAGCTATTGGCTGATGAAATGGCAAGAGCTTGAGCCTCCTCAATCGCCAGCCCCGGACGGCTTCGCGGTGCGCACCTTACAGCCGGGCGAGGGGCATATTTTAGCCGCAGTGCAGAATGCAGCCTTTAGCCAAAGCTGGGGATTCTCACCCAACACCCCGGAACAAGCTGAGTGCCGCGCTGCCTTGCGCAGCACCGGCCCCGGCGGGGTCCTCCTCCTACAGCATGGCGACGATATAGCAGGCTACTGCTGGACCCTGACGGAGCAGCAAGATGAGGGACCGCCCATCGGCACCATCAGCATGATCGGGGTGCATCCGTCCTACCGCTCACGCGGTCTAAGCAAGCCCATTCTAGCGGCGGGAATGCAGCACCTGTGCGCCAACGGCGTGGCCTACGTCAAGCTGGATGTGGACTCTACCAACGAGCCAGCCATCGGCCTGTACACCAGCGTGGGGTTCAAGAAGGCCTACGAGCTTAGGTGGTTCGAGGCGGCACTCTGAGACGAGTCCTCGGTCAGCGAGTTATCCGGCAGCGCGTTTTCGGGCCGCGGGTGTAGCACCGCATCCGGCGTGAGAATCCCGCCGGATACGATGAGCTTCATCGCCTCGTCCACGGTGACGTCAATAGGTATTGCGCTCTCCTCGGGGATAATCAGCAAGAACCCCGATGTGGGCACCGGGGTCGTGGGCACGAACACCGCCAGCGAGGGTTGACCATTCACGTCCTGGACCCGCGACGTAACGAGACCTATCGCCTTGCTTCCGGCCATAGGGAAGTCCACCAGAACCACGCCGCTGTATTTCTCCGTCGACTTGTCGACGGATAGCATTTCAGTGGCCAAGAGCAGGGTGTTGTAAATGCTGCGCACCACCGGCACAGCACCAACGATGCGATGGCCATAGTCGATGAAGCGTCGGCCCAGCACATGGGTGGTGAGAAGGCCAGCGATGTATATGAGCACCACTAAGGCGACTATGCCCATGCCCTCCCAGTACTGGTCCGGCCCCAAGAAGGAGTCAAAGGCCGGCTTGAGCAACGGATCGAACCAGTCCACCAAGAGGTTGATGATAACGGCTGTGACTGCCAAGGGGATGGTGACGATCAGGCCAGCGGAGAGGGTGCGTCTAATATGGCCGCCTGTTGCCCTGAGTACCTGCGAAGGCGTGTTCATCGGGAATTCCTTCTAAGGGGCGTCGCAAGCGGATGTGTTGGACTCGTAGAGTTCCAACACGTCGGCTGCCACCCGGTCCCATCCCATGCCCTCAGCCCGCTTTCGGCCAGCGTCACCCATGCTCCTCTTGAGGCCGGTGCTGGCCAGCAATACCTCCAGGCTATCGGCGAAAGGTTCAGGGCAGCGCCACGAATGCAGGTAGCCAGTCTGCCCATGTTGCACTACCGTGGGCAGGCCGCCCACCCGGCAACCGACCACCGGGGTGCCACAAGCCATCGCTTCCAACGCCACTAGGCTGAAGCTCTCGTAGTAAGAAGGCACCACACAGACATCGGCAGCGCTGTAGTAGAAGGGTAGAGTATCCTGGTCAATGCGGCCCATGAACTGCAGGGAGTCGGCAATGCCCAAGCCTTGCCCTAGGTTCCGCACCTCGCTGATTTCTTCTTCGGAATCCAAGTCGCCGCCGACTATGAGAACCTTGAAGGGTTCGTCCTCATCCAGCATGGCGGCGGCGCGACAAAGAAGGTCAAGGCCCTTGAGAGGTTCAATCCTGCCGACGTACAGTATCAGCCTCTCGCCGTTCAGGCCAAGCTTCCTCCTCGACTCACTCATGTCCAAGGGCCGGAAGAGGGAGAGGTCAACGCCACAGGGCACGATACTAATGCGCTCTTCCGGTGCTTGGTACAGGCGGCGCATGGACTCCTTCTCTTGTGCGCTCAAGGCCATCACCAGTTGGGCCGAGGCCATGAGGTCTCGTTCCACGATGGCGCGCAGTCTATGCTCCCGCTCGCCTGACCGTGCCTGCTTCTTGATCTCGGCCAAAGTGTGAAAGGTCACCGCATGAGGGACGCCCCATTGGCTGGCAACCTTGCGCCCGACCCATCCTGAAAGCCAGTAATGGGAGTGGACCATCTGGTATTCGATGCCCTCGGATTCACCGTAGGCAAGAACAGCGTCGGCGAATTGGGGCAGGTAGGACACCAAATCGTCCATGGACGCGGCATCAGGGCCGCCGTACAGGTGAACGATACGGACGTTGTCATCCGCCTCCACGGTATCGGCTTCCTGACCGGCGTGGCACCGGGTAAACACATCCACTTGGATTCCCATGGCCCCCAGATGATGGGCCAACTGCCTGACATATACGTTCATGCCTCCGGCCTTGCCCTGGCCGATGAGGGTATTGGGGCAAGTGTGGAAGCAGACCAAGGCCACTCTTTGGACACTCAACTTCTCTTCACCACCATCCGATACAGTGGGTAGTCCTTGCCACCCAAGTCGTACTTGTAGGGTTCGTCTCCCCTCAGGAAGTCAAAGAAAGGCAGTCCCGCCTCGACAGCATCGCGGATGCAGAGAGCCTTAAGCAGGAGGCCGACGCTGTAGTAGCTGTACTCGGGATTGAAACCGCTATTATAAAGCATCCTTGACCCGCCATAGTCGAAGCAGAGGGCCGAAGCCACGGGCTGGCCTTCCAACTCCATGAAGAAGAGCCTCACCGTGCCCAACTCGGCCATGACCCCGATGACGGTGCGGAAGAAAGACTCTCGCTTGGGCGTCATGAAGCGGTCCTTGTCCTCCCGACTGAGTCGCACCAAGGCTAGGAAGTGGTCAAGTTTCCCTTCCACCTCCTCAGCGCTTTGGCAGCAGTACCAGCGGTAGTCGCCCGCTCCTTCCAAGCGGCGCAGCTTGCGTCGCAGTTCGTGCCTGTCCTTCTTGGAGAGCCTTCCTATGAACTCGTCCCAATCAGCAGGTAGCTCCACCCCGGGACAAACATCCTCTTGACGTATCTCCACTTCAAGGCCACGGGAGGCCGCGAGGTCGGGAACAAGCTTCAAGGTAGGAGACGTTGCCTGCAACGGGAAAAGCTCCAGTGAGTCCCACTGTTCAGTCTCCAGATGTTCCAGAAACAGCGGGTAGAATCTATCTTCCGTCCCAGATGCCACCAACAGATCGTTGTAGTCGTAGAGGTCTTCATCACCCATCAAGGTTATCTTGCCCTCGCGTCTTATCAGCGGGGCGAGAGCATCCAGGCCGTCATTCCCAGGCAGCGACAGCAGCATAGGCTCGGCCCCATCGCCGAACTCACCCCACCACACCTGTTGCCACTGGGGCATGACGAATATGGTATCCAGACTTCCTTGATTCAGCAGGGCTAGCCAGTCCTGCTGAATCTCCTGAATTGACGAGGCTCTGTGGAACGAGGTCACGCTATACGTTACCTCCTGGGTAACTGGCTCTGTAACTGGGCCAGAAAATCTTGGCGCCCGATGACTCCGCGGGCAAAGGGACCGCGCGAGGCCGACGTGACCACCATGCTGCCCGGTTTCCTTACGCCACGCATCGACATGCACAGGTGCTCCGCCTCAAGCACCACTGCCACACCATCGGGTTGCAGGGAACGGTACACTGCGTCGGCGAGCTCTTGGGTCATACGCTCCTGCACTTGGGGGCGACGCGCCACGACGTCCAGCGCCCTAGCCAGCTTGCTAGCCCCCGCAATCTTCCCGCTGGGCACGTAGCCCACATGGGCACGCCCGAAGAAGGGCAGCAGGTGATGCTCGCACATGGAGAAGAAGGGAATCTCCCGAAGCACCACTAGTCCACCCTCGGAACCCTCTCCCAAGTCACCTTCCGCTTCCTCGCATTCCGGTTCCTCGAACACAGTATCGATAGCATCGGCTGCATCCAAGCCCACGCCTGAGAAGAGCTCATTCATCATGCGAGCCACTCTCTGCGGGGTGGCCCGCAGGCCCTCCCTTTCGGGGTCTTCGCCAATGGCGGTGAGAATGGCTCGCACGGCCTGTTCCACTTCTTCCTGGCGAATCACGAGCTTATCCTTCTCCATTGAGGAGACCTGTGCATGTGAGGAGACCTGTGCATGACCCCTTCCCTCTTTGAAGGGGAAAGTTTGGAATGGGGGTGGAAGGGCCAACTCCGCAGCTGGCATTTCGCCACCGCGCGCCTGAATTCCGGCTGTACGGGTAGTCGACTTGCCCAAAAGCGAGGGCCGTGGATTCCCGCCTGCGCGGGAACGACGGAAGCGATTGCTGACGCTTGGAGGGTTTTGCTCATGGAAACAACGGACAGTCGCCTGACCGCGTGATCGGAGTCATAGTGGTAATGTCTCTGCGTTGTCATCACGATATCAATGCCATCACCGCGGTCTCCAACTCCTTCAAATCGGCGGCGATTTCGATAGGCTGTGTCTTGGAATATGTGACGGCTGTCTCCCGGTCCTTCAAACCCGTCCCGGTGATAACACACACGGCGGTCCGGCCTTCCAAGTTGAGGCCCTGCCGGTACATCTTGACCAGTCCTGCATAGGAAGCCGCCGAGGCTGGCTCGCAGAAGACACCCTCTTGGGTGGCGAGAAGCTGGTAGGCCTCCATGATTTCATCGTCGGTCACCAAATCTATGACGCCGCCCGACTCGTCCCTAGCCGTCTCCGCTGTCTGCCAGCTAGCCGGGTTGCCGATGCGTATTGCAGAAGCTACAGTCGTCGGGTTTGCGACCAGGGCGCCATGGACGATGGGCGCGGCTCCCGCTGCTTGGAACCCCATCATGCGGGGCGTCCCTTCGGCCTTGCCCAAGTCATGATACTGAAAGAACCCTCGCCAATAGGCGGTGATATTTCCCGCATTGCCTACCGGAATGAAAAGGTAGTCGGGTGCGTCGCCAAGCTCGTCCACGATCTCAAAGGCGGCTGTCTTCTGCCCTTCCAGACGATAGGGGTTCACCGAGTTCACCAGCACCACGGGGGAGCTTTCGGTAAAGCGTCGCACCAAGGCCAGCGCACCATCGAACCCGGCATCCACCACCATCACCTTGGCCCCGTAGGCAACGGCTTGGGCCAGCTTCCCCGAAGCCACCTCTCCCTTGGGAATCAGGACCACCGTCGACAGGTCGTAGCGCGCACCATAGGCGGCCGCCGAGGCACTGGTGTTGCCTGTGGAGGCGCAGATAATGGCCTTGGCCCCTTGTTCCATGGCTTTGGCCACTGCCACCACCATGCCACGGTCCTTGAACGAGCCAGTGGGATTGCATCCCTCAAGTTTGAAGTAGAGCCGGTCGCACCCCAAAGACTTGCCCAACCGGGCAGACCTGACCAGAGGCGTGTTCCCCTCTCCCATGCTAATCATGGGGGTGGAATCGCTCAGGGGCAGGTATGCCCCGTACCGTTGCATCACGCCTTCGCTCATTTCATCATTCCCAAGTCACACGCCCTGCGCGGCAGACCGAGCCAGGCTTCGTAAGAGGCGGCATTGGCTCCGGCGTATCCGGGTCCGCCATAGGCGTACTGGTGGCTTCCTCCCCATCCCCCGTGGAGTTGCAGCCGCCACAGGCCGCGACTATGACGATGAGCATCGACGCAATAGCGAAGTTTCCGGGGATAAGCCGGGGTTGATGGCGGCCTTTAGGGTCTGGCATTTTCAGTACTACGCCTTCGTTCATGTCGCCGACCGCAGGAGTACTACCATTCCTCTATTCTGATCATGTTACATGTTTCCACCACGTCCAACCCATTCAGCATGGTGAGAGAGCTTTGCACTGCCGATTCACGGGCAGGATGGGTGGTTATGACGATTTCGGCGGTGCGGGTGGCGGGGTCCGAGTGCTTCTGTTGCGCTTCGGCGATGCTGATATCCAAGTCCCCCAACACTCGGGCGATCTGGGCCAGTACACCGGGGCGGTCCGCGACCCACAGGCGCAGGTAGTAACGGTCCACCAAGGACGACATATCGGCCACCGCCAAGGGACGGTTGACCCCAGTTGGCTCACTGGCCGGCCGGCCGGAGCAGATGCCCCGCGCTACCTCAATGAGGTCGGCGATGACAGCGCTGGTGGTGGGTTCGCGTCCTGCTCCGGGGCCATGGAACATCACGCGATCTATCAGGTTGCCTTCGACCTCCACGGCGTTGAAGGCCCCATCCACTTTGGCCAGTATGTGGTCTTGCGCGATGAAGCAGGGATGTACCCTCGCCTGCACCGAGTCACCGTCACGAGCGGCCACGGCCAGCAACTTGATGGCGTAGCCCAACTCTTGCGCATATCGGAAGTCTTGGGCTTGGAGGCGGGTGATACCCTCGCAATAGACGTTTTTGATGTCGATGGGCGTGTGGAAGGCGAGAGCGGCTAGGATAGCCAGCTTGTAGGCGGCGTCAGTGCCCTCCACGTCGCTGGAGGGGTCGGATTCGGCGTACCCACGGGCTTGGGCCTCTTCGAGGGCCTCGGAGAAGTCGACCCGGTCTTGGGCCATGCGGGTGAGGATGTAATTCGTGGTGCCGTTGATGATGGCATGAATGGACGTTATGTCGTTGGCCAGCAAGTCCCGTGTCAGCGGGGCGATGATTGGGATGCCACCGGCCACGCTGGCCTCGAAGCGCAGACACACCTCGTTGCGGCGCGCCTCCGCCATCAGCTCAGGGCCGAACTTAGCCATGACCTCTTTATTGGCAGTGACGACGTGACGGCCCGACTGCAGGGCTTGGCAGATGTAGCTTTGGGCAGGCTCTTCTCCGCCCAACAGCTCGACCACAATGGATACATTCTCGTCGTTCAGGACCTCTTGGGCATCGGTTGTCAGCATCGCAGGGGGCAGTTCCACCGAGCGAGGACGGGAGGCGTTCCGCACCAGTATACGTCGCAGGTCGACAGGGCAACCCACCTTGAGGGCCATGGACTGGGCATCGTTCACGAGGGCATTGGCCACGCCACCGCCTACGACACCGAGGCCCATCAAGCCTATTCCTATACGCGAAGCTGACGGCATGGCGGGCCTAGTTGCCCTGCCCCTGGGCTTCTTCCTGTTCTTCTCGGACGCTCTTGTTGTACTGCTCTACCACCCACCTGTACTGCTCACTGTCAGTGTGGATCTCCACCCAGCCCTCCAGCCGTCCCAAGGCCCATTGGTCTTGAATCCATTTCTGGAGGGCCTGCTCTTTGAGGCCTGGTAGCCAGTCATCGTCCAGCGGGCGCACATCCACATCCGAGAGGGCCGTGACGATGTAGGTGGCATTCTGTCCGGTGATGGGTCTACTGACCTCGCTTTGTGCCAAGGGTTGTGGGCCGAATATTGCCACGTCCAGATCAGGATAAGCCCCCTTGGGGAGCCAGCCTTGGGGGCCGCTGTCCCCGCCTATTTCCATCGCCACGTCGGCGAAATCTTCGGCCTCCAGCCTCTGAAGCACCTCTTCAGCTGTCGGAGGCGGGCTCTCCGAACCGGAGGTCTCGTTAGGGAGCGCTATCCAACTGACGTCCATGTGCTCCGTCTCTGCCGGGGCGCCCGGGCCCATTGCGTTGGCCCACTGCTCTTCGACAGGGCGCACCTCAACCTCAGAGAGCGATTTCACAAAGTAGACGGCATCTTCGCCGACTATGGCCCCAGTAAACTCGTCTTGAGCCAAGGGTTCCGGAGGGTCAGCGCCAAAGAGGGTTTCGTCCAGCTCGGGGAAGACCCCCTTTGGCACCCAACCTTGAGAACCGCTGCCTCCACCGATGTCGATTGCCACATCGGCAAACTCCTCGGTGCGCAGCCTCTCCAGGATGTCCGTAGGAGTTGGTGGTGGGTTCTCTGGATCGGGCGCATCGTGAGGCACCAGTATCCAACTAACGTTCGCATGCTCGAAATGTTCCGGAATCCTCTCGCCCAGAGCCTCCCTGAGTGCAACGCGGTACACTTGGTCGGAGACCAACACCCGGTACTCTTCGTCTTTAATCTGTGCTTGAGTGAGGAATGACTGATAACGCTCCTGATATTCGGTGTCGAGCTGGCCCGGCTCCACCTCTTGGTCCTCTGGGGCTTGGGGGTAGAAGTTGACTCGTAGGGCGGCGTCCACGTCCTCATCAGTGACCACCACGCCCTCAAACTCGGCCCCCTGCCTGATAAGCTCCGCCTCCACCATGCCGAACAAGATCTCCCAAGGCGCACGGCCGAGGTCGACGCTGCCGGTGGTTGCGTTGATCAGGCGCAAGCGTTTCACCAAGTCGCCTTGGGTGTAGACGGTATCCCTGACTTTGGCGGCTTGGGCACGGGGTGGGGCGATGAAGTTGGCGTAGTAGGCGTAGGAAAGGATGCCTGCCACTACTATGAGGATGCCACCAATGAGCGCCCACGCCAAACGCTGCCGTCGCACCTCGCGGACGGCTCCGGACCGTCCCATGCGGCGGTCGCCGGACCGGGCTGTGGCACGCGGTCTACGACTTCCGCCACGGCCTGATCCGGCAGCACTACGTCCTTGTGGCGGACGCATCAAGCCACCTCATAGCGGGCGACGAGTATCTACAACCAAGGGAAAGGTCCAAGGCTATCGTCGCGATGCCGTGGGAATCACGCGATTCCCGTGGTGACCCTGGTATGAAAGGGAGCTGTGGGCAGTAGCGCCAGATGCCGTGCCCTCTTGATGGCTACGGCCAAATCACGCTGGTGACCGGCGCACACGCCTGTCTTGCGGCGCGGATCTATCTTGCACCTCTCGCTGATGAAGCGACGCAGGCGTGCGATATCCTTATAGTCTATGATTTTCACCTTGTCCACGCAGAAGCCGCACACACGCCTGCGTGGCGGGAAACGTCTCCCTCTGCCTCTGCCGGGAGGACGGCTTCCCCCTCCTCCTCCTCCTCCTCTTCGCATCGCCATCAGTCAGAGTACCTCTCTTTCAACCTCAAACAGCTATTCCAGATAAGCTAGTTCAGATCAGGACTACCTCAGAAAGGCAGCTCGTCAGCTCCAAAGCTACCGCCACCCGGCGGTGGTTCATAGCCGCCGCCACCCGGCGGTGGTTCATAGCCGCCGCCACCCGGCGGTGGTTCATAGCCGCCGCCACCCGGGGGTGGTGCATAGTCGCTGCCTCCAGGTCCGGGCGCAACTCCCTCGCCGCCACTCTGAGTGCTCAGGAACCGCACATCTTGGGCTGTGATCTCCAGAGAGACTCTCGTCTCTCCGTTCCTGTCTTGGTAGGTACGACTTCGCAGCCTTCCATCCACATAGACCTTACGACCCTTGGCCAAATATTGGTTGCACGTCTCAGCCTGCCGCCCGAACACCGACACACGGAACCACTCGGTCTCATCCCGCTGCTCACCCTCAGCGGTGTTGTAGCGGTAGTTGGTAGCAACGTTAAAATTTGTAACCGCCTGCCCGTTGGGTGTGTACCGCATCTCAGGGTCCGAGCCCAAGTTGCCGATCACGATGATTTTGTTCATCGTCATGGGCCGTACCCCCTACGCACCCTGCCGGACTTCATCAGGCTCGTCGGAGTCCTGATCGTCAGCAGCGGCCTCCTCTGCCTCCCCCGCGGCCGTAGAGGCTTCGGCGGGGCTGTCAGCTTCCTCGGCCGCAGCAGGCTCCGGATCGAGGTCCGTGGCCACGGGCTCGGATTCCTCCATAACAGCCTCGGCGGCCTGAGGTTCGGATTCCCCAGCAACCACTGACTCCGCTTCGGCGGCGGCCTCAGCTTCAGCCAGGGGGGCCTCAGCATCCACGGGCCCGGATTCTTCCGCAACAGCCTCGCGTTCGGATTCCTCCATAACAGCCTCGGCGGCCTGAGGCTCGGATTCCTCAGCAACCACTGGCTCCGCTTCGGCGGCGTCCTCAGCTTCAGCCACGGGGGCCTCAGTGTCCACGGGCCCGGATTCTTCCGCAACGGCCTCGGCGACTTCGGAAGCGGATTCCTCAGCAACAGCCTCAGCGTCAACGGACTCCGGCTCGGCAACGGCTTGAGCCTCTGCCACGACAGCCTCTGTCGCGGGCGCCTCTGCCTGCTCAGTAGCTTCTGCCGAGGGAGCCTCACCCGCAGTTGCGGGCACAATCACTGCTGCAGGGGCTGCTGGAGCTGGCGCACCGGGAGCCTCGCCTCGCGGAGGCTCAATGGGACGGGGCGACGCACCGATGGGCAACTCTGCCCGCACTAACAGGTGTCGAATGATGTTCTCCGACAGCCTCAAGTGCGACTCGACCTGCCGTGTGTGGCTACCGTCAGCCTCGAACCTAGTCAGGTGATAGTTACCTTCCAGAAAGCGGTTGCCAGCCTTCCTTATGGGATAGGCCAGCCGGCGGGTGCCCCATCTCTCCTGATGAGTGACGGTACCCCCGTCGGCCGTTATCACAGCGTTCAGCCGGTCCCAAGTGTTGGTGACCTCTTCTTGGCTGAGGATAGGACTCAAAATGGTTACGAGTTCGTATTCGGGCAAGAACCGGCTCCTAACTCAATGCGGGAATCAAGCGGGGTATTATAACACCCCGATTCCACGAGACTCAACTTAATCATCGAGGCCGGGAACAGGGAAGCCTGAGGTCAGGTCGGCAACCCGCCTCCGAATGTCGTGGGCAGCGGCCTCGTCGGACCCCCCTGTCGAGGAAATCCCGGACAGCGCCTCCACCAACAGCGCGGCCACCTGCTTCATTTCAGCGGAGCCAAAGCCACGGCTGGTGAGCGCCGGAGTCCCCAGCCTCAAGCCGCTGGTGGTCCTAGGAGGCAGAGGGTCATAGGGGATGGCGTTCTTGTTCACCACTATGTCGACCTGCTCCAGACGCTCCTCGGCCTGACGCCCGGTGATGCCCAAGGGCGTGAGGTCAACCAACACCAAGTGGTTCTCCGTGCCACCGGACACGATGCGCAGACCAGCCACGCTGAGGGCGTCGGCAAGGGCGCGGGCGTTCTCCACTACGCCGTGGGCATACACGCGGAAATCATCGGTCCGGGCCTCCCCGAAGCATACCGCCTTGGCAGCGATGACGTGCATCAGCGGTCCGCCCTGCACCAAGGGGAACACGGAGCGGTCGATGCCCCGGGCGAGGTCATCATCGCACAGAATGAAGCCGCCCCTCGGGCCTCGTAGAGTCTTCTGCGTTGTGGATGTCACAACATGCGCGTGGGGAAAAGGTGAAGGATGGGCATCGCCCGCAATGAGGCCGGCGATGTGGGCCATGTCCACCATGAGGATGGCCCCGACCATGTCGGCTATGGCGCGAAAACGCGCGAAGTCGATCTGGCGCGAGTAGGAGCTATAGCCAGCCACGATTATCTTGGGCTTGTGCTCCAAGGCAAGCTTCTCGACCTCGTCGTAGTCGATGGTCTCGCTCTCGCGGTCGACGCCATAAGCGACGAAGTTGTAGAGCTTGCCGGAAAAGTTCACCGGGCTGCCGTGGGTGAGGTGCCCCCCTTGGTCCAGCCGCATGCCCATCACCGTGTCACCCGGCTCCAGCAGAGAGAAGTAGACGGCCATGTTGGCCTGCGCCCCGCCATGGGGCTGCACGTTGGCATGCTCTCCGCCAAATACAGCCCGCGCCCGGTCCAAGGCCAACTGCTCTACCACGTCGACATACTGGCAACCGCCGTAGTAACGCCTACCGGGATATCCCTCGGCGTACTTGTTGTTCATCACCGAGCTCTGCGCTTCCAGCACTGCCTTGCTGGCGTAATTCTCCGACGCTATCAGCACCAAGCTGTTGCGCTGGCGCTCATCTTCCTGTCTTAGGGCGGCTGCGACCTCCGCGTCGCGCTGTGCCAAGCCAACCATGCCACTCCTTCCCCCGCAGCCTTCACATAGGGGCTATCATACAATCAGCGTAAATTCCGCCCCTTCCAAAGTCAACGAACACCTCCGCACATGTAGCCCCGACCCAAGCGCCCGCGTTGTCTCCAACGCCTACGAGGTTCTTTTTTCTTCCCCAGTTGACCGGGCTACCCATCGGCGGGGCGGGCAGGGTTCTCTGAATCTATTTCTGAGCAGCCCCCACGGTTGCAGGCGACCACCCAGTAATAGTTCCTGTCGTCAGCTGGCTCAGTGTGGACGTAAGTTGTTTCAGTCACACTGGCAGTCAACTCGTCACAAAACCGTGGACTGCCGTCTCTGTTCAAGGAGCAATTGTCATCAAAGAAATCATCATGGTAGACCTTGTAGTAATCAGCGCCGGTGGCAGGGTCCCACCTTACGAGCACCGTCGAACCCTCCCAGCCATAGCCCACATTCGTTGGAACGTCGGGCTTGTTCGCGACCGGTGTCGCCGGGTTTTCTGAATCGACTTCTGAGCAACCATCACTGTTGCAGGCGACCACCCAGTAGTAGTTGCTGACGCTCTCTGAACCGCTGTGGAGGTAGGCTGTCTCTGTGATGTTCGAGGCCAACTCCTCACAGAAGACCGGCCTGCCGTCTCTTCCTACGGTACAGTTAGAGTCGAATGAGCCGTGATAGTAGAGGTTGTAATAGTCCGCGTTGTCCGCTGCATTCCATGTGACACGTATCGCCGACTCCTCCCAGGCGTACAGCACATTGCTGGGTACCGAAGGGATGTTCACTTCAGGCGTGGGCGTTGGTGTTGGGGTGCTCATAGGGGCACTAGTGGGTGTTGGTGTAGGTGTTGGGATGCTCGTAGGGGCGGTAGTGGGTGTTGGTGTAGGTGTTGGGGTGCTTGTAGGGGCAGGCATAGGTGTGGCAGCGGGCGCTTGCGTCGGTGTTTGAGTCGTTGGCGGCGCAGCGCCAGACCGCGATGCGCTTGGGGCCCCGTCAGGCACACGCATAACCAGCCAAGAACCGTCGTGGCTGGCATACGCAACAAAGTCGTTAAGATTCACGGTGTCGCCAGCACAGATGTTGCCATAGCACCCGTTGCCGTCTCGAACCTCAAACAGGTTGGTCCCCCCCTGAATGGCAGGAGCCGGGACCGAACAGAACTCACTCTCCTCCAGACTCACACCCGCCTGGCATAGCCCCCCAGAAGTCGGGCCTGGAGGTGCGTCACCGACAAGGGGAGCCGGATTCCAGGAGTCAGTCTGGGTGCAACCCTCACTGCTGCACGCCGTTACCCAGTAGAAATTCTTATCGGCGTCTGGGTAAGAATGAAGGTAGCTGGTGTCGACCACATTCGCGGCCAACACCTCGCACCAGCTGGGTGTGCCGTCGGCCTCTATTGAGCAGCCGGTCTCAAAGAAATCGTCATAGTAGACGTTGTAGTATTCCGCTCCCTGTACAGAGTCCCAGCTGACCCTTATCGCCGGAACCTCCCAAGCGTACCGCACGTTCGACGGGCTGATTGGAGTTAGGTCGAGCCGTACGGCAACGGTGTAGGAGCCTACACCGTTTGGTGCAACTTAAAGGAGATATGTGTCAGAGGTGAAAGCCTCCCAACGCAGGGATAATTGCTCCTCTCCGTCTGAAAATATGAAGTTTGGGGGAAGCTGCGATTCGGTCACCGGACGGGTGACTATGAAATCCGGCAGGTTGTCACTGGCCACTTCGATCAGATACCGCTGCCCCTGCTCAGCTTGAAAGGAGTAGCGGTTGGTAACGGCAGGGTTGTCCGCCATAGCCTCGAAGCTACTACCTACGGTCAGCGTGGTAATGGCAATCTGCGGAGCACTCTCCCCTGCGAACTCATCATCGATGCAGCCGGCAGCAAGCATCCTGTCACGGGCATCGGCGTCCATGGCGTTGATCGCCGCATCAATAGCAGGTTGGTGTTCAAACGCTAAAGGAAACAACGTGGTGAGAATGTACTCGTCCTCCGACTGACCTCCGCCAGGTCCGGGGTAATCATCCAAGGACTTCTTAACGGCCCCCTGATAGGCCAGCACAGCATTATGCCAGTCTGCGACTTCTGCCGGTGGGTTCACGGACTCCAGCAGCTTAGTGAACCCCCCTAGAGCCGCCGAGAACTCCCTCAGGGAAATATCCTCTTCAAAGTCAACCGTTTCCGATTCTGGTCCTCCACAAAGCGTCATGTACTCGTCAAGAGTAATCCGCGATGTATCTTGTACCCGAATGTCCGGGGTGGACTCGGTCGTGCCTCCCACGGGCACCGAACTGGCCCCGCAGGCAGATAGAGCGGCGGCAATGAACAGTATCCCTAGCAGCATCCCAGACCAGCGCAGAGTCGAAGTGTCAACACGCATGCATCCCCCCATATGAGGCGATCCCCAAAGTAGCGCTAAGAGTCCTCATCTCGGTAAGCAGCTACGATGCCGGATCCCAAGTCAACCGATCTTCCCATCTCGGGAGTCCTCAGACTCAGTGCAGCCCAAACGAACCCGACCGAAGCCAACCGAGTAGGTGCATCCTATCGGTCTTGCGAAGCAGGTCAATCGCCGGTCTCTCCGACAAGAGATACCTTTGCGGTCATAGACTACCCTTCCTGTCCGTCATTATCCGCGTGTCGTGGGCTAAAGGTTCCTACCAACCTGACTTTCTGGCGAACTCCGCAATCCCGGAAATCCAGCGCAAGGCCCATGTTCTCGGGCAACGCCCCCTTACCCCGGCCTGTCCCAGCCATGACACTTGCACGTTGACGGTGACGTTCCCTGCCCTCTAATCTCAATACACGGCAGGGGACTGATCCGTCGGAGTCGCCCCTGCCTCTGTTTTTCCCACCTCCTGATCCAGCGAAACAAGGTGCAGCGGAATAAGAATGAGCGGAAATGAGCGGAAACGACAGGAAAATAAACAATCTCTCGCGGAAAGAGTCCGGTCCGGTCGATCGCGGCACAACGCGGCAATCTGAGTCAGATAGGACAACGCGGCCAATGCGGCATGTTTCAGATACGAGAATTCTTTTTTCAGCTACGACCGTGGCCGCATCCCAACTACACCATAGGACCAGTCGCTTCCTGCCTCAGATACAAAGCCGCCAAAATTTTGCGCGGCCAGCCGCTCCAGGAAACGCCCTATATCACATCCCCAGCTATGAAACAGCCTGATACACTGAGCAAATTTTGCGCGGCCAGCCGCCCCAAGGAAGCGCCCCATGTCACATCCCGGCTATGAAACAGCCTGATACAATGGACGTAGACACCTGCAGCAACCTGCTGAGGGACCCATGCCCGTAACCTTTCGGCACCCCAAACTAGGAAGGTCCAAGCGCCAGCGCCTCCGGCTATGGAGGCTGGCCCTGTTGCTCTGTTTCACCGCCTCCCTGCTCCTCGGCGCCTCCGGTCTGGCTATGGGGCAAGAGCGGCACGCTTTGGCGGCCAAGGTCGACGGGGATATCAACTCGGTGACCCAACGGTACATAGAGCGGATACTGGAAAAGGCAGTTGAGGAAGGGGCCGAAATCGTCATATTCGAGTTGGACACACCCGGGGGCCTCCTAGACTCCACCGAGAAAATCGTCGAGGCGTTGCTGGAAGACCGAGTGCCTACGGCGGTCTATGTGTCGCCGCGAGGGGCCTTTGCCGCTTCGGCAGGCACCTTCATCACCGCCGCCGGACAGTTCGCCGCTATGGCGCCGGGCACCAGCATTGGTGCCGCATCCCCGGTGGGCCCAGGCGGTGAGGAGCTGCCTCCCACGCTGTCCGACAAGGTGCGGAACGCCGTCGACGCGCTGGTCCGCAGCGTGGCCGACGTGCGGGGCCGCAACGCCGAAGAGCTGTCCAAAACGGTCACGGAGGCCAAGACCTTCACCGCCGTGGAGGCTGCCGAACTGGGGGTGGTCGATTACGTGGCCGACGACCTGTCTCACCTGCTGGAGCTAGTCCATGGTGAGGAGGTTGTGCTCAGGACCGCGACCGGGGCCGACGCGCGTCGGCAGCTGCAAACTCAAGGCATAACCGTGCGAAGAAGCGATATGACCTTGGTGGAGCGGCTGCTCGACTTCCTTGCCGACCCCAACGTCTCCTTCATCCTCATCTCCATCGGTGGCCTGGGAATCGTCATCGAGCTCTTCAATCCCGGCATGTTCGTCCCAGTGGTGGTGGGAGTCATCTGCTTAGTGCTGGCCTTCCTCAGCATTGGCGCACTACCTGTCAACTGGGCTGGTGTGGCCCTCATCCTAGTGGCCATGGCACTGCTGGCGGGGGAACTGCTGGTGGCTGGATTCGGCGTTTTAGGTATCGGAGCCATCGTATCCTTTGTTCTTGGAGCACTGATTCTCTTTTCGGGGCAAGAGCTGCCTGACGCGCCCGACATCCGCGTCAACCCTTGGCTCGTTGGCGTTCTGGGAGGCACCATCTTTATCGGAGGCTGGTACGTGCTCTGGACCATACGCAAGTCCAGCGGGAGCACTGGAGCGGACGACAGCATCTTCCCCAACCTAGTGGGTGACGAAGCAGTTGTAGTGGATCGGTTGGACCCTCGTGGCCGGGTGAGGCTACATGACGAGCTCTGGAGCGCAGTAACAGACGAGTCGCGCACTATCGAAGTCGGGCAGCGGGTCAGGATTCTGAGGGTGGATGGCACCATCCTGAGCGTGGAAGCGACTCCAACGGAAGATGCCTAAGCCCTTGTGCGCAACGAGTCAAGAATTCGATTTCATGGACACTGGCCAATGCTGGTGCTAAGGTTACGGTTGGAAATTCGACTGAAAGTGGCCAACTTTTGGCACATCCTGAACATGTTGGATCGGGGGAGAAATGGCAACGGGTATTGTGATCGTCAAGCAGTTCGAAAGGCTGGTGGTCCTGCGGTGGGGGCAGCTGGATAAAGTGGCAGGTCCCGGCTTTCGCTTTCTGATGCCCATTATTTACAGCGGACGGTCCGTGGACCTGCGGGAACAGGTGGATAGGGTGCCCACCCAAAAGTACATCACACGGGACAACGTGGTCATTGACATGGACTTCGTTATCTACTACCGCGTATTAGCCGAACAAGCAGAGAAATCCGTCTTAGAGGTAGTGGACTATCGCATCGCCGTCCGCTCTCAGTCCGTGGCCGACCTTAGGTCCATCATCGGAAACATTGAGCTAGCCGATGCCCTTGCCGAGAGGGAACGCATCCAGAACGAGCTACAGGTGGCATTGGACCAGAACACGGGGCGTTGGGGCGTAAAAGTCCAGGGTGTGGCCATCAACGAAATCGACCCCCCGTTGAACGTCAAGACTGCTATGGAGCGGGAAAAGTCGGCAGCCGCCATCAAAACCGCCGACATCACCGAGTCCGAGGGACAACGTCAGGCCGCGATTAACCGAGCCGAAGGAGAAAAGCAGTCGGCCATCCTTCAGGCCGAGGGCCACAGACAGTCTGAAATCCTAGAGGCGGAAGGTGATCGCCAAGCCGCTATACTCCGCGCCGAGGGCTTCAGCACCGGCTTGGACCGCATCTACCAAGTGGCCAACACGGTGGACAACAAGACCATGAGCCTGGAATACTTCGAAACTCTGAAAGAACTCGGGAAGAGCCCAGCCACCAAGTTCATCTTCCCCATGGAGTTCACCTCCATGCTGCAACCCTTTCTAGGAAGCTTCGGCAATCGGCAGGGCAACCAGGACGACAACTCTTAGCGGATAGCGCACGGCGCCACACCCGGTGACGGCGGACGCCGTGTAGGTGTTGTTCAGGGTAGGAGAAGCGTAATTCCAGCCGTCGCCGGAATCCAGGAGTCCTTGCGCCGTCGAAGCTGGATTCCTGCTCAAGGCCGGAATGCGGTATAGGGTAGGGACGACGATCGTTCAAGACCGAACCGTCATGACGCCGGGCTCCTACAGCGAGCGCCTCCCGTTAGCCGAGGCGCTGCCGTTACGGGCAACGGGGCCGATGGGTATGTTGATGTAGCCCTCGTCCTCACAGCCGATCATCTCAGTGAGACCAGCTTGGCTGAGGCGGCCGGTGTAGGCGGTGAGTACCGCGTCACACCGGTCGTGGTTCAGGTTCTTGACGTAGGGGTCTAGTCCGGCGACGAGTTCCGGAAGGCGCTTCCGCAGAAACATCAAGCTTTCCGGATTGCTCTTGGCTGGCACCTTTCCGTTGAACAGCTTGACCTTGGTGGCATAAGGGTAGGCCTCGATGACTGTATTCCCCTTGTGCTCCAGTTCGGTCCGCAACTCAATGGCGCGGTAAATCAGCTTGCGCACTATCGAGCGTTTGTTGGTGTAGAAGCACCCGATGCCCTTCGAGGCGAGCTCCTCCTCGGCAACGCGGCCCTTTCTGCCCTCGACTAGACTGCAGGAACAGCTTTCCTCCAAGCAGCAGAGGCCCGACGGCAGGCTTAGCGGAGCGCCGATCGCAACCAGCGAGGGGCCCAACTGCTCAAGGATCGCCAGCAGTTCCTCCGTAGCCTTGAATGAACCTAGGCCACCAACTGCACCTTCTTCGTCCAACACGAGGTAGGTGCTGGGCTTCTTGCTTGACGCACTCAGGTCTATACCTAGTACGCTCATCAACCACCCCCTACGCAAAAAAACGGGCCTGCGCACGGATGCAACCGCGCGTCAGGCCTCTCTGAATTAGCCTATGTCGCTGGTAGCGAACAGCCTACTGCTCAGGGAAGGGTCCTGCAGTAGGCGCAATGCGGCCGAGTAGGGCTCGGCCTCCCCATTCTTTACCGACGCAAGTGTAGCGACGACCTGCGGGTCCCGGAGAGCCATCTCTCTTGTGCGACGGCCCAACTCCTCGTTTACTACGGAGAGGAATTCCGCTGCATGTCTCTCGTCACGCCGTGCCTGCAACTGACTGGACTGCTGCAGGTGACGTCGATGGGAGTCGATGGCGTCCCTGAGTTTACCGACGCCCGATTGGTCATCGACACCCATTTCGCGAACCGTCTGCGTCACCAGCACCGGGGGCATCCAGTCGCCCTTCACGGGGCCGATGTGCAACATCGACTCGATGGCAGTTACCATGCGGTCAGCTCCACCCAAGTCTCCTTTGTTTACAACGTAGATGTCGGCGATTTCCATCAAGCCTGCTTTCATGGCCTGCACCGCATCTCCTAATTCCGGCACCAAGACCACTACTACGGTATCGGCCACCTGCATCACATCCAACTCGGTCTGGCCGACACCCACTGTCTCCACCAGCACCAAATCTTTTGTGGATGCATCGAGGAGCCGGACTATTCCCTTGATCACTCGGGGCACCCCTCCGCTGGTTCCTCTAGTTGCTATGCTACGGATGAACACCCCCGGGTCTAGGTAATGCCTCTGCATCCGTACCCGGTCCCCGAGCAGGGCGCCTCCAGTGAATGGACTACTGGGGTCCACCGCCACCACACCCACTGTGTCGCCCGCCTGCCTGTCAAGCTGCACCAAGGCATCGACCAAACTGCTCTTGCCCACACCGGGCGGACCCGTGATGCCTATGCAGTAAGCCGACCCCGTATGCGGATGCAGCCGTTCCATGGCTGTTGCCACCTCGGGGTCTCCCCTCTCCATCAGGGAGATGAGGCGGGACAGGGCGCGATGGTTGCCCTCCAAGAGCAAAGAGACAGCGTCTTCCATCGAGCTACTCATCGCAGGGGGATGTAGAACTCTAGCACCGGGGCAAAAGTCGATGTCAAGGGAGAGCGCTTTCCGACAAACTCAACGGCCAAAGTTGTTGAATGAAGGCAATCCGCCTACATTGACAAGCGATACATGCAATCAACACGACGAATGTTATGTATACTAATGCACGCGATCAAGCATTTCCCCAATTCCGCGGGTCTCTCATTTTCACGTCCTCCGCGACATCGCGCTGCCTTCCCGCGGTGCCGTCTTGATATGGCCATTGACTACCGCAGAGCATAGGTGCTAGCATTGCCCGACAGTAGCGCCTAACAGATTTGGCAGCGGAAAGAGGGGCTGGCATGATCGTAACGGATGAGGCCGTCGAAAAGCTGAAGGAAGTCCTGCAGGAGAACGGTGAGGCCGCAGCATCACTGAGGGTCATAGCCGTGCCCGGCGAAACTGGTGGTGTCCAATACATGATGTCCATGGAGCGGGAATCGCAGCAGGGCGATATGGTCATGGCCTTGGACGGCTTGAACTTCCTGGTGGACGAGGATAGCGCCCCCTTCTTAGAAGAGGCTACCATCGACTATATGGAAGACTTCCCTCGAGCCGGTTTCGTCATTAGCAACCCCAACTTCTCCTCAGGTGGCTGCGGCAATGGCAGCTGTGGCTGCGGCAATGGCGGCTGCGGCTGCAGCCAAGGTCAATAGCCTCACACTTCATCTAAGCACCAACAAAGAAGGCTCCTGCTGGCAGGAGCCTTCTTTAATTCGCTACCCAGGCAGCAATATGGCCTAGCACGAGTACCGGGTAGTCTCAACAAAACACCATCCCATATAAGGTGCCCATCATGGGGGTCCTCCAAGTCCGGATGGCGGTGGGCAAACCGAACGGCCCCATGGAGCAGGTTACCGCGACCATCGACCCTGAGGCTAACTACTCCATGCTGCCAGCATCACTGTTGTCCCACCTTGGCGTGGAAGTCTGGGAGCACAACCGCTGGTTCATCATCAATGACGCCGAGGTACGCCACGACTTTGGCGTGGCCCATATAACCATCGACGAGCGAGAATTGCCCTGCGCAGTCATCTTCGGTCCAGAAGGCGCAGCACGTCCTAGGCGCCACCGCCTTGCAGACCTTCGGCATCACAGTGGGCTCCACGGGCACACGGCTCGTGCCGCGGTAGCAACCCGCTTGGCCGACCCAGCGACGGAAACGGATTAGCCGAGTGATATTCAGCCCCTAACACCGATAGTCGTTAGGGGTCATATCTGTTTACTAGGGGCCACAACCCCACAGATTCTGGCTCTCATTTTGGGACTTGGAGGACCAACGATTGGTCCGAGGTGGGAATCTCGTGAGGTGCACCAAGCCCCAACACGCCTCCCGACCCTTGAGCGCTTCACGCGCCCAGCGACTCGACTTTCACAGTTCTGCCGGTGGTGGACGACTCGATCATAGCTGACGTCACTTGGACCACTCTCAGACCGTCGAGGCCACTGGCAGGGGGGTCCTCGTCCGCTTCCACCGCGCGCTGAAAGGCCTGCGTTTGCAGGCGGAACAGGCCGAGCGGCTCCGTCTCGTAGGACCGGGCGAGGTTGACCGTGTCGCTTACAACTTCCAGGCTACCTTGCATGGCTTCCCACAGGGAGTTCGACGCAATCGCCCGCCCCAAGGTTCCATAGACCACGGCATCGTTGCGGGAATCGGGCATGCGCCGCCCACAGCACATGGTGCCAATGGTGCCCCCTTGAAATCGCAGGCAGAGGGCTGCAGCCTGTTCCAATGGCTTCGCAGCAGTCTGGCCGTCGCTGATGGCCGCTACTTCCGTCACTGGTTCGCCGAGGATGTAGTGAAGCAGGTCGATGGCATGGACACCGGTGCCCATCATGGTGGAGGCGTGGCCGATGAGTTCAGGGGTTTCCCACCAAGAGCTTAACCCAGTACGGGCAGGCACCTCCAATTGACCACGCACGGCCCGGGTGCCCCATTGGGCTTGGGCCATAGGTATGACTCCCAGCACGCCGTCCTGTACCAGACGCCTAACCTCTTGATGGGCGGGATGGGTACGCAACTGGAAGGCAACTCCCAACGTTACGCCTGCGCGCCGACAAGCCCCGACCATCTCCTGAGCTTGAGAGACACTCACAGCCATAGGCTTCTCAACCAGCACATGTTTGCCAGCTTGGGCCGCGGCGATGGTGTGCTTGGCGTGCAGGCTGTTGGGCGAGGAGACGAACACCGCGTCAACACGGGAGTCTTGGAGCAAGGCATCCACTGAGTCATAGGCAGCGGAAAGGCCATGCCACGAGGCGAAGGCCTCGGCCCTGCTGATATCACGGCTGAATGCGGCTACAAGGTTGGCGCCTTCGACGCTGGCCATAGCTGGCGCCACTTTCGTGTCGGGATGCCTTCCCGTGCCGATGAACCCCCATCCAACTGTCAACGCTATACCTCCCCAGTTTGGGGTGAGAGTATACGGCCTGTCGAGATGATGTGTCAAAGATGCACCCCTATTAGTCGTGCCAAACCGTCTAGCGTTACATAGGGCTATTCCTCGCCGAAACACGTTGACATGAGTGGTACACGGTGCTAGTGGCGCCGCGCTTCCAATGCCATGTCTGTACATAGGGCATTACTCGCAAATCGATACCTGTTGGCTAACTTCAATTTGGAGGGATTCATCGTGCCGGCAAGCAGAGGACTAACAGCCCTACTCGGACTTCTCCTTCTACTCGGCCTGTTCATCGCCTGCGAGGAAGAAGCCACCGCCGTGCCGACGGCCACTCCCGCCCCAGCAATCGCACCCACGGCCACGACCGCGCCGACCCAAGCCGCCACGGCGGCTCCGGTGGCCACTGCTGCTGCGACGCCGGTGGCCACTCCCGCTCCCACAGCTACTCCGCCACCAGCCATGACAGGGCTTACTGGCACGCTCAATGTGGGCGTGCCTGAGCTTGGGCCTGGGGTGTTCGACCTGCCGAATCAGGGTTACGAGCAGTTCAAATTCGACGCTCTCACCACCCACGAGGCCATGTTCGCCACCTCTCCCGATGGGGCCGTGCTGGCACGTATCGTGCAGGACTGGAGCGTCGACCCTACCGGCTTGGTCTACACCTTCCACCTGCCCGACAACGCCCAATGGCACACTGGGCACGGCGATTGGGGTCTACTCGACGCCGACGACTTCATCTTCTCCTTGGAACGTGTCTCTATAGACGGCACCACCCACTCAGCAGGAGGCCACATTCGCCGCATCTTCACCTGCGATGCCTTGCGCATTGGAGAAAATCGACAGCTACACGGTGCAGTTGACGCGCCCCAGACCCACGCCTGAGATTACCTGGCGCAGCAGGTCGCCCACAGGTTCCGCCTCCGCCTTCCACAGCAAGAAACATTTCGACTCGGTGGGGGAAGAGGGGGCATTGCAGCAATCAGTGGGTACCGGACCCTGGGAGTTGATGGAAGTCAAAAGCGGCGACTCCCGCACCATGCGCGCAGTCGAAGACCACTGGCGCAGGACGCCCACCTTCGAGGAGATGGTCTGGTTCGACATCTCCGAGGACTCCACCCGCTTGGCGAATTTCCTCAGCGGTACGATCGACACCGGCTCCTTCGGGCCGGACCAGATTCAGGCCATCAAGCAGGAGAATATGGCTGGGGTCAAGTTCATGACTTTCCCAGGCGCAGCCGACTACTACCTCAATCTAGAGGGTCAGCAATACCTGCCGGACCATCCTTGGCACCAGGTCGAGCCGGGCGCCGAAACCGCCCGGATTCCTTTGGGGGAGAACGCCAGCTATCTGGAACATTGCGGCCCCGATGCCCCTTGGGTTTCCTGTGACCGTGACGTGACCTCCCAAGAGTGGGCCAATGCGCAGAAGGTGCGTCTGGCCATGAACCACTCCATCGACCGGCAGAAACTGGTGAACAACTTAGCCTTTGGAGATGGGGCTCCGGAGTACGTGACCTACTGGATCGGGCACGACGGACGGTTTAAGGAGTTCGGCTTGGACCAGTTGGTCTACGAGTACGACGTTGACAAGGCGAGGCGGCTTCTGGAAGAAGCAGGGTATCCCGACGGGTTCGATATCGACATGGCCTTGACCCTGCGTCCCCAAGCAGGGGCGGTGGAGGCAGGCCAAGCCGTTGCCACCATGTGGGAAGAGGTCGGGATAAGGGCCAACCAGTTCAACGAACCCATGTCATCCTTCCGGCCCAAATTCGTCAGGGGCACGGCCTTGGGGGTGAACACCCATTCCGGTACGCCGCCCATCGAACCCATGACCAACTATGCCTCGTTCTTCAGCGCGAAGAACGCCCTGAACTTTGGATTCGAGCACCCAATGCTTCAAGAACAGATAGACAAGGGGACCCTGGAAATCAATGACGACGCCCGTTGGGCCCTCTCAGCTGAGATTGCCCGTTTCATATTCGACAACGCGATGCAATTGCCCCTTTACACGGTGTCGGCGACCTTCCCGTTGAGCCCCAAAATCGACGCTTGGGCGATCATGGCTGGGGCCAATGATTGGCTCAGCAACTGGGAGGACGTGCCACATAGGCAGTAGCTACGAAATCAAGCGGGTTCAGGGCCCCAATTTTGGCTGCCAGCCCGATTGACAGGCGGCTACCGCCGTGATAGGCTTCCGCCCAATCCGCCCGCCTAGTCCGTGGGGCGGTACCATTAACAAACGAGTGGGCTTAGCCCAAGTGCCTCTATAGTAAGCCTGGTTTCGCAACTAGAGGAGGACGGACGGCATCCAAGCTAGCGCAAGTGGCCTAGGAAGACAGTAGGCTGGCTCTCCCCATTGATCCCGCCTCTCGTTCATTCCTTGGTGTGCACGGCTGGATAGTGCCGAAACCGGACCGACTGAGGCAAGAATTGGGTATTGCGTACACCGTTATCGGTTACTTGGGTCGAGAATTCTTTGGAATACTTCTCGCTATGCCTCTAGGCCTGCTGGGAGTTCTAGTAGGCTGGGGCATGTTCCTGATGTTTGGCGCACCCACCGACTGGCACTTCTGGTTCTGGAGCGTGATGGGGGGGGCAGGCGTCATGGCCGCCGTAGGAGCATCCTTAGCTTGGCTCCTGGGGACCACCCCTCGTCCCGCCGTCGCCTCGATAGCCCTGTTCGTAGCAATCGGGGCTGCAGGTGTGATCGGGGCCTACGCTGGGTACCATTGGGGGCAAGGTGTGGACACACCCTGTTGCGCGAGGCCCGACAACAGCGTCTTCGGATACACAGCCTCGGGAGCCATGGCGGGCTCTTTACTTGTCGGCACCATCCTAGGCATCATCAGCCAAAGATTATGGAGACTTCCGAGGGCGCCCCTCGCTTTGCTGATGTCCACTAGGTCGCGGTCTTCGGATAGTCCACTGCTTTCAGGCACGGAGAATCCACAGGGGGCTCACTATTCCCAAGACACGGCAGCTTCCATGGCCTCGGCAGGGGCTATAGCGCCAACGGTTGCAGTAGAGTAAGCTACACGCACTAGCTGGGCCCACGACTATTTGCGGGGCTTGAAGCTACTAGCAGGGATAGGAGGAGAGGATGCAGAGGTTTATCGCCAGACGGGTTGTAGTATCCATCATCTCTCTTTTCGTCATATCCTTTATTGTCTTCGCTCTGGCCCGGCTGACGGGCGATCCGCGGTCCCTGATGTTGGACGACTATGCGGGTCCGGAGCAATGGGAGGAGTTGGGCGAGAGGCTAGGCCTCAACAAACCATATATCGTTCAGTACGGCATCTTTCTCAAAGACGTCGGCACACTGAACTTCGGCGAGGCCATCAACGACCATCGGCCGGTGATGGACCTTATTAGAGAACGGTTCCCTGCCACTCTGCAGCTTGGCTTGGCAGCGTTCATCTTTTCGGTGGTTCTGGGCTTTCCGCTAGGCATCCTGTCCTCGATTAAACGTAACAGCATATGGGACCACGTGGGGAAGATCGTCGCCCTGCTAGGGCAATCGATGCCACCCTTCTGGCTGGGCATCATGATGATCTTCTTCTTTGCGGTGAAGCTGGACTGGGTGCCACCATCCGGTCGACACGATTGGAACAGCTTCATTCTGCCATCCATCACACTGGGATGGTTCTTCGTGGCAGCCAACATGAGGCTGGTGCGATCGGCCATGCTGGACGTGCTGGACTCCGAGTACATCAAGATGGCCCGTGCCAAGGGCGTATCGCCCAGCGTTGTCATCTGGAAGCACGCCCTGCGCAACGCCCTGATCCCGCCTCTCACGTTTGTGGGCATCACCTTGGGCTTCCTGATCACTGGCTCCATCGTCGCCGAGACGGTGTTCCAGTGGCCCGGCATGGGCATGCTGGCCTTCACTTCCCTGCAGAAGTCCGACTACCCCACGTTGCAGGGCATTGTAATGGTGTTCGCGGTTATCTACCTGTTCACCAACTTCGTGGTGGACATAGCCTATGCCTACATCGACCCCAGAATTCGTTACTCCTAGACCGCCCAGGAGGTAGAAAAAGATGGCTGGCCTTCCAATAGCAGTACCGCAGCCACGAAGCTCGATTGCCTCTGTACGTCAGGCAACGCGATGGTTCGGACGTCGGGTCCTCCTGATCTTCTCGATCGTGGTGCTAGCCATTCTGGTGATCACCGCGGTCGTTGCCCCTTTGATCGACCGCCACGACCCGAAGATCGGCGACCTAGACGACAAGAACACGCCGCCCTTCTGGATGGCGCCGATAACGGTTACCAAAGTGGTGGTACCGGGGATACCGCAAAACGAGCAGACAGAGATATCTCTACAGAAGGCCAGCAACCTCTCCACGTCCGAAAAGATTCTGGACGTGAACGGGATTCCGCTGCCTCAGTCAGCGATCTACCTGACTCGCGACGTGGAAATCGTCTCCGATATCACCGACCCCACGGCCCAGATAGACTTGAATAAAGCCATGGAGTTGGCCAACGCTGGCCTACTTCTCCAGCGCAATGACGACAAAGCCTTCACGCCGGCAGAGGTGGAAGCACTGGGGCGGGCCGATATCAAGCAGATTTACGCGGTCGTCGCCAACCCTGATCTCCAGCTAGCACAGAGCGACGCTGTAAAGCAGGCAGAGGCAGGCAATCTGCTTGACCTGTCGGGCAACCCCTTGACTAGGGCCCAAGTAGAGGGCCCAGGCGCGTTGGGTATGGAGGTACAGGTCGGGGCGGCCGCTGCAACCGAGGCCCGGGAAGTCCGCGGCGATGACCTGATAGTGCAGGAAGTGCGACGTCCAGCCGGAGTAGGCAACTTCCCGCTGGGGACCGATCCGCAGGGACGTGACCTGCTCAGCCGCATTATCTGGGGCGCCCGCATCTCGCTGATAGTCGCGGGTGTGACCTTGGTGGTGGGCGGAACCGTCGGCGTGGCCCTTGGCCTCATATCGGGTTACTTCGGGGGCTGGGTCGACGAGGTAATCATGCGGATGGTGGACATCATCCTAGCCCTGCCGCTGGTGCTGGTCGCGCTTGTACTGGTGGTGGCAGTCGGAGAGTTCCACATCCCCTTGTTGCCACAGAAAGAGGTGCACCTCATCGCCAGCGTGCTGTCGCTCTTTATATGGGTGCGATTTGCCCGCCAAGTGCGAGGCGAAGTACTGCGCCTCAAGACGATGGACTACGTTGCGCTGGCGCGCATATCGGGCTGCTCCACAATGCGCATCCTGACGGCCCACTTACTACCAGGAGTTCTGAATACAGTTATCGTAGTCGCCACCCTACAGGTGAGCGTGGTCATCCTGCTGGAGTCCATCCTCAGCTTCCTAGGTGCCGGCGTTCCACCCCCCACTCCCGCTTGGGGTTCCATGGTGTCCGAAGGACGGAACTTCCTGCGCACCGCTTGGTGGGTGAGCACCATGCCTGGCTTGGCCCTCTTGGTGACGGTGTTGGCCTTCAACCTGCTGGGTGACTGGATTCGCGACGCCTTGGACCCACGGCTACGGAACATCGAGTAGCTCCGGCCTAACGCCTTGTAAACTTGCAGCAAGCCACTCGGGAATGCCAGATGGCGCCCCGGGTGGCTTGGCAGGGGTGGACCATTGACGACATTGGATGACAAGGAAACAGTCCTAGACGTACAGGACCTGCAGACGCACTTTCGCACCAAATTCGGGACGGTGAAGGCCGTAGACGGTGTCACCTTCTCCCTTAAACGGGGCGAAACCATGGGCATCGTGGGCGAGTCAGGTTCGGGAAAATCGGTCACCGTACTCTCGCTGATGCGTCTGGTGCCGATACCTCCCGGCGAGATAGTCGGCGGGAAGATATTCCTCGACGGCGAGGACATACTTGAGCTCAGCGAGTTGGAGATGGTGAAGGTGCGGGGCAGCAAGATCGCCATGATCTTGCAGGACCCCATGACCTCCCTCAACCCAGTGTTCCAAGTGGGGAGCCAGGTTGGTGAGGCCATCCACATCCACCAGAAGCTACAGGGCAACACCCTGCTGGACCGCGTCATCCACGTCCTGCGACAAGTCAAAATTCCGGCCGCCGAATCCCGCATAAAGGACTACCCCCACCAGCTCAGCGGTGGAATGCGCCAGAGGGTGGTCGGCGCCATCAGCATCTCCTGCGAGCCAAAGGTGCTCATCGCCGACGAGCCCACGACTTCGCTCGACGCCACAGTTCAGGCCCAGTACCTGAAGCTGCTGAAGGACATCCAGGAGGAGTCGGACCTAGCCATCGTCTTCATCACCCACGAC
The DNA here is from genome assembly GCA_965263155.1 of Dehalococcoidia bacterium. Classification (GTDB taxonomy): domain Bacteria; phylum Chloroflexota; class Dehalococcoidia; order Lucifugimonadales; family JAAXIE01; genus JAAXIE01. Next base: position 2,435,758 of record OZ253586.1, read on the forward strand.
TTGGGGATCGTTGCCAAGATGTGCGACAAGGTTGCGGTAATGTACGCAGGGCGTATCGTGGAGACGGGTAATGTGCGTGACATCTTCTACAGTCCCAAGCACCCTTATACTGAAGCCCTGCTTGGTTCACTGCCTCGACTGGACGTGGATGTTACACGCCTCGACTCCATCCCTGGCCAGCCGCCTGCGTTGCATGATCTGCCTCCGGGATGCCCCTTCGCCCCTCGATGCAAGTATGCGATGGATAAGTGCTTGGAAGAGTACCCGCCTGTCTACACGATAAATGAAGGACACTCCGCTAGATGCTGGAGGCTGGAAGAATGACGACCGAAGCACTTCAGACCAATGGCGCCGACACCGGCGATAACCAATATGACATTGTCCTCGAGGTTGCAGGCCTCAAGAAATATTTCCCCGTCACCAAGGGGATAATAGTCACCAAAATCTTAGGCCAACTCAAGGCAGTGGACGGCATCTCATTCGGCCTCCGACACGGTGAAACCTTGGGAGTTGTGGGAGAGTCCGGCTGCGGCAAGAGCACCACCGCCAAGATGGTTCTGATGATCGAAGATCCGACGGAAGGCGAGATCAAATTCAAAGGCCAAACTATCCATAGAAAATCGGCGCCCGCTCTGCGCAAGGAATACCGACGCTCAGTGCAGGCGGTGTTCCAAGACCCTTGGAGCTCGCTGAATCCGAGGATGCGAGTCAAGCACATCATCGCAGAACCCATGGTGGTCAACTGGACCCTCTCCCGCGATGAGGTTCGCGACCGGGTCAACAAGCTGCTAATGGATGTGGGTCTTAGCGAGTACCATGGCAACTTCTATCCCCATGAGTTCAGCGGGGGGCAGCGCCAGAGGTTGGCCATCGCTCGCGCCCTCGCCCTCAGCCCTGACATCATCGTGCTGGACGAGCCCGTCTCTGCACTGGACGTATCAATTCGCGCCCAGATAATGAACCTGCTGAAGGACCTGCAGGCGGAGTACCAAGTCAGCTACTTGCTGATAGCTCACAACCTAGCCACTCTGCGCTACATGTGCCACCGCGTAGCGGTGATGTACCTCGGTCGGCTGGTGGAAATCGCCGATGCTCGTGTGCTCTTCGACAACCCGGTACATCCCTACACAAGGGCCTTGATATCGGCAGCCCTGCCCGACCACCCCGACCTGCAGCGCGAGGAAATCATTCTAATGGGCGAAGTCCCTTCGCCGCTGAACCCGCCTTCAGGTTGCCACTTCCACCCTCGCTGCCCAGTAGCAGAAGACCGCTGCTCGCAACACGACTTGGAGCTACAGGAGATCGAGCCCGACCATTGGGTCGCCTGCGTCAAAGCCCCCGGCTACCGGTTGCCGGGCTAGCCAAACCCGTCAGGGGATCCCTAACGGTCCCTGCCCCCAAGCCGGATGACGGAACGTGGGCTGAGCACTGGCGTCAGATGGCGGATGGTTTGCTGTCTCACCAGTCTGCCCAGCTTGGGGAAGGGAATCGTCCTCAAGCTTTGGAACGCGTGGCATTTGCCTTCTGCCGGAGCGTCGTGTGTCCAAGTTATTGAGGTGTTGCGCCAATTCTTCCAAGCTGGTTAGGTTATGCACCGGCAGGAAGTCGTCCACGAAGGGTAGGGCTGCCTGCATCCCCTGCGCTAAAGGCCGATAGCCTTCCACTCCCAGCAACGGATTCAGCCAGACCACTCTATAGCTGCCTCGCTGCAAACGCTCCATCTCTTGGGCCAACAGCAATGGCTCGCCCGTGTCCCAGCCATCGGAGATCACCAACACCACAGCACCCCATCCCAGCACACGACGCGCCCAGCGGAAGTTGAACCGCTTCAGGTTCTCACCAATGCGAGTGCCACCGGACCAGTCGGGGACAGCCTGCGACACCTCGTTTACGGCACGGTCGATGTCACGGTACTGCAACTGCTGAGTAACGCGGGTCAGACGTGTGGCAAACAGGAACGTTTCCACCCGCTCCAGTTCACCGGTGAGGGCGTGGATGAAATGCAGCAGCATGCGGGTGTAGCGCTCCATAGAGCCACTGACGTCACACAGCAGCACCAGAGGCCGCGGCCTCACCTTGCGGCGCCGGTGGGACAACTCCACAGCCTCCCCACCATATTTCAAGGTGCGCCGTAGGGTAGTCCGCAGGTCCAACTGCTGACCTCTACCTTGGCCTGAGGCCCACCGGCGAGTTCGGCGACTCCCCAAGTCCCACACCATTTGCCCCATCATCGTCTTGGCATGCGATACTTCATCGGCAGTAAACCGCGCGAAGTCCTTCTGCCTCAGTACCTCGCGGGCACTGTAGGTCTGGGTCACCTCGATGTTGTCGACCGGCTCATCGCTGCCTGTGTCAGTGGGGTCCGATGAATTGCGCCCCAGTGGGGGCGGACCCACCTGTGGCTGACGATACCGCCTCTGCTCGCCTAGGGAACGCAGGTCCATGGTAGTGGATCGGTCTGGAGGACGGCGCCAGAATGTGCGGAAAGCCTCGTCGAACAGGGGCAGGTCGCGACGTCGATGGACTAGCAGGACGCGCAGGGTGTGGTAGAAATCTTGGCGACGCCCGATGTCTACATACTCCAATGCTCGCAGAACATCCAGCATGCGTCCAGGATGCGTGCCCAACCCAAGGTGGCGCAGCACGTTGCCGAATATGAGCAGGTTGTGGAGCAGGTGGCCCCGGTCGTCAGGATCGCGGGCTTGCATATCGATGGCGCTCGGCAGAACTCAGCCGCTACGGCGGGCGCCCCGCGCCTTGGCACGGTTCAGCAACGCCCGGACCTCTTCCCCACGCACCGACTGGATGTCCTCGCGGTACTTGAGCATCATGCCCAAGGTGTCGTCGATCACTGAGGGGTCGAGTTCCCGCTGGTCGAGGGCCACCAGAGCAGCAGTCCAGTCCAGCGTCTCAGCAATGCCGGGTATCTTGTAAAGCTCGGCAGTGCGAAGCTCCTGCACGAATGCAGTCACCTGTTCCGCCAACTGTCGCGGGGCGTGGGGCACTCGGCTGGTGACAATCTGGAATTCCTTTTGCAGGTCGGGGTAATCTATCCAGAAGTAGATACAGCGCCGTTTCAGGGCGTCGTGTATCTCGCGGGTCCGGTTTGAGGTAATGACCACCACAGGAGGCTCCGGCGCGTTGAACGTTCCCAACTCAGGAATGGTGATTTGGAAGTCGGACAGCAACTCCAGCAGGTACCCCTCGAACTCCTCGTCGGCACGGTCTATCTCATCAATAAGCAGCACCGGAGGCCGATCCCAGCCCGGGTCCAGTGCCTGTAGCAACGGGCGTCGGATGAGAAACTCTTCGCTGAAGAGCTCGCTGGAAGCAGATGTTCCTTCAACCGAGCCACTGGCTTCCATCAGCCGTATCTGCAGCAACTGACGGGCGTAATTCCACTCGTAGACGGCGTGGTTGATGTCGAGGCCTTCATAGCACTGGAGGCGTATCAGGCCCGTACCTAAGGCTTCGGCAAGTACCTTGCTCACCTCGGTCTTGCCGACGCCAGCCTCACCCTCTAGGAAAAGCGGCCGTTGCAGCTTCAAAGCAAGAAAGATGGACAGGGCCAGACCGCGGTCCGCCATATAGAGGTGGTCACGGAGCAGCCTTTGCAGGTCGTCGACCGTGGCCGGAAGAGCATCCTTAGAAGCCAAGCCCGCTACCCAACCTGCTGGGAGGCCCGCAGCAGGGCTTCCCTCACGTATGACGGCGCCATAGCACGACGGTACTCTGCGGATGCAAAGATGTCGCCCAGCAGCTCCTCGTCGCCCAAGTCCTCCACAGCCAGAGCCGCAGCTTGGGTGATCGCCCCCTCAGTTAGTGGGCTATCGGCCAAGGCCTGCTCCACTCGACTGGCCCTGATTGGGCGGGAGACCAAGCCTCCCAGCGCCACGCTGGCCGACTGGCAACGTCCACCCTGTACCGTCAGCACCACGGCTGCCCCGATAACGGCGTACCGTGATGCGGGATGGCGGAACTTAGCGTAGGCCATGCCCTGTCCCGCTTGGCGCACAGGCACTATCACATCGGTTAGCAGTTCGTTGGACTCAAGAGAAGTCTCGAAAACACCGCGGAAGAAATCGCCCACCGCGATGGCGCGTTGACCACCGGGGCCGGTAGCCCTGAAACTAGCTTCCAAAGCCATCAGAGCCGTGGGCAGGTCGGCCGCCGGTTCGGCATGGGCCACACTGCCCCCGATGGTGCCCCGATTACGTACCTGTGGGTCCCCTATGAGGCCAGTAACCTCGGAAAGCAGTGGGCAGAAGTCCTGCATCGTGGGCGAGCCTGCAAGGTCAGCGTGAGTGGTAAGGCACCCCACTCGAATCTCAGCGCCCTGCCGGCGGAAGCCCCGCAATGCACCTATACGTCCGATGTCAATTACAGCAGGGGGACGGCTCAAGCGGAGCTTCAGCAACGGGATGAGGCTGTGGCCTCCTGCCAGCAGCGAGGCTCCGGGGTGCCGCTCCAGTAGCTGCACCACTTCGGTAACCGACTCAGCGGCGTAGTAGTCGAAATCCGCGGCATACATATGGCCTTCCCCTTTACCCTTGTTGGTGAATGGCGCGCCACACCCGCTCCGGGGTGAGGGGCATCTCGATGCTCTGCACACCCAGCGGCTTGAGGGCGTCAATGACCGCGTTGTAGACGGTCACAGTGGATGCGATGGCCCCGGTCTCGCCCACACCCTTAACCCCAAGGGGATGGTGCGGTGACGGAGTGGAGGTGGAGTGCACCTCCAAATCCGGCAGCACATCGGCCCGAGGCAGGGCATAGTCCAGCATCGAACCAGTGAGCAGTTGGCCGTTCTCGTCGTACACCGCACCTTCCCACAGGGCTTGGCCCACACCCTGCACCACTCCCCCATGCACTTGGCCTTCCACAATCATCGGGTTTATCTGCAACCCGCAATCGTCCACTGCAATGTAGCGCTTCAGGTCTATCGTGCCACGGTTGACGTCCACCTCCACCAAGGCCACATGGGCCCCAAAGGGGTAGGTGAAGTTAGGCGGGTCGTAGAAGGTGGTGGCTTCGAGCCCAGGCTCCATGCCTTGGGGCATGTTCCAAGCCACGTTGGCCATCAGCGCAATGTCCTGAATCGACCGAGCGCGGTCGGGCGACCCCCGGACGAAGAACCGCCCATCGGAGTACTCAATATCGTCGGCAGAGGCCTCCAACAGATGGGCCGCCAGTTCCCGGGCCTTGTCCTTGATCTTCCGGGCGCTAAGGGCTACGGCCGCGCCTGAGACGGCAGTGGTGCGACTTCCGTAGGTACCCCATCCCATCGGAGTGTTGTCGGTGTCCCCGTGGAGGACTTCGATGTCATCCACCGGCACTCCCAACTCGTCTGAAATCACTTGGGCGAAAGTCGTCTCCTCGCCCTGTCCATGAGGCGAGGTGCCTATCATCACGTTGACCTTCCCGCTGGGGTGGAAACGCACGATGGCGCTCTCCCAAAGCCCGCCTCCGAAGCCTACCGCCCCTGCCACTTGGGAGGGTCCGAGGCCGCACATCTCCACGTAGGTCGTGACCCCGATGCCGAGGTAGCGTCCTTCCTGGCGGAGCTGCGTCTGCTGCTGGCGCACTTGGTAGTAGCCCGCCTCTCGCAGGGCAATGTCCAAGGTGCCCCGGTAGTCGCCACTGTCATAGTTCAGACCGATGGCTACGTCGTAGCCATCCTCGAACTTCGGTATCAGGTTGCGACGCCTGACTTCCACCGGGTCCACACTGACCGCGGCTGCCAGCTTGTCCACTAACCGCTCCAGAAGGAACGTGGCTTCGGGACGCCCCGCACCACGATAGGCATCCACGGGCGTGGTGTTGGTGAAAGAGCCAAACACCTCGCAGCTGATTGCCGGGATCGTATAAGGCCCGGAGTACATCAGCCCATGGAGTATGGTGGGAATGCCGGGAGCCGCCGTGGAGAGGTACGCTCCCATTCCGGCGTACACCCGGCCGCGGATGCCGGTTATCTTGCCGTCGGTGGTAGCAGCCAGCTCCACCTCTTCAATGTGGTCTCGGCCATGGGTGGTGGCTTGGTAGTTCTCACTTCGGGTCTCGGTCCACTTGACGGGCCGACCCAACTTCATTGCACAAAAAACGGTGATGGCCTCGTCGGCGTAGAAGGCTATCTTGCTGCCGAACCCGCCTCCTACCTCAGGAGCTATGACTCTGATTTTATGTTCAGGCAGGCCAGCAACCCCCGATAGCAGCAACCGCACGATGTGGGGGTTCTGGGTGGTGCTCCAAAGGGTCAACTCTCCAGTGACACCCACCCACTGTGCTAGAGCCGCGCGCGGCTCCATGGCATTGGGGATCAACCGTTGCTGGACGATTCGCTCCCGCACCACCACTTCCGGGTTCCTGAAGGCCTCCTCCACATCGCCACCGGCGGCGACCCAATGGAAAGCCTGGTTGTTGGGCGCGTCTCCGTGAAGTTGGGGCGCGCCATCCTGCAACGCCTGCTGGGGGTCAATTACCGGTGTCAAAGGTTCGTAGTCGACCTCGATAAGCTCCAAGGCATCCTGGGCTTGGTGGCGGCTCTCAGCCACCACCACGGCCACGGCGTCGCCCACGTACCGCACCACATCACGCGCGATGGCAGGGTGGGCCACGCCCTTGATGTCGGAGTTGGGAATCATCCAAGCGCAAGGGATGGGACCAATGACGCCTTCGAGGTCAGCACCGGTATAGACAGCCACAACTCCCTCTGCCCTCGCTGCACGGGAGGTATTCACCCTCCTTATGCGGGCGTGGGCATGGGGGCTGCGCAGGATGGCGGCGTAGACGGTACCGGGTAGGGTTATGTCGTCGGTATAGGTGGCCCGGCCACTTATGAGGCGTGGGTCCTCCCGGCGCCGGATGCCGGAACTGAAGATCCGGGTGGTCATAGCCTACCTACCTCCCATCGTCTTGGCGGCTTCCTGTACGGCGCGCACTATGTTCTGGTAGCCGGTACAACGGCATATGTTGCCTTCCAGCCCGTGACGTATCTCTTCGGTGCTCGGGTCCGGGTTGGTCCGCAGGAGTTCGTGGGCCGACATGATCATACCCGGAGTGCAGTAGCCACACTGCAGGCCATGCTTGTTCCAGAAAGCCTCCTGCAGCGGGTGCAGGCCGCCATCCTTGGCCAGCCCTTCGATGGTCGTGATTTTGCAACCGTCGGCCTGTACGGCCAGAGTGGTGCAGGACTTGACTGCCCAGCCGTCCAGCAGCACCACGCAGGAACCGCACTGGCTGGTATCGCATCCTATCTTGGTGCCGGTGAGACCGGCCACTTGGCGGATGAACTGCACCAAGAGCAGGCGTGGTTCCACCTCCGCTTGGTGGTTCTGATCGTTGATGCTGACGCTGACCGGCAACCTCACTGACAACACCTCCCATCGTTGGCCTAGGGCGTAAGTCGGCCTCGGATGTATCTGGAGAAAATGGGGATTACGACATAACTATCTTAGCCAGCGGTCAACCTGAGTGTCAAACAACTGGCCAACGTTGTTATGGCAATTTACGCTTGCCTGAGTCGGGCTCAGGCAGGACCGTCGGGCCCATCGCCCCCACCGCCCACGTCTCCCGATGGCAGGTCCACCTCATCGGTGGCCGTGCGCTCACGACGCGGGCGTCGCACCGTGCTCCTCACACGCGCCTCCGACGGCGGCCGCGGGGGTACAGCGCCCTCCAGCAGAGACTGAGGCGACCACCCTTCGGGGAACTGCAGGGTGCGCACCGGGTAGTTAATGACGATGCCCTCTTCCGCGAACCGCCGGTGCAACTCCCGCATAAGGGTGGAACGCACAATGAAGCTGCCGAGCCGGTCCTTGGCCTGTAGGAAGAGCCAGAAGTCCACGTTGGACTCGCCGAAGTTCTCATAGCCGAAGTAGCAGCCGTACTTCTTCACAGCTTGGGGTTCGGTGTCCAGCACATCCTTCATCACTTCGTAGGAGACCCGCTCCACCACCTCGAGGTCGGTGTCGTAGCTGACGCCACAGACGAGGTACACGTTGACTTCGGCGGTCGGCTCCTGATAGTTGGTGATGATGGTCTCGGCGAACCGCGAGTTGGGGATGACCACGAGGTTGTTGCTCCAAGTGCGTATGCGGGTGCTCCGCCACCCCACGTCCACCACATACCCAGCGATCCCGTTTTCCAACTCGATGTAGTCATGGGTGTGGATTACGCCCTCGGTCATCACGTAGGTGCCGGCAAACAAATTGGCTAGAGTAGGCTGGATGGCGAGGGCCACTGCCAGCCCTCCCAAGCCCATGCCTGCTATCAGCGGGCTGATGTTTACGTTCAGTTGGTCCAACACCAGAAGGCCGCCCAGACCGTACACCAAGGCAACGGCTGTGCGCCGGAACAGGGGCATCAGCCGATCGGCTGTGCTGGGCTCAGCGTCGCCGATGCTTCGTGTCATGTACCACGAGAAGGCCGCAGAGACCATGGAACTTACCGAAGCCACTCCCAGCATGACGACCAGCACCCGGGCCACTGTGTTCACAACCTGCTGAGGCGTGTCGCTCAGGTCAAGCAGGGGCAGGGACAACGCTAGGTAGCCACCCAGCAACACGATTCCCAAGGTCATTGGCATCCTGAGGGCGGCCACTAGGCGCACATCGAAGTCCGAAGGTGTCAAGATGGCGATGCGAAGGAGGATGCGGAACCCTAGCTTGTGGAACAGAAATGCCAACAGCAGGGAGAAGAGGAATATGCCTGCTGCCAGCGTAGGGTCCAGCCACGCAGGGTCGCCCAGTCCGAAGCGGGCTTGGATGGCATACATTTCCATCGGCTCTTGGGGCACAGCATTAGAGTGAGTCGCCAGATTATATCAACAGCGCCAAGGAACCTCTGCTCAAGTAACTGTTCAGGGTTCGCGTGGTAGGTCCAGTCCTTCTCCCGACCCCTGATTTTCCGGTCCATTTCAGTCCATTTCGGGTCATCCAGCTTTGGCTGGTGCTAAGGCTGATGCGATAGGTGGCGGGCAAAGCGGAAGTTAAGGTGGTACCCGTTCAAGTCCTTTTCCGCTTTGCTGAAGATTTTGCACGGCAACGAGATTGTTGGCCTCGGATGTCGCATTGCTCGCGCATTTGCGGCATTCCGGTGCTAATTGTTGACAGCTCTCGTTTACTTCCAATGCGTTGTTATTTGTAATCTTAGTGTATTTTATTACACTGGGATTTGCATTTAGCTCAGCTACGAGCCAGCTTTGATTTCAGCCAAGGGTCGCGGCACTTATTTCGATTTTTTGCGTTTTTGTAGCTGAATGCCTGCAACATTGCCGCGTCATCGTATCTGGTTTGTATCTGAAACACTGCCGCACCCTTTGGCGTGGTCCCTCCGGATTGGGACCCAGGGCGGAGTGCGACAAGATGGGGCTGGGCCCTATCAGAGGATAGGCGGGAAGGGTGGTCGGGGTCAACGGGGGAATGTCATGGGAGGCGGGTTAGGCAAGGGTTTCGCTTACCGGGGGTAAGGGTCGGGATGAGGGAAGAGTTGCTGGTGGGAGACCTGCCTGGATACCGGCTTTCGCCGGTATGACGGAGTTGTTGCGCCAGTCGTGGTCAGTGCAACCTCATCCGGGGCGTCGTTCATGCTACACTGGGGCCACCGTCGAGGCAGCGGAGGTGCAGCATGAGGCTTGAAGGAAAGGTCGCATTCATCAGCGGTGGAGCTAGGGGCATGGGGGCCGAGGAGGCCCGTCTCTTCTCCCAAGAAGGGGCCAAGGTCGTCATCGGTGACGTCCGCCAGGCTGAGGGCCGCCAAGTCGAGGCCGAAATCAGCGAGCGCGGCGGCGAGGCGCTGTATCTCCACTTAGACGTTACCAACGAGGACTCGTGGGCTGATGCCATCAGCACAACCGTGGCCCGCTTTGGCAAGCTGGACATCTTGGTCAACAACGCTGGCATCGGGGCTGCGGGCTTGGTGGAGAACACCACTGCTGCTGACTGGGACCGGGTGATGGAGGTGAACGCCAAGGGCGTGTTCCTAGGCACCAAGACTGCTATCCCAGCACTCCGTCAGGCGGGAGGCGGTTCCATCATCAACATCTCATCCCAGTTGGGAATCGTGGGCAGCGACCACAGCAGTCCCCACTACCAAGCCTCCAAGGGCGCGGTGCGCCTGTTCACCAAGAACGCCGCCATGCAGTACGCCAAGGACAAAATTCGTGTGAACTCGGTGCATCCCGGCCCCATCGTCACGCCCATGACCGAGACCGGACGCTCCAACCCGGAGAACTACAGCCGGATGCTCAGCAAGATACCCATGAACCGCTACGGCCGCCCCGAAGAGGTGGCCTTGGGTGTCCTTTACCTAGCATCCGACGAGGCGTCCTTCGTCACGGGCAGCGAACTCGTCATCGACGGCGGCTGGACGGCGCAGTAGGCTAACGCGTCCAGCCCAGCCTTACCTCACCACCTCCGGCATATCCCCACCCGGTGTGATGACCGCCCTCCGCACGCTGTCGCCGTAGCGCACCAGCAGAGCGTCCTCGCGGCTGAAGTCATACTGCATACTGCCCGCCAGCTCTGCTAGGTACCAACGTAGGCTGTCCTCAGTGCATAGCCGTGAATCGTATTCGGGCCAGAAACCGAAGTGCTCTCTAGCCTTGTCGATGCTGGCGATGCGGCTGTACTGCCATGGGAAGGGTAGCAGTTCGCGGTAGTTCCCGGCTTCCTCCAGCACGTCGGCGTAGTCCAAGTAGACCACCTGCACATCTCGCCCCATGAAGCTGGCAATCATCTGCAGGTAGCCGTTCAGAGTGATGGCGTCCGGGCCGGTTATGTTGTAAGCCTGCCCAATACACCGCGAGTCCCCAGCCATCATCACCATGGCACGAGCTAGGTCGTGCACATGGCCGTACTGGATGTGTATGTAGCCGTTGTAGGGCAGGAAGACAGGCCGCCCCAACTGCACCCTGAGGAACACCAGTTGCTCGCGGGAGGGTATGGAATTGCCCGGCCCGAACACCATCCAAGGCCGGACGACGCTGACGGGAAACACTGACTCACGGTACGCCTTGAAAAGCACCAGCTCAGTGGCGGCCTTGTTGCTCCCGTAGGCCAGCCCCTCCACCTGATTGTAGGGGAAGTCCTCGGTGACAGGCGCGGTCCAACGCCTTTCGTACACCGCGGAGGTGCTGACGTATATGTAGTGGCCCACGCGGTCAGTCAGCAACTCCATGGTAGTCTGCGTCTCCGGCGGCGCCAGCCCCGACACGTCGTACACGATGTCGTACTCCCGCCCTGCCAGAGCCGCGGCCACCTGCTGTGGCTCCTGCCGGTCAGCATACAAGCGCCCCACGCCCTCAGAGAACTCCGCGGGCGTTGTCCCGCGATTCAGCACGTCAACCGCATGGCCATGCCGCACCAGTTCCTGCACCAGCCTAGGTCCCAGAAAACGGCTACCTCCAAGCACCAACGCCCGCATGGTCCCCCTCCCGGCAATACTCTTCCGCCCCAGCATAAAGCGCAGGCCGGGACCGTCAAGTGTGATACAACATTGGTGCGCTTGGCTTCAAGCAGCCTTTCGCCTATGATGCCAGCGACGTCGCCAATCGGAGCCGCCGCAATCATGCCGGAAGCCCCTGATCTCAAGGTGGTAACCGAGATACTGACCCGCCGCATCGTGGGTCGGGCAATCGCTCACGCCACGGTGCAGAAGGCCACGGTGATGCGCCTCATGGCCAGCCAAGACTTCGATGCCGACATATCAGGACGCACTCTGGAGAGCGTGTTCCCCAAGGGCAAGTTTCTATTCATCACGCTAACGGGCGACACCCACTTGGTCATCAACCCCATGCTCACTGGAGGGCTACAGGTCTGTCCCTCCTCCGACAAACCTTTCAGGCGTACTAGGATGACCCTCAACCTAGAAGGCGACCTCGACCTACGCTACCTCGACGACCGGGAGATGGGTCGCGTCTACTACGCGCGGGAGGACCAGTTCCCCGAGATACCCCAGCTTGATGAACAAGGCCCCGATGTCCTGGCGAACGACCTCACTTTCGACGAGTTCAAAGCCCTGCTGCGCCCCTACTACGGCGAGATAAAGGGCATCCTCTGCCGCGGGAGGGTGCTGGCTGGCATCGGCAACGCCTACAGCGATGAGATACTCTTCGACTGCGGCATATCACCCTTCCGCAAGAGGCGCAGCCTCTCCGACGACGAACTGGCGCGCCTTCACCACAGTGCCCGCAAGGTAGTGCTGGAGGCCACCGAGGTGCTGCGGGAGAGGATGGCCGACGAGTCCCACCACAAGATTCGCGATTTCCTGAAGGTCCACAACAAGGGAGGCCAGCCCTGCCCCGCCTGTGGCGGGCACATCACCCAACTGACGGCAAACCAGCGCATCACCAGTTACTGCCGCCGCTGCCAGCCTGGCATGCTGGTACGCAACTAGCCAGTACGCTCGCCAGCGTCGACCCCGGAATCGCGCTTCAAGGGATGGCGAACGGATATACGGGCTAAGTCCGCGGGGCCTTTCGGTATCGGATGTTCTTCCTACGCGTTCGCCCCCGGGTCGAGCCCGGAGATAGTCTGAAGGGCCCGAGTAGGTGCGGCAGTTGACTACCAGCCGTAGTTGCATTAACCTACTAATCGCAATCGCTTGCAGGAGACATGGGCTCGCATGTCGACCCACGACCGTGCTTTGGGGACCTTACGGGAGATGGGGTACCGCCTCACTCCTCAGCGCATGCTGATCCTTGCAGCAGTGGCTGAGGGCGACGGACACATGGGGGTGGACGAGGTTCACCGTCGCGCCAAAGAGGCCTACCCCTACATGGATATCGCCACCATCTACCGCACCCTTCACCTGCTGAAGAAGCTGGGGGTGGTCACCGAGGTGGCCATCGGCGACAGGTTGCACTACGAATTGACCGACCCTGCCGGCAAGCACCACCACATGGTGTGCCGGCGATGCCATGGGGCTTTCAATCTCAGCCCCCACTACTTGGAGGAATTTCATTCCACACTGGTGTCCGAATTCGGCTTCGAACCCGACTTGGAGCATTTTGCCATCAGCGGCGTCTGCGCCCACTGCCGAGAAAAGGACGCAGCACCGGACAAGGTCTGAAGAGCCTCCGCAGCGTGCCGATCTACTTATGACGAAGGGACCTTTAACTTGGGCTATGTTCTTACTTGCGCTGGTCAGCTTGGCGGTGCTGGGCTGTAGCGGCTCCGCCCAACCGCAACCCACCACGGCGGATCAGCCAACGATGCAGTTAAAGGTGGTCAGTACCGTCTCTCCCATCACCAGCCTAGTGGAGAACATAGGAGGCAACGCCATAGAGCTACGGGGCATCGTGCCGGAAGGAGTGAACTCCCACACCTTCGAGCCAGCTCCTTCAGTGGCCAAAGTGCTGTCTGAAGCTGACCTGATAGTGCTCAACGGGCTGTTCCTAGAGGAGCCATCGTTGCAGTTGGCGGAAGCGTCGAAGAGAGCTGACGCCATAATTCTGACTTTAGGGGACAAAGCAATTACACATGAGGAATGGGTGTTCGACTTCTCCTTCCCCCAAGCTGATGGCCATCCCAACCCCCACCTGTGGACCAACCCCATCCTGTCCTTGAAATACGCGGAAATCGTCCGGGACCAGTTGGTGGCCTTGGATCAAGCCAACTCCGGCTACTACAACGAGAACTATTCCAAGCTGGAGGCCCGCATCCAAGACTTGGACCGGCGCATCGCCGAAGCCGTTGCAACGGTGCCCCCCGGGAACCGCAGACTCCTGACCTATCACGACTCCTTCCCTTACTTCGCCCAGAGGTACGGCATGGAAATCATCGGGGCGGTACAGCCTTCAGACTTCAGTCAGCCATCGGCCCGTGAGGTGGCCAACCTGATAGAACAGGTCCGTGAGACGGGTGTGCCCGCCATCTTCGGCTCCCAGGTTTTCCCCAGCGACATCATGGAGCAAATCGCCAAGGAAGGCGGAGCTAACTTCGTCGACGAGTTGCGTGACGATGACCTTCCGGGTGCCCCAGGAGACCCAAGCCATAGCTATCTGGGCCTGATGCAACGGAATATCCAGATTATCCTGCCAGCCCTAGGCGGCAATGCAGCCGCTATGGACGGCTTCGACCCAAGTCCCGTTTTTGAGGGAGCGAGCAATGCTGTCTACCCACAGTAGGTACAGGGCTGAACAACCTCAGACGCTCACACAACAACGATAAGGTAAAGAATGCTACATCCAAGGCCACACCTACCCGGCCCCGGTGTCCCAATAATCGAGTTTGAAAACGTGACCTGCGGGTACGACCGGCGCCCGGTAGTCTCCAATATCAACTTGCAAGTCATGCCCGGCGAGTTCGTCGGGCTTCTGGGCCCCAGTGGGTCGGGCAAGACCACTCTATTGCGGGCAATCCTAGGTGCGGTGGACCTCTATGGAGGCCGAGTGATCGTAGCCGGGGCTGGCGTGAACCAGCGCAAAGGCCGCATCGGCTACGTGCCCCAGATAGAGGACATCAACTGGGACTTCCCTGTAACCGTCGAGGAAGCAGTGCTCATGGGGCGCACCATGAGCGCCCCGCTGTTGCCTTGGTTCAAGCGCGCCGACAGAGAGCTGGCGCATACCACCATGAAACGAATGGGGATCGGACATTTGGCCAAAAGGCATATACGACGCCTTTCGGGCGGAGAGCAACAGCGTGTCTTCCTAGCTCGGGCCCTTATAAGCAACCCCCGCCTGCTACTGCTGGATGAACCCACCAAGGGCGTGGACATCAAGACCCGCGACGAGATCGTCCACCTGCTGCACGACCTCAATCATCAGGGCATCACAATCGTTATGACCACCCACGAAATCAACGCAGTGGCGGCACACCTCCCTTGGGTGGTGTGCCTCAACAACACCATCGTCGCCGAGGGTCCGCCTTCTGAGGTATTTACACCGGAGACTCTGCAGCGCACCTATGGAGCCGAGATGCCCGTGATTCACTACCAAGGCATGACTCTGGTGGCCGAGAGCCCTCACTTCTTGGAGTCCAACGGACGCTACGACCTGCCGGATGATGCCATGCACCGGCATGAAGCGGGGCATGACGCACGACCGGAAACGAGGCGCGAGGTGGAGAGTGCTTGAGCCATTCGAGTACGAGTTCTTCGTACGGGGCATGGTCGCGACAGCGTTGGTTGGCGCCTTGTGCGGCCTCATCGGTGTCTACGTCGTGCTTCGAGGCATGGCCTACATCGGCCACGGCCTGTCCCATGCCATATTCGGCGGGGCCGTGGTCACCTACGTTATGTCCTTCAACTATTTCATCGGGGCCAGCCTCTGGGGCTTCCTTTCGGCCATGCTCATCACCCTGACCACCCGGAAGGCCCGCATAGGGGCCGACGCCGCCATCGGCATCGTCACCACTGCCAGCCTAGCGTTGGGCATCGCCCTCATCAGCCGCTTCAAGACCTTTACCCGGGACTTCGATGCCGCCCTGTTCGGCAATATACTCGGTGTCACGGAAGGGGACCTCCTGGCCATCGGAGTGGTGACTCTGGCTACGATGCTAGTCTTCTTCTTCGCCTACAAGCTGTTCCTGTTCACCACCTTCGAGCCGGTGGTGGCCCGCTTCTACGGCGTGCCCACCGGCTGGGTCGACGCCATGTTTGCCCTGCTGCTGGCAGCCACGGTAGTGGTCTCCATGCAAGTGTTGGGGGTAATGCTCATCGCCGCCGCCACGGTCATTCCACCAGTCGTGGCGCGCCTGCTCACCGACAGCTTCCGCAAGCTGGTGCTCATCTCCACCGCCCTTGGGGCCGCCTGCGGTCTCGCGGGCATCTACATAAGCTGGTACTTGGACGTCTCCTCCGGAGCGTCCGTGGTGCTGCTTTCGGCCGCCATCTTCGTCCTAGTCCTAGCATGGAACAGTCTGAAAGGGCGCGTGCTCACTTGGACGCGCCGTCCCTCCCAGCTTCCGGACACCTCTCCGTCAGGCGGAGGCACTGCCATCGAGGGCTGACGCTTTTCTGCCGCCACTGCCAGTCCTTACTGGCTGACTCTCTCTTACTGGCTGACTCTCTAAGGGAAGCAAGGTACAATGGGCGCCAATCGGCCTGCGCCCCAACTAGCGTAGCCTCATGCGCCAGCGCGGCCCAATAAGGAGGGCAGAGGTCCATGCGAGGTTCAAGGCTTCCATCAGGCGGCGAGAACGTACTGCAGACAATCCGCGCCAAGCGCGCCGAGGCCGAGGCCCGCGGCATCAAGCTCACGGACCTGTCCATCGGTGAGCCCAAGGGGGCAGCTCTGCTCAGTGCACGCAAGGCCGCCGCAGAAGCCGTTATGAGCGACGAAGAGGCCATGCACGCCTACCAATACAATGCCAGCCCAGGTGTACCTAATTTCGCCCCGCGCTTCATACGCGCCCACGTCAACCGCGAACTGAACGCCGACGAGGTGGACTACCTGCCCATACCCGGCATCAAGCCGATTTTGGGGTTGATCCCCCTTTCCTGTGGCTGCGCTCAGCAAAAGGTGGTGGTGGGCACCATGACCGACCCAGGCTACCCCATACCCGCCGACTGGTGCGAAATCTACGACCACGCCGAGCACTATCCGCTGCCACTGAACCCAGAGAACCAGTTCCGCTTCTCTACCGAGGATATCGCCAGCGGTACCCACCTGATAATGACCAACTACCCTCACAACCCCTCCGGTCAGGTGGCCAGCCGTCGCTGGCTGGAGGAGCTTTGCGCCTATTGCAACGAGCACGACATACGCCTGTTCAACGACGCCGCCTACGTGGTGCTAAGTCACCAGCCGGACAGTTGCACCCTCGCGGAAATCGCCCCCGATTTCCCCGAGCTCTCTTGGGCCGAGGCCTTCACCGCCGCCAAGCTGGTGGGCAACGGCACCGGCTGGCATATAGGGGCCATGGTGGGGTCTCCAGACTTCATCGGCGACCTCAAAGTGGTCAAGGGCAAGACCGACACCGGCTTCGTGGCCCCCATGGCTGCCGGTGTGGTGGCTGCCTTCGAGACAGACCAAGAGAGCATCGCCCGCTACCGCGAGATGTACCGCGCTCGGCTGGAGCTTCTCATCAGCCTGCTGACGGGCCAAGGCATGCGACTCGCTCTAGAGCCAGCTGCAGGGTTCTTCACCCTATGGCGGGTGCCCACGCAAGCGTTTGGTCGCAGGGTCGAAAACGCTGAGCACTTCAACTTTATGATGATCGAAGAGACGGGAGTGGTGGGCGTCCACTTCTCCGGCTACATGCGCTATGCAGTATGCGGCGACATCGATGCCATGGCATCCGATATCAGCGTAGCCTTCGCCAAAGCGCAACCCAGCTATGACTGACAACCGAATCCCTTCACCCTTGACGGGGGAAGGTTAGGATGAGGGTGATAAGAGTGATATCATGCCGACGATACGCATCCACTGGGAGTCCTTGATTCATCCCATCAAAGCGGAGGTGTCTGGTGCTTTCCATTGAAGAGAATGAACTGGTAACCAAGACCGGGCCCGGTACGCCCATGGGGGAGACCATGCGACGCTACTGGCTTCCAGCCCTCATCGACTGGGAGGTTGCCGAGCCTGATGGCACCCCAGTAAGGGTGCAACTGCTGAGCGAGAGGCTGATAGCATTCCGCGACACTAACGGGCGCGTGGGTCTGCTGGACGAGTTCTGCCCACACCGGGGCGCCTCCCTATGGCTGGGACGCAATGAGGAGTGCGGCCTGCGCTGCGTCTTCCATGGCTGGAAGTACGATGCCGATGGCAATTGCGTCGACCAGATGAACGAGCCTACCCAGTTTGGCGAAAAGGTCACCATCACGTCATACCCCACCGTTGAGGAGGGCGGCGTCATCTGGGCCTACCTCGGACCTCGCGAGTTGATGCCACCGCCTCCCAAGTTCGACTGGACCCAAGTGCCCGCAGCCAACCGCTCCGTCTCCAAGGTGGTGCAGGACTGCAACTGGCTACAGGGCGTAGAGGGAGGCATCGACACCTCCCATGCCCAGATACTCCACCGCAACTTCGTCGCTGGCATAGGCCCCACCGGGCCCGGCGGTCGAGGAGACGCACCCAAGCTGGATCTGGACCTCACCGACTACGGCTACCGCTACGCTGGCATCTATCCCCGGCCTGAAGGCAATTTCGTCCGCAGCTATCACTTCGTGATGCCCTTCACCCAGATACGCCCCACTGGCCGCGAGCTCCAGACCGGCATCCCCACAGTGAACGACGGTGTAGCAGGGCACATATGGGTGCCCATGGACGACGACACCTGCATGGTGTGGAACTGGCAGTACAACATCGTGGACCGCGCCCTCACCGAGGACGAACGTCTTGAGCGGGGCTTGGGCAACGGTCCTGATGCTGTGGACCAGACCACATTCCGCTCCCACGCCAGCCTCTCCAACGGCTGGAACATCAGCCGGGGTGCGCAGCGCACCAAGTCGATGACGGGCATCGCTGGCGTCAACACCCAAGACCGCGCCATCCAAGAGAGCATGGGCACTGTGGTCGACCGCAGCCAAGAGCACCTTGGCCCCGCCGACAGGGCGATCATCGTAGCCCGCCAGATGCTGCTGCAGGCCATTGAGACGGTTAGCGACGGAGGCTCGCCACCGGGAGTGGGCGACTCCTACTACGCGATACGCGCCATGCAGGACACCGTCCCCCACGACAGCGACTGGCGCGACACGCTGCTGCCCCTCATGCACCCCGCTGGCGTATAGAGGAGCAATACGGCGCTAAATGCAGGGGAGCGCGCGAGCCGCGCCACACCTAGACCGTCGGCGGACCGAGACCGCCTCCCGGCACGGGCACGGCCTCCTCTTCCCCAGGCCATGGCGGGATGGTGACGCAGAGGAAGCGCAGCGTGGAGTCATGAGCGGCGCTGAACTGAAAGCTCCACCCGACGGGGATCACCAAGGCATCGCCGGATGCGACCGACACGGCTGGGACTGATGCCGTGCCGGCATCCGGTGGGCAGCGCCACACTTGGCCACGGCCCTCCAGCACGTACCACACCTCTTCAACCTGCCGGTGACGCACAGGGCGCGACACCTGCCCCGCTGCAAGCGCGACCTCCACCATACTGGCCTTTTGTGCGTGATGGCGCTCATCCAGCAGCAGGCGTATTTCGGAACCGTCCGGTGCGGTCGCGTCTGGTTCGAGGCCACGGCGTCCCAAGGAAGGGACTTGAGGAGTGGTGGCGTTATCGGACTCTGAAACGTCCACGCTCAAGCCAAAAGGTCAGCATCTGGCAGGCCTAGCACGAACTGCGCGTGGTTCTCGTAACTGGCGTCGCTGACCATCAGATGCTGGGCGGAGGCGTTGATGTCCCGCAAGCAGCGCTGAAGAATATGTCCTTCGAAGAGGGCGTTGGCCCCGCCGTAGCGGAAGGCCACGGTCGTCACCTCTAACGAGACCTCAGTGGCGTAGGTGGCGGCGCTGCGCATGAGGGCGTAGTCGCTGTCCTTCAGGGCGCCGTCTCGACACATAGCGGCCCACGCATCCTCGAACACTTGGTACGTCAGGGCACGGGCGGCGCGCAGCTTCAGATCGCATTGGCCTATGTCCCGCTGAAAAGCGCCACGGGATATCATGGACGACGGCGTCGGTCCGAAGCCGCGCACCTTGGCTTGGGCCACCCCCACAATCTCGTCTAACGCATGACGGGCAGCCCCTAAGGCGAAGGCGGCATGTTCATTGGACACGTACCCCACGAAATGGAGCCGGTACAGCAGCCCGCCCCTTCTGGGCTTGGCGTGGGCACGATCGTACGTAAACTCTACGGGCACGAACAGGTCGGATACGGAGAAATCGTTGCTGCCCGTTCCCCTCAAGCCCGCCACATGCCAATTGTCGTGGATCGTCACGTCGGAAGCAGGCATGATCGCAAAGATGATCTGTGACTCCGGTGCATCATCCCGTTGCACTCTGGCGCTAGCGGAGACCCATTGGGCATGGCGGATGCCACTGGCGAAGGCCCAGCGTCCAGTCACCCGGTACCCCCCTTCCACAGGAGTGGCTGTTCCCCCAGGCATGAACACGCCCGCCGCCCTAGGGGGGCGACCATCAGCGTACACCTTGGCCAAGGCTTCTTCCCCTAGGAAGGCCCCTGGGAAGGAGCAGGCGCTGGCTCCAATCATGGTGCACCAGCCAGCGGAGGTGTCGATGTTGCTGATGGCCTCCAGCACTTCCAGTTGGGTAACCAAGTCGGCCTCGGCCCCGCCGAACTCGGCAGGCAGCTTCAGCCAGAGGAGGCCGGAGTCGTAGAGGGCGTTGACCGTGGACATGGGCAGGGTGCGTAGGGATTCAGCCTCGTCGGCACCAGCCTCCAACACATCGCGTACCTCTTCTACGGCGTTCAGCAGAACAGCGCGCTTTTCTTGACGGTCAGTGGGAAACTTGGGAGGCATGTGGCCGCTAGCTCCTAACGCGCCCAGCCGCTTGATGCCATGGCGTCAAGTATGCTTTGGTCCCCAGCACCACCAGATCGCGGGCGGAGATAGTGACCAGATTTACGCCAAGCTGCTGGTAGTGGGCTATCTGATCGTCCATGTTGGTATCAATCCACGCGTACATGCTCGCCCACCGCCCCGCCTGAACTGCGCGGGTTATCACGTCGTCGACCACCTCCCACACCTTGCTCCTATCGGGCATGCCCATGGACTGCCAGAGGTCCTTGGGGCCGACCTGGAAGGCGTCGACGTGGGGCACGGCAAGGATGTCGTCTAGGTTGTTGACCCCTTCCAACTCCTCCACCTGTAGTATGACGAGTGTCTCACGGTTGGAGACCTCGGCGTACTCCTCCTCGGTGTAGCCGATCCCGTAGTTCCCGGAACGTGTGACAGCATAGAAGGTGCGATTGCCTTGGGGATGGAAGCGGCAGGCGTCAACCACTCGCTTGGCCTGCTCAACGGTGTTGATCTGGGGGACGTGTATCCCTTGCGCCCCAGCGTCCAGCAATCTCAGGATCAGGTCGGGGTCGTTGGCCACCCGCAGAATGGGAGTGATGTCGTAGTTCTCAGCAGCTCTGATGGCATGGAGGATGGCCCGCTCGTCGAACACCTCATGCTCAAGGTCGAAGGTGACGTAGTCGAAGCCCAAGGCCCCCAGCAGCTCCACGGTATCGGGGGAGTCGAAGCCAACTGCGGCCCCGAACACCATCTCACCATTCTGTAGCTTGGCCTTGGTCTTGTTAGCTCGCATTCGCATTCTCCGAGATTGGCCGTGGTCCGGTTGGCCGGGACATGAACATGGGAGGCGGTCTATGGGGAGAGACATGGTGTCCCGTTTTAGTCCCACTGTGTACCACGGCATGGGCGGAATCGTATCTGGAAAGGGTAGGGATGAGACACTGGTCGTAGCTGAGAACGTATTTTTTGTATCTGAGATGTGTCTCATTTGTCTCATTTGGGACCGAGCCAGCTACGGAATGGCGGGTTTTCATGAGACACACTGGTCCCATTGAGAGGCCTCGGGGAAGGCAGGGTGGCGCGGCCGTTCTCGCGGTGGCGGTTCCCGATGTACTTGTGGATGGTAGATGGGCGGCACCAGAAGAGCGTAAATTTCGGTCCAAATCGGTCCAAATCGGTCCATTCGTAACTGGGCCGATGGACCGTTTGCAAGTGGCGAAGCCAGTTTCTGGTACCCAAATGGTGCGGAATGAGCGGTCCTGGGCGGGGTTTGCAGCTGAGATGCGGGCAGCGGTGGCAGACAAGCAGGGCGATTTTGCAGCTGGGACCGACCAAGGTCGTAGCTGGAATGAAAGTTTTTGTATCTGGGGGAGGTCCGATTGGTCGGTCATCGTATCTGAGTCAGCCTTGGAGGTTGGTCGCATTAATTTCCTCCTCACCCTAACCCTCTCCCGCTAGGGGAGAGGGGATTCTTGAGATTGCCTCTCGCAGGGGGGAATTTTGATTTCCCTATCATTTCCTGTCATTTCCGCTCATTCCTCTGGTCCATGTAAGGGGCCCTCGTTCAAGAGGGGCACCGAAAACTGAGGCAGGGGCGTCCGTGAGGGGTCAGTCTTCTGTCTGCATCAACGCTAAGGGGGAGGAGGTGTCGCTGTCAACGGGCAGGTGTCAGGGACAGGCCGACGGCCGAGGTTACGTATTAGCAGCTTCTTGTTTCGCCGCTGGGCTTTCGGTGCTACACTGCGGCCCATTCCAGAGGAGGGAGGCGTGCTATGAACGGAGCGGAGCTCAAGGCGACCCTGAAGGCTGGCGGACGGGTGTTCGGCACCATGCTCAACGTGACCCGCAGCCCAGCTTGGGTGCCCACCTTTGATGCCGTAGGCTTGGACTACGTAGTGGTGGATACGGAGCATGCGCCTCTGGGTCGTGCCGATATGGGCGATCTGTTGCACAGCTTCAGCGCCTCCGGCGTGGTGCCCATCGTACGAATACCCATCCCCGACTCCCACTACGTGACCATGGCCATTGATGCGGGCGCTCAGGGTGTGCTGGCTCCCTACTGCGAGACCGCAGAGCAGGCCTCCGAGGTGGTGGGAGCCGCCAAGTGGCGCCCTCTGAAGGGAGCGGCCGTGGACAGGCTGATGGCATCGGGCGAGCACGTAAGCGATGCCACCCGCGCCTACCTAGAGGAGCGCAACAAGAACAGCGTGGCCATAATCGGAGTCGAGAGCCGCGCCGCCGTCGACAATCTGGAAAACATCCTGTCGGTGCCGGGCATCGACGGCATCTTCGTTGGCCCCAATGACATGAGCATCAGCCTTGGGGTGCCGGACCAGTACGACACCGAGGTATACCGCACCACTGTCAAGCACATCATCGATACAGCCGAGGCACATGGGGTGGCGACGCTGGTGCACCATCAGACCCCCGACCTGAGCACCTACTTCATGAGCCAAGGCGCCCGATTCATCCTGCATGGCTCGGAGCGACGCGCCATGATTCAAGGCTTCCAAACAGAGTTCGGCATATTGCGGGAGTTCAATAAGGGCCTATAGGTTCTACCTACTAACCCGTTCACGGAGGGGTGATGAAATACGACTTGATTATCGTCGGTGGCGGCTCTGCCGGATGTGTGTTGGCCCATCGCCTAGCTCAGGACTCCGACAGGTCAGTCCTGCTGCTGGAGGCGGGGCCTGATTATCCCGACTTCGAGCACCTCCCCGACGACCTGAAGGACGGGAACAACCTGTTCAAGGCTTCCTACCACGGCCCGCATACTTGGAACTACACCGCAACTGCTACGCCGCAGCAGGAACCCTTCCCGCTGCCTCGTGGCAAGGCGATGGGTGGCTCCTCAGCCGTCAACGGCCAAGTTATGTTCCGTGGCATCCCCCAAGACTTTGACGGCTGGGCCGCCATGGGCAACGACGAGTGGGAGTTCACCAAGTGCCTCCCCTACTTCCGCAAGCTGGAGACCGACGAGGACTTCCACGACGACTTCCACGGCACCGAAGGCCCCATACCCATACGACGCTGCAAGCCCGAAGAGCTAATGCCCATCGCGGCGGCCTTCGTCGAGTCCAGCCTCGGCTTGGGGTTCCGCCACGACCCCGACTGCAATCATCCCGAGTCCACCGGCGTCGGCATGCGGGCCTTGAACAACCAGCGGGGCATAAGGGTGAACGCCGCCATCGCCTACCTCGACCAGTCGAGACACCGGCTGAACCTGACCATCCGCGGCAACGTCGCCGTGCGCCGGGTACTGTTCGATGGCACTCGCGCCTGTGGCGTGGAGGCTGAAAGCGGTGGCGAGGTCTTCACCATCGACGCCGATGAGGTGGTCCTCAGCGGGGGCGCCATAGGCTCTCCCCAGATGCTGATGCTTTCAGGTGTGGGGCCAGCAGAGCACCTACGCTCAGTGGGTATCTCCGTGGTGCATGAACTGCCCGGAGTGGGCGAGAATCTCCGCGATCACCCCAACACTATGGTGGCCTACCGCCCCAAGCAGCCGTACCCAGAGGAGGCGCACGTTCCCTCTATTCAAGTGGGGTTGCGATACACCACCGAGGGTTCGTCCACACCCAACGACATGCAGCTCAGCCCCATACACATCAGCAGTGGCTCCGTACCGGCCACTGTCCGCGTCCGCGGCGATGGGCCAATAATGGGCTTCGGTGTAAGCCTGCAGAACGCTGTCACCGCAGGTGTGTTGCGCCTTGCCTCTAGCGACCCCAAAGTGCAGCCCATCCTCGACTATCGCTATCTCACCGACGCAGGCGACCGCGCCCGCATGCGTCAAGCCCTTCGCCAGTGCATCGAAATCACCGAGCAACCTGCCCTGCAGGCACTGCTGGAGGAGCGGCTCAACCCAACCGACGCCGACTTGGAGTCCGATGCGACGTTGGATGCTTGGCTCCTAGCCAATGTGCAGACCCAGCACCACTCCTCGGGCACATGCAAGATGGGCCCGGCATCCGACCCGATGGCAGTGGTGGACCAGTATTGCCGCGTGCACGGCCTGCAGGGGATTCGCGTCATCGACGCTTCGGTCATGCCCGACGTGGTGCGGGCCAACACCCACGCCTCCACCTTGATGATCGCAGAGAAAGTCGCCGACTGGATGAACAGCTGATGGAGCGCCATCTGACCGGACTGAACCTGACGGAAGGCACGAGGGCAGCACGATGAAATTCGCCCATTTCTGCCAAGTCTTTCCCCGCAAGGGGGAAACGACATCTGAGCGGTACGACCAGCTCTGGCGCGAGTTGGCCCTCTGCGACCAAGTGGGGTTCGACTACGGCTTCACGTCCGTCCACCACTTCGAGCGGCTCCGTCCCCAAGCGGCCGCCTACTGCGCTGCGGCCGGAGCCCGCACCGAGCGGATCCACCTTGGCCCAATGGGCTACACCACGGCACTGTACGACCCCATGCGCATCGTCGAAGAAGCAATCGTCCTCGATAACGTGACCCATGGCCGCTTTGAAATCGGCCTCACGGCAGGGGTCACTCCCGAGGAATTCAGGGTCTACCAAGCCGATTGGGACACCCGGGCCGACCGGGCCATGGAAACCATGCACCTGCTGAAGAAAGCCTTCCTCAGCCCCAAGCCCTTCGATTTTCATGGCCAGTTCCATAGCTATGAGCAGGTGCACATGGCGGCAGAGCCGTTGCAGTTGCCTCACCCTCCCATCTGGCTCATGTCCATTGACCAAGACCGCATGCCCATTCTGGCAGCCGAGGGTGTGCATACCGGCTACCTCTTCGACCGCCCCCGCCAAGAGTCGGCGCAAAAGCTCACCAGCTACTTGGAGAGCTGGAAGGCGGCGGACCACCAATACTCGCCCAACATCATCTACCTAGCCTTCGTATATGTGGACAAGACCGACGAGGAGGCCATCGCCAAGGCTACTCCTCACATGGTCCACAGCATGTACTCCATCTACGACTGGGAAGAAGATCACCGGTACGAGTTGGCGGAGCGCTTCAGGAACCGTGGAGAGATCGAGAGGGCTGAGACGCGTCTGAACCTGCAGAACATGGAGTACCTGCTGGACAAGGACCTGATATTCGTCGGTTCGCCCGACACGGTCGCCCAGAAAATCAAGAAGGCCGCCAAGGAAGGCCTCTTCAACGTGCTGGGTGCCGAGCTCAACATCGGGGCATTGCCTGAAGAAGACCTGATGCGCTCAATTAACCTCTTCGGCACAGAGGTCATCCCAGCCCTCAAAGACTTCGACCCAGCCCGAGACTGGATGCAAGGCTGACAATCCTGATGGAAGACTCGGATTTCACACCAAAGCGCTTTGGCATAGTGCTGCCCGGCAACGCTGTACGTGAGAACCTAGACCTCGCCCGCTATGCCGACTCGCGGGGCGTCGACTCTCTGTGGGTCATTGAGACTCGCTTGTCGACCGACGCCATCGGCCCCCTAGCCGCTTACGCCTCGGTCACGGACCGCATCCGCGTCGGCTCCGGCATCATCCCCATCTGGACCCGCAACCCCGCCTTGGTAGCCCAGAGCTTCGCCACCCTAGACCTGCTGGCCCCCGGCCGCGTCATCCTAGGATTGGGCGCATGGTGGGAGCCGCTGGCTTCCCGTACAGGAGTCCGGCGCGAGAAGCCTCTGCGGATGATGCGGGAGATGATTGAATCGGTGCGAATGCTGCTCTCCATGGAAGGACCTGTCACCTACGAGGGCGAGTTCGTCCACATGGACAACCTCTACCTAGACCACGGCGAGCTTGAGCCCCACGACGTGAAGATTTACATCGGCGGGGTCGGCCCTAGGATGTTGCGCCTCGCGGGACGCCTTGCAGATGGCGTGGTGCTGAACAACTATCAAACCGTCAACGCGGTGCGCCGTGGCGTCGCCGAGATATCGGCTGGGGCGGAGGCAGCCGGACGCTCGCTGGACGACATCGAGCGAGTGAAGCTGCTGCTGGTGCGCATGACCCGCAACAAGAAGGCGGCCCTACAGGCCATCAAGCCCCGTCTGGCCCAGTATCTAGCCCAGCAACCCCACATCGAAGGCCCTTCCGGGGCCGACCACGAACTCTCGGACCGGCTCCGCGCCACCATCCCGTGGCCCGCCACGTTCCAGCAGTGCGTCGAAGGTGGCAACCTAGTCTCCGACGAACTGGTCGACAGCCTCGTCTGCTGTGGCGACCCCGACGAAGTCCGCGCCCGCATCGCCGAGTACCTCGACGCCGGGGCCACCATCCCCCTAGTCTCCAGCCCCAACCGGGCAGCGATTGATTTTATGGCGCAGGGGTTTTAAGGGTCGCTAGCGAACGAAGTCGATGATTCAGCAGAGTCCATTGATGCAATCGTCAGACTACTTCCACGCAAGCACCTTCGCACCAGCATCATCGCCGTGGAAGCTTGCCCACTGCTTACCACCAGTAAGACCCAACACCGATAGGAGGTCATCATGCCGGGCGTGATTGACGCTGACACTCATATCTTCGAACCACCAGAGCTTTGGAATTACTTGGATAAGGAGTGGTACCTGCGACGCCCGATTGTGGTGTCAGCCGAGTCGGACACCATCTACAAGAAGTCCCGGTTCTGGATGATCGACGGCAACATTTTCCCCAAGTCGGCGGGCAAGGGTGGATTCCTGCTGGGCACTCCCACAGAGCCCGGCGACATCGAACGCATGCCTGATGTCCGCGCCAGGGAGCTGCTAGACATCCCTGGTCGGCTGGACGCCATGGACCAGATGAAGACCGACGTACAGGTGATCTACCCGACCATCTTCCTAGCCTACGTCACCGACGATGTGGATTTGGAAATCGCCTTGTGCCGCGCCTACAATCGCTTTATGGCCGAGACGTGCCGTCGCGCCAATGGGCGCCTGCGCTGGCAGGTAGTGCCACCGCTACGGTCGGTGGACGCATCCATTGAGGAGGCGAACTTCGGCAAGGAGAATGGGGCCGTGGGCCTCTTCTTCCGTGGCATCGAGCGCGACCGCACCTTGGACGACCCCTACTTCTTCCCGGTGTACCAAGAGGCAGCCAAGCTGGACATGCCCGTGTGCGTCCATACCGGAGCGGGATGCCCCGCCTTCACCGCTGTGTTCGACGTCACGCGCAGCCACACCTTCCCCCACACGCGGACGCTGCCCTTGATGGCATTCCGTAACCTCGTAGCCAACAAGATACCTGAGATGTATCCCGATCTCCGTATCGCTTTCATCGAGGCCGGGGCCTCCTGGGTGCCCTACGTCCTCCACGCCCTGCGCTCCGTCTTCGGAGGCGCCCCTGAGGAATGGGGCCCCAAGCTGTTCCAAGACTACCGACTGTACACCACCTACGAGGAGTGGGAGGACCTGCCCTACCTCGTCAACTTCACCGGAGAGGACAACATCGTGGTCGGGTCCGATTGGGGTCACCACGGCGGGCGAGGCAAGGGCGGCGACCCCTCCGGCCAACCCGACGTCTTCGACAACATGCGAGCCCGCGAGGACGTCCCGAGCCGCGTCATTGAGAAAATGCTATCGGACAACCCGTGCCGGTTGTATAGTATTTAGAGAGAGCATCTACGCCACGCCAGCATATGTAGCGCCGATGCACGGACACGGGAGGACGTCAAAAAATGGCCCAGACACTGGAGCCTAAGATTACCCTTTGTCCCGATTGCACGCTGCGCATGGAAGAATACAAAGCTGCAATGACCTCAGGCAGAATCTCGGAGAAAGAGGCCCTCCGGAACGCGGTGCGGAACTGCGACACGGAGGAGTACAGGTTCTTCTACCCCTTCGGGTTCTCGAAGCATGGCGTCACCTTCGTAGCGGAGGCAGAGGCTGCCAGAAACAGGGCGATGAGGCAACGCCGCCAAGAGCCGAAGGTGAGTGATTGACGACAGCGCAATACCTAGCGCGAATCGAACGGGTCGATCCGCGGAGCGTCTGGCCGAACGAGGCGCAAGACTTCACTCCTTGGCTTGCCTCCCACATCGACGAGCTTGGCGAGGCTCTCGGGCTAGATTTGGAGTTGCAATCCGAGGAGGCTCCGGTTGGCGGCTTCTCGCTGGATATCTTGGCACGAGAAGTTGGTCGAGACCGCCCAGTTATCGTCGAGAACCAGTTGGAGGAGACTGATCACCGGCACTTGGGCCAGTTGCTCACATACGCTGCGGGTTATGATGCCGGCGTGGTAGTCTGGATCGCAAGAGAGTTCAGAGATGAACATCGGGCGGCTCTGGACCTGTTGAACCGCCGAACCGATGATGGAATTGAGTTCTTCGGGGTCGTAGTGGAAGTGTGGCGTATCGCCGATTCTCCACCTGCGCTAAATTTCAGAGTGACGGCCGCTCCCAATGAGTGGGGAAAACAGGTCAAGCAAGACGCTCGCAGTCGGCGTGAAGGAGAGTCTTCTGGCAAGGACGAAAAGTATCGCAAATTCTTTCAGCCCCTGCTTGATGTCCTGAGAGAGGAACATGGCTTCACCAATAATGTGAAGGCCCGGGGACAATCCGGATACGGGTTTGCGGCAAGCTCTCGATGCGCTCAATATTATGCGCATTTGCAGCGGCAACGAACGGCCAGCGTTGGGGTCTGGATAGACGGTGGGGACAAAAGCACTAACCATTATCGGTTTGATAGCCTAGAACAGAATCGGGACGAGATAGAGGCCGAAGTCGGCGAGTTGAGCTGGGAGAGGAGAGACCAATATCAAGCTCCTCGAATAGCAACCTCCAGGGGCGGCTCCGTCGACGATGATGAGGACATACTTCAAGACATCCGCGAGTGGATGGTGGAGCGGCTCTTGGCCCTCAAGAAGGCGTTCGATCCAAGGCTTCCCGACATTGATGAGCCAGATGGGGAGCAGCTCGTTCGACGAAAGACGAATTGGCATACTTCACCGCCGGGCGCCGGAGATTGCGAGTGAGGATAATTAGAGCATGACTAGGACTGGCGCCGAGTATATCGAGAGTCTGCGCGATGGGCGCACCATCTACCTTGATGGTGCGCTAGTGCAGGACCCCAGCACCCATCCGGGCTACCGGAATGCGGTGCGGTCCGTGGCCCGCTTGTATGACTTTCAGGCAGCGCCGGAGAACCGGGAGCTGATGACCTTCCCATCGCCCGATACCGGTGAGCCGGTAGGCCGTTGCTGGCAGCTTCCCACGTCATACGAGGAGTTGGTGAAGCGCCGTCTTACCCTCGTTGCTTGGGCGGAGGGGAGCTACGGCTTTTTCGGACGTTCCCCGGACCATGTGGCCTCGTGTTTGTCCGGCATGATTATGGGGATCGACGTGTTCCGGCAGCACGGTGAGGAGCGGGCACGGGCCCTCGAGGACTACTTTGCCTATACCCGCGATAATGACCTGTACGTCACTTACGTTATCGTCAACCCACAAGCTAATCGTTCGAAACCAGCCTCGGAGCAAGATGACGAATACCTTGTAGCTGGCATCTGCGATGAGGACAGTCAAGGTATCACCATCAAGGGCGCCAAGATGCTGGGCACTGGGTCGGTCATGGCCAACGAGGTGCTGGTGACAACCATGGCGCCGTTGCGGCCGGGGGAGGAGAAGTACGCCTTCACCGCCGCCGTCCCCTTGGGGGCCAAGGGTGTCAAGATTCTGTCGCGGAAGTCCTACGAGTCGACAGCAGTCTCGCAGTTCGACAACCCACTCTCGAGCCAGTTCGACGAGAACGACGCCGTGATTTACTTCGACGAGGTGAAGGTGTCGTGGGAGAGGGTGTTCGTCTACCGCGACGTACCAATGTGCCAAGCCCAGTGGCATACCGCGCCCACCCATGTGTTCCAGAACTACCAAGCCCAAGTGCGCTTCATGGTGAAGCTGCGCTTCCTGCTTGGTTTGGCTCGGAGGATCGCCGAGACCAACGGCATCATATCCATCCCGCCAGTGGTGACGACCCTAGGTCAGCTGGCAGCCGAGACCAGCATGATTGAGGGACTGGTCAAGGGGATGGAGGCGGCGGGACGGCAGTACGGCCCTTACTTCGTGCCCGACACCCGGCTTCTATACTCAGCGCAGGTGCTGTCCCAGCAGATATACCCGAAGATAGTCCACACCATCCGCGACTTGGCCGGCGGGGGCATGATAATGACCCCTTCTTCCGTGTCCGACTTCCTGAACCCTGAAATCGCACCCTACATAGAACTCACCCAGAAGTCACCTGTAGCCGACTCCACGGAGCGGGTGAAGCTGTTCAAGCTGGCGTGGGATGCCATCGGCTCCGAGTTCGGCTCACGTCATGAACAGTACGAGATGTTCTACGGCGGGAACTCCATCAGCACGCGGGGTCACGCGTACCGCACCTACGACTGGGACAACGTAGGCGACATGGTTGACCGGCTTATGTCGAGCTACGACCTGCCTCAGTCTTAAGGCAGTGTTCTAGCTTGAGGCGGCGTTCTAGCGGTTCTTCGTAATCACATCCAGCAGAGCGGGGCGTCCTTCTTCCGTTACCACCTTCAGGGCGCGTTGCAGGGCGGGCATCAGGAGGTCGGGCTGCTCGATGGGGCCTTCGGCGTAGACGCCACAGGAGCGGGCCATGGTGGCGAAGTCCACAGGCGGACCCTCGATGCGTATGCCGACCACACGGTTCTCTACGGACCGCCCCCGCGACCTAGCGATGTCCGCTTGGTGCTCCTCGTCATTGTAGTAGGAGCGGTTGTTGTACATCACCACCAGCAACGGTATCCGGTGGTGGACCGCCGTCCACAAGGCCGCTGGGTTGAACAGGTAGTCGCCATCGGCTTGAAAGTCGACACATAGCCGGCCTGTACCCCGGTTGGCCAAGGCAACTCCTAAAGACCTCCCAATGCCATTGCCCAAGCCTCCACGCGCTGAGTGGTACTGATAGGGCTCTCGTATGTCCCAGATCCGTCGCGCCCACCCGCGCAGGTCGTTGTCCGTCAGCACCCAATCGTGGCCTTGCACTACCTCCTTTACCTGCTGGGCCAAGGCTGGCAAGGCGATGGGCGAGTCACTAGCGGCACTTGCGACCGCCGACTCGGTCTCCCGCGCCAGCTCCTCATGCTCGGCCCGCAGCCGCCTGCTACGCTCCTCGAGAGTCTGGGCCATGCCCGGCTGCTCCGCCAGCTTCCTCTGGCATATGTCGGCTAGGGCAGGCACGGCTAACGCAGTATCAGCGGCGATGGGCACGTCAACTGGGTAGAGGCGGCCATAGTCGTCGGCCCAACTGCGCACGATGTACTGCCGCAATGAGACGTCGATGATTTGCGCGTTCTCACCCGCCATGTCGGTAGCTATGCGCCTCACGCGGTCCGTGGTGGTGAGGGCCTGCTGCAAGTCGAACACATCGAGACACAGAATTACATCAGCGTGAGAGATGAGGCGGCTGGCCGCGCCGCTCAGGTTCAGCGAGTGCTGGCTGGGGAAGCTGAACAGGTCGCCCATGTCCACCACTGGCAACGACAGAGTCTCCGCCAATCGGAGTAGGCCTGCTACAGCCTCAGTCGACTTGCCGAGGTAGTCGGCCACCACCACGGGCCGTTCCGCTCCCATTAGCAGGTCAGCAGCGCGCTCCAAGGCTTGGGGGTCGGCCTGTACCCTGCTGGGCATGTCGAAGCGCGACGCATCGGGCAGCAGGAACGGCTCGTCGAGCTTCTGTTCCTGCAGGGCGGCGTCGAAGCAGACGTACACCGGCCCTTGTGGGTTCATGCTGGCCAACTGGTGGGCGCGCAGGAGGGATTCGGGGAAGCTTGCTACGCTGGCAGGCTGGTCGTCCCACTTCACGAAGCCCCGCACCGCGTCACCCTGCACCAAGGCGGTGTGAATCCAGTCGATCCAAGGACGCCTCTGCTCCACGGCCATGGGGCCGGTGCCACCCAGCACCAGCATCCCAGCGCGATCCTGCCAAGCGTTGAACATGGCGTTGGTGGCGTGAAGCAGACCCACGATGTTGTGGACCGCGGCGGCCATTATCTTGCCCGCAGCTCGCCCATAACCGTGCGCAATGGAGGTGGCGATGCCCTCGTGGGTACACAGGATGGTTTCAGGCTGGGTGTTCCCCCCATAGTTGACCATCGAATCGTGCAGGCCTCGGAAGGTGGCCCCAGGATTCAGCGACACATAGTCGATTTCCAAGTCCCGCAGCACGTCCACGATGACATCGGACCCGTATTCGGCCTTGCTCAGGCGTGGCCCCGGCCTCTTGGTTGCAATAGCCATGGCTAACACTCCTAACTGGGCGTGTGGCCTAGCCTATCCCATCTCTGCCCCGCCCTCAACAGGAAACTCCAGAGCCCCATGGCGTATAATGCCCGCACGCCCGCGGCATCGAGGGGAGCGCGCCCCATCGAGCATCCGAGGTCCGACATGAGCATAAACCCTGCTGCTGACGCGCCGGAAGAAATCCCCTGGTTTGAACGGCTCTCAGACCCCCCGCAGCCCGAAGAGTTCTTCGAGATGCAGGCTCGTGCTAAATCAGCGGAAGCCTGGGCCGAGGCTGAGCTGTCCGCCCGTCGAGCCGCTATAGCCGCCAAGGACGAGCCGGCTAACACCGAAGCCCAAACCGCTGCCGAGTTGACTGCCCGTCAGGCCGCCGAGGCGCGCGCCAACCACGCTGAACTGCGGCTCAAGGCCGAGCAGGCTGCGCGTCGCAACGCTGAATTCCTCTACGGGAACATCGAGAGATTGTCCAACAAAGATAGGGAGGCTCTGCGCAATGCGCGAGACCGCATTCGAGAACTCGAAGGCGAACTGGAGCGGCGACGGCAGTCTTGATGGGTGACGGGGAGCAAGGCTTCGTGGGAGCAGACTCCAGCGCCGCTGATCAGATCGGCTCGTTCGACGAGCTGCTGGGCGCGGAGCGTTTGGATTCCGGGCCGGGTTGGGCCCGGCTACGGATGCCCATTCATCCTAGGCATATCCCCACGAAGTCGGGGAGAATCCAAGGCGGTATCGTGATGGCACTCGCCGATACCGCCATCACACGGGCTCTCTTCACTCTTCTTCCAGAAGGGCAGCGCATCGTCACCGTTGAACTCAAGATTAACTTCATGGCTCCTGTTGAGAAGGGCGCGTTGATCGCCGAAGGGAGAGTCATCCGCAAGGGCAGCACTCTCGCCGTTGGCGACGTGACAGTGACCGACGACGCTGGTGCGGTTATCGCCCACGGGTTGGGCACTTGGATGATGGTTGGGTCACGATGAACCGAGAGTATTTACATGCCTGCAAGGGAGGGCCGTGATGTCGCTTAGTCTGAAGACTGCCTTAGTCAGCTATGGGCATACCAAGTCATTGATTGATGGCGAACTGAGCTCCGACAGGGTCGACATAGACCATGTGGAGGTGTCGCCCATTACCACGGCCTTTCGCCGTATGGTTCGGACTCTGGACTATGACGTGTCGGAGATGGCCCTGTCCACCTACCTGTGCGCTCGCGACCATGGGAAGCCCATCACTGCTCTGCCCATTTTCGTGTTGCGACGCTTCGAGCATGGGCAGATTGTCTACAACGTGAACTCGGGCATCCAAGGGCCGGGAGACTTGGCGGGACGCAGGGTGGGAGTGCGGGGCTACACCGTGACGCCGGGAGTCTGGGTGCGGGGCATCCTGCAGTCGGCATACGGTGTGGACCTGAACGAGGTGACGTGGGTGCTGTCGGGCGACGAGCATGTGGCAGAGTATGTCGCGCCATCCAACGTGGTGCCGGCGCCTCCGGGCGCTGACTTGGGGGCGATGCTGCTTTCGGGGGAGATCGACGCTGCCATTGGACCAGGACCCGTGGATTCGCCGGATATCCAGCCTCTGATCCCCAATGCGTTCGATACGGGAGCTGCCTTCTATCGGGAGACTGGCATCTACCCCATCAGTCACCATGTCGTGGTGAAGGACGAGCTGCTGGAGGCAAATCCTTGGCTGCCGGAGGAGTTGTTCCGGCTGTTCAAGTCGGCCAAGGACCAGTACCTCAACGGGCTGGCCGCCAACGGCCCGCAGAATAGCCAAGACGAATCGCTATCGCAGATGCAGCAGGTTATCGGCCCCGACCCCCTCCTCTACGGCGTCACACCCAACCGCAAGAGTTTGGAGTCCTTCATCCAGTTCAACGTCGACCAGAAGGTTATCTCCAAGTCGGTGGACTTGGAGGAGTTGTTCCCCGCCTCAGTGCTGGACTTAGTGTAGTCCGCTGTAAGGTGGCTACTGGGCGGTGGAGCCGCCATCGATGACGAGTTCGCTGCCGGTAACGTAGGAGGACTCGTCGGAGGCTAGGAAGAGGACGCCGTAGGCCACGTCGTCGACGGTGCCAAAGCGGCCTATGGGGGTGCTGGTGAGTCGCTGTTCGCGTGTGCTCTCATCCGAGAGGAGCTCCTCCGTCATCTGGGTGACGATGATGCCCGGGTGGACGGAGTTGGCGCGAATGCCGTCGGCGGCGCACTGGACGGCGGTGCCCTTGGTGAGGATGCGCACCGCGCCCTTAGAGGCGCTGTAGGCGGCAGCGCGGGAGCCACCGACGAGGCCGGCGACAGACGAGATGTTGATGATGGAGCCTCCCCCGGCGGCGCGCATGACGGGAATGGCATGCTTGGTGCCGAGGAAGACGCCGGTGACGTTGATGTCCATAACCTGCTCCCAAAGCTCCACGCTAGTGTCCTCCACCCGGACCATGGGGAAGATGCCAGCGTTGTTGACTAAGATGTCTAGCTTGCCGTAGCGGTCGACGGTGGCCTGAATCACGTCCTGCCACTGCTGTTCTTCGGTGACGTCCAAACGGACGTAGATGGCGTCCCCTCCCTGCTGCCGAATCTCGGCGGCCACGGCTTCGCCCTCCTCGTCAAGAATGTCCGTCAGGACCACCTTGGCCCCCTCTTGGGCGAAAAGCCTGCCCTCACAGGCGCCCTGTCCGCGCGCTCCGCCGCTGATAAGGGCTACCTTGCCTTCCAAGCGTGGCATGGGGCACCTCCTTTGGAGTTCAGATGTTCCAGTAGGTCAGCGACGGATGCGATATTGGTGTCGTATCGGCGCAGCCGGGGTAGCCCAATAAGTGTTGAATCAGTCTATCCGAACTCGACACCTATCGTATTTGGAAATGATTTTTTTGTATCTGGCGAGTGTAGAATCTGTCGAATCGTTCTCTTTCATACGTAGCTGGACCGTATCTGTTAATGCAGCACTACAGTGTCGAGTTTCTTCGCGGGGAAGGTAGCCGGGGAAGAGCATGTCGGGGCCTGTGATGGGCCGGCGCCTCTGCCACGGTGCTCCTCTCCGGTGGGTGAGTATAAAAGAAGCTGGGATGACCTTGAAGGGGTCAGTCCCCAGCCGATTCAAGTCTACGGGAGGAGGGCGGGGTGGTCAATTGGGAGATGTCAGGGGGCACGGAGGCACCCGTTGAGCAGAGGCATTGTCGGGAAAGCAAGGTTGGCCTACAATGGCGCAAGTTAACTCAACGGGTGCGCGTTAGCGCGCCGCGTAGTCTGCAGATATTCTGAAGGAGAGAGATATGGCTCGAATCAAGCATATTGCGCTGTCGACGGATGACCCGGTAGCAACAGCCGAGTTCTATAAGAACGTGTTCGGGCTGCAGGAGTTGCACCGCCGACCCAAGGACACCGGTGAGGAGGGCGTGTGGCTCAGCGACGGCTACATCTACTTCGCCATCCTGAAGTACGGCTGTGACGACACCCCCAACCTAGGCGAGGGGCCTTCCACCACCATCGGCTTCCACCACATCGGCTTCTATGTGGAGGACTTGGAAGAGTCGGTGCAGACCATCGAGGAGGCTGGCTCCACCGAGTGCCCCGGCAGCACCCCGGCCAACCGCAAGTACAAGGGCCCGCAGGGCGTGATGATCGACCTCCGTCACCGCGGCTGGGACGAGCAGATACAGGCGAGGACGCAGCTGTACGAGTTGACGCCCGCGCCCCCGCGGAAGGGTCATTCGAGCGACTAAGTTCGCTCCACACATCCCGGAACGAATGAAGGGGCGCGTAATGCGCCCCTTTTTCTTTTAGGAATTATATACATGCGTCCCCTAAAGGAGGTTAGATCAATGGCAACTCCAGAGACGCTCTCATCTCGTTTATCTTCTGACGGAGAGCAACTGATGCCAACATATCAACCTCAGACAGCGGATCCTCCCGGTCCCGGATCACACGATCCGTCTCCGAGTGGCTAAAAATAGAAAAAGCCCGGAGCGTGAGACTCCGGGCTTCAAAAGTGAGGGCTTGATCTATTCAGCAGGCGGCGGCGGCACAGGCTTTCCCTCCTTGCGGGCCGCCTCGGCCTCACGATACCAATTTACCCATCGGTCTCGTTCCTGTTTCTCGCCTTGCTTCAGCAATCTCTCTACGGCTGGTTTTATCAATAACATTCCGAGTACCTCCAGTACAATAGCAACACCAGACGCTATGCCGATGGACACTGTGACTACATCTGACCACCTCGAAAGAGTATCTGGTCTACGCCATATCGCCAGTCCTATCATCACGCCAACATAAACCACGAAATAGACTAGCCAGTAGTCACGGCCTACCAACCAGCGATAGAATCTGGCCATTGCACCACCGTCTTTGAGCACTCAAACTATACGTGAGATATATTCAAATTCCAAGCGTCTGCGAACCTAGCTTGTAACTATGCCAAGTACACACGTATATAATTCCCTTTCTTATCCCTACAGAAGGTATTGCTGACCCACCGTAAATTATCAAGGCAAATTACGCATCGTGGAAACTGCGATGTGATTGCTCTCGCGGCTTGGTGATTACTAGATGCGGGATTTCACCGGTTTGACCGATGGCCCTTGAGGTCATGTGTGGGTATGAAGACTGCGGACGCTTTCCAGGCACTGGCTTGCCCTAACGGTCCGGGCCGTGGATTCCCGCCTCCGCGGGAATGACGGGGACGGCCGCTCGCTGAGCATAGAACCCGAGTTAGGTATTTGTTCTATTGGCCGGACGCTACGTCCTCTGCTAGGCGGTCGATGAAGTCGGCTACTGGGATGGCGCCTAGGTTTTCGCCGGTGCGGGTGCGGACGGCTACGGCCTCTTGCTCGGTTTCCTTGTCGCCTACTACTAGCATGTAGGGGATTTTTTGGGTCTGGGCGTCGCGGATTTTGAGGTTCATGCGCTCGCCGCGGGAGTCGACTTCCACGCGGTAGTTGGCGTCGCGGAGTTGCTTGGCAACTTGGTCGGCATAGTCGATGTGGCGGTCGGCGATGGGGATGAGGACTGCCTGCACTGGGGCGAGCCATGCGGGGAAGGCACCGCCGTAGTGCTCGGTGAGTATGCCGACGAAGCGCTCGATGGAGCCTAGGATGGCGCGGTGCACCATGTATGGGCGGTGCTGGCCTCCGTCGGAGCCTTGGAAATTGAGGTCGAACCGCTGGGGGAGGTTGAAGTCGAACTGCACCGTGGTGCACTGCCACTCACGGCCGATGGCATCCTTGATTTTCAGGTCGATCTTGGGGCCGTAGAAGGCTCCACCGCCCTCGTCCAGTTCGTAGCGCAGGCCGCGGGAGTCCAAGGCACGGCGCAGGGATTCGGTGGCGTGGTCCCACATCTCCGGGTCGCCTACGCTCTTTTCGGGGCGGGTGGAGAGGGAAATCACGTAGTCGTTGAATCCGAAGGCACCGACGAGGTCGAAGGTGAGGTCGAGCACGCCCAGCACCTCGTCTTCCACCTGATCGGGGCGGCAGAAGATGTGGGCGTCGTCTTGGGTGAAGCCCCGCACGCGCATGGTGCCGTGCAGGGTGCCACTGCGCTCGTAACGATAGACGGTGCCAAGCTCGCCCAAGCGCAGGGGCAGATTACGGTAGCTGCGCAGGGACGACTTGTAGACCATGATGTGGAAGGGGCAGTTCATGGGCTTGAGGAAGTACTCTTGGCCCTCCACATCCATGGACGGATACATGGAGTCACGGTAGAAGTCGAGGTGCCCGCTGGTCTCCCACAGATTGGACCTTCCCAGATGAGGCGAATAGACCAAGTCGTAGCCGCGCTCGCGGTGCAGCTTGCGCCAGTAGTCTTCGGCAATGGAGCGAATCACCGCGCCCTTGGGGTGCCAGATAATCAGGCCGGGGCCGACCTCCTCGTGGATGCTGAAGAGGCCGAGTTGGCGTCCCAAGCGCCGATGATCCCTCTTCTCCGCCTCCTCCAGCCGGGCTAGGTGGTCCTCAAGAGCTTCCTCGCTCTCGAAGGCGGTGCCGTAGATGCGCTGGAGCATGGGGCGCTTCTCGTCGCCACGCCAGTAGGCTCCGGCTACGCTGAGCAGCTTGAAGGCGTAAATCTGGTCGGTGGAGGCGACATGGGGCCCTTGGCACAGGTCGGTGAAGGCGCCGTGGCTGTAGGTGGTCAGCTCCTCTTCGGTGGGTATGCCTTCTATGATTTCCAGCTTGTAGGGCTGGTCGGAAAACATGCCGGGAGCGTCCTCACGG
This sequence comes from Dehalococcoidia bacterium, assembly GCA_965263155.1. Classification (GTDB taxonomy): domain Bacteria; phylum Chloroflexota; class Dehalococcoidia; order Lucifugimonadales; family JAAXIE01; genus JAAXIE01. The sequence continues at coordinate 2,474,495 of OZ253586.1, forward strand.
CCAAACTCCCGACGCACGAAGGGGTGCGCCCCTGCCACCGTCTCGCGCATCAGTGTTTCGATGCGCTCCAAGTCCTCGGGAGTAAAGGGGCGCGCTACCTCGAAGTCGTAGTAGAACCCGTCCTCGGTGGGCGGGCCGACACCCATGCTGGCTTCGGGAAAGAGCTGGAGCACCGCGTCGGCCATCACATGGGCAGCCGAATGGCGCATGCGATAGCGAAGGTCGCGGAGCTCCTGCTGATTGGCTTCCGTGGGCTGACTAGCCCCTGTGGAGATGCTAGCCATGACTAGCTGCGGCTGAGGGCTGGTTCGCGGTCGCCGTAGACAGACCCTCTCTGAGACATGTTGTCCCAGTTATTCCGCATCCCCATAATCGATATCTCCGCCCGCACCTGCATGTCGGTGTCGTACTCGGTGCCCGCCTCGCGCGTGAAGTGGCAGAACTCCAAGGAGATGCCGTTGGGATCCTTGAAGTAGATGGACTTGGCCCACTCGTGGTCGACCACGACAGTGACCTCGACGCCCTTGGCCAGCAGTTCCTCGCGCTTGGTTTCAAGGTTCTCCAAGGAACCCGCCTCGAAGGCGAAGTGGTAGAAGCCGCCGGGCACGCCCAACCCATTGTTGATGCCAGCATCGTACTCATCGATGGTGGGCACGTTCTGGGGCTCCATGAAGGCGAGGTACTGGTCGCGGCCGGTGTCGAAGAAGATGTGGCGAATCTGGCCGCCCTCTTTCACCTTGAGGATGTCGCAGCGCACAGCCTTGAAGCCGAGGACGTTCTCATAGAAGTCCCGGGTGGCGTCCATATCCAGCGTGGAGAGACCGACATGGGAAAAGCCTTTGTTTGACATAGTTAGCTCCTTTCGTCCTTGTGTTCTGGTTGCCTCAAACACCAAGAGCTATTCCGGGGACTCGACTATCTCCATGATGCGGTGGACGAATTGGTGGGCCATGGGTCGATTTTCATCAATCTCTTCGTCCTCCATGAAGTCATGGTAAAAGTTGGCATGAAACTTCTCTGCGATGCCGTAGTTGCTGGCAATCATGGGTTCACGATACTGGTCGGCTAGGTTTCGTGCAATTTCGCGACGGTGGCCACTCTTGCCACAGCTCCAACCGCACTGCTTACCCACGGCCATCGCAGCTTGGGAGACAGCGACCCATAGCTTCTCTGATCCCTGCTGTTGGTCACCCGCCGCGAACTCGCGGTCAGCGTGCTGCAAGAACTCCAAGGCAGAGCACATGCTTCTCAATGTTAGCGGTACCTCTACCCTCGGACGCCATACTCTCCTCTCATCCAGCTCAAGGTCGGATGGCCCGCCACCTCTAGCACTGGTACTGGGGCTGGTAGTCCTTGATGGCTGGGATGACTTCTCTGCCCAGCAGGTCAATGTTGTGCATGGCATCGTCGTGGGACATGCGCCCTTCGCGACCCCAGAGGATGAGGTTGGCGGGGTCGATAATGTCCATGAGGTATTTAAGCTTCTTCGTCACGGTGTCGGGGTTGCCGGTGACGATCTGATAGGTCTCTTGGGCCTGTTCGTAGTCCAGCACTGGGCCGCCGGGGGTGACGTTCACCTGCCGGGTGGCATTCCTCTCCTGCTGTCGCGCGCCCTGTTGGGCTGCCCTCGTCAGATAGCCGGGAGGGGCCTGCCAGTGACGTGGGGCGATGCCGAAAGAGGTGCCCAGCTGCCAGTACCAGTTCCGGCCGAGTTCGTAGGCCTCCTCGTCGGTATCGGCGCAGGCCACGCGTATGGCATAGCCACGATTGTCGGGGGTGGCGGTATACCCCTCCTCTTCTGCGGTCTTCCCATAGAGGTCATAGATGCCTCGCAGGAGCTCGATGGATGGAGCGAGGGCTACGTAGGGGTAGCGATGCCGGGCCGCCCATATGATAGATTCAGGGCTGGCCACACCGGGGATCCATATGGCTGGGTGAGGCTTCTGGATGGGCATCATCCAAGGGTTGATGATGCGGTACTGGAAGTGCTTGCCTTCCCAGCGGAAGGGGCCGGGGGTGGTCCACGTCTTCACGATGACGTCGTGGGCCTCATCGAACCGCTCGCGGTTGTACACCGGATTGGAGTTCGTGGCCATGCTCTCTTGGCCGATGCCACGGACGAAGCCACATACGACGCGGCCGCCGGACATTATGTCCACCATGGAGACTTCTTCCGCCACCCGAACGGGATTCTCGTGGATGGGGAGTACATTGCCTAGGAAGACAATCTTGCCCTTGGTGGTGGTGCGGGCCAGCACGGAGCCGATGAGGTTGACGGCAGGCATCATGCACAGCGGGTTGTAGTGGTGCTCGTTAATCATCATGCCGTCGAACCCAGCCTCGCTGGCATGCGCGAACTCTTCGAAGTAGATGTTGTACAGCTCACCCGCCCGGTTGGGGTTGAAGTTCTCATTGGGGAACATCAGGTTGGTGTAGCCGGCTTCCTTTGCTGCTTCCTGGGAGTATGCCGAGTAGGCCATCTCGGTGAAGAAGTGGACCTCTTTGACCATTTGCCCCTCCTCTCATGTCCTGTCTGTTGTCCGGCGGGGACACCGGGGCCAGTCCTTGCCGGTTGACCAGCGTTGCCCCATATTATTGCATATTCGCGGTAGCGACAAGGAATGACACAGGACAGGAGCCGGAGAGGGGGACTGCCATGGCCTCGCAGACGCTGAAACTGGAAGGTGTGCGATTCATCGTAACCATGGACCCGGAGCGTCGCATCATACGCGATGGCTCGGTGGTCATCGATGGCCAGCGAATCGTAGGAGTGGGCAAGGCCACAGACATGCAGCACGTAAGCGCCGATCGCAAGATTGACGCCCGCGAGATGGTGCTTACGCCGGGCTTCACCAACTGCCACATGCACATCAGCTACGCCCATGCCACCCGAGGCATCTTCCCCGACGACATCGGCAACCAGTACCTGCCCAACGTGTTCCGCTTGCAGGCCATAATGACCCCAGAAGAGGAGTACCACACCTCGCTGCTGGGCATCACGGAGCTATTGAAGTACGGCACCACCTGCTTCCTCGACCCAGGCAGTACCAAGCATTTGGACGCCTGCATGGAGGCATACCGGCAGTCGGGCTGCCGCATTGTGGTGGGGGCCCATGTCACCGACCAGCCCAATCCGGTGAATCTGCCGGTCTATTCCACTGATGAGGCTGTCTCCCGTATAGCGCAGACCATCGAGACCTACGACGACAGCTTGGAGGGCCGCGTGCGGGCTTGGGCCATGCCCTTCTCCTCTGATTTCTGCTCCAGCGAGTTGTTGCAGGCCGCCAAGGCCCTGAGCGACCAGCACAACACGGGCCTGACGCTGCACCAGAGCGGTGGCCCAGCATCGGTCAACGGCCACCTGCAGCGTCACGGCAAGCGCCCTATCCAGTACCTTGAGGACCAAGGGGTGCTGGGGCCTCGCACGCTGCTGTCCCACGTCATCGGCATCGACGACGCTGAAATCGACTGCATGGCCCGCACCGACACCAAGACCGTGATGTGCCCCACGGCTGCTCTCAAGGGTGCATCCGGCACCACGCTGCAGGGCAAGCTGCCGGAGATGCTGGACCGTGGCGTATGCGTCGCCCTCGGCACCGACGCAGGCAACAACGCCAACCTCATCGAGACCATGCGCTCCATGTACCTAGCAGCAATCATCTACAAGGACGCGCGGCAGGACCCCACCGCGATTCCGGCGGAGACGGCCTTGGAGATGGCAACGATCAATGGCGCGAGGGCCTTGGGCTTGGATGCCGACATTGGCTCCATCGAGGTAGGCAAGAAGGCGGACCTCGTGCTGTTCGACACGAAGCGGGTTGAGTGGCGCACCCTCTTCAACCCGGTGAATAACCTAGTCTACAACGCCGACGGACGCAGCGTACACACCGTCATCGTCGATGGCCGAGTGGTGGTGGAAGACCACAAGCCCACCTTCGTCGACGAATGGGAGCTGATTCAGAAGGTGCAGGCCATCGGCGAGGACATGCTCTCCCGCACTGGCGTATCGTTCCCTAGCCGTTGGCCGATGGTGTAGGGAGAGATTAGTCCTGCATTCAAGTGTCGTGTCTTATCCCTCGACGAGTAGTATCGCTAGAATCGCTCCGCAGAAACCTCAGAGGAGTCCGGTTCGCCGAACTAGCCAGCATATGCGACCGATTCATTGGAGAACGACGACGCAGGGGCACGAGTCACCATGTTTACACCACTCCATGGCGTTGCGCCCCTAGGGTGAATATCCAGAGTCGCCGTGGCATGGGCAAGGGATATCAGGTACGACAGGTCATCACTCCGCTGGAGAAGTTGGAGAACACGATATGCTAGACCACTATACATATCGGGTTACCTGGTCGGCCGAGGATGAGGAATATGTGGGCCTGTGTGCCGAATTCCCACTGCTTAGTTGGCTGGAACCCACACCCGATCAGGCGTTTCGCGGTATCCGGGACTTGGTGGCCGACTGCGTGGCCGACATGCACAGTACGGGAGAGCCGGTGCCAGAGCCACTTGCTGATCGCAGGTACAGCGGGAAATTCATGGTGCGAGTGCCCCCGGAAACGCACCGCGCGCTGGCGATGCGGGCGGCGGAGGAGGGCGTAAGTCTGAACCGCTTAGTGAGTGCCAGACTAGCTCACGAATAGTCTCCGGTTGCCCGCTAACCTTGGGTTTGCTAGACTAGCGTCAACCCCTTATAAGGGTCGGGATACCGATTCCCCACATCGGAGGAGGAGAAAGAATGATCTACGAGATGCGGACCTATACCTTCGCTCCGGGCAATGTTGCCGAGTTCGAGCGAGGGTTCGGCGAGGCCATACCCCATCGCAGCAAGTACTCCCCGCTGGGCGCCTTCTGGAAGACCGAGTTCGGTCCCCTGAACCAAGCCATCCATGTGTGGCCCTACGAGAGCCTGCAGGCTCGACAGGACATTCGCGGCGAGGCTATGAAAGACGACAACTGGCCCCCCAAGCACAATGCCGACCTGCTGAACCAGGAAGCCGAGATACTGATCCCCGCTCCCTTCATGCGGGACTGGGACGGCGAGCAAGAGCTGGGCAACGTCTACGAGATGCGCACCTACACCTACAAGCCCGGCAGCATCAACACGGTCATTGAGCGCTGGGCCGACGCCATCACCCATCGCGAGAAGTACTCCCCCTTGGCCGCCTGCTGGTACACCGAGCTTGGCGGGCTGAACAAGTGGATCCACGTCTGGCCTTACGCCAGCTTGGAGGAGCGGGACCGCGTCCGGGCCGAGGCCTCCAAGGACCCCAACTGGCCGGCGCCCACCCGCGAGATGCTCATACGTCAGGAAGTCAAGATCCTGACGCCCGCTTCCTTCTCGCCGATGCACTAGGCATCAGAGTTAGACTGCTGAAAGCAGGGATGGAGAATGGCCGGTCGAACGACCGGCCATTCTTTTGTGCGTGGCTAGACGCAGGTTTTCGAGCGGAGTACAAGTGAGGTGTTCACAGATGCAGCGCGCCAGCCGGCTGGGCACGCATGGAAAACACCCGACGCCGTTTATGGCTCCGGGCACATGCTAAGGGGACTACGCTATGCTCCAACGGCCCGAGGATATGAGTTGCGGTCACAAGAGATTGCCAGTGCCACAGTTGATGTACTAAACAGTCCGATAGCGTGGGAGTCAGAACACTTCTTGGTCGCTAACTCAACCAGGAGTATTCTGCGTACGATCGATAACCTTCCCTTGATGAGGCCTCTGCGTTCCAGCGTTCTAGATTCGCTCGGCAAGAGAACCTAAGTCCCGCTACATGCACGAACCCTTGGGGACTCTATGGACCGAGGTAACACCGCCTCATGACAGGGCGCCAGTCAACCCTACTCCTCTAATCACTCCCACCAGCGATACCCATCCCCGCCATCGCCGATTATCTGGTAGAGTCGCGGAGCGCGGGCGTCCAAGTCTTCGGAGTCGGGTTGGATGTGGAAGACTTAAGCATTTTCCTCGACGTGTTCAGCCACGCCTAACCTAGAGCCAATGATGATGCCGTCGCAAAAAAGATGCTGAGTCCAATGGGCGCCCTGGTCTTCTCGGAGACTAGTTTGAGGCGAACTGGAAGACCTTGCCCTCGGTTTTGATGGAGGGAGCGATGACCATTTCCGCTTGCTGTAGCTCTTGGAGGGTCACGGCCCCGCACATGCCCATGCCGACTTTCAGAGCGCTCACTAGGTTCTGGGTACCGTCGGTGACCGACGTAGGGCCAAAGAGTATCTGGCTGAGAGTGCCCCTAGTGCCTACCTTGATGCGGGTGCCACGGGGAAGGTTGGGGTGAGCGTTGGCCATGCCCCAGTTGAAGCCCCTGCCAGGGGCCTCCTCGGCTTGGGCAAAGGGGGTGCCCAGCATCACGCCGTCGGCCCCGCTGGCCACCGCCTTGCACACGTCGCCGCCGGTGCGTAGGCCACCGTCGGTGATTATCGGCACATAACGCCCAGTGCGGTTGAAGTACTCCTGGCGGGCGGCAGCGCACTCCATTGTGGCCGTTACTTGGGGAACGCCCACGCCCACTACTTCACGGGTTGTGCAGGCCGCGCCGGGCCCCACACCCACCAGCACACCGTCGATGCCTGTCTCCATCAGTGCGAGGGCTACCCCGTAGGAGACGCAGTTGCCCACCACCACGGGGATGCCAACCTGCTGCCGCAGATCGTCCAATTGGAGGCCAGTGTAGCTACGAGAGATATGCCGCGCTGTGGTCACCGTCGACTGTACGAACAGGATGTCAGCTCCCGCCTCAACCGCCACTGGCGAAAGCGCCTTGGCGTTATTGGGTGTCACCGACACGGCGCAACAGGAGCCGGAGGCTTTGATTTCCTGAACGCGCTGCCCCACTAATTGCGATTGCACTGGTGGCGCATATACCTCTTGGAGGAGACCGGTAACCTCCTGCTGAGAGGCCGAGAGGATCTCCTCCAGCATGGAGTGGGGATCGTCGTAGCGAGTGTACAACCCTTCCAAGTTGAGGACGCCCAGCCCGCCCATCTGGTCCATCAATATGGCGGTGGCAGGCGAAACGATGGCGTCCATGGCTGCTGCCATGATCGGGATGTCAAAGACGGTATCGCCAATGCGCATCTCGGTGCTGGTCATTTCTGGATTGACGGTGACCTCTCCGGGGACGATTGCCACTTCATCAAAGCCGTAGGCGGTACGAAGCTCTTTGAAAGGCGTATAGCTCATGGCGGCATCACCTCGAGAGAGATTGCGCGTTGACAGAGGCTACAAGGGGGAGGGAGGCGGTCTGCGGACAAGGCGGCTGGATAGTCGTCGCTAAGGGGACTGTGTGAGAGAAGTAACTTCCCATGCGGAGGTTAAAGAAAAATCTAGCAGAGGCGGAATGTCAAGTCAAGCCGAATCTGCTGCCAAGCTTATACTGGAGGCAAGCTTTACGCTGGAGGGGAGTTATACGCGTCTCTGTTACTTCACAGCTTTGGGGGCTTGACAGTTTTGGGGGGTTGCTTGGCAGCGTTGAGGGCGTGGTCTATAGTGATTGCCTATGGTTCAAGCTGTGGAGATTGGCGCGCTTCTCAGGGTGCGGCTGCAGGGCTGGGGACGCTTGGGAGAGGCGCTGGCCCAGCACGAGGACGTACCCCTTTTCGTTTTCGGCGGAATCGATGGCGAGGATGTCGAGGTTGAGGTGGTGCGCCGCCACCGGAGATACTTGGCGGCGCGCGTGGTCCGTGTACTTGAACCTTCGCCCCACCGCATCGAGCCTCCCTGTCCCCATTTCGGGGCATGCACTGGCTGCCAGTGGCAGCACATTACCGGGGAGCATCAGCGCGAGTTGAAACGGCTGGCAGTCGTCGATGCGTTGGAGAGGATCGGCGGACTGGACGATGCACCCGTGGCCGAGATCATTCCGGCCCCAGCTCCCTTCGGCTACCGTAATCACGCCCGCTTCACCGTGGGGCCGCAGGGCGCTCTCGGTTATGTCAATAGGGAGAGTCGCCGCTTCGTGTCCATCGACCGCTGCATGCTGATGGATGAGGCAATCAACACCACCTTGGGCCAGCTCCAAGGCAATTGCGCTGATACTACTCAATTGTCGGTCCGTTATGGGACAGGCACCGGCGATGTGCTGGTGCAACCCACGCTACGTAACCCCGCAGTACCCATAGCTACAGGCCAGAAGCATTTCCGCGAAAGGATGGGTGGCCACATCTTCCGCGTGGGGTCACCCTCCTTCTTTCAGGTGAACACACCCCAAGCCGAGCGGATGGCGGACCTCATTCGGGAGGAGTTGGAGTTGGCCGGCGACGAACTGGTGGCCGACATCTACGCTGGCGTTGGCACTTTCGCCGTGCTGCTGGCACCTCATTGTGGTCACGTCATAGCCATCGAAGAGTCCAGCGCAGCCATGGACGATGCCGAGGTCAACTGCGAGGGTATACCCAACCTAGAACTCCTGCGCGCCCGGGCCGAGGACGCTCTCGCAGAGATGGAGCGTTGCCCCGATGCGATAGTATTGGACCCGCCCCGCGCAGGATGCGCTCCCAGCATGCTGGAGTCGCTGGTCCGTTTGCGCCCCAAGAAGATCGTGTACGTCTCGTGCGACCCCTCCACTCTAGCGCGAGACCTGAAGGTCCTATGTGCTGGCGGGTTCCAACTGCGCAAAGTACAACCCATCGACATGTTTCCTCAGACCCACCATGTGGAGTGTGTGGCGACACTCGTGGCAGGTGATGCAGATCCGGCCACCAAAGCAGTGCCCGCCACTCTGACTCTGGCATCGGCCTCGCCGCGACGGCGCCAACTGTTGCAGGCCCTCGGCATGGATTTTCGGGTGCAACCCTCGTCCGTCCCGGAGGAGCCTGAACCCAGTGAGTCGCCCATAGACCTAGTGCGTCGGCTGGCGCTGGCCAAGGCTCGCGCCGTGGCAGCCGACATGTCGGGAGGCTTGGTAATCGGCGCCGATAGCGTGGTGGTCCACCAAGGTGACATACTTGGGAAACCCGCTACCGTGGAGGAAGCGCGGGGGATGCTGGCCCGCTTGCGGGGGAACACCCATCAGGTGTTCAGCGGCATCGCAGTGGTCGACGCCTCTACCGGGAAGCACCTACTGGCCGGCGAGACGACTCCGGTGCTGATGCGAGAATATTCCGATGCCGAGGTTGAAGACTACATCGCATCAGGGTCGCCCATGGACAAGGCAGGGGCCTACGGGGTGCAGGATGCAGACTTCCACCCCGCAAGCAGTGTGCAGGGCTGCTACTCCAACGTAGTCGGTCTGCCCCTGTGCACCCTGCTCGATGTGCTGCGAGAGATGGGCTACGAGGCAACGCCAAAGTTCCCGGCGCTCCTCATCGAGAGTTGCACTGAGTGTCCGCTACAGATGAGGGAGAGTGGCGCATGGCCCATGCGAAGCTGACGCGCCTGATGGTCCGTGCCATGGATTCCCGCCTAGGCGGGAATGATGGACCGGCTTCTCGTTCCGGGTGCTCGCCCCGTGGTCGCGGCAATGACGGAGGTGGCGTGGAGCCATCGGAAAGTAAGAATAGCTCTGGTGCCCTCCTTGAGGAGCAACGCCAATGATGGGCATCGGCTTTCTGGAGTTGTTGGTGATCGCGCTGGTTGCCATCATTGTACTGGGGCCCGCCAAGGCCGTGGAGATGGCCCGCAGCGCAGGCAAGATGATGGGCGAGGTCCGCCGGTCTTTCACAGACTTGTCGTCGACCTTGGAGCCAAGCAAGTGGGAGGAGTCGCCTGAGGGTCGGGACAATCGCCAAGACAATCGTCAGAAGAAGGGGCCTGACTCGGGAGACAAGGCCCAAAGCTGATGGAGCGCCAGATTTCCGTCGGCCAGCACCTGCGGGAGTTGCGGCGGCGCATCATCATCTGCACCCTCACGGTGATGGCTGGCGCATTGGTGGGCTTCTTCTTCCACGAACCCTTGGTGGAAATGTTGAAGCGCCCCGCAGACTTTGGCGGGCCAGACAGCCCGCAACTAATCGCCACCCAACTCACCGAGAACTTGGGCGTCACGATGAAAGTCAGCGTAGTCGCTGGCTTGGTGCTAGCCTTCCCAATAGTCCTCTACCAAGCAGTCCGGTTCGTTGCTCCGGGGCTGACGAGCCGGGAGTTGCGTTACCTGCTGGCCTTCCTGCCAGCGAGCCTGATTTGCTTCGCAGCAGGATGCGCCTTCGCCTATTTCGTGCTGCTGCCTCCGGCCTTGGGTTTCCTTTTGGACTGGGGCAGCGAGTTGGCCACGCCCCACATCAGGATCAGCAACTACGTCAATACCACGGTGATGCTAGTGTTCTGGATGGGTGTCGTGTTCGAGACGCCCGTGGTGATGTTCCTGTTGGCCAAGCTGGGGATCGTAACGGCACGCCAGTTTAGTGTCTGGCGCCGCTACTGGGTGGTGGTAGCCTTCATCCTCGCCGCCCTGATCACACCGACCATCGACCCGGTGAACCAAGCCCTGGTGGCGGCCCCACTTATCGTGATGTACGAATTGGGAGTGTTGCTGGCCAAGTTGGCGCGGAGAGGGAAGGCCGTGTCGCCTGCCAGCGTGGCGACCTAGCGGCCGCTATCGCTCAGACCCTTTGCCCACTGGGGCATCGGTCTCGCTGTTGGTGGGGTCCTGATCGTCCTCGCCGGTGACCGCCCGCTTGAAGGCGCGCATGCTGGAACCCAGCGACTTGCCAACTTGGGGCAGGCGTGTCGCCCCGAAGAGCAAGAGGAGAACGGCGAGTATGATGAGTATCTCTGTTAAGCCGATGCCTCCGAAACGCATATGTCACCCCCGTAGCGTTGTCCAATGATAGCCCGCGTGCCTGATTGTTAGCAAGTTCCAGGCATGCCGTGTCCCTCCAGTCGTACCACGGCATCAGCCTTATGCTAGAATGGGCGGACGAACCCACTCATCTTGGGGACCGACTTAATGTCCGAACACATATTGGTGGCCGTCGCTTGGCCTTACGCCAACGGTTCGCTGCACTTGGGACACCTCGCCGGATGCTACCTACCCGCGGATATCTTCGCCCGCTACCACCGGGCCAAGGGCGACCAGGTACTAATGGTCTCCGGTAGCGACCAGCATGGCACGCCCGTCACCATACGGGCCGAGCAGGAAGGGCTGACGCCCCAACAAGTGGTGGACAAGTATCACCACGACTTCCTCGACTCGTGGCAGCGGATGGGCATCAGCTTCGACCTCTTCACCACCACCGGCACCGACAATCATCGCAAGGTGTCCCAAGACTTCTTCCTCAAACTGCTGGAGAAGGGGTTCATTTACAAAGACACCATGTTGCTGCCCTACTGCGGCGATTGTCACCGATACCTGCCCGACCGCTACGTGGAGGGGGAATGCCCCCACTGTGGCAACACCCGGGCCCGCGGCGACCAGTGCGACAATTGCGGGCGCACTCTCGACCCGCAGGACCTCGTGGACCCTAGATGCCAACTGTCAGGCACCACTCCCACATTCCAGAATTCGGACCACTTCTTCCTACGCCTCAGCGCCTTCCGTGATCAACTGTTGGACTGGGTGCAGGACAAGGACTACTGGCGCCCGAACGTCCTCAACTTCACCAAGCGCTACCTTGAGGAAGCACTTTTGGACCGGGCCATCACCCGTGACCTTACATGGGGGGTGCCCGTTCCACTAGACGATTACGACGATAAACGGATATACGTCTGGTTCGAGGCCGTCATCGGCTACTTATCGGCCTCGGTGCAGTGGGCGGCGGACCAAGGACGCCCCGACGCTTGGAAGGAGTGGTGGCACAACCCCGACGCCAAGTCCTTCTACTTCATCGGCAAGGACAACATCCCCTTCCATACCATGATCTGGCCTGCCATGCTCCTAGGCTACGAGGGGCTGAACCTGCCCTACGACGTGCCTGCCAACGAGTTCCTCAGCTTGGAGGGACGGCAGTTTTCCACCAGCCAACGCTGGGCGTTGTGGCTACCCGACTACTTGGAGCGCTACGACCCCGACCCACTGCGTTTCTACCTGACAATGAGCATGCCGGAAACGGGAGACACTGACTTCTCCTGGGGCGAGTTCGTGCGACGCAACAACTCAGAATTGGTGGGCACCTTCGGCAACCTAGTGCAGCGTGTCCTCACCATCACTCACCGCAACTTCGACGGCAAGGTGCCTACGCCGGGGGACTTGGACGACGCCAGCAGCCTCCTGTTGCAGAAGTGCGCTGCTGCCATGGAGGACGTGGGGGCCAGCCTTTCGACTTGTCGCTTCCGCATGGGGCTGACCCAAGCCATGGCTCTCGCCCAAGAAGCCAACCGCTACCTAGACACCAAGGCCCCTTGGGCCAGCATCAAGACGGACAAAGAGGCGACGGCCACGACCCTGTGGGTAGCCATGGCCACCATCAACTGCCTGAAAATACTGATGGCCCCTTACATCCCCTTCAGCGCCCAGCGGTTGCATCGGATGCTGGGGTACGACGGCGAGGTGGGTGAGTGCGGGTGGAGCTGGCAGGGCACAACGGAGCAATTGCCGCCTGGGCAAACTATGGAGAGTCCCCAAGCCCTGTTTACCAAGCTTGACGACGGTGTCGTAGAAGAAGAGACCTCACGTCTAGTCGGCGCCCGAGGATAGAAGAACTTTGTCTGAGGGAGTTGACGCCGCCACTATCTCCATGTACACGCCTGTGGCCAAGGAGCTTGCGCAAGTAGAGGAGCGCCTGAGCCGCATATCCAAAGAGGGCGTTGCCGAGTTGGCGGGCATGCTGGACTACGTTGCGGGCACTGGGGGCAAGCGCGTTCGCCCTGCCATCACCCTGCTGGCTGCCCGCTTCCACGCCACGGACTACACCCTGCCCATCATCATGGCCACGGCCGTGGAACTGCTGCATGTCGCCACTCTGATTCACGACGACACTGTGGACAACTCGTCGCTGCGGCGCGGCAAGGCCACCGTGGGCAGCCTTTGGGGACGCAACGCGGCAATACTTCTGGGAGACTACGTGTTCGCGACCTCAGCCACCTTCGTGTGCGACACCGGGAACGTCCGTGCCATCCGGCGCTTCTCCGAGACCATCATGGAGCTTTCCAGCGGCGAGTTGCTGGAGTACTTCAACACCTACAACTGGCAACAGAAAGAAGAAGACTACTGCGACCGGATATACCGTAAGACGGCGTCCCTCTTCTCGACCGCCGCCGAGACCGGCGCTCTCCTCAGCGGTGCACCCGAACCCCAAGTGCAGGCCCTGAAAGACTACGGCCGCCATATAGGCATGGCCTTCCAGATCGTCGACGACATCCTCGACGTGCTGGGGTCGACCGATGAGATTGGCAAGCCCGTGGGCCATGACCTCTTACAGGGCGTATTGACTCTGCCTACCATCAAGTTCATTGAGCAGTACCCCGATAACAACCCGGTAAAGGCCCTGTTCGAGGAGGGCAACGCCAGCGGCCACCTAGATGCCGCGCTCGACATGATTCGCAACTCCGGCATCGTGGAGGAGTGCTACGCCGTAGTACGCGATTACTGCGCCAAGGCGAGCCACAACCTCAAGGACTTGCAAGACGGCCCCGCAAGGCGGCCCCTCATGGACCTAGCATCCTTCGTAATGGAGCGCACCCGCTAGGAGGATTTGGCCATGTCCAGAGACGAATTTCCCCCGGGAGTCGCCGGGCAACTCAAAACGTCCGTGTACCGGCTGATTGACCCTCGAAACGGCGAGACCTTCTACGTCGCCAAAGGACGGGGAAACCGCATATTCCAACACGCCAAGGGAGACTTTTCCTCGACAAAAGACGAGGATGCCACCGACTTGAAGAGGCAGCGCATCAATGAGATCAAGGCTGCCGGCCTCGAAGTAGGTCATTTGGTGCATCGGCATGGCATCGACAACGAAGAGGTAGCATATGAGATAGAGGCTGCTCTCATAGACGCCTATCCAGGCCTCACCAACCAAGCGGCAGGCCGAGGGTCGGGTGACTACGGCTGCAGGCATGTGGAGGAGATAGTCCGGGACTACGCGGCCGAGCCGTTTGACGTGGGCGAACCCCTTATCCTCATCTGCATCAACAGGGCTTTTGACGAAGGAAGGGATATTTACGACGCGACCCGCTGGGCGTGGAAGATAGACGCGGAGCGAGCCGGGCAACGTAGGCTTGTCTTGGCTCATAACCGGGGCTTGGTTGTTGGGGCGTTCCGTGCCGCAAAATGGCTGCCCTGCACGATCGAAAACTTCCCAGGTTGGATCCCCGTACCCGGACGCTATGGCTTTATTGGTGAGCGCGCCGAAGATGAGGTTTGGAACAAATACGTGCGGAAACGTGTCCCACAAGAGCTCCGTGGGCAGAATCCCATTCGGTATTGCCCCTCGTAGGCACACACGCTAAGGCTCCCAGACTACCTCCCCGCCGACCATCGTCATCGCCACCTCTATTCCCTCGTATCCCGGCTCCCCTGACAGCAGCACCAAGTCCGCCAGCTTGCCCGGCGCGATGCTCCCTTTGTTCCTCTCTTGAAACGACGCGTAGGCCCCACCCGTGGTCTCCATCCACAGGGCGTCGTGGGCCGAGAGGCCCTGTTCCGGATTGAAGGGCGCGCCCGACACGGTCCGCCGTGTGCGAGCAGCGTACATGGAGAGCAGCGGATTGGGGCTGGCAACCGGGGCGTCTGACCCCGCGGCTAGGGGGATGCCATGCTGGCGTAATCGCTTCAGCGGATAGAGGTGCGGCTGCAGCTCGCCGGGTGTCAGAGCAAGATATTTGTCACCGTAAGCGTGGGTGAAGGCGGGTTGGGTCACCACCATCGCTCCCGCCTCCGCCAGCATGTCCGCTGTCTCTGGTGAGCACTCACAGCAGTGTTCGATGCGGTGACGGGCATCGGGCCGGGGCCACTCTCTTTGGGCCCGCAGCAAGCAAAAGGCGGCTAACTCCACCGCTTCGCGCTCGACGGCATGGATAGCCAGTTGATGTCCGGCAGGATGCACCCGCTCCACCAACCCGCGCAGCTCTTCCGGCTCTGGCTGGGCTGCTCCGGTTGTGAAGGAGAGCATGACTTTCACAGCCCCCAACGACAGATCATGGTTGCCATCGCCCCGAACTGGTTCCGAATTCAGGCCTGCTTCCTCAAACGCATCCAACTGGTATGCTCCCCGCATGACCGTGAGGCGTGGGGTCAGGCTGCCGTCTTGCTTCAGCTTGCGGAGCGCGTACCAACGTTCAGGGCCGTTGTCCGCGCCCGCATCTTGAATCGAGGTAATGCCCTTGGAAAGCAGGTGCTTGTCGGCGAGAGCGATGGCCTGATTGCGGTCCACGGCATCTCCCCCAGTTCCAAGAGGCCTAAGGTGCCGTGACATCTCGAACAGCAGGCCAGTCGGCTCGCCCGTCGCCTCGTCGCGGTCGATCACACCGTCCACATGGTCGGGGGTATCGCGCCCGATACCAAGGACAGTCAGCGCCACGCTGTTCAGCACTGAGGCGTGGCCAGTGCGGTGGTCGAGACGCAACGGATGGGAGCGAGTGGCGGCATCGAGGTCGTGGCGGGTGGGATGGCGTCCGGCCGCCAGATAGAACTCATCATAGCCGAAGGCGCGAATGCACTGGCCTGCGGGGGTTACGGAGGCGCGCTGCCTAACCGCATCGACAATGTCGGCAATGGAACTGACTTGGCTCGGGCGACAGTCGACTTGCAGCAGGCTGGAAGCGTATGCCAGCAGGTGGATGTGTGCATCATTGAAGCCAGGGACCAGCGTCATGCCTTGGCAGTCAATGCGCTTCGCGCCAGCGGTAGTCACATCGCGCAGCCCCTCCTGGGGGCCGACAGAGGTAATGCGGCCGCCACTAATGGCTACGTACCAGCCGACCAGCGGCTGCGGGTCCATCGTCAGGACTTTGGCATTCTCCAAGATAAGGTCCATCAAGCCAGTATCCGAGCCGGGATGAGAAACAAAAGCCTATCTGGTGGTCTGCTCTGCTCTTATAATGGAAACGTGGGAACTATAAAGAAGTATAGCCTCATAGTCTTCGACTGGGACCAGACCCTTTGGAACAGTTGGGACCTTCATGTGGCGGGAGTCTGGCACGCCGCCGACCTCTTGGGCTTGCCTCGGACTCCCGTCGCGGAGATTGCGCCCCATTACTCCATGCCCATAATCCGGCACATCGGCGAAATGTTCCCCGACCATGCGCAGGCAGTCCACGACATCTACCAAGAGTTCTACAAGGCCCGCATGTTCGAGCTGGGACACTTGTACGAAGGTGTCTCCGATGCCCTCGCTCGGCTGAAGGGCTTGGGATACACGCTGGCGGTGATGTCTGACAAGCGAGCCAGGTACGGAGCGCAAGAGGCCGCCAACAGCAACGTAGCAAAGTTGTTCGACACTCTCCACTTCCGTGAGGAGAACGGCATATATAAGCCCGACCCGCGGCGGCTGCAGGTGATACTGGACGAGCTGGCTGTACCTTCCCGAGAGGCCTTGGTGGTGGGGGATAGCCATGTGGATGTGGAGTGCGCCCGCAATGCTGGGGCCAGCAGCGCCGCCGCCTTGTGGGGGTCGGTCAATCCCGACGCCACTCTGAGCCAACGACCCAACTACGTGTGGAAGAGCGTGAAGGTGATGCTGGAGGCCTTGGAGACAGGCCCGCTAGCCCAAACGCCAGCTGGTCCCCTCAGTGGCCGCGAGGAACTGGTCCAGGAGGGGCTGGCTGGTGGCAATCACGCTGGGACTATCTAGCGTCCCAGGCTGACCCTGGCGGTTGGTTACCACGCCGCCCGCTTCCGACACCAGCAGCAGGCCCGAAGCCACATCCCACGGGAAGAGCCGGTGGTGGAAGTAGATGTCCAACTGACCGGCTGCGGCGTAGGCTAGACCCAGCGCACCCGACCCCATAATGCGTATCGCCTCCACTCCCGGCCACAGATGTCGCACCATGTCCAAAGCCTTCGCTGCGTCTTGGTCGACATAGCCCATATCGAACCCCATCAGGCAGCGGTCCAACTCCTGCTTAGTTGAAATCAAGATGGGCGCGCCATTAAGATGCGCCCCCTTGCCCAACTCGGCTTGGAACATGTGGTCACGCACCGGGTCGTAGGTGACTCCCGCCACGGGCCGGCGCTCGTGGGCCAAAGCCACTACCACTGAGAAGTGGGCGATGCCCTCGGAGTAGTTGCGGGTGCCGTCCAGCGGATCGATGACCCATGTGTAGGGAGATCCCGTGTCGACAGGCTCCGACTCTTCGGACAGGATGCCGAAGCCGGGGTACTCTTCGGCCAGAAGCTCCAGGATCACCCGCTCGCACTCCAAGTCGACATCGGTGACCACGTCGCCCCGACCCTTGAAGCTGATGGAGATGTCACCCGCAAACCGGTCCATGAGAACCCTGCCAGCGCGGCGGGCGGCTTCAGAGGCCACCGAAATGGGCGGTTGCCCGCTTGCGGACAGTGGGGGACTTGCGGACAGTGGGAGATCGGATGGGAGGGATGACATGTTGCGATCGCTCCGGCGGTTTAACGCACCGGCGGTATGCCCAGCCCCATCTTCTCCGTAACCTCGTCGATGGTGGCACGGGCTATGGCCTTGGCACGTTGCGCGCCGTCAACCAAGATATCCCAGACGTAGTCGGGCCGGGACTCTAACTCGCGGCGTCGCTCCCGCATCTCTTCCAAGTAGTCGTTGATGCCGTCTGCCAGTTGGCGCTTGCAGTCGACGCAGCCGCGGGTAGCTGAAGTGCATTCTTCGTAGATGGCGTCCACGTTGGCGGGGTCAAATATCTTGTGCAGCGAGTAGACGTTGCACACCGAGGGGCGGCCGGGGATGTTGCGCCGGATGCGCTGCGGGTCGGTGAAGGCGGTCATCACCCTCTGGCGCGTCTCTTCGCCGTCGGAGGCCAACTCGATGTGGTTGTCCAAGCTCTTGCTCATCTTATGCTGACCGTCGAGGCCGACGATTGAGGGGGCCTCGGTCAGCTTGGCTTGAGGCTCAGGGAAGGTTTGGCCGAAGGTGTTGTTGAAGCGGCGCACGATTTCACGGGCCAACTCCAAGTGAGGCAGTTGGTCTTCTCCCACGGGCACGGTGCTGGCCTTGTAGAGGATGATGTCGGCAGTCTGCAATACGGGATAGCCCACTAGTCCGTAGTTGACGCTCTCTTCCGTCTCCGACATCTGCCTCACCTTCTCCTTGAAGGTGGGCACACGCAGCAGCCAGCCCAAAGGCGTAACCATGCCAAGCAACATGCTGAGGCTCAACACCTCCGGCACATGCGACTGGACGAACAGGATGCTGCGCTGTGGGTCCAAGCCTGCCGCCAGCCAGTCCAACAGCATCTCATGTATGTTGGGCTGTATTTGGCGCACGTCTTCCGGACCGGAAAGAGTGGTCAGGGCGTGTACGTCCACGGCGGCATAGATGCAACTGTACTCGTCCTGCAGGGCCACCCAGTTTTGCAACGCCCCCAGATAGTTGCCCAAGTGCAATCTGCCCGTGGGTCTCATGCCAGAGAATATGACCTTTTTGTCTTCCATAACCTCTTCTTTGAGAGAGGGCGCCGAAAAGCGCCCATGCCGCCACGGGAGTATACCACGGGACAGTGAAGGCAGGTTGACGAGGTTGCCCAACTCCGGCGGTATCTCACCTTGCAAGTCGTTCAACACGAGGTTCAACACTCTCAGACTAGTGAGATTGCCCTACTCCTGCGGTATCTCACCCCGTGGCGGAAGGCGGCAGTGTGGCGAGGTTGAATGCTAACACATACTCAGGATATCGACCCAAGCCCTGGCATTCGCCCAAGGCTTCCTAATCGTCACTCTGAGCGAGGGGAAGGGTCTCTGGCCCAAAGTAGAGATTCTTCGCTTCGGTGAGAACGACAGGCTGGCTACGCTCGAATGCAGCGTTCGTGAGCGACAATGGAAAGACCTTGGGTCCATCAAACTGGAGAAAATCAAAGAACCTTCGTGTTGAGGTTCAGGTTAGCTCTGTAGGTTAGCCCTCCCAAGGCTGGCAGCCCACCCCTAGGAGGGCTCCGATGCGCCGTGTGTCGGGCCAATCCAGCCAGAGTCGCGGTTCCTACTCAGAGGACTTGAAGAGTGATATGCGATTGCCAGCAATGTCATAGAATATGGCAATGGAGCCGAACCCTCCGGGAATCTCTGTGGGTTGCATGAGGGCGGTGCCGCCTAGGCTTACGGCCTTGTCAAGATACGCTTGGAGGTCGTTGACAATAACGGCGACGGAAGGATGGTTGGGCGGCATGCCCTCCATGTGCTGGAAGATGCCGCCGCCAATCCCTCCAGATTCCTGTTGGATGAAGCGGTAGTTGGCCTCCTCAAGATGGTCGATTTGCCAGTCGAACATCCCGGTGTAGAATTCGGCTAGCACCGCGGTGTCGCTCCCTCCAACCTCGAAATGCGCCACCGGTGGACCGTCCCCCTTGGGGGGCATCTGCCCGTGCCATTCCGGCGGTGGTCCATACAACCCTATGGTGTTTTCGGCAGGGTCCCCGAACAAAGCGATGGAGCCCATGCCGGGCCCTATCTCCGTCGGTGGCATGATGGCGTTTCCGCCCATACCGGCCACCTTATCCAGCGCCGCTTGAAGATCGTCAACCTGCACATAGAAGGTGACATAGTTGCGCACCGGCATACCCTCAGTTGTAGGTAACATGCCTCCACCTATGCCGCCCTCATTTGCCGGCACTATACCGTAGTTGCCCATCTCTTCGCCCTGCACGTCAATCTTCCATCCGAACAGGTCGGTATAGAACTGCCGCAAAGCAGGCCCATCCGGGCCGGCAATTTCAAAGTGCACTACTGGGCTCCCCATAGTTTACCCCCTTCAGGGTCAAGAATTTCCTTGGGTCGCAGCGTATTGCTGGATTCTACGAAGTGTCAAATTAGTTCACTGGCGAATTGACTCGGTGTTGTTGCTGATGAGATAGGGGAGCGGCGACGAAGGGAGGTCAGGACGCTACTTTCCACCAAACTGGACAAAATCAAGAACTTTTAACCTCAGATTCGTACTAGATCTGTACCCAGATACGGGTTCCTTTACGTCGATGGCCGTATCCCACGGCGCTTGTTGGCGAGGCGAAGGTCGAGCATGCCGGTGAGACGGTTCAGCGTGGCGGGGATGGTCCCCGTCAGGCTGTGGCTGCCCAGGTCCAACATCGTGACCCGCTTCGGCGCGTCCGCGACGGTTACGCCGTCCCAGCGGGTGATGGCGGAGTCCACGCTCCAGTTGAGGGAGGCGCTGCCACGTAGGGTGTCTTCTAGTGGCAGGAGGTTTATGCAGTCCGCATGAGGCCGGGGTTGTCGGCCTGGTCTGGCGTCGCGCGGGCGCACGGTGCCGTGATGACGTTGGACTCACCGTAGCCGGAGTATGTGAACTCCATAACGCCGGTCTCAGTATTGGATTCTCCATCGTAGTCCAAGGGGAAGAAAGCCCTGCTGGCTCGTGTGGGGCGTTCTGTGGAATCGGTCCAGTACTCGTCCCGCACGTCTCCTTCTCTCATTCCGCTCGCTCCTCTCAGGATCGTCAAACCACTGAGCGATCGTTTCGATCAAATTGATCAAGTCGCCAATCATGATAGAGGCTACTTTCGAGGGAGTTGGAGATCCTAGATTGTCTCTGTACGCCCCTGACGGTGTGACGGCGGAATTCCGCTTCGTCCACAGCGGACATTACTTCCGATACTGGGTGGCCCCACAGTCCGGCAGCTACTACGTCGTACTATGGAGCGCGACTGGGGGAACTGGTGGGTACGAGTCGAGTTGCTTGTCGGTATCGTCCCTGACTAGAAGGTGATAGTATAGAGGTAGAGAGCCTAGCGATTCGCTGGACAAATACCACAAACCAAAACGTCGCGTCACTTGCTGGGGTTCCAGCATCTCTCACGGCACCATCCAGCATCGGCATGTGGGCCTAGATGCAACCCACTGCTATTCGAGAGGGCCTCCATGAAGGCAGGACCATGCCTTGGCGTCATCAACAGGGCGTTTACCTTGCCCATGCCCCTTTACGTGTATACTGCGTGTGCATAATCGCGGTCGGCTCCTTCGAGCCAATCATCCTATTGATGACTCCCCTGGGTCTAATGCCGCTCCCTGATTTACAGTTTTGATGCTCCTGAAAAGGCAAATTCACTACGCTTGGTTCATCGTGGCGATCGCCGCGGTGATGGGCCTCATCAGCTCTTCGATGCGGTTCGCCGGTGCTGCCTTGGTGCCCCATCTGAACGACTCCGTAACCGGGTTCGGCTGGAGCTATGGCGCAATCAGCCTTGCATTCAGCCTCCAGTGGATAGTCCTTGGGCTGGTGAGTCCCTATGTCGGATGGCTTGGAGACCGGTACGGCGTTCGCAGGCTCCTATTCCTTGGAGCCCTTCTATTCATACTCGGCATGATGCTCACGGGCGTCATGACCCATCTCTGGCAATTCTACCTCTTCTTCGGCGTGGTCCTGGGCGTTTCCGCCACCATGTTCGGTGTCCTGACAATCTCTGGCGTCACCCTGTGGTTCAGGAGAAACCTCGGAGTCGCCATGGGCATCGTCTGGTCGTTCCAGGGAATGGGCACAATAGGCTTGCTCTTACTGATTGGCACAGCCTTCGACCAGCTTGGAATGCAGTGGATATTCTGGCTTCCCGGCATAGCAGGCGGGGCGATAATGCTTTTGTTGGCCCGGTTCTTCTATAACGGACCCGCCGAGATAGGCCTGCGGCCCTTCGGCGCTCTTCGAGATGAGCCGGTCCAAGCCCGGCAAAGGGACGAGTCCGCAAAGGTACGAGCCAAGGTGTTCATCCAGCAGGCCAAGCGCACCGCTACCTTCTGGAACCTCATCGGCATCCACTACTGGGGATGCATGGGACACAACATTATCAACGTGTTGGTCGTGGCCATTGCCGTTGACCGTGGCCTGTCCTTGGGACTCGCCGCCGGCGTGCTCGCAACCCAACAGGCCGTCGGAGTCTTTGCCCGGGGGGCCATGCCTGTTATAGCGGAACGCTTGGGTTGCAGGACGGTCTGGGTCGTAGGCATGTCCCTGCAGGTTTTCCCGCTTCTGATCATCCTCTTCGCCCACGACCCATGGGCCTTCTACCTGTTCGCCGTCCTCTTTGCCTTCGGCCAGAGTTCCGAAGTGCCCACCTTTCCCATCGCCAATCGCCAGTACTACGGCAACGTCCCCCAGAGCAGTCTCTACGGTTGGCAAAACGTGGGCAACGGCCTCGGCATGGGCATGGCGCCCGTATGCGCTGGATTTCTGTGGGACGTTACGGGCACCTATGCAGCGCCGTTGATCATGTCCCTCGGCTTCAGTCTGTTGGCCCTCGTCTCCGCTTGGTTCCTGCCCTCACCCCGCGTCAGGCAGATTCCCGACTGGGAGCGCCACCTCCCCGCCAGCCTCCAGACCGCGGCTTAGCTCAAACCACGGGCCCGCTCGAAGGTGGATACTGGTTGCGAGCGTTGGCCTTGACCAGGCCCGGCGGCGTAAAAGCTACTTGGTCAGCAGACTCAAGTGTCGAAGTTCAGTGATAACGTCCGGTTGAGTCTCCAGCATAAGTGTCACTCAGTTGAGTCCTCGAAACCGACCATTCTGTCGCAGTGAGGAGACACGACTAACAGTATGTAGTGCCGTGACGCTACTTTCCACCAAACTGGACGCGAACCCTCGAGTTTCCCTTTGTATAGAGATCTCTCCATCGTCCTCAGTATCGAAGGTGGAGGTCCCCCGCTTGATCGTCCTCGGGGTAGCTCCAAAGCCGTTATTCATTTGCGCCCCACGAAAGTCAGGTTTTTCAAAAGCGAACAGCACCTGCAAGGGCGCCCTATTGACAATTACGTACATGTGTTCTAGTACCAACTCACATGTTGGGACACTGCCTGCGATCCGGGGACCCCTACAGGTCGCCCCAGCTTTTTCTTTCCCAAAACTATTCTTCTTGAGAAAACGATCGTTTCGGAGGGGCAGCCCGTTGCAACCCCACACAAGGGAAACACACCCAACAGCACCGGATAGAATCATTGGACAAATTTCAGTGAAATCAGCTACGAACAAACGCACGCCAGCTACGATCGGTCTGCAATCACCGCCAGAAGGCCCCATCCCAACGGACCCGCCATCGCCACCACTCCACAGGAGCGCCGTCAGCTTGCCAACCTGCGGGAGGGCCACCTATAATCGGGCTATTCACTGGTCAGCCAACTCACTGATCAGCCCATTGGCACTCCATTCCCCAAGCGACTAACTCCCCAAAGAGGAAGAGCCCCAAGAGGAGGAGAATCATGACGACAAATGGAACTATCTTAGTGGGAACCATCGGACAGGGGATCATGATGAGCCCCGATAACGGCGAGCGTTGGATGCGGGCCGGAGTTTCCCAAGGCATGCACTCCGACTGCATCTGCCGCGCCCTGCTTTCGGACCCACGTCAGCCCGAGGTGGTCTATGCAGGCACCGACATGGGTCTGTATCGCAGCGACGACGCTGGGATTCACTGGCAGTTGCAGGACAACGCCATGAAGGGTTCGGTCGTCTGGGTGCTTACCCAAGACCCCAACAACCCCGAAGTTATGTTTGCCGGCACCGGCACCCCCAGCAAGCCCGGCCTCTATCGTTCCACTGACAGCGGCAAGAGTTGGGAGTTGCGCCCCATGGACATCGCCGAGTACTGCATGAACGTCGGCATCCCACGCTTCACCGGCATCTCCGTAGACCCCACCGACAGCCGCAACGTGTGGGCTGGCCTTGAGGTCGACGGCTTCCGGCGCAGCACCGACGGCGGCGACACTTGGACTAGGATGCAAGGCCCGATTACCAACATGGACGTTCACAACGTCCTAGTGGTGGAAGGCCCGCCCAAGACGGTGTTCATCTTGGTAAACGACGAGGTGTGGAGCAGCACCGACGAGGGCGAGAGCTGGAACGCCTTGGGCGTGGACGATGTCTTCGGCCTACGCTATCCCCGTGGCGTGGCCGCCAAGCCCGGCGACCCCGGCACCCTGTTCGTCACCATGGGCGACGCCACCCCAGGCACCACGGGCAATGTGATGCGCTCCACCAACGCGGGGCAGACGTGGGACAAACTGTCGCTGGGCCCTCAGCCCAACTCCGCCATGTGGACCGTCAGCATGCAGCCTTGGGAGCCCGACACCGTGCTCGCCGCCAGCCGCTACGGCTACTTGTACCAGAGTGAAGACAGTGGCGAGAACTGGACCAAGCATTGGCGCGAGTTCAGCGAGGTCTCCTCGCTGGCTTGGCTGCCTGAGCAATAGGGCAGGAGGTCGTCATCGTCGACCGGCTTAAAGACAAGGTAGCTTTGGTCACTGGGGCATCCTCCGGCATCGGCCGGCGAACTTCACTTCGCTTTGTCGAGGAGGGTGCCCGCGTGGTTGTCGCCGATCGCAATCGATCGGGCGGCGAGGAGACGGTGCGCCTCATCGGCGAGCAGGGCGGCGACGCTTTGTTCGTGCAGGTCGACACCTCCAAGGCAGACCAGATTGAGGCCATGGTCAACGCTGCTGTCTCCCAATTCGGCCGTCTGGACGTGCTGGTCAACGCCGCCGCGGTCCTCATACGCACTCCCCCGCTAGCCGAAATCGACGAGCCGGTGTGGGACATCACCATGGACACCAACCTGAAGGGAGTCTTCCTCTGCTGCAAGTACGCCATACCGGCCATGCTGCGCAGCGGAGGAGGCTCCATCATCAACATTGCGTCAGGGGCGGGCATACGCGGTTTCGGCGTCGCCCTTCCCTACGCCGTGAGCAAGGCCGGAATCATCCACCTGACCACAACGGCCGCAGCCCAATACACATCGCAGGGCATCCGTATCAACTGCATCGCTCCAGGACCGACGGACACGCCACAGATGCGTGGCAGCACCGCCAGCTTGGAGGGGTTCCAAGCCAGCCAGCAAGCGCACCCAATGGGCCGCGTCGGTCGCCCCGAGGAAATCGCCGCCGCCATACTGTTCCTAGCCTCCGACGAGGCTTCCTTCGTCAGCGGGAGCACCTTCATCGTGGACGGAGGACAGCGGGCCTCAAGCTAGGCCCGTCTCCAGCGCATGAGCAATTTAACGGAAATAGTGAACCGCGCCATTGCCGATTACGGCTTCCGGCAAGGTGTACTTTGGGGGGCCACGGATGTGGCCCGCCAGTGGCAGTTAAGTCCCCAAGAACTGTCCGTACTGCAAGACACGCTCATACCTGCGCTGGAAGCCCTGCCCATACCGGTGGAACCTGCCGACATCCCAGCTGAGCAGGAGCGCTTCGCTGCCTTGGTGAGGGGCGCCGGGCTCGAGCCCTAGACTAGCCTGCCCACTTAGCCTATAGCACGTAGTGGGAGTGGGCCCGCGCGAAGTCTGGATCGTCGCGCCGGAAGCGGTCAGGCTGGCAGTTCTTGGCCAAGGCCAGATAGTACGTCAGTAGCTGCAGAGGTAGCACGTACACGAAGGGACTCCAGATTTCTTGCACCGTTGGCAGGGTCATCGCCTCGTCGGCCAACGAGGCCAACTCCTCATCCCCCTCTTGCAGCAACGCCCACACTGGAGCGCCAATCTCCGCTGCGGCATGCGCGATCTCCACGGACCGGCGATAGCCCGGACCCGGCGGCGCGATCAGCGTCAGCAACGAGTTGGATGGGGTGGCGATGAACGGGCCGTGGAGCAGCTGCTCTACTTGGAACCCCTCGGTGGAAGAGAAGCTGGTCTCCTTGATTTTCAGTGAGACCTCCAAGGCTTGGGCGGCGTTGGGCCCCCAGCCAGTGAACAGGTAGCGGTCCCGGTCGCGGTAGCGCTCCACTAGCTCTGCCACCTCTTGTTGACGGTCCAGCACCCCTTGCATGAGTGAGGGCACGCGCTCCAGCTCAGCACGCGCTCCGCTGGCAACAGGAACATTCCCCATCAGCCCCAATTCAATGGCGATCTGCGCCATGACTGCCAGAGCAGCGGTATAGCTGACGGTGAAAGCAGCCGACTTCTCTTGCTCCACGGTCTGGAACTTTATGTCGGCAGGACCCAAACGAGGACCTGGGCTGGTGGAGCTGATGGCAACGGTCAGCGCGCCGCGAGCCTTGGCCACGTCCAGAGCCTCAAAGGAGTAGGTCTTGGTGCCGCGGTGGCTGATGATAATCACAGCGTCGTCGGGGCCCAAGCCGGGAGGCGGGTAGGCCACGAACTCGAAAGAGTGCCACGCTTGGGCCTCAGGATGGATGCCCGCCAACTGGCGGAACCAGTGTTCAGCAGTCAAGGCGGCGTGCCACGAGGTGCCGATGCCGACGAGGAAAAGGCGGCGTTTACCTGCCAGTTGTGTCGCTGCCTCTCGTGCACCAACGCTGTGACTCTGCAGCATGGCCGCCACTGCCTCCGGCTGCTGGTGCACCGCATCGTACATGTAGTAGGGATGGGCTGTGCGAACATCGGGTTGTACCATAGCTCGCCTCCTTGCCGTGCAGTATAACCCAATCTTCGACCGCCGCACTGGCATTGCCTGCCCGTGGCGGGTAAACTTCGGCGAGAACGCCATCTATGTCTGCACACTGAACCTAGGGCAGAAAAGCACGAGAGGAGGCCCCATGCCTAGCGCCGAGATAACCGCTTTCTGGGACAAGACCAAGGCTCAGTTGGACGAGGTGCCCATCGACGCATCGGTAGAGAAGGTCGACTCCATGTCCGACCTGCACATCGTCACCCACCGCGTAATCATGAAAAGCTTCGGCCAGCAGCAGATACGTGGTTGGTTCACCGTACCGAACGGCAAGACGCCAGACCGTGGCTGGCCCGCGGTGATGGTTGTGCCGGGGTATGGGGGCACCTTGGTCCTGCCGGGCTTCCTAGCCCGCTTTGGCTATGCCACCCTTAGCCTCTTCCCACGTTCCCAAGGCGAGAGCTTGGAGGAGTGGCAGATTGAGCATGATACCCGCGTCACCTACAACCTGACCGACAAAAACGAATACTACTACCGCGCAGCCTACATGGACTGCGTACGCGGTCTCGATTTCCTCAGCAGCCGCCCCGAAGCCGACGACGATCGGCTCGCGGTCTGGGGTTCCAGCCAAGGCGGAGGGTTGGCGTTGGCCACATGCAGCCTCGACAACCGCCCCAAGGCTGGCGTAGCGGGTGTGCCTTGGCTGTGCAACTTCCCTGTGGCCGCGGAGGTAACCGCCAACCCTTACATCGAGCTCAACACCTGGCTTGCCAATCATCCCGATGAGCGGGCCAAGGCGATGGACACCCTTACCTACTTCGACCAACTCAGCTTGGCCGACGGCATCGACTGCCCCGTCATCGTCAGCTGCGCAGTCATCGATGAGGTACACCCGTATCGCACGGTTATGCCGGTGTTCGAGAAAATCAAGAGCCTGAAGTCAGTGGTGGTCTACCCCGACACCGAGTTGGCCCACGGCGTTGACTTTGGCATCCACGGCCTCGACTGGCTGAAGAAGTACGTCTGCTAACGCAGGGTGCCCTTGAGTCTCTTATGCCCGTTTTGCAACGAGACGGCCAAGGCTTGCCGGGCCTCGGCACTGGGGGTTGGCTCAGAGGGCAGCAGAGACTGCACTTCCTTGCCGACGCGGGCTGCCACCGCAACGCCGTCGCAGTAGACTACCCGATTACTGGCGATGGCGGGAACCCTTTGGTCTGGGCTGGTGATGCCCGCCAAGTTCAGGGGATCGGCAGCGCTGATGACTATGTGCATTCCGTCGACCGCAGAGCGCCGCGCTGCCCGCACCTGCTGTACCGCATCGGGCAGGGCATACTGCTCGCCAGAAAAACCCGCCACGAACCGCCCGCCGCGCACTTCGCCACGGGCCTCCAGCCTGCGGTACACCTTCAGCAGTTCGCGGTAGGGGGGCAGCCCCTCTTCGCGCAGCAACAGCCGGTGGAAAACGACGCCGTAGCGGGCCAGCAGTTGCCTCGCCACGCCTTCCACCGCCCTGTCCTTCCTGCCCGTACCGTTCCCTTCTAGGCCATCTATGTCATCAAGGTCCTGCTGGAACAGGGACCACCTGCCGGGCGCAGCCCGGCTGGGCTGGAAGGCGCGGGAGTAGCTGCCCGGCACCCTGCCATTGCCCCTAGCAGTACGATCACGCGAGGGCTTGAGCAGACCGCGCAGCCCCTCGAACCCGTCACCGGTCACCAAGCCCTGCGCCACCAGTTCTCCCAAAGCCTTCTCTACTTGGGCGGGGAGGCGGCCCGTGTGGCGCGCCAAGTCCTGCAGGAAGCTGGCCCCGCGCTGGGTCAGGTGGTCCAACACCTGCTTGGCGGCAGCCGACAAACGGGGCCCCGCGGCTTCATCGAGGACAGGGGCATAGCAGGACAGCTTCTCCCGAAACATCAGGGTCACAGGGACCGAGCCGATGAGGCCACTCGAGCGTCCTTCGGGGTTGGATGACGGGAGCAGCCTGCCCCAAGCGAGCTCGCCCGACAGGCACAGGTGGTCCAGCCACGCCGGGTCGTAGCGCCTGAGGCGCGCCTGCAATACCTGCCACTCCCAAGCAGCCGCGGGCAGGTGGGAGCCTTGCAACTGCTCCAGCACCGCAACCAGCCCTAACGGACCTTCCAGCTGGTGATCGGGGTGGGCATGCTGCCACACGAACAGGAAGCGCATGAAATCGGCGGCCGACACTGGCTCGATTTGCTGGCGCAGTCGGTCTAGGGTATAGCGCTGGATGCGAGCCAGCAGCCGACGGTCGCAGAACTCGGTAGCGCCGCGCCCTGCAAAGCGGCCCCGTATCACCGATCCGTTCCGCTCCAAGGCCAAGAGGGCCACCGACACCTCGCCTTCGTCTACGCCCAACGGCCCAGCGATATCGGCTGCGGTGACCGGTCCCAAACCTTCCAGCCTAGCCCGCACCAGCTCAACCAGCGCCTCGTCACGCTGATAGGGGCAACCTGCCCCTTCCGGTATGGCCCGGGGCATGGGCTCCATCGGTGCACTGGAGAACAGCACTCGCACCAGCGCGGCCCGCTCGGCAGCGAACCAGAAGGGTTGGCCAGTCTCGGCTATACGCCCTACCCTTCCTTGGGCTACCAGCGAGGGCAGGTGGCTCTGCCACGGCACCATCTCCACCTCGGTGACGAATCCCAGCAGCAATAGAGCATCGTGCAGCTCGTCGTCGTCCTCTACCGCGGGCCAAGCCTCCTCGCGGACTCGTAGGATGGCCTCTGGGTCCAGATCGGCCATGCCGTCGGCGGGTTGGACATCCAGAGTGCGTCGGGTGAGCACTGCTTGGGTGCGCCTCTCCTCCAGCGGCGCGTCGTCCAGAAAGGCGTATGGCTTGACGTTGAGTATCTCATGGCAGAAGGGAGACGGCTCCAAGGTGTCGCAGGCCACCAGTTTCAGCTTGCCGGCTTCCATGCTCTGTAGCAGGGCACGAAAGCCGTCAATATCCATGGCTTCAGTCAGGCAGTCCTTCACGGTCTGCTGCACCAACGGGTGATCGGGTAACTTCACGTCGCCTGCCAAGTTTTCCGGGCAAGCCATTTGGTCGGGGAACACCGATGTCAGCAGATCGTCGGAGCGCATCCGCAGCAACGGATGGGGTACCCTCCGGCTGCCCTCTTGTCTAAGGATGGCAAGGGCCCGCATGGCGTTCCACCGCCAGCGGGTGGCGAACATGGGGGCCGCTAGCAGTGCCTGCACCAATACTGGCTCGACGGTTGGCTCGCGCAGGTATGAGAACACCTCGTCCAGCGGGAAACTGTGCTGTGGCCCCAGTGACAGCACTATCGCATCCTCGTTGGCCGCCGCTTGCAATTCGAAATTGAAGGTGCGACAGAAGCGCTTGCGCAGGGCCAGCCCCCACGCCCGATTGATCCGGCCGCCAAAGGGCGAGTGAACCACCAACTGCATCCCGCCCGCCTCGTCGTTGAACCGCTCCAGCACAATCGTGTTCTGGCTCGGAATCACGCCTAGTGCCTTCTTCTCCGCAGCCAAGTATTCCGACAACTGTTCAGCTGCCGAGAGAGTGAGGCCGCCCTCCTCGACCAGCCAGCCAACGGTGCCGCGTCCCTCCTCTAGGAGGGCATCGACTTGCTCACGGAGTCGAGAGACGGCTGACGACAGCTCGGCGGTGCGCGCAGGGGCCTCGCCCAACCAGAAAGGGATGGTGGGTGGCAGCCCGTGGGCGTCTTCCACCCGCACTACACCCGACTCCACACGCAGGATGCGCCAAGACGATATGCCCAACTGAAAGATGTCCCCCGGCATGCTCTCGATGGCAAAATCCTCGTTCAGTGTACCCACTAGAGTGCCTTGGGGTTCCAGCACCACCGTGTAGTCGGCGTTGTCAGGAATGGCCCCCCCGGAGGTCTGCGCGGCCATACTGGCACCACGCCGACCCTTGATGCGCTTGCCCACGCCGTCGTAGAAGATGCGCGCACCACCCCGGCCATTGCGCGTGGCGTATCCCTCAGCCAGCATGGTTACGACTTGGTCAAACTCGCTTCTCTCCAAGTTGCGGTAGGGGTGCGCGCCACGGAACAACTGAAAGAGATCATCAGCCTGCCACTCCTGTTGAGCGGCGGATGCCACTATTTGCTGAGCGAGGATATCCAAGGGTTTTTCGGGGATGGAGAGGCGGTCCAAATCGCCCTGTCGCACACACGCGAGGAGCGCGGAGCACTCCACCAACTCGTCACGAGTCAGAGCGAACAGTTTCCCCTTGGGGGTCGCCTGCATAGTGTGGCCCGAACGTCCCACTCGTTGCAGGAAAGAACTGATGGACCTTGGCGACCCAATCTGGCATACGAGGTCCACGGTGCCGATATCGATGCCCAACTCCAAGGACGCCGTCGCCACAAGTGCCCGCAATTCGCCTGCCTTCAGTTTCTGCTCCGCCGACAGGCGCTGCTCTCGCGACAGGCTCCCGTGATGGGAGGTTACGAGTGCCTCACCAATCCTGCGCGCCAAATGGAACGTCAGACGCTCAGCGAGGCGTCGCGTATTGACGAACACCAGAGTGGTGCGCTGCTCCTCAATTAGCTGAGCAATGCGGTCGTATATGTCCTCCCAGGTTTCGTTGGAACACACCGAGGCCAGAGGCGTGCCCGGCAGTTCTATGGACAGCTCCATGTGGCGGCGGTGTCCCTCATCCACGATATGGCAGTATGGTGTGCCATTGTCGTCTTGGTTGTCGGCTCCCACGAGAAATCGGGCCAATTCCTCAATGGGACGCTGGGTGGCCGAAAGCCCGATGCGCACTGCTGGGCTGTCAGTCAGGGCGTCTAGGCGCTGCAGGCTGAGAGCGAGATGTGAGCCCCGCTTGTCCCGCGCCACGGCGTGAATCTCGTCCACGATCACCGTCTTCACCGTGCGCAGCATTGACCTGCCCTTGCCCGAGGTGAGCAGGATGAACAGGGACTCAGGGGTTGTGACCAGAATGTGCGGCGGTTTGCGGGCCATGCTCTGGCGCTGTGACTGCGGGGTGTCGCCGGTCCGCACCATGACGCGCACCTCCGGCGGCTCGTGGCCCCCTTCCCACAGCACGGCACTGATGCCCTCCAAAGGCTCGGCCAAGTTCTTCTGTACGTCGTTGCTCAGCGACTTCAGCGGCGAGATGTAGAGCACCTGGGTCTGGTCGGGCAGGCCGTCTTCCAGCCCTTGGCGCATCAGGTCATCTATACAGCACAGGAAGGCCGCCAGAGTCTTGCCTGAGCCAGTGGGCGCAGCAATAAGTGTGTTCCGGCCCGACCGGATGGCAGGCCAGCCTCGCACCTGCGGTAGTGACGGCGAGTCGAAAGTGGCCCCGAACCACTGGGCTACAGCCGGATGGAACTGTTCAAGCGGTTTCTGACTGAGAGACATGTCGCCAGCGAGTGTACTTGGCACAACCCCTGCCCGCAACGAGAAAATGCGATGTCTGCGGACGTACCCCGGACCCGCTTAGTCTTCCAAGTCAGTCAATTGCCGCGTGGTCGGCTTGAAGCCCCAGCCCACATTTGCTAAAGTAAGGCTCCACGGGGCTGTAGCTCAGCTGGGAGAGCGCTTCAATGGCATTGAAGAGGTAGGGGGTTCGAGTCCCCCCAGCTCCACCAAACTGGGGCGAGTTGCGGTCGTCATCTGATATACTTCCGACTAGTAGGAGTATACCCAACGCCATGCCGGTATGCTCCGCACCAACTCAGTTGGAGTGTAGCGACATGTCGCTTCAGGCCATCTACTAGTAATTCTGATCGTCCTTCTTGGCTCGCTGGTTGCCGCCCGCCAGGGAACCTCGACGCAGGAGGCCCGAGATGGTCACGACGTGTTTCACTGAATGATTAGCGCCTTCCAGGACCCTGATATAATGCAGCAGGTGCACGATATACACCACGAAGTTCATTCCATTTTCGAGGCCGAAATCGCCAAGCTCAGCGGTCTCCAGAAGGTTTCTTCAACTGGAGGGAAAATGGACAGCGAGTTTGATGGCCAGGACCGGATGGCCCTGCGGGCTGCGTGGAAGTTGCAAGGGATACTGGCTCTTCGCCACCGCGGACGGGTACATCATCTCCATCCAATAATCACTATTTTGAAAGGGGGTTCGTGCAACTCCGCAAACTATCCAAGGGGCTGAAGGCCTCGTACTATGGGTCGGAGGTCGCCAGTCGCGTGCAACACTTCAATGGATGGAGCGACAGAGCGCTTGCACGGGATGTCGGCGCGACAGGCTACGACCATACCGAAACCGTCAAGGAATACTACGACCTTTGCGGCGAGTTCATGTTGCTCTCCTGGGGCGAATCCCTGCACTTCGCGCCGCTATCGCCGCAGGAGAGCCTGGAGGACTCCAAGACCCGGCATCAGCGACTGATGATCGCCAAGCTGGAGTTGCGCGAGGGGATGAGGGTGGTCGATATTGGTTGCGGGATCGGCGGGCCGATGCGGCGTGTCGTCCGGGACGCCGGTGTGAGGGTCGTAGGGGTCAACAGCAACGAAATCCAGATCGGCCATGCGAAATCGTTGAACGCCGAGGCGGGGCTCGACCACATGGTCGGCTACGTTGCGTGCAGCTTCATGAACATGAGCGCCATCGCGGACGACACATTCGACCGCGGTTACGCGATCGAATCGACGTGTCATGCGCCGGACAAGGCGGGCGCGTTCGCCGAGATTTACCGTGTGCTGAAACCCGGAGCCCTTTTCTGGGGGCAGGAAATGTGCATGACGGACAAGTTCGATCCCAGTGACAATCGGCACCGGGCCATGAAGCAGCAACTGATGCGGGGCATCGCGCTCCAGGATATCGCAACGATGGGAGAGGTGAACCGGGCGGTCGAAACGGCGGGGTTTCAGATCATCGAGGGAATGGACCGGGCGGTGGAGGAGAACGGTCCGACCACGCCATGGTATCGGGCCATAGAGACCCAGCAAAGAAGGCTGGCCACTGGCCTTCCGTTGGGCCGCAAGGCGCTCTTCGGGGCATCCAGGCTGGCCGAGGTGTTTGGGGTGTTCCCGAAGGGCTCGACGGGCGTCGTCAGGCTGCTGGACTTGGCGGCCAACGCCATTGTGGCGGGCGGCAGGGCCGGGATCTTCACGCCGTTGTACTGTTTCCTGGCTCGTAAACCTCTTTGACAAGCCTCGGAGGAGAGGTTTTTCCGATGACCAGACCTGTCTTCTCGGATGCTCAGTATCGATGATTGTGGCCGGAGTGCATCTCCCTGTTGGTGAAAGGAAGTGCGCCCGGCCATGCTTGGGCGAGCACTTGCGCCTATTTAGGGTGGCGTGCCCATTTCCTTACATATTTGGACCTCCCACCGAAAAGTTCGCAGTACAGTATGCTCCGGCCCACCTGAGAAGGCTCGAACCGATCATTCGGGCCGACTTGGGACACCCAACCACATCTCGAAGATGGTACCACCTACCATCCACTTAGGCCCACCATGACGTAGTGAACTCCGCCGCTCAAAGCGACCTCAGCGTTGTCCAGAGCGCCATTCTCTACAAAGACGTGTGTTACACCATCCCCGACGTAGGGAACACAGCATGCGCGCAAATAAGAAGATGGGTTTAGGCATCGCTCTCGAAGTTGGAGCAGGCGTAGGCATAGGCGCGGCACTCGGCAACATCGGCGTCGGTTTGGCAATAGGATTTGCCGTGGGCGTAGCGCTCGGTGCAAGTTGGGGCCGACATCGTCGCTAAGGCTGGTGTTAGCATCCCCTAGTCCAAGGCACCCTCACTGAATCCTCATAGCAGCACCTCCCACCGAAAAGTTCGCAGTTCGGTACGCCCTGGCCCACCAAAAAAGAACTCTGGACAGGGCCGGACACCCAAGCGCGGTGGGGTCCTTACTCTCCTACTGTGTTCGGGTATAGGGACCGTGTGAGGGTTGGCGGCTCTATCCTAGCCAACAGGCTCGCCCAAAGACATGGGATTGATTGGCGTGGGCATCGCCTGCACCTCCGGCAGCACCTTCTCGGCAAATAGCCTCAGGCTTCGTTCCGCCTTGTCCCTGGGCATCCCGCCGTAAAACATGTGGATCACGACCTTTTCCAGGCTGATGGTTTGCTGCAGGGCGTGGATCCTCTTGATGATCTCCTCAGGCGTGCCGATGGGTTGGGTCGCGCGCCGCGCCGCGAAGCTGGCATCCGCCGTACCCACATCGGCATTCTGGCGTATCAGGTACTCCTCATATCCATGAATGCCCTCGTACCCTGGATTGTTCCATTCGAAGTAGTGATGCTGGGCTGCGGTAAGCTGGTTGTGGAAGTACTCCCACCCCTCTTCGGCTTCCGCCGCGGTCTCGGCGCAGTACATCCACAAGAGGGTGGTGGGCTGGTCCGGCGGAAGGCCTAGCCCGTGGCGAATCTTGTTGAACCTTCGTACCTTATCCGTCATCTCGCGCACGTCGTCGCCCGCAACAAACATCTGCCCAAGACCGTTCTCGGCAGCCATCCTCGCTGACGCCTCCGTGGTGAACGCGGCTTTGATGTTGTTAGTCAGTTCACCTTTGTGGCGGGCTTGGGGCCGGATACTGGTGGGCGGTATGTTGTAGACCTCGCCCTGGAACTCAAACCGCTCTGCGCCGTCGGCAGCCTTGATGGCGTTAACTACATCGTAGAAGTACTTGTGCGATTGCTCTATCGGGTATCCCAGCGAAGCATATTCGTGCGGCGCGATTCCTCGGCCGATTCCTAGGTGCAGGCGCCTACCCTGCAGCAGGATGTCAAGCATGGAGATCTCCGACGCTAGGCGTACCGGATTCCACCACGGGGCGACGATTACTGCAGTGCCCATGTCGACCCGGCGGGTCCGACCTGCCCAATAGGCTAGGTATTGCAATGGGTTCGGCTGCATCGAATAGGCCGACCCGTAGTGCTCGGTAGCCCAGATCGAATCGAAGCCCAGAGGCTCGACCAGTTCCCCCATATAGAGCGTGTCATCCATATTCTTGGCGTCCGGTATCGTCGGAGGGCGATCATAACCTCCCTCCATCAAACGGCTCCAGTCACCCTGGTTGTAGCCAGTGACCATCACTCCACAATGCATCCGCGGTTTCCTCCTCTAGGCCATGGGGCTGTAGGTCTGCGGGGCTCTAGGTGCGTCAGGCTCGCGCAGGGCCAGTCCATCTTTCAGATGGCGGCCTGCCGTACAAGTATAACTCTAGAGTTGGCTGACACTGGCGCTTGGGGGTGACACTGGCTAGGTCTGGTGGCGGCAACCGCTACCAGGCCCTCTACAGCTCCTCATGGTTGATGGTGAGCATGTGGCCCCGCAAGACCGCAGCCTATAGCGGCAGGTAGACCGCCTGCCCCGACATCGAGCTGTGGTGCACCGCCTCGGACCATTCCATGTAGTGGACCCCTGTCTCGAAGGGCACCATGTCCACCTTCTCCGTGCCACGAATGGCGTTGGTGAACTGCTCCTCAACCCGGTACTTGGCCTGACCCTCCGGAGGGTTGGGGACCTCGTGGAGCTCCCGGTCGCCCCGTTTGCCAGCCCAGACCTTGCGCTGGCGGTCGACGTGGATCGTGCCCTCGGTGCCGAATATCCATATCTGGCTGCCACCGTTCAGTCCGGAGGTGGCGCTCATCTTCATGTGCACCTGGGCCCCGTTAGCCAGCTCGTACAGGATGTCGATGTGGTCGGGGATGGAAATCGAGACGGGATACCCGTCCTCGCCCTTGCGGTAGGGCACATGCACCTTGGACATAGCCATCACCCGATTGCCCCGGCCCAGCCAGCGCATCATCGACTCATAGCCTGCACCGATGTTCAGGGTGTTGTAGCCGCTAAGGGAGCGCTCGTGGCGCCAATGGAGGGGGCCGTCGAAATCGGCAAAGCGGTTCTGCAAGGATGTGAAGTCCACCGATAGCACCTCCCCCAAGTGCCCCTGTCCCACCAACCCCATAATGGCGTTATCGATGCCGTACGTCGTGGAGGTGGGAGTGAGCTGGCACACCAGGTCGGGGTGCGCCTTGGAGGCGTTCAGCATATCGTGGGCCTCGGCAGCGGTGGAGGCCAGCCGAGCCTCGGTAAGCACATGCTTGCCCGCATCCAAAGCAGCCAACGTGAGGGCGCGGTGCATATAAGGCCAAGTGCCGATGCACACCGCGTTGATGCTCTCGTCCTCCAGCAACTCCTGCCAGGTGCCATAAACCGTCGGAATGTTGAACTGGTCGGCAATCGCTCTGCCTGACTCAATGGTACGGTTGGCCACCGCAACGATCTCGCAGTCCTTCGCTGCCTGGAACCCAGGAATGTGTCGCTCCCGTACATTGCCTCCCGCGCCAATAAGCCCCACCCGGATCTGCTGGTCAGCCATCTGTTGCCCCCTCGTCGAATGGTCTGAAACGTACGTCCGAGAACACGTCCGCTCTCGCACCCGGTAATTCTAGCAAGATATCTATAGAAGCTGTGCAGTCCACACCCTCTTCGAGAGAAGCCTCGGGCCTTTTGGGGGGGGCGGGTCTCATGCGGGACAGTACGGGGCTGGCTCTCAGAGCGAGAGCTCCATCGCCGACG
Source organism: Dehalococcoidia bacterium (assembly GCA_965263155.1). Taxonomy (GTDB): domain Bacteria; phylum Chloroflexota; class Dehalococcoidia; order Lucifugimonadales; family JAAXIE01; genus JAAXIE01. The sequence goes on from OZ253586.1 coordinate 2,511,376, forward strand.
CTGCGGCGCCGGACAAGTTCTCCTTCGAGGCTTGCTGCGCCTTGCTGACCTCCTCAATGGGCGTGCGAAGCAGATTCCTGCCACGCCCCCATCGATGGGTCTCGCTTTCACCGCACTGGTGGGCCTGTTGATGCGCGACGTGGCGCTCACCCGCGACGAGGTTGACGCCCTGATGGCTGGGTTGCTCACATTCGCCGAACCGCCGACCGGCGCGACCAGGTTGGCCGACTGGCTTGGCGACAATTTGGACGGCCTGGGACACCGGTACCTGTCCGAGCTACGGCGCAACTACCGCTAGTAGTCGCCGTCGTGACGAGCCGTGTCAGAGTCGGGTTGCGCAGGCATGGGTGACAGTTGCCGCCGCATATGCCATCCTGTCAAAACGATAGGCTAGCAGACTTTGGTGAGCCTCCCAGGCCCAGCCACATCTTGAAGATAGTTCTCTCTATCGTCAAAATAGGCCCACTTTTTACGGCCTAGCTGACTGTAGGTGTTACTAGAGTTCGGTGTAAGGCGTCTCAAACTGCCACGCGTTATCCAGATCGGTGACCCCCGACTCGCATGTGTAGGGTAGCTTGCTTGTGGACAATTGGGCCGCCATATTCGCAGAAATCCTCAGTGCTTTGCCGAGGCGCGGTTGCTATTCTTTGTTGTCCTCTATCGAATGGCGACCCAGCTGGCTTGAGTCTGACCAGCTGTTCATTGTCCATGGTGCCATGCGAGCGGGACATAGAGGCACCCTAGGAATGGAACAGTGTCCCGTCCGTCAAATGAATTGGGCGAGTAGGTGGATGCGCGCTAACCAGACCGATCACGCGGTATATCAAGTTCACGTCGAGGTGCTGCGGACGACCGCGACCAGCTTGTCGAACTCGGCATTCTGGTCGATGTCCTGGCGGGTCGCTGGCAGGTCCATACCCTTGCGCGCTGCGACGTGCTCCAGTATGAAGCGGCGCAGTGGGCGGTTGTGGAAGAGCCCGTGCAGGTACATCCCAAAGTCAGCCCGTCGCTGTCCAAGGCTCCTTCCGGCGAATTTGCTCGATGACCGGAGCGCCACTCCACCAAGAGGGGGCTGGTCAGCCCTTGCACCGATGTAAGTCCCATATGGATTTCGTAGGCGGTCAACTGTGCGCCTTGGCATGCTCCCAAGAGGCCCTGGCCTTCCGTTACCCGACCTGTTGCTCGATGCGCGGCCTTCTCCTTCAGGAAGATAGCCCCAGACCGCGCGTTTCAGGCGTGGGCGACTCCACGCCATCGGGATCCGAGAGGACAGTACCCAGCATTTGGTAGCCAGCCCAGACACCTATCACTGGCGTACCATCTCTACGGGCGCAAAAGATACGTTTTGAGAGTCCTTGCTCCCGAAGCCAGTCCGTATCCCGCACAGCGGGATCGTTGAGTAGGTGGTCGAAGCTGTCGAAGTGGGGCAGGCGCACCACCGCGATGTGCACAGCCACGTCATCGTCCCCGATGACACCCGATCGCAGTGCTAGAGAGTTCTCGTCGGGTATGTGGATATTGAAGAAGTAGGGTAGGACTGTGGCAACCGGGACCGCTGGATGTTAATGCGGCAGGTCAATGCCCGACGTGAACAGCGACGGTCTCCGCGAACACTTGTTCACTGCGAGTCCCTTGACTAGGGCACTCTCATAGGTGTTCAAGAGCAACATAGTGCCGATGAAATGCGCGGAACCTCCGCCCCGGTCGATGTCTCCCACGAGTGGCACAGGTGCATCGGCATGGCGGGCCACACGCATGTTGACGATGTCGTGCTCTTCCAGGTTGATCTCGGCTGGGCTGCCCGTCCCCGGTCACCACTCCGGACACCGACAGAGAGGCAGTTGCAGCTATTGGGATGGACTTCAGGTCTTCCGACCTAAGCGACTAGCACAAGGCCATGTTGACCTTCGCTGAGAAGCTGACTTTCGACCATGCTCGCGTGACGAAGCAAGACGTGTAGGGATTGAGAGAGGTTGGTTTCACTGAGGAGAATATCCTAGAGATTGTTGCCTCCGTTGCTTTCAGCAATTTCAGTAATCGACTGAATGTCTCTTTGGGCCTAGATGATCCCGTCAACCTGCCCGAGTTAGACCCAGACCTAGACGGAATGCTGAAGGCACGAGCATCTGTAGCCACCTAACGCTCTGAGCGCCCTAGGAAGCGACCCTACTCGTCGTCTCTTGAAATCGTATTGATTGTTCAAGGGTGGCTCTACGTATTCCAAGGGGGGTCTGGCGCGGTCAGCAGGTAATCGCGCCTAGTAGCCTCTCCGGGGACAAGTTCCACCATCCCGCTTATGGAATGGCGCCCACCTCCCGCAGCAGCGCAACCGTGCCCCGCAGGTCGCTTAAAGACCCAAGGTCGAGGTCAGGGGGGGCCAATGACGAAAGGGGAGGCAGCCCCGCATCGGGGGCTACGCCAAGTACAAGAGGATACTCTTTGGTGTTCTGGGAGAAGTAGGCTTGGGCCTTATCGGATAGTAGGAACTCCACGAACTCCTCTGCCCCGCTTGAGTTATCGCTCCCCTCGATGATCCCAGCCCCAGCCACTAGCACCAGTGCTCCTGGGTCCCCTGCACCTAGGAAGTGGTTCCGCGCCCCGAAGCCTGTTCCCTCTTCTTCCAGGAACCGCTGCAAGTAATAGTGGTTCACGAACCCCACGTCCACCTCGCCTCTGGCCACGGCCTCGACAATGGAGGTGTTGTTGGGGTATTCCCGTGGCTCGTTGGCCCTGATACCCTCCAGCCAAGCCCGGGCTGCATCCTCGCCCCACTTGACGCGGAAGGCAGTGACAAAAGCCTGGAAGGAGCCATTCGTAGGGGCCCAGCCGACCCGGCCACGCCATTCAGGCTCAGTGAAGCCGAGTATGGAATTCGGCAAGCCGGTGTTGGGGTCAACTGTCGAGGTGTTGTACACCACGGTGCGGGCACGACCCGATGTCCCTACCCAATGGCCCACGGGCGAGCGAAATGCCGGGTCCACGTTGTCCAAAAGGTCTTGTGGAAGTTCGGAGAACATCCTGGCGGCCGCCAGGATGCCCAAGGAGCCTGGGTCCTGAAGGAACACCACGTCGGCTGGCGTGTTTTTCCCTTCTTCAAGGACAGTGGCGGCGATGGAGGCACTGCCAGCGTACTTGACGCGCACATCCATGCCGCTCGCCTCCTTGAAGTCTTGCAGCAGGGGATTGACCAAGGTCTCGGACCGCCCGGAGTAGATGATGAGAGTGTCGTCACCACCCCCACAAGCGAGGGGGGCGATGATCACCGTTGCCAATATTGCGACGGCAATCAGCATTTGGGGATTGAGATTCTGCCAACGGGACCTTGTCATATCTCCTACCCTGCCATGACCGCATTGTCGCGGGCGGATACCACCTAACGAGCGCCTTCTCTAGACATTCTACGCGACTATGTACAGACTAACTATATGTTTGAGCAGAGGATACATCACGATGTTATTACGCCGTGTCAACGAGACATTATGGTCAGGCCCATAGCCCACGGATGCAGAGCCAACCCTTTCCGAGCTTGTTGCTCGGAAACCGGCTCCGTCTCGGATATATAGCCTAGGGCATGGCCAATGCCAAGTCTAGAATAATGAGGAAGCAGCCAGAGGCAGCCGCTCATGCTATGTAATAGCCATGCCCTTGGCCCCGGTCATTCGAGAGAGAAAAACGAGAAACCAAGGTTTGACCGCCTCCCAGTGTCGGGCTAGAGTGTTGCGGGGCCTTTGAACCAGCCCGGCACCTGCGGATTCCAATCACTGCGATCTCTCTTGGTTTCACGCTAACGAAAGGGACCTAACGGATATGTTGCGGTGTTTCATCCTTGCTTCAGTTCTGCTAACGACCGCACTCGCCTGCGCCCAAGTCACCGTTGATCGTGGCCACTCGCGGCTGGACGCGGTTCATGATCGAGGGCAAGTAGTCTGCGCTACGCTGGACGACACACCGGGTTTCGGGTTCATAGACAAGGCTGGAAACCATGTGGGCTTCGACATCGACCTATGCCGCGCGGTTGCGTCGGCCACTCTTGGCGACCCGGACGCGGTCGAGCTCCGCAGGATTGACGCGGCCGAGCGCGGGCCTGTCATGCAGTCAGGCGAGGTGGATATGCTGGTCTTTGTCACAACGTGGACGAGCTCTCGTGACGCGGCATGGGGAGACTTCGTACCACCCATGTTTTACGACGGCCAAGGGTTCATGGTACCGGCGAACTCAGGAGTGAACAGCGCCTACGAGTTGAGAAGCGCCTCTGTGTGCACCGTAGCAGGCACTACCAGCGAGCTCAACATGGAAGACTTCTTTCGTCAAAACGGCCTCGACTACTCTCCCATCATCTTTGAGGACAGCGAAATCGGGTTTGACGCCTACATCAACGGCAATTGCGACGCGTTCACGTCCGACCGCTCAGCCCTCGGAGCTCTACGAAGCAGCCTGCCCAGTCCCGACCAGCACATGATCCTGCCTGAAGTAATATCTGAGGAGCCGTTGACGCCCCTTGTGCCACACGGCGATAGCCAGTGGTTCGACATTGTAAAGACCGTGATGAGCATCCTGATTTATGCCGAGGCATTTGGCGTGAGTTCGGACAATGTCGATGCGATGACGGCGAGCGAGAACGTGAAGGTAAAGCGACTGCTGGGCGTCGAGGGTTCTTGGGGTCAAGACCAACTAGGCTTGGACCAGACAGTGGCGCAGACTGTGATAGCCTCGGTGGGCAACTACGGGGAGATATACAGCCGCTACTTGGGGCCGGACGGGATAGGACTGCCGCGAGAAGGCGGCCGGAACGCGCTTTGGGCTGAGGCCCCATGCACGGACTGTCCCAAGGGCGGGCAGATATACGCAGCTCCATTGCGGTAGCCGTCCGGAAGACGCCATTTCAGACTATGTGGCAGGCGACATCAGCCGAGAGTGGCGACCACCTCCTGGAGCGATGCGCTGAATTCGCGCTGCTGCCACTCGCGGACCTCGGCGCTGGCTAACTCCGCCTCCAGACTTTCGGGGTATCGGGCCAGTCGTTCCAAGCTCGCCGCTGGCCATAGCAATCCCGGATTAAGTCCCAGATCCTCGCCCACCTGATTGCGCCATCCCTTCAAGCTTCGCAGGCGGACCTCCACCCTCTTGCGCTCCTCCGGGCCCAACGGATCTTCTGTCATTACCCGCTCCGGTCTCTTGACCGGCTCCGACTTAAGCCCGCTATCGATCGCGTCCTTCAACGCCCTGCTGCTTGGCGGGCGGGCAAACCGGCCCAACCCTTTGATGTTCGATAGTTCGCAGGTAGGGTCTGCGGAAAGCTGTACCAGTGTGGCATCCGGGACGACCCTGAAGACGGGGCGGTCCAGACGTCGGGCCTCTTGGTCCCGGAACTGATATAGCGATCGCAGAATAGCCAAACCCTTTTCACTCAGTTCCCGGCTGCCCTTGATGGAAAAGAAGGCCATCTCTCTATCGGGAGGCGCGTACCTCGCGTCCTGCAAGCGGACGCACTCCTCCATTACCCACTCCAGACGCGACAGCTCCCTTAACTTCTCGTCAAGGACTTCGCGGACCCGCGAAAGATGCAGTACGTCGTCGGCTGCGTAGATCAAAGCCTCCGGGCTTAGAGGGCGCAATGTCCAATCGGAGCGCTGCAGGTTCCGGGGCTTGGCCAACGCTACTCCAGCGTGTTCCTTCAGCACCGCCTGCATACCCAGCTGCGTGGAGCCAACGAATGCGGCAGCGATGCTTGTGTCGAATAAATTGTCGACGCTGAAGCCCCAGTCGCGATGCAGGCTACGGACATCGTTGCCCGCAGCATGGAAGAGCTTCTCCAGTGATCCGTTCGCGAGAAGAACGCCAAGAGGTCGGAGATCGTCGATAGCCAGCGGGTCGATGACGAATGCGGTATCGCCAGCAGCAAGCTGCACCAAGCAGATGCGTTCGTGGTACCGGAAGAAGCCGTTGGACTCCATATCAACGGCGACACGCCGCTCGTACGACAGCAGACTGACAGCTTCAGCGAGCCCAGCATCGGTATCAATGAACTCAATTTGGCCCATCAGTGTCTGGCGAAGCCGTACACCAGTATTGAACTCGATCTAGCAGCTTTTGGACCGCCATTCACCATCAGGCAGAGCTGCTCCGTCATCTCACAGCTAAAGGGTTGCTCACCACGGCGCGTGCATACCACAGCCGAGATGCCTCCCTCCAAGATGTGCCGGGCTTCCAGGCTAAAGCCTCGTCTACCAGTTCCGCTCGGGGTCTCATCAGCATGACTCGCCGCGCACACAGGCATGCTATCGCCTGGTAGCGTGGTCAAACTACTCGTCGGGAGTGTATCACACCACCGTCACCGGGTTGGTTCCAGCCCTCTAGCCTGCGTCACGTCGAGATGCCAATGATTCAAGATGCACCTCTTCCCTAAGTTGAAGGAGGCAGGACCCAAGGTTTGGAGCGGATGCCTCTGTCTATCGTGACAAGGTTGACTGTCGGGTCGATGAGGCGGGTTGCCGGGCGGCCGTTGAAGGCGACGTGGACATCGGCACGGACTTCGACGTCGCGATGGCCACGGTTCGTGAGGTCATCTCGGATGATGTGGGCCGTTGCCAGCACCAAGTCGGGCTGGTATGCCATGCGCTCGACCTGTGTTGGCGTCAGGTATTCTTCCGGGTAGATGAGGCGCTCCCCGTCGGTGGCAGAGCTTTTCATGCGGAAACGCACGAGTCCTGTCTTCTCCGTGACCAGCACCCTCCACGAGAAACGATAGCCCTCTTCCGTCCATTGCACGTCTCCAGCGTAAGCCAAGTGTCGCAGGGGCACGAGCACTTGTACTACGAAGAACAAGGCAGCGAGCACGAGCGCAACCCGGACAGGCCACGCTGGAGGACATCCGTGAGACCCCGCTCGTCCTAAGAGAGGGGGCTCGGGTGGCAGGTGATGCGGTCCACGCAACCGGCTAGCTACACGAGCGGGCCAGTCAGAATCAAAGAAGATGAGGGCCGCCCCAATCATTATCCAGGGGAACATGCCAATGGCAGGGAACAGCAGTGCCGTTGCCATGTGGAACAGCACCAGCACGCCATAGGCATAGGGGCGTGACCTGCGCCACAACAGCCACCCCACGATTGTCAGGTCGAAGAGGGCCCCAGCCCAACTCATCGCGTATGCAACCCACTGCTCGCGGACAAACGCGCCGACCAGATGTACGTCAGCGCTGTTATATAACCATATAGTCAGAGGCTGGGCGTCAAACAACCAATCGGGGTTCAACTTGGCAAGGCCAGCAAAGACGTACATCAAGCCCAATTGCGCCTGCAGCACCCACAATGTTGCCCGGGGAACCACCGGAGGGTGCACGTCAGCTGGGGTCTTACGCGAATCCAACGAGGCCACTCGCGCCATGGGCAGGAACGCCATGATGAGGCTGAGCAGACTCACCAAGTAGTAGTGATTGAGGTAGGTCGTTTGGTCAATCAGCTCCAAGTAGGTGAACAGCAGGAAGAAGGCAATGATAGACCGCCGGTAGCGGTACCCCAGCGCTACACCAAGGCTGGCCAGCCCAAGGAGGGCGAAATGGACGTACATCCCCCAAACGGGCCAAGGCTGCACCCATCCGAACCCGGCATAGCTGAAATGGTAGGTGGGCTCGAGGTACACCTCTGAGATCCAACCGTTGGCCACGAACCGCACCACAGCGATAAAGCCAAGCAGGCCGAAGATGACGCGGAAAGCGGCCAGCGAGGCTGGCGACACCGGCTGGCGTCCAGCTTGGATAAGCCGGTCGAGTGGGCTAGAGACTGCTGTTGGGGCACGTTGTGCAGAGGCTATTCGTGCAGCGGAAAGGGACGGCACTACCATGGAAGCCAGCTAACGCAGGCTGTCGCCGTCAGTGTCGGTGAACCCCACCGACACGCCGAGAAGGCTCACCAACTCCGTCGCCATGGTGCGCTGCAACTCCGCGAGCCTGTCGTAGGCCTCGATCACCTGACTTGGCCTCTCAGCTATGGCAACACGTAGCTGCCCTTCTACCGCGTCGAGGGCCCCTATGGCGTCGGCGAGTTGCTCCCGCAGGCGCTGGTCGGTATCTTCCGACAGCGGGCGTACCAAGGCCGAGATGCCCAAACTGTCCGAGCCAGCTCCTTCGTAGATGCGCTGCACGCCCTGCAGTTCGTTGCGCAGGTCTGCCAAGCCGTTGTCGGCAGCGGTGCCGGGGATGGCCGATGGGTCGGCCCCGCCATCCCGCAGCCCCAACGCCGACGCCAAACGCATGTCGACGATATCCCGAATCAGGAAGACCTGAGTCCGCACCACCTCGGCCACTCCTTCGCTGGCTAGTAGCGCTACCTCCGACCGACCGGTCAGGTAGTCACGGTACGGTGGCCCTCCGTCACCCTCGACCCACGCCGATAGAATCGCGTCGGCCTCCTGACTTGCGACGGATGTGAGCGCGGACAAGAAGGCGCATCTTGGCGAGGGACCCTGAAGAGAAGCAGTCGCTTCTTTGTCGAATAAGACATACTCCATGGCCCCGAACCCTCTCTGATTGGAGGCAAGCGCCTCGCGGATGTCAGTGGCCGTTGGCGCACGTCCTTGGGCCAACAGTCCCTCAATGCCGTCAATGTCAGTAGGCGACCAGTCCAGCAGGCTGCGGGAACGCCTCTCCATCACCGGCCCAAACCACATCGCCCCCGATGCCATCCAAGATGCGCGGGCGGCGTGCCACGCTTGTCGGGCCGCCTCCACGGATACGTCGTCAGGATTCTGGCATACGGACTGTGTGGCCTCATCCAGCCGGGCTATATCTTCAGCAACGGCTTGGAAGGCGGGGACGGCGACCTCGTCGGCGAGGCTGATCAAGACGTCGGCGTCCGAAGGGCCTCTCGGTCCACAAGCAGCAGACAGCAGCGCCAACGCAGCCAGAATCGGGGCCAGCGACGCTAGGACGGGCCTCATGCTACAGCGACTCCAGGAATCTCAAGAGAGCCTCGCGCTTCTCGGCGGTAAGACCCATGAAGCGTTGGCGAGAGCCCTCGGCCTCGCCGCCGTGCCACAGAATGGCTTCTTCAAGGCTGCGAGCTCGTCCGTCATGCAGAAACATGGTGTGGCCGTTGACCGTTTCAACAAGGCCTATGCCCCACAGAGGCGGGGTGCGCCACTCTGTGCCCGAAGCTTGGCCGTCGGGCCGATGGTCCGCCAAGCTGGGACCCATGTCGTGCAGCAGCAGGTCGGTATAGGGGAAAATCGCCTGGTCCCTCAAGGGGGTCAGCGGGTGGGTATCTCCGGTCTCGTGCCTAGTAGTGTGGCACAGGGAGCATTGAGACTGCACGAACAGGCGGGCGCCCTGTTGCACCGTCTTGTCTTCAGGGTCACGCATCGCCGGTACCGCCAAGGTCTGCACGTAGACGGTTACCTTGTCCAGCCTGCTGTCGGGTATTTCCGGCGCGCCCCCGTTGCGGGCTTGCCGGCACTCCTCTTGGCTGGACGGGCAATTCTCGTTCGGGAACAGGCTGGAGGTGATACCGATGTCTCCCAGAAAGGCTCCAGCCGACTGCTGCTCGACAGTAGGCTGATTTGCCTTCCACCCGAAGCGTCCGAGGGCCAACTCTCCCTTCCTGATGTCCCAGACGTAGTTGGGGCGACCGGATATACCGTCTCCGTTGGCGTCGTCGGGGTCGGCTTGGGCTAGAATGCTTGCTTCGGGAATGGCTTCCAGCAGCCCCATGCCGATGGTGGCGGGAGCGATACGCGGCGAGACCTGCACCTGCGAGTGCACCGGGCCGAAGGCTAGGTCGCCGATGCTGTAGGTAGGCTGCCTCAGGCTATATTCCGTGCCGTCGGGGTACTTGCCGGGTAATTCTTGGTAGCTGATAACAATGCGCCCTTCTACGGGCACACCCAAGACCGCGCGGTCCTGCAACTGCCCGCCGTAGCTAGGCTCGTCGATGGGGCCATCAAGCCCAGGTATGCTGAGGCGGAGAAGCAGGCCCCTTTCCGAGTCGTCTGGTCCGTCTGGTGGCTTGCCTCTGCCGTCGTGGCCGTGGCACGAGGAGCAGGATACGGCGTTGTGAGTGGGACCCAACCCGTCCCTAGCCTTGGTGCTGGCAGGGGCTGTCACCCAGTTCTGAGTAAAGAAGCTGTCGCCTACCTCGAATACCCGGCGCAGTTCATTGTCCAAGTTACGCGCCGATAGCTCAAAGGCGTTGCCGCTTCGTGAGAAAGCCGTGGTGTCTCCCCCCAAGCGCACATCGTAGACCGTGCGCAGATCGATGTTATCGCCTCCACCGCAAGCCACGATGGCTAACAACACAACCGCTGGCAGCAGCGATGCCAGCGGTTGTGTCCATGGCCTGACCGTAAGATTGGAACGACGCATGTAACCTTAGCTGACGTTTATGGTGATACCCACCTTTTGGGCCGCGACCACGATGGTATCGGTCTGGTTCTCCAGCGCAACGATTGTGTCGAGGACGGCCCGGCGTCCAGGGTCGCCATCCGCGCGCCCCTGCTTTAGCAGGTCGTCAAAGGGGGTGGGGATAGACTTGGCTAGTGACACTGAGCGGTTGATCTCGGCCTCCAACAAAGCCGCCAACTCCTCGTCCTCGGAAGCAATCAGGTCTCGTATGCCGGGGCCGGAAACATCGCCGTAGTCGCCCGAATAAACCCTCTTCACTCCTAGTGCGTTGGCAATGATATCAGCGTTGGTGTTGTCGGAAAAGCAGGAGTGCTCGTCTTCTTGCGACCGTTCCTCGTAGGCGACGGTCATACGCTCACCAGCCAACTCACCTCGGCTCATCTCGCCGATGCCGGTAATTATGTCGGTGATGGCGTCATCCGAATCCTTGCCTACGAATTGGGAGCGGTAGTTGCTCTGGCCGGGGGCCCAAGCTTCCACCATATCTCGCAGGTGCCCGATCAGGACGTCGGACGCGACGGCGAGGTAGGCGCTGCGACGGTCGGCGTTGGAGTTAGCGGTGTAGTCTTCTACAGGACGGTAACCTGGCCCGTCGGGGTTGAGGTCCTGCCCCCAGAGCAGGAATTCGATAGCATGCCATCCAGTGGAGACATTCTCCTCTGCGCCTTCTTCATTGATGGAGACCAGCAGACCGGCATCAATGGTCGGGAACTGATCGGGATTGTTGATGACCCCAGCACTGGCGTTGCCTTCCACGTAATCGATGTAGGACTCGTCCAAGGGCCAAGCGTTGACAAGCCCTTCGGGACCGTCTTCCTCATTGTCGATAGGGCCGTTGTAGAAGCGGTATATCTCGGTGACTCCATAGTCGTCTCTAGCGTAGAGCCAAGCCCGCTTGGCGGCGTCGAGCCTCGGCTGCGACGGGGCAGCGAGGAAATTGTCTATCGCAGCGTCCAGAGTTGTGGCAGAGTTCAGGCTCCTGACGTAGGAGGCGTGGGCTCCGGCCGCGTAATTCTCGACGACTGACGCCTTGAGTTCGTCGCTTGCACCACCCCCGTCGCCTGAGCAAGCCGCCAAGGCTAGACCCGATATAAGGACCGACAGGACCAGCAGACCAAGTGTTCTCTTCCTCATATGCTTTCCAGTGCTCCTTATCGAAATCTGCATGTCTACAGTATACTCACCATGACAGTTAGTGTACTCATAGTATTCACAGATGGTGAGTCGATGCTATATTCCTCGCAAATGATTGTCAATAGCGCTTAGTATAACTACGCCCCAGCAGTAGGCAACTCCCATTGGAGGTGCCCGGAAAGCCGTTCTCCGCCCGTATGACAGGACGCGACGCGCAGGTGATAACATTGCTTAGGGTTGGTCCGTACCCCGACTCCGGGAGTCGGCTATACCCAGATTCTGGGTCAGATCACGTCCAACCTGGAAGGATGCAAAGTAGAGGTAGGAACATGAGAAGGCACTTAACGCGGATAGCCATCAGTGCGAGCCTGGTCCTACTGCTGGCCCTCAGCTTGATCCTCACTGGCTGTGGCGGTTCCCGCGATGAGGTTGAGACCACAGATGTGACGTCCAGTACACCCACGAAGGTTTCCCCAGCCCAAACACCTACCTCCGAAAGTCTGGTGAACGAGGCCCCTACTGCGCCCATACCCGCATTTCCTCCATCCGAATCCTCTCCAGAGGCCTCATATAGCCCGCAAGCGGCTTTCCCAGACGCGACACCCAGCCAAGCTGTCACCGTTCCCAGCGCCAAGGCTTCTGGGACGAGCGAAGAGCCAGTGTTGACGGAAAAGGCCCCCTTGGCTCAAATCGCAATTGTGCCCGCCTTCAACCCCCAAGACGAGCCTCCCGGTCAGGGCTTGGCGGCCCGTGACTCCGAGCCGAAGGGCATCCCCGACTCCAGGCAGCCCGTGCAGGGTACGCCCTACACTTGGCAGGACGGAGACAGGACCTTGAGTGTGCACCTGCAGGAGGACTTGGTCGTCGAAGGGGACGGCAGCAACTCAGCTGCAAACATTGTGCGAGCCCAGCCGGGAGGCAGTAGCATCGTGGCTAAGGGGGACGGCTACGTCCCCAGCAACGATGACCTTCCGGTCTTTCGCTCCCCGTCGGGTTCGTTGATGACCTTGCCAGGTGGAGTCCTACTGGCCCTGAACGAACAATGGACTCAAGCGCAGACCAACTCATTCTTTGCCGACAACGGCATAAAGATGGACCGAGTTTCGGAGTTGGGCTACATCACCAACGGTTTCTTCATTACAACAGACCCAGGGTTTCCCTCGCTGAATCTGGCCAACGAGCTGGCGGCCTTTGATGGGGTGGAGGTTTCCAGCCCCAACTGGTGGAGTGAGGCAGTGACGCGGTGACGCGACGATGCCGGTCCATCCCATCTCACCGGAACTAAGCTTGCTTGACCGATTGACCCGATGACCGGGGTACTGCGCTTGCCAAGAAAGCTTTTGTCCGCAGGCATCGTTTGGGCTCTACTCTTGCTGTTGCTGGCCTCAGGTGACGCTCGGGCCCAGAGCGTGCTCGCAGCGCCCACCATCGATTCGGTCACTGCGGGCGACAGCCTGCTTACCGTTGCTTGGACGGCCCCTACGGGCGAGTCGGGCATCATCGCCTACGACTTGCGTTACATCCAGACCTCCGCTGCGGACAAAGCCGACGACAAGTGGAGCATATCGCAGGACGTTTGGGCCACGGGTGCCGGGGATCTACAGTACCGCATCCTCCCATTGGAAAACGTTGGCTACGATGTGCAGGTGCGAGCCATAAGGGGAAGCACCGACGGCATGTGGTCGCCTACCTTCATTGGCACGCCTACTGATCATGGAGACAGCCGTGGAGGAGCCACAGAGCTGGCCCTGAACGCGTCAGTCGTTGGCTACATCGACTCAACCAGCGATGACGACTACTTCAGCATCACGCTGTCGGAGGAGTCCGGCGTCTTCATCTATACCACCAGCTACATCACCGGGTTTCTTGCGACGACCGGGGAACTCCAGAACAGCGTCGGTACGACGATCAAGTCCGACGACAACGACTCCCTGTTCAGGCAGCACGGGCAGCAACTCTTTCTATGGGACACGCTATCCGCTGGGACCTACTTCGTCAAAGTCGAAGCCTCTGAGACGGGGTATTACACCCTGCACACGCAGACCGTCCCCGATGGGAGCAGTAAGGATGAGGCGGTCGATGTGAGCCTCAACGGCTTTGCCAACGGGATCTTGGACCCAGCGGCAAGCGATAAGGACTGGTTTAAGGTCGAGATCTCCCAGACCACGGACTTGATGCTCCGGGTGACCCGCGCCAATTCAGGAGTAGATACCGAAGGGACGTTATTTGACAGCGACGAAAAGGAGATCGCCGTCCACGATGACAGCTTCCTTGAAGGTGATTTGCGCTGGCAGTTCATCATCCGCGAGAAGCTGGACGCCGGGGTGTATTACCTCAAGGTCAGGAGTTCCCCCGGAGGGTCCTATCGCAGTTGTGACGAAGATGCGAAGTGCTCCGAGGAGATCTCCAAGAGCGCCGCGACTGACCCCGGACCCTACATGATGCACGCCGAGGCCGTGACGGCTCCCGGCAGTTCCACCGGCTCGGCCCGTGCCCTCACTTTAGGCCAGAACGAGGTGGCGGGCGGAAGAATAGACCGGGCCAACGATACGGACTATTTCAAGATAACCGTGAGTGAGACTACCCATGTCCGTGTGCGGGTCGCAAGTGCGACTCTCGAGACCGACGTGGCGCTGCTAGACACCAGTCGCCGCGAGGTTGGCACGCTCCAGTCAGAAAGCGATTACGTTCCTGGGAGACTCGGAGGCCTTCTCTACGGCACCCTCAAGACGGGTACCAGCTACATCAATGTGACTGCCGAAGACCGCAAGGAGACGGGGGCGTATGCCATAGTGGTGTACGAAGACACGCTGTATGCGGGATTCTTGGACCGCTGCAGCGCCATCTCAGCCAACTACAGCGACCCCCTTTATGGGTGTCAATGGCACCTGAACAACACGGGCCAGAACAGCGGGGCTGGCGCGGGCACCGAGGGCGAGGATATCAATGTGGAGGAAGTGTGGGACGCTGGCAACCTTGGCGAGGGCATCAATGTCGCAATAGTCGACAACGGCTTGTACTACGAGCACGAGGACCTGACTGCCAATGTCAATCGCTCACGCAACTATGACTACACTGGGGAGGGCGACGTATTCGAGCGCTACCTCACCCATGGTACCCGTATAGCCGGCATCATTGCTGCCCGTGACAACAGTATCGGCGTCCGTGGAGTGGCGCCGCGGGCCACGGTGTACGCCTACAACTGGATTCGCAATCCGACTTTCGCCAACCTCGGCGATGCGATGACCCGCAATATGTCCGACACTGGTGTGTCCAACAACAGCTGGGGTCCCCTAGCGTCTCCCAGACCGGCCCGTGTCCCCAGCCTCTGGGAGCTAGCGGTGGATGCTGGCGTCTCCAAGGGCTTTGGTGGCAAGGGGGTCTTCTACGTCTTCTCGGCGGGCAACGGGGGGCGAAGCAGTACGGGGGACTACTCGAACCTCAACGAGTACGCCAACTACTACGCCGTGACCGCGGCCTGCGCAACCGACAACTTGGGAGAGAGGGCCGCCTTTTCTGAGGAAGGTCCCAATCTTTGGGTCTGTGCTCCATCAGAGGGCGACGGGCGTCAAGGCATAACCACCACCCAGAACTACAACCGCTATGACGGGTCTACCGGGGGCACCTCATCGGCCGCTGCCATCGTGTCGGGTGTGGCTGCCTTGGTGCGCAAGGCTAATCCCAACCTTACTTGGCGGGACGTGAAGCTGGTCCTGGCAGGTTCCGCCCGCAAAAACGACTCCACTAATTCCGGCTGGGAGACGGGTGCCACTAAGTACGACTCTACCACCGACACTGACACCTATAACTACAACCACGAATACGGCTTTGGTGTAGTCTACGCCAAGGCGGCGGTGGACTTGGCCGAAGGCTGGACCTTGCTGCCTCCCATGAGGGAGGTCACCGGAGGTACCGTCGACGACCTTGACCTGAGCATTCCCAACACCAACTCGGCCGTCCCTAGCGCTGTGACCGTCGGGGCTGGAGTCGACTTCATTGAGTTCGTGGAGGTCAACGGTGTTTTCGACCACCTGTCCTTCCGAGACCTGAGGGTGGAGTTGGTGTCACCTTCCAACAAGACATCCGTGCTGAGTGTACCCTTCACCTCTGACGAGAATTATCCCTTGACCACCAGTTTCCGTTTCGGCTCCGCACGTCATTTGGGAGAGAGCGCGACAGGCACTTGGACTCTACGCCTTACCGATACAGAATCTGGCAGTGAAGGCTCCCTCCTCTCCTGGAGCCTTACCGTTTATGGCCATTCAGACCCCTTGGCAGCCCCGACCGCCACCTCGGTCACTCCCGGCAGTAGTTCCCTCACTGTCGCTTGGGACGTCCCAGACGGAGCAACGGGCATCACCGCCTATGACGTGCGCCACATCGCCAGCGATGCCACAGACAAGGCCGATGACCAGTGGACCGTGATCTATGACGCATGGGCATCCGGGTCCACCAGCCTGCAGTACACCATCACCAGCCTCACTGATGGGACTGGCTACGACGTACAGGTGCGGGCGGTGAAGGCGGGCGTGGATGGTGATTGGTCGGATACGGTCGTGGGTACATCGGGAACCTCGGCGGCCACGGTACCGACCATCGGCTCTGTGCGCCCCGACGACAAGGCCATCCTCGTGTCCTGGTCTGCTCCCACCAGTACCACGTACACCGTCACGGCCTACGATGTACGCTATATCCGCAACGATGCCACCAGCAGGACGGATAGCGATTGGAAGGTGGAGGACGACGCGTGGACCACCGAAGACGGTGACCTGTGGTACGCCATCACTGAATTGGACAACGGGGTGATGTATGACGTGCAGGTGCGGGCCGTCACAACCAGTGACGGAGATTGGTCACCGCCTTTTAGCACGAGCCCCTCTGACTATGGCGGAAGCTTGGACACGGCAACAACTCTTGTGCTGGAAACTACTTCTTCAGGGCGGATTGCCCCACTTGGCCACAACCGTTACTGGGGTGAGCTGGAAGATGGAGGCGACACCGACTATTTCAAGTTCGAGCTCACTTCCACACAGGTTGGAACCGGTGCCGGGTTCTGGCTGTACACCACAGGCGACTTGGACACTGTGGGCAACCTGCTCGATAGCAACGGTCTGCTTATCGAGGCCAATGACGATGGCAGGGTGTTGCCGAACCCAAGGGACTTCTTCATGTGGCGCACCATGACAGCAGGTACGTACTACCTCAAGGTCAGCGGCTACGAAGGCGCCCAAGGGCCCTACACTCTCAGGCTGCGAACATTCACCGACACTAGTAGTCGGAGCAATGCGGTCGAACTACCCTTGGACGGCTCAGCAAGAGGCATGCTGGACCCTGAGGGTGACGAGGACTACTTCAAGCTAGTAGTGCCCTCGGACGACACCGAGGTGGTTCTTCGTAGCAGCGGCTTTTTCGATTCGGTAGGCGAGTTGCAGAACAACTCCGGCCGCTCCTTGGAGGTGAACGACGATGGTTACCTTACAGGTGGTCTGGTTCGCCAGTTTCTAATACGCACGGAACTCGACACCGGCACCTACTACCTCAAAGTCAGAGGTTTCGACAGCATCATCGACGAGAACATCGGCCCCTTCAGCGTCTACGCCACAACGGTGACGAAGCCCGGCAGCGACACCGCTAATGCCCAGGCCCTGACCCTCGGCCGTCCCGCTGGAGGCAGCATAGACCCAGCGGGAGACGTGCACTACTTCAGCATTACCCTCTCGGATCAAACCTATGTGTACATACGGGCGGTAAGCGAAGACCTTGACGTGGACGGCGCACTGCTGGACAGCAGCAACAACGCCGTCACCCCGGCCTCGGACCAAGACGGCAGTGGTAACGTAGGCTTCACCATCCGACACCGCCTCGATGCTGGCACCTACTACATCAAGGTCACTGCCGATAGTGGCGCCGACACCGGGAGTTACACCATCATGGTTATCGAAGAGACCGTCTTCAGTAGGCTGGTCGACGAATGCACCGAGATCGACAGAAATGCCGGCATCAATGACCCTCTATACGGCTGCCAGTGGCACCTCAACAACGATGGGCAGTTCCGCGGCGGGGCTAGGCAGGACATTAACGTAGAGGACGCGTGGTCCAGCAGCTACAACGGGACAGGAATCAACGTAGCTGTGGTGGACGATGGGATGCACTACGCCCACGAGGACCTGATGCCCAACGCAAACACAGCTCTGAACCACGACTACACTGGCAACAGTGAGATATACGATCCCCTCGAAACCCACGGCACGGCCGTGGCCGGCATCATTGCGGCCCGGGACAACGACAAAGGAATGCGTGGGGTAGCCCCTAGGGCCACCATCTACGGCTACAACCTTCTCATTAGCAACGAGGACAAGGACGAAGGTGACGCCATGTCGCGGAACGCGAGTGTAACCGCGATCTCCAACAACAGTTGGGGCCCTGGGGACTCCGGAGCGCCAGAAGCCACGAACACTTTCTGGACTGCAGGGGTCCAAACAGGGATCACCGATGGCTTCGGGGGGAAAGGCACTTTCTATGTCTGGGCAGCTGGCAACGGAGGCCGCTGGGGCGACTATTCCGGCCTAGACGAATACGCCAACTACTACGCCGTGACAGCGGCTTGCGCCGTCAACCACCTCGATGTCCGGAGCAGCTACTCCGAGCCGGGCTCCAACCTGTGGGTTTGCGCCCCCTCAAATAACGGGGGTCTATCTAGTCTGCCCGGCATTGCCACTACGGACAACGGGAACCGTTACAGGGATGACTTCGGCGGCACCAGCGCCGCTGCTCCCATCGTTTCAGGCGTAGCTGCCTTGGTGCGTGACGCCAACGAAAACCTGACATGGCGTGATGTGAAGCTGATCCTAGCTGCGTCCGCCCGCAAGAACGACCCAACTGATTCTGGATGGGAGGAAGGCGCCCCGAAGTATGGCTCCACCACGGACCGCTACAACTTCAACCACGAGTACGGCTTTGGCATGGTGGACGCCAAAGCAGCAGTAGACTTGTCAAACGGCTGGGCCAATGTCCCAACCTTTCGGAATATGAGCGCCGAGTCCGGCAGAATTAACCTCACCATCCCTGACGCCACATCTACCCTGCCGGGCGCTAGGGTGACCAGCACACTGACGCTCCAGCCATTCGTGGGGTTCGTCGAGTACATCGAAGTGAAGGCCCACTTTGCCCACACCTCTTTCCGGGACCTGGACGTGGAACTGGTTTCCCCCACGGGCGCAGTCTCCAAGCTGGTCCCCCACTACGAAGCCCCACCCGAAGGCCGACGGATGTGGGATTCCGAATTTCGCTTCGGCTCGGCCCGGCACCTCGGCGAGGACGCAGCCGGTGTCTGGGCACTTCGGATTGCCGACCACATCGCGTCGGATCGGGGCACCCTCAAGTCGTGGGAAATCACTGCCTACGGCCATGGCTACGTGCCCACTAGGCCCGATATCGATGAAGTGACCCCTGGCCAAGGCACGCTGACCGTCACCTGGAAAGAGCCGGACGACGCGGGAAGCTCCTCGGTTACGCGGTACGACCTCAGGCACATTCGCAGCGATACCACCGACAAGTCGGACGACCAATGGACTGTCGTTGAAGACGTGGGCATCCCCGGAAGTGCCCTCAGCAACAACATTTCAGACCTCCAAGGTGGCGTGGACTACGATATTCAGTTGCGGGCGGTGAACAGCAGAGGCCCCGGCCCGTGGTCGGCCAGCTGGAAAACGCAATACGACATTGTGGCCCCCTTAAAGCCTTTCATAACTTCCATCACCCCAGGCGACCGAGCGCTCGCCGTCACTTGGAGCGCGCCCACCGACACCGGTGGTGAGGATCCTACTTCCTACGACGTACGCCACATCGAGACGAGCGCCACCGACAAGACTGACGACGAGTGGACTGTCGTCGGCAGAGCTTGGATCAGCGGCGACCTGCGATACACCATCACCGGTCTCACCAACGGCACGGAATACGATGTACAGGTGCGAGCTGTCAACTCAGGAGGCAATGGCACCCGGTCTGACACTATGACGGGCACGCCTGAGCAGGCCCACACGCCGGTCACCCTGTCGGTTGAACAGCCGACGGTCTCCGTCAGCGAAGATGGAGGGAGCGCCACAGTTACCGTGTTCCTCACGACAACTGTGGCCCACGCACCGCGCTCCGACTTCTCCGTAGATATCAGGGTGACAGTAACCGACCGCTACGAGACCCAGTCTACTGACTATGGGGACCCTTCGGAGTCGACCCTCAGCTTCGAGGCCACCGATTTCGCCCAGACCACCATCAGTGGTCATCAACGGCATCAAGCGTCCAAAACCTTCACCGTGGACATAGTTGATGACGCAGTGGATGAGGACGACGAGGACTTCACGATCACCTTGTCCTACGCCAATTCGGGGTTGCCCCATCTGCGTGGTGGAAGTCCCATCGTGCGAGTAACAATCACCGACAACGACCATGTGCCGGTAACCCTCGACTGGCAGAACGTGACACAAACGGTGGGCGAGGGGGCAGGAACGGTCACCCTCCGTGCCTTGGCCATGACCACCAAGGACAAGCGCCCCGACTCCGGCTTCTCTTTCCAAGCGACGGTCTCCACTTCTGAGATAAGCGGTGAGCAACCGGACGACTACACCCATGTGTCTCAGACCGTCACCTTCCAGCAGAGCGATTTCCGCCGTGCGACCGTCAACGGCCAACCACTCTATCGCGCGGAGAAACAGGTGGTGGTGCCCATCACCGACGACACTCTCGACGAACCGGACGAAGACTTCAAGGTCACCCTCTCCTACGTCAACCCCAGCTTGCCCCATCTGCAGGGAGGACCGGCCACCACCGAGGTGTATATCGAGGACAACGATCACGTGCCGGTGACCATCGAGTGGGAGCAGACTGTACTAACGGTGGCTGAGGACACGGGATCGGTGACCTTGCAGGCATCCGCTACCACTACAAAGGACAAGGCCCCTGAAAGCGGCTTCTCCTTTTCCGTGAACGCGACCACCACAGCTCGCAGCGCCGAACAGAATGCCGACTACAGACGTCTCGCCAGTACGGCGACCTTCCGGCAAGCCGATTTCAGCCGTGAAATCGTGAACGGCCAGCCAAGGTACCGCGCCTCCAAAGAGTTCACGATAACGGTCCTGGAAGACACCGTTGACGAGGAGGGAGAAACCTTCACGGCGACACTGGCCTATTCGAACCCGGGTCTGCCACACCTCCAAGGATCAAGTTCTGAGTCCACGATCACTATCACTGACAACGACCATGTACCTGTGGTCCTGAGTTGGAATCAGGATGAGGCAATCGTCCAAGAATCCCCCAACAGCGGTGCCACGCACCAAGCTGCACTGACCGCCGTGGCAACCACGACGAAGGACAAGATGCCCGAAGACGGATTCTCTTTCGATGTGTCCCTAAACACATCTAATGGCAGCGCAACTCAGCCAGCGGACTATGAACAGTTGGCCGAAACGTTCACCTTCGCTCAAGCCGATTTCAGACCACGAACAGTCAACGGTCAGCGACGCTACCGTGCCGAAAAGGACATCACCGTAGCCATAGCTCACGACAACGATGTTGAGCCCAACGAGACCTTCACCGTAACCCTAGCCTACTCGCATCCCGGAGAACCCCACCTGCAAGGTGGTAGGGCCACGGCCATTGTCACCATCACCGACGACGATGTACCGGCAGTCAGCCTCAGCTTCGAGCAGGCCTCCTATACCGTCACCGAGGGCAGCGGAGTCTCCGTCAAGGTCACCCTCAGCACCGACCCAGAACGCATCGTCACCATCCCGATCACCAAGACTAACCAAGCCGGGGCATCCAGCACCGACTACTCCGGCGTCCCCCCCAACCTGATCTTCAACAACGGTGGCACGGAGCAGTCCTTCACCTTTACCGCCACCCAAGACTCCCAGGACGACGATGGCGAGTCGGTAGAGCTGGCCTTCGGCAGATTGCCCACAGGGGTGTCAGCAGGAACCAAAGGCGAGACTACCGTCACCATCATCAACGACCTGTCTTACACGGTGGACCTGCGCACAACAGCATCCAACTCCATATCCGCCTCTCGGGGCCAGCGGATCACATACAACTATACCCTTAGAAACGCTGGCCCCGCTATGTCGACGGAGCCGGTGCTTACCACGACACTGGACGCGGGCACGAGGTTCGTATCTGTCACACCTGCCGATATGTGCGCCCACTCGGGGGGCTCGACTGGGGGCGTAGTCACTTGTTCGTTCGATGCCCTAGCCACAGCTGGAGCGCAGACTGGTGAAATCGTCGCGGAAGTGACCGCACAAGCCACTAGCGACATCACTGCCTCATTCGTGGCTTCGGGCGGTCAGCCTGACCGCGATCCTGCGAATAACAGCACCACCGGATTCACTGAGCTTGAGGCCCCACCTCAACCGGTGACCGACCTGTCCCGCATCAGCATTGGTAATACATTCATTGAGTTGTCGTGGACCAAGCCCACCGACAACGGAAGCCCCATAACCGCTTATCAGCTGGAGCGCAAAGAGGTCGATGGGGCCTACCTCCCCATCAGCCCCGCGCCTGGTGCTGCTGTGACAACCTATCGCGACGAGCAGGTGGCCAATGGAACCGCCTACATCTATCGCATCAGTGCCATCAACGAGGATGGTGGAGCCGATTGGTCCAACGAGGTGACTGCGACTGCTGCGGCGCCACCACGCCGGTCGGCTGGTGGAGGAGGCGGCGGTAGCAGCGGCGGCAGGCGAGCCAATGGCCAGCCACGGGTGGATGGCCCCGACCGGCCAACCTACCCTGAAAACGGCACAGAGCCGGTAGCCACCTACACCGCCACCGACCCCGATGATGACGACATCTCTTGGTCGCTGGATGGGCGCGACAGCCGGTGGATGGAGATATCCCGAGAGGGCGTCCTGCGCTTCAGGGAGCCACCGGACTACGAAAAGCCTACCGACTCGCGCTTAGACAACACCTACGAGGTCACCCTCCGGGCCACCGACGACGGTTCGCCGCCTGAAGACGACATACATCGCGTAAGGGTGACGGTCACCAACGTCAATGAAGTGGGCCCGGCGATGGGTCAGACCGACATCACCGTCGAGGAAAACTCTTCCGGTCAGATTGGCCAGTACACAGCGGAAGACCCGGAGCGCAATGCCATCATATGGTCGTTGTCAGGGCCGGATGCAGCGTTCTTCCAGATCGACCAAGACGGCAACCTAGCCCTGCTCAAAGAGCTCGACTTTGAGGCAAAGAGTAGCGCCGATATGTCCGATGTTTACAAGGTGACAGTGGTCGCCACTGACGACGGGCGTCCTGCTGCATCGTCGGACTTGGATGTCGTCGTGAAGGTGTCCAACCTAGAGGAGGCCCCCAAGAGTCCGCTGTGCGCTTGGGGGTCGTTCATCCTGGGATGGGCCACCCCGGACGACGCCGATAGTCTTGGTACCCAGTCCACCCTCTTGGTGTGGTTGCGCAATGTGCTGACCCTGTGGTTAGACAGAGCCTGCGCCTGAGCTCGTTGACGCCGCAGTCATCGGAAGCCATGATCATCGGCATGCACTTGGTACGCACTTTGAAATCCTCAGCCGCCCTTGTCCTGCTCTCTCTGCTGATGGTCGTGACGTTGGTAGCCTGCGATGAACTGGGACTCTCTACCGCCACACCGTCTCCTACGGAAGCGCCGACGGAAGAGCCCACTCCTCCACCGGGCGAGACTGCTTCTACCACTGAAGCCACGACCACCCCTGATCCCGCCCAGTCTCCCTCGCCCGAACCAACCGCTTTCCCAGTCCCTACCGATGAGCCATCACCCACGCCCACTGCAACGCCTACGCTTTCTCCCGAGCCCACACCCACGCCGGAGCCAATCGAAACGCCTTCCCCTGAACCCACCCCAACGCCTGAAGCTACGTCCACTCCCACTCCAGCACCCACTGCTACCGCAACTCGATCTCCCGCTCCTACGGAGACGCCAGCCCCTACCCCCGAACCTTCTCCAGAGCCGACACCTGAACCCACGCCCGAACCTACCCCGGAGCCGACACATGAACCCACGCCCGAGCCACCACCACTGCCGTCGGCTGCTGAGTTGTTGAGTGAAGCTACTGCGGCGATGCAGACCGTCCGGTCGGGCTATGTTGAGCTGGAGATAGTGACGCCGCTCGGTGGTGAGTCAACTGGAAACCTGACTTTCAACATTACGGGGAACTTTCAAGTCCCCGACCGCAGCCATATTACGGTCACCATCGGAGTGATCCCCGTAGAGATGATTCTCATCGGCTCAGAAACCTACATCAGAAACCCCATCACCCAGGCTTGGGAAGATGCCTCTGATTCTCGACTGCCATTCGACGTCTCCTCGATTTCTTCCTTCAGCAACGTCCTCTCCTTCGGGGCCTTCACCACCGACTTCGATCCCGAAGTTCTAGCGGGATTCACCTTGGTGGTCGAGGAACTCATCAATGGCGAGCGTACTTACTACGTGAGGGGAACGGTGGGGGGCGAAGCCCTAGCCGACCTGCTGGACAGTCCGGCAGCCGAAGGCGAAATGGCAAACGTGGGTTTCTGGATTGGGGTGGACGACTCCCGCCTGCGCAAGGTCTCAGTGCTCCCCACCGAGTCGGGAGGCACCCTAATGCAGGTGACCGCCACCGTGTCGGACTACGACAAGCCCGTCGACATCCAGTCTCCTGTGTCATAAGGCCCCGCTACCGTTCTGTGCTGAGTGTTCATTTATACCCGTATTCCCCATTTGGCTCAAACAAGTGATGCGGTAAATAGGCAACTTTCTTGCTTTTCTAGTCGTTACATGAATCTCCTAGCCGTATTTCAGTTATAATACATGCAATAAGTTGGCTATTTCAGATAACTTGCGTACCGGCATTGGAGGCACCCGATGGGTGACCGCGAAAAGGCCTCTCTTCGGCTCCAATTCAATCCCCAAATCCGGCTGGAGTTACATGGTGCCACCATCACCTCCGACGCCGGACTGCTGGCATTCCGAGAACTGGATGACGCCCTGGACCTTACCCCCATAGCCTCCGACTATCTCCAGGAAAGCCGTACCGGCCGCAACATCCGCCACCACCTGGTCCCTCTGCTCCGCCAGTCCATCTACAGCCGCTTGGCCGGCTACGATGATACCAACGATGCAGAACGTCTTTCCCAAGACCCAGCCATGAGAGTTGTCGTGGGCTGGCAAGGCTCAGACCGCAACGCCGCCAGAACCAACATCATGAGCCGTTTTGAGACGGAGACTCTGACTCAAGAGGACAACCTAAAGGGGCTGGCCCTGATGAATCCCCAGTGGGTGGAGCTGGCCATGGCTCACACTCCACACCGGCGAGTGATTCTGGACATGGACAGTTCGGAGAGTCCAGTGCATGGTCAGCAGGAAGGAGCCGCCTACAACGGGCACTTCGAGTGTGTCTGCTATCATCCCCTCTTTCTGTTCAACCAGTTTGGGGATTGCGAAGGAGCGACGCTACGGCCCGGAAACGTGCATAGTGCCGATGGCTGGCAGGAACTCCTTGAGCCAGTGGTGAAAGGATACCAGAAGAAAGGACTGCGGTTGCTGTTCCGGGGTGACGCTGCTTTTGCCAAGCCGGAGCTATACGAGTATCTGGAACAAGGAAAGATCGGGTACGCCATCCGGCTTCCCGCCAATCAGGTAATTCAGGAGCAGATCCAACCCTTGCTGGAGCGTCCTACCGAATGGCCATCCCGGGCGCCTATCGTCTCCTACCATGACTTTGCCTATCAGGCCCAGAGTTGGCACTTGCCCAGGCGAGTGGTGGCTAAAGTAGATTATAACTTACTCTGGTGTGGGTGCTCTCCCATGCTCCCACCATCGGGGCTGACAGGCACACGCAGCGTGAACACCGCCCCTTCACCTTGGCCGCTTTCAGCCCAGATGCGACCGCCGTTTGCCTCGACGACTTCTTTCGCGATGGCCAAGCCCAGTCCAGAGTCTCCCTCAGAGCGGCTGCGGGAGCGGTCTACGCGATAGAAGCGCTCGAAAACGTGGGGCAAGTCTTCCGGCGCTATGCCTGGGCCGGTATCAGCCACGGAGAGTTCCACTGAGGCGCCAAACCGGCCCATTCCGATGGTGACCACGCTGTCTTCACCCGCATGACGCAAGGCATTGCTCAGCAGGTTGGCCATTACCTGGCTCATGCGCTGAGAGTCGACACTTGCCTCTATGTACTCCGCCTTTAGTTGGGCATCGAGGAATACGCCTCGGTTTTGGGCCAAGGGCCGGAAGTCGTCGACCACCCGTTCCACTAACGCACCCATGTCGACCTCAGACCTCTCCAAGGGCAACTGTCCTGCTTGCGCTAGAGAAAGAAGGCGCAGGTCGTCCACCAGCCGTGAGAGGAGCAGGGTATGGTCGTACACCGTGCCCACCTGCTCTTGGTCCAGTGGCAACACGCCGTCCATCATGCCCTCCAGCTTGCCCTGCATCACAGTTAGAGGACTGCGCAGCTCGTGGGCAATGTCGGCCACCATCATGCGCCGTTGTAGCTCAGTAAACTCCAGCCTAGACGCCATGAGATTGAAGGCCCGGGCCAAGTCGCCGACCTCGTGCTGATTGGAGACGTTCACTCTTTGCTTCAGGTCACCGACAGACATTTGCATGGCGGCCGAGGTAAGCCGTCGCGTTGGAGCTGTGATCTGCCGAGCGAGGAAAAGGGCCAACAACAAAGCCACCGCCCCAGTACCCAGCCCGGACCATAGGAGCCATCTGTTCACGCGGTCGAAGAAACTGCTGCCAGCGTATTCCCTGCCGGTTGAGCGAACAGAAGCCAGCCCGTCCTCTGTTCACCGCGGCCGAGGGGCATGGCGGATGCCAGCGCCTCAGGGCTTGCGACCTCGCCCTCGGTGTCCATATGCGAGTCGAAGACAACATCCCTTCCCGCCCTATCAAGAGAATGCGGTCATTCCCCAGCCAAGAGCCGATCGAGCTCTCAGGCGCGGCGGGCCCCACGCCTGCCCTTCGGCGGGCGCTGTCCGGCATTGGGGCAGGCAGTTGCAGGAAATCGTCGATCCCTGCCCAAGAACCCGTCACTCTGTGGTACCAGAGGAACAGAGGCGCCGCCTGCTGGGCTCTCCGCTGCGAGGTTTGGTCGACAAAGACAGTGAAGCCTCCGGACGCCGCCCGGTTCGCCAGAAAGACCATTAGCCCCGTACCCACCAGTACCACCAAGCCGAAGGCAACGAGCAGCTTGACAAAAGGCTAGCCCTCATCGATGGCCCCATCGAACTTGTATCCCAAGCCGTACACAGTGAACACATAGCGGGGGCTGCGGAGGTCGGGCTCCAGCTTGTGACGCAGGTTCCTGATGTGGGCGTCGATGGTGGGTCGTATCCATCGTAGGAGTATCCCAACGCTTGTTCTATTAGTTGCAGTCGGTTCAAAGTCCGCCCCGCGTTCTGCATCAGAGCATCCAGCAGCGCGAACTCAGTGCGAGTCAACTCAATAGGTGCGTCGTTTACCGTAACCGCGTGGGCCGCCCTGTTCAACAGGATGGGACCGGCTCTGATGACGTCAGTTTGTGGCCGCTGTCCCGAGGCCCGTCGCAAAACAGCCCTGACCCGGGCTACGACCTCTCGCGGGCTGAAAGGCTTGGCCACGTAGTCATCCGCCCCCAATTCCAGACCCACCAATCGGTCCGCTTCGTCTACCCGCGCCGTTACCATGATTATCGGGACGTCCGAGTCCCGTCGTATGGCGCGCGCCACATCTAGCCCATCCACCTCCGGCAGGCCCAAGTCCAACACCACCAGATCGAGCCTGTCACGCCGGAAGGACGCCAAGGCAGCCGTGCCGTCATGCACGGCCAACACCCCATACCCAGCCTGCTCCAGGTAAGCCCGAAGTGTGTCGGTTATGTCACGGTCATCATCGACCACCAGAAATCTGCGCAGCCATCTTGAAATGATTATACGGCGTCTCCGGACCGGCAGAGTGTCAATAGATACGGCGTCGTGACTGGACTCCCCTCTCCTGAATGGAGAGCTTGCATCACCCCTGACATTCCGGATTTGAGCCGAAATCCAGGGCCTTGGTATGATGAGCAAGTAGCTCCTGACTCGGCTCTTCACCGGAAAGGCGGAAGCTCATGCCGGGTTATGAACCGGGGGAGTGCAACGGTCCGACTGCGCCGGAATTGCACACCCCTGTGAGACAAATGGCACCGGAAACATATACGGAAAACGCAGTGATCTCACAAATTTCACATCACACAGATACGAATAACTTCGCCACAGATACAAACATTGTGCAATCGAAGCACTTTTTGTAGATACGCGTACCACACTGCTGCAGGGTATTCGCAGGACGTTGTGCAACGGTTTCGTTGTGGCGGAAAATTAGGGCCTGCGCGAGGCTTGGTCCGGGGATGGGGCTTAGAACTTCTTTGCATCCTCATCGAACCATTTCTCGATGAGGTCGTTCAGGGATCCGTCCTGCTTCATGCTGTCAATGGCATCGTTTAGCTTGGCCTTTAGGTCGCCATCTTCCTCCCGGATGCCGACACCGATGCCCTTATCCAGCGTCACCTCCGGCCCGACAAGAGCCAGCTTACCGCCGCTCTCGGCGATGCGATCATGCCCGAACTCCTCATCCACCAGCGCCGAGTCAGCCTCCCCACTCAGCACTGCCGCAACCACTTCGTCGGCCACCTCGTACACCACCAGATCCACACCGGACTGCGTTAGGTAGTCGGAATGAATGGTCTCAGTCTGGGCCGCCACCTTACCAGAGACGGCTACATCGCCCGCCCCCGCCAAAGCGATGTACACCGACGGGCTAGGAGGCAGGTACGGCTGGCTGAAATCGATGACCTCCTCACGTTCGTCGGTGATGCTCATGGCGGCAATGATGATGTCGTAATCACCCGCCAGCAGGTTGGGGATTATTGTGTCCCACTCATTGATGACCCAACTGCATTTGAGCTCCGCGCGCTGGCACAACTCGTCGCCCATCTCCCGCTCGAAACCGTCCAACTCACCCTCGTCGTTGATGAAGGCATACGGGGGGTAAGCCCCTTCCGTCCCCATCCGTACCTCTCCTGCAGAACCCCCACAAGCCAGAGACACCACGAGAAGCGCAGCGATTACAAGCGCGAGTTTCATCATGTCCGAACTCCTCATTCTTGGCTGGCTTGGCCTAGGAAGACGCGGGTCAGGATGTCCGTATCAAGGACGGATTCGGGGGTGCCGTAGTGGACGACTCGGCCGTTGGCCAGCACATAGGCCTTATCAACGATGGCCAGCACACCCTTGATGTTATGCTCCACCACGAAGATGGTAGTGTCCAACCTGTCGCTGATTTCCCTTACCTTCTCGAAGACCTCTTTCACGATTATGGGGGCCAGCCCCAGTGTCGGCTCGTCCAGCAGCAGCAAGTCCGGGGAAGCCATGAGCCCGCGGCCCAGCGCCAGCATCTGTTGCTGGCCTCCCGACATCTGGCTGGCCAGATCGCGCCGCTTTTCATACAGAATGGGGAAGAGCTCCATCACCGAGTCCAGACGACGCTGCTTCTCAATGCGGTCTTCCAAGTGCAGGCAACCCATCTCCAGGTTTTCGGCGATGCTGAGATGGGTGAACACTCGCCTGCCTTGGGGCACGAAGGAGATGCCCTCCTTCACGATCTCGTGGGTGGCGGCCATCAGTGGCTTGTCACGCCAGTAGACCGTGCCGTTCACCACTGGCGCCAGCCCCATGACGGCCTTGAGGACCGTGGACTTTCCTGCACCGTTGGGGCCCATGATGGCCACCATTTCGCCCTTATGTATGCCCACCGACGCCCGGTCCAAGGCCACCACGACGCCGTAGTGGACGGACACGTCCACCAACTCCAGCAGCCTCTTCTCGTCGTTCACTTCTTGTGCAGCGTCCATGTGGCTCGTCTCCACTGCGCCCTTCTCCACCGAGCTTGAGGGCGTGGGCTAGAGGCCCAGGTAGGCCTCGATCACCTCTTGGCGGCTTAATACCTCATCCACATCTCCCTCGCCCAAGAGGGTGCCACTATCGAGCACAATCAGGTGCTCCGGAAGTTCTCGAACGATATCCATGTTGTGGGAGATGAAGATGATGGTGCGACCCTGTTCCTGAAGGTCCCTTACGATTCCCTTCACGCTCTCGATCATCTGGGGGAACAGCCCAGCGAAAGGCTCGTCGAACAGGTAGGTGTCAGCGTCCATGGCGATGGCGCGGCCGATTTCCAGCAACTTGCGCTGGCCGTAAGACAGGTCCATGGCCAGCGAGTGCCGCTTTTCCCACATGCCAACGCTTTCCAGCACCTGCTGTGCCTTGGCTCGGCGCTCAGCACTCGTTCGTTGCAGCAGCGCCGGTAGCAGGGGACGCTTGGTGAGAACAACCATTATGTTGTCCCATACACTGATCTGGTCGAAAAGCCGCACTTCCTGAAACGTGCGCGTGATGCCGTGATTGGGGGTGTCGTAAGCCCGTACGACCCTCAGCCCGTGGCCGTCGATGATCACCACCCCGCCATCCAAGGCCAGTGTGCCGCTCAGCAGGTTGACCAACGTCGACTTCCCCGAGCCGTTGGGGCCGACGATGCTGGTCATGATTCCCCGCGGGATGGAGATGCTGAGCTCGTCCACCGCCTTCACAGCACCGAAGCGCTTGGAAATCTTGTCCGTCTCCAAGGCGAAGTCGGTGCGGGAACTGTTGCCCGAAACACTCATAGCCGGTATCTCCCCACCAAGCCTTGGGGCCTGAATAGCATGAGCAGCACTAGCATGATACCAAGCACCACCTGACGCGCCTGCCCTGTGTATTCCGCAGGCACAAAGGGCAGGAAGCGCATTCCCTCCTCCAGCAGCACGAAGGCCATGGCACCTAGCAGCGAGCCCCAGATGGTGGCCAAGCCACCCAGAATCACTATAGCCACCAGCAGCACCGACTCCAGCAGTATGAATGAGTTGGGGTCGATAAAGGAGGCCCAACTGCTGAACAGCCCTCCAGCTAGCCCTGCCAGCATAGCCGCGATTACCCAGATGGCCAGCTTGTATTGGGTGGCGCGATAGCCGAAAACCTCGATGGCCTGCTCGTCCTCCCTGATGGCGGTGAGGACTCGCCCGAAGGATGAGGTGACGATGAGCCAAGCCACCAGCATCACAACTGCTAGAAACACGAGACACAGGAGAAGGAACTCCACCTCACCGTCGAACAGCCAGCCTCCTATCTCAGGCCGGGCTATCTCGTGAATCCCGAACGCGCCCCTAGTCACACTGCGCAAGTTGAGGAACACGTTGAAGGAGATGATGGCGAAGCCGAAGGAGACCAGGACGTAGATGTCGTCCCGGAAGCGGTTGAAGACCACACCCACCACAATTGCAACCACTCCAGCCGCCAGCATGCTGATGGGCAGAGCGGCAAAGAACGACCAGCCAAAGGTGGGGATGGACTCGGTACGCAATTGCTCGTAGGCAGGGTCCGAGGTGAGAATGGCCATGGCGTAGGCTCCAATGCCGAAAAAGCCGATGTGCCCTACCGATAGCAGCCCGGTGAATCCCAAAACGAGGTTCAGGCTGACAGCCAGTATGGCCCAGATGGCGAATACGGTGGCCACGATTACGGCAAAGCCAGTGCCCTGCCATAGCATGAAAGCCACTGCCCAAGTGATAACCAGCAGGTTGGCCCACAGCTCAACGTTTCCCTTGGGCATGCCCAAGAGTCCTTGCGCCCCAGCTGGCAGCCTCATCTGTATCCTGTTGAACATCCGACTACTTCCTCGGCAACATTCCCTTGGGCCAGAAGGACAGGAACAGAATCAGCAATATAAATGAAATGGCGTCCTTCCACTCACCGGCTAGATCCCAGATGCCGAACTGCTCGACTATCCCTAGGGTGAACCCGCCAAGAATCGCCCCGTAGAGGTTGCCCACGCCCCCCACTACTGAGGCGATCCAACCCTTCAGCAGTAGCAACAGCCCCATCCGAGGTTGGATGGCGGTGTCATGCCCGCTCAGAAGGCCCGCGAGGGCTGCGAAGACTGCGCCGATGAAGAACACCGACGCGATGATCGCAGTGGTGTTGATGCCCACCACCTTCGATACTTCTTCATCATCGCCGATGGCCCGCACCGCTTTCCCGAAAGCCGTCCTCTTGAGAAGGAGCAGGAGCCCCAGGAAGCCGACGATGGCAACCCCAATGGCGAATACATTGAATCCCTTGATGGTGGCCCCGCCGATGGCCCAAGGCTGGCTGCCAAAGGCCTCTGGCAACGGCCGTGCAGTGGCTTGGAAAAGAATGGTGAGCAGCGCGATGATGGCCAATAGAATGCCCAGCGTAGCCACCAGCATAATCAGAGGCGACCGGGCCCGCTGCCGAATATGCACGTAGAGTCCGCGGTACAGGGCCAAGCTGACTGTCCCGGTAAGGAGACACGACACCCCCCAGCTCAGGTAGAGCCTAGCCCCAGGAGCGCCGGAAACTAGCAACCCACAATAGGCGCCCAACACGGCCGCCACGGCCGCCAGCACGAGGAACGGTCCCATGCCAGCATCAGGCCAGATGCGCTGATAGGCTCGATGGAACAGCCAACCTGCTACCAGCGCGGTCAGCACGCCTATTGCCGGACTGAGGACGACGTTCAATTCGTGAGGGTAGGCAAGGATAAGGCCTACGTAAGCCCCCGCTCCCACTGCCACCACGCCCTCTACGACTCGCAGCAAGATGGGGCTGGCCCGGGCGCGCAACCGGGAACCAAAAGCCTCATGAAAGGCCCAAGCGGTTACCCCGGCGGTAACCGCCGCCAATATTATGTTCACATACAGGTTGTTCGACTCGAACGAGCCGAAGCCGACCGTCTGGGCTCGCAGGTAGAAAACGCCGTAGGCGCCAATGGCGGCGGCAGCCCCATAGTACATGTCGAAGAACCAGACTGTGCTGTATACGAGGGTGAAGCCCATAGCCAGCAGGGCGTAGGCCGCACCTACCGACAGTCCATTGAAGGTAAACTGCAGGGCTTGATCGCCCGACTCGGTGATTTTCCAGATGACGTAGCCCGCCGCTGCCACAGCCAACAGAATGGCCAAGGTCTGAGAGAGGCTCGGTAACGAGAGTCGACCCTCGGCGATGCGGTATCTGAGCAACGGATACCCCCGAAGCGATTCCAAGTCCTGTCACAGGGGCCGCCCGGTTAGCTAATGGAGGCCCCTATAACAGCCTATCCACTGTTTGCCGGCACCCAAGCCTATTCTGAGGGTGCGGCGCCCAGCACCCTGTAGCCAAAATTCTCGTCGCTTCGCTCGGCTAGAGGAAGAACCTCCACCACCACGTTGGACAGGCCGACAACTTCACCTTGATCATCAAAGCTGTAATCGGTGCCGATGGTCCCACTCCAAGTGATGTCGTACAGACAGTCCCGAAGGCCGTCGGCATCTTGGTCGTCACCCGTCTGCTTGAGACACTCGGCGGTGATGTAAACGTCATCGTAGGCCGAGCCCAAGAACCAGGGTAGGGTGACGTAGTCGTAACGGGCCCTGAAGTTCTCTATGACCTCTTGGGCCTTACCATTGGCAGGATCAATGTCAGCGATAATAGCCTTGACGCCATCCGCGGCAGCCCCGGCGACCTGCTGCGCTGTAGTCCCAGCCACTACTATGTCTCCGTAGATGGGTCCCTCGTAGCCCAATTCCCGCGCCTGTTTGACGATGGTGCCTCCACTGGCCTCAGCTTGGGAGGCCACATGTATGGCGTCCGGGTTTTCGCTGAGCAGCTTGGTCAACTGGCTCCTGAAATCGATGATGTCTGAGGCGTAAAACTCGGAAGCAACTACCTCGCCGCCCCGCTTTTCGAACTGCTCAATCGAGGTGCGCCGTACTCCTTCGGCATAGTCGGTCGATTCCGTGATGGTTGCAAGCACTCGGATACCGTCGGCCCACAACACGTTGCCGGTATCCTCGCCCACCTGTAGGTCGTTCATAGCGGTGCGGAAGATGTAGTCACCTGCATTGGCAATGTCCGGATTGGTGGCCAGCCCGGAGAAGAGGATTACACCATCTTCCTCAGCCCGCGGCGCGGCGCCCAGCATGGCTCCGCTGCAGGAAGTGCCCAAGATGATTTTGATTCCGTCCACATCGGTCAGCTTGTTGTATGCCGTAATCGCATCTGCAGAGCTGCACTTGGAGTCTTCCACGATCAACTCAATCATGAGGCCGTTAATGCCTCCGGCCTCATTGATCTCAGCCACTGCCATCTCTTTCGCCTGTACGGCGACGTTCCCATAAGTCTCCCCAGGACCCGTGACGGATTCCATGACTCCGATCTTATATGTGTCATCGCCACCACCATCACATGCTCCCACCAAGAGCACGAGGACCCCTAGTAGTGCGATCAAGGGCAAGGAACTTCTCGACAGACGTTGCATCACACCCTCCTACTGCAGGGCTTGATCGCCCGACTCGGTGATCTTCCAGACCAAGCAGCCCGCCGCTGCCACAGCCAGCAGCGCCGCTAGAAACTGCGAGAGCTGTGGCAGGGAGAAGGACTTTCCGCCAACCACCCAGTGCCTGAGCACGAAGACTCCTCGGAAGGGATTAGCTACCTGCCACAGGGCCGCCTGTTTTGGGCGGCCCTGTACGGCTTCCTGTCGGTTTACACTTGATGGTCGCCTATGGCGACGGAGCGGGGCCTAGCACATCGTAGCCCTGATTGTCCTCGGTCCTCTCTCCTAGCGGGAGGACCTGCACTACCACGTTGGCCAAGCCCACCACCTCACCCTGTTCGTCGAAGCTGTATCCGTCCCCTATGGCGCCGCTCCATGTGATGCCGTAGAGGCAGTCGCGGAAGCCGTCTGCGTCCTGGTCGTCGCCGGTCTCCTTCAGGCACTCGGCCGCGATGTAAACTCCGTCGTAGGCGGAACCAAGGAACCAGGGGAGGGTGACGTAACCATAGCGGGCACGAAAAGTCTCCAGGAAGGTCTTGCCTCGTTCGGTGTCCAAAGCAGGATTGGGAATAACGGCCTTTAAGCCATCGGCGGCGGCTCCGGCGATTTCCAGGGCGATGGTGCCGGAGACAACGCTTTCTGCGTAGATGGGGCCGTCGTAGCCCAACTCACGCAACTGCTTGACGATGGTGCCACCGCTCGCCTCCGACTGCGCAGCTACTTGGATGGCCTCGGGGTTCGCACTGGTAAGCTTCGTCAATTGACTCCTGAAATCGATGGTGTCCGACGTGTAGGACTCACGGGCAACAATGGTGCCGCCCAAAGCCTCAAATCGGTCGGCGGTGGTGCGACGTACGCCCTCAGCGTAGTCTGTGGACTCATTGATGGTAGCGATAGTACGGTGGCCATCGACCCAAAGTGCGTTTCCCGAGTCCCTGCCCAGATTGTTGTCGTTGATGGCCGTGCGGAAGATGTAGTCTCCTGCCACGGCGATGTCGGGGCTGGTGGCGGAGGCCGAAAGCATCACTACTCCGTCTTTCTCAGCCAGGGGAGCCGCGCCCAGCATGGCACCGCTACAGGAAGTGCCGAGGATGATTTTCACCCCGTCAACGTCGGTCAGTTTGTTGTAGGCCACAATGGCGTCTTGGGCCCCACACTTGGAATCCTCGACTATCAACTCAAGGGGCCGTCCCTCAACGCCGCCGGCGGCGTTGATTTCGTCTGCCGCCATCTGCTTTGCTTGGACCATCACGGTGCCGTAGCTGACGCCCGGCCCGGTCACCGACTCCATCACGCCGATCCGGAACGGATCGGCTTCCATGGCCGGCTCGGTGGCTGCGGCCGTCGGCGTTGGCTGAGCTGCCTGCGTCGCAACGGGCGTAGGGGTCGCCGTACCATCACCACCACACGCCCCCGCTAGGAGCACGAGGATACCCAATAGTGCGATCAAGGTCAGGGAAATTCTCGAAAGACGTTGCATCACACCCTCCTCAACATGGTGTGGCTATCCAGTCTCGATGGTGGCTATAGTTCAGCCATCCTGTAACGATTCTATCCATTCTATAGGTAGACAAGAGTATCGGTCAAAGCTAGTCAATGGCTTGCCTTGTGTGGAAATCGGGGCACCAGTGGCTAGGCAGGGTGGGTGACACCGGCGAAGCGCGCGGCTTGTTCGACAATGAGTCCCAATCGGTGTGCGAGGAGGAACTTTTGGTTGCCAGCGGCGATTGCAGACTGGTCGTAGCTGGCGCGCGTTTTTGGGTAGCTGATTTCACTGAAATTTGTGCAACAGTTTTCCCAGTGCGCTCGTTGGTCATGCCTGTATCTCCCGGCTGTGGCCAGACTTGGGTTGCTTGGGGCACCTTGGCCTTAGCTTGCATGTTCTCACCTCCCAAGAGTGGTCAAGAGAAAGACCGGGGCGACCTGTGAGGGGACCCCGGAGCGAGGTCCGGGGCAGGCAGTCCCCGGTGTCTATGTTGATATTAGAACGGGCGTGCGAGACTATCAATGGGAGGATGTCATGGGATAGACACAGGTGACACACCAGTTGTAAGTGCGCCCTACGGAGTCTTGACTATTCGACGGCAAACCGCAGAAAATTGCGGCTGAACTTACGATTTCGGGAGAGTGCAGATGGACTACTACAAGGCAGAATACATCTGGATAGACGGGGGGCAGCCTACGTCCAAGCTGCGCTCTAAGTGCATGGTCGTGGCGAAGGGTAAGGAGCTTCCCATGTGGGGCTTCGACGGTTCCAGCACCAACCAAGCCACCGGCGACAACTCGGACTGCGTCCTCAGGCCCGTGTTCAGCTGCGGAGACCCCATCCGCGGTGGGGACAACAGGTTGGTGATGTGCGAGGTGCTGCTGCCAGACATGTCGCCCCACCCCTCCAACACCAGGGCCGCCTGCGCTGAGGCAGCCGAGCGGTACGCCGACTTCGACACCTGGTTCGGCATCGAGCAGGAGTATACCTTCTTCGACGGCATCAAGCCTCTGGGCTGGCCGGACAACGGTTTTCCTGCACCCCAAGGCGGCTACTACTGTGGAGTGGGCGCGGACGAGGTCTTCGGACGCCCTATCGTAGAGGCCCACATGGACGCCTGCCTAGACGCCGGGTTGATGATCTCCGGCATCAACGGCGAGGTTATGCCAGCTCAGTGGGAGTTCCAAGTCGGCCCGACGAACGCCCCCGAGGTGTGCGACCAACTGTGGGTGGCCCGCTGGCTCCTTTACCGTGTGGGTGAGGATATACACATCTCGGACGTGGACCATAGAGGTGTCAGCGCCAAGCTCGACCCCAAGCCGGTCCAAGGCGACTGGAACGGCGCAGGCGCACATTGCAACTTCTCCACCAAGGACATGCGCGAGAGCTACGACGCTTGCGTGGCCGCCGCCGAGGCCCTGAAGGGCAACCACGAGGAGCATATCGCCAATTACGGCCATCGCATCGAGGAGCGCCTCACCGGCCACCACGAGACCTGCTCCTACCGCGAGTTCCGCTATGGCGTAGCCGACAGAGGCGCCTCTGTCCGCATACCCTGGCAGGTGCATAAGGAACAAAAGGGGTACATCGAGGACCGGCGTCCCAACGCCAACTGCGACCCCTACAAAGTCGTACGCTTGATCCTGAATACGGTGTGCTCGGCCGCTTCCGCTGCCTAGCGCTTTCCACTAGCAAACCTAGGCGGATAGCTGCCGGGCACCCGGCAGCTATCCGCCTACAGTTATTCCAGTCTATCCGGCAACGGGAATCGTTGGGGTTCTTGCGCGTCACGCGTGGGGGGTCCCGAATTCATCGCCCTGCACTTCACTCATAGGATGGGCATCATGTCACTCCAACTCCGGCTCCCCTGGATTCTCGCACTCCTCCTCATAGTCTCCATGCCTGCCCTCATCGCCTGCGAAGGCGACGACGCTACACCCACGCCCACCCCCGAGGCCGCCACGCCTACGCCTACGGTGGCTGTTACGCCCGCGCCTGCGACTCCAGTACCCCAGCGGGCGTCGCCGACTCCACCGCCCGCCACCCCTACACCCCAGCCAGCGACACCGACGCCCCAACCTGCAACGCCGCAGACGGTGCCACCGGCTCTTCCAACTGCACCGGAGCAACAACTCAGCATCGTTGACCAGCTCAAGAAGAATGCCGACGAATTCGAGTACGACATTGGTGGGTCCGGAGGCTCCCTGACCTACGCCACGGTCTCCGAACCGCTCACTCTCAACCTAGCCATTGCCAACGATGCCTCATCCTCAGGCGTCTTGGGGTACCTCTTCGAGGGGCTCACCGAGACTTCTTGGCTGAATGACCAAGTGGAGCCTGCCCTTGCCGAGTCGTGGGAGCACTCAGACGACGGCCTGACTTGGACTTTTTACTTGCGCGAAGACGTGCAGTGGCACGACGGGCAGCCCTTCACCGCCCACGATGTCGACTTCACCTTCAACCGCATCATCTACAACGACGACATCGCATCCAGCGACCGGCCAACCTTTCACTTCCGCGTCCAAGACGCGAACGGCGTGTGGCGAGAGTCGCCTATGACCGTGCGGGCGGTGGACGACTACACATTGGAGTGTGTCCTGCCCGCACCCTTCGCGCCCTTCCTGCGCTCCATGGGCACCCCCATCTACCCAAAGCACATTCTGGAAAAGCGCGTGGACGACGACACCTTCGAGGCCACTTGGGACATCGAAACTGACCCAGCGGAGATCATCGGCACCGGGCCCTTCACCATCGAGAGCTACCTACCGGGTGAAAGGGTAGTTTTCCAGCGCAACCCCAACTACTGGCTCAAGGATGAGGACGGCAACACCCTCCCCTACTTAGACCGGATCGTGCAGGTCATCGTCCCAGAGCTCGAGGACGAGTTGGAGAAGTTCAAGTCGGGCGAGTCGGACACCCACGGCGTCCTAGGTGAGGAACTCGCCCAACTGGAGCCGCTACAGGAAAACCTGAACTTCACCATCCACAAGCGCGGCCCTGCCTTCGGCACCACCTTCCTCGGCTTCAACATGAATCCAGGGCGGGACCCCGACACGGGCGCGGACTATGTGACCCCTGAAAAGCTGCGGTGGTTCCAGAACACCCAGTTCCGCCGCGCCGTGGCCCATGTCATCGATAAGGACATCATCATCCGCGACGTCCAGTTTGGCGTTGGCTACCCCCAGTGGTCCTCGGTAAGCCCGGCAGCAGGGGACTTCCACAACCCCAACGTCCGCCGCTACGAGTACGACCTAGCCAAGGCCAACAGTATTCTCGACGACCTAGGCTGGGTCGACACCAACGGAGACGGCGTCCGGGAGGACGAGACAGGCAATCCTATCGCCTTCACCGTGGTCACCAATAGCGGCAACAGCGTGCGCCAGATGGTCGGTGAAATAATACTTCAGGGGATGGATGCCGTCGGTCTTGACGTGGACTACCAGATCATCGAGTTCGGCGACCTCGTGACGCAACTGACGAGCACCTACGACTGGGAGGCCATGATTATCGGGTTCACTGGCGGCCCGGACCCGTACAGTGGCATCGGCTTCTGGCATACCACCGAGGACCTGCACCTCTGGTACCCGAACCAGCCACGTCCGGCCACAAAGTGGGAAGCCCACATCGACGAGCTTTACGTCACGGCCAGTCAAGAGCTGAATCACGAAAAGCGCGTCGAACTATATCATCAGGCCCAAGAGATAGCCGCCGAAAACGTGCCAGTCATCTACACCACTCTCTCGGAGAGGGTGAGTGCCATCCGCAACGTGTTCGGCAACACTACGCCCACCCTTTATGGCCTCTGGGACATCCGGTACCTGTACCGCACGATACAGTAGCTGGCAATGAAGCACTGTCCCTTGGCGGCGTAAGACCGCATCCGCCTTCACCTTTCCTCTCCCTTGACAGGAGAGGAAAGGTGAAGGGTAGTCGTGGCTTAACGGGGACCGTCGCATCCCAGCTACGCGGTGGAAAAGTTAGCATCTGCATGAAACGGCTCAGGGCGACCGCTATATGCGCTATTCCCGCCGTTCGTCGTTATCCAAGCGACGCTCAAGCCGTTCGAGGGCGGCTTGGGTTGCCCTTATCTCCCGCAGCAGATCGTCCCTCGACACCGGAGTCTCCAACTCGCGCAGCCGCTCGGCCTTAACCTCATCGAGGTTGTTGATGATGATGGCTATGAACATATTGATTACCACGAAGGTGCCTATCACCACGAAGGTTACGAAGTAGACCCAAGCCCACGAGTAGGCCTCCATTGCGGTGTTCATCACCTCGGTCCAGCCCTCCAAGGTGATGATGTTGAACAGCGTCAACACCGAGATACCGAGGTTGCGCCAGTTCTCTGGGTCGTGCTCATGGAACAGGTGGTAGCCCATGATGGCATAGATGTAGACCACGATGCCCATCAGCATCATCACATGGCCCACGCTGGGGATGGAGCGCACCAGAGCAGCGACAATGAGGCGCAGGTCTTGGATCGTGGTGATCAGCCTCACCACCCGCAGCAGGCGGGCCAATCGGGTGATCATGGCGAAGTCTCCGGTAGCAGGCACCAGTGCGAGGACGATCACCAAGAAGTCGAATACGTTCCAGCCCTCTCGGAAGTAGCGGTGGGGTCGAGGGGCCAACGCCAGCATCTTTAACAGCGCTTCGACGATAAAGATGCCCAAGGCGACTCGATTGCCCAGATGGAGCCAGTCACCGTACTGTCTCTCCACGCTGGGGGAGGTGCCCAGACCCAACAACACAGCATTGGCTAGGATGACAGCGATGATGAAGTATTCAAACCAGTTGGACCCCACCAACCGGTGCGAAAGGTGGACAGCCCGCATAGCGCCTGCGGGCTTTGCGGCATTTTCGTTAAGTGCAGGTCCAGACAATCGGACGACCACATCCGCGCTTCACAGGCTAAATTCCTCCGTTAGGCGCCACTGTCTCAAGACGCCATGTCCTACGGGAAGCGCTCTGTCAGCCCCTGCAGAGCGATGTTGGCATCGCGCCGCAGCCTGTCGGAATTAGTCCTCTCCTGGTCTACTGCCTTGAACACGTCTACGGTGAAGGGACGCCAAGAATTGCGCAGCCCTCGGATGGCCCCCTCTTCCCTCCCAACCCCGTCAACCAGCAGTGTGTACACGGGCAGCAGGAGGCTGTCTTGTGGCAAGTCTCTGACCTTGCGTCCAAGTTCTCCAAAGTCCAAGTTGAATTGGTCCAATGCCTTCAGAACGTCAATGCGATCACACCCGCCTTCGGTTTCCTGCCAGTCGTTATAGTCCCCCTGGAAGTCGCTCCATTTGGCAAGCAGGCGCCTATAGGCGTTCTCGAAATCCAGCAGCTTTGCCAAGTCCTCGGCGGGGTCGTCGTCCTCAAGTTCCTTGATCGTCTTTCTAGTCTCTCTGAGTAGAGACTGGCTCTGCGCAATGCTGTTTTCCATCTCCTCCAAGGTGCCTTCCATCTCCTCCAATGGAGGCGGTGGCTCTTCTCCATCGGAGGGGGCCGAGGGGGCCGGGGGGATCAAGGAGGCGCTCAGGCTGCGAAGCGTACTTCGTTCCGCTGCCGCCGCTATGCGCAGGGGATCGGTCATGCTGTCGGTGGCATCCAGGGAGGGCAACGCATAAATCGCATCTACTATGTCACCATAGTTACTGGCCAACCGCGAAAGTCGCGCCATCAGCTCGTCGGGGTCCAGCCTCTCAGCTTGTTTCAGCAGGCCATCATAGTCGTCGTGGAGGCCTTCCCACTCCATCTTCAATGAATCGAAGGCCTCGGAGAATTCAAGCACCTCTGCCTCGCTTGGGGCTTCCTCAAGCTCCTCACGCGATTCGTCGATCTTGTCCTCGACCTGTTTCTGAGCACTCGCAGAACCGTCCCGACGTTGCTCCATCACCTCGAAGAAGGAGAGATTATTGGGCTGCCAGCGGTCCCGGAGCGTACGGTAGGCGGCCTCTTCCTCTTCCGCAGCCTGGATGAGTGCGTCAGCCAACTCTAGGGTGTGGGAGTTTCGAGGGAGGCCTCGGGCCTGTTCTGTAACCTCGTTGAACCCGACGGCGAAACCACGCAGAGCCTCGTATACCGTGCTTCCATGGCAGGCAGTAAGCCCTACGCGCCACTCGTCGAACTCTTGATGGAACTGGTCCCAGTCGTCATCGAGGGCCTGCTTCTGCTTCAGGAATTTCTCCGTCGCCATCCGTGCGCTCTCCGGCAGGGGAGTGGCGGACAGCGCGTAGCTCGTGTCCGGGACTACCGTGATGGGGCCGGGGTAGTAGTCGTCCGTATCATCGCAAGCCACCACAGAGCCGAGCAGCAGCGCCACCAGTAGCAGCGTCAGACAGCACCCGAATCGCGCTTTCGAAAACAGCATTCTTATTCCTCTAAGGCCCGAGGTCGCTCTATTGCCGCGGGTTATTTGTATCCAAGGGCCGCTGCGCCCCGGCGGGTCCCTTTAGCACCCCTAAGGAATCACTCACCAGATCGCTTCTGAATGCGCCACCGAGCAAGCGCGACACCGCACTCGTCAAGGTTTCGGGTGTGTCGGCCAACACCACCAGCACCTGCCTGTCCTGGTTTTGGTCGAGCACGGTGACTGCTGTGCCCTCCAGCCCCAACTCGAGGGCGAAGGGCGTACCCAGCGTGTCGTCAACTCGCACTCCTGCGGCTTGCAGGTATTGGCTCACTTCGGCAACATCGTCGTACAGGCCTAGAAACACAGTGTCCCTACTTATGTCTTCTACTCCGCTTATTTCCGCCGACAACCCGTAGGCAGCTAACCCGTTCTTCAAGTCCAAGCCAATGCTGGTGAAGGATGGGTCGGCCAACAGGATATCGACGTCGCCACTATAGAGGTGAGGGAAATCCGTCAACTCGTAACTCCGCTCACTGGTTGTCAGGTAGTCGGCTATGTTGGAGAGCAGCTTGCCGTTATCCAGCAGCGCATCTTGCGGAGGCGTCATAAAGGTGAAGTCGGCGATGGACAATACGTTGCGCCTGTCACCCCACGCTATGGGGGAGTGCCTGTCGGTGGACTCCAGCAACGAGGACTCGGTATTGAGGTCCGTGAATGCTAGACCAGAGCCCGTCGACTGTATGGAACCTGCCCCATACAGGGTGATGGAGTCCAACCCAGCGGTAAGCGCGTCCGGCTGGAAGTCCCTGATGAATATGTTGCTAAAATTAAGGTCATGTTCCACTTGGTTATACAGGTAGTCGGGCTGGAATTTGAGGCCGAAACTCTCCGCCAAGCTGTTGATCTGATGCGGGCGACCCGGGTCGGAGACGAGGAGAAGCTTCCCGCCCTTTTGCACGAACCGCTCCACCAAGGCCGCTTCCCGTGGACCGAAGCCGTTCTTGGGAAGAATGACCGCGAAGCTATCGGCCCCCCGCAGACCCGCCTCTAACATCTGCAGGCGGCTCGCCTCGTCTAACGGCTCGAACCCTCCAAGTAGCCTCATGTCGTACCCACGGCCAGACACTCGCGTCTGGATGGACAGCAACTCGTCTATCACAAACGCGTTGCTATGCAGAGCGTCCACCAGCAGGAGCCCGCTCTGCACTTGGGGAGTGGTAAGGTCTGTTGCCGCTCTGGGGAGCAGGCCTGGAGATGTTGGATAGTGGAGCGGAACCTCCACCTGCGGCGGAGGCTCATACCCCCGACTATAAAAAAGGAAGTAGGCAGCCCCGAAAGCCGCGAGGCCAGTGACGATGGGCAACAGTACCAGCAGCGTCAGTCTAAGGATCATAGCCCAAATACAGGTAGTAAATGTTGGGGTGATTCATCTCCAAGGGGAGACTTGGCAATGGGTCTTCCTGGTCCGGGTTACGAATCCCCGATGTAGCCAGATCTCGCAAGGTCTCCAATGTTGCTGCACCGCCCGAGGAGCGAGCCACCTGGGTCTGAAGGACAGGACTGGAGGCACCGCCCTCTCGCAGAGGCTCGACGAGCAACTGGGACAAGGGAGACTGCGGCCCGTCGGTCAGAGGTTCTAGGATACGGGCTAGGTCTTCAGCAAAGCGTCTCTGGACTTCAGTGTTTACGTCCACCAAACCGTAGTTGGAGATTCCAGCAAGCTCCGCCGCCTTCTCTAGGGCATCGGTGTCGGAGCCCAGCTCATCAACCAAGCCCAATCGCAGAGCTTCTCCGCCAGAATAGATTCTCGCTTCCATCAGCTGCTCCGCTGAAAGGCGGAGCTTGCCTCTGCGTTCGGCGATTACCATCTCAGCGAAGGCCCTCTTGAGTTCGTTCACAATCCCAAGCCAGTCCCGCCTAGAAAATCCGGACAGTTTGTAGGGTCCGCTGGCCACCACGCCCTCGTCCGGCAGCGGAGGAATCAGCGGGCCGGCGAAGGCGACCACACCCACGCTCCCCACCAGGACTGAAGGCGTTGCATAGGTGTGGTTGGCCCCCATGGCCATCATGTACCCGCCGCTGGCGACTAGATCATTCATCACCAGCACCACGGGCTTTTCTTCTCGCAACGCTCTGGTCTCGTTGTACAGGCGCTCGCTGGCAGCAGCTCCCCCTCCGGGCGAGGCAAGCCTGATCACGACTGCCTTTATGGAGTCGTCTTGGCGGGCGTAGTTCAGGTGTTCGCCGATGAGGTATCCCGAGAAATCCCCTATGACGGTGTAGGGCACAGTTATGACGCCGATCTTGGGCTTGCCGGGGAATACGAAAACGAATATCAGCAGACCTGCCGCGATACCCAGACCAGCTATAACCAGTACGCCAGTATATCTACTGGTCAGGAGCCGTCCCAATGCGGAGAGAAAGCCCATGACCTAGAGGGGCAGTGCCGGGGCTGTGGATTCTACGTGTGACCAGCGCAAGTGTGCCTTAACATCCCTGTCCCACCCAAGCCAGTCGGCTGGGACTCGTTCGCAGTGGGGGGAGTTTCCGGATGATACGTGCCTCAAAGGTCGAAGATAAAGTGTAGATGACCATATCTAGGTTACCTCAAAGTTAGCATACTCAAACTGCGTTGTGTAGTCCCCATATCGGGCATTCCGGTCGACCAACCCACTCGGCATGGCGTCACGACCTCCCATGTTATACTCTGCGCGGCTCGGACACGGGGCCATATCCCCTAGTTTAAAGGGGCTGGACCGATGAGGCCGGGCCACGAGAAGAATGCTAACGGAGGTACTATGGTCACG
The DNA here is from genome assembly GCA_965263155.1 of Dehalococcoidia bacterium. Classification (GTDB taxonomy): domain Bacteria; phylum Chloroflexota; class Dehalococcoidia; order Lucifugimonadales; family JAAXIE01; genus JAAXIE01. The sequence goes on from OZ253586.1 coordinate 2,555,953, forward strand.
CTGAACATCGACCAAGAGAAGCTGACGGTAGTGAAGAAGCCGGCTGGAATTTACCTCATCTCGGTTGCCGTGCTGGTCGCCCTTTACTTCATCCTGACCCCGTTCTTCTCCGAGTCCTTCGACGTCCAGATCGTCTGGCATGTGTTGGACGTGCTAATGCTCCTCGGACTGCTAGTCGCTTTGGGCATGAACTATCTCTACAAGCGCGACAAGGCCGACAGTGACGCAGGCACCACGATCACCCGCCATTACCTTGAGGCGAACGTCCTCTTCTTCCTCACCGCTGGCCTCACCATTGCGTTCCTGTATAACTGGTTTTCGCTTCTGTCCCACGGCAACGATTACCTCTATGGCAACGCTCCTGCTTGGAACATCTGGAATGTCATCGATATCGTGTTGCCCATAACCTTTGGCGTAACCGGTTGCCGTCTCTGGCGAGAGGTGTCTCAATCCAGCGCCTAAACACCAAACGCAGTCTTCATCGAGTAGCCCCTACTGTTAGTAGAGGCTACTCCTCTGGCGCTTTGGTATTCTGCCTCGCCTTGGCCGTCGCATCGGCAACGGCCTGCGCCGCCGATGCTGAGCCTCCCTGCCCCGAAGGCGCCGACTCGTGGGTCAAATACGAGGTCTTCATGGGACGGGGCAACGCTGACGGCGAGATTGTGGATGACGCAGCTTGGGACGCTTTCCTCGCAGATACAGCCACTCCACGGTTCCCCGATGGCCTGACGGTCCTCGACGCCTACGGTCAGTGGCGCAATCCGGAAGGAGTAGTGGATAGAGAGCGCTCCAAGGTGCTGGTCGTCCTCGCCCGGCGGGGCGAGGAACCGTTGAGTCTCATCCACGAGGTTTCGGACGAGTACAAGCGCCTCTTCAACCAAGACGCGGTGCTACAAGCCTCCAGCGATACGTGCGTCGCGTTCCGCTGAGCGCCTTACTACGCTAGTCTGAGATGGCGTGTTATGCGAACGGCTCCCGGGCGGCTATCAGCTTGATGTAATCATGAACCAGCCGGTCAAGCTCCCCGCCTTCGGTGTAATTGGCTGGTACTGCGCATCGGACTCGCCCCTCTCGCACGAACGTCTCCGCTTTCTCGCGGGCGTTCCGGGTATGGGGCCGGTAGACCGCGATGGAGAGCCCTCCCTGATCCTTCACCAACCGGAAGCACGGGACATCCGTCACGCCGTCACCGATGTACACCATGTTCTCGAAGGGGACAGGCCTGTCTTTTTTCTCCACGTAGCGGTTGATGGCAGTGTTGTCGCTAAGGTCGTGGGCCCCCTTATTGATGCGGAACAGGTACTGGGTCTTGGTCGTATAGTTAATCGCCAAGGCCGGCCAGACAGCCACGCCGTTCTGGTCGAAGAGAAACCTGGAGGCATATATCTTGGCGAACTTGGGCGCTATGGGCGTTCCTTCGATGATCTCAGCATTGCCTGAGGAGACGATGTAATGCTCGACACGGACCCCCTCGGCCCGGCCATACTTGTTCACCCGGTCGAACCAGTCGCGGACGCCTTCGAATAGCTCGATATCCTGGCTGCCTGCCCTAAAGTCCTCCCGCCTGACGGGCACCCTCGCCTCATCGGCCTTCTTCAACATCTCGTACATGTACATCAGGATGCCATCAGCCTGATGTACTTCAGAGAGCCGGTCGACCCCAGCCCAGAAGTCATCGGGAGTCATGCCGACATCGGGGATGAACTGACGCTCCTGAACGTTCCCCGGAGCAAGTGTCCCGTCGAAGTCGTACACGATGGCCATAGGTATGCGCCTGCGAGGCATAAGCGTCTCCCTTACCCTCCACGACCGACCAGCCTGAAATCCCGCCGTCCACATTATAGGTCGAACTCCCAGGCAAACCAGATAAGCACACGTCGTACCGGACGGGGTGGCTAGAGGACAGGTCCCCGACTATCGGGGCCTAGGGTCTGCCCCACACCCGGTAGAAAAGAGTAACCAACAATACTGCGTCGAGGCAGACCAAGGCCACTATCACCAACACCAGCCACAGTGGGAACGGTTGGGGAGCTGTCAGTGGGCTCACGACAATGGGCACAATTGGGGGCGGCGCGACGGGCGGGGCCTCCGATATGCTGCCTTCCGACAAGACGATGGTTGGAGCGAGGCCTGCCGTCTCATCAACCTCCGGTCCCTCTTCAGAGACCGCTACCGGTTCCCAAGCCTCCACGGTCGCCACAACCTCAGTAGTCACCACTGCTGCTTCGGGCCCCGTATCGCTAAAGTCGGTGAAGGGGCTGGCGGGGCCGGTGTCCGACCTACTATTTGTAGCCGTACCAGCACCCATGGATAAGTCATCGGTCGAATCGCTGGCGACTACGTCTACAGGTGCGATCACCTCGGGGACAGTATCAGCATGGGACGCCGGGAGCACATCGGCGGACGTGGTGGACTTCGAGATGGCTTCTTCGGGAGTTTCTGGCACTAGTTCCTCCACATCCATAACGTTGACGGTCACATAGATGCTGCCGTGCCCTCCCATGCCATCGCCTGCGGTCACCCTCACCAAGTAGGAAGAGCGACTCTCAAAATCGAACGGTCTCTTGGCCACCATCAGCCCCGTCTTGGCTTCCATGGCGAAAGCGCCAGAGCCATCTCCCGACAACGAGTAGGCCAGCGTATCCCCTTCAGGGTCGTTGGCAAGGAGCGGTTCTCCGACAACGGCCCCTGCGGGTGAGTTCTCAGGCAGAGCCAGCACGACAACCGTCTCGCGGCTGAATGTTGGGGCTTCGTTCACGTCTGTAACTTCAATGCTCAGGCCGACCTCGTCACTACCACCCCGACCATCCTTTACGCCGACCTTCATTCCGTAGGAAGCGCGGGACTCGTGGTCCAGCCGCTCTTTGGTCATCACCTGCCCAGTGTTAGTCCCTATCGCGAATGCGCTGGCGTCGTCTCCAGACAAGAAGTAAGCTAACCGGTCTTCCTCCGGATCAAGTGCCGTGAAGGGCTCACCCACCGCGGTGCCTGACGGGGAGTTCTCACCAACGATGAAATATGTGGAGATCAAACTGCTCAAAATGGGCGGTTCGTTAACGTCACTGACTTCTATATTCACATCAATAGAGTCCTGACCTCCTCGGCCATCCTCCACCCTCACCTCAACCTTATACGTGGGGCGGATTTCTCGGTCCAATATCTCGCTAGTCCTAATCTGCCCTGTCCCAGCATCGACCCTGAAAGCCAACTCATCGGTGCCACTGAGGGAGTAGGCCAGCGTGTCGCCGTCTGGGTCGGTCGCATGCACGGGAAACCCAACAACCGTGTCTACCGGCGAGTTCTCCGGCACCGAGCGCGTCGCAGCCGTGCCCTCGCCAAACACGGGAACCGTCAACTGCAACACAGTGATGCTGAGCACAAGGCTACCCACGCCTCCTTTGGGGTCGGCAGCATGCAATGTCACTTGATACACACCAGGTCTCAGGTAAATCAGCCTTTTTGCGATACTCACTTGCCCGCTGGCTGGGTCGACCTCAAAGAAGGCTGAGTCCTTTCCCGTTAACAGATAGGTCAAGCCGTCACCATTTAAGTCCGTCGCCATAACGGGAACACCCGCTCGCGCTCCCGGCCGGCCAATCGCTATCTCCCGACTAGCCTCCCCGCCCTCAGCGAAGCTAGGAGGGAAGTTGAAAAGAACCACCGCAGGCGCAGCATCCGCCCCCGATGGGGACAAGGTGACGACTACGGCAGGACCAACAACGGGACCGGCAGCAACGCTGGCAGCTTTCCTGCCGGTGCCCGTCCCATCATCATAGGCCACAGTCGCGCGCAATAAGTTTCCGTGGTTGGATGATTCCGGGATGTACGTGTGCGACATAGCTCCCACAATAGGTGCCCAGACTGGCTCCGGCTGGGCGGGTGAACTCTCCCACTGCCACGTCTCGTTGGCCACATCGCTGTCAGCGTCGCTCAAGGTGCCCACAACTGCTTCGCCTACAATGGGCGCGTAGGTGGAGAGGCCAACCACACCCAGCTGGTCCACTCCCACAGTAGGCGGGCTGATCGCCAACCTGCGAATGCCCGTCCCGTCGCCATATATCACCGTGACCCGCAGCAGCCTTCCGGCATCAACGGCCAGCGGAGTGTAGCTGGACGACTCCGCACCCACTATTGGAGTCCAGACCGCCTCGGCTAGCTCAGGCGAACTTTCCCACTGCCACGCCTCGTGGGTGAGGTCACCGTCACCGTCGGTCAAGGTTCCCACAACTTCTTCGCCCACGACGGGCGCGTAGGTCGAAAGCCCAACTGAACCCAGCTGGTCCACTGCCACAGTAGGCAGACTGATCGCCGACCTGCGAATGTCCGTTCCGTCGTCGTATCTCACCGTAGCCCGCAGCAGTTCTCCGGCATCCATCGCCTGAGGAGTGTAGCTGGGCGACTCCGCACCCACTATGGAAGTCCAGACCGGCTCCGGCTGAAGCGGCGAGCTCTCCCATTGCCACAGCTCGTTAGTGATGTCACCGTCAGCGTCGGTCAAGGTGCCCACAACCACTTCGCCTACAATGGGCGCGTAGGTAGAGAGGCCAACCACACCCAGCTGGTCCACTGCCAAAGTGGGCGGACTCATTGCCGATCTGCCGCTGCCCGTGCCGTCGTCGTATGTCACCGTGGCCCGCAAGAGTTTGCCTGTGTCCTCCAACACCGGGGTGTACGTCGCTCCGTGTGCCCTGGTGATGGCATCCCAAACCAGCTCCTCTTGGTCGGCCGGGCTCTGCCAGACCCACACCGAGTTAGTCACACCGCCATCGGCGTCGGTCAGTGTCGCCGTCACTGCTTCGCCCACCAAAGGTTCGTTTGGCCGCAACGTCACCGTACCCCGCTGGTCTAGTGGCGCCGTAGCATTACTCACGGCCTCCAGGCCCATGCCAGTTGCATCCTCGTAGGTCACCATCGCCCGCAGAAGCTTGCCAGCGTCTCTGCTCAACGGTGTGTAGCTGACCGTTGTAGCCCCGGAGACGACCTCCCAAACCAGGAGGTCTTCATCGGGCGAGACCTCCCATTGCCACATTTCATTCAGGACGCCGCCATCGTCATCCGTGAGCGTCCCGGTCACAGACTCTCCGACTACCGGAGTTTCGGTGGACAGGCTCACCACCCCCGGTCTGTCCACCGGCAGAGTGGATGGGCTGATCGCGACCCTACCACCGCCTAATGCGTCGTCGTAGGCCACTATCACTCGCAACAGCTTACCGTCGTCATCCTCAGCGGTGGGCGTGTAGGTGGAAGCCGTCGCCCCAATGATAACCTCCCAGTCTGGCGTCCCCGCTCTCGGCGAGCGCTCCCACTTCCATACGTGGTTGGCCAGCATCCCATCAGGGTCGGCCAGCGTTGCCGTCACAGCCACACCTGCTACCGGAAGGGATGGCCTCAGCGTGAGCGTTCCCTCCTGGTCGACCCGCTCCGTCGCGTCGCTGATCGCCGTCCTACCACTGCCCGTACGGTCGTCGTAGGTCACTACAACCCGCAACAGCACCCCTGCATCCTCCGACGCCACCGGCGTGTAACTGTTGGACAGCGCCCCCGGGATGGTCGTCCAGACGCGGTTCGATTCGGCCCCGTGCGGAGACCTCTCCCATCGCCACATCTCGCCTTTGATGTTGCCGTCGGCGTCCACCAGCTCCGCCCCTGTCGGCTTCCCAACCACAGGCGTACGTGGCGACATGGTCACCGTCCCTGCTTGGTCCACCTGCGCCGTCGCCGCGCTGCTCGCCGTCCGCCCGTCGCCCGTCGCATCGGTGTAGACCACTATTGCCCGCAGTAACTCGGTCGCGTCACTCGTCTGCGGAATGTAGCTACTGGACTCGGCACCGGGGATGGCCTCCCACGAAGGGTCAGTCTTACCCGACCTCTCCCAATGCCACATCTCGTTATCTACTCCCACGTCGACGTCCGAGAGCATCGCGCTCAACACTGCACCCACCACCGGCACAATGGAGTCCAGACTCACTACACCAGGCTTGCCCACACGACCGGTTGCAGGACTCGTCGCACTTCTGCCGCTGCGGATAGCACCGTCGTAGACCACTGAGACCCGCAGAAGCATCCCTTCATCAGCCGTCGTTGGCGAATACGTAGCGCCTTCCGCTCCCGGCACATCGCTCCACGACTGCATACCGCCACTCGGCGACCACTGCCACTGCCACTCCGCGTTGGTCACCATGCCGTCTGGGTCAATCAGCGTTGCGGTCAGCTGGACGCCCACATCCGGGACATTGGAACTCAATCCCACGGCTCCCCGCCGGTCCACCCGGTCTGTTAGCGCGCTGACGGCGGTCCTGCCGGTCCCTATTCCATCGCTATAAGTCACGGTGACACGCAGAAACGCGCCTACGTCGACAGGGGCTACCGGTGTGTAGCTCGCCAACTGCACTCCATCAATGGTCGCCCATGAGCCAGCGCTTCCCCCCAAGGATCTCTCCCACAACCACACCTCGCCGGTAGTATCCCCGTCTTCATCAGTGAGCGCCGCCGTCAGTACTTCCCCCACCACCGGCATTGCTGGAGACAACGTAACCATGCCCCGCTGGTCAACCCGAGCAGTAGGGCCGCTGGCAGCGCTCCTGTTCGTTCCATTCCCGTCCCGATAAGTCACCTGAGCGCGTAGTACGCGCCCTGCATCCGTCGTGACTGGCGTGTAGCTGGCCGCCGTCGCCCCAAGGATGATGGTCCACACAGGCTCCCCAGTTCCGGGCGAACTCTCCCAACTCCAAGTCTGGTCTTCCGGCGCACTTTCCGGGTGAGAGAATCGGGCCGTCACAGGTTCGCCCACCTTGGCGTCGGGAGACAGCACCACCGTCCCAGGCTGGTAGACAGGCGCGGTAGGGACGCTGGTCGCACTCCGTCCGGTCCCCGTATTGTCGCTGTAGGTCGCCATGGCCCTGAGGCGATAGCCCGCGTCACCGGTCATCGGGGTATAGCTGCCTGCGACTACCCCGACAATGACCAGCCAATCATCAGAGTTCCCGCTGATCGACCGGTGCCATTCCCACGTCTCTCCAGTCACGCCCTCATCCAAGTCGACAAGCATTGCGCGAACTGGTTCCCCCACCTCGGGCTCCAGGGGTGACAGCTTGACTTCACCGGGCTGGTCGACAGCCGCGGTCGCCCCACTCCACGCCATCCTGCCCGTGGCGAGGGCATCACTGTAAGCAACAGTCGCACTTAGCAACATGCCCGCGTCCCCCGCAGACGGTGCGTAGCTCTTCAACTCCGCCCCCGGGATAGGGGTCCAACTAAGCAGTGGATGGTTGGGTGATCTTTCCCAACGCCAAGCTTCATCGGTGACACCACCGTCGGGATCGACAAGAGTCGCGGTCAACGCCGTGTCCACCACGGGCTCCACGGAGTCTAGAGTAACCACGCCCGGACTGCCCAGAGGCCCGGTGGGAATGCTGGCTGCAGCCCTCCTAGCCGTAGCATCGTCATAAGTCGCCACGGCACGCAGAAGCATTCCCGCCAACAATAATGGAGGATTGTAGGCAGCTAATTTCGCACCCGTGATCGGCCCCCAGCTCGGCTCGTCGCTTGCGGCCGAACTCTCCCAGTGCCACCCCACGTTCTCAATGCCCCCATCCCCGTCGGCCAATGTGGCTTGCATCATTCCGCCAGCCTCCGGCGTCTGCGTGGACAACGTGACGACTCCTGGCCGGTCCACTACGCCGGTGGATGGGCTCTCCGCAGTCCGCCCGAGTCCAACGCCGTCGTCATAGGTCACCGTCACACGCAGTATCTTGGCCCCGTCGGCATCGGTTGGCGTGTAGGCATCGAACACCGCGCCATCGATGTCAGCCCAGACCGCTTGGTCCTGCTTGGGGGATCTATACCATTGCCAAGTTTCCCTGGCGGCCTTATCAAGGTCGGTGAGAGTCGCGATGACTTCCTTGCCCACCGCCAACTCGGTGTAGGTGGAAAGGTCGACCGTTCCCGGTTGGTCGACCCGCTCCGTCGAGAGGCTGATTGCCCTCTTACCAGAACCAGCCCCGTCGTCATAGGTCACCGTCATTCGTAGGACCTTGCCCGCGTCACCTTCCACCGGCTTGTAACTACTGGACTGCGCCCCCGGGACGGGCATCCAAACCCGCTCGGACTCTGTACCATATGGCGATATCTCCCACCGCCACACCTGATTCGTCTTCTTCCCATCGGGGTCGATGAGCTCCGCGTCCTGCCAGACGCCCACTTCTGGCATGTCCACCATCATGTTCCTGGACTTCACGCTGACCGTTCCCCGTCGATCAACCCGCATGTTGGCCGAAGCGGTTGCCATCCGCCCGCTCCCACTCCCGTCGGTGTAGGCCACCACCACGCGCAACCGCTTGCCCGCATCCCCAGCTACGGGCGTGTAGTGGGCAAGATTAGCATCAGCAATGGGCGACCACACCGGGTCGGATTGTGCGGACGAGCTCTTCCACTGCCACACCTGATCCGCGACGATCCCGTCAGCGTCGGTCAGCGTCGCAGCCAAGGCGACATCCACCACCGGTATGGTGGCATCAAGGCTGACCTCGCCAGGTTTGCCCACCTTCTGAGTCGAGGCACTGACCGCGCTCCTCGCGCTGCCGATGGCATCGTCGTAGCTCACCATGGCACGGAGCGCCATCTCCTCATCAGCGGCCACCGGCGTGTAGCTCGCCTCATATGCATCAGAGATATCGCTCCACAAGGGCGTCCCTGTGCTGACCGAACTCTGCCACTGCCAGATCACCCCCACCACGCCTCCATCCGCATCCGCCAGCGTCGCAGTCACCGCGATGCCCACATCTGGTACGCTCGTGCTCAACGTCACTGCCCCACGCTGGTCTACACGGTTTGTGGGAGCACTGGTGGCGCCCCTCCCGGAGCCCGTCCCATCGGTATAGGTCACGACTACCCGCAGGACCTTCCCCTTATCGTCGGGGACCACTGGTGTGTAGGTGCTGGATTGGGTCACACTTATTACGCTCCACTCAGGGATGCCTATCCCGGGAGACCTCTCCCACTCCCATACCTGGCTCGTTACGTCGCCATCCGCGTCCGTCAGCGTAGCCGTCACAGCTTCTCCCACCACCGGCTGCTGTGGCGACAGCGTCACCGCACCCTTCTGGTCCACCGCCGCCGTCGCCGCAGACACAGCCTCTCTACCGGTCCCCACAGCGTCGTCGTAACTCACCATCGCCCTCAGCAGCCTGCCCGCATCGTCCAATACCGGCGTGTATGTGACTGCATCTCCCCTGTTGATGGTGCTCCACCTCAGCTCGCCCTCATCCGGCGAGCTCTCCCACTGCCACACCTCGATTGCAACGCCACCGTCCGCATCGGAGAGCGTCGCCCTTATCTCAGCTCCCACTATAGGTGCATCCGATGAAAGAGTGATGGTCCCCCGCTGGTCCAAACGCGCAGTAGCATCGCTGGAGGCCATCCTGCCCCTGCCTGTCGGGTCGTCATAGGTGACGACCGCCCTCAGCAGTTCCCCTGCCAAAGACGGCGATGGTGTGTACGTCGCACTCTCCGCACCCGATATCGTCGTCCACTCCGGAAGGTCTTGGTCCGGCGATCTCTCCCACTGCCACCCTGCGTTAAGGACCCCGCCATCACCGTCCGTCAGAGTCGCTGTCAACGCCTCCCCGACCACCGGCATACTTGTCGTCAGCGTGACTACCCCCGGTCTGTCCACCGGCAGAGTGGATGGACCAATCGCGACCCGGCCGGTACCTATGTGGTCGTCATACGTGACAGTGACACGTAATATCTTCCCGCCATCATCCTCAGCACTCGGCGCATAGGCGCTGGTCGTCGCCCCAGTGATCACCTCCCACTCCGGCGTACCCGACCTCAGCGAGCGTTCCCAATTCCACACTTGATTCGACACCATCCCATCGGCATCCGTCAGCGTCGCCATCACAGCGTGCCCCGCCACAGGTGGCGACGGACTCATCGAGAGCGTACCCGCCCGATCGACCCGCTCCGTAGCACTACTGGTGGCAGTTCTCCCCGTGCCCGTCCCATCTTCGTAGCTGACCGTCACCCGCAGCAGTTTCCCCGAATCGTCTGATGCCACTGGTGTGTAACTGCTGGTTTGCGCCCCCGCGATGACAGTCCACACCAGTTCCGACTCAGTCCCGTACGGTGACCTCTCCCACCGCCACCTCTGATTCGCTTCCATCCCGTCAGGGTCGCTCAGCGTTGCCTTCACAGCCTTCCCCACCACCGGCGTCTGCGGCGACACCGTGACGATTCCTAGCTGGTCAACACGCCCGGTGGGGGCGCTTCCAGCCATCCGCCCAGCCCCGCTCCCGTCGGTATAGGTCACCACCACCCACAACCGCTTGCCCGCATCCCCAGCTACGGGGGTGTAGCTAGCAGAGTTAGCATCAGCAATGGACGACCACACCGGATCGGGTTGTGCCGGCGAATTCTCCCATTGCCACACATGATCGGCCAGACTGCCGTCTGGGTCGGTCAGAGTCGCCGTCAACTCATCCCCCACCACCGGTATGGCAGCATCAAGGCTGACCTCGCCAGGTTTGCCCACCTTCTGAGTCGAGGCACTCACCGCATTCCTCGCACTGCCGATACCGTCGTCGTAGCTCACCATGGTCCGCAACAATTTGCCCTCATCAGCCGCCACCGGCGTGTAGGCAGCCGCATCGGCATCAGAGATGTCACCCCATGAAGGCGTCCCTGTACCCGCCGCCGTCTGCCACTGCCAGACCACACCCCTTACGCCTCCATCCGGATCCGCCAGCGTCGCCGTTACCTCCATCCCCACATCAGGTACACTCGTGCTCAGCGTCACGGCACCACGTTGGTCTACTCGCTCCGTCGGTGCACTGGTCGCACCCCTTCCGGAACCCGTCCCATCGGTATAGGTCACCACCACCCGCAGCAGCTTCCCCGCATCCTCAGGGGCAGTCGGCGTATAGCTCGCAGACGGTGCCCCGCTGATTGCACTCCACTCAGGCTCGCCCGTGCCCGACGACCTCTCCCACTGCCATGCCTGATTCGTGATGTCGCCATCTGCGTCTGTCAGCGTCGCCGTCACAGCTTCTCCCACCACCGGCTGCTGTGGCGACAGTGTCACCGCACCCTTCTGGTCCACCGCCGCCGTCGCCTCAGACACTGCGCTCCTCCCCGTCCCCACAGCGTCGTCGTAACTCACCATCGCCCGTAGTAGCCTGCCCGCATCGTCCGATACCGGCGTATACGTGGCTCCATCTGCCCTAGTGATGGTGCTCCACATCAGCTGCTCTTGGTCGGGCGATCTTTCCCATGCCCATGCTTGGTTCGTCACATCGCCGTCGGCGTCGGTCAGCGTCGCCGTCACTGCTTCGCCCACCACAGGCTCGGCGGATGACAGCGTGACCCGGCCTTCTTGGTCGAGTGGCGCCGTAGCATCGCTGACAGCCACTCTGCCCCTGCCTGTCGCGTCGTCGTAAGCGACTATCGCCCTCAGCAGCTTCCCTGCCAGCGACGCCGATGGTGTGTACGTCGCACTCTCCGCACCCGATATCGTCATCCACACTGGAGGGTCTTGGTCCGGCCAGCTCTCCCACTGCCACACCGCGTTCAGGACCCCGCCATCACCGTCCGTCAGAGTCGCCGTCACTAGCTCTCCCGCCACTGGCGTTGTGGTAGACAAGCTGACCACCCCGAGAAGGTCCACAGCTAGCGTCGATGGGCTGACCGCACTGCGATCAGTCCCGAAAGCGTCATCGTACCCAACGGTCACTCGCAGTATCTTCCCACCATCATCCGCAGCAGTAGGCGTATAAGTAGCCGTCGTAGGTCCAGATATCTCCTCCCAATCCGGCGTACCCGTCCTCGGCGAGCGTTCCCACTTCCACACTTCGCTGCTCACCATTCCATCGAGGTCTGTCAGCGTCGCCGTCACAGCCTGCCCCGCCACAGGCGGCGACGGACTCATCGCGACCACACCCTCCCTGTCGACCCGCTCCGTAGCACTGCTGCTGGCAGTTCTCCCCGTGCCCGTGCCGTCGTCGTAGGTCACCATTACTCGGAGAAGCTTCCCCGAATCCTCTGCAGCCATCGGCGTGTAGCTACTGGTTTGAGCCCCCGCGATGGCAGTCCACACCAGTTCCGACTCAGTCCCATACGGTGACCTCGCCCACCTCCATACCTGATTCGCTTCCATCCCGTCGGGGTCACTCAGCGTTGCCTTCACAGCCTTCCCCACCACCGGCGTCTGCGGCGATATTGTCACCTTCCCTACTTGGTCGACACGCAAGGTGGAGGCGCTTCCAGCCATCCGCTCAGGCCCGCTCCCGTCGGTGTAGGTCACCACCACCCGCAACCGCTTGCCCGCATCCCCACTTACGGGGGTGTAGCTGGCCGCCGCCGTCCCGGAGAGGGATTCCCAAGACGGCAGACCTACCCCCGGCGAACTCTCCCATTGCCACACATGATCGGCCAGACTGCCGTCTATATCGGTCAGCGTCGCCGTCAACTCATCTCCCACCACCGGTGCAGTGGAATTCAGACTGACCTCACCGGGTTTCCCCACCTTCTGAGTTGCAGCACTGACCGCACTCCTAGCGCTGCCGATAGCGTCATCGTAGCTCACCATGGTCCGCAATAATTTACCCTCATCAGCCGCCACCGGCGTGTAGCTCGACTCATCTGCATCAGAGATGTCCCCCCATGAAGGCGTCCCTGTACCCGCCGCCGTCTGCCACTGCCAGACCACACCCCTTACGCCTCCATCCGCGTCCGCCCGCGTCGCCGTTATCGCGATGCCCACATCCGGTACGCTCGTGCTCAACGTCACCGCACCACGTTGGTCTACTCGCTCCGTCGGTGCACTGGTGGCACTCCTCCCGGAACCCGTCCCGTCACTGTAGGCAACCGTGACTTGCAGCAGCTTCCCCGCATCCTCAGGGGCAGTCGGCGTGTAGCTCGTAGACTCAGCCCCGCTGATGGAGCTCCACTCAGGCTCGCCCGTGCCCGGCGACCTCTCCCACTGCCCCAAAACTCGATTCCCATAGCTATAATTGGTGTTCGCACCATCTCGTTACCACTTTTGCTATCACAGTCGTGCCTCACCCTAGCGCGATGGTTTTCTGCCTCCCCTAACCCGATAATTATTTGTGAGGGGGTGGCATTTGAACTGGCGCCTGTTGCTGTTGGGTTTGGGTATCTTCGCGCTCTTGCTCATATACAACAAGTGTGTCCAGGGCTAGGGTAGAGGTTCGATAGAACTCTCTATGGATGACTACCGTGCGGCGTGGCGAGCCGCCCGCTTGCCAGTCTTGGTGATGCCAATCCCGCACGCCGTCCACGGGGACCGCTCGACTGTCGGAAACGCCGGAGGCTCTATTCGCCCAAGCTCGGCGCTCAATTCCTCAATTGTGCGCTCGCCGACCTGCTGCCCGACCACTGCCCTGTCCTAATTGACGGCCGTCTTCCATCTGTGCCATGCGGTTCTTCTCGTGGTTGCCGGATATTTCAAGTCGCCCTGCCCTCGTGGGTCCTTTTATGCAGCGGAGGGGATGAAGAAGCCTAGGAGAGACTTCCATGCAGTTCCCTTCGGGGCAATGCATGAAGGCACTCTCCCGCGACCTCCGGTACCGATCTACACCCAGCCTGAATGGTTGCGCAACCCCTTGGCTGGTACGCGAACATGCATGAGTCGACGGTCTATCCCCGCCCACGCGGGGGAACCGGCTGCCACCTGGGTAGTCTGGACCCATCGAGCAGATGTCGTTCCCGTTTCGGATCGTTTCAGTTCCACCTGGACACGGAGCTGGGCACGGGCGCTGACGCGGCCCTGTCTCGAAGGGGATCGGGCCGCTGGCATCTGCTCTGTAGTCGTACCCTGCATGTTCCCCCAGCGTCGGTGTACGTGCTAAACTCAAGCTCGCTTCACATTGGCAAGCGTGGCGCAGTGTGAACATGGCGGACTGACCGCGTGGTGTGATCTTCGCGTCGATAGTCCAATAGACCGGCCTAAGGCTGCTTTTCGGTACGCTTGATGTTACCCCGTCTACGTGTAAGCCGTTTGAGCCACCTTCGCGGAGAGGAGTAGGGCGTTGCGTAAGGTTGATGAGCTTTTCCGATCAACTACAGAGAGCCTTTGGGACACCATGCAGAGTCATGGTGCAAGGGTTGGCTTCAGGGTTCCCGAATATCAACGGACATATGATTGGGATAAGGAGAACCTTCAACGCTTACTTCAAGATTGCATCAACGGGTGTGTTTCACTGTCACAGCAGCAGAGTAACGGCGAAGCTTACACTTTTTTGGGCACGATTATTCTCGTTGAGGAACAGTCGGAGCCATCATTCTCAGGGACTTCACTTTCCATTGTCGACGGTCAGCAGCGGCTCACTACCCTTTGTCTGCTGTGTAGTGTCCTTCTACAGCAACTATTGTCACGGTCTGTATCAAGCGACGGGTTAGATAGCTATACCAAAACCTGGCTGCAAGCCGAGGTAGATGCGCTCATATCGGCACTGTCTGAATGTATCTGCGGCAAACTTCCGCTGCGCGGTCGTGATAATCCGTTCCCGCGGATTGTTCGAGGCCGAGACGATACAAGAGCTCCTGCACACTCAGATGCTGAATACCGATCAGATATAGCTCGATTTCTGCATGACTTCACGCAATATGCGTCAGCTACCGTACAAGAGCTAGAGCATGCACCTGAGGCCCCGGAAGACTCTTATGAAGCAGTGTCCAATAACTATCGGTATCTTAGTGACCAAGTCAATATTTATCTGTCTCAGACTGAGGAGGAATCCGACACATCGCTCGCGAGCGATATAGAGTGTGATATCCTTCGACGGCGAACATTTGGACATCGAGGTCTGAGGAGACTCTTTCATCAGCTTCACTCTATACCGGATAGTAATGGACAAAACAGAGCTATCACTATGATCCAGGACAACCCGAATAACGAGATACTTGTGCGTTTGATCTTGATCTCGTGGTACCTTTTGAAATGCGTGGTAGTTACCAGGGTGGAGACCGACGATGAAAGGTATGCATTTGATATTTTCGACGCGCTGAATACCACGGGTGAACCTTTAACCGCCTTAGAGACACTAAAACCCCAGGTAGTGAGGTTCGAGAATCACGTAGGAAGGTATGCAGGCTCTGATACCGAACATGAATTTGATCGACTGGAATCTGATCTCCGTAGACAGCACCTGAGTACTGATGCCAGACAAAAAGCAATTAAAGACCTCGTGGTCTCATTCGCGTTGTACTACTCTGCAGAAAAGAAAGGCCTGGAACTTAGGGAGCAACGGAACTTTTTGCGCGACGGATTCGAACGGGTTCGCAATTTAGGCCAAAGTCACGCGCGTAGGTACATCGAAAGCATGGCCGACCTGTCAGAGTTTATCGGTTCCCATTGGGAGCTCGATAAGATTGATACTATTCATACTAGCAGAAGTGATTGGACCGATGTGGCGAAGCTGAGCTTGAGCTTCATTTCGAGTATGAAGACCAGGGTCGCGATTCCACTGCTGGCTAGATACTGGGTGGAATATGGTCGACAAGGCGAGGAGCAGACCTTCATTGACGCGATAAAGTCCATAGCGGCTTTTTTGGCAATCCGCCGAGCCGCGACAGGCGGGACTTCAGGAATAGATGGGGATTTTAGAAACCTGATGATCAGCCTTAAGGCAGACTTAAACGGTCCTCCTTTGGCAATCCCAGAATTGAATGTACGTCTTCGCGGTTACTTAGCCAACCCAAGGCTAAGAATAATCGATGAAGAGTCTTGGATACATCGAGCCTCCCAAGTTCCTCTTGCGACGACATCCACTCCGCTATGTCGATTTCTGTTATTTGCCGCGTCTCACCATTCTGCGCCAAAGCCCAGCAATCCAGGCCTTCTTTACAGGCAAGGCGTCGTTCCCGCCGACGACCGGCGGTTCTTGGACTATCACAGCTGGACCCAAGGCATATATGCAACCGTTGAGCATGTCGCCCCTGCGACTAGCCCGGGGATAGGCTGGGATTCAAGAATTTATGAAACACAATGGACCCGGCATACGCTAGGTAACCTAGTCTTGCTCCCTCAAAGGGAGAACTCTAGCGCGAGTAATGCGCCATGGACAAAAAAGAAATTGTTCTATGCAGCCCTGAGAGCGCACACTACAGATGAGCGTGGTCAGTTAATCAACGAAGCCAGGGTGGAAGGATTTGAATTCAGCAAGCGGACTGTGGAACTACTAGGGCAACAAGGTCGTCTCCGCATGCTCGATTGCTTAGATACCGTGGACGAATGGACGGAAGGATTTATCCAGAGAAGAACCACAAACATACTTGAACTCGCATGGGATGTCCTCTATCCTTGGTTGGAGGCATCATGACTGACCCAATACTGACATCCAAGAAAGCTGGGACATGACACTGCATCTGCTGTATAGGGATCCATCTGGGAGCCTTACGGAGTAGACAGCTCATACTCGTAATCTCTAATTCCGGCTTGCGCCTCTCGCCGTTCATCGTCAGTGAAGAGCGCTGGATCGCGCTCTTCCAGCAAGAGGGCTTCCGCAGAAATGTCGAACCGTCCGAGTTCCCAGAAGTTAGCTAAACGCGACCGCTGATGGTTGGTGTTCAGCAATCTTCTTGCGGCTTTAACGCCGCCGTGTGTTCTCACCATTCGTAAGAAATACGTCGCGTCGTCTTCATAGTTGACAGCAGCCTGATATGTGTTCTGCATAGCTTAAGTAGATGCGTCCTCAAGCGACTCGGTCATCGGACAGCCTCCCAATGGGCCTTCGTCATAGTTCGGTACCATGGCAAGCAAGCGAATCGACGGCCTCTGCAACTAGAACGGCAGCTTCTTGGACTTGGTCATCCGTGGTATAGCGCCCGAAGCTGAATCGTATAGAGGATTCAGTCTGTTCTGAACTAAGGCCCATTGCTCGGAGCACATGGGATGGCTCTGGTATGTTTGAGGTGCAGGCAGCCCCGGTGGACGCGGCGAGCCTAGGCTGCAAAGTCCCCAAGACATCTTGGGCTGAGACACCTTCAAACCGGAGATTGGCGTTGCCCGGATGCCGGGCGCTCCCGGCCGGGCCGTTGACGACCACCGACCCCGAACGCGAGGCAACAAGGCTTACAAAGGTGTTACGCTGCCGTGCGATCCTCTTACGTTCTTCAGCCCCCTCGGCCCTGAGGACGTCCATCGCAGCTGCCATGCCCACGCACAGAGGCACGGGAACGGTCCCCGACCTCAGCCCGTCCTGCTGACCACCACCATGGATGATTGGCTCAATCCAAGGTTGCACTTCTCTCCTGATATACAGCGCCCCGATGCCTTGCGGGCCATATGCCTTGTGCCCCGACAGGCTTATCAGATCGGCGTGACCTGCGAACCCCGACATGTCCATGGCGCAGGGTGCTTGCGCAGCGTCGCAGTGGAACAGGATACCGCGCTCCCTAAGCAGGCTTGAGATATGAGCCACATCCTGAATAGTCCCGACCTCGTTGTTGACGGCCATGATGGACACTACGAGGACAGTCTCATTAAGCATTCCCTGTAACGCCTCAAGGTCGACGAATCCTTGTACGTCCACAGGGATGGTCTCCACCACGAAGCCCTCTCGGGCCTCAAGGGCCCTCGCCGCAGCTAGGACGCACTTGTGCTCAATAGCGCTCACCAATATGCGTGCTCTACCGTCCGTCGCGCGACGGGCGAGCCCAAACAGGGCAAGGTTGTTGGCCTCCGTGGCCCCGGACGTGAACACTATCTCATCAGGATCAGCCCCTATCAGGGCTGCGACAGATTCTTGGGACTCCCTGACCGCCTCCGCTGCACGCCAACCGACGATGTGGTCGCTGGAATGGGGATTGCCAAAGGATTCACCCCAATAGGGCATCATCCAATCCAAGACCCGTGGATCCACCGGCGTGGTGGCCTGATAGTCGGCATAGATGGTACCCTTGCTGCTTGTACCTTTGGCCCTCATGTCTACCACCCTTGAACAGGACTGACACTGCGAACTTTACAATATATTATTTGTCTGATAGCGTCCACCTGGACGATCCCGCCAGTAGGAGGACGGATGCTTCGTGGGCCCTTGTACCGGGACAAATATCAGCCGCAGCTGTCGGGCCACGAGACCTTCCCCATTCGCTACGGATGGTTGAAGAAAGCCTTCGACGCGGTAAAAGCCACGGAAGACGAAGTCGACAACAGATACGTATTCACCAGCCCCGATGCCATAGCCCGCTTCGGCGTGGGCAAGAACATGGTGGCCTCCATGCGCCATTGGGCCACTGTGACCGGGATTATAGATGAGTCCCCCGGGTCCAAAGGTCTTGCGACGACCGAACTAGGCGACTTTATCTTCGGCAGGCAAGGTTTCGACCCCTTCATGGAACACCCGGCCACGGCGTGGCTGCTCCATTGGAACTTGTGTGGTCGGGAAACCAAGACCACATGGTTTTGGGCCTTCCACCATTACCCGTCTGCCTTCTTCGAACGCGAGACCTTGGTCCAAGGCATCGCGAGGCTTGCCGAAGAGCGAGGTTGGCCCCGTGCCTCTCTTGCCACAATAAAGAGGGACGTTTCGTGCTTCATACGCACCTACGTTGCGCAGGGTCCTTGGGGGAGCAGCAGCTACGAGGATGAGTTGGAGTCCCCGTTGATCGAGCTTGGGCTGATCAAACCGACAGGTCGGCGAGACGGGTTCCGCTTCGTGCGTGGCGCCAAGCCTTCACTAGGGCCTGGAGTATTCGCATATGCCGTGACCGACTTCTGGAACAACTCGTTCACCAACGCCAACACCCTATCTTTCGAGGCCCTCACCCATGAGCCGGGTTCGCCGGGGCGGGGCTTTCTATTGGAAGAAAATGACATGGTAGACATGCTCTTGGCTCTTGAGGAGTCCTCGAAGGGCATCTACAGATGGTCCGAGACGGCAGGACTCAAGCAGCTCATCCGTAACGAGGCTATCTCTACAGAGGAGTCCCTCGACTTGGTTGAGCTGGACTATCGATCTAGCCACAGACGGGAGCCAAGCCATGCTGCTGGCTGACCGTGTTTCCGTCGCACGGCGATTTCAGCGGGCAGTTCGCATTGACACTGACCTTGCAGACCTAACTGCTTTAGAAGGGTTCGTCTGTACCCAATCGTCGGCTACAGTCCTCGAGACTATGGCCCGGCATGTAGCCGAGACCCGACAGGGGGCATTCACCTGGACGGGACCTTACGGCAGCGGTAAGTCCAGCCTTGTTGTCGCCCTTGCGTCCCTCTTGGGAGGTGACTCCCTGATGAGGTGGAATGCGAGGGAGGCCGTAGGCGCGGAGACGTCCGACGCAGTATGGCGAGCCATGCCCCCACATGCCAACGGTTGGCACATCCTGCCCGTCGTCGGTCGCCGAGCCGCCCCCGAGCAGCTTGTTGGAGAGGCCATTGACGCCCAAAGACTCATGAAGCGTCGGCGTAAGCTCTGGGCAGAGAGTCAGGCCCTTGACGCCTTGTGTGAAATCGCATCACGAGACCCGGACTCTAGAGGCGGCGTCATCCTGTTCATCGACGAGATGGGCAAGCTCCTAGAAGGCGCCGCTCGTGACGGGTCGGATGTCTACTTTCTGCAGCAGGTTGCGGAGTTAGCCTCTCGCAGCGACGGGCGCTTGATCATCGTAGGAATCCTCCACCAAGCCTTTGAGGAGTACTCCTACCGGCTGTCGCGGGAAATGAGGGAGGAGTGGGCGAAGATACAGGGTAGGTTCATAGATCTCGCGGTGAACACTGCTGCCGACGAGCAGATCGCACTTGTGGGGCAAGCCATTCAAAGCGACCACAGACCATCGGAGCCTAGCTCCCTATCTGTGTCAGTCGCCGATTTGACCCATCGTGCTACTTCCCCTGACCTGCCTCAGCTTCTGGAGGACTGCTGGCCATTGCATCCGGTGGTGGCGTGCTTGCTCGGCCCCATCTCTCGGCGCAGGTTCGGCCAGAACCAACGCAGCCTCTTCGGGTTCCTGAACTCTACCGAACCTTGCGGGTTCCAAGACTTCGTGCGTCGGCACAGAGATGACGAGCTCTATCCGCCGGAAGTCCTTTGGGACTACCTTCGTCTCAACCTGGAACCCTCAATTATGGCTTCACCCGACGGACACCGTTGGGCCCTGGCTGTGGATGCCCTAGAGCGGGGCCAAGCCTCGGGTGGACAGGAGGTGCATCTGCGCGTGTTGCGGACGATAGCCCTGATAGACCTCTTCAAGGAGAGGTCGGGCTTGGTGCCTAGCGCGGATGTCCTCACCTGCTCCCTTCCTGATCTAGGTGTCGAAACGCTGGATCGCGCTTTGGCCCAACTACAAGAATGGTCTCTGGTCGTCTACCGGAAGTTCAGCGACTCTTATAGCATCTTCGAGGGTAGCGACTTCGACCTTGATGAGGCCGTTGATCAGGCCCTAGGCACCATGGAAGACGTGGACTTTGGTCGACTGAATGCCATTGCCGACCTAAGCCCTGTCGTGGCCAAGCGCCATTACCACGAGACAGGTGCGTTGCGGTGGTCTGACGTCGTTATTGCACCCTTGACTGAATTAGAGGGCTCCCTTGATAGTTTCCGCCCACGTAAAGAAGGGATGGGGACCTTCCTGCTGGCGGTACCGACCCGAGGAGAATCCATCACGTCAGCACAAGATATTGTACGAGAAGCTATCAGCAGCGTCCGCGACTGGGACCTCGTTGTTGGCTTGCCCCAAGAGGCTTGGACTGCCACCTCCTTGGCTCGTGAGCTCCTTGCCACCGAGCAGGTCAGGGACGAATCTCCCGCACTTCAAGGAGACCGGGTGGCTCGGCGAGAGGTCGAGGCGCGCCATTCGGCGCTGCAGGACCGAATAGAAGGCGAGCTGACAAGAGCTTTCGATGAAGCCCTTTGGCACTCCAGCAGTGGAGAGCCCAGATACTTGACCCAAGCCCAGCTGAATGGACTAGCTTCCGACCTCGCGGACCGTCGCTTCAGCGCTGGTCCGCGGCTACACAACGAACTTCTCAATCGGGTGAAGCCGTCTAGTAACGCCGTAGCTGCTCAGAACGCTCTTCTCCACCGCATGGCCCAACACGAAGGAGAGGAGCGGTTGAGCATTGAAGGGTTCCCTGCCGAGGGTGGGCTGTTCGCCTCCCTGCTATTAAGTAGCGGCCTTTACCGAGAGACGTCCAACGGATGGTGTTTCGTCGCCCCCGCATCGGGGAGCAACGACCCTTGTAACCTTGCCCCCGCTTGGAGGGCAGCTGAGGAATTTCTGCAGTCTAATAGCCATCGGACAGTGACGGTGTCCGAGATATACGAGATATGGCGCGAGCAACCTTTCGGAGTCAAAGAGGGGTTGCTCGCGGTCCTCACGGTGGCATTCATCCTGTCCTTGCGACGAGAGGTGGCATTCTATCGCCAGAACGTATTTCAAGCCCGAGTGAGCGACTTGGACGTGGACTACCTTGCGAATGACCCTAGAGATGCCCAATTGCGTTGGATGGACCTTTCTCAGAGGTCGCGTGACTTGCTCTCGGATATGGCGGACATTGTCCGCAGTCTAGATCCTGACAATCCTCTCCCGGACCTTGAGCCCATAGATGTGGCGAAGGGGTTGGTGGCCATAAGCGACCGACTACCTCCGTGGACAGGACGCACTCAGCACCTGTCGGCCAATGCTAAGCAAGTCCGTCAGCTGTTCAAACGGGCCAGTGACCCGAACAGCTTGATCTTCGATGAAATCCCTCTTGCTCTAGTGAATGGGGCGGGGCCAAACAATGAGGCCGCCCTCGAGGCCATCTCCAGCAATGTGCGGGAAGGTTTGATAGAGTTGCAGCAGGCGTATCCAGCTATGTTGCATCGGCTAAGAGAGACCCTGTTGGCCGAGTTGCAGGTGCCCAATGCCTCCCTGCCAATGTTGGCAGAGCTACGGGCTAGAGCTGAGAACATACGCGACATGAGCGGAGATCATAGGATGGAAGCCTTCGTCATGCGCCTCTCTCATTTCGGTGAGACAGATACGGACATGGAGAGCCTTGCCGGCATGGTGGCCAACAAGCCAACGCGGACCTGGGTGGACCCCGACGTCGAGAGGGCGACTGTGGAACTCGCTGACATGGCTCAGAGGTTTCTTCGCATGGAGTCGTACGCTCATGTAAAGGGACGCCAAGACAAACGTCATGCCATGGCCATGACGGTAGGACTCAGCGGCCGGCCGAGGACAGTCCACCACGAGTTTGACGTGACATCGATTGACAGCGCGAAGGTCGAAACCCTTGTCCAACGAATGAATGAGACGCTGCAGGAGGAAAACGTGGAAAGTTGGGAGGTAGTGCTGGCTGCCCTAGCCGAACTCAGTGCGCTATACCTCGAACGGACGGACTCGGTCAGTCCAACAGCTCTTTCGAATGGCCTGAGGACTGTCTCATGACCACCGTAGACCAAGAAAGGCATGTATTGGGTCTCTCGGGTGGGCGAGACAGTGCGGCTCTCGCTGTGCATATGCGACAGAACCACCCCGAGCTTAATGTCGAGTACTTCTTCACCGACACGGGGAAGGAGTTGCCGGAAGTATACGAGTTCCTTGGGAAACTAGAGGGGTTCTTGGGCCAACCGATAGTCCGACTTAACCCGGACCGGGACTTCGACTTCTGGCTCAAGCAGTATAACAACTTCCTCCCATCACCTCAGACCCGCTGGTGCACCAGGCAACTAAAGCTGAGGCCCTTCGAGCAATGGGTTCGGCCAAGCCTTGAGGCTGGAGGAACCGTCTATAGCTATGTTGCCATTCGCTCCGACGAAGAATATAGGGAGGGATACGCTTCCAAGCATGAGAACCTCATTGTCCGTCTGCCTCTGAAGGAAGCAGGTATCGACAAGGGAGGAGTGCTTGATATACTCGACGGCGCGGGCTTGGGGTTGCCACAGTACTATGAGTGGCGTACTCGCAGCGGCTGCACCTTCTGCTTCTTCCAACAGAAGATTGAATGGGTCCGGCTGAAGGAGCGTCATCCCGAGTTTTTCGAGGACGCCAAGCGGTATGAAAAGAACGCCCTCGATCATGGCTCACCGTTCACGTGGAGTCGTGGAGAGTCGCTGGATGAACTGAGCCGACCCGAGCGCATAGCTCAGATCCGGGAGGACCACCAGCGGAGGTTGGAACGCTTAGGTGGTAAGCGCCATGCCAATCCGCTGCGTCCAGACGCCGAGCCGATAGATATTGACGATCTGTATGGGCAAGCTAAGATGTGCCTTGCCTGTCACAAATAGCTTTCCCTTGGCGCTTACCTGTGACGTAAGTTCGGATAGATGACCGCTGCGAAGAGGAGCATCGTCCCTGATTGAATCGTCTCCTGAATGTCGCCGGTTGTTGGGCGCAATCTTCTACCGGTTTGCCCGTGCCAGAACAACAGGTTGCTATTTGTAGTGGCGTACCTGGGTATGGCTCCGAGCATTGTCGATCAGTCCGCGGAGCCGAAATGCCTTGCATAGGTATTTCTCCCGGAAGAAAGGCAGGCTCCCGTATCGGTGATGACGGTCGGACAGTCGGGCTGAGTGCTAGGGTAGAAGCTTTACTTCGAGATCGTAGGGCCATAGTTGAACAGGCAGCACGCCCTCGAACGATGTCTGGCCGATATTGGACCGAACAAAGCCACCCGTACCTTAATATATGCATCCGCGATGGTTGCACCTCCTGGTAAGGAGAGGCAGATAACGCGTGTGAACCGATTATTAGAACTCTTAAATGTTGTTGCATACCAGCATACTATCGAAGAGACGATCTCCCCCGCTGCTAGACGTATACTTGCTCGTTTTGGTTCGGAAGAATATTAGCCTCTGACCTGTATGAGAGTCTTGGATGAGGGTATTGATATCCCCCAAACTGACAGAGCATATTTGTTAAGGACTAGTACAATGGAAAGGGAGTGGGTGCAAAGGCGCTGCTATATACTGCGTAGTACACCGGGGAAAGGTATTGCGCATCTACGCGACTTTGTCGTTGTCCCCAGGCATAGCTGAGACAATTCGGGGGTTTCGCGTAGGTCGACCTCTTACGTATTTGACGGAGAGGGCGCCCGGCGTCTGTCCACATCATCCTAACTTCAAATTCCCTTAATAGGAGAATCCTTGCGCGATATCGATGTAGTCCGTTCGCTATGAGTTCAACAGCGGTTTCACCTTCATACGGGCTTTACGATTATCAGCGGCAGGTGATGCTTGATACGATTGCGAGCATCGACCGTCCTCGCGGGATGATGGAGCCCTACGCTAGAGTGTTGTTGCATCTGCCTACCGGTGCCGGGAAGACTAGAATTGCGACTCATTTGGTGTGTGAGTTGCTAAATCGGGAGGACAAAGATTCATTGGTGATTTGGTTGGCATCAGGCACGGAACTCTTGGAACAGGCCGCTGATGAATTGGTGCGTGGCTGGGGCTATTTGGGCCGTCACGAAGCCTATGTTCACCGATATTGGGGCAGCCAAGACTTAAACCTTGGCAATCTTGGTGGAGGGGTCTTGGTGGCTGGATTGGGCAAATTGCATTTTGCGGACCGGAGGCGCACTGGGACCTTGGCGGACCTGAGCCGTCGTGTCTGTGCGGTGATTTTTGACGAAGCACATCAGGCGCCTGCAGAGACGTATGCCTATGTCCTTGAACAGTTGGTAGGGCAAGGTGGAGCATTAGTGGGGCTCACAGCCACGCCGGGTCGAGGGTGGGGCTTGAGCGATGAAGATGAACGGTTGGCGGACTTATTCCAAGGCAACAGAATTGAGATCGACAGTCGTGGACATGATAACCCGGTCTCTTATCTCGTGGCCAACGGGTATTTGGCAAGGCCTGTGTTCCGATCAATCGAATTCGAGTCCCAGGATGACCAGATTGTAGACTCGGACGTCGCCGATTATTCTTCCCGCTTTTTGGCGGCCCTAGGTGACGATAGTGGCCGCAACGACCAGATTGTAAATTTGGTTGCCTCCGAACTAAGACGATGCGGGCGCATGATAGTATTTTGCCCTTCGGTAAAAAGCGCGGAAGACTGTCAGGAGATGGCAGGCAGCGCCGGTATACGAAGTGGTGTGGTGACGGCGCTAACCCCTTCGGATGATCGTTCGAGCGTCATCGAGGAATTTCGCCAACGGGGTGGCGATTCCATGGCCTTGTTCAACTTTGGCGTCCTTACCACTGGATTCGATGCCCCGATGACCCGGGGAGTAGTCATAGCTCGCCCCACTCGCTCGGTGGTCTTATATTCACAGATGGTAGGAAGAGGATTGCGGGGCCCTCGGTCTGGAGGCAATCGCAACGCTTGGATATATACGGTCGTTGATACTAGCTTGCCTGGATTTCGCTCCGTGGCCGACGCATTTGGAAATTGGGAGGAATTATGGTCACAGAGGGCCAACAGTTAAATATGGACCTTTTCGATGTCGGTATGACCCTCAGGGCTTTCCGGGACAGCCGATATCAGAGCACCGCATTTGCAGTGGCTGAGTTGATCGATAACTCTGTCGACGCAGATGCCACTTTCGTTGACGTGCTGTTCGTTGAGCGTGAGGAGGTGGCGAACGAACGGTCCGTGAGTCGCCTCTCTGAAATCGCCGTGGCGGACAACGGTATAGGAATGTCGGCGAGTACCCTGGTAACCGCACTGCGATTCGGTGGTCGAGGTTCAGATTCTCGGGTTCATGGAATCCGAGGCAAATATGGGGTAGGGCTCCCGACATCGTCCCTATCGCAGTGCCGCCAAGTCGAAGTCTGGACCTGGCAAGATGGAATTAGCAAAGCCGTTCATTGTTACCTTAAGGTCGATGAGATCGAATCCGGGCGGGGCGAAGTACCGCCCTATGACACCGAGCCAGTCCCAGCCGATTGGGTTCGCGTGATGAACCAATCGGTAACGGCCTCGGCCAGTGGCACGTTAGTGGTTTGGTCCAACCTCGATCAGGTCAACGAAAAGCGGGCCGAAACCGTAATGCGACATATGGAGCAGGAAGTAGGCCGCATTTACCGACATTTCATTGCGGACGGCTCGGTGGATCTTCAGATGTCGCGGTTCGACGCAAAAATGGACAACGCAATTGACTCACGTGAGGTTCGTCCCAACGATCCGATGTATCTGATGCCGAATTCAGCTACACCTAGTGAAGAAGGGGACCTTTGGAGTGAGATACCGATGTTCGAGGAGCGAACAGACAGCCCGCGGTATTACCCTGTACGGTGGGAAGATAAGGAATACACTGTAACTGTCCGCTACTCTAAAGCAAAGGACGACGCGCTCAAATTGGGGCCAACGGGTCAGAGAGCAGGTAACTTGCTCCATGGCAGGCAGGCAGGGCGGAATACTGGCATATCGGTACTTAGGGAAGGCCGCGAATTAGTTAAGCTCCTTCCAATGAGAGCTCGGCATGATGAGCGTAATCGCTGGTGGGGGTGCGAGATCAGCTTCGATAGCGGCCTGGACGCTCTGTTCGGGGTGGACCACAATAAACAGATGGCGTCGCATCTCCAGAGCATATTGGACGAATTTGCCAACAGCGACCTGCTGTCTTATCAGGAATCCGATGATGTTGAAGAGGACAATCTGTGGAAGAGGCTGTGGGAGGTTGTCCGCGATGTGAGGGATGTCACCGCTCAAATGCGTCGTGAAATTGAAGCCACATTGAAGAAGATCAGGCCAGTCATAATAATTGGTGGAGATGGTCCGGAAACTCCTGTAGATGTAAGCGTCAGCGTGGCTACGACAGGAAGCCGGAAGGTAGAAGACGAAGGAGAACTTGGACCGACCAGTACTACTGAGAGCGCCAAACAGCTTGATGACGAGTCCAAGATAGCCGTTCACACGGGTGAATTGATAGAATCGGGGGTCGATGCCGAGACCGCTGCAAGGTTGGCCAAAGTCATGGTCGAGCGCGGCGACCGCTACGCGTTCGTCTCAGATGCCGTTCCTGGATCGCACATGTTCAGCGTCAAGAGCCGAGAAGGGGTGATCTATGTCACGTTGAACATCGACCACCCGGCGTACGAAGTCTTACGAGAGTTAGAGGAATCGCTGCTGGAAATGGAAGATTCTGGCGAGCTTTCTAATGCGTGCGTAGCTCTCAGATTACTCCTCCTTTCCTGGGCATCTGCGGAGGACCAGTATCACGATCGGGATCAGCGCAGGAGAGTGCAAGACGTCGCCGGGGTATGGGGACGTTATGCGGCTACTTTCTTCGATGTGGAGTTGGCTCAACGGGGGCAGTGATGACGGAAATCGGCAGGCCTTGGGATTTAGTAGAGGCCTATGCGGTCGATAGCCAGGATGTTTTCGTCGCTGCGCCTTATATCAAGCGGGAAACATTGGCCCCGTTGTTGGACTTAGTAAACCGGGACGCTAAGTTGGTTTGTGTTTCCCGATGGCGGCGAAAGGAAATAGCCTTGGGAGTTTCGGACCGAGAATGCCGGGAATTGGTGGTCGAACGTGGCGGAGAATTCCGGCTCCACCAGGCTTTGCATGCGAAGTACTATCGTTTTGGGAATGTAGTGCTAACCGGGTCGGCCAATCTGACCGGCGCTGGCATGGGTTATTCCCCGTGGCCTAATTTGGAAATTTTGTGCCCCCCTTGGGCCGGTTTTGACTGGGGGCATCTTGAGGCACGACTTCTGTCCGAGTCTTACTTACTAGGCGATTCCGAGTACCTCCGATGGCAGCAAATTGAGATAACTGGACGAATGCTTGGCTTTGCTATAAGAGGGGAAGGTCCATCAGAATCCGAACCTGTTGGATGGCAGCCTAGGACCCGCGAACCGAATAATTTGTGGTTGGCATATCGCGGGTCGGAGCAAGATATCCCCGGGGATGACGAGAGACGAGTTGCTTTGGCTGATCTCGACGAGGTCGGTCTGCCGCCCGGTCTTGAGCGGCAAGACTTTGACAATTGGATTGTAGGAGCACTCCTCGAATCCGCGTGGGTAGGGCGTATTCGTAGCTTGTGGGCAAGGGATAGAATGGAGGTTCGTGCTTTGCTTGAAAATGAGTGGGGAATGGACCCTTCATCAGTTGAACGGGCCCGTCAGACCTTGGAGGCGTGGGTCCAACGTTATTTCCTTTAGATGAAACCATAACCCTTCCTGCTGAGTGTAATAATAAAAGCGATCGGTGTTCCTTCTAAATATCCCATGGCACGCTGACCTCAAAGCTTCCTTAGCAAAGTGCTTCTGTTCTAACGCTTGGGGTGAGGATGTGAGCGACTGCGACCGACTGTACATCATAGATTTACCTGGAGACTAGCCTGCACCGTGTCTCCCAATTCCACCACACGAAATTTTGCCAGGTTCCAACAAACCCTTATTCTCCCAAATCAAAAGGTTGCCAAAAGGCTCGTTGGCATTGGTCAACAGAGGAGGTCGTAAGGAACGTACTATGAGCGAAATGCATTAAAAGAGGCGCAAGCAGTCGATAGGGAACAAGGTCATCGAAACGACGCACGGCGCATTCTGCAACGAGTTGTCCTAGCTTTGGACAGCCAGCTATCATCCGGAGTTCGCTGGCCCTTCGAACTCCTCCAGAACGCCCATGATTTCGGTGCACGGGATGGTGACGATCTCGTTGAAATCGAGTTTTGCCAGCATAACGCACACCTGGTTGTTTCCCACAACGGAAGGATATTCAGCATTCCGGAACTCAAGGCGCTGTTGTCAGGCGGTTCGAGCAAGGAATTCGATGGAGGCGATACGACCGGCCGGTTCGGCACAGGGTTCCTGGTGACCCATGCCATATCGTCGCGGGTTGACGTAGATGGGATCCTGCAGACGGCAGACGGACAAATCGAAACCTTCCGGATTGAGCTGAACCGGCCACCGGACGAAGCCCAAATTCTGAGGAACATTGAACTCACCGATGAAGCGTTCGGAGCCGCCAAGCCCGCACCCGGCACACTGAACATTCCAACGGCATCTTTCACCTATCACAACGCCAACCCCGAGGTAGTTCGGGTGGGTTTGGACCGCTTAGAGCAGACTATTCCCTACCTTTACGGGACTTGCGACAACCTCGGAGAGGTACGAATCCGGCGTCCGGAAAGGACAGTTGTTTTCAAGCGAAAGCCGCCGCCCGGCACCGAATTCAAGAACATTGACGGGTTTTTGCTCAAAGAAGCCATCGTCACGGCTTCCGAGGGCTCTGTCACCAGACAATTCGCAGCCGTCAGCATAGTTGCCCAGGCGAAAACAGGCATGGACGGCATCGCAGGTGACGAAGATGCCTCCGCAGGGTTGCTGTTGATCTTGGAGCAAGATGACGACCAAGAAGACAGCATAGTATTCCCGGCACCGGGTTTCCCCAGGATCTTCGTCCAATTCCCAATCAATGAAACGGGGGCTTTGCCTTTCAACACTGTATTCGAAAGCAGGTTCAACCCAAAACAGGAGCGGGACGGGATTACCATGAACCCCCATGACAGGGGACTGCTGAAGGCAGCGTTGTCAGCGTTTCCTTCCATGGTGGAGTATGCCGTGCGTTCCGGTTGGAAGAACGCTCATGGACTCGCTCTCATCGACGTACCGAACCAGGCCCTCGGGGGGGAAACCGCAGCGTCGGAGGAACTAGCTTGGTGGAAGGAAGTAATAGGAGAAGTTGCCACGGCAACGGCCTCGAAACCAATCATATCCACGGGCACAGGGCACCTTCCAGCAATTTCCGATGATGAGGAGTTCGTCTCGTTTCTCGTTCCTGCCGCCGGTGAAGCTGAACAATTCCCGGTCAATTACGATAGATTGTACGACCTGGCGGGACGGGTTACTAATATTCACCTGCCTGACAAGGCGGTGGCGGGAGAGTGGGAGGCAATAGCAAGGCGGTGGTCTGAGATCGGATTACCCGTCAATCGGGTGGGGCTGAGGGAACTGGTGGAATGGGTTAAGACGGGCTGTCGAACAATTTCGGATCTCCCCATTGCCGGAGAGCCTTTCGAGTGGCTCGCTGACCTGCTTCTGCTTATCTCCGACCTTCCTGAAGCAATAAACAAGAGACAGTTTCTTAATGGGATGGTACCGGACCAGCATTCACAACTGCGAGCCGCGAGCGACCTTCGTTTCGATGGCGGGATCGCGGAAGACATGAAGGACATAGCCGATACGGCAGGCCTGGACCTTCGCTCCAAACTGCTGCACGCCCGTCTCGTTGAGGTCCTTGGCTCCCCCGGGTACGAATCAGCGAAAACCCTTGCTGAAGAAACCCTTGGGCAGCCGTATCCTGAATCTGAGGCGGTGGAGGCCGTACTCGACAGGTTGGATGAGCGGCTGCCGGATGACAACCCAATATCATCACCCGATGGGCCGTCTCCCCTGCATACATCTGCCCGGCTAGTTGTGTTCCTGGCGCCGGATGAGGAAAACACCGGTCTCCTTCGAAGGTGTCCCCTCCTAACGGCCGAGGACGAGATCGTCCGCCTGGCAAACAACCTGCAGATTCTCGCTCCGGTATCGCACTGGCACGATTCGTCCAGGCCCTACAAGGACCTCTACACCCAAAACCGTGTGCTGTCCGACAGATACACGGACGATTCGGAATTGAACGCGGCCCTGGTGCTCCTGATCGAGCGGTCGCTGGCGTTGCCCGGGCCTTTCTTCAGGGGCCGGCGGTCTTCGCCGGTGGACGGTCCGCTGCTTAAAGAGATCGCCCCCGACTGTCCGGTGGACAGGGTCCCCTATAGATTGCATGAGTTCGGGCAGATCGCGTTCCTTGCCAACGAGCTGGTCCCCCGCTGTGGTAACGACCAGGGGCTTGCGGAACTGCTGTTGGGTTTCGTGGTAAATGTGGCCGCCAGGGAAGACCCGGAGTGGCACAATACCTGGTCTACCACGTTCAGGCCACGCGACGGCGAGGAAGTGCAATTTCAGACATACAATTCGACATGGCCTTTTGAGCTTAAAGTCCGGTCCTGGCTTCCGGTTGTCGACGAAGAAGGGAAGATAGTGGGTCAGGTTCCGGCCAACGAAACCAATCTGAAGCCTCTGCTTGGCGACCAGTGGTTGCAGGGCAACCCTCCCGGTATAGACCTGTTGCACCGGGCGTTCGGATTTCGGCAACTCACGCTGATGCTGGAAAACATGGACAAGAGTGTTGAGCGGGACCTGGTTCAACTGCTTCAGGACCCTGACCTGGTAAAGTCCGCAGTAGCAAACCTGGATCTCGTCAAAGCGACGGTTTCAAATCCGGACGTCGCCAGAATGCTTTTCGAAGCGGAAGCTGAGGAAATCCAGGAAATCCGGGAGGAACTTGACAAGAAGAAGCACCAGATTGAGATGCGGAACCGGAACAACAACTTTGGGCACGCAGTCCAGGAAGCGGTAAAAAAAGCGGTGGAAGCCCTGGGCCTGAGGCTGGAACTTGTGGACTGGGGATACGACTACGAAGTGTTTCCGGACGGGGCCTCGTTCACCTTCGAGGTTGGGAGCTATTTCCTGGAGGTAAAGGCCACGACCACCCGAGATGTCCGTTTGACCCCGACACAAGCCAACAAGGCTTGGCGGGAGCCGAAACGATTCGTTCTGTGCGTCGTCGACCTTTACGGCCAGCAAATCAAAGAGGCTTGGGAACCTGCGGACATCGTGCCCTGGGCCAGAATCGTCACCAAGATCGGAGGGGAATTCGAGGAGATCCATAAAGGTGTCACAAGCTTCTCTGACACCGCCAAACCCGTTCACCTGCGCAATGAAGAAATGCTTCGTTACGGAGTTTCCGTGAACTTGTGGAGCCAGGGAGTTTCCATCGATGAATGGGTGCGTTCATTGTTGGGATCACCATGAACCGGGGCCAATTCGCGCAGGCGGTGCAGAAGGCTGTGATGACCTCAGCCTGCTTGGACACGGTAATGCGCCTCAGCAGGATGGTGCCGTCCCTTGGGGTGTCATGCTGGTAGAGGGTGACCGTGGGGTCCCGCTTCTCCTCCTCGGTGGCGGGCCGGTAGAAGTGGGGCTGCCCTGAGGAGATGAGGTGCTTTGAGCCGTCGTGGGGGCAGTAGCGACACGTCTCACCGTCCGGGGAGAAGAGCCGCCATGCCAAGCCGTTCCGTTCCCTGCGGCGCTTGTTCTTGCCGGTGCCGGGCTTGAGGGTCTTATCCATGGAATGCCTCCTTCTCTTGGTCTGAGGTTGATGCTTCT
Organism: Dehalococcoidia bacterium; assembly: GCA_965263155.1. GTDB lineage: Bacteria > Chloroflexota > Dehalococcoidia > Lucifugimonadales > JAAXIE01 > JAAXIE01. Next base: position 2,588,055 of record OZ253586.1, read on the forward strand.
TCTTCAGGTAGGGTGAGCCGGTCCGAGGCCACGGCTTGGGAGAGGTCCTCCCTGAGCCACTCTGCGTTGGGGGTGCAGCGGTAGGCGGTGATGCCCACCGACTGGAAGGGGACGATGGTGCCGTTGCGTAGGCCCTTCCTCCATAGCCAGTCGGCCCAGGAGTGGTGCAGGGGAAGGGGGCTGCGCCTATCCAAGAACCTGTGGTGTAACGCGGGGGCCTCCTCCTCGCTCTTGGCCAGGAGGAGGAAGGGGCCGTGGTCCGAGGCGTACTCCGCCCACTTGGTGTAGACCAGGGCGTGGTAGCCACCTGAGACCGAGAGCCTGGCGATCTTGGTGGTCCAGGTGCCCAGGGTCTCGTGGGGTATCGCGCAGCGTAGGTAGTTGCCGGATAGGGCCATGCCGTCGGCCCCCTGTATGAGGTGGGCCGCCTCCGGAGGCTGCTTGAGCAGGGAGGCCCAGATGGCCTTGAGGGCGGTCTGGGAGCCGACCATGGAGAGAAACCAGAGGGTCTCGGCGTCCTTGTCTATGGCGAAGGCGTCGGCAGTGGCGGAGAAGCCACCGGCGCTGATGGTGTAGAGGTCCTGCCCCGCATTAGACGCGAGGTCTGCCTCTTGGGGCGTGTCGAGCACCTGATGGGTTGTGGGCATGGGCTGTCTCCTTTCCGGTATTGAGTTCAAGCAACTGGGATCTCATATTGTGGGCAGAGGGAAGGCCTTGTGGTAGGCTCCGGTGGGGTCGACACGGGTTATGGGCGGTAGCGAACTCCTCGCTTCGGTCCTGGCGGCGTCGTAGTTCGATGGGAGGCGCTAGCCGGGGACCTGGCCTCTGTCCTTGAGGCTGACCGCCCTGTCGCCCCCAATCACCACATGGTCGAGAAGCTCGATGCCCAGCAGGTTCGCTGCTTGGGCGATGTCTCTGGTGACGGCGATGTCTTGGGAGCTGGGTTCGGGGTCCCCGGTGGGGTGGTTGTGGACTACGATGATGTGGGGGACGGACTCGATGACGGCGGGGCGCAGCACCTCGGCGGGCCTCAGCACCACGGAGTAGATGTTTCCCTGGTAGACCACCCGCTGCCCTATGACGTTGTTGCGACGGTCGAGGAGGAGCACCCGCATCTGCTCCTGGGTTAGGCAGGCCATCTCTCGGCCCACCAACCGTTGCACGTCGTCGGGGTGGGAGATGTTGGGGAGGTCCTTGGCGGGCTGGGGCCTGGTGTCCACCTCGTAGCGCACCGCCAGTTCTCCCAGGAGGCTGAGGTTTCGGCGGAGGGCGTCCAGCAGAAGGCTGTCATGTGTTGTCGTGGTCATCTCGATCTCCTTCCAGTAGTGATGGGTGAAAAGAAAGCGGGGCCACCCCCTTAGAGGAGGTGGCCCCGTGTTGCGGTCGTTAATCGGACGTCGGTGTGGTGTCAGTTTGCTAGAACGGCAGGTCGGCGGCGTCGTTGGGCCCGTTGTCCGCGGTGACTCCATCGGCCCCGTTGGCCCTCTTGGAATCGAGGAATACGACCTCCTGGGCGTGAATCTTGGTGCGGTGACGTTTCTGACCGTCCTCCGTATCGTAGGAGTTCTGGGCCAGCCTGCCTGAGACGTAGAGCCGTTCGCCCTTGCCCACGTAGGTGTTCACCGCCTCGGCCAGCTTTCCCCAGCAGGTGACGTCGTGCCAGTCGGTCTCCGTCTCCCCGTTCTGGCGGTGGCGGTCGGTGGCCAGCCTGATCCTGGTGATGGCCGTCCCGGCTTGGCTGTAGCGCATCTCCGGGTCCATTCCCACCCGGCCCAAGAGTTCCACCCTGTTTATGGTCTTCGGCATTGCATCGCTCCTTGTAGTGTGGTGGTGCGGTTTGCCCGCACCCCGTGAAACCAGCAGCGCCACTCCTCAATTGGGGAGCGGCGCTGTGTGCGCCCGCTGGGCGGGCGTCGAATGTGGCCAGCTGTTAGAACGGCATCTCATCGTCGTCGGTCTGTCCGCTGTCGGTGGTAGCCCCCTCCTTGGCGCCGTTACGGGAGTCGAGGAAGACGACCTCCTGGGCGTGAATCTCGGTGCGGTGACGCTTCTGCCCGTCGTCCGTCTCGTAGGTGTTCTGGGCCAGCCTGCCTGAGACATAGAGCCGGTCGCCCTTGCCCACGTACTGGTTCACCGCCTCGGCCAGCTTCCCCCAGCAGGTGATGTCATGCCAGTCGGTCTCCGTCTCCCCGTTCTGGCGGTGGCGGTCCGTGGCCAACCTGACCTTGGTGATGGCCGTTGAAGCCTGCAGAGAAGCGCACCCTGGACATGCTGTCCGACTGGCCCTGGATCACACCCTCGGACCTGGGTGGCCTCCTGGGGGTGTCGGCCCCCAGGCTCTCCGAGCTGTTGGTCCGCCTCAGGGAGCTGAGCTTGGTGGCCCATTTCGTCATCGACGGCCGCCGCCTGATGGCCCTGTCCGACCGCGGTCTGGTCCTCCTGGCCCGCAGGGACCGCACCTCCGTGGGTCTGGCCCGAAAGCGTTGGAGCGTGACGCCGGTGGCGGGTGCTCCACTGACTTGGCGTGAGGTAACCGGGAGGAGCAGCCGTCAGCTCCTCCGCAACCTTGCCCACACCGAGGCGGTGCACCGGTTCGTGGCGACTCTGTGCCATGAGGCTAGTCTGAATGGGTGGGACGTGATGCAGATGGACCCACCCCGGCGCGCAGCCAGGCACTTCCGGCACGGGGACGGGTTGCGCTCCATCCACCCCGACGCCTTCGGTATCCTGCGCCGTGGCGGTACCCTCTGCCCCTTCTTCCTTGAGTGGGAACGACGGGCGGTGCGCCCCGTCACCATGGCCGCTCGCCTCGCCCCCTACCTGCGCTACTACTCCTCCCCCCGGCCCACCGATGACCACGGCGAACAGCCCTCGGTCCTGATCGTCTTCGACGATGACGTGTCGGAGACCCACTTCCTGCGTGTGGCGGGCGAGGAGATGGACCGCTCCGGGGTCAGAGTCCCCCTGATGGTCTCACAAAGGGACGTGCTGGAGCGGATGGGGCCGCTCCGACCCGTATGGCGCAGCCCGGGAAGCTGGGACTACGTATACGCGTTCCCCGCATGCTGAAACTTCGGCCATTCTGTGAACTGCTGAGAGGCTGGGAGGACGCTCGCCCCAACACCCATAAGAGTGACATCGGCATATTGCGACCTGTCGGCAGCAACGTCAGACTATAGCCAGAAAGGATGCTATCCAGTGAAGGCCAAACACCGTCGCATAGAATCGGAGCCGAGCCCTGAGATTGGAGCGGAATCGCTCACGGACTGCGCCGAGGTCTCAGAGCATATTGAGGTCCGTGGATCGACCGGGACGGACACTCCTCTCGCAAGGAGAGGCAGACCCCGGACGAACGGACGACAGGCCCTGATCCTGGCGTTCATCAGGGACTTCGTATCCCGAAACCCCTACCCGCCCACCGTCAGGAGATCGCCAAGGGTTGTCAGATCAACGGTGCTATGTTGCCCGGCAGTGGACTACAATTGAGGCATGTGTTGGTCCCCGCAATCTCTCGGCAGCCCGTCCATGGAAGAGCTCCTGTTGATGTGATACTATAGGTGTAATTGCTTCCGGTCTGTGGAAGGTTTTGGTATCACATGGTTGCAGAATATTTTCCTTCTGGGATTACGGGGAGGAATCGCAGGCTTCTTGCCACTCTGCATCGGAACGTCGCAGGCCCATTCTCCGTCAAGGACGCGGCGGAAACTCTCCTTCTTAGTATACCGAGAACGCATAAGCTTCTGTCGTACTTGGCAGAGCGGGGCTGGCTGGTGCGTCTACAACGGGGACTCTATACCGTTGTTCCGCTTGAAGCTACTGAACCAGGGAAATGGGTCGAAGACCCGTGGGTTGTCGCTGCCAGTCTCTACGGTTCATCGAGCTATATAGGGGGCTGGTCTGCCTCCGAGCATTGGCACCTGACCGAGCAACTGTTCAGGGAGACGGTCGTCATTACCTCTCGTCGAGTGCGGAACACGGCTACAGTTATCCAGGGGTTTACTTTCTGTCTCAAACGTGTGAAGGAAGACAAGCTCTTCGGCATCAGGACCGTCTGGCGAGGTCGTACCAAGGTTGGCGTCTCCGATCCCTCAAGGACACTGGCAGACCTCCTCTCAGATCCGTCGCTCGGCGGTGGCATTCGGCATATCGCCGAGGTGCTTGAGACCTACTTTCTGGGGGAACACCTGGATGAGCCTCTGCTTTTGGATTATGTGGAAAGGCTCGGCAATCGTACTGCCTTCAAGCGTCTAGGATACCTTGTCGAGACCTTGGAACTCGATGCTCCGCGGGTGCTGCGACATTGCAGGGATTCCATGAGTTTGGGTATCAGTCTATTGGACCCCAGCCTACCGGACAAAGGCCCGTCCCTTCGCAAATGGAACCTCCGGGTGAACGCTCTGGTGTCTTCCGGTGGTCATTCCGAATGATAACGAGGGCGGATATCAATGACAGGGTCCGGGAATGGGGCCTCCGCGAAAACATCGTTGAAAAGGACTATGTGATCGGCTGGGTCCTATGGGGTATCGGTTCTGACCCACGTCTTTCGAAGAGTTGGGCCTTCAAGGGGGGCACTTGCCTCAAGAAGTGCTACATCGAGACCTATCGTTTCTCAGAGGACCTCGACTTTACCGTTCTTCCCGGAGGCATGATAGAGCCGGACGAACTGTTACCTGCACTACTCGATGTCCTGGATCGAATATACGAGCAGTCAGGGATCGACTTTACTGGACAGCATCCATATCTACGACGGAGGCGCGACGGCTCGTCAGTGGAGGGCCGGATCTACTACAGGGGACCCCTTGGCGCGCCCGGCGTCGCCAGTCTCAAGCTTGACCTGACCACGAACGAGATCGTAGTCCGTCCCACCGTCCTCCAAAACATAAACCATCATTATCCGGACGGGCTTCCTTTGCCAGCACAGGTACGCTGCTATGGCTTCGAAGAGGTGTTCGCGGAAAAGTTGAGGGCCATGGGCCAGAGGTCTAGGCCTCGTGACCTGTACGACATCGTAAACTTGTTCAGAAGGGTGGATTTGCTGCCTCATTGGGAACTCATCAGCTCCGTGTATGAAGAGAAGTGCCGCTCAAAAGGGTTGATGGTCTATGACTTGGAAATGTTGGAGGCTTCCCCTTACCGTGAGGAGCTGCAGGGGGAGTGGTACAACATGCTGGCCCATCAGCTTCCTGCATTACCTCCCTTTGAGGAGTGCTGGGGCGAACTTCCTGCACTTTATGATTGGTTGGCTGGTAAGGTTCAACCCACCGAGCTATCTCCGATAGATGTGGACCAGTCCTTGGACGAGAGTTGGACTCCTCCCAGCACCGCTTGGGTCTGGGGCCATGGGGTTCCACTGGAGACTGTCCGGTTTGCTGCTGCCAATCACCTATGCGTGGAATTGGGCTACAGGGGAAGTACCCGCACCATCGAGCCCTATAGCCTGCGTATGAGCCATTCTGGCGATTTGCTTCTATACGGCGTTCGCAGTGACAGTCAGGAGATCCGTTCTTATCGGGTAGACCGCATCACCAGTGTCAACGTGTCCGGGAAACCATTCACGCCTAGGTTCAGAGTGGAGTTAACAGGCTCTGGGTCCTTGACTGCTCCTCCGAGTGCTCGTCGAAGGACTCCTTCGATTTACAGTGGTGGGAGTGGGGTTTCACACCAACGGATAGGCCATGCGCCTATCAGGCGTCGTCGCAGACGGCCCTGAGGTCCTCAGTGGAGCTCATTCGTTGTAGCAGCCTCGGTGAAATTGGTTTCGCTCTGCCGTTTGGAACCCTTCATCTGGACGCGTCTGAGCTTTCTCGGCTCCGATGTTTGTCAGGGGAATCTCGAAGGGGATGACCCCCCTTAGGACGGTTCATCTTGGGTCCGCCCTGGCACCAACAGACCGCTCGCCGACAACATGCGGGAGTCAATGGAGCGGTCCCCCCACCCGATGACATGTTCCTTGGCAGATATGGGCTACAATTGACGGATGTTGATACGCTGGATCTCAATACTCCTGCTGGTCGCAGTGCTCTCAGCGTGCGACACCATCTCAGAGACACCCGAGGCCGTATCCACCGACACTCCCCCGCCCTCTGAATCAGCTCCCACGGCCTCCGCAACGTCCTCACCCGCTATTCGGTCCCCCATTACCCCCTTGCCAACCCTATCCACGCTGGCCCCAAATGCAGCCCCGATGCCAGCACCCACAGCGACTCAGGACCCGACTGCGACGCCGCAACCAGAACCTGCGGCCACACCGACTCCAACTCCAACGCCGGTGCCAGCACCCGTGGTGACGCCGGCTCTGACCGCTGACTCCGGGCGTTGGAGGGGTCTCGTGGTATCGGCCGAGCACCGCTGTTCGTCCTACGACTCAGATGACTATCCCTATTCGCAATCCGTTGAACAACGCATCGTCGCCAGCATGGGAGGCATCATCTATGGCCCGTACAGCGGAACATTGTTCGCCAGCACATCGCAGACCGACATCGAGCATATCGTCGCGCGCTCCGAGGCCCACGACAGTGGACTATGCGCAGCGGATGCACCGACGAAACGGCGGTTCTCCTCCGACCTGCTCAACCTTACTTTGGCCAGCCCCTCGGTTAACCGTTCCCAGAAGAGAGGCAAGGACGCGACGCAATGGCTTCCCGACCTCAACCGTTGCTGGTTCGCAAGCCGTGTGGTCGAAGTGCGTCGCCGGTACGACCTCACCATCGACCAGCGCGAACGTGATGTGCCCCGGACCAGAGGGAAGGCGATACCCACCCCCTTCATTTACGACAGGCCAGCCAGTATCTGAAGAACCATGGACATGAGCACGCGCTGCCGCTGCTGGTGCAGCGGAGCCTGAAGAGCATCGCCGCTGACGGACTGGAGGAAGCACAGGGTACTGCCAATATGCGGGTACGCACCTGGCAGAATGAGGTGATGCAGGTAACGCTGCTCAGGGACTGGCAGACGATCCAGAGGCGGGCCCTTGCTAGGCGCCAGGCCTCGGAAGCCGTGCTCGGGCACCTTCTATCCAAGCTGTCCAGTGGTGCCCGGGGCCCCGACCTTCTGGTGCAGACCACCATGGGCCAGTTAGCTAGAGAATCTAGCACCGTGGTGCAGATGCTTGCTATACTGCGCCCTAAATAGAGAGTTGGTGGATATGGTCATACTGCTGTCCCTGAAAGCGCCAAGGAAGTCAGAGCACGACGACGGCCGATGGACAGTACCACGAAGAACTTGACGCCCATCGGTAGGACTAGATTAGCGCATGAGGGGGTAGAATCGATTCCATGTGTATTGGAAGCTACGAAAACTAGGACTTTGTATGGGAGATGGTTCGCGACACCTAATCGATATGATGACTTCCAGGGATAGAGTTACATGAACATTAGACAAGTCATAGACTTTGCTAGAGAAGCCCAGGAGACTGTAGGAAGATACAATCGTGAGTTCACTCTATCGCCACAACAGTTGATGAATACCCATTACATGGTTAACAACTTGAACTGGGACTCCATTAGCTACGGGAGATCCGAGATTGGCAAAGTTCCTGACAAAAAGCGAGGAGTGTACGCATTCGCGATATGCCAAAACAGTGAAATCCTACCACCCCATGGTTACATTCTATATATCGGGATGGCGGGACGGGATTCCGACCGTACATTGAGAGAGCGATACAGAGATTACCTCTCAGACAGTAAACTACTGAAACGTGACCGAGTCGCCTTCATGATAGGGAACTGGTACGAGGTTCTGCGATTCTTCTTCGCTCCCGTTGACGACGACGTTTCTTCAGAAGACCTCAAAGCGCTAGAGCGACAACTTAATAGTGCCCTTATGCCGCCATTTGCCGAGGCTGATCTAGACGCAGGGCTGAAACGAAAACGGCGAGCATTCAGATGACAACAACGAACCCCCCTCAGCTAGTCATGCCCGCCCTGAGAGGAATAATGGGTGATTGGGTGTACTACTCTGGCCTAATGAGCATGGACCAACTAAGTGAGAGAGTAGGGTATGCTCGGGATATTCATAGACACAAAGGTTTGTCTGACCTGCTTCAAAGGGAATTAGACGAAGGGCAACGAGGCGAAGAGATTGCCGAATATCTTGAGACAAGACCTGAGCGGTTCTTCAATTCTCTTGTGCTAGCTATATACGGAGGCAACCCGAGCTGGCATGCATTGCGAGATCTCCGTACTGGTGAGAATGAGCATGAGCTAGAGGGCATTGGCCAGAGCATAGTTGAATCTGTAGGCTTCTTAACGTTGACCGGCGAGGAGAAGATCTTCGCCGTCGATGGACAGCACCGGTTGGCAGGCATAAAGAGGGTGGTCGAAAGACGGTCGACGCCTGAGGCGACTGATGAAATACCTGTCATTTTCGTTGCTCACCATAGAAATGCTGAAGGAACCATACGAACCCGGCGCCTCTTCACCACTTTGAATAAGAAAGCGATAGCCGTGTCTAAAGGTGACACTATCATCCTAGATGAAGACGATGTCATGGCGATTTGTGTTCGACGTTTGATTGAAGAGACAAATCTGTTCACCGATGATCGGTTGGCGTTTGTTGCGAATAATAACATGCCACCCACGAATGAGACTAGTTGGACTACGATAGGCAGTCTATATGATGCTCTCACAATAATGTTTACTGGTTCGAATTTTGAGTTAAAGAGAGACAGAGCTTATTTACAAGGTAATAGACCTGCAGACGAGACGTTGGATAGATATTTTGAATACGCAAGAACATATTTGGAAATTCTGAGGAATCATTTTTTGGAATTACAAGAATTCTTTGGTGCAAAGAGCACTAAACGTGTGGCCAAGAGATACAGAGGGAAGCATGGAGGAAGCGTACTGTTTCGTCCCATAGGTTTGGAGATGTATACCAAAATTATCGCTCGTCTGACGGCCAGTATGTCCTTGAAAGACTCCGTAGCCGTCGCCTCGACCTTGCCTCGTAGACTGGAAGAACCTCCATATGTGGGACTGATGTGGGACAAAAACGCTAGAACCATAATTAATACTCATAGAGTGACGTTGAGAGAAATTCTCTGTTACATGATTGGCTGGAACCTAGGTAGTTATCCTGAGCGCGAATTGTTGCGCAGATATCGCCGTGCCTTGGGTGACGATGAAGTGGTGTTGCCTGATCGGATAGGCCCAGCCTAGGTCAACAAGCGAGAATGCGTTAGCTCCTCGTGCGACTGAGGCTTGTCTGATATGGAATAGGTACGAGATGAGTTACTTATAGTTGATTCCCTCGTAATAAGGGCCTTTCGGGTTGGTTCTGCGGCGTGAGGGCGGTTAGGGGTGAGGTATTTGGTTGTTCCGGTCGGGGCTTATGTTGTGGCCGATGAGGTCGTTGTGGTGCGCCATACCCCGTCCGGGTAGGCATCAGCGGGCTCGCAACGGCTCCTGTAGCTTCATGCAGTGGGGGGAGCGGTCGCCAGGACAGCCGGTGGGACCAACATCTCGTCCAACCGTGCCCGGACCATTCGCTTGACGTTACACGCCAGGGCCTTGAGGTAGACGGCGAGCCGGACCCTCTCACCTCCACGTACCCGTAGGCGGCCAAGACCATGGCGCCGTTTCAACTCCGAGTTCGTACCCTCTATCCCCGCACGCAACCCGTACCGTTTACGCCATTGTCCATCCGACTCGGCCCGCCGCCTGCGTCCGATGTTCACCCTAGCGAGGTCCGCACTCAGCACGTAGGCTCCTCTCGGCGACCACTCTCCCCCGAGCTCAGGGCGACGACGCCACCTCACAGGACACCGCGGACGCAGCGAGCAGGGCTCACACACCTCCCGGGCGAAGTGCATCTCCACTCGCTCGGGAGCCTCTTCATCCTCGTACTCGGACACGGCCTCATGTCCCGCAAGACACACCGCAGCCCTCCTTGCCGTAACGTCGATGTCAAAGTCAGCAGCAGTCAGTCTGACCGGCCAATAACCCCTGTCGGCCTCCGCTGGCGCCCGGCCCCCCACAGGGCTCACCAACTCCGTTCCCCTGCGCTCCGCCTCCCATCCGTTGTGTCCAGACCCATACGACGTGTCGCACCACAGCTCCGAAGGACCGATCCCACGCTCCCTCAACGTGTCTATCACCCCCACCGTCACACCGGCGTCGCCATTGCTCGATGGCGTGACCTCCACATGGGTGATCATCTGCACAGGGTTCCCCTCTTCGCACGTCTCAGACACCTGCACCTCGTACCCCTTCCCCTTGTGTCCGCTGTAGGTCACCTCCGGGTCGTGTGGCGTCTGCATAGAGCTCGACCGCACCTCCTTCGGCTCCCTCAGCGCGACCGGCACCTTCCCCTCTGCCACATCGTCGTCATCGGCGCTGGGACGACCGTCCCTGTGCCGGCCCACATGGCACTGCTCATGCAAAAGCCTCTCCAACAGACCGTACTCCTCCATATCCGCCACCGCCGTCCCACGGAACCTATCCACCAGCCGGTACACGTCTCGCGCACACACCGACAGCCGGCGACGCCCCTCACCTGAACGTGCGTCCTCGTACCTCAATGCTTCGCCGGTCTCCTTGAGGTACCGCTGGGCCAGTCCATCCCCAATCCCTTCACCCGGACCAGGGTGCTCACGGCTCACCGCTAACAGGAACACCCGGACCGTCTCGCAGAACAGACCCAACCGCGTCAGCACCGCGATATTGCTCATGACGTGGGTCGAGTCCAGGCGCTGCTTGCCTGTCCCCAGTCCCAGGGCCTCTATCATCCGGTCCGTCGTCTCACAGAAGGCCAACCGCCCGCCGTCGTGCTCCATCAACCGCACACGGAAGTTATGCAGCGTCTTCTGGGCAAGGTGCGCCTCCTCCATCTCCAGCCGCAGCGCGTGGTGCCACAGCAGATTGAACTCCAACTCTTCCAACGCCTCCATGTCCGTCAGATCGAACATCTCCTTGAGCACCAGCACTCCCAGCACCGTCTGCACGGCGCGATTGGGCCTGCCCATGTCCGGGCTGTACAGCGGAGCGAACCGCTCCTCCTCTATGAGTGGCAGAGCCTCGTTCCGAAACACCTCCGCCCAGCTCCGCCGCATCAGCCTCGCCTTCCTCGGCGTGATCAGAAACTCCGACTGCCACAGGCTCTCCTGCGGTTCCCGTGCCTGAAACATCGATCACCTACTCCTGAGCCTTCTCTCCTCCACTTTCACCGGTCCGATTATCCCTCACTTCCAATACCCTCGCCCATGACTTTTTACGAAGGAATCATAGTTGAGCCGCCACGGCGATTAGTGCGAAAAGCACTGCGTATTGGGGCGCAGGCTGGCGCGCCAGCGTCTTTACCGTGAGTGGCTTGGTCCCTAACCGCCGCGCTCAGTCGCTCCACGGCAACCCGGAAGCGTCCCTGATTTGTGCCAAGCTGTCGGCGCTTGGAAGAGGCTCCCCGTACCGCTGTGGGTCAAGCGTTGACGCGGAATCGGTTCAACTTGAGCAACGTGGGGAATCGAATCCCTTCCATAACGATGTCGAAGCCGCCCGGCTTCCACCCTGCTAGACCAACGATCGAGCTCGTTGCTCCCCGGGTGCGTGCCATTCTGTTCCCAACGGTGTGTGACCCAGCTCCATGGTGGTTCCGCTCCTTCGCCCGTCGGTGCTGGTTCCACACTTCAAGTGACGGCTACGGCTCTGGTACCGCCCGACTCTGGAACCGAGCAACCGATGCTGGGGGTTCCCAGGGCCTTGGCTCATTCGCTCGACCGTGCCAGTCCTGCCAACGTACTGGACAGGCTGACACGAGAAAAGGTCCTTCGTGAACGGCTACACCGCCGGCGGTCCGGCGTAAGGGCCGCCGTCTCGTCGGAGCGTCGCTAAGGCCTATCGGAACGATACGACAGGGTTGCTAGGGGCCCAGCAACCGCTCCTGGAACCTCCCCCTACTCCTTCACTAATGATGTTTGTCCGAGATCTGTATCCTAGACCTGACTTGTCCCTTACACGCGGAACTCTGCACTGCGTGGATGCGGCTTGGACCCACGAACAGACCGGGCTACGGAGCCCCAGTCACTATGACCGGAGTCTGCCCCCTCCTCTTCCCATGCCCTAGGTCACTGCCAAGGCACCAAGCGGCCGAGGCTAGACCACTGATCTGATCGGCTCCGACCGGCACGAAGTCACCTGAGACCTAGCCATGGAGGGCAAAGCACCGTCTGAATGGCTTCATCGTCTACACGAGCTACATCGCAGGCCGTGTCACCGTCATTATTGATCGCCGTGATGCCTTGCGCCCTGGGCCAACAGTAACTTCATGATCTCAGCAGCCGGAGCTCTGTGCCAAGGTTCGCTGTACTTCGCTGCCAGATGCAGTGGCCTGTTTGGCCGATCTGACGGCTTCCTCCACAGATTGGCCGATGAATTTATAGTAGAGTGCAACCTCAGATGTCCAGTTGCGGCTCAGTCGGCATCTCCCCGCATTTCCTGCGCCAGCCGTGATGCCGAGAGCTTCGCGCGCCGTGCTGGCAGGGGTCTACAGTTGATGAGTACGGCGCGTTGTTGGGCCTCGTTCTATAGGGAGCTGCCAGCTCCCGGTTCGCGCTCCTCGCATTCGATGAAAGGCGGAGAGGGTCGAGTAGGCGACCGGGGATTTTCCAATTCATGACGAGTGAAACTTGCATCTCATCCCTACCAGAGCTAATCGAAGTCAGGGAAGAGAGTCCACTTGGTACCGGTTCGTTACTACCTGTTGCGGAAGGTCTTCATCCGGACGGCTCAGTGGGTGGAGAAACCCACGGATACAGGCCTGAGGGTCCGTCAGGCGCCTGCGATGGCCCGGCAGACTCCTCGTTGTCCCCCTAGCACAGGCTATCGCAGGCGGTTGTTCGCATACGCATACACACCAGCGCCAACTATTGCTATAGCTACCCTGCGACGACGATGACAACGATCAGCCATACCGGTACCCCTCCTCCGTCACCCGGTCCCGCAGGCAGAGCCTGTGACGCGGTCGCGGGAATGGACGGAGCGGTGGCCGTCTGAGTTGGCGAGGGTTCCATGCTGGTCTCGGAGACCCTGACGGGCTCCGGCATCGGAGTGCTCTGAGGCGCGTCCGTCCGTGGGGGCATGGGCGTTGGCGTTGGCGCCAATGAGGGCGCAGGCACTGGGTTTGGCGAGGGTGGCGCAGGCGTTGTGCTTGGGGTCGACGCCAGTGCGGGCACGATGGTTGGCGTGGGCGATGGGGGAGACGTCACGATAGGTGTTGGCGCAGGCATGGGGGGCGGACCAGGAGTTGGTATGGGCGCAGGAGTGGGAGTTGCTATGGTCGTGGGCATGGGCGATGCGGTCGGCGTGGGCGTTGCTGCTGGTGTAGGTGTTGGCATGGGTGTGGGAGTCGGAGGGGGAGTGGCGCTGACGGTTAACTCGGAAGAACCTCCCACTGGCTGTTCGACCTTGTCCGAGTCCCTAAGAACCCCGACAAAGGAGTGGGCACCCTCCTCGCGGGACGCCGTAACGGTGTAGGTGAAGGCATCATTCCCCAACAGGGTGAAGATGACGGTCTGGCCCTCGACTACGGACGCATCCGGTAGGCTGGACGATATATAGGAGAACCCGGCAGGCAACGTCTCCAGGACCTGACCCAGACCGCCATACCTGGTGGCCGTGATAGTTACCGTAAGCTCAGTGCCTGGATGCACCCACGACTCGGAGAAGCTCCTGTTGGCGTTGTATTGTTGCGGAGTCGCGGGAGGAGGGGCTGGGGGCGGAGCAGCCCTGACCGTTATGGATGAGTGGCCCAGCACAGGCTGTTCCCCCATGTCCGAGTCATGCAAAACCCGGCGAAAGGGTGAGAGCCTTCACCGGTGGATGTAGCGGGTGCGACAACGGAGTAAGGTGAAGGTCCCTCTCGCGTCAGGGTGAGAGTGATGGTCTGACCCTCGAGCATGGCGGCGCTCTGCAGGCTGGACGAGACATAGCTGAACCCGGCGGGTAGCGTCTCGACCACCGGACCCGAATCGCCGTACCGTGCGGCAGTGATGGCCACAACGAGCTCGCCGCCCAGCAGCACCCAGGGCTCGGAGAAATACCTGGTTGCGATGGGCTCCGTGGGTGTTGGGGTAGGTGTGGGCGTAGGAGGCGGGGTGGCGCTACCGTTATCTGGGAGGTGCCTCCCACCGGTCGCTCCATCTTCTCCGAGTCCTTCAGAACTCCGGCAAAAGTGTAAACACCCTCCTCGGTAGGCGCGGCGACGGTGTAGGTGACGCTTTTATCTCCCGGCAGGGTGAAGGTGACGGTTTGGTCTCCACCACTGCCAATATGCCCCGGTTTTAGCTATACAATCAGCTTTTCCACGATTCGTTATCACTTTTGCTATCACTGCTCTTGTCGGCTAGCAGACGGGATCTAAACGTCGCTAATTAGGGCCCGTTCTGTGCGATTCCCAAGGGGTTCCCCATTTGATGTTACGGCAGATTGGGGCAGCGTGGGGATCGGGTGCGGATGCCTAGAACGGTCTGACAGTCCACACAGTACCTTGGAGGTTTCGGCTTCTCCTCTCTGCCCACCCGCGCCCGTCTCTCCCGTTTGCTCTTGGATTCCCGAATGTAATGGCAGACTCGACACCTCACGCTCTTGGAGGACGGGTCGATCGGCTTCTCACAGTCTCGACACCGCTTGCCCTTCCGAGCCCGCTTCCCCGCGCACGTCGCGCCAAGTCCGCTAGTTGGCAGGGTTCGCACTTAGTACGGTTGACCACTCGCTTGAAGGTAGTTTCACAAGTGCATGCTTTGTAGGCTGGTGGAGGAGGGGATGGTGGAAGGGGTATACCGGCCTCCGCAGAGCGAACACTTGAGTTCGTCGTCGTCGCGTACCAGGCGGCCAGCGCAACGCGGACACCGCACTAGGGTCCGATCCGCCTGCTAAGTAGCTCTAGGTGGTCACTGTTGCGCCGGAGCTCCGACACCCCTTGCACTGTCCGGGTGTCTCCGGTTTTCGTCGGTGAATCTCACGCGTTGTCGCGTAGCTCATCTGGAGTACACGACTGGTGGTGCCAGGTTGCGAAAGTAGTCTGTTGCAAGGTTGCTTCTCAAGTGTCTATTAGCTCTTGCATCGCAAGAGTCTCCTTGACCAGGTTAGGCCTGACGGACGCGACTTTCTCCATAGGGATTTTGAGGGTGGCTGAGAGCTTCCTCCCTGATTGTTCGGCTGGGTGACCAAGGCGATCTGAAAGGTGTCTGCCAAGATCTCGCCCGGTGTTGGCCTACGTGAATCTGGAGGAGCGGGTACCCAAGGACCATCCCCTGCGGGCCATCAAGGCGGTGGCCGACGAGGCGCTGAAACGCCTCTCACCCGAGTTCGACCGGATGTGCTCCAAGGTGGGCCGGGCCTCGGTACCACCGGAGCGATTGCTGAAGGCATCACTGCTCATCTCCCTCTACTCGGTGCGCAGCGAGAGGGCCTTCTGCGAGGAGCTGGAATACAATCTGTTGTTTCGCTGGTTCCTGGACATGAACCTGATGGAGCGCAGCTTCGACCCCACGGTGTTCACCAAGAACAGGAAACGACTGCTGGAACACAGAATAGGCCAGGCTCTGTTCGACGAGGTGGTATGGGAGGAGGACCGCCGGGGACTGCTGTCGGACGAGCACTTCAGCGTGGACGGGACACTGATAGAGGTAGTGGCCAGCATCAAGAGCTTCAGGCGGCGCGAAGACCAGGAGAAACCTCCCGATGATGATCCTGGCAACCCGTGGGTGGGCTTTCGTGGGGAGAGGTTGAAGAACGAGACCCACGAGAGCAGGACGGACCCCGAGGCTAGGTTGATGCGGAAAGGGAAGGGCAGGGAGGCTAGGCTGTCATTCATGGGCCACGCGCTGATGGAGAACGGCAACGGGCTGTTGATGGACTTCGTGGTGAGCAGGGCCACGGGTAGGGCGGAGCGTGAGGCTGTGCCCGTGATGCTGGACGACGCCCGGCAGCGGGGGTACCGTCCCAGGACGCTGGGAGCTGATAAGGGGTACGACACCCGGGAGTGTGTCAGGGCCATGCGTAACGGGGGGTTACGCCTCACGTGGCGCGGCGGACACACTCGGCGATAGACGGACGCACCACGAGGCACGCTAGCTACAGGGCGAGTCAGAAGGTGCGCAAGAGGGTGGAGGAGGTGTTCGGGTGGATGAAGACAGTGGGAGGATTCCGACGGACACGTTATCGGGGAGTAGAGCGGACGGGGCTGGCTGGGTACTTTGTGGCTACGGCCTACAACCTAGTGCGGATGGCTAACCTGGTGTCGTGTGAGAGGGCTCGGGCCCTCCAGCAGACGTGATCGCCTGGGCGTGGCAGTGCGCCCGTAAGGTCTGA
Source organism: Dehalococcoidia bacterium (assembly GCA_965263155.1). Taxonomy (GTDB): domain Bacteria; phylum Chloroflexota; class Dehalococcoidia; order Lucifugimonadales; family JAAXIE01; genus JAAXIE01. Next base: position 2,604,359 of record OZ253586.1, read on the forward strand.
CGGGCCCTCCCAGCCCTTGCTGATCACCTCATGGTCCCTTGGCAGGGGTCCCAAACCGCCTTCCGGCTAACCGAAAGCGTCAAACTTAACTCAAACCAGCCTCTTCGAACCAGTGAAATCCATTCTTCAGCAGCCTGCTAATGGGGTTCCTAGCTGCCGACTTAAACGTTGTCGCCAACAACCAATTCCTAGAGATGCTGACGAGGGGATCGCCCTCGTCCTGGCTAATCATCCTAATAGATTGCCGACTGCTAATATGACCAGTGGGCTTTGGGTGGTATCTCGTCATCGTAGACTTCGCGAGACTTACCTCCCTTACTGAGCAAATACTCTTTAATATCCTTGAAATCATGCCGAATGGCATCGGTCAATGGTGTGCCACCGAAACGATCGATCGGATTGACATCTACGCCGGCTACTTCAACGAGGAATTTTACTGCTTCAAGGTTACCTGTAGATGCGGCAAGGTGAATCGGAGTCCTTGAATCGTAATCACCACCATTAGCTTGTGCGGTGCCTGCATTGACGAGTTCCTTTAATCTTGCGACGTCACCTAGACTTGCTGCCACTACGGTTTCGAGATTGGTGTTTTCGCGGTACTTACTGGCGGCGTCTTCATGTGACTCCGTATCAAAAGGACACAAAGGTCGAGACGTAAACCCCTTTGATGCCAGGTATTGGATCACCTCTTTGTGGTCATGTCTGATGGCGTCCGTTAATGCGGTACCGTTCCATCGAGCTGTTTCGTTCAAGGGTACTTGGGCAACTTCTATCAACCATTTCACTGCATCTAGGTGCCCTTCTGCAGCGGCTAAATGTAACGCTGTTCTGCCGTCATAATCGGCTGTTTGTTTCGGATCAAATCCCTCTGCAGCCATCTTTTCCATTGTTGGCACATCGCCTCTACTTGCGGCATCTACAAACTGTTCTATATGAATATCTAAAGCCATAATGTTTTCCTTTGTTGTACCTTGTGGTTTATGCGGTCGATAGGCCAACGGCCTAGGCGAACGTATACTACTAATGCTTCTCAAGCCGTGTCAAGAGTAGGACATTTTGCCTTCACCTGTTAGGGCGACGTGATGGCTACCACGTCGGTCAGGGCAGCAAGAAAAGGAGTTTCTGTCCCGTCGAGTTCCAGCCGCATCATTACCTCTAACCCGCCATTATCTAACAGGCAGCGGAAAAAGGGATTTGTGAGTTAGGATGCCACGGAGACGCAGCGGAGGTGCGGGATGCGCGGAAGACGTGAGGAACAGGAAGTGATGCTGGCCTTCGTGGACATGGAAGGGCGAGTACCCAAGGACCATCCTCTACGCACCATCAAGGCGGTGGCCGACGAGGTGCTGAAACGCCTCTCACCCGAGTTCGACAGGATGTACTCCAACGTGGGCCGGGCATCGGTGCCACCGGAGCGATTGCTGAAGGCGTCCCTGCTCATCTCCCTCTACTCGGTGCGCAGCGAGCGGGCCTTCCGCGAAGAGCTGGAATACAATCTCCTCTTCCGCTGGTTCCTGGATATGAACCTGATGGAGCGTAGCTTCGACCCGACAGTGTTCACCAAGAACCGGAAGCGATTGCTGGAACACCGTGTGGGCCAGGCCCTGTTCGACGAGGTGGTGTGGGAGGCCGACCGCCGGGGGCTCCTGTCGGACGAGCACTTCAGCGTGGACGGGACGCTGATAGAGGCAGTGACCAGCATCAAGAGCTTCCGACGGAGAGATGAGGAGGAGCCACCCGCCGACGACCCCGGCAATCCGTGGGTGGACTTTCGTGGAAAGAGGTTGAAGAACGAGACCCACGAGAGCAGGACGGACCCTGAGGCTAGGTTGATGCGGAAGGGGAAGGGCAGGGAGGCTAGGCTGTCATTCATGGGCCACGCGCTGATGGAGAACGGCAACGGGCTGTTGATGGACTTCGTGGTGAGCAGGGCCACGGGTAGGGCGGAGCGTGAGGCTGTGCCCGTGATGCTGGACGACGCCCGGCAGCGGGGGTACCGTCCCAGGACCCTGGGAGGTGCAAGGGCTACGACACGCGGGAGTGTGTCAGGGCCATGCGTAATCGGGGGGTGACGCCCCATGTGGCCCGGAGGACACACTCGGCTATAGACGGACGCACCACGAGGCAGGCTAGCTACAGGGCGAGTCAGAAGGTGCGCAAGCGGGTGGAGAAGATATTCGGGTGGATGAAGACGGTGGGAGGATTACGGAGGACACGTTATCGTGGAGTTGAGCGGACGGGGCTGGCTGGGTACTTTGTGGCTACGGCCTACAACCTGGTGCGGATGGCGAACCTGGTGTCGTGTGATAGGGCTCGGGCCGGTCGGACGGCGTGATCGCCTGAGCGAGGCAGTGCGCCCCTAAGGTCTGACGGGCCCTCCTAGCCCTTGCTGATCACCTCATGGGCCCTTGGCAGGGGTCCCAAACCGCCTTCCGGCTAACCGAAAGCGTCAAACTCAACTCAAACCAGCCTCTTCGAACCAGTGAAATCCATTCTTCCGCAGCCTGCTCGAGCACAGATATGAGTCCAAGCACTGCTTGTGGCAACGAACTGCTCCTCCTCAGGAGGCTCCGACTGGCCGAAGCCGATCTGTCCAGTGGCCTCACCTTGGTCTCCGAGCTGGGCACTCCAGTAGACATCCGATGCGTCTTAGCGCAGAGCGCAGGTGTGGTACCCCCGCTGCTCTGCACCTAGTGGCGACCTACTGGCGGTCCGCAGAATCGTTTATGGTGCCTCAACTGCCTCGCAGAGCTGCAGGCCTAGGCTGGCGACGTCGTTCAAATGCGCGGTGCCTCGGCCAGGGAACTCGTCCCCCGGGCGGGGCAGACTCCGAGGAATGCAGCCGGTCAATTGATTGAAGCGAAGCTGAAGGTGATCCAACCGCAACCCAGCAAATCCTGGTGGAATGGACCCACTCAACTGGTTCCCACGGAGGTTCAACACCATTAGTTTGGAGAGGCTTGCCAGTTCCGGTGGGATTTCGCCGGTCAGGGCATTGTCTCGGAGGTTCAGTTCCCTCAAGTTGGAGAGGTTCCCCAGTTCCGGAGGGATTGCGCCGCTCAGTTGGTTATCCCTGATGTGGAGTTCCCTCAAGTTGGAGAGGCTCCCCAGTTCCGCTGGTATTGTCCCCTCCAATTGGTTGTGGGCGAGGTGCAGGGTATCGAGCTTTGTGAGGTTTCCCAACTCTGAGGGCAGCTCTCCGCTCAACCGGTTCTCACTGATATTGACCTGATGCAGGTTGGCCATCCTTCCGAAGTCTGGAGGAATACTTCCGGCCAATTCGTTATTATGTAGCCATAGCCCGGACAACTGAGAGAGATAACTCAATTCCGAGGGAATCTCTCCGGTGAGTTGGTTACCACTGAGATTCAGGCCACGAAGCTTGGAGAGACGGCTCAATTCCGATGGGATCTCACCGGTCAGCTGGTTGTCATACAATTGTAGGTTGAAAAGATTATAGAGAGAGCTTAACCCCGCAGGAATCTCCCCGCTCAGCTGGTTACCATGTAGTTTGAGCAATCGCAGGCTTGAGAGGTTCCCCAGCTCCCTGGGGATGCTCCCGCTTAGCTGGTTGTCTTGGAGATATATCTGTCGCAGTCGGGAGGCATTGCCCAATTCCGACGGTATTTTGCCACTGAGTTGGTTATTGGGGAGATAGAGGGTGTTCAAGTTGGAAAGTTTTCCAAACTCAGCAGGGATCTCTCCTGTCAGTTGGTTTTCACCAAGAGACAGGTACGATAACTTGGAGAGATTGGCCAGTTCCGCGGGGATAGCACTAGTCAACTGATTTCCGCTGAGGTACAAACGTTCCAAGTCTGGTAAGCTCGCTAATTCTCGCGGTATTTTCCCGTTCAATCCGTTTTGTTCAAGGCCTAACGAAAAGACCCCGCCATCATAGATAGTCACACCGTACCACGCTCCAATGGGAGCATCGCTGAGCCAGTTGTAATCGTAACGCCAGTTCGGCCCATCAGTCGCATGGTAGAGGGCCACGAGTACATCGCGTTCAGACAATGGTCCCAGGGATGGATTGCGGGTCGGGACAGGCCTTGGGGAGGGGGATAGTGGTGTGAGACGATCGACTTCAGCCTCCAACTCCAGCACTGTCGCTTCCAGACCGATTACCCGCTCTCTCAGACCATTCGCTTCCTCCTGCAACGCAGACTTCTCGGTCTCCCGTTGCTGCAGGGTCGTCTTCAAACCGGTTACTTGGGTTCCCAACGCGGCGACTTGCCGTCGCAGGCTAGCCGCTTCACCTTGTAGTATTGCGTTCTCGGCCTCTCTTCCCCCCACCGTTGCCTCCAGTTCTATCACCTGCTCTTCAAGGCCCCTGACCTGCCCTCGCAGTTCATGCACTTCCTTTAGGAGCGCGGAATTCTCTTCCTCCAACAGCAGGTATAGGGTGTCATCAGAGGGACCATGCGCCAAGGTGAGGTTGCAGCCCACCAGAGTGAGCATCACGAACGTGACGGCTATCAATCTCACTAAGGGACCTCCGGGTTGGGGGTGGCCGCCAAGGCATGGCTCCCACTAGTCAATCCTACGGGAACCCGTAACAACGAACGGCGGAAAAGCGATGAGTTACAATCTGCGGTTCCCCTATGTAAGGCTGAGTAGAACGGCGCGAAACTCCCGCATTATCTCCGCGGTGGAGTCTGGCATAAACCGGTCCATGAACCAGGGTTGCCCCATGCCGATAGAAGTCTTACCTGCGTATGTGCGGTCGGTTGTAGTACCCCTGAACGTGCAAGTTTTCCTGTAAGTGTCTACAATCATGAGCTTGCGCCAAGTTTGAGCGGGCCAGCTTTGCTCCTCGCCGTAATGCAGGTCTGTAGCTATTACGAATAAGGGATCTGCGCCCCAGTCCGGTTCTCTACCCTGAGTCAATATGGTCGTCCAGTAGTGTACCCGGTCATGTGTCGACAAGCATCGTGAATCCACGATAGTAGGGTTGCTCGCTAGCGCATTATGTTGCTCACTGAGGATTCCATGTGCTGCGGCCCGATTGAAAAGGCTTACGGCTACCTTGACTGGAATCTTCCATATGCCTGTGCCGTGTTCACGGTCATAGTAGAATCGTCGGTGAGCACCAGACGGCAACTGCGTGCTCCAGTAAAGCACCTGGTGCCGGGGAACGAGAGTTCTCCGCTCCCGAAGTTGAATACAGACCGGTAACCCCTCATGGGCATCGCAAACTTGGTCGATAATCGGCCCATAGGTGCTCACCAAATCATCCTCCTCACTCTGGCAGCCTTGCGAGACCCACGTAGTCCCATGTCTTCTCAGCCCGAACGATGCGTAGCCTCCCAAACGCCGCAGTGTTCCTAGGAGACGGCCACGACCCGGGAATCGATAACTTTGCGTTCGACGTTGGCGTCAGAGCAACCTAAGCCAACAAGGGCCGTACCGCACGATCATCTCCGAACTGCACGCCGTAGTCCGTGCGGGACCTCCTCGTCAGAGGCGGCCTGATACTAGCCGACTGCCACAGGCTCGGCAAGAGACGTCCGTATGAGAGACGGTTATGTCCGCGAGTGCGGACTCCTGGTCGGCCCCATATTTTGACCGAGGGGGCGGTGATATCTGGATGGTCACCCGCTCTGTCCCGGTGCGCGATGGCAGAGGCATATTCGCATATTCACCACGGATCTGCTTGTGGATGCCCCCGCCGGGTAACGTCTCCCGTTGCGGTAGGCGCGGCCTCCTAAAGAGGCAACATGGCGTGCTTGATGCGCGCCCTTCAACCTTGCTCGTCCCAGTACGATGGCTGCAGGTCTCCGCTTTATGGGATGAAACCAAAGCCTGGCAGCAGTTCTAGAACGAACCTCACGGTGAAGGTTCTTGATTTTGTCCAGCGTGGTGGGTGTTAGGGTCTAGGGAATAGTTCTAGCAGCACCATCCTTCGATTCCTCTATCTCGAAAACAGCGGCCGGGGATGACTTACGCCAGAAGTTGCGCCCGCCCACAATGTTAGACAAGAGGGACTTGGAAACACTTGCCAATCACCGCGTAACCTGCCCCTGAGGGAGGTCTCTCCGTACTACGGCACCCTAGGGTGAAAGGGGTCTTCTGCCTACTTAAACAGGTGCTTCTGGAACCAGCCCAGCGTGCGGGCGAGGTACTCCTCTCGCATCTTCGGGTGCCCAAGCCGGGTGAAGGAGTGGGCCGAGCCGGGGAACCGGACGAACTCCACCTCCTTGCCCAGCCGCTTCAGCAGCGTGTAATACTCCTCGCTCTGGGATATAGGGCAGCGGTAGTCCGACTCTCCGTGGAGCAGCAGCACCGGCGCGGTGACGTTGGCCGCGTAGGTGATAGGTGAGCGGAATAACAGCTCTTGGCAGGCGTCGACCACCGTCCCGCCCCACTGGACCTCGCCGAAGCTGGTACCGATGTCGGACGTGCCGTACATGCTGTACAAATTGGTGCAGGGCGCGCCCACCACCCCGGCCACAAACCGGTCAGTGTGGCCCAAGGTCCAACTGGTCATGTACCCGCCGTAGCTGTAGCCATGGATGCCCAGCCGCGTCGAGTCCACGTAGGGACGCTCCGCCACCAGATCAACCGCCGCCATCAGGTCCAGGTGGTCCTCGCCTCCCCAGTCCTCCAGCACCGCGTTCATAAACTCGTCGCCGTAGGTAGAGGAGCCCCGGGGATTCACTGCCAGCACCAGGCAGCCAGCGGTGGCCAGCACCTGCTGCACCGTGGCGAAAGCGTCGTAGAACACCCCGTTGGGGCCGCCGTGGATGTCGACCACTAGTGGGTATTGCCACGACGGGTCGAAGTCGGGCGGGAACCACAACCGCGACTCGATGACGAGCCCGCCCCTCTCAAAGGTGAACTTCTCCATCGTGGCCGGTGGGCACTCAGCCAAGTACTCGGCGTTGACATCGGTAAGCTGCTTGCTCGCCCCAGTGTCTAGGTCCAGCAGCAACAGGTCTCCGGGAGAGGCTGGCGACGCCGACATCTCCACGGCGCGGCGGGCGTTCCGGTCTAGGGCCAATCCTGAGGTCTGGCGTGAGCCGCCGTAAAGTTCGTGGACTCCGACTTCTCCGGCATGGGCCTCGAAGAGGTACGATTCTCCCCACCGTTCTCCTAGGAACAGGATGCGGCCGTCGCTCTGCCAGCGCATCGACGGGCCGGGATTCATGGGGGGGAAGCTGACGAAGGGCTTAATGGAATCGTCAGTAATGCGCTCTGGGCTGTGGCCTGGCTGGATGATGTACAGCCAAGACTGCCATGACACCAAGCCCGTGGGGACATCGGTGGCCGCGGCCAAGAGCTTGTCCCCTTCGGGCGACCAAGCTAACCCTCCGACTCCGTACAGGCCCTCGGACCATAGCTCCGCCTCACCGCCACTAGCGGGCACCACGTAGGCCTCGGTCAGAGCATGGATGTCCCGGTCATCCCGCCGCCCCGAGATGAAAGCCACTAGCGAGCCGTCGGGAGACCACACCCCGGCGTAGTCGTCCCAGTCGCCATCGGTAAGCTGGCTGGTCTCTCCATCCGCCACATTCACGGTGAACAGGTGGAAGTGGGCATCGCCGCGCCATCCCAGGGTGTCGAAGCGGTACCGGATGCGGTGGATTTCGGTGACCCGAGGGGTCGACTCGGGGAGGCCATCTCTATCTGGAGGCTCCTCGGGAACATCGGAGCAGACCAGTAGCCGCGCGCCGCCTGGAGACCATGCCAGGTCTGACGCGCCGCCCGCAAGCGACGTAAGGCGACGCGCCTCGCCGCCTCGCGTGCCCATGAGCCACACTTGCCTCTTGTCATTCTCGTCGGGCCGGAGGAACCCCAAGGTCTGGCAGTCCGGCGAGAACTTGGGCGCGACGTCCCTCTGCCCCCGCGTAAACTCCACGGTCTGCCCGGACTCCAGGTCCATGAGCATGATCCGGGACCGGCTTTCCAACTTCTGCGTTTCCACCCACGACAGGGTGTAGGCCAACAGCGATCCGTCGGGAGACAATGCTGGGTCTCCCACACTGTTCAGCTTGTAGACCACATCAGGCGCAATGGGGCTTGGCATGGCATCTCTCCCATGTGAGGGGGGACTATTGCTGGTTCTGGCGGGGATAGTATACCTACCAGTGCCGCTGAGAACCATGAAGAAGCTGCCACCATCCGTGCAGGTTGGACCCATCCTCGAGCTTGTCTAACGTCGCTGCGAGTCAATCAGCCGCGATGTCGGTACGACAAGTTAGACTTAGGGATCGGCACGCAGCAAGGCTCGTGGCGCTATCGAGCTTGGCCTCGCAAACGGTAGCACTAAGGGAGCAGCACTCCGCACTGTTAACCGGCCCCTCTGGAGCAGGCAAGTCGGCGCTAATGTGGCGAACTGCGGGGGCACTTGCTGGCCACGTCCGCCCCTATCGATTGATCAGGCTTCTTGCCGAAGATGTCCCCACACTGTCTAGATGGATCCGACTTCAAGCGCCTTATTGCACCACAGGGCTCGTGGAGGGCCACATCGTCTTGACCGAATACAGCTGTATCTCAAAGAAGGTAACTGGTAGCGTCCTAAGACAAGCCATCATCAGCGCCCTTCAGCTATCTGGCCACAACCAACACTGCGAAGACCAAGTCATTACCAAGTCGTTGGATCCACTGACCCGGCGTGCGCCAACGAACGACACCGTGGAACCTTCCATCCCGGATAGTTCGCCCAGGAGTTGCGATGGCACAGCCCGGACAGTGATGCGGTCTCTAGGATGGTTACCGCCACTGACATCAAGAACCAAATAAGGCAGTGGTCCGGGGTGCACTATTGTCAGTGTGCCAATCACCGTGCACATAACATCGGTCCAGGAACTGTCGGCTTCCCTCAAGAAATCATGGCAGACAGGCTTGAATTGGCACCACCGGCAACTAGCACTACTCGGTCTACCACTGACTGACCCTTTGGATGCCAGAAGGTTAAAGTCGTCAAGTAGCTGCATCGCTTCCACCACGGCCCTCGTTGCGTCCTCTGGAGTGGCCGCTACGTCCGTGGGTCCGTCCACCAAACTCTCTATCGTCACCTTGCTTGGCCAGACCTCTTCGTTCTCATAGACCAACGCCGAATACAGCAACATCTGTCGGAGGTACGCTGGCCGGATTCCACTTGGATTTTCTGGGTCGGCCTCCTGGTCCACGACCAGCCCCGTCTTGTAGTCGGTGATTTCGACCCCGGAGTCCGCGCGGCGGACTAGGTCGATCCGGCCAACTAGCCGCCCTCCTTGTCCCTCATACCTCACTTCAGGCTGAGTGTGAACCGAATTGGCAGGGGGTTCAGTAGGCGGACGTGTCCGCCGCGATGCGATCCTTGACGCAGCACGGGTGGCGCTGGCCTTTTTCAACGCATACCCCGCCCACTGGTAAGGGGCCGGGACCGAGTCTAGAGCCTTAGTCCCCATGGAGAAGACCTCTGCCTCCAGCTGCTCCGCCCACCTGTGTTCTATCGCACTGGCCAAATCGTCGGCCGCTAAGTTATCGAATTCGCCTTTCGCGGCACCTTCGACCAGGTGATGGAAAACGTTTTGCTATGCCCACCAGTAGACGCATGAGAGAGAGTGGGGTTCCTTGGTGAGTTACTAGAGTGTGTACTTGATAACAATCTAATCACTGTGATTCTTGGTTGCAAGAGCATAATGCACCTGTCGCATTCGCAGAATTGCACTGTCTGAGTGCAAACGTTTGTCGCATCGAAGAAGTGTCTCCGGGCACTTGTGGGAACGTTGGGGGGATTGATGATGTTCTCGTCGGTGAAAGTTTTTCCCTAGAGGAGGGGCCCCGACCCCCCAGCAGGCGCGCAAGCAGGTCCGCTGACCCTACAACGCCAAGCATGGTATCTTGCCCATCCCAACCATCCCAACAAAGGAGGGGAGCGATGCGTACTATTGGCGGTGTCATCAAGCACAAGCGCAAGTTACTGTTGATGGTCGCTGTCGTGATTGTGTCGGGGGCGGTCGCCGCGGCCGCCGAGCCTCCGCCGATGCCGGAAACCGTGCCGACCCCAACCCTTCCGTCTCCATCGCCTGCCTACACCCTGGCCGAACTGGAGGAACTCAAGCTGCTGGCGATGAATACGGCGATGCGTCTGGTTGTGATGGGAACTGAGCTTGAGGTGCCCGACGACGCTGTCGTAGACAGCCTGCAGGCGAAAAGCGGCCAGCAAAATCAGGAAGCTCTAGCCACTGTAGCCCGTATCGTCGCAGAGCGGATCAGTCAGACACCGGCTGGAGAAACTGCGCCGGTTTACGCGGTCCGCCCACTCCCACTTCCTGTCTACATGGTTGTTCGTGATGGCGAGATGGCGTCGGTTTCAAAGAGCACTGGCGAGTTTATGGTCGGGGAGGAACACCAAGAGACGTTCCAATTCCTGATCGACCAATTGGGGCAAGAAAATATGCGCCTGCTTGTCAGTGAGGTGTATGAGACGTTATGGGGTCCCTTCCGAGGCGAGGAGGGGGAATAGCAATGAGGTGGATTAAACTCTCCGTAATGTCTATGTTCCTTGGGTTCACCGCGCTTCTCGTCACGAGCGGCAACGTCGCGGTCAACCATTACACCTACATGCAGGAGAACCCTCACGACCGGTCGAGATTCTTCCGACGAGTACCCGTTCAACGCGAATTTTCTCATTTGGGCTCTCGGCCCATGGCAAACGGACTGGCAACACGACGGCAACTTCGGGGCCGGGGCTGTGGCGGGCGATCCAGCTATGGACAGAGGCCGCTCCTGAGCTGGACTTCAACCACAATCCCCTATCCGCGCAACCTCTACTTCCGAAAGTATTGATGCCCGGGGATATTTGCATGGGCCTGCATGGTACCGAACTACGTCATACCCGACCACGAACGGGAGGCTGACTATCTATTTGCTGGGGAGATACGCTTGACAATGGGCCAAGTCAATCTGACCGAGCAGGGCTTCATAGACCAGGTGCTCCATGAGCTCGGGCACTGAATAGGCTTGGACGAACAGTCCGAACCAGGCAACTTTCGCTTGTCGACCTTCTCCTATTCCTACGCTCAGTTCCGCCAGGCATACGGTGCTGTGTCAGTCTCGAATTATTCCTGTACTTTGTATGGAACGGGCGCGTCCTGGGGGTAGAAACTTGTGGCGAGAATACCGCCGCCCACATCGAGGACTATGACCATGTAGGGGTAGGACTCGTACCGACGGGCTATCGTTCCGGTGAGCGCGATAACCCAGACCGTATGCCCGTCCAGGCTCGGCGCCGCCATGCCCACCAGACGCCCGTACTCCTCCCAACGGACGCGGCAAATAGAGGAGCCACGAGGCTCTCCTCGTAGACCAAGGGATTCCGCGTGGCTCAGTGCCATCCGGTACGCCTCCTCCCTAGAAACGGGAACGGCGTCGGGCTTGGGACGCCGATAGTGCCACACAGATGCTGCGGGCGCTATCGGCTCAACAAGCCCAAGGCGACGCCCCAGCCGTCTTAGCAATTGAGACCTCATGGTGTTTGGGCGACGTGGAGAACATCCTGCCGCACTCGCGGAGAGCCTTATCCTCTGGGGTCATGTTGCACGTCCCATGTTTACAGGAACAGGGTTATCAACAGGACCACCCACACAAGCGCCTTTGCCAAGGCGAGCATACCTACTGTGGGAATGCGCTCTGGTCGAGGACCTGATATTCCAGCAGGGTGACTTCTCGCCTCAATGTTCCCGTCCCATCGTAGCTAGAGAAGCGATGCAGCAAGGGATCATCACTGACCAGCTCAATCACCGTCTTCACCGTCTCTGCAGGGCCAGTCTCGTCTTCGGGAAGATCGACGGTTGTGTCATATATGAGGCTGGTACGCCCATTCAGCATTCCCTGTCCTCTGGCTGAATACCCGTCTGTCTCAAGGCGTTGGGGTAGAGACCACATGTCGGTTAGCTGCGCACCAAGCCCTGCTCCTGACCCTGCAGGCAACTCAAGGGTCAAGTTATCCAGCAGGTCGCTGAAGACAGTGACGGTGCCATCTGTCTCCGAGGTATACACCAAATTGCCATTAGTGTCGTATGTCTTACTTTTCTCCGCCTTACGACTGATGTCTTCCCCTATGAGTGTCCATACCTCCTGAATGGTCATCGCAGGATGTCCTTCACCTGTGGCGAGGTTATTGTGCGAGATTTTTCGATACAGCACTGACCCCTCGGTTAGACTGGAGAGCAGAGAGTCCCGATGCTCCTTGGCTTCAAGTGCTATCTCCCGGGCAGACACCAAACTGCTCTGGCTATTAGAGGCAGTCCACCACAGTGCAAAACCAAGGATCAGCACACTGATTGCTATCGTTGGTAAGACGTATCTCTTTTTGATGACTGTCATTCGATACCCCTCTATTCTATCCGTTTGGATGGGGTCTCACTTTGGCCCCCACGTGCATGTGAGCACCCTCGGCCCAATGTCCCGTCCAGTGCCAGACTTGGGGTGGTGTTGCCTGACAAGCCGGGCTTAGGCGAGAACTACCGGATGCTGCCACGACGCTGGTATTCGTCTTCTCCACCGTAGTGGGTCCCCAGATATAAAACGGTGAATCTACTAGACAGACCTCCAGCCCTGCTGTCCGAGCCTTGAGTTTATCATTTCGCGGTGATGTCTCGGTGGCGCCGCTCCCCCTCGCTCGACTGGTGTTGAGATTCAGCGCATTGGCACAGTCCATAGTAAACTCACCATCACCCTCACCATGTTCATGACTATCACATCCATCTTCGTCGGCTGCTAGGGTCAAATTCGGCAGGAGCGAGAAGAGTATCAGGGCCAGTAGGCCCCCGACTCCCACCATGCCTATTCTCCAAGTTATTGACCTCTCAACCATGTCTCCTCCTGTTCGGTGTGGATTCCCACGGATACGAGACCTCCTTTCGTACTGGGCGACGTATGCCATGATGAAGGTTGACACATATCAAGACCTTCCGCTGCCCGATAGGTGTGTCACCCGTACGCATTAGAAGAGGAGGATTAAGGACGTGAGCAACATAGTTCGAACATAAGGACTTCCAGCCCTTTTTATAAGTGCCGCGGCACTCCTTTGCTATCGAGAATTGTTTGGTTCTCTTGAGAGCAGTTCTGTAATTGAGACAGGTACTATTCGCACTTTCGGGTTCAACGATTTGGTGAGGTCTAAAGCGACTACCATAGTCGGGACTTCAACCCCATCAGGATACGTCGGGGGACGAGATAGCCGTAGGATCTCTAGTCTAGCAGGGTGCGGAAAAAGAGTTTGTGAGTTAGGATGCCAAGGAGACGGAACCGGCACGGGGGAGTCTGGGTCAGGGCAACCCGGCTCCCCCTCTCATATATTCGTCAGTCTGGTCCACGCAAAACAGTAATCGTGAGAGCCTTGTGCGTGATCCTCCAAGTGCGATCATCCACCCGGAGATTATAATCAGAACAGTGTGGAGAGCTCGGATGAGCACAGCACCACCAAGGTACACGCGAGGCCAAACGCAGCCATGGCCGGATGGGTCCACGTCCTATGGTTACTCCATAGGCAGCTCTAAGAAGATCAAGTGCTGAGAAAGCTGAGGCACCTCTTGGGACGGGGCGGCGATGGGGCCGACGGCCCTGAGACCACCGTGACCTGGCACCGACCTGGCGGGATGTCGCCGCGGGGCTCGTCCTCCGCCCCGTCCAACGAACAGGAGGTGTATGAGAGGGCGCTGGAGGTTGCCCGGGAGAACGGTCTCGTGGGGAGGCCCCAAGAGTACGGCGTCAAACGTGTGCCTCGCGGCGAGTACACCGCGGCCACCGGCCAGCACTGGGACGATGGACTTGATGCAATGGAAGTGTGGATGGTTGTCCTGGCCGGAAGGTTCGATGACGGGATGGGGAGCATCTACCCCCATGTCCTGATGGCCATGAACCTGGACGGGGACCCGGTGGGAATGGACCTCTACCCTGATGACAGGCCCGTTCCCTTCGAGCCCGACAGGGTGCCCCCGTCTCAATGAAATTGAAGTCTCAACGAGATGTACCCCCGCCGTGCCCGCTTGACAGTTAAGTGGAACCGTGTAAATGCACTTACACGGTTCCACTTTTTAGGGAAGTGAGGACAACGTCCGAATGCAGACAACGATAGTGTGTGCGATCGGCGTTCCCATGCGTGGTCCGCACGCAATCACTCCAACTCCCCGTTGGACTGCGCCGCCGACACCATCACCAGCTCCCGGACCCTTCGATATGAGCGCACGGGAGTTCGTGGCCCGGTTCACATAGTGCATGGCGAACACCTCGGACCCTGTGTATCCAGAGGATCCCGTGCCGGCGTTGGACGCCATGGAGGCCGCCAGCATAAAGGTCGAGGAACTCTTTCGACATCTCTTCGAGAACATCAACCCGGTCTGAAAGGTACAGGGTCCCAACTTGGCGAGCAAGGGACTTGATGGACACCAGTTCAACTCGACTCTCTTCATAGAGTGCGGCGTGTGGATGCTGGCAGGGGACGAGTACCGTCCCTGGGACAGATGGGAGTCGATGATCGCCGATGGCTACAAGGAGATCGTCTGCGAGAAGCGGGCCGAGTGGGAGGACGGCGTGGGTTACTCTTCCCTGCGTGGGTACATCCTGGAGCGGATGTACCGGACCGAGTCGGCCATGCTCTACCAAAGTATGGGAAACCGAATCACCGGGCGGGCTGTCTCCATCGAAGAGGGGTGCGGAATCATGTCGGGAGGAGTCCCGACACCTTCACCGACACCGGACGGGCGCCCACCCCTGCCGTTTCCAATTGAGTGAAGCCAAGATGTCCCAGTATCGGGATGAGAAAGATGGTGATGATATGGCAGACCCAAACAAGGGCACTGATGTTACGGAAGGTCTGGCAGCCTTCTTTACTGTTGTGTCACGAGCAATTATCGATATTGACTCAGAGCCACCTGAAAGTCGCTCAACCGAATTTCTAATCGCCCGGATAGATAGCCTGGTTGAGACAACAATTCGGGATAACCCGCTTGACCTTGAGGATGAGATGCTGTCTCACGTTCAGACGCTCCATCGGCAATTTCACAGGGTGACACGGGGTTGGCAGGCATCATCTTGAACTCCTCCTATGTTTCTTGGTCTCCGCCCCGAATTAGTTCCAAACGGAGACGACTCCTCCTTGTGGGAGATGTTAATATGCCGTCACCCGCAATACGTATCAGCCAATGGCAATCGCAAGGAGCCTGTACAAATGCCAAGACTCCCCGGCGTTACACCTATAGCGGCAGGGATAGCCCACGCTTTGACTTGGTGCGCTGGGCTTGACTATCGGTCCCGCGTACGAAGGCGTATCGGTAACTGCCACTACACCCGGCGAGTCCGCAAGCGAGACCACCAGGGTCACCGCTACGCTGGTTGAACTGAACGGGTTATGGGTCCTCTGGTTGCTACTGGTTCCCGTCCTGCTGACGGGTCTGGCACTGTTGGCTATCCGGTTAACAGACGCTGGGCAGGCAAGGCGCACAGCACTCTTGTGGGCGTCCGCGCTATCTCTTTTAGCATTCTGCGCAGTGGCAATTTTCTCGATCGGCGTATTCTACGCGCCAGCAGCGCTGGCTCTACTGTTTGCAGCTATCACCGGACACGTAGGGTCGAGAACCGGCAAGATCGACGCATGAGATTATACTTGGGGCAACGATGTGGCAACTTCACCCCGAGCTCCACTCTACGGTCGAAGGCTCCACTCGCCTGGACTCGAACTTTCCTTCCTTTGGGATCTAAGGGCCCCCACCAGTTCAAACATGGTACTGCCTACCGTCAAGTCAGGCCCACCTAACTGGACAAAATCAAGAACCTTCGTGATTAGGTTCACTTTCGCTCCGTAGTCCCTCCCTCGTCCCACTCCGTGGGCGAAAGCCCGCCCCAGAGCTACGGGACAGGCTTCCCCGCAACGGAAAGTACGACCATCAGGCCCCTGGCGATCCAGCAGGGGCCTTCGTTTTTTCCTGACTGCCGATTGTCTTAGAGAGTATGTGACTATCCCGACCGGCACTGACCTGATCCCCGAGAACCGATCCGGGATCAATGTTAGGATTCCGGACAAAACGGGGGTTGAGACATGACCGGGGGAACCACACTGCAGAGGAAATCATCAACAAATTGAGAGAGGCGGAGGTGGTCATCTCCTCTTGTTGTTCAGAACGATTTGTCCTACACCCTGATTGCTTTCATTGCTTCGTCTCAAGGTTGTTGATCACCTTCACAGCTATACGAGCTTAGTCTGGCTTCGGGAGCATGGCTGACCTCATCGGTTATTCCGGTCCTGCGATGGAGACCGGCGTGGCATGAGACAGGGTGCGTTCGTCGTATGTACAGATGGCGCCGGTGGCATCGCAGTCGGTGGTCTCGGGCAGCGTAATGCTGACCGCGCCGTTGCCGTCGGGCTCGACGGTGATCGTCCAGTACCGGTTGCTGCCTTGCTCTAAGCGCTGGGCCTTGGTGATGTCGCCGCCGGATATGGTGAAGACGTCGTCGCGGATGCGCTCGTAGCCGGCCTTGACGTTCTCACTGAACGCCAGGGCGAAGGTGAACTCGGTGCTGCCGTCATGGCTGTCGGGCACGAGGTTGAAGCTGGCCGTTAGCGGCGTGGGCTTGGCCGCCACTGCGTCAGTAGCGGCGCTGGTCAGGCTCTCGCTGTTACCGGCGTCGTCGCTGAACGTCACCCGTACCTGGACGGTCTTCCCCTGCTGGGCGGTGGTGAGCTGGTAGCTGGAGCCGGTGGCCCCGGTGATGTCGGAGCCTGCCGCTGTCCACTGGTAGCGGTAGGAGACGTTCTCCAATCCGTCCTCGTCGTCAATGGCCCAGGTGTCCGCCGTCAGTGTCTGTCCCACCTCGGGCGTGCCGCTGATGGTGGGCAGTCCGGTGGGGGCTGAGTTTTCCGGCTCGGAGTTTTCCTCCTCGCCGGTTTTCCCCTCGCTGCTTTCCTCCTCGGAGCTGGCCGCGGCGGGGGTGGCCGCCGCCTCCGTGGACGGCGGGCTGTCGCCCGCTGCGTTGGTGGCGATGACCCGCACGGTGTACTCCGTGCCTCCGTCGAGCCCGGTGATAGTGTGCGTGGTGCCGGTGGTCGTGGCCTGGGAGACGTCGGCGCCCGTTTCCCATCTGTCCGCTGTCTTCTTCCACTGGACCTTGTAGCCTGTTACGTCAGAACCACCGTTGGATGACGGGGCCTGCCAGGACGCGTCCAGTTGCTGTATCTGGTCGATCCGAGCTACGGTCAGGCCGGACGGCGCCGTGGGCACCGTTGGGGCGACTGCCGTTGTTGCCACGCTGGTGAGCGACTCGTTATTGTCCGCGTCGTCTGTGAATGTCACCTGGACCTTGATGGTCTTCCCGACGTCGCTTACGGACGGGGTGTATGCCGAGGCGGTGGCGTCCTGGATGTCGGTGTCCTTGGCCCCGTGACTTACGATCCACTGGTATGAGAAGGCTGGGTTGGTGAGACCTTCTGAGTCTGTGACCCCTGCTGTGTCCGCGGTGAGCTCCACGCCCACCTGTGGAGTGCCGGTGATGGTGGGCAGTCCTGTTGCAGGTGTTTTGGCTGCGGGATCCACCGGCGTCGTCAGGACGATGCGTACAGCAATCGTCTCACCATCTTCCCAGTCGATGTCGACATTCGTCCATTTGAAGCTGCCTTCTCCGGAACTGCCGGCTGGAAATTCCAGCGTGAGGTCGGCAACGATCAGAATCAGGTCCGCGGCGTCAGGAACGCCATCTGTGAACGCCAGTCGGAGGTCGCTGTCCGGGGTGTAGGACCAGAGGGACCGTATCTGGAGACTTCCGCTGCCGCCGATGTTGGAGAATAGGTCGGCGGTGGCTGCGCCGATGGAAATGTCGCTGTACTTGACGACCAGCATGTCGGCGGACCACACGGTGCCGTCGGCGCTCCTGGCGACTGCGGCGGTCGGCAGGCTGGTCAGGGACTCGTCGTTGCCGACGTCATCTTCGAAGCTGACGCGGACCTTGAGCGTCTTGTCCACGTCGTTATTGTCCGGCGTGTAGCTGGCCCCGGTGGCCGTTCCTATGTCCTCGTCCTCGCCGCCGGTGGTGCGGACCCACTGATAGCTGTAGGTAACGCTGGTCAGCCCGTCGGCGTCGTTGATTGCCGAGGTGTCGGCCGTGAGCGGCTCACCGGCCTTCGGCGTCCCGGGGATGGAGGGGAGGCCGGTCGGGGCGCTGTTGGCCTGCGTTTCCTCCTCCTGCTCCTGGACGCCGTCCGCGATTGTCCCTGTGGCTTGTCCGTCCTTGATATGCACGTACTGGCTGGGGTTTGAGAGGGTGAGTGTGACGGTCTCCGCGCTTTCGGTTTCGTCGTCGCTGAGCACGGGTACGCTCACGGTCAAGGGCCCGGTGCCGTAGGTGTAGGCCAGCACGCCGCTGGTTGCGGTGTAGTCCTCCCCTGCGGTTGCCGTCCCGTCGGACGTGGCGTAGCTGACGGTGTATTTGTCCACCGTATCGTTTTCCGCGGTTACGGTGAAGGTCAGTGTTGCGCCCTCGCCTTCGGTTGTGGCCGCATCGGAGATGGAGAGCTGGACCGGACCGTAGATCTTTTTGATGAGGGTGTGGGACAGCAGCTCCCCGCCTGGCGTGCAGACGTGGCCGTCGGTGGCGCAGTCGGTGGCGCCTGTCAGGGTCATGGTCAGGTGGCCCAGGCTGCTGGGCTGCAGGGTTACGGTCCAGGCCCGGGTGCTGCCCTCGGTCTTGGCGGCCACGCTGGTGATGCTGCCGCCCTGGGTGGTGAGCGCGTGGTCCTTCAGCTCGGCCGCGGTGGTGTCGGTCTCCTCGCTGAAGATCAGCTCGGCCGTGAAGGCGTCCTTGCCGTTATGGTTGGCGTTGCTTGCGAACCTGACGTTCAGGGCGGTGCCGACGAAGGTTTGGGTGACGCTGTTGGAGAGCGCGTGTGGCTGGTCTCCGCCGGTGCACACGGCGCCGGTGGCGGAGCAGTCCGTGGTTGCCGGCAGGTGCACGGTCACGTCGGCCCCGCTGTCCGGCTGGACGGTGATGCCCCAGAAGTCGCGCTGTCCGTCGATGCGCTCGGCGCGGGTGATGTGCCCGTTGGTGACGGTCATGGCGTCGTTTTGCATGACCAGGTACCGGGTGGCGACATTCTGGTTGAAGCTGATGTTGAACTGGAAACTGTTCTGGCCGTGGTTGCCGGATGGGATGTTGGTGAATCGGGCGATGAGCGGCTGCGGCTCGTCGTCCTTGATGGTGGCTTTGCCGGAGTCGTCGGAGATGGCGGCGTAGACGGCGTCGCTGATCTTCAGGGTGAAGCTGCGGTCGCCGGTCCAGACGTCGTCATTCGAGATCGGTACGGAGATGGTAACGCTGGTGTCTCCGTTGCCTATGAAGGCCGTGCCGCTGCCGCCGGTGTAATCGGTCCCGTCCTCGGCGGTGCCGTCTTCGGTCGTATAGTCGAAGTACACGGCTGCGGTTACCGGGGCGTTCAGGGAGATCGTGAACTCGGCCGTCGCATCCTCGCCCTCGGTTACGGTTACATCGGATACGCTGAGGTAGGAGATTTCGGCGGACTCCTCGGTGTTGTAGATGATTCCCTTGACGTAATCGTCAATGAACAGGTGGTCGCACGAGTCGCCGTTCTGGTCCCTGCACTTGTAGATGTAAAAGTGCATGTATTCGCCGCTGTCTTCCTCGCGGTCGTCGATGACTCTGAGGCTGACGGTGTGGCTGTGTGGGCCGTTGGCGTCGAAGCGCACGCTGCCCTGGGTGCCCCAGAAATCGTGGCCGCTTCGGGCGGTGTACGGGGTGGTTCCGTAGGACATGGTTGCGTAGTCGCTACCGGTGGGCAGCGGGTACATGGAAATCTGGAAGTCCAGGGTCTCGTAGTGTCTCTTCCACCAGCCGGTGAACCAGGAGAATTCTGTCTTGAAGGGTTCGGCGCTCAGGTCGAGGCCTGACTTGAACACGTCCTCCGGCCAGGAGCTCGGGTCGTCCGGGTCCGACGGAGCGGGGACCGCGGTGGCCAGCACGCAGTTGGTGGCCTCGCCACGCCTGAGTTCCGGGCAGCTCTCAAAGGCGTAGGAGTCGCCTGCCATGCCGATGCCGTTGCGGAAGCTACCGGAGATGCGGAAACGCACCTGGTGGTCCTGCTTTGTCCAGGTCGCGTTGGGCTGCTTGGCCTTGGAGTGCGAGTAATCGTCGACGGTCCAGCCATCGTCCGAGGTTTCGCCTTCGTTCCCGGTCGTTCGGAGGATGGCGGCGTCGTCCGGGTCGTCGTTGGTTGACTCAATGACCAGGAAGTAGCTTGTGTTGGACTTCAGGGCACTGTTGCCGGATGTCCTGGTGAAGGTGTGAGCGCCGTCACTGTCCACAGTGGCAGGAGCGTATTCGCCGCCCTTTCGGAGTTCCGTGGGCGTGGCAAACTCCCAGTTGCCGTCGGGGTCGGTGGACTCAATGATGCTCACCTTGACGGTGCCGGTCTCCGGCTGTCCGCGGTCGAAATCCACGTGGATTTCGTGGACCTCGAAGATGCCGACGGTATCGCCGGTGCGGAATCCCTGGGCGATGGTGAAGGTGCCCGTGTTGTCGTATCTGGTGGCGGCGTAGCCCCGGCGGTTGTCGACCCAGGTATGGTTGTCGCTGACGATGGGGGCGGTGGCTGAGGCGCCCTTGACCTCTATCTGATGGGACTGCGAGGTGGTTGTGTCCCATGAGGAGGAACCGAGAGAATGCCGGCCATTGCCGATTGCCCAGCCGGTTGCGCTGCCGGGGTCCTCGTTGGAGTTATTGGTCGTCTTGAGCGATATGGTGTCGGACGTGACGATTCCACGCTCGATGACCGCGAAGTAGGTCGTGTTGCCGGTAAGGATCGGGCAAAGGTTCGAGGCCGATGCGGGGGCGGTGAAGGTCTGTACGCCTGAGCCGGTGAAACTCGATGGGTCGCTCAGCGTGCATAGCGTGTTGCCGGGATCGCCGCTGCTGTCGGCTCTTAAGGTGACGGTCAGTTGGCTGCCAGAGGTGGATATGTTGTCGATATCGTCAAATAGGATACCGATTGAATCGAGATCGTACCCGTTGGTGTTTGGACCGGTGGTGAAGGCTTGGGCACGGGTGCTGCGGCTGTTGGTCAGAGTGCGTATCGTGCCGTCGGAGGTTTGACCAGTGTTCCTGACGAGTACGTCGCCGTCGACGATGGGGTCTGTTGGCTCGCTGGTGAGCGGGCCTTCCGGGAAGCCTTCGTCGTCGCTGAAGGAGACCTTCACCTTGATGGTCTTCCCAGCGTCTTCGTCGATAGGACGGTAGGTGGATCGCGTGGCGTTGGGGATGTCGGCCTCGGAGTCGCCGTAGATACGTATCCACTGGTAGGTGAACTCGGCGTCGTTCGTACCTTCGGGATCGGTTATCCCCGACAGGTCCACGGTGAGCATTCCCCCCGCACGGGGTACGCCGGTGATAGACGGTGCGCCGGTGGCAGGGCTGTTCGTGCCCACCGGGCCGACCTGGCGGCTGGTGCGGGGGTACTCCTTGTTGCCGTCGTCGTCGTCGAAGATGACGCGGACCTTCAGGTGCTTGTCCACGTCGGCGGCGGTCGGGGTGTAGGTCGGGCCCATCTCGCCGTCGATCTCGGTCTCGTCCGTGCCGTTCACCCGGATCCACTGGTAGTGGAAGAACGCGTTGGCGACGCCGTCGGTGCTGTCCATGATGCCGGAGACATCGGCCGTCAGCTCGCCGGCCTTCTTCGGGACGTAATCGACGCTCAAGACGACGGAGACCGTGTCGTGTTCGGACCAGGCCAAGCCTACATCGTGCCAGACGTAACCATACGCTGCCCCCGTAACGACACCACGGCGGCCGACCGAATCGAAAGACTTTCCTCCCACCGAGAGGGTGAACTCTCTTGGTGGTTCTTTATCCAGACCGAGGGCCAAGCCACCGGCACCAGTGGAGAGGCTGGTAACGGTGTACATGACCCCGTCCAGGGTAAACGTCGCCCCCGGACTGAGCGAGCCGGTATCCGGGGCAGACGCCCTGATGTATCCCTCGCCGAATAGATGGTGCGTCCCCGCCGTCAGTGTCGCCGTCCAGACGTCCTCGCTGGTGGGGGTGCGGACCCCCGGGACGCCTTCCGCGACGGTGTTGTCCGGCTGCGCGCCCGGCAGGTCGTAGACATAGACCTTGTCGTCGGCGTTGTCCACCACCCACAGCACCCGGCCATCGAACCACAGCGCCTCGGGGTCTGCGTTGTCGCTGTCTAGGGCTATCTCCTTGTCCGAGTCGCGGGTCTGGTCCGACATCTTCCAGGCGTAGACCGTGGCGTCCTCGTCGTCCACCACGAACATCGTCTCGCCGTTGGAGTAGATGCCCCGGGGGTCGGCGTTGAGAGGAGAGCCCATCACCTCCGGGTCCAGGTCCGTGAAGCCGATGTCGGTGTTCTGGGTCCCGTCGGCGCGGTTGTAGGCGAAGATCTCGTTCGACCCGTCGTCGTCGTCCTCCACCACCCACACGGTGTCGTCGTCGCACCACACGCCCTCGGCCATCGTGTTGCCGCTGCCGAGGGTGATGTCCTTGGCGGAGTCGTGCGCCCCGGTGGACAGGGTGTGGGCGTAGACCTTGTTGTCATCCCGGTTCACGACGAACATGGTCGTGCCGTCCGAACAGAGGCCGTTGGGCGACTCGTTGCCGGCTGCGTTCAGGGTGGTGAAGTCCTTGCTCGAGTCGCGGGAGCCGTCGGAACGGTTGTACGCGAAGAGTTTGGGGGCCGTCCCGCTCTGCGAGACCCATATTGTCTCGTCGTTGCCCCAGATGCCTTTGGGGTTGTTGTTGTCGCTGTGCAGATCAAAGCCGGTCACCCGCGGCGGGTGAGGGATTCCGACCCCGTGAACCCGAAAGAAAAGGTTCGGTGAATCGGAGGAGTGCGTCCACGGAGGGGCGTTGGCGCTGACGTAGCGATGGGCGCCGTTCCCGATCGACCATCCCGCCGCACTGTGGGAGTCCCCGCCGGAGGTGCTCGTTATGGACAGTTCGATTGCGCTCGTATCGAGATTCGCCCGCTCGATGACTGCGAAGTAGGTGGTGTTCGCCCTCAGCCCGGGGCACTGGCCCATGCCCGCAATAGGAGCAGAGAAACTATGCATGCCGAAGCCACCGAAACTTGATGGATTGGCCAGAGTGCAAAGCGCCGCGCCGGGATTTTCGTTGCTCTCTTCGTTCAGCGTTACCGTCAACTCGCCTCCCGGTGCCGAGCGATCCGCGATGCGGTAGAAGCCGATGAGGATCGTCTCGAGCGTGTAGCCAGGAGCGTCCGAACCAGTGGTGAATCGCTGCGCATGCCTGGGGAAGTCGGCATCCAACGCTAAAGAGTTATGAGTTTCTGCGGAGTGGCCAGAGTTGCTGACGAGGATCCTAAAAGGATCCTGCGCCTCGGCCGGCGATGCCTGCAGTATCGCTCCGGCGACTACGGCGAGTACCATGGCCGTGAGTACGCCGACGGCGATACATTTTCTTGCGCGTTGGGACGCTCTCCCGTATGTCGCCGACTGGTCGGGGGTCCGGTTAGGGCTCTGAATCTTTTCTCTCTTCATGGGCTTAACCATTTTGGCTTCTCGGATTGGGTTTTGGTTTCGGGCAGGTCATGGCCAGTGGCTTGGTCGGGGCGCTGGGCTGCGTTCGTGTTGTGGCGCAGTTCCAAGGCTTCGCCCGGGGTTCGTTAGCTGTACTGGCCCGGTCCGGTGGTGTTACCACACAGTTAATACGCATTTTATACTTCCAATGTAGTATATATACACTATTATATTGTGCGTTTGATGTCGCAGGCGATAATGTACGACTCGAGTTTTGATGGATCATACACGCTATATAGGGCCTTGAGGTGCTGTGGGACTCGGTTTCCTGAAGCCGCCGCATGTGCGTGGTCGGGCGGTCGTTCGTGTCAACCTCGGATCGGGGACGCCCGACGGTTTGGTAGATATGTGTTCATCACGATAATGTAGGTTCGTTTGCAATCTTGTTATCGCCGAATTCCAGCGGTAGATTGATTGTGATGCCTCACGACCGTGTCCCACACCGGCGGACGAACCCGCAGGATGCCCGTGCGGAACGTGCGGTAGGGTCGTGCCAAACAGCGCGATACGGCGATGGTCTGCGACCGTAACCCGGCCTTGGGAGGCGTCGTGGTGGTCCCGTGTTAAGTGTGATACGCATTGCGGCCGGCAGGTCTGCGGGGTTCTTTCGGGGGGCTGAGCGCACCAGCCCAGAGGACCTTCTGCACGCTACCAAGGTGCTGTTGTGGGTACGGTGGTTCGGGCTCACCGCCGCTTTTGTGGAAATTCACTACCGTATCGACTACGGGTCTCTCAGCCACATTCTCAATACGTTCTACTGCCTCGGATTCATGGCGGCCAACGGGTATGTGCAATACCTCATACGCCGCAGGGGGACGGTTAAACCGGTCTGGCTGTTTGGTCTGAGCGCCTTGGACGTGGTGGGGATCTCATTCAGCACGTCCCTTTCCGGAGGTTTCAACAGTCCATACTTCGCGATGTACTACTTCGCGGTGGCGGTGTTCGCCTATGTGTTCACCTCTCCGCGTCTGGTCCTGCCCTGGACGACACTGGTCGTCGTGGTCTATACGATACTGAGCATCACGGTGGAGCCGGGGCTGGACATCGCCGGCAAGGAAGAACAGAGCCTGTTCTACCGGGTGGTGTCCCTGTACGCCGTATCCGCCGCCGTCAGCATCATTGCTGGCTTGGAGAGGGAAAGCAGGCGAAGGGGACTGGAGCGGGAGCGGGAACTGCAGCGCCAGCGCATCGAGATCTCCCAGACGATCCACAACACCACCGCCCAGTGGGCCTACATGATCGGCTTGGGCGTCGAGCAGGCGACTGAGCTGGTGGACGAGTCCAATGAAGAACTAAAAGCGAAGCTGCGGCTGGTCTCGGACCTTTCCCGGTCGGCCATGTGGGAGCTCAGGCACCCCATTGACGGCGGGCAGATATTCCGGGGGGAGGAGTTGGGCAAGGTCCTGGAAACCCACGCTGCGACCTTCACCGTCATCACCTCGGTTCCGGCGGAGCTGGTGCAGCATGGCCGGGAGCCCCCGATGTCGACGATTGCCAAGAGCCTGCTGTTCTCCATAGTTCACAATGCCCTGACCAACGTGATCCGGCACGCCGGGGCGCGCCGGGTGGTCATCGGTCTCGATTGCACTGGTGCAGAGCTCCGGCTGTCAGTGTCCGATGACGGCGCGGGGCTTCCGCCGGACTATGAGGCCAGGGGCCACGGATTCTGGAACATGCGGGCGGACGCTGAGCGGATGGGCGGCAGCCTTGAGGTGAAATCGGACGGGGACGGTGGCGGGACCACCGTGACCTGCGTTGTTCCCTACCGGACTCTCAAAGGAGGTGAGTAGATGACTACCGACACCCGTACCAGCGTCATGCTGGTCGACGACCACTCTATCATGCGGGACCTGTTGCGGGACGCCTTGGAGAACACCGGGGAGTTCCATGTGGTGGCCCAGGCGGCCGATGGCAAGGAGGCGCTGGGGATGGTGCAGGAAGTCGTCCCTGACGTGATCGTCATGGACGTCATCATGCCCGTGATGGACGGCATCGAGGCCTGCCGGGAGATTACGGAACTGCTGCCCGACACCAGGGTTCTCATGCTGACCGCCTCGAACGAGCAGGATGCCATCGTGAGGTCCATCGCCGCCGGGGCGACCGGGTATCTGCAGAAGTACTCCGGCAAGGAGCAGCTCTTGGCGACGTTACGGGAGGTGGCTGAGGGCGAGTTCCGTATCCCGGGGGACGCGGCCCGGCGGTTGGCCCGGGCGGTGCGAAGCCCATCCACCAACGCCTCGTCCGAGCGGTTGGGAACACTGACGGACCGGGAGAGGGAGATCCTGAAGCTGTTCGCAGAGGGGCTGACGTATCAGGAGATCGGTGAGAGAAGGAACAACAGCGGGTTGACCGTGCGCAACGCCGTGTCCGGCATCCAGAGGAAGCTGGGGTTCAAGACCAGGCAGCAGATGGTGGTCTGGGCGGTGCGGACCGGCCTGTTGGATGGCTGACCGCGCCGGCTGCTTTCGAGGAAGCCGAGAATGAAACCGCTGTCAGCTGTGGTATTACAAGGGTGCGACGGCAGAAATGAGGATCAGGTCATCACGAGAAAAGTTATCCACTATCGCCAAGAGCCGGACCCGGCGCCCATCGAAGAGCTCACCGCTCATGAAGTCCGTGGACCAACTCTCATCAACCCCAGCGGCCACCGATCACTCCATACGCCTCTGGCAACATACATGCCGCTTCGGCTTCTTGGTCCTCAGCATCAGGCGTTCCTGGCTTTACAGCCCCTAGACTCGCTTGTGGTCCACTGCCTAGCCCCCTCTCTGCAGCAGGACGTGGAGGCGCAGGTAGCCCACCCGCGACCGGGCCTGGTTGTCAAGGGCGGAGAGAAGGTGGACTACTGCGACTGGTTTCATTCGCCATGGCTCGACAGCGCTCATGAAGATTTCCCTAAATGGGAATCTCCCAGCGAAAAGTTCGCAATTCGGTACCGTCATACCCACCGCACTGGACTCGAACCTTGAAGTCTGTCCGCACCTAGAGCTGTACCGGCTAGGGGTACTGCGAATGTTTGTTGCAACTGGGTAGCTGGGATAACGGTGCGTGTTCCGCTATTCGCACACCACGCCGTCCCCGTCCGCGTCGCGCATGTACTCATAAGCCGGGTGGCCGCGTCGGACCGGCGCAATGCCGTGCGCACGGGCCTCCGCGCAGGTGATGCGGCCGTTCCCGTTGTCGTCCCACAGGGTTAGGGCGTCCACATCAGTGGTGGTCGTGGGTGTTGTTTGAGCGGTTGGAGTTGTCTGGGCAGTAGGGGTTGAGGCTCCGGGCGTGATCACGACCATGTCAGTTGACGCACACCCTGCCAGAACCCTGTCTATCGCGTCCGCCTCGGCGCGGTCAATAGTGAGACCGTATTCGAGCCGGACCTGGATGGTGCGGTCCACGTACCAGCACTCGTTCAGGTCGGGAAGCCACTCGGCCGCGTCGTTGTCGCTCTTCTGGTGCCGGTTGACGCTTGGAGACGCCAGCGTGAGGTTCAGGAGGTCGGACGCGAATTCTGACCTGGTTTCGGGGCTAACCGCGCACAGGCCGCTGTCATGCGCCTCAGACCGGGCGACAATGTGTTCGATGTCCGTCTCCCTGATGCTCTCGAACCAGGTCCCTGTGTAGGGGCCGTAGATGCCGCCCAGGGCGTCGACGATTTTGGCTTCGACCGACGGCGAGTATGGGTAATCGTCCGGGTCGTAGGGCGCGCACCGGTACTCGGGGGCGACGGTGAGACCGCCCAACGTTGACGCGGGTTGCGTTGGCGTCAGCGTTGAACCTGCCGTGGCGTACAGCGTAGGCACCGCAGGAGGAACTGCGGTTGCCTCTGGCGGAAGCGTTACTCTCGGCGCTTGGGTCGATGCGGATACTTGGGTGGCGGTCCTAGCCGGCGTGGGTGTCTCGGTTGCCTCAGGCTCCGGTGCCAATGTCGGCCGAAGCGCCGTGATAGTGGTAGGTTCCGGTGCCTCTGTAGGAATCAACGTTGGTTCTAGGGGTGCCACTTCTGTTGCTTCAGCGACCGTTTCGTCGGCCTGCGTCGCCTCTGGCTGTGGTGCGGGCACCGTCGTCACATCGGCCGTCGTGGCCTGGTCTGAGCAGGCAGTCAGAGTCATTAGGACGAATAGAATCGCTGGTAGCAGGAGTTTCGCCATGCCAGGGTTTCTCCATTCGTATTGGTGTCCTGCCTGACATTCTACTGCAAGGGTCTGCCTTGGGGCCCTCGGGCCTGTCGGTTTACCCTCTGTCTCGCGTCTTGGTCTCTGCACACTCTCCGGTGAAACTGTGCATCCGGTCTATTTTCTAGCGGTTGCGTTGACGGTCTATCCCCGCCCACGCGGGGGAACCTGGCCGACATTTTGGTGTCGGCGAAACTGAGGCAAAACCAGAGGCCAGAGCGCATGACCGAACGGTCGATCGTCGGGAGTCCCATCAGCCTGATGCTGATTGGGTCGGGTTCCTCCTATGCAGGGGATCCTTCTTCGGGTACAAGGCGCGCATTGAAGTGGATCAGGGGTCGGTCGGATATCGTACCCACCGCAGTGTTCACCCCAGTTAATGTGTATGCAAGCGAGGAGGAGACAAGCCGGTTAGCAGGAATGAAGCATGGTTGGAACAGCGACGGCAGAAGTGGGGTGTCTCCCGGAAAGATGATGCGGACGAGAACGAGAGGACCAGCTCGACGGAACCGCGCGGCAGAGGCAGCGCCGCCATTAGACGGCCTCTAGACCCTTGTCTTCATGGTGACTGGTATAATCCGGCCACATACCACCTGAAGGAATACTGATGCCAGAATTTGAGGTCGTGACCCTCCGAGAGGCAATGCTGTCCTCAACCCCTACAGGGAAGAGATCCCAGATAGCGCTAGAGTATGCCAGCTATCTCGCCAGCCTGCGCCCCGACGAGGCTGGCAAACTCACGCCCTCGCATGGAGAAACCGTTGCCACGGTGCGCCGTCGTCTGGGTTCGGCGGTCAAGGCGTCGGGAAGAAGCATACAGATAAAGCGCGTCGGTACCGAAATCTACTTTTGGGAGGCCGCTCCCAAGAGGCGTGGTGGGAGGCCACGCAAGAATCCCATGCCCTGACCCACCTTGCCAAAGCCCGCACGGGTTGGGAGGGGTTGGCCCCTGTGCTGCGGAGGCCCGAGGAACACCTTCGAAGCACAGCTTGGGCTAGACATGAGCTCCAAGGAGTTGAGACTCGTCGTTTCCCAAGCGTAGCGAGCGAACTGATGTCACTGAGCGTACTTACTTGGAATGTCTAGTGGGCCACGCCCTACTCGTGGCGGACCAGTGAAATCCTCAGCCGCATTGACCGACACATCTCTGAGGTCATCTGTCTCACCGAGACCCATGAGGGGCTGCTGTCTCAACATGGGCACACGATCTCCTCGCGACTCGACTATGGGTATAAGGTCACACAGGGTCGGCGGAAGGTCATCCTCTGGTCGAGGGAACCTTGGGTTCAGGTCGATGCCTTTGGAATCGATACGATGCCTCCCGGACGGTTTGTATCCGGCGTCACACAGACATCCTTGGGCGGGGTCGCCGTCATCGGGATCTGTATTCCTTGGTTCGGTTCACGGACTGAGGCCAGGCGCAAGTTGGAACGCAGGGTCCCGTGGGAGGACCACGAGCAGTACCTAGCCGGCCTCGCGGAAGTTCTGGGGCGGGCGGGCGTCTGTGAAGCGTCTGATCGTGATGGGGGACTTCAATCAAACCATGGGACTAGGCGGCCGCGCACGTCTTGAACTCCGGTTGGCACTCCAAAAAGCCTTTCTTCCGAACATGACAATCGCAACTTCAGAGCTTGCCTTCCAAGGACGCAGGAGCATCGACCACATTGCACTCAGTGATGATTTAGCAGTTAGCTCCTTGGGCGTGATCAGCAACATCCACGAGGGAAGGAAACTGTTAGACCATTTTGGCGTTGTCGCCGTTCTTGCCTCCCAGCCCATTCAGTAGCAGTGTGGCTTTTCTCTGGGGCGTAGGCCACACTGGATATGTAGCAGAATTTCTCACAGACCACCGGAGGATGGATTGGCCGTAACAGTGGTGAGTTGGAACATCGCCAAAAGACACGAGCCGTGGCGACAGCTTCTGCAGATGGACGCCGACGTCGCTCTCTTGCAGGAGGCCTCGCCGCCACCGGACGACGTGGTGCAACTGCGGGACGCGACACTCCCGCCCTTGGAGGGCGCCAGCGTCCTGGACATCGGCCCGCGAGAAGCATGGGACTCCCATTCGTGGAACTCCGACTGGTGGCGTGGGAGAGGCAACGCACTGTTCGACCGCTGGCCAATGGTGGTGCGCCTCTCGGAACGGGTCGATGTCGAGTGGTTCAAGCAGGTTGGCCCAATAGGGTGGCCGGAGCAGGACGAGATCGCCGTCAGTGGCATCGGGACCATAACGGCAGCCCGCATTACGCCACGCGACGGTTCCACTGAGCCGTTCATCGCCATCTCCATGTATGGCCGATGGATATGAACGCATCCGAGCGTCGAGACCGCGTGGAGCTTTGGCTACGCCGACGCCTCCGTCCATCGCATCATCTCGGACCTCTCCACGTTCATCGGCCACGAGAACCCGCAGACGCATCGCATCCTGGCCGCCGGGGACCTCAACATCCTGCATGGCTACGGAGATGGCGGGAGACCTCCCTACTGGGATGCACGCTACCGGTCCGTATTCGAGAGGATGGCGGCCATTGGCACGGAGTTCGTGGGGCCACAGGCGCCGGACGGACGACAGGCGGAGACGCTGGCGACACACGAACCTGAGGACTCCCGAAACGACGTGACGTTCTACCTCCCCGGCAAGAACCCAGCGACTGCAAGCAACAACCAGTTGGACTACGTCTTCGCCTCGCGCGGCTTTCACGAGAGCGTGAATATGCGGGCCATGAACGGCGTCGAGGAGTGGGGCGCGAGCGACCACTGCCGCCTGCTCATCGAGGTCTGACCACAGGCTAACACCGCCATGCCCGTGACTCCGGCGAGCATGGGACGGGGTCTACCGAGAATACAACCTTGGGCTCTAGTGACCGATACTCGTGACGTTGCAGGTCCACCTAACCGGGATCAAATCAAGAACCTTCACGACCAGGTTTCGCTCTGCCAATTTAGGAAGCCTGACGGCTAAAGTCCTTGGTACTACAGCCTCACTACTGAAGCTAGCAGTGATAGCCGCCATTGGTAATGAGACTCCTCGGCTCTGGCCTGACGGCTCTCTCACCACTGGCATCATGACATCAGAGGGTTGCTAGGATGGTTTGCAGCTCGTGCGGGAGCTTTTGAGGGGTCAGCTGTGTTACTACTTACATTAGAATTTATCCACTGAGAAAGTTCGCGGTGCGCGATGGGCATGCAAAGCTCAGATGCTGGTGGGCAATGGACTTGATGGGGGCTCATTGTTAGAAGTGACTGTACTCCGTGAGCAGCGTCGGCTATCCGATGCTATAGCTCGCTTATCGTGCACCCATGTCAAGCGAGGCCTTAACGGCGGGCATCGCCTTGGGCTCAGAGGGTAAAGCCTCGACGGGGATGGCGAATTAGGATACGGCTTATTGGTACTCCGCCAAGGTCTTCCGATTTTCAAGGATTAACCCCATAATTCTCGAGCAAGCGGGGCTCTATCCCTCGCTACATCTGGACGCTGCATCTGCATGAGTGCCAAATGTGACCGGCATTTTGGCAGACCAAGGGCACTACTCGGAAGGGTGGAGTTTAGGGCCAAGCCATGCTAAGACTCCTTAATGTCACCAACTTCGCCACCATAGAACAGCTCGAAATAGAGTTGGTGCCCGGCTTTAGTGTACTAACTGGGGAGACGGGAGCGGGTAAGTCGATCATCGTGGACGCGCTGAGCCTTCTACTTGGAGGACGCGCCGATGTTGGCATGGTACGTTCTGGCACTCGCCAGTCCAGAGTAGAGGGCATCTTCCTGCTTAGGGGCGACATGTCTCAGAGAATCAATGTCGCTCTTGCTGAGTACGGAATTGACGTCGCCGAAGAGGAGATACTTCTCGCTCGGGAGGTCAACCTGGATGGACGCAACACCTGCCGTGTGAACGGGCGAATCGTATCTCTCAGGATGTTAAACTCACTGGCGAGATACCTGGTGGACATCCATGGTCAAAACCAGCACTTATCCCTTCTCCGCGTGCGTGAGCATATGGATATTCTGGACAAGTATGGAGGGCTATGGCAACTTCGCACCGAGGTGGCAGAGAGGGTCCGCCAACTAGCGGAGGTGCGCCAAGAGTTAGACGGGCTTTTGAAGGATGAAGAAGAGCTCGGTCAACGAATCGATTATCTGAGGTATCAAGTAGAGGAGATCAGCACAGCAAATCTACGCCCAACTGAAGATCATGACCTGACCCTGGAGAGGGACCGGGGCGCCAACGCAGAGCGAATCATCACACTGTCCGACCAAGCCTACAGAGTACTATCCGATAGCTCCGACCGGCACGAATCGGTCATGGATCTTATCGGGCAGGTGTCCAAGGACCTTTCCGAGCTGGAACGACTGGACCCCTCGTTGAATCAGAACCGTGAGACGGTAGACGCCTTGACCCACCAGGTAGAGGAGTTGGCGCGTGCACTCCGAGGCTATCGTGATGGCATCGAACACAGCGCGAACCGTCTTCAGGAGGTTGAGGAGCGTTTGGGCTTGATCAACAATCTCAAAAGGAAGTACGGCAGTACCATCGAAGAAATCCTGGCCTTTGGCGAGAGGGTCTCGCAGGAGCTGGAAAAGCTGCATCACAGCGAAGAGCGTGCGGAGGAATTGAAATCCCGAGAGATCAAGCTTCGAACGCAGGTCGGCAGACTTGCGGGTCAGCTCTCCGAAGCCCGGCGACGCGCAGCCAAGCGCCTGGCTGATGCCATACAGGAAGAGGTCGCCGGGCTGCCCTTGGGACACGCTCAAGTGCTTGTGGATATCCGTCAATCAGACTCGGATGACGGTGTGCCGGTTGGGACCGCGGAGTCGGTCTCCTACACAACACCTTCTTTAGGCGGGGAGTCTGTCAGGCATCTCGCGTTCAACGGGACAGGTATAGACTCCGTGGAATTCTTGATCTCTCTGAACCCAGGTGAACCGCCACGACCCCTAGCCAGAATCGCCTCGGGAGGAGAAGCCTCCAGGCTGATGCTTGCCATTAAGACAATCCTATCCACGGCTGACCAGATTCCGATACTCGTGTTCGACGAAGTCGATGCGGGGATAGGAGGCCGAGTCGGGAGTGTCCTGGGTGAGAAACTATGGGGTCTGTCCAAGAGCCACCAGGTCCTATGTGTAACTCACCTCCCACAAATAGCGTGCTATGCAGACCACCACGCTAAGGTTACAAAACTCGCCTCACATGATAGGACCGTGACATCGGTGGAGGTTCTGGACGGTGAGGCCAGGGTGACGGAACTTAGTCAGATGCTGGGCTCCGATAGCGGCGCTACCCGCACCAACGCCTTGGAGATGTTACTGCAGGCCAAGAACTGGAAGGAGAGCAAAAGGGTGTACCCCATGCAGGAAACCCTTGCATAACCGCCATGGACGTAGACTCGAACCTATCGCATGTCCATTGGTACAGTCGGCCAGAGTGCCAAGCTGAACTTCAGGGAGAAGGATCCGCAAGCCGAGCAAAATCAAGAGGATACGCACCGCATGACCAACGACCGCCACCTACGGATTCATGCGGACGGAACCTCTGAGTCTCTTGAGGCCCTTCAAGAAATGTACGGGTACCCTGGAGGCGCCGACCCAGCTACGGCGCTTTTGTGCCAACAGGGACCTCTGCGTCAAAGCGCTGCTGCTCAGCCGCTGTGGAGTGAGGGAACCGAGACCTTCACCTGCTTCGATTCTCGCCTCGACCTCAGCCGTGCTAATAGAATGGGATCACTCTGAGGCGTTTGACCGCACCGTGTATTCGCGGAATGGAGTTAATCTCTGCACGGCGCTGCAGGAGGTCCCTCAACCGAGGCGGTGCGAGGCACCTAGGCCGTTATTGCGAGGGGGCACCAACCTGTCAGCGGTAGGCGATCCGGTTCACTGCACTCATTTCAGGGCAGTTGCAGCCGATAGTGGGGAGGACACGCGAATTCTGCCACAGGCGACGAGAACACTGTATTATGCTACCATAAATCCATAATTCCATTTGTTGCAGAGGGCTCTGACACGATGAAGGTAATCAGCGTGGCCGTCGATGATGAAACCCACCGCCTGGCCAGGATCAAGGCCGCCCAGAAGGGCACGTCCATGTCCGCCCTGCTGAGGGAGTACCTTCTGCAGGTACTCAGGGAGGACAGCGACCGTCCTCCTGCGGAGACCGAGCCGCAGCGCAGGGCGAGAAACTTGGACGAGGTCATGGCAAGGTTTGAGGCGGAGGACGTAGGTTTAAATGCCAGTGAAAGGCTGGGCAGGGAGGAACTGTACGACAGGCATGCGTCTCGCTGACACCAACATCCTGATCTATGCGGCCGACACCTCTCCAAAAGAAAGACAAAAAAGATCAAGGGCCGCGGAAGTTCTCAAAACAGAGGATCTGTGCCTGTCCGTACAGGTCCTCCAGGAGTTCTACTACCAGGCTACCCGACCGACAGGCAGACTTGGTATGTCCCACGAGCAAGCCCTGGCTTTCCTGGACCCCTTCATGGACCTGACCATCCAGGCGGTAACTCAGGAAGTGTTCAGAGCGGCTGCAGAGATTGCAAACAGGCACAATATCTCCTACTGGGACGCCGCCATAGTGGCGGCGGCACGAATTCTGGGATGCGACGCGGTCTATTCGGAAGACCTCAACCAAGGCCAGTCATACGACGGCGTCGTGGTGATAAACCCCTTTCGCTGATCGCAAGGGAGATGACTTGCTATCCTGTGGCCCAAATATCCGTGCCGTGAGAGCGGCCGGAAGTAGGTGAAGTGAGGCTACGTTGACCGTGGCCTGCCCCAGGGAGAAGCTTCTAAAAACGATCCGCTCATTCTTGAGACGAGAAATGCACAGACCATTAGCAGGCTGCTGAAGAATAGTTTTTGCCCGTTAGGCATGCTGGAGAGTAGGGCCGTCTAGGATTCCGGGGCCCGGCCCATGAGGTGATTGGCAGGGGCTTCGAGGCCCCGTCAGGCCATTGGGGCGCAGTGCACCCCAGGCAGGTCACACCGAATGAGCGGCCCGGGCCCTCTGACACGACACCAGGTTCGCCATCCGCACCAAGTTGTAAGCCGTAGCCACAAAGTAGCCAGCCAGTCCCGTCCGCTCAGCTCCCCGATGCCGTGTCCTCCGTCCCCCCACCGTCTTCATCCACCCGAATATCTCCTCCACCTGCTTGCGGACCTTCTGGCTCGTCCTGTAGCCCCCATGCCGCGTGGTGCGTCCGTCTATCGCCGAGTGTGTCCGCTGGGCCACGTGAGGCGTAACTCCCCGGTCTCGCATCTCCTTCACACACCCCCGAGTGTCGTAGCCCTTGTCCCCTCCCAGAGTTCTGGGACGGTAGCCCCGCTGCCGAGCATCGTCCAGCATCACGGGCACAGCCTCACGCTCCGCCATCCCAGTGGCCCTGCTCACCACAAAGTCCATCAGCAACCCGTTGCCGTTCTCCATCAGCGCGTGGCCCATGAATGATAGCCTGGCATCCCTCCCCTTCCCCTTCCGCATCAACCTAGGGTCCTTGGTAGTGCTGTGTGATCCATGCTTGCAGGTCCTTGAACACTTCGGCGGCGGTGGTATCCGCCGCCTTATATTCAGCATCCATCGCTTCGTTAAAGGTAGGGTATGTGTGGTCAACAAGACGGAGGTGGATGTCTTCGCCGAACTTGTCGGCCAGATACTTCATGATCAGGTTTCCACCAAAGTACACGTCGGACGTGGTAATTGATTGTGCGTCGCTGCCGACCGACGTGGCCAGGAAAATCCGGTCAGGTATACGGTCATGAACATAGCGTATTAGGTAGCTCAACCCGACTGTGCGGTTGTGCTCCGTCGCATTGAACAGGCCTTCATACTCCGCAAGCCCTTCTCTGACCCACTCAGGCACATCCGTCCAGAAACCCCAGATGGAATGTTGCACCGCACGGGTGAACTCATGCACAAGGTTCTTCGCGTGGGTGTCGTCATGAGGAAGCCCCAACTTTCCCAAAGTCTGGTAGGCGCTCCAATCGGGGTGCGAAGGCGTCAGGTATGGGATATTTGCAATGCTTCCGGTGTCGGAGAGCTCGCCTGATGCGTTGTAGCAGCACCGGAATCGCGTAAGACCTACGCCGGCATCATCATTCGGCTCAGGAAGCAGCATGATGCTGAGGTCAAGCTTGGTCTGTCCGTTGCGCAACTGGTCCACTTTGTATTTTCGAACAACTCCGTTCTGGCGTGGTCGATCCAGCGCTTCACAAATGCCACGTCGGAGGCATACTCCTCGGTGTAGCAAATGGAGTAGCGGACATAGGGGGCTTCCAGCCAGTCAATCGTTGGGTCGTAAGCAGAGCAGTGTCCTCGTGGTGCCACTGAAGTGGGTACGGGCGTGGGTGCCGGTGTGGGCGTGGGCGGGGGTATGCTGACTACGCCGGAACTGGGAGCGACAGCAAGGTTGGGAGGAGGCGGGTCGATACGCCCCCAGCAGAAGACGCTCCCATCGTCCCTCAAAGCGCAGGTGTGTTCGTAGCCGCTGCTAATTGTCACAAACTGTTCGTCCTCCGGTGCCGATGTCTGCCCCCACGTATTGTCCCCTCCCCAGCAGACCGCACTGCCATCGGCGCGTAGTGCGCAGGTGTGCTGCGCGCCACTGCTGATAGACGCGAAGAGCTCTCCTCGAGGTGGCTTTTGCTCATGGCCCCAGCAGACGAGCGTACCATCGCTTCGGAGGCCGCAGGTGTGCCAGTCGCCGCCGCTCAGGGTGATGAACTGTTCGCCATTTGGCGGTGACGCTTGACCGTTACCGTTGCCTCCCCAACATACCGGACTGCCGTCGGACCGCAGGGCACACACATGGTACGTGCCGCTGTCGATGAATACGAACCGTTCTTCAGGTGGAAATGGAATCTCGATAACGCCGCCGACATACCCCCAGCAATAAGGTCTGCCGTCATCATGTAGTGCGCAAGAGTGCAGGGTGCCGCTGCTGATATAAGCGAAGTCCCCACTACGTGGTGCCGATGTTTGTCCGAAGTCTGGGTTTCCCCAGCACACCGGGCTCCCATCCTCCCTCAATGCGCATGTGTGCTCATCCCCGCGGCTGATGGTAACGAACCGCTCGCCCTCTGGCGGTGATGCTTGCCCTACACTGTCATTGCCCCAACACAGAGGCTTTCCGTCTGCCTCCAAGGCGCAGACATGCCACTTGCCGTTGCTGAGCGTACTGCCTGTTGGCGTCGTCGGTGTGGGCGTCGGTGTCGGTGTGGGTGTGGTTGTGGGCGTCGGCGTGAGAGTAGGCGTCAGCGTCGGTGTGGGTGTCGGCGTCGGCATGGGCGTGGGTGTCGTGGGCGTGGGTGTGGGCCTGGGCGAAGGGGTGGGCGTACGCGTTGCCGTAGGTGTAGGCGCGGGCGTCGGAGTTGGTGTGGCCGTCGCCGCCGGTGTAGGCATGGGAGTCGGTGTCATTTCAGGAGTGGCAGCTGGGGCTGGGGTAGGCGGAGACGCGGGCATAGGCGTCTGCCCCGTCGCGCAGGCAGCACCGATGGTAAGGAGAGAGAGTAGAAGTAGAATGACCACCTGTTTCATCTTGCCCTCCATGGGTTTACAGTCTCCGCCTGCGCCCGGTCCGTTGCCCAGACGCTCGCGCCACCCGAAGGTTAGCCCCGTTCTTCATATTCCCTGCCATGAGGTTGACGGCATGCGGTCCGAACAACGTGTAGAGGTCGCGATTCTCCCTGTTACCGGGAGGGCAAAGCAGGGTGAGGCTCTCAGAGGCATCCGTCCCGCCCTGCGATCAAGGATTGATGTGGTCTACCTCCAACACGTGTGGGTCAAAGGGATAGCTCGCCCCGCAGCCTTGGTACGGGGCACCAGTATCCGCCAGCAAGCATCCATACCAGGCCCACAGCGGGTGCCTCCGATGTGCCCCACGCGTGGTGGTGCGCAGTACCAGTGCCGCCGTCTCACCTCTGTCGGTTTGGCTAAGCGGCGTGACCACGTAGTTCACCTTGGGGTTGGGGTCGGCTGGAAGTTGCTCGTTGACCGCTGATCGCTTGCGTACCACATCAACGGCATGGATAGCCGGTGATTGGGCCATGGCTGAGCCATGGCGTATGGGGGACGGGGGGACACTTCAACCCTGTCACGCAACTCCTGCGGAATGGTGCTCATTCCCTCCAGCAGGACCACACCGGCGTCCTTCTCAAGCAGTTCCCACCACGCGTCGTGCATGTTGGCGATGCTCCAGCTCACGACTCCGACCACAGCATATCCCTCCTGTGTGAGTATGGATGTCCGAGACGGGGTCGGGCGTTGGTGATGGCGTCGCCGCCGCAACTGCGGGTATGGGCTTGTCGGTGGAAGTCGGTGATGCCGGCGGCGATGTGGCTGTCGTCTCGAGTTTCAGGAGTGCTCGACCCTTGGCAGGCTGACGCCACCGAGACGACGAATATCAGCAACAGAGGTAAACGCAAAGGTGCCCTCCCGGAGACAGGGTGGCCTAAGGCTGCCTCTGGACAAAGCTACCCGTTCCACACCGCCCCGAGAGGGCATGTTGGGCCCCCTGTCGTGAAAACCGTGTTGGAGCGATCGCCTTGTCCAGAAGCAGTGATCAGTATATTTGAAGTGTCAAGCGCTCGTTCCCTTCGACCAGGCCAACATCAACTCCTAGCTCAGAGCTGGCCGGAAGGGAGTCCAGTCGGTCAGAACCCAGCCCATCATTCCATGGCTCGGCAAAGACATGATCAGTCCAACCATGGAACGGACTGCGCCGTGAGGAAGCTAGGGCGGTGCTCATAGCTGGCCCACGAGGATAAGAGCGGATGGAACCCTCTCTTTCTTCACGGGTGGGCTCTGGTGATAAGCGGAGCATGTGCATCTCCGCATGATGGTTGCTGTATAAGCATATATCTGCGTATCATTATAACACGCGGTGAAAGGCGGACTTAGGAGCGGGTGAGAGCCAGAGCAGGTTGAGCAACCACTGGCACTAGCGGAACGAGCCCAACACCGTGCCACTGTCCCCACTGGGCGCGACGCCATACATCATGGACCAGCCACCGAGGAGCATCCCAATGGACATATCCAAAGAGTTCTTCGATCCACATGAGGTGCTGGGACCCGACGAGCACCGGGCTATGAGCCTCCGGCTACTAGGCGAGGCCGAGCGCGAACTCGAGGCAAGGGAGCGGCGGCGCGCCTCGTGGCGGGCCTGGGCAGCCATCGTCCATGGGCTCTCAGCCATTGCGGAGTAATGGGGATGGAATCATGAGCACGAGTTTTTCGACATAGGCCGTTACCTTGAAAAGGAATACGAACTGCCGGAACTGACGCCTCGTCTCATGGGGGCCGAGGGGCGGCTATCAACTTCTTCGAG
Organism: Dehalococcoidia bacterium; assembly: GCA_965263155.1. Classification (GTDB taxonomy): domain Bacteria; phylum Chloroflexota; class Dehalococcoidia; order Lucifugimonadales; family JAAXIE01; genus JAAXIE01. Next base: position 2,643,387 of record OZ253586.1, read on the forward strand.
ATCGAGAAGTACACCTCGGAGATACGGGGCGAGATAGCGCGGGCCAAGGAGTTGGTAGCTGACGTGGAGGCGCTGCGCCAATGCCCCATGGAGTCCTACACCATTGAAGACAGATGTGACCAGACCCTTGTCTGCAATCTGACCGGCGCAACCTACCCCATGGGAACTACGATGGAGCACGGGTTCGTAAACGAGACCCACCTGCGGGAAAGGTCCAGCATGTGGGGCCGGCACCGGCCTGATGAAGTCGTGGTGGAGGGCATATCGCCGCTCGAGAGCAGGACCACACTGGGAATTGGTTACGACGCCGACCATGACATCCTGACACTGGAGGGGACGGCGATCGAGACCATAAGTCCTTATGATGCCGACATCGCCCCGCGTCAGGCCGTCAGGGTCTACAGTGATTGTGACGGAGTGGTGTCTCACGTAGTTCTGTGTGGAGCCGCCGGGCTCCTGCGGGACTTGTTCCAGGCAGGAGAGAACGTTTCTATGGCCGTCGAGACCACGGAGGAGCCACCAGCTAACTCCTACGGATGGTGCTAGGTAGAGGACCCGTAATGGCGGAGACGTGGCTTCGTGAGACGTGAACTTACTGAGAGGTCGGCCGGGTTATGTTCGCCAGAGGAATATCAGCGTCACGGGCGATGGTGCTATTCGCCCCCCACACTAAGGAGAGCGATGCAACGGAACCGGCTTCACTTCGGTTTACGATTCCAAATGAGAAGAAGCCAGGTATTCGCGATTTGTGCCTAGGAGTAGACCAAGGAGTATACACGTCACACTCCGGACCTTGCATGGTCCCCAGCCTAGGTGGTGATGGGTTCCAAGAGAGTGGCGAAATGTCCAACTGCCATGTGGTTGGCAGGCAGTTCTTGGAACTCATCGCAAGTAACGGCCGTATACTGGCTTGGCCTTTCAATGGCCGTCAGATTAGCCACGCTATCCTCCACGCCGTATGGAACGTCACCACGAGAATACTTCCAGAGCTTCGCTCCCTTCAGCCGGAGCCGATCGGGGTGAACTCCTATCCGTGTACGCCTCGGTTCGCTTGCCACGGCCACGATGACCGAGTGTTCAAGCAAATTGACGCTCCGGTTACTTTCGACCCGCAACTACACGAGCATCAGTTCCTTCTCGCCTTCCGGGGGATTGCAGGGGCAACCGCTCTCACGGAAGGTGCATTGGCTTACATCACCGACGTGATGAGGCGACATACCCTCGCCGTGTAAGAAGGCAACGGAGTGTTGTCACGAAGAACCATCTGGGAATCTTGGACCGTTCCATGAGGATCACGCATGAGAGGGCAGACATTCTCCGAGACGAGCTAAAGGCCTGGCAGACCATGTACTCCGCCAACGATGGGCCGTCGATTCTATCTTGGCAGGCTACCTCCATGACGCAGATTCGGCTGGCGGTGAGTTCGGTTGTCCACGCGCCAGACGGACTTCCAGTGACTGCCTCAATATTGCCCAGTGCCGCTAGAGAGTCCGAGGACCATCTTTGCAACGTTATCGTGACTTCTCGGAAGAGTCCCCTTGGGGACGGGGCCGCAGACGAACACCTCCAAGAACAGGCCCCCAAGCTAAGGGATTTCACACACCAACTGGCACAGGTCTTGGCAAAAGACCCACAGATGGAATTCCCGAGCTGGTCGAGAATCTATCCCTGAACCCGACATCCTTTTTCTTCGTTTCCCCTTACGACTATTACTCGATAAGCGAGGAGGGGAGAGCCCACATCGAGGAAAAGATGGCACAGGTCGCACAGGGTTTGCTCTCCCCATGACCACTCTCTACCGGGCAGCCGACCCGGTAGCCGAGCAAGCCTGCATGATCAATGTGGCCTCGGCCAAGAACAGTGTGGGACCCGTCGGGGACTCGGTCAAACTCTGGAGAGACCGAATCCAAGGGCTGCACCAGTTCCAAACCCGGCATGCTGACGGGCAGGGATCTGCGGATCACCCCCATCTTGGCGAGGAGGTTTTTCTCATGCGACAGTTATGCACCTGGATGACCATCCTAGGGTCGATATTCTTGGGAATTGCCATTATAGAAACGATTGGGAAGATAATCTTAGACTTCCCACAGGTCCCGTATTTGACCAAGAACATTGTAGGCCCCTTCGACTATGCGCTGGCCTATGCAATAGTTCTATATGCAGCAAGATGGGTTCTAAAGACAATCTTTGACCTAGAGGATGACGAGTAACATATTCGGTCATTGAAACCGCCCGCCTGACCTAGGGCGAGGCTTTTGCTCCAAAAACCGCCACTTGCCCCAGAACTTGTTGGGTGCCTACGTTCCGATGTCCCGACGGCAACCGCTGACCACCTGCACGCCCGCGCCCTCGCCTTTTAGGGCGTTGCTTCCCCACGCATGGGCGTTCTACAGAGACAACCTTGCCGATGAGAATGTCGTTCTGCCTGTGCTCCTCGCAGATTTGGGACTGGAGACGGGAGGCATACAGAAGCTGGTTGCTGAGGGAATGGAGTTGCATGCGCCGTATGACCCGGACCAAGAATTGTTGACCCTCGGTACTGGGGAGCGGAGCCAGCACAGGTTTCTGCTCGACGATGTCAGCGAAGGAGCGGTGGGCCTCTCTGCAGACTACAGGGTCGTTTATCTGGGAATCTCCAACCGGATGCTTCTCTTGCGGGAACCTCACTACGACGCTGCAACCGACGTTCTGAGTCTCAGGGACCCATCACGGGGCCTCGAAACACCAACTCACGTCACGGAGAACGGCCCATTGGTGGGCTATTTCGCTCAAGCCTCGCACGACCAGGATGAATATGAACTAGTTGGCTTCGAGGTGAGAGCAGCCTCTAGATGGTTCAACGCTATAGGAGCATCGGCCCGCCCAAGCGGTAGTACGCCTGATCCAGAGTGGGAGGCCTTGCAACGAGCGTCACTCAGGTCGGCGCCGCTTCAGTTCGCCGTCATGACATCGTGCTGCTCACAGCTTCTCTTACTTTTCTACGCCCGAGACGGAGGCGGTGATGACGTGGTCCGTGAGCAGATGAAGGCGGACCCTGGTCAGGCGTGGAGCCAAGCATCAACCTGTAGATATCGCCACCGACGATCCAATATGGGACGAGAGAAGCAGGCCGCCTACCACCGTCCAGTCATGGCTGAATCTGCTCCACGCCCCGGCCATCACAGAAGCCCAGTAGAATGTCTCTCCGACCACAATAGAAGTCCTCCGAGATCTTTCTGATGCTCGCCCTTTTAAGATAGGGATCTCGTCTTCGCCGCCATTCAACATGCCCTCATCGCAGAAACACAATTGTCTTCGTCGTCGACTGGTATAATCCGACGACACTGCACCCTAAGGAATGCTGAAATGCCTGAGTTTGAGGTCGTGCCCATCGGAGAGGCCATGATGTCCGCAACTGCCACCGGGAAGGGGTCCCAAATAGCGCAGGAGTATGCCGGGTATATAGGACGTCTGCGCGCCAACGAGGCCGGTAGACTCACACTTTCAGATGGGGAAACCGTCGCTACCGTGCGCCGTCGCCTGGGTTCGGCCGCGAGAGTATCAGGGAAAAGCATACAGATAAGACGCGTCGGCACCGACATCTATTTCTGGGAGGACGCTCCCAAAAGGCGTGGCGGGAGGCCACGCAAGAATCCCATGCCCTGACCCAGTTCGCGACCGGCCCACACGCATAAGATAAGACGGGCTGTCCAGTACTCCGGAGACTAGGGGGACACCTTCCAGCCGAGTCTTGGACTATGTGTGCGCGCCGAGAGGTTCACTCCCCATTCTCAGGGGTGGACGATGAGCCCATGTCACTGAGTGTGCTCACCTAGAATGTTCAGTGGGCTACGCCCAACTCGTGGCAAACTCCTGAAATCTCCAGGCGCATTGATCGGCACGCTCCTGAGATTGTGTGTCTCACCGAGACTCATGTGGGGCTGCCATCTCAACGTGGGCACACGATCTCCTCGCGGCCGGATTACGGGTACACACTCAAGGAGGTCGGCGGACGGTCGTGCTATGGTCGAGGGATCCTTGGGATCAGGTTGATGACGTTGGAACCGATTTTATGCCGCCCGGCGGTTCGTGTCCGGCGTCACACAGACGTCAGTGGGCGAGGTCGCCGTCATCGGGATATGTATTCCCTGGTTCGGTTCACGGACTGAGGCTGGTCGCAGGTTGGAACGCAAGGCGCAATGGGAGGACCAACTGCCAAATGCTCACTGAGTGCAATGTGGTCGATGCTTCTGCGTTCTTGGAAGGCAAGTGTTGCAGTGGCGATTGTCATACTCGGCGGAAAGGCTTTCCGAAGTGGCAACCGGAGTTCAAGACGTGCGCGGCTGCCTGGCCCTGTCGTTTGATTGAAGTCCTCCATTACTATCAGACGCTTGGTAGACATCCGTCCAAGAAGTTCCGAACCCCGGAGACACTACTGGCTCGACGGCGCCCCTTCTTCCTGAACGCCTTCAACACTGAAGAACAGTGACTTTGGGAACGCGACGGACCGCAGAGTGTAGAGCCTGTCCCCATGCTTTCCACCACTTCGTCCTGCTGCTCCAAGTCTCCAATTGCTCTGTCGAGCCACGAATCACGTTCCGCCCAATCGGGTGATACTATGTCCAGCAAGGTCAATAATGCTGCCGAGCCAACTGACATGTCAGTTGACAGGGGCATCCACATCTCCACGGCTTCAACATCTTGAGCTGGCCCGTATATCTCCACAATAAAGAGCCCTCCCATCCTGTTCGGCAGGCTGCTGGATACTAGCTCGGCCGCACCATGGCCCATGAAGGACGGGAACCCGATGCCCTCGAAGGTGTGCTCTAGGGTTTGCCGGCCAATGCCCAAAGTTGGGAGTGAAGTGGGAGATACTTCGAGTGGTGGTGTAGGTCGGGTCGTGCCAGGCTGGCTCTCAACGCCTCCACAGCCCACGAGGAAGATACTGAGCACGAGCATAAGCAACCCGCGACGCACAGCCACGGTCACCCCTGCACCTGCGCTGGTTGGGGGCGCGGTTACGCGGTTCTCCAGTTTCGTGGGGCGTTGTATGGAAGGCCCTTATCGGGCCGCTTCTCAGGTTGCTCAATGGGTCGGAGCTTGTTGATAAGGCAGTCCACTGCGTCATCGAAGTTGGCTTCGGCTAAGCTAGAGGTGCATGTCGCCACGAGATCCACGTTAGGGTATTGCTCTCGGGTGGATTGCAGTAGAACAGCCAGCCTGTCCAGGAGGGGCCCGTGGCCAACCCTGATCGGCTGTACTTCGCCAGTGCTTTTTATAAGGTAGCCTATGACGAATAGTCCCCTCAGGCGCGGAGGAGTACCAACTTCGGTCATGCGCCCTTCGTTCACGTGGCGCACAAACTCTTCGTTAAAGGAAAGTCCGTCGTGCTCTTTACCTGGGCTGGGGCCGTAACTCCAATGAAGCATTCTCCTTGTAACTCTAGCGTCTGTTTTCGTAATTGCCCGCCCGCGCTTGTCAGGTCCGCTGCCAGCGACCTCACCGAGTTTCGCCCCTGCCTCAACCACAGATGATATCCACCGGCAGGATCATCTCCTATTGGCCGGCAGGGCTCCTAAGCTCTGTAGGTCGCCTACCGGACATGATCCCAGGCGATCTCGAACTCGTCGAGGTCGACCCATTCCATTCGCGCGACCCATACCTCGTCGATGGTTTCCGGCAAGTGGGCCGACCTTACTATTTCGGTTAGCTCTTCATCTCCCAGATCAACTGAGACCTCTCCAAAGAGCTGAACCAAAAACAGTTTCCGATGATCTGGATACCGGACGAATTTTCAGCCGCCTCTTCTGCACAACGTCCAAACTCCTCAGAATAGCCCAAACGTTCCTCTCCTAATTGTTGGGGACTCTCCCACGGTTCACCGAAATCTCGCACCAGCACGTCTATGCCAATACCAGTATTAGAATCACTTTCTTCGGGCGACAGGAGTCGGAAACGCCAAGGAATCGGCTCCCGTCCCCCAACGCCACGGCGAGACTGGGCTTCAACTGGATTCGACAAAGCCACATCAGCTATCTGCTCCGCAATGCTTGCAACTTGCTCCTTCCTTTTGCCTTCTAGGTCCATAGCAGATACGGACAGTTGATATGCCGATCCAGTGAATGGATTAGCTCTCTGAGAAAATCGTCTCACAAAATCTTCAAGAAGCTGGTGGGACTTATGATGATCGGCCATATATGTCTTGCCAGGCGGCCATACGATTGACTTACGCTCGATGACGATAGGTGATTCACCAATCGCCTCTAGAGCCACTTCAGGTTCCTTTGTATTCCTGTTCACTTTCTCAGGGCACGCCGACAAATTGTACTTCTTCCCGTACCGCTCATTATATTGAGCCACGAAACCTCGGAGGTTATCCCACTCATATCGAGAGTCTGGTGGGAGACAGTGAAACATCATGAGTTGTGCTCCTCTCGGTAGATGGGGCATTCATTCCAAATGCCTCGATGTCTTGTGTTGTCCCAATCCGGGGCCTTTGGAGGACGACGGACTGAGCAGGGGACGTCGATTCATTTGGTCGTGGGACACGGAAGCCACTCTGTGGCTTCCCCTAGGAGAGGTGTGTCGCGTAGGATCTTACACATGTCGACGTCGCATCCGAACTTGGGAGGCTCTAAGAGAGAAGTCGCGCTGGTGTCCTTGCTACGGCGCCCGCCTCTGGAGGTCCCCGAAGCCGCCGACATTGACGGCTCCTGTGGGAGACGGTGTGCTGGCGGTCGACCCAGTCCCTGTTGCTTGAACTAGGCGGGAGTACCATGCACCCTCGTATACCTTCTCGGTTCCGACACTCCTCCCTATCGACTTGTCTCATGGCCTACGGACGGCATGACTACGACGTATTGTTCTAAGTTCACGTCTGTCGAATTATAATGCCGCGAGAATCCCAGGCTTTCTTTCTACCAATCTTCTGGATTTGTCTAAAGGCTCGGCTCACGCCTTGACGACCACCCGCTAACCATCACAAAAGGGTGAGGACACCGGTCAGCGCCACTCCTGCCTGACGGCTGGGCGTGCCACCGTGCGGGCGAAACGTGCACCGCATCGCGGGTCAGGGCACCCGGACATGCCGCCACGAAGGTCACCTTTCCCATTCCCGTCTGTTGGTCTACGCATTGTAGGGCACCCGCCGTCGTGACGGGGTCATGAATGCACCAGGGCTCCGTGGTGTACCTGCCCGTCCGTCATGTCGAGCCGCGATGGTCGGTCAACTAAGGCCAGGGATTCCGCCGTAGGCATCGCTGCTTCTTGGTCCGCCGTCTCCCAGCCATGGCGCAGGTCTCGCCGGCCACACTCTTAGTCTCCTGGAGGTGGGGGTTCATCAGCCGGTCCATCCGACCTGCTGCCCGGCGGGTCAGGGGCGAACAGGCCGATCTCCACCGCCATAGTCCGATCACCGGTCTCCCGAAAGATGCGGGTCGCCTCATTCCGCTTGCGAATCCACTCCAGTTGCTCAGGCGTGGCGTCCGGGTGCCGGAAAGGATTATCGCTGAACCGTGAGCTCGCGGAGCTGCGCTCAGCGTCAGGGTCGCAGTAGCGGACCGCTCCCTTGGGCTTGTACTTTGCCGGAACCGCCTTCCCAACGTACTTGTTCCAAACCTCAGCTTCGGCGGGCGTGCCATGGAAGCCATACCGCTTTGGAAGTGGTGGTCCCCAGGAAGGGAAGTTCTCACTGGTCGCCGGTACCCAACCTTTGCTGTCGGGGCGGAAAGCACCGGCTATGATGCCTCGGTTGTTGGCCAGCACGAGCCTGCCTTGGACTTTCTCTAGGTTGAGGTGCCAAGCATGGCGGGCAGCGTCATAGGGATCGAGCCCTTCCTCGATGGTCTTATAGCAGGAGATGATGACCAGAGGTTCATCAACGGTGAACTCCTCAGCCCCGTACTGCTTGATGATCTCATAGACATGTTTGCATCCCCGGTCCGAGTCGATGCCGACCACCTGATTGGTAAGGCCCGGATAGGCGTCTATGAGTGCAGCCTCCACCTCTTTGGCAGTGGCCTCGTCAAGGCCGTGACGGTGCACCAGATGGCCTACCTCAAGACCCGCAGCCTTTATCGCGTTGATGCGCTGTATCTTCAGGTCGGCTTCGTCCTCGGTGTTGCCGTCCTCGTCGCTCTCCGGGATGAATGCGATGCCTCTAGCATGGCTAAAGACGCGGTCCCCTTTGCCCTTGCCGACGTAGAAAGTCTCGCCGTTGCGGGGGTCGATGAGGCGATAGACGTAGTACTGGATGGATGGGTGGACGCTCGTAGGAAAACTGCTTGTGGTCATTGTGAGGCCTCCTGTGATGTGTATTGTGTCGGAGAACGCGGGGAGTCACACATAGCCGTCGCGGCCGGGGTCAACGGCCCACCACCACATCGTCCATCAGGCCGTTCCGCACAGCCCAGATCACGAGTTCCTGTTTCGTCTGTACTCCCAGCTTGTCCTGTATGCGGTAGAGGGTGTTCCGGACGGTCACAGTGCTGTTGCCTCTAGCCTTGGCGATGTCGGCGTACGATGTGCCGCTGGCGAACAGCGTCAGGGTCTCCCGTTCCAGTGCAGTAAGATCGTCCAAACCCTGACGGGCGGTGAGCTCACGAACGCCACGGACCATGGCGAAGACCTCTCTCACCGCCTCTTCAGGTATTCGCAACCGGCCTTTGGCCACATCAAGAACGGCTTCCACCAGTTCCTCTGGTGGTGAGTACTTCTGAAGGTAACCCGTTGCCCCGGCAGCGACCGCCTCTATCACCGCATCCTCCTCAGCCGAAGCCGTCAGCATCAGCACCCGCGTGTCGGGCAGGAGTTCCATGATTTCCCGGCAGGCCTCGATGCCGTCCTTGACCGGCATCATCACATCCATGACGATCACCTCCGGCCGCAGGCCCTCGACGGTCCTCACCGCCTCCTCGCCATCTCCAGCCAGTCCCACCACCTCGAAGCGGCCCGATGCTTCCAGCGCATCCCTCAGCCCGTCCCTCATTACGGGGTGGTCGTCCACCACCATCACCCTTGTCCGGTGTGCTGAAGACACATCAGCCTCCTCTCTGATCGGTTTCATGCGGAACCACGCAGGTGATGGTGGTTCCGCCTCCCCCTTGACTGCTTTCCACCCTGAGCATTCCCCCCATCTTCTCAGCGTCCGCCCTCATTCCGTTGATTCCGCGGCCACGTTCGGCGTATTCGTCGGGGAGGCCCACACCGTCGTCTGAGACTGACAGCCTGACCTGGCCGGCCTCGAAGTCCAGCCTCACCTCGACCCTACCGGGCCGGGCGTGCAGGAACGCGTTGGTTAACGCATTGTGCGCTATGGACAATAGACGGGCTCGCGTCTCCGTGGCGAGAGGCGGCTCGGTGCCCGACTGAGTCAACTGGGCGGGCACGGATGTGATCTTCTTAAACGTCGCACAGTGCGACCATAGGACTCGTCCCAACTCTCTGTCCTCGAAGATGAGGCCCTCGTCTATGGGGTGTCGCAGTTCCCACATGGCCGACTGCGTCAGCTTGGCGGTCGCATCCAAGGCAGCGACCAGCTCCTTGTTCGACTCGTCAGCCAGCTTCATGGCCCTGTGTATCCCCATGCCGATCATATAGGACGTCTGCGCAGCTGTGTCGTGAATTTTCTGGGAAAGTTCGATGCGTTCCTGCTGCATCCTTCGCTCTCCTTCAACCGCCGTCTTCCTCTTGATGCGTTCGAACCGTGTTATGAGGCTGATGCCCAACACCATGACGTACATTGCCGCCAACCTCCCCACCAGCACCCTCAGATCACCCCCATCGAGGTCGAGGCCGGAGCCCACACTCAGGCTCACGATGGAGTAGGCAACGGCGGCCATCGTCGTCCAAGCCAGCCCGAGCCAAAAGGGCGTAAAGACTGCGGCAAACAGGGCCAGGGCCGGATAGTAAGCGAGGAAGGTGAAGCTCTTGAACCCGTCGCCGATAACGATGTCCGCCGTGATCAGGACAATGTCCATGGCGCTGAGGACAAGCATCCAGCGCCATGTCACCGGCCTGTTCGTCAGCAGCCGGAAGTGCACAAGGCCATTGAGCGTCACAAGAGGCACGTGCAGGAACGCGTGCCCGATCTCCGAAGGGTACCAGTCGGCTGGCCGATAGGTCAGATTGAACACAGAGACAAGCCAGATGAGCCAGCGACCCCAGACCGAGACGCGTGCAGCATACAGGATGACATCCGGGTCGGCCCTGATGGCTGATGAAAGCCGCTTCGTTAAGGCTTCTTTGACAGCCGTCACCAAGCCCAGGCTCTCAGTCCAAGGTCACGGACTTGAACAAGCTGCGGCATCCCAGATTGCATGCATCCTTCCGTAACCGCTCAATGGTGGTGGCTATACCACTGACAAATTACCTCAAAAGCTGAGGGGTTACGAGAGCAGAATGTACCAATAGGACTAGGCAAAGTGTTGTCTCGTAAGCGAGCAAAAGAGAAAGGGACATTGGTTCATGTTCACCTATCGCAGCGCTGAGGGGGAATGTAAGACTTGGGCGCCCCTCACAAACGCCTTACGTGACCGGCTTCCACACGCAGTTGGCCTTTCCCGCACCGCGCCCAGGGCTGCAGGCGAAAATTAAAGGTACAGCAAAGGAGTTCCGGATGGATACTGCAAGCATGCCTAGCCGGGTTAGTGCAGGTGTTCTGCTGACACTGGCCATGGTCGTAGCGCTCATGCTCCTGATGAATCACGCCACCCCCGCGCTGTCGCAGTCGACCGGAAGCGTCAGGGTCAGCAACCTAGACCAGCCGTCATCAGTCCTCCGTACTACCATGGGCGACGAGCAGCACTACGCGCAGTCATTCTGCACCGGCAACGTCGCTACTACCCTGGACAAGGTGCGTCTGTACACGCTGTCCAACGAAACCGATCCGACCGATATGTTCTACCGATATGATCCGGCGCCCGTCGTGACCATACGCTCCACCGATGCGTGGGGAAAGCCTGGCGAGGTGCTGCATACCCTGACCAGCCCGGTTATCGACGATTCCATGGACACCGCCGAGGACTTCACGAGCAGCGGTTATGAACTGGCCGCCAACACCACCTACGCGGTGGTGATCCACCGGCCAACCAGCTCCGGCCACATTGGATTCCTCCCCACACCATCTCCCTCTGAGGACACGGAGACGCAGTTAGGCTGGGCAATCGGCGACCAATATATGTATTACGCAGGCTTTGGTTGGACTGATGACAACCACGAAGGCTTGGTCATGAAGATGGCGATCCATGCCAACGGCGATCTCCCTTCCATTTCGACCCCGGCCTTTATTGACACCGACTGTGACGGGACCGTAGGCCCCTACGAGTTCTCAGTGGACGAAATGTCCGCCCCGGACACCATCGTCGGCGTTGCGGTCGCCGGCGACGCCGATGGCGACTCTATGACGTACTCCGTCAGCGGAACCGACGTTGCGGCATTCAACAACGCGTTTAACTTGGACGCGAGCACTGGCGAGATCACCGTCAAGTCAAGCTCTGAAATCGACTACGAGAGCTCACAAGTGTCTTACTCGATCACCGTCAGCGTGACCGACGGGGAGGACGCCCCCGGCGTCGCGGAGACTGAAGCAACGATCGACGACACCACCTCCGTGAGAATCAACGTCAACAACGTCGACGAGCCGGGAATCATCACATTTTCAACGACCGCGCCCAGGGTGGGCAGCGCGCTGACAGCCACCGTATCCGATCCCGACAGCAGTGTGCTGATCTACACAGTACAGTGGGCCAGGGCCGCTAACGCTGACGCCCCGTTCATCGACATACCCATCGATCCCGGCTACATGGCCAACCCCACCTACACCCCCACGGCAGCGGACCAAGGCAAATACCTGAAGGTCACCATATTCTACGCCGAACGCACGTGCGGCGAGGTGTCCAGCTTCGACGACCGGTGCCGCAGAGAGGCGACTAGGACATTAACCACCCTCGTAGCAAACGCGGAAGGCCTGATCGTCCAAAGCCAGCGGGTGAACAGGCCGGCAACGGGAGAGCCTCGTATAATCGGTGCCCCGCCCCCGGGGTACCAGTGGGTCGGCTGGTTGGGGATTTGGGTGACACGGAACACCGTACGGGACCCTGACGGCATGAACAGCGGAGTCAGCTTCCAGTGGCTGCGCGTTGACCCGGACACCCTAGCCGAGGAGAACATTCAAAATGCCACAGGCTGGACCTACGTGCCCACGAGGGCCGATTTGGGCAGGGGCATCAAGGTGCGGGCATCCTTTGTCGATAATCTGGGCAACCGTGAGTCGCGGACCAGCCAACCCATATGGGCGCCGCGCCCGCCCAACAACCCGGCCACCGGCAGCCCTGGCATAACGGGCGCGGTGCAGGTGGGGCAGACACTATCCGCAGATACTTCCGCCATCAGGGACACTGACGTCATTGTCGCCTCTACGCTTGCGTACCAGTGGATCGTAAACGACGGGACGGATGACACGGACATCCAGGATGAGACAGGCGCCACCTACACTCTCGGCGCCGATGACGAGGGCAAGACCATAAAGGTGAAGGTGAGCTTCGCTGACGAAGTGAGGTACGAAGAATCGCTCACCAGCGCGCCCACGGCAACGGTGGCCTCACAGGACTCGTCGTTTACGGCCAGCACCCACAACGTGCCTGAGTCCCACGACGGCGCCACTGAGTTCGCCTTCGAGCTGCAGTTTAACGAAGAGCCGGGATCGGGCTTCAGCTACGCGAAGCTGCGGAACAACAACGCCTTCACGGTGACCGGGGGGTCGGTGAGCAACGTGCGGAGGCTTGAGCCGGGCAAGAACGTCCGGTGGGAGATCACCGTCACGCCGTCCGGGGACGCCGCCGTTTCCGTGTCCCTGCCCGCCACCACCGACTGCGCCGCCGAGGGCGCGATATGCAACATGCGCAACATGAAGCTGTCCAGCGCCCTTGAGTTCACGGTTTCCGGTCCGGGGCCTTCGACCCAGCAGCAGACCGTGCTGCAGGAAAACTCGGCGGCCACCGGCGCCCCCACCATCAACGGCACGGCGCAGGTGGCCGAGACCCTCACGGCGATTACGTCGGGAATATCCGATGCCGACGGCCTGGCCAACGCAACCTTTACCTACCAGTGGCGGGCCGACGACACCGAGATCAGCAGCGCAACGGGCAGCAGCTATACCATGGTTGCCGCAGACGCAGGCAAGGCGGTTAAGGTGACCGTATCCTTCACCGACGACGCGGGCAATGCCGAGACCCTGACCAGCGCCGCTACGACGGCAGTCGCGCCCTCCGGGGGCTCGACAAACTCATTGCAGCGGTCGGACCAGGAGGACGTGCAGGAAAACTCGGCGGCCACCGGCGCTCCCACCATCAACGGCATGGCGCGGACCGGTGAGACTCTCACGGCGACTACGACGGGCATATCCGACGCCGACGGCCTGAGCAACGCATCCTTTACCTACCAGTGGCTCGCTGCCGACACTGAGATCAGCGGCGCAACGGGGAGCAGCTATACCGTGGTTGCCGCAGACGTGGGCAAGACCATCAAGGTTCAGGTGTCCTTCACGGACGATGCGGGCAACGAGGAGTCGGTGACCAGCGCGGCGACGACGGCGGTCACGCACCCGCCTTTGACGGCCACCACCCGCGACGCGCCTGAGTCCCACGACGGGAGCACCGCGTTCAACTTTGAGCTCCGGTTAAGTGAGAACATCGATAGCTTAAGCTACACGACGTTGCAGAACCACGCCTTCACGGTAACCGAGGGCTCGGTGAGCAACGTGGGCCGGCTGGAGCCGGGCAAGAACGTCTGGTGGGAGATAACCGTGGAGCCGGACTCCAACGCTGACGTGACCATAGCGCTGAATGCCACCACCGACTGCACCGCAGAGGGCGCCATCTGCACTGGCGACGGCAGGAAGCTGTCCGGTGGCCTGGAGCTGGTCGTTCCGGGGCCTCCGGAAAATTCGGCGGCCACCGGCGCTCCCACCATCGGCAGCACGGCGCAGGTGGGCGGAACCCTGATCGCCTCAACGTCGGGCATCTCCGATGCCGACGGCCTCGTCAACGCATCCTTCACCTACCAGTGGGTGGCCGACGACACTGAGATCAGTGGGGCCACGACCTCCACCTACACGGTCACGAACGCCGACGCGGGCAAGGTCATTAAGGTGACCATCACCTTCACGGACGATGCGGGCAACGAGGAGTCGGTGAGCAGTGCGGCGACGGCGGCGGTCACACAGCCGCCTTTGACTGCCACGATCCACGACGCGCCTGAGTCCCACGACGGCGCCACTGCGTTCACCTTCGAGCTGCGGTTCAGCGAGGCGCCCGTGGACAGCTTCAGCTACACGACGGTTCAGAACCACGCCTTCACGGTAACCGAGGGCTCGGTGAGCAACGCAAGCCGCCTGGAGGCGGGCAAGAACGTGCGGTGGGAGATAACCGTGGAGCCGGACTCCAACGCCGACGTGACCATAGCGCTGAATGCCACCACTGACTGCACCGCCGAGGGCGCCATCTGCACTGGCGACGGCAGGAAGCTTTCCAGTCGGGTTGAACTGACCATCAGGAGGCTGGGCGGATAGAACGGTTCCGGGAGTCAAGCCCGCGGAGAGTGCCCCGGGGCGGCCTTCGGTGCAATTCGACGGCCACCCCATGCACCGGGGAACCGCAAGCGATGCGTCCTCCACCTTCATTCATGTGGCTGGCTCGAGTTGGGATAGCCCCAAGCCAACTCTCCTCCCCTGCTCACCCATCGAGAGGTGACTGAATTCACAGGCAACTGGGCTTTCGCAGACCTTGCAGGGCTGCAGGAGAGATCAAGGCTACAAAATGGGATCTCTGAATGAAGATAGCAAACGTGGGTAACCGGGTCCGTGTAGCTGTTCTCTTATCATTATCCATGGCCGTAACGCTCATGTTTGTGTTGTCCGTCATAACCTCGACAGGAGCACAGTCGACCGCAACCGTCAGGGTCAGCAACCTGGCGGAGGAGGAATCGACACAGACACCAGTTGGCAGCGGTCAGGCCTATGGGCAGGCATTCTGCACTGGCGACACGGCCTCCACACTCGAAAAGGTCCGGGTGCGCATGAACGGCAAGAGTGGGGCAACACCCAAAATGACAATACACACCGACGCCTGAGGCAAGCCCGGCAAGAGGGTGCATTCGCTGACAAGTCCGACTATTGAGCCGCCAAAGCCGCTCAGTGAGGGTCCTATGCCCAGTGCGGATTTCACGTCTGCCGGTTATGCGCTCGCCGCCAGCACCATCTACTGGGTGGTCGTCACAAACTCATGGCCAGGCAGAGCCTTCACTTTCAGCACCGTGGCATCGCCTGATGAGGACTCCGATACGCATGCCGGATGGGCAATTGGCGACCAATATCTCCTAGGTCTGGGCAAGAGATGGATAGATCCCAGCCGACCCGGAAAACGCTCCATCATGAGGATGGCTATCTATGCCAGCGGCGATACCCCAATCATATCGTCCCCAGCCTTCCCAGACTCCGACTGCGACGGGACCGTAGACTCCATCACGTTTTCGGTGAACGAAAACGCCGCTTCGAACACCATCGTGGGCACAGCGTCCGCCCGTGACCTCGATGGCGACTCCCTCACCTACTCCGTCGGCGGAACCGACGCCGCAGCATTCGGTGGAACGTTTGCCTTGAGCGCGAGTACCGGCGAGATAACCGTCAAGTGTGGCACCTCTATCGACTACGAGTCAGACAGATCCTACTCGATCACCGTCAGCGTGACCGACGGGGAGGACGCCACCGGCGCCGCGGAGACCGAACCAACCAGCGACTCCACCGTCTCCGTGAGAATCGAAGTCATCAACCTAGACGACCCGGGAACCATCAAGATGACTCCATCCGCGCTTATGGTGAACCGCGAGGTGGATGTCCACATAGACGATCCCGACGATGTGGCGCAGATCATCTCAGTGAAGTTGTCCAGGGCCGGTACCGCAACCGGCACGTTCACGCCATTGACGGCAACTACGCCATATCCGCCCAACCCCGACTGCTTCGCTGCCAATGGGTGTTTACACCCCCACTACAGCGGACCAAGGCAGATTACTGAAGGTCACGGTGACCTACTACGACAACCAGAGCGGTCCCCTGCTACTCTTGGACATGCCCATCCTTCATTTGGCCATCCATCGATACTGCTTACCGTCGGCACCTTTGAAGAGAACACCTCCGTACTACCCTTTAGTGGCAACGAGACTTCCCCTGGTGGGTCCGACCCAGGTTCGAAGAAACGGATGTTGAGTTCAGAGGGCTTAGGCTCGATTCAGAAATCCTCACACCGGTCTTTCTGTGTCTCCACAACTAGCCGTAGTGACGTGCCTTCGTTGCCAAGGCGGAGGAGGTGCTCCCCCCGAACGTCGCGAAGTTTGGGCGGCGGATCAGGTGAAGGAGGGGTGGGCGTGCTGGTCTGCCACCCCCGGCTGGTGCAGACGGGCCTCGACCTGGTGTATCTCCCCACCATCTTGCGGTTTGCGACGGACTACTCCATCTACGTCACGCGACAGGCATCCCGCCGGTCGTGGAGTATCGGACAGACCCGGCCAGTGAAGGTGGTCTTATGACCTACCTGAACTCCCTGTAGGACGCCGTCTTCAAGCTCGTGGCAAAGAAGCCAAGTCCTCCTACCACGCGTATTCGAGTCCTGCTCCCCGGTCGGTCCTGGGAGGCTTTCAGAGATAGGGGTACCGAGAACGAGTTGAGTTCCAATAGAGCAAGCGACCTAAGAAGCCTGCCGCGCGACGAGAGATTGTCGTCGGAGGAGGCATTAGACGGACTCGAAAATAGCCCCGAATGCTCGACACCACAACTAGACGATAGTGAACGGCGTATGCACAGTGAGTATGAGGACTTAGGTTAGGGGCATACCCGGTCGCCGGGGGTATCGGAAGACGTTTCTAGGGGAGTGCCGATAGGAGGCAGCGATGACAAATTTGGCGAGAATCGAACGGGTGGACCTACGCGAAATGTGGCCTAACGAGGCAAGCGACTTCACGCCATGGCTAGCGGAGAATATAGGAGAACTTGGCGCCGCCTTGGGTATGGACTTGGAGGTGGAAACACAGGAAGCTTCGGTTGGTGGCTACTCGCTGGACATCCTCGCACGCGAATCGGAAAGTGGTCGACCTGTTGTCATCGAGAATCAGCTGGACGTAACCGACCACAGCCATCTCGGACAGTTGCTTACCTACGCCGCATGATTCGAAGCCAACGTGATAGTGTGGATAGCTCAGCAGTTCCGAGAGGAACACAGGGCGGCCTTGGACCTTCTTAACAGCCGCACGGGTGATGACTCCGAGTTCTTCGGCGTCGAGGTCGAACTGTGGAGAATCGACAACTCGCGCCCGGCGGTCAACTTCAAACTGGCGGCTACCCCCAATGAATGGCGTAAACAGGGCAAAGCAGCAGGCAGGGGCGCGTCGGAAAGAGGCGAGAGATACTGCGCGTTTTGGCAAGCTCTGCTAGACACCATGAGGGATGAACACAGATTCACCAACGCAAAGAAAGTGCAACCGCTGGCTTGGTGTAGCTTCCCGGCCGGATATGGACAGCGTGTCATATACCAACCGCGTTTTCGCTCGGCTGATAAGGCCAGGGTCGAGCTGCGCATTGATAGCGGTGATAGGGAGTGGAACATAAACCTCCTTAACCAATTGTCTGAGCACAAGGAAGGCATCGAATCCGAGTTGGGAGAGGCTCTCGAATGGGAGCCTCTAGAGCATCGCAGGAGGTGCCGAATAGCCGTCGACCGTGAAGGCAGCATAGATGACGACCCGGAAACCCTCGAGGAGATTCGAGAGTGGATGGTAGACCGCCTCCTCAAGTTCAAGAGCGTATTCGGACCGAGACTGGCCGAGATGATCGATTAGCGGACGCGCTTTGGCGCACCAGACCACCGTCACGGTTACCGAACCCAGCTGCGGATTGGGACTGCCGCGTCCACTGCGGAACTTACGATCTGCATGGACGTGTGCGAGCCATGAACGGCGTCGAAGAGGGGGGCGCAAGCGACCACTGCCGACTCCTCATCGTGGTCTGAACGCAGGCCAACGCCGCCAAGCTCGCGACTCCGGCGAGCATGGGACAGGGTCCCTCTTCATCCGAGAGGCCGCCCCACGGCCACGATGGGATAGGGCGTTCTCTGGGTCGACCTGCAGGGCTAGGTCGTAGTCGGCAATCGCGGTGTCGTATTTCTCCTCTATAGCAATGGCAATCACCCCGCGCTCGGTAGACACCCGCATCGTTCAAGCCCAGACGTATGGCCTCGTCCAAGTCGGCAATCGCCGAGTCGAGATCATCCTGATCCCCATAGGCCATACCCCGATGGTAGTGGGCCATAGCACTGTCCGGCTCGAGACGAATGACTTGCGTCATATCCGAGATCGCCTCGTCATACCGCTTCATGTAGCCGTAGGTTATCCCCCGGAGAAGGTAGGCAGGGACGTTGTCCGCTTCGAGTCTCAGGACTGAATCCAAGGCCGCAATCGCCTCAACGTCCTGGCCCTCCACGAAGCAGTCCCGTGCCCGGTGAAGGTACATGTTGACTATGTTAACGCCCGAATGGATAGAAGCTCTAGACGCGGACACCTCTCGGTCGTGCTGGGGCCCCCACGTCATTTCTGTTCTCATGGTCTCCATCAGTTCCAAGCGTCTAGTCAACTGCTCAGACGCCCCTAGGTGGCGGGCAATCTTGGCGTAGCGGTTGGATTTCGCCCTGTTACCGGCCAATAGTGCTGCCTCCGCAGCTGCCGTCGCTATGATCGGGTCGCCGGGGTGCAACTCCAAGGACGACTCGAAGGCACTCAGTGAGCCGGCGAACTGTCCCGTTTCCCTGAGTGCTGCGGCCATGGCTCCATAGTAACGAGAGTCCAAAGGAGTGCATTCCGGTCTGATGCTCTTCCGGTGCTCAACTGCATCTGGTGCTCGACCGGACTGGAGAAGGATAAACCCGACCTCGGTCCAAGGAAGGCTCCAGGTCGGGTCGAGGCTTACCGCAATCCAGCAAGCTTCTTTACCAGAGCCTCATTACCGCTCCTCGCCCCTATGGAACTCTTGAGTGACCCCAAGGTGAACTGGTTCGCGGGGTCCAAGGGGTCCAACTCGACGGCCTTTTCTAGCTCCGATATGGCCTCGTGGATCTTTCCCTGCAGCTGCAGGTCCTCGAAACGCTTGTAGTGATCGTAGGCTTTGGGGTTGCTGACATCCCAGTCTTGAAGAATCCGGCCGTCCGTCTCCTGGATCAGGTCGTCCACCTCGGCCCGGTGGACCCTGAGGTTGACGGACAGCACCCTACGAGTCCAGTCTGACGCAGCACCCAGAATGTCCTCCCGCCACTCGCGGTCCTCCTCGTAGCTCGCCAAAGTGGTGAGCAGCTGTCCCGACGAAGGGGCGTGTGCGCCAAAGGTCATGATCTCGGAAAGGACATCGGGGCACTCGTCTCCCGCGACTCGACTTTCCATGATCCCGTGCAGCAGTGAAACGTACCGGCGCAGATGTTCCGTGAGGTCATTCACGGCCTCAGCACCGATGACACTGCCCAGGACTACCGCCACATCGCTGGTCCGATAGAGCACGGTTAACTTGCGAACTATCCGGTCGGCCTGGGAGGGCTCATCCTCCAGAGCCAGTGCTTTTGCTATCTTCGCCAAGTTCTTGTCGGATGGTCGGGCCCCTTGGTACATCCATGCTTCCACAGTGTTCTCGTGCACCCCTACGGCCTCAGCCAAGGCATTTAGGGACACTCCCACCTGGCTGCGCACGTCGTTCAGATAGGCCCCTCGGCGGTCGACGCTGATCCAGTCGAGAAAATCCAATACCGCCGGAGGCCCTCCCGTAAGGTGTAGCTGGGCCGCCACCCTCAAGGCTAGGTCAATGGCGGCAAGCCTGGCGTAGGTCTGCCAGACCATGTCGAGATGACTTGGGAAAACCCGCATCATCCTGGGTTGGAGGAAGGTCCTCATACGATCCCAACTGACCACGTGCCACTGGAGTATGGTGGTCACGGCGGCGGAGACCGATGAGCCCTCATGCCCGGTTTGAGTACCGATGACCAACCCGAGGCCAGCCAATGCCTCAGCAATCGCTTCAATGATCTCCGTTCGGCTGGAGTCCTTGACACGGTTGTCCAAGCGGCCGGAGAAGTACCTCTATCCAGAGCTTGTTTTCTTTGTCGTCAATTGAATTAATGTCGAAGTCAGATCCCGGGTAGCCTTGGGATACCCAAACGACTTTGGATTCATCCCCTGCCAATGCCTTGACTCTAGCAATTTCTCTCATGTAGATGATTTCTTCACCACGGTATCCGAGGGCACGTTCCCATTCTTCTTGTTCTGGAGTGGGCGGCCTCCACGAACCGGAGCCTCCCCCACCCACACGTGGAGGAGAACCCTTTACTGAAAGAGAAGCTCCCGTAGCCAAAGATAGGACAGTGACCTCGTCGATAGGTGGCAGTTGCCTTGCAGGGGGTTGAGGAAGATCCTTCCTGGGTTCCTGATCGGGCTTTGGTTTGTTTGACGGAGGAGGCAGCTCTTCTTCTGCCATCGCTTGGCGCGGGAGCACCGACTTCATTCTGGTAGCAGTGCCGCTGTTCATCCTGATGGGCGAATTAATGAACCGCTCCGGCATGGGCGAACGGATGTATGCGGTCATCTCCCGCTGGATATGGTTCCTGCCTGGCGGGCTGATTCACACCAACATAGTCTCCTGCGCTATATTCGCTGCCTGTTCGGGCTCCAGCGTGGCCACCTCGGCGACCATCAGCCGCGCCTCGCTGCCCTCATTCCGGCAGCGTAACTACTCGGAGAGGATGGTGATCGGCTCGCTGGCGGCCGGAGGCACGTTGGGCATCCTGATACCGCCGAGCATCGGCCTCATTCTCTTTGGGGTACTGGCGGAGGAATCGGTCGGGCGCCTCTACATCGCGGGGTTCATCCCCGGCCTGCTGCTGTCGGTGATCTTCATGTTGATGATCGGCATCATGGCCGTGTTCTGGCGAGGCATGGCACCGCGGGAAACGGGCGAGAGCTTCACCAGCTGGGAGAGTTGGAAAATACGACTCGTAAGCTCCCTGCACTTGCTGCCGGTGCTGGCCCTCATTTTCATCGTACTGGGAGTTATCTACCTAGGTGTCGCGGCGCCAAGCGAGGCGGCGGCCTTCGGCGTATGCGGGGCATTCATCCTAGCGATACTGCTCAACTCCGATGAACTGACGAATCCCCTGATCAGGGGCATCATCAAGCGCACGCCTCTCATCTACCTATTCACACCAAGCAGCCGGGAGACCCTTCGTATGGCCCGGAGACCCTCAGCCGAGGTGGTCAGGGATGTAGTGCAGCGGAACGTGCGCATAGTGCGGGACTCGTGTATCTCCACAGTGCGCACTACAGGAATGATTTTCCTGATACTCATGGCCGCCTTCACCCTAAGTTACGCCTTTGCCCGGCTGGGCACCTCGCAACAGATTACTGAGGTCATCGTCGGGCTCAACCTCACCGACTGGCAGTTGGTGCTGGCCTTGATTGTGTTCTACCTGATACTGGGCACCTTCATGGAGAGCTTCGCCATGATGGTCACCACGGTGCCCATACTGCTGCCAACCCTCAAGGCGGCCGAGGTCGACTTAGTCTGGTTCGGCGTCATTATGGTGCTCTTGGTTGAGGCAGCCCTCATCAGCCCGCCAGAGGGCATCAACCTCTACGTGTTGCACGGCGTCCGACAAGACATAGACCGGGAAGAAGCGGAGCGTACCGGTCTGCCCGTCCGCGAGAGCACCATCAGCGACGTCTGGATAGGCGTGCTCCCCTTCATGGGCTGCATGGCCGTCACCACCGCTCTCGTTCTGGCATTCCCCCAGATCGCTCTCTGGCTCCCCGACATTATCTTTGACGCAAGGTAAGGAAGTCGTTCACCGCACAGGTACAGCTTGAAAACTGACAGCCTTAGGTGGTGATATGCTATAGAGACTAGGTTTGAAATCGAACCAGATCTGTGGAGAAACAGCTATGTCTCTACGTCGTCTTGCGGTCTTGATCCCTGCACTCTTGATCTTCGGGGGTGTCCTTGTCGTCGCAGCATGCGGTTCTGAAGAACCAGCGCTGCCCGTCATTTCTGCCGACTCGGTGATTGCCTACCTTGACGAGGTGGACTACCAAGAGTCTTGGGAGCTTTGGCCCGGCAGGGGCGAGAAATATCAGGGCGACGACCCGCATGGCGCGCTCTTGACCACTTACCTGAACCCCGCCGCTTTTGAGGCGCTCGACAACAAAGCTGGCGTTCTGCCCAACGGGGCCATCGTGGTCAAAGAAAACTACACCCCCGGATCAGAGCTAGCTGCTATCACTGTCATGTACAAGAGGACAGGCTATAACCCGGACCACAACGACTGGTTCTGGCTCAAGGTCCTAGCCGACGGCACCGTTGAAAAAGAAGGTATGGTAATGGGCTGTCAGGAATGCCACGGTGACGTTAAGGACAACGACTACATCTGGACCGGCCCCTTGGAGTAGCGCCTACTTTTTCCATCCCAGGATACTCCGAACTGCCGTCCGGTGGGCCCTTGGCATGCACCCCGAGAGCAAAGAACCGCCCCAGACTACTCTGGTCACCGGCGCAACCGGACACATCGGCGGGGTAGGCTGACCCACGGCTGGTGCAACAGGGACATCGCGTTCGGGTACTCGTCCGAGCCACGCCCGCGATCTTTCTCGACCTTGGTCGCGCTAGGTAGAGGTGGTTACCGGCGACGCCCTCGACCACCATGCTCTCTCAGAATCGCTGGTAGGCGTAGATACCGCCCACTATCGCATTCATAGCATGTCCGGCGGTGCCGGTTCCACAAAACGGATATCCGGGCAGCGCGCACCTTTTGGTCAAGTTGCCAGGGAAAGCGGCTGTCAGCCGTATCATCTACCTTGGTGGATTGGGCGAGCCGAAAGCCAAGCTGTCCCTGCACCTTCGCTCTTGGCAAGAGACAGGACAGGCGCTCAGCGAGGCGGGTGTCCCGGTCACGGAATTCAGGGCCGCCGTAATCATCGACTCGGGCAGCATCTCTTTCCAGATGATCCGTTACCTTGTCGAGCGTCTGCCGGTCATGGTCTGCCCCAAGTGGATTTACTCCCGCATCCAGCCTATCGCCATCGAGGACCTCTTGGAATACATGGTTTCCGCTCTGAACGTTCCGCAGAGCCAAGGTTGTATCATTGAGATTGGAGGCAAGGCGTAACCACTTGTGAGGGGCTGATGTTTATGGGGGCCTGATGTTGGGCTATGCCAAGGCAAGGGGTCTCCGGCGTTTGTTGTTGCAGGGCGAGGATAATGGCTGGGAATGCCTGCAAGGAGTCCACTAGGCGCTCACAACCAGATCAACTTGCTCCCAAAGTAGGAACTGACCACGCCGCCCATAGTCGCCCTGACCCCCACGCTGATGAGACTCACATAGGGTGAGATGCGTGCGCCGTAGACCACTCGACTGAAAATATCTCTGCCTAGCTGGCCGGTGCCAAACAGGAAGGTCCTACCCGTTTCTAGGGTACCGTCGTGCGTATCCGGAATAGTGGTGCCTGGAGCGTCATGTTTAGAATGCTTGGTGTCTACGATGTGTGGGGCGCATGGGTCGAAGGGAGGGATATTTTGGGGGGAAATGGCTACAAATATCATGATCAAAAGGACAACAGCGCCAAAGGTGCCCAAAGGCTTCTTACGGGCAAATCTCCAGAGAGGCCGGGCAATGCACTGTCGCTAGCTCTCTCGCCGGAGCGAGCCCCAGGGCTGACACGGCGACCGTGGCCCGGCTCCTAGGCATAGCGGATCTTCGGAACCAGCCAGGCGTATAGCAAGTCCACTACTAGCAGGCTGTGGGAAAACGGAATCGGTGAGGTAGGATAGAACCACCAAGGGATTGGTGGTGTGGGGGCCATGCGCTGGAGACGTGACCCTCAGGGTACGATGCTGGCCTTCGTGGATGTAGAGGAGCGAGTCCCCAAGGACCATCCCCTCAGGACCATCAATGGCGCGACGGACGAAGCCCTAGAGCGTCTGTCGGGGAGTGGGGAGAGGTTGAGGAACGAGACCCATCGGAGCAGAACGGACCCGGAGGCGCGTTTGATGCGCAAGGGCAAGGGTAAGGAGGCCAGGCTGTCATTCATGGGCCACGCGGCCACGCCCTCATGGAGAACGGCAACGGGCTGGCTGACGGACTTCGTGGTGAGCAGGGCAACGGGCACGGCCGAGCGTGACGCTGTGCCTGTGATGCTGGACGATGCCCGGCAGCGGGGCTTCCATCCCAAGACCCTGGGGGGAGATAAGGGCTACGACACGCGGGAGTGTGTCAGGGCCATGCGCAATCGTGGAGTGACGCCCCATGTGGCTCAGCGCACACGCTCTGCGATAGACGGTCGCACCACACGGCATCGGGGCTACAGGATGAGCCAGAAGATTCGCAAGCGGGTGGAGGAGATATTCGGGTGGATGAAGACTGTGGGAGGATTTCGGCGGACCCGGTATCGGGGAGTGGAGCGCACTGGGTTGGCAGGATACTTTGTGGCCACGGCTTACAACCTGGTGGGGATGGCTACCCTCCTGTCGCCACAGCAGAGCCGTGTCCCGCGAGCCCTGTGACCTGCCCGCGGGCACTGGGGAGAACATGGCCTGACGGGACCTGCAAGACCAACCTCCCCATCCCTCCACCATACCCCCAAGGGCTTCTTTCTCACCAAATATGACGCCATCAACCCCTCAACCGGTTGACCTCTTCCCAACACAACTCATTCTTCCGCAGCCTTTTAGATATCTATGGTGATATAGTTGGCCCCAATCGTTGGTGATGAAATATATACTTGGCATTGGTTAGGCCGATAAAGGGAGCAGAGACAGTAGTTGCACCGGCTACACCGTGCGCCGTGACGACTGCGTTTGAGGCCGCCCTATTGGATGATGCTAGGGGGTGCGTTGGAACGGGTCGTCACCCGACGGGCACCGCACGGGTGATGGGCTTGGAAGAGGGCTTCGTTCCCCATGAGGTGTCTCTCCGCCTCCCGCTGGCAGGTTTATGGAGATAAGGATATGAAGCTGTCCGATGTGCTGCGTCACGGGTTATCACTTCCCGTGCTGGTCATGGTGTTTTTGTTTTTGGCGACCGCGTGTGGGGCATCTGGTGAGCCGACGCCCACTCCAGAACCTGAGTTGACGCTGGAACGGGTGCTTGAGAGTGCAGGGGGGAAATTGGCCGCCATGTCGACAGCAAAGTTCGAAATGATAGACGAAATGGAATCAGGAGCCCAGTTCTTTCGAACGACCTTGAAGAGCGTTGAAGGAGAAATAAGGTCGCCCGACGCCGCGAGGATGCTGGTGGATGTGGAGGCGCCGGCAATGGGATTCGTGGAAATTGAGATATTGGCGGTCAAGGACCTGGCATACATGAAATTCTCCAAGGACGCACCGTGGGTGCCCTTGCCTATAGACCAGGTACCCTTCAATTTCGGGGGCATAGGCATTACTTTGAGCGAATTGCTGCCCATCATCCGGGATGCAGCCATTACGGGTCTGGAGTCAATCGAGGGCGTCCAGACTATCCGTATAGAAGGGAATATTGTGTCCGAGGAGCTTTCAGACCTCATCACGTCCGTGGACTCGGGTCATCCAATCACGTTGACCTTCTGGATTGGCGCAGTTGACCACACTTTGCGGCAGCTCACAATAGCTGGCAAGATCTTCAACGGGGACGCTCCGGAAACGAGGCGTCGGGTGATCATCAGGGACATAAACCTTCCTGTAGACATCCAACTTCCGGACATAGCCACCGGGCCGTGAACTCTGTTAGGTTCTACCTCACTTCCCTAGGGTCTTCCCAGACTGCTATCTTGGGAATACTTTGCTTGGGGGTATTCTCGACCGCCTTGGACCAGACGGTGGTGGTCGCCGCGTTGCCCAGCGTCATGCTGGACTTGGAAATACCCCTTACGGATCTGGACAAGGCATCTTGGATCGTAACCGGATACCTGGTCAGCTATACCGTAGCCATGCCGTTGGCGGGGCGTCTGTCCGATGTCTATGGACGTATCAGGATGTTCCAAGCTGCGCTGGTCCTGTTCTCCATCGGGTCGGGGCTAGTGGCGGTTGCGCCGGACTTTTCGTGGATAGTGTCGGCAAGGGTGCTTCAGGCCTTCGGAGGAGGCGCCACGGTCCCCATAGGTCTCGCTATGGCGGTAGCCACCGTAGCACCAGCGAGGAGGGGAGTGGCATTAGGACTCGTGGCCGCCTCGGCGGAAGCTGGGTCCGTTTTGGGCCCACTCTATGGTGGGGCCATAATCGAGTGGATTGGCTGGCGGTGGATATTCTGGCTGGACATACCGCAGAGCCTCATCCTGATAGCGCTTCTGGCGGTTTTGCACAACCGCCCCAACCCTGAAGCCAAAATGGACTATTTCGGTGCCCTAGCGCTGGGCGGGGCCCTCACTGCCCTTACAATTGCGCTGTCCCAAAGAAGCATCTTTTCGGGAGAGTCCATTGCCCCATATTTGATGGCAGCCGTTGGAGTCAGCCTAGTCGTCGTATTGATCGCGGTAGAGAGACGCGCTATCCAGCCTCTGATGGCATCTTTTCTGTACACCTCTCGGGCGTTCGTGTCCTCCAACATTGCCCAATTCCTGGTGGGCGTCGCCTTGATCATTGCTTTGGTAGCCGTGCCTCTCATGGCGGGCACCGTCATGGAAAAATCGGCCTTGGCGAGTGCGCTGCAGTTGGTCCGACTTACGGCCGCCATCCCAGTGGGCGCAGTGATAGGAGGCTACATGCTGCGCTGGGCGGGCGTAAGGGCGGTGTGCGTTACCGGCCTCGCGTTCATTGGGGTGGGTCTGTTGTTCATGAGCGGCTGGGAGACGGAGGTGGAGGAACTGAGGCTAACGGCGCCCTTGGCCTTGACGGGATTAGGATTTGGGCTGGTAATCCCTCCCATAAGCATCAGCGCTTTGAGCGCAGCGCCTAGTCATTATTGGGGCGCCGCGGCCTCATTGGTCACCGCATCGCGAATGGTGGGGATGGCGTTGGGGCTGGCGGCCTTGTCCGCTTGGGGTATAGAGCGCTTCTACAGCCTGACCGCCCACGTGGTAATCGGAGAGACATTCGAAGAGACCGAGGCGCCCTTGATTGAAGCTGGGGTGACGGTGTTCCAGAACCTTTTTATGATTTCCGGGTTCCTAGCCTTGGTTGCCATTCTGCCGGCCCTCATGATGAGAGTGGAAGATGCTGAAGAAACAGAAGAAGCCGGAGCTTTCTTCTGAAGGTGTTCCCGCCAACTCCAACGGAGCAGAAGAATGGGAATCATGCCCGAATTCGCCACTGCTGGGCAAGACGACCCATCTGAAACTGGCATTATCATAGTGGGGAAAGCCCGGTGTGAAATCAACCAACGGTTCTCGTGTCCTGAATGGGCACTCCGGTCAGCGAGGGAACTGTTAACTCGAGAATCCGAGTGAGTCGATCAATGCCACCCCGACATTGGCAGGACGCGGATGCAACGTTGCCTTCCCCATTCCCTGAAGGCTGGACCTCGTCGCCAAGCGGTCCTCAAGTCCAAGCTCATCCAAAGACTTGGATGGGGACGAATATCGTTGTCTGGTGTGACTAGGAAGGGCGCATCTGTGTCGCCGAGTCCGTTTGCCCACACCTAGGATCAGATCTGGGACCCGCTACGCGAGGACGCGTACGCGGTGGCCAAGTCGTGTGCCCCTTCCATTGCTTTGAATACAATGCAACCGGCCAGTGTGTAGCCACCCCCTATGCCGCTGCACCTAGGAACGCAAGGTTACGAGTCTTCCAGACACAGGAGTTCTTGGCCTGATTTTCGCTTGGTGGGGAATCCAGGGAAGAGAGCCGCAATGGCACTTGCCCACGGATTCGCTGGACGAAGCAGGGTGGAGTCAGTTCCAGATCAGGACCACACGCTTTCCCGGCCATCCCCAAGAGACAACAGAGAACTCCGTGGATTGGGCCCACTTCCTTTATGTCCACGGCTACGACAGCGTGAACCGCATCGGGGCAGTGTCGGTGGACGGGCCCTGTCTCGAGTGCCGCTTCGACTTCAGGCGCACTCGGAGGATCGCCAAAATCACAACTTTGACCCTTGATTTCTCCACCACAACCCATGTTTTGGGGTTGGGCTACTCGTTCGTGGAGATCCGCGAGCACTCAGTCAGGATGGATATGCGCATGTGGGTACTGGCTACGCCTATCGACGGCACACTGATCGACCTGTCCCTAGACTCGCAGATGCGGGAGGTTCGCAACCCGATGCGTTGGATGGTGGGGCTAGGATTTCTCCCGTTGAGACTGCGTGCACCCATCATGAACAAGATCATGCTCCCATGTAAACCCGGGATGTTCAGCAGGACGTGGTCGTCTGGAGTCGCAAGAGGTACCGGTCCCGGCCGCAGCTTTGCTTTTCCGACGGCGAAATCATGCCCTATCGAGCCTATTGCGCTCAGTTCTATCCCGATCCTCGTGATTCGGAGAGTCCACTCTCGAGAGCATCAGACGGCACTGCATATGACCACTCCAGTACGCGGGCTTGAAGAGAAGCTTCAAGATGGAGTGCATCGAGGGCTGGCGGAGTCGCAATAGCAAGGGAAACATACGTGAGGAGGCACTGGCAGGCGGCCCCGTCGTGTCCTGAGGCTACCTCAGCTAGAATAGCAGGCCATGAGCACGATACTCGATAGACTGAGCCGGCTGGTCACGGCTCGCCCATACGTCACTCTCCTCATCCTAGTCATCATTACCGTTGCGCTGGGGGCTGGCACGACACGTCGTGCGCCGCCGCCGGAGACGAAGGCAACCCTGCCCCAAGGGAACGCTGTGGCCGATGCCTTGGTTGAGCTCGATGACCTCTTCGGGGAGGCCGGCGAGGCCAGTGTTGTAACGCTCCTTTTCCGCGGAGAGGCACTTACGCCCGACGGACTCACGCAAATGGACGTCCTAGTCCGTGACGTCGTCAGCGATCCGAGTGTAGGAGATTTACTGGCGCCAACCGATCCTGTCGTAGCACCTTCATTGCTACTCAGGCTCCTCCTCCAAGTGGACGGCTTCGAGTCGGTGACGCAGTCCGACATAGACACCGCCCGCGGTCCACCGGAGATCCTGGGGGCAATCGAGGCGATGACCGGGACCGACACAGATGGCACACCGGTCGCGATTGCCATCATTCGTTTGCGTGACACGGGCGACGAGCGGATTGAGGAGGCCGAGCGCAGGATCCGCGACCTCGCGTCGGAGGATGAGGGCCCGTTGCAAGTGAGCAGTATCTCATCCGTAGTGATTGAGGATGAGTACAAGAAGGCCACGGAGGAAGGGATGTTGCCCCTGATAGGGCTAGCGTTCCTGCTGATAATGGCCCTGATCGTGGTCTTCATGCGCACGATCTCAGACCTGGTGCTTACGCTGGTCGGCCTTCTCATGTCGATGATCTGGATCCTTGGAGCGGAGGGCTGGCTTGGGCCGAACGCGCTGGGTCTTACCGGTCCTCCCAACTCGCTGACGGCGATGGTGCCGATTATCGTGATCGGCCTCACCGTGGACTATGCGATCCAGATTATCTCGCACTACCGCGAGCAGCGTGCTGCCGGCGAGGGAGTCTTGGGGGCGGTTCGTATGGGACTGCGAAACGTCACCGTCCCATTGACGCTGGCGGCGGGCACGACGATCGTGAGCTTGCTGGCGAGCCTGTTCTCCCCGATAGGAATAGTTGGCGACTTCGGCATCGTCGCGGGGCTGGGTGTAGGGATGAGCCTGCTTGTGATGCTGACGCTGGTGCCGGCTGGACGCACTATCATTGACCGGAGGCGCGAGGCACGGGGCACGTTGGCGGCGCCCCGCCCAATCTCGACCGCATTGCCGGGTGTCGGGCGGCTGGCAGAGCTGCTGGGGAGGAGCGTTACCCGCAGGCCTGCGCCCTACATCATCGTTGTGGTCGCAGTGACGATTGGGCTGGGGTTCGCGGCCACTGGTCTCAAGTCGGAATTCAGCATCCGCGACATCCTGCCACGAGGTGGTGACTTACTTCAGGACATGAACACCTTGGATGCGGCCGTAGGCGGTACAACCGAAATGGCCAGTGTACTGATCAAGGCCGAGGCCACGGAGACCCGCACGCTTCTGAACATACGCGACCTAGAAACGGCGTTCGCGGATGAGATGCGCCGTCCACCTGCGGCAGCAGGACCTATCCAAGCATCATACGAATTGCTCGTCCGCGACTGGACCAACGACAGCGGGGAATCCGGTGACAAGTACGACCCGGAGCTCGCAGCGCTCTTCCGGGAAGCCTCTGCCGGAGTGGAACTGGATGCCAAGCTGATGCAGGAATTCCTCGACAAACTCGAGGAGAAGGACCCCACTTTCGGGCACCTGTTGGTCAACAATCCGGAAGGCATCGACGCAATACTGGTGCAATTCCCAACGTATTCGGGCGATCCCACGCAGACGAGGGTGCTCCAGCAGGACATTGAGGCACTCTGGTCCGGCGATGATCACAACGTCACGGCGACCTCGGTGAGCATCATCTCAGTGACGGTCACGGACGCCATCAAAGACCGGCAGACGGAGGCCATCACCACCACAATCGCGGCAGCCTTAACCGTCCTCGCCGTCTTCTTCTGGGTGACAGCACGCCAGCCTCTGCTGGCGTTCATTGCAGTGGGGCCGATCGTGCTCGTCCTCATCTCGGTGCTAGGCACTATGGCGTTGCTGGGCATCCCTTACACAATCATCACGTCCATTATCACGGCCCTCTCGATTGGGATCGGGGTTGACTACACCATCCATATGATTCATAGCTACCGCGAGGAGTACGCACTGGCGCGCGACCCGGAGCAGGCAGCAATCCGGACGCTGGCTACCACTGGTTCGGCGCTGCTGGGCTCCGCGTTGACTACGGCGCTCGGGCTCGGAGTGCTTGTGGCCTCGCCACTGGTTGCGTCCCAGCAGTTCGGCGTCACGGCAGCGATTACGATTGCCTACTCGCTGATAGTCTCCATTCTTGTGGTGCCACCCGCGATGACGGTCTGGGGCGCGTACCAGAATATGCGACTGCGCTCCATGGTGCATCGCTGGTCGGAGGAGCTCGACGAAGCGATCGAAGCGGTGCACCGGCGTCACGAGGGGGACTAGCCTCAGACCTCAATGGGAAGGCGTCGCGGGCCGGCGACCTCAGAGATCCTCGTGGCTCCTGATGATGGGCTCCCCGTCACATCGCATACGGCGAATGAAGGTGAGAGGCCTAGCGCTGATCAGGCGTGTAGCTCGTGCCTTCGTTCGGAGATGTGGAACTTCAGCTTCTTGTTCGGTTTCATCGACGGCAACGGGCTGAATTTGAGCTTGTAGTTCCCCGGGGACACCTTGAGCGTGAAGTAATGTGCGACCATCAGGACATTGACGGCCAGTTGCAGTTCCATCCACCGGGAGCCTAGGCACGTGTGCGTACCCAGCCCATAGGGAGCGTATCCGGGTTTGTGATGCTCATTGCGGGGAGGCAAATAGCGGTCTATATCGAACGTGCGGGCATCGGGGAAAACGTCGTCCATGTAATGCGAGGCCGTCTGAGTGATGACGACCCTCGATCCCACCGGCACCTCATAGTCCTCGACCACACACGAGTTCATCACGGTCCGCATGGACATCGGGACGATTGGGTAGAGACGCAGGCACTCCATGAGGCAGCGGTGCATGACGTCAATTGAGGCCGGAGTGAAATCCTCACCATCCGGATCTCCGTTCTCGAACAGGGCGTCGGTCTCACTCTGGATTTTTGCATAGAGCTCTGGTTGCGACGCCATGGCGTACAAGGCGACGCTGAACGCATCTCCAAGGTACACGCTAGCAATCAGCGCTGCAGATAGAGCGAATCGCAGATTCGACTCCGGGACGAACTGCGGATCACTTGCGTGCGGGCTTAGAATGTCATCCGCAAGGTCTCGCGGACTTCCAGCCCGCGCGCGGGCGTATGTACACTTTGAATCCGTTCAAGCAGCGTTTCGATGGCTTTCGCGCGGCGTTTCATGCTCGGGGGGACATAAGGGCTACGACACGCGGAGTGTGTCAGGGCTATGCGCAATCGTGGAGGACGCCCCATGAGGCTCGGCCCACACGTTCTGTGATAGACGGTCGCGCCACACGGCATCGGGGCTACAGGATGAGCCAGAAGATTCGTTAGCAGGTGGAGAAGATATTCGGGTGGATGAAGACGATGGAAGGATTTCGGCGGAGTCGGTATCGGGGAGTGGAGCGTACTGGGTTGGCAGGATACTTCGTGGCCACGGCCCACAACTTCGTGCGGATGGCCA
The DNA here is from genome assembly GCA_965263155.1 of Dehalococcoidia bacterium. Lineage (GTDB taxonomy): Bacteria > Chloroflexota > Dehalococcoidia > Lucifugimonadales > JAAXIE01 > JAAXIE01. The sequence continues at coordinate 2,675,712 of OZ253586.1, forward strand.
ACCTGCTGGCAGCGACGAAAATATTCTTGAAATCATTGCCTCAGTTGCTTTCCGGAATTTCAGTAATCGACTGAATGTTGCCTTGTGGCTAGACGACCCTGACAACCTACCGGAATTAGACCCAGACCTGAATGAGATGTTGGGGGCGAGAGAGGCTTCGCACGTCAATATCTGAGTTCCTTCGAGGCTCGTTCCAGTCAGCGACGGCAGCGAAAAGTGGGGAAGGGGGGACTCGAACCCCCACGCCTTTCGGCACATGATCCTAAGTCATGCTCGTCTGCCAATTCCGACACTCCCCCCCGGTGAGTGGGGTCAGGCGTGGCGACCGGATGTCGCCGTGGTTCGGGTGTCCGCGTTGACTGCTCGATGGGCAGCTGCGCGGGTCGATTGTAACATGAGGCGGTTTTACGTCGGCAGGTCCCGCAGTACGGCACGGCATGGGGCGCCATCGGCGCCGCGCAGGCGTATTGGGAGGGCCATCAGTTCATAGCGTCCCGGTTCGATCTCTGAGAGGTCAATGCCCTCCAGCAAGACGACCCCGTGGTCGAGGAAGGCGCGGTGCACCGGGACTTGGGTGTCGGCATGGGCTACGGAGAGGTAGTCCAGCCCTACCAACCGCACGCCACGGCTCACCAAAGCCTCGGCCGCCTCGACTGAGAAGGCAGCGAAGTCAGCCACGTACTCCGCCTCGTGCAGTAGCTTGGAGTTTCTGGTCTTGAACAACACCTTGGTGTCGCCCTGGAGCGGTATTGCCTCTACATGCTCGCGGGTGATGTATTTGTCGGCGTCGACTTGGCATACCAAGGTCGGACCGATGAAAGCCTCCACTGGGATCTCGTCGATGGTCACACCGCCGTCGATGAAGTGGAAGGGTGCGTCGAGGTGGGTGCCAGCGTGGACGCTCATGTTGACCGCTGAGGTGTTGGCAGTGTCGCCCTTGCTGGTACGCCGACGCTCGGCCAACTCATAGGGCGCGGAGTTAATCCAGCGCGCCGTCTCTTCGGACAGATTCAGGGAGATATCGTGATAGGCCATAGCTCATCTCCATTTGAAAAGCATACTTAGGGCATGGGCCATCGTATGAGGGGCGGGCCAAGAGGTCAAGCCTGATGTGCGGGGAGTAACTGTTCAGGATTAAGGAGCCAGGCTAGCCTTTCACCATTATTCAGGCCTTGAGCCGGGATCCGAAAAGCGCAATTACGGGCCAACGCTCAACAGGGAAGAGATTCGCGGATTCCGGTTTCCGCCGGAATTGCCCATGGCCCGTTGGGGGTCATGTATGAGGGTGAAAAGGCGCACGGCCTACATGGACCGGGGTTGCCCTATAGTCCGATCCCATGGATTCCCGCGGAGGCGGGAATCCATGGGATCGGCAGTTGGCTGTGCGCTCGGGGTCTTTTCCCATGGTAAGGACGGAGGAGCCTCTGGCACGGCTCACCCACCCCGAACAGTTGCCGCAGGAAACTCAATACAGGTCGCGAAGACGCGACCTGAGCAACTGGTGGGCCACCACCATTACCAGAACACTGGTGCCTAAGAGTGCGGCGAGGCTCCAACTGAACCCGCCGATGACCACCGCCAAGACTGTTCCCGCAGCGGGGCCGTGCTCGGTATCGGTCGCCGCCATCAGAAATAGAGCGACCCCAACTGCCAGCGAGCCCTCGAGCGCAAAGAGTACAGTGCTCTCCGGATTAAACAAAGAGGCTACGGTGCCAGTCAGCAACGCGACGGCGTGTCCTCCGAACACATGGCGAGGCCGGGCCATATTGCTGCTGGGCGTCACAAAGAGGACGAAGGCCGTGGAGCCGATGGCAGCGACGATCACGGCTCTGTCCACCACATCCACAATGGAGAGGATCACCAGCAGGGTGGCGGCAGCAAGGGAGCACTGAAAAACGTACCCACGGAGGTTAGTCTTGACCTTTGGGTCAAAGGGTCGGAGACGGAGTCGCATCGCCGGCCTTCCTAGCTGGAACCTTAGCAAAAATCAAGCCCGATTCCCGTTGTGACGGAGGAATCGGGCCAATATGGTTATCGAGTCTTGGTGACCCGCCTCGGGGTCGAACCGAGAACCTGCTGATTAAGAGTCAGCTGCTCTGCCAGTTGAGCTAGCGGGCCAAGTGGTAGCCACATCCGCTTGTTGATCCATGACTACCATCGCTATCTAGCGTATACGAGGGCGTTCTCGTAGGTCAATATCCAGAATGAGTTGCGTAGCTAGAATGGGCAAGGCGCGTCCCAAGTTTCATGCAGTCACTGCGAAGGAATGCTAGCTCTCTCCACTAGCCCAACCGCAAGGTCGTCCACTGCTCGACCATAGCCTCCCAGTCCATCCTCACGTCACGGCCCATTCCGTCTCCCCGCTGCGCAGGAAATCCAGAGACCGGCTAACGTCCGGCGTCTGCACATGGAGCCGGAGGGTCTCGACTTCCTTAGCGTCGGCGAAGGCCCGTGGGAAAAACAGGGTTTGGACCGCCGGGCCGCAATACTGCCATTTGATGTCCGTTCCCTCTGGCGGCCGACTTTTCTCGCAACTGGAGACCTTCGCGTAACGCGACTCCATCCTGACACCCGTCCGTTGGTAAGTGTTCAGACTTGATGCTGTGGTTTTAAGGGCATCCCTTGTGGACGTCCAAACCTCCAAGGCAACCACGAGGGCTGTCCCTGCGAGCTAAGACCTGCGTAAGCGTCGGTGGGAGACACCGTCGAGGTTGTCGGCACTCATGGCCCTCGTGGACTCGGCACTGACATCCGTTCCTTCCCAATTCAGCCCCCACCCTCTACAGTTGTATTTGTATTGTGCCACCCCATCTACTGGCTTGGACCCAGCCATGGCACGACAAAGGAGGCCAAACCATACCAGAATGCACCACCCGGATACACTTACCCTGTGTCAAGGTTCCGCCTTGCCCGCCGCTATCGGCTCAGCCTCACCACCCTGCCAAAGCTGGATGACCTGAAATGGATCGAAATGGACCGAAAAATCAGGGGTCGAGAAAAGAACCCAACCCCGTCTTGTGACCTTTGCCAAACCGCTTCCCATTGAGCGGAACACTGGAGCCTGCCCGGCCCTGGTCCGGAGATGAGGCTGGGGCCCCATCGCAACCTGAACCTTGCTGAGCGCACGCTATGATATGGCACAAGAACACAAAAACAACTATCACGCGACCCCTAGACTAAAGCAAAGCTGGTTCGTAGCTGCGCCGCTGTAAATCCCAGTGCAAGAATATGGTAATAAATTAGTACCGGACTACAATGGTATAGGCATCGAACGACATAGAGAATATCAATAAAATAGTATTAGAATGCAATAAATATGGCATCTAATGCCCATAATGCCCACAAGTGTCTGCAGTTGTGCAAAGGTCTCCGCAGACGGGAATCCACAGTCCGGTAGTGGCGACTCCCGGTCTGCGCAGGAGTGACGATGCAAAGAGCGCTCTTGTTTGACACCCGGCTTGGCGGTGACCTACCATGGGTATGAGGCCGTGCTAGGCGGGGAGTTAGCGGTGCCCTGAACTCGCAATCCGCTATAGCGAGGTCGAATTCCACCCCGAGGCTTGGCTGGTGCGCCTCTATCCCGAAAGCGTAGTATCGAAGGCTGGGTCCCACGCGGCGGAGACCTGTGAATCCCGCCAGGCCGGAAGGAGCAACGGTAAGCAGGGGCCTTCGGGTGCCGTGGGCTTGCCTGGCTGGAGCTACTCTCAAGGACATGTCCATGGGCCTTCGTCGACGGGCGGTGCACGGCCTCTTACTTACCTATCACCATGACCACCTCGATCCCCTCAACCGGTGCTGTCACGCACCACCGCCCTGCTAAAGCTTTGGCTCAGCACTTTCTGCTGGACTCACAGATCGCCGATCAAATCCTCGAGGCGGGTGACCTGAAGCCCACTGACTTGGTGGTGGAGATCGGCCCGGGTCAGGGTGCCCTGACGTCCAGACTGGTGCAGCAAGCGGGGACAGTAGTGGCGGTCGAGGTGGACGCGCGGCTGGCCGAGGCCCTGCCCCACCGAGTCGGTAACGCACCGAACCTGCGGGTTGTGTGCGGCGACGCCCGTAGCTGTGACTACCGTAGCTTGGCCCCGGAGGGGCACTCGTGGAAGGTTATCGCCAACCTACCCTACTATGCTGCCAATCCCATCGTGCGGCGGCTGTTGGAAGAGGAGCCACGCCCGGAATTGCTGGTGGTTATGGTGCAGCTGGAAGTAGCCGAATCAATGGCCGCCGTTCCCGGGAAGATGAACCTGCTATCGGTGGCGGTGCAGTTTTACGGAAACGCCTCTGTCGTCTGCACCGTGCCATCCTCCGCCTTCCGGCCCGTCCCTAAGGTACATTCCGCGGTGGTTAGGATAGACGTCAAACCGAGCCCCCTGCTTCCTTCAGGAGATGTGTCGGCGTTCTTTAAGCTGGCCAAGGCAGCCTTTTCCGCTCCGAGGAAACAATTACATAACGCGCTGAGCCGCGGACTGAACGTCTCGGCTGCCGAGGGACTGCGCATACTGCGGGGGGCTTCTATCGACTCCACGCGGCGGCCCGGCGCACTCAGCCTACGCGAGTGGGTTGCGCTGTATCGCAGTTGGTTGGTATGCAGTCCGGTGGAGTCCTAAGCGGTGCATTTACGCGCCTACGCCAAGGTCAACCTCACCTTGGAGGTATTGGGGCGTCGCAACGACGGCTATCATGAAGTCGTGACCATCCTACAGAACGTAGGGCTTTATGATGTGCTCCATATCGAGCCTGCTCCGAGCATGTACCTGACATGCTCAGCGGATAGGCTGGAGGGCGAGGACAACCTCGTCTGGCGAGCCGCTGCTCGTCTACGCGCTGTGGCCAGCGTGGGAGATGGTGCGCGGATACATCTGGAGAAGCACATTCCTGCTGCCATGGGGTTGGGCGGTGGCAGCAGTGATGCAGCGGCCGCTCTGGTGGGTTTGAGCACCATTTGGGGCCTGTCGCTGTCCGCCGGACAGGTGGCGAGTATTGCTGCCGAGCTTGGCTCCGACGTGCCCTTCTTTCTTGTGGGAGGGACGGCCAAGGCCGAGGGCCGCGGCGAGCAGGTCAGCCCCATTCCGGCAGTCCCGCAACGCTGGGTGCTGCTGCTATGCCCCGATATTGACCCCTCGATAGAGTCAGGGGGCAAGACCGGGCGCTTGTACCGCAGTCTGTCGACGGACAGCTACTCCGACGGGTCGGTGTACGTTGCTGCGGTCAATGCTATCCGAGAGGGACGGTTTCCGTCCGGTTGCCTGTGCAACACCTTCGACAGTGTGGCCGGACAGGTATACGATGGTGCTGCCAGCGCAATGGAGGCGATGCTGCGAGCTGGGGCGTCGGAGGCGCACCTGTGTGGCAGCGGCCCAGGTCTCTACGCAGTTTTCGAGTCTGAGACCGAGGGGGAACGGGCTGGCGAGCACTTGCATGATGAGGGTTGGCGGACATACCTTGTTAGCACGATAGAGAAGGGGTGGGAGTCGATTTGCCAGGGTTAATGGAAATTCGCATTGGGATGGACCCGACTCTGTTCAGCGGAGGAGGATTCACGCTCACATGGCACGGGCTCTTCACCTTTATTGCTGTGGCCACAGCCGTAATCATCGTGGCCCAGCTGGGCCGCCGTCAGGGGCTGAACACTGACGCCATTTACTCAGTAGCCCTGTGGTGCATAATCGGAGGCATCATCGGCTCGCGGGCTCTGCATGTGCAGGACCAGTGGGGCTACTACAGCGCGGACCCCGTGCGGATACTTCAAGTATGGAGCGGCGGCATCACCATCATCGGCGCCATTGCCGGGGGATTTGTCCTCGGCGCAGCTTATATGATTGTCCGTAATCATCCTAAGTTCTTGAATTTCTGGAGCAAGTATTTCCGCTGGCTGGGCGAACCCACTAGGGCGGAGTTGCCTACCGTGGGCCGCCTAGCCGACCTCGCCACTCCCGCCGTCCTCATCGCGATGATCATTGGGCGCATAGGCGACATAATTAACGGCGAGCACTTTGCCTCAGCCACCAGCCTGCCTTGGGCCGTGGTCTACACTCACCCCGAAACCGTTGCCCTGTACGCCAACTCGGCCCTGGCCAACGTTGAGGGCATCATTGCACGGACGCCCACTCACCCCGCCGTTGTCTACGAGATGCTGCTGGACTTCGCCATACTGGGGGTCGTCTGGTACATGCGCGACCGACTACGGCCCGACGGCATGATCTTTGCCCTCTATGCGGGGCTCTATGCCATTGGCCGCTTCTTCATTAGCTTCCTGCGTCTGGACTCCGACAAGATATGGGACTTGAACCAAGCGCAGTTGGTCTGTATCGCCATTCTGATAATCGTGGTGCCTTTGCTGGCCTACAGGGCCCAGTTGGTGCGCCCCGGGCCACGTCGCCCGCAAACTCCACGGGCCCCACAGGCTCCACCGCGCCGTCGTCGCGGGTCTGCGACGGCGTCACGCGGTCGCTGATGCCCCTGATGCATCACTGAAGTCCAGCAGCCTCAGTGAGACCACCTCGGCACCGCCACGGCGCTCGGTCTCCAGCCTGTAAACGGCGTCGATACGGTCCACACCTTCTGTCCAGCGCTCCGCCAACCCGAAAGCGGCCGCGTCGAATGTGGCTCGGTTCTCCCGGAGTTTCAGCTTCAGGTGCTGGCCCGAATTGCCTAGGGGTCGCACCTCCCGCACCTCCAAGTTCCTAGCCATGAAAGTCGGAGCAGGGTTGCCCTCGCCAAAGGGGCCCAACGCCCGAAGCCACTCGAAGCCTGCACCCATCAGGCTGGTCACCGGGGCTTCCGCGTCGATGCGTATACTCGGGCGTAAGTCCATACCAGCCAGTTCCTCGTCGGCCAGCGCCTCCATACGCTCGTACAACGACTCCAAGTTCTCCCGCTTCATGGTGAACCCAGCAGCTTGTGGATGTCCCCCGTAGCGCAGGAACAGGTCTCCGCACTGCTCTAATGCCCTCACCATGTTGAACTGGGGGATGCTGCGGGCGCTGGCCCGCACTACGTCCTCACTCAAGCACATGGCGATGGCAGGCCGGTTGAACCGCTCCGCCAACTGGCCTGCGGTCAAGCCTACGATGCCCGGATGGTACCAGTCTTCGCCCACTAGAAGGATGGATGGCAAGTTCGCCTGTTGCATTACCCGCTCCTGGGCTGCTGTCAGGCTGCGCTCGGTCTCTTGGCGGCGGTGCAGGTTCATCTCTTCGAGCCTCAGCGACAACTCTTCGGACTCGTTGTAGTCGGTACTGGTCAGGAGTCGGTAGCTGGTCGAGGCACTATCGAGCCTGCCTGCTGAGTTGAGGCGTGGGGAAATTGCGAAGGAGATGGCTTCCATCCCGATGCCTTGCGGGTTCAATCCAGCCCGCCGGTACAGGGCCAGCAGGCCGGGATGACGCGTGGTGGCTAGGGCCCGCAGCCCCGCTTGCACGAGGTAGCGGTTTTCGTCCAGCAGGGGGGACACGTCGGCCACGGTGCCGATGGCGGCGAGGGCTATGAGGTCGGGGGGGCAGGGCAGGCCCATGCGCCGGTATAGGCCATGCACCAGCTTGAAGGCCAGACCCGCACCCGAGAGCCCCACGAATGGGTAGCTCACTTGAGCGGCATTTGCTGAAGAATGAGGAGAGGGGGCCACCTTGGGGTTTATCACCGCCACAGCGTGAGGCAACTGGGGTCGGGGCGTGTGATGGTCGGTGATGATCGTATGCATCCCCAAGCGCGACGCTAGGTCGACTTCTTCCAAGTCGTTGACGCCACAGTCCACGGTAATCATCAGGGTGCATCCCTGTTCCCGCAGGCTGTGTATGGCGCCCGGGTTAGGGCCGTGACCCTCGCGCACCCGATGGGGGAGGTAGGGGACGACTGTGACGCCCAACTGCCCAAGAGCCAAGGCAAGCAACGCTGTGCCCGTGACACCGTCTACGTCGAAGTCTCCCAGAATGCCGACGGTTTCGCATTGGGCCACAGCCTGCTGCAGGCGGTCCAAAGCCGTGTCCATGTCGGGCAGCAGGCAGGGGTCGTGCATCCACTTGGGGCCGGGGTTGAGGAAGGCATCAACGGCCTCGTTGGTGACGAGACCACGGTAGTAGAGGACTTGGCGTATCGCTGGAGGGGCGTCCTTGGCCTCCACTGCTCCATCAGGGGCGAGAGCCAACACTCGCCAGTGTTTGGTATCATGAGCAACTGTCACCTAACCACACCACTCCATCCCAACATCAGGGCCTACTTCAGGCCCAAAGTCACGGCTCCATACCTCGTAGGCCCCCGTAGGCATAGATGCCGATGACGGTATGGATGCCTTCTCAGGAGGTCTAAGCCGCAGTGAATATGAGCACCGAGTTGTGGCCACCGAAGCCGAAGGAGTTGCTCATCGCAGAGGAGATGGGGAGTCTGCGGGCAACGCCGGGGGTGTAGCTTAGGTCGCACTCCTCGTCGGGGTTCTCCAAGTTGATTGTCGGTGGGATGGCCCCATCTCGCAAGGCCATGATGCACACAGCTGCCTCCAAGGCCCCGCCCGCCCCCAGCAGATGGCCGGTCATAGACTTGGTGGAACTGATGGGCACGCGATAAGCAGCCTCTCCCATGGCGCTCTTGATGGCTAGTGTCTCTTGCCGGTCGTTGAGGGGCGTGGAAGTGCCGTGAGCGTTCAGGTAGCCGATTTCATGAGGCGCCAAGCCCGCCCGCTCCAAGGCGAGGGTCATTGCCTTGGCGGCGCTAGGACCGCCGGGTGCTGGCTCGGTCAGGTGGTAGGCATCGGAGGTGGCGGCGTAGGCTGCGACCTCCCCCAGTGGTGTGACCCCTCTACGTACGGCGCTGGCCTCGCTCTCCAACACCAAGACCGCTGCTCCCTCGCCCATGACGAAGCCGTCACGTTCGGCGTCAAAGGGCCTGCTGGCCCCCTTGGGGTTGTCGTTGCGCCGGGAGAGGGCGCGCAGCGAGTTGAAGCCAGCAACGGCGATGGGACAGATGGGGGCCTCGCTGCCTCCGGCCAACACGATGTCGGCCTCGTCCCGCCGTATCATCTGCCAGCCTTGGCCGATGGCGTCGGCGCCGCTGGAGCAAGACGACACTGAACAGAAGTTGGGCCCCATGGCACCCGATGCCATGGAAACTTGGGCTGGGGCCATGTCGCCCAGCATCATCGGTATGAGGAAAGGAGAGACTCGGCGAGGGCCCTTCTCCTGCAGCACGTCGTACTGCTGAGAGAGGGTGATGATTCCCCCGATACCGCTGCCCACTATAACGGCTACACGGAAAGGGTCGACTTTCTCCGGCTCAAGGCTGGCTTGTTGGCAGGCCTCTAGGGAAGCGACCACGGCGAACTGGGCAAACCGATCCATGCGCCGGGCCTGCTTCTTGTCGCGTATCCGGTCGGTGTCGAAGCCTTTCACCTCGGCGGCGAAACGGGTGTCGAAGCTCTCAGCGTCGAAAGCGGAGATGCTGTCTACGCCCGAAGTGCCACACAACAGAGCGTCCCAAGTGGTCTGGACATCAAGACCAAGAGGGCTGATCACCCCGAGCCCGGTAACGAAGACTCGGCCGGCCCCAGAGGGGGACTGCTGCTCCATCGTCTATTCGTCCGCCAAGGCCGTGAGTGAGGAAGGGGTGGCCAAAGACCGAAGGGCCTCGCTCATTTCGTTCATCCGCACGGACACAGCCGTTGAGAGTGCCCGCGAGGATTTGGTCAGATCGTCGAGGGTGTCGGTCATATAGCCGACCTGCTCGGCAACGGTCTGTTGAAGCTCGGTCATCGCTTGGTCCGACACGCTGCGAAGGGCCTCGCCCACATCGTTGACCCGAATGGCGACGGCGTCGCCAATCTCCTTGCGTGTGGACTCCGACAAGCGGTTCAGGGCTTCCTTCAGCTCGGCAATGCGTACTGAGATGCTGGGAGACAGCTCCCGTTGCTGACCGGCGAACCCCTTATAATTCTGCATCATGCTGAATATGCGGCCATAGAACCGGTCCACAGGGTTCAGCTTGCTGTAGTAGCGCTGGAACAGGTCTTGAGATTCCTGCAAAGACCAGCGCTCGTCCAGATGCACTAACTGCTCGCCAGTGTAGAGGTGGTAGGGGCGTATCGCTCCCTCTTCCAGCACGTTGCCATTTTCGTCCAAGGGGGTGAGATCGGTCCAGTTGGATGTGGCAGGCAGTGGCGTCAGCAAGTTGGCTGTCTGGTAGCGGCTGATCTGGGTGACCCACTCGGCCATATCCATGATGCTCTGCTCGGTATCGAAGGGCAAACCGATGATGGTCATTGCTACCACGCTGAACCCTGTGGAGTTCAACGTCTCCAAGTCTTTGAACATCTGGCCGGGTTCCTGGCGTTTACGCACCGCCTCCAAGTTGGCCACATTGTCCGACTCGACACCGAGGTAGAGCATTCCCATCCCGATTTCCCGCAGGGCGTGGGCCATCTCTGGGTCTTGGCCGACCTCGGCCCGGGCTTGGCAGACCAAGGCCATGCCATCCGAGTGGCCCTTCCAAGCCTTGACCCGCTCCAACCGCTCGTTGCGGTACTTGGTAGCCCTCAGAGGGGGCGGGTGCAGGTCGTCGGAGACGAAGACAGCGAAGCGGCCGTTGCGGGAGTGAATCAGGCCGTCGGCGGCCAACTCCTGCAATTGGTGCAGACGCTTGATTTCCGTTTCCCGGTTTACCATGCGGTAGCCGAGGAACTGTTGAATCACTTGGCAGTAGGTGCACTTCTCGGTGCATCCCCGTACGGTCTCCAGCACACCGCCAGCCATGGGGTTCATGGGCGTCAGGTCGCGTATGGCGTGGAAGTCTGGCAACTCTACGAAGTCGGGGGAGACCAAGCCACGGCGCAGCGTTTGTACCAGTTGGTCACCGGACATGTAGGAGATGCCCGGGATGTTGGAGAGGGCCTTCTCTCGCTCGGAGCCGGTGAGGGAGAGCACCACGTCGCACAGTTGCCCGATGATGTCCTCGCCCTCGCGGTTGACCACTACGTCGAACTTGCCCAGTTCCATGGCCTCCCGGGGCAGGGGGCTCATCTGAGGGCCGCCGCCGATGGTGATGAGGTTGGGGTGGGCTTCCTTGGCCAGCCGCGCCACCTCGTAACCCCTCGGGGCCTCGTTAATGAGGGCGCTGATCATGAGGATATCTACGCCCTCTAGGTCGTGGTCCGGGTCGAGCTTGCCGGAGCGGGCCTCGAACCAGACCTCTCGGTCGTAGAGGAAAGGGCCATCCCACTGCTTGAGGGCACCGGAAAGAAAGAGAAGGCCCTGTCGCGGGATGGCAATATATTCAAAATTGCCCCCAGCCGAAGCCGGCTGCAACAGTGTAACGCGCTTGATCTTGCTGCTCATCGACACTCCGCTTTTCGTGCTTCTTAGGTCAGCACTGTCTCGGTGGGTAACAGGCGGTCTCCCGCCGCTTCCGGCAATTATACAACACACCTACGTGTCGACAAAGTGTCCTGCAACCCTCTATGGCTATGGCTTTCTCAAGAAACGGGTATCGCTCTGACGGGCGCAGCTTCCGCTGCGGCCACCTTCAACGGCAAGCAATACGGCAGGTAGTCTCCTTCGGGCGCATCTAGGGGTTTGGCTCGGCCACCGGTTCCTGCAGCATGCGGAGAGGGTCCGCTTGGGCCGGCATGAGTATGGAAGGCGGTGTATGTGGTGAGACATGGTATCCCGGTTTCGTCTCACTGTGTATCACGGCATGGGCAGAAATCGTATCTGGGAAGGGTACAGATGAGACACTGGTTGTAGCTGAAAACGCATTTTCTGTATCTGCAATGTGTCTCATTTGGGGTAGGTCCAGCTACGAAATGACGGGATTTTATGGGACACGACTTTGCCATTGAGAGGCCGCGCGGATGGCAGGGCGGCGGAGCCGCAACATTTGGGCTGCCGAACGGGGGTGTTCCTGCAAGGGGTTTTCGGACAACTGTTGTTGGCGGCCCTGCTATGGGTGTTTTAGCTGACTGCGTTTTTAGAACCATATGTCGAGCCTAGAGGGGGAGGACAAGTGTGTCAACGGACTGATGTCAGTGGGCACGGGGCTTTACGGCATGACGCATCACAACTTCGGACGGGGTTCCCGACTGCACGGGAACGACGGGGGGGAGGGGACTTGTGAGACAGGCTTTCGCAGGGAGAGGGGAGTGTTGTTCGTTTATTCAGTCCGTTTTTCGAATAATCGGCAGGCCTTGGTAAAGACGGCTGTGCCTAGGTTGGATGCTACAATATGAGCGATTATGGAACAAGCGGCAACACCAGCCTCCGAGGGCGACCGTCAGGCTAGGCGCTACTACGCTCTCAGCCGGCGTTACATCGACAATGCCATGGTGGAGGTCGCCTGCGGACGTTGGAAGCCTGCGGAAGACCTGCTGTGGGGCAGTGTAGTGGCTGCCGTTAAGGCCGTGGCTTGGAGCCGAGGCGAGCCCTTGCAGGACAATGCCCAAGTGGAGGAGTACACCCGCTCTTTGGGCCAGCAGATGAAGGACCGACGCATCCGTGACGCCTTCAGCAGGCTATCGGGCTACGCTACTATGTTCGATCGGCTGCACGACTCCCCGCGGGAAAACACTCGTCGGTTGGTAATGGATGTAGAAGAGGTTGCTGCGGCCGTGCAGAGGCTTTGGCGCCTGTTGCCTTCTGGCGAATCGGGGGAAGAGGAGAGCCTTGAGCGCTGAAGCGCTGCCCATCGAGGCTTCTGAGCCGCCACCGGAGGAAGAACAGAGTTTCCGGAGCACAGTGGCCATCGAGACCCACGGCTGCAAGCTTAACCAAGCCGATAGCGAGATCCTTGCGCGGCGCTTTCAAGAGGCTGGCTACCGCTTGGTGTCTCCACCTCAGCACGCCGACGTTTATGTGGTCAACACCTGCACAGTGACCCATGTGGCCGATAGCAAGGCAAGGCAGGCGCTCCGTTCGGCCCACCGCCGCAACCCCGACGCCACGGTAGTAGCCACAGGCTGCTACGCCCAGCGCGACCCTGCGGCCATCACAGCGTTGCAGGGAGTGGACTTGGTGTTGGGGAACACAGATAAGCCGGGGTTAGTGGAGAGGGTACGGGAAACGCGTTGCGGTGCTCCTCAATCTCTGACGGATAAGGAAGCACCCCAACACCTTCCGTATTCGCCGGGACGGTCCCGGGCTATGGTGAAAATCCAGGAGGGATGCAATCAGGTCTGCGCCTATTGCATCGTACCTAAGGTCAGGGGCCGGGAGCAGAGCATCCCGCCTGCAGAACTGGCATCTCAACTGCAAGCCCTAGAGTCGGAAGGCTATCGCGAGGTGGTGCTGACCGGCACCCAGTTGGGCTCCTATGGATTCGACCTAGACGGCCAGAGTCTGACACGGCTCCTTGCGACCCTGCTAGCCGAGACGACCATTCCTAGGCTGCGTGTCTCATCCCTCCAGCCACAAGAGATAAGCCAGGAACTGTTGGAACTGTGGCAGGACCCGCGGCTCTGCCCCCACTTCCATGTGCCGCTCCAGAGTGGAGCCGATCCGGTGCTTCGGCGTATGCAGCGTCGTTACACAACGGCGATGTACAGGGAGGCGGTAGATAGGATACGCAGCCATCTAACAGTATCGTCGGTGACCTCGGACGTCATCGTGGGGTTCCCCGGCGAGACGGAAGACGACTTTGACCAAGGGCTGGCCTTCGTAGCGGAAATGGCGTTGGCTTCGATGCACGTGTTCCCCTACTCCCGCAGACCCGGCACCGGCGCGGCCCACATGGGGGACCAAGTGGATGAGGTGGCTAAGCGGGTACGCATGGGCGCTATGCTGGCAGTGGCTGAGGAGTCCCGCGCGGCTTATGCGCAGGATTGTGTGGGGCAGATACGTCCCGTGCTCTGGGAGCGTGCCACGGCGAAAGAGGGGACGGGCTGGCGCTTCAGCGGGCTTACCGACAGCTACCTGAGGGTGACGACGGTGAGTGACCGGGACTTGTCCAATAAAATGACTCGGGCCCGCCTAGAAGAGGCGGGCCCTCAAGCCGTCTACGCGTCTTTGGTGGATGACACCATCGGTGTCGCCTAGGCAACTTTGGGAGGCTCGTCCACTCCCACCGGGCGGAAGCGGCGACGCCCGTTGCGCCTCTCTAGGTAGCCTGCCCGCTCTCCCGGCCCGCCGTGGGCGAAGAGCAACAGCCAGCCCTCCTCTTCGGCTTGGTTCAGCACTTCTCGCCTCGTCTGCAATGTGAGCTCAGGGTAGCGGTCGAATGCGGGAATGCAGGCCAAATCGAGATGGAAGGGTGTGGGCGCGAGGTCCCCGAGATAGCATGCCCGCTCACCACCCAAGGTGAGGAGAACGATCTGGTGGCCTCTGCAAGGGCCTCCAGCTACCTTCACTTCCACGCCCGGCATGATCTCATAGTCACCGTTCAGCATGGCAAACTGCCCTCGCTCCTGAATGGGCAGGAAGTCCTGTTCGCGGTACATGTCAAAGAACCGCTCGTCTGGGCTCAGCGCGTCCTCGTAGCAGGTTTCCTGTATGTAGTAGGTGGCGCGACTGAAAGTTGGGAGGAAGTTGCCAGCCCGATCCAGCCTGGTGCAGCCGCCACAATGGTCGAAGTCCAACCGTGACAGAATGACGGTATCGATATCCTTGGGGGAGAGGCCCATAGCTCGTAGGTCTTTAAGTAGCCGGCTGGGGACCAAGCCATACTGCTCCCGGCGCCCATCGGGGTCTTTGTGGCCGACGCCGGTATCGATCAGCACGTTGTGGCCGCCGAATTGCGTCAGCACACAGTTGAGCCCCATCGTTAGCCTGTTCCTCCGATCAGTCGAGACTTGGTCTTCCCACTGAGGCTTTGCTATACGCCCGAACATAATGCCAGCGTCCATCTTGATGATGCCGTCGCTTAGCATGGTAAATCGCCTGGTTTCCATAATGTTGCCCTCTCTCTCTTGATTTGGGAGGGGCGAAATCCCCGGAACGAAGTAACTCGATGAATCGAGTATATCGCGGAGCAAGCATATGTCAATACTTGTTTAGGCGTAATATAAAAAGATAACCAAAAATATTACGTTAGCTAGGTGTTGGATTTTAAGTAATCAGGCGCTATTATTCCTAGTTATATGACCTGTGCCTTATATCACGGCGATGCCATCCATTAGGCAAAAACTCAAATTATGGCAAAGTCTCCGGTCAGTTTCCCACGCTAAGGCCCGTCCCAGCAGACTTGGAGGCGTCCGTTCCCATGGACCTGACATCCTCCCATTGATATTCCCGCACACCCGTTCTAATATCAATGTAGACGCCGGGGACCGACCCCTACAGGTCAGCCCGGCTTTCTCTTCTAGCCATTCTTGGGAGGGAAGCACATAGAACCTCAGACCAAGGCGCGCCAAGCAACCCAGCCTGTTCCACAACCGGGAGATGTAGCCGTGACCAACCAGCGCACTGGGGAAAATGGTTTCACAAATTTCAGTGAAATCAGCTACGAAAAAACGCGCGCCAGCTACGACCACTCTGAAATCCCCCTGAAAAGCCAGAAGTTCCTCCCCGCACACAAATTGGGCCTCACTGTCGAACAAGCCAACGCTTCGGATTTGGGCCACCCCTGTCTCACGCAGCGCCCCCAAATCGTATCTGAAACAGGCCCCAGTGAGACAAATGAGACCCTCAACAGCTACGAAACTCTTCGCCGCAGCTACAAACGGTGTCTCACTCAACACCCCAATCGTATCTGGCCGGGCCACTCCGCCGAGACCCAAATGAAACCCCTCGTCTCAACTACCCCGCCAAACCCTGTGCCTCACCGGTACATCCCATGCCAATAGCTTCGCCCTCATCAACGCACCGGTGTACCCACGGTGTGCCCCCCATGGACCGTCGCACTTGACAAACTGAGGGCACGGGGGTACAAGCGCAACGAAGGCAGTTCTCTATCCACCCCCTATCTGAGGCTCTAGAAGGAGTGGGACGTGGCAACTAACGTGAAGCCCAAACCGGCGTCGATTACTGATCTTGTGCAGGAAGGCCCCGCCGACTTCCGAGTGCATTCCAATGTCTACACGGACCCGGACGTCTTTGAGCAAGAGCTGTACGACATCTTCGAGAACGGCTGGGTCTATGTCGCCCACGAGAGCGAGATAGCCAACCCGGGCGACTACGTCACCCGACGCATCGGCACCCAACCGGTGATCGTCACTCGCGGGGCCAAAAACGAGATCAACGTGCTGCTGAACGTGTGTCGACACCGCGCCAATGCCATCTGCCGGGAGCAGGCGGGCAACTCCTTCAGCTTCCGCTGTCCCTACCATTCTTGGACCTACGCCAATACCGGCGAGTTGCTGGGCGTGGCCGACCGCACACGCTATCCCAAGGGCTTCGGCGAGGGACTGGACCTGCTGAGCGCGGCCAAGGTGGGTGCCTACCAAGGCCTGATCTTCGCCAGCCTCAGTGCCAACGTCCCAGACTTGGATGACCACCTAGCCGGCATCAAGCACCAGATCGACTATTGGGCCGACAGGAGCTTGGAAGGTAGCAACACGCTCCAGTTGCCCCACCGCTACGGCTACTCGGGCAACTGGAAGTTCCAAGCTGAGAACGGCGTCGATGGCTACCACGCCTCCTTTGTCCACGAGTCGGCCTTCGACTCCTTCGCCAAGGGAGGCGTCTTCCGGTACCTGAACCGCCCCTCCATCAAGACCGACGGTACAACCCGGGGCTTTCCGGGCGGCCACTCCACCTTGGAGGGAGGCTATGCCGAGGGCCGGGGCAGTGCCCGAAGCCTGCCTGAGATGTTCGAGGACTACATGTCCAAACTTACCGAAAACTACGGTGAGGACCGAGCACGGGAGGTGGTCAGCTCTCGCCATCTCTTCATCTTCCCTAACGTCTACTTATTCGATGACTTGGTGCGCATCGTGCAGCCCATTACCCTAGAGGAGACTGAGGTATACTCCCATCCCTTCCGGCTGGGAGGCGTGCCCGAGGAGTTCAACGCGCGGCGGCTGTACGAGGTAACGCGGCAGCTCAGCACGACCGGCATGGTGAACCCCGCAGACCTAGAGATGTTCGCTGCCAACCAGACGGGACTCCATGCTGATATGGACTGGCTGCAGCTGTGTCGCGGCATGGAGATGGAGGAGGTGCTGCCTTCCGGCGAGCGGGTAGGACAGCATTCAGACGAGACGCCCCAGCGCGCCTTCTACCGTGCCTGGCAGCAGCTAATGTCTCAACGAGCCCTTGAAAACGGAGCCTTGGACTAGGACGGAGAAGAGGCTCCTAACCCATGGCGATCGTTCCCAAGCTGACCCGACAGGAGGCGGAGGACTTTCTCTTTGAAGAGGCCCGCGTCATTGACGAGCGCCACTTCACCGAGTGGCTGGACCTCTTCATAGAGGGCGCCATCTACTGGATACCCATCGTCGAGGACTCGGACCCTACTCGAGAGACGTCAATCCTGTATGACGACGACGAGCTGCGCCAGCTTCGCGTAACCCATCTGTTCCACGAGCGCAACTTCGCCCAGATGCCACCCTCGCGCACCGTGCACCAAGTGACCAATGTTCAGGTATGGCATGAGGCCGATCAAGACGAGGCGTTTGTGCGCTGCAACTTGGTGGTCCACGAAATCAGGGTTGGCGATCATCTGCAACTTGGGCTCGGCGACCAGCGGGCACTAGCCTCTAAGTGCGAATATCGTCTGCGCTACCAAGACGGTTGCTGGCGCATCGCCCTGAAGAAGGTGGTGCTCATCAACCGGCACCTACCCATCACTAACCTCTCGTTCCTGTTGTAGGTTGCGCGTTCCGGAACCCGGAGTTCTCGTACAGCCCGCATTGGTTCTCGGATGGTCCGGAACGCTAGGGCACTCGCCCCAAGCCCCTCTTGGGACTCGGCCTAGTCACCACGCACCAAGTCGGCCAGCACCCGCACGTCCTCCAAGTCCTCCAGACGGTCGACTCGCTCCACCAGCTGCTCCAAGGCGTCGGCTTGGATGGGGTGGGCGGAGTGGCTGGCGCAGTCCCGCAGCTTGGCTACGATCTGGTCCAGTGAAAGAGGGCGGCTGGGATGGCCTAGGGGCACCGGCACCGTCTCTGACAGCACATCGCCAGCGCGGGTGGTGACCTCTACCTGTCCCGTGAGGCCCCTCATTGATTCGACCACCTCGTAGCCGGTCAGGGCTGCGATGGCTAGTGCCTCTGGGTCCTCCAAGCCTTCAGCAGTAAAGTCGGCAAGGCCCACTGCTTGGTGCGCAAAGGCTTTTCCTACCGCAAACTGCACGCTGTTGGCTGCTGACGCGGCGTTGGGCGGGCGCTGACGCTCGGCTTGAGGTTCGACCCAGTTCATGAAGTGGTCGTTGCTGCGCACCGTCACGCTGGCGATGTCGTTCGCTCCTAGCCGGTGTTGCTGGGCTAAGGTGCAGGCGGCCTCGATGAAGGGGTGTACGATGCCGCTGGTGGGCCAAGGCTTGAAGCGGGCCTTCAGCAGGTCGAAGTCCTCGCCTAGTCCGTCGATGATGGCGCCGTGGTCGTACGTGTCGTGGTAGAACATCCCGTAGAGTCCAGCCTGCCCGTCGATGACACGCACTTCAGCCCCCACCCCCTGTTGGGCCAGTAGGGCGGCCAGCATTCCGCCTAGGTTGGCGAAGCCGCCGTAGATGGCCTTTGCCGGGGGGTCGCCGTCGAACACCACCTGCATGGTGCCGCCGGCCTGCATCAAGGCCGCTCCCAAGGCGCTGTGAGTGTCTTGGGCGGAGAGGCCCATGACCCTGCTGGCGCCCGCCGCTGCGCCGAAGTATCCTAACAGTTGACCCTCCAGAAAGGTCTCGTTGGCCTTCACGTTGGCGCGAAAGAGCGCGCCCGCCAGCCGGGCCGTCACCTCGGCGGCGACCCCCATGGCCGCGAGGAGCTCCTTGCCCGAGACGCTGCCCCGTCGTTCGGCGGCCGCTAACGGCGCAGGGAGTGTGGACACCCCCAAGTGTCCCCCCTCGCCACCCAAGGCGTCGTAGTTGAGGGCGTGGGCCGTGGCCCCGTTGGCGAAGGCGGCCGTCAGCGCGGGGACTTTGACGCCGTATCCCATGACGGTGCACTCCGGCGCACCTCCGGCGTCGCGCACCACCCGGGCGACCTCATTGCATCCTGGCCCGAGCGTGGTGCCGGCCAAGGCGGTGCCCACAGTGTCGAGGCACAGCATCTTCAGCACAGCAACTGCCTCCGCTGGCAGGTCCTCGTACCTCAGCTCGGAAACGAAGCGGGCCAACTGCCTGGTAGGGCCTCCGTTGGGGCCGTCGGTCAGTGTCATGGTCGTTTCTCCCGACTCAGATAGGTAGGATGGATAGATGGTTAGCTTACTACTTCCCTCCGAGCGGTGCATGAGCCGACCTCACAGCCAACGCTCGCTCCATATTTCCGCCGAAGGGAGACCTCTTTGCGTAACCCCTTCCCCCTCGATGGGGAAAGGTTCGGATGGGTGGACGGCCCGCAGCGCGGTGACCTCTTCTCATTGCGCGGTTCCTGGATTCCGGCGAAGGCCGGAATGACTGTGTGTTGCGATAGCCGAAAGCTCATGACATGCGAGCCTCAGCCTCGCAAATGGCTCTGGTCCCGCGCTACACTTGGGCATCCAGCCCGCAGGTCATGGAAGGAGTGGAACAATGGCGATGGATGAAGGGTTTGCCCAAGACGTGCTCTTCTCTCTGTGGTCACCCATCACTGCAGTGACCGTAGCGTCGGGCGAGCGCAAGAACGCTTTCATCGCCAGCTCGGTCACCTGCGCCTCCTTTGCCCCGCCCAACCCCATGCGCCTCACGGTGCAGATGATGAAGCTGAACTACTCTTACGAGCTGGTGCAGGAGTCCCGCGCGTTTGCCGTTCACCTGATTTCCAAAGACGAGTTGGATTTGGTGCGCTGGTTGGCCACCGCATCGGGTCGAGGGCGTGACAAGCTGGGCCCGCTGCCCCACTCCATCGGTGTCACCGGCAGCCCGCTGCTCGAGTCGGCAGTGGCCTACATGGAGTGTCGTGTCGTGAACCACATGGACGCGGGAGACCGAGAGGTGTTTTTGGGCGAGGTGGTGGCTGGCCACAGGCTCAAGCAGGCCGACCTGCTGACCTATAGCCACTTCCTGTCATCTGCTAGCCCGGAACTGATGGAGGAGTATCGCGCGTACCAAGCGCCCCTCCGTCCCGCCGTCGCCGAGATGGCGCGGCAGCTTCGACCCAACGCATAGGGCCGAACGATGTGCCGGTCAACCATCACGGTCACCGCTTACACTGACGATGCCATGACTGAACTGGCTGCCATCCAGACCGAGACTTTGATCAGCCGGTGGAAGGCGGTCTACACCTTCCGACGCCGCCCGCGCGAAGTTGGAGGGACGCCTTCAGTGGCAGGGTAGTCTTCTGCTCCCTAGCCCAGGGGACTGGGGTCCCGACCCTGATGTCGACGTCTTGGTGTTGCTGGACGACTCTATGGACCCCGAGGCGGACTCCCGTCGTATCTGCGGTATCGCTTACGAACTCTCGGGGCAGCACGAGATTGATGTGCAGCCAGCGGTTGTCGCCGAAACACAGTACCGGACCGGCAGCGCCCCGCTCTATTGCAGCTTCCAGCCTAATTGCATACCGCATTTGCAGAAGGCTTGGAGTGAAGGATCAACGCCGACTTCGGAATGGACTCTGTGGAGCCGTCCGTAGCCCTAGTAATGGTATCCAACGCGGGACGCTTTCTTCCGGCGGAGAGGGCAATACTCGATAAGGGAGACCGGCTAGGTCCGCTGAGAGGTCGCTGGTAGCGGGGGCGATCTCAGAACAGACTCAACTGCTTCTGGAGTGCTTGTCCATCTAGGTGGGTGGCGTCGTAGCCTCGCTGGCGCAGATGGGCGGCTAGGTGGGGGAAGCCGTAGACGGTGAAAACGCGTTGGGGTTTCACAGATTCGACATAAGACACCAAGTCCTCAAAGTCTGCGTGGTCGCTGAAGGGCAGGCTCGTGGCGGCCCCAGCGCGGTGGCGCAGGGACGGGTCCACTGCCCAACCGGTTAGGGCTATGGTGCGCGTCCTTGGCAAGTCGCCTTCCACTGCTTTCTTGCGTCCCGGTGGCCTCAGTATGACCTCACCCTCCTTGGCCGCGTTCTCCAGCATGCGGGAGCCTGAAGGGAACGTGATGCCCGCCTCTAGGAAGCGCTGGGTGACCTCCCAAGTCGAAGGCTCCAAGGCGACTTCGAAGCCTGCCGTCAGCAGATGGTGCAGAAGCTCTTGGGCCTTGCCGGTGCGGTGGGCGACCACCACTGGCGTGTGACCTGCTGCCAACCACGACCGCAGTGTGGAGAAGCACTGCTCCAGAACCTCCTCTTCAGGGGGAAACCGGTACTCTGGGCGGCCGTAAGTCGCCTCGATGATCAGGGTGTCGCAGGGGACGATCTCGGCAGGCTCGGCCATGGCATTGGGGCGCAGCTTCAGATCTCCGGTGTACAGGATGCGCTCTTCCGTCGCATGAGACGTGATAAGGGCTTGGGCAGAGCCGAGGCAGTGGCCCGCGGGGTACAGGGTCATGGTGTAATTGGGTGTGCTCAGAGGCTCATGGTACTCCAAGGTGCGGCACTCGCTCTTCCTCAGCAGGGGACCCAAGAGGAGTCGTGTGGCAGGAGTCATCACTGCTGAAGCGTGACGCGCTACATGGTCCGAATGGGCGTGGGAGATAAAGCCTTGCGCCCGCTTCACCCGGCCATCTAGCCAAGCGTCGAGGTCGGCAAGATAGATGCCACGGTCAAAGATGACGTTCAACTCAGTTGCAGCCTTTTGAGCCTCGGACTATTCCGAGCGGCGACCTTTGCGTAACCCTCTCCCTTGAACGTGAAGGTGGGGAAGATTGGGAAGGGGGGTGGAAGGGCTGTGTTGCAAGCTGCCACCCCTGTGCATGATTCCTGGATTCCGGCCTTCGCCGGAATGACCGAGGTTATGCAGGTGGTTCCGAACGCAGTGAGGAATCTCAAATTCATGCCAGTGGGGTTGCGGCCTCTGGACGGGCCCGCTGACTGTGGCACAGCATCTTAGATCCCTCCCGCTGGTCGGAATGAAGGTTCCTAGGTTTTCTGTTCGTCCCCAGATCAGGTTTGGGGCAGGCTCAGAGCGAAGCAAAGTGGAGTTGAGGAACGGGGCGCTGGCAAGCGAGACATCCTCCTCAGGAAGGAACCCGCCCTTAGACTCCGTGGGACGACGCGCTACCCACGCCATCCCGCTCAGCTCAGTACGAACGAATAATGTCTAACTCCCGATAATAGAAAGGCCATGCGTTAGGCGCTGGCCTGCTTTATTCGGGGCGCGACTGTCACTATACTAGCACCCGCCCTATAGTAGTACCCGTTCGAGACGGCGACCTTGGGAGGGACAGTCAGTGGATTTCCGTATTGCAGTCATGCCGGGTGACGGCATTGGGCCGGAGGTGGTGGCCCAAGGCGTTGCCGTGTTGCAGGCAGTGGGTACGGCTTCTGGCCATGCCTTTGATCTTTCGTACCACGACGTTGGCGGGATATCCATCGACCGCCATGGGACAGCCCTTCGGGACGAGGACCTAGATGCTGCCGCTGGGGCCGATGCCATCCTGTTCGGCTCGGTAGGCGGCCCCAAGTGGGACGACCCTCAAGCGCCGACACGACCTGAGGACGGTCTCTTGGCCCTGCGCAAGCGGCTGGGGCTGTTCGCCAACCTTCGACCCGTCAAAGTGTTCCCTTCTCTTGTCGATGCCAGTGTTCTCAAGGCCAGTGTGCTTGAGGGGGTGGACATGCTGGTCGTGCGGGAGCTTACTGGAGGCATCTACTACGGCAAGCCCCGCGGTCGGAAACTGACCAAGCGTGGCTGGAGCGCCGTCGACACCATGCGCTACTCCCAGGCGGAGATTGAGCGGGTGTTGCGCGTGGGTTTCGAGTCGGCCCGCGAGCGAAGGAAGCACCTCTGCTCGGTGGACAAGGCCAACGTGCTAGAGACCTCCCGACTGTGGCGTCGCATCGCCACTGATATGGCCGCGGAGTACCCAGATGTGACGCTGGAGCACATGCTGGTGGACACCTGCGCCATGCAGTTGGTGCAGCGTCCAACACGGTTCGACGTGATCGTAGCCGAGAACACATTCGGCGACATCCTTACCGACGAAGCAGCGGTACTGTCAGCGTCCATGGGCCTGCTCCCCTCGGCCAGCTTGGCGGGTGTGCCCGTTGCCGGGGCTACTACCATGGGGATGTACGAGCCCATCCACGGCTCGGCCCCGGATATCGCTGGCAAGGGCATCGCCAACCCCATTGCAACGGTTCTTAGCGTCGCCCTGATGCTCCGTTACTCCCTCGGTCTGCCGGAAGAGGGAGCGATGATTGAGGCAGCAGTGGAGACGGTGCTCCAGGAGGGCCATCGCACTCCCGACCTAGCAACAGAGAACGACACAGCCCTAGGCACGGAAGACATGGGCACTCGTATCCTTGATGCCTTGGCATAGGCTCCCGGTCTCCGGCCAACCCCTGCCAATGTCCGGGGCTTTGCCTTTGGGGAAAGACCTGCGCGCATGAGCCTTCCTCTCGTCATCCTCCTGTTCTTTGGCTCCGCTTCGGTAGTGGTGTTCTGTGGGACAAAGCTGGCCAAATATGGCGATCTGCTGGCGGGCAAGACAGGTTGGGGCCGGCTGTGGGTGGGCACTCTTTTGCTGGCAGGCGCTACTTCGCTACCCGAACTGGTCACCGGCGCCTCCGGCGCCCTTCTCGATGCCCCCGACTTGGTGAAGGGCAATGTATTCGGGGCGAACATGGTGAACATGTTCGTTCTAGCCTCG
Source organism: Dehalococcoidia bacterium (assembly GCA_965263155.1). GTDB lineage: Bacteria > Chloroflexota > Dehalococcoidia > Lucifugimonadales > JAAXIE01 > JAAXIE01. The sequence continues at coordinate 2,699,454 of OZ253586.1, forward strand.
GTGGCCATGTTCTTTGGGGCAGGCGGCATATTCCAGTTCAGTCCTTATGGCTCGTATCCTGTAAGGCTTCTGGGGACCATGGCCGCTGGCTCCCGCCGCTTCTTCGACGGGGTGGCGCAGGAGCATGTGTATCTGGCCGTAGTCGGCATAGTTCTCACCACTTTCGCTGGCATATTGGCCGCCTATGGCCCGGACGTCACCTTCGCTCGCATGGGCATCGCCACGCCCATCATCCTGCTCTTTTATGTGGCCGGTATGAAAGTGGTCTACGCCAAGCGCCCCCAAGATGAGGGAGACGAGGAGGACGCCGACCCCTCCATCACTTTGAGGCGAGTATGGACCTACTTTGGCTTGGCAGCGCTGGGAGTCATAGTAGCCGCCTACTGGATGGCCTACAGCGCCGACCAAATTGCTGAAATCACCGGCTTGGGGGCCGGATTCGTGGGCGTGGTGGCAGTGGCCTTAGTCACGACGCTACCGGAAGCCACCGTCACCATAGCCTCCATCCGCATAGGCGCAATGGACTTGGCCGCAGGTAACGTCTATGGAAGTTGCGCTTTCAACGTGTTGATACTGGCGGTTGCCGACCCCTTTTATGGTGGCGGGCCTATCCTGAGCTCGGCGAGCGCTGATGTGGCCCTAGTGGCGGCGAGCGGCTTCGCAGTGGGCCTGATGGCGATCGGTATGGCCCAGTTCACTCTGCGACGTCAAGGGCAGGGAATCCTGCCTTCACTGCCCACCTCAGGGGCCATGTGCGCCCTGTACCTCGGTGGCCTATACGTCATCTACGCCTTGCAACAGAGCTAAGGACTAGCGCCCTCACAGCACCCGTGCGCTAGACAGATGCCCCGGGAAAGCGGGCGATGGCCACGAACTCGCCCGCTTCGTCGGACCAGTCGAAGAGTGCCGCCTCGACGACCTGTTCGCCGTCGATGCCCACCACCAACTGCTGCACTGGGTATGCTGGGCCTTCGCCCCAAGGGTCGCGGGCGACGGCTTGGTCGGTGGGGGAGAAGTAGGCCTGCCCGTTGGGGTGGGAGTGATAGATGATTCGGGGCGGCGTGTCGCCGTCCAGCGTGCGGTTCAACTCCAGCAGGTCGGGCGCGGCGAAAACATAAGCTGTCTCTGCCCCACGCTGGGCAGCGATGGGATGCCCGCCTGCGCTCTGCACGTTGTCGCACCTTCGGACCGCGGACACCGCGCTTCCGTCTCGAGGGCCAACCAGCCACCCGCAACACTCCTCGGGGAACGAGGCTCGGGCCTCGTGGTAGACGGCTTCGAGGAGATCCTGAGGTATGGTAAGGGGGGTTGGTGTGGACATGAATGGTTCTCCCTTTCTATCAAGGACGGTCGCTGTTCAATGATATCGGCAGTCTAGTAGACTGGCGTGCCACTCGCAATTTGCACGGGAACGCACTACAGCGAATTCGTTGCACTACGTGCTTGACAAACCCGCTGGGGCGCGGCTAGCATGGCCGTGCTCGCTGGTTGCGGGACTCTGGCACGAGGGTCTCTTAGCCTCTGCGGAGGCGGGAGGTAGAAGGAGGTGATCTATATGAAACATAATTTAGGTCAACGGGGCGATGGTAAGCATCTGTCGAGGTGTGACAGCGACTAGCGTACCCACGACAGCCGGCGGGAGCGTCTAGTCCGCCGGTCGGGCCCGGGCAAATGTTTACCATCGCCCCAGGGCCCAAATGGAAGCCGAAGACCCGGCTAGGAGCAATAAATGCCGGCGAGGCGCAACAAACCGCTCTTCCTAGTGAGGAGCGGTTTTTTTTTTGGGCTCAGTGTGGGGCCGCTGCCTTGAATCGGAGCTAGGGGTAGAACCCAAGCTGCCTCTTCATCCCCGAATGGGACGCCGTCAGCGGCGCGAGCGGAGGATCCAGAACAGGTTCAGTGCGACCAAGCCTGCGGAGGCGACCCAGAGAAGTGTGCCTAGGGTGGGGTTGAACTGCAGTCCCACACCCAACCCGAAAAAGAACACGACCACTGCCAACAGAAACAGTAGGGCGTGGGAGGCGATTCTGACTCTTGTAGATGTCATCGCGCGTCCAGCTTAACAATGCTCGAGAACAGCGCCGGGTCGGGTGTTACAAGTATGTGAACACGGCTACTTCTTGTGGAAGCGGGGGAGGACTTCGCGGCCTAGGAGTTCAAGCTGCTCTATGGCTTGGTCGGGTGGGCATAGAGGGCGGGCTACGAATTTGGATGCGCCAGCGTCTAGGTAGCGGTGAAGGGTTTCGGCCACTTGGTCGGGGGTGCCTAAGGCGCTGTATTCGGTGAAGTGGGCGTCGGGGCGGGCGCGGGTGATGTAGGGCTCGCCAGCGATGGCTGCCTCCTCAGCAGTGGGGGCGATGTAGAAGCCGAGTAACGCTCCGATGTGGTCGTCGTCCACTTCGCGGCCCAGCTCGGCTGCGGTGGCGAATACGATGTCAGTGCCTTCGCGGATTTCTTGGGGCGTGGCGGCTGAGACCAGCCAGCCGTCGGCCAAGCGTCCCACACGGCGGGCGGCTGCTTTGCTGCGACCGCCGACCCAGAGGGGCATCAGGGGCTGCTGCACGGGTTTGGGGGTGATGCTTACTTCGTTCAGGGTGAAGAACTCGCCGTGGTGGGTGACGAAGTCCTCGCTCCAGAGGCGGCGCATCACTGCCATGGCTTCGTCGCAGCGACGGCCGCGGTCTTCCTTGGAGACGCCGCAGGCCTCGTACTCGCGGGGGTCCTCTTGGCCGAGGCCGATGGCGGGAAGGAAGCGCCCGCCGGATAGGTGGTCGAGGGTGGCCATCTCCTTGGCTAGGACCACGGGGTTGCGCAGGGGGAGCTGAATGACGGCGGTGCCGAACTTCATTTTCTCCGAGTAGGCGGCGACCAAGGACATGGCGATCATGGGCTCGGGGGCGTAGCGCTCGGTGACGACGCGGTCGGAGAACCAGATGGAGTCGTAGCCGTAGCGGTCGCCGACCTCCACCAAGTCGCGGAAGAACTTGCGGCCTTGATTTTCTTCGGGGAAGGCCCCCGGCATGTAGCCGATCCTGATGCTCATGGAAGGCTCCTTCCTAGGGTCCCTCTAAATGCTTGAGAGGTATGCAGGCGTGTACCCATCTGGGGGCATTTGGTGGGCCGTGGTGTAGCTGACATGTCACACTGCTCGTATCTGCGAAGAAGTTGTATCTGTACCCTGTGACATGTGTGACATAGTTGTAGCTGAGTCAGCTTTGGCACACTGTGACGTCGGCTGTTGTTTTTCGTTTATTTTCGTTCTCATGGTTGAAAAAATAAGCTGGGGATGGCCTTGAGGGTCAGTCCTCAGCACATCCAAGATTAGGGGGTGGCTCGGGGGCTGTCAACGAGCGGGTGTCATGTCCGTGCCCAAGGGATTGGCGTAGACATTGGCAGCGGTCAAAGCCATAATTTCTGTGTGGCACCCATTCCGCGAAAGTATGTGGCCGTGTATGCCCTGCTTTTCGTTGCATCGGTGGGAGTCGCCATAGCTGGCGCTGTTGCGGACGGGGGAACCTGGATAGGTGTAATTCTACAGACTGGGCGTAACTTAGAACCCCTAGCCGTCGTGGCGGCGCCACTGGCATATGCTATAGTGGAAGTGAGTGTGATGCTGGCAGAGATTTTCTTGAAAAAACGCGAAGAGAAGGGGCGCACTGAGGGGCGGGCCCAAGTGCTTGAGCTTGTGGCGTCGAAGGTAGGCCTTACAGAAGAGCAGCGCAAAGCCATTGAAGAAGACCTCAAGGCCAGCGATAAGTAACCGTTAATCGATGGCAAGGTAAAAAAGCCCTGGCGGACGTTAATTCCGCTGGGGCTTTCTGCTTTTCAAGGGACCTTGCGGGCTACCGGTGGCCTACTGTTTCTAGGCCGAGCTCGATGCGGGCTTCGTTGATGTGGTCTAGGACGCGGTCGCGGAGTGGGGGCATTTCGTAGCCGATGTCGGCGAGCATGCGGCTGTTGTCGACCATGTAGACGTGGGGGACGGGGCGGGTGCCCGTGGTGATCTGGGCGTTGGGTACGAAGTCGCGGACCATGTCGGCCATCTCGCCCAAGGTGGCTAGGTGGCCTCCGCTGATGTAGACGGGGTGGCGCAGGGAGTCGCTGAGGATGGCGCGGACGAAAATCTCTGCGGCGTCCTCGACGTAAATCATGGGGGAGGGCTCGGCTGGGTCGGAGGGGATGTCGATGGGCTTGCCGACGGCGGGGTTGGACATGAGGAGCCCGCCGATGAGGCCGGTCATGCCGGTGAAGCGGCCGTGGCCGAACACGGTGCAGATGCGAATGCCCCGCAGGTCGAGGCCGTACATGTCGTGGTACTTGGCGGCTGCGAAGTCGTTGACGGCCTTGGTCATGCCGTAGACGTTGACGGGGTTGGTGAGGTCGTCCTCGTTGATGGGGCGCTGGCCGAAGGTGTCTTGGACGCCGTAGACGGCGATGGAGCTGGCGTAGACCACGCGCTCGATTCCCGTCCAGCGGGCCACCTCGAAGACGTTGTTGGCACCTTGGATGTTGACGTGGAGGCCGTGGCCGGGGCGGTTCTCGCTGGCGGGGGGCAGCAGGGCGGCGAGGTGGATGATGCGGGACACTTGGTGGGTGTTGACGGCCTCCATCAGTTGGGCCATGTCGGTGACGTCGCCACGGTAGAAGGGCACGGCGTTCATGCGGGAATCGAGGGTGGGGCGAGGGGGTGCGAGGTCGAAGGAGACGACCTCCTGCCCGCGCTCGAGGAGCTTGCGGATGATGCGGGCGCCGATGAAGCCGGTACCGCCGGTGACCATGATTGTCATAAGGGAGTGCGCTCCTGATGTTTGGGTGGGTAGGGGGTCATGATACAAAGGCTTCCTGGATAAGGAAAGAGGCGGGGACTGCCGGCCTTGATGGGAGGGGGCGAGGGTTGGATTCCCGGTTGGCCGTTCCTCTGAGCAGACTCGCTCTTGGAGCGCTCCCGTTGGGACTATTCTTGTAGCTGGCGTGAGACCACAGGCGTGGGTGAAACGCGTTTTCCTGTATCTGAAAGCGGCCGTAGTCGTCCAATGGTTGTAGCTGGGCGGTCCCGTAAGTGCGGCCAACCCGTAGCTGGATGCGGCAGTGGTCGTAGCTGAAAACAAGTTTTTGGTCCGATTTGTATCTGAGAAATGCGGCCATGGCCGCATTTCTGCTTGAGGGGTAGCTTTGGGGCAGATAGGGATTGGGTTGCCGTGGTGTGCCGCATGAGTGGAGGCACTCGCGTTGGGGTGGGTGGGAACAGCATCCCGGAGGTTGACGTGTTTGTGGGCGGTCTCACGAATGGTTCCCTTCTACAGATTTGGGGCCTAAATGTATCGGGCCTAAAGATTCGGCACCTCAGAAGAGTGCTTAAAAATAAAAGGCTGGGTGACCCTTGTAGGGGTCAGTCCCCAGCCCTGTGTATTCAGGTTAGGGGGTGTGGGTGGGGGGCGTCAATGGGTGGGTGTCATGGGGGGGTTGGGGATGACATTTGGGCGGTGCGGGGGTGGAATGGGGCGTGGTAACATCTGACCGCCATGCCACACCAGACTGAACCGAATGCCAACAATGCCTTGGGAAACCTGCTAAAGGGCATGTTGCCTACGTGCCGGGTACTCTCTGAGAACACACAGACCTTTCCTGACCATCCCGGTAGCCATGCCGACGTGCTAATAACAGCGGCTGGGCGCTCACCGGTGGTGGTTGAGGCCGAGTATGAGCCAGCGCCAGAGGTGGAGAAGGACGCGAGCGAGCGTCTAGGCCTGAGTGTGACGGGGGAGCCGAGAACAATCGAGGCTGCCATAGCCCTGCGGTATCCACAAGCGGTGGAAGAAGCCTACGACGTGGGTCAGGCGGTCGCTGATGCGCGCCTTTCGTACTGTGTGCTACATGAAGACGGTAGCCGTTTTCCGGAATCGGGTTGGCTGGACGGGTCCGTGACCGACTTGGCCGACCTAATCCGCTTGGTGTCCGTCCCACAGAAAGAGGTGGATGCGGCCGCGACCGCTTTGGAGAATGGAATCGGGCAGGCGGCCAACGTTCTGGAAGATATGGCCAAGCTGAAATCCCACATCACTCCTGCCATTGCTCGTCTGCTGGGGATGACCGATGTGCCTCAGACGCGGCGGATGGCATGCGCCATCATCGCCAATGCCATGGTCTTTCACCAACGCATCTATGGGATGCATGCAGAGGTGAAACAGCTCCACTTGGTATGCGGTCCAGCGGTGGCCGACCCGAAAGGTGAGACGCTGGCAGCTTGGACTGACATCCTGAAAATCAACTACTGGCCCATCTTCGCCATAGCAAAGGATATCGTAGAGCAGCTTCCCAGCGACACTGCTGCTCAACTGTTGCAAGGGCTACTTCAAACGGCCCAGCAGGTGCAGGCCACTGGGGTGGATAACGCCCATGACCTCACGGGTCGCATCTTCCAGAGGCTCATCGCGGACCGGAAGTATCTAGCCACCTTCTACACGCTACCTGCTTCGGCTGCCCTGCTGGCCCGGCTCGCAGTAGCGAGGATGGAAGGAGTGGACTGGTCGGATGCCGAGGCCATCGGGAAGCTGCGCATCGGCGACTTTGCCTGCGGTACCGGAGCGCTCCTCTCGGCGGTGTACGAGCAGATTGCATCCCGCCATGAGCGCGCAGGTGGCGACTCCGCCGCACTGCATCCCGTGATGATAGAAGAGGTGTTGTACGGCTGCGACGTCATGCCCTCGGCCATACATATCACGGGTTCCACCCTTTCAGGCATCGAGCCCTCGGTGAGGTTCGGCCGCTCGAGGTTGTACACCATGCCTTACGGCCGTCAGAGGGACGGCACAGTCAAGATAGGCTCGTTGGAGTTGTTGCAGTCATCGAACGTACTGACGCTATTCAACACCAGTGATCCCGCATCGAGGACAGGAAGCGCCGGAGAGGAGACGGCCGCCCAGGTCACTGCAGAAATACCCGATGGTAACTTTGACTTGGTGATAATGAACCCTCCCTTCACGAGTAATACGGCCAAGGAAGCATCCCATATTGGGACATTCGCTCCTGCCTTCGCCGCTTTCGGCAGCACTGAGGAGGATCAACGCGATATGGCCAAGCGTCTGTCCAAACTCAAGAAAGGCACCTGCTATCACGGCCATGCCGGTATGGCTTCAGCCTTTGCGGCTTTAGCGCATCGTAAACTAAAACCTGGGGGTATCCTGGCGTTAGTGTTGCCTCTTTCGGCGTCTGCGACATCGTCATGGGGAAGCTTTCGCGAGATGTTGAGTGATGACTACACCGTATCGAATGTCCTAAGCATAGCCGCTGAAGACGATGACGACCTGTCGTTTTCGTGCGATACGGGTATGGCAGAGTGCTTACTGGTCGCACGTAAACGCAAGCTAGGTGAGCATATCGGGAGCCAGACGCTTTTTTCGTCGCTCGCTCATAGGCCGAAATGGTTTGCACACGCGAGCGCCTTGGCAAACGAAGTTACTGGTACCAGCGGCGTAAGGGGGATTGGGGATGGACCCTATGGCGGTACGTCTCTGATGATCGGGGACGAGGCAGTGGGAGAGATGATAGTGGCTCCTCGGCATTTAGGTGAAGGCGTTTGGGGGGCGGTGCGCATTTCGGACTACGCTGTAGCCCAGAGCGCGGAGGCTTTGTCACAGGGAAGCCTTTGGCTTCCCGCCTTCTACTATCCCCGACCCCTAAAGACTACGCGACTAGACGACATAGCTAAACTTGGTCTATATGACCTCGATATCACTGGAGAGCCGCCCCAAGGACCCTTCACAAGAAGCCAGTATACGGCAACCGCGACGTTCCCATCTCTGTGGAACCACGACGCCAAGAAAGAGACGCGGATGATTTGCGCACCAGACTCTCAACTGCGAGTTCGACCAGGCATGGAAGAGAAAGCCTCAGCTGTCTGGTCTACCGCTAGCCGCGCCCACATAAACCGCGAGTTTCGATTCACTTCACAACCGATCAGCATAGCTGTAACCGCAACACCTACTGTGGGCGGTAGGGCTTGGCCAAATGTAAGCTTCAGCGATGCTAGGCATGACCTCGCCGTTGCTATCTGGGGGAATAGCTCGCTTGGTCTGATCTCTTATTGGTGGCACTCTAACCGTCAGGTTTCGGGTAGGGGTGCCATGTCCATACGCACTGCGGATTCCCTCCCCGTACTCGACTTCCGAAGTCTCAACGAGCAACAACTCCAGACCGCCGAGGATATCTTCGAGGAGTTCCGTGACAAAGAGTTGCAGCCTGCCTACCTCGCAGATGCCGACCCCAATCGTGCACTGCTGGACCAGCGTGTCGTCTGTGACCTGCTAGGCTTCGAAGACGAGGTCTACCGGGGGGTGCGACGGTTGGCGGCTAAATGGTGCGCTGAGCCGTCGGTGCACGGGGGCACGGCGAGGCCCGAGAGTGCGAAGTACGTTGAGTAGGGGCTAACTCATTCTACGTCGAATCCTCGGGTTCGCCTACGCGGGAGAAGTTGGTGATGGTTACTTCTCCGTCGGGGAACTCGGCGACGATTTTCAGCTTTCCGCCTACGGCTTCGATGTAGGAGCGGAGGCTGGAGACGTAGAGGTCGGCACGCTTCTCGAGCTTGGCTATGGCGGGTTGGTTGACCCTTAGCGTCTTGGCCAAGTCCTGTTGGGTCAAGGACTTCGCCCGCCTCAGTTCGTGCAGCGGCATCTCAGCAAGCAACTCGCGCTTCATCGCATCGATCCTTTGCCGACGCTCAGGAGTGAAATTCTCGGTAAGTTTCGAGAAGGGGTGGCGTCCGCTCATTCGATTAGTCCCTCCCTGCGCAGTTCGCGGAGATGCTCGTCGTAGAGGTTGTCTGCGGTAATCCCGCTGGTCCTCCGCCGACCCATTCCACCTTGCCCTTTGTCCGTGCTCTCGACATCCCATGTCGGTCTCCCATTGTATTCCGCATCTGGAATCACGGGAACTGCCGGTGCCCCTTGGGTCAGGTATGGGGATGAAAGATGCGAGTCTGGATCGCGACGACTTGCCCAACAGTCCGGACCCCCGGATCGGGGTCCGGGGCAGGTGTGGGTTTCCGCCTTCGCGGGAATGACGGCGGGCGGCCGATGGCTGAGGGGTTAGCTGCTATTGGCATGGGAATGACTATTGGAATGGCCTCGTCAGGGGTAGTGGGGATATGTCCCGCGGTGGTGTCTGATTGCTGGTTGGGGCCATCCCCTTGACATAACGTAGGGTGCCTCCGCACGATACTAGGGTCATGCTGCACAAAAATCTATTTCTTGAGGTGAGGCGTGGGTAAGTATATGTTGCGGGCGAATTATACGCAGGCGGGGTTGCAGGGGTTGATGAAGGAGGGTGGTACGGGGCGCCGGGCTGCTTTGGCGCAGGCTGTTGAGGGGGCCGGAGGGAAGCTGGAGACGTTCTACTATGTGCTGGGCGACCGGGACCTGCTGATGATCGCGGACCTTCCTGATGATGCGTCGGCGACGGCGGTGTCGCTGACGGTGGGGGCTGCTGGGGCGCTGGAGGTGGATATCACGGTGCTGTTGGAGCCGGAGGTTATCGACGAGGCTGTGAAGAAGAGCGTGCCGTACCGGTTGCCTGGGGCGTAGGGGGGACGTTTCGCCTCATCCCCGGATTCGGCTTTTCGAGGGAAGACGGGGTGGTTGCCCGATTTCGGGCGCCACCCCTTTTTTGGGTGAGGCGGACGGCTGGTGGGTGCAGGCTGAAGTGACTTGCCATGTTGGTCCGGGCCGTGGGTTCCCGCCTCCGCGGGAATGACGGGGGTGGGCGACGGCTCCAGCAGGTCTTGTCCTTCAGCGGGTAAACCTAGTGTGCCTAGCTCCAGAGTTTTTGGGTGGCTAGGGCTGCGCCTTCTACTAGGGCTTCGAATTTGGCCCACATGATGGAGGGGTGGACGCGGGGGGTGAATGCGCCTTGGGAGAAGCCGCAGTCGCTGCCTCCGAGGACGTTCTCGCGTCCGATGATGCGGGCGTAGTTGGTGATGCGCTGGGCGACAAGTTCGGGGTGCTCCACGTGGTTGGTGGTGTGGGCGATGACGCCGGGAATGAGGCACTTGCCTTCGGGGAGCTTGGTGGTCTCCCAGACTTCCCACTCGTGGGCGTGGCGGGGATTGGCGGCTTCTATGCAGTAGGCTCCAGCGTTGACGCGGAGCACGATGTCCACGATGTCGCGGAGGGGTACGTCGGTGGTGTGGGGGCCGTGCCAGCTACCCCAGCAAAGGTGGTAGCGGATGCGGTCTTGGGGCAGGCCTTCGAGGGCGTGGTTCAGGGCGTCGACGCGGAGGGTGGCGAACTTGCGGTAGTCCTCGATGGTGGGTGCAGGGTCGGGGTTGCCGTATTGGGTGACGACGCGGGGGTCGTCGACTTGGAGGATGAAGCCGGCGTCGACGATGGCGCGGTACTCCTCGCGCATGGCCTCGGCGATGGCGGTGAGGAACTCCTCTTGGGTGGCGTAGAAGCCGTTCCTACGCTGCAACTCGATGGTGCCGGGGGCGACGGCAGGGATGAAGGCTTCTTCGGGAGAGAAGCGCTGCAAGGCCGTCTTGAGGTTGTCGATATCCTGCTGCACTAGGTCTTGGCCGCGGTAGGCGATGGGGCTGGTGCAGACCACAGTGCCCACGGAGGCGCCGCCGATGTCGCGGTCGTACTGCTGGTAGAAGTCGAGGAAGCGCTGGCGGTCGCGGTAGGCGTTGCGCATGGATTGCTCATCGGGGGCATCGGGGTCGGGTTCGAAACCGGTGAGGCGGTCGTGGACGTAGTTGGAGAAGCTGCTCTTGGCGAACTCGCCATCGCTGGGGACGTCGATGCCTGCTTCGACTTGGCGGCGCACGACCTGCCCGACGGAGTAGCGGAGGAGGGTGGCGAGTTGCTGGGCGTCGTAAGGCTGGCCGGTCTCCTTGGCCCGCATGACGTCGATGACCTCTTGCGGGCGGGCCAAGCTGCCGACATGGGTGGTCAGGATGCGCGTGGAGCTGTTTTTCATAGCTACCTCCGAGATATATGAGCTATATGGCTAAGAATGCAGGGCGTCGCGTAGGACTTCGATGATGTGACGGGCGCGGCGGCCGGTGCCGGACTCGACCTGCTGGCGGCAGGAGACGCCGCTGACGGCGACCTCCCATGAATCGTCCTTGGCTTTGACGGCGGGGAAGAGGGTCATGTCGCCGATGGACATGGAGATGTCGTAGTGCTCCTTCTCGTAGCCGAAGGCGCCAGCCATGCCACAGCAGCCTGCGTTGACGTCTTCCACTTCGTAATTGGGGGGAAGGCGGAGCATCTGTGTCGCAGAGTCTGTGCCGGCTAGGGCTTTCTGGTGGCAGTGGCCGTGGAAGAGCACCTTCTTGGAGGTCTTGGTGAAGTCGAGGCCCAAGTCGTCCCGCTCGGCGAGTTGTGCTAGGAACTCGTCGATGAGGAAGCTGTTGCGGGCTACGGTGGCGGACTTTTCGCCGGGGACGAGTTCTGGGTACTCGTCGCGTAGGGAGAGGAGGCAGCTGGGCTCGCAGCCGACGATGGGGGTGCCCTTCTGGGCATGCTCGTAGAGGGCTTCGACGTTCTGGCGGGCGTTCCCGGCGGCCTTGGCCATGAGGCCCTTGGAGAGCATGGGACGACCGCAGCAGACGGGGTTGGCTAGGACTACCTTGAAGCCGGCGAGTTCGAGGACCTCGGTGGCGGCGATGCCGATGTTGGGGTAGTTGTAGTTCATGTAGGTGTCGTTGAACAGCACTACTTCCTGTTCGTGGCCCGATGCGGCGTGCCGGGGTCCCCGGATACCGCTGGCTAGGGGACGGTGCTTGCGGAACCAAGCGGGGAAGGTGGGACGGGCGAACGCAGGGGGCTGGCGCTTGGCTTCCACGCCAAGGAGCGAGTGCATGAGGCGCTTGCTGAGGCGGTTGCCGACGAGCCAGTTGGATATGGGGGCAAAGCGGCAGGCCAAGCGGCTGAGGGTGTTGACGTTGGCGAAGATTCGCCCGCGCAAGGAGAGGCCGTTGGCTTGGGTGTACTTGTCGAGGAACTCGTACTTGAGCTTGGCCATGTCCACACCGGAGGGGCACTCGGCCTTGCAACCCTTGCACTCTAGGCACAGGTCCATCGTTTCGTAGAGTCGCTTGCTGGTGAGGGTCTCCTTGGGCAGCGCCCCGGATAAGACGGCCCGTAGGAGGTTGGCACGGCCCCGGGTGGAATGCTCCTCCTCTTGGGTGACCATGTACGAGGGGCACATGATGCCCTCAGTCTTGCGGCAGGCGCCCATTCCGTTGCACTGCTCAACGGCGCCGGCGAAATTGGTGTCGGCGGAGAAGTCGAGGGTTGCGATGGGGCTGGAAGCTTGGTAGGCCGTGCCGAAGCGCAGGTTCTCGGTCATCGGAGGGGTGTCGATGATCTTACCGGGGTTCATGATGCCCTTGGGGTCGAACACCCGCTTGACCTGCCGGAAGGCGTTGTATATCTGGGGGCCGAACATCTTCTCGGTAAAGACGCCGCGGACGATGCCGTCGCCGTGCTCGCCGCTGAGGGAGCCGCCGAACTCAAGAACGAGGTCGCTGACGGCCTCGGCGATGGACACCATGCGGTCGATGCCCTGCTGGTCTTTGAGGCTGACAAGAGGGCGGATGTGGAGGCAGCCCACGCTGGCATGGCCGTAGTAGCCTGCCTTGGTGTCGTGGTCGCGCACCACTTGGTCGAAGCGGCGCACGTACTCGCCGAGGCGGTCGGGGTCGACGGCGGTGTCTTCCACGTAGGGCAGTGGCTTGGCGTCGCCGTGGACGCTCATCAGCAGGCCCAAGCCAGCGCGGCGGATAGCCCAAACGCTGGCCTGCTCCCCGGCGTCGGTCATGTTGACGGAGGCGTAGGCCAGCCGGGCGTGGCCCATGCGGCTCTTGAGGTCTTCCAGCTTGGAGCGCAGTTCTTCTTCGGACTCGCCGTAGAACTCCACCAGCAGCAGCGAATCGGGCTCGCCTTCTAGGAAGCTCATGTTTCTCGCGAAGCCTAGGGACTCGCGGCAGCGGTCGAGCATCATGCGGTCGACGAGCTCGACGGCGGAGGGCTGGTGTTCGAGGATGGGGATGGTGGCCTCGCAGGCGCGAATCAGGTCTTGGAAGTGGACGACGGCGAGGCCGCGCATGACGGGGCGGGGGACGAGATTGATCTTGGCCTCGGTGACGGTGCAGAGGGTGCCCTCGGAGCCGACGACCATGCGGGCCATGTTAAGGGGCTTTCGCTGTTCGTGGTCCGGGGCGGCGGGCCAAGGGTCCATGAAGTCTTCGAGGTTGTAGCCGCTGACGCGGCGAATCACCTTGGGGTAGCGGGCCTCGATTTCGTCGCGGTTGGCTTGGGCGATGTCGATGACGCCACGGTATATCTGCGACTCTAGGGTGTCGCCGGAGAGCTTGTCTTCCAGCTCGGAGGCGTCGATGCGGCCGAAACGGGCGCGGCTGCCGTCGGAGAGGACGGTCTGGACTTCCATGACGTGGTCGACGGTCTTGCCGTAAATCACCGAGTGGGAGCCGCAGGTGTTGTTGCCGATGCCCCCACCGACGCAGGCTCGGTTCGATGTGGTTGGGTCGGGGGCATAGTGATAGCCGTGAGAGTAGAGCTGACGGTTGAGGTGGTCCAGCACGATGCCCGGCTGGACCCGTGCCCACCCTTCCTCGGCGTTCACCTCCAGCAGTTGGTTCATGTGCTTGCTGAAGTCGAGCACCAAGCCGGTGTTCACGCCCTGTCCGGCAAGGCTGGTGCCACCGCAGCGGGGGAGGATGGGGACGCCGTGTTTGGCGGCGACTTCGATGGCGGCTTGCACGTCGTCGGCGTTGCGGGGGATCACCACGCCGATGGGCTTCATCTGGTAGATGGAGGCATCGGTGCTGTAGAGGACGCGCGAGAAGTCGTCGAACCGCACATCGCCAGCGATGCGTTGCTGGAGCTCGTGTTGGAGTGCCGCGGTATCGGCGTCCCGTGGTGCGGTAGCTGTGGCCATCGAAGCCCCTCCTAGTGCGTGCGACTTTAGGCGGTCTGTTGGGGCAGAATGTAGCTTAAAGCGGGAGGGGTATCAACTGAGGAGTGGGTGGCGAGGGGTAGGGTGGCCTCGCGGAATTAGGGTCCGTCCCTAAAAGGCATCAGCTCGTCCAGACTCATAATGGAATTGCGCTAACAACCTGTCGGTCGTTTTCTGGGACGAGCCTATTCAACCGACTGTCTAACGTCACAAGCTGCCCTTCGTTTCGCATGGCGGTCGCCACAAGCACAGCGTCCGTAATCTGCCGGTATCCTTGGAGTCGGAGAGCTATGCTCTCTGGCAGGTCAACCATCGAAAAGTTAAGTGGCCAGAAGCTGTGCGATCCGATAACGCGCAGTTCAGCGAGAAGTTCGATCGCTTCACTTGGAGTGATGGTTTGGTGCACTATCGACGGGTTGCACGACAACCGGACGAACCCAGACTCGGTCAAGGGACATGTAGCCCACCCTTGACGGCTATGCTCCTGGAACCATGAGAGAACAGCGTCGTGATGCACATGGGTCGGCCATACCAATGCAACTAGGACATTAACGTCCAGGAGCGCCGTCATGGCCAATCGCTTAGCGCTCGGTAAACGTCTTCGCTGGTTATGGGTGGGGCGTCAGGGTCGACTCGAAACACGGGCACACCACCGTCTCTTACGCTGTAAGAAGCACGACGGAACCCTCGTCTGGCGAGCTCGGACACCGCAGCGCCTAGGCTGGTGTCGTTTTGTTCTGCCAAAGCACGTGCAACCGATAGCACATCGTCGTCAATTGTCAGCGTTGTTCGCATAGAAACATCATCGCATCGATGCATTCTGGTGTCAATCTAAGCTCCAACGTTATGGGCTGCGCATTATTGGAAGGATAACCGATCGTTGACCTCAGGTGGGAGCTGGTGCTAGCGTGCCGTCACCTTCCCGGAGGGTTGAGACATGGAGCCTTCACGCATCGTGGTGCTGGGTGGTATCAACATGGACCTAGTGGCTACCGTCGAGCGGTTCCCTGTGCCGGGGGAGACGGTGGTGGGGCGGGCGTTCACGACGTATTCGGGCGGTAAGGGGGCGAATCAAGCGGTGGCGGCTGCGCGATTGGGGGCACAAGTGCGAATGGTGGGGCGGGTGGGAGATGACGCGTTTGGTCATCAGCTTAGGCATGGACTGGCTATAGAAGGGATTGATGTTGAGGGGGTTGGGGTGGAGTCTGGGTCGGCTTCGGGGATTGCGGTGATTCAGATTGATGGTTCTGCCCAGAACCAGATTGTGCAGGTGTGGGGCGCGAACCAGAGCTGTGGCGAGGAAGAGGTGGAACGTGCGGAGACTGCCTTGGCAGGGGCATCCGTCCTCATGCTGCAACTTGAAGCCCCGGTGGAGGTGTCATTGAAGGCCGCGAGGGCCGCCCGCGCCCATGGCTGCCAAGTGGTGCTGGATCCTGCGCCTGCTCCGGCAGGGGGTCTGCCGCAGGATTTCTACGGCCTCTGCGATTGCATCACGCCCAACGAAACGGAGGCACAGGCGCTGGTCGGGTTTGCGATCTCGGATACTGACTCGGCGCACCGGGCGGCCGAGGAGTTGATGAAGCGTGGCGCCAAGGCGGCGGTAATCAAGATGGGCGAGCGTGGGGCTTACTACTTGGCGGAGGGCGAGGGAGGGCAAGTGCCAGCGTTTCCGGTGAAGGCGGTGGATACGGTTGCAGCGGGCGATGCCTTCAATGCTGGGTTGGCGGTGGCTTTGGCCGAGGGTTGTGGGCTGGGAGAGGCGGTGCGGTGGGGTGCGGCTGCTGGGGCGGTGGCTGTCACGCGTACCGGGGCACAGGATGCAATGCCACGGCGGGATGAGGTGGAGGGGTTGCTGGGAGAGGGTTAGTCTCTTTCGTAAGCTGGCTACGCGATGGTATTCTGAATTCGCGCTACAATTGTCGGGGGGTCTATTTGCATGGAAGCCAAGAAGAGGCGACTTACTCTGGAGATGGACCCCGAATTCCAACAACGATTGAAGGTGGCCGCTGAGCGTAAGGGCATGAGCACGCGGCAGTACTGCAGGGACGCGGTTGACAGAGAATTGGCTAAGGACGAGGCCAACGAGGTACAGAGAACGCCTTTTTCAATAGAGAAGTTGTTGTCGCTTCGGGACGAAATCTTTCAGGGCAAGAAGTTACCGGGTGACTCAACCGAGTTCATCCGGGAGGCCCGGGAATCTAGAGCGGGATTGTAAGAGACCTCACCGTTATTGACGCCAGCTTGGCTGTCAATGGCTGGTCGAAGAGGAAGACTCGCGCACGGCAGTCGCACTTGCCGATTCTTGGTACAGCAGTGGGATGCAACCCGTAGCCCCGCCCCTTATGGCGATTGAAGTAGCCAATGCCCTATACCGACGGGTGGTCAGAGGGGAACTAGGCGTCGCCAACGCCGCGCGGTTGCTGGAGAATCTGCTGGCGTCAGGCGTGGAGCTAGGGGACACCCCAGACCTTCTATCAAGAACACTGGAATTATCTCTTCAGCTCCGTCAGGGGGCCGTGTATACGATTCACATTATCTGGCGTTGGCTGAGAGCCTTAACTGCGACCTGTGGACTGCTGATGAGCGCTTCTTCAGAGCAGCTGTGTCCTTGACCCGAACGTTCATCGGTTGGGCGAGTTCGTTGCGTCGGAGTAGCCATTGTATTTTGTCTGTCGCCCTAAGGCTCGTGCTATCCTGACCACGACATGACGATGCACGGTGACCGGTACTGCTCGACTTGCGGCTCCAGCCTCGGGGTGCAGTCTATGGAGGGGAAGGAGCGGCCCGTCTGTACGGCGTGTGGGCGAGTGGTGTATTACGACCCCAAGGTGTCGACGGTCTGCGTGGTGGCGCGAGGCGGAGAGGTGCTTTTCATACGGCGGGGCAACGAACCGGGTTATGGGCTATGGAGCTTGCCGGGGGGTTACGTGGACCGGGGTGAGGTCGTGGAGGATGCCGCAGCTCGCGAGGTGCTGGAGGAAACAGGGCTAGAGGTGGAGGTCGGCGGTCTGCTGGGCCTCTTCTCTGAGGCGGGCCGCCCCGTAATACTAGTGGCCTACGAGGCGCGAGAGACGGGTGGGACGCTGGCTGCCGGGTCTGAAGCCTTGGAGTTGGGGTTCTTCCCGCCGGACGCGCTGCCTGCCATTGCCTTTCCACGAGACACTCACCTGTTGGAGCTGTGGCAGCGGGGCAGGGCGCAGGCGGAGTAGAGACCAACGTATTCACTCCCATCTTCGCGCTCGTTGCTGGAGGTAGTAATGGATAGCACTTGGGGTTTGGTCCCACTGGATAATGAAATCCAGTCCATATTTTGGGACTGCCTATCAGATGCTGAAAACGCTTTTGGCCCAAAGCGACCAGAGCTGCAATATGAGGTGAGAATCACCGAAGAGAAGAAGTATCCCGAAACGATCAACTATGGAACTAAGGTATTAGTATTCCTCACTCGAGGTCGAAGCCGTATCGGTTACTATTACGAGGCTGGACACGAAGCAGTCCACTGCTTGAACGGTGTTAATCATTCAACGTACCTGGAAGAAGCTGTCGCAACAGCCTTTGCATTGCATAAGGTCCGGTCGACCTTCGGGCAAGACGGAGTAGATAAGTGCCAAGTGTCCTCGGACTATCAGCAAGCGATAGATCTTGTTCACCAAGTCGATACAGACGTCATAACATTTGGCCGACAGGTGCGTGAACTTGTAGGGTATGGATCGCTTAGTAAAGATGTAACTCCCTCAGTGCTAGCGGAACTTTATCCCGATGCCCCTCAACCCGCGATAGACACACTGACCGGTGACTTTCCGAGACAACAGTAGCCTCCTAGGACTCTTGTGACAGGACATCTACGGAGCTATTCCACCTTTCTTCTGAAGGCGGAGGATCTCCACGTTTCGAACCTCCTGCCTGAAAGCGAAGAGTGTAAGCGTCTCGCATTCCGCTTGACACCGTATCTGCGTCACAACATAATCGGCTGGAATTCAGCTATAGGAGGCGATCGTGGCCCAAGTGGGCTTTATAGGGCTGGGTATCATGGGCAAGCCCATGGCCCGCAATCTGATCAACGCAGGCTACTCCTTGGTGGTGCATGACCATAAGGTGGAGCCGATGGAGGAGTTGGCAGCCGAGGGTGCTGGTATGGCCGAGTCCTGTCGGCAAGCATCGGAGGGCAGCGAGATCATAATCACCATGCTGCCTGATTCGGCCAACTCGGAAGACGCCATCCTAGGGCAGAACGGTGTCCTTGAGGGTGCTCCGGCTGGGGCCACCATCATCGACATGAGCTCGATCAGCCCTATTGTTAGCCAGAAGATAGGCGCCGAGGCCGCCAAGCATGGCGTAGAGATGCTGGATGCTCCCGTGAGCGGGGGCGAGCCTGGGGCTATCGCGGGAACGCTGGCGATCATGGTGGGCGGTAACGAGGAGATCTTTCAGAAGCATGAAGAGTTGCTGCATGTGATGGGCCGCAGCGTTGTGCGAGTGGGTGAGGTAGGCGCGGGCAACGTGGTCAAGGTGGCCAACCAGATGATCGTCGCTGCCAACATCGAGGTCATCGGTGAGGCGCTGACGCTAGCGCAAAAGGCGGGCATCGACCCGCAGGTGGTCTTCGATGCCATACGGGGCGGCTTAGCGGGCAGCAATGCCTTGGAGGCCAAGGCTCCCATGATGATGGAGCGCAACTTCCGACCCGGCTTTCGGATACGGTTACACCACAAGGACTTGAACAACGCCATGGCGACGGCCAAGGACTTGGGCGTACCGGTGCCGGTAACCAGTCTCTTGCAACAGATGCTGGGAGCCTTGGTCAACGACGGCAAGGGGGACTTGGACCACTCTGCCATCGTGAACTTCATTGAGGCCATGGCCCACACAGAGATCGGGAACCAAGCCTAGCCCTATGAAGGTTCACGAATATCAGGCCAAGGCCCTGATGTCCCGGTACGGTGTGCCCATTCCCCAGGGGCAGATTGCCTCCACACCCAGCGAAGCTAGGCGCATCACGGAAGAGCTTGGCGGCCGATCTGTAATTAAGGCCCAAGTGCATGCGGGAGCGCGGGGCAAGGCCGGAGGCATCATTCTTGCCAGCTCTCCTCAAGAAGCTGAGGCCGCTGCCTTCTCTCTGCTGGGCAAGCAGTTGGTCACCGCCCAGACTGGCCCTGAAGGCGCCCCGGTGAATCGTGTGTTGGTGGAGCAGACGGTCGATGTGGCTAAGGAGCTGTACCTAGCCATCACCATCGACCGGACCTACCGGGGTCCGGTGGTCATAGCGTGCGAGGCGGGTGGCATGGACATCGAGGAGGTGGCGAACACCTCTCCCGAGAGAATCCTTCGCCAAGGCGTAGACCCTTTAATTGGTTTCCAAGGGTTTCAAGGGAGGCGCTTGGCTGAGGGTATGGGGCTGGACCGTGCGCAAGGGAGGCAAGCCAGCGACATCATGTCGGGGCTGACGCGGCTGTTTGATGACTTGGACTGCTCGCTGGTGGAAGTCAACCCGCTGGTTGTGACTGCCGATGGCAGTCTGCTGGCGCTTGATGGCAAGGTCAGCTTGGATGACGATGCGGTGTTCCGGCACCCGGAAGCCCAAGAATTGCGCGACCCCGAGCAGGAAGATCCTCTGGAGAGCCAAGCCATTGACGCTGGCATCGCCTATGTGAAATTGGATGGCGACGTGGGCTGCTTGGTGAACGGCGCTGGACTGGCCATGGCGACCATGGACGTTATCAAGGGCGCGGGCATGAGCCCGGCCAACTTCCTTGATGTAGGCGGTGGGGCCAGCGTGGAGAAGGTGGCCCAAGCGTGCCGCCTCATGCTCTCGGACCCCAGCGTCACGCGGGTGCTGGTGAACGTGTTTGGCGGGATACTGCGCTGTGACATCGCAGCAGCAGGAGTCGTGCAGGCCTTCCGGGAGACCAACTCGCAACTTCCGATATTCGTCAGGATGCTGGGCACCAATGTAGAAGAGGGCTCTGCTACGTTGAGAGACTCGGGCTTGGATGTCACCTTCTCGCAATCGTTGTCGGAAGTGGCGGCAGCGTTGACGGGGTCAAGGTGATGCAGGGAACGGGTCGCACATGAGCATTCTGGTTGGCGAGAACACGCGGCTGGTCGTCCAAGGCATTACCGGCCAAGAAGGCAGCTTCCACGCCCGCGCCTGCAAAGCCTATGGCACCAATCTAGTTGCGGGCGTAACGCCGGGCCGTGGCGGGCAGGTCTTCGACGAGACCGTTCCCGTGTTCGACTCCATGGATGAGGCCGTGGCTCAGACTGGGGCCAACACTTCCTTGATTTTCGTGCCAGCGCCCTTTGCGGCTGAGGCGGCCATAGAGGCGGTGCTTTCGGGTATGGAGTTGGTGATTTGCATCACCGAAGGCGTGCCTGTTATGGACACGGTGCGGGTAGTGCGCTTCATTGAGCACCGGGCTGTGACGCTGATCGGGCCCAACTGCCCTGGCATGATAACCCCGGCAGCCCGCTGCAAGGTCGGTATTATGCCGGGGGCCATTCACATGCCGGGGCGGATGGGGTTGGTGTCCCGCAGCGGCACCCTCACCTACGAGGCGGTGGGGCAGCTAACTACTTTGGGTATCGGCCAGACCACCTGCGTCGGTGTCGGTGGGGACCCCTTGGTGGGCACAGGGTTCGTGGACATCCTGCGCCGGTTCGAGAACGATCCGGAGACCGAAATGGTCACTCTCATTGGCGAGATCGGCGGCACCATGGAGCAGGAAGCCGCCGAGTTCATCAGGGATGAGATGACCAAGCCAGTGGCGGCCCTCATCGCTGGGGCCACCGCCCCCCAAGGGAAGCGCATGGGCCATGCGGGAGCGGTGATCACCGGCGAGGCTGCGACAGCCTCAGCCAAGACTGAAGCGTTGCGCCAAGCAGGGGCCCGCATCATACCGTCGCCTGCTCACATCGGCGTTACCGTGAAGGCGATGATGGATGAGGCGGGGCGGTAGCATCGGCGTTGACGCCGTCGGCCTCGCAACGCTCGATGCATCCCTGAATGTGGTCATCTGGTTGGCCTGTGGGTAGCCGCACTGGGTATAATACTTCCAAAACGACCCCGCGAGGCCCGTCATGACCAGCAGGCCTGTAACTGCTACGCCGGATACAGAAAAAGTTCGCCAATTCCCGGACGTGCCCCCAGAAGAGATGACTGCCTTCCGTCATGTGAACTATCCCGCATACCCGGCCTCTCTGGCCCTCCACTTCGGGAACCAAGAGACGACCGTCATCACTAGCGAGCTGGCAGCAGGGCTCAGGGAGACTGAGAGCTGCGAAGGCATCTTGTTCCCCGACCTGCTGGTCGCCTTTGGAGTGGACCCCAAGGCCAACACCGCGCGGAACGGCTACCTGATACCGGAGCAGGGCAAGCCGCCAGACTTCGTGCTGGAGGTGGCGTCTAAGACTACGGCACGCAATGACGAGACAGATAAGCGAGATGCCTACGCCGCCATGGGTGTTGGAGAGTACTGGCGGTTCGACCCGACGGGCGGGCAACAATACCAAGCGCCCTTGGCGGGCGACCGGTTGGCGGGGAACGTCTATGAGCCGATTGCCATCCACCAGACAGAGGAAGGCCACTATTGGGGCCATAGCGACGCCCTAGGCTTGGCCCTTTCCTGGGAAGAAGGGACCCTGCGGTTCTGGGATCCTGCGTCTAGGAGCTACCTGCCAACGTTTGAGGATGAGAGAGCCACTCGCTTGGCTGAGGCATCCGCTCGTCAGGCCGCGGATGCCCGTGCCGATGCCGCTGATGCCCGTGCCGATGCCGAGGCCCAAGCTCGCCTGGCCGCTGAAGCCGAGGTACGTCGCTTGGGAGAAGAGCTGCGAGGTCGCCAAACTCCATAGCGGTGTGATGCCCCGTCCCGCTACTGCTGGCAGCGCGGAGGAGCGGTGGTCCAGAAGCATTAATGTTGGTTGCGCGCTCCCGTGCTACCGTCTGTTGACAGCCCCTGTGGCATCGTTTACAAAGGTTCTCAAATGGGGCCGTCCAGGCCCTGTCGTCGTAGGTAGGAGGCTATACTGTGGCCAGCACCATGACACCTTTCAACTTGAAGGCTTGGATTGACGAGCACCGCGACCTGCTGAAGCCTCCGGTGGGGGCTGAGATGGTCTGGAAGGACTCTGAGTTCATCATCATGGTCATCGGTGGGCCCAACGCTCGCAGGGACTTCCACATTGACCCCGGCGAGGAGTTTTTCTACCAGCTTGAGGGTGACATCGCCTTGGAGTACATCGATGGCGACGGCCAGCGCCAGAAGGCGGAGATACATCAGGGCGATGTTTTCCTACTGCCCGCCAACGTGCCCCACTCCCCTCAGCGGGGCGAAAACACGGTGGGTTTGGTGGTGGAGCGGGTGCGGGCTGAGGACGAGCCTGAGAAGTTCGCTTGGTTTTGCGAGCAGTGCGACGCCAAGATATACGAACTCAACCGTGGCAAGGACGAGTTGCTGGTGGACCTGCGGAAGGCCAACGAGCGGTACAACGTCGACACCGAGATGCGAAGTTGCGAGGCGTGTGGCTACGTCCAGCCTGTGGCCACCGGTCCGAGGTTGTAGATCAAGGTCTTCAGAGGCAGGACGCACGGCCCGGCTGCCCGGTCAAACGGCTAGTATAGGCTGTGCCGGAGTGACGGACGAGGCGAGAGACTTGGGTGGAGGAGGTGGGCTGTAATGGAAATCGCAACGGCCCACAAGGCCCAGGTGGCGGAGCTTTATCGCCGCGTGTTGGGTCAACGCCAATTGGTGCTCGCCAGTAACCGTGGCCCGGTAGAGTACCAGTACACCTCCGACGGACGC
Organism: Dehalococcoidia bacterium; assembly: GCA_965263155.1. Taxonomy (GTDB): domain Bacteria; phylum Chloroflexota; class Dehalococcoidia; order Lucifugimonadales; family JAAXIE01; genus JAAXIE01. The sequence continues at coordinate 2,722,235 of OZ253586.1, forward strand.
CAAGAGGTGCGCCGTGGCAGTGGTGGCGTGGTTACCGCCCTCAACTCCCTGACCCACGTAGCAGAGTTCACTTGGGTGGCTGGAGCGATGAGCGAGGGGGACCGCCGCGCTTGGGAGGCGTCGGGTGGGCAGCCGCTGCGGTCGCCCCTTCAGGGACACCGGGTCAACGTGCGGTTCGTTGCCACCTCTAGGCGCGTCTACCACAAGTATTACAACGTCTTCTGCAACCCGCTGCTCTGGTTCTTGCAGCACTATATGTGGAATTCGCCCTACAACCCCAACATTGATGCCACGGTCTACGATGCTTGGGATGATGGTTACGTGCCCGTCAACCAAGCGTTCGCGCAAGCGGTGGCAGACCAGATTGGCAGTGCTTCCGAGCCGTCAGTGGTCATGCTTCACGACTACCATTTGTACCTCGCGCCAGCGATGGTGCGGGAAAAGGCGCCCCAAGCCATCATCCAGCACTTCGTGCATATACCGTGGCCTGCCGTGCGGTACTGGGAGCTTTTGCCAGCGCATATGCTGAAGGGCATCTGCAACGGGTTGTGCGGCGCCGACATCGTGGGGTTCCAGACCCCAAGCGACGTCAGGAACTTTCTTGACACCTGCGAGGAGGTGCTGCCGGACGTTGTGGTGGACCATGTGGCGCAGACGGTGCAACGGAATGGGCACTGCACGCATGTGCGCTGCTACCCCATCTCCATAAATGTGGATGAAATACGACGGCTCGCCTCTGGGCCACGGGCGTTGGAATATGAGAGGCACTTGCAGACGGAATGCGGCGAGTTGACCATCATGCGGGTGGACCGGGCTGAGCCCAGCAAGAATGTAGTGCGAGGCTTCCGCGCCTTCGACCTGCTGCTCACGCGCCACCCGGAGCTGAAGGGACGGGTGGTCTTCCTCGCATTCTTGGTGCCGTCGCGCACGCACATACGCCAGTACCAACGGTACATGGAAGAGATACGGCAGATCATCGACCAGATAAACTCCAAGCATGGCACAGAGGACTGGACTCCCATACGGACGTACTTGGAGAATAACTACACCCAAGCCATCGCCGGGATGAAGCTGTACGATGTGCTGGTGGTAAACTCGGTAATCGACGGTATGAACTTGGTGGCCAAAGAGGGTCCGGTGGTCAATACGCGCGACGGTGTACTGGTGCTTTCAGTTGGTGCTGGGGCGCACCGGCAACTGTCGGTCGGGGCGCTGTCGGTGTCGGCTGCCGATATCGAAGGCACCATGCAGGCTATGTACCAAGCCCTCACCATGGCTCCTGAAGAGAGAGCACAGCGGGCCGAGCGCCTGCGGACTACTGTGGAGGAGCAGGACAACCCGCGCTGGCTGGAGTCCCAGCTACAGGATATTGAGACACTTTTGCTGCAAGGGAGCGGTGAGACATGACTACTATGCAAGGCAGCCCCAGTTTCCAAGAGCGCCTCGACAGCCTGCGGGCCGAATCGCAGCAGTTTGCTGACTACTTGAGGGCCCTGCCTCCGGAGTCGTGGAACGCCCAGAGCGCCTGCGACCTCTGGCAGGTCGGCCATGTGGTAGCGCACCTAGTCGGCGTGGCTGAGTTCTATGCCACGACGGTGGAGCGGGGCAGAGAGGGCAACTTTGAGACACTGCCTGGGCGGGCCCCCGCAGGCTCGCAGACCGGGGCCACGTCTCACGAGGGCATCCACCAGCGAGCACTGGCCGCCCGGGAGCAGTTGGGAGACCAAGTAGTGTCGCAGCTTGCCGCAGAAAGCGACCGACTGATCAACGTGCTCGCCAACCTGAAACCCGAGGACCACCCCAAGCCCTGCTACCATCCTGGGGGATACGTGCCTGCCGGCAACTTCGTGGACATGCGGTTCAAGGAATTGGGCCTCCACGACTGGGACATCAAGTCCCGATTGGAGTCGGACTACCACATGCTGCCAGCCAGTATGCCCTCGATGATAATTCTGATACTGAACTCCTTCGCGTCTGGCTCCTTACCCTACGCCTTCTGGCCCGGCCCCGGTCTCGACAAGCCGGTGCGTTTCCGGTTCAACGTGAGCAATCCGGTGGAGTTGAACGCCGACATCGTGGTGGAGAGTGACAGGGTTCACTTGGAGAGTGCCGAGGGTGAGGCCGATGTCACCTGTAGCTGCGACACCGAGACCTTCCTGCTGATGTCCTACGGCAGACTCCCGTCAAACGAGGCTATGGCCAGTGGTCGGCTGACGTCCGAGGGGGATGCTGGGCTTATCAGTCAGTTCAGCGAGTGGTTCAGGGGGATTTAGGGCGGACCTTTTCCACCTGACCAGAGTAGTACTCTCGGCGGGGTCAGCAACGGGCGCATGTCTTCTTCCATCTGACTTGCCACGGCCAAAGGGCTGGCAGGGCGGTAAGAATCAAGGGAGACAGCACGAACGAGAAGCTGACTAACGGGTAAACAGTGCTGCCCGCGAGAACTAACCATGCCACTACACGCACTGCCCAGGCAAGCCGGGTATTCCAGACGACAACCCCCCAGATGAAGGCCCCAACCGATACCGACGCCGGCGCTATTAGGAACGCCGCCGTCCGCACGTCGGCATAGTCGCCCTGCCAGACCAGCAGGGCGACTATGAACCCTATACCTCCGCCGTAGGCTATTCCGGTGAAGCCGGCCCAAACCCTCAGTGCCTTTACACCACGAAGGAGCGAGGCTGTTTCAAGGTCGGCGCCGCGTAGGGCCGGCTTCATGCCCGTACGGCCCACCAAGCGAGGAAGTGTTCCATCTCGGCGACGTTCTCTAGGGTGTATTCGGCTAGTTCCAGCAGGCCAGCGGGGCAGTCCTCTCCTAGGACCGCTACGTTGGTGCAGCGGAATGGCGTGGCGTCGGCTAGGGAGCGGGCTTCGCGGAAGGCGTCGATGTCTGTTACGTCGTCGCCAGCGATTAGCGCCCAGCCCAGCTTGTGGGACTCCACCAATGAGCGCACCGCGGTGCCCTTGTTCAGAGTCACGGGAGGGAGCACGTTGATGTGGGCCTTGCCCGTCAGCACTCGAACGTTTGAGGACGACTGCTCCTCGACAGCCTGCAGAGCGAGGCGTTGCACGCCATCGGGGTCGCGAGAGCCGCGATAGTGGACTGCGAAGGAGCAGGCCTTCTCTTCGATGATGGCATCGGTGGAGGCGCAGGCCTGCTTCACCGCTTGTAGTGCCCGGGCAACATCGGCTTCGTAAGGGGCCGCAGCAGGGTCGGTGAACACCCGTCCGTCGTGTATCCACTCCATGCCGTGGTTGCCCACGTAGGTGAGCTCGTCTAGGCTAACCATGCGCTTGCCGTTGGCCGCGGGGCGTCCCGTCACGACGCACACCAATGCAAGCCGGGATGCGAGAGTGGCGACGGCTGTCTTGATGCTTGGGCTGATGGTCGCCTGATGAGGCAGGGGCACTATTTCGGACAGGGTGCCGTCGATGTCAAGGAACAGGCCCGTGGCTGTCTCCCGCGCGGGGGCGGTCGCTTCTTCAAGATGGTCCAGCAAAGTCCTAACTGTCACCGGGTGCCGTCCTCTCGTCGGTTCCGTTTGTTTGTAGGGTCTAGCAAAGGTAGCATCATCCGTTGGGCCAACCCACCATGGAAAGCAGGTCATCAATTTGAGCGACGTGGCGCTTGGGGTGGATACGGGGTGGCGGCCCGCCCTCTCTCCAATCTGCCGTCTCAGCAAAAGATTGCAGTTTCAGGAATACGAGATAATCCATAAAACGATCTCGGCTTATGTGGTTCGTTGTGACGGGTTCAACCAATTCAGGACCAGAGAATGGTGCCGACGACTGGGTAAATGCACGAATCTCAAACTTATCGCTGCAGCACCAGCTGGCAGAATGGGATGCCCTCCCATAGATGTACTGCTGGGTTCCCGTGGCCCACGTCTTAACGCCGATGTAGGCGTCCAGAGGCATTGTTAGCGGTGACAACAGGGTAGCCATGTCTCCTCCGCCGCCCTCTGCCACGTCTCGCACCTTCTTTATCGCTGTAGAGTAATCCTCCATCTCACGGTTGTAGTCGTCCCACACTGCACTGTCCAGATCCAGCAGCTTCACCATATCGGGCTTCCGACATGACACTGCAACAGGTTCGACTATGAAGGGTTCATCTAGGTTGAGGGGGTCGTTATCGTCAGCACCTCTGGTATCAGCGCCAACCCGCACCATATAAACGTCTATGCCTTGCCGACGCATGGCATCAATCTTGTGCTCACTTGGGAAGGAGGTGTCTACGACCTCAATGATAGCCTTTGGCTTCCCACTGTCCCTTGCATACAAGCTAATGTCAGGGATAAATCCGTTGTAAGCCTCCTCCATCTCCCCCCGTCCTCCTCTAAGCTTATAGAGTAGGTTGTGTACCACGGCGAACCCGCCCCCGCATTCGCAATCGGACGACTCGCGGTAGCAAATGTGGAAGCAACTCCGACGCGGATAGGGGCGGTGTTTGAGCCGCTCCAGCGCTCCTTCGAGCGTCGAGGGCGCGTCATGGGCTACGGAAACATTTCTAAACTCATGGGGCGTTGCCATGCCGTAGTAGTGGGACGGGCCTTCCAAGGATAACGCGCTCTTAAGCCTGTGCCACAATACGGCCTTTGTGCTCCAGTGCGGAGTACCCTCTGGATACGCCGGTGTGCCCATGTTCATGCGTTCCCCTTTCCTTACCCCAAAGCATCAGACCCCACTAGCAAACGGAGCCCTCTCGAGACCGTAATCCATAGCCGATGGGTTACATGGTCCCTATGCTAGAATGGCACGCGAATCTGGGCAAGCCACCGTTCGAAAAACAAGGAGGCGGGTGCCATGCAAGGGCCCATGCAGGGCTTAGGAGTCGCCATTGGGAGCCGCCGCGACGTGTCCACTGAGGAGATCGTATCCATGGCCCGCTTGGCTGACCGTTTGGGGTACGCCAGCGTGTGGGTCGGTGAGTCTTGGGGGCGCGACGCCTTTACACTCCTTACCATGATTGCCTGCCACACAACGAACGTGCGCTTGGGCACAGGAATCGTGCCAGTGTACAGTCGCACGCCTGCCCTGCTGGCGCAGACTGCGGCCTCTCTTGATGCCATCTCCAATGGCAGGGCGATTCTAGGCTTGGGCACCAGTGGCCGCTTGGTCATTGAGCAGTGGCACGGCGAGAAGTTTGACCGGCCTCTGCTGCGAACGCGGGAGTACATCGAAATCATTCGCATGGCGCTCGCGGGAGAGCGTGTGAACTACGACGGGCGCTACTATCAAGTGCAGCGGTTCCGTATGGCCACTGAGCCCGTCCAAGAACGTCTTCCAATATATGTCGCCTCACTTGGCCCCAAGAACCTGGAATTGACAGGGCAGTTGGCCGATGGCTGGCTGCCTACTTGGGTCGACGTACTGAGATTGCCGGAGATGCGGGAGCAGGTGGTGCGGCCCGCCGTGGCGGCTGGACGGCAGGCGTCGGACGTTACAGTGGCCCCGCAAGTGTTGGCTCTTGCTACGGCCACCGAGGAAGAGAACACCCACGCCCGCAACTTGGCCCGGGCGCACATGGCCTACTACGTGGGAGGCATGGGGACGTACTACTTCGACCTCTTTCGGCGCTACGGCTACGTGGAGGAGTCGGCCCGTGTGCGCGAGGCGTGGGAGGCGGGCGACCGGGACCGTGCGGCGAGTTCCATCAGTGATGAGATGCTGGACAATATAACCATCATCGGCGACCGCGCTGATTGCCTCCGCAAGGTCGAGCGTTACCGGCAGGCGGGGGCTGACATGCCGGTGCTTGCCTTCCCACACGGAGCCACCCCCGAAGCGATGGAACGTACACTGGAAGCCCTCGCGCCGTCGGCGACAACCTAGGGCGACCTAGGGCAGCCAGACGCGACACTGACATCCGCTTGTTGACATGGCCTTGGCTTTACATATCTAATGAGAACAAACGTTTCAGGAGATGAAGCCATGGCTAGGGCCGACGTAGAAGAAATCCGCTGCACTACTCTCATCAATCCGGTAAAGGTGCCAGACTGGCCCTTCCGCTGGACCATCAACACGTATCGCGGTTGCCGCCACGCTTGTCGCTACTGTTACGCTCGTTCCACCCATGAGTTCCTCGGTTTGGGTACCGGGCGCCAGTTCGATCAGAGGGTTTTCGCCAAGGTGAACGCCCCAGAGGTCCTGCGCTCTGAGCTGCGACGCTCCAGTTGGAAGCGGGAGCCGATCGCCATGGGGACGGCTTCCGACCCCTACGAGCCTGCCGAGGCCAGCTACAAGCTGACCCGCAAGGTGTTGGGCGTGATGAAAGAGTTTGCCAACCCCGTGAGCATCACCACCAAGGGTGTACTGGTACAGAGGGATATCGATGTGCTGCAGGAGTTGAGCCAAGTGGCTGACGTGCGTGTGAACTTCAGCATCGGCTGCCTTGATGAGGAGGTCTGGCGGGCCACGGAGCCGGGCGCGCCGAGCCCGAGGCACCGGCTGGAGGCTATGCAGGCCTTGGTGGAGGCTGGGATTCACGCTGGGGTGGTGGCTGCCCCGATTATTCCGGGGCTATCCGACAGCGAGGAGAGCTTGGATGAGTTGGTGGGAGCCGCGGCAGCCCATAAGGCGCAGTACCTTGGTGGCAACGTAATGTTTCTCAGGCCAGGCTCCAAGGAATGGTTCATGCCCCTTATCCGCGAGTCCTACCCCCATTTGGCACCCCTCTACGCCAACTACTACCGGGGGGCGTATGCCCCCAAGCAGTACGCGCAGAAGATAATGGCCCGTTTGGACTCGTTGCGGGTCAAGTGGCAGCTGGATGAGAGGTACCGCGAGGAGAGGCAGCACGCAGGTCAGCTCAAGATGGCGCTGGTTTGACGCGTCTCGGGAGACCGGTACAGACCGGATGGCACGCAACTGTTCCCCCGCTTCACGTGAACACGCGGGAACAATTCCAGATTCGCGCGGCGTCCGCCTTGGTTGGCTCAAAGCTGGCTCCTAGCTGCTCAGGTACTAATCCCGGTGCAATACTTGCACCGGAGTCACCACGGGTATGTCAACAGAAGTCAACGAGAGTGGTACGGTATGTCTGTCAGACCACCACCGGAATACTACAAACGCGGGAACATGGTCCCGCGCCCAGCTACGAATGTGGGAACGCCTGGTCCCTCGTTCCAGCTACAAACGTGGGACCACGTTCCCGCCCATGGCATACCTCTCCACAACTCATCGTCCCGCGCCACATGCAATTCAGTCGTACTCCGGCTACAATCGGCCACGATGGTTGCAGCCCCGCTGCAATGCCCGGCAGGTCGCCCGGCAAGTCTACCCGACAAGTCTAAAGGAGGAGCCCCATGGACTTGGTGGAAGAGCAACTCCGCAACAGTAAGACCATCGCGGTGGTGGGCCTCTCGCCCAACCCGGACCGCGACAGCCACCGTGTGTCGGCATACATGCAGAGCCAAGGCTACCGCATCATCCCGGTGAACCCCACCGTCGATGAGGTGCTGGGTGAGAAGTCGTACCCTGACCTTTCGTCCGTTCCAGAGCCCATCGACATGGTGGACATCTTTCGCCGCTCGGAGCTGGTGATGCCGGTAGTTGAAGAGGCGGTCCAAGTGGGGGCGCGCTACATCTGGATGCAGGACGGGGTGGTGAACGAGGAGGCCGCTGAAAAGGCTGAGCAGGCTGGCATCCCGGTTGTGATGGATGATTGAACGCTGCGACAACACCGCCGCCGGTTCGGCGGCGCCAGCAGCGCTCAGGATTCACGTTGACACATTGGAACCTAGAGAAGGATACTAACGGCGAACAACTCCTTGGGAAATCACTGGATTTGAGGAGGCGCACATGGCATCTGGACCCGGCGCACAAATGGAAGAACTCGACCTCTTCTATCAAGAGGTACAGAAGCATAACAGCAGAGGATTGTGGACCCTTGGCGGCGACAACCTGACGACTGAACCCCAGCCCAAGGCGCTGCCTTTCATGTGGAAGTGGTCCGAGTTCCGGCCTCTGATGTACCGTGCCTCGGAGCTGGTGCCTGTGGAGATGGCGGAGCGTCGTGTCTTGGTGTTCGCCAACCCTGGGCTGGGCGGCAGGCCGTCGGCCACCAGCACCCTCATGGCCAACCTGCAGATCATCAATCCGGGCGAAATTGCCCGCAGTCACCGGCATACCCCGTCGGCCTTCCGCGTCATCGTGGAGGGAACAGGCGCCTACACCACGGTGGAGGGCGAGAAGACCTACATGAACGAGGGCGACTTCATCACCACGCCCAGTTGGACGTGGCATGACCACGGCAACGAGGGCGATGCCCCCATGGTGTGGCTCGACGGGCTGGATGTGCCCTTCGTCAACTCGCTGGAGGTGGGCTTCTATGACCAGATGGAGACCCAAGCCCAAGAACTGAAGCGGCCGGACGACATGTCCCTCCGGCTGTACGGCGCTGGCTCTCTGCGTCCGACTTGGGAGCACCACGAAGGGCTGCACACCCCACTGCTCAACTACAAGTTCCAGCATGCGTACGAGACACTGAAGGAACTGTCGCAAGAGACTGAGGGCAGTCCTTACGATGGCATTTGCTTGGAGTACACCAACCCCAAGACGGGTGGGCCGGCCATGGCCACCATTGCCTGCTTTGTGCAGCTGCTCGATCCAGGGCGCCACACGAAGGCGCACCGTCATACGGGCGGTACTATCTTCCATGTGATCAAGGGCAAGGGCCACTCGATCATCCGAGGCGAGCGGTTTGACTGGCAGGCCAAGGACACCTTCGTGGTGCCGAGTTGGGCGTTCCACGAGCATGTGGCCGAGGAGGAGTCAGTGCTGTTCACCTATGACGACAGCCCGCTGCAACAGCCCTTCGGTCTGTATCGCGAGGAAGCCTACGAGGAGAATGGGGGCCACCAGCCCATCATCGGCGTTTTCAGCGGATAGGCTACTGCGGCTGCGGCGGCTATCGTGTTATCGGAACCCAACCGCGCGATAACCTCAATAGTGTCCTGACGGGGCGACAGCGTATAATAGTCCCAAGGGCAGGACCAATTGACGTTCCTCAAGGAGGAGCTTTGACTACAGGCACATTCAAGGTAAAGGCAGGCTTGGCGCAGATGCTCAAGGGCGGCGTCATCATGGACGTCGTGACCGCTGAGCAGGCGGCAATAGCTGAAGAGGCAGGCGCGGTAGCAGTCATGGCGCTTGAGCGCGTGCCTGCGGACATCCGCGCCGATGGTGGCGTGGCCCGCATGGCCGACCCGTCCCGCATTCAGATGATTCTGGAGACCGTGAGCATTCCGGTGATGGCCAAGTGCCGCATCGGTCACTTCGTTGAAGCTCAGGTGCTGGAATCTATGGGCGTTGACTACATTGACGAGTCGGAGGTGCTCACGCCTGCGGACGAGGAGCACCATGTGTGGAAGCACAACTTCAAGGTGCCCTTCGTGTGCGGTTGCCGTGACCTAGGCGAGGCTCTGCGTCGCATAGCCGAGGGCGCGGCCATGATACGCACCAAGGGTGAAGCGGGCACTGGCGACATCGTTGAGGCTGTGCGTCATATGCGGGCCGTCATGGACGCCATTCGCAAGCTGCAGAACATGCCCGACGACGAGTTGGTCACCGAGGCCAAGAACCTTGGCGTCAATCTCGACCTGCTTATCGAGACTCGGACTTTGGGACGCCTGCCCGTGGTCAACTTCGCCGCGGGAGGCATCGCTACCCCTTCGGACGCCGCCCTGATGATGCAATTGGGGGCCGACGGCAACTTCGTAGGTTCAGGCATCTTCAAGTCCAACGATCCCGCTCCGCGGGCCAAGGCCATCGTGGAGGCCACCACGCATTACAACGATCCCGCTATTATCGGCGAGGTGTCGAAGAATCTTGGCGAGGCCATGGTTGGAATCGGAATCAGGACCCTGCAAGAGGCGGAACTCCTTGCAACGCGTGGCGTTTAGGGCTGACTGGCGGAAGCGGAATTGGGAGCACAGCGTCCGCCGGTGAGGGTAGGGGTGCTGGCCGTTCAGGGTGATTTTGCAGAACACCAAGCTGCGTTGAAACGCATCGGTCAGGAGTCGATTCAGGTGCGGTTGCCCCGTGACTTGGAGCAGTTGGACGGACTGATAATCCCTGGCGGTGAGAGCACCACCTTCGCCAAACTTATGGACTTCTACGACCTGCGCGAGCCCATCACCGAGTTCGCCCGCAGTGGGGCAGCAGTATGGGGCACCTGCGCCGGTCTAATCATGATGGCACGGGAGTTGACTGAGCCGAAGCCGATGCCCATGGGCCTCATGGACATAACGGTGGAACGGAACGCTTTCGGTCGGCAGGTGGACAGTTTCGAGGCTGAGTTGCCGGTGGCTGGTCTTGGCGACGAACTGTTGCGGGCCATCTTTATACGCGCCCCCGCCATCTGCAAGGTCGGGCCCGAGGTCGAGGTGCTGGCCAAGCTTCCTGATGGACGACCCGTTGCGGTGCGGCAGGGGAACCTGCTGGCCACCTCCTTTCATCCCGAGTTGGGCGGGGACCCTCGAATGCATCAGTATTTCCTTGATATGGCTGCGCCGGAGGCGATGAGGTGACGGCTACCGACGGGCGGGTGCTGGACGACTTAGAGTTGCTGATCGACGCCCTGCCCTTACGCATCGCGACGCCGTTACGTGCAAGGGAGGACCTGCGCGAACTACTGGAAGTGGTCCTGGACTTAGGCCGCGTCCCCGAAGCCCGCTTTCCCTACCAGACCGTGATCATCGACCCCGTAGAGATAACTGATGCCGACTTGGAGTATGTGGTTGAACGCTTAGGCCAGTTCGGCGGCGACAACCGTGCTGGCATAACGCGGACGCTGCACCGCTTCTCTGCTATCAGGAATCGCAAAGGGAAGGTGGTGGGTCTCACTTGCCGTGTGGGGCGGGCTGTGTTCGGCACAATCCAGATCATTGAAGACCAAGTACTGTCCGGCAAGAGCATCCTGCTGCTGGGCCGCCCCGGTGTGGGCAAGACCACCATGCTGCGGGAGGTAGCCCGTGTACTAGCGGACCACGCTCACAGGCGGGTCATTATCGTGGACACGTCGAATGAGATCGCAGGTGATGGCGACATCCCTCATCCTGCCATCGGCAATGCACGGCGGATGCAGGTAGCCACACCGACGTTGCAGCACGGGGTGATGATTGAGGCGGTGGAGAACCACATGCCCGAGGTCATTATTATTGATGAGATGGGCACTGAGTTGGAAGCGCTGGCTGCGAGGACTATCGCCGAACGCGGGGTGCAGCTTATCGCCACTGCCCACGGCAACACGCTGGAGAACCTGGTGCTCAACCCCACGCTCTCCGATTTGGTGGGCGGTGTTCAATCGGTGACCTTGGGCGACGACGAAGCTAGGCGTCGAGGCACTCAGAAAGCGATTCTGGAGCGCAAGGCTCCGCCGACCTTCGATGTAGTGGTGGAGATACAGACTTGGGACCGGGTGGCGGTACATGACAATGTGAGCCGCGTGGTGGATATGTACCTGAGGGGTCTGCCCATAGTGCCCGAAACCCGCTGGCTGGACGAGCCGGGCCGAGTGGTGAAGGTGCGGGAAACACCGAGCACCACTATAGCCCATTCGCCTGTCGTGCGGACTACGGAAAGAGCGCCTGTGCCGGAAACGGAGCCGGGGGATGGGCCGCCTCAGAAGTTATTTCTGTTTGGTGTGAGGCGTGATCGGGTTGAAGAAGCGGCCCAAGAGGCGGGCGTGACAGTGAACGTGGTCAACGAATTGCGTGTGGCCGATGTGGTGCTGACCACCAAGACCCACTACCGGCGTGGTTCCCGCGTGGTGAAGGCAGCGGAAGAGGCCAGCAAGCCAGTGTATGTGCTCCGCAAGAACACCGCGCCGCATGTGCAGCAATTTCTGAAGGCTAGGGGCGGGGCCAACGGGGCCGACCCCAAGGTGGACGAGGCCCTGCAAGAGGCCCACGAGGCCGCGCAACGGGTGATGGAGGGCGACGAAGACACGGTGACGCTCCTCCCGCAGGCTGCGTACATCCGCCGCCTGCAACACATGCTGGCGGCCAAGTACTCGGTAACGTCGCGCAGTGCCGGGCGTGAGCCGCAACGCCACGTTACGTTTGCTCGGCAGTAGCCCCCAGCTACTCTTCAAGCGATACACGTAGCAACGAAAGCTGCTGGTGTGTTCATCTCTTTCGAAGGCATAGAGGGATGCGGTAAGTCGACCCAAGCAGACATGCTGGTCCAAGCTATGGTGGCCGCGGGCCTTCAAGTGGTTCCGGTACATGAACCGGGCTCCACCAGCTTGGGCCAATACCTTCGTAGATACCTTAAAGACGAGAGCGTCGCGCCCACGTACGAGGCGGAATTGCTGCTCTTCTGCGCCGCCCGAGCCGAACTGGTCACCAACGTGCTGCGCCCGACCTTGGAACGGGGTGTGCATGTGGTCGCCGACCGCTACTCCGACTCCACTATGGCATATCAAGGGTACGGACGAAGGCTTGATCTGGAGACGGTTCAGAGCGTGAACGTGGTTGCCACTGGCGGCCTGAATCCTGACGTGACTTTCCTGTTGGACTTGGCTCCGGCTGGCGGACTCGCGAGAGTGCAGCCGCAGCTAAGTCTGTTCTCAATGAGTGCGGAGGGGGAGACCGGCATGGTCCGTCAGGAGGAGGCAGGGCAGAGGGGATTTGAAGTCGAGCCGTTGAACTTCCATCGCAGGGTCAGGCGCGGTTACCTGGACTTGGCTGAGAGAGAGCCGGAGCGGTGGGTAGTGCTGGACGCAAGACAACCTAAGTCGGAGTTGGCCCGACAAATATGGGAAGAAGTGCAAGCCCGATTGGGCCGCAGCGACACCAAGTAAAAACTTGACGGCCTGGGAGCATACACGCTCTCCAGGCCGTAGTTAGTTCGGGGTGTCTCAGGCGTAGGGCGGGCTAGTCGTCGGCGGCTACCGGGACAGCCTCGATTTTCTCAGCAATGGCGGCCTTCATCTTGCGCACCCGTGCCAGATCGGGGTAGCCCTCGGCTATCTTGTCGAAGATTTTCTCGCCGTTGGCAAAGACCTCCATGATTCCCTGCCCCTTGGGGGTAATGGTGATGGACGCATCACCTCCGAAGGCCCGGAAGAACTCATTCGCCATCCACATGGCGGTAGCGTGATGCTGTCAAGGTACGCAGTAAGTGATCTCGACTTGAACTTTTCCTTCCAAAGCGGTGACTCCTCGATTCGAGTTGTGAGCCTAGGCTCACAATCGTTGATTGTAACGGGCGGGGGCATCTGCTTCAACTGCTGGATGTCACGACCTCGTCAAGTGCTAGGCGGATCTCAGCTACGACTTCGGCGTCGCTCTCGTCCTTTAGAGCGTCCATGAGTATGCGTTCCGGCTCCGGACCTCCGATGTGCCCCAAGGCCCACGCTGCATGGCCCCGCACCAGCGGTTCGCCATCGAACAACGCCCGTGTGAGGGCGGGCACAGCAGTCTCGTCGCCGATGTTGCCGAGAGCTACGCAGGCGTTGCGTTGCAGTCCGACGCGCTTGGCCCGCTTGATGGGGCTATGCCGGAAACGCTCGCGGAACTGTTCCTCGCTCATCTCCAGTAGCCAGAGCAGGTCGAGGGTTGTCGAGTCGGTTTTCTGGAAGGCTGGCTGGTTGTTGGGAGACGCCTTGAAGTTTACGGGGCAAACGTCTTGGCAAATGTCGCAGCCGAAGACCCAGTCCTGCATGAGGGGTCGCAGGTCGCGGGGGATGGCCCCGCGGTGCTCAATGGTCAGATAAGAGATGCAACGGGTGTTGTCCAGCTCGTAGGGGCCTACGAATGCGGCTGTCGGGCAGGCGGTGAGGCAGCGTGTGCAGCTGCCACACGTCTTTTTCAGAGGGGCGTCGGGCGTCAGTTCCAAGTCAGTGATGACTTGCCCCAAGAAGACCCAGGAACCGAATTGGCTGGTCAGGATGTTGGTGTTCTTGCCGAACCAGCCGGTGCCGGCGCGTCGTGCCACGCCGCGGTCCAGCATGGGGCCATCGTCGACGTACCAGCGCGATTGGACATCACGCCCAAGCTTGGCCGAGACGTCTTCCACCAATGCCTTCATGAGGCGTTTCAGCACCCGATGATAGTCGTCGCCCCAAGCGTAGACTGCGACCCGGCCCTGTGGCGCGTCATCGTGGGGCGGCTCCGTCTCCTTCGGCGGAAGATAACTCATGCCCAAGGCGATGATTGACTTGGCGCCTGGGAGCAGCTCTTCGGGGCGGGAACCCCGGCGCACGCGGGCTTCGTTGTACCAAGGCAGCCCATCCATCAGGCCACGCTCCAGCCGGTCGAGGGCGACCTGCTCGTCGTTGACGAAAGGCTCGGAGGAGGTGATGCGCACAAGGTCGAAACCCAGTGCTGTGGCCGACTCTTTGACCACAGCCGTTATGTGTTCCGGTTGCAATGCAGCCTCCTCCAAGTGTGCCTTTACGCCTGGCGCGTATTTCTCAGAAACCTCTGCTCAGGTCCCTCGCCGCTTTGCCGGAGGTCTTGGCATGACAACCGGCATTGGAGGTCTCGGAGGTCCGCATTTTTGTCGACTTTGTGGTGTTCCAGTGCTAATCTTTTGCATCGTTAGCCTACTTCTAGTGCTATATTAGTTGTAATCTGTGTGTACATTATTGCACCGGGATTCGGATCGGCGCAGCTACGCGTCAGCTTCGCTGTAGTCAAGGGGCTGACACACGATCCACGAGGTTTTGCGTTTTCGTAGCTGATGCCTGTGACATTTGTGACGTCGTTGTGGTCCAATTCTGAGATTCTGTAGACCCCCTGGTAGCGGAGCCCTCTTGATGTGGGCCCGGGATGCGACACAATGCGGGCGGGGGGTCTATGCAGAGGATAGGCGGGAAGGGCTGCGGGGGTCAACGAGCTGAAGACATGGGGGTTGCTTGCAGAAGCAGTCGCGCTGGTCGGAGACCCTTCCGGATGCCGACGAAAGCCGGTGTTCAGAGTTGTTCAGACCGTTGCGAATGTAACTCAAATGGCCGTGACAGCATAAACTCATTCGATGCTTGACAGGGTTTGAGCCTTGGACTATGTTTCCTGCGGCCCTTTTGGGGTAGAAATAGCGGGAGCCAGCAAGGAGAGTGCGGGCGAATGTACCCTAGTGACAGGAAGTATTCCAAGGAACACGAGTGGGCATTGCTTGAGCCCGATGGCAGGGTACTGGTCGGCATCACCGAGTTTGCCCAGGAAGAGTTGGGAGACGTGGTCTACGTGGCCCTGCCCAAGGTGGGCACCCAGTTGGCCCAGTTCGCCATGATGGGTGAAATCGAGTCGGTCAAGACGGTGTCCGACTTGTACACGCCGGTCAGTGGCGAGGTGGTGGAGCTGAATGGGCTGCTGACGGACCAGCCGGAGTTGGTCAATGAAGATGTGTATGGCCAAGGCTGGCTAATCCGGATGGCAATCACCGATGCTAGCGAGCTGGAAAACCTGCTGACTGCCGACGAGTACCAGAATATCATCGCCCACTAGCTCACCAACGCTTCTTCTACTTACTTGGATGTTGCGACTGACTTCCCTCCCCTCTGGCGGGATTACGGCCAGAGGGAGCATGCGATGTTCCAGGCATAGTCAGCCTGCCGTCGTTCTATTCTTGCGAGACTCCCGGTGCTATCATATCCGGGACGTTTGGCGGTGCGGTTCCCGGAGATGGGCGCGGCGGAGACGAACTGTGCTTGTGGAGCATCATTGAGCCCGCTACTGGAAGTTACTGACCTGCGGACCCACTTCTTCACGCAGGAAGGTGTGGTCAAGGCTGTCGACGGTGTTTCCTTTGAGTTGGAAGCGGGGGAAACTTTAGCCTTGGTGGGAGAGAGCGGCTGTGGCAAGAGCGTCAGTGCTCTCTCCATCATGCGTCTGATACCGGACCCGCCGGGCAAGATCATCAGCGGAGAGGTGCTGTTTCAAGGCGAGAATCTGCTGGAACTCTCCGACGAGGAGATGCGGAAGAATCGGGGCAGACATATCGCCATGGTCTTCCAGGAGCCGATGACTTCGCTGAATCCGGTACTCAACGTGGAACGCCAGTTGACCGAAGCTCTGGAGCTTCACCTTGGCTTGAGCAAGGGCGCAGCCAAGGCGGAAGCGGTGCGGCGCTTGGAGGAGGTGGGCATACCCGATGCCCCCAGCCGGGCGCGCCAGTACCCGCACCAGTTCAGCGGTGGCATGCGCCAGCGGGTGATGATTGCCATGGCGCTGAGTTGTGGCCCCCAGATTGTGATCGCTGACGAGCCAACCACTGCCTTAGATGTGACCATCCAAGCCCAGATATTGGAGTTGATGAAAAATCTCACCCAAGAGCGCGGCGTGGCCTTGGTTATCATCACCCACAACCTCGGCGTGGTGGCCCGCTACTCTGATCGGGTCAACGTGATGTACGCTGGTAAAATCATCGAGAGGGGCACGGCGAAAGAGGTCTATTACAACCCTAGGCACCCCTACACCATCGGGTTGCTGAACTCGGTTCCTCGCCTAGACCTGCCTCGTAAGGAACGGTTGGACCCGATTGAGGGTCAGCCCCCCGACTTGGGCAACCTAGGCGATGGGTGCTCCTTTAGGGAGCGGTGCCGCTACTCCGAGGAACGGTGTGCGCAGGAAATACCGCCGTTGATGCCCGTGTCAGAGGGACATAGCTCGGCCTGTTGGGTAGCCCATACGCTGGGTCGCAACTGTTGATAAGGCTGGCGAGATAGCAGATGGAAACGCGAACAGGCAACGGCGCGAGGGGCGACCGCCTATTGGAGGTGGACTCGCTGAAGATGCACTTCCCAGTGCGTTCCGGCCTGATTTTTCAACGCACCGTGGCCCATGTTCGCGCCGTGGACGACGTCAGCTTTTTCATACGTCGTGGCGAGACCTTAGGCTTGGTGGGCGAGAGTGGGTGCGGTAAGACGACGACTGGCCGTTGCATCCTCCAGCTTTACCGGCCCACCTCCGGGACAATTATGTTCGACGGCGAAGACCTGTGCACCATGAATTCCAAGAACCTGCGACAGATGCGCCGCCGTATGCAGGTCATATTTCAAGACCCCTACAGCTCCCTCAACCCTCGGATGACCGCGGGCAACATCGTCGGCGAGCCCTTGATAGTTCATGGCATGAGCGGCTCGAAGACTGAGTACCGCGAGCGGGTGGCCGAGCTTCTCAGCGTTGTAGGCCTCAGCCCATCGATGGCAGACCGGTTTCCCCACGAGTTCAGCGGCGGGCAGAGGCAGCGCATTGGCGTGGCGCGCGCCTTGGCAGTGAATCCCCAGTTCATCGTCTGCGACGAGCCGGTGTCCGCCTTGGACGTGTCAATTCAGGCCCAGATTGTGAACCTGCTGGAAGAGTTGCAGGAGAGCTTTGACCTGACCTTCCTGTTCATTGCGCATGACCTCTCGGTGGTGCGCCACATCAGCGACCGGGTGGCGGTGATGTACTTGGGACACATCGTGGAGATCGCCAGTCGGGAGGAGATATACGACAACCCCGTCCACCCCTACACTAGGGCCCTCCTGTCGGCGGTACCCATACCCGATCCCGTGCTCGACGCCCAGAGGGAGCGCATCCTGCTGACGGGCGAGGTGCCCAGTCCCCTGAACCCGCCGTCGGGCTGCGTGTTCCACCCTCGCTGCCCCATCGCCGAGCCTCGGTGCTCTGAGGTGACGCCGGAGTTGCGCGAGGTGGCCACTGATCACTGGGTGTCCTGCATCAAGGCACCGGGCTACGGGTACGTCTAGTAATTATGGACGCATCCCACATCCGCAACTTCTGCATCATCGCCCACATCGACCACGGTAAGTCCACACTGGCTGACCGCTTCCTAGAGGTCACCGGTACGGTGAGCCGGGAAAACATGCGTGAGCAGTTCCTGGACCAGATGGAACTGGAACGGGAGCGGGGCATCACCATCAAGGGCAAGGCTGTCTCCATGGAATACCGCCACCAAGGAGAGGACTACCTGCTCAACCTGATAGACACCCCAGGCCATGTGGACTTCAGCTACGAGGTCTCCCGGGCCTTGGCGGCGTGCGAGGGTGCGATTCTGGTGGTGGACGCCAGTCAAGGTATCGAGGCCCAGACTTTAGCCAATGCCTATCTGGCCTTGGAGCACGACCTGACGCTGGTGCCCGTGATAAACAAGATCGACCTGCCCCAAGCCGAACCCGAGGCAGTGGCCGCCGAACTACAGCAGGCCTTGGGCTTCACCCGCGAAGAGATGCTTTTCGTGTCGGCGAAAGATGGTAAGGGTGTCAATGAGCTTCTGGAGGCCGTCGTGCAGCGCGTGCCACCACCCAAGGGGATACGGGAGGCGCCTCTGCGGGCCTTGGTATTCGACTCGGTGTACAACAGCTACAAGGGGATCGTGGCCTACATTCGGGTCGTGGACGGGGAGCTTTCTTCGGGCGAACCGATGCTGCTGATGTCTAACGGCAAGGTCTCTGAGCCGCCGGAAGTGGGCATATTCACCCAGGTTCTCAGTGCCACCAAGAGCTTGGAGTCGGGTCAAGTGGGCTACGTTGCTACTGGGCTGAAAGACGTGCGGGAGTGCCGCGTGGGCGAGACTATCACGCGGGCCCGCGGCCCAGCCGAGAAACCCCTGCCGGGCTACGTGGCGTTGAAGCCCATGGTATACGCCGGGATATACCCCTCACAAGGCGAGGAGTACCAATCACTGCGAACGGCCTTGGAGCGACTGCAACTGAACGACGCCGCCTTGGTCTATGAGCCTGAGAGCTCGCCCGCGTTGGGGTTCGGCTTCCGTTGCGGCTTCCTTGGCCTTTTGCACATGGACATCGTGCAGGAGCGCTTGGAGCGGGAGTATGCGCTGGATATCGTGGCGACGGCCCCCAGCGTGGCGTATCAGGTGGTGCTGACCAGCGGGACTACGATACAGGTGGACGCGCCTTCCAAGCTCCCCCAGCCCAACGAGTTCCAAGAGATACTGGAGCCGTGGCTGTCGATGACAGTGGTGGTCCCAGACAGCTACATCGGGGGCGTCATGGAGCTCATGGCCGCCCGCCGCGCCGAGTTCAAGCGTATGGACTACCTGCAAGGGGCCGACGCCTCCAACGGTGAGGATGAGGGTACGCATCAGCGGCGCGCCTCGCGAGTCGTCATGGAGTACGACATGCCCTTGGCCGAACTCCTAGCCGACTTTTACAACCAGCTGAAATCAAAGACACAAGGCTATGCGTCCTTGGACTACATCTTCTCGGGCTACCGCTCGGCGTTGCTGGTCAAGCTTGATATCCTGCTGAACCACCAGCCGGTAGACGCCTTGTCGGCCATCATCCACAGGGACAAGGCACTACAGTACGGCAAGGCACTCGCTGAGAAGCTGCGCAACATCATTCCCCGCCAGCTATTCGAGGTGCCCATCCAAGCATCCATCGGTAGTCGCATAATCGCCCGCGAGACGGTGCGGGCCCTGCGGAAGGATGTGCTGGCCAAGTGCTACGGGGGCGACATAACGCGCAAACGCAAGCTGCTGGAGAAACAGAAGGAAGGCAAGCGGCGCCTCAAGAGATTTGGCAATGTCGAGGTGCCCCAAGAGGCTTTCCTAGCGTTGTTGAAGGTGGAAGCAGGACAGGACTAACTAGGCCAGCCCCAAGCCCTCCCGCAAAGCCACCAGTTGCCCCAAGTGGTCTGCCCAGTGGTAGTCCATGCTGCCCTCGATAATGCGGCCTAGGGTGCGCGTTTCGGTCGTGCCTCGGGCTGGCAGGTGCACGGGTAGCGACTTCTCCAAGTCGGTGTCGCTGGCGTCGGCAATGACCCCCTCTAACCCGGTCAACACCACTTCGATCTCCGACATGATTTGCGCCCTGTCGGCCTGCGCTTTGTCGCCGCTGGTGTCGGTGACGTCAGGGGGCAGGGTGAGCTCGCTGATGTCGCCCTGCAGCACAGCACGGGCTGCGGCGTGAATCCCGCCCGGCGGTGTGTCCACCAAGTGGTAGAGGACCTCGCGGGCGGACCACTCCCCGTCGGTCGGCTTCCAATCGAGACAGTAGTCCATGCCGTCCATAGTTTGGGACAGATTCTCGCGCATAGCCTGCACCCGTTGTCGTAGTTCATCCTTGGTAGCCATGCGCCTCCTTTGGCAAGCCGGGAGAGAGTGGGACGTTGCGCCTATTCTAGCATTGCTCTGGGAGGACGCTCAACGAAACAGGCGGTCTAGTACAATCAGCGCTAGGGCAAGATGAGAGGACGCCGATGCGCCTGAACCGGGTAATAATCGCCGCCCTTGTGGCTGTCCTGCTTGGGGTGGGAGTGTGGCTGTTCATCGCCTACGAAATGGATGAGCTGGCCCTGCAAGACAAGCAAACCATGATCGATGATTTGGAGCGGGGGCAGGTGCTCTACACAAAGCGCGAGGACTATCGAGTGACCCGGTTGGGGCTGGGACCTGCTGGCCATCCTCAGACAGTCATCGATGAGAGCTGGATGGAGGCGGGGCCTGATGGTAACTTTGACGCAGCAATCGGCGTCATCCGCAGCCTCGACGGCGAGTTCATTCAATATTCGGAGTTGGAAGACAACGTGCTAACCTACAGCGACCTCGTCAATGACGTCTACTGGGAAGAGAACTCTGGGAGCGATCGGGATTTCGTAGGATATGTGGAGTCCCTTTGGAACGTTCCGCAGTTTGTCGTCGACAGAGGGTACATCTTCACTGGACGCGGGGAGTTGAACGGCAGGGATACTCGGATATACGAGCAGCCGAGGACAAGCAACTCTGACGAAGGCCTGGAAACTGTGGGCAGGATCGAGTTTGTCGAAGAATGGCCCATTCTTATGAGGCAAGGGATATACGAGGTGGACGCGGACGGGAAAGAGACGCTGTTGCAGTCGAATACTTTGGTGGAGTACCGGGTGCTTCCTCAAGGGGCGACGGTCCCCATGATCGAAGTGGACCTGCCTACTAGGTCGATGTTGGAGGCGATCGAACAGGAATGGCTCGAAGAGCGGGAAGGGGAACAGGAAGAGGCAAGGTAGTGCATTGGAGGCTTTCCAGTTCCATCCACCATCGCCCCATGACACGTCAATCTTGACAGCTAGGGGCGGGTCGGGTAACATCCTAGACACAATTTAATCGGTGACCCCCTTATCCAGAGAGGCAGAGGGAACGGCCCCGCGAAGCCCGGCAACCGGCCGGCGCCTTAGGGCGCGCGGTACGGTGCCAAGTCCGGCCCCGGGTGAGCCCCGGGGAAAGATGGGGAAGGGTGAAGAATTCCTGCTTCTCCCTGTGAGAAGCTTTTTTTCTGCCCAAGGCTGCTAGTGCCTCCACAACTCGCCATGTGTCTAAAACTATGCCTGAAATCAACGCGATAAGCTACGTCAACGGCAAACTCGGACTCCTCGATCAGACCCTTCTGCCCGCAGAGTCGCGCGTCGTTTGGATTGATGATTACCACGAGGTCATCCGCTCAGTGCAGTTGATGCGCGTCCGAGGGGCGCCCGCACTGGGAGTAGCGGCGGCCTACGCTGTGGTCATGGCTGCCGACCACATCGACGATCCGATGCGCGACGAATTCTTAAAGAACCTGCGCCAAGCCGGGTCGGAGATTGCCTCGGCTCGGCCTACCGCGGTGAATATGGCTTGGGCAGTGGAGCGCATGCTGGACGTGGCCAGCCAGCATGCCGACGCACCTTCCATACGCGCTGCCCTTCTGGCAGAAGCGCGGCGTCTTCAACAGGAAGACGAAGACGCCAACCGCCGGATGGGAGCGCATGGGGCAGCGCTGATGCCTGAAGGCGGCGCAGTGCTTACCCACTGTAATACCGGTGCTTTGGCAACTGCGGGCTACGGCACCGCGTTGGGTGTGATCAGGGCTGCATGGGAAGGCGGGAAGCGCTTTCAGGTCTTCGCCACAGAGACGCGGCCCGTTCTGCAGGGTGCCCGGCTGACCACATGGGAACTGGTGCAACTGGGGATTCCGGCGACCCTGGTGGTGGACTCGGCGGCGGGGATGCTGATGCGCGGTGGGGAAGTCAGTTGCGTCATAACTGGCGCTGACCGCATCGCTGCCAACGGCGACACTGCCAATAAAATCGGCACCTATTCCTTATCCGTTCTGGCCAAGGAACATGGTCTTCCCTTCTACATAGCCGCCCCAACCAGCACGGTCGACCTCAGCATCGCTTCCGGCGACGACATACCCATTGAGGAGCGGGATGTCTCCGAGGTTACCGGATTTCGCGAGGTGCGCACTGCTGCCGAGGGCATCGCGGCTAGGAACCCAGCATTCGATGTCACGCCGCACCGCTACATCGATGCCATCGTCACTGAGCAGGGCGTTGCGCGCCCTCCCTACACCGAGTCCTTGGACTTGGCTGTGCGGGCGGGAGCGGGTCGGTAAGCGATTATGACAGGCGGTTCCCATATAGGTCCTGCGCCGGTAGGAATAGTGGGCGGCAGCGGTCTGTATGCCATGGACGGCATGACCGATGTGGAGGCTGTGGATGTGGACACTCCCTTCGGGAAGCCAAGCGATTCCATAGTCTTGGGAAACTTGTACGGGCTGCCGGTAGCCTTTCTGCCGCGTCACGGTCGTGGGCACCGCATTAGCCCCACTGATTTGCCGGTGCGGGCCAACATCTATGCGCTGAAGAAGTTGGGAGTGGAGCGTCTGATATCCGTCAGTGCTGTGGGTAGCCTGAAGGAGGATCTGCGGCCACTGGATATGGTGGTGCCCGACCAGCTTATCGACCGCACCTACCGCCGGGCAAGCACTTTCTTCGAGGGTGGCGTAGTGGGGCACATAGCTTTCGCCCATCCCTTCTGCCCCCACCTTAGTGGCCTGTTGCATGACGCGGCTGTCGCTGCAGGTGTCACTACCCACATGGGCGGGACTTGCATCGTGATGGAGGGGCCTGCCTTCTCCACGGTAGCGGAGTCGAATATGTATCGCTCTTGGGGGGCGGATATCATCGGCATGACGGCCCTGCCCGAGGCCAAATTGGCCCGGGAAGCCGAGATGTGCTACGCCACGCTGGCTTGCGTGACTGATTACGATGTGTGGCACAGCACCGAAGAGCAGGTGACCGTCGAGTTGGTGGTGGCCAACCTGATGAAGAACGTCGCGGCCTCGCAGGAGGCACTGCGTCGTCTTCTGCCCACCATAACCTCAGAGCGCCCTTGCGATTGCGGGACGGCCCTTCGGGACGCGGTGATTACGGCACGGGACGCCATCCCTGCCGAGGCAAGACAGGAACTGCATCCTATCATTGGCAAGTACATCGAACAGGGAGGATAAATGGCACGACAAGACCCAGGCGAGCCCTTCTTCCGGGTAGATTCTGATGAGGCCGCCGCCATCTTGGTGGCGGAGCCCGCCGACTCGGTGATGGTGGATGTGCGTCGTGACGACGAGTGGGTCAGCGGACACGTCACAGGGGCAATCCATATACCCATCGACGACCTGATGGGCCGGATGGACGAGCTGCCACAGGGCAAAAAGCTGCTGTTCATCTGCGCCGCTG
Source organism: Dehalococcoidia bacterium (assembly GCA_965263155.1). Classification (GTDB taxonomy): domain Bacteria; phylum Chloroflexota; class Dehalococcoidia; order Lucifugimonadales; family JAAXIE01; genus JAAXIE01. The sequence continues at coordinate 2,745,676 of OZ253586.1, forward strand.
GCGTCCGAAGCGGCTTGGCCTGCGAGATGGCGGCTGCTTTGGGAATGCCGTCTGACGTGCTCTACAACGTTGAGGACGGCACGCCCACTTGGATCGAGAGAAACCACCCCACGTCCTACGGCAATGAGCCGTAGGAGCACAAAGAGAGGAGTACGACTTGCAAGACCAATCTCAACGAGGAGATGTGAAGGATGTCTCGCTGGCCGATGCGGGAGTCAAACGCATCGACTGGGCTGGCCGAGAGATGCCTGTGCTGCGCCTCATAAGGGAACGCTTTGCCAAGGAACGCCCCTTGGAGGGCCTGCGCATGGCAGCCTGCCTGCACGTCACCACTGAGACCGCTAATCTGGCCTTGGCCCTCAAGGATGGCGGCGCAGACCTGACCGTCTGCGCGAGCAATCCATTGAGCACCCAGGATGAGGTGGCAGCAGCCCTGATGACCACCTACGATATTCCCACCTTCGCCATCAAGGGCGAGGATAACGACACCTACTACCGACACATCAACAGCGTGCTTGACACCAAGCCCCAAGTGACTCTGGACGACGGTGCCGACTTGGTGGCTATGCTGCATACGGAACGCCGCGAGATGCTCCCCAATTTGTTGGGAGGCACAGAAGAGACGACGACCGGCGTTATCCGGCTGAAGGCCATGGCTCAGGAGGGCCTGCTCACCTATCCGATCGTCGCTGTGAATGAAGCCGACACGAAGCACATGTTTGACAACCGCTACGGCACTGGTCAGAGCACCTTGGACGGCATCACCCGCGCCACGAACGTGCTCTGGGCTGGGCGCAAGGTGGCAGTGTGCGGCTATGGCTGGTGCGGGCGGGGCATCGCCCAGCGGGCCCGAGGCATGGGCGCCAATGTGATTATCACCGAGGTCGACCCGGTGAAGGCGCTGGAGGCTGTGATGGACGGCTTCAGCGTCATGCCTTCAGTTGAGGCAGCTAGGCAAGCCCAAGTTTACGTGACCGTCACTGGTGGCCTCAAGGCATTAGGGCGGGAGCACTTCGAGGTGATGCCTGACGGCGCCATTCTGGCCAATAGTGGCCACTTCAACGTCGAGATCGACATACCGGCCCTTGAGGAGATGTCCATCGACAGGCGCGAGATGCGCCCCTACGTAGAAGAGTTCACCATGAGAGACGGACGTCGCATCTACTTGCTGGGCGATGGTCGGCTGATCAACCTAGCCGCTGCCGAGGGGCATCCCTCCAGCGTGATGGACATGAGCTTCGCCAACCAAGCACTATCCGTGGAGTACCTAGTCGCCGGCAAGCAGAAGCTGGACCCCGGTGTCTACGCAGTGCCCCGCTACTTGGACATGCAGATAGGAAGCCTGAAGTTAACGTCGATGGGCATAACCATCGACAGTCTTAGCGAGGAGCAGTCCCGCTATTTGGCGGGCTGGCAAGAAGGAACTTAATGTAACCAGAGACGGGACTTGATGCAATTAGGGAGGATATTCCAATGAGTTTCACATTCATGGACTCGCCCTCGTACCTGCTGACTTCCGAGTCGGTAACCGAAGGGCACCCAGACAAGCTGTGTGACCAGATCTCCGACGCCGTGCTGGATGCCGTCCTCCGCGACGACCCCATGGGACGGGTCGCTTGCGAAACCGTAGCTACCAAGAACTTTGTCATGGTCACCGGTGAAATCACCACCAATTCCAGCTTGGACTTCGATGGCATCGCCCGCGATGTCATGAAGGGGATAGGCTACACCGACGTCAAATACGGCCTGGATGGCGCCTCCTGCGGAGTCATGGCCCATGTGAGTCGGCAGTCCTCTGATATCAGCAGCGGCGTTACCACTTCGCTGGAACACCGGGGACAGGAAGCCGCGGACGCCCGGCGCGCCACCGGGGCTGGCGACCAAGGCATGATGGTCGGGTTCGCCTGCAACGAGACCGAGAGCTTGATGCCTTTGACCGTGGAGCTCTCACACCGCCTCGTTCAGCGCCTCGCCAAGGTCCGCAAGAATGGCACCCTCCCCTACCTCGGTCCGGACGGAAAATCCCAGGTCACCGTCGAGTACCGCTACGGAAAGCCCCACCGCGTCGAGGCCGTAGTTATCAGCACCCAGCACGATGACGCCGATGACCGGGCCGCCTTCACCGAGCAAATCCGAGGCGACATCATCCACCATGTGATCAATCACGTGGTGCCCGCTCACATGCTGGACGAAGATACCAAGTACTACGTCAATCCCAGCGGTTGGTTCGTGATTGGCGGCCCCCAAGGTGACACCGGACTCACCGGACGCAAGATACTGGTCGATACCTACGGTGGCATAGCCCGCCATGGCGGAGGCGCTTTCTCGGGCAAGGACCCCACCAAGGTAGATCGTTCCGGTGCCTACGCTGCCCGTTACGTTGCCAAGAACCTTGTCGCCGCCGGTTTGGCGGACCGGGCCGAAGTCATAGTTTCCTACGCCATCGGGGTTGCCGACCCTATCTCGGTTTCGGTGGAGGCTTTTGACACCAACCATGTGCCCAACGAAAAATTCGACGACTTGGTCCGGGAACACTTTGACCTTCGTCCTGGGGCGATTATCGAGGACCTAGGCCTGCGCCGCCCCATATACCAGAAAACTGCCGCCTATGGGCACTTCGGGCGCACTGACTTGGACCTTCCTTGGGAACGCACTGACAAGGCTGATATTCTGCGCGCTGAGGCGGGCTTGTAGTCGGTTCCCCTTGTGTTCAAGGCCCTCCAGGACTCGCCAGGCAATCCAATCCCTCATCCTTCGTTTCCTGAGTGGCAGGGGGGTTACAACGGGGTCAGGGATATTCTTCGAGGGGGGCGATGACCACTGCTAGCGTTATCAAGTTCGGCACCGACGGTTGGCGGGGCCTTATCGCCCGCGACTTCACCTTCGAAAACGTCGCCCGCTGCGCCCAAGGCATAGCGACCTACCTGCAACAGCAGGGGACGGCCTCCCAAGGGCTGGTGGTCGGCTACGATACTCGGTTTGGCTCGCGCCAGTTCGCTGAGTGCGTAGCCGAGGTGGCGGTGGGCAATGGCATACCTGTATTCCTTGCCGACCGGCCTGCGCCTACACCGGTAGTTTCCTACCAGGTGTTGGAGCGCAAGGCCGCTGGCGCGGCCATGATCACTGCTAGCCACAACCCGTCCCTGTGGAATGGCATCAAGTTCAAGCCTCCGTATGCTGGCAGCGCCACCACGGAAGTCACCGATGCCTTGGAGGCCAACATACGCGCTCAAGGCAACGAAGCGCCGCGTTCCATGCCCCTAGCCGACGCTAGTGAGAAGGGGTTGCTCCAAGACTGCAACCCCATGCCCGATTACTTGGCCCACTTGAACACCTTGCTGGACTTGTCAGCCATCGCCGCTGCGGGTCTCAGGATTCAAGTCGACAACATGTATGGGGCTGGCTCCGGCTATTTCTCCACTCTGTTGGGGGAGGGGGTCACGTCGGTTAGCGAGATGCACGCTGAGGTCAACCCTGCCTTTCCGGGCATGGGGCAGCCAGAGCCCATAGACAAAAACTTGGGCGAACTAGCAGCAGCTGTGCCCCTCAACAGGGCTGACGTGGGTATCGCCCTCGACGGCGACGCTGACCGGTTGGGAGTGGTCGACGAGAAGGGTGTCTTCCTCACACCGCTGCACACGTTTGCCTTGCTTGCCCTCTACCTGCTTGAGGTCGAGGGTAAGCGTGGCACGCTAATCAAGTCGCTGACTAACACCGCTATGACATACCGCCTAGGCGAGCAGTATGGAGTGGACGTGCATGAGACTCGCGTCGGCTTCAAGTACATCAGTCCTCTCATGATGCAACCGGAGGCGCTGATTGGCGGCGAAGAGAGCGGGGGCTACGGTTTCCGCGATCACATTCCGGAGCGGGACGGGGTTCTCAGCGGGCTCTATTTCCTGTCGTTGATGGCAAAGTTGGGAAAGAGGCCGTCGGAGCTTGTGGACTACCTCCACAGTCGAGTGGGGCCCCACTATTATGACCGGCTGGATGCACCCTTTTCGCCCGCGAACCGTACCACCATTCTGCAGAAGCTGGAGTCGGAGAGCATCGATCGGTTGGCAGGACTCCAAGTGATAGGGAGCGACAGCATCGATGGGCGGCGCTACCGGTTCGACAACGCTTGGGTAGTAGTGCGGTTTTCGGGCACCGAGCCGCTGCTGAGGATTTACGCCGAGGCCGAGAGCCCCGAAAAGGTGCAGGAGATACTAAAGGGTACGGCGGGTTTCTTAGGAATATAAACGAGTCGGCAGGTACGGTCGCCATGCCCGTGTAGGCGGGAATCCTTGGGCGTCGTCATCAGTCGAATCTACGAGTGCAGCAACAGACCGAGTTTCATCCCCATACGCGACCCATAACAGGCGAGGGCCGTTCTTGTGAAACCCAGTACTCGGGTTGATCGCTGTGCCTTTTGGCGGCTAGCGCTTGGTGTACTGAGGTGCCCGCCTCGCCCGCTTCAGACCGTACTTCTTACTTTCTTTGATGCGCGCGTCGCGGGTGAGGAAGCCGTGCTTGCGCAGCTCCGGCTTGAGTGTCTCATCGTAGGCCACCAAGGCCCAAGCGATGCCGTGGCGTATGGCGTCGGCTTGGGCTGACACGCCACCGCCCTGTACCTTGGCCCGGATGGTGAAGCGGTCCCGCAGGTTGGTGACCCGCAGAGGCTCTTGGGTCTGCTGACGCCATATTCCCCACGGTATGGCTTCTTCAAGCGGCTTGCCGTTTACTTGGTCTTGGGCTGCGTCTCCCTGATACAGTCGCACGCGGGCGATGGCCGTCTTTCGCTTGCCGGTTCCGTAGTAATATTGCTGGTTTGCCTGCTGCACCACTGTATCTACCTACGCCTTCTCTTGCTTGTGTGTTTTTTCGATCGTGGCTTGCCTGCCTAATCCTGCGACGGTGCAGGTCCAACTTGTGACTGGTGGGGATGGCTGTCGCCGGAGTATACCTTAAGGCGCCGCAGCATGTCGCGGCCAAGTTTGTTCGCAGGCAACATACCACGTACGGCCAGCTGGATGACCCGGTCCGGGTGCTGCTCGAGCATGTCACGCAGCATGAAAGTCTTGAGGTTGCCCACGTAGCCACTGTGGCGGTAGTAGGCCTTCTGCGTCAGCTTACGGCCCGTAACTTTGACGTGCTGTGCATTGATGACCACTACGTAGTCGCCGGTCAGCTGGTGCGCAGTATAAGTCGGCTTGTCCTTACCCTGCAGCGTCCGGGCGATGCGGGCTGCCATCCGTCCCAACGTCTGGTTGGAGGCGTCCAAGACGTGCCATTGGGGATGCAGGTCTGCGGGGCGGGCCGAGAAAGTTCTTATTCTCTTCATGTCCCTTTGCTCTCCGGGGGGAAGTCGTTGTAGTCCACTGATATAAGGCAGAGGCCCTTTGCCGGGAGTGCGGCGCACCAAGCTGGGACCGCGGTGTCACATGCCAGGATATCCTGCAATACACGGGGGGCCAGTCGCCCCAGTCCAACCGCCAGCAGCACCGCCCCCGCACGACGTATCTGGTGCGGCAGGAAGCCATTGGCTGTGGCCTCCATGAGCACGAGGTCGCCCTCGCGCCATAGCTCCCAACGCTTTACTTCGCGGACGGCGCTCCTGCCTGGTGGGAGCGCACCTGCCAGTGGCGCAAAGTCATGGACGCCGTGGAGTGCGGTGGCCGCCTCGTTCATTATGGGCACATCCAGCGAGTTGCGCACCCAGTATGAAAACTCGCGCATCAGAGGCGAAGGCGCCGGGTTGTTCAGAAAAGTGTAGCGGTAGGTACGGCTTGAGGCCGAGTTCCGCGAGTGGAAGCCTAAGTCGATGTCATAGCTGGCCCGCACCTTGATGTCCGGAGGCAGGTAGAAATTCAGGCCACGCATGAATACGTCCTTCGAAAGTAGCGCCGGCGTAAGGAAGTCGACGACTTGGGCCTTGGCGTGGGCCCCGGAATCCGTACGGCTGGCCCCGCGGATGCGTACTGACTGGCCGGTGAGCCTGTGGAGGGCCTGCTCCAACTGGCCTTGAATGGTCGGCTGGTCGTCCTGAAGCTGGAACCCATGATAGTTAGTGCCTTGGTACTCGACAACCAAGGCCAAGCGGCGTTCTTCTACTAATCGTCGCTGTGCTACTGACCTTCGGTTGTCGATGGAAGGCTGGTTGGCAAGCTGCGGTGGGGGCTGTAGGAGGAGGTCAACCATGACACTGCAGGCGGGCCCTACACGAACTCCAGCATTGCCATCGAGGCCCCGTCTCCCTTGCGTCGACCGAGGTGGGTGATACGGGTGTACCCACCCTGCCTCTCAGCGTACCGCGGGGCAAGCTCGTCGAAGATACGCTTTACCACCCCTGGGTTCGGCAGTGACGACAGTGCCAAGCGCCGATGGTGAAGGGACCCCACCTTGCCGTGGGTAATCATCTTCTCGGCGAATATGCGGGCCTCTTTGGCCTTGGCCTCGGTGGTGGTGATGCGCTCGTGGCGCACCAAGTCGCCCACGAGGCTGCGCAACATAGCCTCCCTCTGGGCGCTGGGTCTACTCAGTTTTCTGCCTGCGACTCTATGTCTCATAATTATCCTTGGACCCTTCCCAGCTAATGGGCGGGAAGCTAGCCCTCTTCCTCGTGCTCGTAGTCCTCGGCGGCGGCGTTCCCGTCGCCAGTAGTGTCTTCCGAGACGACGGGACGGAAGGCGGCCATGACCACCGGGTCTCCATCCTCGTCCTCGTCGAAATAGTCCTCTTCGTCGTCGTCCTCGTGTATGTCAGTGTCTGCGGCCGCACGCTCGCCGGTGAATCCTACGGGAAGGTCTTCGTCCAAGTCCGCATAGGCCGCACGCCATTCGGGATCTTTCTCCACAGCGTCTACCAAGGCCTCTGCACGTATGGGCCCTGAGCCATCCAGTCCCAACTCCTGTATCTTGGCCTTGAGCTCCTCCAAGGACTTTTCGCCAAAGTTCCTGATTTTCAGCAGTTCGTCGTCAGGAGTCTCCAGCACCTGTCCCACCTTGGACATGTGGGCCCTCTTCAGGCAGTTGAGGGTGCGGGGCGACAGTTCGAGTTTCTCGATGGGCATCTGGTATATCTCAGGAGGCACGGAGAGAGACCGCTCCTCTTGGGCTGAGGTCGCGCGCCCCAAGCCGCTGAAGAGGAAAAAGTGGGTCACGAGAATCTCGGAGGACCGCCGCACCACTTCCGACGGGGTGACGGTGCCATCGGTCCACACCTCCAGCAGGAGTCGCTCGTAGTTGGTGACCCGTGTCTTCTCGGTGAGGTAGTTCACCTTGCGCACCGGGTTGTAGATGGCGTCCACAGGCAACACACCGATGGGCATGCCAGGTAGGCCATCGGCGGAGAGGGCGGGCTCATAGCCCGTGCCCGGCTCCACGTTGAACTCGACCGAAAGTGATGCATCACTGGTGTCGAGGGTAGCCAGATGCAACTCGGGGTTCACAATCTCGAAGTCGGCGGATGTGGCAATGTCGCCAGCGCACACCCGACCCTCGCCACTGACCTCAAGCCGCATCTTGGTCGGGCGGTTGTTGCTGGCACGGATGCGCACCTGCTTCACGTTGAGGAGGAACTCGGTGACCTCTTCCTTCATGTAGGGCAGCGAGGCATACTCGTGGAGTACGCCGTCGATCTTAACCCAAGTGATGGCGTTGCCCTGCATGGAACTGAGCAACACTCGTCTCAGGGCATTGCCGATGGTAATGGCAAAGCCCCTCTCCAATGGCTCCACTGCAAACTTAGCCCAATTTTCCCCTGATTCAAGCATGCGTGTCTGGGGGCTGGGAGGTTCAGGCGCGCCTCCGGCCCTGGTCGTCAGAACAGTAGGCTCCAGCATCACACCCCACTACCTAGAGTAGTATTCAACTATAAGACGGGACTCGATGGTGGCCATCACGTCCTCGCCACTGGGAAGGCCGGTTACTGTGCCGCTCATGGTTTCGGTATCGAGTTGCAACCACTCCGGCACGGGACGGCGGGGAATATCCTGAACGAGGACCTTATAAAAGTCCTTTTCCTTCTGGGCTGGCTTCCAGCCGATGACCTCGCCCTTGTTGAGAATGTAAGACGGGATATTCGTGTTCCGCCCGTTCACTTGGAAATGCCCGTGTTGAACCAGCTGTCGTGCTTGGTTGCGAGACTCGGCGAACCCCAGCCGGAAGACGGCGTTGTCCAGTCGGCGCTCCAGCATCTGAAGCAGGTACTGGCCAGTAACGCCGGGGCTACGAAAGGCTTGATTCATGTAGTTGCGGAACTGCTTTTCCAGCACACCGTAGATGTAGCGGGCCTTCTGCTTCTCACGCAATTGGATGCCGTGGTCCGACAGCCTTCTGGGACGACCGCCACCGCGGCTTCCGGGGGTGCTGCGCCTACGCTCCACGGCGCACCGCGGGCTGAAGCAGCGTTCCCCCTTCAGGAACAGCTTTTCGTTGACTTTACGACACAACCGGCAGACGGGTCCTGTATAGCGCCCCATTGTTCCTCTTTCTAAGTCTGTGCGCTTGCGCTGTTAGCTTTAAGTACGGCGTCGCACTAGGTACGGCGTTTCTTGGGAGCACGGCATCCGTTGTGGGGGATCGGGGTCACGTCGCGTATGGCGCTAATGCCCAAGCCCGCCTGCTGCAATGACCGAATGGCCGCCTCACGTCCCGCCCCGGGGCCCCGGATGTACACATCCACATGCCTCAGGCCGTGCTCCATCCCACGGCGCACAGCCAACTCTGCAGCCCTTTGTGCTGCGAAGGCAGTGCCCTTGCGGGACCCACGGAAGCCAGCCGTGCCAGCGCTGGCCGACGCGATGACGTTCCCCACCATGTCGGTGAGGGCGATGACCGTGTTGTTGAAAGTGGAGTGGATGTAGGCGCGTCCGCGAGGGACTACCTTTCGCTCTCTTCTTCTCTGTCTGGGTCTGGGCATGTTCCCCCTCTGTTTCCTGTTCCCTGTTACTTCTTGCCGCCGGTGCGACGCCCGCGCCCAGCAACGGTGCGGCGTGGCCCCTTACGCGTGCGGGCATTGGTCCGGGTGCGCTGACCGTGAACTGGCAGGCCGCGGCGGTGGCGGAGCCCGCGGTAGGCCCCGATCTCAATGAGGCGCCGGATGTTCATGTTCACTTCACGGCGCAGATCCGTCTCGACCTTGTACTCGCGGTCGATGATCTCCCGCAGCCGGTCCAACTGGTCTTGGGACAACTCCCGGAGCCTAGGCCGGTTCCCGTCTTCCAGCCCCAGTTTGTCCATGATTTCTTCCGACATGGCTGGGCCAATGCCGTAGATGGAGCGGATGGCGATGTCCACCCGCTTGCCATCGGGGATGTCTACACCTGCTACACGGGCCATATGCTGCCTCCATGTTTAGCCATACCGTACCCGGGCATTGAACCTAACCCTGCCGCTGAGCGTGGCGCCCGTTGGTGCATATTATCCGCACTCTTCCCTTGCGCTTGATCACGCGACACTTGTCGCATCGTGGCTTGACTGATGCCCTTACTTTCATGCCAGTTACCTACTTAAACCTGTATGTGATTCGGCCCCGTGTCAGATCATAAGGCGATAACTCCACCAGCACCCGATCTCCTGGAAGGACCCGGATGAAGTGGAGCCTAATCCTACCCGATACATGGGCCAGCACCGGGTGCTCGTTGGCCAATTCTACCCGAAACATGCCGTTAGGCAAGGCTTCGGTGACTTTTGCCTCGACCTCGATCGCCTCTTTCTTGGCCATAGCCCTCCCAAGTTAGTTGTGCGGACACTTCGCTAGCGGGGCCGGGTGAGCACCTCGGCATCGCCATCACAAATGGCTATTGTATGTTCAAAGTGGGCGGACAGCCTACCATCGGCAGTCACTACTGTCCAGTCGTCGTCCAGCACCTTAGTGTGCCAGTCGCCCGCGTTTACCATAGGTTCGATGGCGATGCACATGCCTTTGCGCAGGGGCAGGCCCCGCCCAGGGGTGCCATAGTTGGCTATCTGGGGGTCTTCGTGCAGGAACCGCCCTACACCATGCCCCACATACTCGCGAACTATGCTGTAACCTCTGCCCTCGGCGAAGCTCTGAATGGCGGCCCCGATATCGCCCACACGGGCCCCTCCTCTCGCTGCCTTGATCCCTTCCTGCAGGGAGAGGCGTGTGACCTCGATCAGGTCTTCGGCTTCGGGGGTGATCTTGCCCGCTCCCACGGTTATAGCTGCGTCGCCGATGAAACCGTCAATCGTGGCCCCTACGTCCATCTTTACTAGGTCGCCCTCTTGGATAATTCGGTTTCCGGGGATGCCGTGAACTATCTCTTCGTTGATTGAGGTGCAGACACAGCCAGGGAAGCCACGGTACCCCTTGAAGGTGGGGACTGCTCCGTGGCGCCGGATCTCGCGGTCGGCCACCGCGTCCAAGTCCCGCGTGCGTATGCCCGGACGTACCGCCTCGCGTAACGCTGCCAAGGTGGCGGACACGATAGCCCCAGCGCTGCGCATAGCCTCCATCTCTTTCTCCGACTTAATGGTGATACCGCCCTTGTAGGGCGACGCAGAATTGGAGGCCGTCTCGCGTTTGGGTGTTGGTCGTGTTCCGCCGCTAGTCATACACCATTTTACGACTATTGCACCGGTTTAGAAAGCCTGTCGCTCCCGGAAATTTCTATTGGACCCGGGACACATGAGGGCTAATGGCTTCCTCGATGCGCTGTCTTACTCCTTCCACTGTACCTGTGCCGTCGATCTTCACGAGTTTACCCGCTCTAGCGTAAAAGTCCACCACTGGGGCCGAGTCTTCCCGGTAGGCGTCCAAGCGTCGGGCGACAGCCTGTGGCTCATCATCGGCCCGCCTCTCCAGACGTCCATTGCAGTCGTCGCATGCACCCGTGGTGAGGGGCGGGTTCGCTTCCGCGTGATATATCGCTTGGCACTGGGTGCACACCAAGCGTCTACCCAGCCGGTCGGCTAGGTCCTCTTGGGTCACGTCAATCAGGAGGGCACGGTCGATGACCATTCCTTCCTGCTCCAGTGCACGGTCCAACTCATCCGCTTGCTTCACGTTGCGTGGAAAGCCATCCAATACGAACCCAACGGAATAGGATGGCGTACTGATCTCCTCCATCATCATGGAGATAGTGATTCCATCGGGCACCAAGAGGCCGCTGTCCACATACCTGCGCACCTGCTTTCCGAGGAGGGTGCCGTCGCGTTGATGACGGCGGAACAGGTCGCCTGAAGATATGGACGGCACGGAAAGCGATTCCGCTAAGAATCTAGTCTGTGTTCCCTTTCCCGCTCCGGGGAATCCCAACATGACAAGACGCATGGGTTATAACAACCTACCTCAAGAACCCTTCATAGTTGCGCATCAGCAGCTGCGCCTCCAACTGGCGCAGCGTATCAAGCGCCACTCCGACCACGATCAGCAGGCTGATGCCGCTCAGTTGGATGGCTTGAACGTCGGTGATGCTGGATGCTAGGAATGGAACTATGGCGACAAAACCAAGGAAGAAGGCGCCTCCCCAAGTCAGCCGGATGATTATTCGGTTCAGAAAGTCCTGAGTTGGCTGCCCAGGTCTGATACCCGGTATGAAGCCCCCATTTCGTTGCAGGTTTTCCGCCAAATTCTGCTGCTGGAAAGTCACCAGTGTATAGAAGAAGGTGAACATTACCACCAGCGTGAATACCATGATCCAGTAGACGAAAGAGCTGGGGCTGAATACTCCTAGAAACCACTGCGCGGTTTCGCCGACCCAGCCGCCACTGGTACCTACGTAGCTGGCGATAGTGCCGGGCAGAATTACTACGGCGAAGGCGAAAATCAAGGGTATCATGCCCGCCGAGTTCACGCGGATGGGCAGGTAGCTGGAGCCCGTCTGGCGGTACATTCGCCCGCTGCGAAAGATGCTGCGCCCGTACTGTACCGGTATGCGCCGGTGCGCCTCGTTGAACATGACGATGAGCGCAATGATTGCCAGCCCAACCACTATCATCCCGAGCAGGCCTGCCGTGTTGTCTCTATCCAGAAATCCCTGTTGCACGATATCGGGGATGGAAGACACGATCCCGGCGAAGATTATCAGCGAGATGCCGTTGCCGATCCCCCGTTCGGTGATCAGCTCACCCATCCAGACTAGGAAGATGGTGCCTGCAGTCAGTGAGATGATGATGGCTAGGGTTTCGACGTTGAGTCCTATGCCCTCCACCACGCCGGCTTGTCGAAGCAGTTGCATCTGTCCAAAACCCTGCGCCAGAGCAATGGGTACCGTGAGCCAATGCACCATCCGGTTGATCTTCTGACGGCCAGCCTCGCCCTCGCGCGAAATCTGTTGCAGCTTGGGTATGACCGGCGTCAGCAACTGCATCACGATGGAGGCCGTGATGTAGGGGTAGACGCCAAGCGCCGCCACGCTGAGCCGGCGCAACGCTCCTCCGCTGAAGAGGTCGAGGAATCCTAGGAGCTGGTCGTTCCGGAATTGCTGGTCCAGGAGAGCGGTATCGACGCCGGGGATAGGCACATGGGCAATGAAGCGATAGATCGCCAGCAATGCCAAGGTAAAGAGAACCTTCCCGCGAAGGTCGGGAATACGCATGGCATCCGCCGCAGCTTGGAGCAGCCGCGGGCGAGTCCCGACCTCTTGGGCCATCATCAGGCCTGGTACTCCTCCACACTACCACCCGCGGCCTCGATTTTCTCGCGGGCCGATGCGGTGAGCTTCTGCACAGCCACTGTCAGGGAGACGCCCAAGTCGCCGTCGCCCAGTATCTTTACCGGAAGCCTGCGGTTGCGCACCAACCCCTGCTGGTGCAGCAATTCAGGTGTGATTCGTGTTCCTTGAGGAAAGTCGGCCAGTCGCTCCAGCTTCACCACTGCGTATTCCACTCGGAAGATGTTGGTGAAGCCGCGCTTGGTGGGCAGCCCCTTGACCAAGGGCATCTGTCCGCCCTCAAAGCCACGAAGGAACTTGCCAGAACGGGATTTCTGGCCCTTCATGCCTCTGCCGGCATAGGTGCCCTTGCCCGTCGCGTCGCCTCGGCCTATGCGCTTGCGACGCCGTCTGGCCCCCGGTGGGGCTCCTACCTCATGTTCCCTCATGACGCCTTCCTAGTTACCGGTGGAGTGGTTCGAGGCGTCCGACGCCCCTTCCTCCACCAACTCTACTTCAACCAGATGCGACACCTTGTTAATCATGCCGCGAATCCCGGGGCTGTCGCGATGCACCGCGCTGTCGGAGAGCCTCTTGAGGCCCAACGACTCAATGACGCGACGCTGTTTGCGATCTCGGCCGATGGCGCTACGGCGCCACGTTACCTTCAGGTAGGCCACTCTCTACTCCTCAGGCTGTTCGGCGACGGTGGCCGCTTGTCTGGGTCTACGACCGGTGCGCCGTGCAATCTCTTCTTGCGGGTCCTTCAGCTTCTGCAGAGCGGCCAATGTGGCATGCACCACATTGATGGGGTTCCGCGACCCCAGTGACTTGGCCACGACGTCCTTTACGCCCGCCAAGTCTAAGACGGCCCGCACCGCTCCCGCCGCGATCAGGCCTGTGCCGACCGGAGCCGGTTTGATGAGCACGATGGCCGCCCCCGTGCGTGAGTAGCACTCTTGGGGAATGGTGCTGCCTTTCAGGGGAACCCGAATCATGCTCTTCTTTGCAATGGTGTTTCCCTTGCGCACCGCGTCAGGTATGGCCGTGGCCTTGCCCATGCCAGCACCGACCTGTCCCTCGCCGTCACCCACCACAACCAGCGCGTTGAATCGCAGGTGGCGGCCACCCTTGACTACCTTAGCGATACGTCGGGTGTAGATCACTCGCTCGGTCAGACCTTGGTCCGCTGCATCGGGCCTGCCGCGTCTTGGGGGGGCCATCATCATTAGAAGACCAGACCTTCCTCCCTGGCCGCTTCCGCCAGAGCCTTAACACGTCCGTGGTAGTTGTTTCCGCCCCGGTCGAACACCACCTTGGATATTCCGCTTTCCTTAGCCTTGTGGGCGATTTCTGTTCCCACTCGCCGCGACCAATCCGTCTTGGTGCCTTCGGTTGCGCTATCGCGACGCTTCAGATCCAAGCTCGACGCCGACTGCAGGGTGCGCCCCGAACTGTCGTCGATGATCTGTGCGTAGATGTGGGTATGGCTACGGAACACAGCCAGCCGTGGGCGTTCTGGTGTCCCCGACACCTTCTTGCGCAGGCGAATATGCCGGGCCATTCGGGGGTGTCTTGCAGTCTTGTCCTTGGGCATCTGACTAACCTATCCTATCCTGTCTTGCGTCCGGCCTTACCAGGCTTTAGTCGTACCACTTCAGTCGAGAGCCGGGCACCCTTGCCTTTATACGCGTCGGGGGGCCTTACTCGCCTGATGCGGGCCGCCATCTCCCCGACGCGCTGCTTGTCCAGTCCGCGCACATGAATCCTGTTGTTCCCTTCCACGGTGAGGATGACCCCGTCCATGGGCTGCACCTCTACTGAGTGGCTCAGTCCTACGTTGAGAACGATTCCATCGCCAGCCTGCTGTACACGATAACCGACGCCCACCAATTCTATGGTTTTTTGGTACCCCTCCGTGACGCCGGTAATGGTGTTGGACACTAAGCTGCGCCACAGGCCGTGGAGTGAGCGGTGGAACTTTCGCGCGGAGTATCGGTCCACGACCACCGTTCCATTCTCGATGCGGATCACTACTTCGGGGTGAATCTGGCGGCTGAGGGTCCCCGCTGGCCCTTGCGCCGTAAGAATTCCGCCCTCTACCGACACGTTGACACCGGGCGGTATGGGCACTGGGCGTCGCCCTACGCGCGAAAGGGTAGGTTCGCTCTTGGTAGTCCCATTACCAGACATAACAGAGAAGCTCCCCTCCGACTCCGGCCCGCCACGCCTCACGGCCAGTCATCAACCCTCGGGAGGTCGAGATAATGGCGATGCCGATACCTCCGTAGACGCGAGGTATCTCGCCCTTCCCCACATACACTCGAAGGCCAGGCTTGCTTACCCGCTTCAAGCCGCTAATGGCAGGCTGCCGCTGGTCTTGGTAGGCCAAGTGCACTCGCATGGTGGGGTGACGGTGGCCGCGCACCAGCTCGTAGTCGCGTATGAACCCTTCGCCCTTCAGGATGCGGGCGATAGCCAGCTTCATCTTGGAAGCGGGCATATTCGTCCCCTCATGATGCACCGCTAAGGCGTTGCGTATTCGTGTCAGCATGTCGGCTATAGGATCGGTCACGTAAACCTCGCGGTCTGAAACTCAGATTCTACCAGCTGGCCTTGCGCACCCCAGGAAGCTGGCCCTTGAGGGCCAGGTGGCGGAAGCAGATGCGACACACCCCCGCGTAGCGGATGTAGGCGCGAGGCCTGCCACAACGGTGGCACCGATTGTGGTACTGCACGGGGAACTTGGGGGTCCGCTTCCACTTCGCTATCTTTGAGGTTTTTGCCAAGGGTCGCTGTCTCCTTATTCCTTGTTCTGGAACTTTAGTTGCTGGGCTATTCAGTTACTCTGGCGAAGGGCATGCCCAGCAACTCCAGCAGCCGGGCTGCCTCGGTGTCGTTACGAGCGCTGGTGACGAACGTCACCTGGAAGCCGCGAATGCGGTCTATTTGGCCGTAGTCAATCTCCGGGAAGATTATCTGTTCCCGGATCCCCAACGAGTAGTTGCCTCGTCCGTCGAAGGCGCTGCGTGATGTTCCGCGGAAGTCCCGTGTGCGGGGTAGCGCCGCGTTGAACAGCCTGTCGACGAAGTGGAACATGCGCGCCCGCCTGAGGGTGACCGTCGTTCCGATGCCGTTGCCTTCCCTCAGTTTGAAACCGGCGATGGAGCGACGGGCCCGAGTGACCACCGGTTTTTGGCCGGAGATGATGGTCAGGTCTCGCACGGCGAACTCCATGGCACGGGAATTGGTCAGCGCTTCACCCAGCCCGATATTGAGCAGCACCTTCTGCAGGCGTGGCACTTCCATGTTGCTGCGGTAGTTGAACTCCCGCAGCATCGTGGGCACCACTTCGTCGCGGTAGACATTTAGCAACCGCGGGGGTGCCCCGTTGCTCGACGCAGACCCAGTCCCTTCAGGGCTGGCTGCTGCCTGCTCTCCTTCGGCGGAGCCTGTTTCGGTCCTGCGACGGCTGGAACCACCGGAGCTACGCGCTACGCGCTGCCCCTGCTCCAGTCGATCGTTTCCTGGCACCTCTGACATATCCGTACCTTCGTTCCGTTTTCCAAGTTGTGCGAGCGGGTACGCACCGGACGGTTGCACGCGCTGCACATCAAGCGCACGTTGGAGGCGTCCATGGGGGCCTCCTGCTGCACTCGGCCTGCTTGGCGCACCCCGGCGCGGGGACGCACATGGCGGGTTACCGTGTTCAGCCCGGCTACCAAGACCTTACGATCAGCAGGGATCACTCGTTCTACCCTGCCCTGCTTGCCCTTGTCCCTGCCGGACACAATCATTACTTGGTCGCCCTTGCGTATCTTCATGACATCACCATTGGATTCACACGACCTCTGGAGCAAGGGAGATGATACGCATGTAGCCGCGGTCCCGCAGCTCCCGGGCCACGGGCCCGAAGATGCGAGTGCCCCGTGGGCTTCCCTGCCGGTCGTTGATTACCACGGCTGCATTATCGTCAAAGCTGACCCACGAGCCGTCGGGCCGACGGTAGGGCTTGGCGATGCGGACCACAACCGCCCGCACTACATCGCCACGCTTGACGGCTGCTCCGGGGGTCGCTTCCTTGACCGTGACCACGATGGTGTCGCCCAAGGAAGCATAGCGGCGGCGACTGCTGCCCGGTATGTTGATGCACATGACGCTCTTGGCGCCACTGTTGTCGGCCACGTTAAGCCGGGAGAAGGTCTGAATCACCGCTGCTGCTCCTCGGCCTCGTCGGCTCCGTCTTCATCGGCAGTCCCGTCCAAGGCATCGTCTTCATCATCGTCCGGTTGCGTGGCCTCCCGCTGTTCGCGCTCCAGTTCGGCGAACAGCAGAGCGTCTCCATCATCCATGTCTTCGAGGCCTTCCAAGCCCGCCAAGTCCGTTAGGACTTCCGGTGACCCGTCGCCGTTGACAGAGACAGCCTCGGTGTCTGAGACCTCTTCTAACACAGGCTGATCCAGCTCTATGGGCTTGACCTCGGCCACTTCGTGACGCTCGAGAATCTGCACGACTCTCCACCGCTTCATGCGGGAGATGGGGCGCGTCTCCTCAATGCGTACTACGTCTCCCAGCCGGCATTTGTTCTCGCCGTCGTGTGCAAAGAACTTTGTTATCCGACGTACACTCTTTTTGTACAACGGGTGGCGTTGACGCCACTCCACAGACACAATAACCGTCTTGTCCATAGTGTTACGGACAACCCGCCCCTGGCGCTTCTTTCTCGTCTCCCTGGCCATCTTATCCTTCCGCCAACTGTCTCTCTCGGTGCGCTGTGAGCAGCCTGGCAATTGACTTCTTGGTTGCCCGCACCTCGGAGGTGTTCGTTAGCTGCTTGGTAGCCAGGCGGAACCGGAGGTTCTGGAGAGAACGATATGTGTCCTCCAGTTCCTGTTCCAGTTGGTCATCAGTAAGCTCTCGTATTTCGTTGATCCTCATGGCGGGCCTACGTGGCAACCTCGAATCGCGCGATGGTGCGTGTGGCTATGGGCAGCTTGTGCGAGGCGAGTCGCAGGGCCTCCATGGCATCCTCGGCTCGAACTCCTGCAAGCTCGAACATAACCCGTCCCGGCTTCACCACTGCTACCCAATGGTCAACGTTGGCTTTGCCACCACCCATGCGGGTCTCGGCCGCTTTCTTTGTCACCGATTTGTCGGGGAAGAGACGCACCCAGACATCGCCGCCACGGCGCAGGTGACGGGTCATCACGATACGGGCCGCCTCAATCTGTCGTGCACTAATCCAGCCGGCTTCCTGCGCCTTCAGGCCAAATTGCCCGAAGTTCAGTTCGGCGCCACCGGTAGCCTTGCCTGCACGGCGACCCCTATGTACCTTCCGGTGCTTGATTCGCCTCGGTTGCAGCATCGTCGTCCTCTCGTGACTGAATGGTAACCTCAATGGGCTCCATCTCTTCTAGCTCTTCTTCCATGGCAGGGGGCAATACACCGCCCTTATAAATCCACACTTTTACGCCGAGTCGCCCTTGCACGGTACTCGCCTCAGCCAGGTCGTAGTCGATGTTGGCTCGCAGCGTATGCAGTGGCACACGCCCTTGCATCACCTTGTCGCGCCGAGCGATTTCCGCGCCCGTCAGCCGGCCCTTGACTATTATCTTGATGCCTTCCGCGCCGGCCTGCATGGCCCGTTGAGCCGCTTGGCGCGTAGCCCGTCGATATGATACGCGACGCTCCAGTTGGTCGGCGATGTTGCGGGCCACCAAATATGCATTGAGCTCCGGTTGCCCCACCTCGATGATGTTCAACTGGATGCGCTTCTTTGCCACCTCTTCCAGTCTGCTGCGCAGGCGCTTCACCCGCTCGCCATCGCGCCCGATGAGGATTCCTGGACGGGCTGAGTGGACGTTTATCACCAAATCTTGGGCCCCGCGGTCAATCTCCACCCGAGCGATGCCTGCATCGGAGAAAGTAGCGTACTCGCCGTGGACCGCGCGTCGTATCGCCAAGTCCTCCAGCACCAAGGCACGATACTGCCTGGCCCTAGGCGCGAACCAGTGGGTCTCCCAGTCCTTGACTATACCCAGCCTGAAGCCTATGGGGTGCGTCTTATGACCCAACTAGGTGCCCTCCTCGTCTACCACTACGGTTATGTGCGAGGCCCGTTTCGTGATCCGTCCTATGCGGCCACGAGCCCGGGGACGAAACCGTCTCAGCGGCGTGGCTTGGTCGGCCACGATGGTGGATATGCGCAGGTTGTCCGGGTTCATCAGCATGTTGTTCTCGGCATTGGCTGCCGCCGAGCGCACTACTTTGCTGATGGTGACCGCCCAAGGCGAAGTGAGCACCCCCAAAGTGTCCACTGCCTCGCTGACCATCATGCCCCGCACCAAGTCCAGTATGGGCTTGAGTCGTTTGGGCGAGGCTCCTATGTTTCTTGCTGTCGCCTTTACCGGAGGCATATTTATCTCCGTGTCACCCTGGGTGTCACCCTGGTGGTGCGTTCTGAGCTGGAGCCGCCTACATGCCCGCGAAAGCTGCGAGTGGGGGCGAATTCTCCCAGTTTGTGGCCCACCATGTTCTCTGTGATGAAAACCGGCACATGGCGACGGCCATCGTGTACTGCGATAGTCAGCCCGACCATTTCGGGCATTATGGTGGAGGCGCGGGCCCACGTCCGCAGTACCGCTCGCGAGCCCGAGCGTTCGGCTGCCATGATCTTCTTCATCAACTTTTCGTGAACGTATGGCCCCTTTTTGATAGACCGTGACATAACGTGCTAACGCCTCCGCCTTACGACCATTTTTGTGCTGGATTTTCGCTTGTTGCGAGTGCGATACCCCAGTGCAGGCTTGCCCCACGGGGTCTTGGGCCCAGGCATGCCGACGGGGGAGCGCCCCTCGCCACCGCCGTGGGGATGGTCCCGCGGGGACATGGCCACGCCGCGCACTTGAGGACGCCGACCGCGGTACCGCGTCTTGCCAGCCTTACCCCAATTGATGTTCTTGTGGTCAGTATTGCTTACCTGTCCCACAGTCGCTTGGCACGTCGCCAGCATGCGGCGCATTTCGCCGGAAGGCAGGCGCACCAGTACATGAACCCCTTCTCGCGCCAGCACTTGGGCTGAAGTCCCAGCTCCCCGCACCAACTGTCCGCCCCGTCCGGGGGTCAGTTCCACGTTATGGACTTGGGTGCCGGTGGGAATATTGCGCAGAGGCAGGTTGTTCCCCGGCTTGATGTCAGCGTCAGGCCCCGACTCCACCGTCGCCCCCACTTCCAGACCGATGGGGGCCAGTATGTAACGCTTCTCGCCGTCACGGTAGTGAATCAAGGCGATGCGGGCGGTGCGGTTGGGGTCGTACTCAATCGATACGATTTTGCCGGGCACACCGGGCTTGTCCCGCTTGAAGTCGATGATGCGGTACTGCCTCTTGGATCCCCCGCCGCGATGCCGCACGGTGATTTTACCTTGGCTGTTGCGTCCTGCGGTTTTGCGCATGGGACGCAACAGCGTCTTCTCCGGCTTCTCGCGGGTGATATCATCAAAGGCAGGGAGCCTCGCTCCTCGGAGCCCGGGGGTGACTGGTCTAGGCGTTTTCAGAGGCATGTTACAGCCCCTCAATCAACTGAATTTTGTCGCCCGACTTCAGTGTGACCACAGCCTTCTTGATGTCGGGACGCTTCTTGAAGCGGGGGCCGTAGCGTTTAATCTTGCCCTTGAGTTTGGTAATGTTCACGTCTTCAACGGTGACGCCGAAGGTCTTTTGCACCGCTTCTTTAATCTCGATCTTGTTGGCCTTGGGGGCTACTCGGAAGGAGTACTTCCCCATGTCGGCCATGATGGTGCTCTTCTCGGTGATCATGGGTCGCAGCAGCACTTCGTGGATGTTCATGCGCTACTCCGCCCCTTCTCCGTCTGCTTCCGTGCCGGACTCTTCCTCCGCGTCCTGGGCTTCCTCCAACTCCTCAGCAGAGTCCTCCGGAGACTCGTCTGTCTCTTCTGCTACCTCATCCCCTGTCTCGTCGTCGAGTATGTTGTCCGCCACTATACGCGACTTGTGTCTAGGGGTCTCGTCCTCCCAGAGGATTTGTGCTTCCTGCACCGCTTCCACTGACATGATCACGCCGTCGCGACGCAGCAGTTCGTAGGCGTTGAGCAGACGCACCGGGAGCGTCCACACCCTATCGATGTTGTGGGCCGAGCGGACTATGTTTTCGTTAGTCTCGCGGGTGACGATCAGAGTGGAACGGCTGACTCCGAGGTTCTGGAGCAGCCCGACCATCTCCTTGGTACGGGCTGCCGACACGTTCAATCCTTCAACCAAGACCAGCTTACCCGTCCTCGCCTTTTCAGAGAGCACACATCGCAGGGCTTGGTGGCGCATGCGCCTCGGCATATCTTTGCGGTAGCTCCTAGGCTTGGGGCCGAAGGCCACACCACCGTGGCGCCATTGGGGGGATCGGGTGCTGCCCTGTCGGGCGCGACCGGTGTGTTTCTGAGGCCAAGGCTTACGCCCGCCTCCCGACACCTCGGCCCTAGTCTTGGTGCTGTGGGTCCCTGACCGGAGGTTCGACTGGTACATCACCACAGCTTGGTGCACCAATGCTTTGTTCATCGGTTGGTCAAAGAGGGTCTCGCTCACCTCAACGGTGCCGGTGAGCTCGCCTTGTGCATTTCGCAGGGGGAGCTCCATCACTCAGCCGCCTCGTCCTGGCTTCTTCGCTTGATCATGACTAACCCATTGGTAGAGCCTGGCAGGCCCCCCTTTATCATGATCAGATTCCGCACTGGGTCTACGTCCACGATTTCTAGGTTCTTGGCCGTGACACGCACATTGCCCATGTGGCCTGCCATCTTCTTGCCCTTGTAGACCTTGCCAGGGGTTGTTCCGCCTCCGATGGAGCCAGGGGCGCGAGCCCTGTCCGATTGGCCACGGGTTCGGGGGCCACCATGGAAACCGTGGCGCTTCATGACACCCTGAAAGCCCTTGCCCTTGGAAGTGCCCACCACGTCTACTCGTTGCCCCGGTTGGAACATCCCGACGGTAAGCTGCTGGCCGACCCGCAGGGGTCCGATATCGTCGACAGCGAACTCTTTCAGATGGCGAGAGAAAACCCCGGCGCGCCTCAGGTGTCCTCGCTCTGGGCGGTTGAGCCTATTGGCCTCTCCGAACCCCAGCTGGGCCGCCTCGTAGCCGTCTTTGTCCATCGTGCGTATTTGCGTGATGGTACAGGGTCCAGCCCTGACCACCGTTACCGGCACCGCCAGACCATCCTCACGGAAAATCTGGGCCATGCCCACCTTTGTGCCTAATATTCCACGTACTGACATAGCTTCCCGCTATAACTTAATAGAGATGTCCACCCCTGCCGGCAGGTTCAGCCGGGTGAGGGCGTCAATGGTCTTTGACGTTGGCTCCAGTATGTCCATCAGGCGTTTGTGCGTCCTGATTTCGAAGTGCTCCCGTGAGTCCTTGTCCACATGGGGCGAGCGTATGACGCAGAACCGCCTTATCCGCGTGGGCAAGGGCACTGGCCCGGCTACTACGGCCCCAGTGCGTTCCGCGGTCTCCAGAATCTGCCCCGCAGACTGATCCAGCGCCCTGTGGTCAAAGGCCTTGAGGACAATACGTATCTTCTGTCTTGTTGTCATCGGGTTATCCTGTCCCGTCGCTAGCGACGACCGCCGTGCATTATACCCTGTCGTAGGTCGTCCGGTATAGGCTCGTAGCTCTGGAATTCCAGCGTGTGGGTTGCCCTGCCTTGGGTCAGAGACCGCAAGATAGTAGTGTAGCCGAAAGTCTCGGACAATGGTAGAAGAGCGCGCACCACTTGGGTGTTCTGCTGCCCCTCAATATTGGTGATTTGGCCCCGCATGGTACCCAAGCCGCCAATCACATCCCCTAGGAATTCTCCGGGCGTGACGACCTCTCCGACCATGATGGGCTCCAGCAGCATGGGCTTTGCCTTGCGCACGCCATCCCTGATGGCGATGGAGCCGGCCGCCTTGAACGCCAACTCCGAGGAGTCCACCTCGTGATAGCTGCCGTCCACCAATGTGACCTTCACGTCTATCACGGGGAAGCCCGCCAAGGGCCCGTTGTTGACGGCCTCCTTGACTCCTGCTTCCACCGCACGGATGTACTCTCGCGGTATCACCCCGCCGGTAATCTTGTTCTCGAACAAGACACCCTCGCCCCGCTCACGAGGTTCCAAGTCCAGCACCACATGGCCGTACTGTCCATGGCCACCCGTCTGCCGTACGAACCGACCCTCGGAGCGTACCGGCGCAGTGATAGCCTCGCGGTAGGAGACTCGTGGCTTGCCCACGTTGGCTTCCACGCCGAACTCTCGCTTCATGCGATCCACCAAGACGCTCAGATGCAACTCGCCCATCCCGGCAATGAGGGCTTGGCCCGTTTCCTTGTTGTATGAAACCTGGAAGGTGGGGTCTTCTTCCTCCAGCTTGCGCAGGGCCTCGTCCAGCTTCTCTTGGTCGACTCGGGTGGCAGGCTCGATGGCCACCGACAGGACCGGCTCGGGGAAGGTTGGAGGCTCCAGCACCAAGGGCTTGCCCACGGCAGCGATAGTGTCCCCGGTGAAGGTGTTCTTCAGACCTATGGCTCCGCAGATGTTGCCTGCCCCGACGCCCTCCACCTCTTCGCGGCGGTTGGCGTGAACCGTCAGTACTCGCCCTGTGCGTTCCCGCACGTTCTTGGTGGAGTTGACCACGGTGGCCCCAGCCTTCAGGGTCCCAGAGTACACCCTCAGGTAGACCAACCGCCCCACAAAGGGGTCGGCCATAACTTTGAAGGCCAACGCCGCTAAGGGGCCGTCCTCGTCGGGCTCTAGGTAGACTTCTTCATCCTCGCCCAGCATGGCCTGCACGGGCGGAACATTGGAAGGGGCTGGCAGGTAGCGTATGACGGCATCCAGCAGCGGGTCGACGCCTATGCCCCTTAAGGCACTGCCACAAAGTACAGGTATCAAGCCTCGGGAGAGGGTTGCGCGTCGCAGGGCTTCGGACAAGTCTTCGGTGGTTAGGTCTTCGCCCTCCAAGTACTTGATCATCAGAGTTTCGTCAGTTTCTACGATCTTCTCGATCATGGAGTCCCGGTACTGAGTGAAGCGTTCCTGCTCTTCGTCGGGCACCGGCCCTTCTTGCGGGGGCGTGTTTTCTCCGCTCGAGTATACAAAGGCCTTGCAGTTCATCAGGTCGAGGACGCCCCGGAAGGAAGACTCGCTGCCTAGGGGCAGTTGAATGGCGACGGGATTGGCCGCAAGGCGGTGCCTCAGGGTATCCATGGTGCGATCCAAGCTAGCGCCGACCCGGTCCATCTTGTTCACGAAGCAGATGCGGGGCACCTCGTACCTATCAGCCTGACGCCACACCGTCTCCGATTGAGGCTGCACACCGGCTACAGCGTCCAACACAACAACGCCTCCGTCAAGAACACGGAGGCTTCGTTCGACTTCGGCTGTGAAGTCAACATGACCTGGAGTATCAATAATATTTATTCGGAAGTCCCGCCAATAAGTGGTAGTCGCCGCCGAGGTGATGGTAATGCCCCGCTCGCGCTCTTGAGGCATCCAGTCCATGGCTGTGGTGCCTTGATCCACGCCGCCAACACGATGTATGCGCCCGCTAACGAACAACACACGCTCGGTCACCGAGGTCTTGCCAGCGTCGATGTGGGCTATGAAGCCAATATTACGGATATGGTCTATAGGAAAAGAACCGGGCATAGCAAAAGACTCTCACAAACCTGTCTCGAATTAGGGCCTTACCATCGATAGTGTACGAATGCGCGGTTGGCTTCAGCCATGCGGTGCAAGTCTTCCCTGCGCTTCACAGCTGCGCCTTCGCCTCGGGAGGCGTCCATTAACTCGAGAGCAAGCCGTCTAATCATTGGCATGCCTTTGCGAGCCCGGGCCGCCCGTATGATCCAGCGGTGGCCCAAGGCTTCGCCCCTACCTGGTCGCACCTCAGTGGGTATTTGATACGTTGCTCCGCCCACTCTTCGAGGCTTCACCTCGACCAGTGGGGTAGCGTTCCTCAATGCCTGTTGGAAGATTTCCAGAGCGTCACGCCGAGACTCCTCTTGGGCCATATCCAACGCGCCGTAGAAGATGCGCTGCGCCGTGGTCTTCTTGCCGCGCATTATGATCTTGTTGATGAAGCGGCTAACTTCAATGCTACCGAACCGTGAGTCCGGGGGCACTTCGCGGCGCTCTGCTCTGCGTCTACGAGACATCTCTGCTGCTCAACCGTCCTGGCCGACCTACGCTAGGTGCGCGGCCGTACCGCTCCATACTTGCTGCGTCCTCTGCGACGGGCGCTTACGCCCTCGCAGTCCAGTGCTCCCCGTACTACGTGGTAGCGCACACCGGGCAGGTCTTTCACCCTGCCTCCCCGCACAAGCACTACAGAGTGCTCCTGCAAGCTGTGACCTTCGCCACCGATGTATGCAGTCACCTCAATGCCGTTGGTCAGGCGCACGCGTGCAATCTTGCGCAGCGCCGAGTTGGGCTTCTTCGGGGTCATGGTGCGCACCTGAACACAGACACCACGGCGCATGGGCGCACCGGGGCCGAACCGGACGCGGTTCGTGAGTGATGTCTGTATCCAGTGCAAGGCCGGCGCCTTGGTCTTCTTGGGCTGGGGCGTACGGCCCTTTCGGACTAACTGGTTAACCGTGGGCATAAAACTCCTCTCCCCAAGCTGGGGATGCTCGCGCAACTCTACCAAGTACGGCTGAAGGTGTCAACAAGATTTCGGCGGACCTATCTGTTGCTTGGTAGTTGTGGCGGAGACCAGCACAGATGCTCCGGATGTCACACCGTTCGTATCTGAGAAAATGTTTTTGTATTTGTACCCTGTGATGTTTGTGACATGCTCGTACCTGCGCAGCTACGGCCACTGTGTGACATGAGGGGGGGTTCCCGGAGAGGGCGGCGCGGCATGCAACGGCGGGCCCTTTTTGTAGCTGGGGTTGCAGGGTGTCCGTATCTGCGGCAAATGTTTTCGTAGTTGAAGGCCCTGCAATTCGTGCAACTCCCGTAGCTTAGACAGCTTTGAATTAGTCGAGTAAAGCCCCTTGGGGACGTGGCTTGAACCGGCTCAGCAGACAGTTGAATAGGCATCCCCTTCAAAAATGCCGTTGGCACGCTGCGTGTCCCGGATGTAGCAGATGATCTTCTCCACGTCATCCGATGAGACGTTGGTCACGGGAGGCATATCCCCGAAGACCCAGTGGTGTTGCCTCACTCCCTGACTGACTGCGTTGCGAATGCTGAAATCCGGGTGGTGGCCGGGATGATAGATTCTGTCGATCAGAGTCGGCCCCTGACCAGTACCGGCAGCATTCATCCCGTGACAGGCCGAGCAGTTGGCATTGAACAGCTCTGCGCCTGCACGAGCTGTGTCGGACAATGCAGGTCCCGTAGGAGAGACCCTCTCGGTTTCGCTCGATTCTTTAGTATCGTACTGCTGAGCACTCTCTCCTCCACATCCAAACATCATCAGCAGGACGAGAGTCAGGACTAGGCTCGATGCGAAGAGTTTCCCTGTTGAGTATCGGCCTGTGTTCATGGCGGGAATTCCCTCTTGAAAGGGTGCTGCGATCCGGCTGTCTTCCCTGCTTGCGTTTCCATCGTGGGCCTGGGGGCAACCTAAGGGCTATGCCTATGAGGCGTCGTCGCATTGATTCCTGTCGTTCCCAGTCATATGAAGGGGCTGATAGCAAAGGCTGGGGCGACCTTGAGAGGTCGATCCCCAGCCTGTATTCAGGCTAGATGAGGAAGGTGGGGTTGTCAACGGGAGGATGGCATGGTGGAGGGACCTCCAGACTGCTGAAAAGAGGTAACCAGAAATAGGGGCGGCGACCCAAGGGCGCGCCGAAATCCGGGGTGTCACCGCAAAGAAGGCGATGGATAGGATACAGGCCGCCGAAGTGCCTACCTTGCATCTGCTCAGGGTGTCCAATCTCCTCGTAGGGAGGACGGTCCCGGGCCCATTCTTCGTTGGTGGGGATAGTCTCTGGCAATGAAGGCATTCGATAGGGTCTACCCTTCCCCCATCGTCAAAACGGCTGTCAGTTGAGCTTGGTCGGCTTCTTCGCACGTCTCCATCTTGGCCAAGGCCCGATATCTGTCGACAACGGATACCAAGCCGGAGGCTTTCACGCGGGCCTCGCCCTCCCGCAATCGGTCCTTGCGATCGTCGTTGTTATCTCGCATGGTGAATCCCTCTAGCTGTCCAACAAGAAACCTAGCCTGTTATGGCTAGTGGCTTGCCCACAGCGCGGCCATCTCTTGGCCGGTCATGAAGGCTACGTTGGGGAAGGTCTTGATGTGGTGGAGGAGGCGGTCCAGCATCATGAGGCGACCAGGGCGGCCGATGTACTGGGGGTGCATGGTGAGGATGAAGGCCCGGCCGTAGTGGTATAGCCCTTCGAACT
This sequence comes from Dehalococcoidia bacterium, assembly GCA_965263155.1. Taxonomy (GTDB): domain Bacteria; phylum Chloroflexota; class Dehalococcoidia; order Lucifugimonadales; family JAAXIE01; genus JAAXIE01. The sequence continues at coordinate 2,772,688 of OZ253586.1, forward strand.
CGGCGGCCCACGACGCGTACACTTCGTCGGGGTTCTTCATCGGGCCGAGACGCCCTGCTCCCGGCGCGTGGGCAAAGTGGGGGGCGTCGTCCAAGAGCCAGTGAACGGGGACCTCCACGATCTTGCCTTGGGAGGTTTCGAGCGTGTATGGGGCGTCGTCTCCCATCATGCTGGAGTCGTAGGAGAAGCCGTAGGAGCTGAGGAGTTCCAGCGACACCTCGCTCAGCTCCCAACTGGGCGAGCGATACCCCGGCGGACGCTGTCCGGTGAGTCCTTCCAAGATCTCGATGCCCCGCACCAGCACCTGCTCCTCTTCTTCGGCGTCCATGGAGGCCGGAGGCTCGTGCATGTAACCGTGGTGCGACACCTCGTGCCCGCGGCGCACGATCTCACGTACTAAGTCGGGGTGGGTTTCGGCGATGTAGCCGGGGACGTAGAAGCTGCCCTTGATACCGTGGGCGTCAAGCAGATCCAGGATGCGTGGCGTGGCCACGCTTGGACCGTACTCGGCCATGGACATCATGCTGGGGTAATGGGCGAAATCAGGGTTGCGTCGAATCAGGGCAGAGACGCCGTCCACGTCGAAGCTGATGAGAACGCCACACTGAGTGCTGCCGGGCCATATCCCTGCCATGCCCCCTCCTGATTGACGGGCTGTTGACGGGCTACTGGAGAACGCTGAGATGCTCGCGCGTCTGCTGCACTACCTCGTTGGCGGGCACCATGGTGGCCTCCGACTCCGCCCTGCCCTTCAACTCCACCATGCCAGAGCGCAGGTTGCGGGGGCTCACCAGCAGTCGTACCGGCAGGCCCAGTAGGTCGGCGTCGTTCAGCTTCACCCCCGCCGACTCGTCGACTCGGTCGTCGAAGAGGGTCTCCACCCCAGCATCCCACAGCGTTTGGTAAAGGGCATCGGCGGCGGAGGCCACATCGGGGTCGCTCAGGTTCAGGCCCACGAGATGTACTTGGTAGGGAGCAATAGGCGTTGGGAACATGATCCCCTTGTCGTCATGATTCTGCTCGATGGCGGCCGCTAGGAGACGCCCCACACCTATCCCGTAGCAACCCATGAGCATGGGCCGCAACTGGCCTTCTCGGTCTAGGTATTGGGCGCCCAAGGCCTCGCTGAAGAAGGAGCCCAGCTTGAAGATGTGCCCCACTTCAATGCCCCGGGCTGCCTGCAAGGGCGTGCCACAGTTGGGACAGCCCTGACCTGGGTGTGCTAGAGCGATGTCGGTCAGCAGGTCCACGGTGAAGTCACGCGGATAGTTGGCGTTGCGCAGATGGGTGTCGGGCCGGTTGGCTCCGACCACGAAGTTAGCCCCTAACTGTATCGAGGGGTCAGCGACCTTTCGCACACCCTCCAGTCCGACAGGTGATGCGGAACCAGCGACCAGCCGTCCTGCGGCGACTTCCTCATCGGTGGCTAGGGGCACCTCATTCACGCCCAAGGCGTTCTTGAGCTTGACCTCGTTGACCTCCAAGTCTCCCCTGAGCGTGACGACCACCAACTCTCCATCGGCCGCATAGAATACCGCCTTGAGGGTGCGGCTCTCTGGCACACCGAGGTACTCGGATAAAGCTGCGATGGTCTTGATGCCGGGAGTCGAGACTTCCTCCAACGGCTGCGGGGCCTCGTCGGTGGAGGGCGCGATGGTGCTGCGGGCTTTCTCGGCGTTGGCCGCGTACTGGCATTGGGGGCATGTGATGACCGTGTCCTCGCCGGATGGCGTCACCAGCAGGAACTCGTGGGAATCCTTGCCTCCAATGGCGCCGGAATCGGCCTCGGCCATCAGGGCAGTCAGGCCGCAGCGGCGGTAGATGTTGCGGTAGGCTTGGGCCATGGCTTGGTAGCTGACCTCCAAGCCGTCCTCGTCTGCGTCGAAGCTGTAGGCGTCTTTCATGTCGAACTCTCGGACACGTATCAGCCCTGCCCGCGGCCTAGGCTCGTCGCGGAACTTGGTCTGTATCTGGTACAGCATCAAGGGCAAGTCGCGGTAGCTCTGCACGTTGGCCCGCGCCACATTAGTTATGACCTCTTCATGGGTGGGGGCCATCACCAAGGCCCGCTGTCGCCGGTCGTGCAGGGTGAACAGGTTATCTCCGAAGGCCGACCTGCGACCTGTCTGCTCCCACAGCTCCATCGGCTGCAACACGGGTAGCCGCAACTCTTGCCCTCCCGCGGCGTCAACTTCCTCGCGGATGATGTTCTCCACCTTGCGCAGCGCACGCCATGCCAAGGGCAGATATGAGTAGACGCCTGCCGTGACTTGGGAGATCATTCCTGACTTGAGCATCAGGCGATGGCTTACTGTCTCCGCCTCGGCGGGGTCGGTGCGCAGGGTCTTGGATACCAGTCTGGTGAGGCGCAAAGCTACATCCTCATACCCGGTTCAGGTGTCTGCAGTTGTAATGAAGGAGCCTCGCTAAGAGGTGGAGTCGCCTGTGGCAGCGCCTGCTGCCACTGCCTGCACCTCTTCCATCAGGGCCGAGAGCATATCTTCAGCGCTGACCACCCGGGTCTTCTGCCCCTTACGGAATATGACAGCGCGGCCCGCTCCGGCAGCGATGCCCACGTCGGCGTCCTTCGCCTCTCCGGGGCCATTTACCTCGCAGCCCATCACCGCGACCTTTACCTCGGACTTGATGTCCTTCAGCAGCCCGTCAACGGTGTTGGCCAGCTTGATAACGTCCACATCGGCGCGCCCACAACTGGGGCAGGCCACAAGGGTGGTGCCCTTCTGACGCAGGTTCAGGGATTTCAGTATCTCGTAGCCCGCTGCGACCTCTTTCCGTGGGTCAGCGCTCAGAGAGACGCGGATGGTGTCGCCTATACCCTCATACAGCAGTGTGCCCAAGCCCACGGCGGTTCGTATCGAGCCGGCGCGCTCGGTGCCCGCTTCAGTGATGCCCAAGTGGAATGGGTATGGCACTAGGCTCGACAGTCTGCGGTAGGCTTCCACTGTCGTCGGCACGTCGAAGGCCTTCATCGAAATCTTGATCAGGTCGAAGTCCAGCGATTCTAGGATGCCGATTTCCCACAGGCCGGTGGCCACCATGTGGTCCACCAAGCTGTAGTCTCCCTCGCCCTCTTGGCCCTGCTTGGGCAACCGGTTCACCATGTCCAGATGCCGGGAGAAACCACGGGTCTGGCCGATGCCCCCAACAGGGGGGAGGCTGCCGAAGTTCACGCCGATGCGTATGGGCGTTCCTCGCTCCTTGGCCGCCGTTACCACCTGCTTGACTTGGTCCGGGTCGCGAATGTTGCCTGGGTTCAGGCGCAGGCAGTCCACCCCGCCAGCAAGGCACTCCAAGGCGAGCCGATAGTGGAAATGGATGTCGGCTACCAAGGGGATATTGATTTGGGCCTTGATGCGCGGAATCGCCTGCGCCGCTTCCATGTCGGGGACGGCGGAGCGGACGATGTCACAGCCCGCCTCTTCCAGACCACGTATCTGCGCAACAGTGGCGTCCACATCCCGTGTGTCAGTCTTGGTCATCGATTGCACGGTGATGGGCGCACTGCCCCCGACCTGTACCCCTCCTACCACTAGTGGCTTGGTAGGGCGTCTGCTCGCCATGTCTAACGCTCCTCTAATCGGGTGGGCTTGTCCTGTATCGCCTGATACAGGATGGGCACTTGTCGGACAACCTTGTCATGCAACCTGGGCAGCCGATGCATGGTGTTGCCTATTGTACCCTGTCCCACCATAAGCTCGGCAATGCCGCTTCGGTCAGCCTCCATGGAAACCGCCGTTTCCACGGAGGCCGTCAGGGCCGTCACCCCAGCAGCTTGTCGCCATTCACTATTCGCACTAGGTCGCCGAAGGTGATCACCAGAATCAAGCCTATGAGAAGGGCGAAGCCTACCATGTGCACCAAGGTCTCCCGCGAGGCGGATATGCGCTTGCCACGACGGAACCACTCAATCGCCACGAACACAATTCGTCCCCCATCCAGCATGGGGATGGGCAGAATGTTGATAATGGCTAGGTTCATGCTGAGGAAGCCAGCGAAGGCAAGCAGCAGGCGTATGTCGCCCCGCTGTGCCACCTCTCCGGACGCTTGAGCTATCCCTATAGGTCCTGCCAGTTCGGGAGCGGCGCCGCCGTTGGTCCACTTGGAGATTTCATTCTTGAACAGCACCATCATTTCGCCGGTGGCTACGAAGGACTCCGGCAGCGCCCTCCACGGCGGGTCTACGCGCTTCTCCACATTCGAGTTGTCGACTTCCACCGCCACGCCAGCCGCTCCCTCGCCCTCGGGCGGGGCGAACCGGGGAGTAAGCTCAACCAGCAGGTCTTGCCCGCCCCGCTGCAACTGCCATTCAGTAGAGTTTCCTAAATTGAGGGCTACGGCCCGTGCCAAGTCGGTCCTATTCTCAACCTCGTGGCCCGCAACGTAGGTGACCACGTCCCCGGCTAGGATCCCGGCCTCGGCGGCTGGCGAGCCTGGTTCTGTGCGGGTGATCGTAACGTCACCGATAGTCACGTCCCGCGGTAGCATGAACACTGCCGTGAGCACGGCGATGGCCAGCACTGCATTCATAAACGCGCCCGCCGCCAGCACGATGAGGCGCGGGCCCGCTCCCTGAGCGGCTAGGCTGCGAGGGACTTTGGGGTTATTCTCTCCAGCCAGCCGGACGAATCCGCCGAGGGGGAGTATGTTGATTGAGTAGAGCATGTCGGCCACCACCATGGTGTCGCCCTCCATGGCCTTAACAATGCCCTCGGTCTGCAGGTCGTCCTCTCTGGAGGTGTCCACATAGCTAGCGGCCTTGCCCTTGGGCACCCCCGAGTGGTATGCGATGATGGTCCGAGCGACCAACTCTTTGTTCTCGTCCTCCACCAGCCAAAGCTTTACAAAGTCGCCGACGCGAACGCGGTCAGCATCCTCTTCATACCGATAGATTCGAGTCTCTGAGTCGGTACGCACTCGCGTCCTGCCGGTACGAATGCCGAAGATACGTGGTGGGTAGCCAAAGCCGAACTCGAGGACCTTGACGCCGAACGCTTTGGCTGTCCAATAGTGTCCCAACTCGTGGACCACCACCAAAATGCCCAGCACAGGTACGAAGGCCGCTATGGCAATGAGGACGGTGATCATGGTGTCGTCGTCATGGTAGGGGGGTACGCCGTTACTCGAAAAACTCTTGGACTGAAACCCCGAAACCGGGAAGCAGATATCCACCAGTCAGTGTTTCAGACTCGTCGAAGACCGTCGCTGGCTCACCAAGCCGGTTCACTGTGACCGTGCGGTGCTGTGGGGATACAACCCAGACCTCGGAGGTCCCCGCTGCCAGCCAAGAGTCCGTCTTTTGTTCGACTTCTCTGGCGGAGTCGTTGGGAGAGGTCACTTCGACTGCCAAGTCGGGGGCCATTTCCAAGAATCGCTGAGGCAATTCCCCAGCCGGCAGTCTTACGGCAGAGACGAATGAAACATCTGGCGCCCTTACGGTATCGGGGTTGCGTTCGAGGATGAATCCTGTCTCCGCGGCTAACACACGCCCCAGCCGATTGCGCTTGACGTAAGAGCCCACGGCTATTCCAATGCTCATAGCGACTTCGCCGTGCCTGCCTCCGGCTGGAGCCATTTCGTACAGTTCCCCTTCCACAAGCTCGAGGCGGCGGCCTGTGTCGGGGAATCGGATAAGCTCTTCCGCCGTGAACCTAGTCTTCTTGCCGCGCGTCTTCTGCAGGCTCATCTTTGTCGTTCTCTACTCAAACACAGCTTGGACGGATATTACTAGCCCCGGAAGGAGATCGCCGCCATGCAAGTACCCCGATCCGTCGATGACCATCGCTGGCTCACCTAGCCGGTTCACCGTGACCGTGTGGTGCTGTGGGGACACGACCCAGACCTCGGACGTGCCTGCCGCAAGCCAAGCGTCCGCTTTCTCCTGCACATCTCTCGCCGAATCGCTGGGGGAGGTGACCTCCACTGCTAGGTCAGGGGCCATCTCTATGTACCCTGGTGGCAACTCGCCTTGAGCCAGTCTGTCGTAGGACACGAATGAGGCGTCCGGCGCCCTGACGGTGTCGGGATTGCGGGCCAGAACGAACCCCGTCTCAGCCGCGAAGGCTCGTCCGAGCTGTCTCTCTCTTACGTGGGCAGCGATAAACATCCCAATTGTCATGGCAACATTGCCATGAGGTCCCCCGGCTGGTGGCATCTCGGAAAGCTCCCCTTCCACAAGATCGAGGCGGCGGCCAGTATCGGGAAGGTGGAGAAGCTCCTCTGCCGTCAACAAGGGCTTGGTTACGCGCATCTCTGCAAGCTCACTATGCCAGTGATCGGGCGACCTCGTTGGCCCGGACCCGGGCCCATTGGTCGACCTCCACCAGTTCCTCCAAGTCCGGCTCGGAGGAGACCTCGTGGTCTTCCAGCACCCGGCTGATGACACGGCCAATGTCCATGTAGCCGATCTTCCGTTCGAGGAACAGGCCCACGGCTATCTCGTCCGCGGCGCTCAGGGCTGCCGGGTACGTGCCCCCTCGCTTGCCTGCGTCGAGGGCTAGGCTGAAGCAGGGGTAGCGGTCCAATTCCAACGGTTGGAAGGTGAGATTGTAGGGATTGGCGATATCCAAGCGCGGTATCAGGTCGTTGGGCATCCGGTCCGGGTGGAACATGGAGTATTGGATGGGCAGGCGCATGTCCGGCGGTCCCATCTGGGCCTTCACCGAGTTGTCGGCCAACTCGATCATGGAATGCACCACGCTCTGAGGGTGCACCACCACCTCTATCTTCTCGAAGGGCAGGTCAAACAGCCAGCGGGACTCGATCACCTCAAATGCCTTGTTGATAAGGGTTGCGGAGTCCACGGTTATCTTGCGCCCCATTTGCCAAGTCGGGTGCTTCAGGGCCTGTTCAGGTGTCACGCTCTCCAAGTCGCCTGGGTCGGCAGTTCGAAAGGGGCCGCCAGAGGCGGTGATGATAATGCGTCGCAGAGCACTGGGTTCCCCCTGCATACACTGCCAGATGGCGCTGGGCTCGCTGTCCACTGGTAGTATTGCCCCGCCATAACGCGCTTCCGCGGCCTTCAGCAGCTCCCCAGCCATGACTATGACCTCTTTGTTTGCCAAGGCCACGCGCTTGCCACATTCCAAAGCGCGAAAGGTCGGCAGCAGCCCCGCGGTGCCGATGGTGGCGGCCATCACCAAGTCCACGTCGTCGCGGGTGGACATCTCTTCCATTGGCGCCCACTGGGCGTGAGGAGGCAACTCTAGGTCCTTGCTGCTGGCGCAGTAGACCATCTCTGGCTGGAACTCTCGGACTTGCGCCTGAAGCAGGTCCACGTTGGTACCTGCAGCCAAACCCACCACTTGAAATATGGAGGGGAAGGCCCGCGCGATGTCCAATGTTTGCTGGCCGATGGACCCCGTTGAACCCAATACGACTAGCTTCTTCATGTCCCTACACCCACTATAGCTTGATAATAGACGAGGGGTATTGTTAACACAAGCGAGTCCAATCGGTCCAACAGTCCGCCATGACCCGGCAGCAGGCCTCCTGCGTCCTTGGCCCCGGCGGCCCTTTTCACGCGCGATTCCAGCAGGTCGCCCACTTGGCCTACGACACCCACTCCAGCCGCCACGGGCAGCGCAGGCCAGAAGGAGAGGTCCGTCAGAGCAGCCAGGCCCGCGCCCGCCCCCACTGCGCCGAGGAAGCCGCCCGCGGCCCCCTCCCACGTTTTGCCTGGGCTGATGGTTGGAGCCATGCGATGACGTCCTATGCAGCGACCCACGAAGAAAGCGCTTGTATCGGTCGCGAACGTCGTGAGCAGCGCGAACAGCAGCCACTCCCGCCCTAGGATGCCCGGAGCCTCGCGAAGTGTTACGGCATGGGCCACCAAAAAGCCGACATACACCGGCCCCACGGCCAAACGCAGCCGCGCCGGTAAGTCAGATGGTCGCCACAGTGCCCATGCCACAGCCATCGCACCCCCGCCACCAAGAGCCACATACAAAGGCAGTGGCAGACCCGCTGCTTCCCAGTGAGACGCAAAGTGTCCGCCGGCCACGAGGGCCATCGCCCACACCGCGCCATAGGCTAGGGTAAGGCGGTCGCCCTCTTGGGCAAACATGCGATGGTACTCGGCCCAAGCCAAGGCGGCGGCTAGGGCGACGGCAACCGTCAGATAAGGTGCGCCAGCCCACACTACTGCGAGCAAAATGGGCAGGCCTGCGAAGGCCGTGGCTAGGCGCAGGGCCACTCTCAGGCCCCATTGCGGATGTTACCGAAGCGCCTCTGCCTCCCGCTGTAGTCCTCCAACGCCTTGCCCACCTCTTCAGGGCCCAAGTCGGGCCATAAGGTGGGCGTTGGGTAGTACTCAGAGTAGGCAGTCTGCCACAGAAAGAAGTTGCTTAGTCGGAGCTCGCCCCCAGTCCGGATAATGAGGTCAGGGTCGGGTAGCATCGAGGTGTAGAGGTAACGGGCGATGCACTTTTCATCCAGTTCGTCGGGCGACAAGCCGTCGCGGATGATGTTCTTCAACGCCTCGACGATCTCCGCGCGCCCGCCGTAATCGAAGGCTACGCTGAGGGTTACGCCTTGGTTGTTACGCGTATGCTCTTGTGCTTGGATGATGGACTCTCTGAGTTCGCGAGAAAGCCGGTCTAGGCGGCCTAGGTGGAGGATTCGTACACCCTGCTCATGCAGGGCTTGGGTCTCTCTCTCAATGGACTCTCGGAGGATGTCCATTAGGCCCGCGACCTCGGTGGCAGGCCGATTCCAGTTTTCAGTGGAGAAGGCGTAGAGGGAGACATACTGTACGCCTCTACGGGCTAAGGCCTGCAGCACAGGCTGGATGTTGTCCACTCCGGCGCGGTGCCCGGTAAGTCTGGGGAGCCCACGCTGCTCGGCCCAGCGCCCGTTGCCGTCCATCACTATGGCGACATGCAGGGGCACTTTGGCGCCGTCGCTGGCCCCATGGCGGGCGAACGCGCCGGATGCTTGTGCCACCCCTAGACCTGCATGATCTCCGCCTCTTTGGCGGAGGAAACCTGGTCCACTTGCCCGATGTGGGCGTCGGTGGACTTTTGCAATCGGTCTTGGGCGCGGCGGTTGTCGTCTTGTGTAAGCGACTTACCCCGCTCCATGGCCCGTAGGCGCTCCACCGCATCCCGGCGCACGTTGCGTACAGCCACCTTGGAGTCCTCCACCTTCCGCTTCAGCGTCCTCACGATTTCGCGGCGGCGGTCCTGCGTCAAGGGCGGTACGGCTACACGAATCACCGTGCCGTCGCTGGAGGGATTCAGCCCCGTATCCGAACGCTGCAGGCCTTTCTCGATGTTCTGCATGGCCTGCCGGTCGTAGGGCGTGATTACGATCAGTCGTGCCTCGGGCACGGTGACGCTGGCAAGCTGGTTCAGAGGAGTGGGTGTGCCGTAATAGTCCACCGTGACGCTTTCCACCAGCGACGCGGTGGCACGGCCGGTCCGAAGGCTCCCTACGTCGCGGCCTAGGAACTCCACTGCCTTGTCCATACGCGAATCGGCGTCGGCCAGCACACTATCGACCGTGTGCTCTGCACCTTGTTGGGACGACATCTCGCTGCCTTTCCCCCGCAATAATAGTGCCTAGACGTTCTCCCTCCAGAATCCTCGCTAGGTTGCCTGGCTGGAACAGGTCAAAGACGATGAGTGGCAGGTTGTTGTCCATGCACATGGACAGCGCGGTACTGTCCATGACGTCCAAGCGCTTGCTGATGGCCTCCATATAACCCAGCGACGAAAAACGGCAGGCGTCTGGATTGGTGTTTGGGTCGCTGTCGTACACACCGTCCACGTTGTTCTTGGCCATCAGCAGCACTTCAGCGCCGATTTCCACTGCGCGCAGGGCTGCGGCCGTGTCGGTGGTCATGTAGGGGTGGCCCGTGCCAGCGGCGAAGATGACCATGCGCCCCTTTTCGAGATGGCGTAACGCCCGCCTTCGGATGTACGGCTCGGCTACGGATTGCACCGGCAGGGCGCTTTGGGTGCGGACGTTTAAACCCAGCTTTTCCAGCGAGTCCTGAAGGGAGAGGGCGTTGATGATGGTGGCCAGCATTCCAGCATAGTCAGCGGTCCCACGCTCCATGCCGTACTGCTCGGCGACACTTCCTCGCCAGATGTTGCCTCCGCCCACCACTATGCCTATTTCCACGCCTCTATCCGTGGCCGAGCGGATTTCATTGGCCGCGTACTGTACGGCAGGAACATGAATGCCGTAGCCTTCATCGCCCTGCAACGACTGGCCGCTGAGCTTGAGCAGGACTCGTCGGAAAACGCCTTTTGCCACTGACCCTCCCCCTGAGTAGCGCCGGCGGTCAGTCCCCTAGGGCGTACCTGGTAAACCGTCGCACGCGGATGTTCTCGCCCACCTTGGCCATCATGCCCTGGATGACCTCGCGTACGGTGCTGGAGGGGTCTTTGATAAAGGGCTGGTGCATCAGGGAGACCACTTCTGGGGGGCCTTGCACTTCGCCCTCAACCTCTTCCAAGTCGGGGTAGAGGGGGGCCATGGCTGCCACCTGCATCGCAAGGTCGTGGGCCAATTGTCTGAAGTCTTCGGTACGGGCCACGAAGTCGGTCTCGCAATTCAATTCGAGCACAGCGCCAAGTCGCCCGCCGCTGTGGATGTAGGACGAGACCAAGCCCTCTCGAGTCTCCCGGTCGGTCTTCTTCAAAGCGGCCGCGAGGCCCTTCTCTCTGAGAAACTCCTCGGCCTTCTGGGTGTTACCGTCGGTCTGCTCTAGGGCTCTCTTGCAGTCCATTACCCCCGCGCCCGTCAGGTCGCGCAGGGCTCTGACCATTTCAGCTGTTACTTCCAAATTAATCTTCCGCTCTAGTTGGGTTCTACGTTTTCTGCCGAGGCGTCCGCGGGTCCCGCGTTGTCATTGTCTGCCATGTCCGCTAGAGCCGCTGCCTCGGCATCGTAAATCGCCCGAGGCTCGAACGCTTCTTCTACTATGTCCTCCGGCTCCTCGCCTTCACCCTCTTCAATCATCATCGCCTCGCGCTGCCTCTTGCCCTCAATCACAGCGTCAGCGATGCGCCCTGACATCAGCCGGATGGAGCGTATGGCGTCGTCGTTGCCGGGTATGGCGTGGTCCACCAGCAAGGGGTCGCAGTCCGTGTCTACCAGCCCCACAATGGAGACGCCGGTGCGTCGCGCCTCGGCCACGCAGTTCTTCTCCATTCCCAAGTCCACCACGAACATCGCGTTAGGCACCCGGTCCATCGCCTTCAGGCCGTCATAGTAGCGGTGGAGCTTATTTAGGGTGTCTTCCAGCTTCAAGGCTTCCTTACGGGGCAGCCTGCGGAAGTAACCCTTTTCCTTCTTCTCCTCCAACTCTCGCAGGTACATTACCCGAGAGTGGATGACGCCGAAGTTGGTCAACGACCCGCCCAACCAGCGCTGGTTCACATAAGGCATGCTACAGCGGGAAGCTTCCTGCTGCATTGCATCCTGTGCCTGCCGCTTGGTGCCGACAAAGATGATGTCGCCCCCGTCGGCCACCAGTTGGGTGACAGCCTTACAAGCCTCGTTGAGCATCACCAATGTCTGCTGGAGGTCGATGATGTGGATGCCGTTGCGCTGGGTGAAAATATAGCGCTTCATGCGCGGGTTCCAGCGCCGCGTCTGGTGACCGAAGTGTACGCCCGCCTCCAGCAGCGCCTTCATGGTGATAGGCTCCCGTTGCTGTGGAGGACGCTCTGCCGCCTGTGGAGGACGCTCTGGCGTTTGTAACATGTAGCCTGCCTTCCCTTATTTCAGTGAGAAGTTTCGCCCCAACTCAACTGAGGATGCTACCGCAACCGCACCTGAGAAAAGCAATTGAAACCGAGTATAGCACGCCTATTTTGAGACGGGCAACCAGAGCGACGCATCAGCTTGCACCAGCATCTACGGAGGGCTCGCGCCTTCCTGTCCGAGGACTCCGTGCGTTCCGTTCCATATCCGGCGTCCCTGTATGATACCCTGATGACGCCATCAAGGCGATGGCCTGTGACAGGAGGCGTGATGAAGTTCGGTGTCACTTTCCCAAATAGCTGGGGCATCGAGGACCCCAGCGTCCTCTTTGCTTTGGGCACAAAGACCGAGGAGTTGGGCTACGACTCTCTTTGGACCAGCGAGCATGTGTTCAACGTGTCCTATGTCGGCACCCGTTTGGGAGACGCGCCATACTACGACTCGCTTCTGTCCCTCACTCACGTTGCGGCGATTACCAAGTCCATAAGGCTGGGCACCTCCGTATTGGTGCTCCCCTATCATCATCCAGTCGCCCTAGCCAAACAGTTGGCCACCTTGGACGTCTTTTCCGGAGGCCGCTTGGACATCGGAATAGGGGCTGGCGTCATCGAGGAGGAGTTCCAAGCCTTGGGGGCCGACTTCAGCCAGCGCGGAGCGGTGACCGACGAGTCCATCCAAGCAATGAAGGCCCTATGGACACAGGAGTTGCCCCAATTCGAGGGACGCCACTACAGTTTCTCCGGTATGGTCTTCTCTCCCAAGCCGATGCAGCGTCCCCACCCGCCCATCTACGTGGGCGGGGACAGCCACCCCGCGCTGCGCCGCGCTGCTAGGGAGGCCGATGTGTGGCACCCAACATCCATTGGGGCTGAGGACTTGCGATTGGGGATGCGGTACCTTCACGAGCAGGCCCGGCTCTTGGGCCGCGACCCGGAGGGCATCGGTATTTCGGTGCGCCTCGACTTGGACTTCCCCGCTTTGGGGGGGACGCGCACCGCCCCTCGGCATCCGCGGCCCTCGTTGTCCGGCACTCCCGGCAAGGTGATAGAACAGGTGCGCGTCTATGATGACTTGGGCGTGGATGAGTTGTTGCTGGCCACCAACAGTCGCGACGCCTCCATCATCGGGGAAACCATCGAGACGTTCGCCCGCGAAGTCATGCCCGCCTTCCACCACTAGCCACTAGGTCAGGAGGGGCTACGTCACGCAGCGGTCAGTTGCTCCTCAGCCTCCCGCAGGTCCTTGAAGGAGTCGACGCTGGTCCAGTAGCCACGGTAGCGAAGGGCCGATAGCCTGCCCTGTTCCGCCAAGGCGGGGAAAGTCTCTACTTCGTGGTCTCCTAGGGCGGGTAGTAAGGGTTCGATGTCCCGGCGCATCACGTAAATGCCCGCGTTAATCCAGAAGGGTAGCTCCACCTTTTCCCGGAATCCTGTCACGCCGTCGGAATCGTTCAGGTCCACGATTCCGTAGGGGCTGCGGAAGGGCACTACGGTAATGGTCGCCATGTGGTCGGGGTTGGCGCTAGTAGCTTGATTGTAGCCTGCCAGAAGGTCGGATAGGGGCAGGTCAGTCACGATGTCGCCATTGGTCACTATCAGAGCCCCCTCGCCGTAAGGAAGATCTGACATGCCCTGACGGATGGCACCGCCACGACCTAGAGGAGAATCTTCGATGCTGTAGTGAGCGCGGAAGCCGTGGGCTTCGCCATCCTGGAAGTGGTCGCGTATCGCTTGCCAGCAGTAGCCAGCAAGGAAAACGATGTCGGTGACGCCGGCTTCCACAAGCCACTCCGCTTGGCGTTGCAGGATAGGCTTGCCGCCCACCGGCACCATCGGTTTGGGGAGGTTGTCGGTGAGAGGCCGGAGCCTCTCACCGCGGCCCCCTGATAAGATCAAAGCGTACATGCTGCCTGCTAGTACTTGGAGACGTTGACCTCAGTCATCTTACCGGTGACCAGGTACACCACCCGCTCAGCGATGTTGGTGGCACGGTCGGCTACTCTCTCTAGGTCGTGGGATACCCACAACAGATAAGTGGCCCTCTGGATACTCTGCGGGTCACGCAACATATAGAGTATCAACTCGTGATACACCTGATCGTAGAGGGCGTCGACCTCGTCATCATCGGCACAGACCTGCATGGCGGACACGGTGTCGCGGTTCACCAGCGCCTCCAGGCTGCGCTTCACCATAGCCGAGGCCTTCTCCCCCATCCGCGGTATATCGATCAGGGGCTTCAGAGGAGGCTCGTCGCCCATCATCACACTTATCTTGGCGATGCCCTCCGCATAGTCGCCGATTCTTTCCAACTCGGTATCGATATGAAGCATAGCCACCAGTAAACGCAGGTCACGTGCCACCGGTTGGTGCGCGGCGATGATGTCGATGCATTCGTCTTCGATTTCGAACCGCTTCGCGTCGATGTAATCGTCTTCGCTGATTACTTCCCTCGACGCCTCCAAGTCGCGCTGTGCAAGGGCCAGCAAGGAACGCGAAATGGCCTTCTCCACCATGCGTCCCAAGCCTACAAGTTCCTGCTCCAGGTTTCGCAGACGGCGGTCCAGGTCGGCTCGGGGCGCTGCCCTCTGTACCATCTGTGCCCTCCTTGCCTAGCCGAAGCGGCCGGTGATGTATGCCTCGGTGCGCTCGTCCTTGGGGTTCGTGAACAACTGCCGCGTGTCACCTTGTTCCACCAGATAACCCGCACGCCTGTCGTTCATGTGCAGGAATGCCGTTCGGTCAGACACGCGTGCGGCCTGTTGCATGTTGTGGGTCACAATGACGATCGTGTAGTCCTGCGACAGGTTGCGCATCAGCTCTTCGATGGCCAGTGTGGCGATGGGGTCCAAGGCCGAGCAGGGCTCGTCCATCAGGATGACCTCCGGCTGCACTGCCAAGGCGCGAGCGATGCAGAGCCTCTGCTGCTGGCCGCCTGATAGGGCCAGACCCGGATTCTTGAGGCGGTCCTTTACCTCGTCCCACAGGGCTGCCTGCTGTAGGGCCCACTCAACTAAATCACCAAGGTTTCCGGTGAACCCGTTGATGCGCGGGCCGAAGGCCACGTTGTCGAATATAGACTTAGGAAAGGGATTGGGCCTCTGGAAAACCATGCCGATACGGAAGCGGGTCTCGGTGGGGTCTACACCTGGTGCGTAAATATCTTCGTTCTTGAACAATACCTTTCCATTAACCCGTACACCGGGGATAAGGTCGTTCATACGATTGAACACTCGCAGCAGGGTGCTCTTGCCGGAACCCGATGGCCCGATGATGGCTGTGACCTGCTTGGTAGGCACGTCCATTGTGATATCGCTTAAGGCTTGAAACGCGCCGTAGTAAACGCTCAGATCAACTGTACGTAGCTCAGCCGAAGACAGCGACTCTTCAGCCCGAGGGCCAGCCTGCTGGTTCGCGGTGGCCGCTATGCCCGAGGTGTCCGGTGCGACGTCCGGCTCCTGACTAGCTCTCCCGACCTCGATTCGCCTCTCGATGGTCGCCCCTTTTCCGGTTAGTTTGTGGGTACACCGCTTCCCTTCGCAATGATAGCAGATAGGCGCAGCAAGGGTAATGCAAGACGCCGAGTGCAACGTGCTAAGGCTAGTGCAACGTGCTAAAGCTAGTGTAATGGAAGACTCGTGCAACTTGCGTGTTACCAGCGAAAGCCCGTGTTCAGGCGCTGGGCGCATCAAACGACAGCTTGGTATTTGGCCTCCCACACCACCCTGACACCCCTTTCCAAGGAGACCTTTGCGGCAACCGGTATATGCATGTCATTCCGACCAGTCGGAGGAATCTAAGGAGCGGTGTCCAAAGCTCATAGGCCGAACCTAGCTACGAGAGTGGTCTGATGGACCGAGGCCCCAAATTACTGAGATTCCTCGTTCCACTCGGAATGACAGGCTTGTGTGTTTGTCAAAGGCCTCCGTAAAGGGGGGGGAGGGACTTCTGTTGTCCCCGTGGTAGTTGCGTAGGTATCAAATGGGCGGAAGGAAGTGGGGAGGCGTGCTATCATAGAATGCGCCTTGTGGCCTCGTGGGCCCATCAGACGGATTAGATTTGGAGGGAAGCACCCTGGACTTCGACATCAGCAACGCCTTGGTGGTGACGGCCGGGGGCGCTGGCATGGCCTTCTTGGTTCTCGTGCTGCTCACGGCGCTTACGGGAGCCATGGGCAGGATTCTGCGCTGGAGAGTGGCTAGGGCCACGCGGTTGGGAGTCGAAGGACCGGAACTCGACCCGCCAAGGGAAGACGAACTGGAGATGGCTGCCATGATTGCCGCCTCAATAGTGGCAGCGAGGCTGGACAGAAGGGCTCCCACCACGGGGGGGCGTCCTCCTACGGTCTCCATCGCTGCCTCTACTGGCTGGGCGGTACAAGGCCGCCGCGACATCATGGCCGGTCGCTCGGGCCGGCCTACTCGCCGGTATCTATGATGTCATCCCTTACGTCTCGGCACCCATTGACCACCGCAGGCTAGGTGTTCTTGGAAGCCATATCGGAACTATTCCACGATTCCGGCGTCGCCAACCTTACTTGGGGCAATGTGATGCTCCTGTTGGTGGGAGCCGGCTTCATTTACGTTGCCATAGTCAAGGTAAAAGAACCCTACGTCCTTCTGCCGTTGGGTTTGGGCATCGTCCTAGGAAACCTGCCCCTCACTGGCTTGGCCGACTTTCTCCCCGGCTCCACCGAGGTGCAGTCCTCCGGGATGTTCGGCGTCGTGTTTCACTACGGCCTGTCATTCTGGAGCATCCTGCCTCCCCTCATATTCCTAGGCTTGGGTGCCATGACCGACTTCGGCCCCATGATTGCCGACCCCAAGACGATGCTCTTGGGGGCCGCCGCCCAAATAGGCGTCTTCTTTGCCTTCTGGGGCGCCCTCTTTGCTCAGTTCGATATGAAAGAGGCGGCTGCCATCGGCATCATTGGAGGCGCCGATGGCCCCACCACCATATTCGCCTCGGCGCAACTTGCCCCGGAGTTGCTGGGCACCATTGGCGTCATTGCCTACAGCTACATGGCAGCCGTTGTGTTCATCCAGCCGCCCATCATGCGGCTGCTCACGACCAAGGCCGAGCGCGGGCGGGAGATGAAGCCCCCACGCGAGGTTTCACGCTTGGAGAAACTGATATTCCCCGCGGCTGCCATGACGCTCATCATCCTTGTGGTGCCCGACTCTGCGCCTCTCATCGCCATGTTCATGATCGGCAACCTGTTCCGTGAGAGCGGCGTTGTCCCCCGCCTGATGGAGACGGCCTCCAACGAGCTTCTAAACATCACCACCATATTCCTGATGATCACAGTGGGGAGCCAAGTGACGGCAGACCAGGTAGTCAACCTCGACACGCTGCGGATCCTAGGCTTGGGCTTAGTGGCCTTCTCCTTCAGCACCGCTGGAGGAATCCTGTTTGCCAAAGGGATGAACCTGTTTCTGAAGGACAAGGTGAACCCCCTTATCGGCTCCGCGGGAGTGTCGGCGGTCCCCATGGCGGCCCGTCTGTCCCACGTAGTGGCCCAAGAGGCCAACCCCGACAGTTTCATCCTGCCCTACGCCATGGGCCCCAATGTCGCCGGTGTAATCGGCTCCGCCGTCGTTGCGGGCGTCTTCCTCTCGCTCGTTCCCAGCTTCGCGGGGTAGCGGGTGCCCGCTGAACTCCCGCAACGTGCTAGAATGAGCGACGGCAGGCGCATAGCGCCGCAGATTCAGAGTGGAGGGCTATTATGCCTAACAGTTGGGTTGATGTACCCGTTGACGGTCAGGTTATGGATGCCTACCTGACGAAGCCTAACGATGAAGAGAAGCACCCAGCAGTCATCGTCATACAGGAAGTGTGGGGCGTGAACTCCCACATCCAGTACGTCACCGACCGGTTGCCAGCAGCCGGGTACGTGGGACTCGCCCCATCCATGTTCCACCGCGAGGGCAGGATGATCATGGGCATGCACGAGGAGATGGAGACCGCCTTCGCTCGCATGGGTGCCTGCACCGACGCGAATATCGTGGCCGATGTCAAGGCCGCCGTTGCTTGGTTGCAGCAGCAGCCCTACGTCGACCCCGACCGCATTGGCATCGTCGGGTTCTGTTTTGGAGGCAGGGTCTCATTCCTGTCCGCCTGCAACATACCCGAGCTCAAGGCCGCCTCCGTCTTCTACGGCGGGCGCATGCTCGGGGCTCTGGGCGATGGGCCTGCCCCTATCGAGCAGGTAGCGAACATCAATTGCCCCGTGCTCGGGCTCTTTGGCGAGGAGGACCAGAACCCCACTCCTGCCGACGTCGACACGGTAGAAGCTGCCTTGAAGCAGAACGGGAAGACCTACTCATTCCACATGTACCCCGGCTGTGGTCACGGCTTCCACTGCAACGCCCGAGGCAGCTACCGCCCCGAATCGGCCCGAGATGCTTGGGGCAAGACCATGGCTTGGTTCGACGAGCACGTAAAAGCCTAGCAATGCAAATGGGGAGGGCCGACCAGCGCGCCCTCCCCTAACTCCTGCGCTTGACAACCTGCCTCAGCTATCGGGCCTACCCGTCCTTCCCGCGGAGGCGGGAACCCACGGCGCGGACTGTAGGACAAGGTGCAGCCGTGGATTGTCGGGCACGGTCACCCGTCAACCCCTCTTCCGCCTCGCAGGGGTGGGGGTGAGACCCCTGCAATCGCAGACGCTGGCGAGAGTCCAGCGCCCTCCTCAGGAGGCCAGCATGAAAGTAGGAATCATCGGAATGGGCACCATCGGCCGCCGCGTCGCCAGCGGCCTTGATTCCGGCGAGGTGTCCGGCGTCGAGTTGGGTGCCCTTTCCAGTCGTAACTTGGGCCGGGCTATGGAGTTCGCCAAGTCGCTGGAGACCCCTCCGCCTGTGGTCACCATGGAAGAGGTGCCTCCTCTGGTCGACCTCGTCATCGAGGCGGCAGGACAGGACTCCGTGGACCCCATCGCCCAAGCCACGCTGCGCTCCGGTAAGGACCTCATGGTGCTCAGTTGCGGGGCCCTGCTGGACCGGGATGACCTGCTCACCCTAGCAGCCGACAACGGCGTCAGCATTTACGCCCCGTCGGGCGCCATCGCCTGCTTGGATGGCATCATGGGCGCCGCCATGGGAAACATTGAGTCCCTGACCATGATCAGCAGCAAGCCCCCCGAGGGCTTCAAGAACACCCCCGGCATGGTGGGCAGCCCCATCGACCTCGACAGTCTCACCGAGCCTGCCACCCTGTTCGAAGGCCCTGCTGTAGAGGCATGCCGTCTCTTCCCCGCCAACATCAACGTCTCTGCAGCCGTCGCCATGGCAGGTCTCGGCCCCCACGAGACCAAGGTGCGCATCGTTGCCGACCCTACCGTAGTCCACAACACCCACGAGATTGTGGTCACCGGCGATTTCGGTATCATCCAGATGAAGATTCAGAACGTCCCCTCGCCCAGTAACCCCAAGACGGGGATGCTCACCGCCCTCTCCACCCTAGCCTCCCTGCGAAAAATGGTCTCCCCCCTCAAGGTCGGCACCTAGAGCGTCACCGTCATGCCCGGAGCAGTGGGAGCCATGTGTAACGCTGTCTGTAGGGCCGGTGGACGAGTCTCCGTTCCCTACGTTATGGAGCGCCTCCGGTCTGTATATGCAAAAGTCGCTGAAGGACCTGCCCCGGACCTGATGTTGGGGTGGGGCGGATAAGCTGGGATGAACTAACCCCCTGCTGACATTCAACAGTTGACAGGCGCTACCCCTCCCCTCTAGCCTCAATACAGGTGGAAAACCGAGTGGCAGACGTGCCTAAGTCGCGTAGGGGCAGCTCTTGTGGCTGCCTATGTGCCCACCACGCGGGCGGACGCCCGATGTCACAAATGTCACACATCCCAGATACAGAAAACAATATTTAGCTACGACGAGTGTGACATTCGGACGGACCCCAAATAACAATTCTGCCCCCCCACTTAGCCACAAAATGTCACAAGGATGTGACGTCCTGCTCCCTTAGAACATCGCCCCAATAAGGGCACACGAGAGGAGTATCCATGATTGAGCGTGAGCGACTGGTCAATACCTTCTGCGAACTGGTTCGCATCGACAGCCCTTCGGGAGAGGAGGAGGCCGTTGCCCAGTACCTAACCCAGAAGCTCACCGCCTTGGGCCTGCGAATACAGCGCGACTCCCATGGCAACGTCATCGCTTCCGAAGACGGCGAGAACCCCCTTCTGCTCTCGGCCCACATGGACACCGTGGAACCCGGCCGTGGCATCAAGCCACGCATCGAAGAAGACCGTATCGTCTCTGACGGCACTACCATCTTGGGCGGCGACTGCAAGGCAGGAGTGGCTGCCATACTGGAAGGTCTCCAGTCCATCAAGGATGAGGGCGCAACCCGCCGTCCAATCCAAGCCGTGTTCACCCGTGGCGAAGAGATCGGGCTGGTGGGGGCGCAATACTTGGACTACGGCATACTCACCGCCCAAGAGGCAGTGGTGTTCGATGGCAACGGCCCGGTCAATACTGTCACCGCCAGCAGCCCTACCTATGTGAGCTTCGACGTCAAAGTGAAAGGCAGGTCAGCCCATGCCGGCGTCGAACCTGAAAAGGGCCTGTCGGCCATCGCCATCGCCACCGACATCATCTCTCACCTTCCCCAAGGCAGGCTTGACGAGGAGACCACCTTCAATGTCGGGCTGATCTCCGGCGGGTCCGTGCGCAATGCCGTCCCGGAAGATGTCACCTTCTCCGGCGAGTTCCGCAGTCGCAACACCGAGACCCTAGAGCTGACGCGCCTCCAAGTGCTGTCTGTCCTGCAAGCGGCTCGTGAGAAATACCAAGAAGCCTCCATCGACGAGGAGCTTGAGGTGCTGTTCCGCATGTACCACATCGACCCCGACGGGCGGATGGTACAGATGCTGAGCCATGTATTTCAAGATATGGGCCTCTCGCCCAACATCAGTCCGTCCGGCGGCGGCACCGACGGGAACGTGTTCCTAGAGCGGGGCATCGACGCTTTGGTAGTGGGCATGTCCACCAACGAGATGCACACCACCCGCGAGTACGTCAAGCTCGACGAGCTACACGACACCGCCCGCTTCTGCCACCGCCTGCTGGTAGCCCAGTTCTAGCGGGCCGAGCTTTGCATAGCAATCGCATCGAATCTACACTGAAGTGTGGGAGTTGGGGGAGATCGACTCGGAATCGCATTGCTGTTACAAGAAACGCCAGCGGCGTCGAATAGCAGCGCCGGCATGCGATACATGGGTAGTGTTTGAGGTGCTGAATAGATGGTGGAGGAGATTGCGGGAAGTAGGCTGGCTGGAGCGGTATTGGCTCCTGTATGTGTTGGCCTACCCGGCGGCCCTCCTCGGTCTCGGGCTTGGACTTCGCCCTGCTTGGAGTGCGATAGAAGTTTGGGCAGCACTCATCACGGTGTCCTTTGGTATGGCTTCCGGGGTGGCACTTTTGTCGGAGGGAGCTCTTATGGTGATGTTACCGGCATTGGCAAAGATCAAGAAGCTCAAGGATGAGGGTCGTCAAGAGGGTCGTCTGGAGGAGCGTCGGAAGTGGGTAGCATGGAAGGAAGCGGCTGAGCGGGCGGGCGTGGTGTTTCCTGAGCCGTCCCCGGCTGAGCGTGATGACCTCAAGTCCTAAGCCGTTCTTGACAGCCCAGTATCAAAGGCCCCTGTCACAGTGGACGGGGCCTTTCTGCGTCTCGACATCGGGGAGAGCGAGGCCTTTTGACGTGCAGGCGGATATAGGGTGGCAGACCGTCTGATGCCAACCTTCAGGCCGTCCATTGCTCCCCCGCCTCACCCCACCCCGTTCGCCCCGCGCCTCAACACCCGCCCCGAAAGCGCACCCGTGTGTTCGCCCCCGTCAATGACGACCTCCCCATTAACCAGCACTGTGGAGATGCCCGTGGCATATTGGTGCGGGTCGTCGTAAGTGGCGACTTCGGCCACCGTGTCGGGGTTGAAGATGGTGACATCCGCCCAGTTGCCCTCTTCCAAGGTGCCGCGGTCCACCAAGCGCAATGCCGTCGCCGAGCCACCCGTCATCTTGTGTATGGCGGTGTGCAGGGGCAGCAGGCCCAAGTCACGGGCGTAGTGACCCAGCACCCGTACGAAGGTGCCGTAGAAGCGGGGGTGGGGCTTGCCTTGGCTGGTGACGCCGTAGGGCGCTAGTGAGTTGCCGTCGGACCCCACCAGAATCATCGGCGACTGTAGTATCTGCTGCACGTCTCCTTCCTCCATCGAGGTCACCACGATGCGCGTGTGACCCTTGTCTTCTAACAGGATGTCACAAGCAGCGTCCAGTTGATCGATGCCTCTCGCCTCGGCTACCTGCCCCACCGTCTGTCCTGCCAGTTCCGGTGTTTCCGGGCTGATGGCGATGCGCACCGCGTGCCACGAGTCCACCCTGCCGAAGTTGGTCAAGCCGTTCTGCAGAATATCGCCTCGCATACGTTCCCGCGCCTCGCCGTCGCGCAGCCTTTGCAGCATTGCCTCCACGCCGCCTTCATGCACCCACACCGGCAGCAGGTTACGCAGCGGGTTCGTGCCCGCAGTGTAGGGGTACTGGTCGCAGAAGAGCTGGACGCCTCGTTCCCGGGCCTCGGTGATGATTGACAGCAGCGACGACACATCGCCCCAGTTGTCCGTTCCCGACAGCTTTAGGTGGGCAATCTGCACCCGCACACCCGCCGTCTCGCCAATGCTGATGGCCTCGCGCACCGCGTCGAACACATGGTTGGCCTCGTCCCGGACATGCGAGGCGTAGGTCGCGCCGTGCTGCTTCAGCACTCCTGCTAGGGCCAGGAGCTCTTCGCTCTGGGCGTAGTTGCCTGGTGCAGTGAACAGGCCGGTGGACATACCCAGTGCGCCCGCCTCCAGCCCCTCCGCCAACAGCGACTCCATGTGGGAAAGCTCGCTGGCCGTCGGGGACCTCGCTTCCATCCCCATGGTCATAAGGCGTAGCGTAGCGTGACCCACCTGCATCACCGTGTTCACGGAAGTGGCAGGCCATCCATCCATGTAGTCGCCAAAGCTTCTCGGTTCATAGTCCAGCCAAGGCGCTCCAGCCCCTAGGTAGTCCTGCAGTGTTTGCGCCTTGCCCGGCAACACCGGGGCAGTGGAATAGCCGCAGTTGCCTACGACCTCGGTGGTCACCCCTTGGCGAATCTTGCTCTCCGCCAAGGGGTTAAGTGGCAGGGTGAAGTCGGAGTGCGTGTGTATGTCGATGAATCCCGGAGCTACTATCTGACCCGCAGCATCAATCACCCGCCGCGCCTCGCGTCCATCGCAATCGCCCACGACCACAATGCGCCCCTCGCTGATGGCTACATCGGCCTCCCGTGCCAGGGTCCCAGTGCCGTCAATCACCTGTCCGCCTCGAATCAGTAAGTCATCCATCCGACCTTCTCCTCAATGTTTGGTAATTCTCTCAACGCAGCACTCTAATGCGGGCTATTCAGTCTATCCTAACTCTCTTCCATCGGACGGGAAAGGTTAGAGACGCAGCAGATAGGTCTGCTGCGATAACATCCCTCTTGGGAGTTGCGTATACGCCCCAGTGGCGCATGCCCTGATGTGCACTGTAATTCAGACTCCGGCTTGGATATACTGGCCCCGCTGACCCAACTAGACCTAGCCCCGCCATTCCTTCTGACAGGACCGATTATGCCTGACTACGATGTGTTCGACTTGGGCAACGTGGTGTTGCAACACGGAGCAACACTGCGGGACGCCAAGCTGGCCTACAAGACTTACGGGGAACTGAGTCCCAAACGGGACAACGTGATTGTGTATCCCACGTCCTACGGGAGCCAGCACACTCTCAACGAGGGAAAGATAGGCGTCGGAAAAGCCCTAGACCCCAGTAAGTACTTCATAATCGTTCCCAATAAGTTCGGCAACGGCCTCTCGTCTTCGCCGAGCAACACACCAAGCCCCTACGACAGAGGGCGATTCCCTGTAGTTACTCTGTACGACAACATCATGTGTCAGCATCGGCTGCTAACCGAAAAATTCGAGATCGAAACCATTGCCTTGGTCACCGGCTGGTCAATGGGAGGCCAGCAGACTTACCACTGGGGCAGCCTATTCCCCGAAATGGTCGAGCGGATTCTCCCGGTCTGTGGCTCAGCCAAGACCTCTCATCACAACTTCGTCTTCCTGGAAGGTGTGAAAGCGGCATTGACTGTAGACGACGCTTGGGCCAACGGCTGGTATGACAAGCCTCCCACCAAGGGTTTGCGGGCCATGGGACGGGTCTACGCTGGTTGGGCCGTCTCCCAAGCTTTCTACCGGGAAGAGGTCTATCTGAAGATAGGCTATTCTTCCTTGGAGGACTACCTGATCGCCTTCTGGGAAGGACGGAGGATGTCCGCCGACGCCAACGATCTGTTGGCGATGCTGTGGAGTTGGCAGAACGCAGACATCAGCGCGAATCCCATTCACGGTGGCGACCTCAAGAAGGCGCTGGGGGCCATCACGGCCAAGGCCATAGTGATGCCCGGTCGGACCGACCTCTACTTCCCGCCCGAGGACAACGCGATTGAGGTCAGCCAGATGCCCAACGCCGAACTCCGGCCCATCGAGTCCATCTGGGGACACTTGGCAGGGGGGCCAGGGGCCAATGAGGATGACATCAAGTTCGTAGACGACGCCATCAGAGAGCTGCTGAGCAGCTGAGTTCCCAGCCTGTTTGAGGGGACGCCGGGCCTGCAGGTCACAACACAAGCGCGCAGAGCAAGCTTGACGGCTGTAACTCCCCAGACACGGCCGCCCGAGTCATGGGCATCGCTCATCCAGCACCAAGCGGTCCTTTCCATGTAGGACCTCAGCCAGAGATCCTGTTGAGGTGATGATGACTCTTCCTCAGAACACACGGTTCGATTTGACCAGCGACCTACCGATTTGCCGTATCCTCAACGGGATGTGGCAGGTTTCCGGAGCTCACGGCGCCATCGACCCCGAGGCGGCTATTGCCAGCATGTTCGGCTACATCGACGCTGGGTTTACCACTTGGGACTTGGCCGACCACTATGGACCCGCCGAAGATTTCGTCGGCGAGTTCCGGCGCAGGTTGGCGTCGGACCGGGGCGGAGAAGCCGTGTCCGGCATCCAAACCTTCACCAAGTGGGTGCCTCGACCAGGACCCATGACCCGTCAGGTCGTCGAAAGCAACATCGATGTCTCCCGTCGCCGCATGGGGGTGGAAAAGCTGGACCTGCTGCAGTTCCATTGGTGGGACTATCGAGATGGCGCTTACCTAGAAGCCCTCACCCACCTGTCAGACCTCCGCGATGAAGGCAAGATTCAGGAGTTGGCCCTGACCAACTTTGACACGCAACGGATGCAGGAGATCTCCGACCACGGTATTCGAGTGGTGTCAAACCAAGTCCAGTATTCTCTGATCGACCGTCGACCCGGAGTCGCAATGGCGGGGTTCTGCCAGTCGCATGGGGCCTCACTGCTGGCCTATGGGACCCTCTGCGGCGGCTTGCTGTCGGACCTGTACCTAGGCCATGCGGAACCGACTACTGCCGTTTTGAACACCGCCAGCCTGCGCAAATACAAGCAGATGATCGACGCTTGGGGCGGCTGGAGCCTGTTTCAGCAGTTGCTGACGGCCCTCAGGGCTGTGGCCGATAAGTACAACGCCAGCATCGCCAATGTCGCAGTGCGATACGTCTTGGACCGTCCGTCCGTCGCCGGCGTCATCATCGGCGCTAGGTTGGGGGTAGCCGAACACATCGAAGAGAATGCCCAGGTGTTCCGCATCCAACTGGACGCGGAAGACTTGGAAGCCATTGAGCATGTCCTTGCGCAGTCTCGTGACCTCTACCAGATCATCGGCGACTGCGGCGACGAATATCGCCGGTAGGAGTGATCCAAGGGAAGGGACAACCAACGGCGTCCCATCGTCAGGCATCTCTATATACCTAGTATGCCACGAGAGGACTGCCTGCAATCTCGTCCTGATGCCCACTCATAATCGGCTAGGGCAGGGACATCATGGCCGCGCCCGAGTTGCTTAGCTGATGAACCCGAAGGACTTGGCGGCTAGGCCAGCAACGTGATTGCCGATGGCCAGCGATGCCGTCGCGCCGGGGGAGGGCGCGTTGAGGACGTGGACTGCACCCCCGCTCTCTTCAATGTGGAAGTCGTCCAACAGCCTGCCCTTGCCGTCGACGGCTTGCGCCCGCACACCGCTGCCTCCCGGCTCCACGTCGGAGGCCTGTATCGACGGCATGAGGCGTTGCAGGTCGCGCACGAATACGGACTTGACATAGGAGCGGTGCATCTCGCCGATGCCCACCTTCCAGAAGCGGCTCGTCATGCGCCAGAATCCGGGATAGCTGAAGGTGTCCCAAGTGTCTCCGGGGTTGAACTTGGTCTTGGTGTAGCCCTCCCGCGCTGTCGCCAAGACCGCGTTGGGGCCCGCCTCCACGACTCCGTGGATGGTGCGTGTGAAATGGACTCCTAGGAAGGGCATAGCAGGGTCAGGCACAGGGTAGATCAACCCCTTCACCTTGTGCTTGCTTTCGGGCCGCAATTTGTAATATTCGCCACGGAAAGGCACGATCTTCACGCCCGGCGACACGCCCATCATGCGGGATACTCTGTCGGCGTGCAGGCCAGCGCAGTTAATCAGGTGGCGCGCCTGAATCGGCGAGCAATTGGTGCGCAGCCGCAGCCGTTCCCCCACACGGTCTATGCCCAGCACCCGTGTGCCGGTCAGGATGTCGCCGCCAGCTTGGCGGAACTTGTCGGCATAGGTCCGGGCCACCTGAACAAAGTCGATAATGCCTGTGTTGGGAGAGTGGAGTGCGCGGACGCCCTCGACGTTGGGCTCGATTTCCCGCAGCTCACCGGGGCCGAGCATCTCCAGTCCTTCCACGCCGTTGGCCAACCCACGGCGATGCAACTCCTCTAGCCTGGGCAACTCCTCTTCGCGGGTCGCTAGGATGATCTTGCCGCAACGCTCGTAGGGAATGCCGTTCTCGTCACAGAAGCGGGTCAGCAGCTTGCCCCCGGTGACGCAGAACTCAGCCTTGCGCGAGTCGGGCCGGTAATAGATGCCAGAGTGAATGACGCCGCTGTTGTGGCCCGATTGATGGGTGGCCAGCTCTTTCTCCTTGTCCACCACGGCAATGCCACGCCCCGGACACAGCTGGCTCATCCGCATCGCCACCGAGAGCCCAACAATACCGCCGCCCAGAATTACAACATCGTAGTCGGCTGATGCCATGTTGTACGCCCCTTCTCGCCCCTTCGTAGTTGGACCCCGCGCTAATGGTGGTGCGGTTCTTGCGGGAGGCCGAAGGCCACGGGGATCTCGTCGCCCCAAGGCGCCGTGACCCGGTCTAGGGTCAGGCTGTAGGCCTCGCCGTTTCGTTCCTGTTGAATGTAAGCCTCCAGCTTTTGCAGTGCGTCCGTACCCACAAAGTGGATCCGCCCGCAGCAGCACTGCTCGTGGCCTGTCTCATCCGAGCCGCGTTCGTACCGCGTCCGGGGTTTGCAGCCGCACGGGCAGTCGTACCGCACCTCAACCACATCGGGTTGGTTCATCGGGGAACGTACTACGTAGTCCATCATTGTCCCTCGGCTAATCGTATTGCGGCTTCCTGCCGGTCTGTGATGCCTATGCTAAGTCTGGATGCGCGCGCCCCTGAGCCGCAGCGAGTTGCTCACTACGGAGACGGAGCTGAAGGCCATGGCTGCTGCTGCCATGACCGGGTTCAGGAACCCGAAGTCGCCCAAGATGTACCGCAATGGACCGATGGGCACTCCGCTGCCGCCGAACACCAAGTAGAGTACACCAGCGGCTATGGGTATGAGCGCTGTGTTATAGAAGAAGGCCCAGAACAGGTTCTGCCTGATAGTGCGTATGGTAGCCCGGGACAGGGCGACAGCTTCAGGCACACCCCGCAGATCGCCGCGCATCAGGGTGATTTGCGCCGTCTCCATGGCGAGGTCTGTGCCGGTGCCCATGGCGACGGCCACATCGGCTTGTGCCAAGGCAGGGGCATCGTTGATGCCGTCGCCCACCATGGCCACCACCCGGCCTTCTTCTTGCAGCTTCCTCACCTCCGCGGCCTTGTCTTGAGGCAACACCTCGGCGACGACCTTGTCGATGCCCGCTTCTCTGGCAATGGCCTCAGCAGTGGGCCGGTTGTCGCCGGTGAGCATCACAACTTCCAGCCCAAGGCGCCGCAGAGCGCTCACTGCCTCTTTCGCGCCGGGCTTCAGGGTGTCGGCCACGGCCAACAGACCCGTCACCTTCCCGTCGACCACCACCCACATTGCCGTCTTCCCTTGGGACGTGAGTTCTTGGCCGCTGGACTGCATACCATTCAAGGCCAGTCCGCGCTGTTGCAGTAGAGCTGCATTGCCGAGGGCTACTGATTTGCCCTCCACTTGTGCCTGCACGCCATGACCTGGGAAGGCTTGGAATTGAGCAGCCTCTGCCAGAGTCAGGCCGCGCTCCGTGGCGGCGGCGCGGATGGCTTGTCCCAGTGGGTGCTCTGAGCCGGACTCCGCCGAGGCTGCCAAACGGAGCATCTCGTCCTCGCTCATCCCGTCGGTGGTGATCAGGTCGGTCACCACGGGCTGCCCTCTGGTGAGGGTGCCGGTCTTGTCCAGTACAACAGTGGTGACCGTATGCGCCCTCTCCAGCGCCTCGGCGTTGCGTATCAGGATGCCGCGCTCCGCTCCCTTGCCCGTGCCGACTATGATGGCCGTAGGTGTGGCGAGTCCCAAT
This sequence comes from Dehalococcoidia bacterium, assembly GCA_965263155.1. Classification (GTDB taxonomy): domain Bacteria; phylum Chloroflexota; class Dehalococcoidia; order Lucifugimonadales; family JAAXIE01; genus JAAXIE01. The sequence goes on from OZ253586.1 coordinate 2,801,153, forward strand.
GCGCAGGGACAGGCGATAACCAGCACCGCGACGGCGTTCAGGATGGCGATGGTCAGCGCAGGTGGTGGCCCCCAGTAGAGCCAGACCGCCCAAGTGACCACGGCGATGGTCAGCACTGCGGGCACGAAGTAGCTTGCCACCACGTCGGCGGTCCGCTGTATGGGGGCCTTGGAGCCTTGGGCGTCCTGCACCAGTCGTATCACTTGGGAGAGAACAGTATCCGCCCCCACACGAGTGGCCCGGAAGCGCAGGCCGCCTGTGCCGTTGACGGTGGCAGCGTACACCGGGTCGCCTGCGGTCTTCTCTACGGGCATGCTCTCGCCGGTGAGCATCGACTCGTCCACTGAGGACGCCCCCTCGACGACGGCGCCGTCAACGGCCACCTTCTCCCCGGGCCGCACCACCACCACGTCATCCACCACGACTTGGTCGATGGGAAGCTCCACCTGTTGCCCGTCTCGTACTACCAGCGCGGTACGTGGGCGCAGGCCCATCAGCTTGCGGATCGACTCCGAAGTACGCCCCTTGGCGCGGGCTTCCAGCAGTCGTCCCAGCAGAATCAGAGCAATGATTATGGCCGAGGCGTCGAAGTAGGTGCCCGTGCTGTGGCCGAACACGCTGTGCGCATGCAGCAGGTGGGCCTCCTCGAACACGCCTCCGAAGAAGGTCGCGGCCGTGCTGTAGGCGTAGGCCACGCTGGTGCCCACGGCCACCAAGGTGTTCATGTTGGCCGTGGTGTGCTTCAGCGCGCCCCACGCGCTGCGGTAGAACTGGGCCCCTGCCCAGAACTGCACCGGGGTGGCCATGACCCACAGAACCAGGTTCAGTTGGAAGGCCGTAAGTCCGAGCACCTCCAAGGGGATGTACATCAAGGTCATGAGGACAATACCGACAGAGCCAGCCAGAGCCACCTTGCGCTTCAGGTCCCGGATTTCGCGGACTCGGGCCAGCCGCTCGCTGTCAGCTCCCTCATTGGCGGTGTCGTCCGCCACACCTTCCACTGAGTAACCCGCGTCGTCAACGGCTTCTCGCAACTGGTCGACGCCCGTCGCCCCGGCGAGGTAGCGCACCGTGGCCCTTTCAGTGGCGAGGTTGACGCTGGAAGAGACGACGCCGGGCACCTCGTTTAAGGCCCGTTCTACATAACCGACGCAAGAAGCACAGGTCATGCCTCCGACGTTCATGGTGACCACGTCCACCACTGCGGCGTAGCCCGCATCGTCCAGCACATCCGACAGCAGCGATGCTGGGACTGTCAGCGGGTCCAGTTCTACGGTGGCCCGCTCAGTGGCTAGGTTTACGCTGGCCGACTCCACGCCGGGGACCTCGGTCAGCGCCTCCTCCACATAGCGGACACAGGAGGCGCAGGTCATGCCCTGTACCCCTATAGTCACGCGCGTTACTTGCTTGCTGACCACGATGGGACGCTCCTGCTCAGTTCCGCTCTTGCAGGCTGTATAGCTCCAGCAACTCGTTCAACACTTCAGACTCGCGGCCGTCCCGTACGCCTTCCACCACATGGGTCTCCAAGTGTCCCTGCAGGATTACCGCTTCGACCTTCTGGATTGCGCGACGCACGGCGTAGGTTTGCTTCAGTATGTCGACGCAGTACTTCTCTTCTTCAACCATGCGCTTGATGCCCGACAGGTGACCTTCGGCATAGCTGAGGCGTCGGGAAGCTTCCGCCTTCACCTTGGGGTCCACTCCAACCTCCAACCCATACCCCTAGGGGGTGGGTTAATCCTTAGCTTAGCCACTATCACTGTCGGCGTCAACGACCTGCCGAGCGTCTGACCCTGTTGGCATTGCGCCAAGCCAGCCCCAGCACTAACAGCAGGGCCAAGGTCATCCCAGCCCATGCCAGCCATCCGGCCAAGCTGCGAGGCTGCTTGGCGACTTCAAGCATCACTTCTGCCGCGCCTTCTCCCAAGGCGCCCGACACTTCAAAGGTGAAGGTCCAAGCCCCCTCTTCCAGAATGTTTAGCTGGGTGCTGTAGCTGGTTGGCGCTGCTGGCGAGTTCAAGAGCGAGGCCAGCCCTCGTTCCGCCGACTCCTGACGCTGAGCTAACACCCGTACTCGGGCGTCCGTGACGTACTCGCCTGTGCTCGGGTCCTTAAGGGTGGCGTGGAGGTTCAGCAGGCCTTGTGTCGGCGGGTTGGGTAAGGCTTGCACCAACATCTGGTAAGGGCCCACCATCTGTTCAAGAATAGTCGGCACCTTCAGTTGCTCCTCTTGAGCGTGAAGAGGTGCAGCCAAAGCCAACATCAGGACCACAGCCAACAGGACCCCCGGCATCCTTACGTGCATATGGCTTTCTAAGGGGTCTCCACGTGGGAGACGTGAGTCGCATCTCGCCGCGCCTTGCCGTCCGAGGTAAACAGCTCGGGCCACCGCTCTCGCAGTTCCTGCGCCTCTTCCTGTGACTTCCGTGCCACGGCGGGGAAGCTCTTCAGCCTCTCGTAGGGACGGCAGGCGTCGATGATCATACGGTTGTTGTAGTAGCGGCCGCCTTCACCGTCGCCGTAGGCCATGGGGTCCAAGGAGGTGCTGCGACACCGCTTCATCACGTCCACATCGTCGATCATGTCGGCGCGGGTGTTCAGCGCCCACAGCACCTCGTTCGTGTCGGTGGGGTCGATGTCGTCGTCAACCACAATCACCATGCGGTTGGCATAAGCTCCAGCGGGACAGCTTGCCGCCGACATGCCCACCTGCTTGCTGTGGCCCGGGTACATCTGCTTGATCGACACGACGTTGAACAGGCGGCCTCCCCCTGCCTCGTGGGACCACACGCCGGTGATGCCGGGGATGCCTGCGCGTTCCAGTTCATCCCAAATCATGGCGGCCCGCAGCGGGCTGCGGAAGTAGGTGTTGTCGTTGGGCGGCTTTCCCGGCAGGCAGCCGAGCACGATGGGGTTGTTGCGGTAGCTGATCGAGTGGACGCGAATGATTGGCATGTCGCGTTCGCCACCAGCGTAGTAGCCTGTCCACTCGCCGAATGGCCCCTCAGGGTGTACCTCGTTGGGTGGAATCTCGCCCTCGATAATGATTTCTGAAGTCGCCGGCACCGGCAGCCCCGTATGAGGCGCGTTGATGAGTTGCACCGGCTCGCCCCGGATGCCCCCGGCTATGTCGTACTCGTTGACGCCGTAGTCGATTTCGATGCCGCCCATGAGCAACAGCAGCGGGTCGTGGCCGAGGGATACAGCTACAGGGCAGGCCTCACCCCGGCTCCAATAGGCTTCACGGATGATTCGTCCATGCTTGCCCGGCGAAATCATGATGCCCGCCGTGTTGGCGTCGTGGACCTGCACCCGGTAGGTGCCACAGTTCACCCATCCCGAATCAGGGTCGCGGGTCACAACGATGTCGCCCACTCCGATGTAGCGACCGCCATCGTGGGTGTGCCACAGCGGAGCGGGGAAGCGCGTCAGGTCCACTTCGTCGCCTGTCATCCGGTTCTCCAGCACCGGACCATACTCAACCAGTTGCCCCGGCACGGGGACCATCTCCTTCAGCCGCTGCTTCCAAGCCGCCACGAACTCGCGCCGCCCCAAGTCCAAGGGCATGTTCAGGCTGAGGGCCACCCGGCGCATGGATGTGAAGACGTTGGCCAGCAGCCGGTGGCCTTGGGGGAAGCCCTTGATGTGGTCGAAAAGCAGGGCTGGGTTCTCCATGTCCCACTGGTACAGGTCGACCAAGCCGCCCAGTTCCAGATGAGAGTCGACCCCGTCCACCCGGGTCAACTCGCCCATCGCCTCGGTGTCCCGTATCCATTCCCGCGCGTCCTGGATAGGCATGGCTCCTCCTGACTACTGCCCCGCCTGCGGTCGGTTGTCCCTGTTCTTGGCGGGTCTTTGGCGTAGGCTAGCATCGCGCCCAAAGTCAGGTCAACGTTGGGCCTCCAGCCATCACTGAGAGATCCTCTCTTCTCCGTTCGTCCTGAGCGAAGCAGGACTGAGCGTTTAGCGGAGTTCTGCGCAGTGGAAGGCCTGCTCCTCCGGACTCAATCCGGTTGCGAACGGGAGGGGAGGTGGCAGACTTCCGATACCCGAAAGACAGTCCGACGGAATGGCCCAACCTGTTAGAATAGCCGACGATATCGACGGCGTTGACGACGGCGAACGGCAGAGCAGGGGAGGCGATGACTACTACGGAGTTCAGCGGGGCGCAACGCATCTTGGCCGCCTGCGGACGGCAGCATGTGGATGCCACGCCGGTGTGGTTCATGCGCCAAGCGGGCAGGGTCTTTCCGCAATACCGGGCCCTGCGCGAGAAGCACGAGATTTTGACCATCGCCCGAACCCCCGAATTAGCTGTCGAAGTGACTCTACTGCCGGTGGATGAGTTGGGTGTGGACGCAGCGGTAATGTTCGCCGACATAATGTTGCCCTTGGAAGGAATGGGCGTTCCCTTCTACATTGAGGCGGAGATTGGTCCCATCATCCCCGACCCCATCCGCACTAAAGCAGCAGTGGATGCCATCCGCATCACCGGCCCGGAAGAGGGCACCCCCTACGTGTTGGAGGCGATCAAGCTTCTACGCCAACAGTTGGGCGACCGGGCTGCCTTGGTGGGGTTCTCAGGTTCACCCTTCACCCTAGCCTGCTACATGATTGAGGGCCGGCCGTCCCGCGACTACGCCCACGCCAAGGGCCTCATGTTCAGCCAACCCGCAGTTTGGCACGACCTCATGAAGAAAATCACCGATGTGGTGGTCCTCTACGTGCGGGGCCAAGTCGAGTCCGGGGTGCAGGTGGTGCAGTTGTTCGATAGTTGGGTGGGCATTCTCAGCCCCGACCAGTACCAGCAATACGTGATGCCCTATGCACGCCGCATATTCCGCGAGCTGCGCAGGCTGGGGGTCCCTTCTATCCACTTCGGCACTGGGGCTGCGTCGTTGCTGGAGCTGATGGCCGACGTGGGCTGCGACATGGTAAGCGTCGACTGGCGGGTACCCCTCGACCGGGCTTGGTCCCGCATCGGCTACCACCACGGCATCCAAGGCAACCTGGACCCCACCATGCTGCTGGCCCCCTTCGAAGTAACCCGCGCTGGCGCTGACGACGTTCTGGCGCGGGCGGCTGGCAGGCCGGGCCACATCTTCAACCTGGGACACGGAGTCCTACCCCAGACCGACCCTGCCGACCTAGCCCGGCTGGTGGAACACGTCCACCAAAGCAGCGCCCGGATGCTCGCGTCGCAGGGCTAATCATGGCCGACTCTCCCACCGGTGTCCTCCTCATGAGCTTCGGCGCCGCCGCCACTCCCCAAGACGTCCCAGCCTACTTGGAGTGTGTGCGACGGGCGAAGCCACCCCCGGAATTGGTCGCCGAGTTCCAGCGACGCTACCGCCTTGCCGGAGGCTCACCCCTCGTGCGCAACACTTGGGCCCAAGCACTGGCCTTGGAGTCACTGCTGCAGTCCCAAGACCACCTCGACTCATCATTCCGGCTTCCTCATTCGTCATCCCGGCGAAAGCCGGGATCCAGTGAGGCCACGCAGAAGAAGCGTTTCACAGTCAGCATCGGCATGCGCCACACCCCGCCCTTCATTGAGGAAGGCTTCGGGCAGCTGGTCGCCAAGGGCGTGTCCCAAGTCGTGGGCCTCATACTCTCCCCCCAGTACTCTCCCCACATCATGGGGGGCTACCACCGCGCCTTGGAACAGGCGCGGGAAGCAGTGGTGCCTCACCTCCCTATGCGTGTTGCTGGCGCGTGGCATACCCTTCCCGCCTTCATCGATGCCCTCGCTCGCCGGCTAAGCGATGCCTTGGACGAGTGCCCCGCAGCCGAACGCGATAAAGTTGCTGTGTTGATGACGGCCCACAGCCTGCCCAAAGCAGTCGCAGACCAAGAGCCGGACTACCTGCAACAGCTCCGTCAGACCGCCGACGCAGTGGCCCAACGGGTCGGTCTTCCCCCACATCGCTGGCAGTTCGCCTACCAAAGCGCAGGCCACACCCCCCAGGAATGGCTGCGCCCCGACATCAAGGAACTGTTCCCCACCCTCCGACAAGCGGGACACCGGCATGCGTTGGTCGTCCCCGTACAATTTCTCTCCGACCACCTGGAAGTCCTCTACGACATCGACGTCGCAGCAAGAGAGCAAGCCGAAGAGTCGTGCATTGAGCTACGACGCATCCCTACGCCATGTGTGATGCCGGAGTTGATACAAGCGCTTGCCGAAGTGGTGCGCCGCGAATTGACGCAGATGCCGACCGGTTGAGTCTGCCAACGTGCAACAATCCAAGGACCCTGCCCCACTGACATCAGTCCGTTGACACGGTTGCCCTTCCCCCCATAGCCTCCACATACGGCTCCAAAAACGCAATCAGCAAAGACACCCGTAACGGGGCCGCCAAAACGGGTGTCCGAAAACCCCTTGCCAATACCCCTGTAACAACACCCCACCGGGCAGACCCACGTCTGGCGGCCGCGCCACCCTGCCACTGCGCGGCACCTCAATGATACCGGTGTGTCTCATGAGACCCCGTAATTTCGTAGGTGGATCTACCCAAATGAGACAAATTAGACACATTGCAGATACAAAAAATGCGTTTCAGCTACGACAAGTGTCCCATCTGTACCCTTTCCAGATACGATTCTCCCCATGCCGTGGTACACACCGAGACCAAACCGGGACACCATGTCTCACCCCATACACCGCCTTCCGTACCCATGCCGCCCCAAGCGAACCCGGTACAACGAGGTCACAAATGCACAGGCATCAGCTACGAAAACGTGAATTCGTATGTCAACCCCTTGACTACAGCAAAGCTGACGCGTAGCTGCGCCGGTGCAAATCCCGGTGCAATAAAATACATGCAGTTTACAACGGGTATAGCATCGGAAGTAAACGAGAGATGCAAAAAACTAGCATTGGAACACCACAAATGCCACAAATGCGGACCTCCGAGGCCGCAACGTCGGTTCTCATCCAAGACCTCCGGCAAAGCGGCAAGGGACTCCCGAGAGGGCTGGAGCCTGCCCCGGACTTGATCCGGGGGTGAGGGTTGACTCACGGTGCTTTAACCATGCCCCATGCAACAATCGAAAGACCCTGTGGCACACTCAGCTTCGTTGACGCGCCATGGCTCCCTAGGCTAGGCTTGGCCTTTCCGAGGAGCATCTTCGTGGTCACATCCATCGACGACACACGGCTGAGGCTGACTGCAGAGGACGGCAGTGATGGCGTTCTGCTGGGTGCGCGGTGTGGCGAGTGCGGGGTTTACGCCTTCGGCTCTGCGGTGATGTGCCTGCGGTGCACCTCCGGTGCCTTGGAAGAGGTAACCCTTAGCGCCCGCGGCTCTCTTTATAGTTATACTCTGGTGCATGTGCCCCCTGCTGGGTGGCCCGGCCCTGTCCCGTACATCTTGGGGCAGGTCGAATTGCCGGAAGGCCCCCACATCATGGCCGAGATCGTGGATGCATCTTTTGATACGTTGAGCGTAGGGATGTCGATGTCACTGGCGCTGCGTACGGTGGCCGTGCTGGATACCGGCGAGGAGAAGGCCGTTTACAAGTGGCGCGTCGACTCAGGAGGCTCAGAATGAGTGCTGGACGTCCGGTGATGGTGGTGGGCGTCGGCCTGCATCCCTTTGGCCGCTTTGGAGGCAAGGAACTAGCCGCTCTTGCACGCGAGGCGGTGCTTGAGGCCCTGAAAGACTCCGGCGTCCCATGGAAGGCCATACCCGTAGCCTACTTCGGGCATGTCTACTACCATGGTATGTCGGTAGGTGAGACGGCTCTCGGGCCGCTTGGCCTGACTGGCATCCCCATCATCAATGTAGAGAACGCCTGCTCCAGTGGGTCCACCGCTTTCTGGCAGGCTTACTGGGGCATCAGCAGCGGCGTGTACGACCTAGCATTGGCCTTTGGTGCCGAGCTGGTGCCTCGCGGGCCGGTGACGGTTACGGGTGCCGACAGCCCTGACCGATTCATCGGAGGCGACCACATGATGGCTGGCTACGCCCTCAGGGCTCGGCGCTACATGGAGGAGACGGGCGCACCCGCTGAGGCACTGGCTCAGGTGTCGGTGAAGGCGCGGAAGAACGCGGCCCTCAACCCCTACGCCCATCGCAAGGAGACCTACACCCAAGAGCAGGTGCTCCGCTCGCGACCCATCGCTGACCCGCTGACCCTGTTGCAATGCTGCCCTACCAGCGAGGGCGCGGCTGCTGCCGTGCTCTGCGCCGAGGATGCCCTCGACCGCTACGGCATTGACCGCCGTCGCGCCGTCACCGTGGCCGCCTCGGTGCTCACCTCCGGTTCCTACAACGGTCGGGGTAGCGACCATTCGGCCTTCAGCCCTTACCGCAGCGAACCCGGCGCTGACAAGGCTTACGAGATGGCGGGCCTCGGCCCCGAAGACGTGGACCTGACCCAAGTGCACGACGCGGCCACTATCGGCGAGTTGCAACAGATTGAGTCCTTGCAGTTGACCGGCCCCGGCGAGGCGTGGCGAGCCACCTTGGACGGGCGCACGGAGCTTGGCGGCGACATCCCCGTCAATACCGACGGTGGCCTGTTGGCCATGGGACACCCCTTCGGCGCAACAGGCATCCGCCAAGTACACGAGACAGTGCTCCAACTACGTGGCGACGCTGGCCCGAGGCAGATCTCTGACGCCAAGGTCGGCCTAGCCCAATGTTCCGGCGCCGGAGACGTCACAACCGTCCACATATTCAGCAAGTAGACACGCCGCATATAAACGGTACAGCAGGGAGGGGTTATGCAGGATAACGAACTGGCCTTCACCCCAGCTTGGAGGCTGAAGGAGCTTCTGGACTCCAAGGAGCTTTCGCCAGTGGAATTGACCGAGATGTACCTGCGCCGCATTGATGCTTTGGACGGGCAATTGCACTCCTTCCTCACAGTCAGCGGTGATGAGGCGCGAGCTTCCGCCAAGGAGGCGGAGCAAAAGATTGCCCGCGGCGAGACCGGTGCCCTGCTGGGGCTACCCGTGGCCATCAAGGACTTGGAGCTGACCAAGGGTATTCGCAGCACCATGGGCTCCTTGGTGTTCAGCGAGACCATACCCGACCAAGACTCGGCCTTGGTGGAGCGGGTCCGTTCCGCTGGTGGAATAATCCTAGGTAAGACCAACACTCCCGAATTCGGCTCGGCGGGCATCACCGAGAACAAGCTCGGCCCGCCCTGCCGCAACCCTTGGGACGTTGAACGCACCCCTGGCGGCTCCAGCGGAGGCGCTGGGGCGGCCCTCGCGGCTGGCCTCTGCCCGTTGGCTTCAGGCAGCGATGCCGGCGGCTCCATACGCATCCCCGCCAGCTTCTGTGGTGTTTACGGCATCAAGGGCACCTTTGGTCGTGTGCCTCGCGTTGGCGGGCTGGGGCGTCCGTCGCCCAACCTAGCATCGCACCCCGGCCCCATGTCCCGCACCGTGCGGGACTCCGCCATGTTCCTGCAGGCCCTCGCCGGCTACGACCCGCGCGACCCCAACTCCCTGCGGGAAGACCCTCCTGATTTCACCGCAGAGCTGGACTCCGGGGTTCGCGGGCTGCGGGTCGCTTGGAGCACAGACCTCGGCTACGCCGCCGTCGACCCTGAAGTGGCCAGCATTACCAGCGCGTCGGCCCGCCTGTTCGAAGAGTTGGGTTGCAGCGTGGATGAACCGGGCATCGCACTGGACGACCCCATACCCAGCTTCCTCGATATCTTTTGCACCACAGGATACGTGGGTAACGGCCACCTTTTGGAAGAGCATGAGGACGAGCTTACCGGATATGTTCTAGACTCGATGCGACACGCTCAGCAGGTAACAGGGGCGGACTTCGCCCGCGCCCTGCGTGCCGTGGAGGTGCTGCGTTCCCGCTTCGATGAGCTGTTCGAAAAGTACGACCTGCTGATGACGCCGACCATGGCCGTGCCAGCCTTTCGTATCGGCCATGCGCCCCATACCATCGCGGGTAGGCAGGTGCGCCCTGAATGGGACTACACACCCTTCACCTCGCCCTTCAACATGACCGGCCTGCCCGCCGCCAGTGTCCCGTGTGGCTTCTCCAGCGAGGGCATGCCTATCGGTCTGCATGTCATTGGCCGGAAGGGCGAAGAGAACGCTGTGCTGAGGGCGTCGGCGGCCTTTGAGCAGGCCCGCCCTTGGGCACACCTCCGGCCTTCCGTGTCCTAGTGCTACGAAATTCCAAAACCCCTTCCCCCTCGACGGGGGAAGCTTGGGATGGGGGTGAGAAAATGGTCAGACAAACAAACGGCAGCGGCCACGCAACCCATAACGACTTCTTTCATACCGGCCCGGACACGCTGGCCGGTGAGTACATGCGTAAGTTCTGGCAGCCGGTCTACCACTCCGACGACCTTCCCGCCGGTCACGCCAAGCCGGTACGCATCATGGGCGTGGACTACACCCTGTACCGTGGTGAGACAGGCGAGCCCCATATGGTGGATGCCCGCTGCGCCCACCGTGGGATGCAACTCTCGCCCGGCTGGGTGCAAGGCGACACCATCCGCTGCTTTTACCACGGCTGGGTCTACGACGGCACGGGGCAGTGCGTGGAGCAACCTGCCGAGCCCCAACCCTTCTGCGACAAGATTCGCATCGGCGGCTACCCGGTACAGGATTATCTGGGCCTTGTGTTCGCTCACCTAGGAGCCCGCGAAGGGGAGGGCCAGCCTCCGCCCATGCCACGCTATCCCACCTTCGATGGCATCGACGGTGTCTTGGAGATGGACTCCTACTTCCGAGCCTGCAACTACTTCAACAACCTCGAAAACAGCGTCGACAGTTCCCATGTGGGCTTTGTGCACCGGGGAGGTGCAGGCGCTTGGGACGGGACTACTGAGGGACCAATAATCATTGAGCCGACACCGACTGGCTGGGGATTCACCAGCACAGTGCGGCGTCCCGGCGGTCAGGTCAACGTGGCCCAATTCGGCATGCCCAACATCTTTCACGCCAAGGCTCTGCCCGTCGAGCCGGAGGTCCTAGGCTTCCGTGAGTTCTTGGTATGGTGGACGCCCATCGACGACTCCTCTCACATCCAGTTCACCGTCAACGCGGTGCGTATGTCCCAGGATAAGACCGACGATTACCTAGCCCGCCGTGCTGCCAGCAAGGCCAAGCGCACCATCCCCAAGGAGCAACTGGCCGCCGATATCCTCGCAGGCAAGATACACATCGACGACGTGGACCGCAGCAGCACCGACATGATTCGCTTGCAGGACGACGTCGCCCAGATCGGCCAAGGTATCATCGCCGATCACAACCACGAGAGGCTGGGGCGCACCGACGCAGGCGTCATCATGATCCGCCATCTATGGACCCGAGAGCTGCGCGCCCTCGCTGAGGGCCAGCCCCTCACCGACTGGCACTACGACGTGGAAGAGCTCATGCTCCTTCGGGCCGGTGAATGAGGCCCCTCTCTAGCAGGGGGGAGGCGGATGCGATTTCCGTGTCGAGGAGACTGACGTTTGCTTATTGCCCGACTACCGCCCGACTGCTACGCTTAAGGCAGTCCAGCGCGTAAAGCCGCATGGGAGACACATGACCGTCTGCACCGAAACACCGTGGAAGTGCTGCTTCCCAGACCTGTCTCGCAAATGTAAGACTCTTGTAGCTGCGAACCGGCTGCCGCGATTTCACAAATTTCACAGAAATTAGCTACGAAAAAATTCGACGCAGATACGAACAGTCTGAAATCCTATTCGCCAAGCTTCACACGATCCTTGAGGAGAGCCAAATGACCATCACCAGTCCGAAGACCAACCGCAAGTACAGCCCTGAGGAATACGACAACTTTGCGCCCACCGGCCCAGGCACTCTGGCCGGGGACTACCTCCGCTCCTTCTGGCAGCCCGTGTACCACTCCGATGACCTGCCTTCCGGCCGCGCAAAGCCCATCAAGATCATGAACCAGGAATACACCCTCTACCGAGGCACGAACGGCGACCCACATCTGGTCGACTTTCGATGTGCTCATCGTGGGATGCAACTCTCGCCCGGTTGGGTGCAGGGCGACACGATCCGCTGCTTCTATCATGGCTGGGTATACGACGGCACGGGCCAGTGCGTGGAGCAGCCCGCCGAGCCCCAGCCCTTCTGCGACAAGATACGCATCGGCGGCTATCCCGTCCAAGACTACCTAGGCTTGGTGTTCGCCTACTTGGGCGCCCCCATGGGAGAGGGGACGCCTCCCGAATTTCCCCGCTACCCCGACTTCGAGGAGTTCGAGGGGCTGTTCGAAATCGACAGCTACCCCCGTGGCAGCAACTACTTCCTGAACTTGGAAAATGGCGGCGACTTGGCCCATGTGGGGTTCGTGCACCGTGGCATGGAAGGCTCCTTCGACGGCTTTACCGAGAGGCTCGATATCGAGGCGGAAGAGTCGGAGTGGGGCGTCAAGGTGATCAGTCGCCGGGTGGGGAGCGCCAACAGCCGCACCGCCCACTACGGCATGCCCAACACATGCCACATCACTGCCCTTCCCAACGACACTTCCACTGCCCCCTACCGTGAGTTCCTAGCGTGGTGGGTGCCAGTGGACGACGAGAGCCACATCCAATTCACCGTCTACGCCATACGGGTGGCCCCGGCCGACGCCGAGCGCTATGTGGAGATGCGGGACGTGCGTCTGGCCAACCGCTCCATTCCAAAGGAAGTGCTGGCACAAGCCATACTGGAAGGCAGGATGCGCTTGGATGATGTGGTGCATGAGACCACCGACATGGTGCGCCTGCAGGATGACATTGCCCAGATAGGCCAAGGCCACCCCGACCGCCGCAACGACAGGCTGGGCCGGTCCGACGCCACTGTGATAATGCGGCGCAAGCTATGGCGGCGAGAGCTACAGGCCTTTGCCGAAGGGCGCCCCCTGACCAATTGGGTCTATGACCCCGAGAATCAGAAGGCGGAGGGCGGCTTCTAGGCCGATGGCGAGACGATAACTATGGGACCTACTGCAACTCTAGCGCAGTTCATCGCCGACCTCCGGTACGAGGCGCTACCACAAGCATTGGTGGATGCCGCCAAGGTCGCCATCATCGACGGCGTAGGCAACATGGTGGCTGGCTCGGCCCAGCCTTTGGCCCAGACCATCGGACAATACACCCAAGACATGGGAGGTACGCCCCAGTGCAGCGTGGTCGGCTGGGGCTTCAAGACCAACCCTCCGGCCGCAGCCTTTGCCAACGGTGTATTCGGCCACTGCCTCGACTTCGAGATTCAAGGCTATCCGCCTACACACGGCACTTCGTCCTGCCTACCAGCGTCCCTCGCCCTCGCCGAGTCCAACGACGCACCAGGCAAGGCCGTTATCACTGCCTACGTCCTAGGTTGGGAAATTCAGGGTCGCCTGCGTGCCGCATCGGCCCCGCATACCGCCCACGCCTACCACCCTCCCGGTCTGGTAGGCCCTTTGGGCGGGGCGGCAGCCTCTGCCAGCGTATTGGGGCTGGATGCCCAGCAGACCAACATGGCCCTTGGCATCGCCGCATCCCGCACCGGCGGATTGACCGCCAACACAGGTACCATGGTGAAGTCCACCCATCCGGGCAACGCCGCTCGCATGGGTGCCGAGGCTGCGATTCTGGCCCACGCTGGGTACACCAGTTCCGATGAAGCCTTGGAGTCGGAGACCGGGTACGCGCAAGCACTGTTCGGACGCCAACTCGATTGGGATGCGGTGACTGCAGGGCTGGGCGCAACCTACCGGCTATTGGACCCCGGATTTGACATAAAGCGCTTCCCTGCCCAGATATACATGCAGCGCCCCATGGAAGCAGTGCTCAATCTCCGGGAGCACCATGGTGTTGAAGCAACGCAGATGCGGGCCCTGACCATCACCGGTCCTCACCGCAGCCATTCCGGCCCACTGCCCCGCTCCGGCCTTGATGGCAAGTTCAGCATCCAGTACTGCGCTGCCATCGCCCTGCTGGACGGTGCCGTCGGCATCGACTCCTTCACCGACCAGCGTCGATTCTCTCCAGACGTCGAGGATACCGTGCCGAAAATCCGGCTCGAGGCCGCGCCCGACCCAACCGTGAAGGCGGTGGCCGAGATGTCCGACGGACGTACACTGGAAGGCCAATGCCGCGACTTCCGAGGCTCAGCAGCCAACCCAATGAGCTACCAAGAGCGGACCGCCAAGTTCCAAGCCTGCGCCGGGCGCGTATTGCCCGACAACAAGACCGCTGAGCTGTGGGGTATGCTTGAGACGCTGGAACAGCAGACGAGTCTGGTTCCTTTGATGGAGCTGCTGCGCGGCTGAACCGGCGTCTACGAGTCCTCAGACTCCTCGACCTCCCCGGAGGAGGCACCTGCCCGGACCTTGCGGTCCCAACAGCAGAGCAGTGCCGCCAGCAGCAGGGTTCCCACTGCCAACACGGCGAATCGGGCGATCTCTTGCGCAGTTCCAGCGTCGCTGAAGTTCCCCGGCAATGCCGCGCCCAGTAATCCGGTCAGCGCGTTCAGAGGGTTGGCCTGGTCCCCGACGCCATCGGGGGTGCCTAGCAGGATCAGGAGGACGCCTCCCAGAAGGAGGCCGGGTGTCAAGCCCCCCAGCTTTCTGAAGACGACCACGCCCAGCGCGACAAAGATGATCCCCAGACCGATGTGAATGGTGCCAACCTGGGAACTCCGTGCGGCAGAATCTCTGCTAGCCTCAAGGAACTCTTCGGGGCCATCGGACTCGAAGATGCTCTCCATCTGGTCTATGGGAACATCAGGCGCCCCATGGAAGGCTGTGGTGGCACTGAAGACCAGCATCATCAGGGCGAGTCCGAGGGCGACCTGGGCAGCCCTCCGCGCCAAGCCTGCACCACCGCCTAGGTGGTTGGCCAACAACACCGCGGCGATGATGACCGCAAGTACGAAGCCAGACTGTAGACCGGACCCCGACAAAAAGTCAGTACCCATCGCACGCACCCCCAGCACTATAGAGAAGTGTGTTTACTCGTACTGTACCAACGCCTCCGGCACTGGGCAGTACTCTACGCAGGAGAGATCCCCAGTGCACTCGTCCGGTATGACCTCCAGCCAGTGGTGGATGTCGTGCAGTTTGGGGTGGATGGCCCCCACGGGGCATACCTCGCGGCACAACCCGCAGGAGATGCAATACTCCTGGTCGATGTAGACCTTGGTGACCTTTTGAGTAGTCAAGTGGTCAGCCGCCTATGGAGGTGCTGCGCAGGAAGTCGGGCGACTGTAGAAAGTCCAAGGCGTCCACCACCGGCTTCTGCTCCGCCTCGGTGAGGCAGTACATGTCCATCTGGTACTTGCCTTCCATGAAGTGCATGACCTCTTCGTAATACTGGCTCAAGTTCTCGTGGATAGACAAGCTGTGCTTGCTGCTTTCGAGGATGGCCCGGATGCCCAAGCAGGCCCCTGCCTCCACGTAGTAGTTGGAAGCTGCCCGAGCCAGCGGGTGCATGTGAGGGAACATGGCCACCATGCCGAAGTAGCTGCGGCTACCTTGGAAGTTGGCCTTGGACTCCTCCATCAGATCAGTTTCCTTCTTGGCCTGGCCGCCTCGAATGAGCACGTCGCCGTGCAGTCCGCCGTGCTTCACCTCGTCCCACACTTGGCGGGCCCTCATGCGCAACAGGTCCAGGTAGTCCTCTTGGTCGGATATGGAAACGGAGAGCAGTTGGGTACACATCTGGTTGAGGGAGTGTCTGGGTCCCTCGCTGCAATAGCCGGCGAAGGCAGGGCCGAATTGCCCCTGGTCCCAGCCCCCATCCATGCGCTCCACGCCTTCCAGCACACGAATCACCCGCTGGTTCCAGCGCTCCACCATGCGCTCCTTGGTGAGGCGCATGCGGAAGTCGACTCCCGGCCCTCGGAAGGGAGTAGGCCATACCCAGTCGTTCAACCATTCTTCGGTGATGGGGTGCAGGTCCATGAGCGCCTCCTAAGCTGGCTCTATACTGATCTAGGGGGCTGGTCTTCGAGGCTTGAAGGTAAGGGAGTCCCGGAGCCACTTCTTGTCCCGGTCACGCCACAATTCAGGTGGCGGCGGCACCAAGGAGCGCCCCGTCTCCGCCTCCACGATGGAACCGGGGGCGGGACAATACATCAGGCATACTACGCAGCCGGGGTAGGTGCATTTATGGACGTCGATTTCGTGCCGGTGTCGAGGCTCCAACTCCAGATAGACGGCGTTGATTCCGATCTCCTCGCAGGCGATGAGGCACATGCGACACTCGGTACACTTCTCGTGATCGATGCGTAGGGTAGTCATGGTGATCAGTCCACGTCAGGCATTTCGTACTGGGTAAGGGTCGAGGGAGTGCGGTTGCCAAAGACGAACTCGGAGATGTAGCTGAGGGCCGCATTGTAGTCGTTGCGCGCCGTGTTGACCATGGCGCGACACATGTCGATGTCCACCTGACGCGAGACGTACCGTTCCACCACGAAGCGGCCCATCTGCACATGACTGCGTGTCTCAGGCAACTGGCTGCCGAACAGGTCCTTGAGATACTGGTCGGGCACGGCCGAGGCCATGCGTTCCAGCCAGCCGACCTCCAGGACCTTGGCCCCTAGGTTCAGGGCAGGCAGGCGCACGTTCTGGGCGTAGATCCCCAAGGCCCGCATGGAGCCGATGAACACCGCCAAGCCGGAGTCGTAGGGGAACTGGCAGTAGGGGTGTTGCAAGGCGAGGCGCTGGCCTTTGGCCCAGCCCCGCTGAATGATGGCTTGACCGTAGAGCATCTCGTGGGTGGAGTCGTCGTACAACTGCTTGGAGAAAAGGTAGTCCACCGACGGCGGATACTCATTGATCACCAAGCTGCTGCCCCACGCGCCGTACACATAATAGTACATCCGCTCCAAGGCCCAGAGTTGCCCGATCAGCTTGTAGTACTGGTCTTCAGAGAGGCTGCCGGACGCCGCCGCCTCAATCACTGGGTCCAGAGGTGAGGTGGCGATCATCCCACGACTCTCGGCTTCAAGTTCGGCGGCCAATTCTCTACCCGGCAGTGTGGTAGTCAACAGCATTCTTCCTTCGGGGAATGTGGCCCTGACTATAGGAGTCGCCCGTTCCTGGTGTCAAGGCGATGCTGCAATTTAGGGGCTACGCGTAGTCCCACCTGAGTGGCGGTATCCTTAGGTGGGGGCGCTTCTTTTGGGCACCTAGAATGTGTCCGCAGGCCGACGTTCACGGGGCAAAACGCTAAGGGCAACCACAAGGGTTGCCCCACGATTGCCTTTTGGCATGAATGGTCAAAGATTTGTAGGCCCCTTAGGCCCTCTGCTGTCGAAGGATCCCAGCGGGGCGTTGGCTCCAAGTGACGGCTAGGATGAAGAAGGCGGCCACCACCAGTGCCATGACCGGCCCCGAGGGCAGGTTGAAGTAGTACGAGATGTAGAGGCCTGCGACAGCAGCGGCCACCCCGAATGCCACGGCTAGGGCCATGGCGTGCTGGAAGTTGCGCACTATCAGCAGGGCCGTGGCTGCTGGCGTGATGAGCATGGAAATCACCAGTACGATCCCCACTGCCTGCAGCGCAAGAACTATGACAATGGCCAGCAGGGCCAGCAGGGCGTATTCCAGCTTGTCCGTGGGCAGTCCAACGACGGATGCCCCGGTTTGGTCGAAGCTGGCGAACAGCATCTCCTTGTGCAGGGCGTAAGTCGCTACCAGCACGAACGCGCTCAGCCCCAAGGTGATGTAAACGTCGGTCTGTGACACTGCCAGCACCTGTCCCAGCAGGATGTCTTCCAGATTGACAGGTATACCCTTGGCCGCGGTCAACATAGTCAGACCCAAGGCGAATAGTCCGGCGAATATGATGCCTACCGAGGTATCCTCGCCTACGCCGGCCCGCCGTATCAGATAGCCACTGACCAGCGCAACGGCGATGGCCATGGGTATGGCCCCTAAGAATGGGCTGACCCCTAGAATGAACGCCCCTACCATACCCGGGAGCACCGAGTGGGCCAAGGCGTCGCCCATGAATCCGAGGCCCCGCGTCACCACATAGACCCCCAGAAGCGGGCACATCACTCCCACCAGAACAGACACGATCAGTGCCCGCACCATGAAGGTGTATTCGAAAGGACCGACCAGAGCCTCAGTGATGATGTCCATGCTCGTCTCCTGCCAAGCCGTGGCCGTGGAATGGGATGGTTCCGAATGGCCCGTAGAGTCGCGTCATCACGTCTTCGGTCAGCACATCCTGCGGTGGGCCACAGGCGCAAACGTTGCAGTTGAGGCAGAGGCACTCGTCGCAAAAGTGGGCCATGTGGTTGATGTCGTGAGACGACATCATTATCGTGCGACCGTCGTCCCGCAGATCCAACAGCACAGACATCAGGGATGTCTGGGAGGCGAGGTCGACCCCGCTGAAGGCCTCGTCCAACAGCAGAATGTCGGCGCCCTGTGCCAAGGCGCGGGCCACGAATATCCGCTGTCGCTGACCTCCTGAAAGCTCGTAAATCTGCGACTTTCTCCGGTCCCACATCCCCACTCTGTTGAGGGCATCCTCCGCGGCGTCCCGGTCAGCGTGTCCTGGCCGGCGGAACCAACCGGCGTGACGGACCCTTCCCTGCATCACCACTTCCCAAGCGCTCATCGGGATACGTGTGTTCACCCGCTCGTACTGGGGCACGTAGGCCACCAGCCCCCGAGTTTCCTCCATGGTCTTACCGTGCACCAGTACACGGCCTGAGGTGGCAGGCAACATGGAGGTAATCACGTTGAACAGCGTGCTCTTTCCCGCGCCGTTGGGCCCTACCACACCCATGATGCATCCGGGGCCGGCGCTGAAGCTAACCTTATCCAGCACAACCACTCCGCCACGCTCCACTGTCAATTCCTCTGCGGCTAGAGGGGCAGGAGCCGATATTGATTCTCTGGCTGTCATGGCTATCGCAATGCCTCCACGATGGTTTTGGTGTTGTACCGCATCAGGTCGAGATAGGTCCCGGCCGCACCCTCCGACTCACTCAGGGAGCCCGTATACAGACCGCCAATCAGGTCTGCCCCGGTCTCCTCGGCTATGCGCCGCGCCAACCGGTCGCTATGGGACTTTTCGGTGAACACGGCTGGCGCATCTCCGTGTTCAATAGTCTCGATGAGGCCTGATAACTCTTGGGCGGTGGGTTCGGCCTCGGTGGTGAGCGGGAATATCGCTCCCACTACCTCAAAGCCATAGCGGACGGCGAAGTACTGGAAGCTGTCATGCGACGTCACCAGTAACCGTCGCTCGTCTGGCAGAGTCGCCACCTGCTCTTGAATCCAGTCATCGAGGTCGTCCAACGCTCGGTTATAGGCTGCGGCGTTTTCTCGGTATGAGGTCTGGCCGGTAGGATCTACAGTGGAGAGATGGGCGGCAATGCTGTTGACGGCCTGCTTCACTCTGAGCGGGTCGAACCAGAAGTGGGGGTCGAACTTGCCGTGGTCGGCCTCCTCACCCTCTACGACCTTTCCTTCGTTGCGGTCTTCTCCCCCGTCGAGCTCCTCCTTACCGTGCCCATCGAACTCGTCCTCCATCGAGGCGAGTGGATCAACGGCATCGCCCAAGGCCACGACTCTATCAGGGTCTTGGGCGGCATTTGTTATCAGCTTGTCTAGCCAACGCGCTTCGAGGGAAAGACCGATGCTCATCACCATGTCGGCGTCAGCAATGCGGGCAATATCGCGGGCCCCTGGTTGGTAGGTGTGGGCGTCGGCATCGGTGGGCAGCAGAGAGTGGAGCGCCACTCGGTCTTGTCCGACCGCCCGCACCCAGTCTCCGACGATTGTGCTGGTGGTGACCACCTGTAACTTTTCTGCCAGCGGGGCTTGGACTTGGGGCGTGTCGCCACTCGCTTGGTTTGAGCCAGCGGATGAGGCATTGGCGGATGACTGCGGTGGAGACTTATCCGCCGAACCATCGCTGCAAGCTGCGGTCAGCAAGAGCAGCAGCAGCAAAATGGGGGCGAACAGCTTCACAGAGTTCCGGGACATGGGGTAATTCTTCCTACGATAATGACGCTCGTGATATGTCTGCATTCGTTTCGCATCTCTATGTCATTGTTACTTAGTACTCCGTATCAACACTCAGGTAACGAGACAGAGTATCAGTAGTAATCAAAAAGAGACTTTTTTATAGGGTAGGGCTTTCGGGAACGGCAAGCACGTTGGTCGAGGGAATAACACAGCAGGCGGGAGGATCGAGGGCTCACCCGTAAGAAGTCCAAATTCAGTAATCCGGGAGCTTGAGGTGGCCTCTCTACAGAAGTTAGTTCCCCGAGCCCCGAGCATAGTCCCAAGTCGTTATTGATACAGTGTATCTAACTGGGCAATGTTAGCGGCCCAAGGGGTGATCTGTCAACATAGTAGCCTAGGTATTGAGCTCTCCATGCCGCTTCAACCGATGGGAGTGGCGAGGAATTGCGTGGTGAACCGTGGGAGGGGAACCCTGAACGTGATGTAAACATTCATCTCACCAAGTCCTAGTTCGACATCTTCAATGGCACTGCGTCGTGGGATGTGCCTGCTTTTCAAAGATTTCCACGAACTCGGCAAGGGCGTCTTCTGCGTTGGCCAGTTGCCTCATCCGCCGTGGCGACCATGGGAACGCCATACATTGGCATATCCGACAATACGACTCCGCAGGGTTCCCTGTGGCCGTCTATATCGTGCCGGCTACCATGGCGAACCGAGATTCATCTTTTCAGCTCCCACCGGTGCCTCATGCTCCTTGTGTTGGTCGCCAGAGTAAGAACACTCCCGCGGAAACGCTGGCTTGGTCTCTATGACAAACGATCGGGCGTCAATTGCTATTACCCTCTACATGCCGTAGAACCGTGCCGGGTTATCCACCATCATAAGTCCCCGCTGTGAAGCGGGGATGTCCTGCCTCGCCTCCATCATCTTTACCAGTTCGGGTTCGTTCGCTGGATCACCGTGGTGACCGTAGTCGGACCCGATGAGCAGGTGTTCGTCGGGGATGTAATTTCGGAGGTAGGGCAGGTCCTCATCGGCCTCGGCGGCTATGTAGAGACGGTAGTCGCGGAACAGCGATGGCCCCCAGTCGGACTCACTCCCTCCCAACTGGCGTTTGAGCGCGTGCATGATGAAAGGCACCCAGGAGGCGCCAGCCTCAATGATCCCGATGCGTAGCTGAGGGAACATCTCTGGTATGCGGTTGGCCACCAAGTCTCGAAAGCCAATTATGGGAGGAAGGCGGATGGCGGCAAAGGTGTGATTGCGCTCGAGGTCGAAGATGTTGGTGAAGGGTGGGCATCCAGCGGCAACGTGGGCGCAGATGGGCAAGTCCAGTCTCTGGGCTTCCTCGTAAATGGGAAAGAAATAGGGGTCGTCCATCGTGCGGTCCCCCTCAATGCCCCGGAAGAACACGCCCACAGCCCCGTTCTCCTTGGCCCAGTTCATCTCCTCAATGCTGTCCTTGACCGATTTCAGTGGCGGGATCATCACCCAGCGTATGCGCCCCTCGCTGAGAGCACAGGCTTGGGCGATGTAGCGGTTGTATGCCCGTACCAATGCCAATTCAAAATCGGCGTCGTCAGTCAGGTATATAAGAAACAAGGTGGGGTAGACCACTTGGCTGCCGATGCCCAGCCGGTCCATGTCTTTGAGGCGAGCCCCGATGTCGGTCATCTCGCGGCTTGCGATGAGCATGTCGTCACGGCCCATCTCCCGGGTCTGGGCCGAGGGGGTAATCAAAGGGAAACTTCCCTTGCCGGCTGGCTTGGGGAAGATGTTGCCGTCGATGAGCCAGAAAGCATCGCGGGTCTTATAGAGAGTGTCGTTGGGCACCGACACAACTACCGGCCTCCGGTGGTGCATGTCGGGGTCGATCATCTGCCACATGCTCTCGGACTCGGCGATGTGAGTATCGGCATCAATAACTTGGGCCATGGCTACCTCCTCGTTCTCAACGTTGTGAATCTTCAGGGAAGCTCTGCTTAAGTCCCTTGCCGCCTTGCGGGAGATCTTTGGGTAGCCCGGTCATCTTGCGAACGCAGGTATCGAGGGGCGATGTGCATCAAGTGCCAGCTTCCGATTTGGCCCCTCCCCAGTCGAGCCCTGAGCTTGGCTATGGCCCTCGCCCGTCGGCGGGAAAGGGGGGGTTGTTCAGAGGCCTCCGATGTCGCATTATGTGATATTGGTGGCAGTTGAGTACTAATCTGTTGCATCTCTCGTTCACGTCTTTTGGTGTATCCATTGTAATCTATGCCTATTATATTGCGTTGGGATTTGTGGCGGTGCAGCTACGAGCCAGCTGTGATGCAGCGAGGCGTTTCCGACTCCGATGTCGATGTTTTGCGTTTTCGTATCTGATGCCTGTGCTATCTGTGCCATCGTTGTATCTGGTCCGTATCAGACGCACTGTGCTATCGCCTGGTTGTAGGTCCTGTGGATTGGGCTTGGGCGGGATGGTTACATGGGGTACTGGGAGCCTATACGGAGGCTAGCGGAGAAGGCTGGCCCGTGTCAACGAGGGGATGTCATAGGAGACGCGACCCCCGCAGGGGCCTCCTTGACCGGGAGGAAGGTCAGGACGAGGGTGAAGAGTTGCCTCCGTAGCTGTCGCGTCAGCTAGAAAGCTTCCGATGACCGGTTTTCGCCAGTATGACGGAGTTGTTCAGACAACTCCCATATGGGGCACGCATGAATAAAGGCGCCCCGGCCCTAGGACAGCATGGGCCGGGGCGTATTGGTGCACTACGTTATGGGATCAGTTCTTGCGGTGGGGTACGAACTCCCAGTTGCTGAGCCAAGTGAGACCGCCTGCCTGCTGCTCCCACTCGTCGATTTCCGGCCCCAGCGGGAACACGGAGTTCTCGTCGTACAGCGGGATGGTCATAACATGCTCGAACATCCACTTGGTGATGTCGGCCTGAAGCTGGAACCGTGCGTCGGCGTCGTTGGTGTCCCGTGCTTCGTCTAGCATTGCTTGGAACTCAGGGTGCTCGAATCCTAGGTTGAGGGAATTGTTGGAACTGTGGAACAGGTTCATGATCCACAGGGGCTCGATGACTGGGGGTATGAAGTTGCTGAAGGGCCCTGGGTCTACTGAGCGGCTCACATGCTTGGGCCGGTAGGACGACCAAGGCTCGTTTCTTATCTTGCAGGCGACGTCGATGGACTCCCACATGGCGCAGGCTGCTTCCATCTGTGGGATGCCCCGAAGGCTAAGCACGGCCTCAACCTCGAAGCCGTTGGGGTAGCCAGCGTCGGCTAGCAATTGCTTGGCACGGGCGACGTCGTACTCCCAGAACAGCTCATCCAAGCCGAATTGCTTCGCCCTGCCGTCGTGACTGGCAAAGAAGTCAGCGTAGCGGGCTACGCCCTCACCAAAGGCCAAGGCGTTCAGCATCTTGTTCCGGTCGATGGCGATGGTCATGGCCAAGCGCACGTTGCGTGCCTGTGCCCACTCCGCGGAATTGGTGTCGCCGCTACAGGAGATGAAGGGGACATCGCACTTGATGGCATCCAGCTTCACCGGGACGGTGGCTTCCTCGCCTTGATGGGCCGAGTGGTCCAAGTTGTACTGGAGCCCTGCGATGGGAATGCGCATCGCCTTCTGGCCTGTAAACGTCATGTATTTGATGTCGTCGCGGTCCTGGTTGCGGATGGAGACGATCTGTTCTAGGTCGAAGGTGGCGGTGTCCAACTTCCCCGTGAGGAAGTTGGCCTCCCTAGTGGAGGGTTCGGCAATTCCCGTCCAAGTCATGGTCTCCCACTCAGGGGAACGGAACCAATGGCCTTGTATGGACTCCATGGTGTAGGTCTGGCCACTTAGGAACCTGTCGGGGTCAATCCGCCAAGGGCCTGTACCCACGTCCTTGAGCACCACGTTCTCTTCGCCCTCTGCCTCGAACTGTTCCTTGCTGTGGAATGACATGATGGCGTCGATGGGGTTGCTGTTATGCCAGAAGACCTCGAAGGTGGGCTGTGGTCGCGTCAACTGCACGGTGTATAGGTCCACCTTCTCCATGCTGCATCCCTCGCAGCCAAAGACCTTGCGTATGCCGCTGGAGGCTGCGTGGGGGGTGCCGGCAGTGCTGATTCGCTCAATGGAGAAGATGAAATCGTCGGCGTCGAACTCCCCGTAGTCGCCATAAGTGTCGTGCCATTTGGCGCCCTGTTGCAGGTGGAATGTGTAGGTGGCGCTATTGGGGCCTTCTTCCAACTCCCACTCTCGCACCAAGCGTGGCCTTAATGTGCCGTCGTTGTTGGTGTCCCACATGGTCTCATGGGTAGTCTTGTTCAGGAACCGGAACACGCCGTAAGGCATCGCCGCCAAATCGGAAATCAGGGGGGCCAACTCGGGTATGGCAAAGTCCAAGCTGCCTGTGGCCTCCACCATCGCTGTCGGCGACTGCGCCGCAGCAGGAACGGGGGCCGCTGTGGGCGTCGCCACTGTCGCTGCCACTGCTTGGGTCGGCGCAGCGGCGGCCGGTGCGGGAGCGGTCCCAGGACTCTGTGCAGGCGCAGGAGCAACGGCGGCCTCTGTGGTAGCCGGGGTTGCATCCGGTTCTTCGGTGGGGGTGGCCTCCTCCCCACATGCAACGATTATCGCCAGAAGAACGATGATTAGACCTATTAATGATGCTCTAAACATATTTACCTCCACGGATAGTACGTATGATACGGATGGTATGTGTCTGAGACGCACCTCGGTCGCTGCCAATTGGGTTGCGAGAGAATAACAACTAGATTCAGGTGTGTCAACAGCGATTCTAGTTTATCAATGGTAGAAGATCTCTTAATACGCTACGGTTCAAAACCTTTCAGAGATATGAGCGACGAATTACGGATAGGCATATATTCATCTACCCGATGACAGATAGGTGGGGTTGAACGAGGTTTGGGGTCACCCGTCTGCAGACAGGGAAAAGCCCCGGTCTTCGCCTAGCGAGGACCGGGGCTTTGGGCACACTGCCGGCAGGGGTTAGTTCTGGTCAGTTCTTGCGGTGGGGCACTGCGTGCCAGTCGCTCAGCCAGGTGAGACCGCCGGCTTGCTGCTCCCACGGGTCTATTTCCGGACCTAACGGGAACACCGAGTTCTCGTCGTACAGGGGGAGGGTCATCACTTGTTCGAACATCCACTTGGCGATGTCTGCCTGAAGTTTGAACCGGGCGTCGTTGTCGTTGGTGTCACGCGCTTCATCCAGTAGTGCCTGAAACTCTGGATGCTCGAATCCGAAGTTCAGGGAGTTGTCAGAGCTGTGAAACAGATTCATGATCCACAGGGGCTCGATAACCGGGGGTATGAAGTTGCTGAAAACCCCAGGGTCCACGTCGCGGCTCACGAGCTTGGGCCGGAAAGACGAGTATGGCTCGTTCTTTATTTGGCAGGCGACGTTTATGGTTTCCCACATGGCGCAGGCTGCTTCCAGCTGCGGTATGCCCCGCAGACTAAGAACGGCATCCAATTCGAAGCCGTTGGGGTAACCGGCATCGGCCAGCAGTTGCTTCGCGCGGTCAGGGTCATACTCCCAGACGAGCTTGTCCAAGCCAAACTGCTTGGCCCGCAGGTCGTGACTGGCAAAGAAATCGGCGTAGCGAGGCACGCCCTCGCCAAAGGCTAAGTTATTTATGAGCTTCTGACGGTCGATGCCCAGAGACATGGCCAACCTTACGTTACGGGCCTGCGCCCACTCTGCGGAACTGGTATCACCGTCGCAAGAGATGAAAGGCACGTCGCACTTGAGAGCTTCGAGCTTCACCGGCACCGTAGCGTTCTCGCCCACATGGGCAGGGTAATCCAGGTTGTACTGCAGTCCGGTGATGGGTACGCGCATTGCCTTCTGGCCGGTAAAGGTCATGTATTTGATATCGGCGCGGTCCACGTTTCGAATGGACTGGATCTGCTCCAGGTCAAAGGTAGCCGTATCCAATTGCCCCGTGAGGAAATTAGCTTCCATAGTGGAAGGTTCGGAGATCCCGGTCCAAGTCATGGTCTCCCATTCAGGAGTGTGGAACCAGTGGTCCTGCACCGACTCCATGGTGTAACTCTGGCCACTGACGAACCTGTCGGGGACGATCCGCCAAGGGCCGGTACCCACATCTTTGAGCACCACGTCATCTTCGCCCTCAGCCTCGAATTGATCCTTGCTGTGGAAGGACAGGATGGCTTCGATGGGGTTCCTGCTGTGCCAGAAGAGCTCAAAGTTGGCTTGAGGCCGGGTCAGCTGGAGCGTGTACTCATCCACCTTCTCCAGACTGCAATCCGCACAACTGAAGACCTTGCGGATGCCGCTGGCGGCTGCATGTGGGGTTCCGGCGGTTCCAACGCGCTCTATGGAGAACAGGAAATCGTCGGCGGTAAATTCCCCATAGTCGCCGTAAGTGTCATGCCACTTGGCACCATCCTGCAGGAAGAACGTGTAGGTGACGTCATCCGGGCCCTCTTCGAGTTTCCAGTCCTGCACTAGGCGGGGCCTCAGCGTGCCGTCGTTGTTGGTGTCCCACATCGCTTCGTGGGTCGTCTTGTTCAAGAACCGGAAGACGCCGTAGGGCATGTTGGCCAGATCGGAAATCAGGGGCGACAACTCAGGTGTCGCGAAGTCTAGACTGCCGGTGGCTTCCATCATTGCTGTCGGCGGTTGTGCCGGCGCGGGAGTTGGGGCAGCGGCGGGAGTGGCCGCTACCGGGGCTTGGGTTGCTGCAGAGGCAGCTTGCTTGGTGGTGGCCCCAGGGCTGGCAGCGGACGCTGTCACAGGAGCCGTGGTGGCCGCGGTGGTAGCCGCAGCGGGTTCTTCGGTGGGAGTAGCCTCCTCCCCGCAGGCTACGATTATCGTCAGTAAAACGATGAGTAGTCCGACTACCGATGCTCTGAGCATATTCACCTCCTTGGTCGTATACGAGGGAAGCAAGCCTACGTAATTTGTGGCGTAATAGCAAATGTGATGGTAGCAGTCAAATGCGATAGCTAGGACTGCTTATCTACGAAACAGAGTTATTACTATGGCTATAGTTATGGGAGCAGGAAGAAAGACTGGTGATCCTGCATTGTATCCTTTAGCACGAAAGAGCGCCTCAAGGGAGCGACATACCTGCAAACTGTCAGCTTGACAGCTTGCTTCAATGCCATACCATGATGCCAAGTATCGCCGAGAACCGTACAGCCCAGCGACTCTGTCCCGATGGGTCATTCCTGTGCGAGGAAGGAGACCCAGACTCTCGGCGCTGGAGGATATGAATGAAATTCGCTCACTTTTCCCATGTGTGGAACAAGCCCGACATGACTGCTGCCGAGCGGTACGACCAACTCTGGCGCGAGTTGGAGCTGGCAGACCAACTCGGATTCGAGTACGGGTTTGCTGTTGAGCACCATTTCCTGCCCCACGAAAGCTGGATGACCTCCCCCACGGTCTATTGCACCGGGGCGGCACATCACACGAAGCAGATGCGCCTCGGACCCATGGGGTACATCGTGCCCTTGTACGACCCGGTGCGCATCCTCGAGGAAACGGCTGTGCTGGACAACGTGCTGCACGGCCGGCTGGAGATTGGCATGGTGTCGGGGATCGTGCCTGAGTACTACAGCAACTACAGTCACTATGGCCGGTCACGAGAAGAGGCGTTCGAGAACAGGAGGGAACTAACAAACGAAATTGTTCCCATGATCAAGACGGCCTTCTCCGGTGATGGCCCCTTCAGCTTCTCGGGTCGGTTTCATGAACTGAGCGATGTACAGCTGTCGGTGAAGCCTCTGCAGAAGCCTCACCCGCCTATGTGGATACAATCCCGCGATCCCGAAACACTGAGCACCTTAGCCCAAGAGGGTGTGCATACGGGATACCTGTTGTTCTATCCCCGCAGCGAGGCCGAGCCCCGCTACCGGGAGTACATGCGCCTGTGGCAGGAGGCGGGCCACCCCGGCAAGCCCAACATCGGCTACTGGACCTTGGTGTACGTGGACGAGACCGACGAACTGGCGGTGCAGAAGGCCACACCGCAGATCAACCACGCCTTCGGCCAGGTGTTCGGCGTCGGCGACGGTGGCTTCGCCGACGCCAAGCGTCTCATTGCGAACTACGAAAAGCGCGGTGAGTGGGGCGCTGCCGAAATCGCCCGCAACATGACCAACGTGGAGTGGCTGATGGAGCGCAACCTGGTTTTCGTAGGCTCCCCGGAAACGGTTGTCCGGCAGATCAGGGAGGCCGCGACTGAAGGCGTCTTCAACACCGTAATGGCCGAGCTAAACCTAGGCTGGATGCCCGAGGAGGACGTGATGCGCAGCATACGCCTCTTCGGCGAGCAGGTCATTCCAGCCCTCAAGGGGTTCGAGCCGTACTAGGGTAATTCAGTCAACTTACCCGTAAGCGGGGTTTGCGACGATGTAAGTCGCCGGAAGCTTCGCTCATGGTGTGTAGAGCATTCGCTAGAGGGACCTGCCAACATAACATGTTGGTTTGGGGTGTTGTAGCGGCGTTGCGTTGTCTTCCAGACCGCGCACGCTTGTAGCAAGAGGTTGCTCAATGGCTAGCCGACCATGTTTGTTGGTGGTAAAGCAATAAGCTAACGCAGCGTCTCGGCTTGTATCGGCGTGTTTGTGTTATGTATATTAGTGGCCAATAAGGATTTGCTCCAATGGTTGTGTCGTTCGAGTTGTTCTGTTTTCCGGAGGCCGTATGAAAGCCCTCATAATTGACTCCTCCCCGGAAGTTGCCGACACGGTATCCCTGTGCTTGCAAGTACGGTGGCCGGGGACGGCGGTTGTGGTCCTGCCGGATGGGGCTGAGGCAGTGGCGCGTCTGACCGATGAGGACGTGGACTTGGTGGTGTTGGACCGCGACTTGGCGGGTGGCGACGGGATTCAGGTGTGCGGGGAGCTACGGCGGGCGTCGCCGGTGCCCATCATCATGCTGTCGTCCCGGGGGGCGGACACCGATGTGGCCCGCGGTCTGGAGTCAGGGGCCGACGACTACATCAAGAAGCCCATCAGTCCGATCGAGTTCCAAGCCCGGGCCAACGCCGTGATGCGACGCGTGCAACGGGAGCAGGGAGCCCCCGTCGATGAGGTACCCTACGTCAGTGGAGAGTTGCGGGTGGACTTCGCCCGGCACGAGGTATGGCTGCGGGGGGAGCAGGTACGGCTCACGCCCATCGAGTTCAACATCCTGTCCCACTTGGTGAAGAACGCCGACAGGGTGGTGCCCCACAAGGATTTGCTGACCAAGGTGTGGGGGCCGGAGCGGGCGGACGCCGGCAACTACCTGAAGGTGCATATGCAGCACTTGCGCCAGAAGCTGGGAGACGACACGCACAACCCGCGGATGATCGTCACTCAGTGGAAGGTGGGCTATCGGTTCAACGAAGCTGCCACGAGGGTAGCCCGCCGATAGGCGTAGCCTCCGTTAGACCGGCGGAAGCGGCTATCCAACGCGGCCGCACTCTCGACGGTAGCCTGTAGTCTAGCCCTTCACCTCCATCCCAACCCTCCCCCATTGGGGAGACGTTTTGCGTAACTTCCGCCATTCCGGCGAAGACTGGGATCGAGGGTCCGATGGCCCAGAGCCAGCTATGGATTTGACTTATCCACCCCCATCCTAACCCTTCCCCCTCAGGGGAAAGGACTCTTGTTGCACCCCGTCCGAGGGTTGTACAAAAGTTTCCATCGAGAGTTAAGGGGCCACTCGAAGGTCTTCACCAAGGGGGCAGGAGCTCTCGCTCTAAATGGGTAGCAGGGGTTCGGTGCGCGTCTCCGGCAGGTCGATGGTGAAGCCGTTGGCGTTGAGCGACAGCATCCGGTAGTAGCCGATGAGTGAGGTAAACTCGGTGAGTTGCTGCACTCCCAGCAAGTCCAAGGCGGCTTGGAAGGTCTCTTGGCTCGCCCTGTTGGTGCTGGTGAGTTCCAGCCCGTAGCGGGCCATGATTGCCTCGTCCTTCGGCGTATTCGGCAGGGGCTGCTTGTCCCGCACCGCGTCTATCATGGCGTCGCTAAGGCCAACCCGGCGGCCTAACGCCGAGTGGGCGTTCCAGATGAACTGGCAGTCCATGGAGCGCGCCCCGATGCACATGGCCAATTCCTTGAGAGGCGCAGGAAGCTCGCTCAGCTGCTCCAAGTACTCCGAGAGCCGGTTGGCTCGCAGGGCCATCTCAGGGCTGTGAATCATCGCCGAGGTCGGGCCCTGCACGGGTGCGTGTCCGCGTATTGAGGTGATTTCGTCGTAGGCCCCTTGGAACTCTGGCGATACATCGTCGCGGGTGACGATGGGCACACGTCTCGGCATGATATTCCTCCGTGCCAGCCGCCTATTGCGGTAGCAGTGGATTGTGAGTTGGCTGGCCTTTTACCAAAAGGGCGATAACCCTGGGATACAGGCCTCGTCACCCCCGCCCCCCAACCTTCCCCCTCGAAGGGGGAAGGGAAGGCCTAGGCTCCTTCACGGCCAAGGCCTCCAAGGGCGGGCGAGCGTCTTAGGACGGTACGACGGCGGTGCACTCGATCTCGATGCGGAAGTCGGGGTCGGCCAAGCCTGAGCACAGGATCAGGGTGCTGACGGGCAGGTCGCTGTTCACGTACTTGGGGCGCACTGTGCGGTAGGCCCCGATGTCTTCGCGGTGGGTCATGAAAGTGTTCATCTTGACCACGTTGGTGAAGTCGCATCCCACCGATGCCAAGGCGGCCTGCAGGTTCTTGAAGACCTGCTCCACTTGGGCCTCGGCGTTGCCCACGCCCACGGTGTTGCCGTTGGAGTCACGGGCGACCTGCCCCGCGATCCACACTTGGTTGCCGTCCCTCACCACATGAGAGTATCCGCCTGGCTCGGCTAGGGTGCTGGGGTTGCTGCGTTCTACTGACATATTCTCCTCCTTCAAGCTTTTACTGAGATAGCTTTGCTGAGTTTGCTTTACGTAGCTGTTGGGCCTTGGATAGACCAAGGCTCGTGCCCCGTCAAAGTTGCTCGAACTATTGCCGGTCCGCCGTCTCGAAGCCCATGGGCCCCATGGCGTCGATTCCCGGCGGGCGCTCGTTCCACACCTCCACCCGGGCGATGGACTCCGGGGCGACGAAGATGCTGACCGACTTGCTCTTGGCTTCAGGCTGGTAGATTTCTAACTGCACCACCCCGTTGGGTGGGTCTGGGAAGTCGATGGCCTTTACCAACGCCCCTTCTCCATCCGTCAATGACATCACGAGGTATACCTGCTCCCCTGCGGCTGCCCGCCGTTGAATCCGCTCCTGTATGTTGGCCAGCGCTTCTACTGTGAACAAGTCCGTCTACCGCCTTCGTTCGTTGTCACTACCTTGCGAGGGCAACTTGGATTATACCTGAAGCGGGCTGCGCCCATACGGTCGTTCCAGACGTTGGTCAAAGCCCACACGGGGCGACGACACCGTTGTAGTGGCGCCGTAGCTGTGATGGGCGGGGAGTGTCGAATCCGCCATAGCTGGACTCGACACGCGTCGTATCTGAAAAAACCTTTTTGTATCTGAGAAGTGTAGAGTTTGTCGAGTTGTTACCCGTTTCAGCTTTGGTTCAAACGAGTTTGTCACGACACTTGTGTCGATTGGTTGTTGTCTCTGCAAGGGAATTGGTGGGTTGTTGGAACAGTTATTTCCGCCGCTGAGTTAGCTGTCTTGTTGGTCCGACATGGCCGGGAGCTTAGCACGGGTATGCCTCTTGGGCCGGGCGAATAAAGAAGCTGGGGCGACCTTGAGGGGTCAGTCCCCAGCGTGGATTCAGGTTAGGGGAGACGGTAAGGTCGTGTCAACGGGTAGATGTCAGGGTGGGTGGATGAGTGGGTAGGTCAAGGTCCGGGCTGTTGAGGCTTCCCACATTTGCGAGAACGTTGGGGGTGAAGGGCGCTGAGGCAGATGGGAAAGGGGATTGTGGTGCAGGTGTCGGTTCGCAGATATAATTCCAGTTGCCATAAGCTGAAAGGAGACTGACTTCATGTACGTTATCAGGCGGGTTGCCAAGGCACAGGCGGGGAAGGTGTGGCAGGTTGCCGACTTGCTGACCAAGATTTGCGCTGCCTACGAGGGAGATGGCCGGCCCAAGGCCCATGTCTATGTGTCCCAAGGGATGCCGGGAACGCCCAACGTGGCCTACGCCGAGTGGACTCAAGAGACCATTGAGCCCAACTGGCCTTCCAAGGTGCCGGCGGCGGTGCGCACTCTCAATGGCGAGATGCAGGCCATGCTCACCTCGTACGAGATTGAGTTCTACGAGATGGTTACGCCGGAGAAGCTGGCCGAGCGAGGCATCGCCTAGGAGCGAGCTGCAGGGCGACAACAAGCCCAAGCAAATGAGAAGGCCCGCCGGATAAGGCGGGCCTTCTTCTTTTCAAACTATCCCTCGCTCAGTGCCCTCTCGGGCTCCCGGCTTTGGCCGGAATGACGGTGGGGGCGCGAAGGTTTTCTTTCGTGGCTACGAGTAGTAGCGCAGCTCGACCACGTTGTTGTCGGGGTCGAAGATGTAGAGGGAGGTACCGTCGCCGTGGGCGCCCCAGCGCTTGGCCGGGCCCTCGCGTATGGCGATGCCCAAGGCCTCGAGCTCGGCCCGCACCTCGGCGAGGTCGGTGGGCTCGACCACCATGCAGAAGTGGTCTTGGTTCTTGGAACCGTCGCCGATGGGCTCTTGGTCGGGGAAGGCAAACAGGTCGATGATTGTGTCGGCGTTGAGTCGCACCGAGGGGAAGGGCACCTTGCCCGCGCTGTAGTCCTCCAGCCTCTCCACTCCCAGACCCAAGACCTCAGAGTAGAAGCGCAGCGAAGCGTTCATGTCTTTCACGCGCAACACGATGTGGTCCATCTCGGTGATTTTGACCTTGGGAGTAATGGTCTCCGTTGACTCCAGATAGGTTGCAGTAGCCATTTTCTAACCTCCAGTTCGCTAATGGGCAGCTATGCTCTATAGGTCGGAACGCCCCAGGAAGGGGCCACTCTCACCATGGTAGCGACGCGCCCCAATGGGGTCAAGCTGGCAGTGGGGGTGGCCAGGGTTTTTCGATTGTTGGAAATGGAGGTGATCATGATGCCAGACGGACTGGCATCTTGGGGCGGTTTTACCTACGAGAGGCCAGAGCTTCCGTATCTGAATGGCCCGTTGGGGGCCACGTATGGAGGATGAAAACGTGGACCACTCATGAGGTGCTGACTTGGCCAGCTAGTCCGGGGCGTGGGTTCCCGCCTGCGCGGGAATGACGGGAGCGGCCGATTGTTGAACAACCTCCCCACCGCTTGCTCGACCGACGCCCCGTCGGCGGGGCGCGCAGCCACTTGGGCAGTTCCCGTCGCGCGATGGTGACGGTGCGGCAGTCCCACCACTGTTGGCACGGCCCTCGCATCTTGCCCGGTCACGCTCCGCACCCGCCGTTCGCACCGGGACTTACGGCAGTGGGTCTCTCATCCGCCGCCGGATAGTGCCTGCTCCAAGTCTGCTATGAGGTCGTCTGCGTTTTCCAAGCCCACCGATACCCGCAGCAGGTCATCTGGGGTGCGGCTTTCCGGTCCTTCGATTGACGCCCGGTGCTCGATGAGGCTTTCGTAGCTGCCTAGGCTGGTCGCCTTGGTAAAGAGAGAAGTACGGGCCGCAACCCTGAAGGCTTCCTCTTTTCCCCCTAAGACTCGGAAAGAAAGCATGCCTCCGAACAGGTCCATCTGCTGGCGGGCGACTTGGTGTCCGGGATGGCTTTCCAGTCCCGGATAGCACACCTCCAGTACTTTGGGGTGGCCGTCAAGGAACGAAGCGACCTTGGCGGCGTTCTCCGAGTGCGCTCGCATCCGATAAGGCAGGGTCCGGATACCTCTGAGCACCAGCCAGCAGTCAAAGGGAGACGGGACCGCACCGCCGTTCTGCTGAATTCTGCTAATCTCTTCGAAAAGGCCGTCCCTGCGTGCCGACACGACTATCCCTCCGGTCACGTCGCCATGGCCGCCTAGGTATTTCGTAGTCGAGTGGACGACCAAATCGACGCCCAATTCGAGGCATCTTTGGAGCACGGGACTGGCCCAAGTATTGTCGCAGACGCAGGTTATACCGTGCCGATGGGCCAGATTTGCCACCGCTGCGATGTCAGTGATCTTCAGCAGGGGGTTCGAAGGAGTCTCAACGAGTGTGAGTCGAGTACGGGGATTGATTGCTCGTTGGACTTGATCCATGTCCGTCATGTCAACGAAAGAGGTCTCCAGCTTCCATCTAGTCATTAGCTCACGGAGTACACGAGCTGTGCCGTGATAGACGTCCTGAGGAGCGATGACGTGGTCCCCAGGAGACATAGCTTGGAAGACGCTCAGGATGGCGGCCATGCCTGACCCGAAGGCCGCGGCCACCTGTCCTCCTTCAAGGTCTCGCACACACTCCTCTAGCAGGGTGCGCGAAGGGTTGCCTGTGCGCCCATACACGAATCCGTGCGGGTACGTCCCGTCGGCTTCGCGCTCGAAGGTGGTGGACATATGTATCGGCGGAGCGACCGCGCCTGTGGAGGGGTCTACGGAGCGTCCGCTATGAACGGCGATGGTTTCTATATTCATCGTCCTCCAAAGGCCAGTGTGGGGTCCCCCGAGGGAACCCCACACTGGTTTCCTCGCCATAGCTGTTAGTGCGTTTCGAAGATCTCTTGGTACTGCTCGACTTTGGCCATGACGGCTTTGTGCTCGGCTGCGGTGGGGTTGCGGGGGTCGCGGGCGGCGGGCATGCGACCGAGCTTCATCATGGAGGCCATGAGGAGCAGGCGGGCCTTGTTGGTGTCGAGGTTGCTGCCCTCGATGAATACGTCGGTGTCGTCGGAGGGGACGCGCCCGCCGGTGTCGGCCCGGCCTACGCGGACTACCGGCAGCCCGCTGAAGGTGGCAACTTCGAGGGCTGCCATCTGGCTGCGGGAGCCTTGGCCGTAGGGGGAGCTGCCTTCCATGACGAGGCCGTGCAGCTTGGGGGTGTCGCCGTTGCCGTCCCCCTGCTGCTCTTGGGCCTTGTTGATGCGGGCTAGGATGTCGACCTCGTGGTCGGGATTGCCCGTCTCGTCTTCCTCTTGGTAGTTGCCGTACTTCACGATATGCACCCGGGGGATGATCTCGCCTCGCAGGTCCCCGGCATTGTCTTTCACGGCCAGATGCACCGTGCCTCCCTGCCCGTCTGGGAACTCCAGCACTTGGGGCAGTCGACTCAGGTTGACGTCGGACTTGGCGGTGTGCTTGTAGTTGGGGACGTACCAGACGGTTACCGGGGGCCCAACGGTGCCTAGGACGCCGCCGTGTCCGCCGGTGGCCTTGTAGTTGCCGGGGCGGTCGTCGGCCTTCTTGAACTCGCGGGCGGCGAAGATGCGCTCGTCTTGGACGCCTACGGCCCCGATGCCAATGCCTTCGCCGGAGATGATGAAATCGACGGCGTCGACGATGTTGCGGTCGCCATCGTTAGCGAGCTGGCCGTGGGTGCGTTGGGCGGCGTTGCCTGCCATTGGAAGGTTGGTGTCGATGAGCAGGCTGAGCCAGTAGATAGTCTCCTCGACTGCGGGGCTGCCCTCGAGCCAGATGCAGCCTGCGTAGTTGCCGCTGGCTAGGTTGGCCGCCACCACGTTGGCGGCCTTTGCAATGTCCTGCACCCGGGTGCCATAGCGGCTGGGCTTGTAGGGGAAGAAGTCGACGCCGGCACGCTCCCCCTTCTCGGTATAGCCACCGGGAGGCAGGGCGCGGATGAAGTCGAAATCGGCGCGGCGGTCCAGAACGCTGCCTACGCCGTGCTCGTCGCGCCCGGACAGGGTGCGGTCGATTTCGGCAAACATGCGGGAGGCGTCGGGGTAGAAGAACTGGCGCCCGCCCTGCTGCAATGCCTCGCTGTACAGGTCGGCGTCTTCGAAGGGCGTGCCCGTCTCGCCGCCGCTCCTGCGGCGGGCCATGTAGGGGAGCAGATACGGGCCGTCTTCGGGGCGTAGCTCCACCTCGTAGTAGTCGCGGCCGTCGTCGTGGTACACGGCCCGGCCGTCTTCTTCTAGGGGATGGCCGCTGAACTTGCTTATGCGCACCATCACTGGCTCGTGTATCAGCTGGGGAGCTAGGTGGTCGTAGCGCCCGTCCAGCATCTTCTCGCCGGGCAACCTGCCCTTGTTGCTGGTAACCAGCGTAGGCGAGTTGGCGATGGTGGAGTTGGGTCCGGAGAACACAGCGATCTTTGGTTTAGCCATGGGGCCTCCTTCGCAGCGTAGGGTGAGGTCAGGATATGTAACGGTGCAAGCGGGTCCTAGCCCGAATGCATCAGGATAGCGGGATGTTAGCCCCGTCAGGGAAGGCTGGTCAACGTGGCAGGGAGGCGGCCAACGTGTCCCACACTCGGCGCGGTCATTTGGCGTTATTTACCTAGAGGGGTCCATGCCTAGAGGGTTTCATCACCTCAGATTTGGTACCTGCTCAGGCAGGTAGTGGTTGGAGCGGAAGACTTGGTTGGTGATGCCCACGTCGGGGGCTTCGAAGAAGTGGGGGTTGATGTACTCCCATGCCACCTGTTTGTCGGGGGTCACTTGGAAGATGCGACCGAACATGCCCTCGGTGATGAGGGTATTGCCGTTGGGTAGTCGACGCGCCCCGGATATGTAGGGGCTGAAGAAGTTGTACAGAGGCGTGTCCGTGTAGGACCAGACTATCTCGCTGGTAGAGGTGGACACCTCGATGACCCGCGAGTGAGGCATGGGGTGGCTTTTGCGGTGGGTGCCGTTGTCGTATATGAGCACGTTGCCGTTATCCAACATGCTGGGGTCGTGCTGCTGGGCTAGGGTGTTGTAGTCCAGCCTCCAGGTCCATTCGCCTGACTTCTTGTCGATGATTCCCACGGTGGAGATGTTGCGGAAGCTGACCATGACCCGGTCGCCGGACAGGGGCACGATGGTGTTGCCGTGGGCCCACTCGTCGCGCATGTCGCAATAGGTAAGAACGTCCGTCTCGGTGTCGAGGTGCTCGGAGGAGTGCCACTCCCAGATGCGGTTACCGCTGGAGTCGACCTCCACCAGAACGTCGGTCCACATGCCGCCTTCAATGGGCAGGCCTCCCTTCACCTTGGCCGCCAAGTCGTCGGGCATCTTCTCCACCGTCATATAAATGGCGCCGCCGGATTCGGTGCGGCGGGCATCGTGATGATGGTCGGGGTCGCGGTGTTCCCAGACGACGTTGCCGTCCCAGTCGACCTCCATCATCACCCCGCCCTTGAACCGCTTCCATGAGGGGAACCTGTCCCAAGTCTCATCGTGGGTCTTGCCTAGGTAGAAGAGGTTGCCGTTAGGCAGCAGGTAGCCGTAGAGGCCCGGCGGGTAGGGCATCTCCCAGCGGTGCGCGACTTCGCCCTTCAGGTCGATGAGGTCCACATGACCTGGGCTGTACATCGGGGTGTACAGGACATAACCGGGGCAGGCAAGTTCGGGGTCGTGCAGGCTGACGCCTGTGACAGTCGAGCGGCGGCGGGTCTGCTGGTCGGTAGGCAAGGGGCAACCTCCTGTTGGTGTTGGGGCTGGCTTGGGCAAAGGGTCTTGTTGAGTTATCGCTCTTCCCACGGGGGATGAGGCTCGTTGACGCAGTGGAGGAACACGAAGGCGCCGGTTCGTCCTAGGTGGCTGAACTCGGAGGTGAGGGCCTTGACCCGTCCTTGGTAGGGCAGTCCGTCGATGCTGCGCAGGTAAGTGTGGAAGGAGCCGTGCTCGTCGATAAGTTCCAGCATACGCTGGGCATTGCTGATGGTGGCCTCCAGCTTGCGCCGGTTGCGAACGAGGCCGGGGTCGCCCTGCAGGCGCTCCAAGTCTGGCGGGCCGTAGTGGGCGACCTTGGACACTTCGAACCGGTGGAAGGCCTCTTGGAAGTGAGGCCACTTGTCGTTGATTACCCGCCAACTGAACCCAGCGCGGAAGATGGCCTTGGTCAGTTCTTCCAGGTAGCCAGCATCGCCGTCGGGGGTGATGCGTGGCGGTATTTCAGGGACGAGTGGCACCGGCAGGCTACTCCGTGTCGTCCTTCATGTGCTGGTAAGGGTTGTTCTCGCGCATGTCGGCCACGGAGCGGCTGACTAGCTCTCGCAGCGTGGGGAGGTCGATGGCTTCCAGTTTGCTGAGGTAGAGGCACGACTTGCCGGTCTTGTGCTTGCCCAGCCGCTGCATGAGGGGCTGATAGGCGTCGAAACCAGGCATGATGTAGACCGTCAGGTCCCGCTTTCGCGGAGCGAACCCGGTGATGAACCACTCGCCGCGGCGCCCTGAATTGTAGCGGTACTTGTAGAAGCCGAAGCCGACGATGGTGCCTCCCCATATGGCGGGCTCCTCGCCGGTGACCTCCCGCATCATCCGCAGCAGGACGAAGCAGTCCTCTTGCTTGCGAGGGTCGTCCAGCCTATTGAGGTACTCTTCGACGCTGTCGTCGCTGCGCTGCGTCTTCAGTTGCGTCATGTTGAGCGGTCGTTTCTCTTAGTCGGCGGCTGCTTCTGGGGTCAGCGCCCGGTCGATGACCTTCTTGAACACTTCGTAGGGCTGTGCGCCAGTGAACATGAGGTTGCCGATGAGGAAGGCGGGTATGCCTTGGATGCCCAAGCTCACTGCCTCGCGGTGCTGCTCCATCACCTGGTCCTTGTAGTGGCCCGACTCCAGTCGTGGCTTCAGCACGTCCCAGTCCAAGTCCGAGGTCTTGGCTAGGGACTCCAGTACGTCCATGTCACTCAGGTCGACGCCCTCTTCCCAGTAAGCCTTCATGGTCTGGCCGAAGAAGGCCTCGTCCTTACCTACCTCGCGGGCGTACTCAGTGGCTTCAAGGGATGGCATGGTGAAGGGGGTGAAGGACGGTCGGCGCATGACCAGGCCCTCGGCTTCCGCTCTGCTGCCTAGGGGTTCGCGCAGCCGGTCGCCGGTCTCTCCCGCTCGGGCTTCGCGGACCATGCCTTCGGGTCCGATGTCGGGGCGCAGCAGGAAGGGGCGCCTCTCGATGGTGATGTTGTATTCTTGGGCGAGCTTGTCGAGGCTGGCCGCCCCGATGTAGCACCAAGGTCAGATGTAGTCCGACCAGACGATTGTGCGTACCGGCTCGCCGTTCAGCTTGGGCCCGTTGACGGTCATGATTATCACTCCTAGGTGAAGGTCGGCCCCCCCGT
The DNA here is from genome assembly GCA_965263155.1 of Dehalococcoidia bacterium. GTDB lineage: Bacteria > Chloroflexota > Dehalococcoidia > Lucifugimonadales > JAAXIE01 > JAAXIE01. Next base: position 2,840,151 of record OZ253586.1, read on the forward strand.
GTAGTCCCGCCACGATACCACAAAAGCCCACATGGGCGTAGTGTCCTCGCCTTGGCCTCGCGCCTTACAAATCAGGCGACACTGGGGAACCACAAGGGTTGCCCCTACGGGTGGAGCTACCTCTCGTAGGGCAACGTTTCTGGTTGCCCAATACGACGAAACCGCGCACCGTTGGGAGGCTACTGGCTATAATGACCTGTAACTCCATCTCGAAAACCAGACATAAGGGAGGAAACCAATGCCAGACCGGGTGGTGATTAAGCCAGAGGGCATCTCGGCCAGCCCCTACTTCTCGCCTGCCATACGCATGGGGCAGACGGTGTTCGTGTCGGGCCAAGCGGCTTTCGACAGCGACGGCAACATCGTGGGCCAAGGCGATTGCGGGCGCCAAGCGGAGTTCATCTACGAGCGTATCAAGACTCTGCTGGAGGCTGCTGGCGCCAGCTTGGGGGATGTGTGCAAGACGACTGCATTCATCACCGATCCTGCCAACTACGCGGCCTTCAACGAGGTGCGCAGCCGCTACTTCCCCACCGATCCTCCCGCCAGCAGCACGGTGGTCACCAACCTGCTCCGCCCCGACATGCTGCTGGAGGTGGAGGCCATCGCCGTTATTCCGGGCTAGGCGCGGTGCTTATCGAGACGAAGCCCATCCTGGTGGCAACCACTAACCTCGCCAAACAGGCTAGGTTGCGGTGGATGCTGGATGGGTTGCCGCTGGCATGTCTGAGTCCGGCTGAAGCGGGTCTGGGGGAGTACACTCCGCCGGAAGAGTCGGGCACAACCCATCACGAGATTGCCTCCGAGAAGGCTGTCGCTTGGTCGCAGGCAGGTTCGAGGCTGGCAGTCTGCACGGACGGAGGCCTCAGCATCCCCGCCTTGGGTGACCGTTGGCAGAGCATCCTGACCAGTCGACTGACAGGCAACGGCTCAGACGAGGAGCGGGTGGAGCGGCTGCTGGAGCTGATGCGCCCCTATGCGGCCGAACGACGACAAGCCAGTTGGACTGAAGCGCTGGCCATTGCTGAAAGCGGGCGGCTGTTGGCTTGCTGGGAAGTGAAGGGAGCCACTGGCATGGTGGCTCAGACTCCGGGTTCGCTTGGACCTGTCCCAGGATTCTGGGCCTTCAGTGTGTGGGAGTTCTCTGCCTTGGGGAAACGTTACAGCCAGTTGACCGATTCCGAGCTAGCGTCGGTCGACGACCATTGGACGCAGCTGAAGGCGCTGGCGCAGCCCTTCCTGAGGAATTGGCTGGACGCCGAGGCCCATGGGCGGTCGGTGATATAATCACGCCCATCGAACTACATAAGGCGACATACTAGGAGGCAGGCTGAATGATAGCCCTAATGGTCACGATCAACATCAAGCCCGGACACAAAGAAGCCTTCATGGCTTCGATGTTGGACGACGCTCGCGGTTCGAACAAGGACGAGCCGGGGTGCCTTCGTTTTGACGTCCTAGAGGACAACAGCAACCCCAACCAGATACACCTGTACGAGGTCTACCAGGATGAGGCGGCCTTGGACGCCCACCGGCAGGCCCCTCACTTCACCAAGTGGCGCGAGACCTGCGCTGACTGGTTCGATGGCGAGCCCATCCGCAGCGTGGGTACTCCGGTATTCAGGCGGGAGGACGCATAGGACCTATTGGAGCGGCGTATGACGGGCCGAAGGCCTAGTAAGACCTAGGTCTGAGGCTCGTCCAACTGCTGGTCCAGTCCCTGCAGGAAGCGTTCAATCTCCGGGGGGAGCGGTGTGTTGGTCCCGCTGCTGCTCTCCTCGGAGCTTTTGGTGTCATAGTGGGAGTCATAGTAGGTCTCTAGCTGGGCTATGAGGCCCTTGAGCTCGTCGTTGCGGTCGGCTGCGGAGTCGAGTTCACGGTACTGGCGCTCCCCCCTGCGGCGTGGAGCCAACTCCTCCGGTATCTCGTAGAAGGAGGCCAACACGTCCAGCATCCGAGAGGTGCCGTGGAAGTCCTCTTCCAACTGCACGTACTGGGGTAGGTGGGCCATCAGATTCATGGTGTCGATACCCAACTCGCTGGCGTTGTCGGTGATCAGGTTCAGGATGGTCGTCGGCCCTTGGTAGCGGCTTTGGCGCTCTTGTATGGGGACAGTCTTGCCCTCCAAGGGAGTCGCTCCGCCCAAGGCCCCTGTGACCAGCAGTGGGCGTGTGTGTGGCACGGCGTCGTACATTGCCCCTAGGCGACAGTACCGGCTGACGCCAAAGAACTTGAACAACTCCACCACCGACTCGGTGTAATCCTCCCCCATGGCGTGCGGCTCCAGCAGGTGGAGGAAGAGGAAGTCGGGGCCGTTCTCCGGTTGGGCGTAGTTGATGGCGGAGTTGGGTACGGTAACTACCCGCTGTCCATCTACAAAGCGGGTCGTGGGGCGGTAGCGTGTGAAGTCAAAGAAGTGACCCGGCCGGGCCAGCTTGCCAACCTCTTTTGCGTCGAAGTGGCGTTCAAGGCGTCGAAGAGTCAAGGTTCCTACGCTGCCTACGTCGACCCAAGGGCGGACCATAGCGATGGCGTGCGGCTGATGCAACTCTGGCACAGGTTCGTTTATCTCGAAAGCGCCGATTCTCATAGGTTAATAGTGCCATTATGTGCCGTTGTTTTCAAGGCCTCGTACCTGTCGGCATGGCTGTTTCCTTGACACCTTACCAAGCCGGACGTACTATAGCGGCCAAATTCTCCTAGCTCCGTAGTCCATAATTCTGAAGGAGGAATACGTGGCCAGAATCAAGCATATTGCCATCGCCACTGCCGACCCGGCCAAGACAGCTCAGTTCTACAAGGAGGTCTTCGACCTAGAGGAGATCAGCCCCGTGGACTCGCCTTTGGCAGATGGCTACTACCTGAGCGATGGGCACATCAATCTGGCCATCCTCAACTTCAAGAGCCTAGAGGCTGCCGATATGGGCGAGGACGGGCTCAGCTTCACGGGCTTTCATCATTTCGGTTTCCAAGTGGATGACGCCGAGGCTATCTGCTCCAAGCTCGATGACATCGGCGCAGATCGACGCACCCGCGTTATGGCCGACCAGACCATGGGTGCAGGGCAGCAGAATGTGGAAACCAAGTACAAGGGCCCCTTTGAGGTTATCGTGGACGTATCCCAGTCGGGTTGGGTGGGGACCGACTAAGTCCGCATCTGATACCACGATGGGCAGAGTAAAGGTCGCAACAGGAAAAAGGAGGCATCATGGCCAAGATCAGGCATATAGCGATGACCAGTGACAATCCCAGCAAGCTCGCCGACTTCTACAAGGAAGTCTTCGGTATGACCGAAGTGCGGCGGAGCGAAAATGGACAAGTGTTCCTCACCGACGGCTATATCAACATGGCCCTTCTCAACTACAAGACCCCCAACGACGAGGACCCCGGCCCCAATGGTGGCTACTACGATGGCATCCATCACATCGGCTTCCAAGTGGACGACATCGAGGCCGCAGCTGAGAAGTTGGACAAGGCAGGCGGTGCTCGCCTGAGCCGCACAGCCACCCCCGGCACCGGCGGTCTCTTCGGCTTCGGCCCCGGCCCGAGCAATGCCGAGACCAAGTTCACCGGCCCCGACGGCGTGGTGCTGGATATGTCCCAGTCCGGCTGGGAGACCGAAGTCAAGATGTAGCCTCCCCAGTCGCGCAGAGCGACTGGGCTGAAGGAGGCCGTGCCCGGCCCCAAGGCGCTGTGACCGGCCTATCCGGGATTGTTTCGTAAGGTCTTGCAAATGTGACGTGGCCCGGCCATGTGGTCGGGCCACGCTGGCGCGATTCGAAACGCGATTTCTGAAAAGCGAGAGTGGTCTATGGCTAGCTGGACGCGGGACTTTGTTGAGATAGCGGGAGTTCGCACCGAGCTCCATCGTGGTGGACAGGGCGCCCCACTGCTGGTGCTGCACGGCGCCGGTGGTAATGCGGGCTGGCTGCAATACCATGATGCCCTTGCGGAGCACTACGATGTGTTGGTCCCATCGCACCCAGGCTTTGGGGAAACCGAGCGTCCCGACTGGATGGAGACCATCTCCGATGTGGCCCACTTCTACACATGGTTCCTGCGTGACTTGGGCTTGGACGGCGTGAACCTCATGGGTCACTCCATGGGAGGATGGATCGCTTCCGAGTTGGTGGCTATGTGCTCCCACGGCTTCAACAAGCTGGTTCTTGGGTCTCCCGCCGGCATCAAGCCAGAAGTGGGTGAGATCACCGACATCTTCCTTCTTAGCCCTGAACAGGTCGTCGAGAAGCTGTTCCACGACTCCTCGCAATCCCCCGAGTATCAAAAGATTTTTGGCCAAGAGCCCCCGCCTGAGGTGCAGGCCATCCTGACCCAGAACCGCGAGACAGCGGTGCGCTACACTTGGAAGCCCTACATGTACAATCCTCGGCTCCCATTCCTGATGCAGCAGGTGAAAATTCCCAGCCTGATTGTATGGGGTCGGCAGGATGCAATCATCCCTGTCAACTGCGGCGAGCTGTACAACAAGGCACTCGCTGGCTCCAGCCTCAAGTTTATCGACAATTGTGGGCATGTGCCGGAGCTGGAGAAGCCTCAGGAATTCGTGAGCACTGTCCTCGAGTTCCTGCAGTCCTAGCCGATATCTCCTGCTAAGACCTCTGACGTGAGCCAGCCACCGTCACTGAGGGTTGACATAAGGGTGCCGGTGGGGTTGCCCGTGCCGCGTATGGCCGACTTCATCCTAGGCTGTGAGCAGGTGGGGTTTGACGGCGTAGGGGTGCATGACCACCAACACAGCGGACGCGATGTTTACGTTACCCTCGCGCTAGCAGGTCAGCGCACTTCGACTTTGGACCTCTACCCGGTAACCTCCAATCCGGTGACGCGCCATCCCATGGTGCTGGCGGCCTTGGCCAACACCCTACAGGAGATTGCGCCGGGCCGGGTGAAGCTGACCATCGGCCCCGGTTTTCTAGCGGTGCGCTCCATCGGTCGTCCGCGGGCCTCGGTGAACGCCATGCGTGAGGCCATGCTCAGCATACGACGACTGCTGCGGGGCGAGGAGTTGGAATTCGGGCCGAACGTCACTCGCATCCGCAACCTCTCCGATACCCCGGTGCCGGTCTTCATGACCGCTGCTGGGCCCCGGATGGTTGAGCTTGCAGGCGAGGTCGCCGACGGTGTGCTCCTGATGGTGGGACTGCATCCCAAGGCAGTAGCGGCAGCGCGGGAATGCTTGGAGCTTGGCGCCGCGCGAGCCGGCCGCGACCTGTCTGACTTCCCCGTGGGCTACATAACCTCCATGGCCGTCTCTGACGACCCCCGTGAGGCCCGTGGTTGGCCACAGCGTTGGTTGGGGCCAGGGTTGCCTTGGTTGGCCTACCCCAGCAGGGCCAATTTCCATTGGCTGAGGCAGGCAGGCATCGACATCGCTGACGACATCTTACCGGAGCAAGTGTCCGACGACATGGCGGCACGGATATGCGAGGCCATGGGGTTGTTCGGGACTGCTGAGGAGTGTGGCCGCCAGCTCTTAAGGGCCGCAGAAGAGGCAGGGGTGGAGCGATTCTTCATCTTCCCCTGTCACACAGTGCAGAGCGGCTACGACATGCCGACGCCAGAGGTAGAGGCTTTCAGGGACGTCATCTTCCCCATGATGGGGCGGTCTGCTCGATAAGTATGCTTGCGTCACACCCAAGGCGAACGAAGACCCAGCAGGAAGTGCCATGGTCTTCCAAGTCTGAAACCGGGGCGATTAAGCGTCCGTGGCCTGTTAGTCAACGGGTGAGGGTTCGTTGAAGGGCAGCGCAGCGGCTTCGGCAGCTTCCTTGCGCTCCAGCCAAGCCTTCCATCTCTGATTGGCTTGCTTTAAGCCTTGTTGGACCCCTTCTTGGCGTATTCTTCCGATGGTCGACGGTATTAGCAGCACCATTCTACCTATTACCTCTTAACTCCATGGCAAACGCGAATCCTGTGGCGATGCCAGTTGATACGGTGACGACGGCCGGCCATGCGTGGATATCTCGTGGCTTGCTGAGAATAGCCAGGATGACTAGAGATATCGGGTAGGCTTGGTAATACGCGATCCCATAGCGTTTCTCGTCTAGCCATCGCCCACGTTTGGAGTCAAACGAGGCCGACGTATGGAAATGCCGGCCAACTCGAGAAATTGCAAGGAGATCTCCTCGGCTAGGCCGCCCCAGTCACCAGATGGATGTTGGCCACCCAGTTCACCGTGGCGCCGTCGTAGTAGGGGCGGACGGCATCGTGGCCTTCCTGTATGACCTGTGGCCGCAGAGCGGGGTCGATGCGGTCCAGCGCGTTCCGGAAGGAGCCTTGCCGCCGCCACGCGGCGTCCCAAGCCTCTTCCACGGTGCCGGCCCAAGGCCATGGCAGTTCCAGCGACTCTTCATGCAGGCGTTGGAAACCGGCGCGGCCCATCGCGGCTGGCAGAGACCCCGGCTCGGCGAAGCGGTGGGGACTGGGCGCGTCCGGACCTCGTGGAGGCAAGTACTTGCTGAAGACGCCGTGGGTGCACGTATGGAAGGGGTTCTTCTCCAAAGCCTGCCAGACCACGAAGGAGGCGCGGCCTCCTGGGACAAGAACGCGCCGCATCTCGCGAAGGGCTTGCTCGGCGTCGGCCATGAACATGACCCCTAGGCGGCAGGTCACCGCATCGAAGGACTCATCGGGGAAAGGCAGATTCTCGGCGTCGGCCTGCTGCACCGAAACGTTGGTCAGGCCTATGTCTGCGGCGCTCTTCAGCACCGCTTCCAAGTAATCGGGCACCAAGTCGCTGGCGACCACGGTGCCTCCGGGCAGCACTGCTTGGGCCAATGCTAGTGTCGGCTCGCCTGAGCCGCAGGCCACGTCCAGCGCCCGGGTTCCCGGCCCAGCCCCGGAGGCCTGTACGATAGCATCGGTCATGGCTTTGCCCTGTATGGCGCCCTTGGAGGCGAATCGGTTACGGTCGGCGGCAGCATCGGCTTGGTCTCTGAGAACAGTCTGGCGATCGGGCGTCGGCGTCGTCATAGCTTTCCTCCAGCCGCCTGCTCCACTTCTCGCTGGCGCAGCTCGGTGCGGCGTATCTTCCCGCTGATGGTCTTGGGCAGCTCGGAAACGAACTCAACTGAGCGAGGGTACTTGTAAGGGGCAGTGGTACTGCGTACATGCTCCTGCAGGCTGAGGGTCAACTCGTCGGAGGGGACATAATCTGGCTTGAGGATGACGAAGGCCTTGACGATGTTGCCCCGTATCTCGTCTGGGCTGGCAACCACTGCGGACTCTGCAACGGCGGGGTGCTCCAGCAGTGCGCTTTCCACCTCGAAAGGGCCGATGCGGTAGCCTGCCGAGATAATCACGTCGTCGGCGCGGCCCACAAACCACAGGTAGCCGTCCTCGTCTTGGAAGGCCTTATCCCCGGTGAGGTACCAGTCGCCTTGGAAGGCCTCTTCCATCATCTCAGGGCCCTTCCAGTACTCCTTCATCAGACCGATGGGACGGTCGGGCTTGACTCTCAAGGCGATCTGGCCCTCCTCGCCGGAGGGCACTTCGTTCAGGTCTTCGTCGATGACGGCGATATCGTAGCCTGGCACGGGGCGGCCCATGGAGCCTGCCTTCACCGGCAGGCAGGGGAAGTTGCCTACTATGAGCACCGTCTCTGTCTGGCCGTAGCCGTCATAAATGGTGAGGCCAGTGCCATCTTCCCACACCCGCATGACTTCCGGGTTAAGAGGCTCGCCTGCGCTGGTGCAGTGGCGCAGGTTGCTCAGGTCGTAGGCCTTCAGGTCTTCTAGCACCAACATGCGGAAGGCGGTGGGTGGGGCGCAGAAGGAGGTGACGCCATGCTTCTCCAGTATGCGCAGGGTCAGCGCTGCGTCGAAGCGGCCTTGGGCGTTGTGCTGCAGGATGGTCGCGCCCTCGGTCCATTGGCCGAAGAGCTTGCCAAACGCCACCTTGGCCCAGCCGGTGTCGGAGATAGCCCAGTGCAGGTCGGTGGAACGCAGGTCCTGCCACAGACGGGCGGTTGTAGTGTGGGCGATGGCATAGGAGGCTTGGGTGTGGAGAACCATCTTGGGGTAGCCAACGGTGCCCGACGTAAAGTAGACCAGCATCGGATCGTCGCTGCGGGTACGCTCGACGTCGTCGAGCCGTGGGGATGCGGCGGCGACCTCCCTGTCCCACACTATCCAACCGCGCCTCTCACCGTCGGCGACGATGAGGTGCTTCAGAGACGGGCAGGCTCCCGCTGCTTCTTCCGCCTTGTGGGCGTTCTCGGTGTCGGTGATCAGGGCGACGGCTTCGGCCTCGTTCACCCGGTATTCGATGTCCCTTGGGGTGCAGAGAGTGGTGGCAGGCATGGGCACTACACCAAGCTTGATCATTCCCAGGATGGCGACGTACCACTGGGCAATGCGTGGGAGCATGATCAGCACCCGGTCGCCCTTGCCCACGCCCAACTCCCGGAGTACATTGGCGAACCGGTTGGAGGCGACCTTCAGTTCCCAGAAGGTGTGCTTCTCGGCCTGCTGGCCATCGGGGCTTACGGAAATGAGGGCCAGCTTGGTGCGGTCCTCGGCCCAGCGGTCCATTACATCCAGACCGAAGTTGAAGTGCTCCGGCACGTCCAAGCGGAAGTTGCGCCGTGTAGCCTCGTAGTCCTCCATATTGGGAGGCAGCTTCTCCATGACATGCCCTCTTTCTGCCTAGAGCGCGACGGAATTGTCGTTGGTAACGGCAGCAGGATGGTACTTTAAGCAGCCGCCACGGGCAAGCCGTTGGCTACAGGCGTGTCGTGTGGTACATTCCTAGCAACAAGGCTCATGGGCCTGCTCTAACGAAACAGGAGGAAATGACTATGGCTTTGGACTTCAAGCCGATATCCGCCGATGGTCATCTAGAGGTGAAGCCCGAGCGGTGGGTGCACCGTGTGCCTGCCAAGTACCGTGACCGCGCTCCGCGCAGCATCACCCTGCCCGATGGCGCCGACGGCCTGCTCATTGAGGGCCAGCCGCTGCTGGAGCAGAACTTCATCGACCTGCGGGCTGGGCGCTCTTCCGGCGATTGGTCCCCGGTCGGCACGAAGGTGGAGGACGCTGCGGGCACCGGTTCGGCGGAGCAGAGGCTAAGCGAGCAGGACACTGACGGCCTAGCGGCTGAGGTACTCTACCCCAACATGGTGGCGGGGCCTGTCCTGTGGCGTAACATCACCCATGATGAGCCGTACAAGGCCATGGTACGCGCTTACAACGACTGGCTGGGCGAGGAGTATTGCAGCGTCAACCGCGAGCGTCTGATCGGCATGGGCGTGCTGCCTTGGACCAGCGTCGACGACTGCATCGAAGAGATGGAGCATTGCGCCAAGCTGGGCCTCAAGGGCGTCATGTTGGGCACCCTGCCCAGTGCCAACAACTATCCAACGCCTGAGGATGACAAGTTCTGGGCTGCAGTCGTCGACATGCAGATGCCCATTACCTGCCATGTGGCCTTCAACAATACGGGCAAGCGGGCCAACCAGCCGACCTTCCGCTACCCCAACGAGGACCCTGCCATCATGGCCAAGGTGCGTCGTCCGCTGCTGGAGTGGATCACCAACTTTGGACTGCGTCCCGCCGTCTCCGTGACCCAGATGGTGATGTCGGGCGTGTTCGACCGCTTCCCCACGCTGCAGATGTACTTTGCCGAGACGCGCTTGGGGTGGGTGCCCTTCTGGTTGGAGCACGCCGACCTGTGGTACGACCGCCACGTGGGTTGGGCCCAAGAGCTTCTAGGCTTTCAGCCTCTGAAGAGGAAGCCCAGCGAGTACGTTAACGACCATGTCTCGTTCAGCGTACAGTATGAGCATGTGGCCGTGGAGCTAAGGCATCATGTGGGGATAGACCACATCATGTTCGCCACCGACTTCCCCCACATCGAGTGCGAGTACCCCAACACTTTGCCTTTGGTGGAGAAAATCTACGCCAACGTCCCCAGCAACGAGTCCTACCGCATCCTCGCGGGCAACGTCATCAACTACTTCGGTCTCGACCGCGACATAATCAAGAAGGAGACCGCAGCGGCCGCCACCGCGGACTAGCGTCGCCCGTCCGAACTCGCGGACAAAAAAGGCCCTCCGGTTGTACACCGCCGGGGGGCCTTCCGTATTGTTTGCGCACAAAAAAGGGATTGTAGGCGGCTGCGTGGGTCGTAGGTGCCTATAGGCGCATGCGCCGGGGCTGGCGGTGCTGCTCCTCTTCTATGATCGCCTCGACGGAGGCCACGGCCTCATCAAGCCTGCCATCTGCGTTCAGTACTTGGTGGTCGAATATATTGCTACGTTGCAGTTCGGCAGCGGCTGCTGCTAGGCGCCTCTCCAAATCTGGGCCCTCCTCGGTACCGCGGCGCACCAACCTGCCTCGCAGCTCATCGACGGAGGTGGGCGCAATCATGATGGAGACCGCTTCGGGCGCCAGCCCCTTGATGGTGGCCGTGCCTTGGACGTCGACTTTCAGCACGACTGTTTCCCCGCGGCCGAGGGCTTCCGATACCGGCCGTCGCGGCACCCCGTAGCGATGTCCGTAGACTTCGGCATGTTCCAGAAGCTCGTCTTGTGCCAAGAGGTCGGCGAACTGGGTTTGAGTCATAAAAATGTAGTCGACGCCGTCGACCTCCGAGCCACGGGGAGGTCTGGTGGTGGCCGTTAACGGGAAGTGCCAAGGATGCCCCAGCTGCTTGAGTCCATGTACCACCGCGTCCTTACCCACTCCCGAGGGACCGGAGATGATGACCAGCAAGGGCGGCGGTGAAGCCATGGGCCCTAGAGGGGGGCGTCGCCCGTCAGGGAGTCCAAGTGCTCCCAGAAGGAGGGATAAGAGACGGAGGCGGATTCGGCTTGCTCCACCCTGACCTCGCCATCGGAAACCAGCCCTGCGGCTGCCATGGCCATGGCCAGACGGTGGTCACCTTGGCTGGAGACCGTGGCCCCAATCAGCCGACCACCGCCGTGGACTACCATACCGTCGGGCTGCTCCTCCACACGCGCCCCTAGACGGGATAACACATGGACCGTCGCTGCCAACCGGTCGGACTCTTTGACTCGTAGCTCTTCGGCGTTCCTTATGATGGTGGGGCTGTCGGCGAAGCAGGCTGCTACTGCCAGCACCGGAATCTCGTCTATCAGACGGGGAATCAAGTCGCCGCCAATCTCGGTGCCGTGAAGCTGACAGGAGCGGACGTGCAGGTCAGCCACGGGTTCGCCGCCCTCTTCCCGCTGATTTTCGAGAGTGATGTCGGCCCCCATGGCCTCCAAGGCTTCAAGGATTCCCGTGCGAGAGGGATTGATGCCCACACCAGCCACGGTCACGTCTGCGTCGGGGTGGCAGCATGCCGCTACCAGCCAGAAGGCGGCGCTACTGATGTCGGAGGGGACTGTCACGTCCACCGGATGCAGGCTGGCCGGGTGGAGCGTGAGGGTGAGGCCGTCCTCCTCGATGGTAGCACCCATGGCCCGCAGCATCCGCTCTGTGTGGTCCCGGGAGAGGGCGGGCTGGTGCAGCACGGTCGGTGCCGAGGCGGACAGGCCCGCCAGCAGCAGGGCCGACTTCACTTGGGCGCTGGCCACTGGCATGGTGTACTCAATGCCCTTTAGATCGCCTCCGCTGATGGCGAGGGGGGCTAGGGTATCGCCATTCCTCCCGGAGATTCTGGCGCCCATAGTCTGCAACGGCTGCACGATGCGCCCCATAGGACGGGAGCGCAGAGATGCATCGCCGGTCAACACCGTGAGGAAGCTCTGGCCAGCGACGAGGCCACCCAGCAGGCGCATGGAGGTGCCGCTGTTGCCAGTGTCCAAGATGTCTTCAGGCTCGTTGAGGGCAGGGCCCAAGCCGCGGATGCGCACCGAGCCGGGGCTGCCGGTCTCTTCAAAGGTGGCTCCCAGCTTCTCCATGCACCTCATGGTGGAGACCACATCCTCGCCACGCCCCAAGCCGGAGACGTGGGCCTCTCCCGCAGCCATGCTGTTCAGCATCAGGGAGCGGTGGGATATGGACTTGTCTCCTGGTGGTGTGACCACCCCCGCCAGCTTGGCGGGCCTCCGGACAACCCGCTCCATTGGGTGGCCTCCTCCGGTTCTTGCTTTGGTGCTTGTTCCGGGACTACTTCTTCTTGTTTTCCTCGTCTTGTTCGCGGCGGCTCCGGCCCCATCCTTCCATGAGCCGCTTCTGGTGCTCCATAAGGCGTGAACCGAGGAGCAGTTGTCCCATGTTGTCTCCGAAGGTGGGCAGAGGCTCGCGGGCATCCAGCAGGTTGGTGCCGGGGGTTACGCTACCTGTAATCCATTGCTGGCGTCGATAGAGGGCGTCGCTAAGGACCTCCTCGATGGCTTTGGGGTCGCCATTTCCTGCCATGAGGATCCGCTGACGCATGTCGTAGAGCTCGTACATAAAAGAGTCAATCCATGAGACGATGAGCTCTGAGTTGGTGGCACAGATGTCGCGGTGCATGATGGGGTCGCCGGAAGCCAGCCGGGTGATGTCGCGGTATCCCGTAGAAGCTACCTTGGCGATGTCGGCCCAAGAGGGGCTCTGGGAAGTGGTGCGCACCAGCGCAACCGAGAGCAGGGCGGGAAGGTGGCTGACAGCGGCCACAAAGCTGTCGTGTTCCGCGGCATCGATGAAGTAGTGGCGCGCGCCTATTGTCTCTACGATTTTCACCAAGGTATTGACCGCATCGGCGCGAGCGCGGGGCGCGGGAATCACGCAGTAGGTCTTGTTGCGGAAGAGGTTGCCTTCGGCGTTCTTGGGTCCGGCGGTTTCCTTACCTGCCATGGGGTGGCCACCGACGAAGCTGACATGTTTGGGGAGGCTCTCCTCAGCCCAGCGCATAACCTCTGCCTTGGAGCTTCCCGTGTCGGTGACGAGACAGCCCTCGGCAAGGTAGGGAGAGATGGCATCGAACACGTCGCGGATGGTCGCCACTGGTGTGGCGACCACCACTATGTCGGCCCCCTCCACTGCGCTGCGGAGGGAGTTCTCCACTTTGTCAAGTGCGCCCATCTTCTGGGCCTCGCTGGAGTTACCCCGGTCGCGGTCGGTGCCCACCACTGTGGCGGCCTTGGGCATGTTCTGCCGGATAGCCAGCCCCAGCGAAGTACCGATTAGGCCGGTCCCCACTATGGCGATCTTGTCCAAGCGGTCCTCCTGGTTTCAGGCGCTTAGTAACGATGGCTAGATTTAGTGATGGCTACTCGTCGTCATCATCGTCATCGTCGTCATCTTGGCGACGGGTTGCTGGCGGGTGGAAAGTGTTGCGTGGCAGCATGGCATCGGCCTTGCCGGCGCGAGGCTTGCGCTGCCGGGGCAGGTTCAGCAGGTTCTCTTGGAATTCAGCTAGGGCCTCCGCGCCCACTGCGCTCACGTCCAGTATCACTGCGTCCACGCCGATGTCGCGCAGACCCCGAAGCTCTCCTGCCCCTACGACGCCGGGCAACTCCACCAGCAGGTACTTATTGAACATGCAACGCACTGCGCTCAAGGACATCAGCTGGGAGAGGTCCAAGGGCAGGTTGTTCGCATCTACCGAGAGCACGATGCCATCGACTGGTAGGTCCTCAATGGCCCGCAGGACGCGTTCTTCCGAGTCGAGAGGCAGCGATAACAAGTAGGCCGGCTCCTCTTCCGAAAGCGCCCCGACCTCTACTCCGCTGGCCCCGAACCGGAAGAAGTCGGCCCCCTGCTCCGAGTAGCCCGACGCCGACCCTTCGCTGAGCCCGTCCACTTCGATGCCCCAAGGCAGGTCGCCCACCTGCGCTACCAGACCGCTTAGCTGACCCTCGCCAACGGCCCCTCTTATGAGGAACCCGTCCACACCGCTGGAGGACACGGCCCCACTCGCGGCTTGCTCTTGAGTGACCGACGCCAAGAGGCCCATGGCTGGCAGCTTCTCAACCCGAGTGGACGCTCCAAAGCCCATGGGGGTTGAAGGCCCACGGGCGAGTCTGTCCAGCCGGTCCAGGAACTTGCTCATACACTTCCCTTTTGATACCTAGAATCTTCGGTGCCCCCAAGCCACGCCGGAGATGCACACATGCATTATATCCTACGCGCAGTGGCAGGCGTAGCCGCCACTTTACCGGGAACTGCTGCGTCCGGAGCACTTGCAACCCCCCTTCCCCCCTTGAAGGGGAAAGGGGGGGAAGGTTGGGATGGGAGTGGAGGTGACCGATATTACAAGCCGCCGTCCCTCAGCCATGCTTCCTGTATCCGGCCTTCGCTGGACTGACGGCGGCCGTGCAATATCCTCGTGGACGGAAATCTAGGACCCCTTCCGCACACAGCGAATTGACCTGCGGTTTGACACCCGTTCCCGTGCCCGCCTACATTCGACGCGTCGTATATGTTGACTAACGGCACAACCTATCCGGAAACGAGGACCGCTGGTGACGCCGCGCTTTTCTACTCCTGGCGCCGTCGAAAACCTTCCCCCTGTCGGAAAGGCCGACCTGCAGCGCCTTCTCGGGCCGGTGCTACGGGACGTGTCGCGTGCCTTCTACCTCACCCTGCGGGTACTCCCGTCGGGGATGCGGGAGCCTGTCGGCTTGGCCTACTTGCTGGCTAGGGCCGCCGATACGCTGGCTGACACGCCACTGCTTCCTCCGGATAAGCGCCTTCCTGCGCTGCTGGACTTCCGCAGGCTGGTGGAAGGAGCCGCGGCGCAGGGAGTCAGCGCCATCGTCGACGAGGTACCGCGGGGTGATGAGATGCAAGCCGAGCGGGTCATGCTTGCGTCGCTACCCCAAGCCTTCTGCATGCTGGAAGCGCTGGACTCTCACGACAGAGAGCTTGTGCGCGCAGTGGTGGTCAGCCTCACTCAGGGCATGGAAATGGACCTGACCGACTTGGCCCCTCGCGTGTCGGGTGAAATCAGGGCTGTGCAGAACGCGGCCCAGCTGGACACGTATGTGTACGGCGTAGCGGGCTGCGTCGGCGAGTTCTGGACTGCCATCAGCATCTCACGCCAGCCTGCACTCGGGCACATGGGGCACTGGGATGCGTCCCACATGTCTCAGCTCGGTGTGCGCTTTGGCAAGGCACTCCAGATGACCAACGTGCTAAGAGACATCCCTCGCGACCTCCGAAACGGCCGCTGCTACCTTCCTCAAGACCAGTTGGAGTCCGTCGGCCTTGAACCAGCCGACCTGCTAAGTTCAGCCGTCGAATCCAAGGCGAGGCCTGTGCTGGCCGAAAACCTGCGATTGGCCTTGGACCACTACCAGTGTGCCGAAGAGTACCTGTTGGCCCTGCCACGCCGATGTTTCCGTCTGAGACTGGCAGTGGCTTGGCCTCTGCTGATGGGGCTGGCTACGCTCGTGAAACTTGCTGACAACACCCAATGGCTCGTTCCTGACTGCCCGTCGCGAGTCTCCCGCGGGTGGGTTTACCGCATGATGTCCGTCTCCGTGCTCGGTGGTTGGTCGAACACCGCGTTGAGGTGGTGGATACGGGGGCTGAGAAGGCGTGTGGAAGGGCGTTTGTGAAGATTGGCGATACCGCGAGCGGCCAACGATGCTATGATGAGACCTGTCACGTAGATGGGCGAGCGGAGTCGGGATTGTACATGGCTTATTGTCTTTGTGGTACTAGATGTAGGAACCCACTACGGTGGAATGAGCCCCTCCCTTAGGGACATACGCCAAGAAGAAGCCGTACGGGCCTTCGTGAGACTAGGAGGCGTAGAACGACGAGGCAAGGGAAGCCACCGGGTGGTCAACATGAACGGACGGAATCTCTCTATACCGCATGGTGTCCTGAAGACAGGTCTTTTGCGATACCTGATAAGGCAGGCTGGAATAACCGCGCGGCAGTTTCATGAGGTCCTGTAGGAGGAGCACGGTGTCTACTATTCCACGGTTCTACACAGTGAGCGTCCACGAAGCCATTGATGAAGGTGGGTACTGGGCTGAAGTATTGGATCTACCGGGGTGTGCGAGTCAAGGCGAGACGATGGAAGAGTTGGAAGCCAACCTCCTTGAGGCAATTGAAGCCGTGACCGAGACTCCTGTTCACAACGTGCGCCTGGCAATGACGCACCACTCAACCTAGTATGGAAGTCACTTTCGCCTTTCTCTGTGACTACGCTGATACGACGGGGCCTAAGCTCACGGCCGTCGGAGTGGGGTTGGACACCATTCACGCTGCAGAGGTGCCTGCCAAGCACCACCTGATGTATGCGGTGGCTGGGTTCACCTTCACTAGGGCTGAGACCCAGAGCGGCCGGAAGCAGATCGGCATCCATATTGTCGATGCCGATGGTGTACCTGTCATGCCGTCGATCAAGCTGGACGTTTCGATGGAAGCTCCCCAGTCCGGCTACAGTTACCGGACCCAGCGCGTAGCCTTGGCGTTGCAGGGTCTGACCTTTGCCAAGTACGGCGACTACTCGGTCTCCTGGCTCCTCGACGGCGTGGAGGTGAAGACGCTGCCGCTAAAGGTCGTCCCGTCAGGACAACCCACCTCTCCAGCCTCACAGTAGTTCTACCGCGTGTTCGCGTCAGTATCGGAGTAATCAACCCCATGCTGACAAGGTGTTATCATCTGGGTGCCAATCTCTGAACGAGGAGGGGCGATGGCAGACCTATCACCCGACGATGTGAGGTGTCTTGGGCTGGCGGTGGGCATTGAGATGCAAGAGCCGCTGCTTACCGAGGTGACTCACAACATCAACGCTCTGCGTGAACTCATCGAAGGGGTCGACTTGCCCGAACTGGCGCAGGTGGAGCCCCTGCCAGTGGTGCCACCTCACCTGAGGAGCTGGAGAGAGGAGTCGCCATGAGTCCGAGCGAAATCCCCTTCCTATCGGCGTCTGCTCTCGCCGAGAGCATCCGGCGCAGAGAGGTCTCTCCCGTGGAGGCCACCCAAGCCTACTTAGACCGCATCGAGGCCATCGACGGCCAACTCAACAGTTACATCACTGTGTGCGGTGACGAGGCCTTGGCGTCGGCCCGCCAAGCGGAGGATGCCATCGCTAGGGGCGAGTCCCTTGGGCCGCTTCACGGTGTGCCATTCGCCGTCAAAGACCAGTTCTGGACCAAGGACCTGCTGACCACTGGGGGCTCCGTCATCCTGTCCGCCTTTGTGCCCGAGGAAGATGCTACTGTGGTCGGCCGGCTGCGTCAGGCGGGCGGAATCCTGTTGGGCAAGCTCAACATGAGCGAGTTTGCCACCGGTAACAGCATACATCATCCCTATGGCCAACCGCACAATCCGTGGGACTTGGCACGGCACCCCGGCACCTCTAGCAGCGGGTCGGGCGCCGCTACGGCCGCCTTCCTGTGCGCCACGTCTCTTGGCGAGGACACGGGCGGCTCCATACGCAACCCCGCCAACAACTGCGGGCTGGTGGGCATCCGGCCCACATGGGGGCTTGTGAGTCGTTACGGCATGCTGGGGGCTTCTTGGTCCATGGACATCGGTGGCCCCCTCTCCCGCACCGTGGAAGATTGCGCCCTGACCCTGCAGGCCATAGCTGGCCACGACCCTCTCGACCCCCACTCAGCGAGTGTGGCTGTGCCCGACTATCGCGCCATGCTGGGCCAAGGGGACTTGCGGGGCGTGCGGGTCGGCGTGCTGCGGGATGCCATTGATGCCGACTACATCAACCCGCAGGTCAAGACTCTCGTGTCGTCCGCGGTGGCCTCTCTGGGCGAGATGGGGGCAACCTTGGAAGAAGTTAGCATCCCTCTCATGGACCGGGCTGCTGCTGTCACACGCGCCATACTGGCGGTGGAGAGCGCCTCGCTGCACCACGAGTGGATCAGGACGCGCGTCGGCGACTACGACCGCAACGTGCAGATCGACTTCCTCACGGGGGCGCTGCTGCCAGCCCAACTCTACTACCGCGCCCAGAAGATGCGCGACCTGATTCGCCAAGCGACCCTCGACCTGCTGCAGCGGTTCGATGTGCTGGCCCTGCCCAGCTCCTCGGAGCCCGCGCCCATCATCCCGACCCAAGCGGGCTTGGAGAACAAGGATCAGGCCGTGCAGCGCATGGCCGGCCGGCGGAGCCTCACGGGCGTCTTCAATCTAGCCAACGTGCCTGCCCTGTCGGTCCCCTGCGGCTTCGCCAGCGTAGAGGGCAAAGACCTGCCCGTAGGCCTCCAACTGGCAGGACGCCCCTTCGAGGACGGGCTGCTGCTCCGAGTAGCCCACGCCTACGAGCAACAGGCAGGTTGGCACCAGAGGCGCGCCCCGATTTAGCGGCCAAAGCCGCTTTGGAGCAGGTGATGTTGGGTCGTTTTGTAGCTGAGCAACTGGTGCGGGTGGCCGCCACTCCGTAGCTGAACGGCGGCCACCTTCGTATCCGCAAAATGTTGTTCCGTAGCTGGAAGTGGTCTCATTGGCCTCAATCATACCTTTCGTCACAGCTAGGGGCCAGCTATGATTTTGAGGGCGGGAGAGTGGCCGCATGGTTCTGTGCTTGTCGCCGTATGCGAAAATTGTTTCTCTCGACCATTTTTCGTTCATTTCCTCCGCCAGGCTAGAGAGTTCGCTGAGGTCGCATGGTTTAGTTACTCTGCGAGACTGGACCTCTTGGGATGCGCCAAAAGGGGGGTTCCGGGAACCTTGAGGGGGTAATCCCCTCCCGTATATCGAGGGTAGGGCCAATGGGGTAGATGGCGCAACAGGTTGTTGTCATGGGTCCGGCTCTTGATGGAGCGTTACATGAGGCTGATGGAGGCCGGTGATGAACTGGAGCCAGTTCAAACAGTCTGCCCTGGACTTGGCTAGCTTGGCCGAGGAGAGGTTCCAACGTCACGGCTTCGTGCTGATCGGCACTCTGCGACGCAACGGCTGGCCCCGCATTTCTCCCGTCGAGCCTCTGATAGTCGACGGGGTGCTGTACCTTGGAATGAGCTGGCGCTCCCGCAAAGCCCTCGACCTACTGCGGGATCCGCGCATCACAGTGCAGACCATCGTCAGCAATAAGGACGGCACCGAGGGCGAGGTCAAGATGTACGGCCGGGCCGAGGACGTACAGTCTCCGGAGACCCGGCGCACATTCTTGGAAGCCGTGCGCCGCGAGATGGGGTACGACCTGTCGGAGGGGGAGGAGTTGCACCTGTTCGCGGTGGATGTCCAGTCGGCGGCGTATGTGGTGATTGAGGGTGGGGAGCAGAGGGTGAAGGTGTGGCCGTGAGGATGACACCCCTCGTTGGCAATGGAGTCCTACTAGCTCTCCTCCAAGTTCTCTTCCCTGTTGAAGTTCTTTAGTGTCGCGACGGTCCTTTCATAACACTGGAGAGTCCCTAGCACTTCACCCGAACGAGTTGTGACATATAGGAACTGCCATGGGCCCGTTCCAACCTTCTCAAACGTGGCGGTGTTCGCATTCTGCAATACGTCGCCGTACTTTTCCATTTCGGTAACAAGACCTTTCAGCTCCAGCGTAGGGAACGCCTCGCCTACCGTTGTCTTTACCAAAAGGTTTAATGTTACGTTGCTAGGTATTACGACCTCAGTTGTAATTGCTCGATCATCCTTTGCGCGATATCGCAAATAAGTTTGCAGGACACGCTGCAGTTTTGCACTGAGGGCATCTGAGATATCGTCCGCAGTTTTTCTCAGCGTCTCGTCCACCGTATAGCGGACAAATTTCTCGAGCCGACGAATGACCCAGACTCCGACAGCTAAGGGGACGGTTATCTCCGGGTTTGTCACTACGAGTTGTATCAGGGGCTCTGGTGTGAAGGAGTGTCGAACTATTCCTTTGCTACATATGATCGAGTCGTCTATTAGCAGAACATCCTGCGTAAATTGAGTATAGGCCTCCAAGGCATCGAAATTTGCCAAATCCACCGACACCTGGAGGACACAATCCTCCAATTGATCGTACGGCGTCCTCGCGAATGGTCTGGGGTCATTCTCAAAAGGAAGCGTCACTACTGTTATGCCGGAGCGCCCGTGTGTCCCTAGTCGGATTGAATCCTCTAAGTAAGAGCGTTGGAATAATGCGAATTCGTCGCCGTATGGCTCTATCCAGGCATCGACTATCTTTCCTAGGGGCATCAGAGAAGGATCGTGGTCTAGCCTCAAAGGGAAGGCCTGATCGACCTTAATCTGTTCACACAGACCCTCAAGGGCTTGCTTCGGGACTTGGACTCTGTCTGCTCCCTGCTCGACAACGTGGGTCGTGGCTCCAATACCGACGATGTCAGTCATCGACTGCTAATCCTCCGATGCGTGGCTACCCAACAATAAAGCTACCGAAGATCGTTGGTCCTAGGTCCAACGCATAACTATCCCCTTTTCGGTAAGTCAGGCGGCCTCTTGTCGTTCTTGACGGTTTCTTGAGTAGGACATCGAGTTCGAATCGACGCTTCGTGGGTGAGGCATCGAGTGGTCATGCGTTGGATTCCTAACTGCTCACCAACCTCTCCACCACCACCACCTCCGGACTGTCGGCGTCCGCCGTCTGCCAGCGCTGCTTGACTTTCGTCAGCGTGTTGGATGCGGCCGGCTGGCTGGTGGCGGCTTGGGCTCGGCCCAGCCAGAACTCGTCGCGGACTGAGGCGCGGCGGGACAGGCGGGCTTGTAGAAGGGCTTGGGCGTCGTCGTACTGCTCGGCACGGAGGTAGGCCTCGAGGAGGGTGTCCTCGAAGACCTCGTGCTGGGCGTGGCTGCCTCCGATGCGGGGCAGCTGGGGTTGGACACCTTTCAGGAGGGCGGCGGATTGGGCGTAGTCGCCTTGGGCGAAGGCGCTGATGCCTTCCATGAGGGGGAGGGCCGCCTCGGCGGCTAGGGCGTTGCCGTTGTTGGCCATGGCGCGCCATCCCTCGACGACGCGGGCAACGCCGTCTTGGTCTCCGGCGGCGGCGAAGGCCATGGCGGCATGCCCGTCGCGGAAGGGCAGTCCTGGGTTCTGCACTGCGGCGTCGGCTTGGTCGCGCACCTCGGCCCATGGGAAGGGGGAGTAGCTGCCGGTATAGAGGAACCAGCGCCACATCAGGGAGGCGCTGTCGGCCAGTGAATTGGCGTCGCAGGCCGTCACCGATGGGCGAATGTCGTTCTCATAGAGGGCAGCCACCTGTTGGTAGCGGCCCATGCCTAGCTGGAACAGGGCTTGGTGCCACGACAGATGCACATGGTAAGCGATGCGGCGGTCGTAGCCCTTGAGCCATTCGCCGAGGAAGTCGGCACCCGATGAGTGGTCGGCCCGCTCGTAGAAGACGTGGGCCACAGAATGGGCGGCCACGGCGTTGGTGGGGCGCAACTCCAAGGAACGCTGGGCAAGGCGTAGGCCCTCGTCCAGCATGCCCACCTCGTGGGTGGCCCAAGCAAACTGCCCTTGGAAGGCCCAGTCGTCGCCGTAGTCCGATGCTATACCCTTCATCATGGCGTAGAAGTCAGGGGGATAGTGGGCCACCCCGCTGCCACTGCACCCGGCGACGAACAGACGCTGGGCCAAACGCAGCAGCACGATGTCGCGGGGGAAGTCTTTGAGGTGCTCACGTATGAGTTCCAAGGCGCGAGGGCTGTTCCCGTTGATCCAGGTGTCGATGATGGCGATCTGGTGCTCCTCCCTGCGGGAAATGCCTTTGGCCCGAGCGTGGGTTTCGGCCAAGTGGCCCTTCGCCTTCGCGGGGTCGTAGCCGAACATGCTGGCCAAGGCGAGGGTGGCGTGACCCAAGGCGAACCCGTCGTCGGCCCCGACAGCCATGCCCAAATCGCGTCCTGCTCCATAAGTCTGGGAGATGATGGCGTCGATGGCTTCGACATAGTGTTCGGCGGCGACTGGAGAGGAAGTGCTTAGGGGTAGTCCGTAACGGTCTGAGATGGCCTGGCTCATGGCTTACCTCCAAAAATAGAAGTGGGGGCAAACGAGACTGGGGCTCTCAGCGATAGCATGTATGAGGTCTCCACGTTAAGACGAGGAGACGGGCGGTGTCAACGTGATTGTGGCTGGAATCAGTGAGTAGGCTGGAGGCTACTCGTCGTCCCAAGGATAGATGATATCGATTCCACATCCTTGGGAACCTGCATCCGTGGGAATGTGCGACATTCGTCTCTGCCAGAGAAGCCTAGCCAATGCGACACAACCACGCTCGAGCGGGCATCCAGCGTTCTCGCCGCGAGTAATGGCGCAGCAGGATAATGGCCCCGAATCTGCGCCGGAGATGCGGCCTGTCGTACCGGTTAGGGAAGGGCCGCCACTGCCTTGACCTCCACGAGGAGGTCCTCGCGTACCAGACCACTAATGACGAGAAGGGTGTTGGCGGGGTAGTCGCCGTTGGGGAAGAGGGTCGGGAAGATCTCGCTGCGGGCTGCGATGAAGGGCTGCACTGCCTCACGACCCACCAAGTAGCTGGTGAACTCCAGCACGTCGCTGAAGGATGCGCCGATGCCCTCCAAGGCCGCTCCTAGGTTCTGGAAGACTTGCTTGGTCTGGGCAGCCACATCGCCTGCGCCCACCAGTTCGCCTTCGGCGTTGAGGGCGACCTGCCCTGCGAGGTAGGCCACGCGGCTGCAGTTGGCTTGCACCACTGCTGAGTAGGCCCCGATGGGGGCGGGTACGCCTTGGGGGTTGATCGTCGTTCGTTCTGTGGCCATGTCGTGTCCCTCCAGATGCGCGGTGTCGGATCTTTTGCGGAGGCTGGGCTTTACGGTGTCCGGTCTTCAGTGCCCGGCTTCAGTGAATCCTGGCCTCATTATAGCTGCCGAAAGAAAGACGCGCCTTGACCCGATACAGCCGTCCCCATATGATGCCGCCAGCCAAGACATCCGCCCGAGGTGATGCATGTTGGAAGGGCAACTGAGCACGATTACGCCCGGCACCCCCAAGGAAGAGCTGGATACGCCTGCCTTTCTGGTGGACACCGAAATTATGGAGTCCAACATAGATAAGATGGCGGCCTACTTCCGCGACAGGCCTGCCGGTCTGCGCCCTCACATGAAGCACCACAAGTGCCCCACCATCGCGCTGAAACAGATAGAGGCTGGGGCTGTGGGTGTCTGCTGCCAGAAGCTGGGCGAGGCCGAGGCGATGGCCGACGGTGGCGTGAAGAATATCCTCATTACTTACGAGGTGCTGGGGCGGGCGAAAATTCAACGACTGGTGCAGTTGGCCCAGCGGACGAATTTGCTCGTGACGGTGGACGATGCAGTGAACATAGCCGGTCTCTCCGAGGCGGCCGTGGCTGCTGGCACGACCTTGGGCATACTGGTGGACATAAACTGCGGGCAGAACCGATGTGGCGTCAACCCAGGGGAGCCTGGGGTGGAATTGGCGCGGGTGGTATCTCGCTCACCCAGCTTGGAACTGCGAGGTATCTGCGGGTATGAGGGGCACCTTCAGGCAGTTGCCGACCGCGAGGACAAGACGCTGCGGGCACGGCAAGCCATGGAGCAGGTGGTGGACACCGCCGAGGCCATCCGGCGCGAGGGCATGACGTGCGAAATCGTCAGTTCTGGCGGCACCGGCACCTACAACATCACTGGCGACTACCCTGGCATCACCGAGGTACAGGCTGGCTCATACGTGTTCATGGACGCCTCCTACCGTCGGGTGATGGACGACTTTCAGGTGGCGGGCACCATCCTTACTACTGTGGTGAGCCGCGCCGCTCCCGACCGGGCCGTGCTGGACTGTGGCATGAAGGGAGTCTCCACCGACCAGTGGCCTCCGGAGATAGTCGGGATGCCGGGTGTGCAGGTACGCAGCGTGTCCGACGAGCACCTGAGCGTGAACCTGACGGACAGTGACAGCCAACAACTCAGGCCCGGCGACAAAGTGGAACTGGTGTCGGGTCATAACGATACTACTGTTCATCTCCACTCTCACCTCTTTGCTCTGCGTCATGGCAGGCTGGAAGAGGTGTGGGAAGTGGCTGGCCGGGGGCGAATCCGATAAGCCCCCCAGCTTACATATCGGCCTATTTGTGATAACCTAGGCGGGGCTGGCCGCAGCGCCAGCGAACTTTTGTATGTCACTAGCACATCAGTGTATGGAGGTCGGAAATGGTGGACTATGCGCCCAACATTGTCCTTTCCCAACAGGAGTACAAGGTGGTGGGTACTAGGCCCACCCGTCACGATGCACAAGACAAGGTGACTGGCAGGGCCCACTATAGCGCCGATGTGCATCCCGCCGGTTTGTTGCAGGGCAGGGTGTTGCGCAGTCCTCATGCCCACGCCCGCATCGTCTCGATCAACACCGACAAAGCCAAGGCCCTGCCCGGTGTGCGGGCAGTGGCGACCTCGGCCGACTTCCCCCAGTTCTCCGGCCAGATGGCCGACTTGGGTGAAGGGGCCATGGTGAACTTCAAGTTCCTCAGCAACAACTGCTTGGCCCACGACAAGGTGTTGTACATAGGCCAAGCCGTGGCCGCGGTGGCCGCCTCCACTCCGGAGATCGCCGAAGAGGCCATGAACCTCATAGAGGTTGAGTACGAGGTACTACCCCCCCTAGTGGACGCTCGCGACGCCATGAAGCCGGGTGCGCCCATCCTGCACGAACAATTGGCGACGCTGACCAATCCTACTATCCGGGCTGGCGTCTTCCGCGGTGACGACGAGGAACAATCAGGGACTAACGTGGCTAGCCACATCGAGTTTACCTTGGGCGACGTTGAGGAAGGCTTCCGCCAAGCTGACGAGATTGTGGAGCATGAGACTCACACCGCCGCGGTGCATCAAGGGTATATCGAGCCCCATTCCGCCACTGCTCAGTGGCACCCCGACGGCCACATCACGGTATGGTCCAGCAGCCAGGGGCACTTTATGGTGCGGGACCAGACGGCCACCATCCTTGGCCTCCCCGTCTCCCGCGTCACCGCCATACCCATGGAGATAGGCGGCGGATTCGGAGGCAAGACCATCGTCTACCTGGAACCTGTGGCTGCGGTGCTCTCCCGTGATTCGGGCGGGGTCCCGGTGAAGCTGACCATGAGCCGCACCGAGGTGTTCGAGGCCACGGGCCCGACATCCGGCACCCATATCAAGGTGAAGCTGGGCGCCACCAAGGACGGGCGCATTACTGCCGTTTCGTCCAGCTTGATATACGAGGCAGGGGCCTTCCCTGGCTCTCCCATGTCTGCGGGCATCCGCTGCATGGTGGCCCCGTACGACATAGCCAACGGTTACTTGGAAGGCTATGACGTGGTGGTGAACAAGCCCAAGTCGGCAGCCTACCGTGCCCCAGGTTCTCCGGCAGCTGCATTTGCCATGGAGACGACGGTGGACATGCTGTGCGAGAAGCTGAACGTGGACCCTCTAGAGTTCCGACTGCTCAACGCGGCCAAGGAGGGGACTCGACAGGTGACCGGACCGGTGTTCGCTCGTATCGGCAACGTGGAGAACTTGCAGGCAGCCTTGGACCACGACCACTATAAGACGCCCTTGGAAGGGGCCAACCGCGGACGTGGGGTCGCCTCCGGCTTCTGGTTTAACGCCAGCGGGCCCTCGGCGGCCGTGGCCGTCGTCAACCCCGATGGCACGGTGAACCTCATAGAGGGCTCGGTCGACGTGGGAGGCACCCGCACCACGGCGTCAATGCAGTTGGCAGAGGTTTTGGGCATATCGGCGGAAGACGTACACCCACAGGTGGCGGATACCGATAGCATTGGCTATACGTCAGTAGCCGGTGGCAGCAGCACCACCTTCAAGACCGGCTGGGCCTCCTACGAAGCGGCCCAGGATGTGAAGCGGCAGATGATCGCCCGCGCCGCCCGTATATGGGAGGTGGACGCGGACAACGTGGAATACAACGACGGTGTGCTTCAGCACAGCTCGGACCCCGCCTTGCGCATGACTTTCAAGGAGTTGGCCCCGCGGCTGATAGGCACCGGCGGGCCCATCATCGGGCGGGGCAACGTGAACCCGCCTGGTCCGGGCAACGCCTTCTGCACCGTGATTGTGGATGTAGAGGTTGACCGCGACACCGGTAAGGTCTACATCCTGCGTTGCACCGCGATACAGGACGCAGGCAAGGCGATCCACCCCACCTACGTCGAGGGCCAGGTTCAAGGTGGGGTCGTGCAGGGCATCGGCTGGGCGTTGAACGAGGAGTACTGCTTCAACGACCAAGGTAGGATGATGAACGCCAGCTTCTTGGACTATCGCATGCCCACTTCGCTGGACTTGCCGATGATCGACACGGTGATAGTGGAGGTGGCCAACCCCAACCACCCCTTCGGTGTACGCGGTGTGGGAGAGGTCAGCATCTGTCCGCCCATGGCAGCCATCTCCAACGCCATCGCCCAAGCCATCGGGTCCCGCATGAACGAGCTTCCCATGTCCCCAGCTAGGGTGCAGGCCGCTGTGGCGACCAATGGCGCTGCATAGGATGGGAGCCGGCTCGCCCTCTCTTCGAAATGAGAGGAGAGGGCGAGGGTGCGAGAGACCTCGTGGCTGAAGTCTGGATTCCGAGGCGGTTGCAGGGCTTGACCCTCGGTCAAGCCCAAGTGCAGGCCGCTGGGACTACAGTGCGCCAAGTGATTCACAGCTTGGAGAACACCTACCCAGGCATCATTGATTTCTTGTGTGACGAGAACGGCATCGCTCCCAACATGGCAGTGGTGGTTGATGGCGAGACCTCCTACTTGGGGCTCTTGGAGAAGGTGCAGGAAAACAGCGAGATACACTTTCTCCCTGCTATAGGCGGTGGCTAGGCGAAGGCCTTTCTGGTCCTTCGATCACTTGCTACCGGTGTCGGCGTTGCTTGAGATCGGGCAATTCAACCTCTTTCTTTGGAGGAGGAACCATGGAGTCAGTGGAGCGGCGGCTTGAAGTAGTGCAGGCTGAGGGGGACCGCTTGGCCCAATATCTAGCGGGACTCTCGCCCGATGCATGGCATCGACCAAGCGCTTGCGATCGCTGGGAAGTGCGCGACGTGGTGGCGCACCTAGCGGGCGGGGCTGACTTCTATCACGATTCGGTGACGCGCGGCCTGCAGGGCGACTCGTCGCCTACTCCGGGCAGGCCGGAACCCGGCAAGGGTGACCCGGTGCAGAGCAACGAGGGCATCGCCCGAGGCTCGATAGCGCTGCGGGAGTCCCTAGGTGATGACGTTCTACCCCAGTTCTGCGACCGCAACGCTCGCCTCAACAGGCTTTTCGCCGAGGTGACTGGAGACCAGTGGGAGACTACCTGCTACCACCCCGCATCCTTCTTCCCTGTCAGGCGTTTCATCGACCTGCGTATCAGCGAGCTGGCGATGCACAGCCACGACATCCGCTCGGCCTTGGAACCTGAGGCTCACCTCTCGGACGATACCCTGCCTACGTTCATGGACCTGGGGCCACAGATAGCCCTGCGCTGGGGCTTCCGTCCCAGCCCCAAGCTGCCACGCCCGGTGCGTTTCCGCTTCGACGTGAGCGGGGCAGAGTTGGCTTACACTGACATTGTGGTGGAAGGCGACGACTGCCGTGGCGAGTTGCCGGGACAGGATGCCCCTGACGTGACCTTCCAATGCTCCGCCGAAACGCTGGCCTTGGCACTTTACGGCAGGGCCAAGACGGCGGCCGCCCTTGCCGACGGAAGCCTGAAATACCATGGAGACGCTGCATTGGCGCAGCAGTTCGCCCAATGGTTCGGCGTTTAGCGACCCTATTGACCACAATCATCCTCCTCATGGAGTAGTGATAGATGACCACTGCCTTCGTGTCCCTTGCCCAGGAAGTCCTGCCTCGAAAGTATCGACTGACGCTGCAACCCGACTTGGAGAACTTCACCTTCAGGGGTGAGGAACAGGTGGAGCTGGACATCTCCGCCCCTACCTCGAGCATCACCATGAATGCCTTGGACATAGAGGTGCAGTCGGCCTCAATCACTTCTGAGGGTGTGACGGCTTCCGCCAGCAACATCGAGTACGACAAGGAAGAGGAGACGGTGAGCTTCGTCTTCCACCATGCCGTGCCTGGCGGGCAGGCCACGCTCTCGCTGCAATTCACCGGCATACTCAACGAACAACTCTTCGGCTTCTATCGCGCCACCTACCAAGGGCCCAACGGCGAGCCCAAAGTGATGGCCACTACTCAGTTCGAGGCTACCGATGCCCGTCGCGCCTTCCCCTGCTGGGATGAGCCTGCGGTCAAGGCGACCTTCGAATGTACCTTGGTGGTGCCGTCCACCTGAGCGCCATCTCCAACACGCCCATTGTCAGTGAGACACCGGAAGGCGATGGCCTGAGGCGTGTGCAATTCGCCGAGACGCCTCCCATGTCCACCTACCTGCTGGCCTTCATCGTAGGCGAACTCGACTCCATTGAGGGCCGCAGTGAAGATGGCACCCTCATCCGGGTGCTCACCACGCCGGGCAAGGTCGAGCAGGGACGTTTCGCCTTGGATACGGCGATACGCCTTCTGGCCTACTACAACGACTATTTCGGCATCCCCTACCCGCTGGAGAAGCTGGACCACTTGGCAATACCCGATTTCGCCGCTGGGGCCATGGAGAACTGGGGCGCCATCACCTACCGGGAGACCGCCCTGCTGTACGACCCGGCCAACTCGTCGCCTGCCACACGGCAGCGCATTGCAGAGGTGGTGGCCCACGAGATGGCCCACATGTGGTTCGGCGACTTGGTGACCATGGCGTGGTGGAATGACCTGTGGCTCAACGAGAGCTTTGCCTCGTGGATGGGTACCAAGGCAGTAGACCATCTGTTCCCCGAATGGAGCATGTGGACCCAGTTTATAGTCGACGACCTGAACTCCGGCCTCTCTCTTGACGGGCTGGAGAATACCCACCCAATTGAGCAGGAGGTCAACGACCCAGCCCAGATCGGTCAGCTATTCGACGCCATCAGCTACAGCAAGGGTGCATCGGTGCTGCGGATGCTGGAGCAGTTCATCGGCCCCGACAAGTTCCGCGCCGGTCTTTACAAGTATCTCGACGCTCACCGCTACGACAACGCTCGTGGAGCAGACCTGTGGCAAGCCATGGAGGACGAATCGCAACAGCCAGTAATCCAGATGATGGATAGCTGGGTACAGCAGCCGGGCTACCCCGTGCTGCGGGCCGAAGTGCAACGAGGCGACCAGTCCCAAGTGCGCTTGACCCAGCAACGGTTCCTCTACACTGGCCTGAAGGAAGACGACGCCCTGTGGCAGGTGCCCGTGGGCCTTGCCAGCGCTGGTGGCGAGCCTACGGCCCCCGTGGTCATGGGCGACCGCGCGAGCACGTTGCCCATGTCAGAGCCCGCTCCGGCTAACGGCGGGTCGCGCTGGGTCAAGGTGAACCCAGGTCACACGGGCTTCTACCGAGTGCAGTACGACGATGAGGAGTGGCAGCGCTTCATCCCCGCCATCGAGTCGGGGGAATTGGCTGCAACCGACAGGCTGGGCCTGCAGGGCGATGCCTACGCCTTGGCGCGCTCCCGGCTGATCCCTGCTACCCAGTTCCTGCAACTGGCCCAAGCCTACCGCAACGAAGAGACTTACAGCGTGTGGGCCGATCTCATTGGCAATCTGCGACAGGTGGAGATGCTCATTGCCCAAGAGCCCTTCCTGCCCCAGTACCAAGCCATGGGGCGTCATCTCGTCGGGCCTATCGCTGGGAAGGTCGGTTGGGAGCCCAAGGCTGGCGAGGGCCACCTCCAAGTGTTGCTGCGGGCCACTGCTTTGGGCTACTTCGGGGCCTTGGGCGATGAGGAGACGATAGCTGAAGCGCAACGGCGGTTCGCGCGGTTCTTGGAGGAGCCGTCGTCGCTGTCACCCGATCTGAAGGGCGCGGTCTACGCCCTAGCTGCTCAAGCTGGCGACGAGGAGACCTTCAGCGCCATGCACAGGCTCTCTCAAGAGACCCCGCTGCAAGAGGAGAAGGTGAGGCTGTTGCAGTCCCTCACCCGCTTCTCCGACACCCGCCTGCTGCAACGTACCTTGGAGCTGTCCCTCTCCGCCGAAGATGTGCGCATGCAGGACACGGTGGCCATGGTGTTGGGCGTGGCAGGCAATCGGAATAACGGTGCGCAGATGGCTTGGGACTTCGTGAAGAGTAACTGGGGTGAGTTCGACCGGCGCTATGGCTCCGGCGGTTTCGCCATCATGCGCTTGGTAGGGCTGACCAGCAACTTCGTCACCGCGGAGGCGAGTCAAGACGTCGAGCGGTTCTTCCAAGAGAACCCCACGCCGGCGGCCAGCCGCAGCATACAACAGTGCTTGGAACGTATCGATTTGAACATCCGCTGGCTGGAGCGCAACCGCGACGACCTAGGAGAATGGTTAGCCAGGTAAGGGCTGGCACGTTAGCCGTTCGGCTGGGAAGTGATCACACGGGGCGGTGTCGTGACTCCAAAGCGGTATAGGATGTGGTGATGCCTCGAACACCTGCGGACCAATACTCCACGATAGTAACCAAGCCCGCCGACTTTGATCATTTCTGGGAAGGAGTGCTGGCTCAGTCAGCCCTCATCCCGCTGGACGCCTCGGTGGAGTTGGACCCTATGCGCACCACGGACGAGGTGGAGGTGTACCGGGTCCACTACACCAGCTTGGACCATGTGCGCATATCCGGCTGGTACTGCCTCCCGCGTGAGAGGTCGGGCCCACTGCCTGCCATCATCCAGGTGCCAGGATACCTGATGGACCCGCGGATACCCAAGGCGGTAGCCAAGAGGGGCTACGCCGCCTTTTCGGCCGCGCCCCGGGGGAAGGTGGGCAGCCGAGACCAGTTCAACCCCGGATATCCCGGACTGCTTACCTACAGCATCATGGACCGCAACACCTACTCCTACCGTGGCTTCTACGTGGATGTATGGCGCATCGTCGACTTCCTGCTAGGGCGCGACGAGGTGGATTCGGGGTGCATAGGCGTGGACGGGCACAGCCAAGGGGGCGGGCTGTCGGTGTTGACCGCTGCCATGAGGCCCGAAATCGCAGCGGCCTCGTCTGGCGCCCCATACCTGTGTGGTTTCATGGACTCCATCCATCTGACCCACACTTACCCCTATCAAGAGATTACAGACTATCTGAGAGTGCACCCGGAGCAGGCGGATGCAGTGGAAGAGACCCTAGCCTACTTCGACGGCATCAACTTTGCCGACAAGATAACCTGCCCCATCATCGTCAGCATCGGACTGCAGGACAATGTCTGCCCGCCGGAAACGGGCTATGCCATGTTCAACTGCATCTCGTCGCAGGACAAGCGTCTCTACGCCTACGACGGCCACGGCCACGACGCCAACCAGCACGTACACGCCGGCGTGATCAACAGCTTCTTCGACAAGCATCTCAAGGGACAGGGTGCCTCTTCATAAACCCCGATGTGCGGAATGGTCTGGGCCAGACTTTGCGCGGTAATTGCCTATGGCCCGTTGGGCCACGTATGAGGATGAAAGCGAAGTTGGGTTCGTGCCGCGTAGGGGCAACCCTTGTGGTCGCCCAAGCCCAAGGCAGCCACAAGGGCTACCCGTTCTTCGACCGCCCTATCTTCATGGTAATGACGGGTTCGGCTGATTGTTGAGGAATGAGTCCATTCTCGAAGCAAAACCGGAGTTGTACAGACAGGGAGAAGGCAATTGACCAGCCAAAACCAGGGACCACCCGCAGACTTCCAGAGCTACTGGCAAGATTTACTGGAGGAGTTGGCTTCAATTCCAGCAGCCCCAGAGGTGGAAGAGTTGCCCATACGCTCCACCGACTACACCAGTTGCTACAGCGTGCATCTGTCGTCGGTAGGCCCCTATCGCATATTCGGCTACCTCAGCATTCCCAATGGCGAGGGGCCCTTCCCTGCTAGGTGCTACCTGCCGCGCTACGCCACTGCAGTGGAGCCCATCCCCCAAGGTGCGCCCAACGCGTTGCGAGGCCGTTACGTCGTCCTCTCGGTGGGTGTGCGAGGCTCGCGAATGGCAGGCCAGCCTTATACCGCCGACATTCCGGGCTGGTATACCGATGGCATCGACGATCCCCAGTCCTACGTATTCCGTGGCATCGTGGCTGACTGCTGTCGCGGTCTGGAATACTTGGTCAGCCGCCCAGAGGTGGACAGCAGCCGCGTCGTGGCCATAGGCAACGACCTAGCGCTGATTACCGCTGCCCTGACGCCTCACGTCACCCATGTGGTGTGCAATCCTGCCCTCTTCTACCGCAGCGCCGAGTTGGCGCAGACCACCGAGTTCTATCCCTTGGAGGAGCTGAACGACTATCTGCGCCTCCACCCGGAGAAGAGGGACGCTGCGCATAGCACCCTCAACCGCTTCGACCTGAGGTGGTTTGCCCCCCAAGTGAAGGCCACCACCCTGATAGGAGAGGCCGGACTTGCCGGGGCTATGACCGGCGACGTACTAGCCTCGCTGGGAGAACTGCTGGGCGGCCCTGGAGAGGTGCGAGGCTCACAGCACTCCTCCTACAAGGACGGCCTCGACACCGAGCAGTGGATAGCGCGCCACACAGGGTTCTCTGAACCGGTCCTGCCGGAACACTGGCAGGTCTGATGGGCCGTGGCGTAACATAGGACCTCCAGCAAGAGGGACTTGTCATGACAACAACAAAGCAAGAACTGTTGACCGCCGACGACCTGCTGCGCCTGTACAGCCAAGGAGTCCGGGGCGAACTAATCCGAGGGGTGCTCTGCAAGACTATGTCGGTGGGCCAGGAGCATGGCGAAATAGTACTCAATCTGGGAGCACGGTTGTGGATTATTGTTAATGCGCAGAAGCTGGGCAGACTGGTAGCCTCGGACTCTGGAGTCTGGCTGGAGCGTGACCCGGATACAGTACGGGAGCCCGATATAGCCTTCTTCTCCGCGGAGAAGGTTCCTCCGGGTGTCAGGGTTACCGGCTACTCCGAGACGGTACCCGATTTGGTGGTGGAAGTGCATTCTCCAAGCGACAGCATGCGAGAAGTCCACGACAAGGCCCGTATGTGGCTGAGCTATGGGGTGCGTCTAGTCTGGGTGGTGCACCCGGACACGCGCACTATTGACGTCCACCACCAAGAGCACGGGGTATCTACGCTCACCGAGACTGATGCCCTCGACGGCGCGGACGTTCTGACTAGCTTCAGTTGTCCGGTAAGCGACCTCTTCCCTACTTAGGTTGGTCTGGATGGTGAGATACCCGGCCTTAGTGCAATGGGATGATGACGCTGGTGCCTATGGAGTAGTGTTTCCTGACATTCTTGGCACCGTGGCTATGGGAGTGACCTTTGCTGAGGCCTTGGAGAATGCGGAGGATTCTCTAAGGGACTACTTCGAAGTCATGGCGGAGTACAGCCAAGATGGAACAGTGGCCTCTCCACCTAGCTCGTTGGATGCAGTAGAAGTTCCGTTGGGCAACACACTGGTATCGATTCCGTTTGTACGCCAAGGCAAGAGCCATCAATTGGGATGTCTTCAATGAGTGAGTCAGATTTATTCTCGGACGGCATAAGGCTGCGAGAGGAAGCTGCTGGCAGATACAGGGTCTTCAGCGAAGATATTAGGATTCCCGAACAGTTCCGTCGGGATTGGGAACAAGTACTGGGTGGAAAAAACGAGGACGACGGTTGGGAATGGCCTAGAGGGCTTGCGCAACTGGCGGATACGAGCAGGTGGCCAGAGTACGCGTTCGGCACCGCTAATGCTGCTTGTTTGCTAGTCATGCACAGGCCGGGACTAAATAAGGGTGAGAATGTCGAGTCACCGGATAGAGTGTTATTCATAGAGCCGAGCATCCCTGTCCTAGGAGGTATCCCTCACGCGCACAACGAACTATATCGAGAATGTTATGGCGTGCCACGAGATGCTACTTGGCGTTACATCCATCGTTATCTAAAGCCTGCTTTTGACGGCTTGAGAAATCCCTTCAGTCAATTGATGACCTGCAATCTCAACATTGAACATGGCTCATACGGGATCACGGATGTTGCCATGAACATCGGGGGATTGTCGATTCTGGACCATATCGTCTCACTCTGCCAGCCGAGATTAATTCTCTTATGCGGCGGAGAAGTGCATAAGGCTACACAGTCTTGGAAGGCAGACGCTAAGATTTTGAGAGTTGCGCATCCAAGCATGTGGCATCGATCATCTATGCGGCTTCCAAATGGCGACAAAACAGCTTCTGAAGTACGAAAGACCTTGTTCGGCCGCTAACTAAGTTAGCATTTATATTAGGCTTTTTCTTAAACTGGACCCCTGACATCCGCCCATTGCCCTAACCCTCTCACCCGCTGTAACTTACCCCTCCAACCACCTAGGGAGGGGGTCGGATTATGGATTTTGCGTGTCTCCTAGCGCCACATTTTGCCATTCAGGTCGAGCTGCGCAGGCGTCCTCAACTAGCCGGGCGTCCCTTGGTGTTGACGACCCGCCAGCGTACCGTGCTGGATGCCAGCCCCTTGGCCAAGGGCTTACAGCCGGGCATGCCCTTGGAGGAGGCCATGGGCCGCTGCAAGGGGGCCGTGGTGGTCGAGGCCGACCCGGAGAGCTACCGCCAAGCGTGGTCCGACGTGCTGGACTCTCTGGAGGAGCGCAGTATCGCCTTGGAGGACACGGCACTGGGCCAAGCGTGCATGGACGTGAAGGGCTTGGACCGCCTCTACGGCAGCCAAGCCAAGCTGGCGGTGCTGCTTCTCAATGCTGCCCCGCCGTGGCTGCAGGTGCGGGTGGGGCTGGGACCCAACCGGTTCACCTCCTTTGTGGCCGCGGGTCGAGCGGGCCGGGACAGCGCCAATTGTGTCGAGGGCGACGCAGCTGCCTTCCTCCAAGGGGCGGCCGTCGACCTGCTGCCGGTGGAGTGGCGGGTCAAGGAACGGCTGCTGGGCTTTGGACTGCGTACCTTGGGACAGGTGGTTGCCGTGGGCTTGGGCCCGATGCAGGCGGAGTTCGGTCCACAGGGCAAGCTCGCTTGGGAGCTGGCCACGGGGGTGGACCAGCGTCCCTTGGTGCACCGTGTCCAAGAGCAGATCGTCTCCAGCTCGCTCACCTTCGACGCGCCTACTACAGTACTGGCCACGGTGCTGCTGGGAGCGGAGAGGCTACTGAACCGGGCCTTTCGCCACGAGGCGGTACATGGTCGCGCTGTGCGCGTCGCTCTCTTTGAGGGGGCGGTGCATGATGGCGGGCTGTGGCGTCGGCGGGTGGCCTTCTGGCCTCCGGCCAGTGACGCTGCCCATGCCTCCGGGCCGGTCAAGCGAGCCCTTTCGGGGGTCGTTCTGCCGGGACCCTTGGAGGCGATGAACCTGACCCTGTCCGGGCTGACTGGCGAGGTTGGGCGCCAAGGCAGCCTGCTGCCTGAGGTGCGCCAGCGGGAGAGGCTGCGGGAGGCGCTGGCCCAATTGGAGGCCTTG
Source organism: Dehalococcoidia bacterium (assembly GCA_965263155.1). Classification (GTDB taxonomy): domain Bacteria; phylum Chloroflexota; class Dehalococcoidia; order Lucifugimonadales; family JAAXIE01; genus JAAXIE01. The sequence goes on from OZ253586.1 coordinate 2,875,354, forward strand.
GAAGGGCACAAGCCTATTTATCGTTTGCGAGAGGTGGAGCCATGGTCGCGGATACCGGAGAGGCGGATGGCCTTCGCCCCCTGCGATTCCTGAACCAGCCACGGCGCGTACAGGTGGAAGCCGATGCCAAGGGCCAGCCCTGCCGCGTGGAGCTGCGGGGACGCTGGCAGTTGGTAGAAGGCGTGCGGGACATCTGGCGCATCGACGATGAGTGGTGGCGGGAGCACCCCATCCACCGCGTCTATTACGAAATCATGCTGAACGAGGGGGTCATCACCACTGTGTTCCACGACTTAGCCAGTGGAGACTTGGCTGGCGGCGAGTGGTATGAGCAGAGAGCCCTATGAGCAGAGAGAACTGTGCAGCCTACGTCGAGTTGCATTGCCACAGCAACTTCTCCTTTCAGGAGGGGGCGTCCTTCCCCCACGAGTTGCTGGCGCGGGCGGCTGAACTCGGCTACCCCGCCTTGGCCCTCACCGACCACGACAACCTGTGCGGAGCCATGGAGTTCGCTCGTACTGCCCGCTCCTTGGGCATCCACCCCATTATCGGGGCCGAGGTCACTCTTTCGAGCAGTGCAAGAACGGGGGTCCGGGAGTGTCCCCCGGATTCATCTTCCTCCAACCGGGCCGGCCTCGCCAGCCTCGAAGAAGAGTGCCACCTGACCCTGCTGGCAGAGACGCGACAGGGGTATGCCAACCTGTGCCGCCTCATCTCCTCGTCCCATGTGTTTGGCGAACGGCGTCATCCTCAGCTTGACCCCCGGATGCTGCCGGAGCATTCCCAAGGGCTTGTTGCCCTCTCCGGATGCCGTCAGGGGGAGGTGCCCAAGCTGGCAGCCGAGGGCAGGATGGAGGAGGCTTGGGAGGCGGCGCGGCGCCACATGGAGTGGTTCGGCCCAAGCAACTACTTCCTCGAACTACAGCAGAACCTAGTCCACGGTGATACCCCTCGCAACCGCCGCTTGATATCCCTAGCCAAGGAGTTGGGGGTGGGCGTAGTGGCTACGAACAACGTCCACTACCATGTGCCGGAGCGTCACCGCCTTCAGGACTGCTTGGTAGCCGTCAAGGAATGCAAGTCACTGGAGGACACGCACCGACAGCGCCGTCCCAACGGCCAGTTCTACCTCAAGTCGGCCACGGAGATGAGCGCACTCTTCGACGGCTGTCCTGATGCCGTTGCCGCCACCCGGAACATTGCCGATCGCTGCTCCTTCGACCTGATCAAGGACCTGGACTACCGCTTCCCCGACTACCCAGTACCTACCGGGTACACACCTGACAGCTACCTGCAGGAGTTGTGTCGCCAAGCGGCTGTACGTCGCTATGGGACCATCACCCCCAAGGTGGAGAGCAGGCTGGAGGAGGAGTTCCGTCTCATCGGCAAGCACGGCTTGTCGGGGTTCTTCCTGCTGTACCACGAAATCATACGCATGGCTCGCGAGGTACAGGTGGAATTGGGGTTGGTGGACCCGGAGATGCCCATCGAAGAGGCGCCGCCGGGCCGTGGCCGAGGTTCCAGCGTGGCCATGCTGGTGGGCTACCTGATAGGCCTGTCGCACATCGATCCCCTGCAGTACAACCTCTCCTTGGAGCGGTTCCTGCCTGAAGACGCCCTGCCCAGCGTTCCCGACATTGACTTGGATTTCCCGCGCAACATACGCGAACAGCTTATCCTGCGGGTACACGAGAAATACGGTTGGGATCACGCCGCCCTTAGCGGCATGCTGGACACCTACAAGCTCAAGAGTTCTGTGCGGGACTTGGGCAGGGCGTTGGGCCTGCCCTCGGACCGCATCGACCGCTTGGCCAAGCGGGCTGAGCACCGCGGGGCAAAACACCTAGGCGAGGACATGGCGGCCATGCCTGAATTTCGCGATCAAGTGAACGCCCCGGTTTGGCGTCACTTGATAGACCTAGCAGGCCAGTTGGACGGCTTCCCCAAGTACTTGGCGCAACACCCTGGGGGCATGATCATCTCCTCCACTCCTCTCATAAACCAGGTCCCGGTGCAGAAAGGGGCCATTGACGGCCGCTACGTATGCCACTGGGACAAGGACTCCATCGATGACGCTGGTTTCGTGAAGATTGACTTCCTAGCCCTAGGCGCTCTTTCCCAGATGCAGGACGCCCTCCTGCTCATCGACCAGCGTACCGGCAATGCCCCTGACCTTTCCCGCATCGACTTCGATGATCAAGCGGTGTACGACATGCTGCACCGCGCCGATACAGTGGGCATCTTCCAAGTGGAGTCGGCGGCCCAGATGCAGACCATCCCCCGCATACGACCGCGAAACCTGACCGACATGGCCCACGAAGTAGGCGCGGTGCGTCCTGGTGTGGGGGTCAACGACGGCGTCTCCCAGTACATTCGCCGTCGCACTGGGCGGGAGCAGGTCAGCTTCCACCACCCGCTGGAGAAGCGCGCCTTGGAGCGCACCTATGGCGTCATCCTCTTCCAAGACCAAGTGAACCAGTTGGCCATAGACGTAGCAGGTTTCGGGGCCGCTGAGGCCGACCAGTTGCGTCGCGCCTTTACCCGGCGTCACAACGCACCTCTAGTGCAGGCCTACTGGGAGAAGTTCAGGGAGGGAGCTGCTGATAATGGGGTGGACGAGGCCACGGCGGCGCGCATCTTCCAGAAGTTCAACGGCCACTACATGTTCCCCGAAAGCCACGCCTTCGCCTTTGGCGTCACCGCCTACCAAGGGGCATGGCTGAAGCACTACTACCCGCTGGAATTCTACACAGGCCTCTTCAACCAGCAGCCCATGGGCTTCTACTCGCCCGAAACCCTCAAGGAGGACGCGCGGCGTCACGGCATTGCGGTGCTGTTGCCCGATGTGAACCGTAGCGATATCCGCTGTGCCATTGAGAGCGAGGGAGGCAGGGGTGGAGGAGAGGCCATGCGCTTGGGCTTGAGCTACGTGGCCGGTCTGGGCGAGGTGGGAACGAAGGCAGTGGCGGAGGCGCGACAGCGTGGCGGCCCCTTTGCCTCTCTGGAGGACTTCATGCAGCGGTCGGGCCTGCTGCGAGAGCAGATAGAGTCGCTGGTGGACGGCGGCGCCTTGGACTGCTTTAGTTACGATTGTCATGACCGGCGGGCACTGCGCTGGGAGGTGGGCCTGCGGTACCGTCCCGTGGGCAAACAGTTGGCCCTGCCCCTGTCGGTGGACCAAGACCGGGCCGTCCTCGATTCCCTTACCGCATGGGAACGAATGCAGGGCGAGTACCGCTCCTTGGGGCTGCATCCCCAGAGCCATGTGATGGCCTATCTGCGCTCCTGCCTGCCGGAAGAGACCATCACCAGCCAAGACGTCGAGGGCTTGGAGGACGGCCAAGATGCGACGGTGGCTGGGCTGATCGTGCGACGCCAACGCCCCTTGGCCAAGGCGGTGTTCCTCACCTTGGAGGACGAGCACGGCCACATCCCCTGCGTGGTGTGGCCCAAGGTCTACGCCAAGCTGAGGCGAGTACTGAAGGAGCCTCTAATTGTGGCTAAAGGCACAGCATCCCGACGAGAAGGCACCATGAACATCGTCATCACTCAAGCACGACCTTTGGGACAGGAAATCGCTGCGCCTCGATCTAAGGACTGGCAGTAGGTCTAAAGACTGACAATAGTGGACTGCCAGTAGAGGGCTGGCAATAGTACTGGCGGTAAAATGTGACCCATGGATGAGCCAGTGCCAACCGAACCAAGGCCGACGGAACCAGCACCAATAGAATGGACGCGCTGCATCCTGCATGCCGACATGGACGCGTTCTATGCGTCAGTGGAGCAGCGGGAGGACCCGTCGCTGATGGGCAAGCCTGTCTTGGTGGGAGGCCGCCCCGAAGGGCGTGGCGTGGTGGCTGCCTGCTCCTACGAGGCTCGCCGCTTTGGCATTCACTCAGCCATGCCCATGCGCACCGCCGTCCACAGGTGTCCCCATGCAGTCGTCGTGCCTCCGCGATTCGACCTCTACCGTAGCGTGTCGGGTGAGGTGATGGAGATATTCGGCGGGGCCACCCACTTGGTACAGCCTCTGTCGCTGGATGAGGCCTACTTGGACGTGACCGAGGCGGCTGCAGAGCAAGACCCCAAAGAGATTGCCCTCGGGCTGAAAACGCAGGTGCGGCGTCAGCTCTCCCTCGCCGTGTCGGTGGGTGTGGCCACCTCCAAATCAGTCGCCAAGATCGCCTCCGACTTCGACAAGCCCGATGGGCTGGTGGTGGTGCCACCGGGGACCGAGCGCGATTTCCTCGCCCCGTTGCTGGTGCGTCGCTTGCCCGGAATCGGTCCCAAGGCGGAGGGGCGCCTTACGGAACTGGGCGTCCATACCATCGGCGACCTTGCCGATAGCGACGCAACTAGATTGCAAGCCCTCTTCGGCAAGCGTGGCCCGGAGTTGCGGCTGCTGGCCCAAGGCAGGGACACTAGGCCGGTCGAAGTTGAGAGGGTGGCCAAGTCGGTGAGTGCCGAGAACACCTTCCCCACTGACCTCAGCGACCCGGAAGTGATGGCCGAGGAGGTGCGCCGGCTGTGTCAGAGGGTGACCTCGCGCCTGCAACGCTCCCAGCTAAGTGGCAGGACGGTTACCCTAAAGCTGCGGCTAGCCGACTTCACTACACTCACCCGAAGCGCCACCTTCACCGTCCCCGTAGGCGAGTACGACGAGCTGACCACGGCAGCCCTCAACCTGCTGACTCAAGAGGTCCAACCGGGGCGCAGCTTCCGCCTGCTGGGAGTCGGCGTCTCCAACTTCCCCGAATCTAGGCAACTGCCCCTGCTGTAACCCGTCATTCCGGCTCAAGGCCGGAATGACGGCAGGACACGGAGAGAGGCAGCCCCGACTCTCAACGCCGTTAGAAAGGCGCTACTGGCGGTGAGGGACGTATTCCCAGTTGCTCAGCCAGTCCTTCCGGCCGCCCATGGGTTCCCAGACGTCAATGTCAGCTCCCACGGGCCAGACGACATTCTGGCCGAACAGAGGCACGACCATTACCTCATCGAATATCCAGCGAGCGCCTTCCGCCTGCTTGGCCCACCTCTCATCTTCGTCAGTGAGCATGGTCATTTCGTCCAGCAACTTCTGCCATTCGGGGTGCTCGAAACCGAAGTTTACTGGGCTCTCGGCATTCTGGAGGATGGAGTACCTCTTGAGTGGCTCAATGCTGGGAGGCGCTGAGGAATGTATCCGCATACCCTTGGCAATACGGCTCACCAGCGTGGGTCGGAAGGAAGAATAGGGTGTCCGTGCCAATATGGCATCGATGCCCACATTCTGCCACATGGTAGCCACCGCCTCGCCCACGGGATCACCGAAGCCGCCGGTGAGTGTGACCTCGATCTCGAACCCGTTGGGGTAGCCTGCCTCGGCTAGGAGCTCCTTGGCCCGGTTGGGGTCATAGTCGAGCTTCAACTCGTCCAAGCCAAACTGCTCCACTCTTGGGTCGAATGAGTTCCAGTACATTATGTGGAATGGCCTTCCTTCGCCGAAGGCTAAGGCATTGACCAACTTTTGGTGGTCTATAGCAAGGGCCATGGCCAAGCGCACGTTACGCGCCGTGGCCCATTCCGCGGACGCGGTATCCCGGTCGCAGGATACCCATGGCAGTGCGCAGTCGAAATGGTTCTCAGCCACGGGCACGCTGGGAGGGCTGCCGTCGGGTCGTGGATGGTGGGCCGGGTGCTCAGGAAAGTGGTGCATGCCCAGCAGGTTAGCGTTATTCATCAGTCCACCGGGGAAGCTCATGAACTTGATGTCTTCGAGCCCTTCCGACCGGATGTCCTGTATTGTGTCCAGCGTGAACAGGGCCGTATCCAACTGTCCGGTCAGGAAGTTGGCCAGTCGGGTGGATTCCTCGAATACGTCCCACCAGATCATCTCCCCCCATTCGGGCGTGTGACGCCAGTGGTTGCGGACGCCCCGCATCTTTCTGAAATCCGCGCTCTTGATTTCTATCATCTCCCAAGGACCGGTGCCCACGGCTTGGAGGATGGCTTCATCCTCCCCGACAGACTCGTAATGTTTCCTGCTGTGGAAGGAAATAGCCCCCGATTCGGGAGCGCGGCTGTGCCAGGTGATTTCGAATGTCGGGCTGGGGCGCACCAACTGTACGGTCAGGTCGTCTATTTTGTTCAGTTCGCATCCGTCGCACAGGAAGATGCGCCGAGCGTGGGAGGCGATGGGATGCGGTGCTCCCTCGGACGCCACCTCGTTCAACGAGAAGAGGAAGTCGTCGGCGTCGAAGGCGCCCCACTCGCCGAAGTTGGTGTGCCACTCGGCCCCTTCTTGAAGGTGCATCGTGTACACCAATCCGGAGGCATCGACAGTCCAGTCCCGTATCAAGCGGTGTAGGACTTGGCCATCGACAGCAGTGGCGAAGGCGGTCTCGTGAGTGGTATGGAGGTCGGCCCGCTGATTGAGGAAGGCCTGCTGCCGCAGCGAGTATATGGGGGTCCCGGTATCGGGAAAGGCGACGTCCAGCGTGCCCGTTGGCTCCATCATCACTGGGAGCGGTGTCTCGGCGACCATCGCGCTGGGCGTGGCTTGAGACGCGATCGCCGAACCCACGGCCGCGGAAACTACCGCATTCAACTGCTCCGAGGTGATGCCCGGCTGGGCGGCTGCTGCAACCGCGGCCTGCACCATAGCCTGAATCTCTTCAGGGCTGGCCCCTTGGGAGCCGGATCCCTGGATGGCGGCTTGCACCAGTGTCGCTATGTCTGCCTCCGAGGGCATCTCCTGCGCCCCCGAGGTGGGCATGGCGGCTGCTATCGCCTGCTGCACAGTGGCGGCGATATCCTCGCTTGTAAGATCAGCTGGGGGTGAGGTTGGCGTGGCCTCCTCGCCACAGGACATGATGAGGGCCATTAGTACCAGAAGACAGACCGTGAGAACGGACTTGGGGAGACGCAAATGGAACATTGCAGACCTCCTGACCTCTGTCTTTGTGCTTGAACCCTCTTGCTCGGCCTCCGGTTGGTCCTTGCTGACGCCTCACGCCGCTAATGCCTACGGCGAGAGGCATTTCCCAGCTTTGCCACCATTGATGATTGACGGGATGCTATACATCGTTCAACTGTATGTCAACTGCTGAACTGATTCGTCGCATGCATCCGACATGATGATTGCTTTCTTAAATCCGCCTTAACACCGCGTATCGGGCACCGGCAGGGTAGTGACTCTCCAATGGCTGTATAATGGCCTCACCCCGTTCTGACCCCGTTTCAGTAGGTCCTGATTGATGTTGTGTGACTAGAGACCTGAGCCAAAGAGCAAGCTACAAGTGGTGGGTGTTTGGTGCCATCGCCGTCGGTAGCTTCCTCTCTGTAATCGACTACGGAAGCGTCTTGGTGGCGCTTCCGGCCATTGAAACCTACTTCGACTCCGACCTCCCCACAGTGCAGTGGATCGTGATTGGCCATGCGCTGGTCATCAGCATCCTGCTGCTCCCCATGGGGCGTCTTGGCGACATGGTCGGTCGCAAACGAGTGTACGTCGGCGGATTTGTCATCTTCGTGGCGACATCTGCTGTGGCGGGGTTCTCCGTGAACCTCACGATGCTCATTGGGGCCAAGGTGATACAGGGGATTGGTTCGGCCATGATTCAGGGCACCGCCATGGCCAGCCTGATATCAGCCTTCCCCGACTCCGAGAGGGGCAAGGCGATGGGTACCCACCTCAGCGTCGTTGGCACTGGCGTGGTCGCGGGCACGGCCATCGGAGGCTTCTTGGTGAGCATCTGGGGCTGGCAGTCGGTGTTTCTGCTGAACGTCCCTATCGGCATCGTCACCATCGCCGTGTCTTGGCGTGTACTGCCCGACGAGCTCGGCTCACGGCTCACGGCTTCCACCCGCTTCGATTGGCTGGGCGCTGTCCTCTCCGGAGCCGCCTTGCTGGTGCTCCTGCTCCTGTTGGGACAAGGAGACCGGATCGGTTGGGGGTCCCCGTTGATGTTTAGCGGGATAGCAGCCACCGTGGTTCTTCTGGGCGTCTTCATCTGGTGGGAGCTGCGGGTCGCCTCGCCCCTGCTGGAACTCAGGCTCTTTCAGCGCAAGCTGATAGCAATGGGGTCGGCCGCAGGTTGGATAACCTTTCTAGCCAGCTCTTCGTCGCGATTCCTCCTTACCTTCTACCTGCAACAGGTGTTGGGGTACAGCCCCCGAGAGATTGGCCTGTACATGGTGCCTGCCGCCCTCTGCATGGCTGTCTTGGGTCCGATAGCCGGTCGCCTCTCAGACCGGTTCGGCTGGCAGAAACTCACCGCCGGAGGGCTGGCGGTGGGGGCGGTGGCTTGGTTCATGATGGCGGAAGGGTTGGATGCCAACGGGTCCAGTCTCGGCATGACCCCCTTGGTGCTGGTAATTGTCGCCTTGACCATACAAAGCGCGGGGACCGGCATCTTCTACACGCCTAACAACAGCTCCATTTTGGGAGATGTGGAACGCCAGAGGTATGGCGTGGTATCAGCCCTCACCCAACTGGTGCGCAACACGGCCAACCTCACCAGCGTGGCCATGGTCACCGCCATCGTCGTGATTACCATGGGGTCGATGGGCGTGGAGCCCAGCCTCTCCGCCGTTTCGCCTGAGGTCGCGGACGCATTCCTAGCAGGTCTGCGGCGGGCCTTCCTAGTCATGGGATGCCTGCTGGTGTTCGGCATGGTGATATGCATCGCCAGGGGCGAGCGCGCCAAAATTGTCACCCCCGCCCAGACCCCAGTCCCCGCCGCCGAAACCACCTCCGACTGACCCCCCACCTACCGTCATTCCCGGCCCTCACAACCACCGTCATTCCCGCGAATGCGGGAACGCACGGCCCGAATCCCCCTAGGGATGTCGCGTCTGCGGATCGTCGTCTCAGCACCTTCGTATGTACAAGACCACTTGAGCCAATATACTGAGGCGGACAGGACTTCGCAGAGGCACCCTATGACTCTGGAGTCGAAGCGCCAGCGTCTCAGCCGGTAGCTGGAACTTGATGCAGCATGGCGAGATGGTCCCAAAAGGTTACCGGGGGTGATTTAGTGAAATTTCCGTTCATAGGCAAGACCACCAAGGATCTGGCCCCCGGTGGTGATGTACCTGGGCAGGATACCGTTTCGGATCGGGTTGGGGCAAAAGACCTTCCCATAGCCCTCTATTTGAACCAAAGATTAACCTTCGACCTACTTGCGTCTCTCGAGGGAGGGTTTTCGAGCTTCGCCACCATTCACACAACATCCTCAGAAGACAAATCTCTTGAAGTATCTGGAGGAGCCCAATTGGGGTCAAGCAACGCATTTGGTCTCTTTGGAGTGGAGCTAGGGGGACGGGGGACGCGACAGTCCGGACGCAACCAGAGTGCGAGTACTACAGAGAGCATAGTGCATACGCCCTCGTCTCTGTTCGCTAGGCTCCGTAAAGAATTAAGTGATCGTCAGTTGGTACGACATGTAACATCACCCGACGACCTCAGCGGTATACGCCCTGGGGAATTCGTCGAGTTCGAGGCGACTCTTCGAAAAAGCCCTTTAATAGAGATGTTGGATTCATTTGCCGGGCTAATCCCTCTGATGGCACTTGCCGGGGTGGAGCCAAGCCAGACACTTCCTGCCAACGTTGACAAAAAGTCCAATAAGGGTCAGCGCAAAAACCAAGAATCGCCCCGATTGGAAGACCAGCTTGACCTCGTGCGGTCGGCATTGACCGCCGGTAGCTCTCAAGACCTTATCGCTGAAATGCATTCGATGCGTATCGTGCTCACTGCCGAAACAGAGTACCTCATAGACCCGTCTATGAATGATACGATCGATGGCACATTTACTGTGTTCGGAAAGGCTACCAGAATCATAACTGCCGATTCACAAGGGATTAGTCTCTTACGGAAGACAGCCCTTGGAAGATTCGACAATATCGCGAGCGGTTTTACCGAAGCACTTGGAGGAATAACGGAAACTGGCTTTAGCGGTTCTATGGAAACCCATATAACAGGACCAACTATGCAGGTCATTCCGATAGCTATATTCTCTTAGTGCTACGGTTTCAACCTACCCACGAAACTCAGCGAGTTCAGCGACACCGAAGAACCGGCCCTCGCTGTAGGAATTTCTTGTCTGGACCGTTAGGCATACCTCCTAATCTTCACCCCTTCCCCCACACCTCCTGCTTAAGCCCCAGCCACCCCAGCCCCCCATGACATCCCACAATTGACAACCCTCGTACATAAGTTCTAATATCATCCTACAGAGCGCGCTGGGGACTGACCCCAATAGGTCGGCCCCAGCTTTTTCTTTTGCGAAGGAGTTCCTTCCCTGGGGCCCGGCCTTATTGGCCCTAATTCTTTTGGGAGGGAAACATCCGTGGAAACCTACATCCAGTATCCTCAAGCCCCCGACATGGGTCCCAATCCGCCCTGCCACCGCACCCCAGCCTCTGCGGCGGATTCGCCGCTCTCGCCGGATATAATTGCGGCGCCCAACCCCAGTCTGCAACGCGGCGCACCACCCATCAGCCACAACCCCAATCCAAGCTGTGAAGCCGCAACACCGCCGCAAGACGGAAAGGGAAAACCCCGTCGCAGATATGGACGCCGCCGCAAGACAAATACGAAACAGAAATTCCTCGCCGCTCGCCGGCTAGGCGCATCGGTCACCCGCGCCGCACAAAACGCCGGCGTTAACCGTGGCACAATCTACCGCTGGCGTCACCAAGACCCCCAGTTTGCCCAAGACTGGCGCCAGTCCCATGACACATTCGTTGAAGACCTCGAGTTGGAGGCCCTCAAGCGGGCCATGGAAGGCGACCGCAGCCTCCTGGTTTTCCTCCTCAAGTCCCACAAGCCCGAAACCTACAACCAGAAGCAGCACGATCAACCTCTTAATCGCAAACCCATGAACATCGCCGACCTCGTCGACAAGGTACGCGAATATAGATGACGCCATGCCAACCCACACGACACCATCTCAAACCTTGGAGCAGGGTTATTCGATTATCGCCTGCTCCGCTACCCTGTCCTTTCCGTTCGTCCTGAGCGAAGTGGTATGGCGCGCGCGGATAGCGCGTCATACCACGCAGTCGAAGGGCGGGCCGCTGGAGAGCCGGGCGTCTCGCCCCAGCGGCCCCGACCCCGACCCTGACCCCGACCCCGACCATTGATGCCGTCGCTTTGCACCAACCCGCCCCCCTGCTAGAATGCCCCTCAAGACAGGGTCTTCTACTCAAGAACCGGTAGGAGGTACTTCATGGCCACCCAGACCAAGCTACAGGTTATCGACGCCGACGCTCATGTCATTGAGACCGAGCGTACTTGGGACTACCTAGAACCCGCGGAGCAGAAGTTCCGCCCCGTGCTCCTGCCCAACCCCTATGACGCCGAACGTCAGATGTGGTCCATCCACGGTGCCAGCGCTGGCTTCCGCTTCGCCGATTTAAGCGAAGAGCAACTGGAAGAGTTGTCCCTCAAAGCCAACCGCGACATGTCCACCCCCAAGGCCGCCCGGGAACTGGACGACGTGGCGTTGCGGCTGCACCACATGGACCAGTTGGGCATCGATGTCCAGATACTGCATAACACCATGTGGATTGAGCAGGTGACCCAGAACCCCGACGTGGAGGCAGCCCTCTGCCGCTCTTGGAACAAGTGGCTCGCCGACGTCCATCGCCAGTCCAACGGCCGCCTGCGCTGGTCCTGCGTCATCCCCACCCTGTCCCTTGACGAGGCCGTAAACCAGATGCGCTTCGCCAAGGAAAACGGGTCGGTGGCCGTCTGCATGCGCCCCCTCGAAGGCGACCGCTCCTTGACCGACCCCTATTTCTACCCCATCTACGAAGAGGCCACCAACTTGGACATGGCCGTGGCTGTGCACATCGCCAACGCCAACCCTGCCAACGTCAACCTGTTGCGTGGCTTCCCCGAAGGCTTTAACACTATGGCCTTCGCCCTGTTCCGGGTCCCCACCATCGTCGCTACCTACACCCTGCTCATGGGCGAGGCGCCCAAGCTGTTCCCCAAGCTGCGCTGGGGGATAATCGAGGCCTCAGCCCAGTGGGTGCCGTGGATACACCACGAGGTAGCCCGGCGCTATGAAGCCCGCGGTCTCCCCATACCCGAAGACATGTTCGGCGAACGACAGATATACGTCACCTGCCAGACCGACGACGACATCCCTTACGTCCTCAAATATGCTGGCCCGAACTCCATCGTCATCGGCACCGACTACGGTCACACTGACCCCTCCAGCGAGATCGACGCCATCTCCATCTTCCGCGGTATGGACGGCATCGACGAAGACACCCGCGAGCGCATCCTCTCCCATAACCCCAAGGCGCTCTACAACCTGTAGAATGAAGAGAAGGGAGTTGGATGCGAAAGCAATGCCGCATCCAACTCCCTTCAGCTAGCACACGCCCCGCAAAAAAGCCTACACTCCCGACCACTCCTACGTAGGCGAGCGAAAGGTTAGGGGGATAAGGTATCGTGGCAGTCGAACAGCGTGTCAGCAGGCTCGAGGGAGCCTACGAGCAAGTAGACAGAAGACTCGACGGGATAGAACGGACCCTCGAGGCCCTACGTTCCGAGACGAGCAGCCGCTTCAACACGCTCTACATCATCACCGCGGCCCTTTGGGTCAGCACAGTAGGTCTGCTGGCCGGGCTGTACTTCAGATAACTTGGACGAGGCACTCTGGCCGCCAGACGGAGGCCAGAGTGCCTAGGGAAACCGCCGCCTACCGTGCCGGAGGGGCCTGCGGGTTCGACGGCACCCAGTTGCCCGTAAGGTAATCGTAGAGGTTGGCGACGTTCATCCGCATCACCGCGGCAGCGTCTTGGTGCACGGCTTCCATGGGGTACCGCTCCGTCAGGGCGGTCAGGCTGTAGATGGCGTCGTCCTTGCTTATGCCCCGCTCCACGGCGTCCCACACGTAGTTCTTCCACTCCTGAATGTAGGAGCCCTGCTCGTCCAGGTACTCCTTGCCGCACAGTTCGCCATGCCCTGGAACGAATATCTCCTCGTCGAGGCGGCGCAGCGACTCCACAGCAGTGAGCCACTGGTCAGGACTGCCTTCCTGCAGGAAGCTCTGCACTCTGTTGAAGATGTTGTCGCTGGTCCATACCACTCCTTCTTCCTTGATGCAGATGGCGGCCTGATAAGCGGTGTGGCCCGGCATGTGGATGATCTGGATGGTGTGGTCGCCCACGCGCAGGGTCATACCGTTCTTGAAGGTGATGGCAGGGGCGTTGAACTGGTACCCCCCCATGTATTGCGGTTCGTCGGGGCCGAAGGCGGCTGTCCGCTGCACATGCTGCTCAAGGTCCGTCTCCAGAATGCGACGACGCACACCCTCGTGGGCGATTACCGGCACGTCGAAGAAGGAGTTGCCCGTCCAATGGTCGCCGTGGGGTTCGGTGTTGATGATGTAGCGCAACTGGCCCCGGCTCTCAAGTTCTGCCTTGAGGGCCATGGCGTCGCTGGGCTTGTGGGGACTATCGAACATAACGATGCCTTCGGAAGTGGTGAGGAAGCCGAAGTTGCACCCTCTCCGGGCGATGTCCACGAACACATTGCTGGTCACCTGTTGCAGCGCCAAAGCGCACCTCCATCGTAGGGTTGAATTGGTCACCGTGGTTTGCTAGTAGTTTAGGCCAAGCTGGATGTTGTGGGTAGTCCAACCCATCTCGTAGTCGGCCCATCTCGTAGGGGGGTGGATATCTGTTTGCTAACGCAAGGCTGCCCTTACTATAATGAAAATACTGCCGGCGTAGCTCAGTGGTAGAGCAGCGGTTTCGTAAACCGCAGGTCAAGGGTTCGAATCCCCTCGCCGGCTCCAAAACGTCCCTTCCGTTCCCTATGACTCCGACAAACCCTCAAGCTTCGCGTTTCTTCCTAAGGATAGGCCGTGGTGTACCCCCCTTGGCTTTGGGACGGCTTGAGTATATCCTGTTAGTAATTACCTTAAGATTGGGGCAAGGTGACAGTCGTTGGTGCGTATACAGGCGTCGCAAGCTGCTACAGTCCTTAGCCCCACTATAGCTATCGCACCGTCCTCCAACGGGAAGGCAGCCAATCCAGAGCCGCCCAGGGAGCGCGTTGACCAGAGCGACTACCTTGAGTTGTATCGGCTTGTTTCCGGAGAGGGACTGTTGGACAAGCAGCCCCTCTACTATGCTTGGAAGCTCGGCTCTACTGCCGCAATGCTGGGGGCCAGCATTTGGCTGCTGGTCATCGCCAATGCCCTGTGGGTCCACCTGCTGAATGCCGTATTCCTCGGATTCGTCTTCGCTCAGTTCGGCTTCCTTGGGCACGATGCGGGACACCGCCAGATGTTCCGCTCGGGGCGCAACAACGAAATTGTCCTCTTCTTCGTCAACCTAGTGATACTGCTGGACCGCAGTTGGTGGATTGACAAACACAATCGTCATCATGCCCACCCCAACGACTTGGACAGAGACAGGGACGTTGATCTGCCTTTCCTAGCTTTCACCGAAGACGTCGCCCTGAGCAAAAGAGGCATCTACAGGTTGGTGGTGCGCTACCAAGCCTTCTGCATGTACCCGTTGATGATGGCTGAGGCGTTGAGCCTCAGGATGGACGGCTTTCAGTACCTGTTGCGTGGCAAGAACGTGAAGTACATGTTCGCCGAGACGTCGTGCATCGTGCTGCATCTGGCCATCTACCTTGGCGCCCTGTTCTACCTGCTGGAGCCGTGGCACGCCGTCTTGTTCATCTTGGTACACCAAGTGGTCACAGGGTTCTATTTGGCCAACGTGTTTGCCCCGAACCACAAGGGCATGCTGTTGTTATACAAGGACACAAGGCTGGACTTCCTGCGCCAGCAAGTGCTCACCGCCCGCAACATCAGCTCCAATCCAATCACCGACTTTATGTACGGCGGATTGAATAATCAGATTGAGCATCACCTCTTCCCGACCATGCCACGCAACAAGCTGCGTAAGGCGAGTAAGCTCATCATCGGCTTCTGCGTCGCTCGAGGTGTCCCCTGTCACCAGACCGGCGTGCTGGGCTCCCAGAAAGAGATACTGCAGCACCTGCACCAAGTAAGCGCTCCTTTGCGTCGTGGCCGCAGGCAGGGCGTACTGAACAAGTAATAGGCATCTGCCAGCAACCCTCTAACAAGAAGCCCTTGTCTGCATGACAAGGGCTTCTTTCTTTCCACCCAGCACTGCGGAACGCTGTGCCGCAGTGCGACCTTATCAGCAGTTCATCTGCGGCACATACTCCTTGATGGCGGGGATCACTTCTTTGGCCAGCAGTTCTATGGAGCGCATGCCGGCCTTCTGGGACATGGGGCCCTCGCGCGCCCACAGGATGAGCTCAGCCGGGTCGGCCACATCGACCACCTTCTTCAGCTTCCGTATCACTGTGTCGGGCGAACCAGTGATGATCTGGTCCATCGCCTCGGCCTCTTCGTAGCTGATGCTTGCCAAGCGGGCTTCGGTGGCCCCGGCCTTGCTGATAGCGGCCGCTTGGGAGGCGTAGCCGGGAGGACTCGTCCATTCGCGTGGTGCCCGGCCGAAGGTGCGCCCCAACTGCCAGTAGAAGTTGCGTCCCTCCTCGTAGGCCCGCTCGTCGCTGTCTGCCACACAGATACGCTGCAGGTATCCAAAGTTGTCTTTGGTCGCCTTATAGCCCGACTCCGCCGCCGTCTTCTCGTAGAGGGCCCAGATGTCGGGTGTTACCTCCATGGAGGTGTTCTGGGCGATGTACGGGTAGCCGTGCTGGGCGGCCCAGATAATCGTCTCGGGGCTGGTGATCCCCGGCACCCAGATGGGTGGATGGGGCTTCTGAAGAGGCAGTACCCAAGGGTTCACCACACGGTACTGGAAGTGCTTGCCCTCCCAGCGGAAAGGGCCTGGGGTGGTCCACGCCTTTACTATCAGGTCGTGGGCCTCGTAGAAGCGCTCCCTGTTGTGGGTGGGGTTGATGTTGACCGCAACGCTCTCGGTGCCCACGCCTCGCACGAACCCGCACACCACCCGTCCGCCAGAGATGTTGTCCATCATGGCCACCTCTTCCGCCACCCGCAACGGGTTCTCGTGGATGGGCAGGATGTTGCCCAGCAGAACGATACGCCCCTTCTTGGTGTTGCGGGCAAGGATGGCCCCGATGAGGTTGATGCCCGGCATCATGTTCAGAGGGTTGTTGTGGTGCTCGTTAATCACCACCCCGTCGAACCCCTCCTCGGATGCGTACTGGAACTCGTCAAGATACATGCCATACAGCCGCGACGCCGTGGCAGCATCGAATTGCTCGTTGGGCAGCATGAGACTCGTATAGCCCAGCTCGGCAGCAAACTCTTGCGAGTAGGCCGAGTAGGCCATCTCGTTGAAGAACAAGACCTCTTTGACCATTCAAATCCCCTATCTTCAGAAGCGATTACAAGCGCGCTAGGATAGCTCTGCCCTAGACTACCCAAAGTTGACCAAGGCGTCTATATTGCAAGAGGAGTGGTTTGGTCTTCGAAGCAATGGGAACGCATAAGATGGGCATCAGGTACGGAGGTAGCAAGAATGGCGTACGACGTGATTATCGTGGGTGCTGGTTCCGCTGGCAGCGCTCTGGCAACGAGGCTTTCGGAGGACCCCGATCGCTCCGTCCTGCTCTTGGAGGCGGGTCCCGACTACCCCGATTTTGAGCGCCTGCCCGACGACCTGAAGTTCGGGCGCAGCGCTTTGCGATCGGCCTACGGCACCCATGACTGGGGCTACGAGGCCACTGCCACTCCCGAACACGACGGCCCTATCGCGATACCGCGAGGACGGGTGACCGGCGGCTCCAGCGCCGTCAACGGTCAAGTGGTCTTCCGTGGGGTTCCCGAGGACTACGACCACTGGGCATCCTTGGGCAACGACGAGTGGTCCTACGCCAACACCCTTACCTACTTCCGCAAGATGGAGACCGACCAGGACTTCCGTGGTGACTTCCACGGCTCCGACGGCCCTATTCCGGTGCGCCGTTACAAGCGCGAGGATATGATCCCCAGCGTCAAGGCCTTCTACGAGGCCTGCCTAGCCGAGGGCTACCCTGAGTTCCCAGACCAGAACCACCCCGACTCCACTGGGATTGCGCCCACGCCCCTCAACAACAGGGGCGGCGTCCGCGTCAGCACCGCTCTCGCATACCTAGACGAAGCCCGCCACCGGCTCAACCTCACTATCCGGGCCAACGTGCAGGCCCGCAGCATCATCTTCGAGGGCAAGCGAGCCGTGGGCATCGAAGCGGAGAGCGGTGGCGAGGCCTTCAGCGTGTACGGCGACCAGATTGTCATCAGTGGGGGTGCGATCAACTCGCCGCAACTGCTCATGCTCTCAGGAGTTGGCCCCTCGCAGCAGCTCAGTTCGCTAGGCATCACCCCGGTACACGACCTGCCTGGCGTTGGCCAGAACCTGCGCGATCATCCTGTGGTCTATATGGTGTTCAGGCAGTTGGTGGAGCGTCCCGTCGGTTTCGAGTCAGCCATCCAGACCGTGTTGCGTTGCACCGCGGAAGGCTCCGATACCCGCAACGACATACAGATATTCCCCATCCAGATGGAGCCGGAGAACCTAGCTTTCCGGTTCCCCATCGCAGCCGGACAAAACTGCTTCTCCATCATCATTGCCTTGGAGAACGCCTCCACAGCAGGCGAATTGACCCTTGTCTCCGCCGACCCCAGCGCGGGACCGCATCTCGACTACCGCTATCTCACGGATGCCTGGGACCGGGAGCGGATGCGTCGTGCAGTGCGCCAAGCCTTGCGCATATGCCAACAGCCAGCCATGCAGGAAATCCTAGGCGATCGGCTTGTCCCAGACGACGCCGACCTAGCCTCGAACGAAGCGCTGGACTCGTGGATGCTGCGCACCGTCAACACCGAGCACCACTCCTCGGGCACCTGCAAGATGGGCCCTGCCTCAGACCCCATGGCAGTGGTTGACCAGTACTGCCACGTCCACGGTATCGACGGCCTGCGGGTAGTGGACGCCTCAGTCATGCCCAACGTCGTCCGCGTCAACACCAACGCCACAACCATCATGATAGGCGAGCGTGTAGCCGACTGGATAAAGGGAGGCACGTAGCTGCGGCCGCGGTGTGACCATCTCGTCACGGTTGCTACCGATCCATCGTGACTGAAGATAGTCACCAAACGTGGAGCTAGCAGTCTCCCCCGTCATCCCCGCGGAGGCGGGGATCCACCCTCCGGACTATCGGGCAAGTCACATCCCTAGAGGCCATTCGCCTTCTGTACTCCGACTCGGCCATAGGACGGTGTGGATAATTGGCGGCCCAACATGGAGACTCCTAGATAACGGCTTTCGCCCCTATGACGAATACCGTGCAAGGTCTCCTCGGGGGCACGGTGTCAACAAAGGAGACTGAGGAGCGGTCAGCGGGGAGCAAGGTGTGGCACGCTCGGCACGTGGCGTAGGTGTTATACTGCCAGACCGACGCCAGCAGGCGGGTGTGACGAGAAGACCCAGGAGGATAGGACCTACTTCCTCAAACCCAGTGCTGACAGGAGTCTGGATAGCCAAGACTGACGCTTGGGGAACGACTTGCCGCAGGCGCTGCACCCTGACGAACCATCCGGATTCTTTACCAATGCGTGTCCGAGGCCCGGGCCTAATTCGGGGCAATCTTTCTCCAATTGCCGCCTCTCCTTCGATTTGTCCCTTTCAGTGGTGATAGCCCTGATACCGCCAGTGATACGGGACTATTGACTCAGATACGAACTTATAGCTAGAGGTGGTACGCTCGGCAGGATTCGAACCCGCGACCCCCTGGTCCGAAGCCAGGTGCTCTATCCACTGAGCTACGAGCGCTGGAAGGGTTTCCGTAGAAATTGGTTGGGGTGAGCGATGGGATTCGAACCCACGATCTCCTGAGCCACAGTCAGGCGCATTAACCACTTTGCTACGCTCACCACGAGATACTGACGCTAAAGTCTAAAGGCTGGCGGCCAGCTACGTCAACGTCGGTGCAGCGGATCAAAGGAGGTTAAACGGGACACTTGCACTTGTCGAGCTTCGGACGCCCGTATTCGGCGAAGAGAAGCTGGCTTGCGTACCCGGCACAAGGTCTGAAATATGCTTGGGCCGATATCCTTATTTGACGACGCTCTTCATCCTTCAACTGCGCATACTTCTTCTGCTCCCATCCATCAGGAGCTTCGTCCAGCTGGCCCCGACATGCCTTCGTCAATCCGGTAAAGATATTAGTATCAAGTGGGAACGCTTCTGGTTTGCCCATCGAAAAGAGAAGTATACAGTTGGCGACTTTGTCTTGGATACCATCACAGAGCCTTAAGCGTTCTAAGGCGGCTTTGTACTGCATACGCCCCACAGCGCGTAGGTCTAGAGAGCCGTCAACCACTTCCGTGGCGAGCAGATGGACGAATGCTGCATGTCTACTAACTCCGAGGTGCAGCCTTCGTAGGCTGCACAACTTGGCCCGCACTAAACGCTGGGCCGTAGGGAACGATTTTCGAGAGATACGGTCTATTGATAACGGGTCCCCGTAGGTAGTGGCTATCTCTTCCACAGCTTTCGCGATTCTGGGCACCTTGTGCCGCGGGGACAGCACATAGGTTATCAAACACTCCCAAGGCTCCTGTTGCAGAATGCGCATCCCTCTATACTTCCTAACCAACTGTGCCATCTTGGTGTTTCCGTTCAGCAGCGCATCGTGGATGGGTTTCACGGGTTGATCGAGTCCAAGGTAGCGTCGAAGCAGGTCCTCCGCTATCTCGGCCCGTACGTTGCTGCGGTACTCCACCCCATAGTCGGTCTGGCGTAGCGCGAAGAGTTTACCCCTGACCACGCCGTGGTGCCAGCCTTCATCATCGCCAGGACACCATCGCAAGGCTTGGCCCATCGTCAGAGTGAGATGGAGGTTGAATGGCGGGTAGCAAATAGGAAGAAACGGCATTCTCTACCCCTCCCCATCCACGCCATACTTGTCCAGCGAGTACAGCAGCACGCAGTCGGCGACCTGCTCGTTGACGCCTCCGTACTGCATCAGGCTCTCCTTGGCCTCGGAGTAGGGCTTGATGCTCAGCGCGTCCAAGCTCAGGGCGCCGCTGGCCACATCCTCGGAGATTAGGTGTACGTATTCGGCACGTCTTGGCATACGGAGGGCTACCCTGCTCAGGTCGGCTACGCTGACTTGGGCTAGGCGGTCGGGCTTGGGGAAGGAATAGCGCGTCACGGTGTCTAGAGCCAGTCGCTTTCCATGGTATTCGCACAATCGCTCTATGTCCGATGAGAGCCTGCGGACACGTTGCCCGGGGGTGCAGACGCAGGTGATTAAGCACTCCCAAGGATCCGGTCGCATCAGACACATGCCCTCGTGTCGACCCAGCGACTCGGACATCCCGGAGTCGCACCGGCTGAGTATCTCGTGCAGACGTGGGAGGTCCCTTTCGAGCCCTAGGTAGTGGCGGAGCGTTTCTCCGTCGGATTCCTCGGGCTCGCTGGTGCGGAACTCCACTTTGTCCTCGGCGGTCTGGCGCAGCATAAAGAGCTTGTCTCCGACGACCCCAGAGCGCCAGCCGCCGTTTTCCTTGCGCCAACGCAGGACCAAGCCCATGGTGAGGGTACGTCCTAGGTCGAAGGGTTGCCGTACAAGCAGGTCTCCTTGGGGCATGGGAGACTCCTTCCTCAGTGTCTTGTGTGGGCTCTGACGGGCGAGTAAGTGCGCCTGCTACGCCTCTTTGGCCAAGGACGTGCTCAGCTCCACCAAGGTGCGTACGGGTACGCCTGTGGCGCCCTTCACCATGTAGCCCTTCTCACGGTCGGTGTAGGTCGTGCCCGCCACATCCATGTGGGCCCAAGCCACGCCCTCGGCGAACTCGGCTAGGATGCACGCGGCGGTGATGGACCCCGCGCCGCGGCCTCCTGTGTTCTTCATGTCGGCCACGTTGCTGCGAATCATGTCCTTGTAGTCGTGCAGAGGCAGCTGCCAAGATGGTTCGCCCATTCGCTCTCCTGAGGCCAGCACCCGATCGACCATGGGCTGGTCGTTGCCCATGACGCCCGTAATTCGATTGCCTAACGCTACGACGACGGCCCCAGTTAAGGTCGCGATGTCCACCATGCGTGTCAGCCCCAAGTGCTTGGCGTAGCAAATGACGTCGGCCAGCACCAGACGGCCTTCGGCGTCGGTGTTCAGCACCTCGATGGTCTTGCCTCCCATGGTCCTGACGATATCGCCAGGGCGCTGAGCTTGGCCTCCCGGCATGTTCTCCGTGGCCCCGATGATGCCGGTGACGTTTATTTTGGGTTGAAGGCGGGCTAGGATTTTCATCGCGCCCATGACCGACGCACCGCCCGCCATGTCCCGCTTCATGTCTTCCATTCCTTGGGCTGTCTTCAGCGACAGTCCGCCGCTGTCAAATGTGATGCCCTTGCCCAGTAGACCTAGGTTATTGCCCGGATTGTCGGGGTCGCCCCGGTACTGGAGAGTGATGAGCTTGGGCGGTTCGACGCTTCCTTGGGCTACGCCAAGGAAGCTGCCCATGCCCAACTCCTCCATGTCGTGACGCTCCAGCACGGCGCAGTCCAGCCCTTCCACCGACGCCATCTGCATGGCAATCTCCGCCATACGAGTGGGAGTCATCACGTTGGGAGGGGAGTTGACCATGTCCCTTGTCAGAGAGACCCCCTCTGCAACATCGGAGCCTTGTCTTGCGCCCTTCTCCAGCTCGTCCAGTTTGGAGACGTCCCCCTCGATGATCGACATTTCGTCCAAATTGCCCCGGCTATCGTCGTCCCGGCTCTGGTACTCGGTAAAACGGTAGAGTCCGAGAGATGCCCCCTCAGCGATGGCTTGGCCAGAGTTGCGTGGGCTGACACCGCCGATGCCCGCGCCATGGGCAATGGTGGCCGCTGAGGTGATGCCACGACGGCGCAGGAAGCGGCACGCCTCGGCGGTCACCTCGCGGATGGTGTCGACGCCGA
This sequence comes from Dehalococcoidia bacterium, assembly GCA_965263155.1. GTDB lineage: Bacteria > Chloroflexota > Dehalococcoidia > Lucifugimonadales > JAAXIE01 > JAAXIE01. The sequence continues at coordinate 2,897,281 of OZ253586.1, forward strand.
ACTTGTCGGACTTGCCCAAGCCAGCTACCAGCACACGGGAGGGGGCGATACGTTCGAAGGTATGCACGAGGGTCATCTCGCCCTTTTTCCCTTTGGTCTCGCCTTCTGCAATCAGCTGCGAGATGGCGCCGTCCAGTGCCCGGTCGACCGCACCAGTGGCGCCACCGGGGTGCGTCACACCTTCGAACAGGTTGATGATGAGGGCGGGGGTAGAGACGTGAGTGACATCGCCATGGGTTACGATTATGCGCATTCGGCTTCTCCTTAACCTGACCTTAGGGGCAATCTTGTGTTCTCAGGGAGGCAAGAATGCCTGCATGGCTGCATTATATCCCCGAAAGAGTGGAGGCTTCTTCCGGGGACATACAGAAAGCCACTCCTAGCAATCCGGGCCCCGTGTGGGCCCCAATTACGGGTGTCATTTGGCTTACGAATATGTCACGACAGTCAAAGTGTGCCTCGATTTCTCGGAGCAGCGACTCAGCGTCTGTGGCGGCGTCCGCCTCCATGATGTTGACGTGAATGCGAGCGTCGCCTGCCATTGTGCGCATCTGCTCTATTATGCAGTTGATAGCGCGGGCGCGGCTGCGGGGCTTGGCGAACAGGTGGGGTTCGCCTTGGCGCAGCTCGAACACGGGGTTGATGCGCAGCGCAGAGGCCGCGGAATAGCCCAACCAGCTGACCCGGCCGCTGGCCCGTAGGTAGCTGAGGTCGTCGAGGGTCGCCAGCAGCCGCAACCGCGGGATGGCGTGTTCGGCGCGCTGCACGATGAAGTCCAATGGCAGGCCGGAGTTGGCGGCTTGGGCGGCGTCGAGGGCGAGCAGGGCACAGGCGCCAGCCGCGGTTCGGCTGTCCATCACATGGACCCGGAGGCCGGGCGTGGACTGGCAGGCCGTAACTGCAGCTACTTTAGCGGTCTCGTAGGCAGCGCTGAAGCGCGATGCGACCACTATACATAAGACATCGGGCGCAAGTTCGTGTGCCGAGGTAAGGGCTTGAAGGAAAGCATTGGAGTTCGGAGCCGAAGTGGTGACGTCCTTTTGTCCTAGGCGAAGCAGGCGGTAGAAATCGGTGGGCTGTATGTCGACGCCGTCTTGCAGGGGAACGCCGTCAATGATCAGGGTGTGGGGTACTACCGTAATCTTCCATTGCTCAACCAAGCAGGCAGGCAGGCAGGCGCTGCTATCTACGACAATCGCTACTTGGGGCGCTACTTGGGGCGTTACCTGGCGTTGGTCGACCAACGGGGCGGACCCTCGCCGCCTTCGAAGAGGTCCATGGCCTCATCCTCGTCTTCCAGTTTCGATCCCAACACCGCAGGGCTCAAAAGGAATGCGACCGACGCTAGGATGATGAGGATGGCAGCCAGTATGCCAAAGCTGATGGGTATCGTTACCATGGTGAAGGCAACCATGAAAGCCGTGGACACCATGAGCAGGCCAATCTTCAGCAGGCGGTTGCCTATCATGAAGAAGGCGCCTGTGGTGACTGCCAGCGCGAGGAATACCAAGGCGCGGTCTCCGTCAGTCTCGCGCATGCCTATCTTGGCTTGGCCCCACAGACTTCCTTGGGAGTTGAAGAATAGCAGCCAAGTGGTAAGGAAGGGGAAAGGCAGGGCGGTTAGCGAAGCCATCAGCCAGTCCTGCTTTACCAGAGGCACCACGACCCGGGCCATAATCCACAGCGAGAAGGGTATGTACGCCAGTATCAGCAGGTAAAGCGCTGGCGTGAGCGGTAGACCTCCCGTGGTCAGGAAGATCCATGCCCCGTAGACCAAGGCTATGGTGGCTAGGAGCCAAGAGAGTGCAGGCGCGGCCATGCAGTAACCCAGCCAAGAGTAGCTCCACTTGGGCTTATCCTTGCGCCAGCAACGTATCGCCACCATGGCGACACCAAGAAGCACTACTACCAAGAGGGCGTAGCGCGTCCAGAGATTGAGCGCGAAGAGGGCGGCTAGCAGCAGGTGGGGCACGGTGGCCAACAGTATGTCGCGCCATGAGCCCTTGCTGTGTACGGCGTATATGCTGCCTGCGATGAGGGCCGGCTTGCCCATGTACTGCATAGCTCGTTGCAGGGCCTCTTTGCGGGAGGCGCCAGCGGCTTGAAGGTCGCCTGCCTTATCCTCCAGATGGCTCTGGAGTTCCAAGAGAATATTGTGCTGCGTAGTAGGGTCGAGTCGCAGCTGCTTGGCAAGGCTACCTAGGTAGTGACGAATCTCTTGGTCCAACGAAGGCTACCTCGTCGACGTGTTGCTATTGAGCGTGTTGCTATTGAGTTGCGGGACCATTATCGCGTTGACCGCCGTGGCGAACTTGTTCCATTCGCTGGTGCGCTCAGACAGGACGCGCTCGCCCTTAGCGGTGATGTGATAGTAGCGTCGTGGCGTCCCGATATTGGCCTCTTCCCAACGTCCCTCTACCAACCGCGCCTCCTCTAACCGGTGCAATGCCGGGTAGAGGGTGCCCTCTTTGAACTGGAAGTAACCGCTGCTACGACGCTCCATCTCCTTGACGATCTGATAGCCATACATTGACTCTTGGGTAAGCAGGGACAGGAGGAGAGTCTCCGTATTGCCCTTTAGCAACTCTTTCTGGTTCATGCTCGCACCTGTACCTAAGTGTTGCGCCGATTCTATCGGCTGGCGCCTTTTGTCGTCAACAAGAGGTGGCTTGGGAGTACGGGGGGCGATACCGGCGAAAGGGGCGGCTTCGGGGACGGTTGCGCCGAATTGGTGTGCGAGTGGGAATTTCTGCCTTCTAGCAGCGATTTCAGACAGGTCGTAGCTGCCGTGCGTTTTTTCGTAGCTGATTTCATTGAAATTTGTGAAAGCGTTCCTTCCGGTGCGCTTGTTCTTCACGACTGGGTTTCCCAGTTGTGGGGCACGTTGGGGAGTTGGTTGGGCGGTCGGGTTGCCTCAGCACTGAACCGGCTAGGGCAGGATGCTGAAGATTAGGAACAGTATCAACAGCGCGATGGTGGGGGTTAAGTCGAACATGCCCATCCGCGGTATGATCTTCCGCAGGGGCTGCAGTACAGGCTCCGTCACCTGGTATATGAGGGCCACAAGAGGGTTCAGCCTGTTTGCCGTGGGGAACCATGAAAGTATCGTTCTAGCGAAGATGGCTACGATGAGGACGACGATGAACGCCTTGAGTATAGTTACGACGATCAAGGCTTCATCTCATTCTTTGGCGCCGAGTTCTACCGACTTCCTGTAAGCAGCCAAGACAGCGTTGCCTATCGCTGCTCGAAAGCCGCCCTGTTCCAAAGCTAGCAGGGCCTCCGCCGTTGTGCCGCCGGGCGAGGTCACCATGTCCCGCAACTCGGCAGGATGTTTGCCCGTCTGCTTGGTCAGGGATGCGCTGCCGAGGACTGTCTGCAAAGCCAAGGCCCGGGCCATGTCGCGTGGCAGCCCAAGATGCACTCCAGCGTCGATGAGGGCCTCGATGAAGGTGAAGACATAGGCAGGGCCGCTGGCGCTGAGAGCAGTTGCCATGTCCATGTACTTCTCGTCGTCCACCTCAATGTGCGGGCCCATGGTGCTCAATACTGCGCTGGCACGCTCTCGCATCTCGCCATCCACAGTGTTCGAACAGGTCCACATGCTGATGCCCTCGCCGATCTGTGCCGGGGTGTTGGGCATAACGCGTATCACTGCAGAATGCTTCAGTCCTTGGGTGATGGTGGACATCTTGGCCCCGGCGATTATGGAGAGCGCAGCTTGGTGGGACTCCAAACGGCCTTCCAACTGTTGCAGGACCTCGTGCAGATTCTGGGGTTTGATGGCCAGCACGACTAGGTCGCCTGAGTGAGCGGCTTCCATGTTGTCAGTGGTGGCAGTCACGCCATGGGTCTGACGAAGAAACTCGCAGCGCTGCTCAACGGGTTCTCCGACGGATATGTTGGCAGCGGGGGCGATGCCCTTGTCCAAGACCCCTCGGATTATGGCCTCGGCCATGGCGCCACCGCCGATGAAGGACAGCCTCAAGCCTCACCTCGCAGATGCATGAATTTAGTTAGCGCGGAATGCTGACTAAATTATATCATCGCCCTTCTCAGGCCAGACCTTGCCCACGGGCGAAGGTTTGGGCCAGCTTGATGGCCTCGATCATGCTCAGGTGGTCCGCTATGCCTTGCCCCGCGATGTCGAAGGCGGTGCCGTGGTCGACGGAGGTGCGTATGAAGGGCAGGCCTAGGTTGGCGGTGATACTGCGCTCGAAGCCATGCACCTTTACCGGAATGTGGCCTTGATCGTGGAACATGGCCAGCACTACGTCGTACCTGCCACTGATGGCTTGGTGAAACACGCTGTCGGCTGGCACCGGTCCTGTGGCGTTGACGCCAGCAGCGCAGGCAGCCTCCACTGCTGGGCCTATCTCCTCGCCTTCTTCGTGGCCCAGCAACCCGCCGTCGCTGCCGTGAGGGTTCAGCGCTGCCACGCCTATGCGGGGCTTGGGCATGCCCCAGTGACCAAAGGTGTCGTGGGTGAGTTGTAGAAAGGTGAGGATGCGGTCCTTGGTGACATAGTCGAGGGCGCGACGCAGGGAGCGGTGGGTTGTCAGGTGGACTACACGCAGGCTGCCAGACATAAGCATGGTGGCGACTGTAGGCGAGCCGGCCAACTCCTGAAACAGCTCGGTGTGGCCGATAGCACTGTAGCCAGCGAGGCTGGCGGCCTCCTTGTTCACCGGGGCGGTGGCGATGGCGTCGATCTGCCCCGCCATGGCGAGCTCCCCGGCAGCGGCCACCCACTCCATGGCAGCCTTGCCACAGGTGGGTGAAATCTGACCGACGGTGACGTCCTCGGCATTCAGGTTGCCTGGATCCAGCAGGTCGACCACACCCGAGGCGCCGTTGGGTTCAAGGGGTGTGTTGGTGCGGTGCAGTTTCAGGTCCGACCCCACCAGTTCCAAGGCCCGTTCCATGCACCAGCCGTTGCCGATTATCAGCGGGCGGCAGGTCTCATACACCTCAGGGGATGACAGGGCCTTGGCGATGACCTCCGGCCCGATGCCGCAGGGGTCTCCCATAGTCACGGCCACCACTGGCTTCCTCTGCTCCGCCATGGATGCCTCCAAGCTGTGTGTTGAAGCGGTTCACTGGGGCGATTCGCTGGTTACTCTAACATATAGCAGGGCATAAAAAGGGGCCCCCGGTGGGAGGAACCAGGGGCCCCCAAGAGGAGGGACGGATGATTTCTAAGTCAGGTGGGCATTCCTTACGACCCACACCGGTTCCAGCCACAGCTGGAACAGAGCAGGCAGCCTTCCTGGAAGGCTAGGGGACCATTGCAGTCGGGGCAGCTGTTGCGTTCGTTGGGCGAGTTGCCGTGGCTTGACGCGCGGTTGCCCTTGGTCGGACCCTCCAGCATCCCGGACCAAGCGGCCTCCACTTCGCGGGAGCCTGCGAGCTTGAGTTGCACTGCATCGCGCGGCGGGCCTTGGCGGAGGGCGTGCTCCAGCGACAGGGCTACGGCGTCGGGGGCGGAACGTACTAGCACACCACTGTCCCAAGCAGGGCAGCAGGTGATTCCCCGCAACTGCTCCATCACTGCTTCGGGGTCGATACCGGACCGCAGTGATAGCGACACCAGGCGGGAGATGGCCTCCAACTGCGCTGAGTCGCAGCCTCCGGCTTTGCCCAAAGCACTGAAGACCTCAAAGGGAGACCCTTCGGAGTCGAAGTTGATGGTGACGTACATGTTGCCGTGGCCAGTGCGGACCCGTTCGGTGATTCCCACCATCTCTTGGGGCCTCGGTCGAGGCGTCAGGGCCTGTGGCGCCAGAGTCGCTGGCATTCCTGGCGCAGCTTCAGTGGCGGTCTGCTGGCCCTGTCCGGGACTCAGCACTTGGTTGTCCTTACTGCCGTCTCGGTAGATGGTGATGCCCTTGCAGCCCTCGCGGAAGGCCAGCATGTAGGACTCTTCTATGTTCTCTTTGGTGGCCTCGCTGGGGAAGTTGATGGTCTTGGATACGGCGTTGTCGGTGTGTCGCTGGAAGGCCGCCTGCATCCTCACGTGCCACTCAGGCGTAACGTCGTGGGAGGTGGTGAACAGATCTTGCACCCATTCGGGCACGGTGTCGCCCATGTGGTGAAGGCTGCCCGTCTGGGCCAACTGCTCCATGAGGTCATTGGAGTAGAAGCCCTCGTGCTTGGCCACGGCCTCGAAGAAGGGGTTGCCTTCCACCAAGCGGTCGTTGTCCATGACATTGCGCACGTAGCTAAGGGCGAACAAAGGCTCGATTCCCGAGGAGCAGCCAGCGATGATGCTGATGGTGCCGGTGGGCGCGATGGTGGTGGGGGCCGAGTTGCGCATCGGCTGCGAGTCGCCGTCGCGGTTGTAGATGCTGCCCTCCCACGCCGGGAAGCAACCCCGCTGCGACGCCAGAGCTGCCGAGGCTTGCTGGGTCTTCTCACAAATGAAACCCATCACCTGCTCGGCGGCCTCGAGGGCCTCCTCCGAGGCGTATGGGATGCCCATCTGCAGGAGCATGTCGGCGAAGCCCATCACGCCTAGGCCGATGCGCCGGGTCTTCCTGCTCATCGCGTCGATTTCGGGTAGGGGGTAGTTGTTCATGTCGACCACGTTGTCCAGCAAGTGGACAGCGGTGTCCACGGTGCGCCCCAGCCTCTCCCAGTCGATGATGGCCCCTTCTGAGCTGGCCTTCAGCATCAGGGCAAGGTTCAGTGAGCCTAGGTTGCACGACTCAAAGGGCAGCAGTGGCTGCTCGCCGCAGGGGTTGGTGCTCTCGATGTCGCCCAACTGGGGGTTAGGATTATCGCGGTTTATGCGGTCGAGGAAGATGATGCCTGGGTCGCCTGTCGTCCAAGCCATGTCCACCAGTTCTTTGAATACATCGCCAGCGTTGAGCTGCTTGGTTACAACGCCAGTGCGGGGGTTGATGAGATCGTACTCCTCGCCTTTCTCCGCCTTGCGCATGAACTCCTCGGTGACGGCCACCGAGATGTTGAAATTGGAGAGGTTCTGGCCATCCTCCTTGGAGCGGATGAACTTCATGATGTCGGGATGGGTCACATGGAGGATGCCCATGTTGGCCCCTCGCCGTGTACCCCCCTGCTTCACCACGTCGGTGGCGGTGTCGAAAGCGCGTATAAAGCTGACTGGCCCGCTGGCAATGCCCCCGGTGGAACCCACGACATCGCCGGAGGGGCGCAGTTGGCTGAAGGCGAAACCGGTGCCCCCGCCACTCTTGTGAATCAGGGCAGTAGCCTTCACCATCTCGAAAATCGAGTCTAGGGAGTCCTTTACTGGCAACACGAAACAGGCGGAGAGCTGCTGAAGACCGCGCCCCGCATTCATCAATGTTGGCGAGTTGGGCAGGAACTCCAAGCCCTTCATTGCCCAGTAGAACGCCTCCTCGGTGTCCGAGACCTCGTCCTCGGTGGCCCCGTAAAGCTGGTCAGCCCCGGCTAGGTTCCGCGCCACGCGGCGGAACATCTGGTCCACCACCTCCACTGGCTTGCCCTCGCGGTCCTTAGCCAGATAGCGTCGCTGCAGCACCACCTCGGCATTCGAAGTCAGCCGTGGATTCGGACCCTGTTGGGGGTCCATCAACCCATCCGCGACAAGCGCCGCCATCACCCTTTGGCGGACGGTTGTGTTGCTTGTACGGACGAGGTCGGAGCTGGTAATGGTCATGCTATCCCCGTTCAGTTTCGCTTGGTTTGAGTTAGTTCGGACAGTATCGAGCCTCGGCAAGTCTGCCTATCAAGTAATCTACGAAGCCTATCAACCTGAGGGCCGTGCATGGTGAGTCCATGAAGGTAGGTTCACGTGCTCTCGGGTTTCTGATGCCTGCCATGACTCCGGTGTACAGATGCATATAGCCTTGCTGTTCGCTTTTCTCTGATTTGGAACGAAGGTCATTGAAGCGGAGCACGGGAGATTCCATACGAAAGACGTGCTGCATCAGGTCGGCCCCGTACCTGTCATCCATGCCGGATAATTCCTTAACCGCCGTCTCGAGACAGATACAGGCCTTTTCCGCGGCAACAGCGTAGTGGCCTCCCGCGAATAGAGGTCTGCAAGTTGAGCGGATGGTCTCGTCGGTGACCGTGGCATCGAACAAACCGAGAACATCGCTTTCTTCGCCTTGAATCCTTGCAGGGGCGGTCAGGTTGTACATTAGAGGTGGCTGCCAGCTGATCAAGGGCTGCAGAACGGCACCTCCCGGCGCGAACTCAGATTCCCAAGCCATCCCTTTCTTGCCTCCTCTGTCTGCTTCCTCGTACCTCTACACCCGCTTCAGGCGCCTGACCTGCTGCGGCTTGACGCTTGTCTTGCGGGTGTTGGGCCTGAGGGAAACAGTCTTCTTTCCGCTGCTTGTCCTAGCCATGCTCCCTCCGGTAGTGCGCTCTCTAACCTTCTGAGGCTCTGCCCTGTGCCCGCCCCGGGGTGCGCCTAGGGCGGCGCCTCGGTTGCACCTGCGGTGGGGTGCCCTCCAAGAGGGCCAGTTGGTCGGGCTCGTCTCGCAAGTCCCGCACCATTTCCTCGAAGCTTTCCAAGTCCTGAAAGTCGCGGTAGACGCTGGCAAACCGGATATAGGCCACCCTGTCCAGCTTGCGCAGGCGCTCCATAACCATCTCGCCGACGGCTGTGGAGCGGATTTCTGCGTTGCCCAGCTTCTGCAACTCGCCCTCGATGTCCTCTACCAGCTTTTCCATATCGCGATTGGGTATGGGCCTCTTGGTACAGGCTGTGCGTATGCTGTTGGTCAGCTTCTCGCGGTTGTAGTCCTCGCGCCGGCCATCGCGCTTGGCGATGAGCAGAGCGGTGGACTGCACCCTCTCGTAGGTGGTGAACCTCAGCTCACAGCGGGTACACTCGCGCCTCCGGCGTATACCGTTCTCGGCGTTGCGCGAGTCCGTTACCTTCGAGTCCTCGTGGCCGCAGTAAGGGCAGTGCATATCGAGGTCTCACGGCCTCCGGCATCCAGATGAATACCTTATGGCCTATCTAGCCTCCCGGCTCTACCGTACCACAAGATATTGTGGACAGGGCGGGAGTTTAACATGCCTGCCATTTGGGGTGTCAATAGGCGGATGGCACTATCAGTTGTGGGGCGTGTGCCGCAAGATACGACATATGGATGCGTTGTGAAAGGAAGAAGAGGGATGTTCGGGGCCCAAAAAAATCCAGGCCGTAGCTCCTAGAAGCTACGGCCTGGCTCAGTTCTCGGCCACCGGAAGGTCGATGAGCTAGAGCGGGTGGGGCCAGTGGCCGAGAATCTTACTCCTGGTCAGGGGGGCTAGCCGGACATCCCCTTGCGGCGACGCTGGGCCTCCCGGCGCAGGAAGCTTGGCACCTGCCAGTCGTTGGGGTCCTCGCTGGGAGGAACGCTCATGGTCTTGTGCAGCTCTGGCAGAGGCTCGTCATAAACGGGAGTGGGCCCGTCGGACTCCATGGGGAACGCGGAAGCCACCATGGTTACTTTGATCTGGTCGGTCATCGACGGGTCTTTGCAGGTGCCGAAGATGATGTTGGCGTCGGGGTCGGCCACCTCGTGAATGACGCCGGACGTCTCGTAGACTTCCTTCAGGGTCATATCGGGGCCGCCGGTGACGACGAAGAGCACTCGCTTGGCGCCCTCTAGGTCGATATCCAGCAGAGGGCTCTTGACGGCCATCTGGGCGGCGTCCCTAGCGCGATGAACGCCTTCTCCCCTGCCGATGGCCAGCCAGGCGCTGCCGCCGTTGGCCATGATTGCCTTAACGTCGGCGAAGTCAACGTTGATTTCGCCGGGTACGGTCACCACCTCGGCGATGGCCTGAATGCCCTGTAGCAGCACCGAGTCGGCTAGGTTGAGGGCCTCTGCCCAAGTGAAGTCGCCGCTGCCACGGTCCTCAATCTGAAGCAGGCGATCGTTGGGAATGATAATGAGTGTGTCCACATGCTCTCGCAGACGGGCGATGCCCTCCTCGGCATTCTTCTGTCGTACGGCCGCCTCGAACGAGAAGGGCCGGCTTACAAAGGCCACCGTGAGTGCGCCCGACTCTTTGGCGATGCGGGCCAACACAGGCGCTGCCCCTGTCCCAGTGCCTCCTCCCATGCCGGCCGCGATAAACACCATGTCGGAGCCGGCAACGGCTTGGGACAGCTCGGCAACGTTCTCCTCGGCCGCTTGCGCGCCCATCCCGGGAGCTCCGCCCACTCCCAAGCCGCGAGCTATGGACTCCCCGATAGCTATTCGTTTGCCGATGTTGGAACGCTCCAAATGCTGGGCATCGGTATTGATACCGAAATACTCCACCACCCCGAGGTTCTCTTGGCACATCCGCTCGACGGCGTTGCAGCCGCCTCCCCCTACGCCGAACACCCTCAATACCGGCAGGCCCGAAGCGTAGGACTTTACCTCGGGTGCGGGGCTGGGGGCAGGCACAGGCGCCAGTCCGTGAATGGGCTGGGCTGTAAAAGGCTGCGTGGCAATCATGCTGTGGTTGGGGCCGTTGGTGCTAATGGTCATTGTTCCCTCCTACCGACGAGTGACGAGGGCCATTTCTTTCTCACGGCTCTCTCGCCTTCCGCGCCTAAATGTTAGTTTCTCCAACCAGGAGGATTCGGTCTCGTTGTAAATGCGGCTACGTCCTTGGTGCTTGGCCCCCCAGATCAGGGTGCCTATTGGGGCTGCAAAGGCAGGCCGAGCCAAGTGGCTGGGTAGCCCCGCCACCTCCGTTGGCCAAGCCACTCGGGTGGGGCCTCCTACCATCGAGCGGAGCATCTCTTCGAAGCCGGGCATCTCTGCACACCCGCCAGTGGCTACCAACCCGCCCGGAGGGAGATTTCTCAGCCCCGCCTGTTGCATCCTCAGCAATACCAGTTGCAAGATTTCTTCCAAACGGTCGTGTAGGGGCTGGCACAGAGACCGTCGGGAGATGGTCCATTCGGACTCCCCATTGCTGCTGGGTATGGTGGCCTCTGCGTTGGGGTCCAGGGTCTGGGGCATGACATGGCCCCAGTCCAACTTCACCTCCTCGGCCACATCCAAGGGCAGGTCGAGGCAGGCGGCTAGGTCGCTGGTCATGTGCATCCCGCCCAGCGGAATGACGGAGCTGAACCAAGGGTTGCCTGACCGGAAGATTGTCACGTCGGTGGTCCCGCCACCCATGTCGATCAGCACTGCGCCCAATTCGCGCTCGCCCTCCGTGAGCACCGCCTCCCCAGACGCTAGGGACTGGGCAACCAGGCTGCGCGGAGGCAGGTTGCAGGCGTTCATCACGCCAACAATGTCTCTGACGCTCTCTCTATCGCAGACGACCACATGGGAGTTCACTCGCACATGGTCTGCCTGCAGGCCCACGGGGTTTCGCACGCCATTCAAGCCGTCCACTTCGTACTCAATGGGAATGACATGCAGCACCGAGTGGCCGACGGAGGGGTCTGGGTGACAGGAGGCGACCAGCTTGGCCACTTCGCCGTAGCCCACGGGGCCCTTAGACCCGAGACCGGTGATCTCTGCCTCGGAGTTGAAGCACTTGATGGCCTCACTGGAAATTGTGGCGTAGACGTTCGTTGGGACGTCGCGGCCAAGGTAACGGTAGGCCTCGTCGATGGCCGTCTTCAGTGCAATCTGCACCTGCTTGGCGTTCCCCACCTTGCCTTTGGCATATCCTGCGGTGGAGACGTAACCCACTCCGGTGACCTTCAAGGTGTCGCCGTCCGCAAGTCTGGCGACCAAGACGCAAGTCTTGGTGGTACCTATGTCTACTGCTGCGTAAAAGGTGTCGCTAGCCACGGTCCTTCCTCACTACTTCTTCCTCACAGGTTGGGTCATCGTTTTGCCCGGGCAATCTTTCTGCGGCCCGCATGCGGGCGCTACGACTGCGAGGGTTGGCTTGCACCTCCTTCATTGATGGAGTAAGGGGCCTCCTGTTCAGCAGGCGAAGGGTGGCCATGTGTCCACAGATGCAGGCCGGGGCCCGCGGAGGGCACACGCAATTCCTTGCTTCGTGAGTGAAGGCCTGTTTTACGATGCGGTCCTCAAGGCTGTGATAACTGATAACCACCAGCCTGCCTCCAGGCTTTAGCAGCCCTATTGCTGAATGAATGCCAGCCTGCAGCCTGTCCAGCTCGCTGTTGACCGCCACTCTGAGGGCTTGGAAGGTGCGAGTCGCCGGATGTATTCGGCGTGTCCTGCCTGTCACACCTGCTATGACGTCTGCCAACTGGCGCGAGGAAGAAAAAGGCCGACCTTGGACAATAGCGCGGGCGATGGAGCGGGACCGTGGCTCTTCGCCATAACGGGCGATGATGTCGACCAGATTATTCAGCGGGTAGGTGTTGACTATCTCGCCGGCTGTCAGATCACCACTGGTGTCGAACCGCATGTCTAGCGGCTCATCCTGCCGGAAGCTGAAGCCCCTCCCGCTGGCCTCCAGTTGCAGCGACGAAAGCCCGAGGTCGAGGAGAATACCGTCCACTTGGCCAATGCCGAGGCTGGCAGCGGCGTCGTCCATATGGGAGTAGCTGTGCTTCACCAGATGGACTGAGTCCTCCCATTCGGCCAGCCGTACACGGGACGACGCCAAGGCGTCGTCGTCCAAATCAACCCCCAGCAGGCGGCTGCCGTGACCGGCTTGGGCTAGGATGGCGGCCGAATGGCCTCCTTGGCCCACGGTGCCGTCAATGAAGGTGTTGCCTGGGGAGACGGCAAGATGGTCCAGCGCCTCCTGCACCATGACTGGATGGTGACGGATCACTTGGCCCATGGCGTCAACTCGCTGGACTACGGGTTGCGTAGTCGCCGGAGGGTGGCCAATAATTGGCGCCGTGAGAATCAACTGCCGATCTCCTATTGTTCTTATACTTAAATATGCGGCTAATTTGAAACTTCACCTAATCCTCCAACCAATGTGTAGGCTATAGGAAAGCCGCATTTGGTTTGCTGAACTGACGTTGGTCTCAATGAAGATAAAGGTTAGAGCATTATGATTTCAAGCTTAATCATAGAAGAGTTCTTATGACTTTCTTGAATTCTGACCAACGTTTAAAGCTGCCGAGAAGCAGCTCCGTCTTGCTCGATGTCGTGTGCTATCATCTGGTCAGGAGGCAAACATGCGCTCCCTAGGAGTCCTTACCATAAGTACGTCCGGCTTCCACGGGGCCCGCGAAGACACCAGCGGGCGAACCATCTCGGAGCTGCTATCCACACCTGACTATCAGCAGGTTCGCTATGAGGTGATCCCTGACGACAAGGATATGATCGCTGACCGCGTGACCTCTTGGAGCGATAGCGGAGAGGTCGACCTCATCGTTACCACCGGAGGCACAGGGCTGAGTCCCCGGGACGTGACCCCTGAGGCGGTGCAGTCGGTCATCGAGCGGCCCGTGCCAGGGTTAGCCGAGGCCATGCGGGCGGGCACCCTGTCCAAGACGCCCATGGCGATGCTCAGCCGCTCCGTGGCCGGAATACGTGGCCACACCTTAATCGTTACCTTGCCTGGCAGCCCACGAGGCGTTGCCGAGTGTCTGGAGATAATCATGCCGGTCTTGAGCCATGCCTTGGACATCCTTCAAGAGCAGACCTCGGACCACCCAACGGGCCACTAGGCTCTATCATGCAGGTGCAGGTCCTCACCCTTTTCCCCGACATGTTCCCCGGACCGCTGCAAAGCAGCATTGTGGGGCGCGCCATGGCCAACGGTGTGCTGCAATTGGGTGTCACCGACATCCGCGACTACGCGCACGACAAGCACCGCTCCGTAGACGACTACCAGTTCGGCGGGGGCACTGGCATGGTGATGAAACCCGAGCCAGTGTTCGAAGCCACGGAAGCCGCCTTGGGCCGCCTTGGGCCGGATGCGTCAGTGGTGCTCACGTCCCCGCAAGGGAGACGTCTAGAGCAGGGGCTGGTATACGAACTGGCCCAGCTGCCTGCCATGGTTGTCATCTGCGGCCACTACCAAGGGGTTGATGAGCGGGTGGCCGAACAATTGGCGACCCATGTTGTGAGCATAGGTGACTATGTGCTCAGTGGTGGGGAGCTGCCCACCATGGTGCTGATAGAGTCGGTGTGCCGTCTCTTGCCCGGCGCAGTGGGCTCCGCCGACTCGGTGGAAGGTGACTCCATAACCACGGGCGTGCTCCAGCACCCGCTGTACACCCGACCCAGCGTGTACCGCGAATGGCCCGTACCGGATATGCTGCTTTCAGGCAACCATGCCGAGATAGAGAAGTGGAGGCGCAGACAGTCGCTTCTTCGCACCCTGCGCCACCGCCCCGACCTGCTCCAGTCCGCTCTGCTACAACCCGCGGACGTGGCCTTCCTACAGAATGAGGGCTACGTGCAGAATGAGGGTTACGTGAAAGAGTAGGCATCCGGCCCTATCTGTCGCCACAGGCGTTCGGACTCCTTGTTAAGCGGGGCGGTTGGTATTAGAATCTGCCGGTTGACTAGCTAAAGGCGCACAGTGACAGGCCCAAGCAATGGGCCGAAGCGTTAGGAAGGTATTAGACCATGCAAGCCCAAGCCTTGGTCTCGGTGACACGCAACCCCAAAGTCGAAGACTTTGCCCCAGGCGACACCGTACGCGTCAGCTTCCGCGTCAGAGAAGGCGAGCGAGAACGTGTGCAGGTGTTCCAAGGTGTGGTCATCCGCAACCGCGGTGGTGGAGTGGGCGCCACCTTCACCGTGCGCCGGGTGACCTACAGCATAGGAGTGGAACGGGTCTTTCCCCTCTATTCCCCCCGGCTGGAAGGCGTGCAAATCGTCCGCCGTGGTCTGGTGCGTCGTGCCCGCCTCTACTACCTGAGGGGCCTGCGAGGTCGCGCCGCCCGAATCAAGGAGCGCAGGTGGGCTGGGCCCCGGCCGAAACAGGCCGCGGCAGCAGTAGTCGTCGCAGAACCGGAACTAACCTTCGAAGAAGAATATGCTCAGCTGGAAGCAGAGGAATTGGCGGCAACGGGCGCGGCCAATGAAGAGTCTCAGCAGACTAGCTAACGCAGTTCGCGCATCTGGGAAAACTCGGAGGAAAAGCAGCTTCTGGACTCCGGGCCTCTCGACTGTCCCAAGTTCCTGTTAGCCCCTTGGCAAAGCAGAACGGAGTGCCTAGCGGAGTTCTGTGTGGTCGTAGGAAGGCGAGAAGTCGTGCTCCAAGGCCACCCACCATTCGACTCCTAGGAGCAGCGCGCTACCCGCTTGCCGTTCCACTATGCTCAGGCCGAGCTGGAGACGCGGGTACCTGCGGACAACTGAAAGGCCCTAGCGAACAGGCCACATCGTCTTGACACTAAACGCAGCCTCCTACTAAGATTGAGGGTACCAGCTAAGATTGAGAGTACCGGCCGAGGTAGCTCAGGTGGTAGAGCACGGCACTGAAAATGCCGGTGTCGACAGTTCGAGTCTGTCCCTCGGCACCTCGCCCAAGGCCGGACGAGCGGAAGTGGCTCAGCGGTAGAGCATCTCCTTGCCAAGGAGAGGGTCGTGGGTTCGAATCCCATCTTCCGCTCCAATCCCCCCCTCCCGCGATCAACGCCCCCTCCGAGAACCAACATCGCTATCCCCCTTCATACCTTCCGTCGTCCTGTTCGCAGACAGGCCTCCGCACCTTTCATAGACGCCGCCTGAATCTCACCCGCTATAATCTCCTCAAGCTACTCATTGGGGGGTGGGACCTTGGTGCAGAAAATGATTGGCGCCCGGATAAAGCGCAAGGAAGACCCGCGCCTGATTACCGGGCAGGGCAAGTTTACCGACGACGTGTACCCTCGTGGCGCGGTGCACATGGCGGTCCTGCGCAGCCCTCACGCCCACGCTCGCATCCTCAACATCGACACGTCTAAGGCCAAGGCCTACCACGGCATCGTCGCGGTGATTACGGGCGCTGAGGTGAACGACCGGTGCCTTACAACTTTTCGCCTGTTCGGCGTGCGCGAAGGGATGAACGCGCGCTCCCGGTGGCCTATGGCGAGCGATGTGGCCCGCTACTTGGGCGAGCCTGTGGTCGCCGTGGTCGCCACCAGCCTTTCAGCCGCTTGGGACGCAGTTGAGCTCATCGACGTCTCCTATGAAGCCCTCCCTGCCGTGGTCGATATGGAGCAAGCCATGGAGAGCGATTCGACCTTGGTGCATCCCGACTTCAGAAGTAACTTGGCAGTGCAGTCCTCCAACGAGGTGGGCGACGTGGGCGAGGCCTTCCAAGAAGCCCACGGCGTGGTCAAGGTGCGTCTGGTGGAGCCACGGCTGGTGCCCAACTCCATGGAAGGCCGGGCCGTGGTCGCTGACTACGACCGCGGTACGGACAACCTAGAAATCTGGGTCAGCACCCAGAGCCCTCACTTTGAGCGTGACAACGTGGCCACGATGCTGGGGATACCCCACAGCCGTGTCAGGATTTACTCCAAGGATGTGGGCGGAGGCTTTGGGGCCAAGGTCGACACCTACTCCGAGACCATAATTGCTTCAGTCCTCTCCAAGGATGTAGGCCGGCCGGTCAAGTGGGCGGAACAGAGGCGGGAGCACTTCACTACCACCGTTCACGGTCGCGGCGAGGTCCAGTACGTGGAAGGGGCCTACGACGCCGACGGCATGCTCACCGCCCTCAAGGTGGACTACTACACGGACATGGGTTCCTACTGCCGTGGGCCGTCCCACTCGGTGGTCGGAGGCCTAACGCCCTTGGGCATACAGGGGGCCTATCAAGTGCGCAACGTGGCTTGGAACAGCTACGGCATCTACACCAATAAGGTGCCCGTCGGCCCCTATCGCGGGTACGGCCAGCACGCCAGTTCTTACATCGTGGAGCGGGTCATGGACCTCATCGCTGGCGAGTTGGGCTTGGACCCCGCCGAGGTGCGTCGCAGAAATCTTGTGCCCGCAGCGAGCTTCCCTTATCGCGCCCCCACTGGCTTGACTTACGACAGTGGCGACTACCATGCCACCTTGGAGAAGGCTCTCAGCGTGGCCGACTACGATGGGCTGAGGGAGCGCCAGAGGCAGGCTAGGGAGCGGGGAGAGATCGTCGGCATCGGTTTGGCCACAACTGTGGACGCCTCAGGCTTCGGCCCCTCGGGCGGCCTGACGCCACGTCCCGGCTACGAAAGCGCCTTCCTCCGGGTGGAAACCAGTGGGAAGATGACAGTGGCCACCGGCTCGTCGCCCCACGGCCAAGGCTTCGAGACCAGCTTTGCCCAAATCGTGGCCGACGAGATGGGTGTGCCTGTTTCCGACGTTCAGGTGATATTCGGCGACACTCACATCGTGCCTCCCGGCGTGGGCACGTTCGCCAGCCGCTCGTTGGTAGTGGGTGGCACCGCTCTGATACAGGCCAGCCTCCAAGTGAAGGAGAAGGCCTTTCAGATCGCCGCCGAGCTACTTCGCACCGACCCCGAGCACGTCGTGCTGGAGGGCGGCACTTTCGTGGCTGAGGACATACCCAGTCGCGAGGTCACTTGGGCCGATATCGGCACCCAAGCTTACGGGGTGCGTACTGTGGTAAGCGACTTGGAGCGGGGGCTTGAGGCCACCTGTTACTGGGAGCCTCCGGGCTACACTTTCCCTTTCTGCGCCAACGTTGCCCTCGTGAGCATCGACCCGGACACAGGCCGCGTGACGTTGGAGCAGTACGTGGCCGTGGACGACTGTGGCATTGTGGTGAACCCGATGATTGTGGAGGGCCAAGTGCATGGCGGCCTAGCCCAAGGCATTGGCCCAGCCCTGATGGAAGAGGCCCTCTGGGACCAGCAGGGCCAGATGCTGACTGGTACCTTCCTCGACTACGCCATTCCGACAGCCGAGGACCTGCCCACCTTCATCCTCGACAGCACCGTCAGTCCCAGCCCCAACAACCCCATCGGGGCCAAGGGCATGGGCGAAAGCCCCACCATCGCCTCCGCCGCAACCATCATGAACGCCGTAGCCGACGCCCTCTCCCCCCTAGGCGTCACAGACATCACCATGCCCGCCAAAGAGGAGAAGGTCTGGCGGGTCCTGCAGGAGAAAATGAGGTAGGGGTGCCGCCAGCGTCTTTCGGTTGTTCCGTTTGCTTGTAGGGTTTGTCCAACATCGTTGCTCTAGTAAGAGAATCGCCTGCAGGGAGACCAAGTATCCATGCCAGTGACTAGACATACGCAACTACAAGGCATCATCGTCACGGGTGCTTTTAAGGTCTTTACTTGCCATTATTGCGAGGGTCTCCACAGCCTCCCCGAAGGCGAGATGCGCAAAGAGGCAACCCTAGTCATGCCGGATGGCACGCGGACTAGGCCAGACGTATCCATATGGCGCGATGACAGATGCCTCGCCACGGTCGAAATCATCGACACGAACCTATCGTCGCAAGCCCTAGAGGCACAGTGCAGGCCCCCGACACAGTCTGTTTACGTGCATGTGGACGGGGAGTGGTGGTGCTCGGCGGAGTGCTACGAATGGGATAAAGCGGATTTAGACCGGGTGTGTCCACTTCCGCATTGCGAATGCTGTGGCCGCCTGTTCATTGAAGTAGCCTACCCCAACGTTAGGCTTTACGACTGGGAAGTTGGCGAGTCCGTGTGCCTAGAGTGCGGCGTGCAGCACTTGGACGGGTCCCAGTACAAAAGCCCAGGCCAGTGCATGAATGGGGTGACGCTAGACGGAAAACATCTCATGTGGGAGGAAGACGAGGCCCCCGAAGTATTAAAGCGGTTCTACAAACTATGCGATGCTGTGTTCTGGTCGATGGTATGGACTAATCGAGAGGCCAACCCCAACGAAGCATGGAAGGATGAATCGGCCACGACATTTAGGCTGGGCACGGTTGAGGCAGCCATGGATGCCGGTGATTGGGAGAAAGCGACGGAACTTCTAGCTCCGATTGGTGCACCCGGGTGGAGTCTCGACCGAGACAACTCGAATCCTTTGTGTGCGTGGGACCCAGGTAATTGTCGCCGCACCGCCACTGCTTGGCAAAGGCTAAAGCCGTGGCGGATTTCCCGGTTACCCCTGCACTTGCGCCTGCTTGTTAGGGTTGGCGAGGTGGCAGCGGCTCTATGGGTCCCTGAAGATGAGAGCGAAGTAGACGAAGAAGTTCTCCAATGTAGCACTTGCGGCGACCGTATGCCTGATGGCCGCTGGTTTCACCGCCATTGCCCGGCTTGTGGTGCGCGCGAGCTGCTACTAGAAAACGAGTTCTCCATCATCGGGGAGAAGTCAGTGCCTTGCAAGAA
The DNA here is from genome assembly GCA_965263155.1 of Dehalococcoidia bacterium. Classification (GTDB taxonomy): domain Bacteria; phylum Chloroflexota; class Dehalococcoidia; order Lucifugimonadales; family JAAXIE01; genus JAAXIE01. Next base: position 2,916,440 of record OZ253586.1, read on the forward strand.
ATGCGCTGCGCACTGTTCTTAGGGAGGGGCAGTTAAACGCCATGTCAACGAAGCAGAGGCCGCCTAATGATAAACCCTACAAGCAAACGGCACCCTTTCGGTTGTTCGTAAACGGACTGAACAAGCGGTCAACAGTCCCCTCTCCCTTGATGAGAGAGGGCTGGGGTGAGGGTGATGATTCACGGCGCTCCAAGCCTGCCACATGCAACAATCGAAAGCCCCGTGCCCACTGACATCAGTCCGTTGACACGCTTTCCCCTTCCCCTCTAGGCTCGACATATGGTTCCACAAACGCAATCAGCTAAAACACCCGTAGCAGGGACGCCAACAACGGTTGTCCCAAAACCCGTTGCAGGAATACCCACGTTCGGCTGTCCAAGTGTTGCCGCCCCGCCGCCCTACCATCCGCACGGCCTCTCAATGGTACGGGTGTGTCTCATAAGACCCCGTAATTTCGTAGCTGGACCTACCCAAATGAGACAAATGAGACACATTGCAGATACAACAAATGCGTTTTCAGCTACGACCAGTGTCTCATCTGTACCCTTCTAGATACGATTTCTGCCCATGCCGTGATACACAGTGAGACGAAACCGGGACACCATGTGTCACCCCATACACCGCCTTTCATACTCATGCCGGCCCAAGCGGACCCGATACAACGACGTCACAAATGTCACAGGCATCAGCTACGAAAACGCAAAAAACGTGACTCGTGTGTCATCCCCTTGATTAAGGCAAAGCTGACGCGTAGCTGCGCCGGTCCAAATCCCGGTGCAATAACATACATACAATTTACAACGGGTATAGCACTGGAAGAAACCGACAGATGCAAAAAACTAGCATTGGAACACCACAAATGGCACAGAATGCGGACCTCCGAGGCCCGTAATGTCGGTTCTCAACTAAGATCTCCCGCAAAACGGCAAGGGACTCGCGCAGAGGTTCCCTAGAGCCTGCCCTGGACCTAGTCCCGGGGGATGAGGGTGATTCACGGCGCTTTAACCATGCCACATACAACAATCGAAACACCCTTGGGGGTGCCACGACCTGATACCCCCTCCTGACCATCAATGCTACAACTTGGATTTCCTGGCCTGCTCTCGGATCCCCCGTATGCCTCGCTGACGAACGCAAGCGAACAGTAGGTGATAAAAAGAGCCCTACATGGACAGCGCCACATCAGTCTCGGAACTCGCTCCCAGAATTCGCGGCATACCCCGCAGGCGTAGGGGTCTTCGTACTTTATGGCTAGTCCTGATCGTCATCGTGGCGGTCTCCTTCGCGGCCCTGCTCTATTTCGGGCGCGAGATTTACCAAGTCGCGCCCCCCATCCCTGATGCCGTCGTGACCTTCGAAGGGCAGCAGCTCTTCAGTGGGGACGACGTACGGTGGGGTCAGGATGTCTGGTGCTCCATCGGCGGCCAGGAGTTGGGGTCGGTCTGGGGGCACGGAGCCTATAACGCTCCAGACTGGACGGCCGACTGGCTGCATCGAGAGGCTACTACCTTGGTTGACGGGTGGTCGCAGGACCAATACGGCGTTCCCTACGATTCACTCGGCCCCGAGCAGTCGACTGCCCTTCAGGCAAGGCTGCAGTCCGAGATGCGAAGAAACACCTATGACCCAACGACGGGCGTGGTAAGCATTTCTGCCGACAGGGCTCGGGCCATCGGCGCTGTGCAGTCCCACTATCTCGCCCTCTTTGGGGATGACCCTGCTCTGGGTGAGTTGCGCGAGAGCTATGCCATGCCCAGTTCGGTTATCCCTGATGCCGAAAGGCGGGAAGCCTTTACCGCTTTCATATTCTGGGCCACTTGGGCGACCGTAACCGAAAGACCCGGCCGGGACATCACCTACACCCATAACTGGCCGCCGGAAGACCTAGTCGGTAACCGGCCAACTTCGGTAATGCTGGTGGTCTCGGTCGTCAGCTTCGTCCTGCTGCTCGGTGGCATTGGAGGGCTGGCGTGGTTCTTTGCTGCAACCCGGGACACATGGCGGAGCCAACAACGGTCGCCGGTCACCGACCCCCTCATCGATATCGAGCCAACGCCTTCGATGATGGCAACCCACAAGTACTTCTGGGTAGTGGGCGCCTTGGCTGTGTCGCAAATAATCGCCGGCATAATCGTGGCACACTACGGTGTGGAGGGCACCGGCTTCTACGGCGTTCCGTTGGCAGAGGTTCTGCCGTATTCCCTGACTAGGACTTGGCATGTGCAACTGGGAATGCTGTGGATTGCGACATCCTGGCTGGCGACGGGTTTGTGCCTCGCACCACTCATCGCGGGCCACGAGCCGCGCTTTCAGCGATTCGGCGTCAACCTGCTACTGGTTGCCCTCATCATAGTCGTTGCTGGCTCCATGTTGGGGGAGGCCTTGGCCATACACCAAGTCTTGGGCGACCGCACCAACTTCTGGTTCGGACACCAAGGGTACGAATACGTGGACTTGGGACGCATCTGGCAGATACTGCTATTTGTCGGGCTTCTTCTGTGGCTGGCTCTCATGCTGCGCCCGCTGCTCTTCGCGTGGCGTCAAGCTGAGGGCAGCAGCCGGAGGAGACAGTTCCTAGGCATTTTTATGCTTTCCGTGGCCGCTATTGCCTTCTTCTACGCGCCGGGCCTGATACCGATGCAGCACACCAACCTTGCCATCGGCGAGTACTGGCGATGGTGGGTAGTCCACCTCTGGGTTGAGGGTTTCTTCGAGGTCTTTGCCACCACGGTCATTGCCCTGATATTCGTGCGTTTGGGACTGGTACGCGTGCGTTCAGCCACCATGGCCGTCTTGTTCAGCACCATCTTGTATCTGTCCGGCGGTGTGCTGGGGATGCTCCACCACCTCTACTTCTCCGGAACAACGCCTATCATCCTCGTGGTCGGCGGCACCATGAGCGCCTTGGAATTGATGCCGCTTGTGATGGTGGGCTTCGAGGCTTACGAGAACCTCTCCATGACCCGGAGAACAACGTGGATTCAGCACTATAAATGGCCGGTGTTCTTCTTCGTGGCCGCTGCCTTCTGGAACCTAGTCGGAGCGGGCCTGTTCGGCTTCCTCATCAATCCGCCCATCGCCCTCTATTACATGCAGGGGCTGAACACCACTTCCGTTCACGCCCACGCGGCCCTGTTCGGTGTCTACGGCAATCTCGGCCTTGGCCTTACTCTCCTGAGCCTTAGAGTCCTTACCGTTCGGAAGGAGTGGAAGAGCGGCGTCATTAGTTTCTCCTTCTGGTCAGTGAACATCGGGCTGCTGCTCATGGTGCTATTGAGTCTTCTCCCAGTAGGACTTGCGCAGACATGGGCAAGCGTGGAACACGGCATGTGGTACGCCCGGTCCGCGGAGTTTCTGCAAACGCCGGCCCTTGAGATATTGCGCTGGCTGCGCACCATAGGCGACACCTTGTTCGCGGTAGGATTCTTGGGGTTGGGCTGGGTTGTGATTGGACTGTCCACAGGCTGGTCACTCAAAGGGACTCGCGCAGACAGCGTGGAGGCGCATCAGGCGGCGTGATGGGACGCAACAGAGAAGACAACTATAGGCGCCGCGGCGGGATTGCGTTTGGCACCGCGCTGAACGAGAATGACCTCTGTCTCACATAGTGCCAATTCCCCATACCAAGGAGGCATCATGAACAAACTCAGGCATGTGGCCCTCTTCACCGACGATCCCCAAGCTACGGCCAAGTTCTACCAAGAGGTTTTCGACTTGGAGGTTGCTGGCCCCGCTGGTGGCGGAGTCTACCTCACCGACGGCTATATCAACCTCGCCATCCTGCCCTCCGACGCCCGTATGGTTGGTCCTGCCGGTCGCTTGGGCTTCGACCACTTCGGTTTCAAGGTGGACGACCTCGAAGCAACAGTCGAGAAGCTGCAGGGAGTCGGCTCAGCAGAGCTTCCCTCTCACGCCCCCCTTGATGGCGCCGACTACTACTACGAAGTGAAGTACGCCGGGCCCAACGAGCAGACCATCGACATCACCACCAACGGCTGGGTGGGCGCGCCCTAGCGGGTCATCCCTAGCTCTCGGGCTTGGAGGCGCCCCCTTCGCCGAGGGTACCAATCAGATAGCGCTGGCTTCTTACTCATAGCGCTATGTGCGCCACGGGATGAGGCCACTCGTTATCGCCACAAAAACGACCTTCGAACTCTTAGCCATACGCCGCTCCGTCGTTCCCGCGCAGTCGGGAATCCACGGCCAGTCGATACTGTGCGAGTCAACACCCTGTGGGAGAACTCCACACCAGCCCTTGGACTCGCGAAAGCCGGAGTGACGGTGCGGGATCCCCGTGGGGCTTCCCCCCTTCAAGTGTCACTGACGACAGGTTGTGACGTTACGCAGGGGCTCCCTGAGAAGGGATGTCTGAGAGTCGATTCTCGGTGCTATCGGGACTCCGCGGACTCGCGAAAGCCGGAGTGACGGTGCGGGATCCGTGGGGCTTCCTCCCTCCAAGTGTCACTGACGACAGGTTGTGACGTTACACAAGGGCTCCCTGAGAGGGGATGTTGGGGCGTCGATTCTCGGTGCCACCGCGACTCCGCAAAAAGACCCTGCTGACGTGACGTGTGCTAATCTACCTGCGCCATGAAGGAGAGGGTACACGATATCCTGCAGGCGGCCTCGCCCGAAGACTGGGTCAGCCGTGGCACCGACATCTTTCTTATCGGTCTGATTTCTCTCAACGCCGTGGCCCTGATTCTGGGCACGGTGGAACAGATTTACGATACCGCTCCTCTGGCCTTTCGGGTCTTCGAGATGTTCTCTATTGGCGTCTTCACCGTGGAGTACCTGTTGCGGGTCTGGTGCTGTACCGTCGAGGAGCGGTACTCGTCCCCTGTGTGGGGGCGGCTGCGGTACGCCGCCTCGCCCTTGGCACTGGTCGACCTGGTGGCGATCGCGCCCTTCTACGTGGCCCTCTTCGGCTGGTCCAGCGCCTTGGATCTGCGCTTGCTGCGGACGCTACGACTCTTGGCTCAGGTCGCCCGGCTGAGCCGTTATTCCTCGGGTATCCGAACACTCGCGCGGGTGCTGCACGACAAGGGCTCCCAGTTGCTGACGGTAATCATGGTCTTGGGGGTGCTGCTGCTGATTGCTGCATCGCTGATGTTCTTCGCGGAGCACAGGGCCCAGCCGGAGAAGTTCGCCAGCATCCCCCAAGCCATGTGGTGGAGCGTGATCACCCTGACCACCGTGGGCTACGGCGACGCCGTCCCGGTTACCGTGCCGGGCCGCATGCTGGCAGGCCTGATAGCAGTACTCGGCATAGGGCTCTTCGCCCTGCCGGCCGGTATCCTAGGATCCGGCTTCGTCCAAGAGCTGCGCAGGGGAGACGACCAGCCCATCATTTGTCCCCACTGTGGCGGAGAGGTTCCGCACGACAGAGGGGAACGGCTGGACCTTCCTTGATTGGAACCAGGGCCGCCATATTGGGAAGGGAATAACAACATCGGAGCCCAAACGGCACAAGCAAGCGAGAGAGAGGTAAACAAGGCTTGGTTCTTCGCCGTGATTTCGCTTGCCGTTCTTGCCGCTCACAGTGCGGTTCTGATTGTGCCTCCCCTCTTGGTGGAAATTGCAACCGACCTGGAAATATCGGTGGCGGTCGCTGGCCAGTTGGCTACCGCAACCTTCGCAGCTTGGGGAGGTTCCGTTGTTTCGGTGGGCCCCTTGTCCGATTCTTTCGGCCGCCGTCCCGTGGCTCTTGCCGGTCTGTTGGTGCTTTCTGTGTCCGTCCTGGGGTCGGCGTTCGCTCCCAATATCGAAACGCTGCTGGCGCTCAGGGTGTTGACCGGCTTGGCAGGGGGAATGCTCCCGCCCAATGCGGTGGCGGCAGTATCCGATGTCATTTCTCCGGCTAGGCGGGCTCAGGCGATTGGAGGCCTGCTGGCGATTAGTGTGCTGGCCTCGGCCATCAGCGTCCCAATGGTCGCCCTGTTGGCGGACTGGGACGGATGGCGATTTGCCTTCATGGTTTCAGGTCTGTTCCTAGCATCAGTGTTCCTAGCGAACTGGCTCTGGTTTCCGCGACACGCCGGGACCCGAGTCCACAACTGGGCATTTTTCTCCAGATATTGGTCGCTGCTGTCTTTACGGTTTTTCCGCGTAGCCATAGCAGTCAATATGACGCAGCGCATAGCTTACTGGGGGACGATCAGCTTCTTCGCAGCGTACTTGATACATAGGTACGACGTGAGCGTGGGATTTGTAGCCCTGCCACTGGCGATAGCCGCAATAGGGCAGATGGTCGGCAGCTATTCCGGGGCATTTGTAGCAGGGAGAAGGTACCGGGCTGCCCTCATAGCTGCCACCTCAGCCGCCGGAGGAATGTGTGGGTTCCTGCTATTCGCAGTGGAGCTACAGCTCTGGGTGTCAGTAGCGGTGGCAACGGTTGGGACAGGTCTGCTAAGCGTCACACATCCCGCTCTGGTCGCCGCCTGCACCGAGTATTCAGGAGAATCCAAGGCCACGGGGGTTGGTCTGATGGGCCTGAGCAACCAGTTGGGAGGCGTGTTGGGGGCCGCGCTCGCTGGCGTCCTGCTCGCGAGCACAGGCTACGTGGGAATAGGCTATCTCTGCCTCGGCGTAACCATCGCAAGTGCACTGCTGACGGGCCTCTTCGGCAGGCAATTTGGGGAAAACGCCGGGTGAGTCCTAGGCGCAAGAGTCGCCGGGAAGCATTGCTTTGACACCCCGAGCCCTTGCGTGCATCATTGCCCCGACACTTGCGATGGACTCTCAATCGAAACCGTGGTGACGGCATGAAAATAGCAGTGATGGGCAGTGGAGGCACTGGCGGATACTTTGGCGGGCTCCTGGCTCAGGCTGGGCATGAGGTGACGTTTATCGCGCGGGGCGCTCATCTTGAGGCCATCCGCGACCGGGGTCTGGCGGTGGAGAGCAGTCAGAGCGGCTCTTTCGTCGCTTCCGGTCAGGCGGTGGATGATGCCAGCGACTTGGGCGAGCAGGAGCTGGTGCTGTTCACTGTGAAGATGTACCAGAACGGGCCTGCCATTGAAGCCATCCGGCCCATCGTCGGGCCCGCCACCGTGGTACTGACCCTTCAGAACGGCATCGACAACTGGCGACAGTTGGCTGACGCGTTCGGCGAGCAGCGGGTGATGATTGGATCGGTGTACTTGGAGGGACGGGTGGTCGAACCGGGGGTGGTAAGCCAAGGCGGGCCGGGCACTTGCGACTTCGGCGAGGTGCGCCCCGGCATCACCCAGCGGGGGCGCGACCTCTGCCAAGTGTTCGCCGACGCCGGTTGGCGGGTGGAGTTACACGAGAACATGATGGGCATGCTCTGGAAGAAGTTCTCCTACATCGCGGGGGCAGCGGCCGTATGCACCGCCACGGGCTCAGTTTACGGGGAAATGAGAACCATCCCCGAAACTAGGGCGCTCATCAGTGGGGTGGTGCAGGAGGCGTTGGACGTGGGGCGCGCGCGAGGCGACCCCATAATGGACGACTCACACGAATGGGCTATGGAGTCCTTGGACAAGTTCCCCGAACAGGGACGCGCCTCCTTGGCCAAGGACTTTATGGAGGGACGCCCTGCCGAGTTGGAAGGCCTGACCGGTGTCATCATACGCATGGGTCGCGAGACGGGGGTGCCTACTCCCCTCAACGACGCCCTCTACGGTATTCTCAAACCTTGGGCGCTACGCAACGAGAGCTCTGCCCCCAGCGCCTAGTCCATAGGCCCATACCCAGTGCATCAGGAGCGAGTAGCCATGTTTGCAGAGGTCGGCGATTGCAACTTCTACTATGACGTTAGTGGCGAGGGCCCGCCTTTGGTGCTGGTGCACGGGACTGGTGCCGACAGCCAGAGCTTCGAGGATGTGGCGCCAATCCTGAGCCAGCACTTCAAGGTCTACATGTACGATATGCGGGGTCATGGTAAGACTGTCCGAAAGAGCGATGTCCCTCTGTCCGATGATATATGGGCCGACGACTTGGCTGCCTTGATGACCCGCTTGGAGATCCCGGCAGCAGCCATAGCAGGCTGGTCCCTGGGCGGTCTGATTGCGATGAACTTCGTGATACGGCACCCTGAGATGGCCAGCTCTCTGCTCCTCATGGGGTCGCGCAGCCCCCTTCCAAGCTCCGCTCTTGGAGACCGGTCCGGTTTCGGGGTGAGGCTAAAGATGGCGGCCGAGGGTGCCAGCATTGAGGAAATCGTGGAGGCTACTTTCGAGTTCAGCCTTGGCGCCTACAGCCCTCACACCGTGCAGAACAATCCGGAGGCCGTGGAGAAGCTCAGGCGTTCCCTACTGCGCAACGACCCCAAGTCTTACGGCGAGCTGATCGGGGCCACCCGCGGCGACATCGCGACGAGGCTGGGTGAAATCGAGTGTCCGACGCTGATCGTCGTCGGCGAGGACGATGCCCGCGCCCCTGTGGGGCAGGCCGAGGGCCTCAGCGCAGCGATCCCCAACTCCTACATGAAAATCATGCAGAAGTGCGGCCACTTCTATGGCTACGAGCAGCCCGAGGAAACCTGCCGCATCATGACCCGGTTCCTGCAGGCGTTCGGGTAATTGGGGAACGCAGTTTGCGGTCTGTCGCTCATGGTCGCGCCAACTCGGGGAAGTATGTGCCATAGAATCCACGATCCCTAGTGAGCAGGGAGTCGGCTTCGGCGAGCGCATGGGCACCGATCAGAAAGTCCGCCATGATCCGTTCCCTTGGACCTCCGGCGCGGCGATAGCGCATCCAGCGTAGTCCGGCCTCATACGCGATGGACGAATCGATGGGAGACAGTGTTGCGTTGAATGAGCGTAACGCACCGTCCAAGTCGGTTTGGTTGCCGAAGAACGGCACCATCTCGGCATAGACGAGGTCGCAAACAAGGATGGGACCGGCCTCGTAGGCCACCCGGAGCCATTCTTGCGACTGTCGGTGGTATGGGGCGTTGGATTTGAAGGCGTCAATGAGGACGTTCGTGTCGACCGCAATGGTCACCGTCCTCGGATTTCCTCGATGTATTCGTCTACGTCAAAATCGAGATGATCGAGTATCCCGCTCACGCGATCAACCGGGTGCATGCCGGTTCTCTCGGCGAGTATTCGTTGGACCCTTTCGGCGTTGATGTCGCCGTTATTGATGCCGTCCACCGAATGCTCTCCGATACCTCGACTCGCGGCCTCCCCCTCCAGAACTGTGTGCATCACCGGGCCACCATCATCCCTCTTGCGGATGAGGAGTCCTCCTGGCGTGGGGGTGACCTCTACCTCGACGTCGTGGTCCATCCCGAAGCGCTCCCTGAGGGCTTTGGGTATGGTGATCTGACCCCGTTGGGATATCCGCATGAGTGACCCCGTGAATCCGTGTAGGCTCAACTATAGTCTAACCGACAGTGCAGAATCGTGCCTACTCCAGTTCTCCCAGATAAGCGTAGGCCTCGATCTCCAGTTCCATTTCGTGGTGGAGAAGCTCGCCCTTGTAGCCGTGAGCGATGAAGCCCTTGTTGGGGATGCGTTCTTTGAGGTGGCGGTCGACGACGGCGAAGTGCTCCCGCTCCTTCACGATGATGCGCACCTCGTAGATGTCGGCTAGGGAGCCTCCCGCGGCCTGCATGACCTTCTCTATGTTGTCGAGGGTCAGTTGCGTCTGCCTCTCAATGCCGGGCTCCAAGCGGCGCTCGTTCATGGCGCCAGTAAGGCCTGTGAGGGCTGAGGTGCCCGATATGAAGAGCCAGTCGTCGAAGCGGACGGCGCGGTCAAAGTGGCCCACGGGAGGCCCGATGGTGTCGGGGTTGTAGATGGTTTTTTTCATGGCTTCTGCTCCTTTTGCTGTGGCAGAGGGTTATTTAGCGAGGGCTTATTCCAGTAGGAATGCCCGCAAGTCGGCGTGGACTTGCTCGGGCATTTCTTCGGGTAGGTGGTGGCCGCAGGGCAGGGAATGGCCCCGCACGTTCGTGGCGTAGTCGCGCCATGTTTCCAGGACGTCTTGGGAGCGGCCCGTATAACCTGTTGCGCTCCATAGGGCCAGCATCGGGCAGGCGATCTTGTTGTCGAAGTCGGCCTCGTCATGCACTAGGTCGATGCTGGCCCCGGCGCGGTAATCCTCGCACATGGCGTGGATGCCCGCTGGGTCGGAGCCGCAGCGCACATATTCCTCGACGGCTTCCGGCGGGTAGTGGACGGCCGAGTCTGGGCCATGCTCGAAGCGGTGGCGGATAAAGTAGTCGGCGTTTGCGCCGATCATCCGCTCCGGGTAGTCGTAGGGCTGAATCAGGAAGAACCAATGGTGCGTGGCGGTGGCCATGGCCTTGTTGACCACCTGAAACATGCGGTGTGTGGGGATGATGTCCATGGTGGCCAGCTTGAGCACTCGTTGGGAGTGATCCTTGGTCAAGCGGTGCGAGACACGAGCCCCGCGATCGTGGCCTGCTAGGAAGAAGGTGTCGAAGCCCAGTTGGGTCATCACCTCGGCTTGGTCTTGGGCCATGGCCCGTTTGGAGTAGTTGGCGTGCTCCGGGTCTCCGGGCGGCTTGCTGCTGTCGCCGTAACCCCGGAGGTCGGGGACCACCACGGTGAACTCCTCGGCCAAGAGGGGAGCCACCTTGTGCCACATGACGTGGCTCTGGGGGTAGCCGTGGAGAAGCAGCAGGGGCGGACCGCTGCCACCGACCACTAGGTTGATTTCGGCACCGCTGGTGGTGATGCGACGCTGTTCGAAGCCTTCAAACATGGGGGTTGCCTCCTCTTCCGGTCAGAACGGGCACCATTCCTGGTGGCCCCTGACCAATCCTGCTCCGCCCCCGCGGACCCAGCCCCTGTCACAATGTCACACCGATCGTAGCTAAAAACGCGTTTTTGTAGCTGAAAAGTGTGACATCTGTGACATTGTGCTAGCTGGCCAGATACGCGGACAGTGTGACATGTTTTCGTATCTGGGGGATGTCACAGAAAATTGAAAGTGTGACATTGTGCTAGCTGGCCAGATAGTGTCACAGTGTGACACCCCCTGGGAGGGTGTTTTGGGCGAGTGCGGGCTGTCATTCTTTGCAGTCGGGGGGTTGCATGCCTGGGTTTCCAATGATTCTCCTGCCGTTCCGGTACTGCTCGCCATAGATTGCCGGGGTCTGGCGGGTGGCCGGATAGCCGGGGGCGACGATTTGATGATGGAGCATGGAGGGCGGCGGGCGCAAGGGGTTTTTGTCATGCCTGCCCAGCCCCATTCCCGCGCGGAGTACGCAACTTGGTCAGAAGGCTTTCCACCCGCCCCTCGAAAACGTCCTTGAATTTGGGCAGCATCTCCAGCATCCACGCCCTGGTCTCTTCAAGTTTCTCCGGCGGGTCGTCTATAGTCCCGTCCTTGCGAATGTTGATGGTAGAGAACGAGTATCCGGGGTATTTGCTCCATCGCCATTCGCATGAGAAGCCGATACTTGATTCAATCTCCTCCTGCTCGGCTTTCAACGCGTCGAAGAGCTTGTTGTTGAGGTCAACTCCAGACCACGTCCTGAGAAAAAGGCCGACCCAAGCAGAGCGTCCTATCTCTGCTTTATACCCTATGTACTCGTTGAAGCCGGAGGGAAAGAAGCGGTCACGGTGCCAAAAGGCTTGCCGACAAGAATCGGCGAATCCCCTCTCCGGCTCAAGTAACCTGGCAATCAGGGGGCTGAAGAAGGCCCTGTGCCTCTCAATTTCCGTGTTAACCGGAGGCGGCCAAGATAGGGTGAGATTCTTGTCCCAGCCATAGGGGTAGACGACACGGTGAAACCTTGGCTCCAGTTCGTCGCTGTCAGGCCTTTGGACGACATCGACTTTGACCCCATAGAACCTGATGTTAGACCCAGCCCACTGGTTAAGCCGGTGCAGGGCCTCGGCATGCTCCCGTTGGAACTCGTCCGCCACCCATATGGCGATCCGTGCATCGCAACCCGCCGCGTAAGTGAGCAACTGACCCAAATGGCCGTGGTCGGTCCATTCCAACTGGTTCTCAATGGCGACCAACACGTCTTCGTTGGTCTCTCTCGCCAGTATGTCGAGGGAGAAACTGCCTACCTGTTTCTCCTGCCGCACCGGCTCCAGCTTCAACCCTATTGTGTCGCCTAGCAAATGCAGGTTATCGGCGAGCCAAGGGGTGAAGTCATACGCCTCATTGCGCCATTTCTTGCGGAGGTCCACTGGTGCGGGTCCCTCGTCCTGCTCGGCCATGTACGTCACTTTCCTTTCATGCCGGAGTCGCCCGGCTTTATCACGAAATCGCGGCGGTCGCGGTAGAGCGGGGCGCGGTTCAGGACGCTGTTGTAGGTTTCGGGGTCTATGCCATCGACGGCGTCCATTACCCAGTATTTGTAGCCGCCTAGGAACAAATATGGGCGCGTCTGGTGGAAGAAGTGGCACTCGACGCCCTCTCCTCGGAGGATGCGGTCGCAAAAGGCAGCCAGCAGTTCCTGCTGTGCGTCCTTCTGGATTACGACGTACTCGTGGGGCCATGTCTCGCGGTATGTGACCGCTTCGTGCCACGGGGCCTTGGTTATGAGTCCATGATGTCGGAAGTGTCAGGGGCCAAAGTGGATGCCTCCTCAGTCGGGAGTTTCCTTCACTAGTGGTATTGGGGGCTTGCAGGTTCATCCCCTGATGCCATACAACGCCCGTGCATTATCATCCAGTATCTTCGCCACCGACTCCTTGTTCAGTTCGCCTTCCTGGCCCTTGCGTTCCAGTATGGCTAAGGCGTCGATTTCGGCTGACATGTCGGCGTGGCTATAGTCGGAGCCGATGACGAAGTTGCTGTCACCGGTGAGGCCCATGATGTGGTTCATGTCGTCGAAGTTGTCGCAACTGACGTACATCCGGTTCTCGGCGAGGATGTCCTGTCGCAGGTCGAAGCTCCGCATCCAAGCCATGCGCCCGTGGGTGCGGTTCAACTCAGTCACCATGTAGGGCACCCACGAGGCGGTCGTCTCGATGAACCCGAACCTGACATCCTGCACTTGGCTCGGGATGTTGTAGGTCAGCAGCGAGTGGAAGGCGTCCACCACGGGCAGAATCATCTCCAGGATGCCCATGCCCCGGACGGCATCCGGCAAGTCGGGGTCACCGCTGCCAAGGTGGAAGCATATGGGTATGTCCAGCTTCCCAGCCTCCTGATAGAGGGGTAGGAAGTAGGGATCGCCCGCGGGCCGCCCGCCACACTCTCGACCCTTCTTCAGCACTCCGCATGCGCCGTTTTCCTTAACGAACGCCATCTCGTCCAGAGCCTCGCCCATGCTGAGCAGAGGCATGGTGGCGACCCAACGCAGTCGCCCGCCCGATTGCGCCCACTTGCTGCCCATCCAGCGGTTGTAGGCCTTGCACAAGGCCATCTCCACCTCTGGCCGTCCGCTCACCTGTGTCAGGAACAGCGTGGGGTACATCACCTGCACGTCCACCCCCAGTTGGTCCATGTGTCCCAAGCGGGCGGGGACGTCGGTGAGCTCGCGCTGGGCCTGCACCGTGCCGGTGCGCTGGTCGTCGCGTATGCGTCGCAGCCGCAGCTTGCCGTCGATGACCCAGTAGCGGTTGTAGCCACGGGGGGTTCCATCGGAGCCGCCGAGGATGTCTTGGGTCACGGTAACGGGCCGGTACTGCTGGTCGGAATCCGCGAGGTACTCCCAAGTTTCGTCGGTTTCGTCCACATGGGTATCGGAATCAATGATAGGCATGGGACCCCTTTCTTCCGAGAGTGGTGTGGCGGGTTCTTTGGCGCTAAGTTAGACGCATGCGGATACCCCGTCAACAGGCCCCTGACGTCAGCCCCCGGACATCAGGTCCCCCATGACATCAAGACATTGACACCTCCCCGCCCTCCCCGATAACATCATTCTAGGAACGCGGGCAGGGGACTGACCCCTTAGGGGTTACCCCTGCCTTTCTTTTTGGCCCTCCCCGTTCGTCTTGAGCGCAACGCAGCGCAGTCGAAGGACGGGTGCCAGAACTGACTTTCTTTCGGAGGACCCGGTGAAGCGAAAACTGCGGCCGAATGTGGCAAGCTGGCCAGATACGACAGCGCGGCCAATGCGGCACGTTTCAGATACAAAAAACTGCGTTTCAGCTAGCGAGATGGCCGCGCCCCAGCTACGAAACGGAGACACGTGGGGCCCACCCTTACGAGCGGAGACACATGGGGCCCACTCTATCACTAGGGCACGCATGTCACAGTCTGCCAAAGCTGGCCAGCTACGGCCATGGGACATTTGTCACATCATTCTTTAGGAGGGCCCGGTGAAGCGAAACTGCGGCCGAATGCGGCAAGCTGGCCAGATACGACAGCGCGGCCAGTGCGGCAACGTTTCAGATACAAAACTGCGTTTCAGCTAGGGCCATTGACGCGCCCCAGCTACGATCCGCGCCCCAGCTACGGCGATGTGTTATTTGTCACATCATTCAGCTACGAGAAACTTTCTCGTAGCTACGGATGGTGTGTTATGCCAGCTACGGAAGGACCTGAAAATGGCGGGCGAACAGGAGTAATATACCCCTAAGGCCCTATCTTGAAGGCCATAGAAGAATTCGACCCAGGAGTCTCGCATGCAGACCATCAGTTTTGAGAAGACTCGCCTGTCCAACGGCTTGGACGTCATCCTGCACGAGGACCACTCCCTGCCCGTGGTGGCCGTGAATGTCTGGTATCACGTCGGTTCCAAGGATGAGATCCCCGGCAAGACAGGCTATGCCCACCTGTTCGAGCACCTGATGTTCGAGGGGTCCAAGCACCACGACCAGAGCTATTTTGAGCCCTTAATGCAGGTGGGGGCCAACCTCAACGGCTCCACCAATTTAGACCGCACCAATTACTGGGAAAACGTCCCCGTGGAGTACTTGGAGCTGGCCCTTTGGCTGGAGTCGGACAGGATGGGCTTCCTGCTTGATGCTTTGGACCAGAAGCGGTTCGACATCCAGCGGGATGTGGTAAAGAACGAGCGCAGGCAGAGCTACGAGAACCGCCCATACGGTATGGCCGGACTGCGCATCCAAGAGGCCCTGTATCCCCTGCCCCACACCTACCACTGGCCCACTATTGGCTACCACGAGGACTTGGACATAGCGACTGTGGAGGACGCTCATGCCTTCTTCCAGCGCTTCTACACGCCGTCCAATGCCAGCCTTTCCATAGCAGGCGACATCGACACGGAGAAGACGCGCCAACTGGTGGAGCGGTACTTTGGCGATCTGCCGCCGGGCGACAGCTTGGTTCGCACCAACCGGGCCGACTCGCCTCTGGGCGGGCCGATACACATCACTCTTCACGACAAGGTGCTGGTGCCGCGCTTGTACTTGGCTTGGCCTGCCGTGGCCCGCTTCCACGGGGACGAGGCTGCTTTGGCCGTCCTCGCCGACATCTTGGGTAACGGCAAAAGCTCGCGGCTGCACCGCATCTTGGTGCATGACAAGCGCATCGCCCAATCGGTGGGGGTCTCCAACGACGCTGACGAGGTGGCTGGCGACTTCGGCGTCGAGGTCACGGCCGCCGAGGGGCACGCCACTGAAGAGATTGAGGCAGTGGTGCGCGCGGAACTGGAGCGGATGAAGTCCGAACCTCCCACCTCCGATGAGATGGCGCGGGCCAACAACCGCATTGAGTGGGCCCGTGTGCGTCAGATGGCTACCGTTGGAGGTTTCGGAGGCAAGGCCAATCGCCTCAACTCTTTCAACGTCTTCGCGGGCGACCCGGACTTGGCCAACCGCGACATGGAGCGGTTCCTAGCCGTGCAGCCTGAGGACGTAATCCGCGTGGCGCGCGCCTACGTGGGCGAGCGGGTGGTGCGTCTGCAGGTGTTGCCGGAACCCAAGCTGAGCCACGCTGCCCCCGGCATTGACCGGACTGTTCGACCTGCTCCTGCCTCTCCGGGCACGTTTCAAGCCCCATTGCCCCAGCACCACCGCCTCTCCAACGGCCTGCAACTGTTGGTGGTGGAGAAGCGGGAAGTGCCCATGGTCGCCTTCGGCGTCATCTTTGAGACAGGGGCGGCAGGCGATCCTGCGTCTTTGGGCGGGATCGGCAGCCTCACCACAGCCATGCTTCAGGAAGGCACCACCACCCGCTCCAGCACCCAGATCGCGGACGAGTTCGAGTTCCTTGGCAGCCAGTTGCTGGCCTCCACGGGGCGGGAGTACACGTTGGTGGGCAGCGAGTCGTTGACCCGCGAGTTCCCTAGAGCCTTGGAATTGGTGTCCGACCTGTTACAGCATCCCACCTTCCCCGAGGAGGAGTTGGTCCGGCTGAGTGACCAGCGCCAGACCTCCATCCGGCGCCAGCGGGACAACCCCACGGCGTTGGCAGACTTGGTGATGCCATCGCTGATGCACGGCTTGGGCAGCCCTTACGGCCATCCTGTGGAGGGCAGCGAGGCACTGTTCCAAGACGTGACCAAGGCCCACCTGTTGCAGCATTACCATGGTGCCTACGGGCCCGGCAACGCCACCTTGGCAGTGGTGGGCGATGTGTCGATGGAAGAGGCGGTGAGGCTGGCCGAAGAGCACTTCGCAGGTTGGCAGGACGGGCGGAAGACGTCTGTCGCCGCCGGGCAAGCCGCCGGGCTGACCGGCGTGGCTGGCACGATGTACCTCCTAGACAAGCCGGGGGCGGCCCAGTCGGTCATACGGGCTGGCTCCCTTGGAGTGGAGAGGCACCATCCAGACTACTTCCCGCTCACGGTGTTCAATCACTTGTTTGGGGGCCAGTTCACGGCCCGCCTGAACCGCAACCTGAGGCAGGACAAGGGTTACAGCTATGGTTACAGGTCCGCCTTCGAGTGGCAGCGCCCCTCATCCCGATTCGTCGCTGGGGGCAGCGTACAGACCGATGTGACTGCTGCTGCCGTGTCAGAGACCCTTAAGGAGTTCGCTGAGGTGCGGGGCTCCCGTCCCGTCAGTGAGGAGGAGTTCGACACTGCCAAGTCAGCACTGCTGCGCCAGTACCCCTCGAACTTCGAGTCGGGCTTACAGGTGTTGCAGCAACTGGCCCAAATCGTAGTATTCGGCCTGCCTCTCGACTACCACCGCACCTACGCACCGCAAGTGGAAGGCGTGTCGCTGGCCGACGTGCATCGGGTTGTCCAAGACCACATTGAGGAGCAGCCGATGATGCTGGTGGTCGGCGACGGCGAGACTATCGGGCCGTCGCTGGCTGAACTTGGGCTGCCGATTGAGCATGTGGACCACGAAGGGCGGGAAGTTTAGAAGAGCCGGAAGTTAGAAAACCAGTTGGTGAATCCGATTTCCCGGGCTCACACGCGGACATCGGTCGCTTCGTGTTCGAGGGCTTGATCACCTGTCCACAGAAGGGGTGAAGCAACCTGCTATTGCATAGTGGCGATGGTCAGGGCCGGCATTGTCTTCATGGCCTTCTTCTCAGTCTAGGCTGCGATCGTTTGGTAGTTGGTTGCGGCATCCTCTGATGGTGCACCGGTGGGAGCGTTGATTCTCGCTTCGCCTTCTGGTTTTTCGGCTGATTGTTGCCTAGAGAACGGGAAGCTACATTCACGCGCGGCCCATCACCAAGACCAACGAGAGGTGGCGACATGGCGGTTAGCCATGAAAACGACCTGGTAATTCAGACCAGCGGACTGACAAAGCGGTTCGGCAAGAACGTCGCGGTGGACAACCTCTCCATGGAGGTGCGCCGGGGCCGCGTCTATGGGCTGCTCGGACCCAACGGCTCTGGCAAGACGACGACGATGGGTATGCTGCTCGGCCTGCTGAGGCCGACGGCCGGCAACTTCAGCCTGTTCGGCTCGACGGCCCGGCACGAGGAATCGCTGCGACGCATCGGCGCCGTCATCGAGACTCCGGCCTTCTATCCCTACCTGTCTGGGCGCGGGAACCTAGCCTATTTCCAGCTCATCTCGGGGCGTGGCGCGCCGAGCGAGTTGGACGAACTGCTGGCAAGTGTGGGCTTGGGGGGCCGAGGCGACGACCGCTTCCGCACATACTCTCTGGGGATGAAGCAGCGGCTGGGTATAGCCTACGCTCTTCTGGGCGACCCGGACCTCGTGTTCCTGGACGAGCCCACCAACGGCTTGGACCCGGAAGGCATGATCGAGGTGCGTGAGTTGATACGCAGCCTTGGCGATGGCAACCGGACGGTGCTCCTTTCCAGCCACCTGCTGCATGAAGTCGAGCAGGTCTGCAACAGCGTTACCATTCTGGGCAAGGGCCGGCTGATCGCGCAAGGGGAGGTCGCCGAGCTGGTGCGTTCCCGCGGGCGGGAACAGGTGCGCTTGAGGACCACCGACGACGGCAAAGCCCACGCCATACTGGAGGCGCTGGAATGGGTCGAGGACGTGGTCGTTGCGGCGGGTGGCGCCCTGCTGGTAGCGGTGCCGGTGGCGCGGTCGGGTGAACTGACGGCCGCCCTGAGCCGGGCCGGGGTGTATGTCACCGAGATGGCGCCCGTCCAGACCACCTTGGAAGAGTACTTCCTTGAAGTCACGGGCAACCAAGAAGGAGGCGCCGAATGACGTCTCACATCCTTCGACTCACGATGGGGGAATGGTACAAGCTGCGACGCCGCTGGTTGCCTTGGATATTGCTGGGCGTAGCCCTCTTGCTATCCCAAGCCATCCTGTGGGGGTTCCATGTCGCGTATCACGTCAGCGACGATGCCTTCGGGTCCCTCACTCCTAATTATGAGTACAGCAACGGCCCGGTTACCGTCGAATTGACCTGCGCCGACGTTGCAGAGGGGCGTGTGGAAGAGAAACTAGCGCCGCTGGCAGACGAGGAACTCCTGATGATCGGCGAGGGTGTCGCGCGGTGGAGTGCGAGGTGCGAAGATTACGTTTCGCCCGAAGAGAGCCGGGGTGTATTCACCCTGCCCTACAGCATCGGCGCGAACCTTGCCGTCCTCTTCGGCCTGTTCTTCGTCATCATCGTTATGATTCTCGCAGCGTCGGTGATGGGGGCGGAGTACGGCTGGGGCACCCTGAGGACGACGTTGAGCCGGGGCTCCGGGCGCTGGCAGTACTTGGCGGCCAAATTCATCCTTGTTCTGCTGGCCGGCATCGGCGGACTCTTGGTTATATCCGCAGCCGTCGCCGTTGCCAGCATCATCGCGGGGTTGATACCGCCCAGCGAGGAGGGGCCGCTGATTTTCTCCGATGGCTGGCTCGACTCTGCCGAAGCACTGGGCAAGGCCTTGTACGCCCTAGCCCCCTACGTCGCCGTGGGGATGTTCCTGACGGTGCTGACACAGTCCACCGCCCAAGGTATCGCCCTATCGATGGTGTACTACGTGGTGGAGGCGCTGATTCTGCCGCCCCTGCTCGGTCTCAGCGACTTGCTGGAGAACGTCTCGGAAGCGCTCCTCAGCCAGAACGTAGGCGACTGGATGTATCAGGGTGAGACCGCTGCTGCGCAAGCGCTGGGCGCCGCCGAACAGCCGGACACCGTTCAGGCGTTCTTCGTGATGCTGGCTTACATAGTTGTCCTTGCCGCCGCCACGTTCTGGATGTTTCAGCGCAGGGACATCAGCGGGGCAAAGGGCGAGTGACGCCCAGCGGGCTTGTTCGCACTTCATTGCTGGGGGCAGCTACAGACGGCAGTCACCGCTGCTGCTGTGTCTGAGACCCTCAAGGAGTTTGCCGAGGTGCGGGCAGACTGGCCCGTGAACCATCAGGAGTTTGAGGTCGAAGTCAGCCCTGTTCCGCCAGTACCCTCCAACTTCGAGTTGGGGTTCCAAGTGTTGCAGTAGTTGGCCGAGATAGTGGTGTTCGGCCTGCCCTTGCACTACCACCGTACTCATGCGCCGCAGGTGGAAGGCGTGTCGCTAGCCGACGTGCATCGGGTTGTCCAGGATCATGTCGAGGCTCAACCCATGGTGCTGGTGCTGGTGGTGGGCGACGGCGAGGCCATTGAGCCGTCGCTGGCCGACTTGAGGATGGCGATTCGGCATGTCGATCACGAAGGGCGTGAGGTGTAAGGGAAGATAGCTAGACCCGTTTGCCGAGACAGTGGAAGAGTAGGAGAGACGAAATTGACATCCTCGACTTGCCCTTTCTGGAGTACGCAAGGTGCGCTGAGGCCAGAGATTCTGAGGTGGTGGGCAAAGTTGGTCCACCTTGGTTGACGTTTGATGAACTGGTCACAAGCGATATGAGCGAAATCCAGATCGAGACCGAGTACGGAGAAGAGACCGCTATCAACGTATGCATTGCCCGGAACCCAAAGGACCCCGAATGGTGGGGGACCTGGGAGAACGCCCAGCAAGCCATCCAAGTTGTGCCGTATATCGTGGAAGCCCACCTTCACGCGCAGGGCCAACAGAAGACGATTACCATCGGTACTAGGATAAGTCTCGACCCCGACGTTGAGGCCTAGTTCCGGGCGAGCGGTAAAGACTGGCGGACACGAGTGAACCAGACGCTACGGGATGCTGTTCTTGGGCCACGGGAACCAAACAACTGGCTAAGTCGACATATTCGAGTCGTTGCGGTCAAAGTGCCTAAGTCTGGTTCTAGCCAAGTAGGTAGGGCTTACCGGCAATTGTTGGCTGAAGCTGCCAAAAAGACGGGACGTCTTGTTACTGGACTGGGGACAGCGCTATGACCGTTATTGCGGTTGGACCGACAAGCACCCTGAGCGGTAGGAAAATCGAGAAGAAGGCCGGCCGGCCAGCGAGGTCATACCGCACACCGTTGAAGCTCACTGACGTAGAGTCGCCTAAGTGGGGTAAGACCGCCCCGGCAGGCCGTCGAACGCGGTGTTGAGGGGTCTCGCAGACTGAAGAAGGGCTGGGAGCAGGCAGGTCTAGGTGTGGCTACGGGGAGCGGGGCCGGTCGAGAAGCTCCGCTTCCAAGGCGGTTTCGATCACTTTGCCCTCTCGCAGTTCCACGCGATAAGCGGTGGCCCCGTGCCTGCCGGTGACCACCTTGGCGGCCTCGGTACCCACAAAGTGGATCGCCGCGTCCTCGTCGATAGCGTAGCCAGCCGGAAAGCCGTCGGATATCAGTTGGTGGTACAGGGGGCGTCGCTGCTCCTCGCCGTCGTAGTGGGGGCAGTGAGAGCCGGGCAGGAAGCCGAGCCCGTCGTGCAGCGGCTGAAGGTCGTTGAGGTCGAAAGAGTCTGTGGTGCCGCACTCGAACCAGCACAAAGAGCCAGCGCTGCCGCCACACAACAGTATCCCCGCTTCCCATGCTTCCCGCAGGATTTCGTCGACGCCGTGCACACGCCACACGGCCAGCATGTTGGCGGTGTTGCCGCCGCCCACTATGATGATGTCTTGGTTGAGGAGGAAGCTGCGTATATCGCGCACGGTGCGATCGAATAGGGCGAGGTGAGTGCGCGCGGCCCATGCTCCCGGCACCCTGTTGTAGAACGCCAGCAGCGACGCTGGAGAGTCGCCGGTGGCCGTGGGAATCATGCAGATGCGGGGGCGTGGCTTCTGAGGCAGGTGGAGTATCTCCTGTGGCAGCGACAGGATGTAGTCGATGACTGGGGACATGGCACCGGGCCGGACTCGGAGGCCGCCAAAGGCGACTATGTGCTTGTGGTCCATGCTAAGGTCAGCCTCCTGACTGCTCGGCCGCCTCGCGAGCCCGGGTGAAGGCAGGGGCCAGCAGCGATAGCAACTCTTGGTGTCCCATCCACGAGATAGCTTCCAACTCAAGGGGATCAAGGTACATGGTGCGGCCTGTGCGCATGTCGCGCAGCATCAGGCGCGGGCCGTTGGCCGCGCCGTCTTCCTTCTCGAGCCGCACCCAAGCGAACTCGTTGGCTAGCTCAATATCGTTCATGTATCGATGCCTGCCGGCCACTCCTCACAAAAGGAACTGGAAGCCGGGGATCTCCTCGTCGTTGTTGATTAGCATGACCTTTTTCACCGCCATCTTCAGGTCGCCGTTCTCCCGTCGCAGGCGGTACATCATCCTGCCGGCCCAAGTGTTCTGCTGCCGGCGTCGCAACTCGAGGACCATGAAGTTGGCGTACACCGTCAGCTCGCCAGTCTCCTCTTCCGCGATTTCGATGTTGGAGAGCATGCGCCTCATGCGGGAGGCTGGGTCTTGGGCGAAGGCCAAGCCCTGCTTGAGGCGTTCCACCCGGTCGCCAATGCTGCGACGGTCGTCGTAGACGAAGGACACCTCGCGGGTCGGGTCGATGTCGTCCCTGTTGGCGGGCACCCAATAAAGGGCGTCGTCGGTCCAGAGGGACAGCCATTCATCGCCCCGCTGCTCGTCGGCCAAACGGGCCTCACGGTATATGAAGTCCTCAACCTGCTGACGATCAAATGCCAAGCGCAGATTCCCCTTGTTGCCTGAAATGGGTGTAGTGTCGAAGCATCAGGACTCGGACATCACCTTTTTGTAGTGACGCCATACGCCCCGCAGGTTGTTTTCGTCCATGCCGTGGCCGGAAGTGCGCCCATCTTCGAAGACCTTCTCGCGGTGCAGGCCGCGCTTGAGCCACAGCCACTCGTCGACTTGGGCTTCCATGCCCAACTGGTTGCGTTCGCAGATTTCAAGGTCGTCTGCGGAGACGAAGCCTCCGGGGCCGTAGCTACGCTCGTGGCCACGAAGACGCAGCGTGTTGACCGCTTGGGGGGCGCCCTTGAGCAGCGTCGGATAGTACCACACATTGGTCTCGGTGGGGGTGACGGGCTGCAACACACGAATCTGGGACTGAATCATGATGAGGTTGGGGAAAATGAAAATGAGGGGCGCTCCGTACTTCATCATGTAGTCGGTTTGTTCCGTGCCGAACTTCGACGCGAGAGCCCCGACGTACTGGTTCCAAGCCTCGCCTTCCTTTTCCACCATGGGCATGGGCGACACGGCAAGGTCTTCGACCATGTGGCCGCCGGGGAGGTAGACGACTTTGTCGGGGCTCTCCTCGTTGTTGAGGTTGTTGGTGTCGAGGCTGCCGCCCTGCCGCTGCCGGTTCAAGCTGAAGATGAACTGGTGGATGAAGTGGCCGTGGTAGTTACCCTCCAAGGAGTTTTCCGCCATCATCTTCCAGTTGCCGTGGTATTTGGCCTTCTGCACGCCCGACCGCACCTCCAACTCCCCGTCGGGGGAGAAGTCGATGAAGGCGTCGAGGTACTCCGTGACCCGGCCTAGGTGCTCCGCCAGCGTGGGGCCCGTGGGGCTCATGCTGGCGAAAATCAGGCCCCGGTAGGAATCGACTCGGGGCACCTGCGCCAGACGGTAGTCGCTTTTTTCAAAGGAGTCGCCGTAGGCGCCGACGAAGGTTGCGCCCAGCAGGTCTCCCCGGTTGCTGTAGGTCCAGCCGTGGTAGGCGCAGCGGAAGACGTGGGCGTTACCCCGCTCGTTCTGGCAGACGATGTTGCCGCGGTGGGCGCACCGGTTGAGGAGCAGGTTCACTGAGCCATTCTCGTCACGGACCATGATGACGGGCTGGCGGCCTATCTGCTTGGTGCGGTAGTCCCCCGGCTCGGGCACCTCGCTCTCGTGGCCGACGTAAACCCATGAGCGGTACCAAATCTTCGCGAACTCCTCCTCGAATATGTCGGGGTCGCGGTACAGGCTGCCATGTATGCGGTCCTCGTGGATAAGCTCGTGGTAGTCGATGGCAAGGTTCATCGTGGTGGCCATGGAGTCCTCCTCGTGCCGAGGTCGGCGGTAGTGCTCGTGCTAGGCTAGCACCCTCGCTGCAATCGTTCAACCAAGGCAGGCTTACACGCAGGCGTAGTAGGCCGTTGCTGCGTAGGCTTGGGCGGCGCGGTGCAACTCGTCGATGGAGAGGTAGCTGATTTCGCTGGGGCCGCTGCCTGGACCGTAGGTGATGCTGGGGATGCCGGCGCCGTTGAAGATGTTGATGTCGCGCCACATGCTGGAAACGGGCGAGCTTGCGAAAGCAGGCTTGCCACCTATTACATGATCGTGGGCTTTCTCCAGGACCTCGCGGAAGGGGCCCATGTTCTCTCCAATGTGGCCGCGGCGGAACATGTAACATTCGACGGTCCCTGGGTAGCCCAGCGATTCCAAGAGCCGTTCGAGTTCTCGCTGCGCTTCCTCGGGGCCGTCCCCGGGCGGTATACGCACATCGACGTAGGCGCTGCATACGCCCACTGTGCTGGCGGGTTTGAAGGGCACGCCGCCGCGCACAGCGCCGATGTTCACCTTGGGGATAATCTTGCCACCCTCGAACTCGCGAGTATGGGACTCCTCGTACTTCAAGGCCCACTCTTCTACTGCTGATATGAAGTGTGCCATGCGCATAATCGCGTTGGGTTGCTCCTGTGGTGAGTAGGGACGGCGGATAAAGGGGGTGTAGAGCCTGCGGCCGCCTGCTAGGGTCACCTTGTAATACGCTGCTCCGCAGTCGGCCCATGAGATGCCGAAGCTGGTGGTCTCGGCGTTGAGGCAGTAGTCGCCCCACAGGCCGTGGTCGATGAGCTGTTGCGCTCCGATGCCCTTGCCCAAGTAGCGGCTGCCTTGGTACTCATCGATGGGGGCCATGCCGATCTCGCCGACGACCATTGTCATGATGACGTCGCCCCGCAGCTTGACGCCAGCGTCTCGCAGGGCGCGCGTTCCCAGCATGAATGCTGCCATCGGCCCCTTGTCGTTGACGACGCCCTCGCCGAAGGCCTTGCCGTCTTCCACCCAGCCGTGGTTGTAGTGATACTCCTCACGGGGTACGAGCCACACGTCCTCCTCGCCGTAGAGGATGGTGTCCATGTGGCTGTTGAAGATGAGGGACTTGCCACCGCCGGTGCCCTTCAGCCGGGCCACCACGTTGCAGCGGCCGTCGGCCACCTCATGCCTTTCGGGTTGGAACCCTTGGTCGGCGAGCCACTGGCAAAGGAAGTCACCCATAGCCTGCTCGCGCCCGGTGGGGCTGGGAATGGAGCCCATGGTGGCGCCCAGTTGGGCGATTTCCGTGCCGTCGATGCTTTGAAGGGCAGCCTCCAGTGCGGCTGTGTCAGTGGTCATTGTTGGGGACCCCTTCTTGTGTTGACTTTCCGTAATGGCTCTAGCTGGTAGTACCGGCATTGCGGGCCTCGAATGTCCGTATTCTGAGCCATTTGTGGTGTTCCAATGCTAGGCTTTTGCATCTCCCGGTTTCTTCTAGTGCGATATCAGTTGTAACCTGTGTGTATGTTATTGCACCGGGATTTGGACCGGCGCAGCTACGCGTCAGCTTTGCTTTAGTCAGGGGGCTGACACACGACACGCGAATTCTGCATCTGCGATGTGTCCCATTTGTCTCATTTGGGGTAAGTCCAGCTACGAAATGACGGGGTTTTATGGGACACGCCGGTACCATTGAGAGGCCGCGCGGGTGGCGGCGCGGCGGGGCAGGGGCCGCGGCGGCAACACTTGGGTAGCCGACCGGGGATATTCCTGCAAGGAGTTTTCGGACAACCGTTGTTGGCGGCCCTGCTACTGGTGTTTTAGCTGATTGCGTTTTCGGAACCATATGTCGAGCCTAGAGGGGAAGGACAAGCGTGTCAACGGACTGATGTCAGCGGGGTGGCGGGCTTTCGACTGTTGCGTGTGGCAGGCTTGGAGCGACGTTAACCACCCTTCCCCCCGGACTTGGTCCGGGGCAGGCGATAGCCCTCTCCCGCGCGGGGGAGAGGGGGTTTATGAGACAGGCTCCGGCGAGAGACTGGGTGTTCCTCATCATAGGAGCGTTGGGCAACGGTTAGAGACCGAGGATATTGCCGCTGGCGTCCACGTCCAGTTTGCGGGGATTGGACGGCAGGCCGGGCATGGTGACCATGGAGCCTGCTAGCGGGTAGATGAATCCAGCCCCTACTGATGCCCGCACGTCGGAGACCTCGAAGGTGTAGCCGGAGGGACGGCCCTTCAGCGACGGATTGTGGGAGATGGAGAGGTGGGTCTTGGCCATGCAGACGGGCAGGTTGCCCCATCCCAACTCCTCGTAGCGGCGCAGAGTGCGCCGCGACGCAGGGGTCCACTGGGCGCCGTCGGCTCCGTAGACGTTCTGGGCCAAAGCGTTGACCTTGTCCTCGATACCGTCGTCGATTCCGTATAGATAGGAGATGGCAGGGGCCGGACTGTCGGTGGCGTCTATCAACGCTTGCGCCAACTCCTCGCACCCCTGACCACCCTCGACGAAACCGCGGCTTTCGGCGGCTGAGGCTCCCATGGCCTCGGCGCAGGCCTTCACCACTTCCATCTCCTCGGTTGTGTCCGAGGGGAAGTGGTTTGCCGCTACCACCACGGGCAGGCCGAAGGAGCGAATCATGCCTATGAGGTGCTCTAGGTTGGGCAGACCTCTTTTGACCGCGTCAACATCCGGCGTATCCAACTGACGCAGGGGGACGCCACCGTGGGACTTGAGGGCGCGGACCGAGGCCACCAACACAGCGGCATGGGGCTCTAGGTCGTTGAAGCGCGCCTTGATGTGCATGAACTTCTCGAACCCCAAGTCGGCCCCGAAGCCAGCCTCGGTTACCACATAGTCAGCGTACCCGAGGGCCAGCCGGTCGGCCACTACGGAGTTGCAGCCGTGGGCGATATTGCCGAAGGGGCCGGCATGCACGATTACCGGCTGGCCCTCGCTGGTCTGCACTAGGTTGGGCTGGATGGCGTAGCGCAGCAGGGACATCATGGAGCCCACGGCGTCCATGTCGGTGGCAGTGACCGGGGCGCCATCGTGGGTGAAGCCCACCACGATGCGGCTCAGCCGGGCTCGCAGGTCATCTAGGTTGGACGCTAGTGCCAAAATCGCCATGATTTCTGAGGCGGTGACGATGTCGAATCCGGTCTCCCGCAATGGAGCATTGCCTGAACCGCCCAAGCCGGTGACCACTTGGCGCAGGGCGCGGTCTTCCACGTCGCTTACTCGGCGCCAGGTGACGCCGCTGGGGTCCAGCCCGGCCGCTTGGCGCCGCTGCACCGCGTTTTCGGTGAATGCTGCAAGCAGGTTGTGGGCTGTGCCCACGGCGTGGGCGTCGCCAGTGAAATGGACGTTGATTTCGTCTTCCGGCAGCACAGTGGCCTTGCCTCCGCCGGTGCCGCCGCCCTTGATGCCGAAGATGGGACCCAAGGCTGGCTCCCGTAAAGTGGCGATCACTCGCTTGCCCAGCCTTCCCAAGCCTTGTGCCAGACCCACGGTGGTAGTGGTCTTGCCCTCGCCTGCGGGTGTGGGGGTGATGCCGGTCACCACCACCAGCTTGCCCTTGGGCCCGCCCGTGCGGATGGCCTCCAAGAGAATTTTCGCCTTGTGGTGTCCGTAGGGAATGATGGCTTGGGCGTCCAAGCCCATCGCCTCTGCTATCTCTGCTATCGGGCGCATGTCTCTTCCTTTGGTTCTGAATCCAATTGAGCATTCTAGCCGATGCCTCACCGAGCGGTAAATCTGGTAGCTGCCCAGGGCTAGGGATTCAGGCTGACGTTGCTCTGTCAGTCCGGCCTTGAGCCAACTGTAGGCTAACCCCTCACCCTGATCCTCTCCCCCGCGTGGGAGAGGGACTTTTGAAACGGGCTCGCTAGGGGAAGGGGTTGTGCAAAGGTCTCCGAAGGCGGGAATTCCGCATGGTCCGTTAGGAGCCACGCACGAGGATGAAAAGGTGAACGGGGTCATGGGGCGCTAACTTGGCCATCAGTCCGGACCGTGGATTCCCGCCTGCGCGGGAATGACGGGAGAGATTGCTGAGGGTTCGCGTCTGCTTTCGAAGCGATGACGGGAACCGGCCGCTGGTTTTGCTCGGGGCTATTATCATGCGAAAGACGGTAGTGGTTTACACGCCTCACCTACACCGAACAGTTGCTAAGTCGGGGCCGCCTTGACGCTTACCCAACATGGTGCTATATCGGTACAAACCAAGTACCGGATGACGGAGGTTGGTATGGCCACGGACGTTAGGGGACTAGTTGACGCTAATGTAGGTCTGGTAGACAAGCGGATTTTCGTCGAGAAAGAGATTTACCAAGAGGAGATGGAGAAAATCTTCGCCAAGTGCTGGCTCTTCCTGGGACACGAGAGCCAGATACCGAAGCCGGGTGACTTCTTCACCACCTATATGGGTGAGGACCCGGTGGTGGTGACCCGTGACGGCGGGGGCAAGGTACACGCCTTCCTGAACGTGTGTCGCCACCGCGGGAACCGGGTATGCCGGGCCGACTCGGGCAACGCCTCCAGCTTCGTGTGCGCCTACCATGGCTGGACCTACGGGACCGACGGTAAGCTGATTGCCGTGCCCAGCCTCAAGGAGGCTTATTACGGCGAGTTGGACACGGATAAGTGGGGTCTGGCCTCTGTGGCCCAACTGGACAGCTACAAGGGGCTGCTGTTCGCCACCTTCGACGCCAACGCGCCTCCTCTTCGCGAGTACTTGGGCGAGACAGCTTGGTACTTGGATGCCTTCTTCGACAGGCACGAAGGCGGCGTTGAGGTGTTCCCAGGCTTGCACAAGTGGATTATGCCCTGCAACTGGAAGTTCGCGGCCGAGAGCTTTGTTGGGGACGGGTACCATTTCGGTTGGACTCACATCTCTGCCCTCAGGGTAGGGGTAACTGAGGGGTCGGGTGTTGGCAGGCAGGAACTCAGGGGCAGGCAGGTGTCTCTTGAGAACGGGCATGGTGTGCAGGTGGTCCACCCCGATGACCCGTCGGACCCACCCAATGCTTTGGTCAAGGACTACGAGTCGCGGGTGCGTTCCGATGTGGAGGCGCGTCTGGGGCCGCGGATTCAGACGTGCAAGCCCATCGTTGCCAACGTGTTTCCCAACTTGGGGCTGGTGCGGGCCACCACCTACACCTTCCGGTTGTGGCAGCCGCGGGGCCCCTTCCATACGGAGGTATGGGCTGGGGTGTTCGCTGACAGGGACGCGCCTCAGGAGGTGAAGGATGCGATCCGTCGCAGCAGCCTGCGCACCTTCGGCCCGTCGGGCATCTTGGAGCAGGACGACATGGATAACTGGCAGGAGTGCACCAACACCTGCCAAGGCCATGTGTCACGCAAGATACCGCTGAACCTGCAGATGGGCCTAGGCCACGAGGGGTTTGACGAGGAGCTGATGGCGCGGGCCAGCGACTACCGCTACAGCGAAATCAACCAGCGCAACTTCTTCCGACGGTGGTCGGAGTTGATGGCGGCCGAGTAGCGGTTTCTAGCCGTCGTCCTGTGCCAACCCTATGTCACAGCGCCGTCGCGATCCTATGTCTGTCCGCGTGGAGCGGGTCGTGGACGGGGACTCTCTGGAGGTGCGGGAGACAGGCCTGTTCTCCCAACCCATACGGGTGCGGCTGTACGGTATTGACGCCCCGGAAGCCCGCCAGAAATTCGGGTTGGCGTCGCATGCTGCCCTTGGTCACCTGCTGAACAGACGCGGTGAGCTCTTCATGGAGGTGTTCGCCCACGACCGGTATGCCCGGGCTATCGCCCTTCTCTATTGGCGGGAACACGGCCGTGGAAACTCCATAAACCTAGCCATGGTGCGACAGGGTTATGCCTACTGCTTCCGTTATTCTCGTGGTGAGTACGGGTTGCGGGCGCTCGGTTTCCTCGCGGCAGAGGAACAGGCCCGGCGCGAACGCCTTGGCGTCTGGTCGGAGGCTGAAGAGCAGGTGCGCCCTTGGGTCTACCGGGCGCAAGAGGAGCGGACGAAACGGGGGACACGCCGAGGTTCGCACGTGGGGTGCCTTGCCATTGCGGTTGGGGTGGTCTTGGTGATTGGATTGATAGTGGACGCTCTCACCTGAAGGCTCACACAAAAGGCTGGCAGAACTTTAGCCGGCCCCCGTCACTTGACACCTGCTCAAGCCTCTGTTACAAGGGCTTTCTCCCATAATTCCTCCTAAATTCCGCGGTTAGACCCCGCCACCCACTCTTCCTGGGTCTCCGCCCAAAGGTACGGACCCTGGAAGTGTTGCGCCTAGCGCCTCGTGTGGCGCTGGCGGCTGTCGTGGCCGCCGGGGTCGTCGCTTCGGCTCTGCTGTGGACAGTGGACGGTCATGTCAACGCGCAGCAAGCGAACCGGGTGCCTGAGTTCCAAGAAGGCGACTCCGCCGTTCGCGTGGTGGCCGAGGGCACTCCGGCCAGCCACAACGTGGGCGAACCTGTGGAAGCCGCTGACCCAGGCGACACTCTTACTTATTCACTGGCCGGGGACGACGTCGGGCACTTTGGTATTGAATCCGGGACTGGTCAGATACTTACCAAGGACCCTCTAGATTACGATGCCCAAGGTTCCTACCTCGTCACGGTGCAGGTCACGGACGGCGCCGACGATGGTGGAGCAGAGGACACCTCCATAGATGACACCATCGAAGTTACCATCAGGGTCTCAGTCACCATCGACCTCAGTGACTGGACGGCTGAAGACTACGAGACCAACACCCAATATTGTGCCTCAGGTACTTGGACCGTGGACTCCAACGGTAGGGCCAAGGAAACACGGGGCCAAGCGCCATCCATTCTTCACGGCGATTTCGACGCCTACGGCAAACGCCTCACTGCCACCGTTCGCCCTGGCAACGACGACGATTTCTTCGGATTCGTGGTCGGCTTCAACAGCGGCGACTCGACCAATGCGGACGCCAACTACCTGCTCATCGACTGGAAGCAGAAGCCGCAGAGCTTCGACTTCGGAGGCGACTCCACGTCGTCTGGCGGGTCAGCAGAGGTTGGTCTGAGGCTTTCGCGGGTTACAGGCATCCCGGACTGTGACGAGTTCTGGCAGCACGCGAACCTTGATGGCACGGGCGAGTCCAGCGGTCTGGGAGAGTTGCAGGAAGCGGATAGCAAGGGTAGTACGCGTTACAGCTCGCAGGACTACGAGTTCGTGATTGACTTTGGCAGTGAGAGCATTGAGGTATACCTTGACGGACGTTTGGAACTGGACTTGGATGGAGAATTTAGCAACGGCAGGTTTGGCGCTTACGCCATGCTCCACAATAGCGCCATCTTCTGGGACTTCTCCTACACGGATGGCAGCTTTCCCTCTATCACTGTTCCAGCGGACCAACCCGGCAGCGTCACCCTCTCTTCCAACACATCGAAAGTAGGTGTGGCCCTCACAGCCACTCTCGAAGACCCAGACGGCAACATCGCCAACGAGATGTGGCAGTGGGAAAGCTCCCCGAATCAAGAACCAGCGATATGGACGGCCATCTCCGGGGCCAATACAGCCAGCTACATTCCACAGCTATCAGACTCAGGGAATCTGCTTCGTGCCAAAGTCACCTACGACGATACGACGGGTACGAGCAGGATGGCCGCCAGCGCCCCCACCTCCGCCTCGGACCAGCAGGGGACTGTCACGCTTTCCTCGAATGCGCCCGTAGTAGACGATGAGATAAGGGCGATGCTATCGGATGCGGACGGTGGCGTCGCAAACGAGGTGTGGCAGTGGGAAAGCTCGCCGGATGAAGAGGAGCGGACTTGGAGCGTCATCACTGGGGCGCAGTCGGACGTATACACGCCGGTATCGGACGATGCGGGCAGGCTACTACGGGCGATGGTGAGTTACGACGACGCTGTGGGAATGGGAAGGAGCGCAGTGTCTGAGGCGACGGCGGCGGTGGACCAGAAGGGTGCGGTGACACTGTCGCCTCAGCAGCCGGTGGTGGGAGAAGCTGTGACGGCGACGCTGACGGACGCAGATGGCGACATAACGAGCCAGGCGTGGCAGTGGGAGAGGTCGCCGGGCACGGGCGAGCCTGAGTGGAGTGCTATCAGTGGTGCACCGTCTGCGAGCTACACGCCGACTGCTCCAGACGATGCAGGGAAACTGCTGCGCGTCGCGGTTGCCTACAGTGACGGTACTGGCAGTGGAAGGGGTGCGACCAGTGCACCGACGGAGCGGGTAGACCGGCGTGGCGGGTTGGCGCTGAGCACAGGAGTACCGGATGTGGGGATAGAGGTGACGGCGACGCTGAGTGATGCGGACGGAGGCGTGGTGAGGGTGATCTGGCGGTGGCAGAGTTCGGTCAGCACCGGGACGCCCTCGTGGAGCGACATCGCTGATGCCGATGCGGCTGCCTACACGCCGGTGGCGGCCGATGAGGGCAAATTGTTGCGGACTATGGTGAGCTACGGCGACGCTATCGGCAGCGCTAGGAGTGCGGTGAGTGCCTCGACTCAGAAGGTGGGGAAACCCGGCGAGGTCAGCCTTGATGCTGCCATACCGGTGGTGGGTGTCGCTTTGGCTGCGACGCTGTCTGATGCCGACGGAAGCGTCGCGGACCAGGTGTGGCAATGGCAGAGTTCGCCAGCACAACCCGACCCGGTGTGGTCGTCCATTGCTGGAGCGAACTCTGCCACGTACACCCCTCTAGCTTCGGATGCGGGCAGCTTGCTGCGAGCGACAGTCGTGTACACCGACGGGAGTGGGAGTGGGCGGATGGCTGGAAGCGCCCCCACCGGGCGTGTTGACCAGCTAGGAATCGTCACGGTGTCGCCGCAGACGCCGGTGGTGGGGAAGGCCGTGAAGGCAACGCTGAGCGACCCTGACGGGATGGAAGCGAATCAGAGGTGGCGGTGGGAGAGGTCACCGTACGGAACTGAGTCGGAACTGGTGTGGACTGTCATCGCGGGGGCGCAAACCAGCAGTTACACACCAGTGGCATCAGAGGATTCGGGGAAAGTGCTGCGAGTGAGGGTCAGCTACGACGATGGGACGGGCACGGGGAGAACTGCTACCAGTAGTGCTACGGAGCGGGTCGATCGGGAAGGTGTGGTCGCGATGACTCCGTCGCCGCCGGTGGCGGGGCAGGTTGTGACGGCGACGCTGACGGATGCCGATGGGATGGTGTCGAATCAAGTGTGGAAATGGGAACGTTCGCAGAGGTCGGGTACGCCAGATTGGGGGGCGATCACCGGAGCAACGTCGGCGACCTACACGCCTACTGCTGCGGATGATGGTGGGAAGATACTGCGGGTGACCGTCGTGTACGATGACGCTTTCGGGACTGGTCGCGGTGCGGTCAGCCCATCGACGCTGCCGGTGGAACGGCTGGGGGTAGTAAACCTGTCTACCACAATGCCAGTGGTGGGGGAGTTGGTGACGGCGAACCTCACAGACGCCGATGGTGGGATCCTGAACGCGGTGTGGCAGTGGGAGAGCTGGCCGGACCAAGACCCTCCAGTGTGGATGACGATATCGGGTGCGGAGAGTGCGACGTACACACCATCGCCGTCTTTGGCAGGGAAGCTGCTGAGGGCGGTCGTCACCTATGACGACGCGACAGGGAGGGGGAGGACTGCCTCCAGCGATGCGACGCAGCCTCTGAACCAGCGGGGGACCATCACCCTGTCGTCGGAAGAGCCCGTAGTGGGCGATGAGATAAGGGCGATGCTATCCGATGCGGACGGTGGCGTCGCAAACGAGGTGTGGCAGTGGGAGAGCTCGCAGGATGAGGGCGAGCGAACTTGGAGCGTCATCACTGGGGCGCAGTCGGACGTATACACGCCGGTGTCGGACGATGCGGGCCGAGTGCTCAGGGCGATGGTGAGTTACGACGACGCTGTGGGGACGGGGAGGAGCGCAGTGTCTGAGGCGACGGCGGCGGTGGACCAGAAGGGTGCGGTGACACTGTCGCCACAGCAGCCGGTGGTGGGAGAAGCTGTGACGGCGACGCTGACAGACGCCGATGGCGACATAACGAGCCAGGCGTGGCAGTGGGAGAGTCCGCCAATTAGCTGTTTCAAGCTGGCCTATAAAGTCTCAATTAGACTCAATAACATCCGTGTAGCACTATAAATTCTGTCTCAATTCAGCTCTTGACGTCTCGCTCGATATCATTTAGTCTTGCTACAGTTAGTGATATTAAAGTGATAACAGTGAATGAATCCAAGCTTCGGCCCGCCCATCTTTCGGCAGCATTCGTTAAGACGGTCAAGGCACCGGGCCGATATGGTGATGGCCGTGGGGGGCATGGCGTCTCCTTGCTTGTGAAGGTGGGCTCTGGGGGGCGCGTGGTCAAGTCTTGGAGTCAGCGTTTACGAGTCTATGGGCAGCCCGTCAACCTTGGCCTCGGTGCGTTCCCGATTGTCGGTCTGGCCGAGGCGCGAACCAAGGCGATGGCTAACGCTCGCGCTGTGGCCCAAGGGCTGGACCCGCGGATATCGACCAGCACGGCCCCGACGTTCCGAGAGTCTGCGGACAAGGTGATAGCCCTTCACGCGGCCAACTGGAAGGAAGGGAGTAGGGCCAAGTCTGTGGCCCAATGGCAGGCCACCCTCGACGCCTACGCCATGCCAAGGCTGGGCAACAGGCCGGTTGACCGGATCACGACCGCTGACGTTATGGCCGTCTTGCTGCCCATCTGGAACGACAAGCGAGAGACGGCCCGACGTGTTCGCCTGCGCTTGAGTGCGATATTCAAGTGGGCCGTGGCTCAGGGTTTCAGGGACGACAACCCTGCCGGTGACGCCATCGGCGCTGCCCTGCCCAAGAACGGCGTACAGCGCCAGCATCAGAAGGCGCTTCCCCACAACGAGGTTGCCGGGGCGCTGCGGACTATCCGCGACACGGACGCATGGCCAGCCACCAAGCGGGCCCTTGAGTTTCTGGTGTTGACGGCTTGCCGTTCCGGTGAAGTGCGCGGGGCAATGTGGTCTGAGGTTGACCTTGAAGGCGCAACGTGGACGGTGCCAGCAGAACGCATGAAGGCGGGGAAGGAACATCGCGTACCGTTGTCGGGTCAAGCGTTGGGAGTGCTTGACGAGGCGCGGGCATTGAGTGATGGTAGTTGGCTAATTTTCCCGTCGCAACGGGGCAGGGTACTTAGCGATGATGCGATTTCGAAGTTGACACGGCAAAACGGTATCGATGCCGTTCCCCACGGTTTCCGCTCAAGCTTCCGCGACTGGTGCGGTGACACCGGGGTTGCCCGAGAAGTCGCTGAGGCGTGTCTTGCCCACACAATCAAGAATCAAGTTGAAGCCGCCTACGCGCGCTCGGACCTTCTGGAACGTCGGCGCGACGTGATGCAGCAGTGGGCCGACTATCTGGTATCAAAGATCGCCTAATCTGAGAAAAGAGTTGACACCCTGATACGAATCTGGCCCGCCGTCGTGTATGGAATAAGTGTGTTTACTTACGGCCCACACGACGGCGGGTTTGTTGTCAACCAGGTAGACTTGGCCTGAGGGCTGAAGGGAGCTTTGCCGTTGGCGACCAGCCAGCGTTCCGCCCAGAATGGGTTGAACGATGCGTTCGCAAAGGAGTCCAGTTCGCTTTTCTGGATTGCTGCCGGTATGCCATTTTCGAGCCGGCGGGACTTGCACTGGATGGCAACGTGTCGTCCGTCACCACCTCGCACGGCCACGATGTCGATGCCGATGTCCTGATTGGTGGAGCTGGGGGACATAATTTCGCGGTCCGGCCATTCCGTCTTGGTCCAGCACCCGGCGATGTCCCACTCCTTGATGTAAGGACCGACGGCTGCGGTGAGGTGCTCCGTTTGGGGGGTTCACCCTGTCCTGAGCCGTCCCGTTCTGGCCTGTTCGCCCCAATTCTAGATACGAATTAGCGTCATGTTGTTTCGTCTTGTCCTACTTAATCCTGCTGCCAAAGTGATACGGGAAGTCAGGCTTACTTGGAGGCCATCCACTCTTGGACTGCCGACAACCGCCACCGAACGGCCGCAGGGCCAATCCGTATCGGCGCGGGGAACAAGCCCGTGCTTACCCAGCGCCAAAGGGTCGAGCGGTCAACAGCGACCATCTCGCAGACGTCCCGTTCTCTCAGTAGTCGGTCTACGACGATCGGGAACCATGGACCCCGTAACCGGTGCTCGGCATCGGGCGCGGGATTGCACTCAACGCTTACCAGCCTCGGCGGGGACTTGGCCTCTGGACGCGCTTTCCGTCCCCGCTTGCCGTTGCGATTTTCCTTGTCATCGCCCCTACGGATTTCTTTTGGGTTTGGGACGGCGAAACGCTTGATCTTAGTTCGGAGGGGGTTCAGCCTAAGTTCTCTCACAACAGAGTGCCCTCCACACCCGTACACCTCTTTGAGCAAAGGGCTGACGGCCGCCGTTGCCCGGTGTCCGCGGAGTTGCCGAACGCCGCCTCGTTGCAATGTAGGAGCGCGGCTACCATGCCTTCGCCGGCGATGATCAAGAGAGGTCGCACGACTGGCGGGGGTCTTGAACGTCTTCAAGCTCACGAATTGCGTCATATCTCATCTCCTTCTCCTCGTACCAAGGGACAACTTTTGTTGTTTGACGAGTCGGCCTAGGGGTTGCGGTATGCAGAATCCACCCACCCTACGGGCGCGGCAGCGCACTGCCCGTATTCAGGCGCTGCAGGGTCACTATGACGCTGGTTCTTATGCCGGCAGAGCAAAGCGCAGGAGCTCCTCGATGCGTTCCAGGGGGGGGGCGGGCAGGGGTTCGCCGCCGCATGGTTTTACTTCGTGCCCTTCTGGTCCCCCTCCACCACCGGCACTCATTCGCTTTCGTCTCAAGGTGTTGGTCAATCTCGCCGGTGCGCACCAGCCGTCGGAACATCCCGTAGTTGCATGACCTCAGGAAGTTCCGTCTCTTGTCTTTGAGCTGGCCCTGAGAGTAGTAACGGTCTACCCACTCCTGCTGCACGATGGCCGTCATCTCAGCCACTGAGGCCCCTCCCCGGTGCAAGTTAAGGACTTATTTACACCATGGGGCAGAGCACCCGCAACCCCAAATGTCTTATAGGGCGCTAAAACGAGGCCAGCTAGGGGGCTTCTCTTTTAGAACAAGCCCTAGCTGGCGATGTTCTATTATATGTCTATCGAAGTAATATGCCGCCCGTAAAGGGGTAAAATAACTCACACACAGACCAAATTCTGTGTCTTTCAAAAGAGGGGTGATGGGGATGACATCCAATGGCGACGAGAGCCTGCGCCACGGCCCTGAGGGGCTGAGCATGCCGCCGCCTGAGCGACGGGGACGGGTGAGACTCACCCTGTCGCCAGCAGAGGAGAGACGACGCATCAAGGCACTGGAGCGCAAGGAGCGGATGCTGGTCGAAGACATGCCGATAGCAGGGGGCCCTGCTGGAAATGATCAATGCGGGAGTGCTGCCGCGCGATGAGCGCGCCATGCCCCTCTGGCGCGGAAGGGCCCCAAGGGCCTACAGGCATGGACGGGGCCGATGGCGTGGCTGGCCCCCAAGAGTCCGTGGTAGGGTACGACTACGCCGGTGTGGTGTCGAAGGTGAGGCGCTCTGCTGTCTGTGTGTCTGTCCACCCCATCCTCGTGCGTCATCTACCCCCGCCACAGACCCAGCGTCACCACCCTGCGGAACTTCTCCCACCGTTCCGCCGTGACACGTTGCCCGCGGACCTGTGCCAGACGCTCCCTGAGCCGCCGCAGGTAGTCCTCCCTCTCCGACCCGCACAACCGCTCCGTGTTCGGTGGCAAGGTCAGGTGGTACTGCTCGATCAAAAGAAGCCCCAGTTCCCACCGGCGTTCCTGGGCCCTGGCCCGGTCCACACCCCTACGGTTGGGTAGGTCGGTGCGCAGGTCCCGCCACTCGGCCACCAAGCCAGCTGCCGGCCCGAACGCATGCTCCTCGTCGGGCTGGGGATCCACCGTCACGAGCCCTGCGTCGGGCATCCCTTGCTCCCGCTCCGGTGGACGCCATTCTCCGGCCACGCCCTCGTCCACGGCTGGCCCGACGTTCCCTGCGGTCCGCTCCCCGGCGACGTCCTCCAGTCCCGCCACTCTCCGACCCAACTCCTGCAACAAGCCGGCGCGCGCCTCTACCATCTCCGCGAGATGCGCGACTTCCCCCGCCAGCGTCTCCATCTGCTGCGCCACAGTTTGGGCCCGGCCACCGGACCCTCTGGAACGGTCCAGGTCGCGGGACTCAGCCGGCTCGAGCCCAGCCTCGAACTCCTGCAGCGCCCTGCGCACCCGACGGGAGAGACTCCCCGCCTTCACGTTCGCCACCACGGTGCGGTAGTTTACTCCCAGCGCCTTGGCCGCTCCCACCGGGCCCCTGTCTTCCACCAACTGCTGCAGCACCTCGAACAGACGCAAGTCCTCAGAGCTGGTATCGGCCTGTTCCATCCCCGTCGATTCCACATCTGCACCCATCACAAAGGTCTTCTCTAGACTGCGATAGACTGCAATGGAAGTGCAAGTTGCAGAGATTGTACCCTATTGCAGCACGGAGCCCCCGGCACACCGAGGCACTGGAGAAATGGCCCTGGGACGATCGAGTGCTTCGGACCGGGATTTGCTGCTTGGCTACTTGCCCGGAAAGGCCACGCCGGTGGCATATCGCGCGTCAAATGACCCTCATCCCCCGTCGGTGCCGCCCAGAGTTGACCCCAGCCCCTTTTGGCAAATCGCAGAATATGTAACTGATGAGGACCAACCAGCAGACCAGCGGAGTGCAGGTCTTAGTGGTGGGCATTCTTGCGTGGGCGTCCCCCTCGCCTCTTGGCAGGCTCTTCCCAGAAGTAGATGTCCGTGCCGCCATATTTGCCCGTTCTTACCCGTCGACTTTAAGGCTGCCCACAGACGTCGACGCACGGTGGGCCAACAACGAACGTGACCCGGCCGGCTTGGTTCGGGCCAGGGCGGGCCACTGTCACGTTAAGGAGAGATTCCGCGGGGGCCGATACTTCGGGGCTAGGGCATCATCAACCAGACCATCTGGCACGGAATGCCACTGTTGCCTTTTTCAACGCTTGTACCGCAGGGTATGATTGTGGGCAACAAACTTGGATCCTGGCACGAGGTGAGCAAGGTGCAGCACTATTGGTTGGCAGGTGGATGCCATGACGAAGCCGATGGCGGTGCGGGAGGAACAGGCTGGTTACGGGGAAATGCAAAGTGACACCGATCCCCACTTAAAGGAGATTTCTTAGTTGACAGAACACAACGGCGACGCCAAATATCTCTGCCATAACTGCGTTGGCGACCAAATTCTTGCTGCTGAAGTTCAGGAAAAGGGAGCAACTAAGGAGTGTAGTTATTGCGGTAGAACGAGCGAGGCTTTACCTCTGGATGATGTCGCAGACCGTATTCATGAAGTGTTTCAACAATGCTTCGAAATCACGTCTGGCGAAGATGACTGGCATTACTACTCCCCGAACGATTGGTATCCCGAAGGTCAACGCACGAAAGACGTCATATTTGACATAGCGGGTTTGAGCGAGAAAATTGGTGAAGAACTAGCAGACCTGTTGTCTGGTCGCTACCATTATTGGGCAATAAAAGAAGGTGGAGAAGACCCTTACGATAGCGAAACCTACTATGAGGAACGCAGTCCCTATGAAGGGGACTTCCGCCATAGTTGGAAGTCGTTCTGTAACGAAATAATGTACAGGGACAGAATATTTCCCGAAAATGCTGAACCTGTACTGAAGGAAATCTTTGGAGATCCGAGTGCCTTAGAGACTTACGATGGTACTCCCGTGGTGCGGGAAGTCAATCCAAATGATCAATTCCCAATTTGGCGAGCACGAACGGCCCAATCCAAAGAGGAGCTGATTGATATTTTGAAAAACCCCACCCAGCAACTCGGCCCCCCTCCCCACAAACTTGCTAATGCTGGGCGGATGAATCAAAAGGGCATTCCAGTCTTCTATGGTGCATTGGAGGAGAGCACTTGTGTTTCTGAAGTACGTCCGCCGGTAGGAAGCCAAGTTGTCATAGGGAAATTCAACGTTTTGCGTCCGGTGCGACTCCTCGATTTGGGGGTGCTGTCAAAAGTCTACGTCGATGTCAGCTACTTTCATCCTAGTTACTCTGTTCTCCATGGTCGTGCGTCTTTTATACGTAGCTTGGTGAATGAAATTAGCAGACCCATAATGCCCCAAGATGCGGATCGTGAATATCTACCAACCCAGTTTGTGGCTTCGTATTTGGCGCGAAAGGTGGCCCCCAAATTTGACGGCATAATCTTTCCCTCATCGCAAACGGAGGAAAACGGCCAAAACGTCGTTTTGTTTAACCATGCTCGGGGAGTTGACAAACACGAACTACCTGAAGGGAGCGAAGTAACAGTATATCTTTCCTCCCATGGAGAAGAGGGCGATAGCGTTTTTGTGTCCGAAGCAACTCCTCCCAAACTTCCAGACAGTGAAGCTCCCGTCGGAAAGCCTAGAAGAGGACCTATTCGCCTGTTGTTTGATGAAGAGCCGGGAGAGCCTGATGAGGAGCTCCCTGCAACATTGGCGCTAGACATACCAAGCATCAAGATACTGGATGTAATACGTGCCACCTACACTTCCAACCCACGAACTGTTACTCGACATCGCTGGACCACAGAAGAGCGTGATAAGTTCAACCGGCCCATTGCTGATGTAGAATTGGATAGTCTTCTCGATTTAGGAGATCAAAACACTTCCGAGGGTCAGCCATGATCCCCAAAGCCTGCAAACGCCTGGCCGAGGTTGACTTTCCCATTGCCGAGGTTTCGCGGCACGCGGCGCGGGAGAAGTCGATACGGCATGGGCACCCCTCGACGCTGCACGTGTGGTGGGCGCGGCGGCCTTTGGCGTCGTCGCGGGCGGTGCTGCTGGCGTTGTTGCTCCCCGCCCCCTGTGACCCCCATTGCCCGGTGGAGTTCAAGGCGCGGGCGAGGGAGCTTCTCACTTTGCAGCCGGCCTTGCAATGGGCCTTAGACCCAAGTGCTCGCAGCACCCGTCCGGGTAGGGCCGCGCCTCTCCCTAGGACGCAGCTACGACTCTTGGCCTTGGCCGAGACGACCGTGAGAACTCAAATGTCCTGGTTTTAGCTGGCCCGGGTTCAGGCAAAACCAGGGTATTGGTGCACCGGATCGCCTACCTGATTCGTGTGAAGCGGGAGAACCCCCCGCTCCATTCTGGCGCTGGCATACAATCGGCACGCTGCTGTGCAGATAAGACGCCGCCTTGACGATCTAATCGGAGAAGATGCCAAAGGAGTAACGGTCCTCACCTGTCACTCCCTCGCCATGCGCCTGGCAGGGTCCACCTTTGCTCGCTCCATCGACCAGACCGACGCGCAGGCGCAAACCCTTTTCGACGACATCCTGAAGGAAGCCATAGGCCTGCTTATGGGAAGGAACTCCGCTCCTGACGAGGCGGACGAGATGCGCGACAGGCTCCTGGCGGGGTTCCGATGGATCTTGGTGGACGAATATCAGGATGTTAAGGAATTGGAATACGAACTCATATCAGCTCTGGCCGGACGCACCCAGAGAGACCAGGACCAGAAACTGAACCTGTTCAGGAGTGGGACTGGAGCAAATGTGCGGTCATAGCCCGAAATTGGGATCTTCTGGACCCTGTGCGCGCCCTGTGCCAACCGGAGGAGATTCCAGTCCAAGTATCCAGGGAGGATTGCACCGCTACTTGGCAGCTGCGAGAGACCCAAACGCTGCTCGACTGGACGCGGGAACAAGAAGGCCTGCTGAAGGCCGATGACTTGCTTCAGTGGCTAGACGAGCAGCCCGAGGGACCATGGAACCGTCTGCTCATGGAGTCGGTGGAGGACTATCTGACGGAGACCAACAATGAGGAGCTGCCGGCTAGCGCTTTTCGAGAATGGCTCGCTGAATGGGCCAGGGACAACAGGAGACGCCAACACGGCCTACTGCTCACGAGTGCTCACTCGGCCAAAGGGCTAGAGTTCGACAACGTGGTTATCTTGGACGGAAACTGGAGCAGCGCGACCAAGGGCGAAGATAAGGATGGTCCGCGGCGCCTCTACTACGTTGCCATGACCCGGGCAAGGCTGACGCTCATCCTAGTCAAGGCAGGCAATTCCAATCCGTTTCTGAGGGCCCTGCACGGCCACCCTTCGGTGTTGGCGAGGCAGGAGTTCGAACATCTCCCTCCCATACCTCAGGAGGCGAGGCACTCATACCATAAGCTCAGCTTGCGCCACGTACAACTCAGCTTCGCTGGTCATAGGCCCTCTGGCCACCCCATCCACACTGCAATCGCCAGCTTGTCTCCCGGGGATCCTCTGAAAGTCAGGACTGACCGGAGTCCGTGGGAACTCGCGACGGCCGAAGGCACCACGGTGGGAAGATTGGCCCAAGGGTTCAAGACCCCGTCGGAGGCAGGGGGAGTGTCGGCGACCGTTCTGGCCATTGCCCGCTGGAACAGGGCGAAGTCAGACCCAAAGTTCCTTGATGGGTTGAGGACCGATGAGTGGGAGGTGGTGATTCCAGAAATAGTCGTCGGGGAAAGTCTGTAGCTATCTTTCCCGGACAACTGATCGTGATGATGGCATCCACAAAAAAGAAGCTGGCGCTCCCCTGAATCCAGCAGGGTTCGATTTCTGAGTCCGTGGCTTCTCGCATTCCCATGTTAGCGGCACTTTTGTCGGGACCTTGTGGAGCACCAATATCGGTCTAGCATCGATTAGTTCGCTCCCTTCCCAAGGCTTCACGTACATCATGTATCCGGTATAGCTAGCCTGTTTGACCTTGGAGAGATTGCCCTCGCCACACGAGTTGCTCCCCGGTCTCTGAATCAAGCACACCAACGAGTACCGGTGGGTTAGCCACGTCCGCTCGGCCCCTATCGAGTTGAGCCTGGGTCAAGCCCTTCGCCGTCTGTCGCCCGTCGAGGGAGAAGAGGGCACCCGAGCCAGTTTTCTGGGGGCAGACCTGTCCCGATCACGTCTTCGAAGTCCACGCCGGTGGCATATCGCGCGTCATATGACCCTCAACCCCCGTCGGTGCCGCCCAGAGTTGACCCCAGCCCCTTTTGGCAAATCGTAGAATATGTAACTGATGAGGACCAACCAGCAGACCAGCGGAGTGCAGGTCTTGAGGCATCTTCCCGGCGACAAGGTCGGATGCCAGAAGACCATCAGGAGGCCTCCAAGCCCTCCGCCCACTCGACGTCATCCGACGCGGAAAACAGGCTCTCAGGTGCCATTGTGGACGACCGGGGGCCCGATCATGAGAGTCACGGGGCCGGGCGGGGGAAGGTCTACACGAGGGACACCTTGATGAACGTCGGGAGATGGTGCCCCACCATCCCGGTCCCGCCGTAGCACCCCGCAGGTACACTGAACGGCAGTCAGCGGTGTCATCGCGTCAAAACCGACTCCTGTGGACTCGGTGCGGGTCCAGGCAAGAGCCTGGAGGGGGCGCTGGCGAGATGGCCCACAGGCGGTTAGGGCCGAGCGTCCAATGAGCTTCAGACTGCAATCCAGTGCAACCTGGAATAGACGAGGGCCTTCGCTACCTCGCCTGCGGGAGGATGGGAGAGCGGGGCAACTAGTCTATTGGCGGTCCCTTTTCAGAAGCCAGCCCTGTATCCAAGGACCGGGCCTCTCAGAAGTGGTGGCCTTTCGCAGGCGGTGTAACGCCCTCAAGCCGTGGCATTCTTGCGTGGGCGTCCCCCGCGCCTCTTCACAGGCTCTTCCCAGAAGTAGATATCAGTTCCGACACGCTTTATCTGCACGTTTTTACCCGTCGCCTTAATGGCTGCCCCCAGACGTCGACGCACGGTGGCCATCGTGTCTCCAGGCGACAACGTGACCCGGCCGGCTTGGTCCGGGCCAAGGCGTTGGACATGCTCGACATACTCCCGGATGACCTGCGAGCGCTTGCCGGTATCGGACCGCGCCATGGCCTCTTGGCGGGAGACAAGTTCGAACTCTGGCATTGTCTGGCTCCCCTTCTTCCAGCTTTCCGAGCATTATACTCACCCGCCGATGCCACCATGGTCCCCTCTGCAAACAGGCCCACAGGCCGTGCTGCTACGCGTGTCGTAGGCAGGCCGGTAATTGCACTCCCCAAATGGTCCGAACGTCCAACCCGCGGAACAACACCAAAGCCGCAAACTGCCGTACTAGCAGCCTCCCTTTACTGTCAGTGGCCTTACGGAATCGCGCACGGAACTCATGAGCCTCGCGTACTCCGCCGTCAACCAGGGGCATCCGACCCTTGCTCGGCAGGGACTCCGGGCATGGTGGTGGTCTGCTTCGACATGGGCCCATGGTTGGGGGGGTGCACAGGGGACTGGGGAAGTCGTGATGCATCGTGACCGGTCATCAGTCCAGGGCGAGAGTGGCCCGTTAGAGTCATGGCGAGAAACCACGCCGGTTCCTCCATCTCGGGCTAGGCCCAGAACCGGGTCCACGCTTTCTCCGCCACGTCCAAGGCACGGTTCACCAGCATATAGAGAGGGACCGCGACCGAAATGCACGCGGCCATCTCAGGCGGCCCAAGGGTGAACAGAATCCGTTGCAGCAATTCCATGGCCATGGCTGCCTCCTAGGCCGCTGCCCCGCATCGTCCAACATCACCGGTACGGCCCCACCCTCCCCCACCCCAGTGGCCCTGCCAATCGGTATGCCCGCATCCCTCTATAATTGGACCGTATCCACCAAGACAGGAACACAGTACGAACAGACACTCTTGTCCCAATCGCGTTGTTGCTGAAGGACCGTCTGGGCTGTCGCGTAGGAGAACCGCCCCAGACATTCATCCCTGAGGCTCTTGCTGCCAGTTCTCCGATGTATCCCCGTCACCCAATGGCAGAACGTACATTCCGCCCGGTGCATCATTGCCCTCTGACGAGGATAATTGACGTACACAAAGTATGCGGGCTCCCCTTCCTTCCACTCAGGTGGGTCGCTCGCATCATCTGCAACCTGCTCGTCCTCACCTTCGCTCTCTCCAGCCTTCTCCCACTGCAGGGCCTCGATGTTGGCGTTCCACCGCTGTATCGGTGACTGGGGATATTCACTGGGGGGGCGCATCTGCCATTCGCCCTGCCCCCTAGCACAAGTCGGCGTCGAGCAGATGCACCCGCCGCACGACCACGCCTGTTCGTAAAAGGTGCACTGGTCGACCAGTGCCTCAGCGTGCTGACGGCACTCATTCGCTTTCGTCTCAAGGTGTTGGTCAATCTCGCCCGACCGCACCAGTTGTCGGAACGTCGCGTAGTGACACGACCTCAGGAAGTTCCGCCTCTTGTCCTTCAGTTGCTCCTGAGAGTAGTAGCGATCTACCCACTCCTGTTGCACGGTAGCCGTCGCTTCAGC
Organism: Dehalococcoidia bacterium; assembly: GCA_965263155.1. Taxonomy (GTDB): domain Bacteria; phylum Chloroflexota; class Dehalococcoidia; order Lucifugimonadales; family JAAXIE01; genus JAAXIE01. Next base: position 2,961,315 of record OZ253586.1, read on the forward strand.
CACTGCTGGCCCCCCTCTTGGTGCGAGTTACAGACTGATTTACACCATAGGACCGAGCACCCGCAACCCTAAGTGTCTTATAGGACGCTTAACTTGGGCCAGCTAGGGGGCTTCTCTTCTAGAACAAGCCCTATCTGGAGACGTTCTATTATATGTCTATCGAATTAATATGCCGCCCGTGACATGGGAAAATAAAAATATATATACCCAAAATCCTGCGACTTTTGACGATACGCACAGTGAGAGGGGAGTGTGCCATGACATCCAAGGACGACGAACGCGTGAGCCACGGCCTCGCTGGGCTGAGCATGTCGCCGACTGAACGAAGGGGGCGGGTGAGGTTCACCCTGTCGCCAGCAGAGGAGAGGCGACGCCTCAAGGCACTGGAGCGCAAGGAGCGGATGTTGACCGAAGATATCCACATAGCAGGGGCGTTGTTGGAAATGATCGATGCGGGAATGCTGCCTCGCGATGCACGCGCCATGCCCGCTGGCACGAAAGGACCCCAAGGGCCTACCACCGGGAACCGGCGGGGCCTCGCTTCGTCTGGACGGAACACCCCAATATCTGGACGGAACACCCCAATAGAGGAAAGAGAGGAAGCACGATGCAGACGACCATGGTCCTCGAAGCCTGCGCCCGGTGCGGGCAGCCCATCGTCCCCGGCGAACCCGCCATGCAAACCGCCTCGGTGGACATCATCGGCGGACGGGCCGTCTCCACCCCGGTGCGGTCCTACCACCTGAAGGGCCTCTGCTACGGGCGGCAGCCCCTCCCGAAGGTGGCATAGACGGCTCGCACCGAGAGCCGCAATCACGAGGCCGGCGCCTCGCCTGTCGGCCAACCCCAAGCACTCACATCAAGGAAGAAGAAAGACATGAACCTCGGAGCGTTCATCGGCACGTTCAAGGACGCCATCGCCCGGCGGGTGGTGGAGTCCTACCCGCCCCTCTACCGGCCCTCGGAGAACGACCGCAGGCTGCCCCGCCTGCTCCGCAAGCCCCTGGGGGCGCAGGAGGACGCCATCAAGGGCGCGGCCCTCTCCCTCCCCGCCCACCGGGGCACCACGGTGGGCGGGGAGATGGGCACGGGCAAGACCTTCATCGCCGCCGCCGCAGCGCACATGGCGGGCTTCCGGCGAGTCCTGGTCTTGTGCCCGCCCACCTGACCGGCAAGTGGAAGCGGGAGGTGGAGGAGACGGCGCCCGGCGCCCGCGCCGTCATCGTCAGGTCCATCACCGACCTGGAGCGGCTGCGCATCTCCACCGGCTCCGGCCCCCTCTTCGCGGTCATGTCGCGGCAGTAAGGCCAAGCTGTCCTACCGCTGGATGCCCGCCGTGAACCAGCGGTGGGCAACGTCAAGGGGGAGGCTGCTGCGGGACGAGGAGACGGGCGAACCGTTCAAGGTCCCCTGCTGCCCCGACTGCACGGCGCAGATCGTGGACAAGGACGGCGTTCCCCTCACGGACGCCGACCTGAGCCGCCGCAAGCACACCTGCGCCGGCTGCGGCTCTCCCCTGTGGCAGGCGGACAAGTCCGGGCCGGCCCGCTACCCGCTGGCCGACTACATCAAGCACCGGATGAAGGGCTTCTTCGACCTGCTGGTCGGTGACGAGGTCCACGAGTACAAGGGGCGGGGTTCCGCCCAGGGCATCGCCGCCGGGGTCCTCGCCGACGCCTGCGGCAAGTCCCTCAGCCTGTCGGGGACGCTGATGGGCGGCTACAGTTCGACGCTCTTCCAGCGCCTTATCGTGTGGGGGTCCGTTCCCAGACGGCGGTCCATCTCCGCCCACGACAGGCCGGACTCCTCCTGGAACCGCTCCAGGCGATGCGGGAAGTCGTCGGGAAAGACGTAGGTTCTTCTGCTGTGGTGTGTACGCTGTCGAGGCATCGCGCAAGCCCTCCCAGTGCACAGTCGGAGACTCTCTCTAGTGCGAGCGCAAGCGTCCTCCTTCTCGTCCGCCTGTAGACCCTGAGGGGTTCAGCGTCCCTTCGGCACGCTTGCCTCGCCTGTCCATAGGTGTGTGCTCCTCTTGTTGCCCCCTATTGGCCCGGACCGCTGACGGTCAGTTCCAGACTGTTGGACAGCATTCTGCCGTCCTCCGTGCAGATGGCCCCGTCGGCGGCGCAGTCCGTGGTGGCCGGCAGGGTGACGGCGACATCGCCGTTGCCGTCCGGCCCGACCGTGATGAGCCAGCGGATGTTGGGGGTGTCGCTGTCCCTGTCCATGCGCTGGGCCCCCTTCACCTCGCCCCCAACCACCGTGAACGCATGGTCCCGAAGAGTCTTGTAACTCAGGCCGAATTGCTCGCTGAACCGGATTTCAAAGGTGAACACATCCGTGCCGTTGTGGCTCGTGGCGGCATTCTCCAGGCTTACCGTCAGCGGCGCGGGAGCCTGTGCCACCGCAACCGTCGCCTCGCTGGTCAGGGTCTCGGCGTTGTCCCGGTCGTCAGTGAAGGTCACCCGCACCGTGATGGTCTGGCCCTGCTCGCTGGAGGTGAGCTCGTAGCTGGCGCCGGTGGCGCCGTCGATGTCCGACCCTCCGGTCATCCACTGGTAGCGGTAGGAGACGTTGGTGAGCCCGTCCTCGTCGGCAATGGCCGAGGTATCCGCCGTCAGGTCTTGCCCCACCTGGGGCGTCCCGCTGATGGTCGGGAGGCCTGTGGCCGAAGTGTTCTCCGCCGGCTCCGACTGCTCGGCGCTGTCCGTATCCTTCAGGGTCAGGCTCAACGCGACCCTGTCGTCCTCGGCCCAGTCCAGCGTGGTCGCCCAGACATATGAGATCAACGTCTGGCTCTTCACCTCACTCGCATCGGCCGACGCGAACTCGGTCCCGTCCACCGTCAGCACGAAGTCGACGCTCGGGTGCGGCCTGACGTTGAACGCCACAAAGCCGTTCGACATCAGGATCGCCATGACCTCAATCGTCTGGTCGCCCTCGCTGTATGTTCTCTCATCGAGGGTTCCCATTCCGTCTAGGAACCAGCTGTAGCCCCAGACCGCCTCGCTCCCGCTGCCCGACACCCCCACGGTCAGGGTCGCCGTCCAAGCCGCCGTGCTGTCGCTCTCGACCGTCTCCGTGCCTTCTTCTCCCGATGTCGGACTGTCGGCAGGGGTAGCCCTCGCCTCGGTGGAAGCAGGACCGTCACCCGCAACGTTGGTGGCGATGACCCGCACCGCGTACTCCACTCCTCCCGTGAGGCTTGTGATGGTGTGCGTGGTCCCGGTTACCGTGGTCTCTGAGACGTCGGTTTCGGTGTCCCAGCTGTCTGGGGACTCCTTCCACTGCACCTTGTAGCCGGTGACGTCGGAACCACCGTTGGAAGAGGGGGCCTGCCAGGACACGTCAAGCCGCTGTTCCTGGTCCCCGGTTGCCACGGTCAAGCTCTGAGGGGTCGTGGGCACCGTGGCGGCGACCGCCCCAGTAGCCTCACTGTTCAGGGTTTCCCGGTTGTCCGCATCGTCGGTGAAGGTCACCCTCACCGTGATGGTCTTGCCCACGTCGGAGACCGACGGTATGTAGGTGGGGCCCGTTGCTTCCTCGATGACCGTGTCGCTGTTCCCGTCACTGGCGATCCACTGGTAGCTGTAGGAGACGTCGTCCAGCCCGTTCTCATCGGCGATGGCCGACGTGTCCGCCGTCAGCGTCTCTCCCACCTGCGGGGTTCCGCTGATGGTTGGGGCGCCCGTGGCTTCGCGGTTAGGCGCCGCAGCAACGGGCACAGTAGCCACGCTGGTCAGGGTCTCCTCGTTATCGGCATCGTCAGTAAAGGTCACCCGGACCTGTATGGTCTGTCCCTGCTCACTGGACGTGAGGAGGTAGCGGGAGCCGGTGGCTCCCGCGATATCCGTACCTCCGGCCAGCCACTGGTATTCAAAGGTCACGTTGGTGAGCCCGTCTTCGTCGGTAATACTCGACGTATTCGCCGCAAGGGTCTGTTCCACCTGCGGGGTCCCGCTGATGGTGGGCGCGCCCGTGGGCGCCGTGTTGGACTCCGCCGCCGTTGGCGCCACCACCACTCTGTAGCGGCGCACAGTCCCGTCCTCCGCCGTCACCGTCACCACGACCAGGATCTCGCCCCCGGTGGGCGCCGCCACCTGGTGCTCCGCCAGCTCTGCATCGGCATCCGCCGCCGGACCGTAGGCCACGGTCGCACCATCGTCGTTGGCCTGTGCCGACACCGACACCGTCTCCGCGCCCGCGTCTGCAACCGCCCAGTACAGCAGCACCCGGGCGTCGAAGGCTGGGCTCAGCGTCGCTCCCTCGACGCCGAGGGAGGCCAGCGTCGCATCGGTGGAGACCGCCGACGCCGACGGCTTCGAGATCCGCGCCTCGAGCGTCTCGCCGTCCGTCCAGGAGAGGTCCACGCCCTCCAGGGTGAAGCTCGCGTCGCCGCCGGGGTTCTCCGGGAAGCCCAGCGACACGTCGCCCACGTGCAGCGTGAGGGGCTCCGCGTCGTAGAGCCCCGCGTCGAAGCCGAGCCTCAGCACGCGCTCGGACGGGTCGTACCACAGGTACTTGGCGCGCAGGCCGGCCCGGCCAATCTGGTTCGAGAACAGGTCCGCCGACCCCGCGCCGATCGACCGCGACGAGTACTCGACCACCGTCATGTCCGCGGACCAGATCGTCACGTCCGCAGCCGCCGTCTCCGTCACCGGAGCCGCATCGTCGTCGAGCACCGTGACCGACGCGGTCGCCGCGCCATCCGCAAGCTGCCAGCCCGACCCCGACGCAAGCCGCGCCGTCACCCGGCTGTCCGTCTCCTGCGCCGCGTCCGCCGCCGTCGGCACCCGCAGCTCCGTCTCGCGCGCGCCCGCCGCAAACGTCGCGTCCGCAGGCGCCGCCGTGCCCAGCATCTCGCCCGTTTCCTCCACCGTAACCGGCACCGTCAACGCCGCCCGCGCGCTCCCCGCCCGGGTCAGACGGAACACCGCCTCGGCGCCCTCCGCCGCATAGTTCGAGGCCGCCGATATCGAGACCTCAGAGATGAGCGTGACCGCCACCGACAGCGTGTCCTCGGCGTACAGGCCATCCGCATCCGTCACCCGCAGGGTGAACCCGAGCGCCGTCTCCGCCGCTAGGTCCGAGGGCGACGTGAACGCCGGCTGTTCCGCCGAGGCGTCCGAGAGAGTGACGCGCGGGGCGCCATCGTCGGCCTGCGACCACAAGTAGGTCAGCGTGTCGCCCGCATCCGGGTCCGTGCTCGCACTCCCGTCGAGCGTCACCCGGGCGCCCTGGCGCACCCTGGCCGGCGACGCCGACGCCTGTGCCACCGGCGCCTCGTTCACGTCCGAGAGCGTCACCAGCAAGGCCGCCGTCGCGCTCTGCGCGCCCGCCATGGAGCTTGCCGGCGCCGCCACCGCGACCGTCACCTCATACGTCCCGTCCCCGTCCGCATCGTCCGACGCCTCGAAGTCCTTCGCCGCAACCAGCGACAGCACACCCTCGGACGTCACCATGAACGCCGCGCCGTCCGCGCCGCCCTCCGCACCCGCCGGGATCGACCAGACCGCCGTCGCGCCGGTCCCCGTGTCCGAGGCCGCGAGCGCCGCAACCGCGGTCTCGCCCTCCGCGACTGTGAACGGGCCCGCCGTCGTCACCGAGAGCGCCGGCTCGTTGACGTCCGATAGCGTCACCGAGAGAGCCGCCGTCGCGGTGTGCGCCCCCACCGTTACCGACACCGTCACCTCATACGTCCCGTCGCCGTCCGCATCGTCCGGCGCCTCGAAGTCCTTCGCCGCAACCAGCGACAGCACACCCTCGGACGTCAGCGTGAACGCCGCGCCGTCCGCGCCGCCCGCCGCACCCGCCGGGACCGACCACACCGCCTCACCGCCGGTCCCCGTATCGGAGGCCGCGAGCGTCGCCACCGCCGTTTTGCCCTCAGCGACCGTGAACGGACCCGGCGTCGTCACCCCGAGCGCGCCAGCCGCGACCGTGAACGACACCTCCAGCGAGCCCCGCTCATCGCCCCGGCCCCCGGAGTCCGCATACGCCGTCGCCCGCAGTGTGTAGGAGCCCACCGGCAGCGACGCGCCGTTCACACGGCCCGCCCCGTCGCCATAGAGCGACCACGGCGCCGCGTCGTCCGTCGCCGTCACCGCCTTCGCCCCTGTAAGCGCGAGCCGCACGCTCCCCGGCGCCGCCCCCGCGCCCATCTCAGCACGGATCCCGTAGCTCGATGCCAGCAGCTCGCCCAGTTCCACCGTCGAGCCGTTGGCCAGCAACATCAAGTCCGCGTTCGTGCCCGCGTCCACCAGCGTGAACCCCGTCAGCGACGCAACCTCCCGCTCGCTGTTCAGGATCGTCGCAACCGCCTCCGCGTCGCCCAGCACCGCCGCCCCGTTGTTCGCATCGCTCCCCGTCGGGCTGCTCAGCACCAGACGGAACGTCTCGCCGCTGTCCTCCTCGCCGTCGTTCACGATCGGCACCAGCGCCGTCTGCTTCCGCGTCTCGCCCGGCGCAAACGTCACCGTCCCGCTCGTGGCCGTGTAGTCCGCCGGCGCCACCGCCGTGGCGTCCACGGTCGTGTATTGCACCGTCACAATCCCGGTCGCCGCCGGATCCAGCGTCACCAGGAAGCCGACCGACCCGTCGGCCTCGTTCACCGCCGTGTCAAGCACGTTCAGCGTCGGCGCACGGCTGTCCCACGTGAGCTCGGCCGACCACTCGCTCACGCCGCTGTTGCTGTAGGCGCGCACCCGCGCCGTAACCGGACCGCGACCCGACGGCAGCCTTACGCCCGTCGCCGTCTGCAGACTCCGGTCCTGGTTCGCCCGGTCGCTGTACCGCGTGCCGTGGCGCCACTCGACCAGGTACCCTGTCGCGCCGCTCACCGCGTCCCATGTCATGACGCGGTCCGACCCGATCGTCACACCGCCCGGCGCCGGCAGCACCGCATCCGCGGGACGGTCCACCAGGATCCGCACCAGGCCCGTGCCCTCCGAGACCGGACCCGACCGCGTATCGAAGAACGCGCTGTACCAGACCTCGTGGTTGTAGACCACCGCGAAGGGCGCGCTCAGCAACGCATCGGCGCGCACGTCCGCCGCGTAGTCCTCCAGCGCCCGCGCCGTGACCGTCACCTCGTACCAGTCGTTCTCGCTCCCCCCATAGATGGGGATGAAGTCGTTCGCCCGGTCCGGGAAGTTGGTCATGTCGTACACATCGCTCATGGTGAGGCGGTTGCCGTCCTCGTCGGTCCTGTAGCCGGTGCCTTCCACCTTGCAATCCAGGTTCGTGAACAGCGCCGGGGCGGTCTCCACCGGGCTCGCCCGCAGCCGCCCCGCCGGCGACTCGATGCGCCGCGGAATCACGCTGTAGGTGCGGTCGCAGGGCTTCAGCCGCACCCGGTATTTACCCGTATCCCCCATCCGGATGGTCAGCGCCGTCGTCGAGGCATCGTGCCACGCGCCGCCCTGCCAGACCTGCGCATCCACAAGGTCCCGGGCATAGGGGCTCGTGAGCGGCGTCTCCCCCGCCCGCGCCGTGCCGTACCAATGCGACTGCTTGCGCGCCGAGTCGAAGTCCGGCGAGAAGTCCAGGTCCACCCGGTGCCAGCTCCCCGCCTCCAGGCCGCTCAGCACCAGCTTCACGTCTTCCTTTCTCGTCAGACGGTACTCGGTGTGGCCCATCGTGCCCGTGCCGGTGTTCGTGTAACGCACGTAAAGCGGGTTGCCGTCCGGGTTGCGCACCTTGAAGCGCACCCACAGCGTCGAGTCGTCCGGCGTCTGCAGGTAGACGCCCTCCACCTCCGTCTCATCCAGCGTCGCCACGTTCGACCACGGACCCGCCTTGCCGTTGATGTTGATGGCCCGCACCCGGTAGCGGTTCTCCCGGATCACCCCCGGCGCCAGAACCTGGTGCACGTAGCTGTGCGCGAACCTGCCCGTGTTCGCCACCAGCGCGTACCAGTTCGTCTCGTCGTCGCACGTCGTCCGGCACACCTCGATCCGGTAGCCCTGGATCTGCGAGAACGTCGCGCTCACGCTGTCCACGGTGACCTTGTCGGTGGCGTTCGAGGGCCGGGTCCAGCTCAGCTCCGCCCGGCCGCTGTCGGTCGCCTTCACCTGCAGGACCTGCACCGCCTTCGGGATCCCCGTCAGCCGCGCCGTCGGCGTCCCCGGCGCCGAGACCTCCTCGCCGTTGCCGTGCGCGTTCACCGCGCGCACCTCGAACTCGTGCGCCTTGCCGTTGGTCAAACCCTCCACCTGGTAGCTGTTCACGAGACCCACCGATTGCCAGGCGTTGAACGCGCCGCCATCGGTCTCGCGCCAGCGCACCTGGTAGCGCAGCACCGGGCTGTCGTTGACAACCGCCGTCCACGACAGCACCGCGAACGCGTTCCCCGTCCGCACCGACACATCCGGCGCCGCCGGCGGGCCGTCGTCGTCCGTCACCGTCAGCACGAGCTGCGGGTTCGCGCCCGCCGCGTTCACCCGGAACGGAAGCGTCCCGAACGCAAGCGTCAGCGTCTCGTTGCCCTCCACCGCGGCGTCGTCCTCGAACCTCAGCGTGAAGACCGCCTCCGTGGCGTCGGCCGCGAAGGTCACGCTCGACGGCACCGCCTCGTGCTCGTCCGCCCCGAGGTTCGCGCCCCGCGTCGCCGTGATCGGGACCACAACCTCGCGCTCCGGCGCCTGGCTCAGGCGCACCGTGACCGTGACCGAGGCGCCCTCCGGCGCCGAATCCGCCGCGTCGCCGAACGTCACCGACACGATCGGGTGGTCGTCGTCCAGAATCGTCAGCACGAACTCGTGGTGCGTCCCCGGCACGTAGCCCTCCGGCAGTTCCCCCAGGCCCAGCGTCAGGACGCGGTGAGGCTCGTCGTCCGTGTCGTTCACCGTCGTCACCGTGAAGCTCTTGGAGGTCTCGCCCGCGTTGAACGTGACGCTCTCCGGCACGCCGGCGTACTCGGCCGCGCCGAGCCCCGCGCCCCGCGTCGCCGTGATCTCCGCCGTGACCGTCGCGCCCGCCGCGGGCGCCTCGGCCAGCGTCAGGGTCACGGTCGCCGAGCCGCCCTCGGTGATCGAGACCGACGCCGCGCCGAACGACACCGCTATCCCTTCCCTCGGCGTGACCATTACCTGGGCCACGGCGCCGTTGTGGTTGCTGTTCCGCCCCCGCATCTCGAAGGTGTACTCGGTGTCATTGGTGAGGCCCGTGACCGTGTGGCTGGTGGTCTCGCCGTCGCTGCCCGGGACCGCGGCCCAGCTGGTCCAGGGGCCGGTCCCGGCGCGCTGGCGGTACTGGTAGTCGCTGACCCAGATCTGGTCGTAGGTCGCCGGGTGGTCCCAGCTGAGCGTCGCCTCGGTGTCCCCCGGCCTTGCGGTGGGGTTCCGGGGAGCGCCCGGCGCGGCGTCGTCGTCCAGGATCAGCAGCGTCGCCGTCGACGGAGTGCCGATGGTGTAGTAGTCCGGGTTCGACGGGATGGTGAACTCGATCGTGGCGTGGTCCCCCGCCGTCGAGTTGCCGGTGGGCGTCATGCTCATCGTGAGGCTCGTGGTCTGTCCTGCTTCGAAACTGAGTGGTGCGGCCGGCTGTCCGTCGACGGCGTTCAGCGCGAGTATGGGGAGCCTGGTCGTTGCCCCCGTGGCCAGGGCGTGCAGCGGGGAAGCTGCCCCCGGGATGTCGTATCCCCGCGAGAGCGTTCCGTCCAGAAACGCCGAGCCGTTCTCGACGACCCTGGTGTCCCTCAGGCGGATGGTGAGTACGGGTGGGTCCTCGTCGTCGGCGAATGCGAGCTGGATGCCGTCGCCGATCTGGGCCCCGCCGAGCATGGCGGTCAGCGCCTCGGTCTCCGGCGGGCGATACAGGTCGCCCTGGCGCTGCGGGGCGCTGACGGCGAGCGTGCCGTTCGATTGCCCGGCGGTGATGGTGATGGTCGCGCTCCCGCTCGCGCCCTGGATGAGCCCGCTGGTGATCTCTTGGCCGCCCCACTCGAGGGTTATCGTCTGGTCCGTCTCGAACCGCACGCTGTTGGTGATCGAGATCCTGGCGGTCGCGGAAGCGCCGCCCTCGGTGAGCTCCGTCACCGCGCTGCCGTTGGAGCCGGTCAGGGTCAGCCTCCACTCCGCCACGTCGTCGTCCACCACCGTGATGACGGTCTCGCCGTTGGTCCCCGGCACGTAGCCATCCGGCAGCGTCCCCAGCTCCAGCGTGAGCTCTTCGTCCGGTTCGTCCAACGTGTCGTCCGCCACCGCCACCGTGAAGTTCTTCACGGTCTCGCCCGCGGCGAACGTCACGCTCGCCGGCACGCCGGAATACTCGGTCGCGCCGAGTCCCGCGCCGGGCGTCGCCGTGATCGGCACCGTGACCGTCACTCCCGTCGCCGGCGCCTCGCCCAGCGTCAGCGTGACGGTGGTCGAGCTGCCCTCGGTGATCGATGCCGACGCCGCGACGAAGGAGACCGCAACGCCGACCCTCGGCGTCACGCTCACCGATGCATCGGCCCCGTCCCCCGCGACGTTCTCCGCCCGCACCTCGTAGGTGTACTCGGTCTCGTTGGTCAGGCCCGTGAACTTGTGGCTTGTGGTCGTGCCGTCGCTGTTCGGGACCATCGCCCAGGAGCCGAACGAGCCTGTCCCCTCCTTCACCCGGTACTCGTAGCGCAATATGGGCTGGCCGTGGTCCGGCGTGGGCGCCGGCGGCGCATTCCATCTCAGGGTCGCCTCGGTGTTGCCCGCCTGCGCGCGCAGGTCCCCGACCGCGAGCGGCGGCGTGTCGTCGTCCCGCACGATGATGGTCACCGTCTTGGGGGTGCCGAGGGTGTAGGGGATATCCGTGCTCGTCTCGAGGGTGAATGTCACCGTGCGTGCGCCGTCGTTCTGGGTGGTGTTCTCGACAGCGGTCAGCGTGACGGTGGCGGTCAGTTCGCTCCCGGCCAGCACTACCCGGTCGGGTAGCGTCCCGCTGAGGGCGCTGTCGCCGTCGGCGATGGTGAACCTGAGCGCTCCGGGAGCCGGGTAGCGGACGGAGAGCTCGATGTCGATGCCGATCGTGTCGCCCTCGTTCACCGACTCCGGGGCGTCGGTGATCCGCGCCACGGGCGGGCTCTCGTCCTCGATGCGGCGGAGCTGCTGGATGGTCCCGATGACGGCGTCCTCCCACTTGGCGGTGAGGTCAGCGGTGAAGGGGATATAGATCGGGATTGGGTCGTTGTTGTGCGCGCTGATGACGAGGCTGCCGCTCGACGCTCCGGCCAGGATGGTGATGGTCGAGGTGTTGCCCGCGCCCTGGATCCGGCCGCCCACCAGCGTGCGGCCGCCCCACTCCAGGGTGATCGTCTGGTCGGCGCCGAACGTGGCCTGACCGGCGTTGGTGATGGTCACCGTCGCGGTCGCCGGATCGCCGCCCTCGGTGAGCCCGGTCACGTCGCCGCCGCCGTCGCGCAGCGTGAAGCTCCACGCCGGCGCGAGCAGCGTCAGCGTGTCACTGGCCTCACCGCCGCCGCCGACGTCGTTCACGGCGCGGACCTCGAACGTGTATTCTTCGCCCGGATCCAGGCCCTCCAGCGTGTGGCTGGTCTCGTTGGCCTCACCCGGGGCGCTGTCCGAGATCGAGGTCCATGGGAGGGAGGAGATAGTGCTAATCGCCAGTGGGACCATATCGTCCTCGCTCCAGCTGAGGCCGGCGCCGGTCCAGGTGAGGGCGCCCGCCGAGTGGGTTGCGTCCGCGAAGGGGAACGAGAGCCCGCCCACGTCGAGCGTCAGGTCGGCGAGCGACGCCGCGGTGATGGTGCTCCTGTTGGTTATGAGTCTTAACTGCCCGCCAATGAGATCTATTGTGTCGATCAGGTAGTCCACCGAGTCATAGGAGAAAGCATTGTCGGTCAGAAGTTCGCCTGGCTCGCATCCCTGATTGGTCGAGGTGTCGCATCCCAGGAAGTTGGAGCCCAGGTCCTTGACCGTGAGCGTTGCCGACCATATGGGCGCCCCGTAGCGCACCTCGTGCCTGGTTATGGCGCTGCCGTTGGCCCAGGTGCCGCCGCTCCACTGGAGATCCACCTCGCCGAATGTCGAAGTGTTCGAGGCGGTCAGAGACGCCACGGCCTCCGGAGCGGTGGCCGGGAGGTTGTTGGTGACCGTCGTTTCGGGGAGCGATGCCGCCTCGTTGTCCGCCGCGTCCTTGATCGGGTTGGTCCCCGGCTTCGAATAGGCGACGGTCAGGGTGTCGCCGGGGCGGAAGGCCGAGGCGAGCGTGAGCGTGACGGCGCTGCCGGAAATCGCGACCGTGTCCACGCCGCGGTTGTTCCCGCCGACCTTGACGGTGAAGGCGGACGTCGCCGGCTGCGTTGTGTTGAGCGCTTCGCTGTAGGTCAGCACCACTTCGTCGGTGTCGTTGGTCCCCGCGCTCACAAACGCCGGCGCGGTGTTGTCCACGAGGCTGACGGTCGTCGCGGACACCGCGGCGATGCCGTTGCCGGGCACGTCGGTGACCGCGTCCGCGGCCAGCTCGACCGTGATATTGGTGTCGGTACTCAGAAGCGCCGTCGTCAGCGTGATCTCGACCTTGGTGCTGTTGGCCGAGTCGATCGCGGCCCCCGTCGTGGTCTGGTCCGTGCCGCCCTTCTTCACCGTGATCTTGGTGTTGTCGACCGTGCCGATGGCCTCGCTGAAGGTGAGGACCACCTTCGTGAGGTCGCCCGAGGCGTTTGCGCTCGACAGCGTCGGCTTCACGCCGTCGACCTTGTGGTTGGCGGAGGCCGCAAGACCCGTATGCGTTAACACCGCGGTCTGGCCGAGTGGACCGACGATCAGGTAGGTTGATCTGGTTATGGTCCCGCTCGGCACGGAGACGCCGTCGCCGTCTTCGTCGTTTTCGACGACCGTGTACGTGCACACCAGGTCCTTGGTCGGCGGCGTCCCACTGTCGCAATTCACCTCCTTAGTATCTCCTGTCCCTACCCTGAGGGCGAGGTATGGGTCAGAGCCGCTGCCGCTGAATGCGATGTTCTTGTCGAACGTCACCGTCACGACGATGTCCTCGCCGATGATGTAGGTGTTGGCGGTGGCCGGGGTCGAGGTGATGGCGACCGAATCGATCGACGGCGGCGCGTCGGGCGTTGCGGTCGGCTCGTTCGATCCGGCGCCCTCGCCGTCCGAGCTCACCCCCCGGACCTGGACGGTGTACTGCGTGCCGTTGGTGAGACTTCCGATCGTGGCCGAGCCGCCGGTGTTCGACGCCGCGGCGCTGGTGTCGGTCCACGTAGCTGGATAGGTACCGCCCGTGGTCTGCTTGATCCGGTAGTCGAATCTCGTGATGTTCGAAGTGCCGTGGTCCGCAATCGTCCATGTCAGCTCGATGGACTCGTTCTTCGCGGCCGCGGTCAGGACGGGGGCCCCTGGAGCGGTGGCATCGTTGTCCGTGACGGTCACATCGACGCTGTCGACCATCAGGGAAGTGGGATAGTCGGTGGAGTCGGCGGTCGTCGAGACCGAGTGCGTGATGGTGACGGTCTCTTCGTCTTCGTCGATAGAGTCGTCCACGGCCGTGACGGTGACCGTCTGGGCGGCGCTCCAATTTGCGGTGCCGAAGGTGAGCGTTGTGGCGCTGAGGCTGATGTCGGCGCTGGTCTCGGTGACCGCAATGGTAACGTCACCGGTCGGGGCAGTATCCAGGACAACGGTGTAGGTGTCGGTGGCGCCCCCCTCAGTGACTTCCAGGGTGGTCTCTGAAATAGTCACGCCGGGGGGCACGGGAACCGTCTCGCCCCTGACCTCGATCATCCTTTTCCCGCTGAGTTGTGCCCACGTCCCGCCCGCCATCATTTGGTGGCGGGCTACATTGCTCAGTGACCAGCCTGCCGCGCCGCCGCTGTCCTCGTCGTCGCTGTTGGTATAAGCGACAGCGATAGCGCTTGTGTTGTCATTCGCCCGCTCGATGACAAAGAAGTAGGTTGTGCTCGCCGCAAGCGTGGGGCACGGGTCCGTTGTGGGAGCGCTGAAGGTATGCAGCCCGGAGGAGGCGAAGCTCGCCGGGTCGTCCAGGGTGCAGAGAACAGTGGTGGGAAGCACGACACCGCCTTCGTTCGCGTCGCGCAGACTGGCCGTCAGCTCGCTTCCCGCGGTTGAAGTGTCAGCGATGGTACGGAAGTTGATGCCGATGGAGCTCAGCGTGTAGCCGGCGGCGCTGGCGCCGGTGGTGAATCCCTGAGCGAAGCTGATGCCCGTGGAAGTCAGATGTCCACCAGTACTGGTGGCGAAGGCGGTCTGACCCGTGTTCTTGACCAGGATGACCCCCGGCGGGTCGTCGTTGTCCGTGATTGCCACATCGACGCTGCCGAGCGACAGGGTAGTGGGGTAGTTCGTGGTGTCGCCTGACATTGAGACAGCGTGCGTGATGGTGACGGTCTCGTTGTCGTCGTCGATAGAGTCGTCCACGGCTGTGACGGTAACAGTCTGGGCCATACTCCAGGTCGTGGTGGTGAAAGCAAGAGATGCGGGGGCGACGGTGATGTCGTCGCCGGTCTCGGTGACAGTAATCGTCACGGTGCCGGCGCTCGGAGCAGTATCCAGCACAACGGTGTAGGTGTCGGTCGTTGTTCCCTCCTCAGCGACGGTTAGGTCGGTCTCTGAAATAGTCACGCCGGGCGTGGCGACCGCGTTGAATCCCTTGACCTCCATTAACATCGCGTTGGCAGAGGCGTGCCACAATGAGGTTGCCTGCTGGTAGAACGCGGCAGCATCCGCCAATGACCAGCCCGCCGCGCCGCCGCTGTCCTCTGAGCTGACATTGGTTGTTTCCACTACGACAGAGGTTCCAGCGCTGTTCACTAGCGTGACGACACCGAAATAGGTCGTGCTCGCCGCAAGCGTGGGACAGCGTGTGCCCGACGAGGGCGCGTCAAAGGTATGCACGCCCGAGGAGCTGAAGGTCGCCGGGTCGGTGAGGGTACACAGCACATCGCCGGCATCGCCGCTGTTGTCCGCGTTCAGCGTCACCGTCACTTCGGCAGCGGCCGTGGAGGTATCGGCGATGGTGTCGAAGTTGATGCCGATCGAATCGAGCGTATAGCCGGAGGCGTTGGTGCCGCTGGTGAATGCCTGGGAAAACGCTGGGAACGATGAGGAGAGATTTTGATTGTTGAAGATGGTCTGCCCCGTGTTGCTGACGAGGGTTATGACGGTTTGCTGGGCGATGGCCGGGGTGGCCATCAAGAGAAGCATGCCGCAGAGGGCCAGCGCCAGCAGGGCAAACCTGCTGGCGCGCAGCAATGGGGTGGGACGCGCCGAGGAAAGGGCCCGTGGCTCAGAGTGGGGCAGGATTGCCCGCGGCACCCACGGCAGGGCTGCCAGGGTTGCCTTCGCTCCGCGGAGATCCATTCGCTTCACTAGGTTCGACATGCTCAACAGATTCCTCCGTTTACTCGGTCTGGTTTCCGGTGCGACCGGTTCCATACGACAGACTCCCCCGCGCCCCCGGCCCCGAACCGACTTCCGAGCGACGGACGAGCCTTGGGCACAGGTGGCCTCCGGTACTGTCCGCTGGCACGGATGGCGCGGTCGCGCAGGGGCGTCCGGTAGTAGGCGGTGCCGACAGCGGGGTGACTAGGGTTCATCTGGCCGCCTCGACGAGGGGAAGTTAAACAGGAACAGGCCGTCCTCCCGGACGGCCTGTTGGGATCAAAGGGTATGCGGTGGTGACTACGTGAGGGTAGCGAGCATGGCCCGCATCCGGCCCGACAAAGCAAGAATCCGGGGGGGTGAACGTCTGTGCTAGGTCTCCGTGGAGGGCAGTCCACGGCGAGACCGGCGCAGCGACGGCGGGGGCCGTCGTTCCGTCCGCCGCCTCAGGTGCATGGACCGGTCTGTCCAACGTCATACGAATGCCTCCCTGTCGATGGGTCAGTCCACTGTATTATACAGAGCACATGTAAGATGGACGTGAGAATATCGGCCAATTCGTATTAAGTTAGTATGAGTTTCGGGCAATAGCTGGTATACTGCCCGGCAGCGTCAAATTCGGAATCCACATCCAGCCGCTGCACGTTGGTTGGAGGTTAGGGGCCTTCCACAGCCCAATAGAGGCGAGAGGCGTAGAAATGAACCGAGATGATGAACGAGACCTAGAGATACACGCCCTGCGAGGCCGGCTGTCCAGGCTGAGCGAGGCCAGCCTGCGCATCAACGAATCCCTGGACCTCGACACGGTGCTCCAAGGGGTCCTGGACTCCGCCCGTGACCTGACCAGTTCGCGCTACGGCGTGTTCATCCTCCTCGACGATGCCGGGCAGATGCGGGAATTCTTCGGCTCCGGCATGACGCCCGAGCAGGGACGGAAGCTATGGGCCGAGCCGGACCGGGTTAGGTTCTTTGATTACGTTGGCAGTAACCAGAAACCGCTGCGACTGCGGGACTTCCACAGCCACGCCCGGACCCTGGGTCTTCCCGAGTTCCCCCCGGACCTCCTGTCCTTTCTGGCTGCTCCAATCCGCCACCAAGGCGAGCACTTGGGCACCATCTACCTTGACGAGAAGGAAGGTGAATATACCCAGGAGGACGAGGAGACGCTGGTGCTGTTCGCCTCCCAGGCGGCGCTGGTGATCGCCAACGCCCGCCGGTACCGGGATGAACAGCGGGCGAGGGCGCGCCTGGAGACGCTGATCGACACCTCTCCCGTGGGTGTGGCGGTCTTCGACGCCCGAACGGGAGCGCCGCTCTCCTTCAACCGGGAGGCGGTGCGGATCGTCGAGAGCCTGCGCGATCCAGACCAACCCCCGGAGCAACTGCTGGAGGTTCTGTCTTATCGGCGGGCCGACGGACGGAAGATTTCTCCGTTCGACCTAGCTAAGGAGCTGATCGAAGGGGATACGGTGCGGGCCGAGGAGATCGTCATCGAGGTCCCCGACGGGCGTAGCGTCACCACCTTGGTGAACGCCACTCCCATCCGGTCGGAGAACGGTGAGGTTGAGTCCTGCGTCGTAACCATTCAGGACATGACGGCGCTGGAAGAGCTTGAGCGGCTGCGGGCTGAGTTCCTGGCCATGGTGAGCCATGAGCTGCGCACACCGCTCACCTCGGTCAAGGGATCCATCACGACGCTGCTGGACCCTCCCTCTCCGCTGAACCCCGCCGAGATGAGGCAGTTTCACCAGATCATCAACGCGCAGGTCGACCGGATGCACGTGCTGATAAGCGACCTGCTGGACGTGGCCCGCATCGAGACGGGCACGCTTGCGGTCTTACCTGAACCGACCGACGTGGCCATACTGATTGGCGAGGCCTGCAACGGCTTCCGCATCGGCGGGGGCAAGCACGAGATCGAGATCGACCTTGCGCCGGACCTGCCCTGGGTCATGGCCGACAGGCTGCGCATGGCGCAGGTGCTGGGCAACCTGCTGATCAACGCGGCCAGGCAATCGCCTGAGTCGTCCATCATCCGGGTGACCGCCGTGGGGGAGGGGGTCCACGTCGCCGTGTCGGTATCGGACCAAGGCAGAGGCATCCCCGCCGAGAGCCTGCCACAGCTGTTCCGCAAGTTCTCCCGGATAGCGTCCCAGGAACAGGGGGGCGACACGGGCCTGGGGCTTGCCATCTGCAAGGGGATAGTTGAAGCGACCGGGGGCCGCATCTGGGCCGAGAGCGACGGGCCGGGCTTGGGCGCACGGTTCACCTTCACCCTTCCGACGGTGGAGCAGGCTGGGTACGTCTCCCCGGCCGCCCCCGGTCGGCACCCGTCCCACGCTAGGCGGCGCGCGGGACAGCTGCGCATCCTGGCTGTGGACGACGACCCCCAGGCGCTCAGGTACGTCCGCGACACCCTCATGAGGTCGGGGTTCGAACCGATGGTGACCGCCGACCCGGAGGAGGCGCTGCGTCTCGTGGAGGAGTATAAGCCCGACCTGGTCCTGCTGGACCTGGTGCTGCCGGGGACCGACGGGGTCGACCTGATGAAGCACATCGCCGAGACGAGAGACGTACCGGTCATCTTCCTGTCCGCCTACGGTCAGGACAAGCTCGTCGCCAGGGCCTTCGACATGGGGGCCGCCGACTACGTGGTCAAGCCCTTCTCGCCAACGGAGCTGTTGGCTAGGATCAGGGCCGCTCTGCGCAGGCGCGAGGTCCCCAAACCGTCGGAGCCCTACGTCCTAGGCGATCTGATCATCGACTATGACGAGCGCCGGGTGACCCTTGCCGGTCGCCCGGTGGAGCTGACCGCCAAGGAATACGGGACGCTGGCCGAGCTCTCGACCAACGCCGGACGCGTGCTGACCTACGAGACTCTGCTGCGCCGGGTCTGGGGGCTCGATGCCGGCGCCGACATTCGCCCTATGCGGACCGCCATAAACAGCATCCGCCGCAAGCTGGGCGACGCCGCCGAGAACCCCACCTACGTCTTCACTGAGCTCCGCGTCGGCTACCGGATGCCGAAGGGGGAGACGCAGGGGCAATTGGAGGAATGACGATCACAATCACGAACGGTGGTAGAAGGATGCCTCACCCCGACCTCGCCGTCGTCACCGGCGCTTTCAGCTATACGGGCAGGTATGTGACCCGGCGTCTACTTGACCAAGGCGTCCGCGTCAGGACACTGACCCGCAGCCCGGATGCCGAGGACCTCTTCGGTGGCCGGGTGGAGGTGCCCCCCCTGGATTTTCCCGACCCCGATGGGCTGCGCCACTCGATGCAGGGAGCGGGCGTCTTCTACAACACCTACTGGATGCGGTACGCCCATGGCCGGATCACCTTCGACCTCGCGGTCGAGAACACCAGGACGGTGTTTGAGGCTGCCAAGAGGGCTGGCGTCGGCAGGATAGTCCATTTCTCGGTGACGAACCCCTCTACCGGGTTAGACCTGCCCTACTTCAGGGGCAAGGCCCAGCTGGAGGATATGCTGAAAGGTCTCGGAGTCCCCCATGCCATCATCAGACCCACGCGCTGGTCTTTGGGGTCGGCGATCTGCTGCTCAACAATATGGCCTGGGCGCTACGGCGCTTTCCTGTCTTCCCGTGTACGGGAACGGCGACTATCCCGTGGCGGTGCTTCCGAGTTGCCGTCAGAAGATTCCAAGAACTGATGGAACCGCTGCACAGAGAGATTCGCCAGCGCTTCCCCGCCGCTGAGTTCAACAAGCAGCCCAAATTTATCGAAACGATGTTCTACGAAAGGGCAAAGCATGAGATAACCAACGAGGATATCCGGGCAACGATTCTCTCGGGGCCGGGGTGGAATCCAGTCTTGCTCGCAATCGGGATAGCGATTCGAACTAGGGTTAGCGGACATCTGGAGTTTGGAGGCATGTACTATCTGGGTCGCACCAAGACGATGGGAGGCCATATCGACAGTTGGAAGTCCGAGCGCCACATGGTCCTATGTGGATCGATCGTTCTCGAAGAGAGACTCTCCACATTGGCCTCTGATATGCAAGCCATGTTTCCTTCTTGGCTTGAGCAGTTTACCGCCGCTCTGGACTCTTCAACCAGCTGACCTCAGAGTGATAATTCTCCGTCGGCACTGTCACATATCCCCAACGCGTACCAGTCCACCACATCTCGGAGCATCGGAGGTAGCTCAACGACACCCCAATCGCCCTCGTGCCGCTCGGCAGCTTACCCCTTACTCCTTGCACGCGGCTTCCAGATCCGCACCCGGACCATCTCAGCGCCTCTGCTAAGAGCTTCCGCCAACTGCCATTCACGCGTATCACCCGACTTGCGACGCTCCGCCGTATCGCGCCATACTACCTGAGCCGAGGTCTCGGCAGGTTCACAGAGCCCCCAATCGCATCTCGAAGATGGTTCTGTCTACCGTCCACTTAGGCCCACCGCACTGGACAAAATCAAGAACATTCACACTGAGATTCGTTCTGAACCTGTAGTCAGGCTGTAACTCCAATCCGTCTGGACTGACCGGAAAGATACCTCCGGAGTTGGGAGGCCTGTCTCAGATGACCCTCTTCTACCTATTTGACGACCGGCTGAATGGCAGCATACCGGCGGAATTGAGGAACCTGCACAAGCCGTACCAGTTGGTGCCGAATGACAACAAGCTGAGCGGAAGGGTCCCGGCGGAGTCGGGGGACATGGAGGGTCTGACGGAGTCGATGCTCGGGGACAGTCAACTATGGTTCGCATATCAACCCTCCATCCTCACCCCGAAGCCCGTATCCGGCGTCTAGTATGACCCCGCAGACCTCGTCTAGAGTGTAGACGTGATCCCTCGCCTCCGGGTGAGGCAGGGTTATCGGCACTCCACGTATGTATACTCCCCACTGGACTCCCTGTAACTGATCCTCATCTATCCCCATCTCCTCGGCCAGCCGTCTCCTAGTCTCCTCATCCAACAGTTCCATCGTCTTCCAGCTCTCCTCTATCTCCTCTGCCCAGCTGCTCCAGTCCTTGGGGGTGGAGGAGGTGAGGAGTCCGTAAAGGATTCTCAGATCAGGGTAGAGAAACGTCTGAAGGTAGTCGGAGATGTCCTCGATCACAATGGACTCACGAGTGTAGGGAGCCTCAGACTTCGAGCCTTCACAAGCAGTCCATAGGAGAAGGACGATAAGGAAGGCCATACCGAGGAGCATGTATCTTGGCATCTTGGGCACCTGCCTTCTCGGGAGTGCAGGAGCCGTGGGAGACAATCCTGGCGCCTGCCCACGACCTCCTCCGTCCTTCTCCCTATCGGGACGGCTGTGGACGCCTCCCACACCTTGGTGAGTCAACGACCAAGGAGGTCCTAGAGGGGGAACCCCCACTGCCCACCTGGCCTATGTTTAGCTACCAAATAGGCTTTACAGCGGTTTCGTTATCACTTTTGCTATCACTGAGTAGATTCCCACCGGCTGACACATTTTTGGGCTCGCTTCCGCTCTGGAGTTCCGGCCCATCGCTCAAGTCCGGAGGCGTCGTCTACACTTCTTACTACAAATCAGGATCAAAGGAGCCACAGCTATTGTGCTTACGATGCGCTCTTTTTCCACGGTGCCGAAGGCATGGCACTAGCTAAAGTATCTGGTGCCTAGGTAGTCCCGGTACTCGGCGTGGGGCTGGTTGGAGTCTTGGAGGCGGTGATAAACCTGTTGGTAGGTTAACGCCTTGAAGCGGGTTTCATTGCCGACACGATTGGCGAAGGTTTGGATTTCTCTCTTGTGGGCATCAGACCTTGGGCCTAGGCAGTCGTAGTAGAGATACCAGAGACTGAAGTTGGGGCCGGAGGACGTGGCCAGTCCGAGAGCATGCTTGAGGAGTTGCCACGGGTCCAAGTGCTCGAAGTGATGCTGGTGGTCGCGCAGTTCCTCAGCCAACGCCTGACAGGCCGGCAGGCCTTTGGCTGCCCAAAGACCTTCAGAGGTCGGGAAGTAGGATGGCCTGAAGCTGCCTCTACCTTGGGTCGAACGATCCAGGTATTCGGTGAATTTGCTTTCGATACCGATGACAGCGCCGGACCCGAGGGTTATCGCGAGATCAAGATGGGGCGGAGTGCCGCCGAGGCCGGTGGGAAACTGAGCTTCGAAGTCGAGGGACTGGATATCATCGGCGTCTATTCCAAGGGCCGACAAAAGAGGGGCCTTGGGCTTGTCTGTCCAATAGTCGAAGAAATTTACGACCAGGGCTGATGATGCGTGCAAGGCCTTCATATGACCTTCCAGTTCGGAGCCAGCGCCCTTTTCGTAGGCAGCCCGGGCATGGGCTGACAGGGGTTTCCAGAGGTTGGCATCAACATGGTCAACATAGCCTTTGTCATCGATGGATAGACCTTGCGACTTGGCCCAAGCGATTTGTACGTCTCTTATGTCCTGTTCGGCGTGCATTCCGTCCTGCCCCATTAGAGTCTGTTGCCAGCACTACCCTACCACACCTCCGCAGTCTTGAGCGGCTTGGTCGGGGGTGATGTAGCCGTTGATGAGGTCTTGTTGGATGCTCTGGGGGTTGCGGTTTTGGGGGTTGCCGTAGCCTCCGGAGCCGGCTACGTCGTAGGCGAAGGAGTAGTTTTCGGGGACGGGGAAGGCGGGGCCCTTGCTGTTGCGGGTGTCGCGGTTGCCCTGGGGGTCGACGACGTGGACGGAGGTGGGAGCGCCGGCGTGGCCTCCCTGGAGGCCGAAGGGGGGCGACTTGGTGCGCTCGCAGCAGATGGTGGCGGTGGCAGTGTGGCCGAGGACGCGCCATTCGCGACGGACGCCGCAGCCTCCGCGGTACTGGCCTGCGCCACCGCTATCGGGGACGATCTCGTAGTGATCGACCTGGACGGGGAAGCGCATCTCCAACTCCTCCACTGGGGTGTTCATGGTGTTGGATATGCCTGCCTTGACGGCGTTGATGCCGTCCTGGTTGGGGCGGGCACCCATGCCACCACCGAGGGTCTCGTAGCTGACATAGCGCTGGCCGGTGCGGGGGTCTTGGCCTTCGAGGGTGAGGATGGCGGAGGTGCCTTGGGAGCAGGCTAGGGCGCGCTCGGGGTAGCCTTGGGCCACTGCGCCGAACACCATGTCGGCGATGCGGTGGGTCATCTCGTGGTTGGCGTAGACGACGGGGGCGGGGGGCAGCACGTTCACCACGCTGCCTTCGGGGGCCAGCACGTCGATGGCGCGCCAAGTGCCGGAATTGGGTGGAATGAGGTCGTTGGGGTCGATGATCATCAACCTCCGCGCCAAGGGCTACTGGCCCGCATGGTCATAGGATAACGGTCAAAAGGCCAAAACACTCACGGTCATCACCACTTGAGACTTCCATTAGCGCGCAACACCATCAGGGTTGGCGTTCTTGAGAGGTCTGCCGCCCCGCCGTTTGGACGGTTCTTCCCAAAAGTATATCTCCGCCCCCACCCGCTTAATCTGCACATTCTTGCCAGAAGCTTTCACCGCAGAGCCCAGGCGGCGCCGAACAGTGGCGACGGTTTCGCCATCTGAGGGCGTGAGCTTGCCGGCCTCATCACGACCTAGTTGGTCAATGAACTGAGAGTACTCCCGGATAACATCGGAACGGCTCCTGGTGGAGGAAGACGTTATTGCTTGCTGGCGTGGTATCAGCTCGAACTCCGGCATAGGGGATCTCCTTCTTTGGGATAGCTGGGCGGATTATATCAAGGCAAGGAACAGCAACGAGAAACCGCTCGACGTGAGGTTATCAACACGAAACTCCTAGCGTTCTCTAACAGTTGCCCCAAGACGCGAGACGTCAAGACTCAAACGCCACAGAAACCCACGCGTTGTCGCTGCGCAGCCCTTGAAGGAAGGCCGACGCTTGCGCGTTTGAGGCCGCAGGGTTCAGAAGGCCGTGCCCTCAAGGGTTGGGTCCAGTGGCTATCGTTCGCCCGGTTTATACCCCATGCCCTCCCCGAAATCTCTAGGGAAGGGATACACCTGACCGGTTTCCAATATGCTTGCTGCACAATAGCTATGAGGGTGTGGTTCCCGCTCGCTGGAGCTGTTCCTGCCCAGCAGCTCAAGGCGCAGGTGTTCCAGCACATGTTTCGTTGCCCCCAAGCGCACCAACCGTCGGACGTCCTGACAGAACTCGGGTTTGCCCTCGCAGTATGACGTCAACGGCTGATAGAGGCGATGGCCAGCATCAAGAGCTTCCGACGGAGAGATGAAGGGGAGCCACCGCCCGGCGACGACCCCGGCAACCCGTGGGTGGACTTTCGTGGAGAGAGGTTGAAGAACAAGACCCACGAGAGCAGGACGGACCCGGAGGCTAGATTGATGCGGAAGGGGGGAGAGGCCAAGTTGTCGTTCATGGGCCACGCTCTGATGGAGAACGGCAACGGGTTGCTGATGGACTTCTTGGTGAGCAGGGCCACGGGTAGGGCGGAGCGGGAGGCGGTGCCCGTGATGCTGGACGATGCGAGGCAGAGGGGCTACCGTCCCAGGACACTGGGAGCTGATAAGGGGTACGATACCCGGGAGTGTGTCAGGGCCATGCGTAATCGTGGGGTGACGCCTCACGTGGCGCGGCGGACACACTCGGCAATAGACGGACGCACCACGAGGCACGCCAGCTATAGGGCGAGCCAGAAGGTACGCAAGCGGGTGGAGGAGGTGTTCGGGTGGATGAAGACGGTGGGAGGGTTACGGAGGACACGGTATCGGGGAGTAGAGCGGACGGGGCTGGCTGGGTACTTTGTGGCTACGGCCTACAACCTGTCGTGGTTGGCGAACCTGGTGTCGTGTGAGAGGGCTCGGGCCGTTCAGGCTGTGTGATCTGCTTGGGGTGCCGTGCGCCCGGAAGGGTCTGGCGGGCCCTCCCAGCCCTTGCTGATCGCCTCATGGGCCCTTGGCAGGGGTCCCAAACCACCTTCGGCTAACCCAAAGCGTCAAACTCAACTCAAACCAGCCTCTTCGAACCAGTGAAATCCATTCTTCCGCAGCCTGTTAGAGGCAAGGGCAAAACTCCGCTGTCAGCGACGGCCCCCTATGGCCAAGGGGGGCTCTGGTTGAGACCGGCATGGTGGAGATGGAGCAGGTCTTCCTTCCCTACATGCTGCGCGAGGGGCGGACGTTCTGCCAAGCCCTCGTCGAGAGTCAATTCAAGTTCGCTTCCCAGCAGTGGGAGAGACGCACAATAGTCATTCTGTCAATCGCTTGCCTGAACCGCCTGCAAGTTGCCGTCCTCATCTCTTCTCACTAGGACTCGTATGTCTCCGCCGTCCGCATTCATAGTGTAGAGTCCACTGTGAGAACCGGAAGGGTTGAATGCGACAACAGCGATCCTGGACTCGTCGGGCGACCAGGTAGCGTGGACGCCCTCCCCCAGTTCCTGTAGCTCAGACCCGTTCAACCGGGCGCGGTATACAAGCGATCGGTGCTCGCTGGGAGGCACCGATCTCCGGGTCTCAGGTGAGAATCGGGTCTCCAGTGAGAACAGGAACTCCGACCCGTCGGAAGACCAGGACATGCTGCCTGAACCCAGAATCACCTCTGGATCATCGATTGAAGTAACCAGCACCTCTTCCAAATCGGGTGCATCAACTCCAGCCTTGTAGACCTTGATTCTGCCTCCATCATTACCCAGGAAGGCGATTTGCTTGCCGTCCTGCGCCCACACTAGAGGACCTACGATATAAGTTCCTGAGGGAATGGCAGCCAGCTTGATAGGCTTCGAGCCGTCGGGCTTCACCGTGTAGATGGCCCTCTGCAAGC
Source organism: Dehalococcoidia bacterium (assembly GCA_965263155.1). Lineage (GTDB taxonomy): Bacteria > Chloroflexota > Dehalococcoidia > Lucifugimonadales > JAAXIE01 > JAAXIE01. The sequence continues at coordinate 2,986,392 of OZ253586.1, forward strand.
CTCCCCTGTCCCCACCAGCCCTTCGTGCGCCCACAAACGCCAGAGAATCGGCGGGCGACCAGGCCCCAGCGCCAGTGTTCCGGTACGTAAGTTCTTTCTCCCCGAACTCTCCATCTAGGGCTACTCTGGCATTGGCGCCCCGGCCATGCACGATCTTTCGCAAGTCAGACCCATCCGCCTTCATTGTGTAGAGTCCTGATGGCCTTTCTCTCAAGAAAAGCAGCCGACACTGGTTATCCGCCCACTTGTGGAAAGCGATGTATGATCCAGTTCCTGACCACGCCGGGTTCGTATTTACATGGAGTCCTTCAGTCAAATAGCGCCAATCAGACCCGTCAAGCTCAGAGGTTGCTATATGGAACGAATTCGACTCCCTGAACGAATTTGGCTCCCTGGTAGTCGACTGGTTCTGTGTATAGACAAACGCGACGCGGTTGCCGTTGGGAGCGAGGACGGGGATGATGTTGCTGTACCCCTGTGGCCTCACCGGTATGGACGACAGACTCGTCCCATCGGTTGCCACGACATGCATCTGCATCTGTTTCGGCAGTCTCTGGTCGCGACTGGTGGAGAACAGGATGTGAGTGCCGTCGGGTGTCCACTGTGGGGCGGCCCACGATTCATAATATGGAGCGGGTTCCAAATCCCCTACGCCCAAAGAGAGAGGAGGACGACATTGATAGTATCTGCTGCAAGAGAATACGAGCAAAATGCCTAACGCCAATAGGGCAACCGATGCATGTACGAGCCTGCTCCTAAGCATGTGTGGAAACCACACCATTACAGCCGCCTACCTCGCCTGGTACAGGGCAGAGAGCACCAGAATATCGAAAGGATGCGGTGAACAGTCCGGTTCACTGAAACCCGTCCCGACTGGGTACCTGATATCGGTATCGTTGTCGTAGTTCATGGCCGCATCGGGAATCGTAGGGTGAGCGCCATGGTAGAGTTGTGCACCAAAGAAGACTAAGTCTGAGTAATCGAGGCCCGATAACGCTAAAGCGTGACCCGCCTCATGCAGCGCGCCTCCAACAGCGCGCCTCCAAGACGATATGCCGTCCGTCCCCGGCTGAGGGCGCGTCACTTCAGCAGAAGGACGGGCCGCCGGAATAGGCGTCTTGCAAAGCATTTGGTACGCACCCCTTCAACTGGTTGCCGTTGAGGAGCAGATCTACTAGGTTGGAGAGGCTCCTCCGGTATCTCCCCGCTCAACTCGTTCGGGTTGAGGACCAGCCATTCCAGGTTGGAGAGGCTGCCCAGCTCGGCAGAGAGGCCGAAACGCCGCCTCCGTGACAGGCCGATATCCAGCCCGCCTAAACGTTCCGCGACCAGAACCACCATGGCGGCGACTAAGCGGAAGGCCAAGAGCAACCCGCCCTCGCGAGTAAGCCAGTATCCATCAGGAAAGCGTTAGGGTTGCAGTTCTTCAACGGTTGGGGGTGCATAATCCATCCAAGCAAAGCTATAGACTCTCTCGCGTTCCCGGTAAAAAGTTTCCCTGTTCATATGCCCTTCCTCAGGTTCTCCTGTATCGAGCCTAACCACGATGGTGGTCAGGTCGGGGAAGTTACGCTCTTGGCAGAATTGATATACGGGGTTCAGGCACCGCTTACCTACATCTTGGTTGGCGACTCCAGTTTGGCGAGCTATGTACCCATAGTTGATTGTCTCACGCCTAGTGGCCATACCGACCAGAATCAGATAAGTCTTGACCGCCTTGCCCATCGGCCCGCTATCCAATAGTTTCTCTGCCATCTTCTCTTCTCCAAAAGCCCTTTTCCCCGCGGGGCAGGATGCTACCATGGGCAGACCCTATAAGCTAGCGACAAACTCTTAGCGGTGATTTTCGGACCCTTGATATTGACATTGGTGTTCCTCTTCTGCCTCAGCTATGGGGGAGTTGAGGTCAAGCGGCCAGAGTCTCCGAGGAGGGAGAACGATGATGTATGATGGGTTGAGGCAGGGCACGGCAGGTACACTGTCGTACAATACCTTCGAGGCAAAAACCTAGCCTGTTGTTGCCCGCTAGACCAACCCTGTCATGCTGACTGGCTGCTGACAGTGGCGAATGGTCAGCCGGAGTGAGGGCGCGGTTCACACAATGAGCGAGTGGTTCGGGGAGAGACGACAAGATGAACCGACGCCACGCCAAGAACGCGATATTGGCCATGATTAGCTCTGTGCGGGCGGAGCATGGCGTCGGAGGGGCTGCCTTCTATGTTCACGCCACCCAGACGCTGATCGCTTTCGGGCGGTTCCCGCCGCTGTCGGGAGAAAGTCGCCAGGTACCGCTTCTGTGGACCTGGGGAGACGGGGAGTGGGCATCGAGGTCAGCGCGGAGTACTGCGACATAGCACGCGAGCGGATGGCGCAAGGCGTCCTGGCGGGGTGAAGTGATTCGCACAACAAATTTTACGTAAACCAGTTTTGTATCTGACGGTCAACACCGTCCCGCCGCTAACTGATACTGCCCCTTTTTGATACAGGGACGTAGGTACAAAAGGGCCGCAGACCGCGGATCTCGAGGAGCTGCTTAATGAGACTGATAACGGTGCCGGTAAAGGTCGTTCTGGCGGACGGGTTGGGGTCGATATTGGTGTGGGTGCTGCCCTCTCATACGACACCAGGTTCGCCATCCGCACCAGGTTGTAGGCCGTAGCCACTAAGTAGCCAGCCAGCCCCCGTCCGTTCAACTCCCCGATAACGTGTCCGCCGTAGTCCCCCCACCGTCTTCATCCACTGCCGAAAGGCGGTGGCTCCATTGAAGGTACTTGAGGGAGAGGGAGGACGCCCACGCCCAGGAGAGTTTCCACTGCCGAAAGGCGGCGGCTCCATTGAAGGACCGTGTAGAGCGGGAAGTCGGCCGCGTAGCCCAGTTTCCACTGCCGAAAGGCGGTGGCTCCATTGAAGGTCGATAATTCCGGTGCGGGTGGTGACTGAGGTAATCAACGTTTCCACTGCCGAAAGGCGGTGGGTCCATTGAAGGTACTGGGATCGGCAGGGCGCCCACATGGTCTTGGCCGGTTTCCACTGCCGAAAGGCGGTGGCTCCATTGAAGGACCGTGTAGAGCGGGAAGTCGGCCGCGTAGCCCAGTTTCCACTGCCGAAAGGCGGTGGCTCCATTGAAGGGCGTAGACGAAGACTTTGTACCAGGGGAAGTCCTCGGGTTTCCACTGCCGAAAGGCGGTGGCTCCATTGAAGGGGCTCGTGGTCCCGCACCCAGCCGACGCTTACCGGCACGTTTCCACTGCCGAAAGACGGTGGCTCCACTAGCTAGCAGGCTGCTGAAAAATAGGTTTATCGGATACGATAGGACTGGACGAGACCGGTAGGGGGGGTGGTTCCATGAGAGGCAGTGGCGACCCGCAAGAGGTGATGCTGGAAGTGGTGAATTTGGAGGAGCGGGTACCCAAGGACCATCCTCTACGGACCATCAAGGCGGTGGCCGACGAGGCACTGAAACGCCTCTCACCCGAGTTCGACCGGATGTACTCCAAGGTGGGCCGGGCGTCGGTGCCACCGGAACGACTGCTGAAGGCATCACTGCTCATGTCCCTCTACTCGGTGCGCAGCGAGCGGGCCTTCTGCGAGGAGCTGGAATACAATCTGTTGTTCCGCTGGTTCTTGGACATGAACCTGATGGAACGCAGCTTCGACCCCACGGTGTTCACCAAGAACAGGAAACGACTGCAAGAACACAGAACAGGCCAGGCCCTGTTCGACGAGGTGGTATGGTCGTAGGGGCTGCTCTGCCACAGGCGACGAGGACACTGTATTATGTTACCATAAATCCATCATTCCATTTGTTACAGAGGACTCTGACACGATGAAGGTAATCAGCGTGGCCGTCGATGATGAAACCCACCGCCTGGCTAGGATAAAGGCCGCCCAGAGGGGCACATCCATGTCCGCCCTGCTGAGGGAGTACCTTCTGCAGGTACTCAGAGAGGACGGCAACCGGCATCCTGCGGAGACCGAGCCGCAGCGCAGGGCGAGAAACTTGGACGAGGTCATGGCAAGGTTTGAGGCGGAGGGCGTGGGTTTAAATGCCAGTGAAAGGCTGAGCAGGGAGGAACTGTACGACAGGCATGCGTCTCGCTGACACCAACATCCTGATCTATGCGGCCGACACCTCCCCAGAAGAAAGACAGAAAAGAGCAAGGGCCGCGGAAATTCTCAAAACGGAGGATCTGTGCCTGTCCGTACAGGTCCTCCAGGAGTTCTACCACCAGGCTACCCGACCGACAGGCAGACTTGGTATGTCCCACGAGCAAGCCTTGGATTTCCTGGACCCCTTCATGGACCTGACCATCCAGCCGGTAACTCAGGAAGTGTTCAGAGCGGCTGCAGAGATTGCAAACAGGCACAATATCTCCTACTGGGACGCCGCCATAGTGGCGGCGGCACGAATTCTGGGATGCGACGCGGTCTATTCGGAAGACCTCAACCAAGGTCAGTCATACGACGGCGTCGTGGTGATAAACCCCTTTCGCTGATCGCAAGGGGGATGACTTGCTATCCTGTGGTCCAAATCTCCGTGCCGTGGGAGCGGCTGGAAGTACGTGAAATGAGTCTGCCTTGGCGAATCTAGGGGCATGTCTGGTCATGGCATGAGCGTCCTCTCGGCTGCGGCTACCGGAACGCCCCATAGGCCGGCGCACATAAGCTGACTCTAGCCCGCAAGATCGTCAGCGGGGAGGAGGAAGATGGCCCCAAACGTCTTGGCTTCGCGGGGGCGCAGCAGTGGTAATAGGGGCTGTCCCCGCGCCCCTGGCGGGCCGGAGGTTACTGGGGGCTAAGCCGGTGTTCCCGAGAGGCTTCTTATATAGGGACCTCCCAGCGAAAAGTTCGCAGTCCGGTACGCTCCGGCCCACCATCGTACACGGTAGACAAAACCATCTTCGAGATGTGGCTCGTCCTGGCAGGCTAACCAAAGTCTGTCACCGCCAGATCATAACAAGGAGCCCGATGCTGGAGCGCGCCCGAGGTAAACGATTTCATTTCTGCCCTGTGCCTCGTCCTACGCCCACGTACTCGAATCCCAGGTTTGCCATCGCCCTGGGGTCGAGAGCGTTCCTGCCGTCAAACAGCAACTTGGGGGAACACATGCAGGAGGCGATAGCCTCCCAGTCGGCCTCCACTATTTCACCCCATTCGGTCAACAGCACCACCGCGTTAGCACGATAGCAGGCTTCGACAGGTCCTTCGGCAAAGACGACCGAGGAAGGCAACAAAGCACGGGCCGCCCCGTTAGCTTGCGGGTCAAATGCGCGCACTGTTGCCCCTTCGTGAAGCAATGACCCTATCACGTCCAGCGATGGCGCCTGCCGCATATCGTCAGTATCCGGCTTGAAGGCCAGTCCCAGCACGCTGACTACAAGGGTCGATACGTCGCTGAAGCGTCGGCGAAAAGCTTGCAACGGCAATAGGTGCTGTCGACTGTTGACCAGGGCGACCGACTTGAGCAACTCAAGGTCGAGTTCGTATGTGGTAGCCAGAAGGTGCAGAGCCCTGACGTCTTTGGGGAAGCAAGACCCTCCATAGCCAATACCGGCGTGCATCTTGCCTCCAGTCCGAGGGTCCAGCGCCATTCCCTCGGCCACCGCATCTATCGATGCACCCACTTGGTCACAAACTGAGGCCATCTCATTGATGAACGATATCCGTGTGGCTAAGAAAGTGTTGCTCGCGTACTTGATCATCTCGGCGCTGGTGACGTCTGTGACGATGCAAGGGGCGTCCAAGTCGGAGTAGATGCCCCGGACGACTTCGACAGAACAGTCGTCTCGCTGGTCGACCCCGATGACGATGCGGTCTGGCGACCTCCAGTCCTCAAGAGCTCGTCCTTCGCGGAGGAACTCCGGGTTGGATACATACCTAGTGCCATGACCCTTGAGTTCCAGCGAGATTGCACACCCCGTACCGGGGGGCACGGTGCTCTTCATCAGCATCACGCGATTCTGCAGGTCAAAGGTCTTGAGCCAGGATAGCGCATGCCAGACCTGTGCCAAGTCCGCCGCTCCACTGTCGGTCGAGGGAGTGCCCGTAGCTACGACAATGATGTCGCCCAACTCATCGTGCATCTCATCGCTATGCAAGAACCTGAGGTGGCCTGAACGCAACGCTCGCTGCAGTTCACCCTCCAACCCAGGCTCGTACAACAGCGCCCTGCCAGCCTTTAGCGCCTCTGTCCGTCGCCGGTCCACATCTATCCCAGTAACGTGGTGTCCCGAAATGGCAAGTCCAGCCGCGGCGACCGCGCCCAAGCGCCCCAACCCCACTAACGTAACGTTCAAATGCGGTCCTCTCCTGAGCTTCTTTGGGGCCATCTGTGGCTATTGTAACAATCAACCAATGCTTCGCCTCGCCGTGCCGCGGATACGGCGTGCCTTCGGCGTGTGACGAAGGTCAATTGACAGCAACGCCGGACTGTTTCAGCATGAGTAAGTCTAAATATGAGCGATGAAGTGTCTAAAAGAACGGTCTGGCGATAGTCCCAGACTTGAGGTGTCGCATGGACAGGGGTCCTGGGGTCTTGATTACCGGCGCAGCAGGGTTCGGGGGCTCACGTATCGTGAACGCACTGCTCGACCGCGGTCACAATGTAACCGGCCTAGACGTTGTTCCGCCCAGCCATGCCACCTCTCTGCACCGCGCGTTTGAGCACCCGAGCTTCCGTTATCTTTGGAAGAGCGTTCAAGATATTCGACCCTCGGACGTGGAAGGTCACTCCACAGTAGCACACCTAGCGGCCCAGCCCGACACTCCACTTGCCTTCGACTCGCCTCGCTATACTGTGATGCAGAATATCGGCGGGACTGTAGAAGTTCTAGAGGCAGTGCGCCAAGCGAGAGGAGTGTCGAAAATGCTCTTTGCCGCCTCTGGCAACGAGATTGGGAGGTCTCGCTACCTCCCAATCGATGAAGAGCACCCGCTCACGCCACATAATCCCTATGGGTTCTCCAAGGCTGCAGCGGAACTTGCCATGTGGGCATGGCACCGCGCTTACGGTGTGCCCTCTGTGGTCATGGCCACGGGAGTCGTCATTGGGCCCGAGATGCGAAGAGAGGTCTTTGTATTCAAGTGGCTGTGGAACGCCCTGCATGGCAGGCCCATCGTCGTCGAAGGCGGGCAGCAGACTAGGGACGTAACCTTCATCGACGATGTGGTAGAGGCATGGATGCTGGCGATCCAAGCCCCTGCGGACACCGTCGTCGGGCACAAGTTCTACGCTGGTTATGGACAGGAAGTCACAGTGGAAGACCTGGCGAGAATGTGCCTTGAAGCAGCGGCGGTCAAAGTACCTATCGAATACACGGGGTACAGGCCGGGCGAGGAGGGGCAGCGAGAGGCCTTCACCACTGAAAAAGCGCGAAGAGTGCTGGGTTATGCACCTAAGATATCGCCATCAGAAGCCATCTCCTTGACCGCCCACTGGGTCGGAAGCCTGTTGGAGTTGCCTCCAAGAGCAATAGAGCCTCCCTTGCACACGCCATAACAGCAGCCCTTCGAGGTAATCGGGCCACCCTATTTCCTCTAAGGGCAATCTGAAAAGGCGCCCTACCAAGACTGCGAGAATGGCATCGTGGGTCACGTAGAGATTCAGACGTCCCCGTCCTTCCAAGTTGCGGGCGACGAGTCCCAAAAGGATGCGCACTCCGTCTGAGGTGGGGCGCATTCCCGGGGGAGGACAGAGGGCAGTTAACTGCCTCTCTACCACATGTAGGATGCCGAGCTCCAGGAAGAACTGCCCACTGGTCTCAGGATCAGTGACGAAGGGGCCGTGGTCGCCCAATCGTGTGTCCCGTTGAATGGGAACCTTCCAGCCGCAGCCGCGAAGGATCGCCTCACAGGTCTGGATGCACCGAGGCACCGGACTGGTTACCATTGTTCCCGGTGTTGTTCTAGCGAGCAGAGCACCCAGTCGTTCCGCCGAAGCTTTACCCCGATGAGTGAGGGGAACATCAACACCGAACGTTCCGACTGGAATCTCCGCTCGTTCGGCGTGCCTGAGGACAAGGGCTACATCCGTTCCCCGCGGGATGTTGCTGAGGCGCCCCATGATGGAAGATACAGTATCGGTTTGGGTCAAACCGCTCGAGCCTCAATCACCGAGCTAACATGCCCAGTCTTGACTACATCGACGACCTCGAACCGCGCCTCGGAAAGAAGGTGGCTGAATTGTTCGAGCGTCCTTTCTGCTCCACCAGTCACGATCAGCATATGCAGGTCCAAAAGCCCTCCCGCCCCCGAGGCCGTATCAAGCAACATTTCCACCACGTAGAGGGTACCGCCCTTGGGCATAGCTTCTCGAGCTCGGTTCAGGATGCGCAGGACGTCATCATCGGCCCAATCGTGCAGCACTCGGGCCAAGATCATTGTGTCTGACGCCGTCGTCCACCTCTGGAAGAAATCCCCCGAAATGAATCGGCAACGGTGTGCGAGGTCGTCCGGCACACTGGCCAAGGCGACCACTTCCGGGCGCTCCATAATTGTTCCCATCAGGTTTGGGTAAGACCGGAGCAGAGCGAAGGTCAGCTCTCCCATTCCCCCGCCCGCGTCGAGGATGCTCCCGCGCGCTCTGAGGTCTACCGACTCGGCGAGAGATTGATAGTCGTGTTTGGCATAATGTGCCAGTGCAGTATGATAACCTCTCAGGTCATCTGGTCTGCGCCCGACCCAGTCAAAGAAGTTGGCGTCTTGGAGTGCGGTGAAGGCCGGTCTTCCTGTCCGCAACGTCTCGGGTGCTCCCGCCCACGCGTCATAGGTCTCACGGCCCCAGAGCGTTGCCGCATCAGCAAGAGACAGAGGATGCGAATGCTTCAAATAGGCACCGCTGTCCGTCGCATGGTAGGTACCGTCTTCGATAAGGGAAACCAACCCCAACTCGTCAAGTGCCCGCATGAGTCTGGGGCCTACCGATTCCGCCAATTGCAGGCGCTCTTCGACGCCTGCCGCTGATGCTGGCAGCAACTCAAACACGCCCAATTCCACTGCCGCCCTTATGGTCTGGGTCCTCCACATCCCCACCATATCCGCGGAGAGCTCTTCCATCGGCGACTTAAGGGACTGGCTCAGTTCCAGCACGGTCCATCCATACTCGTCTATGACGGACAGGGAGCCGTCCAGCCCTCGGACGCGAGCTTGGCCGTTGTAGAAAGGCTCCACATTGTCGAACCGGGCTTGGTACAGCGCTGCGCCGGACTTGTCGATGTGGTGCCAACCTTTGGAATCTCGTGCACGGGCATGATTCTTGTGAAATACATCCAAGTCCAAGAACCATGTGCCGTGCAGGAGTCGCCCTTGGGGGTCGATGTGAGAGTGTTTGCCATCGTCCCGCACTACAACCGCGAAACCGTCCCTGAAGTCTCCCGCGTACCGGTACCGCTCCCGATAGGCTGGCGTGCCGTCGTCGGCAATGTGGAAGTAACGGTTGCCTCTGTCGCGTACGGTGCAAAGGACCTCTTGGAAGTTGCCGCACCACAGGTAGCGTTCTTGGTACAGGGGGGTCCCGTTGGGCAATATATGGAACCAGCCGGTTGGCGAATGGACCGCGGCCCGACCGCCGTAGAATCCGAAGGTGCGTTGGTAGCGGGCTTGGTAGGCCTGCTTGCCGTCAGGGGTGACGTGATACGCCCCGGAGTCATCACAGACGGGTGCCAATCCGGGTGGGTGGAACTTTAGCACCTCTGCGAAACGGGTCTCATACAAGGGTTGACCCGCGCTTGTCAGATGGTGGGTACCATCGTGTGCCACCAGACTGGTGTTCCAATCCTCGTCCGAGAAGCCGTCATGAGGAGTTATCACGCCTTCCACCCTGATCCGGTCATGAGAGGCCCCTCACCTCCTTAGGTTCACAATATAGGGTCCAGCGGCCTTGGTCCTGAGATATTGCGTGCGACGCCATAGGCGAGGCAGTCACTCGCCTGCAGGCCTCCGCATGTTGCAGCCTTGGCAGAGGGAGTTCTCCATGTAGTTGGTACGCAGTTCTTGGTAGGCGTCGTCGGACCAGATGGTGTACAGGCTAGTCTGGTTCAGGTTGCCGAAGTCACCCAGCGTGCGGCGAAGGGCGTCGGGAGCGCAGCAGGGGTTGAAGCGGCCATCGGAAGCGACCCAGGCTTCCTGTCCTAGGAATGGGCACTCCGCCCCAACGGCTATATCACTTTGACTGTCCGCATCAAGGACGAAGATATTCTCCAACAGCACCTGTCGACCATCCGGCAACCGGTGCTGTTCGGCGGCATGATGAGCGGATGCTACTACACCGTTCCAGCGCTCGATCGCCTCCGCGTCGCGCCGCATGGACTGTTGACGTATCTCTGGGAAATGAGCCCATAGGTGATGCCCCTTCACCCGGTCCACCCCCATCTCGGCGGCTAGCTTGACTACGCTCGGCAACTCAATGTAGTTAGTCTCCATGAAGGTCAATTGGAAGGTAACTCGGCAGCGGTTGCCCCCGGCGGTGGAGTGGGCATCTCTTACCTCGACAAGGGTCCGCACGTTGTCCAAGACCTTTCCCCAATTCGAGCCGAGCATCACCCTCTCTTGAGTGGCCTTGGTCGATCCGTTCCAGGATACCTTCACATCCGATGTCACTGGGACAATGCGTTCCGCCCACGCTCTGGCCCCTCTACCCGGGAAGGTCCCGTTGGTTGTGAGGTTGAGCTTGACTTCATACTCGGCGCAAAGCTCCAGAATCAGGTCAAAGTGACGGTAAAGGAGGGGTTCGCCCATTGTCGAAGGTATGATCTCCCGCAACGGCGTGCCCTTTGACTCCGACAATACCTGCCTGACAAGACCAATATCCATTCGTCGTCTAGGGAGACCAGCCTCTCGCCTGTCCAACTGAGTCGTGCTGTAGGGCGAGTGATCCTCGCACATGATGCAGTGTAGATTGCAATCGTCAGGGTTGGTGTCAAAGGTAATGCGCCAAGGCCCCGGCCTTCCAACGATGGGATCAGCCACTGGCTGCTGGGAGTCTGAGCGTTGGCTAGACGCTTTGGTCATGACCCCTGCCTCCGTTGATCAGACTGGCGTAGACTCTCTCCAAGGCTACGGAATGGTCCCTTATATCGGGAACGTTGCCGTCAGGTGACTGCAGATACCGTCTACTCCCCAGTTGCTTAGCTAGAGTTGGATCGTCGATTAGCCGCTGCATCTGCCGCGCTAGCGAAGCCGGGTCGCGGTGGGAGAAGAGGAGCCCATTCTCCTCGTGGCGCACGTACTCCGCCATGCCCCCAAAGTCGGCGGTGATGACCGGCACGCCCGCCTGCAGAGCCTCGTGGATCACCAAAGGGGAGTTCTCGGCCCAGATGGATGGCACCACTATTGCATCGCACCGGTTGAATACCAGTGGAACTATATCCGAGTTTTGGTATTCTCCCATCCACTCTACCCGAGTGCCGGGACCTCCCTGCAGGCCTTCGGCCAAGGATTTCAGACCGGACGTTTCAACGCCGCGGTCGCGGCCCCATATGCGGAGCAGGCCCTCATCTGTTAGGGCTCCGAATGCCTTGATGAGGTAGTCCACCCCCTTGGCGGGTATGTGGGTGCCAATGTATCCAAAGGTGAACGGCTCTCCTCCAACCCGCTCCCTCCCTTGGAGACGACTCAGGTCGAAGCCGTAGTCGAGGTAGACGATCTTCTTCTCAGGAACCCCAAATTCATCCCTGAACCGCCGTAGCAGATACATGGCGGGTGCAATGAAGACGTCCACCGCGTCACAGACTTGCCTCGTATGGGCCATACGTCGCCCCACCCATTGCGTCCAATACGTCGCGTCCACCTCATGCTCGTTGGAGTCGCCGGCAAAGTAGCGTGAGTAGCAGCGTTCGGCGCACTTCCTGTCATCTTGTCCATCGCATGCGGCCCAAGTATCGGAAGGGTCATGAGGATACATCTGTATGAACTGTCCCCGGGGACACATCAGCCAATAGTCGTGCAGTGTGAACACGATTGGGACACGGCGGGAGATCGCCTGGAACACGAGGGAAGTCGAGAGGTGGTTCAGATGTCCGACGTGGACTATCTCAGGTTGGAACTGGTCTAAGACGCAGGCGAAGGCGTCATCGACGGCGGGGTGGCGATAGCCGTCCCGGGCTCGGGCCATATTGATCACGTGAAGCACAATCCGTGGATCTGAAGGGTCGGTATTCCGTGAGACGGCGTACTCCGGAAGGAACGCATTCTCCTGCCGTGTGAAGACGCGCACCTCGTGTCGTTCAGCCAGGGCTTGGGCCAGGGCTTGCGTATAGACCTCGGAGCCCGCATTGTACCGCAGGGGATAACCGTGGATTACCTGTAGGATTCTCATTGCAGTCCGGTTCACCAAACATTTGCCCAATTATAGTCGTATGCTTGCCCCGCCATCCTCAAGACCGCCGCCTGAACCCTCAATCCCAGATGCAACCCCAATAGTTGTGGCACTTGGCAAAGAAGCAAGGTTGGCTTACCGCAAGTGTCTAGCCCACTCTCGGTTCTCCGTGTACCAAGCGACGGTGTTTCTGATTCCGTCCTGGATGCCAACCTCCGGGCTCCATCCCAAGAGCATGCGAGCGCGATCAATGTTCGCCCGAGTCTCAAGTGGGTCTGCGGGATCTCTAGTCTCGTATAGGACCTGCGCCGGTCGTCCAACGCTATCCTCGATCAGTTGGATAATGTCCTTGAGCGGGATAGCTTGATCGGTCCCCAAGTTGATAACTTCGTACCCGTTCAACCTCAGGGAGGCCACAGTACCTCGGGCAACGTCGTTCACGTACGTGAAGTCCCTCCGCTGCGTCCCGTCCCCGAACAATGTAATTGGCTCCCCTTCCGACATGGCACGAATGAACCCGAGGACGCTCATGTCTGGTCTCCCGGCGGGCCCGTACACGGTGAAATATCGCAGAACAGTGGCATCGATGCCATGGAGGTGGTGATAGGAATGGAGCAACGCTTCAGCAGCAAGCTTGGAAGCGCCATAGGGCGACAATGGTCGGTCAGATTCAGCATCTTCAGCGATGGGTCCACTTGGCTGCAAGCCGTACACGCTAGAGGTCGAAGCCAGAATGAACCGGCCTATGCCGAACTCGCGGCACATCTGCAGGAGGTTCAGTGTCCCCAGGACGTTCGCCTCATAGTAGGGGCGGGGGTTATTGACGCTGTCCCTGACGTTGGCCCAACCGGCTAGATTGATCACCGCGTCCGGGTGCTGGCTGGAGTGCAAGGCCTCAAATATCGCCCTCAGACTGTCTCCATCAGTAATGTCAGACCGATGAAAGGTAAACTGCGCACACTTGAGAAGGTGATCCAGCCGCCATTGCTTCAACTGCACCGAATAGGAATCGGTCAGGCTATCGATTCCTTGCACAGAGTGGCCCAGCTCGACCAACATGCGAGCAACGTGGAACCCTATAAGGCCGGCACACCCTGTGACAATGACGTGCAGTCCCATGGAAGATGTCCAGTCTCTCAGTGGGAGCGGGGGATTGGGCTCCGAGGTGGACTGCTCCCGATTGCGTCTAATCCAGGCCTCGATGGGGTTGTCGATACCTCCTTTCAAAGAGGCTGAAGGAGGCCCCATCGCGACAGGATGCTAGTCTACGACACCCGATGCGCGGTCGCCTACTGTCTAAAGTCAGCTAAGGCCGCACAAAGTGGCATAGACCACGAACGACATGGCCGCTGAAGCAAACGGCAGGGGCTCCTCCGTTATGGCTGTTGATGGCGTTACCGATACAACGGAGGCACGGTCTATGCACCCGCGACCTCGATGAGCAGGCGGCAGTGGTCGCTCGCGCCCCACTCCTCGACGCCGTTCATGGCCCGCACATTCACGCTCTCGTGAAAGCCGCGCGAGGCGAAGACGTAGTCCAACTGGTTGTTGCTTGCAGTCGCTGGGTTCCTGCCAGGGAGGTAGAACGTCACGTCGTTTCGGGAGTCCTCAGGTTCGTGTGTCGCCAGCGTCTCCGCCTGTCGTCCGTCCGGCGCCTGTGGCCCCACGAACTCCGTGCCAATGGCCGCCATCCTCTCGAATACGGACCGGTAGCGTGCATCCCAGTAGGGAGGTCTCCCGCCATCTCCGTAGCCACGCAGGATGTTGAGGTCCCCGGCGGCCAGGATGCGATGCGTCTGCGGGTTCTCGTGGCCGATGAACGTGGAGAGGTCCGAGATGATGCGATGGACGGAGGCGTCGGCGTAGCCAAAGCTCCGCGCGGTCTCGACGCTCGGATGCGTTCCTATCCATCGGCCATACGTGGAGATGGCGATGAACGGCTCAGTGGAACCGTCGCGTGGCGTAATGCGGGCTGCCGTTATGGTCCCGATCCCACTGACGGCGATCTCGTTCTGCTCTGGCCACCCCGTTGGACCTACCTGCTTGAACCACTCGACGTCGACCCGTTCCGAGAGGCGTACCACCATCGGCCAGCGATCGAACAGTGCGTTCCCTCGCCCGTGCCACCAGTCTGAGTTCCACGAATGCGAGTCCCACGCTTCTCGCGGACCGATGTCCAGGACGCTGGCGCCCTCCAAGGGCGGGAGTGTCGCGTCCCGCAGTTGCACCACGTCGTCCGGTGGCGGCGAGGCCTCCTGCAAGAGAGCGACGTCGGCGTCCATCTGCAGAAGCTGTCGCCACGGCTCGTGTCTTTTGGCGATGTTCCAACTCACCACTGTTACGGCCAATCCATCCTCCGGTGGTCTGTGAGAAATCCTGCTACATATCCAGTGTGGCCTACGCCCCAGAGAAAAGCCACACTGCTACTGAATGGGCTGGGAGGCAAGAACGGCGACAACGCCAAAATGGTCTAACAGTTTCCTTCCCTCGTGGATGTTGCTGATCACGCCCAAGGAGCCAACTGCTAAATCATCACTGAGTGCAATGTGGTCGATGCTCCTGCGTCCTTGGAAGGCAAGCTCTGAAGTTGCGATTGTCATGTTCGGCAGAAAGGCTTTCTGGAGTGCCAACCGGAGTTCAAGACATGCGCGGCCGCCTAGTCCCATGGTTTGATTGAAGTCCCCCATCACGATCAGACGCTTCACAGACGCCCGCCCCAGAACTTCCGCGAGGCCGGCTAGGTACTGCTCGTGGTCCTCCCACGGGACCCTGCGTTCCAACTTGCGCTTGGCCTCAGTCCGTGAACCGAACCAAGGAATACAGATCCCGATGACGGCGACCCCGCCCAAGGATGTCTGTGTGACGCCGGATACAAACCGTCCGGGAGGCATCGTATCGATTCCAAAGGCATTGACCTGAACCCAAGGTTCCCTCGACCAGAGGATGACCTTCCGCCGACCCTGTGTGACCTTATACCCATAGTCGAGTCGCGAGGAGATCGTGTGCCCATGTTGAGACAGCAGCCCCTCATGGGTCTCGGTGAGACAGATGACCTCAGAGATGTGTCGGTCAATGCGGCTGAGGATTTCACTGGTCCGCCACGAGTAGGGCGTGGCCCACTAGACATTCCAAGTAAGTACGCTCAGTGACATCAGTTCGCTCGCTACGCTTGGGAAACGACGAGTCTCAACTCCTTGGAGCTCATGTCTAGCCCAAGCTGTGCTTCGAAGGTGTTCCTCGGGCCTCCGCAGCACAGGGGCCAACCCCTCCCAACCCGTGCGGGCTTTGGCAAGGTGGGTCAGGGCATGGGATTCTTGCGTGGCCTCCCACCACGCCTCTTGGGAGCGGCCTCCCAAAAGTAGATTTCGGTACCGACGCGCTTTATCTGTATGCTTCTTCCCGACGCCTTGACCGCCGAACCCAGACGACGGCGCACCGTGGCAACGGTTTCTCCATGCGAGGGCGTGAGTTTGCCAGCCTCGTCGGGGCGCAGGCTGGCGAGATAGCTGGTATACTCTAGCGCTATCTGGGATCTCTTCCCTGTAGGGGTTGAGGACAGCATTGCCTCTCGGAGGGTCACGACCTCAAATTCTGGCATCAGTATTCCTTCAGGTAGTATGTCGCCGGATTATACCAGTCACCATGAAGACAAAGGTCTAGAGGCCGTCTAATGGCGCTGCTTCTGCCGCGCGGTTCCGTCGAGCTCGTCCCCTCGTTCTCGTCCGCATCATCTTTCCGGGAGCCACCCCACTTCCTGCTAACCGGCTTGTCTCCTCCTCGCTTTCACACACAGTAACTGGGGTGAACACTGCGGTGGGTACGATATCCGACCGGCCCCTGATCCACTTCAATGCGCGCCTTGTACCCGAAGCGGGACCCCCTGCATAGGAGGAACCCGACCCAATCAGCATCAGGCTGATGGGACTCCCGACGATGGACCGTTCGGTCATGCGCTCTAGCCTCTGGTTTGCCTCAGTTTCGCCGACACCAAAATGTCGGCCAGGTTCCCCCGCGTGGGCGGGGATAGACCGTCAACGCAACCGCTAGAAAATAGACCAGATGCACAGTTTCACCCGAGAGTGTGCAGAGACCAAGACGCGAGACGGAAGGTAAACCGACAGGCCCGAGGGCCCAAAAGCAGACCCTTACAGTAGAATGTCAGGCAGGCCACCAATAGGAATGGAGAAACCCTGGCATAGCGAAACTCCTGCTACCAGCGATTCTATTCGTCCTAATGACTCTGACTGCCTGCTCAGACCAGGCCACGATGGCCGATGTGACGACGGTGCCCGCACCACAGCCAGAGGCGACGCAGGCCGACGAAACGGCCACTGAAGCAACAGAAGTGGCACCCCTGGAACCAACGTTGATTCCTACAGCGGCGCCGGAACCTACCACGATCACGGCGCTTCGGCCGACATTGGCACCGGAGCCTGCGGCAACCGAGACACCCACGCCGGCTAGGACCGCCACCCAAGTACCCGCATCGACCCAAGCGCCGAGAGTAACGCTTCCGCCAGCGGCAACCGCAGTTCCCCCTGCGGTGCCTACGCCGTACGCCACGGCAGGTTCAACGCTGACGCCAACGCAACCCGCGTCAACGTTGGGCGGTCTCACCGTCGCCCCCGAGTACCGGTGCGCGCCCTACGACCCGGACGATTACCATACTCGCCGTCAGTCGAAGCCAAAATCGTCGACGCCCAGGGCGGCATCTACGGCCCCTACACAGGGACCTGGTTCGAGAGCATCAGGGAGACGGACATCGAACACATTGTCGCCCGGTCTGAGGCGCATGACAGCGGCCTGTGCGCGGCTAGCCCCGAAACCAGGTCAGAATTCGCATCCGACCTCCTGAACCTCACGCTGGCGTCTCCAAGCGTTAACCGGCACCAGAAGAGCGACAACGACGCGGCCGAGTGGATTCCCGACCTGAACGAGTGCTGGTACGTGGACTGCACCATCCAGGTCCGGCTCGAATACGGTCTCACTATTGACCGCGCCGAGGCGGACGCGATAGACAGGGTTCTGGCAGGGTGTGAGTCAACGGACATGGTCGTGATCACGCCCGGAGCCTCAACCCCTACTGCCCAGACAACTCCAACCGCTCAAACAACACCCACGACCACCACTGATGTGGACGCCCTAACCCTGTGGGACGACAACGGGAACGGCCGCATCACCTGCGCGGAGGCCCGTGCGCACGGCATTGCGCCGGTCCGACGTGGCCACCCGGCTTATGAGTACATGCGCGACGCGGACGGGGACGGCGTGGTGTGCGAATAGCGGAACACGCACCGTGGACACAGCCACCTCCTGGGACGTGCAGGTAGTTGGGACGCCCACGGACCCGCCTCCAGGCCCCACGGGTGTGAATGCGTCGCTGGCAGGCGGTCTCTTCACCATCAGCTGGGACGCGGTGGCGGGGGCCACAAACTACCTGGTTGAGCACCGCACCGGCGGGGAGCAGGGGACGTGGGCCAGTGTGGCCACCGGTACACCCACCAGTTTGGTAAGCGGTTCCAAAAATCACGGGGACATGAGAGCACGGCCCGAGCCGTACCCGGCCAAATGCGCTAATCCGCGCAGCTTCAATTCCTCTTCCAGCGTGGGCCCAGTCACTATTGCGTCGGAAGACAGGCCCGCTTTCTCGGCTGCCCATCGTGCGTTGAGGATGCAGGACTCGCAGTAGAAATCGTCTTCAGGCCAATCGCAGGAAATGTCTTCACCAACCGCCTGCATCCATTGCATCTCGTGCGGTCGATGCCACTCAATCATGTGCCAATCCCAGCCCGGGCACTGAAACATGATATCGGGTATTGGCAGCAGGGTGGATGCCCAAGGGCCTAGTCTCGATGCCATACCGCCCACTCCTGGTTTGGGGGGTGTCCTATGGCAGTCCACGCAGTGCCCTTCCTTGTCGAGGGCATCGTGCGACGGGAACTCACGACGGCACTCGAGGCAGGTATATTTTAAGCCTTCGTAGTCGGATGGGTCGAATCGGTATGTCCTAGGCATGGGTTGCAAGTGGCACGAGGTCCCAGTGACTTTCTCCTTCGAGAAACCAATCCGGCAAGGGCTCCAGTTGGCGCCTGTGTGATTTAAGCGCGTAGCTAACCTAGGCCGCAGCTTCGAAAGCGCTCCCCAAGTCGTTGGGGATCTAGCTTTCTATGATTGCCAGCTTGCGGCCAGTGTTGAGAACACCACTCAGCAGGACGACGTACCGCGTATACAGGTTCATCACATGGCAAGCATCCAAATCTAGACAACCGAACCGGTAGCAGACGCCTTCCAATCCTGCACTAGTCTTTCGGGGCTCGAACCCAAGTGAAATCAGAGACTCAAGCGTCGGGCATGAACCGCTCAATCTGTTACCTCCATAGCCGACGTTGTTTCCCACCTTCACCTTCCCGCCATCCATATGCGACAGTACCTTAGCTGCCTTGGTGATTCGCAAGCTGCTCCATTACGGTCTCGTTCAAAGCTGTCCATTGGTTCCGGGTCTCATGGTTCCGGCTCCTGGAAGAGAAACCACTCGGGCTCTCAGCTACTCGTGGCCTGCGCCAATACTGCCTAGCCTGACAGGGTCGACAAGTTCATCGGAGCGCCAAGGCCGATTAGGTTTGTGGTGGCCCGAATCTCAGAAAGTCGTTGGTGGGCCTATCAGGAATCGAACCTGAGACCGCCAGTTTATAAGACTGGTGCTCTAACCGCTGAGCTATAGGCCCAAATCAGCAACTGACGCTGGTGTTTGCGGTTCCAAGGGGGGCGTCTTGGGGCCGTCGGGTGTTTGGTCACGTCCTCACTCGGGGGAGCCTTCGCCACTCAGCTTGCAGCCATCGCTCACGCATTATGACCCCAGGTGGCTCCAACTGTGGTCGCGCAGCCCTGTGCCTTGCCCTGCTTGAGGCCCTAGCTCCCGGATTCTCCTGACGGTCGGTTGGATGAACAGCACGTCTTTCGTTCCTATATCTCCCATACAGTTGTAAAGTCGTCGGCGATACCGGCAGAGGGTTCCGAACGATACCGACTATCGAGACCCTACAAGCACACGGTGTGCCTTACGGCCTTGTGGAAGCTCTACCCCATGTGACCGATACCATCAGCCAACAAGCGCATGCATCCTGCGGCGCCCCTCAGACCTGCATGGCAAACAACCTTGGAACCATAGGCGAAGGTCGCAGCCAGGGCTGCCCAGCCAACTGACAACACCGCAGTCGCCACAGAGGCCTCAAGAAAATCTTCAGGGCTTCCATCCACCGCGATGCCGGAGCCCCAGAGGGCGAAGCCGATAACCGACACACATGGCAATACCAACCACCACCAATTGCCCTCGAAGGTATGCGTCCTGCATATCCTGGCAGCCACCAACAATCCAAGGACCATCAGCGGAGTCAGGAGGACCGCTTCAAGCACCACTTTGTAGTCGACGGGCAAATAGGGCAGTCGAGAATCCTGAGATGCCAAGACAGCCATGCCAACGGTCAGGACAACCGTGCAAGCGCCCCACAACAGGAATACGCGTCTTACCCAGGGATGCCTCTGCTTCTGCAGAAGCAGGGTGATTGCCAACACCCCTGCATTGACGAGGAACCATTCAAACCAAGGGTGGTGCCGGTCCGACATGGCCAAAACCCAATTCATCAGACCCAACACCGCCAGGGTCGAGACTGCCCACGGAGACGGACGCCTGTGACCGATGGCATCACTGCCCCGAACCAGGTGTCCAACCAGAGTCGAGGGAATGTGGGGCAGGGACCAACGCACGTCATCCCAAGCCCCCGACACCATGCGACAGAGGACATGGATAGCGGTCCCGGCCGGACTGGCCCCTTCCTCCCGGTCCTGCATTACCTAGTCGTGCAGGTCCGAGCGGATCTCCTCCCGGCGGGCCGTGCGCGCTCGTTCCGGCAGGCCCGCCGTGTAGAGCCACGTCCAACCCAAGATCGGGGACGTGACTGCAGGCAGCGCCCATCCGCGGCTTAACGTCTCTAAACGGAAGACCAGACGCGTTGTTTTCATGGCGTAGCCGCCCATGAAAGGTGCGACGCCCCTTGAGTAGGAACGGACGACTCTTCCAACGCAGGTGCCGGGACTCCGGTCAGTGTATACAGCTTCCGCCGTGGACGGTTCTGCTCGGCTGCCACCATGGGGTCTTCCCATGTGCTGTGCAGGAACCCCTGTTGTTCAAGTCGTCCCAGTGCCCGGTAGAGCGTCCCGTGACCGGTGAGCAGGCGAGCTCCCTCTCGGTCCCTGATCTCCTTGGCGAGCCGAAAACCGTGGAACTCCTCCACACCCTGGCTGCGGAGGAGCACCGCAGCGGCGAGGATAGACCGTTCGATGGGGATGAGTTGGCCTGCTTTACGTCTCATGCTAAAATAATGCGCATATATATGCTCTTACGTCAAGCCTCAGTTGCCGGGAGAACGCCAAGACCACGCCAGAACTTACCAACCCCTTCCACGTGCTGAGTCCTGAAGACCACAGGGCAATGGCCGTCCACTTCCTTGACCACGCTGACCGCGAATTGGCAAGGGGAGGCATCTCCAAGTCTCAGAGAAGGCATGGGAAGCCATTACCCATCAGCTTTCGGCCATCGCCGAGGAACGGGGCTGGCGTCACGACGTCCACGACCAGTTTCGCGAAATAACCCGCTACCTTGAGAGGGAATACGACCAGCCTGGGTTGACGAACCGTCTCAAGGCGGCTGAGGTCAGCCATGTCCCCTTCTGTGATAACAGAGACTCGATCCCAAAGACACGAGAAGCGTTGGCTGACACCAGACAGTTGGTAGCTGACCTGGAGGAGCCGCGCCAACGCCCCATGCGTCCCTTCACGATTAGAGACAATGAGGAGATCTCTATCGTCCGCAGTCTGACCGGCGAGGAATATCCGGTGGGGACCACTGGGGAAGGGTTCATGAACGAGGGCCGTTTGGCGGTCCGGTCGTCCTTGTGGGATCAGAACAGGCCCGATAACTCCACAGGAGACGCGTCCACTGGCCCTCCTCGCATCCCGCCGACAGGCGGTGAGGCATCGGCCGCGCTGCCTGTGCCGATGTCGTCGCCCGAGGCTGTGACTTCGAAGAGGTGTCGCATCCCTGCTCACGAACACGGCATTTTGGTGACCCTGCACTCTGTCGAGTGCAAGGGGGCGCAACTGGAGCTCCTTGCACGGGTGACCCCAGACGAGGCGCAAGCACTTGCCGATGCCGCATGCGAGGCACAGGACCATCAGGCGTGGGGGTAAAGTCTACCAGTACGATATCGACCCTCCGGTCAGGTACTACCGGTGCTACGGTATATCCAAGGGTATTCGGGACTGCCGAGAGCACCCCTTCATACGGGCCGACCGGCTGGAGCACCTCATCTGGGATGAGGTGGAGAGAGTGATACAGCAGCCTGAGGTCATCATGTCCGGGATCGAATCCCTCAGAACCATGGACGAAGGGCAGTTGCAGAGGCAAATGGCACAGGTGGAGCGCGAACTGCGGGACGTGACGGCGGAAGAGGAGCGATTGCTCAGGTTGTGCATTATGGGCAAGATCAGTGAGACACAGCTCGATCATCAACGGACGTTCATCACGGAACGAGAGAGAAATCTGAGGGCCAGTCTCGATGAGTATCGAGGCCAAATGGCCATGGCGATGGAGGCTTGGAATGCAACGGCTGGGGTGTTGCAGTGGACCGAGGCCGTCCGGGAGGGGTTGGAAGCCCTGAGCCCCGAGGAGCGCCAGGAGGTGCTGCGCCTTCTGTTGGAGTGTGTGACCATCGACGGGGAGGATGGGGTCTACCTCACCCTTTCTATCCCCTATCCAGAGCAGGGGGCCACTCGAGGACGGTGAAGACGGAACCCGTCGTTTGCGATACCTCCTGAGATGGCCGCCCGAACTGAGCCTACGACCTTAGACTCACCTAGGGCCAGGTCGTCCGCTGTTCACGAGTCCAGCTCGAACACCAATTCGGGCACCACCACTTCCCATGAGTCGCAGCTAAGGCGTTGTTGGTATTGCGGCTCCGAGTATTGACGGTCCCATCCGACGATGGCCGAGACCAGTGCAAAGGCGCAGCGCGTGCCCGAAGGGGCTTCGTAATCACCGGCAAGCTGTCCTACCACCGTACCCTGCCGGTCCACCAGTTCCCGCCGATTTGCCTCTGCCCTGACCCGGAGAATGTCTCCTGCGGACAGTTCTGCTATCGCGGTATGCACGGGATCCCCTGTTCCCCGATAGCCCGCGTAGCTCAGGAAAACATCGCTCAGGCCCAGCCTCCGGTAGCGGCGGGACAGTTCCCATGGGGTGGCTGAAGGGGGCCTAGGGCTATGGCGCACCAGCACCGAGGGCTCGTCCATGAGGACATCCAGCACTGGGTGGGGACCAGGGAATCGGGCAAGGCTGAGGGTCTGCCGTGCCCGGGTCATGGCCACGTAGTAGAGGCGTCGCGGGGAGTCGGTGTCCTCCCCGCGGCCAGCCCGATTCCAGCCACCGTCAAGCACGACCACATGGTCGAACTCCAAGCCCTTGGCGCGATGGGCCGTCAGCAGCATCAGTCCCCGCTGTCTACGCCGGGACTCCTGTGCCCACTCAGCCAACCATTCGATGAAATGGTCCACCGGCGTCTCAGCCCCTCCGGTCTCCAGCTCATACTCAGAAACCGCTTCACTGAGCAGGTCCCACTAAGGCCCTTGGGGTTGTGTGGTGAGCCAGCCGACCACGTCTTCGGACTTTACCAGCTTGGACTCCCGCCCGCGCACCCAGTTGCGGAGGCATCGGGTCTCCCGTAGGTGCCAGACACCCGAAAACTCTTCGTTGGCCATCTGCACGGGGATGTCCTCAAGTTCACAGAGGCTGCGCACCGGGTCTGAGATAGTTCCACTCGCGGGCTATCACCGCGCAGGAAGCCCAGTTCCAGTTGGGGTCCAGAGAGGACAACCGCTTCAGCTCGGCGATCACCGCCTGAGCCTGAGAGATCGGCGTCTCGCCCACATCCATTATCTGCACCCTGCCGTGAGCAACCGGATCACGCAGGGACCACTCACCGCCTGGTGGGTCCTTGGCGCGGGCGCCATTTATCTGGATGGGATGTCCCGTCTTCACCCGGCCTTGGGAGGGATCTATGACCGCATTCGAGGCCTCGATAATGTGACGGGTGAACCTGTAGTTGTCGGTGAGGAAAGCAGGTCTCGCCCCGTAGTCGGCCTCGAAACGGCGTATGAACTCCACCGAGGAGCCGTTGAAGGCGTAGACGTTCTGGTCATCATCCCCGACGGCGAAGAGACTGAGCTTCTCGTCGTCATCGGCGAGGCTTCTGCCCGCCAGGGCCGAAATCAGCTCATACTAGTCCGGCCCTATGTCCTGATGCTCGTCCACCAGAATCCAACGGAAGCCCGCCAACAGCCTTGACCGGAACTCATCTGCTTCGTCAGTAGGCAGCCCTTCACCGCGCAGCAGCGAAGACGCCTGCCGTAGCACCTCATGGAATTGGCCGTCGTCGAGACAGTCTGCACGTCTGGAGAAGCTGGCCCCGACCAGGCGCATGGCCAGTGCGTGACAGGTGAGGACGATCACCCCGCGAGCGTCGTCTCCGATGAGTACTTCCAGACGGCGACGTATCTCCGCCGCGGCGTGGCGGTTGTAGGCCAGTGCCAGGATCGACCGGGGGTTCTCTCGTCTGACCCGTATCAGGTAGGCGATGCGATGGACAAGCACCCTGGGATGTCGGCGTGGACGACCAGTCGTACGTCCGGCTTGTCTATGCCCATACCGAAGGCGTTGGTGGCGACGATTGCCCGCAGGTCCCCATTGATGAAGTTCTCCTGCACCGACTTCTTGGGCTCGGGCGGAAGGCCGGCATGGAAGTATTCGGCACGCACCCCCTTGGCCTGTAGGAACTCCGTCAGGTCCTGGGTCTGACGCCGCGTCGCGCAGTAAATAATCGCCCCACCGGGCTCGCCGTCAGGCAGGTCTGCCACAAGGACCTGGTGGACATCGGAGAACTTCTCACCGTCGCTGGTCTTGATCACCACGAAGTCGAGGTTTGTGCGTTGGACGCCTCCGTCGAAGACCTTGAGGCCGATGCCCATTTTCTGTGGAAATAGTCCACGATTTCCGACACCACTTCAGGCTTCGCGGTGGCGGTCAGGCACAGCACGGGCGGTGCCTGACCCTCCCCGGCCTTCTCCCGTATGAACCTCCCCACGTAGAGGTAGTCGGGGCGGAAATCGTGGCCCCATCGGGAGAGGCAGTGGGCCTCGTCAAGCACCCAAGAGCCTATCTGCCGTTGCCCCAACGCACGCCTCAGGCCGGGGCTGCGAAGCTGCTCCGGTGACGCGAGCAGGATACCAGCGTCCCCCAACCGTACGCGGTCCAAGGCATCCTTGCGTTCGGGCATGGACAGGAGCCCGTTGACGGTCACGCAGCAACCGATCCCCCGTTGCTCCAAGCCAGTCACTTGGTCGGCCATCAAGGCGACGAGAGGCGATATGACCACAGTCAGGGCTCCGGTCTTGTCGTATCGGGAGAGAGTCGGGATCTGATAACAGGCGGACTTGCCACTGCCTGTGGGCAGGATTGCCAACGCGTGCTGTCCTGCCATGGCAGCTTCCACGACCGATTGCTGCATCGGCAGTCCGCCTTCGTCCTTGGGCTCTTGGCGGAAATCGGAAAACTCGAACCAGCGGCCCAGCTCCTTGCGGGAATCATGCCTCTCCCGGCACCACCCGCAATCGGCTTCGGTACAGGCAGTATCCCGGAGCCTTTGGACCAGCCGCCCAACATTTGGGAATTGATGCCGTACCCAGGGAGGTATGACGGAATTGGCGCCTGCGACGGATAGCCATGCCAGGGCGTAGGACAGCTCCCATCCGCATTGCGCGGCGTCCTCAATGACCTCCGACGCATATGTCCTTCATGCGTTGCCCTCCAGGCGCGCAGCGAGGGCCTCGTGAGCCTCGCCGTCCGACGGTCTCCCTGATTGCCGTAGGGTTGAGAAGACCAGATCGAAGCCCCTGGCCCCGTCTGTGGTGGTGAGCCAATGCCAAGCCGTCAACAGGTCGGAGGGAACATCCCTCAGCGCGCTCAGCTGGTCCTTGAACAGGTCCAGGGCAAGTCTTGAGTCCAGTTCAGGGTCGTTGATACGGCCGCGCCTCAGCGCTCCGTCTTGGTAGTGTTTGACCAGGTGATAGTAAGGGTTGCGGGGGAAGGCCAGGGGATTGAGTCTCAGCGTATCCACGGCGGGCAGTTGCAGCAGCCGCAGGTTGGGGTTCAGGGCCTGCAGAATGGGTAGGTCAAAACCGATGAGGTTGTGGCCCAACACGAATTCGGCGCCTTCGGCGAGGTTGTCCAAGTTGGCCAATGCTTCGGTCAACCGAGTGCCCTTGACCTGCATGCTGGTCGGCTGGCCGGTATCGCTGCGGACTCCGGCAAAGGCGTGCAGAAGTTTGTCCTCTTTGCCGACTTCCAAGTCGAGCGAAAGACCGCGAGACAGGAGCTCGGTGTGTGAGGGGGTCATGCTCGTGGTCGTTCCGTTCAGTGGCAATGTCGGGCGCGGAGGGAAGCCCTGCCGATTGGCGATTATTCCCGATTCTAGCGCGGCGGAACTCGCAGGGTCACTATGTGGAACGACACGTAATACAGAGCTTATTGGGTATGAAGCTCAATCTTGTCGGCGACACCACCGGTTTGCCCCTAGCTACCACTGGGTCAGGCCTCTATGTCCTGCAGCATCGCCTGGATTCCTTCAACCGGACATGGTGGGTGCCTTCGAGTGTCCCATGGCGACGGTCAAGGGCTCCCGACCCTGCTGGACCCGCCCTGAGGCGATTGACACGGCCCCGACAATGCCCCAATACTTGAGTAAGGCTCGGTAACAGGAAGTGACCGCCGCGGGTCGCTATGTGTGCGCACCGGCGTGGAATCAATGGCTACCACATCGCCCATATCGGGCAGCACCGCCTTCAACTCGTTCGTGACGCCTACGAGGACGGCCTCAACCTGGTCGTGATGATGCCCGAGGCGTTGTATGAAGCGATTGAAGGTACGGCGGTGCGGTAGCAGTTTAGGGTCGGATCGGAACCCGCACAAGCGGCGTAGGCGGTCGTTGTTCCGCAATTCCCGAATTAAGGCGTTGGTATTGGCGAGGTTGAGAACGAAGGAGGCAACGTAGGCCCGCCACATCTCCCGTATGGGATAGCTGGGCCTACCAGCAGCCGGGCGGTACGCGCGCAACCGCGCTAGCAACGGCTCGTCGGGTAGGCTATCGAAGATTGCCCTTAACTCGACAAGGCGAGGCGGTTACGGCGGCGCACCGCTGATGTTAGGCTGCGGTTCGACCACTTGGAGGGCTTGCTCCTGTGGTTATTGGAGCCGGGGCGGGTGATAACGCCTCGGCTTCGCCATTTACTGTACCAACTCCCCTTGCTGTCCTGCTACAGGCAGAATGGCAGCAATTGATCCCTCATTAGTGCACATATCGGGGCCTGGCTACAATAGGAGCGGCAGGCCATTTTCTTCCTTCCCTCCACGTTTCCAAGCCGGGGCCCAGGACAGCACAGGCGTTCTCCCACAGCCCAATTCCAGCTCAATTCCAGCCCGACCCTCCCAGCTACAGCCTCCTAGCTGGATAGGCCAGAATATTGCCCTTCAAATAGCTATCTCAAAGCTTTCCCGGAGCACCGCCACGATACTCGGCCGCACTTAGCTCTGCTGTACCAATCGCACCACCTCGTCGCCCATGGAACTCGTGGTGGCGTCGCCTCCCAAGTCGCCGGTCTTCACTTGGCCCTGCTCCAAGCAGGTCTGTACGGCACGATTCAGGGAAGCAGCCGCGTCCGGCTCACCCAGATGGTCCAGCATCAGGGAGCAGGCCAGAATGGTGGCGAGAGGGTTGGCCACACCTTTCCCAGCGATATCGAAGGCGGCCCCGTGGACGGGTTCGAACATGGAGGGGTACTGGCCGGTAGGGTTGATGTTGGCACTGGCCGCCAACCCCATGCTGCCAGTGATTATGGCGGCTATATCGGTCAGGATGTCAGCGAACAGGTTGGAGGCTACGACCACATCGAAGCTTTCAGGCCAGCGTATGAAGTCCATGCAGGCGCGGTCTACCAGCAACGATTCGGTCTCAATATCAGGGTAGCCTTGGGCCACATCCCGGAACACTTCGTCCCAGAAGACCATGCTGAAGGCTTGGGCATTGGACTTGGTGACCGAGGTCACCTTGCGGTTCTTGTCCCGCTTGCGGGCGTACTCAAAGGCGGCCCGGATGATGCGCTCCGTGCCATGCCGGGTGAACACACCAGCCTGCACCGCCACCTCGTGGGCCGTGCCCGGATACAGCCGGCCTCCCATGGGAGCATACTCGCCCTCGGTGTTCTCGCGGAACACCACCATGTCGATGTCGCCAGCCGCCTTGCCAGCCAGTGGCGAGGAGACCCCTTCGTAAAGGTAGGACGGGCGGAAGCAGACTCCTTGGTCCATACCCCGTCGTATGGGCAGAATCAGACCATGCAGCGTGATGTGGTCCGGTATCTGCGGGTCGCCGACAGCCCCGAACAGAATAGAGTCGTGAGGCTGCAGACGCTGCAGCCCGTCCGGGGGCATCATCACACCCGTCTCGCGGTAGAAGTCGGACCCCCAAGGGAGGTCGGTGAAGTGGAAGTCGAGGTCGCCTCGCGAGGAGGCAACGGCCTGCAAGACCTTCTTGCCTTCGGCGATGACTTCGGGACCCACCCCGTCCCCGGCGATGACAGCAATGGTGTATGAGGGCAAATTGACGCCTCCTGATAATGGTTGGGGGGAGCCGACCTGATATTATAGTTCTATGTGAAAGAGGACCCTTGGCCTACGTTCGCCATAGTAGCGCGAGCGAAGGAGAGGGTAAACCCTGCGGCTTGATCAGCAGGCCTTGGCTGAACGGAGAAGGGCGAGGAAAGGAGACCGATGAACAGACAGTTGTTATTGGCAGGGCTGCTGACAGCCTTGGCAGCAGCCTTCAAGGTAAGCCCTTGGGCGCGTCGCAAGATGGGCGCCACGACTAGGGCTAACGTTGGCCGCTGGCCCAACGACCGGCGAAAAAGCTAGGGGGCCCCGGTTGGGCCCCCTTTACGTTCGCTGCCCTTTAATGTTCTCTGAATCAGCCAGCCCTCTAACGGCCTTGCATAGTGTCAGAGAGGTTGCCCAAGTTTGGTGGTCGCGATCCGAACACGTCCGCGTATTCGGGGCGGGGGAAGGGGTCACCGTCGGGCACTTTCATCATCTCGGAGTAAATCTCCAAGAGATTGCCGTCAGGGTCCTTGAAGTAGAAGGACCGGCTGCCGCTGCCACCCATAAAGTTGGCGGGCGCACCCATGGAACCCTCGGGCCCGTGAATCAGGGGCCCGAGGATGATGGGCACACCCTTGCGTCGCAAGTCGGCGAGGGCCTTCAGCCATTCGTCCCGGTCTGCGACCTCCATGGCGACGTGCTGCAGGGCGTTATATCCGAGGTTCTTGGTCTCGTCGTCCACCTCAGTGGGATGGGTGAATAGCACGATATTGTGATGGTCCTCGTTGAACCGCAT
The DNA here is from genome assembly GCA_965263155.1 of Dehalococcoidia bacterium. GTDB lineage: Bacteria > Chloroflexota > Dehalococcoidia > Lucifugimonadales > JAAXIE01 > JAAXIE01. The sequence goes on from OZ253586.1 coordinate 3,015,258, forward strand.
GAAGGCGATGGCCCCATCCTCGCCCATAGGCCACTTACCGGTGAGGGTAAGGCCCAAGGTCTGAGTGTACCACTGCAACGAGCGGTCAAAGTCGGTCACCTGGATGCCGATGTGTCCCACCCTGCTGATGTCGAACGACTTTGCCATGACAACTCCCTTTTGTCGGAGCTATTCTGAGAGGACTAAGCTCGCTTACTTCTTGAAGACGTCGGCGTACTCGGCCCTAGGGAACTGCTCGTCGTTGGGCACTTTCATCATGTCGGCGTAAATCTCCAAGCGGTTGCCGTCGGGGTCGTTAAAGTAGAAGGAGCGGCTGCCGCTGCCACCCATGAGGTTGCCTGGGCCCGTGCCTTCGGGGCCGTGGATCAGGGGGCCTTGGACGATCTCGACGCCCTTGCGCCGCATGTCGGCCAGAGCCTTCAGCCACTCGTCGCGGTCCCTGACTTCCATGGCGATGTGCTGTAGGCCATTGTAGCCTAGGTTGCGGGTCTCGTCGTCCACATCGGTGGGATGGGTGAAGAGCACGATGTTGTGGTGGTCCTCGTTGAACCGCATGAAGGCAATGGCGCCATCCTCGCCCATGGGCCACTTGCCGGTGAGGGTAAGGCCGAGGGTCTTGGTGTACCATTCCAGCGACCGGTCGAAGTTGGTCACCTGGATGCCCACATGCCCAACCCGGCTGATGTTGAAAGTCTTGGACATAGTATCTCCTTTCAAATCTGCACCCGATGGGCACACCCAAACGGATGCTTTCCTACCTAGGTAGCTGGCGACAGTCTACGGCTGGCCTATGGGCATGTCAAGCTAGCATACCGGCCTGCGACAGGACCCTAGGTTTGATAAGTGGATGCACCGAGGGCCTCCATTGCTGATGCGCCAGGGTTCGCCGGCTAGGGACACCAAGAGTTGGGACGAGGGCTTCTCAGATACGGTTCCCTGCACCCACCACTGACATCAGCCCGTTGACACGATTGCCCTTTCCTCTCTAGGCTCGGTATATGGTTCCAAAGACGCAATCAGCAAAAACACCCGTAGCAGGACCGCCAACAACGGTGTCCGAAAACCCCTTGCCAATACCCCTTGTAACAACGCGTCACCGGGCAGACCCAAGTGTAGCGGCCGCGCCACCCTGCTACCTGCGTGGCCTTTCAATGGTGCATGTGTGTCCCGTAAAAGCCCGTTATTTCGTAGCTGGATTTACCCAAATGAGACAAATGAGACACATTACAGATTACGGAGAATCCACTTTACAACGGTTATAGCATTGGAAGAAACCGAGAGATGCAAAAGATTAGCACTAGAACACCACAAACCACAAAACGCGGACCTCCGAGGCCCGCGATGTCGGTTCTCATCCAAGACCTCCGGCAAAGCGGCAAGGGACTCCCGAGAGGGCTGGAGCCTGCCCCGGACTTGAACCGGGAGTGAGGGTGATTCACGGCTTTAACCATGCCATATGGAACAGCCGAAAGACCCTTCCTGCACCCACCTTTCCGTTGGCAACCTCCCGCTGGGTGCGTTACTATGCAGGGCATCCGTGGTAGTGGGGGCCCTTGGCCATGAAGAGCAAGGTTTTCGATAGCTTCGATGAGGCGGTGGCGGACATCCCCGATGGGTCCACCATCATGGTGCCAGGGTTCGCCGGGGTTGGGGTGCCACGCAATCTTCTTGCTGCGCTGCACCGGCAGGGGGCCAAGGACCTCACCGGAATCTGCAACAACCACGGCGGTTACGACGGTCTGTTCGACGTGGGCAAGCTCATCGAGGACGGTCGGGTGCGCAAGATGGTGTGCGCCTTCACCGCTGCCCCCCATCCCTCCCGCGCCTTGGCCTTCGAGAAACTCCACGAAGCTGGTGAAATCGAGGCGGAGTTGGTGCCTCAAGGGACGCTGGCGGAGCGCATACGGGCGGCCGGAGCGGGCATCGGGGCCTTCTTCACTCCTACCGGCGTGGGCACCGAGACCGCAGAGGGCAAGGAGCACCGCGAGCTCGACGGTCGCATGCACGTATTGGAGTACCCCTTGCAGGCGGACTACGCCCTGCTGCGGGCCCATCGCGCCGACCAAACGGGCAACCTGCAGTTCCGCCTTTCCGCCCGCAACTTCAACCCCATCATGGGCATGGCGGCTACCACCACCATTGTCGAGGTGGAAGAGGACTTCGTAGAGGTCGGAACATTCGACCCCGACCATGTGCATCTTCCAAGCATCTACGTGCAGCGCATGGTCAAGATACCGCCCGACGGCATCTGGCACAGCGCTTCGAGGGCGAATTAAGAAGTCTCCTTACTGTAGAAAGTCTAGGGAAGATTCCTTCCATGCCCGGAGGAGGCCGGGATTCCGGCTTTCGCAAGACTGACGATGGGACGTCGCAGGTGAACTAGAGTAGGAAGAAGGAGTTATGGCTACTGAGAAGAAACCCATCGACCGGCAGACCATGGCCAGTCGCTTGGCCATGGAGTTCCAGGATGGCTGGGTGGTTAACTTGGGCATCGGCATACCCACCCTCTGCTCCAACTACAAGAATGTGGACCGGGAGATCATCTTCCAGTCAGAGAATGGGGTCATCGGCTACGGCGCTTTAAGCCCTGAAGGCGAAGAAGACCCCCACTTGGTCAACGCTGGCGGTCAGCACGTCACCCTCAATCCCGGGGCAGCCATCGTGCACCATGCCGACTCCTTCGCCCTGATACGCGGGGGGCATGTGGATGTGACGGTGCTGGGGGCGTATGAGGTGGCGGCGAACGGCGACTTCGCCAACTGGAAGACCTTGGGACGCAAGGGCGGTGGTATCGGCGGGGCCATGGACTTGGCTGTGGGAGCCAAGCGAGTGTTCGTTGCGATGGAGCACACCACTCGCGAGGGCGAACCTCGCCTGCTGAAGCGTTGCAACCTGCCCTTGACCGCAGTGGGCGTGGTGAAGTTGGTATGTACCAACCTAGGCCTAATCGAAGTCACCCCTCAGGGGTTCGTGCTCAAGGAAATTGCGCCGGGGTACACGCCTGAGGAGGTCCGAGAGGTCACCGATGCCGAGCTTGCGATGGCGCCAGACCTCAAGGAACTACAGGTCTACTAGCTACCAGCCTAGGAACAGACCGCCATTCACGTGCAGGGTTTGGCCCGTGACGTAGGCCCCATCGTCGGAGGCTAGGTAACGGCAGGCGGCGGCGATCTCGTCGGGGAAACCTGCCCGCCCTAACGGCACCTCCGAATTGGCGCGGGACTCAGGCACACCTTCTGGGTACCAGGAAGCCTCATGCACGGTGTCGATCGTGCCCGGCGAGATGACGTTCACCGTGATGTTGTGGGGCGCCATCTCCATTGCGAGGGACCGCGCCAAGCCTGCTAGGCCCATCTTGGCAGCTGATACATGGGCCCGGTTTCCACCCCCACGATAGGTGCCGGAACCAGTCATGAAAATGACACGACCCCAACCGTTTTCTACCATCGACGGAATCGCCGCTTGGCTGCAATAGATGGCCCCGTCCAATATCACGCTTCGGATTCTCACCCACTCGTCGTCGGTCACCTCTAGGAAGGGGCGGTGGGGGCGGATGGCGACGTTGCTCACTAGTATGTCAATGCTGCCGAACTCCTCTAGGGCCCGGCCTACCATGGAGTCGACGGCTGGCTTGTCGGCCACGTCGGCCAGCACTGGCAGGGCGCGTACGCCGAAGGCACGCACCTCATCGGCTACTGTGTCGACCTCGGCCTGATTGCTGCGGGCATTGACCACCACGTTGACGCCCTCCTTGGCTAACATGAGGGCGGTGGCCCGTCCGATGTTGCGTCCGGACCCGGTGATCAGCGCAGTTTTTCCTTCCAGTGGCATCGTACCTTCCTGTGTATTGGTGGCTAGGCGTTGGTGGATTCGCTTAGGCAATTATTGGACACGAACTCGTTGATTGCACCGAAGTACTCATTGATGCCGACGAAGAGCAAATCGTTGTGCCCGGCGCGGGGTATGGTCAGGAGGCGCTTGGCGGGCGAGGTGAAGGCATGGTACATCTCCACGGCCTGATGGAGAGGGGCGAGAGTGTCGACCTCTCCGTGTATCACCAGCACTGGCAAGGTCACGCTGGTGATCATTTTGCGGTAGGCATCTTCCAAGGATTCACCGACATCGGGGGCCAGACTCTGGACGAACTGGCCCAAGGTGGGCCGTCCACTTTCGACGATGAGCCCTGAAAGGCCGTCGGCTGCGTGCGCTGCCAACTCAAAGGCGGGATGCCTACCCATGGAACGGCCCATAACGAATATGTCGGTAGAATAGCCGGATTTTTCCAAGGCCGCGCGCAAGTGTTCCAACACAAGATGGGCGTCTGCCTGCATGGAGCAGAAGGAAGGAGACCCTCCACTCTGGCCGTAACCACGGTAGTCGGCCACGAAGAAGTTGAGGCCAACCTGATTGTAGATGGGCGCGATGTTGTCGTAGTCGGCCGCGGTCTCGCCGTTGCCGTAGAAGAAGAGTATGGTGGGCCGTTCCTCAGAACAGGGGAAGAACCGGCATGAGAGGTCCACGTCAAGCGCAACCCCTACGTGGTGGTCTTCCGCCCCCGAGGGTGCAAGCGTCCGGTTGCGCCTAGGATAGAAGGAGTTCTGAGAGATATCAGGACGGTCCAAGGCGGAAAAATCCGTCTGAGCCATGGCGCCACCTTTCTATAACTAGGGGGCTATGCGAAGTCCTGAGCCGCAAGTTGCATTATACACCGCCCAAAGGCCGCCTAACGGGCCATATCCCTGCTGCTATAATGGTGACCACCCCATTTCAGGAGACAGGTATGGCATATTCGGGCCTGAGCTTGGAGGGCAAGGTAGCCTTGGTGACCGGCTCGGCGCGTGGGATCGGGCGTGCCCTCGCCTTGGGCCTAGCCGAAGCCGGCGCAGACGTGGCCGTCTCCGACATGGCCCCGAGGCTGGATGAGGCCCGTGGCGTACAGGTAGAGGTCGAAGCCATTGGCCGACGCAGTGGCGCCTACGAAGTGGACGTGCTGAACGTTCCCGCTATGCGCCAGTCCATTGACCGGCTGGTGGAAGATTTTGGACAGCTTGACATCTTGGTGAACAACGCCGGCGTGCGGGTCCGTAGGCCAGCCTTAGAGGTCAGCGAGGACGACTGGGACCGGGTGTTGGACACCAACCTGAAGGGTCTCTTCTTCTGCGCCCAAGCCGCCGCCCGCCACATGGTGCCCCGTGGCAACGGCCGCATCATCAACATTGCCTCTCAGTTGGGGACGGTAGGCAACCTGAACCGCTCGGCATATTGCGCCAGCAAGGGCGGCGTGGTGAACCTGACCAAGGTCCTAGCCTTGGAGTGGACGCCCTTGGGCATTACCGTCAACGCCATCGGCCCTGGCCCCACTGTAACGCCCGGCCTGCTGGAAACTGATACCCGCACCTCGGACGATTTGGAGCGTGACCTTGAAGCCCACATGCCCTTGGGCCGTCGCATGCAGCCTGAAGAGCTCGTGGGAGCGTGCATCTACCTAGCCAGCCCATCAGCCAGTGCCACCACTGGCCACCACCTCATAGTTGACGGCGGATGGACAGCCCTCTAGCCCGTAGGCTGCCGTTCACCAAGAGGCGGCTGGGCTTGGCCTTCAGCGGCTTGATTGGTTTGTACGGTTTGGTGATGAGCTTTCTCGTCGCAACGTCCATCGGCCTCAACACCTACAGCACGGAGGAGTTGGAATCCATTGAGAGGCTGCAAGGCATCTTCCGGAACATTGTCGCCATCGGAGCCATAGTGGGCACGGCTGCAGCTCTGGTGGCTACCTTCCACACGCCCTCAGCGATAGCGTTGTTCGCAGTCGCTGGCGTAATCACGGCTACCGGGCTGGGATTGGCAGGCGGAGGTTGGGCCGTTGTAAGCGGCCCAAGGGTGGAGTACTACCTAGCCCCGGTCCCAGTAGTGTATTGGGCCACTGCGGGGCTGCTGACGCGGTCTTTCTTCGGCAAGACCCCAACTACACATTCGGAGGTGACGCGGTGAAGTTCGGAGTGATGCTGCCCCATTATCGGCATGTGGCCGACCCCGACGGCATCTTTCGCATTGCCCAAGAAGCAGAAGCCATGGGCTTCCACTCGGTATGGGTGAGCGACCATGTGGTGGTGCCCGACGACATGGTGGAGCGGTTCGGCAAGGGTTACTACGATATGTTCACCGTGCTGGGTTTCGTTGCCTCCATTACCAAGCGGGTGCAACTGGGCACCAGCATTGTCATCATGCCCCTGCGCCATCCGTTGCACACAGCACAAGTGGCCGCCACTGTGGACCAGCTTTCCAAGGGAAGGCTCATTCTCGGAGTAGGTGTCGGTGTGGCCAAACGTGAGTTCGAGTGCTTGAACGCGTCGTGGGAGGACCGCGGCGCGATCACCGATGAGGCGATTCAAGCCTTGAGACACGCTTGGACGGTGGACCCGGTGAATTTCGAAGGAAAGTTCTTCGACTTTTCGGGCGTCCAGTCATACCCACCCACCTACCAGAAGCCTCATCCGCCCATCTGGGTCGGCGGGGGTAGCGTCCGCTCCCTGCGCCGTGCCGCAGAATTGGGCGACGCTTGGGGCCCGACGCGCCCCAGCTTCGAGTTACTGGAACGCAGCATTCCCCGCCTGCGGGAGTTGGCGGAGAGGGCCGGACGCGACCCCAACAGCATTAAGCTGGCGGCCCGTCACCCGATGAAAGTGATGGACGAGACCCCCGGACACCGTATAGAAGTCACCATGCCCTCCCACGGCTCCCCGGAGACCTGGCCTCTGGTGGACACTGCGCCTCGCATCGTGGAGTCAGTGGGCCGCTTCCAAGACTTGGGTGTCCACCACTTGGTGATGGACACCTTCTACAGCTTGCCTGACCTCCACGAGGAGAATATCGACACGCTGGTTGCCACCATGGAGAAGTTCGCCCGCGATGTGATACCGCAGTTCCCGGAGGAGTAGTGGGATAGAGTATGTCCGCTCGAGACAACTTCCGAGTGTGCGAATCTTACCTTGGAGAGCTGGAAAACATCAGATCCCCCCACTACCTTGGATCAACCCGCCTCTAGTGCGCGTAGACCCTAATCCCTTCCCCTGCGTGCGAGGAAATCGGTGAAGGACTGCTCGATGGTCCAAGACTCCATTTGACGGAGGTATTCTTTCTCGCGGCTCCACATGTCCCGCCATGTGGAGCCAATGTCCTCGGTCAGCATCATTTTGATGCCTTGGATGGACTCGGGGCGGTGGGCGGCGATGGCGGTGCCAATCTCCATGGCCTTCTCCATGACCTGGTCGGCTGGGACGAGGTGGTTCAGCAGTCTGAGACGATAAGCCTCGTCAGGCTGGACATGGCGGCCGGTCATAAGAAGTTCCTTGGCGATGGGCCAGCCAACGATCATCGGCAGAGTCCAAGTGGTGTTGAGACGACCGTAGGCGGCGGCGAGGAAGCGGAAAACGGTGCGCTCGCAGCCTACCCGCATGTCGAGGGAGGTGGACAACACGCCGCCTCCACCATAGGCGAGGCCGTTCATGGCTCCGATGGTGGGCTTGCGGCAGGAGGCTAGGTGCCAAGACCAGCCAGCGCGTATCTCGCTGCGCTGGGCAAGCTCTTCGGGTGGCCGGTGCTGGTCGGTACGCTGTTCGTGGATGTCCCCGCCAGCGGTGAAGGCCTTCTCGCCTGACCCCGTGACGATGATGGCCCCGATGCTGTCATCCTCTTCCAGCTCGGTGATAGCACCGTCGAGGTCCCCCACCAACTGGTAGTTCATGGCATTGAGCACCTCTGGCCGGTTCAGGGTGATGATGCCCACTCCCTGATCACGTTCCAGCAAGACGGTCTCGTAGGCCATGGCGCCTCCCCAATGACGATTTCGTCAATGACGAATTTCGCACGTTGTAATTGAAACAGATTGTAGCTAGGCAAGGGTAACCCGTCAACGCGAAGGTGTCTGTGATATCATGGCCCAAACTTTGGGGGTGTCCTCAATTCCCGGACTCCCAAAGGTCGGCTCTTGTAGGAGGTGGCTTTCGTGGACGTAGAGGCGATACGCGCTCAGATACCGGCCTGCCAAAGACTGACCTACCTGAACACTGGATGGCAGGGCCCCTCGCCAAGGGGCGTGGTGGAAGCCGTCATGGAGTGCATGGAATACGAGAGCTTCGACGGCCCGACCACTCGCGAGGTGTTCGCCGCTGGCAGGCTCCACATGGTGAAGGCCAAGGAGCAGGCGGCCCGGCTCATCAACGCCACTCCTGAGGAAATAGTCCTTACCTCCAGCACCACCGAGGGGTTGAACATCGTGCTCAACGGGCTGGACTGGAACGAAGGAGACGAGATCATCGTCTGCTCGCTGGAGCACATGTCGGTGATGGTGCCGTCCCTGATGCTGAACCACCGCTTTGGGGTCCAAGTGAAGGTGCTTCAGTTCGCTTCTGCTGAAGACCACGACTCCATCATGAGTCAGATTGAGGCGGCGATAACGCCCAAGACCCGCATGGTGTTCTTCTCACACATCCAATACTCCACGGGCCTGCGGATGCCAGCGGAGCGGATACGGGAGCTGACCCGGCAGCGGGGCATTTTGATGCTGATTGACTCGGCGCAGGGGGCGGGACATATTGCGTTGGACATGCGGGAGCTCGATTGCGAGTTCTACTCTTTCTCCGGTCAGAAGTGGTTGCTGGGGCCGTCAGGCACTGGCGGGCTTTTCGTTCGCCGAGACATGGTGCCCCAGCTGACGCCCGTGCGCGTATCCAGCCGGTCGACGTCCTCCCATGATCATCTGGGCAACTACGAGGTAGAGGTGGACTCCATCGAGAAGTTCCCCACTACCAATCCCAGCCATCCCCTATGGGCTGGTTTCGCGGATGCGGTGCAGTTCAACTTGAACGCAGGACCAGCCGACATTGAGGAGCGAATTCTCAGTCTCTCCGACGCGTCGAAGCGCCAGTTGTCCGGTGTGCCGGGAGTACGAGTCACCTCGCCCTTGGAAGGCCCTGGACGCTCCGGGTTGGTCACCTTCACCGTCGAAGGGGCGGAACCGCCACAGGTCGTCGACAGGATGTGGGAGGAACACAACATCGTGTGTCGCCAAGTGAGCTACCCACCTGCGGTACGTCTCTCCTTCTCCTTCTTCAACACCGTGGAGGAGGTGGACAAGGCTACGGCGGCTGTCGGCGAGATAGCGAAGTCGCCGTAGCAGGCGGACGTGAACGCGACTACTGTCAAGCTGGTAGAGACCGCCTCGGAGATGGAGGCGGCCAAGGCCATCCGTATCCGTGTGTTCGTGCATGAGCAGGGTGTGCCCATGGAGGAGGAGATGGATGAGGCCGATGCTGACGCCATCCATGCCCTTGCCCTGCTGGGGACGTTGCCGGTGGGCACTGGCCGCCTGCTGATCTTGCCCGATGGCGAGGCGCAGATCGGACGCATGGCAGTGGACCTGCCCCACCGACGCCAGCGCGTCGGCGCCCTCATCATGGAACGCTTGGAGCAGGAAGCCCGCCGGCTGGGTCTCACCCAAGCCATGCTCCACGCCCAGACCTACGTGAAGGCCTTCTACGCCCGACACGGTTACGCGGAGGAAGGCAACCTCTTCATGGAAGCGGGGATCGAGCACATCTCGATGCGGAAGACGCTGTGAGTCTCATGGGAAATCTTGCAAGATTTCCCATGAGACTTTTTCACAATTACGGATTTGATGCTCCCGGTAGGTGAAAAGGTCCCTCTTGTGACAACCTAGCTCTTGACATATGTGGGGTGGCAAAGGACAATGGCAAAGCCTTGACTAAAGGCATGCGCACTTTAGAGCCTTCCACAGAGCCCCGATCTTTCTCTCTGGATACGCGGCCAATCTAACTTGTTATCCTCTGGAATCTGCATCCTATAGTGTGGGCGTGTCGGCCTGATAACTGCCACTAAATACGTTTTCGTTACCGGTGGCGTCGTGAGCTCCATTGGGAAGGGCATTACTGTCGCCTCTATCGGCCGTATCCTCAAGAACCGCAACATCTCCGTATCGGTCATGAAGCTCGACCCCTACCTCAACGTTGACCCAGGCACCATGTCCCCTTACCAACATGGGGAGGTGTTCGTTACCCGCGACGGGGGGGAAACGGACATGGACTTGGGTCACTACGAGCGCTTTATCGATTTGGAGCTCACCCGGTCGTCCAATCTGACGGCCGGGCAGGTGTATAGCTCGGTGCTGGCGCATGAGAGGCGGGGCGATTTCCTAGGGGGCACCATTCAGGCTGTGCCCCACGTGACCAACGACATCAAGGAGCGTATCTTCGCCCTAGCCGAAGAGACGGGGGCAAGCGTCATAGTAGTGGAGGTGGGAGGCACCGTCGGCGACATCGAAGGCCAGCCCTTCCTAGAATCCATCCGGCAGATGCGCAACGACGTGGGTCGCGAAAACGTCTTCTATATCCACCTTACCCTGCTCCCCTACATTGCCGCCACTGGCGAGCTCAAGACCAAGCCTACGCAACACAGTGTGCGCGACCTGCGCGCCAGTGGCATACAGCCCGACGCGATCTTGTGTCGTAGCGACCACGAGGTCCCGCAGTCTATCAAGGAGAAGCTTTCTCTGTTCTGTGACGTCAAGGTGCCAGCAGTCATACCTCTGTTGACCGTGGATAACGTCTATGCTGTCCCCCTTATCTTGGAAGAATCGGGGTTGGGCGACCTGTTGTGCGAGTCGCTGGACCTTCCGCGTAGCGTTTGCGACTTCACTGATTGGGCAGAGATGGTCCGTCGAATGGAGTCATCCAAGGCTAGCGTACCCATCGCCTTGGTGGGCAAGTATGTGGAGTTGCCCGATTCCTATATCTCGGTAAAGGAAGCACTGAAACACGCTGGACTGCATCACGACCGCAACATAGAAATCCAGTGGGTCCACTCGGAGGAGTTGGACCAAGTAGGGGCTGAGCGACTGCTCAGCAAAGCCTGTGGCATCGTTATACCCGGCGGGTTCGGCTCCCGTGGCACCGACGGGATGATTGAAGCGGCCCGCTACGCACGGGAGAACCGCATTCCCTACCTAGGCCTCTGCTTGGGGATGCAAATCATGGCGATCGAGTACGCTCGGCATTGCGGGCACTTCGAGGGGGCCAACTCCTCGGAGTTCGATCCTGACACTCCTTATCCCATTATCGATTTGTTGCCTGAGCAGCGCTCGGTGCGAGATATGGGCGGGAGCATGCGCCTTGGTCTATATCCCTGTCGCATCATGCAGGACAGCCTTGCGGCACGGGCTTACTGTGCCGAGGAGACGATGGAGCGGCACCGCCATCGCTACGAGTTCAACAATGCCTATCGCGAGTCGCTGGAGAGCGCAGGGCTGGTTGCCAGCGGGATTTCACCCGATGGCAAGCTGGTGGAGATCGCCGAGGTCAAGGACCACCCCTTTATGTTGGGTGTGCAGTTCCATCCCGAGTTCCTCTCGCGCCCCGACCGTCCCCATCCGCTGTTCCACGAGTTCATTGGCGCGGCCAAGAACACGCTGCGAGAAGGCGCCCAGCCCCAGCTTCCACTTTAATTGTTGATATGCGTGGGACTGATGAGCGTGGGACTAGTGAGCGTGGGACTAATAACCCCGGGATGAGAGCGAGAAGCTGCAACTTGACACTAGGCCGGGTGACCATTCCTTTGAGAGGCGCATTTTGAGAAGAGGTGGAGAGAGTGGAGATTTTCCTCGATACCGCTAACCTCGAGGAGATTCGTCGTGGGGCCCGATTGGGAGTGGTGCGTGGGGTTACTACCAATCCGTCGCTGGCTGCCAAGGAGGGCATTGGCACTGCTGGCAGCTACAAAGAGGCGGTCCAGGAGATCGCCGCCATCATACCCGGTCCCATCTCCATTGAGGTCGTCACCCAAGATGTGGAGCGAATGGTGACTGAGGGACGGGAGATAGCAGGCTGGATCGACAACCCATGGGTCAAGATACCCAGCACGGAGGCCGGTTTCGAGGCCATCTCCGTACTGGCAAAAGAAGGCATACGTATCAACCAGACCCTCTGCTTCTCCCTGAATCAGGCGCTGCTGGGTGCCCAAGCCGGCTCAACAGTGATCAGCCCCTTCGTCGGCAGACTGGACGACATAGGCCATGAAGGCATGGATTTAGTTTCCGATATTGTCTCCATGTTTCGATACTACGAACTGCCGACCAAGGTGATGGCGGCCAGCATCCGCCACCCGCAGCACTGCGTGATGGCGGCCAAGGCGGGCGCTCACATAAGCACGGTGCCCTACGGAGTTTTAATGCAGATGACGAAACACCCCCTCACGGATGCGGGGGTGACGCGCTTTACCGAAGACTGGCGCAAGGCCACAAAGTGAACACAACAACGGGCCTCTACTGGCTCGCAAGCGACCCTTACACGGGTGCTAAAGGCCCTTAGGTGATAAGGAAAGGGGTGACCCGGTGGCTACACAAACCATAATTCATGTCGCGGACCTAGACGGCAAGACCAAGGACGAGTTGATCGTCCTTGCCAGCGATCTAGGTCTGGAGAACGGGACCGCCCTAACTTCTCTGCGGCGCGAGGACGTGTTGCAGAAGGTTATGCAGTCCTGTTCCGACCATCATGGCTTGATGGCTGGCGGCGTGCTGGAAATCATGAACGAGGGCTACGGCTTTCTGCGTCAGAACATAATTCGCCCAGGCTCCGGAGACGTATATATCTCCCAGTCGCAGATACGGCGTTTCTCCCTGCGCACCGGCGACGCGGTGTCGGGGCTGGTGCGCCCGCCCAAGGAGGGCGAGCGCTACTACGGCTTGGTAAAGGTGGAGTCCGTCAATGACCTCGACCCTGACAACTCCCGCTCTCGCGTCAGCTTCGATAACCTCACGCCCATCTTCCCCGACCAGCAAATCAAGTTGGAGCTGTCGCCCGACAACCTGACTACCCGTATGATCGACCTGTTTTCGCCCATCGGCTTGGGGCAGAGGGGCCTCATCGTCTCCCCACCGAAGGCGGGCAAGACCACGGTGCTGAAGCACATCGCCCGAGGCGCCACCGTAAGCTGCCCCGATGCCCACCTCATGGTGGCTCTCATCGGTGAACGCCCTGAGGAAGTGACGGACATGCGCCGTTCAATCCGTGGCGAGGTCTTCGGCTCCACCTTCGACGAGAATGCGGAGTCCCAGTGTAGGGTGGGCGAGCTTGCCTTGGAGCGGGCCAAGCGATTGGTGGAGGCTGGGCGCGACGTCATCATCCTCCTCGACAGCATCACCCGCTTCACACGGGCTTATAACCTCGCGGCCCCCACCACCGGGCGCACTCTTTCCGGTGGCATAGACCCCGGCGCGCTTTATCCCGCCAAGCGTTTCTTCGGCGCCGCCCGTAACGTGGAGGAAGGTGGCAGCCTCACCATCATCGCCAACTGCCTCGTCGATACCGGTAGCCGGATGGATGAGGTGATTTACGAGGAGTTCAAGGGCACCGGCAACATGGAGTTGCACCTAGAGCGCAAGCTGGCCGAAAGGCGCATCTTCCCTGCCATCGACATCCAGCGCAGCGGCACCCGGCGCGAGGAGCTCTTCTTCGATGATGCCACCATGAAGAACATCTTTCTCCTGCGCCGTATGATTGGCCTCGTCGCCACCGACCATGTGAACGCCGCCGACGCCACCGAAAAGATCCTGGAGCGACTGACTCACCATCGCACCAACGCCGAGTTCCTAGCCAACCTCAGCAAGCAGTCCTAAGCCCCCCCTTGGCACCTCTGCAGGCTTGGGGCTGCGCTACAGGAGGAGACCTTGGCCCAACCTTACATCGGCATGCCTATAACCCGGAAAGAGGACGTCCGGTTTCTCACCGGCCGGGCCACCTATACCGACGACTTCAAGGCGCAGCACCTGCTGCACGCCGCCATCCTACGCAGCCCCCACCCTCACGCCAACGTCCGCTCCATCGACGTGTCCGAGGCACGGGAGATGCCCGGAGTGGTGGGCGTCTTCACCTACAAGGACGTGGAAGCCATCCTTCAGCCACTCCCCATCCCGCTGCGGTTGGCCCCGCTGCCTGGCATTGAGCGGTTCCTGCAATACCCCATGGCCCGCGACAAGGTGCGCCATGTGGGCGAGCCTGTAGCCGTCGTAGTAGCCGACAGCCGTTACACCGCCGAGGATGCCTTGGATGCGATACAGGTGGACTACGAGCCTCTGCCCCCTGTGGTGGATGTGCGCCAGTCCCTCACCGGCGAGTCGCTGCTGCACCAAGAGCACGGCACCAACGTGGCTGCCGAATATACGGTGGGGTTCGGCGACGTGGACGCGGTGTTCCGCGACGCCGAATACACCCGTCGCGAGGAGTTCCGCTGCCACCGTCACACCGGTGTACCCATGGAGACCCGCGGCCTGCTGGCCTCCTATGATCCGGGCAGAGAAGAGCTTACGGTATGGGGCGAGACTAAGGTGCCCCACTTCAACCGTGGCGTGCTGGCCTCGCTGCTACAGATGCCTGAGCACCGCATCCACTTCATCGAGGGCGACGTGGGCGGAGGCTTCGGCATCACGGGCGAGTTCTACCCCGAAGACTTCATAATCCCCTTCGCCTCCATTCAACTGGGCCGGCCCATCAAGTGGATTGAGGACCGCCGCGAGCACATGATTTCAGCCAACCACTCTAGGGAGCATGTTTGCGAGTTGGAAATCGCCGCCCGGCGCGACGGCACTTTCCTCGCCATGCGGGCCAAGGTCTATGGCGACGTGGGTGGCTACGTGCGTACCCATGGTGGCTTGGTTACCTCCGGCACCGCCGTGGGGCTGACAGGCCCCTATCGCATCGCCAGCTTCGATTGCCAGTTCTTCTGCATGCTCACCAACAAGACGGGCATGGGCACCCTGCGCGCTCCCGGCAGCTACGAGGCCGCCTTCTTCCGCGAGAGGCTGGTGGACATGGTGGCCGAAGACTTGGACATCGATCCCGCTGAGTTGCGCATGAAGAACCTCATCCCGGCCTCAGACATGCCCTACCGCGTTGGCGTGGTGCGCCCCGAGTTCCCTCCCATGGAATATGACAGCGGTGACTATCCCACCGGACTAGCCCGCACCTTGGAAGCCATCGACTACGAGCATGTCAAAGAACTACAGGGCAAGTTGGTCGAGGGCAAGTACCACGGCATCGGCATCGCCAGCTTCGTCAAGAGCACTGGTGCCGGGCCGCCCTATGAAGGCGCCCGGGTGCGGGTCACCGAGGGCGATCAGGTCGCCGTATACCTCGGCATCGCCACAATGGGCCAAGGCCACGAGACCAGCATGGCCCAGATATGCGCCGACGGCCTAGGCGTGCCCTTGGATTACGTCACCATCTATCACGGTGACACCGACTTGATGCCCACCGGCGGAGGCACCTATGCCGACCGCGGCACGGTACTGGCAGGCAGCGCCGTCCTCATGGCCTCGCAAGAGATGCGACAGAAGGTCCTGAGCATCGCCGCTGGCTACTTGGACGTGGACCCCATTGAACTGGAGTTCGTGCAGGGCCAAGTCCGCCGTGTAGGATCCACCATCGAGGGGCCTCTGCTCGACTTGGGGCAGGTGCTCGAGCTTGCCTCCCCTACTAGCCGCTACAACCAAGGCGAAATGGGCTTGGACGTCACCACCTACTTCAAGCTGCCCAACACACCCTACGCCTACGGCAACCATGCAACCCACGTAGCCATCGACGCCGAGACGGGTCAGATGGACATCCTCCGCTACATCGTGGTGGAGGATGTGGGGACAGTCATAAATCCGCTGCTGGCCACGGGGCAGGCAGTAGGCTCGGCGGTCCAAGGCATCGGCGGCACCGTCCTCGAAGACCTAGCCTACGACCAAGCAGGCCAGCCGCTGGCCACCACCCTCATGGACTACCTGCTGCCCACAGCTATGGACGTCCCCAACGTGGAGACAGTGCACATCAACCTAGCCCCCTCGCCCCTGAACCCCCTCGGAGCCAAGGGCGCCGGCCAAGGAGGCATCGTCGCCCCCGGCGCCGCCCTCGGCAACGCCGTCTCCCATGCCTTAGCCTCCTTCGGCGTGCAGGTTCGCGACCTCCCCCTCAGCCCCGACCACATCCGGCGCCTGATTCGGGGGTAAAGCAAGTCGTCGAAAACGCACGGACAGCGTCATGAGCCAAAATAAGGGCGTCCCCCCAACGCTCACCGTTGGTTCATGTGCTGGAGTCGACGAGAATCTCGATGCTGGTGGTGTCGGTGGAGCTACGAGCCACGTCCAAGTCATGCATACGCTGGAGGTTCAGCCAGAATTCGGGAGTCATTCCCAACGCCTGACCGATTCTCAGAGCGGTGTCCGCCGTGATGGACCTGCGACAGTGCACGATGTCATGGATGCGTACCGGGGGCACCCCAATCGCCTTGGCCAGTCGGTACGGACTGATGCCGAGTTCTGCCAGTATTTCCGCCAAGTGTTCCCCCGGATGAACCGGCAAGGCCGTGGTCATTGCGTTTCTCCTCAATGATAGTCGGTGATTTCTATCTCCATGGCGCCTTGGTCTGTCCAGATAAAGCAGACACGCCACTGGTCGTTGATGCGGACGCTGTGCTGGCCTGTCCGATCTCCTCGCAGTGCTTCCAGCCTATGAGAGGGCGGTATCATCAGGTCACTCAACCTCGTCGCCGCCACGACACGCTGCAACCTCATTCGGGCCCGTCTCTGGATGTCCGATGGAAGGTGACGGACCAACTGTCCACTGAAGAGCCGCTCAGCGTCATCGTCCCTGAAGCGGTCCATCACACTTGATATTAACGTGTGCCGTTAATAATTGCAAAGGTAAAGGACTCGAAAGAAGCAGAGGCCAAACATGACGCTAGTTGAAACCAAGCTGGCAGAACTCGGATACGAACTCCCCCAGCCTCCCGACCCAATAGGCACGTACCTGCCAGTGACCCGCAGCGGCAACATCATGTGGATGGCAGGAGTGGGCTCGCGTCGCGCCAACGGCGAGCACATAGCCGGCAAGCTGGGCGCAGACCTCACCCTCGAGCAGGGCTACGAAGCCGCCCGTTGGGCCGCGCTGAACCTGCTGGCTCGCATGAAAGCGGAACTCGGCGACCTCGACCGCGTCACCCGCATCCTGAAAGTGGTCGGCATGGTCAACAGCGACCCCGCCTTTACCGATCAAGCCGCTGTGGTCGACGGCGCATCCGACCTCTTCGTCGCCCTCTATGGCGAACGGGGACAGCACGCCCGCTCCGCCCCCGGCATGGCCGTCCTCCCAAGCAACACCGCCGTCATCTGCGACTGCGTCATCGAGGTCGATGGAGCATAACGCAGCCACAGCAGCGAATGGACCGGCAGCGCACGTACGAACTTCGCGTTCACCCAGTTCGCCTTCAGCCAGAGGACTAAGCGGAGGTCACACCTCTCTCCAGTTGGCTCTGGGATGCCAGAGAGACCCCCCCTTCCTGTGTGCCGGGGTGCTTTTGGCAGCAGCACCTTTATCTCCGTGTACCTTCGGGGCTCCGATTCCGCATGGATGTCGCCACCGTGCTCCCGGACTACGTCATAGGCAAGACTCAGTCCGAGTCCGGTGTTCCTCCCCGTATCCCTCGTCGTGAACAAGGGATTGAACATCTTCGCTCTACAGTGATACCGCCCATCCCCCGCAGACACCATACTCAGGCTCGCGGCCCCAGAATCCCGAAGTCAATGCTAATATGGCACTCACTCGCAGAAGGAGAAATCATCCCTAGTGCCTGAAGCCGACGCCCTTCGCCGAACAGCTCTGGTTCTCGTGCTTGTCGGTCTGCTGTGGAGCCTGCTAGAGGCCGGGGTCTCTTTGTGGGCAGGCATCCAGTCCGGTAGCGTGGCCATCCTCGCTTTCGGCCTAGACAGCATCGTCGAGTTTCTCGCTGGTGCGGTCCTCGTGTGGCGGTTGAAGACAGAACGGGACGAATTGGAGTCAGAGGCCGCCGAGAGACGGGCACAAAGGCTGCTGGGGCTCAGCTTCTTCCTCCTAGCCGCCTACATTGTCATCCATTCCGGCGCTAACCTTCTCGGATGGTTGCCCGAGCCGCGTCCCAGCCTTGTGGCCATTGGGATTGTGGTTGCAAGCGCCGTCGTAATGACCGCTCTCTACATAGCCAAGATGCGCATCGCCACCCGCATGCAGTCCCGCGCGTTGCGAGCCGAGGCCATGGAAAGCCTCTTCTGCGACCTCCAAGACCTGACCATCTTGGTCGGCCTCGGCCTCAACACCCTCTTCTCATGGTGGTGGGCCGACCCCGTCTCAGCCCTCTTCCTAGTCCCCTTCTTCCTCAAAGAGGGCAGGGAAAACCTCTCCGGCCACCACGACCACGACGAAGACCACGAACACCAAGCACCCCAAGTCTGCTTCTGCCCCAGCTGCCTCTACGGCCTCCGCACCTGCCACGCCGCCTGCTGCCAAGCCTAACCCCCAACACGCACCCGTCCTGCTCCTCGGCCTACTCCACGTACCACAGGAGGGTACTATTTCTCACCTCACAACGTATCACCCGTCTACCCGCAGCCTGAGATGGATTCCATCCAGGTGTTTTGAGATACTTCCTTGTTGTGCTGCAACCAGCTGTCGTAGGAGGGAGGTTGACCCAATGACTTTAGTTGACCGGGCAAGGGAATTTGTTGACGGAGGCGGACCTGCCGCGTTATCGATCCTTCTACCCGCCGCGTTATCGACCCTTCTAGTTGATTGCGTCACGGCTGGAAACCACGATGGATTGCTTGCAGTACAACTCCTAGCCCGCGATATGTATGGAGGAAACACATACAACTTGAGCTTTAAGGCCCCTGCGGCGTACTGCCTGTTGGCGTGGAGGCAGGACGGACTGCAGGCACTCATTGAGAATGCTCTAGAGAAACCGACCTCCAAGAACGTCTCGTTGGCCTTTCGGTTGCTGGCTAGTACGTCCGAGGGCCAACCCCCACAATCAATTGGGTTATTTCTGTCTGATAGCCAAGTCCCGGAAGCTGTGTCGCGTGCGGTTGGTGACTGGGACGATCTACGCGTGGAGGCCCGAAGCCACCTGCACAAACTGATGCTCAGCCTAGAAGATGACACCCACGCGACCATTTCCGCCGGAGCGTCTCTGACGTGGCTCGCTGTTCAGGATCAAGGTGCAGTAAGGAACCTGATTCACGCATTCGCCCTGAGATCCATCGCAGTCGGCCCTAGGGTCCTAGCAGCGTACGAGGGCTTATTGACTGGAGCAGATGACGACGAGCCATCATTCCAGAGTTTTTTCGAGAAGCATCCCCTCTTGCTCGATCCGGGGGCTTTCCAAGTTTGGGTTAAGCCTGATTTCCACGGCCAATTGGAGCCCGACTTCATTATACGCACATACGATAACAGTTATGTGATCGTAGAGATTGAGACGCCTGCCAAACGGTTAGTTACTCGAAACTATCAACTAAGTGCCGATGCAACACATGCAATTACGCAAGTTCTCCAATATCAGGAGTTCTTGCGCACCCATCTCACCGCAGCGTCAGAGACTTTTCCTGAGTTTACTCGTCCGGCTGGATTAGTGGTTGTTGGTCGCGAGTCATCGCTAGACGCCGGGCAGAAGGCAGTACTACGTTTGGAGAATCTCAGTAGATCTGACATTACCATTGTTGGATTTGATACCTTGGCGGACACTGCGAGAACTATCACAAATAGCGTGATCCACGGCATCCCTGGAGCAATCGTTGGCACTCGCCTGCCGTAGGCACCACCCCAAGCTTTCTTGAAACGATGTCGAACACGCCCAAAGTCGGCACAGACCTTGTGCCCCATTCCCTCGTCTACGCAGATCACTTCAGCGCCAATAGCAACGGAACCATGGCTGGACCGAGGTTCCCTATTGTAGGGTGATCTCCTTCAAGTTGCGTTCTCGGCTCTGACAATACCCTTCTTAACCAGCCGGCACCGGAGATATTTCATATCTCGATTGCCTTTGGTTTTGTTGCAATGAGAGCAGAGTAGTTGAATATTCTTGGCTTGATCGCGCCCACCTTTAGATTTGGGGATAATGTGATCTATCTCAAGAGCGTGGACAGGCAATTCCCACTGACAACCAGAGCATATTTCTTGCTGTAAT
Source organism: Dehalococcoidia bacterium (assembly GCA_965263155.1). GTDB lineage: Bacteria > Chloroflexota > Dehalococcoidia > Lucifugimonadales > JAAXIE01 > JAAXIE01. The sequence goes on from OZ253586.1 coordinate 3,035,304, forward strand.
CTCGCAAACGCCCCCTTCTCCTTCCTTGGATCAATCACGTCTTCAACGAGTCGGCGTCTGAACCCCGAATCAGTACCGATTCGCCAATGCTTAGCCGCTGACCATTCGGTAGGTGGTCCCAGCGATCCAGCTAGAGTCCAGCAGGCCTGCGAAATTTCATGTTCGACAAGATATCGCTCCTCAATATCGATGGTTTGTTCGCGATGATTGATATGCTCCGTTGACTCATATCCACGCATCTTCTTGCCGGGGCATTCTTCACACTCAACCCTCGAGATAACATTGTCACCGCGAACCCGGACAACATGCTGCTGTTTCTCGTGCCCGCACCTCACACAGACGCCATCATCATCCGTCAGTTGTTCCAGATGCATAATGCTGTTCAACCTTTCATGGCTTTACCTTCCGCCGTGGCCACCATATATTCTATACTGATGACACGGGCTCACCCAAGAAGGGTTCGACCTTCCACTCACCCAGCTCATGCTTGCATTCTCCAACAGGAATACCCCAGTAACTCTCACATGAACATCCTCCTCCACACCACCTTCTCCCTCCAGGACTGGCACACCGCCTGGCACACCGGAGACCACGACCGCTTCATCGCCTTCGCCAGCGACGACGACGTCTGGAAGAACCTATCCGACCACTTTCCCCACCCCTACACCATGGCTGATGCCGAGGCTTGGGTAGCCCAGCAGTCCGGCGTAGACCCCGCCAAACACTTCGCGATCTGTGATCCGCAAGGCCCCATCGGCCGCATAGGTCTCACCTTCCGTCAGAGGGGCCCGAGCCACTCCGCAGAAATCGGCTACTGGCTGGGCAAGCCCTTCTGGGGCCGTGGCATCATGACCGCCGCCCTGCAGGTGGTCACAACCTACGCGTTTGAGACCCTCGCCCTAGTCCGTATCGAAGCCCAAGTCAGGACAAACAACAGCGCATCCATCCGCGTACTGGAGAAACTGGGATACAGGCGCCAAGGCCCGCTTCGCCACGCCGCCCTAAAGCGCGGTGTCCCCGAAAACATCCTGCGATACGCCATCACGCGAGATGACCCGTGATCCTCTAGAGCAGCACCCTCAACCGGCACCGACGGAGGCCATAGCAACAACCGGGATGGGAACAATGCCACGCAAAATTGCCATTGCCATTGCCATTGTTGGTGGAGCAGGCGTCTCAGGGCTGGGCGCCGCATGACGACCGACAACTATGAAGTAGACATCTCCCCTCCGCCGTATCGCATTTCGTCACATTGCTCTATAATGCAACCAGCGCATGATTGCTGCACCAAGGCCTGACACAAGAACGGACCGGCCCCTCCTTCCCTCTCTCTTCTTGTTCACCCTCCGCTGCTTCACCTGTGTTGCAATTCTAATTTAGGGAGTCCGTTCTCGTATGTCTTCTAGCTATACAGCCGCCCCAGTACGCCCCACCACCCGTACCGGTCACCAGACCATCTGCGATGATTGTGGCATGTCCACAACCGTCCCGTTCCGCCCCACCCAAGGCAAGCCCGTGTATTGCCAGCCATGCTTCAAGTCCCGTCGGCAGGGGCTTCACTCCACCATGAACGCGAGCATCAGCACAAACCCGAGCCAGCCCCGTACCCACAAGGAGCAAAGCGTCGATACCGCGCCGACCGCCCTCACCCCCCCCACCGATTTTGCGGATGATCTCCTATTCTCTGAGATGCCTTTGAAGCCCGCGACCAAAGCAGTGATTTCCTGGATGAACATCACAGAGCCCACGCCCATTCAGCAGAAGGCCATCCCCCATCTCATGGCGGGACGAGACCTGATTGGCCAAGCGCGCACTGGGTCCGGCAAGACCTTGGCGTTCGCAGTGCCCCTGACAGAGCGGTGCGACTCGAAGGTCCAGCGCATCCAAGCCCTCGTGCTGGTGCCCACCCGTGAACTGGCCATCCAAGTGGCCGGAGTCATAGAAGCCCTTGCCTCTTCGAGTAAACTCCGCGTGACCTTGCTGTACGGCGGACGTTCTCTGAAGCCCGAGCACACGGCACTGAAAAGAGGCACCCAAGTTGTCATAGGCACTCCGGGCCGGACGTTGGACCATCTCAGGCAAGGGTCGCTCGACCTGAGGTCAGTGCAATTTCTCGTGCTGGACGAAGCCGACGAGATGCTGGATCGAGGATTCGCCCACGACGTCGAAGCCATCATAAGCCGGACGCCAAGCGACCGTCAGACTGCGCTCTTCTCGGCGACAATTCCCGCGTGGGTTGCCGAGACCGCCGGTAAGCATCTGCGGGAGCCCGTAACAGTGGCAGTGGATGCCGGTATGCAAGCGCCTCCCTCCGTGGAGCATCTGGTCTACACTATCCGGAAGACTGACAAGATGGATGCCCTGCGGACGTTGCTCGACCGGCGAGACGAAGATGCCCCCACTATCGTCTTTGGCAAGACCAAGCACGGGGTCAAGAAGCTGGCCGAGAAGCTCATTTCATTGGGCTACCCCGTAGGCGCGCTCCAAGGAAATCTAAGCCAGACCGCACGTGAACGCGTGATGACGGACTTCCGTTCCGGCGCCGCGTCGATCCTAGTCGCCACAAACGTGGCCGCCAGAGGCTTGGACTTCGAGTCTATCGGCCAAGTCATCAACTATGACCTGCCGGACTCCGAGTTGCTGTTCACCCACCGTGTCGGACGCACTGGCCGCATGGGCCGCGCCGGCGAGGCCATAACGTTCATCACATTCGATGAAGAATCGAAATGGCGTGAGATTGAGCGAGGTCTAGGCCGTCGATTTGCCATTGAGGCCTGGCCGACGTCCCTCAGGCGCTAACACCTCGATAGCAACGACCAAAACAGAAAGGGGCCAGCGCGACGCGCTGGCCCCTTTCTTTGCGTCCTTCTGTTGTTTGACCCTAATTTGGCGTCCAAGCCAGCGACCGTATCTCGCTGAACTCCCGCATGATTGGTGCAGCAAGCTCTGGCACAAGAACGGACTGGCGCCACCTACCTCTGTCCTCTTGTTCACCTTCGCTCCTTCACCTGTGTTCCAACTTAGAGGTTGGATTGACAGAGGTGACCGAACTCTATATATACATATGTATATACGTTAGGAGCATGAAACCGATGGAGACTCGCATCAGGAAATGGGGCAATAGCCTTGCCGTCCGAATACCTCAGACTCTGGCACGCCAACTTGGGCTGGAACCCGACTCGCCGGTCAACATCACGGCCAAGGACAATACCTTGACCATTCAACCGGTGAGGCGGCCTACGGTGAGCTTGGATGTCCTTCTGGAAGGTGTCACCGCGGACAATCGGCACGGTGAAGTTGACACAGGCCCATCGACGCGGCGCGAAGTGTGGTGAGGTCTGAGCGCGTACCGGAGCGCGGCGACGCTGTATGGATCGACTTCAATCCGCAGGCCGGAAGCGAGCAGGCCGGACGGCGGCCTGCTCTTGTTCTCTCGCCTGGAGCCTACAATGGAAGGGTCGGTCTCGCTTTATTGAGCCCGATCACCCGCCAAGTCAAGGGATATCCCTTCGAGGTTGTCATACCGCCGGGCCTCAAGGTTGGGGGAGTCATACTGGCCGACCAAGTCAAGAGCTTGGACTGGCGGGCTCGTAACGCGGAAGTCGTGGCCTCATTGCCTGCAGATTCAATAGACGAGGTACTGGAAAAGATCGGCTTACTCCTAGCTCGGGACGGCAGGTAGCTGACCGCATTTAGGCGCATTGAGCGTCTTCAGTGGACAAGTTGGAGGGGCCAGTGTGATGCGCACTGGCCCCTCTCTTTACGCGTTCTTTTAAGCGAACCCTAATTCGGCATCCAAGCCAGCGACCGGATCTCGCTGAACCCCCGGTCCAGCTTACCTATGGCGTTCCGTTTCTACCGTCCCAGTCATCCCTCTGTAAGTCATTCAATAGGTAGTCTCGGATAAGCGCATAGAGTCCCGCGAACTTGGCATCAAGCTTGTCCTCCATCCGTCGTAGGTCATCCTTGCTGGCGAACTTCGCATCCAGCCTGTCCTCCAGCTGCTGTAAGTCTTCCTTGGTGGCAAACCGCTCCAAGTCCTCCTTGGTAGCCAAGCCCTCCAATACAACCACCAGCTCTTGGTGGGTCACGTACTCACCCGTTGCCATCAAGCCCCCCCAAACATCCAACTTAACCAAGGCTGGGGCTACATCACCAGTGCCAACCGGCGATATGACGGCCCAAGGATTCCCACCTATTCTGCCTCTTTCTCGGATGTGCTTGTCAAGTCGAGGAGAACAAGAGGCCGGGGCATCCACCCCGGCCTCTTCCATCACGCCTCTTGTTTGCGAACCCCTAATTCGGCGTCCAAGCCAGCGACCGGATCTCGCTGAACTCCCGGTCCAGCTTGTTCCAGTTGTCGCCCGTGTCCTCGCTGATGAAAATCTCGCCGTAGTGGCTGTTACTAATGATCAGGTCCGGGTCGGCAGCATTCACCGCGAACACCCACATCGGTGAGTTCGGCTTCGGCACATTCAGGTTCTCCCATGTCTCCCCACGGTCCCGCGACCGCAGGATCGTGCCGTCGTCGCCGATGAAGCTATTGCCGTTGCCGATGAACACCGTGTTCGGGTCATCGGGCTTCACGGCCAGACCACGGCAGAAGGTCATCGGGAAGTTCTCCCGCGCCCCCACGGTACTCCAGCTCTCGCCAACATCGGTGCTCAAGTACACCTCAGGGGCAGTGCTGGTGATGACCTTGGACGGGTTACCATTAGACCCAGGGCTGACCGCAATGAAGTGGATGTCCGGCTCCTCCAGCGACTCCACTCGCGTCCAAGTCTCCCCGCCGTCGATGCTGCGACGCACACCGTCTACCTCAGCCCCAGCCCATATCTTCTGCGGGTCCGAGGGATCCACTGCCATCGTCAGCACTCGGGGCACGCTCACGTTAGCGCAGTACTCGGCGAACTCGGCTGCGGTATGCTCCCAGTGAGCCCCACCGTCGCGTGTCCGGAAGACCGCCCCAGGCCGGCACCCAGCATAGATGTTGTCCGGGTTCACAGGGTCGATAGCCAGCGACCACACATCGTAGTCGTTCAACGCCGAGTCCAGCCTCTCAAAGCTGGCCCCACGGTCGTCACTGCGATAGACGCCGTCATTCGTGCCCGCGTAGACCACCTTGGGGTCCTTGGGATGCACTGCCAAGTCAAAGCACTGCAACTCGCTCCAAGGCAACCTCGGACGCTCGCCCTTGGCCCGCGTCCACGAATCGCCGCCGTCGTCGCTTCGCCATATACTGGCCTGCACGGTTCCCACCAACAGAGTGTAATCGTCCTTCATAAGAGCCCTCCCTTAGCAGATGGAATTCGCCGCCATTATCCCGCGCCCCCGCCCGTTGTCAACCAATTTGTCAGCCGGAGGTAGGGCCTTTCGGTTATCGGTAGTCCCCTGCCTTTTCCCAGCCCCGGCCAAAATCGAAAGGCCTGAGGAGAATGTTGTCAGCCAAGCAGCGAGCCGAGAAAGGGTATCCGGCTGACTATGGGTATCCTGCGAATGAAGAGGGAGGTGATGAAGAATAGCACCCCCACAATCATCATAATCACGGAGGGCGAGGTCAGGGCTAGTGACAAGCTGTCGGCCATGTGGGAGGTCACGTCGGAGAAGATAGGCAGCAAACTCTCGGGGGCATCGGCTTCTATCCAAGCATCCTGCAACGCGGAGTCCAGCCTGTCGGCCACCGTTGAGCCAACCAACATGCCCACAATCAGGTAGAACAAGCCAGTAAGACTCAACACAATTCCCAGCCAGCGGAATATCGAGACTACGCGCGGCACGTTCACAGCAATGATGCCCAAGCATGCTACTGCTAGGACTACCAGAGGAAGCCACCCCCCCAAGCTGCTGAACAAGCGTATACCGTCCCGCGAGTCGTCCAAGCCCTCGCTGCCCTCTAGGTCTCCGTCGACCAGCTCCAGCAGGTCGTAGCGGGTGCAGCGCGACAGATCGCCACCTTCCGGCACGTCTTTGCAGACCATGCCTTCAGGGGTGACCAACTCGCGGCGCACGTCGTCCAAGGTATCGTCAATCAGTGGTGGCAAGACACCTCTGCTGGCCGCCTTCAACGCCCCTTTGATGGCCTCCTGTTCTTCAAGAGGATCTTCGCTGGACAACGCCTCACGGATAGCCCCGTCAGTCTCGGGGTCGTCCAGAGCATCTAGCACCTCTTGGGGTACATCGGCTGCCTTGTGCAATTCCTCCAAGGCGAGGTCGTAGCCTTCCAGCCGCTCTTCCACGTTTACGTTTGCAAGGGAAGGGACTTGGCTGGGCAGTTGGCCCCGTTCCAGCTCGCGCAGGGTATCTTCCCAATACTTGGCCCAGTCTTCCTCAGTTTCCAGCTCTATCTGTTCGACTTGAATTGCCCCACCCTCTCGGATCGTCTCAAGGGCTTGCTGCGCCAGCTCGCCAGCGTCGGGCAAGGGGCTGGAGGGGTCAATGGGTAGCTCCAGGTCAGGGCTGCGCTGCGCCGGGTCATCGGCCTGCGCGACATCGATCTGTTCAACCAGTTGCACCTCGATCTCGTCGATGCGTCTCTCGGCATACACCACCAATTCTTTGCTGGCGTTCTCCAGAGGCTCGGCTAGCTCGATGTATAGGTCTAGGTCGTCGGTGTCCCGCTTCAAGTAATGGATCAGGCCGTCAAGGGTGCGCTCCGTCTCTTGTTGCAGATAGGCAGGGGGCATGATCCGCTTCGCGACGGCGGCCACGTCCTCTTGGGGCACGTCCACGTTTCCCAACAGCTCCTTGGCTTCGTCTTCCAAGGCGGGGTCCACCAGTACCTCGTCGTAGAGGCGCGCGTATACTTCATTCTCGGAGAGGGCCTCAGCGTAGAAGTCCGTCGACAGAACGTGCCCATCGACAAGATTGAAAAACAGGTAAGCGAAGAAGGCAAGAAAGGCGACTAGTCCAAGAACCATGCTGGCAAGAGGCCGGAACATCAGAAGGGGACAACCCACGCTATCGACCCCCCGCGTATACTGGTGCCGGGCGGGACCGGCGGGTAGGCCAGAACAACATGCGCGCGAGTATACCACGACATCCGATACCCGCTAGCCCACGCCATATCTAGGTTGAGGGGGATCTCAAGAATCATACACACGTTTAAAGAGGGGCATCGTAGTCGGGTGTCCAGGGGTTGACATCCCAAATAGCCTAAGTGCGACAATGTAGCGGTTCTGGTAAAAGAGAAGGCTGAGGGGTTACGGCCCTCAGCCTTCGAGAGACCCTCTCCTCGTGCCTCTGTAGCTCAGTGGATAGAGCGCCCGCTTGCCAAGCGGGAGGTCGTGGGTTCGAGTCCCATCAGGGGCCCCAGCGAGGGTATAGTCCCTGCGCGACAGCATGTTGTCACAGAGTCTATACCATGTCAATAGAATGGACATTCGAATTAACTAAGGTTCCGAAGCACTCTCAGGAAGCCGTAGGTGCCTCCGCATCAGCAACTTGGATCTGACTTGGCCTCGCCCAAGGCCTCGGATACCAACGACACCCAAGTGGCGCTATCTATATCTCGCAAATCATCTAGTGCCTTCTCGTCACTTTCCCGCAATAGAGCCGCAAACTCCCCAGTATCTTCATAACGCTTGATTCCTGACCCACGTGCCTGTATGTCTATCCCGCTGCCATCACGATAGACATACAACGTGAGTGACCCAAAACGCAACGTGGTGACGTGGCCCGTCTCATTGGTAATGGCTAGAGTAACATTGCGTCCCGGCTCCTTAATGGCCCGCGTGGCCTCGCTTACGATCTCCATGCAAACCGCAAGTTCGGCTGCGTCCATATTGTCATTCATAATGCCCTCTCCTTACCTGTTACCTGCTTGGGGCGGTGTAGCCTCATTGTAAAGGCAAGTGACTACCCATAGGCCCGGAAAGGCGATTTTGATGCAAACCGAGGAGGGTTGGGATGGAAGTGGCCACCCCTACCCCAACCTCGCCCGCCCCTCCACCAACAACTCCGCTCCCCAGTAGTACGCCCCGGCATACTGAATCCGCCGCCGGCTGGACGACGAGATGACGTGTACGTACGACATGTCCACGCCTTCAATGAGGTCCACCGCCGCCCGTATCGACTGGACGCCGCTGGCTGAAAGGTAGGGCTCCAACCCTTCCCAAGCCTCGCGAATGTCGTTGGAGCTATGAAGTACGGTGACGGTAAGGAAGTACACCGCCTCGTTGGAGGAGACGGTGTACTGCGCCAGCGGGTCGTGGTCTTGGATGATCGCACAAGGGAACTCGTTCACCGCGCTTACAGGCCGGTCGTAGATGCGCAGCCCCGGTATGGTGGCCAGCCGCGACTCAAGGGTGTCCACGAATGTCCTTATATCTCCCAAGTTCCGCCTCCCATCGTGCTGTTGCTTTGCTGAGCCTCCTGAGGGGAACAGGCCCGGCCATCGCTATCCGTTCGTCCTTCGACTGCGCTATGCCCGCTCAGTCGCGGGCATAGCGCAGTCGAAGGACAAGCCAGTGGCGAGCGAGACGTCCTGCCCAAGGAGGTTGTCCTAGCGTGCCGTCGCTAGGAAGTCGAGCTTGTCTCCGCTGGTGCCAGCGTCGCCATAGAAGTCGCTCAAGGCTGCCTCCCGGCCCGAGCGAAATTCCAGTTGCAGGGTGGCGCCCGGCTCCAACTCCATGCCAGCACTGGACGAAACATCAGCGCCTCCCAGATAAAAGTTGCCTGCGTTGCCCTTCTTTGCCTTGAAAATGATGGTGTAGATCGCCTCTTTGGGCTCGGCGGCAAAACGCTGTCTCTCCCCCGCCGTGGCCACGGTGATCGTCCCAGTCAGCAGCTTCACCTCATCCTCCTATTCGCCATTCTTGCCTGCGTCGGGCCTATACCGCGGGCCGACGGTAGGGGCTCAGCATCCGGCGCACATCGGGGTCCAAGCCCGCAAGGTCGCCGTTCGCCGTAGCCCGATAGAGTTGCGCATCCGTGCCAAAGGCCATGTCCTTGCGCTTCCACATTCGGGCTGTCTCCACAAGGCAGGCCTCGGCCACCCCTGCAGGGTAACGGTAGACTTGGACAGCAGAGGAGGCAGCGTGATGTGCGGCCCGGGTGCCGTTGACTCCGCGCACCACTGTCAGCATGTTCGTGCCCACGGCAGTGACGTATAGCTGTTCCGAGCCGATGAGCACGGTGTCGCCTCCGCTGAAGGGCATGCCTCCGTTGACGCCGAAACTGCCGCCCGATGAGTCGACACCCTTGCCATCCACCACTGCTGCCGAGGTGCGCAACTCCTCGCGGAAGCCCCACATACCCGCGATTTGCACCGCGCTCTTGCCCGCGGGGAAGCGGGGCCGCCCTTCGGCTCGGCCTCCGGCCCCGCTTCCCACTTCGATGCGCGAATAGGGCCTGCCCCAAGGCTGGTTGGGCTCCGCGTTCAAGGGATACAGCCGGTAGTCGCCGGAAGCCCACGCCGTCTCGAAGCGATTGTCCCCATCTGAATCGCTCTTCAGTGCGGTGATCCGGATGAGGTCGGGCACCAGTATCCGGCTGCTGACGCCTTCCACGTCAAAGGCGCGGGTTGCCTGCAACGAGAAGAAGTGGCGGTTGCAATGCTGGTCCACCCAGCGGGAGACGTCTTCCAGCAGCTCCAGCAAGCGGCTGTCGTGGCTGCTGCCAGCAATGTCCAGCAGGGAAACCGACTTGATTGTCTTGAGGTTGGCGTAGGCGTTGGCCATGATCTACTCCTGTCAGCGCTTTCTCCGTTTGTCCTGAGCGAAGAGAGTGGGTTGGACATCCGACCGGTTGAGGCCGATGTCCAACCCACCCCCGAAGTCGAAGGACGGGGGGCGGTGATGTCCAGGGTGCTTCAGACGTACTCCTACGGGGCGTCGGTTATGTTGTATTGCAGGGCGGTGTGGGTGGCGCTGGAGCGCGAGCCCGTGCGCTCGGCGAAGGCGATACGCATGCTCACCACCATGATGTTCTGGCGCTTCTGGATATCTCGCTCCGTCTCGATGGTCAGCTCCCGCCGGAAGCCCACGCGCCATTGGGTGCGGTTAGTGATGAGCAGGCGACCGGTGTTGCTCGTGTTGCCCCCACTTGTCACCTTGCCGTCGGCATCCGCAGATGCCATCTGCTCCGATACCAGCACCGGGATGCCTTCCACAGCACCGAGTTGCCCCTGTAGCAGGGTGGCACTGGGGCCCAGCTTGTCCAAGGTGCGGAAGTTGGTGATGCTGAGGCTGCGTATGTAGGTGTCCACATCCATGACGTACGCCAGTTCCGAGGGCCGCACCCCGTACCTGCCCAGCTTGCCCCGTATCTCGTTGAACATGCTGTCCGAGGCGGAGGCGTCGTGGTCGTTGGCTTGGCTGGTGTTGTCCACCAAGGGCAGATGCACCAAGCCATCGAACCCTAGCAGCCAGTGCCCCTTGCCCACGTCACTCTTGGAGATGGTGGCCCCGTCGGCGTTGATGTTGTTGGTTGCGGTGGTGTCGGCGTTCAGCAGCACGTCGTCGATGACCTCGGCGGCGTTGCGCACCAGCGACGACCGCACCTCTGAGGCCATGGCCACCACTGAGTCTTCGTCCAAGGACAGGGACCAAGGCACCTGCCCCACCAGCTCGTAGGAGGTCAGCGTCTGCTTGGCCGTGGCGAGAGCCGAGCCGGTGACGGCTGAGTTCTCCGTGCCGGGGTACCAGCTTACGTCTCCCAACTGCAGAGGGATGTCGAAGGGGTCGGAGGGCATCTCAGTGCGGGAGAACAGCGGCGCCACCATGGTTTCGAGGTTCACGTCCAGCCACAGCGCCGCCGCCTCTTGCGTCGGCACCAACTCATCCCCCGACCCAGCAGTGGTGCTGTCCATGGCAGCCTTCAAGTTCAGTTGCCACTCCTCCAGCATCCGTGGATTCAACCCCATCGGCTGCCTCATCTGCGAGTTCAGCAGGCTGCGCACGCAGGCCAAATCCAGCAGGTCCATGCCCTCGTACTTGCCGAAGGGCACCCGCGGGCGGCCCTTCTCCACATACTTCGCCAGAATGCCCCTCTTCTGCCCCTCCTTCGCCGAGTCCTGCATCCGACCCAATTGGGAAACAATCCTCTGCACCTCCTCCCGGATGGGCGGAATCTCGGCGTCCATGCGCGCTTGGTAGAAGTCGCGTATGCCCGCCACCTCACTCTTGATAACCTCCAAGTCTTGCGTCGCCATATTCATCTCTCTCTCCCTTGCATCTGTCCTATCGATTTCGTGTTGTTATTTCGATTCCGAGACAGTCCTCGTGCCCGTTCCCTTCCCCCCTTCCCGTTCGTCCTGAGCAGAGTGTGAGCGCGGCGGGCAGCACGTCCCCCACTTATTCCCCCCTCCCGTTCGTCCTGAGCGAAGAGGGTGGGTTGTACATCCGGCCGGTTGAGGTCGGATGTACAACCCACCCTCGAAGTCGAAGGACAACTCCCAAACAGCAACACACCCCTCCGACCACCAAACCGCCCGCCAAGCCCTTCCCCCTTAGGGGGAAGGTTGGGATGGGGGTGGAAATCCCCCTACGGCCCAGCCCTAGCCTCCCTCAACACCTCCAACAACTGCGGCAGCCGCGTAGTCCCCTCACTCCCCTGCAACTCCCCCACCCGTCGCTCCAGCACGGCGACACGCCCCTCGATGCTGGCCTCCTCGGGATGCGCTGCTACCCGCACCCCGCCGCCCCACAACCCCCGCCGCACCGCGTTCTCGTTGGCAGGCACCGGGGCAGCGCTCACCTCCAGCAGCACCTGCTCCGTGAACCGTATCCCCAGGAACTTGCCCGTCTGAGGATGACGCCTCTCCTCATACCGCAGCGGCCGGAATCCCACCGACACCCCCTTCTGGTACCCGCCCTGGTACAAGGCAGCCACCTCCTGCGCAAACGACGTCGGCGCAAACTCCACCTTCACCAGCAGCGCCCCAGACATCAGGGCCGGCCCCCCGCCCGCCCCACTCCCCGCTTCTCTTGATGATGCCGTCCACACCTGCGTCGCCCGCCCGATGGCAGGCCGAGCGTAGTCATGCGCCCACAGGAACACCGGGTTCTTGCGGTAAGCGTCCAGCTTCCAGCCAGCCACCGACACCACATCCCCATGCCGGTCCACCTCCTCGGTGGAGGCCACGAAGGTCATGGGACTGCTTTCGTCGCCAAGCTCCTTCCTCTGCCAATCGGCCTCCGCGGCTGTGGCGACTGCTCCCAGCACGCTCCACTTGAACACGCAGGGCGCATCGGCAATGCCACGGCGGTAGTCCTCCAAGGCCTCCAGCAACTGCTCCTGCATCTGGGCCTCCCACTGGCTTTCACCCTGCCCCGCAATCCCTTCAGTCCCCGTTTCAGTCAACTTCATCTCCCATCTACCTCCCATCTCTAATGCACCTGTTCCACAACAAAAAGGAGACGGACCCCTGTTCCCCGGACATAGTCCGAGTTCCGAGGGGTCCGTCCCACTCATGCACCGGAGGCCTCCCTATCCCATCAACCCACTCGCCGTCGCCTCCGTGTAAACATCCTAGAACGTCCGTTCGCCCACTGTCAAAGGGTAGATGTCATGGGTGCCACGCCAAGATGAGATGAGCTTCTGGCGTCGATGGCGCACACCCAGTAGGATGGGGGATGTGCACAAGGTGAGGGAGGCAATACGTATCGTGAAACGCGACGGATGGCGACCATCGAGAACAGGCGGGAGCCACCGCGTTTACAAACACCCTACCAAGCCGGGCAATGTTATCATCCCCGGACATCCTAGCGACGACTTGCACCCCAAGACTTGGATCAGCATTCTGAGGCAGGCGGGGCTTCGAGGGAGGAGCCAATGAAGCTGACGTACGTGGTCGTCTACCAAGAGTTGCCAAACAATTACTGCGCCTATCTCCCGGAACTGCCCGGCTGCATAAGCACCGGCAAGACATGGGACGAGATACAGGATATGGTTCGTGAAGCAGTGACTCTCTACCTCGAAAGCACTTTGGAAGATGGTGACCCTTTGCCCGAAGGAGGGATGACCTTGGAAGACGCCATGGCATACCATTGCCAGCCCCTCAGCCGAGAGGAAGAGGAGAGTCTCGCCGAGTCAGGCGATGACTGGCCCGCCCTCCTGTCGATCACCTTCGCGCCCATAGAGGTCGAGGTGCCAGCGCCCCAAGCCGTGGCTGGGGACTAATACACCTCTGCGGGTGCCAACCCCCCATGACATCCGTCTATTGACGCACCCCTCCGCTACTCTCTAGTCTGATTACAGAGTAGGACCATGAGCTTCTACGTCTACATACTCCGTTGCTCTGACGGCTCCTACTACACGGGCCACACCGAGACTCCGGGAGCGCGTCTCGCGGCCCACCAAACGGGAGATTTTGAGGGCTATACCCGAAGCCGCCGTCCTGTGACTCTGGTTTTCACCCAAGAATTTCCCACCAGAGAGGAAGCCTTGGCCAGTGAAAGACAGATCAAAGGCTGGACACGGGCGAAGAAAGAGGCCCTCATAGCTGGCAACTGGGAGAGCTTGGCGCACTGGTCCAAGAACCACCGCTCCCCTTCAAGCAAGTCCTGACCCCGTATACCGGACAGCCTCCGCCTCCCACGACACCCCTTCCCCCGTCCATCCCCTCCCCCCCGTTCGTCCTGAGCGAAGGGAGCGGGTTGCACATCCGACCGCACAAGGTTGGATGTGCAACCCGCTCCCGAAGTCGAAGGACAGAGCCCCGAGGCAGGAAGTGGCTTCTCCTCCCCCCATGGCACCCACCCGTTGACCATTCCCGCAAAGGCGGGAACCCACGGCCCACACTCCACGCCAACCCACCACCCCCTAAGCCCAGCACCCCTCCCCACCAATCGTCATTCCCGCGCAGGCGGGAACCCACGGCCCACACTCCATCCCAACTCACCACCCCCTAAGCCCAGCACCCTCCCCACCAACCGTCATTCCCGCGCAGACGGGAACCCACGGCCCACACTCCATCCCAACTCACCACCCCCTAAGCACAGCACCAACCCACCCGTCATTCCCGCGCAGGCGGGAACCCACGGCCCGCACTCCAATCCCAACCCACAACCCCCTAAACCCAGCACCTCCCACCACCGTCATTCCCGCGAAGGCGGGAACCCACGGCCCTGCCACTTCAGCAAGTCCTATCTGCGAACCGCCCACACAAACCCACCGCCCCCGTCACCCCTCCCCGTTCGTCCTGAGCGAAGGGAGGGGGACACTCCGCGACCCAGACACGGAACCTACACCCCTCACCGTCGACCAGCCCAGCCCGCCCTAACCCAACGACCCACCCCTCACCCCGCTAAACCCCTCGACGAGGCCACATAGAATTCCCGCGTGCAAACCATGGTCCCACCATCCCTTGCGTGGACAAAGAGAATCGGGCAAATATACTGAACTCCTATTCCACAAGCAGTCATCGAATGGAAGCCACCCTGCCGGGGGAGTGACTGCTGGCAGTCTCACGGAATTTCGGGTAAGGGAGAGACCAGATGGGATCAAGACGAATCCTCCAAACCACATCCCAAGTGTCCTATCTGATCAGGTTTGTCTTCACTGGAGCCCTGCTTCTAAGCGGGTTCTATCTTTATTATGGCAACGGTGTAGAGGAAACGTCTCACGGTGTTAAAGCAGCAGTTTTTGCGATGAGCGCGGCCGGTATGCTGTTCGTTGGTCTGATCCCCGTAGACCGAAGCTTCAACGGACGGCTTGCCAGGTTCTTCACCAATGGCGGGGCTGCTATATTAACGGCTTTCGGCGGTTGGCATTGGATTCAGAGCGAAACCAACGGAGATTGGTTTCCTCTTCTCGCAGTCCCGGTAATCATCCTCGGGATCACGTCGATCGCGCTATTGATGGGCTTTATTGGGGCACTTGTCGTTGCATTTGACCGACGAAACGAACGCCCTTCCATCGAGGCCGAGTTACTACAATTAACTACAGGCGAGTTAGATCGTTTTCATCAAGCCATGACAAACTCGGATACAAGAACGGCGGAAACGTTTGGTCACGCTGTAGCCACGGAAGTGCTGGCCGCCCACATACTCTTGCTCTTGATGGATAATGAGGAACGTCCACTAACATATGCCCAGTTGCACAACACGCTCAGCCAATATAGATTCACAGACGCTCAAACGGGACGTATACTGACAGCCTTCGCCTCTACCTTTAGCCGAATCGACCTAATGGTACGCTCAGGCCTCGAGGAATCCAAACCCTGAAGGCGGCCGTGCTTACCCCTCCCCCCCATGACATCCCCCCTTTGACAACTCCCAAACATACGTTCTAATATCACCCTACAGAGCGCGCTGGGGACTGACCCCTAAAGGTCGGCCCCGGCGCGTTTTCTTTTGACAACGATCGTCTGGGGCCCCCAAGCCTAAATGGGAGGATCACCCGTGGAACCACACCCCAATCACCCCCAAGCCCAGGATGCCAGCCCCAGTCGCTGCCGCCGTTGCCCCGGCACCGTCGTCGTCCGCCTCAAAAAGACCCGCAGGTCCGACAACGACATCTACCGCTGCACCCGCTGCGGCCTCATCTTCAGCCCAGCCAGCAACCCCACGCCCAAGCCAGACAACCCGACAGTCGGCCCCTCAGTTGGCCCCACAGGGAGGTGCGGCCATGAGTCGTAAGCTGAACAGAAAGAACCCTGCGGCCGATGAGACCAGTAATAGCTACGAAAAAAAACGTTCCAGCTACGACGCTGGCCGCCGCTCAGCTAGCAAAAAGAAGTTCTTGGCCGCCCACCAGCTAGGCGCCACCACGAGACAGGCCGCACGCATCGCCGGTGTCTGTAGGGGCACCCTATACCGATGGCGCAATCAGGACCCCGAATTCGCCCTAGCCTGGCTCCAGTCCCGCGACAAGGCCTTAGAGGACCTTGAGATCTTGGCATTCAAGCGCGCCATCCAAGGCAACGACCGCCTTCTCATGTTCCTCCTCAAGTCCCACATGCCCGATACCTACAACCAGCGTTCTAATCAGCCCAAGCCCGCTGGTTCTAAGGCCCTGAACATCGCTGATCTCGTCGACAAGGTGCGTGAATGGATATGAACCGGATGCCGGGGGACACACCCCTCACTCAAATGCCCCACGAAATCGCAGGCCCTGACCTGCCCCAAGCCGTCTACCAAGAGGCATTCCGGCGCTCTCCGATCGGCTTCGCCCACGTCATCCTCGGTGTCGACCTCTGGGCCAAACAGGAAGAGGTCCTCAACGCCCTCCGCGACCACCGCCGCGTGGCAGTCAAGGCTGGCAACGGCGTCGGCAAGGGCTTCACTGCCGCCGTCGCCGTCCTCTGGTTCCTCTGCTCTCACCAGCCTGCCACCGTTCTCACCACGGCGCCCACGGCGCGACAGGTGCGCCACATCCTCTGGCAGGAGATACGCCGCCTCTACCGTGCCTCGGCCTACCCCCTCGGCGGCAAGTTGCTGGTCACCCGCTTGGAGCTGCCCCATGACCGCTTTGCCCTTGGCCTCTCCAGCGATGAGGTGGACCAGTTCCAAGGCTTCCACTCCCCCAACATGCTCATCGTCGTCGATGAGGCCGAGGGCGTTATCGAGCCCATCTACGAGGCCATCGATGCCGTGATGACCACAGGCAACAGCAAGCTCCTCCTCATCGGCAACCCCACCAGCGTCACCGGCACATTTCGCCGCGCCTTCCACGAAGAACGCCACCTGTACCACAACATCACCATCTCCGCCTTGGACTCCCCCAACGTGAAACAGCAGCGCGTCGTCCTCCCCGGCCTCACTACTCACGAGTGGGTCGCCGAGCGCGTCGCCCTCTGGGGCGAAGCCAGCCCCATGTACCACGCCCGCGTCCTAGGCGACTTCTCCGACCGCGCCGAGGACACCCTAATCAGCCTGACCCACATCGAAGCCGCCATCACCCGCCACGTTACCCTCGTCGTCGCCCCTCCCTCCGCCATTCCCGCGCTTCCCTCCGTCATTCCCGCGAAGGCGGGAACCCACGCCTGCCCCGGACCACGATCCGGGGGCCCGGACTCCGTCGCAACAGAAGATAGCGATGACAATAGTCCCTTCCCCCTCAGGGGGAAGGTTAGGATGGGGGTGGAAGAAGAGGACGAGCCGCCCGCCCCCGCCCTTCTCTCCGTTCGTCCTGAGCGAAGTGAGACAGTGAACCCTTCGGGCCTGCCAAGCTCACACCCCTCCCATCAATCCCGACATCCCCATCCGTCCTCATCTCTCCCCGTTCGTCCTGAGCGAAGTGAGACAGTGAGCCTTCCGGACCTGCCAAGGTCGGAAGTCTCACCGTCTCACGAAGTCGAAGGACCCACACCCGATGATGAGGACACCAACGCACCCACCATCCTAGCCGTAGACGTCGCCCGCTTCGGCGCCGACCAGAGCGTCCTCCTTCTAGCCACCCCCACCGCCGTCCTCCGCCTCGAAGCCCACCACGGCCTCGATACCATGCAGTTGGCGGGCCGTGTGGTGGATGCCCACCGACACTGGTCCCCCGCCCGTCCTCCAGACTGAATCGTGGTCGACGAGATAGGTGTGGGCGCAGGGGTCGTGGACCGGCTCAAGGAGTTGGACCTGCCTGTGACGGGCATCAACGTAGGCCGCCCCGCCCGCCAGCGCACCCTCTTCGCCAACCTTCGCGCCGAGGGCTACTGGCGCCTCCGCGAGCTCTTCTCCCAGTCCCAAATCTCCATCCCCAACGACCCCGAGCTCGCAGGCCAACTCTCATCCCTGCGCTACAGCTACAACAGCCGAGGCCAACTCATCATCGAAAGCAAAGACGACGCCCGCGCCCGTGGCATCCCATCCCCCGACAAAGCCGACGCCATGATGCTCGCCTTCCTAGGCCACAACCCCGCCGTAAGGCTTCGCACATGAGCCGCCATCATCCTCTCCAATGGCGACCTCTCCAAAACCCCTTCCCCCTTGAGGGGGAAGGTTGGGATGGGGGTGGCGTGCCCCTCTCTTCGTCATTCCCGCGCCCCCTTCTTCGTCATTCCCGCGCCCTAGTGCCTCCTCGGAACCCACGGCCCGGACCAGGGGGCAAGTCACCCACTGTCAGCCGGAGCACCACCCCCGTCATTCCCGCGCCCCCTTCCGTCATTCCCGCGAAGGCGGGAACCCACGGCCCAGACTCCCCCAACAACTCTCCCACCCTCAGCCGGAGCACCACCCCCCGTCATTCCCGCACTCCTTCTTCGTCATTCCCGCGAAGGCGGGAACCCACGGCCCACACTATCCCAACAACTCTCCCACCCTCAGCGGACCAACCACCGTCATTCCCGCGCCCCTTTTTCGTCATTCCCGCGAAGGCGGGAACCCACGGCCCACACTATCCCAACAACTCTCCCACCCTCAGCGGACCAACCACCGTCATTCCCGCGCCCCCTTCTTCGTCATTCCCGCGAAGGCGGGAACCCACGGCCCGGACTATCCCAACAACTCTCCCACCCTGAGCGGACCAACACCCCGTCATTCCCGCGAAGCGCCAGCCCGGACTCCATCCCAAGTCGCCACCGCGTAACCACAAACAACCAAGGAGGTCACGAACATGAAACCCCAACAACCGACTAAGCCCAATCCGCTATCCACCCTGACACGCTTCCTCCCGTCGTTCCCACGCCGCCCCCGTCATTCCGGCGCCCATCCCCGTCATTCAGGCGGCCGGAACCCAGAAAGCCCCATCCCTCCCAACAACGTCATCCAGCGCGCCAACCGCGCCATCGCTGCCGACTACGACCGCCTCCACGAGTCCGCCGGAGTGGGCGGCGAGTGGGCTAAGTCGGTCTACGGCGAGTATTACGCCATCTCCGTATCCGTCTACTCGGCCATCAAGCTGCGGGCCGATGCCATGGCCCGCGCCCCGATTCAGGTGCTGCGCTCTGTCCAGTCAGGCGGACCCAGCCGAGCCAGCGTCCCCGCCCGCGTCTCTGTAGGCCCAGACCATCCGGCGCAGCAACTGCTGGACCGGGTCAATCCTTGGCACACGCGCGGCGACCTGTGGCGGGCCACAGAAATCAATCTGTGCCTCTGGGGGTCGTCCTTCTGGGCATTGGAGCGGGACGAGGCGGGGCGCCCGGAAATCTGGCCCCTGCGCAGCGACCGCGTCCGGGTCCTGCCGGAGAAGCAGCGCCACGTCAAGGGGTTCGTCTACATGGGGGTCAACGGCCCCGTGGCCTACACCCCCGAAGAAATCGTCTGGATGCGCTATTACAACCCCCTCGAGCCCTTCGCTGGCCTCTCCCCGCTAGCCCCCGTGCGCCTCTCCGTCGACGCCGGCCTCGACGCCCTCCGCTTCAACCGCAGCTTCTTCAAGAACTCTGCCCAGCCCGACATCGTCTTCACCACCGAGGAGACCATGACCGACGCTGAGGTGGAGGACTTCTATCACCGCTGGGAGGAGCGTTATCAAGGGCCGGGCAAGGCCCACCGCCCCGCCATCGCCTCCTTCATCAAGGACATCAAGACGCTGGGGTTCAATCACCGCGAAATGGAGTTCCTGCAGGGCCTCCGGTGGAGCCTCGAGGACGTCAGTCGCACCTACGGCGTGCCCCTGCCCCTGCTCTCCGACTACCAGCAGGCCACCTTCGCCAACATCACCACAGCAGAGAAGCTCTTCTGGCGCAACACCATCGTGCCGGAAATGCGCTTCCTAGAGGAGCACCTCAACAGCGAACTCCTCCCCCGCCTCGGCTACGAAGACCTCACCGCCCAATTCGACCTCTCCACCATAGAAGCCATGAACGAAGACGAAACCGAACGAGTAAACCGCGAAACCAAACTCCTAGCCCACGGCGTCCTAACCATCAACGAAGTCAGACGCTCCCGCAACCTCCCCCCAGTCCCCTGGGGCAACATCTGGCGGGCATTGAAGGGGCGCGAGCGCCTTGGGGAGGAGTAGGCAATCCCGAGAGCCAATGCTGCCTTTAGTCGTCAGGATGTATGCGATGGCCGTTTCCGATAGACTACGCCAACGTCGTAGCCCCAGAGCAAGAGGGTCTCCCGTGGATAGATTATCTGGTGTGCTGTGCTTGGTGTTGGTCGTCCTTGCTGTCGGGACAACATCCTGTGTGTCCCGCGATTCTCGCTCTGCAAAGGGCGAGCTTGAAGTAATCGCTTGGGAGTTTCTGGAGGAATACGAAGCCAACGCTGTCGAGGCCAACCTCAAATACAAAGGGAAAGAAATCATCATCAGCGGCATCGCATCAGACTTTTACCCCGACAACGATGGCGATGGTCCCATAGTGATACTTCGTAACCCGTGGACCACCAATCATATATCCTGCCAATTCTCCCCACATTACACAGGGGTAGTGGCAGGGCTCGAAAAGGAAACATGGGTCAAGGTGGCCGGGTTAGCGGACCCCAGAGACTGGTTTCGGATATTCTTGCGGAATTGCCGTCTGCTCGAACAAGGGACTGCACTTGAGGCCCTGGATTGGATCCCGGCCGCCAAAGTCCCGGCCGCTACGGTAAGAGACACCGTGTACACTCAAGGCGACTTAGTGGAACGGCTGCTCTTATTGCGTGCCACCGGTACTGACGTGCACCTGCTTCCTGTTTTGACAGGTACGCCGTACTCGATCTCCAAAGACGAATTCCTACGGCTGAAAGTCGAGCCTTCGCCTGTGCTGGCCTACGCCCTAGTCCAATTGCATCTGCACAAGATGGTGGAGGCCGAACTCGTTCGGCATGGAGCTGAGACCGAGGGTGCAGTGGTAACCGATGAGGATGTGGACGCCATCCTGCGAGCTAAGTTCTATCCTGGAGCTCCGAAAGGCCTCGGAGGGCCCCAAGGCAGTTGGACGAAGAATACCAAGAACCCTATCAGTCGTTCCTCGCTGAGGCCCAGATTACGGACAAAGAATACCGCGCACTAGTCTCCGAAGATGCCTATCGCTTTGCTTTGCGAGAGGCTCTGAGCGATAGAATCCCCACGCATGTGGAACACACGAACATCAGCTGGATACAGGTCCCCCACGAAGTTCCCGACCCCGACAACCCTCCACCCACCCCTGAAGATATCTTGAAGAGACTGGGCACTGAGAATTTCGCCGCGCTGGCCGGCGAAATCGGCGGAGGTAGCGGACCGATGGGGTGGGTGCCCAAGGGGGCCTATCTTGAACTGGATGATGCTCTCTACGGTCCCAGGCCCTTGCGAATAGGTGAGATCAGCGCCCCCATCATAGGTCAAAACGCTACCTACATCCTGACGGTGATCGCGGGTCCCGAAGTCCGAGAGTTAGACGAGATGTGGTTCGGGCCCTTCAAGGAACAGTTATTCGAGGAGTGGATCAGCCAGCAGTGGGAGTCAGGGCAGCAAGACGGCTGGCTGTCGCTCCACGCCGGCCACGAGCAGTACAGGTGGGTGGCGGACTACTACCAACACATTCTCGAGGAGGAACTCGGCATCCGATAACATAGCTCCTCAAACGGGCTAGCGTCCCTCTACCCCTCGCGATGCTTCTCAATCACCGCCACCACCCGCGGGTCAAGGTCCTTCAACTCGGCATTGGCGTCGGAGTAGGCTACGCCCAAGTGGGCATCTCGGAATATCAACTCCCAGTCGGGCTCCATGCCGTAGTCCCTCTTCAACTCGTCGAAAAGCCCTTCGATCTGCTCTTTACTGAACACGCCTGCTGCTCCTTTCGAGACTGCTATTGGAAGAGCGATGTGCGACGGCTACCCCGTCTGCCGGGGCCGTGGCACATACGTGACCCCCTCGCTGCCCACATACCGGTCTCGCATCGTTTCGAATGCCTGCAACCTCTCCGGCTGGAAGTCGGTAACTTGCTCGTCGTCATCCAAGTAAGGATTCGGGAAGTAAAGGCGCATCACCGTCTGCTCCTCAGCATCGGAAAAGCGCACATAGTAGAGGAAGGGGACAAACCCGTGGTCCTCGGCCTCCACGAACTGCACCGCGGTGACCCGCTCCATGTTCATATGGACGTGCCAAGCATCGCCCCAGAAGGTGGCGTAGGAGTCGCTGAACTCCGGCGTCTTGGCCGCGTCAAGGTGCATCTCGCCCACAGCGCCCCGGTCACCCAGCACGATCAACATCTGGTCGATGCCGGTGAGGTCCTTGATCAGAGGCTCCAAGTCCATGTGCTCCCCCCTTCCGAGGCAACGCCATAATAGCCGACCAGTTCAGGCTTTCCAAGTGAGATGGGGAGACCATGGGCGAAGGCGACATCCGCAAGTCTTAGACGGCCCCTCACCCTAACCCTCTCCCGCCGGAGGAGAAGGGACTTCTGGGACATTCTCCTCGGAAAGAGGTGCGGAGTGAGGACGTTCGCCGGCAGTGGCCCTCCGCCAGCCCCAACCCGCCAGTTGCGCCGCGCCAGCCGTCAGCGCACCCAACGCGGACGCGCCGACGATGATGCCGATGGCAAGGCCCGTCAGCCAGCCCCCGTTCAGGCGGCCGGAAGTGCCGTCGGGGAAGGCTTGGTTCAGAGCCACCAGTATCCCAGCCGCGAACAGTCCGACGAGGGCGCCAACCATGGCCAGCGTGACATACCAATCGCCGACTTGGAGCCTGAGTCTCCTACGGGGGAGAGGCGGGCTGGCCTCGGGCAGGACGTTGTCCGCCTCCACCAACTCGACTTCTTCGCCATCAGTTTCTTCGCCATCAGTCGGTTCTATGCAGTCCCCGGAATACACGCCTCATCGCCTAGATATGGTTGATGTGCTGAGTGTAGCCTTCATCGTCATGCCAACCTTCCCCTTCCCCCCTCAATGAATAAGGGGCGCGCAAGGAGCTTCCAGCTTACAGAATAGCAGGATGGGCGGCCAACCTGCGAGGCCGCCCGATGCCATATGAGGCAGCCATGGCACACTCCCTCGCTTGCCGATGTTGTGGTAACCTAGAGTCACCGTCGTCCTCCTCGCAGGCCATGCCTGCGACAAGCGGAATCTGACTCAAGACCCAGTCCCTCGGAGGTGTTACATGGTGACCCGGGTGGGCATCAACGGCTTTGGAAGAATCGGCCGCCAAGTGTTGCGGGCCATCCTTGAACGACATTCTGGGAAGATAGAAGTGGCTGCGGTCAACGACCTCACCGACCCCAAGACCAACGCCCACCTTTTCAAGTACGACAGCAACTACGGCGTCTATCCGGGCAGAGTGGAAGCCACCGAGGGAGGCATAACCGTCGACGGCCACGACGTGCGCGTCCTGTCGGAGCGCGACCCCGGCAACATCCCTTGGGCCGAGTACGGCGTGGAGATGGTGGTGGAGAGCACCGGCATCTTTACCGACGCGGCCAAGGCAGGGGCGCACATGAATGGGGGCGCCAAGAAGGTGATTATCTCCGCGCCCGCCAGTGGCGAGGACCTGACCATGGTGCTGGGGGTCAACGACAGCAAATACGATCCCGACAGTCACCACATCATCTCCAATGCGTCCTGCACCACCAACTGCTTCGCCCCCATGGTGAAGGTGCTCCACGACAACTTCGGCGTCCGCCACGGGCTGATGTCCACCGTCCACTCCTACACCAACGACCAGAAGATACTGGACCAAGTGCATAGCGACCTGCGTCGCGCCCGCTCGGCGGCCACCAACATCATCCCCACCAACACTGGAGCAGCCCGGGCGGTGGGTCTGGTGCTGCCGGAGTTGCAGGGCCGGCTGCATGGCTTGGCTTTTCGCGTCCCAACCAGCACCGTCTCAGTCACTGACTTCGTGGCCACGCTGGAGCGCAACACCACAGTGGACGAGGTCAATCAGGCTTTCCGCGATGCCGCGGAGGGCCCCTTGGAAGGGATCCTGCGCTACTGCGAGGAGCCCTTGGTGAGCAGCGACTTCATGGCCGACCCCCACAGCTGCATCCTGGACGCCCCGTCCACCATGGTCATGGAGGGCGAGATGGTGAAGGTGCTGGGCTGGTACGACAACGAGTGGGGATACTCCTGCCGTACCGCAGACCTGACAGCCTTCCTAGCCGACAAGGGCTTGTAGCGGGAATGGGTGCCCGGCGTTTATCCGCGCATCTAGGAACGCTCATGGCGTAGGGGCGATTCGCGAATCGCCCCTACGAGGAGAACAGACCAGAAACCGGCATCTTGCCCGGTACCGACTTATCCCAGCGCAAGAAGGAGGAATCGAATGGCCCGTGAGTACCTGAACCCCCCTGATCTCGCCCCACCGCCCAGCGGCTTGTATAACCACGTAGTCAAAGTGGGCAACCAAGTCTTCATCGCTGGCCAAGTTTCCCGCGGCTTGGACGGCAACACCATCCACGTCGGCGACGCCAAGGCCCAAGCTCGGCAGGTATATGCCAATCTGGCGACAGCTATGGCTTCAGTCGGTGGCAGCATCAACGACATCGTGAAGACCACCACCTACGTGGTGGGCCGGGAAAACTTGGTCCCGGTGCGAGAGGCCCGATTGGAGGCGCTGCGGGAAGAGGGCAGGCCCACGTCCACCACTGTGTTGGTGGCTGGATTGGCGAGTCCCGACCTGCTGGTCGAGGTGGAAGTCATCGCGATTGTCGGCGACTAGCCATAAAGCCGCCCGCCGGACGGACGTACCACTGACATCGGCTTCTTGACGCATCCCCCCGCTGACGCCTATGCCTAGTGTCCCAGGAACAAGGCGATAGAGGAGCGTCACCGGAGTGGCTTTACTCAGGCATGATGAATCGCGGGAGGGATGGGCCCTCTTCCTGTTTACTGTCCCGTTTGTAGTCTGCCTTGTTCTCGGCATACTGTATGAGGCGGTCTAAAAGGATGCGGTCCATCCCTTGGAGGTCTTCACCGGGGTATTGTACAGCGCTGCCGCGGCGGTTTTCATGGCCACGGCGAACCTCATGACAGGCGCGAAGACGAGACCCTGCAAGCTTTTCCTCTCGGCCCTTCAGTAACACAAAAAGACCGCCGTGAAGGCGGTCCTTAAATATAAAGATTAGGTAGCTGGTCGGGGCGGTCAGATTTGAACTGACGACCCCCTGCACCCCATGCAGGTGCGCTCCCGGGCTGCGCCACGCCCCGACCGTAACTGCTAGGCTATCATAGCCTGTCCCTGCGTTCAACCATTGGGTCTGTACCGACAGGTCCTAGCTTGTACTCTCTCTTAACCCTCCTAGACAGACTGCTATAATGGCAAGGTGCAATTTACACACCTCCATTCGTGGGACGTTTCGTCCAAGGAAGCCCGCGAAATCCAGCAGCAACTCGCTCCCATGGTCGACATGCAGGACCATGTGGGCGATGTGGTGCGGTACGTCGCGGGATTGGACGTCTCCCCGCCCGACGCGCGAGGAGTGGTGCAGGGCGCTGTCGTCGTGCTCAGCTACCCCGACTTGGAGATTGCTGACGTCGCCATCGCCGAACAGACGCCCGCCTTTCCCTACGTGCCTGGGCTGCTCTCTTTTCGTGAGACTCCTGTGCTGCTGGAGGCACTGGAGTCACTGACCATCATGCCCGACCTCCTAATACTGGACGCTCAAGGCTACGCTCACCCTCGCAGATTCGGGCTGGCCTGCCATTTGGGACTGCTGGCCGACATACCCACGATCGGATGCGCCAAGTCGTTGCTGGTGGGTGACCACGACAGCTTGGGCGAGGAGCGAGGAGTGACGGCAGACCTGATGCACAAGGGCGAGGTCATAGGCGTGGCCCTAAGGTCTCGCGTCGGGGTGAAACCGTTGTACATATCCGTAGGCCACAAGGTCGACTTGGCTTCAGCGGCCCGTTGGGTGCTCTCCTGTTGCACTGGCTACAGGCTGCCCCAGACTACTCGCATGGCACATGCCACCGCTGGTGGGCTAGCGTTGCCCAAGATGCGCCCCGCCGTGATGGCAACTTAATCTCGAGAGGTATATTCCCATGGATGATCTCAAGCAACAGCTAGTGGAGACAAAAGCGCGCCTCGACGATCTGCTACAGCGTCTTTGACCTCCCCAAGCTAGAGCAAGAGTTGGCTGCCTTGGAGAAGGCCTCCATCATCCCCTCTTTCTGGGATGACCCACCCAACGCCCAACGCCAGATGCAACTGCTATCCCGCGTACAGGAAGCGATACACCTTTGGCGCGGCTTCGAGTTTCAGGTCGGGGCACTACTGGAGTTGGTAGACCTCGCCGTTGAGGCCGAAGACGAGGAGATGGCCGCCGAGATACGGGCCGAGGCTGTTCAAGTCTCGGAGCGGCTGGACCGTGAGGAGGTACAGCTGACCCTCTCCGGCCCCTACGATGACCGTCCTGCTATTGTCTCGATACACGCTGGGGCTGGCGGTACCGAGTCTCAGGACTGGGCTGACATGCTGTTGCGGATGTACCTGCGTTGGTGCGAGACCCATGGGCGCAAGGTAGTGCTGCTGGACGTGTCCCACGGCGATGAGGTGGGCATACGCGGCGCTACAATGGAGGTCAGCGGAGGCTTTGCCACCGGGTACCTGCAGGGTGAGAGTGGCGTACACCGTCTGGTCCGTCTATCGCCCTTTGATGGCGACCACGCGCGGCACACTTCTTTCGCCCGGGTGGAAGTAATCCCCGCCGCCGACAACGACCCAGACATCACCATTCGCCCCCAAGACCTCAGGGTTGATTTCTTCCGCTCCAGCGGGCCGGGAGGTCAGAACGTACAGAAGGTTTCATCTGCCGTGAGATTGACTCACCTGCCCACGGGCCTCGTGGTCGCCTGCCAGAACGAGCGCTCTCAACATCAGAACCGTGAGTACGCCATGAGAATCCTGATGGCGCGACTGCTGGAGAGGCAGAACGCGGAGCGGGCCGAACAGGTGGCGCGGCTACGGGGTGAACATGTCTCAGCCGAGTGGGGGAACCAGATAAGAAGCTACGTGCTACAACCCTACCGCATGGTGAAGGACCATCGTACCGGGCATGAGACATCCAACACGGATGCGGTCTTGGACGGAGGAATAGACGGCTTCCTGCAGGCCTACCTGTTGTCCAAGGTGGGAGAAGAGTCCTCAGGGTGAGGGCGGGCTGTTAATAGCCGATCATGTGACCCATGCGGGTACGCTTGGCCCGCATGTAGTCCCTGCTCTCGGGCCCCACCTGCACGTCGATGGGCTCCCGGCTTACGAGCTCCAGGCCGTAGCCTGAAAGGCCGACCATCTTGCGTGGGCTATTAGTCAGCAGCCGTACCTTGCGTACGCCTAGCTCCAACAGCATATGTGCGCCCATGCCGTAGTGACGCATGTCGGCAGCGAAGCCCAAGCTATGGTTGGCTTCCACAGTGTCCATGCCCGTGTCTTGGAGGGAGTAGGCCTTCACCTTGTTGTGTAGCCCGATGCCCCGGCCCTCTTGACGCATGTAAAGAAAGATACCCTTGCCTTCCGTGGTGATCATGTTGAGGGCCTCGTTCATCTGGGCGCCGCAGTCGCAACGCAGGCTGCCGAACACCTCTCCGGTGAGGCATTCACTGTGAATCCGCACCAACACAGGCTCGTCGGGTTCCCAAGTGCCCATGACCAATGCAATGTGCTCGCCTGGCTCGGCAGTGCCCTCGAAAGCTACCATCCTGAAGAGGCCACGTTCAGTGGGGAGGCGGGCCTCGGCCACGCTACGCACCAAGGTTTCCGCGCGGCGGCGATAGGCAATGATCTGGGCGATGGTGATGAGCTTCAGATCGTGCTCGGCACAGAACACTTCCAACTCCGGCAAGCGGGACATAGTGCCGTCGGCGTTCATGATTTCGCAGACTACGCCGGCTGGGTAGAGTCCGGCCAGCCTCGCGAGGTCAATGGACGCCTCGGTGTGGCCCGGCCTTGCCAGCACGCCCCCCGGCTGATACCGCAGGGGCAGCAAGTGACCGGGGCGCAGGAAGTCATCGGCTGTCACATTAGGGTCGGTGATTGCCTTGATGGTCGCGGCCCGGTCTTGGGCGGATATGCCTGTAGTGGTGCCCTTCTTGTAGTCGATGGATACAGTGAAGGCGGTGCCATGCTTCGCGGAATTGCTGGCGTCCACCATCAGAGGGATGTTCAGCTCGTCCAACCGCTCGCCGGTAACCGGCATGCAGACCAAGCCACGGGCGTGGTAGGCCATGAAGTTGACCGCTTCGGGGGTGGCCTTTTCGGCCGCCAGAATCAGGTCGCCCTCGTTCTCTCGATTTTCGTCGTCTACAACAACGAGGAACCGCCCATTGCGAAGGTCTTCTAAGGCCTCTTCCATAGTGGCTAGGGGCATTTACTCACTCCCCCCAAGACTAAAGCAAGGGCGAATCATCGGGCTAGGAGGCTCTCCACGTACTTCGCCAGGATGTCCACCTCCAAGTTAACCCTATCGCCCTTCTGTCTCTGCCCAAGTACCGTGTGTTCCAATGTATAGGGTATCACAGCGATAGTAAAGGACGAAGCGCCTTTTTGTACCACGGTCAGACTCGCACCGTCAACTGATATGAAGCCCTTCTCAACCACGTAGGGCATCAGCCTCTTGGGAACGCTGAAGCGGAACATGTAACTGTCGCCTTCGGCCCGTAAGGAGCGCACCGTTCCAGTGCCATCGACGTGGCCCTGCACCACATGACCACCCATCCGGTCTCCTGCAGCTAGCGGGCGTTCCAAGTTCACCGCGTTTCCCGCCGAGAGATTTCCTAGGTTTGTTCGGCGCAGCGTCTCCGGCGACAGGTCAGCCCGAAAACTGTCTGCCGTTAGTTCTACTGCCGTGAGGCACGCACCGTTCACCGCGATGCTGTCGCCCAACTTGAGCCCCTGCAGAGCAGTGGACGCCTCCACCACTAGAGCATCAGCATTAATGGAGAAGACGCGTCCCACCTCTTCCACAATTCCGGTAAACAATCAACACCTGCCCTCTAAGACCTCTTGATGTAGCCTGTCACCAGGATATCTTCGCCACACTGCTCTACTGTCGTTTGGCGCAGCCTAGCAACATCGGCCAGCCTCAGGGGGCCGATGCCAGCCACAGCAGCGGGCGCATGCTCTCCGCCGATGACCATAGGCGCGATGAACGCCATCACCTCATCCACCAGTCCCTCGTCGAATAACGATCCCAACACCTGTCCGCCGCCCTCCACCAGCATGCTGACTGCGCCCCGTTGCCCCAACTCCGCCAATAGCTGTGCCATCGGGACCTGCCCGCGAGGGCTTGGAGAGAAGCGCACCGCCTCTGCTCCCGTCGGAACCGAGGCATTCGCAGCTTGTGTTGTCGCAATGATGGTGATACCCGGCTCTGATAGAAGGCGAGCCGATGGCGGCGTCCGCAGCCGGCTATCGACGACCACCCGTATAGGCTGCTTTGGCAGCGTCCGCCCGGTCTCGTCCCTAGCCGTAAGCTGCGGGTTATCTTTCAGCACGGTGTTGACCCCTACCAAGATGGCGTCCACCTCGCGCCTTACCTGCTGCCCCCGCTGGCGGGCCGCTGGCCCGGTGATCCACCGGGAATCGCCGGTGGAGGTGGCTATCTTGCCATCGAGGCTAGCGGCGAATTTGGCGATGATGTAGGGGATGCCGCTGACTACGTGCTTCGTGTAGTAACGGTAAAGGTGGGTTGCTGCCTCAGAGGCTTCTCCAGCGTACACCGGTATGCCCGCGGCCTCCAGTTCAGCCCGCCCGTTACCTCTGACCTTCGGGTTCGGGTCCTCTACGGCCATGTGTACTTGAATGATGCCAGCTTCGATCAGAGCTCGGGTGCAGGGGCCGGTGCGTCCGTAGGTGCAGCAGGGTTCCAAGGTGACGTATAGAGTAGCTCCTCGTGCCTGTGGGCCTGCTTGCTGTAGGGCCACTATCTCGGCGTGGGCTTGCCCCGGAGGCAGGGTGTGGCCCTCGCCGACAATCGCCCCGTCCTTCACCAGCACCGCGCCCACTGACGGGTTGGGGCTGGTAGTCCCCAAGGCCTCTCGGGCCAAGGTCATGGCCCGCTGCATCGTCTCCACAATCAGCCTAGGTTGGTGACTCGAAAGTCTCGATAGTAGCGGCTGGGCGTGGCCTCCGTCTGGCCTTGGTACTTGCTGTCCAAGCCGGGGGACCCGTAGAGCCGGTCGGCTGGCGTCGTCAGCTTCTCGAAGGAAATCTGGCCGATGCGCATTCCTTGGTACAGGGTGATGGGCAATCGGGCCATGTTGGAGAGCTCCAGCGTGAGCCGTCCCTTCCAACCCGGGTCGACGTAACCTGCGGTCGAGTGAATCACGAGCCCAATGCGCCCCAAGGAGCTCTTACCCTCCAGTCGCGCCACTAGGTCGGCGGGCAGCTCGATGTGCTCGATGGTGCTGCCCAGTGCGAACTCACCTGGATGCAGGATGAAGGGCACATCGCCGGACGCTTCCATCATCTCGGTAAGGTCGTCCATGTTCTCGCGAACGTCGATGTAGGCCCGCTGCGAATTGCGGAACACCAGCAGCTTGGAATCGAGGTGAACGTCGACGCTGGCAGGCTGGATACACTGAGGGTCAAGAGGGTCTATGACGATACGGCCCTTCTCCAGCTCTTCCTTGATCGAGCGGTCACTCAGTACCAAACCATACCTCTAGCCTACTGCGTGGGTCTTGGGCCGGATTGTACCCGCCGCCAGATGCCCGCGCAACGCTGACCACTTGGCCGCCTCCGTCACGGAGCCCCCGGCCTGCTATCCGCCCGTAGTCGCGAGTCAGCGGCCCGCAGTCGCGAATCAGTGGCCCGTGCGAACCAGTAGTTGGAAAGCAACAAGAGGGGGCACCGCAATATCGCGGCGCCCCCTCTTCTCCTAGGCGGGCACAGAGGAGCCGATTCTACTCCTTGTCGTTTCCGCCGATGCCGAACGATCCCGTTACGTTGGCTGTCACCGTCACTTCGCCTGCCGCTATGGGCGTGCTCGCGGTAGCCTGGTCGAAGGCCATGGCAGCAGGCGCCGCCCGGTAGAACTCCTCACGCGCTTCCCGCACGCTCGCCCCCGATTCGCTGAGGTACTCCAGCTTACCAAGCTGCACACCCGCCGCGTCGGCCATCTGCCTTGCGCGATCCAGCAGGTCCTCGATAGCCATCTCACGGGCCTGCTCCAACAACGGAGTGGGGTCCTCGATGGTGAAGCTGATCCCGTTGATGCGCGTCAAGTCCCCGCCTGCCTCCACCAACTGGTCGATAAGCTCTCCGGTAGAGTCTAGGTCCCGCACCTTGGCCGTCAGTTGCTGGGAGACTACGTAGCCGGTGACCACCTGCTCGTAAGTGGTGTAGCAACCGTCCTGCATCCCCATGCCCGGCTTACCGATTCCTTGAACCATGGCGGTCACCGCCGCCGCCATTGCGTTCTCCATGGAGACCTCGGCGTCGGGCGCGGCTGCGGCGGCCTCCTCGGTTTCCCCTTCGGCCTCGGGGCAACGTGTGACCTCCCGCCCGTCTGTCTCCTGCCGGATATTAAGCGAACTCGTCTGTATGTCCGCTTCTGCCAAGCCAGCCGCAGTTAGTGCCTCGATCATCCCGTCCAAGGCTTCGGCCGCCTCGCTGTTGGCTTCGGCCACTGTCGGGGCTAGCGCCCGCACACCCACTTCCAGCAACGCTAGATCGGGTGAGGCACTCACCTTTCCGTAGCCGTTGGCCCAGAGACCCTTCTGACTGCTGGGTGAGCCGATAACGTATTCCACGCTCTTGGCCGGGTAATCCATAGCTTTCACGGGTTCCTCGACCTTGTCAGGTTCCGCGGGCATTGGCGTTTGTGTGTCGGCTTGGCTGCAACCAGCCATCACCGCCACGCCCAGCATTCCTGCGGTGACAAGGGCCGCGACTACGTTCCTGGGTATCATTGTATGTTCCTCCTAATGTTGGGTTACCGAATATTGCTTTACCGATGGTTCTACGAGCTCAAGACGTGGTGCAAGTCACAAAAGTTCCGTCAAACGGGTTCCGTTAGGCGGCTCGACCTCTTCGCCATCTCCTGAAGAATAGCCCCAGCACTAGAACCGCACAGGCAGCCAGCAAACCTTCCAAGACCCGCCACCACACGCTGGTGGCGCCCTCGGCAGTGTCCACAAGTTCGTTGTCGACCAGTTGTGGCATCACCGTCTCTGGGGTGGATCCCTGCTGCTCAAGAACGGTAACCGCAGCCTTCTCCTCCCTCATTGAGGCCGTGTTTTCAGGATGTGGCGCCGGAGCGGAGGTGCTTGGGACAGGCTTCACGGTGACAGTGGTAGCAGCCGTCGGAGTTGGCATGGGCTCACGGCTCGGCGCAGGCGGCGGCTCGGTGGGCGCCAGCGTGCGAAGGGGAGTGGGCGCCTCGGCGGAGGTTGGGGTCGACCTAGGCGTCGGAAGTGCGGGCACAGGCGTTGGAGCCGGCGTTCCTGTGGAGGTGGGCGTAGCTGGTGTCGGAGGTTCGGCTGTGTTGGGGGAAGGCGATTGTGTGGCGGCTGTCGCCGCAACGGCCGCGTTGACTGCCTCCGCAATGGTGCCGGTCGTTTCACTGTCTTCTGAGGCAGTCGCATCCCTAGCTTCCGCGACCTTAGGCGTAGCGGTCTCAGCCGCCATCGGGGTAGGAGCGGGTGTGGGCGTGGCAGCCGGAGCGGCCGTGGCCATGAGTTGCTCAGGGACGATGGCCTCTTCAGACCCTGCTTCGGCAGCGTTCCTGACTGCCTCCCGGATCACGGCCTCCAATTCTTTGGTCAAGGGGCCGTCCCGCTCCATCGTGTCCAAGATTTCTTGCGTTAGGCATTCTACATCTACCGGTCCAGCAGCTTCCGAAGCTCGTTCCGGCATCGCTGCAGCGGGGAACTGACTGATGAGGTCCGAAATGTCTTCGGTAGCCGCCCCAGCCGGAGGCTCTTCTTCCTTGATGGGTTCGACCGGAGGTCTAGTGTATCGTTCGACGGCCGGAGCAGGGGACGTCGGAGCGGATGCTGGCGGAGGCGCGGCAGGGGGCGCCATCGCCGCCTGTGGAGGCGGATCCGCCATCATGTCGCCGATCGCCTGAGTTGCGGCGATGGATGCATCCGAGCTTGGTGAGGCTTCCTGTTGCGCGCTTTCTCCGTCATCCCCTCTCAGCACACCCACCATGTCCGCCGACAGCACCACTGCCAGCAGCAGGGCCAGTGATGCCCCAGCACCAGCCAAGGCCAAGTTGAGGGCGCCTTGGGGCCGGCGGGGACGCTCCACCAAGGGCGGGGCCGTGAAGGGCGGGGCCGTGAAAGTAAAGGAGCGCGGTGGCTCAACCTGCGGAACACGCTGCAGCAGCCCTACCGTTAGCTGCAGCGACGCCAACTCTACTTGGCAGCCGTCGCAGCTCTCGAGGTGGCGGGCTACCTGGGCTTGGCGTCGCGGCGACAGCATCCTGTCCAAGTACTCGGACAAAGCGTCCGTACCCGGATGTCGCCACCGGCTGAAGAGCGATGTCAGTGCGCTGAGCATTCTAAACATCCTGACGTAAGCGCTCCGGTAGAAGTTCCCCTTGGGTTCTCAGGAAGTTACGCATGCCAGCGCGCCCCCTGCTGATACGCGACTTGGTAGTGCCCAGCGAGCAACCCATTATTTGCGAGGCCTCTTCATAGGTGAAGCCTTGGATGTCCACCAAGGTCACCGCCATCTTTTGGTCGCTGCTCAGCCGGTTCAGTCCTTCTTGGACTGCTGCCCCAACCTCCCTCCTCAGGGTGTAGTCGTCCGGGGACTCTCCGGTTGCGGCGATCTCTACAGGGGGAGAGTCGGGGTCAAATGGGTCGAGGGTCATCGCTTCTAAAGAGACCGAAGGACGCGCCCGGGCGGAGCGCAGGGCATCCTTGGCGGCGTTGGCCACTATGCGCAACATCCAGCCCCGCAGGTTGTCACCGCGGAACTGGGCGAAGCTCCGATAGGCCGAAAGGAAGGCTTCCTGCAAAGCGTCTTCGGCCAGTTGCCGGTCTTGGAGCACCCGCAAAGACAGGTTGTAGCCGTGGGTCTGGACTGCTTCGATGACACAGTTGAAGCAGTGGGGCGTGCCAGCCCGGTCTTCCACCCGCAGTGTAGGATGGTCAGTGCTAGTGCACTGGACGATCGACGGGCTAAGCGCCAACTACCAAGTCCTCCGTGAACTGTGGTGCTCCTCGCGGTGCCACTCTTCATCAAAACGGCGGTCCCCCAAATGGCGGCCCCCCATGGGACCATGAGCGTCGTTCATCAGGCTGACACGTCCTTGGCGCTGCACATCTGCCGCCGCCTTATAATTGTCTCACTGCCCATGGGCCCATGGAGTTGAATCGTCCCGTACTGGCCGGAGTCCGCAGTGTACCGATCGTTTCGTGAGGCCGTGGAAGCCCTTCTGCTGGCCATGCTCATCTTCTTCTTGGCATCCACCAGCGTGCAGAACTTTCGCGTGCTGGGGGCCAGCATGTCAGATACCCTACAGGACGGGCAATACTTGGTGGTGAGCAAGGTGGCCTATTCTTCTTTCGATAAGGCCCGCTTGGCTGAACTTGTACCTTTCTGGAGCGTAGACGAGTCGGAGCTTGTGTTCACCTTCCACCCACCTAGGCGTGGAGAGGTGGTCGTCTTCCATCCTCCCCGCCGTCCCGACGTAGAGTATGTAAAGCGAGTGGTGGGTGTTCCGGGAGAGTTGGTGGAGATCAAACAGGGCATCGTAGTCGTAGATGGCGTTCCCCTCGACGAGCCTTACGTGCCACGCAGGGCCACCACCGGGTCGCGCACCTACGCCCGCCTGGCTGCGGATGAGTATTTCGTCTTGGGCGACAACCGCCTTGGCAGCGAGGACTCGCGTACTTGGGGCCCCACAACTCTGGATAGCATCGTAGGCCGTGTCTGGTTTACATACTGGCCCTTCTCAGGGGCCGGGCTGGTGGCCCATTAATAGCGTTGCTGACCCAGCGTCTTTCGGTTATTCGTAAAACGGACTGAACAAGCGGACAACCAATCCCCTCTCCCCCGCGCGGGAGAGGGTTAGGGTGAGGGGGTTAGTCTGAAATCGGAAGGGCGAGTTCAAATACCCCAACGATTACGGTCAACAAAGGCTTTACCCTCACCTTAATCCTCTCCCATCATGGGAGAGGTGAGGCCAACGCCAAGATTGTGAGACAGGCTCTTGATGTGAGAGTGCTAGAGCCTGCCCCGGACTTGGTCCGGGGGTGAGGGTGATTCACGGCACTCCAAGCCTGCCACATGCAACAATCGAAGTCCGTGCCCACTGACATCAGTCCGTTGACACTCTTGTCCTTCCCCCTCTAGGCTCGACATATGGTTCTGAAAACGCAATCAACTAAAATACCCGTAGCAGGGCCGCCAACAACAGTTGTCCGAAAACCCCTTGCAGGAACACCCCCGTTCGGCAGCCCAAATGTTGCCGCCCCGCCGCCCTGCCATCCGCGCGGCCTCTCAATGGCACAGTCGTGTCCCATAAAATCCCGTCATTTCGTAGCTGGACCTACCCCAAATGAGACAAATGGGACACATTGCAGATACAAAAAATGCGTTTTCAGCTACGACCAGTGTCTCATCTGTACCCTTCCCAAATACGATTTCTGCCTATGCCGTGATACACAGTGAGACGAAACCGGGACACCATGTCTCACCCCATACACCGCCTTCCATACTCATGCCGGCCCAAGCGGACCCGACACAACGACGTCACAAATATCACAGGCATCAGCTACGAAAACGCAGAAAATCGTGAATTGTGTGTCAGGCCCTTGACTAAAACACAGCTGACGCGTAGCTGCGCGGGTCCAAATTCCGGTGCAATAAAATACATACAGTTTACAACGGGTATAGCACTGTAAGAAACCGAGAGATGCAAAACACTAGCACCGGATATACTACAAAATAGTACAGAATCGGACCTCCGAGGCCCGCAATGTCGGTTCTCATGCAAGACCTCCGGCAAAGCGGCAAGGGGCTCGTGAGAGGGCTAGAGCCTGCCCCGAACCCGGTCCGGGGGTGAGGGTGATTCACGGCTTTAACCATGCCTACATGCAACAATCGAAAGACCCTGTGCTGGCTTGGGCGTTCTTGCTGCAATAGTGCCGACTTGCTACAATCTACTGTTCGTCTCGCATAGTGAGAGGACGCCTCCCGAAAGGAGCGAGGACTTGGGCAAAATCAGGGCTGCCATCATCGGGGTGGGCAATTGCGCCTCATCCTTGGTGCAGGGCGTATCGAGATACCGAGAGGTGCCGGAAGAGGGCAAGGTGCCCGGCCTCATGCACCCCAACTTCGGCGACTACCAAGTGGGAGACATTGAATTTGTCGCTGCCTTTGACGTGGATGTCAACAAGGTGGGCAAGGACCTGTCGGAGGCCGTCTTCATGGAGCCCAACAACACGGTGAAGATAGGCGATGTCCCCTTCATGGGCGTATCCGTATCCCGTGGCATGACCCACGACGGCATCGGAAAGTACCTGAACGACGTGGTGCACAAGGCCCCCGGCTCCACTGCCGACATCGCAGGCATCCTGCGAGAGCGCAAGTGCGACGTGGTCATCAACTATCTGCCGGTGGGCAGCGAAGAGGCCACCAAGTGGTACGTGGAGCAGGTGCTGTCCGCAGGCTGTGCGTTCGTTAACTGTATACCCGTATTCATCGCCCGCGAGCAGTACTGGGGCCAGCGGTTTGAGCAGCGCGGTCTGCCCATCGTCGGCGACGACATCAAGTCGCAGCTCGGCGCCACCATCACGCACCGCGTGCTGACACGCCTGTTCGAAGACCGCGGCGTCAAGCTCGACCGCACCTATCAGCTCAACTTCGGAGGCAACACCGACTTCCTCAACATGCTGGAGCGGGAACGACTCATCTCCAAGAAGATATCCAAGACCGGCTCGGTCAACTCCCAGTTGGACGTAGAGTTGCCGGCCGAGAACATCCACATCGGGCCCAGCGACTATGTGCCTTGGCTGGACGACCGGAAGTGGTGTTACATCCGCATGGAAGGGCGAGTCTTCGGCGATGCCCCCATCAACTTGGAGCTAAAGCTGGAGGTCTGGGACAGCCCCAACTCTGCAGGCGTCGTGGTGGACGCGATACGCGCCTGCAAGGTCGCCTTGGACCGGGGCATCGGCGGCCCCCTGAAGGGACCCAGCGCCTACTTCATGAAATCTCCTCCTATCCAGTACACCGATGACGTCGCACGCCAGATGGTGCAGGACTTCATTGATGGCGAAGACGCCCCCGACGTCGCACGCCAGATGGTGCAGGA
Organism: Dehalococcoidia bacterium; assembly: GCA_965263155.1. GTDB lineage: Bacteria > Chloroflexota > Dehalococcoidia > Lucifugimonadales > JAAXIE01 > JAAXIE01. Next base: position 3,072,295 of record OZ253586.1, read on the forward strand.
CTTCATCGATGGCGAGGACGCCCCCGACGAGCACGCCTAGGCAACTGTGGATCCAGCCTGTACCCCACTATCCACCACAGCCTCAATCAGTGGCAGGCCCTCTGAGGCCAGCGGGCCGGAGACGTGCAGATGAAAATTGGGCTGGTCTGTCCCTACGACTTCACTTGGCCCGGTGGAGTGCTGGCCCACGTATCACAACTTTCCCGCCAATTCACCCTCTTGGGGCACGAGGTAAAGATTCTAGCCCCCTATACCCCTGGGCGTGAGCAGGCTGGCGAGGGTGACTACATCCCCATAGGCCGCTCGGTGCCCGTACCCTACGGCGGCTCGCTGGCCAGAATCTCATTGTCAGTAGGGTCCTATAAGCAGGTGCGCCAAGTGTTGGACAGGGAGCAGTTCGACATTGTCCACACTCACGAGCCACTTGCCCCGGTGCTTCCCCTCTATGCCGTGCAGTATTCGCAGGCCACCAACGTGGGCACCTTCCACGCCTGCTATAGCAGTGCCCGGCGCTACCGCCTGACACACCGCCTGCTGCGACCTTGGTTCGACCGCCTTCACGGGCGCATCGCCGTATCGCTGGGGGCTTACGAGAATGCCAGCACCTACTTTGACAGGGACTTTCGCATTATCCCCAACGGCATTGACTTGGAGCGCTTCTCCGATGTCCAACCCTTCCCCCACCTAGACGACGGTAAGTTCAACCTGCTGTTCGTGGGCCGTATGGAAGCGCGGAAGGGTCTGCGCTACCTGCTGGAAGCCTATGCCCAACTTAAGTGGGACTACCCTCAACTGCGTTTGATCGTGGTCGGCCCAGGCAACCTCGACGCCGATTGCTGGCGGGTGATGAGCGAACGCAACCTGCAGGACGTTGTGTTCACTGGCAGCGTACCCATGGCCGACATTCCCCGCTACTACGCCAGTTGCCACGTCTTCTGCGCCCCGGCCACCGGACAGGAGAGCTTCGGCATAGTGCTACTGGAGGCAATGGCATCATGCAAACCCATTGTCGCTGCCCGCAACCGGGGATACTCCGCAGTGGTGCGCCATCGTCATCAGGCCCTCATGGCGCCCGCCAAGGACTCGGAAGCATTGGCGGAGGCCATTCGGGAGCTGATTGAGGACCCTGACTTACGCGAGCAGCTTGCTTTCAACGGGCGCGAGGACGTGCAGCGGTACGACTGGAGCGTAGTCGCCGACGAGGTGATGGACTACTACCAAAGCCTGCTGGGCCGAAGCGCTGCGGGCGGGAACTCCCAGGGAAAGAGCAATGGAGTTGCCTAGCCGGGAGCAACTCCGGGCCGCGCTGCTGCGCTACGTGGAGGCGCCCGGAGCGCGAGTTCTTAACCGATTGGGGTTCACCCCCAACGGCATCACCCTGCTGGGGTTTGTCGTAGCCTGCGCCGGGGCAGGACTAGCGGCCGCTGGCTACCTGTTGGCAGGGGGCCTCGTCTTTCTGCTAGGGAGTGTCCTAGACCTGTTCGACGGCGCCCTAGCCCGCGAAACTGGCCGAGCTACTCCCTTTGGAGCATTGCTGGACTCGGTGCTCGACCGCTTGGGCGAGGCCGCCCTGTTCCTAGGGCTCGCAATCTACGCCATTCGAGCTTTGGAAGGCGACCGACTGATGCTCTTCATGGTCTCGCTGGTGCTGGCCCTGACCTTCTCTCAAGCGGTCAGCTACGCCCGCGCCCGGGGTGAGGGCTTGGGCATTGAGACTCGCTCCGGGTTCATGACTCGCCCGGAAAGGGTGGTCATCCTCGGCGTATGCGTGGCTGTCGGCTATCCCGAAGTTGCCATGGTGGCTATCGCTGCGGTGTCGGCGCCAACCTTGGTGCAGCGGGTATGGCACATCAAGCGTCGCATCGAGTCTGCCTCCTAGGGTGTAGATAAATCTCGTAGCCGGATGCTAAACTGCTTCCAATCTGGCGAGAGCAGGTCGCCTCCCTATCGACCGTGTGAACCGACCATGTCAGTTCTCTCCTTGGAGGGAAGGGTCATCGCGCCGGTAACCGCGGGGGCGGCCTCTGGAGGAGCCGTGACTCTCATTCCCGACAAGGACAAGAACGATCTCAAGCGCACCTTCCGCACCGATCTCAAGAACAAGGTTCCAGTTAAGCTGTACACCCAGCGTGCAAGCACCCTCACCATTCCCGGCCGCGAGTGTCGCTACTGTGGCGAGACCCAGCAGTTGATGGAGGAGCTAGCCGCCCTCTCCCCAAAAGTAGAGCTTGAAATTATCGATATCTACGCCCAGTCCGAGGAGGCCCGAGAAGCAGGTATAGAGCGTATTCCGGCCATAGTGCTGGGCGACACCAAGGGATCGCGGGTCAAGTTCTATGGGATACCCATGGGCCATGAGTTCCCCACCATAGTCGAAGGCATCAAGACTCTCTCGCGAGGTGTGAGCCCCCTGAGCATGGACTCGCGCAAGAAACTCAAAAAAGTGAATCATCCTGTTCACATACAGGTGTTCGTCACACCAAATTGAGGGTTCTGCCCTCAGGTGGCCAGGTTGGCCCACGCAATAGCCATTGAAAACCCCAACATCAAAGCCGACGTAGTAGAGGTCAGCGAATTCCCCCAGCTTGGGCAACTCTACTCCGTACGGTCGGTGCCCCAGACTGTCGTCAACGAGGTGATCCGCTTCACCGGCGCTATCGAGGAGGGAGACTTCGTCGACAAGGTCGTTCAAGCTGGTGTGCGCGAAAACGAGGGCTCCAAGTCTTGACCCATAACCATTGCATGAGCGCCACAATAGTCCCGTCCGCCTTGCTGATGAATGCCTCCTCTCCGTCATTCTCGCGCAGTCGGGAATCCACAACCCCCAGTCACCCAAGGGGCAGTCACCCTTGGGGCGCGCACCCCACTGTTGTCCGTCAAATGCAGTCCTCACGAGGCCGCGACTTTCGCGGAGACGACGAGGACGGAGCGCAGCCAACGTATCACGCGGTGGAGAGTTGCCGGTGAAAGAGATTGAAGGAGATCATCAGGGGCATGGCCTGCGGATCGCGTTGGTGGCTGCCCGGTTCAACCAGTTCATCACCAACCTGTTGCTGGATGGCGCTCGCAGCGGCCTCAGCACCCATGGCGTGCGTGAAGAGGATACCGTGGTCCTTAGAGTGCCCGGCGCCTTCGAGCTTCCACTCATAGCCAAGACACTGGCTGGCTCCGGGCGCTACGACGCCGTGGTCTGCTTGGGATCGGTCATCCGTGGCGAGACTACCCACTACGACTTGGTGAGTGGCCAAGCCGCCTCTGGTGTTGCCTCCGTCTCCTTGGAGACCGAGGTGCCCGTAATCTTCGGCGTCCTCACCACTGAGAATATCGACCAAGCCATCAACCGCGCGGGTGGCAAGATGGGCAACGTTGGTTACGATGCCGCCTTGTCTGCCATCGAGATGGCAAACCTGATGCGACAGGTAAGGAACTTGGAGCCGTAGCCTAGTCCCGCGGTATCAGTCCCACTCCTGCTATCTGACGGGATCGACGGCCCTCAGAAACGGGAACAGGTAGAAATCTCTGTCTCGCCTGCATATCTCCGCAACGCCGTGCTCGCGCATGAGCACGGCTGTATGCAGGTCATGAGCGATGCTGCCTAGTATGTGGGGCGTAACTGTTCAGCCTTGATGTTGTGGCCTCCGGCGCGGGACACTCAAGCGAGGGGGACGCCGTCGAGGTGTCGGCCCTCTTGGACTGGCACTGACATCCTCCCCTTCCCACTTCGGGCCCCGCCCTCTACAGTTATATTGTCCCACCTCAACCACCGACCTGAACTCAGCCATCGCACACCAAAGGAGACCAAACCAAGATGCACCGCCCGGATACACTGAAAGCTAGCGAGCCCTGCCTCACACTGCGTCAACGTACCGCTTTGCCCGGCACCTATCGCGTCAGCCTTAGTGCCAGCCAAAGCTGGATGACCCGAAATGGACCGAAAAATCAGGGGTCGGGAGAGGGACTGGACCCACCACACGAACTCTGAACGGTTACCCTGTTGCTGAATGATTGACCATGCTCTGGCTCTGATGCTAAGATGCGGCTTAACAACTGACAACCTAGTCCCAAGGCGGGAGCTTGGTGGAGCCGGGCTGAGAGGCCCCGACGGATTCGGGGCGACCGCTAGAACCTGATCCGGGTAATGCCGGCGGAGGGAGTTGGCCATGTGCCGTCAGGCTCCCTGGCGGCCTTTTCTTTTGCTGGAGCAGGATGGGGGCGCAAGGAGCGGAATTATGCCCGACGACCTCGTGATTGCCGACAAGACCTTCAAGTCCCGCCTTATCGTGGGCACGGGACGTCACCGCACCATGGAGGAGATGGTGGACGCCATAGAGGCTTCGGGCACTGAGATGGTGACCGTGGCTATCCGCCGTCTCGACTTGGACAACCCGGCGGAGAAGACCATCCTCGACTACATCGACTGGACCAAGTACAACATCCTGCCTAATACCGCTGGCTGTAAGACGGTGGAAGAGGCCCTGTTCGTCGCCCGACTGGGACGACAGGTGTCGCAGACCAACTGGGTCAAACTGGAGGTCATCCCAGACTCCAGGTACCTGCTACCCGACCCCATCGGCACTCTGGAAGCGGCCCAACTGCTGGTGAAAGAGGGCTTCATCGTGCTGCCCTACATTCACGCCGACCCCGTTCTGGCCAAGCGGCTGGAAGAGGCCGGTTGCGCCACCGTTATGCCACTGGGCTCGGCCATAGGCTCTGGGCAGGGGATACACACCGTCGAGGAGATACGCATCATAGTCGAGCAGGCCCGTGTGCCCGTGGTGGTGGACGCTGGCTTGGGCGTTCCGTCAGATGCCTCGCAGGCATTGGAGATGGGGGCCGACGCGGTGCTAGTGAACACCGCCATCGCTCAAGCGCAAGACCCCACCCTCATGGCCCAAGCCTTCCGCAAAGGAGTCGAGGCTGGCCGGGAGGCCTATGTGGCGGGTCGCATACCGCGCCGGGCCGCGGCAGCTGCCAGCAGCCCGGTTGTCGACGTGCCCCAGCCAGCGGCCGCCAACTAGGGCCATGACATCCCTTCCGACACCAACCCTGTGCCTGGTCACCGACCGGGCATCGCGCCGTGAGGCTGCCTTGGAGGCGGCCGTAGTGGCCGCCGTGCAGGGCGGCGTGGACATGGTGCAACTACGCAAGAAGGACCTGCCGGGCCGTGCCCTGCTAGAAGTAGGCCAGCGGCTGAAGCAGGCCATTGATGGCCGGGCCCTCCTTATCATCAACGAGCGGGTGGACGTAGCCCAAGCCTGCGACGCCGACGGCGTGCAGTTGGGTGAAGACGGTCTGCCGGTGCCGGTAGTGCGCCGCCTCCTAGGCGCGGGTAAGCTCATAGGCCGCTCCGTCCACAGCGTGGAAGCTGCTATGCAGGCCGAAAGCGAGGGGGCCGATTTCCTAGTGGTGGGCACCATCTTCACTACGGGTTCCCACCCCGGCGCCAAACCTGCTGGTGTGGAGTTGCTGGGAGAGGTTGCACAGCAAGTGACTGTCCCCTTCTTGGGCATCGGAGGCATCACGTCCGACAACGTGCCAGAGGTGATGCGGGCCGGAGCGTCGGGGGCTGCGCTCATTAGCGCCATCCTCTCCGCACCTGATCCTCGAGGGGCGGCCGCCCACATCAAGCGGCAGATGGGTGTGGTACTAGAACGGGCGCCGGCTGGTATCAGGAGAAGCAATGGCAGTTAACCTGACGGTCAACGGAAAACCGCGGGAGGTCGAGGGCAGACAGAAGTTACTGGCTTTTCTGGACGGGCTGGGCGTCAACCTCAACTTCATTGCCGTGGCCTACAACGGGGAGGTGCTGGACAAGGACGACTTCTCCAGCGTGACCTTGGATGAGGGCGATGTGCTGGAAATCGTCAGGCCCGTCGGCGGGGGCTGAGCCCCTTAGGGCAGCACCTCTATCCGGGGCTGCGGGTCGTCCGTTATCTCGCCCACCACACGGGGATTCCCTACGCCTCGCGTCTCCAGCTCCCTCAGCAGCCGCTCCACTTTGCCGGCCGCTACCGAGATGAGCAATCCGCCCGATGTCTGCGCGTCGCAGAGGAGTAGCTTGTCTTCCTGCGAGATGCTGTGGTGCCAGCCGGTGATGGCCTCGACGCCGCTGAGGTTGCGGTGGGTGCCGCCGGGGGCGATGCCTTGGGCAAGCAGGTCAGTCACTCCGGGGAGGACGGGGATCTTGTTCAAGTGAATCCTAGCGCCGACGTTGCTGCCACGCACCATTCCTTCCAAATGGCCCATGAGGCCGAAGCCGGTGATGTCGGTGCAAGCATGAGGCCCCACCTGCATCATGGCCTCCGAGGCCCGCTGGTTGAGTGTGGACATGGTGTCCACTGCTACCTGCAGCACATCGTCGGAGACAACCCCTTGCTTGGCTGCGGTAGTGATGACTCCTGTGCCTAAAGGCTTGGTGAGTACGAGTTGGTCGCCGGGCTTGGCGCCGGCATTAGTTACCTGCTGGCCGGGGGTGACGGTGCCGACTACGGCCAGTCCGTACTTGGGTTCCTCGTCGTCCACGGTGTGTCCGCCGACGATGAGGCAGCCCGCTTCCTGAGCCTTGGCATAGCCGCCCTGCAGAATGTTGCCCAGAATGTCCTTGGGCAGGCTATTGGGGAACCCCACGATGTTCAGCGCCAATAGGGGCTTGCCACCCATGGCGTAGACATCGCTAAAAGAGTTGGCAGCGGCGATGGCCCCAAAGTCAAAGGGGTCGTCGACCACGGGTGGGAAGAAGTCTATGGTGAACACCAGCGCCAAATCGTCGCGCAACTGGTAGACGCCAGCGTCGTCGCCCGTCTCCGTCCCCACCAAAAGGTTGGGGTGCTGCACGAGCGGAAGGTCTTTCAGGACCTGCACGAGGTCCTCTCTACTTATCTTGGCCGCTCAACCGGCGCAGTGAGAAAGCTGGGTCAAGCGGACCTGCTGGCTCTGCATATCGCTCCAGTGTTGTGTCGACGTAGTTGGCTGGGGGGATTATAAGTCGTTAGCAGGTATCCTCAAAGTGGCCTGCTTCCGGCCCTGTGGCGTAAGGCATGTATCAGTGACTGTGGGCTTCCAACAGGTGAAGTGCAAGGCTGACCTGTTTCTCAGACCCCGAATGCGGTCACCAGAGTCGCTCGTTTGGCACCCCCCGGGGGTGCGGTTATTGAGGGGGATCCTGGGTGGTGTAGGCTAACACCCAGCACTAGGCACTGATAGCTCGTTCCAGCTCTCGGCGTCCATCATGCGGGCCCAGTGGTTGTAGAAGCCGCGGCTGTTCATCTCGCTGAAGCGGTAATCGCTCTTCCATGCCATCAGGTCTTCGTTGAAACCTTCGTGGCCGAGCCCCATGGCCACGTTCACCCAAGAGCGCCGGGACACAGTGCCGCGGCAGGTCTGAGTGCATTCTTGCCAGTTGTCCATGTCGTCGACTTCGAAGGTGCCAGAAGGGCTGAAGGTGCGCACGCCTAAGAGCCGGATGGCTTCCTTCACCTCGGGCGGGGCGTCACGGTCGGCGAAAAGCCACGACCATATTTCGATCTTGTCGGGGCCCTTGGGCTGCCATAGCCGGAAGCTGCGGGTGTTGGCGCGGAGGAATGAGAAGTTGGGGAAGACGGTCCCCACGATGGGATTGACCAAGGGGAGGCGTGCCCCCAAGCGCTTCTCCACCTCTGGGAGGATGCTCTCTTCGTAGGCGTTAAGCTCAGGGATAGGGGGGTCGATTGCATCACCGGGGCCGGTGCTGTTCACGCAATGCCCCATGCCGGGGTAAATCATCATTCCGGTGTTGGACGGCTTCACGCGGAAGTTGCCCCCGAAACCCGTCTGTATGGCTGACAGGTGGGTCCAGCCAACGTGATAGGGGTCGCCGCCAAAGCTTTCGGAAGGGAACTTCCAGTTGCAGGACAGCGTCCACTTATGCACACCGCCGATGACCTCGATGCCGCCCTCACGGCGGTCGAAGAAGGCGTCTAGATACCAAACCATCTCGCCTAAGTAGTCGAGGAGGGAGGGTGCGTTGGCGTCGAAGGTAGCGAACACCAGCCCCTTGTAGCTGTCCAGCTGGGCCACGGGGGCCAAACCCCATTTGGAGGTGTCCAGCTCGTCGTAATAGGCTTCTTTGAGGCTGGGCACGGCGATGAGCTTGCCGTCGCTGCCGTAAGTCCAGCCGTGGTAGGCGCAGACGAAGGCGGAAGCGTTGCCCTCGTCTGCTCGGCAGACGCGGTTGCCACGGTGGCGGCAGACGTTGAGGAAGGCGCGGATGACGCCGTCCTGGCCGCGGACGACGAGGACTGGGTCTTCTCCCATGTAGGTGGAGAAGAAGTCGCCGGGGTTGGGAATCTGGCTCTCATGACAGAGGAAGAGCCAGCAACGGGCGAAAATCTGCTCCAGTTCCTGCTTATAGATGTCGGGGTCGATGAAGATGCTGCGGCTCACCAAGCCCTGAGGGTCGACCAGTTCTCTAGCCGTCGTGCTCATCGTCGCCATCCTTTCGGCCTGTGGCTGCTGGATATACAGCATTGCGATTGGGTGATGTTAGCAGATTCGAGCGTGGGTGGGTAATGTGGCAGATCAGAGGTAGGCGCGGGCCTGTCTGGGAAACCATTGTCAAGTCGTGGGCCCCTTGGGTGTCGCAATCCTCAAGACCCTCGCAAAGACGCCTATCCGCGGTTGCCGTGGTTGCTGGCTAGCCAAACTCTACACGCGATCTTATGATGGGCCCAACTTATCAATCCACACCGGTATCACATCCATTCAAACAGGAGGGTCAGGCTCATGACAACGCGGGGACCCTTTCTGACGGAGACCTATGGAGGCTATCAGCACCGAGGCGTACCTGCCGAGGATGTGGAGATTACCCGGGTGGGCCCCGGGACTCCTTGTGGCGAGTGGATGCGTCGCTACTGGATTCCCGTCGCTTACGAGCGGGACTTAGGCGACCTGCCCAAGCGGATACGCATCTTGGGCGAGAATTTGGTCATTTACAAGGACAAGCAGGGAGCTATCGGGCTGCTGGAGTTGCATTGCAGCCACCGGGGCTCGTCGCTGGAGTTCGGCATCATCGCGGACCGGGGAATAAAGTGCTGCTACCACGGCTGGCGCTACGACTACGACGGCACGATTTTGGACACGCCGGGAGAGCCAGAGGACAGCACTCTGAAGGACAGGTTGCGCCATGGCGCGTACCCTACGCGTGCGCATCTGGGCATTGTGTTTGCGTATATGGGGGCGCCGGAACTTATTCCGCCTCTGCCGGTCTATGACACCTTCCAACTGCCAGATGTGGAATACTACCTGATGGAGAGGTATGTGTTTCCGTGCAACTGGCTTCAGGTGAAAGAAAACTGCATGGACCCGGCCCACCTCTACTTCCTGCACACCACCGTGAGCGAGGTTCAGTTCAAGGACGACCTAGCCATCCAGTCTGAGATGGACTTCATGGAGGTGCCCACTGGTGGCATGGTCTACGTCGACACTCGCCGTCTGGGCGACAAGGCTTGGGTGCGCATCGCGGACTATATTCCGCCCTACATACATCAATTCCTGTTAAACCCGCCGGGTGATCGTCAGCCGGTGAAGCACGCTGAGCGCACTCACTGGGCAGTGCCTGTTGACGATACCCACACCATGTTCATGGGCCTAGCCCGCCTCAAGGAAGGTGATGTCCCGCCGACAGGTATTGAGTTCGGTCAGACTGATGACAGGCCATATGAGGAAAGGCAGCGGGTGCCTGGCGACTACGACGCGCAGGTCACCCAGCGGCCCATCGCCCGGCATGGCTTGGAGCACTTGGGGAGCACCGACCGCGGCATCATCATGCTGCGCAACCTGATAAGACGCAGTATTCGCGAGGTGCAGAGCGTCGCGGCGGAAAAACAGCCCGCGGACACACCCGAGGTTCGCGTGCCCACATTCTCCAGTAGCACCATATTGCCTCTTGCTCCGGCGCCCACGCACGCCGAGGACAGGCAACTGCTACGGGATACGGGTCGACGTGTGGCTGAGGAGATCGTGAGGGAGCGCACCGCTTAGTGGCTCAGCCCTATGCTCGCATCCCCCGACTGCTTCGGCGGAAGCAGAGCTTGGAGTACGCCCGAATTCCCTGGGCCGTTGGGGCCGATAAAGAGGGTGACCAGATTGGGGTTGATGCTCACTTGTTGGAAGCACTTGAAGTTTTCCAGGGTGATGTTCGTAATCATGGGGTTCTCCTTGGTGGTCATTATAGGTTGGCCGCCTAGCCAAACTCCACACACGGCTATAATATGGCCCCAACAGGCTGAGCTCTGGCTCCATACTCCACTTGAACAGGAGGGTTGGACACATGACAACGCGAGCTCCCTTTCTGACGGAGACTTACGGAGGCTACCAGCACCGGGACATTCCAGCCGAGGATGCGGAGATTACCCGGGTGGGACCCGGGACTCCTTGTGGCGAGTGGATGCGACGCTACTGGACTCCGGTCGCCTACGAGCAGGACTTGGGCGACCTGCCCAAGCGCATACGCATCTTGGGTGAGAACCTGGTCATCTACAAGGACAAGCGGGGGACCATCGGATTGCTGGAGCTGCATTGCAGCCATCGCGGCGCCTCGCTGGAGTTTGGGATCATTGAAGAGCGAGGCATCAAGTGCTGCTATCACGGTTGGAAGTATGACTATGACGGCACGATTCTGGATACACCGGGCGAGCCGGAGGACAGCACGCTGAAGGAGCGGCTGTGTCATGGGGCCTATCCGACGAAGGTGCATCTGGGGATCGTGTTTGCGTACATGGGTCCGCCCGACGTGATGCCACCGCTGCCGGTGTACGACACCTTCCAGTTGCCCGATGTGCAGTACCAGTTGCTGGAACAGCATGTGTTCCCCTGCAACTGGCTTCAGGTGAAAGAGAACTGCATGGACCCGGCCCACCTCTATTTCCTGCACACCACCGTGAGCACCGTACAGTTCAAGGACGACCTTGCCATAGAGTCGGAGATGGACTTCATGGAGGTGCCCACGGGTGGGATGGTGTATATCGACACCCGCCGGCTTGGTGAGAACGCTTGGGTGCGGCTAGCGGACTATGTGCCTCCCTACATCCACCAGTTCCTGATGAATCCCCCGGGCGAGCGCCAGTCGGTGCCACATGCCGAGCGCACCCATTGGGCCGTGCCCGTCGATGATACCCACACCCTCTTCATGGGCATGGCCCGCCTCAAGGAAGGCGATGCCCCCCGCGGTGGCACGGGCTTCGGTCAGACCGACGAGAGGCCCTACGAGGAACGCCAGCGCGTACCGGGCGACTACGATGCGCAGGTCTCGCAGAGGCCCATCGCCCGTCACGGCTTGGAACACTTAGGATCCACCGACCGAGGCATCATCATGATGCGCAACGTGATCCGGCGCAGCGTTCGTGAGGTGCAGAACGGCAACCACGCCGAGCAGCCCCTGAACGCTGCGGAAATCAGTGTGCCCACCTTCTCCAGTGGCACCGTCCTGCCTCTTCCACCCGCCCCAACCTTCGCCGAGGACAGGCAATTGCTGCGGGATACAGGCCGCGGAGTGGCAGAGCAGATCGTCAGGGAGCGCACGTCTTAGGCGCTCCCTGACCGGTCACGGCGCTACCGCGCGGGAACCATCATCTCCACTTGGGCCTCGTCCCACGGGCCGGGGAAGTTGCCCTTGTGGTTGGTCTCGGCGGAGAAGATATTCTCTTGGCTGTGCCACTGGCTGCGAGGCAGCTCGTAGGAGACCTCGACGCCGTTGCCGTCAGGGTCCTTGAGGTAGACGCCTATGGATATGCCGTGGTCGGCCACGAAGTCGATCTCGACGCCCTTTGCCTTGGCCCGGACGTAGAACTCCTTCAGGTCGTCCAAACTATGCATCTGCCAGCCGGTGTGGTTCAGGCCCACGCGTCCTCTCTCCGGACCGGGGGCGTCGGCGCCAACTGAAATCAGGGCTACCTCGTGGGACTGCTCGATATCCGACGTCAGGAAGGCAATCTTGCCTGGCACCGCGTCGTAGGTGTGCAGGCCAAGGACGTCGGCGTACCACTCCCGTGACACCTCGGAGTCCCGGACAAAGAGGTTGGCATGCTGTAGATACTTCGGCTTGTAGCTCATTACCCCCTCCTGGAAGATGGTGTGTGGTCCAGTGGCAGCTTGGACTGTAGCTGCGGGTCGTTGGGGTTCAGCCCCAAGTCCTCGTCGGTCACATCGACTCGGCCCCCTATGGCCTTCTCCACCGGCCTGCCCACGGTCTCCCGCCACTCCCTGATCTTGGCGGTGACAATGCGGGCATCCAGAAACCGCCGGGAGTCGTCGGCGCCAAGGCCGAAGCCCGCTTCAGGCGTCATGTGCCCGATGATCAGCTCGTCGTTGAAGAAGAGGTCGAGCTGACCGTGGCCTCCGGGGACGAGGTTGAAGGAGCGTATATCGTTGGGGAACCTCTCCAGTATCTCGGCGGCTATCCAAGCCGCTCGCATCGCATGGCCTCAAGGAACACAATATTCAATGCGGATGTCCAGCTTCTCAATGGCCTCGTTGTCATGGCCGTGACCCTGCTCCTGCGCCATGGAGCACCTCCCGCCTAGCAATGTGACGATGGCAAGTGTGGGGATAGTAGGCGCGAAGGCACATAGCCGTCAACCTTGGAGAGGGCATATTGCTGACCAGCCGCTAGGGTCTTTTGATTCTTGAAGGCTGCCCGTCCGCCGCCTGCCCAGACATCGGGGCACCAGTGGCTAGGGCAGGGAGGGCGGCGACACCGGCGAAGCGCGCGGCTTGTTCAACAGTGAGGCCCAATGGGTGTGCGAGGAGGAACTTCTGGTTTCCAGCGGCGATTTCAGACTGATCGTAGCTGACGCGCGTTTTTTCGTAGCTGATTTCACTGAAATTTGTGCAACCATTTCCCCCAGTTCGCTTGCTTGTCGCGGCTGTGTCTGCTGGTTGCTGGCAGGGCGGTTGTGGACAGGCTTGGGTTGCTTGGGGCTCCTTGGTCTGATGTTCCATGTGCTTCCCTCACAAGAATGGCCAAAAGAAAAGCCGGGGCGACCTGTGGGAGGTCAGTCCCCAGTGCCTAGGTTGATATTAGAACGGGTGTGCGGGGATATCAATGGGAGGATGTCATGGGGTAGACACAGGTGGCACGCTAGGTGCGTGCTCTTGTGGCTTTGATGCAAAACCCCTAAGCAGCGAGGACTTTTGCATCAAGGGCCGATTCTGATGCAAAAGTCCCTTCGTCGAATACGGGCGTGATGCCTAGCGCGTACATGGCCCGAATCAGGACACAGATGTTGTGGCACACGACCTTTACCAGAACCTCGTTGACCATGGCGGTGTCGGACTTGGCGCGGAGCTTGTCACCGAACTTCGCCTTGATCATGTGGAAGCAGGTCTCCACGTTGCTGCGTAGGTGATAGTGGCGATTGAAGTCGGCCTGCCGAAGGGTGAAGTGGTGGAACATTTGCGCCCACAACGGGTCGGCCTCGCGCCACCCCTTGGGCTTCGCAACAGCCCCGGTCTTGAAGGGGATGTATGGGGTCCCGCCAACGTTCGCAACCGCGTGTAGATTCTTCCGGCTGGAGTAGGCCATGTCCGCCGAAACATCCCGGACGGGGAAGTTTTCGGCGGTGATTCTAACGAAATCCGCGAGGTACGGGGAGTCCGCCGACATGGAGGCCGTCGCGTCGGCGACTGTGATGATGTTGGACTGGACGCCGCACATGATATGCAGCTTCGCCCACTTGACTGCCTTCTTGCTCTCGACGTGGCCCCACTTGTGCTCGAACCACCTGTTGTAGGCCGTGGTCGCAAACCCTGAGCTGTCTATGGCAAAGTCCACTTCCACGCCCCGGAAAGGCAGGGCACTGGCCTGAATCAACTGGCGTAGCACCGGCGTCACGTCTTCACGCTCAAAGTAGCGGATTGGGGTGCTGAAGGACGGTTCCTTGCCCATTCTTCCGTCCGCCACGGCGTCCCGAATGCCAGACATGGCCCTTCGGGTACTGAGAGTCGAATACACCTTCAGGCCCATGCCGTAGAGCATATCCGAAAGGGGAAGGCGAGGCCGTCCATTGGCCTGTGGGGGTTGCGGTACGGTGTCACAGAGGGAGCGTAGCAGCGTGGCAAAGAGTTCGCCCTCGTGTATCTGTGCGTTGTTGTAGGCTGCCCACGGCTGGGTGATCCGCACCGCTTGGGGAGGTTCCTCATCCAGTCGCTCGCTGCGTTGCAGGAGGGCTTCCACGGCATAAACGTGCTTGCAGGCCGCGTTCCGCTTCTCGAAGTCCGGGCAGGTGCAGTAGGGGCCGTCCTCTAGGTTGACTAGGTAGACGCCGTTGCCCGATTGTGACGGCACCTTGTAGCCGAACTTATCCGGGCGGATATGCTCCTGGGCGAGGATAGCTATGGCCAGTCCTCGCTGCTGACGCCCCTGTTCGCCGTCGTCGGGGTCGTTAGGGCCGAGGGCTGTTCGTGTTAGATGTCCGCTCATTCGGCACCTCCCAATCCATAGCTACACTAACATACATTGTATGTTAGTGCAAGCCGTAGAGCGTTGACACACTCATCCCCGCTGTGCTAGTCTCTCGCATCCCTAATCTAAGAGAGAGTACTGCCCCTTCTGGGGGCCATGATTGATAAGGCGTCATGCTACCGAAAGCTGCCTCCAGCGTCCCGCAAGGGGTCCCTCAACAGGGGCAGCTAGCACTCTATCAAGCATCACCACCTCTAGCCTCCCATCAAGCACCAGCACCTCTAGCCTCCCATCAAGCTAGCCCCCCCCTTGTCCCTTTGGATTCCCCGCCTTCTAATCCTTCTAATGAGTACCGACCTATCAGCAGTGTATGGGAAGGAACGGACAGCGCTCTCCTTGAAGCGATGCTGAGCTTCTATCCGGTCATAGAACCCGTCCCCATTCTCGATGCGACTTATAACACAGGGCGGATATGGGGAGGCTCATCACGCCGTGTCGTCTCGATGGATATTGACCGTCGATTCAAGCCCGACATAGAAGCCGATAACCGAGTCATGCCCGTACCCGATGAGTCATTCGCGGTAGTTGTCTACGACCCGCCGCATGTAGGCCCACAAGGGCGCGACAAGAGCAGTAAGCGATTCGACGTGGACTTCGGCGCGACGGTTGCCTGTGGAAAGGAGCATGACTGGAGTCTGAGCTACCTCTACCCTCCGTTCCTTGACGAGGCGATGCGAGTATTGAAGCCAGAAGGACTGCTACTAGCGAAGATCACCGACATGGTGAATAGTCACCGCTCCAGGTGGGCGCACTGCGACTTCATGCAAATGGCGGCCGATGCGGGTTTCACCGTATGCGACCTGATTGTGAAAGTCCGAGAAGGGCCTATGGTCTCAACGAAATGGAAGCGTGCTCACCATGCTAGGAAACGGCACTGTTTCTGGATCGTTTGTCGCAAGAGCGGTCGTTGTGAGAGTTGAACCGTGCGGGCGTATGATCCACTCACAGTCGATGAGCTTGGCCGAAATGCGGCGAGAGCGCTTATGAGTTATCCAGCGGTAGCTCTGCCCTCTGAAGTTGCCATTGGCAGGGGCGTCTATACAATCCACTACCGTGGCCGATTCCACGCGTACACAGGTCTCGCCGATACTCCGATCTATGTGGGCCAAGCTCGTGATCTGCGAACACGACTGAGCCAACATGCCCAGTCTATTGAGCAGGCCGAGAATCTGGAACTGCGCGACTTTGACTGCCGCTGGCTCGTGCTCGCACCGGTTTGGATCGGGCTGACCGAGCAGATATTGGTCGACGAGTACCGCCCCGTGTGGAATGCGATCCGGGGGTTTGGTAACCACGACCAGGGGACAACTCGGCGGGCTCAAAAACGGTCTCAATGGGACACGCTTCACCCTGGCCGCCCTTGGGCAACCAGTTACCAAGACCTCGAGGGAGGAGCGCAGGCCGTGCTCATGTCCATCCGCCGTCACAGAGAAGGCGAAGAAACATGAACCATGATGGCTCATGGTACCGGACCCTTTCAGGCCGAAATTTCTTTGCACCCCTCCTCGACCGGAACCGCTGTTCCGGTGACCCGGTTTCCCATACCCTGATAGAGCATGGCCAACTCGGTGCGGTACATATGCTGGAGGATCCATCCGCGCAGGGACTCGTAGCCACGACCCTCCTGCCATTCAGCGCGATTCTCACAGAGCACTTCTATGTAGCCCGCTTTCAGCAGGTCCGGGAAGTTGTAGGGGTAACGCTCTTCTCCGAATAGCATGACCCTACTACAGTGGTCGAACCTACCAGAGTTGAAGGGATGCCCACTGAGATTCTCACGGACTTGAGTGGGGCTCTGCATGGACACCAGTGGATTCACGCTATCCCAGAGGTGGTCCCACATCTCCCTGCCAGTTATTCCTCCAGCCTCATCCCACTCGTCCAGCACCAGCATGGGGTCCTCAAGCCATATGCGGTAGTCCTGGTTGTACGCTGCATCTGGGTTTGGGTTCTCCAGATCAGCCCAGACCTGCGGGAACTGGATGCACCAGACAAAGCGGGACGCGAACTCTCTCGCGCTCCAGTGGAAAGGTCCGGGCGGTGTCGGCGTCGATTGGGGAGCCCAGCGCGGTGTAGGAGCTGGCGTGGGGGCTGGGGTCGGGGTCGGGGTGACTGGCATCAACCCGCCACTGGGCCCGGTTCCACGCAGGGGAACGCCGACCGGGTATTCGACGGGCAGGGGGATGGGCGTGGCCGGGAAAAGCCTAGGGGTCGGTGCCGGCGTCTCGAACTCCCATTTGGGGGTCGGTGCGGCCGAACACCCGCAGGCGACGATGGCGATGAGCAGGACCAGAGTGATGGCCTTCAGGGTTACCTCCCGTTCTCCTTGTAGGGGAGGGCAGCATCCGGCGACATACCAGCCCCCAAAAGACATGCCAACCAGCCTAGGGAAATCCTTCAGGAGAATGGCGCACCCGCGACCCTTTTGGGTAGCGACGCTTCAAAGGGACCCGGCGCTGCAGGAGCAATCTGTCCAAGTGCTCAAAGATGGACTTGCGGTTGGAGGGCATCCGGTCGCCCGCCTTCCACTTCACGACGGCGTTAACGGTGACTTCCAACTCGTCGGCGATGGCCGCCAGCGTCCACCCCTTCTCCTGCAAGGCCAGTAGTCTTTCCTGCACCTCATTCATGGAGCGACAATAACATACAGCGTATCGTGCAACAAGCACACAAGAGAGAGCCGGAGGGCACGGCAGCGTAAGGAGAGAAATGACTGACAACCAGAGACGGGCACTGAAAATCTGGCAAGTCCTGATATCACAGGCCCGCCATCGTCAGACTATCACGTACCGGGGATTGGCCCGAGAGATTGAAGAAGGCATAGACCAACGGATTCTAGGCCCTTTTCTTGACCGTGTTAGTGAGTACACTATCAAGGTGCGGAATGTTGACCTCACGGTGCTGGTCGTCAGGGAACTTAAAGGAAGACCGGGAAAGCTGGGTGGCATTCAAGATTGGGATGCTGAGCGAGAAAGAAGCTACAACATCAACTGGTACGGAGTAACACCGCCTACTTCACAGGATTTTCGGGAGTGACGGCGGCGTACCGGGTCGCAGTGCGCCACGCGGGGAACCTTGGGGTGGGTACGTCCGCAGTGTGTGAAGCTGTAGCCCAAGCCCTAGATTTTGAAGCGTACCGAGTATGCGCGATAGCCCTCATCGAAGGGGCCATAGATGATGCCGCCCGGCCAATCCCGGAGCCAATGTTGAAGCCCTAGAGAAAGCCACGCTTGTGGTAACGGAATCCCCTGAGTATCAAGCCAAGTCAGCGGGCTGTGTGGAAGCTTCTCTCAACTAGCCCGGTTGGTCACTCATGGTGCCAACATTCACGATGCCCTTCTTTATCTTCTCGTACAGCCTTCAACAAGGAGTCAACCAATGACTGCACCTCGGCGTTCTCCAAATCACCAAGGCATATGTGCAGGTACAGATTTGAACCTACACGCTGCCCATGCGCGTCTAGAAGTTCGTTGGTACCCAACTTCCAGAGAGGAGCATCCCCTGCAACCTCCCGTAGAACCTCCTCTGGGCAATCAAGCCAGTCGTCCACGTGGCCGCACCGAACGGCTTGTTGTAGAGGTTGAGCGGGCCGACCTGCTCCTTCTTCGCCAGCAGATTGACCGAGTACTTCTTCAGTTGCCGGACTAGTAGCCATACTTCTCTCCTCGGCAGGGTCTGAGTTTTGGGACGATCGTACCGCAGAAAGTGCTCGACGAACAGCTGCCAACCAGGGGACTTTTGCATCAGAAGCGGGACTATTGCATCAAGTGGGGGGTTTTGCATCAAAGCCGTGCTCTTGTTGAAGGGCTTTGGGAGGGGGTGCTAAAATGGTGTCGGACTTCGCTCAAAGAAGCTCCTTCCCCGGTAGCTCAGCGGTAGAGCGGTCGGCTGTTAACCGATTGGTCGTAGGTTCGAGTCCTACCCGGGGAGCCAACCCCCTTACATTAAGTACTTCCTTTGTTTGTAGTTAACTCGATGAGCCTGAATCTACGGGGAGTTCGCCGGCCGTTCGTTCCGGCGCCTCACAAGTCTCAAGCCTTTGTCGCGCGGCTTTTAGAGAGTGCCCATGCGAGCGCGATGTCCATGCGCTTCAACGACGACACAGAGGGCTTTACCGCACCGATGTGGCTTTCGATATTGAAGCCCACGGTTCTTTCTCGCTAGTCGGACCGTAGAGCAGGCGACCAGCCGTAGAGCATGCAACCATTGGGGGCCGAACTTGCCGGGGCCACGACTTTGTTTTCATCAGAGGCCCCGAGTACTCTTGGAGGCGACCATCCGGGTAACGGCGGCCTCTGTCAATGGCTCCACTGCCTTATCGGGGAACGGGTAAACGCACTGAACATTGATCTCGCACAGCACATAGGTATCCTCTCCCGACGCGGTCTGTGGCCCATAGAGGAAATCCGCATCCCAAATCGCCGGGAGGGACTCTGTGTCGATAGATAGCACATGCTGCATGTCGGCGACCCATTGCGACTCGATCTTAGCCTTTATGTCCTGGAACTCGGGCTTAGACGGCCCGTAATAGGCGCGCGGCGGGGCGTCTGCTGCGTCACCGCTGGCCTCAGGAGGTGGAGGTGGCATAAGTGCTTTGACAAGCTGAAAACCGAAGCCGACCACTCGGTTGTGCACGAGGTAGCAGCGAATCATCCTTTCTCCCAACCGGGGCTGATACGGCTGGTCGATCATGCACCCAGAGGCGGCGAAGTACGGTCGACAATGTTGAACGAAGTCTTCCAGCTGCATTTCCTCGATCCCACTACCACGCAGCCCGTGTAGTACGCGCACGGTCGCCCTCATAGAAGGGAGGGAACCGCCAACCACCTCCACTTTCCACACACCGTTTCCGCCGTTTCCTCGATTCTGCTTCAGTACCCTTGGGCCAGACGCCAGAAGCAGCGGAAGGCTCTCCTGCAGCTCCTCTGGAGCGTTATACAGACGTGTATCTGTACCCCACTCTAGGTGACGCGTACGGTAAAGGACTTCCTTGGTCCCCATCTTGGAAATGATGTCGGGATGTGCACTGACCCACACGCCTTGCGATGCCACATCTCGGAGCACCGCGTCCAGCCGGCACCGGTCTTGGCCATTGACTATGGGGTCCACCCAGACCAGGACTCCGTCCAGACCCAAAAGCCGTTCCCGTACCTTGTCGGAAATAACATCGGAATACACAATCGCCTCTGCGCTTACACCGCGAGCTTCCAGCGTGTCGACAACACGAATGAACCTGTTGATTTCGCGGGGGGTTGGTGGCACTGCAGGGTCACCGCGCCACAGGATACCAATGCGCCCAATGGAGCTGCCGGCCGTCCAGGAGCTTGTCCTCCCCATAGTTTATTCAGCAGAAACCCGATCATGCTTCAACTAACTCTGGACTACCAGCACTGGGCTCCCCAACCCCAGACTGGCTTCGGCCACGCTTCCGAGCGTACACCTTGAGAGTTCGGAGCGTCCGTGAGACGTCATCACGATGAGGTCTTGTGGCGCCGCTTGGGCGAATTCGAGCTTCCTTGTCAGCTTTCGCTAACACCGTCTCCTACGTCATCAGCGGCCCGCTGACAGGCAGGCCGGCGCGGGCGGCTTGGAGCTGGTCGGTGGTTACCACCGGTTCGCTGGCCAGTTCCTCGGCTAGATGGGCCGGAGGGTGGATATCTCTGAGGGCGGGGATTACTTCCTCGCCCATGAGGCGCACAGAGCGCATCAGCTTCTCGTGTTCCATGCCGCCGAACATCATCCACAGGCTGACGTGGGTGATGCCTAGGTCAGCGGCCTGCTGAAACTTCTTGATCAGAGTGTCGGGGCTGCCGAAGTAGAGGCGGTCCATGAAGCCGTCGTCGTCCAGTTCACCCTCGAAGGGGCTAGGTGAGACGCGTCCGTTGGAGACTTCCAGCCGGTTCAGGGCGCGGCCTGCCCGGTTCTGCCAGCGGGCGTAAGGTAGCTGGGCTCGGGCTTCTTCATCGGTCTCCGCCACGTGCGTGACGCACTGGAGGCCCACTTCCAGACCGTCGATGGGCTTGCCCAAGTCCTGATGGGCGTGGACCAGTGAGGCTACGTGGGACCTGACGCCTTGAAAACCCATGAGGCCCGCAGTGATGGGCATCATGTCCCACTGGGCGCAGACCTGCATGGATTCCACGCTGGTGCCTGCCAGCCACAGGGGCGGATGGGGCTTCTGCATTGGCTTGGGCCAGACGGTGACCTCGCGGGGGATCTTGACGTATTCGCCTTCGTAGGCGAAAGACTCATCCTGTGTCCAAGCCTTGAGCATGACCTCCAGGCTCTCGTCGAACCGCTTGCGCGATTCGGGGATGGTGACGCCGAAGCCGCCGAACTCGTGGGGCTGGTAGCCCCGGCCGATGCCACAGATGAACCGGCCATCGATCAGGTTGTCCAGCACAGCCACCTCTTCCGCCAGACGCAACGGCTGCCATACGGGGAGCACCAGCACTGCGGTGCCGATGCGTATGCGCTTGGTGCGTTGCCCGATGTGCAGGGCCTGCAGCAATGGAGATGGCGAGTTGCCATAGTTAGAAAAGTGGTGCTCCGCCACGAGACAGTAGTCGAACCCCAACTCTTCGGAGTACTGGATCTGCTCCACGCCCTCTTCGAAGAGGGTCTTCCAGTTGCGAAGGGCCGGATTCGGCCACTCCAAGAATAGCCCGAACTCCATTCATTGCCTCCTGAAGGCGCAACCGCGCCGTCCCGTATGGTAAGCACGTGTTCGCGTAGGGGCAACCCTTAGGGTCGGCCGGGCCGACCCGACGCGCTTTCTCACCAGTGGCTACGCCACTACAATGATGCTACCAATTGCCATTCCTTACGACGACGAAAGGTGGCCCAACAATGCAGGCAATCGACATGCACATGCACGTTCCACGGCAGCCGGGGTTGCCCGACCGTCCGGTGGACGCTCAGCTACGGGAGTACTTCCGCTCGCCTCCGCCTCCCACCGTGGAGGACATGGCCAACAAGTACAAGGAGTTGGATATCCTCGGCGTGGTTTTCTCCGTAGATACTGAGACCACGACCGGCGACCTACCCGACTCCAATGACTACGTCGCGGATATCGTGCGTGAGTACCCCGATCAGTTTATCGGGTTCTGCAACGTGGATCCTTGGAAGGGAGAGATTGCCGTCAACGAGGTGGAGCGGTGTGTGCGGGACTTGGGCATGAAGGGGCTCAAGCTGCATCCGGTACACCAACGGTTCTTCCCCAACGACGAGCACTTCTACCCGCTATATGAGAAGTGCGTGGAGATGGATATCCCGGTTCTGTTCCATTCCGGCTATGCGGGCGCGGGGTCTGGCACGCCCGGAGGATCGGGGCTGAAGCTGAAGTACAGCGCGCCCATACCCTGCTTCGATGATGTGGCGGCCGACTTCCCGCAACTGACCATCATCATGGCGCATCCCGGCTGGCCTTGGGTGGATGAGCAGATCGCCGTCACTCTTCACAAGGCTAACGTATACATGGACCTGTCGGGGTGGTCTCCCCGCTTCATCCCCCAGAACTTGGTGCACGAGTGCAGCCGGCGCCTGCGGGACAAGGTGCTGTTCGGCTCCGACTGGCCCCTCATCACCCCAGACCGCTGGCTGCGAGAGTTCAACGAGTGGGACCTCAGCGACGAGGTGCGCGCCAAGATACTGCTGGAAAACGCGCAGAAGGTGTTGAAGCTAGGGTAGACCTTGGTGTCAGCCTTCTGCCTTCGCGCCTCCGCTGTATTCCCAGAGGCAGACGTAGTCGTACTCCACCACTGGCTCGCCTCGCTGGTTGGTGGCTGAGACGTGGAAGGTGATGAACTTGTTGCCTCTGCGCTCGAATTTTTCGGAAACGCGGGTAATGCTGCTGATGGTGTCCCCCGGCTGCACGTAGGCCCCTTGGAAGTGGACCTTGGTTGATACGAAGGGGGTGCTGCGAGCGTTGGTCTGCGATTGTTCCGGCGCGATGTATCCGTGGGCCTCTATGACAGCTGAGCGCCTCTGGGGGGCGTAGGTGTACATCATGGTTGGCGGAGCCACTGTGCCGGGCAGTCCCGCCCCTCTGGCCGCCCCGTCGTTGACATAGATGGGGTTCTCGTAACGTACGGCGCGGCAATAGTCGGCGATGTTTTCCCGGGTGACCTCGTACACATACTCCGGTGACTCGTCGCCAATGCGGGCGACATCCCACTCGTAGACTTGCTCCGTTTGCTCTGCCATCGGACTACTCCGGCACCACCGACAGAATGAGGCGGGACGGGTGCTCACTGTCGTGGTTGATGGTGTTGATGGCCGATTGCGTGCGCCGGTTGCGGCCTAGGGGCTCGCCCGTATTGGAGTTCACGTCGAAGCGGGGAAAGTTGCTGCTGGAGATGTCCAGCCGTATGCGGTGACCCTTCACGAACAGGTTGCTGATGGGGAAGAGGGCCACGGTGAAGCGGTAGACTTCGCCGGGAGTCATGAATTCGGCTTTCTCCCGCGAGTCACGGTACCGGGCGCGGATGATGCCGTCGCCGATGTTCAGGGCGTATCCTGTGGGATAGTCGTCGCTGGGTGGGTAGACGTCCACCAGCTTGGCGGTGAAGTCGGTGTCGACGGCGGTGGAGGAAGCCCAGAGTTCCACCTCTACTGGGCCGATGGCCAGCTGGTTTTGCCCCAAGGGTGGGGTCTGGAAAACGACCACGTCGTGGCGGCTGGAGAGGGGCAGGTAGGGCTCCTTGGAGGAGTAGAACCGTTCACCCTCGTGCTGGTTGAACCCTCCGTTAGGCGTGATCATCTCGGTACGGCTGCCTCGGGGAACCGTCTCCGGGTCGACGCCTGCCGGAAGCTGCTTTACGTAGGCTAAGGAAGAGAAGTTGCCACCCACCGTCGGCACCGGGTTATTTGGGTCGAACTCGTATTCTGAGGATGCTTGGCGTTGCGTTTCCGGTTCGCCGTTCAGGCTTCCGTCAGCTTGAAGGAAGTAGGAGGCTTGTCGAGCGGCCGGCAGGGGCCACTCGGGGGCATGACGCCAGCTACCGCCGTGGTCCATACGCCCTGATGAGAGCTTGTGGCCGGTGCCACCACCCATGACGAAGAAGGTGAAGGGAGATTCTCCGTCTGTAGCACGGGCAGGCTGTGGTGTGCCCTCCTTGAGCCAGCGATCGAACCAGCGCAGATGGAGGTCGTCGAAACTCTCCAAGGCAGCGCCGGGGCCGAAGTCCACGTCGCCGGAATAGCTGAGTTCAGTGGTGTAGGTACCGTGGGTCCACGGGCCCATGATGGCGTGGATGGGCCCCTTCTTGTGGGCAGCGAGGGCCTTGAAGCTGTCGGTGGTGGCTAGGGTGTAGGAGTCGTACCAGGCCCCGACGAAGTAGGTGGGGACGTCGGAATACTGCTCTAGGTACTCTTCCACGCCGAAGCCGGGCTGTCGCCAGAAGTCGTCGTAGTCGGCCTTGGTATAGATGTCCATAAGCCAGCGTTCGTAGTTGGGGATCTGGGCTAGGGGGCTGTGTCCCTCCTTCAGGGGAAGACTCGACAGCCAGTCCCGGAAGTCAGTCCGGTCTAGGGTTTCCTTTGCGCCGGGGTTTGCCTTGAGTCGTTTGTTGGGGTTGACGGCTGAGTGCCAGAAGGCCCACGCCATAAAGCGCAACTCGAAGGCCCCGCCCTGCCGCACAGTGCTGGTATGGGCGTTCCAACCCGCCATGGTGGGTATCTGGCAGGCCAAGTGGGGCGGATTGAGGGCTGCCGTGCTGGTCTGGGTCCAGCCGGCGTAGGAGGTGCCGAAGGTACCCACCTTGCCGTTGCACCATGGCTGGGCAGCGATCCATTCGATTGCGTCGTAGCCATCGGCGGCCTCGTCGCGGAGGAAGTAGAGATCGCCCTCGGAATCGAAGCAGCCACGGCAGTCTTGGATGACGACCACGTAGCCGTGGCGGGTGAAGTAGCGGGCGCGCTCGGCGCGCTCCGCTTCGCGCTTGCCGTAGGGGGTGCGCTCCAACAGGACGGGCAGTGGGTCGGCCACGGCGGTGCTGTTGCGAGCAGGGAAGTAGACGTCATTGGACAGGGCCACGCCGTCCCTTGCGGGGGTTATCACGTCCTCCCAGACCAGTACTTCGTAGGAGCCATCGCTGCTAGCCACGCTTCGGCCTCCTTCTCATGGAATTGAGGGATAGGTTATCACATGTAGTTCCCTAGTTGAGCATTGATGGTGAGTGTGGGGGCTCAAGGGGGCGGCTGCTTGCGGCCCGCGGTCTCAGGACTTGTAGCTGCAGATGAGGCCATGGCCGCGGGATTTTATAGGTGGGTGCGGCCACTGTCGTAGCTGAAATAAATTTTTCTGTATCTGGAAGTGGTCTCATTGGCCGCAGCATCGTATCTGAGTTGGCTTTGGGGATTTGGCCGCTTGGGGTCTCCCGTAGCTGGGGCGTGGCATTTTGCGTAGCTGAAGTCAAGTTTTTTCTGTCTGAAATGCGCCGAGTATGCCGCAGCGTCGTATCTGGGTAGCTTGGCGCATCGTGCCGCTTCGGGTGCATCGTCTCCTCCGAGTGTCAGGGCCGGAAAAAGAAAAGCAGGGGCGACCCTGAGGGGTCAGTCCCCTGCGTGCTGCTGTGTTTGAGGTTAGCAGGGGGTGGGGTTGGGGGCCAAGGGGAGGGTGTCATGGGGGGGTGGTGGTGAACACGTCAGGAACAGGCATTCCTCCGATAAGCTCCTAGACTCCGGAGTTGAGAGCTTTCAAGGCCCCAATAAGCTCCTTCGCATCCTCTATCCCTTCTCCCACTGACTCCTCGTCAAGAAACGCCTGATAGAAGTTAGCGTGGAGAGCCTCAATTGAACGAAGAAGCCTCCTATGATAGGCCGCGTTGTCCGGATCCCGAGTGAAGACCTCCCTGGCATTGTCTATAAGGTGTCTATGGGATCCGAGAGGCCAACCCCGCTGCCGGGCAATGGCATTCACATAGTGAGAAACCGCTCCCCAAGCCTTCTCAGAAGCTTGGAGCAGTTCCCCTTTGCGGAATTCGTCCTCAGACTGCGCTATGAACTGATTGCTGATAGATAGGTGTTGGTCAGCCGTGGCCACGATCATTCCCCAGCGTATGCTTTGGGTGCTGTATATTCAATGAGCGAGAATTGCCCCTCAACCTCTAGGAATCGAATCGTTGTCTCTACGCCGAATACGTCGATGAGGTGGAGAGGTTCTTCTATCTCAAAATGGATAGCAGGGTTTGCGAGTCGTCCGTTGATGGCAATGTTATCCGCGTAAACATAACCGTCTCTGTGCGGATTGAGACGTCCCGCCACCCCAGGGATATACCCGGTGCTCTTGGTGAAAAGCAGGGCCTTCTTTTCATCCTTAGACCGCTCCAACTTCAAGTGGACTGGCTCTGTGCTGTTGGGATCAATGGTGTCCTTGAAGGGTAGATAGCCTTCCACGGCTGCGAGCACCTTCATGGGCTGATCTGTCCGATAAAGGGCAACATGGTAGTTTCCGTCTACGCCAGTACTTCCCGTCAGATATGTGCCATTCGGGTAGGCTACCAAGACTGACGCCCCTTGTATAGGCTCTCCTTCGCTCGACTTTAGCTCCAATACCAAGTCTTTCATGGCGTCTCCGCTCCACGATGGCCTGCGCTAGGATTGGCGGCTATTCTACCGTTTTCGGCCACTCTCACAAAGTTGCAGGAGTTACCCTGCGGATTGGCCGCAGTGGACGATGTTGGTGGGGGTGATGCGGATTATGGGGTTGGTGTCGGGGTCCGAGGTCCGTGGTGCGGTATTGGGGGTGCTTTTCTGCGCGGGGAGGCTATGGTGTGCTGGTGCTCGGGGCCTTCGTAGCGGAGGTCGCCATCCGACTTCGCTCAGGACGAACGGAGAGATGGCGGTGCCGTTGACGAGGACGTACCAGAGGACCTGAAGCACTGGTGGTACAATCGGCAGTGTAGGGTGACAGCTTGGAGAGCCATGATTGTATCTGACGAAGCGACCAAAGAGATCAGGGACAAGCTCCGGGACATGTTGGCTGAGCGATTCGGGGACGAGTTCGAGTTCGGCCCGATCGTTGTGAGACCTCGTGTTGACCAGGACGGCGATGCCTATCTTCACTCGTACATCGTGTTCAAGGGAGATCAGAAGAAGCTGGACCCGAAGTGGACACTGAGGTTGTCTGGGCTCCTCTGGCCGCGGGCGGAGGAGCTGGGATACCCGGGCATCCCCATGCAGTCGTTCGTCAAGAAGTCGGAGTGGCCAGCGTTGGAGAAGAGTCTGGTGTGAACCCGGACGATCTTCTTGCGATCGCGGAAAGCCTAGCGTCCGGCAGCATCGGCTCGCAACGAGGGAGGCCGAGACAGGCGGACCTGCGAAGAGCCGTCAGCGACGCTTACTATGCGTTGTTCCACACCTTGGCCAGCAACTGTGCGGACCTGCTTGTCGGTAGCAGAGCATCAACACCCACCAAGCAAGCATGGAGACAGCTGTATCGAGCACTGGACCATGGGCAGGTCAAGAGGCAATGCACAGAAAGGCGTCCCAAGCGAGTTCTGCGACTGTTCCCACGGGAGATACAAGGCTTCGCCGAGCAGTTCGTCAAGATGCAACGGGCACGCCACCTAGCGGACTATGACCCGTTGGAGCAGTTCTCACGTTCCGATGTTTTCCAGTTGCTTGAAGAGACCAAAACAGCTATCACCGAGTTCCGACAGGTTGATCGCAGTGACCGCCGCGCGTTCGCGGTATTCGTATTGTTCGATCTAAGGCGGGACTAGCGGACCATCTGCTATATCGGAGCTCGCGGGCGTAGGTATTATCCTGCGGGGTGGCCCCAGCGGATGATGTTGGTGGGGGTGATGCGGATTACGGGGTTGGTGTCGAGGTCCATTGTGCGGTATTGGGGGTACTTTTCGCGCAGGGAGGCTATGGCCTGCTGGTGCTCGGGGCCTTCGTAGAGGAGGTCGGCGGTGCCGTTGACTAGGACGTACCAGAGGCCCTGCCATTCTTCCTGCCAGTGGTCGATTACGAGGGCGACGTTGGGGTTGGAGAGGATGTTGCGGACGCGTTTGAGGTTGGTGACGGCGGTGCGCTTGGGCTTCTGGTCGAGGACGCTGTAGAAGCGATTGCCGTCGTAGTGGAAGCAGATGGGTATGAGGTGGGGCACGGCTTGGGGGTCGGCGGAGGCGAGGTGTGCTACCCGCTTGGCGTTGATTGCCTTTTTTTCTGATTCGGAGAGGTCGGCCATGCTCGTCTTTCCTGCCAGGAATTTACATTCGCGTCATTTCAGGGTGCACCAAAGAATCCGAGAGACCACTCGTTCGACTGCCTGCTAGTCCGGGCCATGGACCTCCCGCCCGCCCTCCGGAAAGACGGGTTGGGGGGAAGACGGATTGGGCCGATTATTCGAGAAAATGGCCGTCTTGACCGAGGCCCTAGAATTCCCCGACATCCATCTCTTCGAGGGCTTCCTGCACGGCTTCCCGGAGGGTCTCGTCTGCATCGCGCATGCAGCGTTGTAGCGCCCGCTTGGCTAGGGTACCGCCGATGTTGCCCATGGCGATTACCGCCGCCATCTGCACTTGGGTGTCGTCGTCTTCCAAGAGCGGGATGAGGTGTTGCACCACATCCTCTTCGCCCAACTCGCCACAAGCGGTTGCGGCCTCGTATCGGAGTGATGGGTGGGCACTTCGCAACTCCGTGAGGATGGCTGGCATCCAAGCCTCCTCTTGGGATTTGGCCATGGCGTAGAGGGAGCTGCATTTGAGCTTCTGCTCACCACTGCTGTAGGCCCAGCGTATGTACTCATGCACCCGGGGCGTGTTGAAGGGCGAGACGGCCTCCAAGGCGCGACGACGCACCTCCAAGGGGTCCCCCTCGTCTTGCAGGGACCGCATCAGCGACTCCTGCACCATCTGAGCGTCCTTGGGCAAGATCTTGTCCTCTTGGGCTAGGCGGGCAAACTTCCCCAGTGCCCCAGCGGCAGACGCCCGCACTTCGGCTGGGCCATCGGACTGCAGGATGTCGAGGAGTAAAGGGATTACTGCCCGGTCTTCACCCTCCCAAATGCCTGCGATGGCTTTTTCCTGCACCAAGTAATCGTCGTCGGCTAGGGCTATCTTTAAGACTTCCGCGAAGTCGAGTTGGGCGTTCTCTTCGGCCAAGTCAACCAAACGCCCGATGACCTGCGCCCGCCTCTCGGAGGTCACCTGGTTCCAAATAGCGACGAACTGGGGCCTCTCCGCCGACACCAAGTCCGAAAGCTCAATGAGGTTGGAGTAACTGAGGGTGGCATCCTCATCGCACAGCTCGCTGAGACACATCTCCAGAGACAAGGCTATCTTCCCCGCTTCCTTGGGTTTCTACCGTGATTGGACCAGAAGGTCCCAATACCGGCCAGACCCACACATCCTCCGACCGCAACTCGGCGTGGCGGCTGGCCTGCGGAATACCTTATCCAGTGGCGAGCGATAGAGTCAAGCAGCGTTTGGCGTCTATTAGTGTTTGGCAGCTAGTGTGGACTTCTACACCGGCCCTTGCCATGTTATCTTTCCAGCAACACCATCATCCGTTGGCGCAGCATGACAACCACCAACATGACAACCACTAGAAAGAGAACGTCGACCGATAAAGCAGCCCCCAAGAGGACCTCCCGCAAGGGGCCTCCGCCCCTGACTGCCCAAGATGCCCTAGCGGCCTTGGAGGGCGAGTATGCCCCCTTCCCTTGGGAGGCCCGGTACGACGCCATCAGCGAGGTGGTGTTCACCATCCTGTCGCAGCACACTTCCGACCGCAACTCGGAGCGGGCCTTCGCCCGCCTGATGGAGCACTTCGACAGCTTTGAGGCCTTGGCCCAAGGCGATGTGGAGGTCATTGAGGAGCGCATCAGCATCGGGGGGCTTGCCCGTATCAAGGCCCCACGCATTAAGCAGGTCCTCAATCTGATACTGGAGCGGTGCGGCAATCTGGACCTTAGTTTCTTGCGCGAGATGCCCTTGGCCGACGCCAAGAAGTGGTTGAAGGAGTTGCCGGGCGTCGGCCCCAAGACCGCGGGCATCATTCTCTGCTTCTCCCTAGGCATGCCTGCAATGGCAGTGGACACTCACATTGAGCGCGTCGTCAAAAGGCTGGGCCTCGTTGGCCCTAAGACCACTGTGGACAAAGCCCAGGACATGCTTGAAGAGATGGTGGAGGACCACCAAGTCTACCCCCTCCATGTGGCTCTTATCACTCACGGCAGGCAGGTGTGCAAGGCCCTACGCCCTCTCTGCCCCCGTTGCGTGTTGAGCGAGCGCTGCCCGTCGCGCCCCGCCTTTGAGAAGCAGGAAGCCCTGCGCCTGAAGAAGAAAGAGACCGCCGCGGCAGCCAAAAAGCAAGCCGATGCCAAGGTAAAGGCCGATGCCAAGAAGAAACGACAAGCGAACAACAGCCGTTCAAGGCCTCGCCAGGAGGAGCAGTGAAAGTAGGAATCGTCAACGTCACAGGCTACGCCGGCAGTGAACTGGCAAGGCTCCTATACCAGCATCCCCACGTCACCCTCACCAGCGTCACCGGTCGCAGTGGGGCTGGCCAGAGGCTGGACGAGTTCTTTCCACACCTCTCGGGCATCGACTTGATGATCGAGCCTGAGCTGGAGGATGGCTTGGACTTGGCCTTCTCCGCCCTGCCCCACAAGGCCAGTGCCGATGCTGTCATCCCTCTGATTGAGGGCGGGATGAAGGTGGTCGACATAAGCGCCGACTTCCGCCTCAAGAAAGTGGACGAGTACGAGGAGTGGTACGGGGTGGCGCACCCTGGCCCCCAATACCTGGAAGAAGCTGTATACGGCCTTACCGAGCTGCACCGTGACCAAGTGGCCCAAGCCCGCCTCATCGCCAACCCCGGTTGTTATCCTACCAGTGCCATCCTCGCCTTGGCCCCGGTGGTGAAAGAGGGCCTCATCGAGCCCGGCGTCGTGATCGACAGCAAGTCGGGGGTGTCTGGCGCCGGCCGTGGCCTGAGTCTTACAACCCACTTTTCGGAAGTTAACGAAAATGTGATGGCTTACTCAGTGGGCGGCCATCGCCACCTGCCCGAAATCAGCCAGGAGTTGGCCGCGGTGGCCCAGACGCCACCACAAGTCACCTTTCTCACCCACCTGATACCCATGACTCGTGGCATCCTCAGCTCATGCTACGCCACGCTATCGCCCGGAAGGTTCTCCTCGTGGCAGCAAGCCCACGAGGAGTTGCGGCAGCTCTACGCCGATTTCTACGCCGATGAGCCCTTTGTGGAGGTACCCTCGGCTCCTCCTCACACCAAGCATACCTTGGGCAACAACATGTGCCTCGTGTACCCATCGGTGGACGCGCGGACGGGAACGCTGATGGTCATAAGTTGCTTGGACAACTTGGTGAAGGGGGCAGCGGGGCAGGCCATCCAGAACATGAACGTGATGTACGGCTTCCCGGAGACAACGGCTCTGGAGGGTCTGGCGCTATACCCCTGATCCCCCTATAATCACGAGGTGCCCCTAACGGTTCGCCGTGCCCCCATCGTCTAGCCTGGTCAAGGACGCCACCCTTTCAAGGTGGAGATCGGGGGATCGAAGCCCCCTGGGGGCACTTTTCTATTTCCTACCCTACGGTGTCTTGTCCCTTACCCGCCTCGCCTTCTCTTTCCTTAGCCATCCAGCTTGCCCCGTTCGCCCGGAGCTTCATACATGGCGTGTTATCATTGATGCAGGTGGTGACAACAAGCTGTAATTGTCCCTCGCATAGGAAGAAGAAATGGTAGACGTACGTAGTCTCTCCAAGACCGACCGCAACCTGTGGAACTCCATCGTCAGTGAGGCCATGGCCAACCTGAAGTACAACGCCTTTGCCCACAAGGCTTTGGAGGAGGGCTACCCCGAGGTGGCCCAAGTGTTCCAAGAGGTCGCTGGAGCCGAGACCATCCACGGCATCAATCATCTTCGGGTCGCGGGCGACATCAAGTCCACTGCCGAAAACCTGCGCATCGTCATGCAAGGCGAGGCCAAGGAGGCCGCCAACCTCTATCCTCGAATGATCAAGGACGCCTTGGATGAAGGACGGTTGGACGCCGCCGAGACCCTCACTATCGCCATGGACCGGGAGCAGCACCACTTGGAGGTGTTCAGCCGAGCCTTAGAGATTCTGGAGAGCAAGCAGAAGAGGCTGGCGGCCGTGGCGCAAATCGAGGGTCACGTAGAGCATCATGCGCCGGCAAGGTTCGAGTCACCCCCACGGATAGAGGCCTACCCTGAGGCCTCTCCGGCGTACCGGGCAGCCGCCCGGGAATTGGACCGCGAGAAATGGCGGGTAGCCGCCTTCGGGCGCATCCGCGAGGTGGTGTTCGGCGCACAAGACGGTCTGCTCAGTACGGTGGCCTTGGTTACCGCAGTGGCCGTCTCCGGCGTGGGAGGCACCACTGGTGTGCTGGTGGCGGGACTAGCGGCCGCTTTGGCGGGGATGGTCTCAATGGCCAGCGGCTCCTACCTCTCCTCCAAGGCGGAGGGCGATGTGCAGAAGGCGGAAATCGCGAAGGAGGCCGAGGAGCTCGAAGCCCACCCCGCGGAGGAGTTGGCCGAGTTGGTCGTGATGTTCCAACGCGAGGGCTTGACCATGCGGGAAGCCCAAGACATGGCCGAGCACATCGCCTCCGACAAGGACCTGTGGCTACGGACGATGGTGGAGAAGGAACTGGGCCTCAGCTCCGAGAGCACCTCCAACCCCATAAAGGACGCCTTGGTGATGGGCTTGGCCTTCATAGTGGCCGCCATGGTGCCCATCACCCCCTTCTTCTTCTTAGACGGCTCCACAGCCATAGGAGCTTCGTCGGGAGGGGCTCTGCTCGGCCTCTTCATCCTCGGCGTGGGCAAAGGCCAGATAGTGCGCAAGTCCCCCCTGCTCCAAGGGCTGGAGATATTGCTGATAGGAGCTGCCGCTGCTGGCATCGGGTACGGCCTAGGTGTGGGCATCCCGCGGGTCTTCGGCTTCTAGCTGGGCATATCCAAGCCAGAGCGCTCTGGCTTGGACCCGGACACTAGAGCCACTTGACGAACTGTTGCGCCGGGGTCCGCTGGGTGACGATGTCCTCGTCGGGTTCGCCGATATACATGAGGGCCGCCAAGTCCCATTCTTCCTCGGCTCCCAGGGTCTCTTTGAGCTTCGGATGCCGTGTAGCTCCGCCCGTCTCCCATGTGACCGTCAACCCTTCGGCGGCTCCTGTTAGGGAGACGTTATAGGCGGCGCAGATGGTGGATGCATAGTTCTCCTTGGTAGCCTCGTCGCTCTGGCCTGGAACGCTGTAGACATAGATGATGACTGGCGGGGCCATGACGGCTTGTCTTGTGTTCTCGGCCCGCTGGGGGTTGTCGAAGCGGTTCATCGCATACTGGTAGGCCAGATCGGCCACGGTTTCCCGCGCCTCTGTGCCTTTCTGAATGACGAAGAACCGCCAAGGCTCGGTCAAGCGGTGGTTGGGTGCCCAGACTGCGGTTTCCAGCATGCGTTCCAACTTCTCGCGCGCCACCGGGTTATCCTTGTACTTCCAAGCGGAGCGCCGGCGGTAGATGGCCTCGTAGACGCTCATATCTGCCTCTGGAGCTACCGTTGCATCGCTCTTTACCTTGGTAACCTCTTCACTAGCCATTCAAGGCCCCTTTCTCCTGCCGACGGCCCTTAGCCGGTGCCGTCCGCCTCGAAACATATTGGTGGGTCGGGCAGTTGGACCGATACTTGGACTCTCTCACCGACGGAATAGTATACCCCATGATGCTGTAGTGTGTGCAAGTGAATGCCGAAAGGCAAGGCTAACGTATATAGATAGTCTAGCCCACGAAACGCCCTCTCCTCTACGATGCACTCGCCCTCGCTGAATCTCTCGACCCCCACTTGGTTGGGCCGGACCATCAGGCTCACCTGTGCCCCCCGCGGGAAGTCACAAGCGCCGTCCAGGAAACCTAACTCCGTCGAGAAGCCGCCATCGGCCACTACGGCGGGCAGGAAGTCGGCCAACCCTAGGAAGGAGCCCACAAAGGGGGAAACGGGACGGTGGAATACCTCTTCCGGGGTGCCTACCTGCTCCAGACGCCCAGCCCGCATCACCGCCACTTGGTCGCCCATAAAGAGCGCCTGCTCCTGGTCGTGGGTGACATGGATGGTGGTCATGCCGAATTGGCTGACAATGGTCTTCACCTCTCGGCGCAACTCCTCGCTCAGCTTGGTGTCCAAGTTGCTGAAGGGCTCGTCCATGAAGAGAGCCACAGGTCGTGGCGCCAGCGAACGCACCAAGGCGACCCGTTGCTGCTCGCCGCCGGAGAGCTCGTGGGGTCGCCGCTGGGCCAAGCCTCCTAGGTGCACCACATCCAACAGCTCGCGCACTCGGGATTCACGGTCAGCCTTGCTCCACCCCATCAAGCCGAACTCCACGTTCTGGGCCACGGTCCTGTGAGGAAACAAAGCGTAGTCTTGGAACACCATGCCCACATGTCGGCTCTCGGGTGGCACCCACGTTTCGGGCCCGGCCACCACTCGGCCTCCCAAGTCGACTTCACCCTTATTCGGCGTCTCGAACCCTGCCAGCATCCGAAGAAGCGTGGTCTTGCCGCAGCCGCTCGGACCTACAATAGAGAGGATGCTGCCGGGCTCGACAGTCAGGCTGACGTCGTCCAACGCTTTCACAGGCCCGAAAGACTTGGACACGCCCCGACAAACGACACGCGTCGGATCGGCTGTGCCGTTCTTGGAAGTAGCTTTAGGTGTGGCTGAAGCTGCCATGCTGGGCGGAACTTGCTGTCCCTCAGGCTACCGTGGGCAGCCAGCCCTGCATGGCCTCGATCAGGCCGGAAGGGTTGTCACCGGCTACGAGGTGCCCCGCCTTGGGCACGGTGACTGCCTTGCTGCCGGGTATGGTCTGAAGCATCCGGTCCATGGTCTCCTCGGCGAACACATCGCTATCGCCACCACGCACTATAAAGGTGGGGCAACTGATCTTCTCGATACACTCCCACAGCTTGTCAGGCTCCCAGCCGGGAGGCGTTCCACCGGGGGTGCGTAGAAGCTTGTCGTACTTCCAAGTCCACTTGCCATCGGCACGTCGGCGGATTGTATGCTTAAGTGCGCCCGCCACCTGCTCCCGTGGTCTGCCGGTGTATTCCTGCACCCGGTCCGCGAACTCATCGTAGGTGTCCAGCAAGTCGGGTAGCTGTTTGAAGCTGTCCATCCGAGAGATTCCCGCTGCGATGGCCCGCGGCCCCGAATCCACGATGACCAAGGCTTTAACCTTGTCGGGATATTGGGACGTGTAAACGTAGCAGGTGCGCCCGCCCATGGAATGACCCACCAGAATGAATCGGTCCAGTCCCAAGGCGTCGACGCAAGCTGCTAGGTCCTGCACGTAGGCATCGACTGTGTACTCCCCTTGCGGGGCCCAGTCGCTGTCCCCATGGCCCCGGGCATCGAGGGCTAGGCAATGGTAGGTGTCGCACAGTGCCAGCGAAATGAAGTCCCAGCTATGGGCCTGCTGCGCGTTGCCATGAAGGAAGACCAAGGTTTGGCGTCCTTCTGCAGCAGAGGCCGGTTCCCAGTCCAGATAGTGGAATTTCATACCCTGTACTGTTACCTCTTTGTCCAGAGGCTCCACCTCTCGCTGGAACGGCACCCCCATTCGCGTCGCTGCCTCGAACAGAGACAGCCCTTGGGCCTGTGTTGCCATATTCCGGCCTCCTACCAGCTAATCCTTCGTATCATAAACCGAGTGTCAAGCTGGGTTGTTACGTGCTCTATGGAAGGGCACGCACCCGATTTTGGTTTGACGCGGCTAGTTACCCACCTT
Organism: Dehalococcoidia bacterium; assembly: GCA_965263155.1. Taxonomy (GTDB): domain Bacteria; phylum Chloroflexota; class Dehalococcoidia; order Lucifugimonadales; family JAAXIE01; genus JAAXIE01. The sequence goes on from OZ253586.1 coordinate 3,107,576, forward strand.
ACAATATCGCGGGCCAAAGTAGCCTTGGGAGCAATACGGTGTCATCAAGAATTGCGAGGCAACGCATAGAGAGGCTGGTCTCCGCTGGGGGCATAGTCTATCGCGTCGCCGATGATAAGAAGATCGAAACTATCCTCTGCGGGCGCATTGTGCCAGCCCGTTGGAGCCTGCCCAAGGGCACGCCGGATGCGGGTGAGAGTTTGGAGGAGACAGCCCTGCGCGAGGTGCGGGAGGAGACCGGCTTGCACCCGGTCATTGAGGCCCCGCTGGGCAACATCAACTACTGGTTCGTCAGCCCCGACAGGCGGGTGCGCTACAACAAGACCGTCCACTTCTACCTCATGGCCCCCACTGGCGGCTGCACCGACGAGCACGACCCCGAGTTCGACGAGGTGCGCTGGTTCCCTGCGGATGTGGGGCTGAGGACCCTTACCTATGCCAGCGAGGCCAAATTGTTGGAGAAAGCCGTTACGATTATTCGCGACAAGGTGGCCAAAGACCAGGTGGAAAGAGGCTAACTTGGAGCTACGAGGTAGCTTGGTCCTCCTGCGCTCAAAGCGGCTGGAGGACGCTGAGGCGGACTACAAGTGGCGTGCCGACCCTGAGGTTGCCGCCCTTGATGCCGCGCTGCCACTGACCATGAACTTCCAGAGCTATTTGCGCATTTTCCGCGAGCAGCTCGACCGTCCCACCCCCGGATCAGACCACTTTGGCATTGAGACCTTGGACGGCAAGTACATCGGGAACTGCATGTACTACGACTTGGACTCCGTCAACAAGCAGGCCGAGTTGGGCATCGTCATCGGCGACCGCGACTACTGGAGCCATGGCTATGGCTACGATTCGGTGACGCTGCTGCTGGAGCACATGTTCCGCTCCGGAGGCCTGCAGCGCGTCTACCTTCACACCCTCGAGTGGAACGAAAGAGCGCAGAAGTGCTTCGGCAAGTGCGGGTTCAGCCCTGTGAAGACCGTCCGCCGCACCGGCCACATCTTCCTACTTATGGAAATTCACAAGACCGACTGGGACCAGCTGCAAGCTGAACGCCGCCAAGAGGCGGGCGCCTCGTAACCGTGCCTAGCGGTCGTTGCCTATGCGCCTCCCCACGTCGTGACCCGTAGCCCTGCCCATTCACCGCATCCACTAATCGGTTCTTGACACACTATAGTTCCTCGGATACGTTGTGGCCGCATGCTGATTACATGCTGACGCCTTGGCTCGCACTAGGCTGAAGCTGAATGAAGACAGACTTCAGCTGCCATCACCAGACCTGAAGGAGCTTCACCGATGGTGACCAGAGATGAGAATGATCTGTTGACCTGCGTTGGCGCAGGCACTGCTATGGGCGACCTCTTGCGGCAATACTGGATCCCAGTGGTGCTGTCGAACGAGGTGTCGGCAGGAGACCGCACCAAGCGGGTGCGCCTGATGGGCGAGGATTTGGTGGTCTTCCGCACCAAGAATGGTCAGCCTGGGCTGATGGCCGAGCACTGCACCCACCGGCGTGCCTCCCTCTACTTCGGCCGCATCGAAGATTCCTGCCTGCGCTGCGCGTATCACGGCTGGGCTTACGCCTTGGACGGCCAGTGCATCGACATGCCCAACCAAGTAGCAGGTACTAGGTTCGAGGACAAAGTGCGCCACCCCGCCTACCCCTGTCGCGAGTCAGGAGGGGTCATCTGGGCTTACATGGGTCCAGAGGCCGAGCCCCCGGGCCTCCCTGACTTGGAGTGGGCCTTGGTGCCTGCCGATCACTTGCTGGTCACCAAGTTCTTCGCCGAGTGCAATTGGTTGCAGGCCATGGAGGGGGGCATCGACCCCGCCCACGTTTCCTTCCTTCACGCCCCGCTGGATACTACTGATGACTCCCAGCTGCGGGAGCTGGACAAGGCCGAAGCAGGGTTCGGGCTCACAATGACCATGGAGAAGGCCCCCCTTCTTGACGCCTTGGACACCGATTACGGCATGCTAATCGCCGCCGCGCGTAACGCAGGCAACGGTACCCGCTATTGGCGCATCACCCAATTCCACATGCCCTTCCACACCATGCCTCCTATTGAGGTACAGGATGACCCCGTCTACCAAGCTCACATTTGGGTACCGTCCGACGATCACAACATGATCAACTGGTGCATCACTTGGAGCGCCACTCGCCCCCTCACCGATACCGAGCGCACCGCCATGGTCAACGGCTTGGGAATACACATCCTCGACTACGAGCCAGCTACTAATCAGGCTTATGGCGACATCCGTCTGAGGTCCAACTACGCAAACGACTACCTGATGGACTGGGAGGCCCACCGCACCAAGGCTTTCTTCGGCATACCCGGCGTCGGCGCTCAAGACCGGGCCATCCAAGAGTCTCAGGGGCAAGTCTATGACCGCACCCAAGAGACTCTGGGCACGGCCGATATAGGCTTGGTGCGGGTGCGACGCCAGCTGGTGAGCGCCGCCCTTGGCCTGCGTGAGGGCACCCCCGCCCCCGGCCTCGATCCGGCCAGCTACCGCATACGCCCCGCCTCCGTAGTGGTCCCCAGCGAGGCTTCATGGTCCGAAGCAGCAAGAAAGGACCTGGTGTCCCAAGTCACCAGCTAAGGGTTCGATGCGAGGTTGGGGCCACTAGCCTTCCAAAGCAAGGTGGCCCAGCATCACCACGGTTGACGATGCTCTGTCGCGCCTATCTGTCCGCGAAGTGGGCATCGGCAGTCACCAAAATCGCGCCGACGTGCCACGCCAAGGCATTCTCGGAATCCACTTCCCTGATGAACTACTTGACGGCGACGCTGGCATCCACTACGTCTCAACCCGTCGAGGACGTCACCATCCAACCCATCGATTCTGATCGCATTCACCATGCACCTCAGCGATTACTGACGCCATAATGGCAGTAAATTGCTGGATAGCAGAACACGCCCGGACGCATACCGGACAACTAGAAACGATGGGCTGACGCGGTGCAGCGAGCCGTTTAGCCCGCCGACGGAGGCAGCGGCGCCGGGTTGTACAACTCCACGCCAATGGTCGCGGGGAAGACGTTGATAATCTCCTCGACTGTCCAGCGACCGTCCTTGTGGATGGTCTTCACCGGCTCGGGCTCGTTCAGCAGAGCCACCAAGCCCTCGGTCACATTGAATATGCGACCGTTGACGTGGGCTGCCTCGTCGGATGCCAGCCATGTCACGAAGGGGGCCACGTCGTCGGCTATGCCCCGTAGCGTTCCGCCGGGAGCGATGCCCCGGGCCGCCCGAAGTTCACGCGCCTCGTCGGGAATTTCGCCCATCATGCGGGTTGAAGCACTGGGGGAGATGGAGTTGCACGTTGCGCCGTAGCGTCCCAAGTCGCGGGCTGCCACGCGTGTGAGCCCGGCGATGCCATCCTTGGCCGCGCCATAGTTGGCTTGACCGGAGTTGCCATAGAGACCGGAGGTGGAGCTAAAGGTGATGAACCGGCCCGAACGCTGCTGCCGGAACACTATGGCCGCGTGCTTCATGATGGTGAATGTGCCCTTGAGGTGGACGGCGATGACGTCGTCCCATTCCTGCTCGCTCATGTTGAACAGCATCCTGTCCCGTAGGATGCCGTGGCAGGTCACTACAATATCCAGCCTGCCGAAGCTGTCGATGGCCGTCTGCACGATCTTCTCGCCAGCCTCCATCGTGACCACCGACTCGTAGCACGCCACAGCCTCGTCGCCAGCCTCCCGGATGAGTGCGACAGTCTGGTCGGCTTGGGCTACGTCTTGGCCGCTGCCGTCCACGTTCACGCCGGGGTCGACTACGACCACCTTGGCCCCTTCGGCTGCCATGAGCCGCGCCACTCCTTGGCCGATGCCCCTGCCGGAGCCGGTTACGATTGCTGATTTGCCTTGCAAAACATTAGCCATCTCAGGTCAGCCCTCAAATCTCACTCGTATTGATTGATTGTGGTCGATAGATGCCAGTCCATTCCGACCGGATTATTCAGCGTCCAGCGGACGTGGTCGGCAGCAATGGAACAGGCCATAACACCCTACTGTCTAGGCGGTTGCGCTGGGGCGGCGTTGTAGATGTCTCTGGTCAGGTATTCTCTGGCTTGGGGAGCCAGTGTCTCTAGGTCCCACCCACCTTCGTGATAGATGGAGCGTGCCGGCCGTGGCTGGGACATTAGCGACACCTGCCCACCATAAACCAAAAACGTCTGACCGTTGACGTTGGCAGAATAGTCACTGGCTAGGAAAGCCACGAAGGGCGCCACGTCGTCGGGGTCGTTTTCGAGTTCCCCCTCCGTGATGGCGGCCACGCCTCCGCGTGCCCGGGCCTCCCGGGCTGAATCCGGAACGGCCGCCACCATTCGGGTGGAGGCCCGTGGTGCGATGGCGTTGGCCGTGACGCCATAGCGCCCCATGTCCTTGGCTGCTACTTTAGTGAAGCCAGCGATGCCCGACTTGGCGGCCCCGTAGTTGGCCTGACCTGAGTTGCCTACCAGCCCGGATTCTGAGCTGAAGGTGATGATGCGGCCCGAACGCTGCTGCCGGAACAGGATGCAGGCGTTCTTGACGACGGTGAAGGTGCCCTTCAGGTGTACCGCGATGACGTCGTCCCACTCCTGCTCGGTCATGTTGAATATCATGCGGTCGCGCAGGATGCCGTGGCAGGTGACCACGATGTCCAGCTTGCCAAAGTTGTCGATGGCCGTCTGCACGATTTTCTCGCCAGCTTCCATGGTGACCACTGACTCGTAGCAGGGCACGGCATCGCCACCGGCCGCCCGGATGATCCCCACCGTTTCGTCGGCTTGGGATACGTCTTGGCCCGAGCCGTCCACGTTCACTCCGGGGTCGACCACCACCACTCTGGCGCCCTCGGCCGCCAACTGTTTGGCCACCCCACGTCCGATGCCCCTGCCGGCCCCGGTAACGATGGCCACTTTATCCAACAAGATGTCTGCCATTAAGGTTCCCTCCTGACCGATACGATGCGGTCATGCAACAGATATTGCTAGAATCGCTATGGAACGGCTGGACTACTCCCGTGAGGGCAGCTGTACAGTAGCCCGACCCGGGGTGGTGGTCTGCCCTTCGCTGTCTTCTACCCAGATATCGCAGTCAACCAGATGGCGTCCCTCTTCCACGTACTTGCGGGTCACGTTGCCCTTGCAGTAGAGGGGCTTGCCCGGCTGGTCCATGCCCCGGTACTGGCAACTCAGCCTACGCAGGGTGCCACCCTCGCCGATCCAGTCGGTTATCAGTTGCCCTAGGAAGGCGTTCTTGAGGGCGCCGTGGAGGATGGGGCCCGGCAGGTTGTTGCCCATGGCGAAATCCTTGTCGTAATGGATTTCGTAGAAATCGCCCGAAGCCCCGGCATACCGCACCAACTGCCGTGTGGTGGGATTCTTCACCAAGGTGGGCACATCCATCCCCTCTTCAACGTCTTGCCAGTGCAACTGTGCCATCACGGCCTCCCGTATTGTCTCCATAAAGCATAGCAAATTAAGCTCGCCGCGGTGCGACCTTCTGCACCAGCAACCGTCGCTACTATCGAGCGGCATTGGGTCTTTAGCCACCCGGCACTCCCGCCCAAGCGGGAATCCACGGCCCTCGCCATTCGTCAAGCCACTGCACAGACCAACGGTCCCGCCTTTAACGGGACCTAGGGGCACTAGTATCGAATGAGTGTCGACGTTTGCGTCGCCACCACTTGGTCCAACTGGTTGGTGTAGGTCGTGACAGTGGATACGAATATCATCGGCCCAAGCCGTCCCGCCCTCTCCGATACGTCGGTCACCCGGTTAATGGCCGTGATGTGGTCCCCGGCCCGCACCGGCTCGAAGTATTCCCAGTCGCTGCCCCCGTCCAGCACCCGCTGGAACTGCTCTTCGAAGGGCAGCTCCATCCGTTCCGTTCGCAGGTTACGCAGGAAGGTAGGCGTGGCGATGATGCCACCGTATCGGCTGCGTCGAGCCGACACTTCGTCGGTCCATAGGGGGTTGGGGTCTTCAATGGCTTCGGAGAACCGGGCAATCGCCCCCTTCTCAACCTCTACGGTAACGGGCGCCGATTCCGTGCCAACAGCCCGGCTGCGAATCTCGTCGGTGATGATGGGTCCTTGGGAGGTCAAGTTGCCACCCTTCAGCAAGTTATACGTTAGCGAATGTGCGTCCGCAGTTTACGAACGCCCGCAAAGGGGTGTCAAGGCGGCGTGCGTCAGGCCACGGTAGGCCGCGTAGGTCGTCGATCTTTCCGCATGTCGCTTCGGATGGCTAGGTCACTGCATCCGCCGAAACCCAGTATTTTTGATGCTTCGAATAGCTAGGCAACTACAGCCACAGTGGGTCTATCCTGTCTCACTTGGCTCATAGGGGGCGTACAGAAATGGACTTGGCGAGCTGGGGACTGGCTATCGTCGGATTGCTGGCCGTGTTTGGCCTAGTGTTCGCCTTGGGGTCCATGTATGGCCGCTAGCTGAGTCACCACACATCTTACAGCTTCTGCAGGGGAGCCATCCCCAGCAACAGCTTCTTGATGCCTGCGTTTTCGAAGCTGACGGTGGCCTGTACGTCGCCCGACGGCGACTACGCAGTTGATGACCATACCCCATCGAAATCCATCCGTTGACGGCCTCCCTTTGGCGCAAGACAATTGTGCTATTCCTTGGAGAAGGACGTAAGCGGAATAAGGGGTGCACGATGGCTATCTCTATCGATGAGATGTTGGACACTCTCAGCTTTGCCGGAGCCGAAATGGTGAACGGAAATGCCAACCACGGCCCAATGGCTTCGGAAGCGCTGTTCGCGCTCGGCAGGGACGAAGCCGTGCTGCCTTGGGTGGAGGGTTACAGAAACCGATTGGTGGACCGTCCGTCCCCGTCTATTGCCATCCCGCGTGCGGACTGGATGGAGTATCTGGGGGCCCGAGACAGGTTGGGAGATTGGATACAGTTTTTCGAGAGAGAATTGGCAGAGATGCCGTGGCAGGAGGCAGTACGGCAATGGGTCCCACGGTTGGCGCCAGCGATTATGTCCGCGGCCACCCATGGTCTCATACGTACTAGCCACGCAGCGCGGAGCCTTTCCTCTGTAGAAACACCCCAGCGTAAGTACGAGCTGGCCCAAGGCTTGGGTTATTGGGCCGCCCGCTACTACGCTCTGCCGGGCGAACCCTCGGTGGCGAATGCGGGTCAAACCCCCAAGGCTGCCCTGGCCCGCGTAGACCGGCTGCACACCCTCGATTTCGACGGCACGGGTCCGATCATCGACCAGATTAAGGGGCTCGAAGACCAACCAGAGTTCGCATCGGCCATCGACCTTGCGGATGCGGGCGGCGATATATCGGGCTTCATTTCCAATCTCACCGAGACCTTCGCCGGAATTTATCTGGCCAACACCAAGAACTTGGTGGCCTTCGTTCATACCGTCACGGCCCCCAGTGCGCTGAGGATGTTGGCGCCCTATCTGGATGAAGACGACACCCGCCAAGCCGCGCGGTACGCTTGGCAATCCTGCGCGGCAATCTATTCCTGGTATTCAACGGTGCCGCCTCAAGACAATGCTGGACTGGAGCCCCCGGCGGAGAACCGGGAAGAACTCATCGACCGGGCTGTGGCAGCAGGCGGCGCTCATTCAATAAAGTTCACTGAGGCATGCCTGCGCGAGTACGCCCTGAATCCCAGTCCCGTGTATCTGCTGGCGGCTCGAGACGTGACTGAGCGGGTGGGACCGGTTTAAGGCAAGACAAAAGAAACCGGGGACAAGCTGGTAAGCGCGCTGACACCAAACGGGGGCCCTTAGGTCCCTTCCTCTGATGCCTTTACAGCTTCTGCAGGGGAGCCATCCCCAGCAGAAGCTTCCTGATGCCCGCATTTTCGAAGCTGACGGTAGCTTGCACATCGCCGTTAGCGACCACGCAGTTGATGACCATGCCCTCGCCGAACATCTTGTGCAGCACCTTGTCTCCTGGCTTGAGCTCGATCTCCGGCTCGGCGGGTGCGGCTGGGGCCCACGACCCCCATGCCGGGCTTGGTTGCTGTTGGGGCCGTTCGGGGGCCTGCACCAAGTGGCGGGGGATGTCCTGCAGGAAGCGGGATGGGATGGATGGCCCGCCGTTGTACCCACCACGGCGAAAAGAGCGGACCAGAAAGACGCGGTCCTTGGCGCGGGTGATGCCCACGTAGCACAGGCGGCGCTCCTCCGCCATCTGTGCCTCGTCATCCATTGATCGGATGTGCGGCAGCAACCCCTCCTCCATGCCCACGAGAAACACCACAGGAAACTCCAACCCCTTGGCTTGGTGCAGGGTGATGAGTGTCATCCCCTCATCACCAGCCTCATAGTTGTCCACATCCGCCACCAAGGCGAACCGCTCCAACAGGGAAAGGAGACCCTCGGGCGGGTCTTGGTCCTCGAACTCTTGGGCTACAGCCCGCAACTCCATCACGTTTTCCCATCGCTCGTCAGGTTCCTCTACCTTCTCCTGCAGGTATTCGCGGTACTTGATGCGCTCCACCAGTGAGTCCAGCAGGTCCACCACGTCCACCTGTCGGCTGAGGTCTGCTAGGTCGTGGATGAGCTGGTAGAAGCTTTTCAGCGTAGCGGTGGCCCGTGCGCCTACTGGACTTGTCGCCTCGCCGTTGGCCATCTGCTGGATGGCGGTGAAGACGGGGACGTCTTGGTGCGCCGCCCACCGCTCCAAGTCTTCAAGGGAGCGTTGGCCGAAGCCACGGGGAGGCGTATTAATCACCCGCCTCAGGCTCACCGCGTCGTTGGGATTGGCCAACAGACGCAGATAGCACATGAGGTCCTTGACCTCTTTGCGCTGATAGAAGCGAGTCCCTCCCACCAACCGGTAGTGCATTCCCCGACGCAGGCAGGCCTCCTCCAAGGGCCGCGACTGCGCGTTGATGCGGTACATCACGGCGCAGTCCCGGGCCGCTACCCCCTCCTCTCTCTGCAGGCGGGCCACCTGCCCCACCACGAAGTCGGCTTCCTCCTCCGGAGTGTGTGCCTCGGTGGCGATGATGGGCACACCCTCCCCCCGGCTGGTGCTAAGCTCCTTGCGCAAAGACATCAAGTTGCCAGCGATGATGCCTTGGGCGGCGGAGAGAATGTTGCCCGTGGAGCGGTAGTTCTCGACAAGGTTCACCGTCTTGGCATCGGGGTAGTCGTTCTGGAAGCTCAGGATGTTCCGTATGTCGGCATTGCGCCACGCATAAATGGACTGGTCTGGGTCCCCCACCACGCAGATATTCCGGTGGCCACCCGCCATCTGTTTGGCCAACTGGTACTGCACCACATTAGTGTCTTGGAACTCATCGATCATCACGTACTGGAAGCGCGTCTGATACCGCTCCAGCGCGTCTGCGTCTTGCCGAAACAGTTGTACCGCTTTCAGCAGCAGGTCATCGAAGTCCACGGCATTGTTGCGGTTCAGCAACTCCTCGTAGCGCTGGTAGGCCCTCGAGGCCCGCTCCTCGAAGTAGTTGGCTGGGTTGAGCGCCAAAGCCCGGGGATCGACCATGGTGCTCTTGGCCTTGGAGATGACCCCTTGCACCGCGCGCCTAGGGAAGCGCTTGCTGTCGAGGTCGGCCATCTCGATGGCCTCCTTCAGCACACTGCCTTGGTCGTCGTCGTCGTAAATGGTGAAGCCTGGGTCCAAACCGATATGATGCCCGTCCCGGCGCAACACGCGCACACAGAAGGAATGGAAAGTGGACATGCTGACCTGTTCGGCTTCAGGCCCAGCCAGCCGGTCGAGACGCTCCCGCATCTCCCGGGCTGCCCGGTTGGTGAAGGTGACGGCTAGGATTTGATAAGGCCGGATGCCATGGCCGCCCATCAAGTAGGCAACGCGGTGAGTGATGACCCGCGTCTTGCCGCTGCCTGGGCCCGCGACGATAAGCAGCGGACCCTCGGTGGTCTCCACTGCTTCACGCTGCGCCGGGTTCAGTTCGTCCAGTGAGCTTCGTAGTGAGGTCAAGCCAAGAATCCTACCTTGAATTGTGTCGGCACTATGGAGTGGTTGGAATTATAGCAGCCTTATGTCTGCCGACAGTGTCGGCCCCACGTTTACAACCAACCTCGCTTGTGCTACAACCGCACCGTATCCACTGACCCCCATTACAAGTCGACTGCCCCGGAGGTTCGCGCATGGCGGAACAGGCTGCCAACATCGAGGCGCTGTTGGAGGAGGACAGGACTTTCCCTCCCTCGCCTGAATTCGTACGACAAGCTAACATCAACGACCCTAACATATACGACGAAGCCGAGCGGGACTTCGAGGGCTTCTGGGCCCGCTTTGCCGACGAGCTGACTTGGTTCCGCAAGTGGGACTCCGTATTGGAGTGGGACCCGCCCCACGCCAAGTGGTTCGTGGGCGCCAAGACCAACGTCTCCTATAACTGTGTCGACCGCCACCTAGCCACACGCCGCAACAAGGCGGCCATCGTATGGGAGGGCGAGCCCGGCGACTGGAAGGTCTACACCTACTGGGACCTCTATCGTGAGGTCTGCCAGTTCGCCAACGTGCTCAAGAGCCTCGGCGTCTCCAAGGGCGACCGGGTGACCATCTACCTGCCCATGGTGCCCGAACTGCCCATTGCCATGCTGGCCTGCGCCCGCATCGGCGCTCCCCACAGCGTCATCTTCGGCGGCTTCAGCCCCGATTCCATCCGCGACCGCATCGAAGACTCCCAGTCCAAGCTGCTCATCACTGCCGACGGCGGCTTCCGCCGTGGCAACATCGTGCCCCTCAAACGCAACTGTGATGAAGCTATCACAGGCGACACCACCATCGAGCAGGTCGTCGTCGTGCGTCGCACCGGCCACGCCGACGACCTGATGCAGGCGGGTCGCGACCAGTGGTGGCACGACCTGATTCAGGGTGCCTCCCAGAAGTGCGAGCCGGAACCCATGGATGCCGAGGACATGCTCTACATGCTCTACACCTCAGGCACCACGGGCAAGCCCAAGGGCATCGTGCACACCACCGCTGGGTACATGGTGGGCACGTACGCCACCGCCAAGTGGGTATTCGACCTCAAGGAAGACGACGTCTACTGGTGCACCGCCGACATCGGTTGGGTCACCGGCCACAGCTATATCGTCTACGGCCCCCTCTCCAACGGGGCCACCACGGTGATGTACGAGGGCTCCCCCGACTTCCCTGATCGTGACCGATGGTGGTCCATCATCGAGAAGTACGGCTGCACCATCTGCTACACCGCCCCCACTGCCATCCGCACCTGCATGCGCTGGGGCGAGGAGTACCCCGAGCGTCACGATCTCTCCAGCCTGCGCCTACTGGGTTCCGTGGGCGAGCCCATCAACCCCGAAGCGTGGATCTGGTACCGCAAGAACATTGGCGGCGACCGTGTCCCCGTGGTGGATACTTGGTGGCAGACGGAAACGGGCATGATACTCATCGCCCCGCTGCCCGGCATCACCACCCTCAAGCCCGGTTCCGCCACCCGCCCCTTCCCCGGCGTCCTAGCCGACGTGGTGGACGAGGCAGGCAATTCTGTGGGCCTCGGCGCGGGAGGCTACCTTGTCATCAAGCGTCCATGGCCTGCCATGCTGCGGACGATTTATGGCGACCCCGAACGCTTCGTGGAGCAGTACTGGTCCCGCTACCCCAACATCTACTTCACTGCCGACGGCTCCAAGCGCGATGCGGACGGCGATTTCTGGCTGCTGGGCCGGGTGGACGACGTCATCAACGTGTCGGGCCACCGCATCAGCACCATGGAGGTGGAGAGCGCACTCGTGGACCATCCCACCGTGGCCGAGTCCGCGTCCATCGGCAAGAGCCACGAAATCAAGGGTCAGGCCGTCGTCTCCTTCGTCACCCTCAAGGAGGGAATAGACGGCACCGACGACCTGATGAACGAACTCAAGCGCCATGTGGTCACCAAGATCGGAGCCATGGCTCGCCCCGACGACATCTTCTTCACCGCCGAGCTTCCCAAGACACGCAGCGGCAAGATCATGAGACGCCTGCTGCGGGACGTGGCCGAGGGACGCGCCTTGGGCGACACCACCACCCTAGCCGACCCCGGCGTTGTGGAAGCCCTCAAAGAACAATACGGCGACGAGGAGTAACTTCGTCCGCCATTTCGGGGGAGGAATCCATAAGACCGTTTAAGAGGAGTACGCTCTGGAGGTCGCGTCACTATCCCTCAGCACCAAGTGGGACATTAGCCGGGAAGAGCTCCTCTCCCGGGATCACTTCCGCCGCCAAGACGAGAGCGATGACCCCCTCTTCTACCAGCAGCCTCGCTTGTTGGTGCATATAGACGACGGGGCCATTGCCGCCGTCTCCCACCTGCTGGGACGCCTCATACCGCCCGACTCCAAGGTGTTGGACCTGTTCAGCAGCTATCGCTCCCACTGGCCCAAAGATCATCCCAAAAAGCGCATGGTCGGCTTGGGCTTGAATGCGGTGGAGATGGAGCACAACCCCGACCTCGACGATTACGTAGTCCGCGACGCCAACGAGGACACCAACCTCCCCTTCCCCGATGCCAGCTTCGACGCCGTGATCATCACCGTCTCCATGCAGTACGTCACCCACCCAGTCGAAACCTTCCAAGAGGTGAACCGCATACTGCGACCCGGTGGCCGTTTCCTCGTCCTTTACTCCAATCGCATGTTCCACACCAAGGCCGTCTACATCTGGCTCGTCTGCAACGACCAGCAACGAGGTTGCCTCGTAGCCACCTACCTAGAGGAAGCAGGGAACTTCACCGAACCCCAAGGCTTCTACGTCCCGCCGCAAGCAGGGACTGGGGAGTATGGAGATCCGATGTTCGCCGTGCTCGCCAGCAAGGTAGATGTAGCGGAATATGTTCGCTGATTCCGCTAATAGCCTCACTATAGGTAGATTATGACTGCTGTTGATCTAGACCTTTACGAAGTCTTACAAGTGCATCCGTCTGCGCACCCAGACGTAGTCTCAGCTGCTTATCGGAGGCTAGCCCAGCTTTACCATCCCGATAAAAGCCCCTCCCCGGAAGCCCATGATCGCATGAAAACCCTGAATCTGGCTTGGGCCGTTCTTAAGGATCCGGATAAGCGTGCTGCCTATGATCGTCGTCGCTCCTACTCTCTAGGCGATGTCGAAAGAGATCGCATCAGAACCCGAAATCAGACACCCACGAGGGCTCCGTATACAAGCGGTCCCCGCAGTTACAAAGCTCCGACCAATACGCATGAGGCCAACACTGGCACTCGTGGAACTCGTCGCTCGTCAAGTGCTGGTCGTCCCGGGGCGCGTGCCGGTGGATGGTACAAGGTCGACAACTCTCGAGCGCCCAACACTAGCAGTGTTCGGCAAAGCAGCTCTCCCCGCATGTCTCCGCGCCCAATTTTGGCGATTCTTGTGATTGCTTTCTTGGCTGCTTTAGTTGAACCGTATCTCTTCTGGTTCGTAGTTGTTGGCGGACTTCTATACGTATGGAAGAGGCCACGGATCAAGCCGATAGCAAGGGCGGCAGTGTCGAACTTGGCTTATGGGAGAAAGAAGGTAGCGGGCCTGTGGACATTGCGATTCCGCAGCAGATAAAATAGAAGCTGGAATAGGATACCTTTGTGGACCAAACATGCTAGAACGATTCAAAGTTAAAGACGACCACGCCGTTCGCGTGGGGCCCGACCCACTTCGTGAAACGGTGGCGGGCATCTTCGAGAAGATGGACGTGCCCACCGACGATGCCCGGTTGGCGGCCGACGTCCTTGTGACTGCCGACCTGCGGGGCGTGGACAGCCACGGCGTGTCCAACATGCTGCGCAGCTACGTCAACGGCTACAACAGGGGTGAGATTAACCCCAGACCTCAGTGGCGGGTAGTGAGGCAGACCTCAGCTGCGGCGACCGTCGACTCTGATCGCGGGCTGGGCATCATCATTGCGCCCAAGGCGATGGAGTTGGCCATGGACAAGGCCGACGACACCGGCATCGGCATGGTCACCATGAGTAACGGGCGACATATGGGCATGGCCTCTTACCACGCCATGATGGCCCTGCAGCGCGACATGATTGGCACCTGCATGACCAGCGCGCCCCCGCGGATGGTGCCCACCTTCGGGGCCGAGCCCCGCTTGGGCACCAATCCCATCGCTGTGGCTGCCCCGGCCAAAGAGGAACCCCCCTTCGTCTATGACGCCGCCACCACTGTCGTAGCCCAGAACAAGATCGTGCTGGCCCGCAGGCTGGAGGCCATGATACCGGCGGGCTGGCTCGCGGCCCCTGACGGCACCCCCATTCTTGATGAGTCTGACGGCACAGCCGACGGCGGCCTGCTGCCCGTGGGCAGCACCCGCGAGGCGGGCTCGCACAAAGGCTACGGGCTGGCTTGTGTCGTGGATATCATGTGCGGGCTGCTCTCCGACGGCTCCTTCGGCATGTTCCCTGGCCGTCCCAACTTCAATCACATGGTATCCGCCTACAAGATCGAGGCGTTCACAGACACCAACGAGTTCAAAGAAGCCATGGACCGCTTCCTCCGTACCCTACGGGAGACCCCAGCCGCACCGGGTCACGACCGCGTACTCTTCCCCGGTCTAGCCGAAGCAGAGGCCCAGCGCGATCGCCAAGCCAACGGCATCCCCCTCCACGATGAAGTCGTCACCTGGATACGAGACCTCTGCGGCGAGTTGGGCGTAGCCTGCCAGCTCTGAGCCCAAGAAAATAGCCATCAATCGTGGAGCCAGCCGACTTGCCTAAGAAGTCTGTTTTGCCCAACAAGTGTGTGGGGTTGCCCCAAAAGTGGGTACACCTTACTCATAGGCCTTCGGTGGGAAGTTCGGCAGCTCCCTGTTCTATCACGTATTGTTCATCAACCTCAAAATATCCCCGCAGACTTTCCCGTACGAGATTTGGACTCTCCTGATTGAGTGCCTCGGTCGGGTAGTCTCGCTTCCTCCCACAGAGCCCACAGCAGACTTCTATGCGATCACCCATCTCTTGGGCCTGCGCCTCTAATCCATCCTTTTCCAAACCGTTCAAGTGGGTGCAGGTGTAAATCAAATCAGTATAGTGCACGTTTGCCCTCCCAAGTGTATAGCCTCAGCATCATAAGGTCTCCCCCAAATCCACCTGCAGTCCAATAGGCTGCCACTTGATGCCGGTCCTCGAGCCGACCTGTCGCGGTAGCATGTCGAAAGCGACCAAAACCCCATGGTCAACATCGGTGTGTCCCTCTGCATTAATGCCCGATTGCTCCCTTATGGTAAGGGCTTCCTGAGCAACAAGAGCTCGGGCGTGCTCGCTCATGTTATCCAGCATACCTCTTGCGTTGTAGCTAGTGACAACTCCTCCCTGCCCAACTCAGCTAGCATCGGTAGGGACCTCGAGATTATTGGTGGCAAGTGCTGGTTGACTAAACGTAGGCACAGAGTGCCGGGCTGAGCTGGTCTGTCGGCGTCTACAGCGCCCCACGTCACCTGATGAAAGGAGATCATCGCCAGTGAGCGCTCCACTTCATCAAGGAGGACGAGTATGTACCTGCCAACATTGAGGACAGGGGTATTCGGGGCAGTGCTTGTCTTGGCTCTTGGCCTGATGTTCCTGCTTCCTCACTCCACTCTCGCAGCACCACCCGCCAGGTGCGACAGGTACACACACGGCAACGTCACCATGGACTGCGCCAATGCCCTCAACGTTTATGGCTCGGGTGAGAACGCATACGCCCGAGGTAGCGCCGTCGTTGAGGCGTCTCCACAGAACGACGAGCTCAGGGCGCTGACCACAGGCAACGAGGTCTGTAAGTCAGGCCCGCCCGTCGAGATTTGGAAAAGCGAACGGACCAAGTACAACGCCCGAATCACATCTGCGTCCGGCGGGCCGTCGAACTGGATATCCTCTGCCTGCCAAGAGCCGAGATTTGGCATTGGAGTGACCATGAGGCTGCGGGCGCCCATAACCATTGGGGCGCCCGCATTAAGCGACATCCAAATCGGATCAGGGGGGTAAACGGATATGACTATCATCACACGAAGACAGGCCCTCGTTCTGGTCATAGTGATGGGTCTGCTGGCTATGAGCCTTGCCCTCTCGTGGGATGTCTTCATCGACAGGGACCAGACGGTATCCACACAAGAGGCGGGACAGGAGGCGAGGGAGCAGCGGGACGCTCTGGTCTCAAGCCTCACCCCCGGTGCCGTGCTCTACCAGAAGTTCTCCCACTACAACCGCCACGCCAGTACGCCCGAGACTGTCCGAGAGACATGGATGCGCCTCGGCCCGGGTGCCAGCGTTGACGCTGAGGTCAGCAAGACCTACGACGCCAATGGCACACTGGTAGCGACCGGCGTGATGAGCAACGGTGTCACCGTCTACAACGACCTGGTCCACAGGAGGTCCTCGAGATGCCCGCGATTGCCATTGAGGGCTTTCATGATTGGCCCCACGATGTCTGGACGCTGCCCGACCGTCTCGTGCAGGAAGGGTTTTCAGACATGGGGCAGGGCACCCTCAATGGCAAGACAAGCCTCATCTATGAGACCACCGGCACCGTCACCTTCGACGAGGCCGACGGCCCTCAGAGCACACGGACGGAGATCGAGTTGGTCAGAGATGCTCCCCTGCTGCACCGCGAGACACACTACACAGACGGTGTGAAGGACAGGAGACCATCCTGATCGAGTATCGGGTAGAGGACGTGATGCCACCGGCCCCATAGGACCAAGCTGGTCAGGCAAGGGACGAAAGACCCCACCCACTTCGGGTAGGATCCTACTACGATTGGGCTCATACTCGCCGCGGCTGTGGTCGCTGGCGTCATTGCCGGGGTGGCCTTGGCACTTACTGGCTTCGTTACTGATGGCAGGGTGCATCTGTTCGCGTGTGCTGTTACGGTGATCGTGCTGAGCTTGCTGGTGCAGGGGCCGGAGGATATGCCGTACCATCAAGGTAGGATGTAGCAGCATCGAATCTAACTTGCCCTTGGCCCCTTTTCCCATTCGGTACGTCGCGGCTGACCCGCTTCCCTATCCGTTGACTATAGGCCAATGCCTACAAGGGGGGCACCGTGGTCGACTATGGGCCCCGTCGTACGGTCTACTAGAACCGGCCTCGGGGAACACACCCGGAAGACAGGAGGGAGGCACATTGACACAGGGGATGAGCCAACCGCCGCTCCCGTCATTCCCACGCGCGCCACATCGCAGGGAATAGCCATTCGTCCTCCAGCAATCTGCCCCTCCATCATTGGCATGAGAACAGCCACCCATCCCGGAGCAAACCGCTTATGGGGTGCTGATTTGCCCGGTAGTCCGGGCCGTAGATTCCGCCCGCGCGGCGATGACAAAGTGCATCCTGGTCCGGATGATGCTTTTCATGCCGATGACGGAGCGGCCGATTGAGGCGATGATGGAAGTGGTGTCCCCTCCTAACCTTTGCTTGCCCGGTCGGCTACGGCCCATTAACATGGTGAGAGTGCTATACAGCCTGACTACTCTCAATCAAGAAGCTACTCCTTCAACGTGCAATACTCTCACATAGAAATCTCTACCTCCGGCTCGGTGGCCACCCTCACCTTGGCGCGCCCCCAAGTGTTGAACGCCGTCAGCCCTCCCATGATCGGGGAGATGCGCCGCGCTTTGGGCGAGGTGGCCTCCGACACCACCGTGAAGGCACTGGTTGTGCGAGGCCAAGGCCGTGCCTTCTGCGCCGGGGCAGACCTCCTCGCCATGCAGGAGTCGTTCGCCGACGACGCCTCTCTGCGGCGCTACCTAGCAAGCTTCAATGACACTCTGTTCGCCTTGGAGAAGTTGCCCATCCCCACCATCGCCTTGGTTCATGGTCACGCCTTGGCGGGAGGGTTGGAGCTTCTGTTAGCCTGTGACTTGGTCATCGCGGCCGAAGACGCCCGCATCGGCGATCAGCACATCAACTTCGGCCTCATGCCCGGCGGCGGCTCCACTCAGAGACTTCCCCGGAAGATCGGCCGCCAGCGGGCCATGGAGTTGCTGTTCACCGGACGCTGGCTCACGGGCCAAGAGGCCGTCGCTGCTGGCCTCGTCCTTCGCGCCGTTCCTGTCGAACAACTGGACCACGAGCTCGATCAACTGCTGGCGGACATCACCAACAAGAGCCGCGACGCTCTTGGCTGGATAAAGACCGCAGTGCGCCAAGGGCAGAGCCTACCGCTGCGTGACGGCGTAGCCCAAGAGGTCATGGCCTTCGCCCACTACGTCGCCACCTCGCCCCACCCCACAGAGGGCATTCAAGCCTTCCGCGAAAAGCGCGCCCCCGATTTCGGCTAAGACTGCAGCTAGGCTGCATGTCGGTTGGCCAACTGTTTACCGGCTACTTCGTCACCCACGGCATTCGAGAGACCGCGGAGTGGCAGGACTCGGGCGCAGCCTTTGCCGGTTCCGAGCCGGCTTCGTTTGGAAACATGAGACCTTCAGACAATACAAGCAGCCCAACGAGGCCGTTACAGAACAGAACTTGATAAGACCTACATTGGAACTCTTGGGCTGGACCGATTACCTACCGCGGCAAGGCACCAATCGCAACGAACACGACGCCACATCCCAAACCCTTAAACGGCCGAGACAAGGACGATAAGAACCAAGCCAGCACACCCCATGACCAGATACTTAGATACCTGCCCACATCTGAGATCGTCTCAGACAGCCGGGGTTAGTCATAGCCTATATGAACGCCCTCGCCTCCGGGGACACGCAGACGGTGGTTGCCCTATGACGCACACTTGCCAATAAATGCAGAGCAAGCGGGCCTTCGCCCGTTGCCGTACCGTGTGCTTCAGGTGGTTATGAGGTCCTGCTGCGCCTGTAGGTAGTTGATCATCTTCTGGGGTTGGCGTTCGTAGGACAGTGTGAAGCGGATTGCGTAGTCCATTGTGAAGTTGGGTGTGATGGACGGACCGAACCGCTCCTGCAGCAGTGTGTGAAGCTCGTCGAGCTCTTCTTTGGCGTGAATTCTTACGTGGTGCCCGGCCTCTGCCATGGTTCCTCTCCTATACCCGTTTCGGACATCACGGACAGACCTTGGTTGCATCACCAATGATGCGAGATACAATCCCAGTGCTTCCTCTACCGGAGAGGCCGAGGCCAAGGGCTGGCGCCTGAAGAGCTTGCCATTCTCCTAGCATATCACTGGCCTAGCTGTGGGGCCGAGTCAGATATTGCGCAATCGCCCCAACAACGCACGGGACCGCCGGGCTAGTCTGCCCGCCATTTAATCTGTGTTACTACCACCATAACACACCTCCGCCCGTTAGGTACCAGGCAAGCGCCCCGTATGTGAAGAAGGGCATCCCACCCTTTACCCAAAAGGCACAAAGGTAGCAGGGCCGGAATTCCGGTCCCCACTACCCGTTAGCGAGGTCTTTCCAGCTGCGTGAAGGCACTTGAGGTCGCCGACATGCAGGATGTGGTGGCGCTTCCCTAGCGAACGCCTGCGGTGCGGTCGCCATCCGGGGTCAGCATGCCGACGCCGTTGCGAACGGTACCGAGGACAGTGTCGAGCTGGCGCTCCAAGCCCTGAAGGGTCTGCAAGGCGTAGTTGTAGGCCTCGGCCCGCTTGGTCATCGCCTCGCGATCGGCCTGCTCCAAGCGCTTGGCAGCCTTCTGCTCGGCCTCTTCCTCGATGAGCCGGGCCCTCTCTTGGGCAGCGGCCACTATCTCGTTCTCATCCACCCGGTTGCGGTATACGTTCTCCGCCTCGGTGCGGCGACGCTTGGCGTCGTTCTGCGCCTGTTGCAACAGGCTATCTTTATTCTCCAACAGTTGGCGCGCGGCGTCCACCTCTTGCGGGATAGCCAGCACCAGTTGGTCCATCAGCTCCTTGAATCTCCGCGAGTCCACGATTTTCTGGCCGCCCATGGGCATCGTCTTGCTGGTGTCCAGCAGGCTCTCCATCCGATAGATAATCGACCTTACATTGTCCATGATGTCCCCCCTTAATCTGTAGGTGTATGGTTTTTCGAGGTCTAGGCTTGGCCCGATAGCTTCCGCTGTAGGGCCTCCGCCACATGTGGTGGCACCAAGCCTTCGATGTCGCCGTTCAGGGCAGCAACCTCCTTGAGGAGGCTGGCGCTGACAAACTGGTACTGCAGACTGGTCATCAGGCAGACAAGCTCGATATCCGGGGCCAACTGCTTGTTCATGAAGGCCATCTCGTACTCGTACTCGAAATCGGCTGCCGTTCGCAGGCCCCGCACGATGACACCCGCCCCCGACTTGCGGGCGAACTCCACCACCAAACCATCGAAGGGCACGACCTCGGCATTGGGCAGGTGCTCAATTGACTGCCGAGCCAAGGCCACTCTTTCCTCCGTGGTGAACATGGGCTTCTTCATCGCAGGGGAGGAGTAGATGGCGATGAGCAGGTCGTCGAAGATGGCCGCAGCCCGATTGGCCACATCCAGATGACCCATGGAGAAGGGATCGAAAGACCCCGGATATAGCGCCTTTGGCATTCAGCCTTCCTTGACGAAAAAGTCCACCATGCTATCGCCGTAGCGACGGTCGCCGGTGCGCACTAAGGAGCCATAGCCCTCGGCCAACTGCACCCGCTTGGAATGCCCCACTACCACCATGGCCCCCTGTTCCAAGGACGCTGAGTTTCCCAAGGGCCCCAGCACCGGCGACAGGTCGGTCATCTTGTAGGGAGGGTCCATGAGCACCAACTGGTACGACCCCGGCAAATCGCGGACTGCTTGGGCTGCTTCTTTGCAGTGCACCGATGCTCCCTGAGAAAGTCCAAGGCCCTGCAGGTTCTCCCTTATACGCTGGCACTGACGCCGGTTGCTCTCCACGAAGTCAGCTTGACCGACGCCTCGGCTGAGGGCCTCGATACCGAGGGAACCCGTGCCAGCAAACAGGTCCAACACCCTGACTATTCTCCCCTCCAGAGGACCGAGAACGTTGAAGATGGCTCCCCTTACCAGCTCCGATGTGGGTCGGGCACCTGGTATGGCAGGCCCCTTCAGCGGGCGTCCTCCGGCAAATCCGCTAAGCACACGCACGATAGGTGGGACTTTCCTAGATTATGGTAAATCGGCCTGACCAATTAGAAAAGCTAGGCTGGGGCTGTACTTCAAGCAGTTTCCCGCAGCCAGACTCCAATATTATGGCTCTGCCTACCTACGGTCAAGATTATGTCGCCCGTGGCCATGCCTCAGCTTGACGCAAACTATACCCAAGCCTAAAATCGAGCCACCCTGCCACCTTCTCTGAAATAGCGTGGCCTGCGTCGACTATTTGGGCCACCCAAGGACCCGCTCGCACGATAAGGCCTAGGCAGGCTGGTCTGATCGAAAGGGGAGTGACATGTCCTTTGAAATCACTGGGTTCGACCATATGGTGCTGAAGTGCCGCGACCTAGACAAGGCCTTGTGGTTCTACGGCGAGGTCCTAGGCATGGAGATCTTGCGCCTTGACCACTACCACTCGGGAAACTGCGGTTTCCCCTCAGTAAGAGTCAGCGACGGCATCCTTATCGATCTCCCGCCGGATAACTCCACGGATCCCATCGTCGAGAACGCCGACCACTTCTGCCTCGTCATTGAGCCCACCGACATGGTGGTCTTGCAGAACGAACTGCGAGAAAAGGGCTTGGAAGTGGAGGAGCGCGAGGCCCACTACGCCTTCGGCGCTCAGGGCATGGGCTGGCAGTTCAAGCTAAAGGACCCCAACGGCCACAAGCTGGAGCTGCGCTGCTATCCCTAGGAGACTCTCCGGCCTAGGAGCATCTTGGGCCCTAGGAGCATCTTGGACGAGGGGCCGTTGCTAGTCTCCCCGATACCAGCCTCCTCGAATCTGCACCCGCTGGAAGGCCGCCTATGAAGTACGCGATGTTCTCCCACGTCCAGTGGCCCGAGACCAAGAGCCCGGAGCAGGCCTACCAAGAGGTCTTGGAGCAGGTGCAGTACGCCGAGGAGTTGGGCTTCGAGTCCGTCTGGCTGGCGGAGCACCACTTCACCCGCTACGGCCTTGCCCCTTCGCCCCTGATGCTGGGCGCCTACCTCGCCGCTCGAACCAGCCGCATACGGATAGGCACCGCCGTCATCATCCTCCCGCTGCACAACTTGGTAATGCTGGCCGAGCAGGTGGCCATGCTGGATGTGCTCAGTGGCGGCCGGGTGGACATCGGAGTCGGCCGTGGCGAGCCCCACCCCAGCCTGTGGGCCAACATGAACATCCCCCGCGAGAATAGCGAGGAGCGGTTCCAGGAAGCCCTCAACCTGCTGCCCCAGCTATGGACAACTCAGCGATTGGCCCATCAAGGCAAGCACCACGATATCAACGACATCACCGTGGTGCCCCCAGCCAAGCAGCTCCCCCATCCGCCCATCTACATGGGCGTCTCATGGAACGAAGATCGGCCCCGTGAAGCAGTGGACCGGGGACATCGCATCATCTCCGGCGTAGTGCTCGACGTCGAAGAGCATCTGCACATGCGCAATATCTACGACACCCACGCCGCCGAGATGGGCCTCGACCTACGCGCTTGGGACTGCCCCATGTTCATCCACACCCTCATCGCCGACTCCAAACAGCAGGCCGTGGACGACGCCCGCGAGGGCTTGATGTGGATGTATAACATGATCGACTTCCGCCGCACGGTGCACCACGGCAGCGACATGCATTACGACTTCCCCACCTACTACGCCGAGCACCCCGACCCCTCCTTCACCATGGACCGCATCACCAACAAGAAGTCCCTATTGGGAACGCCCGAAGAGGTGGCGGCAATCATCAGGAAGCTGAACCGCGAGGACGGCGTAGGCTACTACGGCTGCGACTTCGGCTTCGGAGGCCTCCCCCACGCCAAGGTAATGCGCTCCATGGAGCGCTTCGGCCGAGAAGTCATGCCCCGCGTGGAAGAGGACTAGCAAACAAACACCAGCAGCGGGGGTTCAACTCGAATGGGCGATATGTCAGCTGCCCTTGAATACGAAGAGCAAGCCAAACAGTTCTTGGAGAAGGCTTGGGAGTACCTCGCCGTCGGCGACCTGCATCAGGCCTGCGAGAAGGGCTGGGGCGCTGCATCACACATGGCCAAGGCTGTGGCCGAGGCGCATGACGTGGAATACATCAACCATGCGCAATTCGGAAACGTGTTGCGAAGAGCCGAACAGATGACAGGCAATTCCATGATGGGTTACTGGAGGGCGAAGGCCAACGAACTGCACACTGACTTCTACCTTCGCAAGACGTTTCTTGACCCGGAGGTCATTGAGGAAAGCCTAGGGGACGTAACATCCATGCTCGGCTCAATGGAACCGTTGGTAGGCCCTCGCTAAGAAGAGTAGGAACTACACCCGGTTCGGCCCAGGCCGCGCGTCCCAACCCAACCGCCGCAGCTTCTCCCCTTGGAAGTTGCTCTTCAGCTCGATCATCTGGCCTTCGGGGTCACGTATGTACAGCGATTCGCCGTAGCCTTGGGCGCCCCAGCGCACATTGATGTCGTTGTCGGTATCCGTGCCATGCCCGCGAAGTTGTTCCTTCATCCGCTCCATGTCGGTGGGGGCGATGCGAACGCAGATGTGGTCCACGTTCTTCACGAACTCATCGTCGGAGGTGAAGGGACGCACGTCGATGATGGTCTCCGGGGTGATGCGCACCGAGGCAAATCCCACGTTGCCTGCGCGGTACTCTTCCTCGCGCAGTATCTCCAAGCCCAGCACATCGCGATAGAAGGCCAGCGCCCGGTCCGGGTTCCGCGTATTCACCACCAAGTGATCGAAGCCGATGACCTTCATTTCATCCCCCTTGCAGGTTGTTGGGTCCGCCCAGCCTGAGCTAGCAGGAACCCCAAGTTGGCGGTAATCTAATGTCTGCCATCCGGCGCGTCAAGACGCAGCGCGGCCTAGCGTGGGAAAGGGAGTACACCATGGAGCTATGCCTGAACATCCGCGACTACTTGGAAGACCCCAGTCGTCCCTTGCACCAGCAGGTCGATGAGGCGGTGGAGGTGGCACGAAAAGCCACTGAATGGGGCTACACAGCCATCTACTGCCCCCAACACTACGTCTCCCACCCCACCGTCTGGCCCCAACCCCTGCCCGTGCTGGCCCGCCTGATGCCCGAAGCCCCCGATGTACGGCTCGTCACCGGCATCCTCCTCCTCACCTACATGAACCCCTTGGAAGTGGCGGAGCAGGTGGCCACCATGGACCAGCTATCCGGCGGCCGCTTCGTCCTAGGCGTCGGGCTGGGCTACCGCGAGCTTGAACTGGAAGCCTTCAACACCAACCGCTCCGAGCGCCTCAGCCGCTTCAACGAGTCCCTCGAAGTCATGAAGCTCCTGTGGACTGGCGAAGAGGTCAATTTCGACGGCCAGTACTGGCACATCCACGGCGCCCGCATGGCCATCACCCCCATGCAACAACCCCACCCACCCATCTGGTTCGCCTCCCACAGCCCCCGCGCCACCCGCCGTGCCGCCAACGACGCCGATGGGTGCCTCCTCGGCCCCCAGACGGCATGGGAAGACATCTCCAGCCTCGCCAGTATCTACTGGGAAACGCGGGAGGCCTCCGACCGCGGCCCCACTGGCATGCTAGGCATGCACCGTGCCGTCGCCATGAGCACCAACCGGGAGACAGCCGCCTCCGAGGCGCGGGCAGTAGGCGAACGCAAGGGCGCCATGTACGGCGGCTGGGGCATGCAGGAAAACTCGGTTGTCGATCTCGGCTTGGACCGCAACCGCCCCATCCACGAATGGACCATCATCGGCAGCCCCGAAGAGTGCCTGGAAACCCTAGTCCGCAACGAGCAGGAAGACCGAGTCCAGTACGCCGGCCTCACCTTCATCAACTTCCCCTCCGAACACTCCGCCCGCATGGAATACCTCCAGCGCTTCTCCGAAGAGGTCATCCGCAAACTGCCCTGACATTTCCCCGTTGCCCAACTCCACGCCCATCCACTAGACTCAGCACACGTTGGGGACTGCCTGCCCCGGACCCGATCCGGGGACCCCTTAAGGTCGCCCCAGATTTTTTGTCACGCCCGTCAGGGACAGCACAACATTGCGAACATTACAATACAAGTCCGTGGCACGACGCCTGAGCAAGACCTCATGCCACGCGACACAACTTGCCAAATCTCTCCAGACAGTTTCCCTATTTGGACGAGGCCAACATTGCACAAATTTCAGTGAAATCAGATACGGAAATTTTCGCGCCAGATACGAACAGTCTGCAATCACACTCCAAGTACATCCCCCGTAGCTGAAGCCCCTCTCTGGTGTGCCGTGACCTCACAACAGCAGGACTTGTCCGAGCATTCTTGTGGTGCCCTGTAGTGCCCCTTTTCTAGCGTATAATGACCATAACCGCACCGGAGGCTGACAGCGATGACCACTCGAAGGAGGGGCGCTAGTGCCAGTGCCCCACTAATGCCAGTCGACGAAGGCCCCCGGCTCGTCCTCATCGACGGCAACGCCTTGGTGCACCGCTCTTACCGCGCCATCTCCATCCGCGGCAATCTCACCGTCGGCTCCACCGGCGAGGACATCACCGGCGTTTACGGCTTCACCAACACCTTCCTCCGCGCCATCCAAGACCACCATCCTACCCACTGCGCTATCACATTCGACCTGCCCGCCCCCACCTTCCGTCACAAGATGTTCTCCGAGTACAAGGCGCAACGGCCCCCGACGCCTCCTGAACTCCGCTCCCAGTTCGACCGTGTACGCCAACTGATGCAGGCATTCCGCGTACCCATCTTCGAGACCGAGGGCTACGAGGCCGACGATGTCCTCGGCACCTTGTCCCTGCAAGCCCAAGAGCAGGAGGTGCCCACAGTCATACTGACAGGCGACACCGACACCCTGCAGCTTGTCTCGCCTTGGGTCAAGGTCGCCATGCACTCCGGTGTCCAAGACAAGCGGCTCTACGACGAGGCCGAGGTCAAGGCCCGCTTCTTCGGTCTGACCGCCGAACAGCAGCCCGACTTCAAGGCCCTTAAAGGTGACTCCTCCGACAACATCCCCGGCGTGCCAGGCATCGGCGACAAGACAGCCGCCCGCCTCCTCCTGGAGTACGGCACCCTTGAGGGCCTGTACGAGAACGTGGAAGCCGTCACGCCCCCCAAAACGCGCCAAGCCTTGGAGCAGCACCGGGAGCGGGCCCTTCAAGGCAAGGTCCTCACCACCATCGTCCGGGACGTGCCCGTCACCCTCGACATGGACCAAGTCCGCTTCTGGACCTACTCCCGCCAAGATATCGTCGAGTTCATGCGCGAGCTTGAGTTCCTCACCATCATCCCCCGGATCCCCGAGCCTCCTCTATCAGAGAAGAAGAAATCTGCAGTACGCCTGACCGAGCAGGCCGACGCGCTGAACTATGCCATCGTGGACGAAGAGCACCAGTTTTCGGCCATGTGCCGCGAGCTAGAAGCCGCTCCCCGCATCTCCTTCGACACCGAGACCTCCCAACTCGATCCTATGAAGGCCAACTTGGTGGGCCTCAGCTTCGCCACCGACAAGGGCAAGGCTTGGTACGTTCCCGTAGGCCACCGCGAAGGCAAGCAGCTGCCCATCGAGCAGGTAATGGCCCAACTTAGGCCGATCATGGAGTCGCCCTACATAAGCAAGGTCGCCCACAACTGCACCTTCGACCTGACGGTGTTGGGTAAGCCGGTAGAGTATGGGGGATTCGGCATTCGCACCCAAGGCATGGACTTCGACACCATGGTCGCCTCCCAGATGAGCGGCAAGAAGACCATCGGCCTGAAAGAACTGGTGCTGGACGTGCTAGGCATCGAAATGACCAAGATCAGCGACCTCATTGGCACCGGCAGCAAGCAGATCTCCTTCGACCGCTTGCCCATTGATGAACGCGTCCGGGACTATGCCTGCGCCGATGCCGACCTGACTTTGCGTCTGGTCCCTATCTTCGAGGAGGCCCTGCACCAAGAAGGCGTGTGGGACCTGTTCGAAAAAGTGGAGATGCCTCTTGCTCCGGTCATCGTCGACATGCAACGCAACGGTGTCGCCTTGGAAGAGGGCATGCTTCACGAGATGGCCCGCGACATCAACGAGCAGATGCACCTACTGGAAACTCAGGTCTACAACGACGCTGGACGTCCTTTCAATATCAACTCACCCCAGCAACTCTCGCAATTGCTGTTCGAAGAGCTAAAGCTGGGGCCCACCAAGCGCACCCGCACGGGCGCCTACACCACTGACGCACAGACTTTGGAGAACCTGAGCGGTCATCATCCTGTGATAGACGGGATTTTGGAATACCGCCAGCTCTCTAAACTCAAGGGCACCTACGTCGACTCGCTGCCCGAGCTGATAAACCGGCGCACTGGGCGCATACACACCAGCTTCAATCAGGTCGGCTCTGCGACGGGTCGCATGTCCAGCAGCGACCCCAACCTGCAGAACATTCCCATCCGCACCGAGTTGGGACGCCAAGTGAGGCGAGCCTTCATCGCGCCCCGCGTCGATGGCGAGCAGTGGCATTTGTTGTCTGCTGACTACTCTCAGATTGAGTTGCGGGTGCTGGCGCACCTCTCCGAAGACCCAGCCCTGCTGGAGGCTTTCCGCAACGGCGAAGACATCCACACCGCCACGGCCTCTACGATGTTCGATGTCCCCTTCTCCGAGGTGAACTCGGACCACCGACGCATCGCCAAGGTGCTGAACTTCGGCGTCATCTACGGTCTCTCTGCCTACGGCATCTCCCAGCAGACCGAGTTCGGCCCCGAAGAAGGTACTCGCTTCATCGAGTCGTACTTCAGCAAATACCCCGGCATAAGGGGTTATTTGGACGGGATCAAAGAGCAGGCTCGTGCTCGTGGATACGTGGAGACGGCCCTCGGACGGCGTCGCTACATGCCGGAACTCAACGCCTCCAATCGAGCCCTGCGTATGTCCGGCGAGCGCATGGCGATCAACATGCCCATTCAGGGCACGGCCGCCGACATCATGAAGCTCGCCATGTTACGGGTGGCCCGGCGCATGAAAGAGGAGAAACTCCGCTCCCGCCTGCTGCTTCAGGTGCACGACGAGCTGATGTTCGAAGCCCCCGACGACGAAATCGGACCCCTGCGAGAACTGGTGCTCCAAGAGATGCCAGACGCCCTGCAAGAGATGCCCTCCGCCCCCGAATTCGCAGTGCCCCTCGACGTTGAGGTCAAGATCGGTAACAACTGGGGAGACATGGAATGAATCGGGAACTCATGGTCCGCGCTTACGCGATACTCATGCCATTAGCGGCCCTTTCGGTAGTGGTGCAGGCGATACTCTTCGCCGGGCGGTATTCCGAAGGCCAAGCTTGGTACCTCACCGCCCACATGCACCTCGGCTCAGCGTCGCTGTTGATCGTAGTCATTTGCCTAGGGCTAGCCATATTCGGACGCTTCCCTCGAGCCACCCGTATCCTCCCGCTGACAGGCATCCTCGTACTGCTTTGGTTAGGGCAGTACCTGCTTGGCGAATACTCCGATAAAGTCCGATGGCTCTCCTTCCTTCACATACCCATCGCCTTCGTTGTATTCGGCTTGGCCGTAATGCTCACCGGCCGGGCTCACCGCCTCATGGCTGGCAGGTACGCCGACGCCGAGGGCTGAGGGTTATCGAGAAGCATACAGTCATTCCGGCGAAAGCCGGAATCCAGAAGGGGAGGCGGAGGAAGCCAACATGCTGAAAGAGAACCGAGTCAAGAGAGTCATGGCCGAGGGCAAGCTGGCCCTAGCAGGCTACGTCACCTTCTCCGACGCCAACCTCGTGGAAATCATGGGCATCGCCGGGTTGGACGCCGCCTTCATCGACATGGAGCACTCCAGCTATGACTTGAGCTTGGTGAGCGAGATGGTGCGCGCCTGCGACCTCGCAGGCATCACCTCAGTTGTCCGGCCCCCGGAAAACGATTGGGGAGTCATCCTCCGGCTGCTGGACATGGGCGCACAAGGCATCTACATCCCCCACGTCAATGGCGTCGAGGGCGCGAGGCAAGCCATCGATGCCGTGCGCTACCCGCCCCTTGGCCACCGCGGAGCCGCGGGCGGCAGCCGCGCCGCTGGCTACGGCTCTGTGCCATGGCAGGAACACATGGCCCGTTCCAACCGCGAAATCTTCCTAGCAGTGATGGTCGAAGACCAGAAGGCCATCGACGAACTGGACGAAATCGCAGCCCTCGACGGTTTGGACGTGGTGTCAGTTGGCCCTACTGACCTCTCCGCCACCCTAGGCGTCACCGACCCCCACGACCCAAAGCTAAGGGCGGCCGTGGAAGACTTGGCAGCCCGCATACGCCGTGCAGGCAAAGCCAAGCTCGGGTTCCCCGTCGATCATCCCGCCTGTCCGCTTAGCGCCCCCGAGTTGGTGCAGTTGGGCGCTGGGTACAGCAACATGGCTCCAACCCCCACATCCGCCGTGCTGAACGCCCTGCGACAAGGCGTAGCCAAGGTACGCGACTCCCTGCAGCAGAAAGCCACCGCTTAGGGTTTCCATGCCGGAGCTACCTGATGTAGAGGCAACCCGCCGTTACCTGCTCAACAGCGGGCTGGCGGGGCGCAGCGTCCGCAACGTCGAGCTCTTCTGGTCGCGCGCCGTGAGAACGCCGGGGATCGAGGACTTCGTTTTCACATTATGCGGCCAGCGCATCGAAGGCGTGGGACGACGCGCCAAGTTCCTGCTGTTCCCCTTGGACCACGGTTGGACACTTGTAATGCACCTCCGCATGACCGGCTCCCTGCTGGTGGAGCCCTCCGACTCACCCAGACCCGCCATGACCCGCAACCTCTACGTGCTGGATGACGGCCGGGAGCTTCGGTTCGTCGACCCGCGCAAGCTGGGTCAGATTTGGCTGGTGCAGGACACCGACTTCCTACTGGGCCGCCTCGGCCCTGAACCATTGGCCCCCGAGTTTACCGTCGACGTACTGCTAGCCTGCTTGGCGAAACGCTCTGCTCCCATCAAGGCGCTGCTATGCGACCAAGCAGTGATCGCCGGCATCGGCAACATCTACGCAGATGAGTTGCTGTTTGCCGCGGGGGTTCATCCGCTGACACCGGGCTCCGGCTTATCAGGTCAGCAGGTGGAGAATCTGCACACCAAGATGGGCCCAATGCTGCTACAAGCCACCGAAATCCTGACTGCCGCCATGCCATTCCACGGCCCGCCCACCGAATCGCCGGAAGGTCTCCAGCGCCTGCGAGTGCCCCGTGGCCGCAACGGCGTATGCTCCCAATGCGGAAGCCCAATCACCCGAGTACCGATCCGAGGCCGCAGCACCTACTACTGCGAAGCGTGTCAGGGCACCTGACACATCGTGTTTGACCCTCCAAGTACGCGGTTGTAGAATCCGAAGTAGCCGACCAAGGAGTAAAACCCATGCCCGTGTACGAGTACGTTTGCACCACCTGCAGCCACAAGTTCGACAAGATTCAGCCGATGGGCGCCAGCGAAGCCGAGTGCCCCCATTGCGAGCAACCCGCCAAGAAGGCCATCTCCCTGTTCTCTGCAACGGCGACCTCTGAAGACGGTGTCCCCGCTCCAGTGGCGGGCATGAGTGGCGGCGGTTGCTGTGGGGGTGGTTGCGGCTGCGGGTTCTAGCCGGCCCTGCCCCGCAAGCCCCGCCTCTGACACGCTAGGACGGCCGCCACGAGGCGGCTCGTTGCATCTTTCCCTTGAGCGCCAGCCACAGAGCATCTAATCCGCGTCTACGCAGGGCCATCCAGCATACCGCGGCCAAGACGACCGACTGGAACAAGGCCAATATTCCCACGAACAGGGTGGCGTCCAGCCAGAAGCCTTGGGGGAACATCATCACTAGGAAGTGGCGGCTGGGGTCAAGCCTCCAGAAGTCGTTGGCGAAACTGACTTGGTGGAAGAACAGGAACAGGCTGTCGAAACCCACCAGCGAGAAAAGGCCCACTCCCACTACCAGTGCCACCGTGGCTTCGCACCCCCACAGGGCTAGCTTCCCCAGCCGCAAGCCATCCGAGCGACCGCGCCTCCACAAGCAGACCGCCGCGTAACCCAACAGGTACGCCATCACCCCTGCTCCCAAGCCATACACACCCCACAGGATGCGCTTAACATCGGCCATGTGCGCCAACTCTCGCATGGTAAAGAGGTCCCGCTCCTCTCCATGCACCTCGGCCCGTAGCACCAGCGGGCTACTTGGCGAGTTGAAGTAGTCCCGGATGGTAAGTGCGCTGTCCATCAGCCCTTCATCGCTGATACCGGTGCGTCGGGAGATGTCGTATTTTTCGAAGCCGTAGCTGTAGAGGCGCATCTCATTGAAGGCATAAGTCACGCTGCTGCAGATGAACAGTAGCGGCACAGCGATCACGAACAGGGCGGCCAATGCCCGCCATACATACACCAAGGATCCCTCCCGTCTCGCACGGTAGCACCCGCCCAGTTGTCAGGCAACGGGCGCACTTCTATAATCGCGCCATGCCCACACCCGACCACCCCTCTCAAGGCGCTCCAACCTTCCAAGACCTGTTGCAGATCGTAGCGCGTCTGCGCGCACCCGACGGCTGCCCGTGGGACTTGGAGCAGACCCACACCTCCCTCAAGCGCAACCTGCTGGAGGAGTCGTATGAGGTGCTGGAAGCCATTGATTCCGCCGACCCTGCCAAGCTATCCGAGGAGTTGGGAGACGTCTTGGTGCAGGTGGCCTTCCACTGCCAAATAGCCGAGGAGACAGGTACGTTCCAAGTAGCCGACGTAATACAGAAAATCAACGACAAGCTGGTGCGACGCCATCCCCATGTGTTCGGCGACGCCACCGCTACCGATGCCCGGCAGGTAGAGCAGCAATGGGAACAACTGAAGGAGGCCGAGGGCACGCGACGATCCCGGGTGGAGGGCATTCCCAAGGACCTGCCTGCCTTGGCATCAGCCCAGCTCATGCAGGACCGGGTGGCTCGCGATGGCTTCGAGTGGGACGACATATCGGGTGTGCTGGACAAGGTGGTCGAAGAGGTGGAGGAGTTGAAGCAGGCCGACACTGATGCGCGGCGCGCCGCGGAGTTCGGGGACATATTGCTGGCATTGGTCAACCTAGGCCGCTGGATGGACATCCACGCCGAGGACGCCCTGAGGCAGGCCAACATCCGCTTCGGCCAACGCTACTCGCTGATGGAAGAAGCCGCCCGCCAACAAGACACCCGCCTGAGAGACCTGACCCTGGACGAGAAGGAAGCCCTCTGGCAGCAGGCAAAGCGGCAGTTGGCGAAGGGGTAGACCTCGCAGGCCTCGCTTCGCATAGTCCCTATTCGCCCGGCTCCCACCCACCCAACACATGACTTGCGGGCAGATAGTACAACCCGCCGCTCAGCAGACGTTGTACGTCCGAAGCAATGGCGTGCCCGGGGGACTGGGCTTGAGCACCGGTCAGGCGCGAGAAGAAGGGTCGGCGTGGACGAATGTACATCGGTCTGGGCTTGGTGTCGCCCAGCTTGGCGGCCAGATCCAAGGCGACTTGGAAGTCGCCCAGCTCGTCGACCAGTCCTGCCTCGTGAGCTCTGCGCCCGGTGAAAGCTTCGCCGGTGGCTAGAGTGCGCACCTGCTCGACATCCATCTTGCGACCCTTGGCCACCACGTCGATGAAGTTCTGGTGCACCTCATCAATCAGTGCGCGGAACTTCTCGTCCTCCTCGGGGGTGTCTCCCCGCCAGAAGCCACCCATGTCCTTGAGGTGGCCTCCCTTATGCACCGTGAAGACGATGCCAAGCCGTTGTAGCAGTTGTTCCAGCACTGGTCGGAGGTATATCACGCCAATGGAACCCACCAGCGATGAGGGCAGGGCCACGATGCTCTGGGCGGCGCAACTCATCAGGTAGGCCCCTGATGCTCCGGTACCCCGCACATAGGACACCACGGGCTTGACCTCGCTGACCCGTTGCAGGTGGTGGTACAGGGCCTCTGAAGCGGCAGCACCGCCTCCGGGCGAGTCGACTTCCAGCAGCAGGGCGCGAAAGCGGCGGCTTTCGCGCACGGCGTCGAAGATTCGAGAGTAGACCGGCACACGCACTGCGTTGCCAATGACGCCCGTCAGTTCTACTACGGCAACGCCATGTCGTCTGCCTAGAAGAGGCACGTTAGACCCCCTGCCGTACGCTACTGTAGCTGGCGTAAGTCATGGTGTGGGAGCAGGCACCTGGAAGGGGGGCAGGTGCAATGGTATGGGCACCTCCACCACCACAGGACCGTCCTGATGGAGAGCGTCGCGCAGGGCGTCGCGCAGCTCTTGGTGCGAGTCGAGCTTCATGCCCTTGGCCCCAAGGCTCTGCGCCAAGGCTGGGTAATCGACCTCAGGCAGGGCGGTGCCGATGAAGCGTCCCCTCAGCCGGTCCCGCTGCTCGGTGAGGCTGGCCCCTAGGGCCCCGTTGTTGAATAGCAGAGCCACCACGTTGGCTCCCTCGCGGGCCGCCGTTGCGAGCTCGGCGCAGGCGTAGGTGAACCCGCCATCGCCACACAGGGCGATCACCTGCCGGTTGGGGTTGCCAATCTTGGCTCCAATGGCCGTGGGCAGGGCAAAGCCCAAGGTGGCGAAGTAGGACGATGTGAGGTAGGAGCGCGTCTGGTGAACGGGGAAGGCCAAGTGCCCCCAGTAACCCATGTCGGTGACACCAGCTACGACGATGGCGTCGTCCTCCAACTCTTGCCGGATGACGCCCAGCATCTCCGTCTGCAAGGGCGCGAGGCCCCGTATCCGTTCCGCTGCATCGGACTTGATGTCGGAGAGTTCGGCGGCCGTCCATTGGCTGGAGTGAGTGGAGCCTCCCAAGTACTCCAAGACCTCTCGCAGGGCGCGACGGGCATCGGAGGCTATTCCGATCTCCAGCGACAGGTTGCGCCCCACTTCTTCTGGGTCGACATCGATCTGCACTACCTTCTGGTGTGGCTGGAAGGCCCATTCGGGTCGGGGCATCAGCGTGTGGGCACGGCTGCCCACCACCAGTATCACGTCGGCTTGGGGCATTGCCCGCAGCGAGGGCCCGTGGGCGTAGTAGAAGGAGCCCAGCGACATCGGGTTGTTCTCGGGGATGGCGCCCTTGCCTTCGGGGGTGGTGATGACCGGCACATTCAGGGTGGTGGCCAGCTCCAGCAGTTCCTGTGAGGCGTCGGAGAGCATCACTCCACTGCCAGCCCAGATGAGAGGATGATGGGCACTGGCCAGCAGCTCAGCGGCCCTGCGGATGTCGTCGGCATCCGGTCCCTGACGGGAGAACACCTCAGTCTCTGCTAAGTCCACTTCGCCAGTCGAGTAGAGCACATCCCAAGGGACCTCGAACTCCACGGGCCGGGGCCTCCCTGTCTGCAACTGCTCCATGGCGGCGTGCACCCCGTCCGACACCTCGCCCACGCTCATAACGCGATGGGCCCACTTGGTAATGGGGCGGAAGGAGTCCAACTGGTCGTCCACTTCGTGCAGGACGCCAACGCCGCTGTTGATTTCATGGGTGCGGGCTTGGCCGCTTATGAGCATCACCGGCGAGGAGCAGGAGAAGGCCGTGCCCAACGCGCCCGCAGCGTTCAGCGCTCCTGGGCCGGGCACCACCAAGCCCACGCCGACTTTGCCGGTGCTGCGGGCATAGCCGTCGGCCATGTAGACCACACCCTGCTCGTGGCGGGGAACTACTACTCGGATGCTCGGTTCGTCATACAGGGCGTCGAAGGCGTCCATGACTTGCACGCCGGGCAGGGCAAATACCACCTCTACACCTTCGCGGACAAGAGAGCGTACCAAGGCTTGGGCGCCAGTCATATCAGGGATGTCGCACCTCGTGAAAGTGGAAGCTAGGTCTGTTCGCACTGGGCCTGTCGAAGAGCCGTCAGACCGTCACAGCTTCCAGATATTACCTACCTGCTGAACCAAGTCAACTTGGTGAATGGAGTCCACTGGCCAGCCAGTGTTGGCGATCCACTCCTCGAAGTGGGCCTGCTCAACCGCCTCGCACTCTGACACCAGCTTGCCATCGGACAGGTTGCAGTACACCTTGAGGATGGTGGTGCGGGGATTGGGGCGCCACTTGGACACCGCATCCAAGTTCTCCCTGAACTCCTCCTCGGTCATGTCGGGCACGGTGTGGAAAGCGATGAATCGGGGCAAAGTCTACCTCTTTAGCCCTGCCCGCCCGTCATACCTGCGCGGATATTCGGGCGAGAGGGATTCGAATGCCGCTTCAGGCTGAGAAGCCGAGGCGGGGCTGGGTTGCACACTGGCGTGCAGGCGTCGTGACCCTTTGTACCTCAGGCATTGCAACCAACGAGGCCGCGTCGTAGCTGGACTTGCAGATTGTTTGTATCTGAGGCGAAAGTTTTTGTACCTAATTGGCCTGCAATTCGTGCAACTTTCCTAGCTGAGCCATATCTGACAAGCTGTGCGATCTCTAATCCTCGCCTTTGGAGCAGGTCTTCTATGTTCTTCTCGGTCGATATGGTCATGCGCCTCACCTCCGGCGATTCATGCCGGGCCAACCTCAGCGTAGCACCGGGACGGCAGGTGGGCAAGACGGAAATGTCAGGGGCAGCGGGATGTTATGGGAAGCTCTCCGCGGGCGGGGGCCCACAGGCCTAGGACGGAATCACCCCATTCAGATGCCAATCCTAGGTGCTCCCCCTACGCTTCGGGTGGGACAAAGGGATAGGGCACAGGGCGTCCGCCGCGGATAGGCAGCACCACCGTGGCCTGTCCCGGCATGCTCTCGATGTCGTTCTGTGTTTTCATGCCGATTTCTAGGTCGACGTACCCCAAGCCGTCCTTCTCGTGCTTTCCGGTAACCCTGCCCCACAGGATGAGTATGTCTCCCGGCACCAGCATGGCCCTGTGCTCAAAGGAGGCCTTCCACGGCCAGCCGTCGGGCAGGGTCCAGTCCTTGAGGTACTGGGGAACAACGCTCTGCTTCCACGAGCCTTGCACCAGCAGGGCAGGGTTGCGGTCGTGGTTCAGGGCGAAGTCGAGGTCGTAATGGATGCGATGCCAGTTCTCGATGGCCGCACTCCACCGGAACAGGTGAGTCGGGGTGGGCCGATAGACATACTTGGGCAGTTCGTCGCCCTCGTTCACGTCGTCATAGTAAGTCTGCGCCTTGTAGCGCAACTGCTCCCCGGTCGGCTTCTCATTGTGCTCAAGAATCCGCTCCGGCGGCAGCTTCAGCAACTCATCCAGCGGAAGGGCCATGGTTCTTACTCCACCTACTCATGTGACGACACCTAGAGTGTGTGCGGTAGTATGCCCGTTTTGAGGGGTGATGGGCAAGCTCAAGCAAGGCTGAGATGATGGGCTGTGCAGGCGACGGCGTATAATGGAACCTACTGAAACTTGTACCTCGGATTGGGAGA
Source organism: Dehalococcoidia bacterium (assembly GCA_965263155.1). GTDB lineage: Bacteria > Chloroflexota > Dehalococcoidia > Lucifugimonadales > JAAXIE01 > JAAXIE01. The sequence continues at coordinate 3,143,837 of OZ253586.1, forward strand.
ACCACATGGGAGCCGTACACGTCCCCGTCACCGTTCGCAACCCGGCCCAGAGAGACCAGGCTTGGGAAGGACTATTCATGGTAGACACTGGGGCTACAGACTGCCTTGTCCCCAGACGACATCTGGAATCCATCGGTCTTGTCCCGGAGGGCCAGCTGATATATCAGCTGGCCGATGGCAGCGAACTAGAGATGGACATCGCGGTGGCCCGTGTGGAGTTGATGGGATTGTTCGTAGGGGCCACGATCATATTCAGTGACACCGATGCCGAACCTCTACTTGGTGTTACGGCCTTGGAGTCTGCGGGTATTGAGGTCGACCCTCGGAACGAGACGCTCAAGAGATTGCCGTCCATACGACTCAAGGGGTTTGCCTATACGCCTTGACTTCCGCGAGCTCGACGAGAAGGTTCGCCAAGCTGTCCTTCAGATTGCAGTCCCACACCACCTTTACGGACCATCCCCTCTCGTTGAGGGCCATCCGATTCACCTTGTCCCTCTCGACGTTGCGCCCTATCTTGGCCCGCCAGTACTCCGCGTTCGAGACCGGCCACCGAAATCGCTTGCACCCATGACCGTGCCAGAGGCAGCCGTGAACCATCACCACCACCTTGTAGCGCGGGAGAACGATATCCGGCTTACCCGGAAGGTCGGCCCGGTGTAGCCGAAATCGGTATCCAGCGGCATGCAAGACCTTCCGGGTTGCAATCTCCGCAGAAGTGTGCTTGGAGCGCACCCTGGACATTATCCAACTTCGGGTGGCTGGGGACACCTTGTCCGCAGATTCGGGGACCGCAGACACTCACTCCCCCCCTACATCCCCGTGTGTCTCCTCAAGCCGGCGCTTAGCCAAATGCTGGAGCCTCCGAGCTTGAGTAACCAACACCTGCCTCAGCCCGGGCTGTACCGCGCGCTCACTGATGACTTGGGCAAGCCTCGCGATGGTGTTGGCCCTCCGCGCTATTCTGATGTCTGGGAAGACGCCTGTCGTAAACGTCGTCCGGGATGATTCTTTGTCGTGTGGATTCAGGCAAGGGTATGGACGGTGCATGAGTCACAGGCACTTCGTTAAGCACGGCGCTGAACACAGACTGCTTAAGCAGCATTTCGTACACGGTGGACTCAGCCGACTCAAGAGTGGCGTTTGCATGGCTCGGAGCCTCCCGCTCCAAGTCCCAAAACGGCCACATCTCCACTTCGGCCACCTCAAATGGATCCAGCACATTCATCGCAACGGCGTCCGTACGCTGGTTAGTAAGGTGCCTGCGTACCCGTGTCCTAAGGCGTTCCGCTGTACGACCTACGTAGATTGGCTCTCCATCGTAGTCGTAGAAGGCGTAGACTCCCATCTTAGCGTCACCCACTCGCCGCCCTCTTGGGTCAACAGAGTTCAACACATTCTCTAATCGAACACGAATGGCTTGGACCTCATGGGGCGGGTCGACTCGCCTCGGGCTAGCCATAGACCTTTACCGAAAACGCCTCACCCAATTGGTTGCGAAGCAACGGCAACAAATATTGGCGTGCTAGCCATGCCACTGCCGGTACACACACTCCATCGCCCATGGCGAAACGTGCCTGAGCCTCGGTCGCCGGACCAAAGTCTATATCTGGCGCCCCTTGCAGGTACGCATATTCGCGGGAGGTCATCCATCGAACCTGGACGTCCCCTTTACCCACCTGCACTAAGGCCTGTCTGCTCGAACCGCCTCTTCCGGTGCGGAGACACCCTGCAATCCCATCTCCGCGCACTTCCCACACCGGCTTACCCCCCCGTGTCCTACGATAAGCTGTGGCGATTGTGGAATGTTCGCACCGTCGCATGGTCTCCACCCGCTTGGCTTGAATCGGTGACAGGGTCTCTAGAAAAGCGCGCGTCCGGGTCGGGTCCCACCAAAGCTCGTGATTAGCAGGTAGATGTTCAACAAAGTCCTCTAGACCTCCGTGGCGCTGAGGGGGATCCGGAATGATGGCAGCCTGCATCCCCAAGCCCGGGTTGCCCTTCGCAAAATCTTCGATCCATTGTGGGCGCAGTCTGGAAGCCCCCCATTCGGAAGTCTCCATGAGTAAGGGAGATGAAGCTACCACAAATACGCGCGGCCGACTCTGCGGTACGAACCAACGAGCATCCAACATAAGGAGGTCACAGGTGTAGTCAAGGCCGTTGAGGGAGCCAATTGTCTCGGCTAGATCGTTGCCGTCATTGGAAGACACGAGGCCTCTAACATTCTCAAGTAGGACTAAACTGGGTTGCCGGTCCCCCATCTCGCGAAGCACACGCACGAATTCCCGCACCATGCTAGATTCGTTCCCGTCCAAACCAGCCCGATTTCCCGCCAAAGACAAATCCGTGCAAGGGAACGACGCGGTAGCTATCTCGACGTCGGGAATGACTTCTCCCGAGACTTGTCGGATGTCATCACACAGGAATTCTCCTGCTCCAAAATTGGCGAGGTATGTCTTATATTTCGTGTGACTGATGTCGTTGGCGAAAACGACTTCGCAGCCTTCTTGCTCTAGGGCCAGACGAACGAGGCCAATACCAGCGAAGAATTCAGCAACTCTAGGACGTGCCGAGCTTTCAGCGTTCATGGGGATTTATCCCAAGAGTCTACCGACGAATCGTCGATTGGCGGGTGATGCACAGTAGGGCGCCTTGCTGGTTGCGGAAGGCTGTCTCGCGGGTGACGATGAGGAAGGGGTTCCCGTCGCGGCCCATGCGCTCGCGTATGTCGGAGTAGCTGTGGCGATAGCTGATTTTGTCGCCGATGCTGGGGTACTGGTACAGCTCGATCTCGTTGCCCGCGTTGAGGATGCGCATCAGGTCCGTGGGTATCCGGGGCAACTCGCCGGGGTGAGTCACGCCACCGATGCCGTCGGACTGGGGATCATCCAAGAAGGCGCGGGTGATGGGGTCTTCCTCCGAGGGGGGCAGGCGGCCTGCCATATAGCTGACCATGATGGGTGGGGTGATGATTTCGCCGTAGCGGGTGGAAGAGGCGAAATCGGGGTCCCAGTAGCGTGGGTCGGGGTCCATCACCGCTTGGCTGAAGCGGCGCAGGTACTCGGCGTCCACCACTCCCCAGCACTCCACCACATCGCCTTCGACGCCAATCATGGCGGCGACTTCGGGGGTCAGGGCGTATCCGGAGGATTGGGTCATGGCCTCTAGTTCACCGGGGTGGCGGGTGAGCACCAGTGGAGATACTTGGGATTGCGTCCTTTGACGATCTCGAAGTACATCTCCTGGAGTTGACGGGAGATGGGGCCAGTCTTTCCGTCGGCCACCTTGCGGTTGTCCACCTCGATCACAGGCGTGAGATGTGCCGCAGTGCCTGTCAGCAGGATCTCGTCGGCTACGTAGAGCTCGCTGCGGTCGATGCTGCGCTCGACGACTTGGAGGCCCATCTCAGCTTGGGCAAGCTGCATCACCGTGTCGCGGGTTATGCCTGGCAGGACGTTCTCTTCCAGCGGGGGTGTGTGCAGCTTGCCCCCGGACACTAGGAAGATGTTTTCACCTGTGCCCTCGCAGACATGGCCGTCTTGGTTCAGCATGATAGCTTCGTCGTAGCCAGCTAGGGTGGCCTCTGTCTTGGCTAGGATGCTGTTGACGTAGATGCCCGATATCTTGAAGCGGGCGGGGATGCTGGTATCGTCCACGCGTCGCCACGATGAGATGCAGCAGCGCAGGGTGTCGGTACCGAGGTAGTTGCCGAAGGGGACGCTCATGAGGCAGAAGTCATCGGCCAACTCCTGCAGCTTGAGGTTGGCTATCTTCTCCTCGCTCTTGTAGGCAAGGGGCCGTATGTAGATGTCTTCAGCGAAGCCGGATCGTTCCACCATCTCGATGGTCAGCCGGCAGAGCTCGTCAGCATCGTAGGGGATGTTCATCATGAGCATACGGCAACCAAGGAGCAGGCGCTCGTAGTGCTCCCGCAGGCGGAAGATGTAGACGACCCCCTTCTCCTCGTTCCAGTTGCCTCGGATTCCCTCGAAGATGCCGGTGCCGTAGTGGAGGGCGTGGGTCATAATGCTCACCTTCGCCTCTTCCAGAGGAACGAACTGGCCTTGGAAGAAGGCATAGGGCGTGCTCACCGATATCCCCCCTTTCGGCCCCTTTCGGCTGAGGGCCAGCGCAATTATAATCGTCGGGCTCCGTAGCTGGCAACTTGGCCAAGAAACCGGTGATTGCTCAGCATATAAGGAGTGAGGTCGGCCTTTCGCCGTCTTCGAGCCTTGAGCCGGAATCCAGAAGGCGCAGTGCCAGACCAACGCTCAGCATGGCGAGATTCCCGGATTCCGGCCTTCGCCGGAATGACGGCGGGGCCTGTGGCGCGAGTCACCTACCCCGAACAGTTACGCAGACGCTTGCGCAGCCACCATCCTCCCTGCCTTGGGAACAATTGAGCCTCCCTTGCCTTGACCCGGGGGCTTGAGGTGAAGGGCTAGCTCCCTTGGTTGGTGGCGGCAAAGCCAGCCCTCTGAAGTCCGACGAGCGCCGGATGCTAGGATTTGTTCAGAGGATTCCTAAAGAATCAGGCGGGTCCATAGGTCTTCTTGGCATCACCAAACCGGAGTGTCTACCCTTGGGTCCTTGGAGTGCTGGTCACCGCCGCCGTGGTGGCCGGACTAGTCATCTGGGCGGTCCCAAGCTCCCCGCCCGGTGTGGAGGTCGCGCTGCCACCACCCACGCCAATCCCCGAACTGAAGGTGTTCATCTCCGGGGCGGTGGCCCGACCCGGTGTCTACCAACTGAAGGAGGGCGACCGGCTGGTTGACGCCCTAGTCGCGTCCGGAGGACCCACCGCAGACGCCGACCTGATGGCCGTGAACCAAGCCCTCCGGGTGCGCGACGAGGACCACCTGCACATCCCGCGCATCGGCGAAGTCTCTGCTTCTGTTCCAGCCGGCGCCAAAAGGTCGGCGACGGGCAAGGTCAACATTAACGACGCCGACCTCGATGCTCTCAAGGAGCTGCCCAACATCGGGGAGACACGCGCCAAGGCCATCATGGCTTACCGTCAGCAGGGCGGCGGTTTCAGCGACCCCTCGGAGATCATGGAGGTCGACGGCATCGGCGCTGGCATCTTCGAGTCGCTGCGAGACCTCATCACCGTGCGATAGGCGTGCCACAGTCAGGCGCCTCGCCAGTTGGGCAGATTGGTACATTGCATCCCGATACAACAGGCGCTGTCCTAGGCTGCCCCGGACTTGATCTGGGGGTGCGGATGAATCACAGCACTCCAAGCCCGCCACATGCAACAATCGAAGCCCCTGCCCACTGACATCTGCCCTTTGACACCGTTGCCCTTCCCCCTCTAGGCTCGACATATGGTTTCGAAACCGCAATCAGCAAACACCCTTAGCAGGGCCGCCAACAACGGTTGTCCGAAAACCCCTTGCGGGAATACCCCCGCTCGGCTGCCCAAGCGTTGCGACCGCGCCACCCTGCCACCCGCGCGGCCTCTCAATGGGACTGGTGTGTCCCATAAAACCCCCGTGATTTCGTATCTGGACCTACCCCAAATGAGACAAATGAGACACATTGCAGATATAAAACATGCGTTTTCAGCTACGCCCAGTGTCTCATTTGTACCATTCCCAGATACGATTTCTGCCCATGCCGTGGTACTCCAATGAGACCAAACCGAGACACCATGTCTCACCCTATACACCGCCTTCCATGCCCATGCCGGGCCAAGCGGACCAAAGCCAGTTCCGGAGAACCTGAATGCGTACTAACAAGACCAAGGCCAAGCTGCAACAAGGCGAGATGGTCTTCGGCGCCGCCGCCGGCATCGCCCCCCTCCGCACTCCGGCGCCGTTCAGTCTTAAGGGGAGACAAAATCGGTTCGGGGCGGGTGGCCCGTATCTGCAGCGCCAGCCTCATCTCCCCCTAAAACCTGAACGCTTACCAAGAGGTGGCCCCAAACCCTACCTTGGACTTGACGGGGCGCAAGAAGGTATACTCCCGAAAACTCAGCCGTAATCAGGAGGGGCGAGATGCCTAAGATCAACAAGGTCGGCCATGTGGTTTTAAATGTCCAGGATGTGGACGCATCCATCAAGTTTTACACCGAGGCCTTGGGTATGGAGCTAATGACCCACAACACCGAGAGGCAAATGGCCTTTCTGTCTTTCGGCAGTCAGCACCACGACATCGCCGTATGCAAGGCTTCGGTTGGGTCCGAGCAGGGCGGTCTGGGTCTCAACCACATTGCCATGCAGATCGAGGGTGGCTTGGAAGAGTTGCGTCACCTCTACACCCGGCTGCTGGACGCCGGGGCCGAGATACAGCGCACTACCGAGCACAGCACTACTCTCAGCGTCTACTTCTCCGACCCCGACGGTAACCGGCTCGAGATTTTCGCCGAGAAGTGGGATGCCGAGGAAGCCCGCGAAGTACTGCGCAACGGGGGTGGCCGCAACGAGCCCCTAGCTTTGGAGCCTGTGGCTTCAGCGTAGAGCGCAGTCCTAGAAGCCCCCATCCGTTCCGACTTGGCCTTAACTGCCGGGGCGGGGTATACTGAACGGCAACCCGATTAGATAAGGGAGGACGAAAATGCCACGAGTAAACAAGGTTGGACATGTAGTTCTCAACGTGAAGGATGTTGACGAGGCAATCAAGTTCTACACCGATGCCCTTGGCATGGAGCTGATGTCTCACAACACGGAGAGGCACATGGCCTTTCTCTCCTTTGGCAACCAGCACCACGATATCGCTGTGTTCAAGGCCCCAGTGGGCGCTGAGCAGGGTGTGCTCGGCCTGAACCACATCGCCATGCAGATTGAGGGCGGCGAAGAAGAGCTAAAGCAGCTATATGGTCGCCTGCTGAACGCTGGCGCGACCATCGACCACACGACCGATCATGCGCTGACCCGCAGCGTCTACTTCTTCGACCCCGACGGCAACCGCTTGGAGATCTTCTGCGAGATGATGACGGAGGAAGAGGGCAAGAACTACATGCGGGAGACCGGAGGCACGGCCAAGCCTCTGGAGCTGGAAGCCGTTCGCTAGAACGCCCCGTCATCAGACAATCGGCAAGCGGGCTTGTCTCCCAACCCGCCATTCCCACGGGATGGCTTGGTGCGGAGGCGGGCCCGCTTCCTTTTGGCTTTCCTGAGCCACTTCTCACAGGCCGGTCTTCATGGCCCTAGTCACCTTGGCTCTAGCTTGGATTGCTGGTCTGCTGGTCGGCATCTACCTCGATATCCCGCTGTTAGCCCTAGGCCTGTTCCTGCTGGCCGCGGCCATGCTGATTCCGCTGCTGCGCAGGTCCGGCTGGTCGCTGCCCATAGCCTTGGCAGGGCTGGTTCTCCTGTTGGGCCTGCTGCGTGTCGAATTAGGTCCCTCCCCTCAAGCCACAATCGCGCCCAGCGGCCAAGTCGCGCTCAGAGGGACGATAGTCAGCAGCCCCGAGCTCGCCGGGGCTTCCGAGCAGTTCGTCTTCCAGGCTGACAGCATCGGCTACGGCGCCAGCCACGGCATCGACGATGAAGCCCCGGGATGGGAACCCTTCGATGGCAAGGCGGTCGTCGTCGCCCGCCCGTCCGCTGCTTTGGTACAGGTCCGTGAGCGCCCCTACTTCCGCTACGGCGACGGGTTGCTGCTGCGGGGTTGGCTGGAGAAAGCCCGTGCCTTTGGCGATTTCGACTACCCCGCATACTTGGAACGTCAGGGCATCTCCCACACCCTCGCCTTCCCCGAAGTCGAGTTCCTAGGCGAGGGCAAGGGACACCCGTTGAGGGCTTGGCTCCACGACCTAAGGCGGGGCGCCGCTTCACGTCTTGACGCTGTCTTGCCACAGACGCAGTCCGCCTTGGCCCAAGCCCTGCTGCTGGGCAAGCGCGATGCCCTGTCCCAAGAAATACGGGAGGACTTCCGCGCCAGTGGCACGTCGCACCTGCTTGCGGTTTCGGGGCTCCATGTCGGCGTCGTCCTGTTTCTCACTCTCGGAGCCAGCGCATTTGCGATAGGGCGGCGACGCCAGATATACCTGCTCATCCCACTGGCAACGGTGTGGGTTTACGCCGCCCTGACAGGCATGGGCCCACCGGTGGAGCGGGCCGCGATCATGGCCACAGTCTACTTGTGTGCCGTGGCCATCGGCCGGCCACGCAGCCACCTGCCCGCCATATTGCTGGCGGCAGCAGTGATGGCCGGGCTGGGGCCGCAGGCCCTGCTACAAGTCTCCTTCCAACTGAGCTTCGCCGCCGTGGCTGGCATCGCACTGATTTTGCCTTGGGCGAGGGACCAGCGGCCCGGAGACCCACATAGTGGCATCTGGTCCGCGGTGTACCACCACATCCGCGGCGGGTTGATAGTCTCAGTCGCCGCTACTCTCGCCACCCTACCCTTGGTGGCCTTCAATTTCCATCAAGTTCCTACACTGGGCATACCCACCACCATCCTTGCGCTGCCAGCCATTCCCTTCCTGCTGGGAGGCTCTGCCCTAGCCTTGGCCGCCGACCTAGGCTACGCGCCCCTAGGCGAAGCCATCGGCTGGTACACTTGGATACCGCTGACCTACACGCTCGAATTGGTGGGGCTAGTGGCGCGCGTCCCCGGCTCCACCTTCGCCGTTCCGGGCATACCAATCGTCTTGGTCGTCGTTTACTACATGGGCCTGGTCCTGATGGTGACGTCCCCTCGCTGGCTGCGCTCCATCGGAGCATGGTTCCGTAGTAGGCGCACCGCGAGCCCGTCTCAACAACCCGATGCCTCCGGACCCCCGGCGTCCCCCGCTTACTTCCCGGCCGTGGCCCGCGCTGCACTGGTCGTGCTGGTGGCGTCCGTAGCCGTGCTGCTGTGGGCCAGAATCTTGAGCGGTGGAGATGGCCGGCTGCACGTCACCTTCTTGGACGTTGGGCAAGGTGACTCCATCCTCATCGAGAGTCCCAGAGGCAAACGGGTCCTCGTGGACGGCGGCCCCGCAGCTCGGGCTGCTCTGCGTCACTTGGATGACCGCTCAGGCTTCTGGGAGCGGGACCTCGACCTGATAGTGCTGACCCACGGCGACGAGGACCACTTCGCAGGGCTGGTGGAGGTGGTGCGACGCTACACAGTGGGAGGCGTCATACAGGGAGGCTTCGCCTCCGAAAGCCCTCTCTACGCAGGGTGGGAGAAGGTGCTAGAAGACAAGGCGATCACTACCCTGCCAGCCCTTCAAGGCCAAAGCATCAACTTGGGCGAGCCGCTGGGTTTAGATGTTCTCCACCCGCCACAGGGCTATGGACTGGGCAGCCGCAACAACAGCGGGGCCGTACTGAGGCTTGCCTACGGCGAGGTCAGCTTTCTGCTAACCGCCGACATCGAGGCCGAAGCTGAGGCCGAGCTGCTGCGGGGGTACGCAAGCTTGGATTCCACCGTCCTCAAGGTAGCGCACCACGGGAGCAACACCTCCAGCACCCGCGCCTTTCTTCGCTCGGTGAGCCCCGGCATCGCCGTGGTCTCAGCTGGCGAGAACAACCCTTTCGGGCACCCGTCCCCGCTTGCCATGGCCCGGCTGGAGGAAACGCTTCCCCGCGAACGCATACTCTCAACCGCCGAGCGAGGCAGCATCAGGCTCTCCACCGATGGGCAGACCCTCTGGCTTCACACCGACCGCTAGCCGCATCGCTACCCCTCCCGCAATTACTATGCCGAACCCGGAGCCTTGAGCCAGCAGGCGCAATCGCCGTCCCCACGAAGAGAGACCTTCGCATAGCTCCTTCCCTCTTGAAAGGGGAAAGGAGGAAGGTTGGGATGGGGCGATGAGCCCTTCCGGGTATACTCTAGCCAGTACACCACCTAGGGGAGGCAGAACTGTTCATGAAGACTGACAAATATGAGAGCTGACGGGCGCGCCAATAAAGAGATTCGCCCCTTGAACCTGCATCCGGGTTATCAGGCTTTCGCCGAGGGTTCCGCCCTAATGGAGATGGGCATGACCCGTGTCGTGTGCGCCGCCTCAGTTGAAGAGCGCGTACCGCCATTCCTCCGGGGAGCCGGAATGGGGTGGGTCACCGCTGAGTACGCCATGCTACCCCGCTCCACTCTCACTCGCAGCCAACGCGAGACGACAGTCCGAGGTCGGTCCGCCGAGATTCAGCGCATGATCGGGCGCAGCCTGCGCGCCATCACCGACAGGGCCGCCCTCGGCGAGCGCACTATCCACATCGACTGCGACGTGCTCCAAGCCGACGGAGGCACACGCACCGCAGCCGTCAACGGGGCCTATGTGGCGCTGCACCTAGCTTGCCGCACTCTCATCAAGGGCAGGGTCATCAACCAGCCCCCGCCACTCATTGCAGCAGTCGCAGCCGTCAGCGTCGGACTCATCGAAGGCGATCTCCTCCTCGACCTCACGTACGCCGAAGACCAGTTGGCTCAAGTCGACTTCACCGCCGTCATGACCAGCCAAGGCGACATTGTCGAAGTCCACGGCGCCACCGAAGGCGTCCCGTTCTCTCAAGACCTACTCCCCCGTGTGGTCGCACTCGCTCAGGAAGGGCTGGAACCCGTATTCAAGATGCAGCGGGAGGCGGTTGCGGGGGTAGGGGTCTAGACGGCAATAGTGCTTCGCGTGTGCTAATATCCTTGCGCTAAGGGGGTGCATCGGATGGATCAACTTACGGTCACGGGACTAGGCAATGAGCTTTACGCGACATTGGATAAGCTGGCCAAGAGTGAGGGCATCTCGCTGAACGAAGCTGCCCTCAAACTACTCAGAAGCGGAGCAGCCTCGGCGGAAGTCAGGGAGCACTCCGAGAAGGTAGGTTCTTCATTCGACCATCTCATAGGACTTTGGACAGACCAAGAGGCGGATGAATTCGATGCCGCCCTGCACGACATGGAAATCATTGACGAGTCGATTTGGCAATGAGGAGCCTGCTGACTCCAATGCCTACTCACTTCTAATGCGTGGCAATCAGCGAATTGGGCAGCTCGTAGGCGGGGCCGATGAGGTACTGTTCTCAGTCGTTGTGATCGGCGAGTTGATGTACGGATTTCGACAAGGCTCTCGCTTTGAGCGAAACATGGCAATACTGCGACTGTTCCTGGATAACCCTCGCACATCGTTAGTGCCCGTGGGGTCTGCACGGTAGACCATTATTCGAGGATAGCAGCGTCCCTAAGAGCACAGGGAAGGCCTATTCCAACAAACGACATATGGGTCGCCGCACATGCGATGGAGACAGGCGCCGATCTGATATCAGACGATAGGCACTTTGAGCACGTAGAAGGCATCATGTGGACTCGGATCACGGCCCTCTAGACCACACAACTCACCACCTTCCGGCTTAGGGCATCCCACTCCCCTACACCCTTCGCACCGCCAACACCACCTCCGCCCCCTCCACCTTCAGCTTTTCCGTAGCGGTGCCCTCTGGCGCAGCACCCTCAACCAACTCATCGGATAAAGTTTCCTGCTGGATATAGGGAGCGTAGTCATTCATGACCCTGCGCACTTCGTCCAACCCCTCGCCGCCGTAGAACGCGGTGATTCGGTCGGTCAACTCGAAGCCGGCAGAGCGTCGGAGGTTCTGAATGCGGTGCACCACCTCCCGCGCTGTGCCCTCGTCCTTCAACTCAGCGGTGAGGGTGGTGTCGATGGCCACCATCCACGCTTGGTCCAAGGCCACCGAGTAGTGGTGCTCTGTGCCCTCAACGCCTTCGCCGTCAGAGGGCGGCCAAGCGACAGACACCACGCCCTCCAACTGGTCCCCTAACTGGGCACGGGCGGCCTGCACCATCTCCGACGGGCCGAAGGAGACGTCGCAGGCTTTGACGTTCAGCTCGTCCAGTAGTTGCGGGCCGATGAGTTGCAACGCGCCCTCATCTCCCGACTGCCACGGGCCAATCACCACTTGGGGCAAAGGCTGGCGCACCTTGATGCCCGACTTGGCGCGGGCGCTGCGTCCCAAACTGGCCAGCCGCATGGCTAGACGCGTGTGCTCCACCAAGGGCTGGTCGATTAGCTCGGCATTGACCTCTGGGAACAGGGCTAGGTGGACGCTGGCGGCGGAGTCGGGGTATGCCGACCGCTCTAGGTTCTGGTACATCTCCTCGGCCACGAAGGGGGTGTAAGGAGCGAGCAGACGCCCCAGCGCGGTGAGGCAGCGGTAGAGAGTGGCGTAGGCGTCCAGCTTATCTTGGTCGCCCGATGCATCAGCAGCGCTTTTCCAGAAGCGCCGACGGCTGCGTCGCACGTACCAGTTGGACAGTCTGTCTACGAACTCTTGGATGCGCCTGCCACCACTGGTGGGGTCGTACTCCTCGAAGGACTGGGTAACCTCGCCCACCAGCACATTCAACTCCGACAGCACCCACCGGTCCAACTCCGCCCGCGGCTTCCAGTCGGCAGGGACTTGGTCTGGGTGAAAGTCGTCCAGCGAGGCATAGGTGGTGAAGAAGGAGTAGACGTTCCACATCGTCAGCAGAAAGCGTCGTACCACTTCGTTCACCAGCGAGTCAGAGAAGCGGCGTGGCTCGCCCGGTTGGGACGCCGTGAACAGGTACCAGCGAGTGGCATCGGCCCCGTGAGCGTCGATCACGCTCCAAGGGTCCACCACGTTGCCGGTGTGCTTGCTCATCTTGTGGCCCTTGTCGTCCAGTATCAGGCCCAAGCAAATGACATTGCGGAAGCATGGGTCATCTGTCAGCAAGGTGGACAGGGCGTGGAGACTGTAAAACCAGCCACGGGTCTGGTCTACCGCCTCGCAGATGTAGTCTGCGGGAAGCCTGCCGTCCAATTTCAGCTGCTCCGTGGTCGCGTCGTGGGGCACATGCCACTGGGAGAAAGGCATGGCCCCTGAATCGAACCACGCATCCAACACCTCGGGGGAACGGTGCATCGTATGGTTGCACCGGGGACAAGAGATGGTGATTTCGTCCACGTAGGGGCGGTGCAGGTCGAGGTCGTCCAGTTCCGCCCCCTTCCACGACCTCTCGGCGAGCTCGGCCACGCTGCCGATGCACTCGTCGTGGCCACAGCCCTCGCAATGCCAGATGGGGATGGGTGTGCCCCAATAGCGCTCCCGCGATACCGCCCAGTCCACGTTGTTGCGCAGCCACTCGCCAAAGCGCCCCTCGCGGATGTAGGCGGGGTTCCAGTGTATCTCGCTGTTGCCGCTGACCAGCCGGTCTTTCACTGCCGTGGTGCGTATGTACCACGAAGTCTTGGCGTAATAGAGCAGTGGCGTGTTGCAGCGCCAGCAGAAGGGGTAGGTGTGGCGATAGACCTCGCGCCGGTGCAGGAGTCCACGGTCGGCAAGGTCGGCCATGATGTCCTCGTCGGCCTCTTTGACAAACTTGCCGGCAAAGGGGTAGGTCCCGATTACGTTGCCCAGCAGGTCCACGTTCTGCACGAAATTCAATTGCTCTTGACGCCCAACACCCAAGTCCTCGTCGCCAAAGGCAGGGGCGATGTGTACGATGCCCGTCCCATCCTCCATGGAGACGAAATCGGCAGCGATGACTCTTGGCTGGAAGTCCGAGGTCCGCTCCAGCAGACCTCGCTCCGAGAAACCGCTAATGTCCATGCCGTACACATGGGGGTCATACAGAGGCTCGTAGGAAAGGGCGACCAACTCTCTGCCAGCAAAGGTATCAAGTAACGTGTAGGGCTCTCGCACTGCCGCCTCCAACAGTGCCGATGCGAGTACCAGCCGCTCGCCGCTTTCTAATAGCACCGAGCTGTACTCGGCGTCTGCGTCCACGGCCAGTGCGGTATTTCCGGGCAGCGTCCAAGGTGTGGTGGTCCAAGCTAGGAAATGGACATCACCGTACGACGTAAGCCTACCATGCGAGTTACTGAAAGCGTCGGCGGCCCGTCGCGTGGCATCCCAGCCGTTCAGGCGAAACTTGATGAACACCGAGGGGTCGGGGGTGTCTTCCTCGTAGCCTAGGGCCACCTCGTGGGAGCTGAGGCTGGTTACGCAACGGGGACAGTGAGGCGTACCCTTCATGTCTTGGTACACCAGCCCCTTGTCCCAGAGCTGCTTGATGATCCACCAGCCAGTCTCGATATAGGAGTTGTGCAGGGTGACATATGGGTCGTCCATGTCCACCCAGAAAGCGACCCGTTCGGTCATGCGCTCCCACTCGCGGACGTACCGGAACACGCTTTCTCGACAGCGGCGGTTGAACTCCTCAATGCCATAGCTTTCGATCTCACGCTTGGTGGTGAGACCCAACTCCCGCTCGACCTCCAACTCCACCGGCAGGCCGTGGGTGTCCCATCCGCCTTTGCGAAGGCACTGGAAACCCTTCATGGTCTTGTAGCGGCAGATGATGTCCTTGAACACCCGTGCCAGCACATGATGAATGCCGGGCATGCCGTTGGCAGTGGGAGGGCCCTCATAGAGCATGAAGCGGGGACCGCCCTCCCTCTCCCTCTCGGTACGGCGGAAGATATCCTCGTCTTTCCAGAACTGCAGAACACCCTCCTCCATCTGGGGAAAGCTGACTCTGCTGGACACTGGTTTGAACATGCAAGACCTCAGGGTTAAATCGTTGGGAAAGCGTATCTGACCCCCCGACAGGGTGTCAACTGAACTGTTCGGGCTTGATGGACAGTACCGCCTCCACGGGAATGACCGGGTCAGTCGTCGGCTGTGCGCTTGGTGCTATCTTCATGGCAATGATGGTGAAAGGCGTCTTGCCTAATCCAGAATAGTTGCTGAGCCACAGCCCTACCCTTCCGGCTTTATCAGCAGCAGGAAGAACTCGCGGTTGCCTGCGTCGCCCACGATGGGGGAGGCGGTGAGGCCGCACAGCCTCAGCCTGCTGTCCACGGCCCAAGTGATGACGCGGGCCAGTACGCGAGCGTGCACTTTCGGGTCCTTGATGACGCCTCCACGGGGCACCTCGCCACGCATCGCCTCGAACTGGGGTTTCACCAGCGCAACTATAGGCGCATTGGGGACCAAGTGCTCCAGCACGTTGGGCACTACCTTGGTCAGCGAGATGAAGGAGACGTCGATGGTGGCAATGTTCGCCGTCGCACCCAGCTTGAAGGGGTAGTGGGCGTTCACCCCCTCTATCACCGTTACACGAGGGTCTTGGCGCAGCGAGTGCGCCATCTGGCCGTGGCCCACATCCAAGGCCAGTACGGAGGCGGCACCCCGTTGTAGCAGACAGTCGGTGAAGCCTCCGGTGGATGCTCCCAAGTCCAAGGCCACCATCCCCTGCACATCCACGCCGAAGTGGTGCAAGGCGTGAGCCAGCTTGACGCCTCCCCGACTGACGTAGGGCAGCCCGCCTTGGACCAGCAACTCCGCATCGTCATCCAGCGCAGTGCCAGCCTTCAGCAGGCGCCCTGAAGGCACACGCACCAAGCCCGCCATGATCATGGCTTGGGCCTGCTCACGTGTAGGGGCCAGCCCCCGCTGCACCAGTAGCAGGTCTGCGCGGGTACGCTGGGTTTTTGCTTTGGCGCCTCGGCCCTTCAAATTGACACTCCCATATATCGGAATTATAATCCCTAGCCGGGTGGTCTAATGCCGAAACGTACTTATCAACCAAAAAAACGTCGCCGTCAGCGAGTCCACGGTTTCAGGGAGCGCATGAGCACCCCCGGAGGGCGAGCGGTTCTGCGTCGTCGCAGATTCAAGAGCCGCCAACGCCTCACGGTGTAGTCCGGCCACTCGCCCATGCAGCGCCGTCTCAGCCTGACGGGCGAAAAGCAATTCTCATCAATCCACCGGGAAGGGCGTTCGTGGGCAAATCGCCATTTGGTGCTCAAGGCATTGCCCAATGGACTCGAAGGTAGTCGATTTGGCTTCTCTACCAGCCGGAGAGTTGGTAATGCGGTCACACGGAACCGGGTCAAGCGACGGCTGCGAGAGGTTATACGGTCTACTCACTTGAAGCCAGGATGGGACGTGTTGGTGATGGGGCGTACTGCCGCAGGCACGGCTGACTTCCACCAACTCAGAGAGGCTCTGCAGAACCTCCTACAGAGGGCTAACTTGTTGAGTCCTGCCCCAATGAAAGGGACTGAGAATGAGCCTCAGACCAACCCCCGCCCTTGAGACGCCCAGCCCTTGAACGAGTCCCAAGGCCCACGAGATGGGAGTGAGCGTTGCTGAAGCAAGGGGCTCTGGTAGCACTCACTTGGTATCAGAAGGCCGTCTCGCCATATCTGCCCAGCGCCTGCCGCTACGAGCCCACATGCTCCCACTACTCTCGCCAAGCCATTGAGCGGTACGGCATGCTGAAGGGGTCCTGGTTCACCCTGAAACGTTTATCCCGGTGTCACCCCCTAGGAGGCAAGGGCTACGACCCTGTTCCTTGAATCTGAGAATGCATAATTATTCAGCCCATCCGGCGCAATCATCTATTTGTTCTTGAAAGCCATCTTTCCGCTCTTGAATGGCAGACTTGCAGGACCCTTGGCGCTAGTGCGCTCAAATGTCTTGTGGCTCGCTGCACTAGCACTTGTCCTTCTGGCCGCGTCCGCCTGCACGGGTGGCCAGTTCAGGGTCCTCTCCAACGGCTGGACCGCATTGTCTGCGGAATGGGAACCAGCACCTGAAGGCACCGACACAGCCTCACGCCTCTATGTCGGCACCCGCGAGGGCGAGGTGCTGGCCCTCGACCCTAGGAAGCTCGACGAGGCAACTGTGGGCTTCAGCACCTTCGAGCGCCCCCAGATCGTGAGCAACGGCCTAGTCTGGAGCTTCAAGCCCGACTATGACGACGACGACCTTAAGCTGGGAGGGGTTTTCGGACCCCCTGCCATAGGCCCGGCGATGGTGTATGTCGGCTTCGCGACCGCCGACGGAGAGTCGGGCGCCCTCTTCGGCTTGAGGAAAGACCGCGACAGCCTAGCCACAGCCAACTTGCTTCAGGGTGAGTGGAAGGCCGATCTAGAAGGAAAGGTAGTGGGCGGGCCTACATTTGTACCCGACCTAAGCTTGGTGTTGGTGGGCACGGACGCGGGAGTCCTCTACGGGTTTGACGCCGACAGTGGGAGTCCCGCTTCATGGGTCAAGTTCCCTGCAACAGCCGGCGCCGTGGGACCTATATGGTCCACGCCAAGGGTGGTGGGCTCCACCGCTTACTTCGGCTCGTTGGACCACAACGTCTACGCCGTAGACCTCAGCAACGGTACGCAGATTGGCGGCTGGCCTTACGAGACCAGCGGAGGCATCATCGGCCGTCCACTGCTGATAGACGACCAACTGGTGGTCGGCTCGTTCGACCGGAACCTTCACGGCATCAACGTTTCCTCGGGAGTCGGCCGTGTGCTGGTGAGTGCCGACAAATGGTTTTGGGCGGGGGCCGCTACCGACGGCTCCAATACCTTCGTCTCCTCCCTCAACGGCCAAGTCTTCGTTCTCGACCGCGACGGCAACAAGCTGCAGGAGTTCGCTGTGCAGGGGCCAGTGGTGGCCCAGCCCGCAACCATCCAATCAGGCGGCCGTACTTGGGTGGTGATGGCCAACGAGGATGGCGCACTGCACCTCATCTCAGAGGGTGAGCAGTTGACCGACCTCGTGACGATAGAGGGCGGCTCGCGAATCAAAGCTCCGCTTGTGGGCGTAGGACGCGAACTGTTTCTAAGCAAGGAAGACGGGATGGTGTGGGCCCTGCAACTGACAGGCAACACGCTGGAAAAGCTCTGGTCGCTGGACACTACCACATAAAGCTGGACTATGGGATTCGTAGGGGAAATATTCAACTTCTTCATCATCGACCCGATGATCAACGGCCTCGCGCTGTTGTACTTCGTTTTCTTCGGCCAGTTCTGGCTTTCCATCGTCATCTTTACCATTGTCGTGCGCTTGGCCACACTGCCCCTGACCCTGAAGCAGACGCGGCAGATGCGGGGCATGAGCGGACTGCAGCCACGCATTCGCCAAATACAGGAGCGTTACGCCAACGATCGTGGGCGGGCCTCGCAAGAAACCATGAAGCTCTACCGCGAGGCTGGGATCAATCCGTTGGGCTGCTTTGGCCCAATGCTCATCCAGCTACCCATCTGGATAGGACTGTTCCAAGCCTTACGCAGCACCCTGCCCACCGACCCCGACTCCCTCATCGGCTTGGCGCAGAGGTTCTACGCTTGGCTGCCTCCCGTCCACGAAACGGTGCCCCTGAACAGCGGGTTCCTGTGGATGAACCTAGCCGACCCGGATCCCTCTCCCTTCATCATGCCCATCTTGGTGGCGGCAACCACTTGGGCCCAGCAGAAGATGACCACCATGCCCGCCATGGACGACCGGCAGGCGTCCACCAACCGGATGATGCTGTGGATGATGCCGTTGATGCTGGGCTTCTTTACTCTGCAGTTCCCCAGCGGGTTGGCCCTCTACTGGATTACTTCCAACATCATTGGTGTGGGCATCCAGTATTTCCAGACGGGCTGGGGCCCCCTTTTCAGCAGGTCAGCGCCTGCCCCGGCGCAAGTTACTCCTCCGTCCGAGCCGGAGCCTGGAGAGAAAGAGAGTGGTACCAATGGAAGCAACCGAAGTGACAATGTCAGCCCGAACCGTCGAAGAGGCCCGCGAACTGGGGCTCAAAGAGCTCGGCGTAGATCTGGAAGAAGCCGAGGTAGAAATACTAAGCTACGGTAAGCCTCCACGGTTCCTAGGACTGGGCGCCGAGCTAGCCCGTGTGCGGGTGACCCGTATCGCCGCAGGTTCCAACATTGCCCCTGCCGCCGTGGAAATCGTCACCCGCATACTACAGTCGGCGGGGACTTCCACCACGGCCACCCTGCGCACCGCCAACGACCCCAACACCGGAGGTCCTCTGATCGACATCACCGGCGAAGATTCGGGCCTCCTTATCGGGCGCAAGGGCGAGACCCTCCGCGCTCTTCAATTCATCGTCAACCTCATGGTGCGCAAGCAGGTGGGAGAGATGAACAGCCGCGTGGTGCTGGACATCGAAAGGTACCGCGAGCGACGCCAAGAAGCGCTGCGGGCCATGGCCATGCGCGTAGCCGATCGGGTGGTAGCCAGTGGTCGAGGCATAGCCTTGGAGCCAATGTCAGCCGCAGAGAGACGCATAGTGCATATGGCCTTGGCCGAGCACCCTCGGGTCACCACCCAGAGCGCAGGTTCCGGCGAGGACCGCAAGATAACCATCCTACCCAAGGGCAACGGTGGACAGGGCCCGTCGCAGGGTCCAAGAAGCCAAGACGACGAGAACTAGGACATCCCTGAACGTCTGGGCATTGACCCCGGCGCAGGCCAGTCATATTATTCCGGGGTGATACCGGTGGCGGCTTACGCACAGCCTTGCCAGAATGGAGGATCAATGCTGACCTCCAGCAAGGTCGACGACCACCCCAAGGACGAGTGTGGGGTTGTGGCCGTCTACTCGCCAAGGGGCGACGCCAGCCACATCGCTTACACTGGCCTCTTTTCCTTGCAGCACCGCGGCCAGGAAAGTGCGGGCATTGCCGTCTCCGACGGCCAGACGGTGCGGGTCCATAGCGACATGGGCTTGGTCACACAAGTCTTCCACAACGGTGTGATCAAGGCCCTCTCCGGCAACATGGCCATAGGCCACACCCGCTATTCCACCACCGGCTCCAGCCTGCAGTGCAACGTACAGCCCTTCCTCGTGGAAGGTCGTAACGGGCGTTTGGCCTTGGGCCACAACGGCAACATCATCGACCCTCTGGCCCTACAGCAGCGGCTCAGCAAGCAGTGGGGGTGCCAGTTCACCTCAAGCACCGACTCCGAGGTCATCGCCTACCTGCTGGCCAACGCCCCCGGCGCCACATGGGAGGACCGGGCTGCTTACTGTATGCGCACCCTACAGGGCGCCTACTCCGCTGTGAGTCTCTCTCCAGACGCTGTCATGGGATTCCGCGACCCTCTGGGCGTCCGCCCACTGTGCCTAGGCGAGCTGGATGGCGGTTGGGTGATGGCCTCCGAGAGTTGCGCCTTGGACCACCTAGGGGCGACCTTCCTGCGCGAACTGGAACCGGGCGAAATCGTTATCATCGATCGCGACGGCCTGCGCTCCTCCATCTGCGTACAGGAGCGGACCCGGCGCGCTCTTTGCATCTTCGAATACATCTACCTAGCCCGACCCGACAGCATGCTGAACAACAGGCTGGTCTACTCTACGCGCCGGGACATGGGAGTACGCTTGGCCCATGAGCACCCCGCCGATGCCGACGTGGTCATCGGCGTGCCAGACTCGGCCACGGCAGCCGCCGTAGGCTACTCCCAAGCGTCAGGTTTGCCCTACAGCGAGGGGCTAGTGAAGAACCGTTACGTCGGACGCACTTTCATGGAGCCCGACCAGAGGTCCAGGGACTCGAGCGTGCGTCTGAAATTCAACCCGCTGCCTGACGTGGTGCGGGACAAGCGAGTGGTGCTGGTGGACGACAGCATCGTTCGGGGTACCACCACGCCGCATCTGGTCGCCTTGGTGCGACGCGCCGGAGCAACCGAGGTGCATGTGCGTGTCTGCTCCCCGCCCATCCGCTGGCCCTGCTACCTAGGGGTAGACATGAGCACCCGCGAGGAGCTCATCGCCTCCCACAAATCAGTGGAAGAGATACGCCAGTTCATCGGGGCCGACACCTTGGGCTACCTCACCATAGGTGGCCTGCTGGAGGTGGTGGACGGCGCGCAAGGGGGCTACTGCGACGCCTGCTTCACCGGACATTATCCCGTGCCGGTGCAGTTAGAGCTGACCGACAAGCTGGTGCTGGAGACCTCCAAGGCCGCGGCAGACCGCTAGAGCGTTCGAAGAGGTAACTCTTGGCCCAAAATGGTGACAGCTACCTCGCCGCCGGTGTCGATGTTCCCGCTCTGGAGGGCCTGAAAGAGCGCATCAAGGCCTTCAGCGCGTCGACTCAAATGGGCCAGCAGGGCGCCACCGCACAAGCGGCCCGCGGATTCGCCGGACTCTTTCCCCTGACAGGCTATCGCGAGCCGGTGCTGGTGGCCAGCGCCGACGGCGTGGGCACCAAGCTCAAGATCGCCTCAGCGTTGGGCCAGTGGGAGTCTTTGGGGGCCGACCTAGTAGTCCTCAACGTGAACGACGTACTTACTTGGGGGGCTCGTCCCCTCTTCTTCCTCGACTACTTAGCCGTCGGAGAGTTGGACGTGGCTGCCTTGGAGGCCTTGGTGAAGGGCATGGCCTCGGCCTGCGTGGGGACAGGCTGCGCCCTCATCGGAGGCGAGACAGCCCAGATGCCCGGAGTCTACACCGGCGGCGACATGGACATGGCGGGATTCCTAGTGGGCGCTGTGGAGAAGGATGAGTTGCTGGACACCTCCTCCGTCGTCCCCGGCGATGCCATCCTAGGCGTCCCCTCCAGCGGACTCCACACCAATGGCTTTTCACTTGTGCGCCGCGTCTTCCGCCTCGACAACGACTCCGCACCGCTGCGACGCCGTTACGACGAGTTGGGCCACACCTTGGGCGAGGACTTGCTGACGCCCCATCGCAGCTATTACCCAATGCTCCAGCAAGTCCTGCCCTTGGTGAAGTCAATGGCGCACATAACCGGCGGGGGTCTGCCCGGAAAACTGCCCCTAGCCCTGGCGGAAGGGACAGCTGCCTACCTCCGCAAAGGCTCTTGGGAGCGTCCTGCCATTTTCGAACTGATACAGCGAACGGGGAACGTGGACGACGCCGAGATGTACCGTGTGTTCAACATGGGCTTGGGCATGGCCATAGTCTGTGCGCCGGAAAACGTGGCGCAGGTCACGGCCGCTATCCCTGAAGCCCGCGTCGTGGGCGAGGTGATTCCTCAAGCCGGGGACCAAAGATTGCACTTGGACGACTAGTCTGGACGATTAGAGGGGTTCCATGAAAGCGCTAATCAGCGTTTACGACAAGACCGGCATAGTCCCCCTTGCACGCTCGCTGGCGGACATGGGGGCCGAACTCATTAGCACCGGAGGCACCTATCGTTCCCTGACCAAGGGGGCAGGCCTGCAGGTGGTGCAGGTGTCCGATTACACTGGCTTCCCCGAGGTGCTGGAGGGACGCGTCAAGACCCTGCACCCAGCCATCCATGGGGGCATCCTAGCGCGGCGCGACAAGCCAGACCACATGGAGCAACTCCAGAAGCAGGGGTTTGACACCATCGACATGGTGGTGGTCAACCTCTACCCCTTCATGGAGGTGGCAGGCAGGCCCGACATTACCCTCGAAGAGGCTTTGGAAAACATCGACATCGGTGGCCCCACCCTTCTGCGGGCCGCCGCCAAGAACCACCCTTGGGTGACAGTGGTGGTTGACCCAAGCGACTACGAATGGGTCGCCGCCAGCCTCGCAGAGGGTGGTCCTTCGCCGGAACAGCGACGTGCCTTGGCTCAGAAGGCCTTTCAGCACGTCTCCTTCTACGATTCAGCGATAGCCACTTATCTCTCCCAAGAACCAGCCGACGACCCGCCGGAGACGCTGGGACTCGCCTACCGGCGGGTGGCCCCCCTGCGCTACGGCGAGAACCCCCACCAGAAAGCTGCCCTTTACGCCCCTGCCTTGCCCTCCACCACCGGTGTCTGCCAAGCGGAGCAGCTCCATGGGCGGGAGCTCTCTTTCAACAACTACATGGATGCGGACGCCGCTTGGCGGACCGTCAGCGACTTTCAGCAGCAGTCAGTGGTGGTCATCAAACACGCCAACCCCTGTGGTCTGGCTAGTGACGCGGATATGGCCCAAGCCTACCTCAGGGCCTACGAAGGCGACCCGGTATCAGCCTTTGGCGGCATCGTAGGCTTCAATCGGCCAGTCACCGCTGCAACAGCCCACGCCATGGCCCCCATCTTCTACGAGGTCGTGGTCGCCCCTAGCTACGAACCAGAAGCCCTTGAGGTGCTGCTGCAGAAGCGCAACCTGCGCATCTTAGCCGTGCCCCAAGGGCCTTCCGGTGCCGTATTTGATATCCGGCCCTTGTCGGGCGGTGTGCTGGTACAGACAGGCGATGTCCTCGAGGAAGACCCCTCTACTTGGGATACGGTGACACACCGCGCGCCCACGGAGCAGGAAAGGCACGACCTCGCCTTTGCTTGGCGGGCTGTGAAGCACGTCAAGTCCAACGCCATCCTGCTGGCCAAGGATGGAGCAATGGTGGGCATGGGCGCAGGGCAACCCAACCGGGTCACCAGCGTCCACCTAGCCCTGCGCGCTGCTGGCGACAAGGGGCCCGGCTCCGTGCTCGCTTCCGACGCCTTCTTCCCCTTCCCCGACGGGCTGGAACTGGCAGCCCAAGGCGGGATCACTGCGGTGGTGCAACCCGGAGGCTCCATCCGCGACCAAGAGGTCATCGACGCCGCCAACCAAGCAGGCGTGGCCATGGTGACCACCGGGGTGCGACATTTCCGCCACTGATCCTTGGCGCCACTAGACCTTGAAGCGGCGCTAAGCCCGGGTTTACGGTGGACCTACCTTCTGGGTAAGAATCGGTGCCTAAGGAGACAAGCCATGGCCAACACAGTGCTGGTAATCGACATGCTTCGGGGCTTCTTGGAAGAGGGCCACAACCTCTACTGCGGCCCCGACTCGCGGGCCATCATCCCCAACATACGGCAACTCCTCCAACGCGAGCGGGACTTGGGCTCCACCATCCTCTTCATCTCAGACCACCACGACCCCGACGACTTGGAGTTTCAGATATTCCCCGTCCATTGCGTCAAGGGAACGGCAGAGACCGAGGTGATACCCGAGCTGCAGGAGTGGGTCGACGACCTCAACATCATCCCCAAAAACCGCTACAGCGGCTTCTTCAACACCGAACTGGAAGCCCGGCTGAAGAACCTGAAGCCGGAGAAGCTGGTTGTATGCGGAGTATGCACCGACATCTGTGTGATGCACACCATCTCCGACGCACGAAACCGCGACTACCCGGTGGAGGTGCCTACGAACTGCGTAGCCTCCTTCGACCCCGGAGCCCACGAGTGGGCCCTCCAACACACCCAGAAAATCCTCGGGGCCTCGCTGGTCGAGCCCGCCCCTGTCTCCTGAACGGGGCACTGGTAAAGGCACGAAGAAAACAGGACGTTTAGCCATTGTGGAGTCGCTAATCCGCAGGGTTTATCAGCAGGTAGCAACAGAAGGCATGAACCTCACGTCTATTCCCAATGCCCTGGCGGTTACTGGATACCGTTGTCTGTGCAGGCACAAGTGGATAGCGCGATTCATTGAGAAGCACAGCAATGAGGCATCCTTATAGCAGTCCGTAGGGAGATGCGCATCAAATGATGAATAGGGGCGGGCGAGACCGGACTGGACGCGCCGGTGAACACTACGTCGCGGCGGAAGTCAATCGGCGTGGTGCCTACGCTGCACCGTGGGCTGGCAACCTGCCGGATATAGCTGTCGTGGCCGTGGCAATGGACGGTGAGAGGTCATTCACAGCCTATATTCAGGTCAAAACGAAAGGCCCCAAGCAGAGCACTTGGCAGGGGGACGTACGCGTAGGGTGGGACCTGCCCAAGTCCGACGAGATCGAATGTGTGTCGTGGGGTGGATGCCAACCAACCTATCTCTGCCAACAGCCCAAACACAAGCACGGCGACCTGTCGGTGTCTCCGCATGACAACTCCATCGATTTGAAGGGTCAACGCGAAGTGCCGGGACGGGATGAGCACTGTTGGGTGTTGTGGCGCTGGAAGACCTGCCCAATGCCCCGCGCTATTGGATAGTCACCCATGCCCAAGCGCATTAGCTCAACGGTCAGTGTGGTACATGCTGGGTTGGCGCACTTAGGAGAACTGCCTAGCGACACTAATTACGACGTTCCGGGGGGCGTATCCATAGGCAACGTGTATAGCGATGAGCCGTTTGACACATTGAAAGCAACGAACAAAACACTCGCCGAGTGGATCGCTGTATTCCATGAAGACCCAATCTCCATTTGTGACCCCTATCAATTCGTCACCAATCTAACTTATCGATTGTCGATCTACTCTTTTGTGTACGCCGGTTATGCTGAAGAGATTGAGGTGGACACGACCGGTGGCGGATTTGTTGTCGCCAGCCCAAGGGCCAGTTCGGGATGAGGGTAACATAGGCGTAATCCTGATGCTGGTGGGCTAGGCGTTGGGTTGCCCAATGCTAACAAGTCACTGCTCCCATAGACCTTTGAGTCAAACGGCACTTTTTGAGTCAAGCCAAAAGGGAGGGATGGGTCAACCAGTAGTGTGTCCCTTCCTGGAAATCACGGAAGGGGAATGAAGCGGACGCGCAGGACGCGACGGCTGGCCGGGCTCACGGCGGCCCAGTGAGCAACGCGATGGCCCACCACCCAAGCGATCCTTCCGTTGCTCAGCACCAACGGGATGGAGTCGCGTCGCGAGGATGGCACCTTAAGATCGACTAGGAAGTCCTGCAGCTTCTTTTCATTTGACAGACCGTAGGGCTGGAACCTGTCGCCGTGCTGGCGTCGCCGGACCCAGAGCTCCGGCTCGCTGTCTCCTAGGTCTAGAACGGCTGTCAGAGGGTCGACTGGCACACCGGATGTCGTGTCGTTATACTCCACCGTCACTTGCCAGCCAGACAGGTCGGTCACGACGGTCCCAGCACCTAAGCTGGGCACTCCCAGCCGGTGCTCGCCCTCGAAGGGTACGGGGGCAAGCTGGACTCCGACGTCCCGCCTCATGGTCAGCGCTTCGTTAGTGGACGTCAGCCTCAGCCCCAACGGCAGTACGATCTGACCCCCGGGCCTGCCCTCCACCAGCGCTATCATGGCATCTACGTGGGACATCTGCAGACGGCGTCCGCTTCCCATCATCTCCTGGTAAGCCCGACGCAGAAGGCGGGCCTGCAGCGCGAGGGGGCAGCGAGATAGGGCCGCCCGGTCCAACGTGACCGCGTCTCCTTCCTTGCGGGCCAATTGTCCCCACGCCCGCTCGACCTCCGACTCCAGGAAGTCGGTTTCCTGAGAGGCAGCTTGGGCCAGCCTCACCAGTGCCTCGGAGATACGGGGATTGTAATCCTGCAACGAGGGCAGAAGCTGGTGGCGCACCCGGTTGCGGGTAAATCGCATATCCCAGTTGGCGGGGTCCTCTCGGTACGCGATTCCCCCATGGTGACAGTAGTCGCGCAGTTGCTCTTTGGTCAGCGTCAGCAATGGCCGGAACAGGTTGACGCGTTGCTGGCCATCGGAGCTTCGCCATGTGGTGAGGACGTCCATTCCCCGCAAACCGTCGATACCGCTGCCCCGTATCAGGTGCATCAGTACCGTCTCCGCTTGATCGTCGGCGTTGTGGCCCAAGACCACGACCGCCGCCCCCACCGAGTCAGCAGCCCGTCCTAGAAATCGATAGCGCAATTCCCGGGCCGCCGCCTCGAAGGAAGAGATGCCTTGCTCTCGCTGGTATGCCATCGGGTCGGCATGCTCCGTGATAAACGGCAGCCCCAACCCAGCCGCCATCTCTGCCACAAAGCGGGCATCTTCGGCGGCTTCAGGCCGGAAGTTGTGGTCGAAGTGGGCCACATGCAGGGTGAGGCCCATCGCAACGCGATGGGAATATAAGGCGTGGAGAACGGCAGTGGAGTCGGCCCCGCTAGAGACCGCCGTCACTAGACTGGCGCCCTCCAAGCCATGTCGGCGCAGAGACTCCCGCACAGCGGATTCTACCGCCGTCATGCGGGGCAGCCGGCGCGGCATCCTCAGCCTCCGGAGCTGGGGAGGCCGATCAGATGGCAGCGGTCGTTGAAGTGCAGCAGGTGGCGTGTACGCTCCCCAACCTCCAGCACGGTGAAAGAGCCGAGGTCGACTCGTATGCGGTGGAAACGGGAGAGGGGCAACCCCAGAAACCGGCTGACGATGGCGTTGATGGCGAAATTATGAGAGACGGCCACCACTGTGCCATCGGCATGGGCCTTTTCGATGCGCTGCTCAGCCCTCCAAGCACGTCCTTGAAGCTGTCTCAACGACTCGCCCCCAGGAAAACTGACCCGTCCTGGGTTCTCATTCCAAGTGTGGAACACCTCCGAGTACTTCTCACGCATCACCGGGCCAGTGATGCCCTCCAACTCCCCTAGGTGTATCTCCTTCAGCCCCTCCAAGGGCATGACGTCCAAGGAAAGTTCGCTGGATATCTCTTGAGCGGTGCGCATGGCACGGGGAAGAGGGCTGGAGTAGATGGCGGCTATTTCAACGGAGGCGAGGGCGGCGGCGGCACGGCGGGCCTGCTCCAAGCCCAACTCGGTGAGGCCCGTATCACTCTGACCTTGGAACCGGCCTTCGGCGTTCCATGGCGTCTGTCCGTGGCGTACGAGTATGAGCCTCAAAGCCGCGCGATGATAGCATCGCCCCTTTTGGGTGTCAAAGAGGCCAAGCCCCACTATCTCCTCTCCCTTGATGGGAGAGGGTTAAGGTGAGGCAATTCACGGCACTCCAAGCCTGCCACATGCAACAATCGAAAGGCCATGACCCCACGATCTCCTCTGTCGACAATTACTCACATTAGTTCTAATATATCCTGTGTGCGCCGGGGACTGACCCCTACAGGTCTCCCCGGCGTTTCTTTTTTGCAACCCATTCTTCTTCGCCACAATCTTCTCGGCCATTCTTCCTGGGAGGTATCATCTGTGAAAAACCGGCCGGACCAGCCCCAAGCCCCCCCACAGTGCGCCACTACATTGTCGAGTTCCATCCTCAGCTACGAGCCCCAAGCTGGACCCGCAACCTCACTCGACAAACTCTACACACCACAGATACGAAAAAACACTTCCAGCTACGACCAGTGTCGAGTAGAGCGAACCCCCAAGTTCCTCACAACCCACCAGTGGGGTGCCACCGTATCCGATGCCGCCCGCTTCGCGGGCGTCGCTGCTGTAGACCCCATGCCAACAGTCCCGCCCTCATCAGCCTCGTGTGAAGTAGTCGAAGTTGACCCCGCACCCCACTGATCCTATGATGTTGGGCCGTGAGTACTCTGGTGTTGGGCATCGAGACCTCCTGCGACGAAACGGCGGCCGCCGTCATCGAGGACGGCCGCCTGCTGCGCTCCAACGTAATTGCCTCCCAAGTGGACATTCACGCCCGCTACGGCGGTGTCGTGCCGGAAGTGGCCTCAAGGCAGCATGTCCTAGCCTTAGTCCCCACTATCCAGCGCGCCCTCGACGATGCTGGCGTCTCCATGTCCGACCTCGACGCCGTAGCCGTGACCCACGGCCCAGGCTTGGCAGGAGCACTGCTGGTGGGGCTGAACGGTGCTAAGGCCCTCGCCCTGGCTCAAGGACTTCCCTTGGTAGGGGTCAACCACCTAGAGGCCCATGTATACGCAGCTTGGCTGAAGCAGCCCGAAGAGCAGTCGTCGGATCCCGCCTCCGGCGTCGGCTTCCCTCTGTTGTGCCTTATCGCATCCGGCGGCCACACCGACTTGGTGCTCATGGAGGGGCATGGCCTCTATCGCCTGCTGGGGCGCACCCGGGACGACGCTTCCGGTGAGGCTTTCGACAAGGCGGCCCGCATCCTTGGCTTGGGCTTCCCAGGCGGGCCGGAAATACAGCGAGTGGCCGAGGGAGCCAAGGGCGAGGAGCGCCTGCCCCGCGCTTGGCTGCGCGACACCTACGATTTCAGCTTCAGCGGCCTGAAGACGGCCTTGCTGCACCGCGCCCAAGAGTTGGGCGTCTATCCGCCCAGCGAGGACGGTCAGCCCCCATCTGCCCACTTGGTCACCGAGATGGCAGCCGCCTTCCAAGACTCGGTGGTGGATGTGGTGGTCACCAAGGCCATAGACGCCGCCCGCGAGCATAAGGCCAAGGGCATCGTGCTGGGTGGAGGGGTGACAGCCAACAGCCTGTTGCGCCTGCGGTTCCAGCAACGCTCGCCCCTGCCTTTGTTCATCCCGCGTCCCGTCCTGTGCACCGACAACGGGGCCATGATCGGGGCCTGTGGTTACCACCTGCTGGCCCGTGGGGTGCGTCACTCCCTAGACTTGGACATCGACCCCGCCCTGAGCTTGGGCTAGCGCCTCCAAACAGTCAGCGGACCCAAGGGGTGTAGGGCCAGTCATCCTCGGCGTCCTCCCCCGACATCAAGGCCTGTCCATGCTTCAGTTGTTGCTGCTTCAGATGGAAGAAGCAGGCCACCACCAAGGCAGCATCGTCGGAGGCATCGTCGCCGTGGTACTCGAAGCTCAGCTGCCACGGGCCGCTGTGGGCCGCCATGAAGCTGATGGCTCCTTGCCGCTCCCACAGGATGAATCGGGCAACTAATAGCCCACCGGCAAGAGACACCACCCCGCCTATGATTGCAGGTATGAGCGCCGAGCCGGTGGTCACCACGAAGAGGCCGACGAACAGGTAGACAGCCACCCCCAGCAGCACGAGGGCCAACCCACGCAGAAGTTGGGGCAAGCGACGCGCTCGCAGGTCCACTGCCGCGGCATGCAGGTCTTCCAAGCCTATCAGGAGACCTTGGCCGTAGTCTCTGCCATGAGTAAAGGCCATCAGCCTCTGGGTAGTAAGCACCAGCAAAGGGCCTCTTTCCGGGGTGCTCTCCATCAGACCGCGGTGGGTGTCGAAGCGCTGCTGCACCTGCTCTCCTTGCAGCAGAGGGACCTTGCGCACGTAGAGGGGAGCGAGGTCCTCCTCAGGTGAGGCCATGGGTCACCAGCTAACCTTGTGGCCTGAAGTCGGACCTAGCCAAAAGGCGTTGCAAGTGCAGCAACCCTTGCTGGCGGCGAGCGCTATTGACCGTGGGGCGCCATTGGGTGGGTATCAGCAGGTCCACCATCTCCCGATGGATTTCATTGCTGGGAGTCTTGGGCAACCTATGGTATAGGCCGGTAGACGCCTCCGCAAGGGCCGGATCAGGCAGGAGGCCACTCCAAGCCGCGCCGAAGGGCAGCACGGCGTTCACGGCCAGTTCCCGCGCCCGGTCCGGGCCGATCAGGGCGCGCCCATCCTCCTGCACCGCCAGCCCCCGTTGCACCGAGGACGCCCCCTCCCCATGGATGCAATGGGTGATGCGGTGTGCCATGCTTTCCGCCAACCCGTCCTCCAAGTAGAGGTCCAACAACCTCGCCGCGCCTTTGATCCGCTGCCTCGGGTGGTTGACCGGGCGCACACGGAAGAGGTTCCAATGCAGTGGAGGCAGCGTATCGCCATGCCACAACGCTTCATCGCCTCCAATGGGCGTCCCCAGCCCTGCCGCCTCCAGCAGCCAGCGCTCAATGGCGTGAGGCCTCTCTTCCGCAGGCAACGCCAGCGTCCGTGCCTTTAGGGCGGCGATGGGCACACGATAGGCCAGCTCGCAGAAGGGAGAGCGGTTCTGACTGTAGCCCAAGCCCTCCATGATGGCGGTATACAGCACCTGCTCCGGCTCTTCTTCCGCCAGTTGGCGGCGGAAGGTTTCGACCTTCTCCCCGAAGCGGGCATCCCCGGCCCTATCCAGCAGCGCCGCCAGCTCCTCTTGGGTGGAGGGCTGGGGGTAACCGCACCTCGCCAGCAGCCGCCAAAGGTAAGGCGGGGGCCGGCCCGTGGGCAAGGCTTCCAGTAAGGGTTTGGCCGAAAGCACGGGCACATTTGCCCCGTTGGCCAAGGGAGTGGGAGCGTCCTCAGTGGAGTAGACCACATGCAGGGCTACCGAGTTGTAACGGTGGTCGCGGTGATGGCCGTGGGCCCGCCAATCGCCCTGCTTCAGGTGCAGTTCAACGTCGCCACGGGTCAACCCTTCGCCCTCGATGTAAATCAGGGCATCACGGAAGTCGGGCCCAGCAGAGGTGCCGGGACGCCCAGGGTAGATGATCCGGAGCTTGCCCCCATGCTGCGCCCGCAGCAACCCTGCCCGGACCGCACGTTCCCGCCACAGTCGCGACAAGGCCTGCTCCGAGAAACCGGCCAGCTCCGGGGGACGCTTCGGCTTCTTATTCCCTTTCTCCACACCAACATTATACACGGTAGCGTGTATAATTCAAGCCAGTAACCAAGCCTGTTGGCGACAAGTCCCCGGGATCAAGCGTCTTCCGACTGCCCGCTGTGCTGCGGAATGCCCTGCTCTGGGTCGCCCTGCTCCGGACCAGTCGAGTAACTGAAGCCCGCCCGCTCCGCGATGATGTGCAGCAGGGTGCTGGAAGAGCCTCGAGGACGGTACATTCCCGTCTCCCATTCGCTGATGGTCTGCTGGCGCACACCCATCTGGCGGGCCATCTCGCCTTGGGTATACCCCAAGTAGCCTCGTAGCGCGCGCACCTGCTCCTGACCCCAGCCCTCGCGCTGCTCTTCTTCTTTAGCCATTGAACAGGGCGCCAGCCATGCTGGGGCTATTCGCCCTCATCCTCGTCGTCAAAGCTTTGACCTACAGAGGCCTGCACCTCGCCGTCGACGGTGCTGTCAAACGCATCACCCCACTCCGAGGGCATGTCGTCATCTTCCACGTCCGGCTCCAAGTCCAGCCGGGCGTAGGCTTGGGGCAGCTGGGCGGAGGGGTACTCCACCCCCCTCTTGGAGGGGAAGGAGGCGGTGCCCAACAGGCTGGGGTGGGTGTACACCTCGCGCAGGGCCACGGATATTCGCGGGTGTTGCACGCTGACCACGGCCCCGGAATATCGGTTGCCCTGCCGGATGAGCCTCAGCAGGCGGTTGCCCAGCTTGGGCTCCACTTCACCCAGAAGCTGCCCTTGTGGAGCATGCACCGCCAGCCGGTTCTCTCCTGCCTTCAGGTCAACCAAGTCGCCCGGGGCTACCTTCGCCAGCACCGGAACCCCTGCCGGTTTGTGCAAAACCGTGACGCTCGACTTCCCGCTATCCTCAATGAACAGGTTGGGCATCACACGACTGGAAGGAGGAGGAGGCGACGCCTCGTCCTCTCCGTCATGGGGCAGGTTCTCCAACCGGTACAGGTTCTTCTTGGCAATGGTATTGTGGGGGGCAACGGCTACTGCCGCGCCAAAGGCACCCCTAGCCATGGAGTACCGCCTCAGTTCCAAGTAGGCCTTGCCCAGCCGGTTCAAGCTCTCCACGTCTTCGGGGAACAGTTCCAGAAGCTCCTTATTCAGCGTTGCCGCTTCCTCCCATCTCCCTTCCAATGCTAGGGCCACTGCCTTGCCGGTCTTCTCTCGCTTTACTCTGCTGTCAACTTCCATGGTATCGCCTTGTCTGACTCCCTTTTTTTGAAGAGTGCTCCGTAGTTCGGGGCTATATCTCAGTTATACCAAAAGTTGCCCTGTGGTCAAGACCACACTCGGGCCATTACTGGGGGATTTTTCACAGTCCGCCTGCGTAGAAGCAATCACCAGACCCGTCTTCGGGCATGTTCCAAGGCCGCTTCACGGGTACCGGTAGCGTCACGGCCGGTAGTGTCCCCAGAGGTAGTGCCATCGGACCCGCAGGATATCCCGCGCCATGCGCACAGCGTCGCGCACAAGGCGCACTTTGCTCTCGGGCGAATGATGCCACTCGATGGGCACCTCGATTGCCCTAAGCCCCAGCTTTCGAGCGAGGTAGAGCAGTTCCACGTCGAAAGCGAAGCCGTCCAGCTTCTGCAGCGAGAAGAGGCGATGGGCCGCCTCCCCACGGAAGCACTTGAAGCCACACTGGGTATCAGCGACGCCACAAGGGGCCAAGACCCCCACCAGCAGGCTGAACACTCTGGCGGTGACCTTACGCCGGGCTGGCTCGCCGATGCGGCGCGCACCCTGGATGGTGCGCGAGCCTGCGGCCACGTCGTACTCGCTGGCCACCGGTGGCAGGAACCGCCCCAGCTGGTCGATGGACATGGAGAGGTCGGCGTCGCACATGAAGCGAAACTCCCCGTCGGCCTGTAGCATTCCTTGACGCACGGCCCATCCCTTGCCCCCGTGGGCCAGCCTCAGGTAGCGCAGACGGCCTTCTTCTCGCCTCTCGGCGACTTCGGCCACTAGGTGAGGGGTGCTGTCCGTGCTGCCGTCGTCGGCCAGCACTACCTCCCATGTGTAAGACTGCTGTCCCAAGTAGTCCAGCACTTGCTCCAAGGTGCCGACGATGCGGGACTCCTCGTTGAAGGCGGGGACCACCACTGACAGGAATGGAGTGGGCAGGAAGGGGGTAGGCGAGAACAAGGGTGCGGACAACGAGGGGTTACTCTTCCTGGGCGAGGCCAAAAGCTCGATGGAGGCTCTGCACCGAGCGTTCCACCGCCGATTCGTGCACGATACAGGTGATGCGTATTTCGGAGGTGGTGATCATGTCGATGTTGACTCCAGCATCGGAGAGGGCGCGAAACATACGGGCGGCGTAGCCGGGGGCATTCCGCATTCCATCACCCACAATGCTTACCTTGGCCAATGAGTCCTCTGTGGCGAGGCTGGCCTCGAGTGGGGCCACCGTCCTCTCCACCAGCTGAGTGGCCCGGGCCAAGTCGCCACTTTCCACGGTAAAGCTGATGTCGCTGATTTGCTCTACCCCCGTATTCTGCACGATGGTGTCGACACTGATGCCCTCGGCTGCCAACGGCTCGAACAGGGCGGCCGCCACGCCGGGCTGGTCCCGCACTCCGCGCACGGTAACCTTGGCCACGCCCCGCTCGTAGGCGATGCCGGTGACTTTTATGCGGTGCTCCATTGCTGCTGCTCCACCGTGAATCAGGGTGCCCGGCTCCTCGCTGAAGCTGGACGCCACGTAAACGGGCACATTGTACACCGACGCCAACTCAATGGATCGGGGATGCATCTTGGCACCGTAGCTGGCCAGCTCCAGCATCTCGTCGTAGCTGATTTGCTCAAGCTTGCGGGCTTGGGGCACGATTCGAGGATCGGCGGTGTAAATGCCTGCCACATCGGTGTACACCTCGCAGCGGCTCGCCCCCAAGGCGGCGGCCACGGCCACGGCTGTGGTGTCGGAACCGCCACGCCCCAAGGTGGTGACGTCCATGCCGTCGGTGATGCCCTGAAAGCCAGCCACGATGACCAGCTTGCCCTCGTCCAGCTCCCTCTTCAGCCTATCCGCCTCCACACCGGCGATGTGGGCCCGGCCATAGGATGTGTCGGTGTGTATGCCTGCTTGGGCCCCGGTGAGGCTGATAGAGGCATAACCCAGACTGCGTAGGGCCATAGCCACAAGGGTGCATGAGACCACCTCGCCGGTGGAGAGGAGCAGGTCCAGCTCACGAGGGTCGGGTTGCTGCGTCACGCTATAAGCCAAGCTAATCAGGTCGTCAGTTGTGTCCCCCATGGCCGACACCACCACTACCACCTGCTTCCCCGAATCGCAGGCGGCGCCGATACGCCTCGCCACATGGAGAATACGCTCGGCATTGGCCACCGAGCTCCCGCCGTACTTCTGCACCACCAGCGTCATGGGTGCATCAAATCACATGGGTCACATGGGCGCCACGGTTGGTGGGCTTGGCGATCTTGATAGCCCCCGGCAGCCTCGCCTGCCGGGCTGCCTCTGCCATCTCGTAGGCGATGGTCATTTCCTTGCCCCTAGTCAGAGCTGCCAAGACAAATCCATCATCGGCGGGAAGGGCCGCCAGAGCCCCGCCAATCATCGCCCCAGCGCAGATCAGTCGCTTGGGGGCGCAATGGGGGTAGAAGCTGCTAGGCTGCATCGCGTCTTCAGATTGCAAGTCTTCCAAACGCGAGGAGGCCATAGCGTTGGCCAGCATGGTTACACGCCATGCGTCAAGGCTGGACTGCCCCCGATCGCTCCTACTGGGAATAGCCTCCTCTGGGGGAATTTCTTCCATCAGGAACAGGACCAAGGTGAGCCCCAAAGGCAGGGCCACCGGCGCAGTAGCCGCCTGCTTCTCCCAAGCCGTCGCCATCTGGAGGCCTCCTGATAGCGAGGCCGCCAGCCCCTCGACGCGCCCACCAAGTTCTCCACCCAGCGTCAGCAGGTCAGTTGGCCCCATGGACCTGCCAGCGAACTCATTGCCCGCCACCAGACCGGCGGCGATGGAAGTCTCGCGCCCGCCTACGGTACTGGCCGGTGAAGCGTCATTGCGCAGCAACACCTTCACCGACGGCGGATTCACTCCGGCTGCCTGCCACAGGGCCTCCATAGCGCGCCGTGCCAGACCAGCTTGATAGGTCTCTGGCCCGGCAGTCCGCAGGCCATCGGCAGGCCACACCTCCGCGGTGCTCCAGCCGTCCAACGCCAGCCCCAAGCAGCTGCCCGCGGCCCCGAAAGCAGCTAGGGAGGCAGGAGTTCGCACGGTCACCAAGGGCGACGGCATACACGGCACCGTCCAAGTAAGTGAGATTGGAAGATGGTCGGGGTGGTCGGATTTGAACCGACGGCCTCCACGTCCCGAACGTGGCGCGCTAACCCCTGCGCTACACCCCGACTGCCTTTCATCATACCCGCCGTATGCGCCCACTACAACCGGCGACAGGTGGCCCCCCAGGGTCTTTCGATTGTTGCATATGGCATGGTTAAGGTGCTGTGAAGCACCCGCACCCCCCCGGACCGGGTCCAGGGCAGGGTCCAGCCCTCTCGCGAGTCCTTTGCTTCTTTCCCGGAGGTCCGCATTTTGTGCCATTTGTGGTGTTCCAATGCTAGTGTTTTGCATCTCTCGG
The DNA here is from genome assembly GCA_965263155.1 of Dehalococcoidia bacterium. Taxonomy (GTDB): domain Bacteria; phylum Chloroflexota; class Dehalococcoidia; order Lucifugimonadales; family JAAXIE01; genus JAAXIE01. The sequence continues at coordinate 3,179,257 of OZ253586.1, forward strand.
TTTCTTCTAGTGCTATATCCGTTAGAAACTGGATGTACTTTATTGCACCGGGATTTGGGACGACGCAGCTACGCGTCAGCTTTGCTTTAGTCGAGGGGCTGACACACGATACACAACGTTTTGCGTTTTCGTAGCTGCAATGTGTCTCATTTGTCTCATTTGGGGTAGGTCCAGATACGAAATGACGAGATTTTTATGGGACACATCAGTCCCATTGAGAGGCCTCGCGGGTGGCGGCGCGGCGGCAACACTTGGGCTGCCGAACGGGGGTGTTCGTGCAAGGGATTCTCGGACAGCCGTTGTTGGCGTTGTTGGCGGCCCTGCTACGGGTGTTCTAGGTGATTGCGCTTTTGGAACCATATGTCGAGCCTAGAGGGGGAAGGGCAACGGCGTCAACGGGCTGATGTCAGTGCGCGAGGCACGGGGCCAGTGATAAGCGAAAGGCCCTGGGTCGCCCCTAGGATGCTATAGCGTACGGAGCGCTGCCACGCCTCCAATAATCATCACGATGGACGCCAGCTTGATGGCAAGAACGTTCCGCTCCAAGGGCTCGTCCACGAAACGCCACCAAGAGGCACTGAGCAGAATGGTGTACAGGAAGACGAACAAAGGCCGGGTGCCAGCTAGAGTGGACACCACGGACACAGGCCCGCCCTCGATGGCCAGCAGAGTAAAGATCAAAGCGATGTGCGCCAGAAAGAACTCAGTCACCAGCATCAGCCCCAGGGTCGTGCGGCTACGCACCACCAACGGCACCTCGCGCCAAGCGTTCCTCCCGAGCACTAGGAACACGGAGGCCATGCCCAACTGGCGTATCGAGAAGAGGGTCCAGACAGATACCTCCTGCAACGCGTACTTGGCCGCAAAGAAGGAGATTGCGTAACAAAAGGCAGAGGCGACGATGACGGGAAACGCCCGGTTCAGCCGGAGGAGGCCTCTGCCGGCACCGCCTCGCAGAGAAACCATTATGGCCCCCAGCACCACCACGATGATGGCCACCCACTGCAGGGGCCCCAAGGTCTCATCGAGGAATATCACCGCCAGCAGGGCAGAAAATACCGGAAAGCTGTGGGTGACTGCCGTGACGCGGGAGGCCTCCTCCATGCGAAACCCTAGCGCCATCAGCGCTAGTGCGCCCCCCCAGATGAGGCCGGCCACAATAGCGGCGACTAGGTGCCAGCCATAGTCGTTGATACCGAAGCCAAAGACGAGGGGAGCAAGGGCGCCCCAAAGGAATCTACCCGTGCCGGTCCACAGGTAGTAGGAGGAGAGGCTGGGCAGGCTTACCGAGATCAGGCGTTTGTCTAGGACCGAAACCACCGCAAAGGTAGCAGCTCCCAGAATGCCTAGGATGGTCCAGTCCATGGCTTATCCCTTCGGGCTCCGGACGTTCAGCCCGGACGTTCGTACGGGTGCGTAGACCAGACGCTCACTTCAGGCGATGGAGCGGCCGACGCAGCGGAAGAAGCGGTCCATCATCTGCTTGCTCACCGTGCTCATCAGCCTCTGCCCCACCAAGGCCACGGTTCCCCCCACTTGGGCGTCCCCCTCCACATGTAGGACGGTGCCTCCATTAGCCTGTTCCTCCAGCTCGACGTCACCCTCGCCGCGGACGAACCCGGCAATGCCGTTGCCTTCCACAAGCATCTTGTATGAGGAATGTGGCACCATGTTCAGCATGGTTATCTTGGCCTCGTAGGTGCCCTTCACCGCACCAACCCCCACCGAGAGGGTTGCGCTGTACTCGTTGTCGCCAATTATCTCCATGCGGTTGCAGCCAGGCAGGCAGCCCTTTATCTTCTCGGGGTTGGTTATGGTGTCCCACACCTGTTGTGGCGACGCCTTCAGCGTGTATCTACCGGTTACTTTCATTGTTCCCTCCGGGGTTGAGCGCACATATCGAGGACGCATTATATCTGCTGCTGCCCACACATGCCTCTCTCCCTTCCACCTCCCGTATTTCGCCCCTTTCATCACCGCAAGAGCCGTTCTTCCTAAGCCTGCGGTCGCTCCGTCATTCCGGCACAGCCAGCGGCCCGGTTATCCCTTCGGCCCCGGCTATCCTTTCGGCGAGGACACCTTATGGGCGGCATTCGTCCGCCTCCAAGTTGCAAAGGTCTAGAACGCAATCTATGATTCTAAGGAAGCACCAATATGGTATCGAGGGCCACCCGCACCGTCTGACCCAGCGGAGTGCCGATGGGAGCATCGGGCAAGGCCCTGCGAGGGAGGTAGAGAACGTGAAGCTGCTCTCCTACGAGAAAGACGGCATGACCAGCGTCGGCGCTGCCGTCGACGAAGGCATCATCAACCTGACCCGGGCCATAAACGCCACCCATCCCGGGGTGCGCGAGGCGGACGCTGTACTGCACATCATTGAGTCGGGCATCGACATCGACACCATCGGCGAAGAGTGTGTGGACCGCCTGCGGAGCAACGGCAACCTGCGTCACTATTTGGTGTCCGACTTTACTTGGCTGCCGCCAATCATTCGACCACCCAAGATTCTGGCCCTAGCCCTGAACTTCCAGGAGCACATCGACGAGACGGGTCTCTCCTTCTTCCAGGAGCCCATCGTGTTCGCCAAGTACGGCTCCAACATGCTGGCCCATGAGGGCGAAATCGTCCTGCCACCATTCCCCCAACTGGTGGACGAGGAGATTGAGTTGGGAGTCGTGGTCAGCCGTGACTGCCGCCATATTCGCCCCTCCCAAGCCCTCGACTATATATTCGGCTATACCATCTGCAACGATGTCTCGGCTCGGGACCGCCAGCGTCAGCGTGGCCAGATGGGCCAGCCCTACGCCTACGCCAAGAACTTCGATACCTACTGCCCTATTGGGCCTTGGGTGGTCACCAAGAAAGAGATACCCGACCCAGCCAACCTCGCCATGGAGGTGCGGGTCAACGGCCAGATGCGCCGCCGCGACAACTCCAGTAGCATGATCTTCGACACCTACGAAGTATTGGCCTACTGCTCCGACTACACCAAGATGGAAGCCGGGGACGTTATCTCCCTAGGCACCTTCGCCGGTCATAAGGAAATCAAAGAAGGTGACACCATCGAGCTGGAGATAGAGAAGATCGGTGTGCTGCGCAACAAGGTCGTCGCCTCGCGAGAGTCGTGGCCCAACTTCACCTTGGAGGAGCGCATCGGGCCCTTGGTCCGCTAGGGTCGGAGCAGGACACAGGGCGGTTGACACCCAGCCGCGCTGGGCGATAATGAGCGCGAGTCCGCCAGAAGCGACTTGGGCTAGAAAAGACTAGGAGAGTGTGACCATGAATAACGATTTCACCGTGCTTTTGGGCACAGTCGGGAACGGCATCTGGTATAGCGACGACGGTGGCGATACTTGGGGCCGCCCCCAAGGTGTCTGGAATGAGACCAATGTTTTCGCCATCACATCCGACCCCCAGAACGCCAACGTGATCTTTGCTGGGGCCAACGACGGCCTCTATCGAAGCGACAATGGCGGGCGCAGCTTCGACCACATCGAGGCCCCCATGGACCAGTACGCAGTATGGTCAGTGGTGGTCGACCCCACCAACTCCAGCAACGTTTTCGCTGGCTGCCGCCCCGGCGCCATCTTCCGCTCCCGAGACGGCGGAGCGCACTGGGACAAGACCTCCGCTGATTTCGCCCCTGAGTGCGCCAACGTGCGATGGCCAAGGGTATTGGCCATGGCCATCGACCCCACCAACCCCCAAATTGTCTGGGCCGGGGCCGAGGTGGACGGCGTACGGGTCAGCACCGACGGCGGTTACACCTGGACCACGACCGGGGCCGCCATGGAGCCAGGCACCATGGGCCTCGAACTTAACGACCCCGACATCCACGGCGTGGTAGTGAGCCCCGGCTCGCCCAGCACGGTAATCGTGAGCACGCCAAAAGAGCTGTTCCTAGGCACCGACATGGGCCGAAGCTGGCGCCCTCTTGGCGTTCAGGAGCACTTCCCCATGCGCTACTGCCGCAACATCGCGCTCAAGCCCGACGATCCCAATGTGATATTCGTGGGAAATGGCGACGCTGCAGCCGGGCAGACCGGCACCGTGCAACGCTCCTCCGACCTAGGCGAGTCTTGGGAGACGCTGCCCCTGCCCTGCGTGCCCAACACCCCGATGTGGGCTTTCGGCGTGAACGCCTCCGAACCCGACCGAATGGTCACCTTCAGCCACTACGGCCAAGTGTTCCTAAGCAATAACGCAGGCGACACTTGGAACAAGGTGGACCGCGAGTTCAGCGAAATCCGCTGCGCCGCTTGGGTCCCCAACTAAGCCCCAGCCAACCGAAAGCGCAAAGAGAGGGGCCTCGGCGTTGCCGAGGCCCCTCTTCTTTTGGTGCATGAAGTGGCGACCCTGCTCGTCTTTCGACTTTAACCCATTCCATCAGCCTCTGGACCAGTAGGGCAACTGCCGTTGCCGTTGCGATGGCTCCGATCATGCAGCCAATGATCCACTTGGTCTGTGCCGACTCCTGCTTGGCGACCGAAGTTTGAACGTGCCCGATCTGGGCTTCCAGCTGCGCACGGGAACTCCGTGTTCAAACTCCTCAACGCGCCCATTCGACCAGCGATCAAGCCTTCAAGCCGCACTACCGAGGCCTCCGACCGTGCATTGGACTCGGCCGTCAGGCCCTCAAGCCTTGCGATGTCCTCTTTGGTGGCCAAGTACAGGCGGCCTGCTTCCAGACACGGAAGCCGTACTCCCACCGTCTCCAAAACCGCCTTCTCGGGCTATGGGCAGCCCCCATTTGAGGGCTGCCCAAGAACCGGTCGCTAGCCCAGCGGGCCTTGGTACACCTGGTCGACGTAGGTGTCGGACATGGGGTCCAAGACGTCGGGCCACTCGCCATTGACGGCGCGGCGCATGCTCTTGGGGCGGGGCTGCTCGTCCCAGCCCAGCTGTTCCATGTAGTAGTACAACTGCACCAAGTGGCCGTCGGGGTCCTTGGCGTAGGCTGTGTAATCGACACCGGGATGCAACTCCGCAGGCATTTCCATGAACTCTACGCCGTTTTCCTTCAGGAAGCTGACGGCGTTGCGCAACTGGGTGTAGGTGGCGACCTCGATGCCGAATGAGGCGCTGGTGGTGTCCGAGCTGCATCCCAGCTCGGCGCGCAGCTTCTTGGGGAAGAGGGCTAGGCTGTGGTGCTCTGCGCCGTTGCGCAGGAACACCAGCCGGTGCCCGTTGTAGTTGTCCTCCTCGGTGATCTTGAAGCCCAAGCGGTCACGATAGAACGCGACGGCCGAGTCCAGGTCGTCGACGAACAGGTCCACAGGCCCAATCTTGGTGATGGCGAAGGGCCGAGGCAGCATGATGCCTTCGACATCGTACTTTGCCTCCAGAGTGTCCACATGGTGGTGCCCGGAATAGATGTCGATGCCCTTGGCCAAGGCCTCACGCACCTCGTCCTCTTCCGACATCTGGGGCAGCGAAGGCTCTTCACTGAAACGCCGGTAGTACATGTCACGGGGCTTACTACGGCCAGCCCAGCCGATTTGCTCAATGCCGTAATAAAGCTCATTGATGTGGCCGTCAGGGTCCATGGGGTAGACGTGCCAGTTGCTGCCAGGCATGTCACGCCCGATACGCTGGATGCGTATGTCGTTGTCCTCGAAGTAGTGGGCCCCGTTGACCACTTCTTCCAAGGCCCCGGTCTGCCATGTAATCTGGTTGATGGTCACCTCACCGCCGCCGCCACCCCCAGCCGCGCCCCGTGAGAAGGCCTCCATAACCGACTTGGGGAACAACACAAAGGTGTGGTGGTCGTGGCCGTGATGGAAAAAGAAACCTCGCCCATCGTCCACATGGGCCAAGGTCTCCTCCATGCCGGGTATCCTCTTGAAATCCAGCACATCAGAACTCTTGAAGCCCAGCAGGTCCTTGTAGAAATGGACCGCCTCTTCCATGTAGTTGGTGTTAAACCCGAAGTGGCCCAGCCTCCGAATCTTGAAGGGCTGGTCCAGCATCACCCCGCCAACGTTGAACTTCTGTTGGGTGGTCGCCATTCCGTCGCTCCTTTCGCATTCTGCTCATATGGACAGTATTCGCAATCGTACTTGAGCGCCCGAAGTACGGTCAAGCTCAAGCCCTAGCCGCAACCCTCGTCTGGTGGCACAAAACCGTCCGTTGGAGTATGGTATGGTCTTTATGCGGAACTGCCAGCAGAACAGCTAGGAGGCGCACTAGTGGCCACTGATGTAAGGGCAATGGTCGACGTTAACCAGGGTCTCCTAGACCGGCGCATCTTCAACGACCCCGAGATATACCAGCAGGAATTAGAGCAGATTTTCGCCCGCTGTTGGCTCTTTCTCTGCCACGAGTCCAGCATCCCTAATCCGGGAGACTTCCTCTCCACCTACATGGGCGAGGACCCGGTGCTGGTCACACGAGGCCAAGATGGCAAGATCAACGCCTTCCTCAACGTCTGCCGTCACCGCGGTAACCGCGTCTGCCGCGCCGACGCCGGCAATGCCTCCGCCTTCATCTGCGCGTATCACGGCTGGACCTACGGCACCGATGGGAAGCTCATCGCCGTGCCCAGCCTGAAAGAAGCCTACTACGACGAGTTGGACACCTCCAAGTGGGGGTTGGCCACAGTGGCCCAACTGGAGAACTACAAGGGCTTGGTGTTCGCCACCTTCGACCCCAACGCGCCACCGCTGCTGGACTACCTAGGCGAGATGGCTTGGTATATAGACGCGTTCTTCGACCGGCGCGAGGGCGGCGTGGAGGTGGTCGGCGGTATGCACCGCTGGGTGGCCCCATGCAACTGGAAGCTGCCAGCGGAGAACTTCGCCAGCGATGCCTATCACCTCGGTTGGACCCACCTCTCGGCCATCCGCACCTCCTTCAGCCGCAGTTCCAGCACCACACCCAGCGGCATCGGCCACGCCATCGCTCCAGGTCACGGTCACGGCATCGGGGCAGTTGGCCCCAATGACGTTGTGGACGTCGATCTTCCGGAAGTCTTGGAATATGAGCAGTCCATTCTTCCCGAGGTGCGAGAGCGATTGGGGTCGCGTGTCGACATGATCAAACCAGTGGTGGGCAACGTGTTCCCCAACTTTGCCCTGCTGCGGGGTTCGGCCCGCACCTTTAGAGTGTGGCAACCTCGCGGACCTGGCAAGACCGAAATCTGGTCTTGGGTCTACGTCGATAAGGCTGCCCCCGATGAAATCAAAAAGGCGTTCCGGCTCGCCGCCATGCGCACTTTCAGCCCGAGTGGAACCTTCGAGCAGGACGACATGGACAACTGGCAGGGTGTGACCGATGCCGCCCGAGGCACCATCGCCCGCCGTATACCTATGAATATGGGAATGGGAATCGGTCACGAGAGCTATCGCGAGGACCTTGGCGCCCTCGCCAGCGACTACCGCTTCTCCGAGGGCAACCACCGCTCCTTTTACGGCCATTGGGCCGAGCTGATGTCGGCCGGGTGATGAGATTGGCCGACTGCGATACCTTGCGGGGCGGGCCTGACCGCATGGGCATATGTCTGCGCTAAACGCGCCATCGCTCTGGCTGAGCCGGGTGGTGCCTTTCCACTACGTGTGGGTCATCGTGGCCACCCTCGCCTTGGCCCAGATGATCGGGTTGGCTGTGGGCTGGGCTGCTGGCGTCTTGGTGCAGCCCCTGAAGGACGAATTCGGCTTCGGGATAGCCGACATCGGCCTCTCCTTTGGCCTCTTCTATCTGGCTGCGGCTGTCTTCGCTCCAATTGCCGGTTGGATGGGGGACCAGTTCGGCGCAAGAAGGGTGTTGGTACTCAGCGCAGTCCTTTACACCATCACTTTGGTGTTAGTGGCTTTCATGGACCACCTGTGGAGCCTTCACTTTTCCTTCGGTGTGCTACGTGGCATAGCCCAAGTCATTTTCATGGTGCCCCTGATGGCTGCGGTAGCCATGTGGTTCAACCGGCGTCTGGGACTGGGGACTGGGGTGCTGTGGGCTGCCTCCGGTATCGGCTCCGCCGTGTTCGCCCCGCTGCTCCCCTTCATGGTGGGAAACTTGGGTTGGCAGAACACCTTTCTGCTGATATGCGCAGTGCTTGGCTGCTCGTTGCTGCTGCTGGCGATACCCTTCCGAAACATGCCCGAAGACATGGGCCTGAAGCCCTATGGATGGGCGCCGGGAGACGCAGCCCGCCAACGGGCCCTGAAGTCCATCGAGAGCGTCCGGCTGAAGGTGTTCAATCAGCATGTGCGGCGTACCAAGGCCTTCTGGAATCTTCCTTGCATACACGGGCTGGGATGCGCTGGCCACGGCATCATCATGATTTTCGTGGTGCCCCTAGCCGTGGACCGTGGCGTTGACCTAGGCACCGCCGCCTTGATGCTCACCATTATCTCCTCGGTGAGCATCATCAGCCGGTTCGTGACCCCGATCATGTGTGAACGGCGGGGGACCAAGCTGGTGATGGCGACCTGCCTACTGCTGCAGGGCTTTCCTGTGTTGATGTTGTTTTGGGCCGATAGTCCGTGGCAGTTCTTCCTGTTCTCCGCCATATTCGGTTTGGGGTTCGGCGGCGAGTGGACGGGCTACTTGGTCATCAACCGCCAGTATTACGGCAACGGCCCCATGGGTGCGCTGTACGGCTGGCAGAACACCGGCTCGCTGCTGGCCCACGCTTTCGTGAGCTGGGCGGCGGGGATGATGGTAGCCCTCACGAACTCCTACACTGCTATCCTGATGTTCAGCTTGGCAACCAGCTTGGGTGGCGCCGTCATGGTGGCGGCCTTGGAGCCCACGTCCCAACGCCTCATTCCAGCCAACTGGGAAGAAGACCTCCCTGCTGAAGCCCGCTCCCGGCCCGCCGTCGCCATGGCGGATGATTAGCCTGCCGAAGGGGCGTGGCGGCCAGACTTTTGTGACATTCTAGGGCATTCAATGGTACTTATGGCCATCCAATGGCATTTTAGGACTATTCCCGTGGCACTTTAGGGGCATTTCAGCGGTATTTTAGTGGCAGTTTAGTGACCTTTTAGTGGCCTTCCTGGAGTTGGGCCGCCAGACCTTCCGTATCTGCGAAAACCCTTTTTGTATCTGTGCCTCTCTGCCCCTCTGGTATTTCTGACATTGTTGTAGCTGAGTCTGCTGCAAAACCTGGCTGGCATTTTCAGTTGTTTTCCTTTAGTTGTGTTTTCATGGTATTGCGTTCCATGGTGGGCGAGGGCAGCCACAAGGGCTGCCCCTCTAGCGTTTCGTCCGACTAGGGGGTTGGTCGGGCTAGGGGGGTGGTCCCTGCCGAGGAGCGTCCATAGAAAAGGCTGGGGGGCCCTCGAGGGGTCAGTCCCCAGCCTGTATCAAGGGTAGGGGGGAGGGCGGAATCTTGTCAATGGGCTGATGGCGGTGGGGGCTGATGTCGCAGGGTGGAGGCTCTCGCCGTGCTGACGAGTGTTGTGCGAAGGCGGGGTGGAGCCGGGACCGGACGACGTCTATGATGGCGGTAACTTGGATGGGTGAAGGAGTAGAGAGTGGCAGCCACGGATTCGGTCATGTATTCGCTGGAGCGGAACTGGGAGATGGTGGAGGCGGCGATCTCGGACTTGGACTACGAGACAATGGACCGGCAACCAAACGCCCACAGCAACTCCATTGCTTGGATTTTCGGGCACATCAGCCGGGTTACTGACATGTTCATCATGCAGCGGCTGCAGTCCAAGCGGGAGCTGTGGTTCAGCGATGGCTGGTGCCAGAAGTACGGGATGGCGGACAACCTGGAGGGGTTGGGCATGGGGGCGGACCTAGCCAATTGGAAGCCCCCGGCGAGGGAAGTGCAGGTGGGCTATTTCGAGGCGGTGAAGGCAATCACTAGGGAGTACGTGCCGTCCCTGTCCTCGGAGGACTTGGAGAAACGGGTGGTGTTCCCTCCCACGGCACTGCGGCAGGAGCACACGCTAGGCACTGCGTTGGGCCAACTGGTGCTTGAGAGTGTGGCGCATGGGGGGCAGATTGCGTATTTGAGGGGGTTTCATAGGGGGATCGGGTGGTACCGGTAGGGGGGTATTGGGAAGAGTGAGGGCGATAGCATCAGGAATGCTTCGCTTGGTCCTGACGATGATATCCGTAGCGGCCATGACGGTGGTGCTTGCCGCGTGCGTTGGCGATGCGCCTGCGACAGCTCCACCTGAGGTTGCCACTCCACCGACAGCCGTGCCTCCAGCGGGTGAGCGGGAGGCACGCGTCCTCACGCCTTCCGGGAGCGAGGGCAGGTGTGCCATCACCCCCCGTCAGACGGAAGGGCCGTACTACTTGGATGTGGGACAGGTTCGTCGAGACATCACCGAGGGCAAGCTTGGGACACCTCTGCTGGTAAGGCTTCACTTGGTGGAGGCGGGGTCGTGCGCGCCCATTGGCGACGCTTCTGTGGACATCTGGCACACGGATGCGGAGGGGCAGTATTCAGGCTTCGGCGGGCAGGGCGATGATGGGGCGGACACTTCGGGCGAGACGTTCTTGCGAGGGACGCAGATTACCGACGCTGACGGGCTGGTGGAGTTCGAGACGGTCTACCCTGGGTGGTATCCCGGCAGGACTGCTCATATCCACTTCAAGGCCTATACGGACGAGGGGAGTCTGGTGAGTTCACAGATGTACTTCCCCGATGACATCAGTGATGCCGCGTATGCGGCGGAACCCTATTCCGTGCGGGGGGTTCGGAGGACGACGAATGACAATGATGGCCTCGCCCGCAATCCAGCAAGCCGAGCTCTGCTGGGGAATGTGATGGAGAGTGGGGATGGGTACGTGGTTTCGATGGTTGTGGGGGTGGAGAGGTGAGGTGGGTTTAACAGCAGGGCCATGGGTCTGCTCTGTTAGTCAGTGCTCGGAGCATTAACGACCGTGTAGACTGGCGCGTTGACGCTTGCAAGGGAGAGGGTATGTTCGTAGCGGGGAGTGCTTAGGGCCGACCTACTTTCTGGCCCATAGTGCCAATGGCGAGTAGCCAGATGGAAGCCCCCAGAAAGGAAGTACAAACGGACTATCTCGAGGCGGTGAAGGCGACTACTAGGGGGCTACGTGCCATCGCTGTCCGCAGAGGACTTGGAGGAGCGGGTGGTGCTCCCTCCCACGGCGCTGCAGCAGGAGCACACGCTGGGCACTGCGTTGGGTCAAGTGGTGCTTGAGAGTGTGGCGCAAGGGGGGCAGATTGCTTATTTGAGGTGGTTTCATCGGGGGATGGGTAGTATCCAGTAGGGGAGAGGGGGCCCGGGTTGAGATGGCGCGCAGGAGGCTAGTGTCCGGCGGGCCGTGCCGACTATTTGAAACCAATTGCTGAACGATGATCATGACTCCCCTCATCTGAGGGATACGCAACGCCGCCCCACTGGGCTGCTGTTTAACGTTCTACAGCAGCTGCCGTGCGGTTTGCTGAAGCCCCGTGTAGCTGCTAGTACCTTCACTCGGCTTGCAGTACACTTTCTTAGGGTGCACCCGCACCGTACGGAAGCCATCCCGTATGGAGAAGGGCAGTTCACCCGACGTCCTGGCGGGACACGGAGCTTAGACCGACGCTGAAAGCAAAGGGAAATCGGGATGAAAGTCGGAGTTGACGAGAAGAGTCTTGTCATCGAAGCAATTGCCACACTGGCACACTACAAATCTAATATGGTGAACTTCATTCTGAAGCCAGCGGGAGTGCCGAAGGAAATATACGTACCCCTTCTGGACCAACGCAATGACCTTACTGGTCGACCAATGAGCAAGAGGCAAACAGCTCCATTGATTCTCGATGCTTTGGAGAAGCGGAACGACTATGCCGATATAGTCGGCCACATAATCACGATTGCTGCTCGCTGGAACAAATTTGAACTCTCTGACAAGGAATATGAGGCCCGAGCTGTGAAGGCCAAGGCCCAAGCAATCTTGGAAAGGCACCAACTGTTTGAGATCGAGGAAGCTGGTCGCAAGGATGCTGCAAGGGAGGAACAGGCGAGAGAAGCTCTGTCGAGGAGGAAGAGGGAACTAGGCCTTCTACTGGCAATGTTCGACGAGTTGACGCTCCGAGAACAAAATCCTCAGAAGAGGGGCTACCTTCTACAAGACCTGTTAAATAGGCTCTTTAATGCGTTTGAAATCCCCGTGCATCGGAGCTTTACCCGCAACGAAGGAGCTGAGCAGATTGATGGCGCATTTCAGATTGACGGATGGTATTACCTCACAGAATGCCGCTGGCGTCAGGAGCCTAGTGATACGAGAGCACTAGACGGTTTCGTGGGGCAAATTTCAAGGTCCGGGAAACAGACTATGGGGTTATTTCTTTCCATCAATGGATGGTCAGAGCATGTTCCGGATTTGCTAAAACAAAACGATCAAAAAGCGATAATCTTAATGCAGGGATATGACCTCCGAACAATTCTGTCTGAAGAAGTGCACCTACGTGACTACATTGTAGCCGCGGTCCAGAACTTGAACTTACGTGCAGAGCCATATCTAGGTGTCAAAGAGTACCTGAACAATTGGCATGAGAGTCCGCACTAGCTCTCGGAGAGCCGACGCACTATCCCTAGGGCGACCTGTTCGCTCGCTGCTTCCGTATGGGTAAGCGCTAGGGGATGTTATTCACCGTCGGTGTTGATGGGTACGGAAAGCGGTACGCTTTTCAGCGACTTTCAAAGTACACCTGCATGCGCATGGGGTCCATTCTGCGATTGAACTTCTCAATCGTTTCCAAGGAGGTACCTTGGATCCTTCGAAGCTCCAAACGATTGAATAGCGTGACCTCTTCCGGAGCAATTCTAGGTAGTGCGTGCCCCAAATGGCCTTTACCAGTAATCCCTTTCTCCCCGGGGGGGAGTTGGCCCATAGTCCATATGCTGGAAATTTCTACCTCCCCCAGCTCCATGGAGGGATTTCTGAATACGAAATTGTGCTTCTCCGTACAGACAGTGAATGTGAGAGCCCTGGCATTTGCCCTATAGTGCAGGGTCAAAACATGACCTTGCGCGGAGCGGTCTACTTGAAGCCAGTGGCAAGAACAAGTGAACAACGGAAACCCATATATCTGCCCACCGCGCTCTTTGTTACACTCTGGGTGCATAGGCTGACAGTTCCAATCTTCGTTATAGTCCTTCGGCCTTACGCTGTCTTCCCTGTCCTTGAAGAATGACTTGGTGAAGATATGGTCTACAGAGGCGTCGGCCCTGTTTCGTATCGGCTTCCCGCACCCACCAAGGTGGATTCCGCAGAGATGCCCGTCTCTGGGGAGCAGACGGGAAAGTGCCTTGCTACTCTTCTTCATACCTTCTTCGGTTCCATTTACTCTCGTGCACTACCGGTTACGCCCGCCTGAAAGTCCCGGGACTTTCAGGCGGGCGTTATTGAATGGCGGTCACGGCCCCCTGCTCATAAGGCCCGGCAGCTCCAACATCTCTGAGACCGCCCGGTTGCGCAGCACGGCCCTGATCTTCGCTGCCAACGCTGGGTGGGCGAAAAGGGGGACGGCACCCGCTGCGTCTCAGCCTACTGGGACATGGCGGCGGTGGTTGCTTCTTGGACTCTGGCTAGTTCTTCGTCGGTCATGCAGGCGTATTGGGCGGTGCCGGCGTCGGTGATGGCGACGAATTGGTCGGGGTCCATGGCTGCCATGTTGTCCAAGCCGGAGCCGAGTAGTGCGACGTAGGATGGGTGGTTCTCCGCGAACTTGGCGATGCAAACGAGGGACTCGTTGGACAGGCCGCCGAGGGCCCATTCGATGCCGTGGGCCAAGATCCAGTGGTTGGTCTCCGGTTCGATGCAGTGGGACACGGTGCTTCCGATGGTGATTGCCACTAGGGGGGTGGAGACCAAGATGGCTTGGTACTGCTGTTGGGAGAGGTCTTGGCGTACGCAGGCTGCCTCGGCCTCGGAGAAGAGGGCGACGATGTCGCTGCCGTTGGCTTGGGAGTGTCTGTCGAGCCCAGCCCAGAGGGCGAGGGTGAAGCCCTGCTTCTCGGCGCTGGTCATGCACTCGCAGATGCGGACGTTGTAGTCGAAGGTTTCGGTGGCGTGGCCTTCGGCCGGGTCGCGCCATTCCAAGCCCATCCTGACTAGGATGGCTTCGGGGTGCTCCAAGCCGACGTCGGTGATGCACTGGCGGGTCTCCTCGGTCCACCCGCCGGCTTGGGCGTCGAGGAAGGCAATGCCGATGAGAACGATGCTTTCCGGAATGAGGCAGTCGAAGAGGAAGGTGGCGCTGGAGACATCTCCACCGAAGGCTGCGATGGGTGTGACTTGGATTATCGTGTAGAAGTCCTGGCCGACGGCTGCCTTTATGCAGGAGACCTCATCTGCGGAGAGGGGGTCGAGCAGTTGCTTGCCAACGGTCTTTGGGTTGATGACTAGGTCCCTCAAGGAGCCCATGGGTGTGTGTTCTGGCATGGCTGGCGCCGTGGGGCTGGGCATGGCCTCGGGGGTGGGGGTTGGGGCGGGTGTGGGTGCGGGGGTAGCGGTCGCCGCAGGTGTGGGGGCAGGTGTGGCGGCCACGGTTGCGGGGGTGGGTGTTGGTGTTGGGTCGTCGCCGCCGCAGGCTGCCACTAGGGCGAGGAGGGCGATTATGACGAAGGCGATGGCAAGCGCCCGCCATCCTGGGGTGAGGCTCGGCAGAGGGTGTCGGTGCACAGTGGTTTCTCTCTTTCAGGGTGTGTGTGGGGATGGGGATATGTTAGCAGGTTGGGGGTGGTGCTGTAGGAGCAGACCCTAGGCACCGGCTTGGGCCAACTGGGAAGACGACCTCCCCGCTGAAGCCTGCTCCCGCCGGGCCGTCGCCATGGCGGATGATTAGCCCGCCGAAGGGGCGTTGCGGCCAGACCGAGACACTTTAGTGCCATTCCAGACTATTCCAATGGCATTTCAGTGGAATTCCAGTGCCATTCCAGCGGAATTCTAGTGGCAGTCTAGTGGAATTCCTGTAGCTGGGCAGCCAGATTTTTCGTAGCTGCGAAAAACGGTTTTGTATCTGCAACCCTCTGCCCTTCTAACATTTTCTGGCATCTTTGTAGCTGAGTTGGCCGCAAAAACCTGACTGGCATTTTTCGGTTAGCTTTCCTTGGTTGCGTTTTGATGGTGGGTGAGGGCTGCCGCAAGGGCTGCCCCTGCTGTTTGGTCCCGGCTAGGGGGGTTGTCCCTGCCGAGAAGCGTCCATAGAAAAAGGCTGGGGGCCCTCGAGGGGTGAGTCCCCAGCCTGTATTAAGGGTAAGGGGGAGGGCGGAATCTTGTCAACGGGATGATGGCATGGGGGGGGGTTCGGGGAGGGCGAGGGTAGGTACAGGGGGGTGTCACGCTCTGGTGTGGGGGGTGTAGCTGAGCGCGGCGGTGGTTGTGGTGGCGTCGCAGATGCCCGATGAGGCCACTGATGTGGTGTATTTGGGGGAGCCGTATTCCGTTGCTGGGGGAGCGTGGGACGAGGAATGGGGTGTTGGTGGGGATGGGTGGGTGGTGGAGTTGGTTGGGGGGGTTGGGGGATGAGTAGGGGCGTTGCTCCTGTATGCTGCAGAATATCAGCCTCTTTACATCCCTAGATTACTTTGAGGCACCCGGTAAGCAGTGCAACCTGCGTTAGACTAGAATATGCAGGTGGGCAGACTTTCCAAAGGCTTCAATTTCAAGGTTCGCACGAGGACTTATGGGTAGCTACGCGAGACTATCTCTTGGTTCATTGGAACTCGGCGTTACGAAAGACGACATCGATCCTGGACTGATGTGGGTCTTTCGCCCTTCGGACAAGCACACTGAGCGGATCGACCGACGGCATCGACAGCAACTCGCCCGATACGTTGAGGAAGAGTATATCGACGAGTACGACGAAGATAATCCGTTCAGCATAGTCGAATACAGCTGCACCGCGCCCGCAGCTCGTGACCGACTGGATCTCAAAGGCTTCACATATGAAGTAGCGGAAGCGAGATTCAAGAAGGCACTGGAGGCCGATATCGAGCGTTACGAGGGGTACATAAGAGAGGAGCGTACTTCCTACATCTCTGAACATTGGAAAGAAGCACTAGGTGTTATCCAACATCTAACCATCGGGAGTTGGCAGGACGCGCTAGCCCGCATCAAAGTGGAACACCTGACCAGAGAGACGCTGGATGGGCTCTCCAGCACGGACAGTCAATTGCCACTTCTCAGGCACATGCTCGAAAGTCGGTCTGATTTCTACGGGTTTCCTGGATTTGAATCTCTGCATGCAGTGAGGGCCGTTCTAGAGAAGGCGTCTCCCCAAGAGCGCCTTACCTATAATCTGAGCGATCTAGTCGCCGGGGGTTGGGTGGAAGGAGCAGAGGACCTCGTGGCAGTGGCCGAGCACTTGATGAATGAGGGCTTTCTGCTGTCCCAACGAGTAATTGTTCTCACAGAGGGGGACACGGATCGAGAGATTCTCGAACGTTCACTCAGGCTCTTGTACCCGCACCTTGCAGAGTACTTTCACTTCTTCGACTTTACTGGAAGGAAGGTTCCAGGTGGGGCTGGAGAGCTTGCCAACCTCGTGCGAGCGTTCGCGGCAGCTGACGTCCGACATCGCATACTTGCCTTATTCGACAATGACACCGCGGCTAGGGCTGCGCTCAGCAGTATCGATCCCGATAGCCTTCCCAGTAACATCGTGGTACGCCACTATCCGAATGTCCCTTGGGCCAAAGACTATCCGACGCTCGGCCCGTCGGGCAAAGGACAAATGGACGTCAACGGACTGACTGGTAGCATAGAGTTGTATCTCGGGCAGGACGTTCTGAGGGACGACGATGGCGTGCTCTCGCCCGTGCAGTGGACAGGTTATGAGCGAAAACTGCGCGCGTACCAGGGAGAGATAATAGACAAGCAGAAAATTCTTGCTAGATTCACAGCGAAGCTCGCCTGCTGCGAAGCACGCCCCGACCAAATCAGCCACTACGATTGGGGAGGACTACAGGCGATCATTGATTCGATGCGCACAGCCTTCCACCGCACTGATGCACAAGCGATACTCAGCGGGTCAATCAATGAGGAGAAATACACACGTTGATCTCATGTGCCATGCAGATCGGGCCTTTGTTGCCATTCATATCTTGAGTTCATAAACACCTAAGAGACGATTGCGTTCCACCGAGCGGCTGACGCACGCACACGGTTGTTTCAAAGGAGTTGAGAGGCCGTACGGAGATGACACTTCTAGTCTCGCTGTATAGCTTCTAGAAGCTGCCTGTAACTACCGTCGGCATTGTAACCAAAGAACCTCAGTAACCCATATTCTAGATAAAACTGGCTTAAGTCATGTAGGTAGGTGTAAATTAGCGGAGTAGAGTCCAGGTGATTGCGATACAATTCCTTGATTTCGGCTGGGCTTTCAGGATCAAGAGGGTGTGCAACGTAATTGCGCACATTGCCTAGCAAATGCACGCCTCTCATGCTAGACTCGCCTAGGGCTTTACTCAGTCTCGATATGGTCGGAGTCTCACTAGCTGTCAGTCGAAGATTGGGAATCTTGTAGCCAGCTAGCACTTTGTGAATGTGCTTGCTGGAATCTCTACGAATCGTCTCCCCCAACTCAAGACTAGCTAATATCTCTAACCCCGTAAAGCTCTTTGCTATTGCGTCTTGCGGTACACCAGCCTGTCGCATTGCATTGCTATGCACATAGCATTCAATCAAGGAGATAATTTCATCCCTGTGCCTCGTCCAGTTATACCAGAAACGCGGAAATACACTCTCAAGAGTAGCTGCCTCCTTAGGAGCACTATTGTTATTGAACCAATTTAAGAGTGGCTTCGAGGATGTTTTGAAGTTGCCGACTTGCCCCCACGCTGATTGGCCTGGGCCATCGAATCCGATGACCACAGTCGGATGCCGATATGCGCCGACGACAAATCCAAAAAAGTACTTTAGCCCTTCCAAGACATTACCGAGTTCATTTACCTCGTACGTTTCCTCGCCGCTTTTCTGTATCAACCCCATGTGGCTGATTATGTCCCTAGTCGGTTGGTCGTCTCTAGTTAGCTTGATAATCCACCCGTTACCGCTGTCTAATACACTATGGACTGCCGGCGGTCTGATGCTGATTGTCGCGTTATGCTCCAATTTGGCCTGTATAGACTGCAGGGAATCACGCTCTTCGGTGGTTATCCCAGCAATTGTCTGTACCCACGGACCGGACGACATGAAGTCGGGAAATCCAATAACGCAAAACTCAGCCCTAGTTAGTAGCGAGTCCCTTAAAGCTACCCGGTTATGCCGCAGGACCAGTGTTCCTCTATGACCCGTCTCAGGGTAGAGCACATTGGCGAGTAGCTCGGGAGGCAACCTCTGATTAAAAGGCGATCGAGGAGGATACATACGCACGGTTACAGGGTCACGGTTCAGCCAAGCTCTCTCTAACGATGGGTGCGACCCAAGAGCTTGGCGAGGCGAGAAAGTTTTGGTACCCACACCATTCTCTGGATCATATTGAGGAACGCCGTAGTACTTCAGCCTAAAATCACCCCCCTCGTCTATTACTGGCACAAGAACCACATCGAACTCATCGTTTCCGCATTTGAGGGTAGCGCTTACGGGCACGCTCAATTCTGTAGTGAGACATTGCTCGAAAAATTTGCGTTCCAAATCATTGAGATTCATGTACATCCTCCATTGACGCTGCCAGCTACGTCGTAGGGATAAAGTAGTTTTCGCGGACGTGAAAGGCGGGGCAGGAGGGGGCTGGGTAGTCGGGCAGCAGAGATGGGAGCACTAGCTAAAATATCTGGAGTGTAGGTAGTGTAAGTACTCGGGATCTGGTTGGTCGGACTCTTTGAGCCGAGCGTAGACCTCTTGGTAGGCTAGGGCCTTGAACCGTATTTCCTCACCGACACGGTTGACGAAGCTCTGTATTTCTCTCTTGTGGACGTCAGACCTTTGGCCTAGGCAGTCGTAGTACAGGTACCAGAGACTGAAGTCGGGGCCGGAGGACGTGGCCAATCCGAGGGCATGCTTAAGGAGTTGCCACGGGTCCAGGAACTCAAACTGATTCTGTTGGCTGCGCAACTCTTCAGCGAACAGCTGACACGCCGGTAGGCCTTTGGAGGCCCAAAGACCGCCGGAAGGGGGAAAGTAGCTTGGCTCAAAGCTGGACTTGCCTTTGGTCGAACGACTCAAGTATTCGGTAAACTTGCTTTCCACCCCGATGACTGCACCGGACTCGAGTGTTATCGCAACATCGAAATGAGGCGGAGTGCCGCCAAGCCCGGTGTCGAACCTCGCTTCGAAGTCGAGTGAAC
The DNA here is from genome assembly GCA_965263155.1 of Dehalococcoidia bacterium. Lineage (GTDB taxonomy): Bacteria > Chloroflexota > Dehalococcoidia > Lucifugimonadales > JAAXIE01 > JAAXIE01. Next base: position 3,198,465 of record OZ253586.1, read on the forward strand.
AGATGTCGTCGACGCTTATTCCTAGGGCAGAGAGAAGGGGAGCCTTGTTCCTGTCAGTCCAATAGTCGAAGAAATTTGCCACCAAGGCAGATGACGAGTGCAACGCCTTCATGTGACTTCCTAGTTCGGATCCGGCCCCCCTTTCAAAGGCAGCCCGCGCATGTGCCGACAGAGGTTTCCAGAGGTTGGCTTCAACCTCATAAACATAGCTACGTGAATCGAAGGATAGTCCTTTCGACCTCGCCCACGCCATTTGTAGGTCCCTTATGCTCTGTTCGGCTTGCATTCCGTCCTGCCTTATCAAGGTCTGATGCCAGAGAACTCCCTAACCTACCCTGCCGCCGCAATGCTCGCACACCATCCCTGACGCATCAACGCCGTACTCTTGCTCCGCTTGATCTGGGGAGACGTAGCCGTTGATGATGTCGTTGTGGATGCTGGCGGGGTCGCGGTTGGCGGGGTTGCCGTAGCCTCCGGAGCCTGCTACGTCGTAGGCGATGGAATAGCCGTCGGGGACGGGGAAGGCGGGGCCCTTGCTGTTGCGGGTGTCGCGGTTGCCTTGGGGGTCGACTACGTGGACGCGGGTGGGGGCGCCAGCGTGGCCTCCCAGCAGGCCGAAGGGTGGCGACTTGGTGCGCTCGCAGCAGATGGTGGCGGTAGCCGTGTGGCCCACCACGCGCCATATGCGACGCACTCCGCAGCCTCCGCGGTACTGGCCTGCGCCACCGCTGTCGGCGACGATTTCGTACTTGTCGACCTGCACTGGGAAGCGCATCTCCAGCTCCTCCACGGGGGTGTTCATGGTGTTGCTGATGCCTGCCTTCACGGCGTTGATGCCGTCCTGATTGGGGCGGGCGCCCATGCCTCCGCCCAAGGTCTCGTAGCTGACGTAGCGCTGGCCGGTGCGGGGGTCTTGGCCTCCTAGGGTGAGGATGGCGGAGGTGCCTTGGGAGCAGGCTAGGGCTCGCTCGGGGTAGCCTTGGGCCACTGCGCCGAACACCATATCGGCGATGCGGTGGGTCATCTCGTGGTTGGCGTAGACGACGGGGGCGGGGGGCAGCACGTTCACCACGCTGCCTTCGGGGGCCAGCACGTCGATGGCGCGCCAAGTGCCGGAGTTGGCGGGAATGATGTCGTTGGGGTCGATGATCATCTTGACGGCGGTGTAGACACCGGAGGCAGTGACGGCTAGGGGGGCGTTCATGGGGCCCTCCACTTGATCGTCGCTGCCAGCGAAGTCGATGGTCATGGAGTCGCCGTGCTTCTTCACCCGCAGCCTGACCCAGATGGGCTCGTCCTCGGTCTGCCCAAAGGACAGGATGCCGTCGCCGTCGCAGAAATCCTCGAAGGAGTACTCGCCGTTGTCGAGGCGCTCCAGTTGGGCGCGGATCATGCGCTCCGAGTAATCCTGCACACCCGTCATCATGCCCAGCACGACGTCAACGCCGTACTTCTGGGCGATCTCCTGCACTCGCACTGCACCACGGAGGTTGGCGGCAAGCTGGGCGCTGAGGTCGCCACGGCGCTCCTCGGGGGTGCGGACGTTGGAGAAGATGATGGAGTCGATGTCGGTGTTGAGGCGGCCTTGGGTGTAGAGACGCACACCGGGGAGGCGCAGGCCCTCGCCGTAAATCTCGGAGGTCGCGCCGTAGCTGCCGGGGCTGGCGCCGCCGATATCGGGCCAGTGGGCGCGGACACAGGTGTAGCCCAGTAGCACCTTGCCATCGAGGTAGATGGGGGCGACCACGTTCACATCGGGGAGGTGGGAGCCGCCGAAATAGGGGTCGTTGTGGATGAAGACGTCACCTGGGGCGACCTCGCCGGATACGCTGAGAATGGCCCGCACCGTATGGGGCATGGACCCCAAGTGGATGGGGATGTCTGGTCCTTGGGCCACCATGTTGCCGTCGACGTCGAAGATGCCGCACGAGTAGTCGCCTGCCAGCTTGAGGAGCGGGGAGTAAGCCGTCTTGGCGAGCACGATCTTCATCTCTTCGGCGGCGGAGATGAGGCTGTTCTTGACGACTTGGAAAGTGACGTTGTCGAGGCCGGATGTCATGGTGTTTGCTCCTTACTGCTGGTCGGGTACCAGCCAGTCGCCCTGCCCATCAGAAACGACTTTCAGGCGGTGGTATCGGCCGATGGATTCCATACGGTCGCGGAAGCCGGGGGGTGAATTGACCATCAATATTTTGACCTGTTCGGCCCCACTGGGAAGTGAGTCTTCTACCATCAGGAGTAACTGGTCCAGAAACGAGGGAGTCATAGCCTGTATTTCCGACAGGTCAAAGGCCAAGAGCTCGCCGTCCCGGGTAGCCACAAAGACATCATCCTTGAGGACGCTAGTGGCCTCTCTGGTAACCAGCGCCTTTTGGTTGAAGATTGAATACAAGTTGACGACTCTCATTGGAACTTCCTAGGTGGGGATAGATGCAAACACTAGTGTGCCAGGGAATAGCGTAGTGTGTCTCGCTGGTTCAGCAGTTCCGTCATCAATTCTCAGCACGCCCACCCCGGAGTGGAGCATCATCTGTGCTCCCGGTTTTCGCATTTCCTCGGATATCCAAGAAAGACCCAAGCCTCTCGTCTTATCTGGGACACCGGTAATGCGCTCTTGGGAGGCAAGTTCCAAGGCTGTGGAATCGTTCGAAGCTAACGACGTTAGCATTGGGTTGCGTTGCAGGGAGCGACGGATTCCAATGCCTCCGTCGGACACGACGCAGAAGAAGCTGTTGCCATGGGCCGACTTGCGGAATTATATCAGACCATACGCGTCGATTGGCGATTCGGCATGTTGGACGGCGTTCAAAGCACTTTCAGAGAAGACGTCAGATACGAGCGGACGCACGGAAGCTGAACCCAGCCCAAGTTCACCAAGGCGCGAGAGCGTGTCATTGGCAAGCGCTACGACGTCCACTGGGTCCCGGAAGCGTACGATAGGTAGCACTATTTCAGAACTAGCATGGTCAGGCACTGCCCCATCGTCAACTTCAACACCGGCCTCCTTCAGAACTGCATAAAGGCCCGTTGACTTCAGATATGTCGCCGCATCCAGACTTTGAGGCACCCGCACACGACAAACTGTGCCCTTCAACCTAGCAAGCATCAAGTACACCGCGGCCCAGAGCACGGCAGGCGGCTCGATGGATAAGCATCTCCGCAGATCAAACTCCAATTCCGATATCGCATAGGTCTCTTGTCGCGGGTCGTGTGTTGCGTTCCGAGGCGACAAATCCCCCGCATATGAGAAGTTGGTCGGTAGCTCAATTCTAATCGGTGGATACCTCACTGAGTTCAATGGGGGACAACCTCCCCAAGATGCAACATGCGGAGCGGAACAGGAGCTCACCCACTCCTAATCGTGATAGTACCCCACCTGCTCGCCTCCGCGTGCTGTCCGGGGTAGACCACCACTGTGGAGCTTGCTTCCTCCAGTATCGCGGGGCCTGGGATGTGGGTGTTTGTGGGGAGGCGGTCCCGCTCGTAGACGGGGCATTCAGTCAGCCCGGTCTCGTGGAAGTGGACTTGGCGGGTGCCGAGAGCGGCTTGGGCTAGTGTGCCGGTGAGTTCGGGGCCTTCGCTGACGACATAGTTGCGGAGGAGTTTGCCGACGGCGACGACTCGGAGGTTCACTAGCTGCACCGTCTGCTGCGGCGAGTGGTGACCATAGACGTTCTGGTGGGCGCGGTGGAAGCGTTCAGCGATGGATGGCAGGCCGTCGTAGGAGACCTCATCCGAGGAGACGGGGATGGTCAGTTCATAGGCTTGGTAGGAGTAGCGCAGGTCCATGGAGTGGCGCACCTGCCACAGGCTGGGGTCGACGCCGGAGCGGGCCAGCATGTCGCGGGCTTCCTCCTCCATCTGGGCGTACATCGACTGGGCTTGGGGCACCGCGTCCGCTGTGAGGGGCTGGTGCACCGTGCGCACATAGTCGCGCTGCACGTCGGTGGAGACGAGGCCCAGCGCGGAGAACGCACCCGGATTGGGCGGGATGATGACCGTGCCAATGTCCAGTTCTTGGGCTAGGCGCCCAGCATGGACCGGCCCGGCGCCGCCGAAGGCCACCAGCGTGAAGGAGCGGGGGTCGTGGCCACGCTCGATGGATATCTTGCGTACGGCGTCGGCCATGCCTGCGTTCACGATGTCGATGATTCCTTGGGCAGCTTCCAAGGGGCCCAGCGTCAGCCGGTCGCCTACGCTGCGTTGCACCGCTTCGGAGGCTAGGTCGGGCCACAAGCGCATCTCACCACCGAGAAAGCGCTCAGGGTTCAGATAGCCCAGCACGAGGTCGGCGTCGGTGACCGTGGCATCCAAGCCGCCTACGCCGTAGCAGGCAGGGCCGGGCGACGCGCCTGCGCTGTGGGGACCGACGCGCAGCCCACCGCCGTCGTCCACCCAAGCGATGCTTCCCCCGCCGGCGCTCACCTCCAGCAGGTCGACGACGGGTACTTTGATGGGGTGGCCGGTGCCTTGGAGCCAGCGACGCCGCTGGCTACCTGCGCCGCCGACCTCGTAGTCGGTGGTTACTGTCACTTCCCCGCCCTCGATGAGACTGGCCTTGGCTGTGGTGCCTCCCATGTCGAAGGAGATGAGGTCGGGGATGCCCAACTGCTCACCCAAGGCTGCTGAGGCCACGACCCCGGCGGCGGGCCCCGACTCCACCAAGGCGGCGGGCATGCGCAGCCCCTCGTCGACGGTGAGCACGCCACCACGGGAGCCCATGAGGTACAGGGGCGGGTATTCCCGCTCTTCGAGAAAGCTGCTGAGTGTGTTCAGGTAGCTCTCAAGGATGGGGGCCACGTAGGCGCAGACCGTGGTGGTGCTGGTGCGCTCGTACTCCCGGACCTCCGGCAGCACCTCACTGGACAGGAACACTTTGACCCCCGGCAGACGGCTGCGCAGGGCCTCACCGATGGTCCGCTCGTGGCCGGGGTTGAGGAAGGAGAACAGCAGGCAGACAGCCACTGCCTCCACTTGGTGGGCCTCTAGGAAGGCCACGAGGGGGTCCAGCTCTTCTACGGCCAGAGGCGTGGTCACCTGTCCTTGGGCGTCCACACGCTCGGTCACCTCAAGACGCATGTGTCGTGGCACCAGCATCTGGGGCGGCGGCTGGAACATGTCGTACAGCTCGGCGCGCGCTTGCCTCCGTATCTCCAGCACATCCCGGAACCCTCGCGTGGTGACCAGCGCAGTACGGGCCCCCTTGGACTCCAGGATGGCGTTGGTGACGACGGTAGTGGCATGAGCCAGAAACCCGACCTCCGGCCCACTTCCCGCCGAGCCCAAGGCATCAATCACACCCGACGCGTAGTCGCTGGGCGTGGAGGGCACCTTGATAACCGACGTCTCGCCGGTCTCCTCATCCACCACCGCCAAGTCGGTGAAGGTGCCGCCGATGTCGATGCCAACCCGCAGACTCATGGGTGTGTCCCCCTAGTGGTGGTGGTGTTTGGGGGGAGGGTAGCACATGCGGGGCAGGGCACGGGTTAGAAACTTACTGAGGGAAGGCATCAAACTATCGCAGACCCCGCAACCCCGCATATGCAATCCACTGCTGGCGCAATCAGGCTGTTCTAGGGGGAGGCGGCTAGGCGTTTGCAATACTCTTCACAAAGATCGTTGACTGTGTAAAGGGTCGCTTCCATATCCTTCGCCAATCGCGCTACAGCTGGCCCGTAGCTCGTTCCCACAACTACTCTAGGAACTACCTTGCCGTATTGCCAAGCCCTCTTGACCATGTCCAAGATTCCTTCGGGCTTCCAGAACCGACCAATGCCAGAACGAGGAACCCCAGAGTGAGTGACCAGGTGCCACGTAAGGTCTTCCGCATTCATATCGCGGATAGCAGCTGCATAGTCGGCAACCTGAGCTAGTGCATCGCGCCTGATTCTACCTGCCTTAAGTTCGTATACCGTCAGGAATCCGTACTCTCCGAAGCCAATCAAATCAAGTGGACCGGAATCAGTAGGTAGCTGGCGACCTACATAGAACGGTGCGGGGTCGAGCAACTCAGGCACCACTATCATCGCGAGCTCCAATTGTTCCTCGGTGAATTGGGCCCCTTCTAGGAATTGAACGTGCCACGTTTTTACAGCGTCTGACGCAGGTAGGATTACATCCTCCCCCCGTTCCATGTCATCTACTGTCGCCAACGTTCCTCCCAAAGTCTTGGATCGCGGCATCTCCCCAGGGCTAGCCAACGACATATCTCGCATATTCGGCGTAGGAACCGTAGCCCAATATTCCCGAAATCCTGCCTCGGCTTGCTCAGGCTTTCGGCGTCAAATCACTCCCACGGTCAAACTCCTGACCCACGGGTTGAAGCAGGGTCTCGGCCGATATACCCAGATGCTTATGCAGTGCCCGGGCCATTGGCAAGGTGATGTCATCTTTCCGGGCCATGACCTTGCGGGCCTTATCCACGCTACCGAAGCAGGGTGCCAAGTCTTCCAGGGTCAAGTTGCGCTGGTCCATATGGAATTCGATGGACGCTATGGGGTCTATAGGGGGGTTTATGGGGTAGTGCTCGTCCTCGTAAGTTCCCACTAGGGCACAAAGAATCTCCCTCTCATCACCCTCGGTCGTACCTTCTTCTGCCAGAAAAATCTCGCCAAGCCTAGCTAGTTTGTCTCGGTAGTCTGCTTCGTTGCGGATCGGGCTAATCTCGACCATGTTTAGACCTCTCCCACTCTGATGCGGTTGTATTCTGCGTGGGTACCGACGAAGCGTATGTAAACCCTTCGTCGTTCGTAGGCTATCTCCACTATCAGCCTGTATTCGTTGCCCCTTATCCTGAATATTACACGATCACTACCTACAACACTGGCAGTAGGGAATCGCGCGAGGACTTGAGCAGGCGATTGCCAATCGGCGGCCGTCACCGCCGCATACCATTCCCGTAACGCTAACTCGGAGTCCGCATGAGATAACCAGAAATCTCGGAGTGTGCTCCTGGAATATATCCTCATGTGGCCTACAGCAATTCTTCCCGAGTCCGGAGACGCAAGGATACATGAGAGGGCGGGGTCTCCTGACCGCACGGCCGCCAGACCCCGCCCTCTCTGAGCTGCGAGAGTTCTTGCTGCCCCTAGTTCGGCGTAACGGTCATCGTCCAGATTTCGCCGAAGTCGCGGCGCAGCTTGTTCCAGGCGTCGCCGCCGTCGTGGCTGGCGTAGACTTGGCCGAAGTGGCTGCAGGCGTAGACCATGTCGGGGTCGGAGGCGTGGGTGGCGAAGCGCCAGATGCCCGTGTTGGGCTCCACCGGCAGGTTGCAGGTCTCCCACGTCTGGCCTTGGTCCTTGGAGCGCTGGATGGAGCCGGTGTCGCCGAAGGGACCGTCGCCGTTGCCCACAAAGAGCACGCTCGAGTCGTTCTCCTTCAAGGCCATGGGACGGCAGTACATGGTGGGGAAGGACTCCTTCACCTTCAGGGGACTCCAGCTCTCGCCGAGGTCGGTGCTGGTGAAAATCTCTTTGGGGGTGCTGGTGATTACCATCGACGGAGCGCCACGGGTCACCACGATGTCGTGGATGTCGGGGTCCCAGATGCCCTCGCCGATGTCGGCCTCGCCCATGGCGGTGGCGCCGATGGGCGTCCAGCTGTCGCCGCCGTCGAGGCTGCGACGCACTCCGTCGACCTCGATGCCCGCCCAGACGATACGGCTGTCGTTGGGGTCGATCACCAGAGCCGTGGCCCGGGGCTCGCGGACGTTGGGGCAGCTCTCGGCCAATGGCACGTTCATCTTCTCCCAAGTGCGCCCAGCGTCGCGGGTGCGGAAGAAGGCGCTGGGGCCGCAGCCCGCCATAACCGTGGTGGGGTCGCTGGGGTCCACGGCGATGGCCCACACTTGGTAGTTGTCCAAGGGGCCCTCCAGCTTGCGGAAGCTGACGGCCCGGTCGTCGCTGCGGAAGATGCCCTCTTGGGTGCCCGCGTAAATAACGCGGGAGTCCGTGGGGTCAGCCGTCAAGGAGTAGATGTTGCTGTCGTTCCAGATGCCGTCACGGATATTGGCCCAGCTCTGGCCACCATCCTCGCTACGCCAGATGCCACTGCCAATGGTGCCTAGACAGATAGTATGTGCTGCTGACATTGACCCACCTCCCGGATCGGATTAGGGGTATTCTAGGTGGCATGGGCGAGGGCGTCAAAGGATGCAGCCAATTGCGAGCCGTCAGGCATACCGCGCGTTGGCCACTTGGCTTAAACTAGCGCGATGATTTCTGGCTCCTGACGAATCCTGTGGAGCCAACGGAACGTAAGGAGCGCGCAATTGGGCATGGCACACGTCTACTCCAGCAACCCCTTGGACCGCGGCGACCACGAGAGGCGAGACGATCAGTGGCTCGCCGACATGCTGGCCAACCCATCTAGCAAGTTCCTGCCGCTGCGAGACTCGAATGTACCGGTGTTGGACCTGCCTGCATCGGACGGCGGCCAAGGGGGCTTGGGTTGGCTGACCACGGAGGAGGTGGGGCAGTTGGGTGTTGACGCCACTCCGCTGTTCCTCGGGCTGCTGGACGGGGTGGGCTACTTCACCATTGATGTTTCCCAAGCGACGGCTGATCTGGAGAGCGACGGGCGTCGATTTGTCGATGCCCGCTCCGCCACGGACCTGCTCACCGATGTGGAGACGGGGATAGTGGCCCAAGCCCGCTCCCAAGTCATCTGGCACAGCCGCCATGGCTTCTGCTCCATCTGCGGACACCCTACCTTTATCAAGCGTGGAGGGCAGGTGCGCCAGTGCTCCGACTGCAATACCGAGCATTACCCCCGCACCGACCCAGTGGTGATATCGCTGGTGCTAGACGGCGACCGCTGCCTGATGGGGCGCTCCGCGGGACGTCGCCAGCCCACCAACCGGTACTCCGCGCTAGCAGGTTTCCTGGACCAAGGCGAGTCCATGGAGGAGGCAGTGGCCCGCGAGGTGATGGAGGAGGCGGGCATCCAAGTACGCAACGTGCGGTACCACTCCTCCCAGCCATGGCCCTTCCCCTACTCGCTGATGATCGGAAGCCACGCGGAGGCGGCCACTACCAATATTTCCATCGACTACGGCGAGATGGCGGACGTCCGCTGGTTCCCAAGGGATGAGGTAGAGCGGGCCTTGCGGAAGGAGAGCGAAGTGCTCACGATACCGGAGCCGCTGGCGATTGCGCACCACCTGATCAGGGCGTGGGTGCAGGGTGAGGTGGGGTAGTGCATGTGGCCTCCGGACGCCTGCCTTACAACTTGCGAGTTGCCCAAGCCATGGCGTGTCTGGCCATTGTCATGTTGCTGGTAGCTTGCAGCGAGCAATCCTCGGGAGGCGATGCAACCTCTGTCACCCCTGACGCCGCGGTGGAAGCCGACAGAGACGCGCTGGTCGCTCTTTACCGGGCCACGGATGGCGAGAGTTGGAAAAGCGACGGCAATTGGCTCAGTGACAAGAGTGTGGGTGAGTGGCACGGAGTTACGACGGATGGCCGCGGTCGCGTGGCAACACTGGACTTGCGGGCGAACGGGTTGAGTGGGGTTTTGCCCGCGGAGGTGGAGAATCTCTCCCAACTGCAAGTCCTCCACTTGGAAGAGAACATGCTGACCGGGAAGGTTCCCTCCGAACTTGGCCAGCTTTCCAACCTGCGGGAGATATGGCTGAACGCCAACAGGTTCAACGGGCCGATTCCTGCCGAACTGGGCGAACTACAGAACTTGGAGGTGCTGGAGGCGTTGGGCAACCAGTTCTCCGGGGAACTCCCTGCATCACTGGGCAGCCTTACCAACCTGCGGGTCCTGTACCTCGCGGGCAACGAGTTTAGCGGGCCGATACCGCCAGAATTTGGAGGTCTCTCCAATCTGGAGTTCCTACACATGGAGAACAACATGCTGAGCGGGGAGATTCCGCCGGAATTGGGCAGCCTCAGCAGGCTTCGATTGGTGGACTTAGAGCAAAACCAGTTGAGTGGAAACATTCCTAAAGAGTTGGGCAACCTTGGAAACCTTACGGACCTGGATCTTGCCGCCAACCGGCTGGAGGGAGTCATTCCACCGGAGCTGGGCAACCTGGTGAGCCTTGGAGCGCTGGACTTATCGGACAACCAGTTGAGTGGGCCCATCCCATCAGTCCTGAATGATCTTCCCATTTCCAGCCGGGTAAAGCTGGGCGGCACCAACCGGCTAACGGGCTGCATACCGAAGGACTGGCAGGACCTGATCCAGGACGACCTCCAGGAGATAGGCCTGTCAATCTGCTGAGGCAACTAGGCCTCAGGATACTGGCAGCAGGCTCTTGCTGCTCTTCCCGCCGACGGCGACGATGCCGAAGGCGTTTACGCCGCCGATGGCCACCACGCCTGTCGCGTTCACCCCGACTACGGCCACTATACCAACGGAGTTCACTCCGCCTACCGCCACCAAGCCCATTGAGTTGACGGGGCTGAAGGTCACCAACCCCATGGCGTTCACAACAGCCACCGCTATCATGCCCATGGCGTTCCAGAAAGCCACAGCCGCGCCGCCAATGGCATTGTGGCCCATCGCCACCAGCCCGATGTCAAAGCCCCACCTTTGAGCTACTTCCGGCATTTCAAACCCCTTTCAACAAGACCTAAACCCTAGGTTCACCGTTCACCAGCGGGCGGTTGTCCACCTGTAGACCCTGGTTCTCCGTCTGCGGGTGAGGCCTCTTCACCTGTCACGGGCTGCTCTTCACCCATGGGTTCCTCCCATGCTGTCCGCGAGCGACGGCGGACAGTCCGGCCTCCCCTAGGTCCGCCAAGGTTCAGCCTGTGGCCATAGCGCCTGATGAGGTACACCGCGACGATTATTACCAGAATTACGGGGCTGAGGATGCCGACCCAGATGGCCACCGTTGTGGCCACCCATGCGATGCCCGCCAGCGCCCGCACTGCGCTCCTAGCCGTCTCGCCGACATCCCAACCCCACACCAAGAGACCCTCGGACACGGTGACACGCACTGAGAAAGAGCCGGAGCCGGAAACCTGTCCTACGTCGCTCGTGGCGGTCACTGTGAGCGTAGCCGTGTAGGGTGTAGGCCGGAAGTCGCGGAATGCGTGGGTCGTGTCCACACGAGTGACTCCCTCGGCGAGGCTGCCCGTCACCGTGGGTGACCCGTCGCCAAAGTCCCACACGTACTGGTAGTCCCAAAGCTCGGAGGGGCGGGTGAAAGAGGCGGTGTAGTCCATGTCGTCGCCCTCTTCCACCGTCAGGTCTTCCCCGGCGAACACCTCGATGGTGGGCACATGGCTCACCGCGACTTCGATGGAGTCGGAACCCTCGGCGATTCCGCCCTCTCCGGTGCCGTTCAGTTGCACGGTCACGATATAAGGGGAATCGCGGTCGTCGTCGTAGATGTGGTTGACGGTGGCCGTGACCCGGTGCCCTTCAGGCCGGAGCACAGTGCCATTGCCGGAAATCGACTCGCCATCGCCGAAGTCCCAAGTGAACGAGAAATCGTTGATGTCGCGGGGCGCGGTGAAGGACGCCCGGAAACGGGCCACCTGCCCAACCCGGACCGCCATGTCCCCCCCAGCGTCTACGTCTATGACCTCGGAGGTAAGCTTCAGGTAGACCTCGATCAGGGAGTAGGCTGCCGTCTGTTCGAGGAAATTCAGCCGCCCCTGTGTCGCTTCGATCTGCTGCTGGAGCTGGGAAATCTTCCTCTGCACGAGCAGGGCATCTTCCATTTCCCCAGCCCGTTCTAGGAACGACAGCAGCCGCTCCTCAGTCGCCCGCATGCTGATTAGCCTGGACTGGCTGTCGACATACTCGTCGGTGACGTCGTCGCTGGCGATCGCGCGAGACTCGACCTCCAAGGCTAGGGCCTCCACTTGTAGGAACGCTTGGTCCAGTGCCTGCGCTGGCACACGAATGGCGATGCTCCCGCTGTGCTTGGACGCTCGGTCTGAGTTGACCACCCAACCACCCAGCCCGCTGGCCACATCGGCGATGCTGTCGACCGCCTGGGCCACGTCATCCACGACCAGCGATATACGCGCCGTGTGGACGATGATGCGGTTCTGCGGGAGGAGGGCTGGCAGGACTCGCCCGCTGCCCTCGCCCGCAAGCCGCTCTCCAGATTGGAGCGTATCTCCAGACAACTGCGGAGGCGGGGTTGGCGCACTTGCGGAAGCCGGAGTGGGAGCCGCGGCTGGTACCGCCCCGGGGCGTGGCGTCGCCGCCGGGCGCGAGTCCGACTGGGTCTGGACGGAGAGCGCGTGCTCTTCGGAAGATTCCAACCCCCCGCCGCACGCAACGCCCATAGCCAACAACAAGGCTAGGAACACGAAGAACACCCTGAAGTTCCACCTCATCGGTTCACCTACCTGTAAGCGCTGGACCTCAGCGTGAAGGACGATTCGTTCTGTGGAGGAGTAATGGGCCTGGCTCAGCACATCGCTGTGCTGGCCCGCGCCTTCCCCAACCCTAGGAGCCGCTAGCACTCGGCGAGGGCATCCACGCAGTTCTTGGTGGCGGGCTCCGTCCTCGTGGCTATCATCATCTCATTGTATAGCTCGATACCACTACGGTGCGTCGACCATCGCCAGCAGTGTGAGGACGGTCCGCCAGTTCCGCATGGTACTCGCGGTCTGCAACTGCGCAGCAAGGTAGTCGTTCGTCAGCTTGCTGCGGGCGACGCCATTGGGGTAGTGCAGGTAGACGTTGCGCCCTCGCACCGTAAACGCATCCGGCGGGGAACGCTCCGGGTCGAGACGGGATACCGCTTCTGCGCTGGGCGCGTCCTCGAGAAATGCCACATGTAGAAATCGCGGATCGCCGGAGGTATCGAAGGGGCTTGAGGCTGCGACCTGTCGCAGTTCATCACTCGAACGCACGACGACTGGGATCTCGTAGTCAAACCGCTGGCGAATGGTCCGAGTCACAATCTCAGGCACCCGTCCGGCCATGTCCGGCGCTGCTTCGAACACGACGTTCCCGCTCTGAATGTAGGTCTGCACCGCCGCGCAACCAGCCGCAGTGAAGATGTCTCTCAGATCCGCCATCGGCAGCTTGTTCTTGCCGCCGACGTTGACGCCTCGAAGAAGGGCCGCGTACCGCTGCTCGCCAGTCGTCACAGGTGATTCACTCTGTCGGACCATGCATCGTCCTGCCGCTCGCCACAACTCCGGCTTGCGCCTCACCGGGCGGTTATGGGGGCAGTTCCCAGTATAGTATATCTAGACAGGAGGAGTGGCGGGCCTAAGGAGGCTGTGCTGCGAACGTTTCGGTGGGAGGTCCTGATAATAGAGTTCAGCAAGTGGCACGTCCTCGCTTCCAACCCTTCCGCCTACCCTTGCCGGAGTGACATGGCCGTGTTTACAACTGTCGGGGGCAGGTCAAAATGTGCTAGGAAGGACTCCCGTGAATAGGGGCTTGCGCCATTTCGGATGGCTGGCAGCTGGGTTCATGGCGGCCGTTGCCGTGGCCTGCTCCGGTATGGGGGAGCCAGCCGGACCGCTCGAGAGCGCACCGGCGGCTTCACCGACACACGCTGCACCGACACAGACTGGGACGGCTGCGCTGACCCCAATAGCGACGTCCAAGCCTTCGGCGGTGCAGGCGCCGAGTTCCGGGGTGGACTACGACTCCACTGAGAACATGTTCCGGCTCTTCTCGGGTCCGGGCCACGACCCCGACAACACGCGCCAAGCCATCTCACTCGCTGTCGCCAACAACGACAAGTCGATGGTCCCCGTGATGATTGAGGTGCTCCGCTTCTTGTGGGGCCCTGGGTTGCCGATAGAGACCGACACAGCCATCTCCGCGATAACGGGTCGGGAGTCCGAGAGCGCCTCGCGCGCTTGGCATGAGTGGATGGAGTGGCTGGCCAAGAACGCCGACCAGTACGCTCCCCCTGATGGGTATTTGCAGTGGAAGATCGCTCTCATGAGCCAGGTCGACCCAAGGTTCGGGGAGTTCCTGGCTCCGGCTGAGCAAGGCTCGCGCATAAACCTATCCGAGATCGCGTGGGGAGGGGTCCGGCCCGACGGTATCCCCGACCTTCAAAACGCGCCGGTGGTTTATGCGGACGAGCAGGACTATCTGCAGCCGAGCGACCGGGTCTTCGGAGTGTCCATCAACGGAGACCACAGGGCGTATCCGCTGCGCATCGTGAACGCCCATGAGATGGCCAACGACGTGCTGGGGGGCGAACCCATCGCATTGGCCTATTGAACGCTCTGCGGCACCGGAATCGTGTATTCCGCCAAGATCAACGGAGAGCCGACAACCTTCGGGACATCCGGGATGCTGTACCGCAGCAACAAGGTCATGTACGACCGGCTGACCAACTCCCTCTGGAACCAGCTTACGAGCGAGCCGGTCATAGGACCGTTGTGGGACTCGGGGATAAAGCTCGACTTCTTCCCGGTCATGCTCACGACTTGGGAGGAGTGGCTGGAGCTTCATCCCGACACCACGGTGCTGCATCAGGAGACGGGCGTGTATCCCGCCGAGTTCTACGCGCCTGAGGAGGACCCTGGGGCCATCTACTACAAGTACTTCAACGCGCCCGACACGATGTTCCCCGTCCCTGACCGGGACGACCGGCTTGAGACAAAGGAAGTCGTGCTGGGGGTCCGGCTAAACGACAGCTACAAGGCCTACTCCTCAGAAGCCCTGCGGGAGCACCGTATAGTCAACGACGTGGTGGGAGGCGAGGAGATACTGGTGCTGGGGTCGGCCGCAAGCGAGGGCGCGAGGGCCTACTACCGCGGGGGCAGGTCTTTCGAGCTGGCGCCGAACGACGGCGGCGGTGAACTCGGCATTCCGGCAGTGATAGGGGACGCCGACGGTGGGACATGGCGAGTGACCGAGGGGTTCCTTGTCAACACGACAGACGGGTCGGAAAGGCTTGCGCGCATACCCACGCACATGTCGTTCTGGTTCGGATGGTTCCAGTTTCACCCGGATACGGAGTTGTACACGGGGCCGTGATGGGGGAAAGGCACATTACGAATAGGGACAGGCAGAAGGTGGTGGCGCATGCGGGGTTCGAACCCGCGATCTCCGCCTTGAGAGGGCGGCGTCCTAGTCCACTAGACGAATGCGCCATTGCTTGGCTGGGGATCCTGGATTCGAACCAGGGCTACCTGATCCAGAGTCAGGCGTCCTACCGCTAGACTAATCCCCAGTTCTCATATCTGATATTAGCATCGGGGTGCTTGGGTCGGCAACATTTTTTCGATACGAAATCCGGCTCACATGCGCTCCGGGGCCGACATCCCCATCAGCCCCAAGCACCTCGCCATCACCACCCTCGCAGCCTCCGTCAGCTTCAGACGGGCCAGCACCATCTCGTGGTCGGCGAGCTCCGACGACAGCACCCGACAGTTCTCGTAGAAGGAGTGGAACGCCATGGCCAGCTCCAGTGTGTAGTGAGGGAGATGGTGCGGCTCCAAGGTCCGCGCCATGCTCTCCACCAGCTCAGGCAGCACCAACAGCTTGCGTATCAGCCCCATCTCCGCTGAGTGTTGGAGCAGCGACACATCGCCCCCTGACCAGTCGATGCCCCGCTCTTGGGCGTTCTTCAGTATGCTGGCGATGCGGGAGTAGCCGTACTGGAGGTAGTAGACCGGGTTGTCCAGTCCCTCCCGCTTGGCCAACTCCATGTCGAAGTCCATCTGAGTGCTGGGGGTGCGGGCGAGGAAGTTGTAGCGGCAGGCATCGGACCCCACCTCTTCCACCAGCTCCCGCAGGGTGATGAACTGGCCGGTACGCTTGGAAGCCCGCACCGTCTCGTCGCCCCGTTTTAGGGTCACCATCTGCGAAATCATGATGGTCAACCGGTCGGGGTCGATGTCCATGGCCTCCATGGCGGCTTTCATACGTGGCACATGGCCTTGGTGGTCTGCGCCCCAGATATCGATGACCTGCTGGAACCCGCGCCGGGCGAACTTGTTGTAGTGGTAGGCTACGTCGGAGGCGAAGTAGGTTGGGGAGCCGTTGGAACGCACCAGCACGTTGTCCTTGTCCTGCCCCAAGGCCTTGGATGCGAACCAGACCGCGCCGTCCTCCTTCAGCACATACCCGCGGGAACGCAGCAAGCCCATCGCCGACTCGTACTCGTCCCCACGGTACAGGCTGCCTTCGCTGAACCAGTTGTCGAACTCGACGCCGATTTGCTCCAAGTCGTCGCGTATCAGGTCGACCATCTTCTGCCTGCCCAGCGGGGCGATTTCGCCCAGCGCCTCATCGGTGGAAAGTTGCAGGTAGCGGTCGCCCTCCTGTTCCACCAATTCGCGGGCCAAATCGGCCACGTACTCGCCCTGATAGCCGCCCTCGGGCAGCTCCGCCTCAACGCCCAGCGCTTGCCGGTACCGGGCCAGCAGTGAGGCATAGAAGGCCTCCATCTGGTTGCCTGTGTCGTTGACGTAGTACTCGCGGGTCACATCGTAGCCCGCGGCCTGTAGCACCTTGGCTAGGGCAGAACCCAGCACCGCCCCCCTAGTATGGCCCACATGCACCGGGCCCGTGGGGTTGACGCTGACGAATTCCACCATCACAGGCTGCCCGCTGCCTAAGTTCACCGAGCCATAGTCATCCCCGGCGTTGCGCACGGCCTCCACCTGCTGCGCCAGCCAAGCATCGCTAAGCCGGAAGTTGACGAACCCCGGAGGCGCCGCCCACACCTCCGCCAACTCGTCACCCAGCTCCACCTGCTCGGCCAAGGCTTGGGCAATCTCAAGGGGATTACGTCGAGCCGGACGGGCCAGCCGCAGGGCCAAGCTGGTGGAGAAGTCGCCGTTGCCGGCGTTGGAAGGACGCTCCACCGCAATCCCATCGGGAGCGTCCACGCTCAACACCCCCTGAGCGCGGAGTCTCTCGAAGGCCCCTGCCACTCGGGTCAGGATAGTCTCGCGAATCAATTCGCTATCCATAAATACAATTCCCTCATCGGGCATTATACCCAGCCGCCAGTTCGATAGCCCTTCTATTATTGCCACCGATACGGGCTGAGAGCTATCGCCCGTGAGGATATACTTCATGTCCGCAGCCATTCGCCGCTCCGTCATTCCTCCACAGATGGGCAAGAACCCGTGTTGCCGTCTTACCAGATCCGGCTTAGGCTGACGAGCAGCGGGCAGCGGGCAGCGTGGCGTATTCCGGTATCAGGTTGTTCCGAGACTGCGTCCGGGCCGTGGATTCCCGCCTGCGCGGGAATGAGGGAAGCGGCCGATTGCTGAGGGGTTGGGGGTTATTTTCATAGCAGTTGCGGATGAGACAGCCCCCCTAACCCGCATCCGAGACGGCCTCCTGCAGAAAGCGTCCTACCTGCGCCGCCAGAGGCCGGTTCTGCGGGGCCTCCAGGGTGGGGTCTTGCCCTAGCACCGTTGAGGCGTATTCGCGGGCCTTGGATAGCAGGTCGGTGTCGGAGAGACGGGCCATGTGCAACGAGGGAAGGCCACTCTGGCGGGTTCCGAAGAAGTCGCCCGGCCCTCGCAACTCCAAGTCCACCTCGGCCAACTTGAAACCATCCTGGATGCTGGCCACCGCCTCCAAGCGCTGCTTGGCCTCGTTTCCTGGGTCGTCGGCTAGGAGCAGGCAGTAGCTCTGGTGTTGACCACGGCCCACTCGGCCACGGAACTGGTGCAACTGGGCCAGACCGAACCTGTCGGCCCCTTCCACCAGCATCACCGATGCGTTGGGGACATCGATGCCCACCTCCACCACTGGCGTCGATACCAAGATGTCCAGACCGCCATCGCGGAAGCTGCGCATCACCTCTTCCTTGGCTGCCGGACGCATACGGCCATGCAGCAGCCCCAAACGCAGGTCGGGGAACACCTGCTGCGACAACCGTTCGTACTCCACCGATGCCGCGCGGGCCTCGACCGACTCCGACTCTTCGATTAGGGGGCACACGACGAAGGCCTGGCGCCCGCCTACCGCTTCCTGACGCACGAAGCGGTAGGCGTCGTCCCGCTTGTAGGTTGGCACCCAACCTGTGCGCACTGGCTCGCGGCCCGGCGGCATCTCGTCGATGGTCGAGATGTTGAGCTCGCCATAGAGGGTCATGGCCAAGGTGCGGGGTATGGGCGTGGCCGACATGACCAGCAGGTGCGGGTTGTGCTCGCTGGAGTCTCGCAGGGCCGCCCTCTGCAACACTCCAAAGCGGTGCTGTTCATCCACCACAGCCAAGGCCAATTGGGGTATCTTCACCTGGTCCTGTATCAACGCATGGGTGCCGATGACGATGTCGAGCGTCCCTTCAGAAAGCCTGCGACGGATCTCCCGCTTCATCGCCGCGGTGGCGCTACCCACCAGCAGTCCCACCGACACCGGCTCCGATAGCGGTTCTAGGCGCACCGAAAAGACGGTTTCTTGGGCACCGGAAGTCTTAAGGCCACCCAGCAATGCGGCGACCGTGTTGAAGTGCTGTTCCGCCAGCACCTCGGTGGGTGCCATGATGGCGCCTTGGAAACCTGATGACACGGCGGCGAGCAGGGCAGCCAGCGCTACAACAGTCTTGCCGCTGCCCACGTCGCCTTGCAGCAACCGGTCCATAGGCGCTCCACTGCGCTCCATGGCCTCACCGATTTCGGCCATGCACCGCTTCTGGGCGTCGGTCAAGGGGAAGGGCAGTCCGGCGATGAAGTTGGACACCGCTGGCGCATCCTGAGGGATGGGCGTGCCGGGAATGAAGGCGCTCATGGCGCCACGCCGGAGAAGCACCGCCAATTGCATCACCAGCAATTCGTCGAAGGCCAGCCTGCGCCGCGCCTCTTCCAGCATCTCCCGGTCCGAGGGGTAGTGGGTCTCGGAGATGGCTCGTGCCAGCTCCATCAGTCCGTTGCTGGCCCGGAACTCCGAGTCTAGACCGTCCTCAACACTCTTTAGCCAACGCTCCAAGGCCTGCCATGTGAGACGTCGCAATGTGCGCTGCGCCAGCCCCTCAGTGAGCGAGTACACTGGCACGAGGCGGCCAGCATTCAGCATCTCATCTTGTTGGTCGATGAACTCATACTCCGGCGACTGGAATTCCAGTTGGCCCTTGAACACCTCCACGCGCCCGCTTAGAGTCACACGGCTGTTGGTGCGCATCTTCTTAGCAATGTAGGGGTTCCCGAAAAAGGTAACCCTCACGTTCCCCGTCTCATCGCTGACCACTGCCTCGGTGCACTTGAGGTTGCGCATCCCCCGCACCGACTCCCGAGCCTCCCAGACCGTCCCTTGGATAGTGTGAGTCTCACCCGGCCTCAACTCGCTGATTTTAGAAAGGGCCGCATAGTCCTCGTGGCGCCGTGGGAAGAAGTAGAGAAGGTCCCGCACAGTCTCCACTTCCAAGCGTTTCATCCTACCGGCGGTGCGCGAGTTTATGCCCTTCACCAGCGTGACGGGAGAGTCCAAGCCCGCGCCGGATTTCGTCGAAGCCTTGCTATTGCTCTTGGTACGCGCAGTGGGCTTGGATTCAGCAGGCGACTCAGGCGGGTGTTCGGGCGGCTCCTCGTGCTCCCGGTCATCTGCCCCAACGGAGGCCACTTCGATCAGTTCGAATAATCGGCCGACCAGCCTCTCGCGCCGAGCCAAGTCAGCATCTCGGTACTGGGGTTGGGCCAAGCGTGGCGCCAGCGAGGGGTCTCCCAGCAAGGCGGCCAGTTCCGGTGCCCAGCGCTTCAGATAGCCGTCCAAGCCCCCCATGACGGAGCCGTCGGCGTAGCCCTTGCTACGCTCCAGCTCCAGTACCTTGCGGAACGACTGGAGGTCAAAGGTGGTTTGGAGCTCTTTCGTAACCGCCATTTCCCCGCCAGTTTAACACCACCGCCGCCCTCAACCGAGGATTCAAAGGAGGCGGAGCTAGCCTGCCCTGACCACGGACACCCCCAAGGCGCGCGGTCCCAGATGGGACCCCAAGACCGGGCTGAAGCGGGCTCGAATGACTTCAACATTAGCGTCCAAGGCGATGCGTTCGCCTATGGCCTCGGCATCCTCCCGATCGGTGGTATACATCACAGCGGCATGCTGGAGGGGTCCAAGGTCGCGCAACCTAGCCGCTACCTCGTCCAACCCTTTACGTCGAGTACGGGGGCGCGCCACGGGAGCGGTCACGCCCTCACTGATGGTGACGATGGGCTTGAATTGCAGCGCCGACACCAAGAAGCTCTGGGCCCTGCCGGCCCGCCCTCCACGTCGCAGGTACTCTGCCGTATCCAGCATAGCGAAGGTGTGGGTACGGGCCCGCAGTTGCAGCACTCGGGCCACCACTTCTTCCATGGATGCGTCCTCCGACGCCAGCTTGGCCGCCTCCAAGGCCATGAATCCCAAGCCCATGGAGGTCTGTTCAGAGTCAATGATTTCGATGGGCCCGTTCGCATCCAATGCGCTCTTCGCTTGGGTGGCGGAGTTCACGGTGGCACTCAGCTTCCCAGAGAGCAGCACCGAGACTACTTCCTGCCCCTCTTCTCGAATTGTGGAAAACAGCTCTTGGAACTCAGATACCGCAGGCTGAGAGGTGGTGGGGAAAACCGTGCCTCCCGTCAGCATCTCGTAGAACTGCGCCCGGTCAATGTCTATCCCGTCGCGGTAGGTGCGATCGCCAAAGCTGACGCTGCAGGGGACGACGCGAATGTCCGTCTGCTGCAACAACTCTTGGGGCACGTCGCACGAGCTATCGGTAACGATGGTAACAGCCATAGGATATCGTCACTCCAGCGAAGCTATGTAATGGTAGAAGGGTTGTCCGCCGTAGTGGACCTCCACCTCCACATCCCTTCCATCGGCGGTCAGGAGTCTGGCAGTCTCCATCGCGTTGGCTTCCTGCATGTCAGCCCCCCAATAGAGGGTCACATGGCACCCCGAGATGTCGTCGCCCTTCAACAGAGCTTCGACAAGCACCGCATTGGCTGAGTCACTTGCTGCCACCAGTTCGTCGTCTCTCAGAGCGATGAACTGGCCAGCCTGCACCGGCACACCGGATACGCTGGTGGAACGCACCGCTTGGGTCACTTCCAGGGTGACAACCGTTCCCAAGGCCTCGTTCATCGCCTCTAAGTTGCGTTCCAGCGGTTCTGTTTCGTTGAAGGCCAGCAGGGCTGAGATGCCTTGGGTCAGCGTCTTTGACGGAACAACATGCAGTCCCGGCCCATGGGCCTGCGCCGCCTGATTGGCTGTGGCCACTACGTTGCCGTTGTTGGGCAAAAGCACCACATTGTCCCCCAGCCATTTCACCGCGTTGAGCAACTGCTCGGTGCTGGGATTCATGCTCTGGCCACCGGGCACCACGGCACGGCAACCCAGTTCGCGGAACAGCGCGGCGAATCCGTCGCCTTGAGCAACGGCCACCACTGCCAGTTCCCCTTGCGCTGCCTGTCCGCGGTGGTGGGCCACGAACCCCTCACGCTGCTGGTCCATATCGTCAACGCGGATACCGCTCACCGTGCCTATGGAACCCGCATGTGTTAGCACCACATCAGGGTCGGGGGCGTGCAGGTGTACCCGGGCCAAGGAATTATCGCCGACGACGCCGACGGAGTTGCCGACCTCGGCGCACCACTCCCGTAACTCTTCCAAGGGCAGGCCGTCGCCCTCCAGCATGAACTGGATGCAGAAGCCGTACTCCTCATGCTCGGCAGCGTCCAAGTAGTCTTGGTGGATGGTGATGGCCCCGTCCAAGGTCCCATCGGCAGGCCGGCACATCTCGAACTCCATGGAGTCCACGTCTTGGCCCGCCAGACACGCCGTCATTGCTTCCATCAGAAGTACAATGCCCTGCCCTCCTGCATCCACCACTCCAGCCTCTTTCAATACCGGCAGGAGCGCAGGTGTGTTGGCCAAGGCCTCCCGGCCACCTGCCGAGGCGGCCGTCAACACCAACAGGGGATGCGAGGCGTCGCCATCCAAGGCTTGACGTCCAGCCTGCGCCAGTTCCCGCGCCACTGTGAGCATGGTCCCTTCCACTGGCTTGCTCATGGAGGCATAGGCTGCAGTCGAGGCTTCTTCAAGCGAATGCACCATGTCGGCTGCCGTCAGTCGCTCCTTGTCGTGGCTGCCTTGGGCCAAGCCTTTGAGGAACTGGGAAAGGATGACCCCGCTGTTGCCACGGGCTCCTAGGAACGCGCCCCGAGCAATGTGGCCCAAGACCTCCGCCGCTGTGGGTTCAGCGCTTAGGTCGCCCTCTCCGGCGGCTTGGCGCATAGTAAGAAGCATGTTGGTGCCCGTATCCCCATCGGGGACGGGGAACACGTTGAGCGCGTTCATCGCATCGCGGTAACGCTCAAAACAACGGATGGCGGCCTCAAAAGCTCGCCTGAGCTCAGGACCGCCCAAGGTTTCAGGATCTACAGACAATCGCGTGCCTTGTCGCCATACGGCTGGTATGATAGGCTCTCGTTGGATTCTAGCGAAGGCCCCAAGGGCGGTCAAACAGGAACCGGTATTATGAAGTGCAACACATGTGGCAAAATCGGGATGTGGGGTAACAACGTCAGCCACTCCAAGCGGCACACCCGCACCCGCTTCATGCCCAACATTCACAAGGTAACCACCACGGTCAACGGCAGCACGAAAAAGGTTGCCATCTGCACCCGCTGCCTGCGCACACAGCACAAGCTGCCCCGGGCCTAGCAGGGGGCCTTGGATTCCGGCATCAGCCGGAATAAATGAGCTAACCCAGAACCGGCTATGCCTCAAGGCTTGCTCGCAGGCGGTCCATGGCGTCGGCTACCGACTCCTTATCGTTGAACACCGCTGAGCCTGCCACCAGAACCGTCGCCCCAGCTTCCACCATGGTGCGCGCCGTCGCCTCGTTCACCCCGCCATCCACCTGAAGCTCCGCGGAATACCCGCCTTCGTCCAATATGCGCCGCATGCGGACCACCTTGCCCACTGTCTCCGGTATCAGCTTCTGGCCTCCAAAGCCCGGGTTCACCGACATCACTAGCACCACATCCAGCAAGGGCAGAACTTCCTCGATAGCCGACAGCGAGGTGCCTGGATTGATGGCCACTCCAGCCTTGCACCCAACCTCCCTGATTTGCTGCAGGACACGGTGCAGATGCGGGCACGCCTCAGCCTGCACTATGAGATGGTCGGCGCCTGCCTTGGCGAAGTCCTCCACCAGCCTCTCGGGCTCCACCACCATCATGTGGACGTCCAAGGGCAGGTTGGTGGAGCCGCGGATTCCCTGCACCACCACCGGTCCGATGGTCAGGTTGGGAACGAATCGACCATCCATCACGTCCACATGAATGTAGTCGGCCCCGGCCCGGTCCACCTCCGCCACCTGTTCCCCCAAGCGCCCAAAGTCTGCTGAGAGGATGGAGGGGGCCAGCTTTATCTTCTGCTGGGACGAGCTCATTCTTCTTCTCCCAAGCATTGTTTGGCTTCCTCCAGGGCCGACAGCACCTGCGATGGGGCGGTGCCGCCCACGACGTTACGGGCCTCCGCCGAACTGCGCGGGGTGATGCGGTAAACATTGTCCTCGAACAGCTCCGAGAAGCGACGGTAGTCCTCCATAGGCAGTTGCTCCAGTGTCCGGTTCTGCTCATGTGCATAGGCGCACAAATCCCGCACCACACCATGGGCCTGCCGGAAGGGCATTCCCTTGCCCACAAGGTAATCGGCCATGTCGGTGGCCAGCATGAAGCTGTCGGCGGCCGCCTGCTCCAAGCGCTCCGCCTTCACCTCCATGGTGGAGATCACCGAGGCCATCACATCTAGCGTGGCCAGCAGGGTGTCGGCAGTGTCGAAGAAGCCTTCCTTGTCCTCTTGCATATCCCGATTGTAGGTCAGCGGAAGGCCCTTCATCACGGTCAACAACGCCACAAGGCTGCCGTAGACCCGGCCCGTCTTGCCGCGGGCGATTTCAGCGAAGTCGGGGTTGCGCTTCTGGGGCATGATGCTGCTGCCAGTGGAGAACTCCGGGGCCATGGCCACATAGCCGAACTCGGCAGACGACCAGAGCACCAACTCCTCGCTGAGGCGCGACAGGTGCATCATGCATGTGGCCGCCGCCCCATGGAAGTCCAGCAGATAGTCGCGGTCCGAGACTGCGTCCATGCTGTTCGCCGTCACGCCGTCGAACCCCAACTCCGCAGCCACCCAGTCCCGGTCTATGGGATAGGGCACCCCCGCCAGCGCACCGCTGCCCAAGGGCAGCACGTTGACGCGACGGTAGCACTCCTTCATGCGGGCGCGGTCCCGATGGAGCATCTGAAAGTATGCCAGTAGATGGTGCGCCAGCAGCACCGGCTGTGCCCGCTGCATATGGGTGTAGCCAGGCATCACCACCTCGCAGTGGACTTCCGCCCGATGTACGAGTGCCCTCTGCAGCTTGATGATAGCCTTAGAAGTGTCATCCAGCACATGGCGGGCGTACATCCGCATGTCCACGGCCACTTGGTCATTACGGGAGCGTCCTGTATGGAGCTTGCCCGCTGTCGGACCGATGATCTCGTGTAACCGCGACTCCACGTTCATGTGGACGTCTTCCAGCTCGTCCCGCCAAGGAAACTGCCCGTCCTCGATTTCGTCGCGGATGGACGCCAGCCCCTGCACGATGAGCTGCGCGTCATCGTCCACGATGATCCCTTGGCGGGCCAGCATCCGAGCGTGCGCCATGGAACCGGCAATGTCCTGCCGATATAAGCGCCGGTCATAGTGGATGGAGACTGTGTAGCTGCTCATAGTTGGAATAGGCTGGGCGATTCCAGCCTATTCTACTGCATCGAGCGCGCCGTGGACCGACGCTTGGGTACGGACAGGCAGACCATAGATGCTGATGAACCCCTCGGCTGCCCTCTGGTCGAAGGTATCGCCCTGCCCGTAGGTGGCAAGTTCGTGCCGGTAGAGGGCGTGGGGCGAGCGACGTCCTGCCACGGTGCAGGTCCCCTTGTGCAACTTGACCCGAACGGTGCCTGAAACGTATTGCTGCGTGCTTGCCACGTAGGTATCCAAATCGCGACGGTGGGCAGTGTACCAAAGCCCGTTGTACACCACGTCAGCATATTCCTGGGCCATTCGCGCCTTGAGCCGCGCCTGCTCCTTGGAGAGGGTCAGAGCCTCAAGCCCTTTATGGGCTGCGTGCAGCACAACGGCTGCAGGGGCCTCGTAGACTTCTCGCGACTTGATGCCCACCAAACGGTTCTCCAAGTGGTCGAGACGGCCGATGCCGTGCTCGCCAGCCGTCACATTCAGTTGGTGAATCATGTCCACGCCGCCCACCTCCTCGCCGTCTAGGGCGATGGGCAGCCCCTTAAGGAACTCGATGTCAACGTAGGTCGGGGCGTCAGGCGTATCCTGCAGAGGCTTGGTCCACATGTACACGTCTTCCGTAGGCTCGTGCCACGGGTCCTCCAAGGGTCCTGCCTCTATGCTACGCCCCCAGAGGTTCTCATCCGTCGAGTAGCGAGAGTTGGAGGGCTGGACCGGTATGTTGTGTTGCCGGGCGTACTCCAGCTCCTCGTCGCGGTTCATGCCCCATTCACGTATTGGGGCCACTACCTGCAGATCGGGGGCCAAGGCCGCCGTCGAGACATCCAGCCGGACTTGGTCGTTGCCCTTGCCGGTGCAGCCGTGGGCGATGGCGTAGGCACCTTCGGCTCGAGCCACGTCCACCAAGTAGCGGGCAATGAGGGGGCGTCCCAAGGCCGTGGCCAAGGGGTACTGCTCTTCGTAGATGGCTCCGGCCTGCAGGGCAGGGAACAGGTGCTCCCGCACCAAGTCTTGCCGACCGTCAATCCCCACAGCGTTCACCGCTCCGATGGTCAACGCCCTCTGCCGGATGGACTCCAAGTCCACCATGCCGAGGTCAATAGTCAGGGTGACCACTTCCGCATCGTAGTGCTCCTGTAGCCAGCGGATGGCCACCGAAGTGTCCAGTCCGCCACTGTAGGCCAGCACGATTTTCTGTTGCGCCACGGTTACCGTCTCCTTGAGTGTTGGCCCTTTATTCTTGGCTCCTACAGCTTACGCAGCGCCGATTCTAGTCGCTCCACGCCTTGATCTACTTCCTCCGGAGTGATGTTGAGGGGAGGCATGAACCGGATAGCGTTGGGCTTCACGGGATTGAGCAGCAGCCCTTCCTCATTGCACTGCGCCACTAATCGCCCCGATATGTTGTCGTCGAACTCCAAGGCCACGAGCAGGCCCTTGCCCCGGACGTCGCTGATGGAGGAGAACTCGCCTCGCAGCTGGTTCAGTGCGCCCATGAGACGCTCACCCATGGCCACTGCGTTGGCCGGAATGTCGTTGTCGATGATGAACTTGGTGGAGGCGTGAGCTGCCGCCGTGGTCAGGGCATTGCCCCCGAAGGTGGAGCCGTGGTCGCCGGGCTCCAAGGACATGCACTGGTCCTTGGACATGAAGGCCCCAATGGGCACTCCGCCGCCCAGACCCTTGGCCAGCGTCATAGCGTCCGGCTCAATGCCGAAGGACTCGTAGCCAAACAGGGTGCCAAGGCGACCCAGTCCCGTCTGTATCTCGTCCAGCACCAAGAGCAAGCCTTGGGAGTCGCACCACTCCCGCACACGAGGCAGGTAGTCGTCGTCGGGGATGTTGACCCCACCCTCTCCTTGCACTGGCTCTAGGAACACGGCGGCGGTGCGGTCGGTGGTGGCCTCGACAATAGCCTCGAAATCGTTGAAGTCGACATGCACGAACCCCGGCGTCAGGGGTTGCCAAGCCTCTTGATAGTGAGGCTGACCTGTGGCGGCCACCATGCCCAGGGTGCGCCCATGGAAGGAGCTGAGGGCCGTGATTACCTCGTAGGCCCCGTCCCGGTTCTTCTTGCCATACTTCCGCGCCAGCTTCACGGCGCCCTCGTTGGCCTCAGCTCCGCTGTTGCTGAAGAACACCTTGTCCATAGCGCTGTTCTCCACCAGCAGTTGGGCGAGGTGCAACTGGGGCAGGGTGTAGAACTGGTTGGAGGTCTGCAACAGGGTGGAGGCCTGCTCCACGATGGCTTGAGTGATGGCCGGGTGGCAGTGACCTAGGTTGTTCACCGCCCATCCGGCGCAGAAGTCTAGGTACTCCTTACCGTCCACGTCCCAAGCTCGTGTGCCCTCACCCCGGGCGATGACCACCGGCTGCCTGCGCACGGTGAACATGTAGTACTGTTTTTCCATGTCAATCCAGTTGCTGGTCATGGCGTGCTCCCTTCGGTTGGTGCGGCAACCTCTTCAATCTCCCTCTCCAGTTCCGCGAGAGACTCTCTTAGTGTACGTATATCGTCAAGCAGGGCGTCCAAGCGCTGTTGCGTCTCGGGGGTCAGATCGCCAAAGTCTACGGCCGAGGTTCCCGGCTGGGCTGGCGTCGCCACTGGGGAAGCATCGGGAAGCGTAAGCTCGACCCCTGCCCCCCCTTCACCTAGGCTGACCAACTCGTTGATTCCCTGTTGCAGCGTGTCGGCCATCACGACCGATGTGCCGTCGGCCACGAACACCTGCTTCAACGGCGGGAAGTCCTCTGTGGCTGGCCTTATGAACAGCGGCTCCACATACAGGACGGTGCTGCCTTCCTCATCCGCCTGCGAGGTGAGAGGCACCACCAGCAGGTTACCGCGGATGCATATTATGCTGGAAGACTCCGGGGGACAGAGCAGGGTCAGCCGCGAGCGGATGTCATCGTCATTGGTTATACGGGCCTCAACCAGCTCCGGTCCCGAGACGTTTCCGGCGAAAGTGAATGTCTGTAGTCCTCCGTAGTTGGGCACGTCGTTCCTCGCCGCCATCCACGCCACCATGGTCTTCTTATCGAAGGGTGTGAAGGGCATGATAAGGACGAATTCCTCCTTCTCCTCGCCCGGCAGCCTCATGATGACATAGTAGGGCTTCACCTCCTGGGGTTCGTCGAAGAAGAGCTCGTTGCCAAAGGCCCACTGGTCCTCCTTCTGATAGAACACCTGGGGGTCTTCCATGTGGTACTGCAAGTACCGCTCAGCTTGGATGGCGAAAAGGTCAATGGGATAGCGGACGTGGGACCTCAACCCCTCCGGCAGCGCCATGAAGGGATCAGGCTCAGCCACTGGCTCGAACAGGTCGGGGAAGGCCTGCATGTATATCTGCACCACCGGGTCTGTGGGGTCCACAACGAAGAAGCGCAGATCGCCATTGGCGGCGTCCACCACCACCTTCACGCTGTTGCGTATGTAGTTGAACCCCTCGTCGCTGGGCAAGGAATAGGGATAGCGATCGGTGGTGGTGTATGCGTCCTGCACCCACCACAGCCTCTCATCGGCTATCACCAAGTACGGGTCGGAGTCCAGCTTCAGGAAGGGGGCCACTTGGGCCACCCGCTCTGGGATGTTACGCCGGTACATGATGCGGCTGTCGTCTCTCAACTGATTGCTGATGAGGACGTTGACATCCTTGAACTGCCACGCATAGGACAGTTGGCGTATGAATGAGCCTACTTCGACCCCACCCGTCCCCTGATAGTTAGTGCGCACTGGCTCTCCGTCAGGCCCAGGGAAGTCGAACTCCTCGGTGTTGGAGTTGACTATGACAAAGTCCGTGGCGTTCTCGCCGTAGTAGATTTCCGGCTTGGTCAATTTGACGGACCCTGTGGGCGGTATGTCCCGCAGCAGGAACTCAGGGGTCCCCTCCCGCGTATAGCTTGTCACTGGGCTCATGGCCACACCATAGCCATGGGTATACTGCAGCTTGCGGTTCACCCACCGCTGCGCCTCCACCGGCAGGTCCTCTGGCGAAAGCTCACGTCCCGACAGCATCACCTGTCGGTATTCGCCGTCGATGTCGTACCTGTCCACATCCATCTGCACGAACTTGTAGTACAGCTCGAAGAACTGCACCCGGTTGTAGTTCGCTGTTAGGGGCACCGGGTCCCAGAGGCGTACGTTGTTGATGGTCTGCCTGTTTTCTGCCACGTCGGCCGCCGTCAAGGTAGGGCGGTAGGGGAAGTCCTGCACCTGCACATCTTCCAAACCATAGGCCGCTCGCGTCGCATCCAGGTTGCGCTGGATGTAGGGCTTCTCCTTGTTGAACTCGTCAGGGTCGACGCTGAAGCGTTGCACCAGCAGGGGAATCACCGCTCCCACAACGATGGCGAACAGCACCCACAGCCCAAAAGACGCGACCATAAATCGCAGTCCGCCATAGAACAGGCTGACAACGAACCCGACCGCCGACAGCAGCGCTACGCCCGTAATGATATGCAGCGCTAGGATGCGGGCGTTGACGTCGGCGTAGCTGGCCCCGAAGGCAGCCCCACCACCGGAGAATAGCGGTTCGTAGGTGTCCAGATGATGAGCGGCAGCAATGCTGACCATCAGAAGTGCCGCCAAAACCGCGAAGTGGCCACGCATGCGCTCCGTCAGGTCGAACCGGTTGCCCTGCACCATGGCCCGCAGGAAGTAGTAGGCCCCCATGGCGACGGCGATGGCGATGATGGCACCCATCAACCACCCTTGGATGAAGTGCAACACGGGCAGCACCGCAACGTAGAAGGAGATATCTTTGCCGTAGTGGGCGTCCGCCACGCCAAAGGAGACCTTGTTCATGAAAATCAGGAAGGTCTCCCACCGGTCCATAGCCACGACGCCGAACACGATGCTCATGATCAAGGCCACCAACGCCACCACGGCGACGGAGCCCCACCTGATGGTGGAGAGCAACTCCTCGGGAACTTGCAGGTTCGATGGGCCTCCGCGGGTGAATCGATGGGCGAAGTAAAGGTTCACTAACAGCAACGCCGCAAACACCAGCGCGCCAGCGAAGAAGAGCCAAATCTTCGTCCCCAGCACCGTGGCAAATACCGAGCGAAAGCCCAAGCTGCCAAACCACAGCCAGTCGGTATATACCCCGATGGCCTGGGTCAGGAAGATAAACAGGGCAATGAGGGCGACGATTGCTCCTCCGCCCACAGCCCAGCGCCGTAAGTCAGGCGCTCGCATCATGAGATCCCCCCCGAACTGGCCCGGAGGTGGACGCTCGCCGTTGAATGTGCTGCCAGCCATCTTGTTATTGAGGTACCGAACGCAGCGCGATTAGGCTTGCACCCTAGTACCTTCTCCCCTTCCCTCAAGGCAGTCCACTAGGGCTCCAGGCTTTCGTCCGTCAACGATATTGGTGATGGGGACCCCTTCCAGCGCCCGCAGACACGCCTGCAGCTTGGGAATCATGCCACCACCTGCCACACCACTACTCAACAATGCCCTTGCCTGCCGCGGGTCAAGGCGACGCATCACCCGCCCGTTGTTGTCCATCACTCCCGATACGTCGGTCAGAAACACCAGCCTCTCGGCATTAGCCGCCAAGGCTAGCTCTCCGGCCGCCGTATCCCCGTTGATGTTCAGTATGCCAGCCTCGCCGCCATCATCGTCCTCTCTGTAACCCAAGGGCGCCACCACCGGCATGTAACCAGCCTGAAGGGTAGCGGACAGCAGCGTAGGATCCACCTCGGTGACTTGGCCCACCAGGCCCAACTCTGGGTCGGAGACCTTGGCTTTGAGCATACCGCCGTCGGTCCCGCTGAGGCCGATGGCCCGCGCTCCCAGCGAGGTCAGCATGGTCACCAATTGCTTGTTCACCAGCCCCGCAAGTACGGCAACTACAATCTCCAAACCCTCTTGATCGGTAACACGAAGGCCTCGTACGAAACGAGGCACAGCCCCCTGCCGTCCCATCCATTGGGATATGATGTTGCCCCCACCATGCACCACGACCACGTCTACGTTGTCGCGCTGCAGGGCAACCAAGTCTTGCAAGGTGGTATCGTGGCTACCCAAGGTGCTGCCGCCGATCTTGACCACTATGGGACGGGGCGCCATGGGAAACTCCGGACTGCGGGCAGCGGCAATAGGGCTGAAGACATGCGTCCCCGCGCTAGGTGGTGTAGGCGCTATTGATGACGACGTAAGCCTCGGTCAGGTCACATCCCCAAGCCGTGGCCGTGGCCGCCCCCAAACCCAAGCCGATCCGGAAGGTCACCTGCTCACCCCGCATGAGGGATACCACGGCGTCCTTGTGGAACGGTATGGGTACGCCTCCTTCCATGATGCAGACATCGTTGATGTAGAGGGCGACCTTCTCCTCATCCACATCGGCCCCGCTGCGCCCCAAGGCCGCTAGGATACGCCCCCAATTGGGGTCTGCCCCATGCACAGCCGACTTCACCAAGCTGGAGGAGACCACTGTCTTGGCGGCCGCTCGCGCGTCCTCCACACTTCCAGCCCCCTCCACTTGTACTTCGATAAGGTGGGTCGCCCCCTCTCCGTCGGCTGCCAACTGCTTGGTCAGCCCCACGCAGAGCTGGTTCAACGCCTCTTGGAAAGTTTCAGCTTCGGGGCTTCCCTCAGCGATAGCGGGCGCCCCCGAGGCGCCGTTGGCCAGTATCACAGCCATATCGTTGGTGCTGGTGTCGCCGTCCACCGAAAGCATGTTCAGCGAACCGTTGACCGCTTCCCGCAGCGCCTTCTGCAGGAGCGGCTGGGGCACTGCGGCGTCGGTGCTCATGAAGCAGAGCATGGTCGCCATGTTGGGGTGGATCATTCCGACACCCTTGGCGATGCCCCCGATGGACACGGTACTATCGCCAATAGCGAACTGCACCGCCGCGTACTTATGGTGGGTATCGGTGGTCATGATGGCCTTGGCCAAGTCTTGGCCCCCGTCGTCCGCCAACTCTATCGCCGGTATCGAGGCGCGTATCAGGGCCATGGGAAGCTCAACGCCTATAACCCCGGTGGAACCCACCAGCACCGACCCCCGGTCCACACCCATATGATCGGCCGCCAAATCCGCCATTTCCTTAGCGTCCACCAGGCCCTGAGCGCCAACGCATGCGTTGGCTATGCCCGCAGTGGCCACAACGCCTCGTATAGAGGCATCGGCGGGTATGTTCTGGTCGTACACCACCGAGGGCGACTTCACCTTGTTAGTGGTGAATGTGCCAGCCCAAGTGCATGGTTCCGTCGAATAGAGCAGCCCCAAGTCCAGCTTCTCATCGCCATGGGTCTTGATGCCCGCGTCGGTAGCCCCAGCCGAGAAGCCCTTGGGAGTGGTCACCGATCCGCCCTGTAGCTGTTGAATCGCGCC
Source organism: Dehalococcoidia bacterium (assembly GCA_965263155.1). Classification (GTDB taxonomy): domain Bacteria; phylum Chloroflexota; class Dehalococcoidia; order Lucifugimonadales; family JAAXIE01; genus JAAXIE01. Next base: position 3,230,450 of record OZ253586.1, read on the forward strand.
CGGCATATCGCCTTGTCTCACTCCAAAATTAGCGTGTGGAAGTATATCACGGAGACACACGCCAACAAAAGCGGCCCAAGCCCACATCGGGCGGACGATAGCCGGGAAGACGCCATGAAGACCATCTGGGCTTGGGCGGAGAACAACCCTAGTCCGTCACAGGCCCACGGCCTGATATCCGCAGTCCTCTCAGGGTAGTCCGTTTGACACCCGCCAGCATCACCCCTAGAATTATCCCGCTTTAACAACTGAAAAAGCAGTCCCGGGTACCCACGAGGGTCTAATAGGGAAGGCGGTGTGAAGCCGCCGCGGTAGCGCCACTGTAATTGGGGAGCGGGCCGGCAACAAGCCACTGTCCCACCAGGGATGGGAAGGGGCCGGAACGCGACGATCCATAAGCCAGGAGACCTGCCCGGGAAAGCGGAGCCCTACTCTGCGCGTGACAGAGTCGGCTCTCGGGAACGGCTGCGGCAGCATGCAGCCTCGGTTTCCCGAAACCCGGCTCTAACAGGGGCCGGGTTTTTTGTTGCCCATTTTCCTTGCCCGCAGCCTCAATAGCTCAGAGCATGGACCTCCGCCAACGGTAAAGGAGGCGGCGTCAAATGCGATTCATCGCACTACTGGTAGCCCTCACCCTGATGGCGGTCCTGTTGTCAGGATGTGGCGCCGACACCACGCCCGCTTCTGCGCCAGCCGACACTCCGGCTACGCCCATCGCAGCAGCCACCCCGTCCACCACTGTCGCACCCGCGCCAGCTAGCACACCAGTCACTCCGCAGCCCGCGCCCGCCAACGCTCCAGCGCCCACCTCAACCCCGAGGCCTACCGCGACTCCGGCCCCTACACTTGCGCCAACGCCGACGCCGGCGACTCCCACCCCGGAGCCAACACCCAGCCTGTTCCCCATCACCATTACCGACAGCAACGGCAACGATGTGACCTTCGACGCGCCACCCGAACGCATCATCGCCTTCGATAGCGCCGCCGTCGAAATCCTTTATGCTCTGGGAGAGCAGGGCCGCATTGCCGGCACCCACACCTTCGTCGACTACCCACCAGAAACGGCGGACATCCCCAGAGTGGGCGACGCGTTCAACCTCGACTTCGAGCAGGTAGTGGCCCAAGACCCCGACCTGGTCTACATATTCTTCGACCGGTTCGTACCCGAATTGCAGGGACTTGGGTTGAAGGTGCTCTACATCAAGTCCCTCAGCGACGACCTAGAAGAAGCCATGGAGCACTTTCGCCTCTGGGGACGCATCATCGGCAACCCCGAGGCAGCGGACGACCAGATATCCGAAATCCAAGCGCGCATCCAATCCATTGAGGAATCTCTCGCTGACGTGGGGCAGGGCCCCCGGGTCTACCATCACGGCTTCGACTTCTGGACTCCGGGTGGAAACACCCTGATGGCCCGCATCTACGAGCTACTGAAGGCCGACTTGGTAACCTCCGACCTTGAAGATTATGTCCAGATATCACCCGAAGAACTCGTGCTCCGTGATCCGCAGATCATCGTTACAAGCGAGTTCAACCAACAGCAGGTGCTGGATTCCGATGCCCTCGCCGAAACTACTGCGGTCAAGAATGGGGCCGTGGTGCTGACAGGGCGCGGCTCCCTAGACGTCGCAGGCACCCGGCTGATGGACGCCATTGAGGAGTTGGCAGAACTCCTCTACCCAGACAGATTCTCTACCGGCAGTTCCTCATAGGGGGCGGACTTGGGTTTTCTCGCAGGAAGATCGGCCGCCAAGGGGATATCCCCAGCCATGAGTGTGCCTCTTGGCTTGGCGTACCCGTGGCTGCGCATAGCCGTTGGGTTGGCTGTCCTTGCTGCCATCGGCATATTTGCGATTGCCATCGGCTCGGTCTACATACCGCCTTGGACGGTGGCCCGCATCCTGCTGGACAGCGCCCCTCTCATAGACGTGTCCCAGACTTGGCCCGACGCTTGGGATACCATCGTGTGGCAACTTCGATTCCCACGCATCATTCTGGCGGGCATGGTGGGGGCGGCCCTAGCGGTCTCCGGTGCCACCTACCAAGGACTGTTCCGCAACCCCTTGGCCGACCCCTTCTTTCTGGGCGTGGCCGCCGGCGCCGCCTTGGGCGCCACCGTAGTGCTTCTCACCAGCGTGCCCGTCTATTTCGGAGGCTTCAGCCTGCTGCCCCTAGCAGCATTTGCCGGGGCCATCGCTACTGTCTCCGTCACCTACGCCATCGTGCGACGGTCCAGCGGGCTGCCCCTCACCTCCCTGATACTGGCCGGTGTCGCCATGTCGTCGCTGGTCACCGCTGTCACCAGCCTCCTCATCATCCGCAGCGACCCCGACGTGAAGCCCCTGCTGGGCTGGCTCATGGGCGGGCTGATCGGCAGCCAGTGGGACGATATCTACACCATCCTGCCTTATGTCGTGCCCGGTACCCTAGTGATGATGGCCTATTCCCGCATCCTCAACACCTTCCAGCTCACCGAGGAGGAGGCCCGGCAACTCGGCGTGAACGTCGAGCGTACCAAGCTGCTCCTCATCACGTTGGCGTCACTCACCGCCGCCGCTGCCGTTTCGGTTTCGGGCATCATCGGGTTCGTCGGCATCATCGCACCCCACACCGTGCGCTTGATATGGGGCAACGACCACCGCTTTCTGTTGCCCATGTGCCTGCTGGTGGGGGCTGGCTTCCTCATACTGGCCGACCTCGCGGCCCGCACCGTCGCCAGCCCTAGCGAACTGCCCGTGGGCATCGTCACCGCCTTCTGTGGTGCACCCTTCTTCCTCTACGTCTTGCGTCGCAGTAGGAGCTTCAGCTTTTGAGCGCCAACGACACACGGCGAGTCGCCACCCTTCAACTGGAAGACATCTGGTTTTCCTACGGGCAGTCGCAGGTGTTGAGAGGAATCGACCTCAAGGTTGCGCCCGGAGAGATGGTTGGCTTGGTGGGGCCCAACGGCACCGGCAAAAGCACCCTTCTTAATATCGCCAGCCGCACCCTCAAACCCCAGCAGGGCCGTGTGCTGCTGGGTGGCGTCGACGTTCAGCAGCTATCGCCCCGCAGTCGGGCGTCCAGAGTGTCCATGGTCCCTCAATCCCCCGCCGTGCCCACTGGCTTCAGCTGCATGGAGGTGGTGCTGATGGGGCGCAACCCCCACTTGGGGCTGCTACAGTGGGAGGGACCGCGGGACTTGGAAATCGTCCAGCACGCCATGGAACTGACCGGCACCGACGAGTTCGCCTCCCGCCCCATCGCCACCCTTTCCGGTGGCGAGAGACAACGCGTCTTCATCGCGCGGGCCCTGTCACAAGGGGCGCCCCTGCTTCTGCTGGACGAACCCACAGCCCACCTCGACATCGGTTATCAGCCAGCCGTCCTCGACCTGATACAGCGGGTGCGCACGGAGATGGGGGTCAGCGTCCTCGCCGCCATGCACGACATCTCCCTCGCCGCCCAGTACTGCCAACGGATAGCCGTCCTGCACCAAGGCTCAGTCCACGCCATCGGCACCCCCGAAGAGGTGGTCACCACCGAGGTAGTCTCCGAAGCCTTCGGTGCGCAGGTAGCCATCAGCCACCACCCCATCCACGGCACCCCCGTGGTCCTCCCTATCGGCCAGAGCGCCCGCAACGTCAACGGCCCACGAGTCTCGGACGACGACCACTGCTAGCGCAGATGGCTCCGGCATCACCTGGTGAACCCTGTCATGACGCCCAAGTTGGCCTCCAACCTGTCACCGTTCACCACTACCAACTCCTCCTGCACCAAGATGCGGATGTCCCGCTGCAGCGTCTTGCTGGAGACCCCCCTATAGAGCCGCGAGAGCCTTTCCTGCCCTGCGCGGAGTCCCTTCAACGATATCGGCCCGCTCGCCACACCCACCAGTAAGTGGAGTTGCCTCTCACCGGCACGAGTGCCCAGTTTCCCGGCTCTCGCCAAGGTCTCCCGGTCGAAATCACGAAACGATATCACTGTCACCTCGTCTAGAACCTCCCGATGGACGGCATCCAACTCCGTCTCCAGTCCCCTCAATGCGAACAACACGAAGTGCGTCAGGTTCGGGTCGCTGACGAACAACACATGGTTGAGCACGTCGACGTACTCTGGCTGGTTCCGATAATAGTAATTGGCTAAAGAGTAGTATCCCCGGACATTGATGCCGGCTTGGTAGAGCAGGTAGCTCTCAACTGCCCTAGCCGTGCGACCGTTACCATCTCCGAAAGGGTGGATGGCTAAGACATAGAAGTGGGCCACGATCGCCCTTATCCTGGGATTCCAGTACGCCATCGGTTCGGAATTGAACCTGCTAATGAACTCGGCCATCAGGGCCTTTACCCGCTCGCCGCTCCCTGGAGGTATGTATTGGCCTACCCGGACCGGGTGGGTGCGATACTCGCCGGGAATGTTGTTCGGGTAGCCAATGTCTTGCGTGATGGTACGGTGGAAATGCCTTACCAATTCCTCCGTCAGAGGGGCCTCTGGCTCTGCCCTCAGACGGTCTGCGACATAACGCATGACCTCGTCGGCATTGCGCACCTCTTGCTCATCCCTAGCCCGGTCTTGCGCGAGGACTCGCTTGTCCGCCGGGGCGCGGGTTATGGCGTCCTCCTCCTCCGTCACCTCGGTGCCCTCGATGCCTGTGGTGCCCCGCAACGCTCTCATGATGTTCAGGCTATCATGCCGGTCTTGGACATAGGGCGGAATGGGTATGCCCCTGATGACCGACGCCATGGCGTCCACCTTGAACAGAAGCCCTAGGCAGTCTGGCCCTTGAGTGTCCGCCGGCATATCAAAGTGGACGTCCCAACGGGGCATCACTTCCTCCATCAAGAGACTATTGTCTAGGACAATGTCCTGCGCCATTACATAACTATATTATGGCTGTATTATGGCTGTATGCAGCGGACATCATAGCGGACACTGTCCAACCAGATGTCCGCCCATGTCCTCGTTCATACCGCAGCCAACCCTCACCCCATAAACCCCACCTCCCATGACATCACCCATTGACAATCACGCACAGCAGTTCTATTTTATCCATGCGCGCGCCGGGGACTGCCTGCCAAAGGTCCCCCGGCGTTTTCTTTTGCAAGACCATTCTCCTTGGGGGTCCATTCTTCTTGGGAGAAAATAACATGGAAGCTCACACCCAACCGCCCCAAGCTTGGGAGCCCCAACCAACCCACGATTGGCCCCACAATCGGAAAGTGCAGTCGTGAGCCGCAACCTGAACAGATACAACATTTGCACGAATTGCAGTGGCAATAGCTACGAAAAAAACCGCGACAGATACGACCGGCCTGCAACCTCAGCTACAAAATGGGGGTTCTTTGCAGTCCACCAGCTGGGCGCATCGGTCACCCATGCGCCAAAAAGTCGCCCGCGTCAGCCAGCTACTGTCCAAGGCCGACTCAGATACGACGATGCGACGACCGCTACCTGCCGCTCGGTAACACCTCATGTCACACTGTGCCAAAGCTGGCCAGCTACGAGCATGTCACAAATGTCACAGGTCCCAGATACAAAAAGCTTTTTCTCAGATACGAATGGTGTGCCATCCCAGCTACCCTGGCCGGCTGCTTTCCGCCTCCGCTAGACTCCCGCACCCCGTTCCTGCTACTCTGACGCCTACTCAACTTCCCGTAGCGAGGAGAGGCCCATGACCACCTACGCTGGCAGACCCATGAAGCGCTTCGAGGACCCCCAGCTTCTCCAAGGACAGGGAAGCTTTGTCGACGACAAGGTGTTGCCGGGCATGGTCCATGCCGCCGTGCTGCGTAGTCCCCATGCCTACGCCATCATCCGCTCCATCGACACCTCCAAGGCTGCGGCCCTGCCCGGCGTAGTTCAGGTGGTCACCTCCGAAGATATCCCTGGCCTGGAGACCATCCCGCCCCGCCAGACCGAGCGCCTAGACGATATGAAGTCGCCACAGCATCCCGTCTTGGCCATAGGCAAGGTCTGCTACGTGGGCCAAGCGGTGGCGGTAGTCATTGCCGAGAGCCGTTATGTCGCACGAGACGCGCTGGAGCTGATCAAGGTGGACTACGAACCCCGCCGTCCCGTGATGGACCCCTACGAGGCCCTCTCCCCTGACTCCACTCCCATACACGAGGACATCGGCAGCAACGTAGCCGTACGCATGCAGGTCGGGCGTGGCGATGTGGACGCCGCTCTAGCACAAGCCCACAAGGTGATTCGCGAACGTTTCCATGTGCCCCGCTTGGCCCCCAACCCCATGGAGGGTCGAGGCCTGATTGCCGACTACCAGCCCAACAACAAGACTCTCGAACTCTGGACTTCGACTCAAGTACCCCATAAGGCCAAGAGCTTCCTCGGCCCCCTGCTCAAGCGAGATGATATCCACGTACGCGTCTTGGCCCCCGACGTGGGTGGCGGTTTCGGGCAGAAGGTCGAGCTATGGCCCGAAGAGATCGTCTTCTCCCATTTGGCCATACAGCTTGAGCGTCCCATCAAGTGGATTGAGGACCGCTGGGAGAACGTGCTTGCTTACCAAGCCCGTGGCTACCACGGCGACGTTGAAGCTGGAGTCGCCAGTGACGGCACTATTCTGGGCATGCGCTTCCGCATGATTGCAGACCTTGGAGGCTACTACCTCACCTCCACCGCTGGCCCCGCATACAACACCATCCGTCGCGTCAACGGCCCCTACGCCATACCCAACATGGACGTCTCAGTAGACTGCGTCATCACCAACCGCCCACCCACCGGCCCCTACCGCGGCGCAGGAGCCCCCGAAGGCGCCTTCATGATGGAGCGCACCCTTGACCTCATTGCGAAAGAACTGGACTTGGACCCCGCTGAGGTGCGTCGGCGGAATTTCGTCGCAGACGACGCCTTCCCCTACACCACCGGCACTGGCCTAATCTACGACTCCGGGCAGTTCGGCTTATCTCTCGACAAGGCTCTGGAGATGGGCGAATACTCCCGCTATCGCGAGGCCCAGAGGAACCGCAAGCCGGGCGATCCCCTCATAGGTATAGGCGTCGCCACTGTGGTCAAGGCTTCAGGAGGCATCGGTGAGATGCGCGATAGCGCCGCCGTTGTCCAGATTGACCCGTCGGGCAATGTCACGGTGCACACAGAAGTGTCCCCTCACGGCCAAGGCACCGAGACCACCTTCGCCCAGATCGCAGCCGACGAGTTGGGCCTAACCCCTGATCAGATACAAATCCGCCATGGCAACAGTGACATCCCCGAAAAGGGCATGGGCACCTTCGCCAGCCGTGGCCTCTCAGTGGGCGGCTCCGCCATGCTCCTCGGCATCCGCGACACCAAGGCAAAGCTGGCCGCCATAGCCGCCCACATCCTCGAGTGCGACCCCGAAGACCTTGTTTTCGAGGACGAGAAAGTGATTAACGGGAAGGATCCGGAGCAGGTTATGTCCTTCCAAGAGGTTGCCTCGGAAGCTCACCGGCCCGACAGGCTCCCGCCAGGAATGGAACCCGGACTGGAGTTCAAGAGCTCCTTCTCCATGCCCGAGAACCCCTTCGGCTTCGGCGCTCACGTAGCTGTGATTCAAGTCGACCCCGATACCGGAGCCATCACCTTCCTGAACTATTCAGCCGTTCACGACACTGGCCGGGTAATCAACCCCAAGATCATGGAAGGCCAGCTTCACGGTGGCCTAGCCCAAGGTCTGGGCCAAGGCCTCATGGAAGGGATGGTCTACGACGAGAACGGTCAGCCCCTGACCGGCAACTTCCTCGACTACTCCATGCCCACTGCCGAGGACATGCCTCCCCTGCACATGGACAGCGTCGAGACCCTCTCCCCCGTCAACCCACTGGGCGTCAAGGGTGGTGGCGAGCTACCCACCGTTGCCAGTCCCGTCGCAGTGGCCAATGCCTTGGTGGATGCCCTCTCCCAGACGTCGCTGCGTCACATGGACGCCCCTGTGACGCCGGAGAAAGTGTGGCGAGCCTTCCAAGACGAGTAGGGATTCAGAAGCGGCCCAATTCCATCTCTTCCCCAGCTCCGCTGAGGTTGACAACGGAATTGGCCCCTGCCTAGCATTATTCATATAGCAAGGCTGCCAGCGCCTCACCCGCAGCTAGCAGCCACCCGAACGTCCCAGTAGCTCAGAGGATAGAGCGGCTGCCTTCTAAGCAGCGGGTCGCGGGTTCGAATCCTGCCTGGGACGCCACTCCAGCTACGAAATAGCTCGGGATCAGCTATGGTCCCAAGGGCAAAGAGTCGCCGGATCGGGCGGCGGACGGTACAGTATTCAATCGCCGAATGTCAGCAATCTATCCGTCCACGTGGCCCACTTTACCTCCGCCGATTACACCTCACCAATGTAACCGCCCATCAGGAGGCGAAGGGACGCTCTTGCGTTGCTGGCTGCCCTCGCCACCAAGTGCTTCTCAAGGTAATCGTCTTTGCTTTCCTCGCAGCCTCACCCGTAGCCGGGAATTCGGTCGAGAATAAGACAGACCGGTACCTAGCGCTTCAAATATGTCTGGGCCATCAGCTACGATCTCGGAAGCGAGCCATCTCTTGAATTCGATCTCCCGCATGGTCTCTTGCTCACGGACCATCGCAAGGAATCCTGTACCTATTGGTATGTTCGATTCACCTTCAATTACTGACCGCATCAATCGATCCGTTCTTCACGAGAGATTGGTCAAAGTATTCCAGCACGGCCTCGCCTATTCTCCATTGAGAAGGTTCCACGCCAACGGCACCGTGAATGCAGTTCCCTATAACTGGGCGGCCTTGGGGGCAGCATTCCCTCGAAAGCGGCCCGTGTGGTCAGTCATCCAACAGACCGTTCCGCACGGCCCACACCACGATCTCCTGCTTCATGCCAAGCCCCAGCTTCACCTGAATGGTGTAGATGGCGTTTCGGATGGTAACCGGCTTGACTTCCCTTGCCTCCGCAATCGCGTTGTATGACATCCCCTGGGAGAACGACCCAAGTATCTCCTTCTCCCTCTCGGTCAAGTCGGCCGCCAGTGGGCCCGCCGATGCTCCCCTACGCCATCCAATTCCCCATTTCGCCCGACCCCCTTGACGCTAACAGGAAAGCCGCGTGTTATAATTTTCACAAGCTCCGCGGAGGTGAACCCTACGACCTATGTAGGCCAGTCCGTCCGGCGCCTTGAGGACCACCGGCTCCTCATTGGGGATGGCCTTTACCTCGACGACCTGAAGATCCCCGGCCTCCTCCACGCAGCCGTCCTCCGCAGTCCCCACGCCCACGCCAGCATACTCAGCATCGATGCTTCCCGCGCACGCCAACTCCCCGGCGTCGTCTCCGTCATTACCGCCGACGACCTCACCGGCATCGCCACGGAGATACCCACACGGACCCGTGCCGATGCCGACGAGATACACCCTCCCTTCCATCCAGTGCTGGCCACTGACCGCGTATGCTACGTGGGCCAGCCTGTGGCCATAGTGGTGGCCGACACCGAATATTTGGCGAGCGACGCCCTAGAACTGATCGACGTCCAATACCAACCTCTACCCAGCATCATCGATCCCACCGACGCGCTGGCCGAAGGTGCGCCGGTGCTGCACGAGCACATCGGCGCCAACCTCGCCCTCCAGACGCTCAGTTCAGGCGGCGACCTAGACGGGGCTTTCGCCTCCGCTGACCGGGTAGTGACAGGCACGTACCATGTGCAGCGCCTCGCACCAGCCCCCATGGAGCCACGGGGAGTACTGGCCGACTACCAGCGACAGCAGGATATGCTCACCGTCTGGGACTCCACCCAACACCCCCATGAGATACGCGACCACTTGGTGGAACTCCTGCAACGCCCCGAAAACAGTGTCCGTGTGATAGCCCCCGACGTCGGCGGAGGCTTTGGCGAGAAGGCAGCCCTCTTCCCCGAAGAGGTGGCCATCCCCTACCTGTCGATAATGTTGGGCCGCCCCATCAAGTGGATGGAGAGCCGCCGAGAGAACATGCTGGCTTTCCACGGCCGCGGCCACACCGTTGATGTCGAGGCAGCCGTCGCCGACGACGGTACGTTGCTGGGCATCAAGGTCAGCATCCTAGCCGACCTTGGCGCCTATTTCTTTATGTCCACCCCAACGGTGCCCGTGTCCACCAGCCATCGCATCACAGGACCCTATCGCACCCCTGCCATGAGCGTACAGGTCAAGGGTGTGGTGACCAACAAGACACCCACTGGCGCATATCGCGGGGCAGGCGGCCCCGAAGCGGCCTTCTGCATGGAGCGGACCATCGATTTGATTGCCCAAGAGCTCGGGCTTGACCCTGCTCAGGTGCGAAGACGCAATCTCCTGTCTCCCGATGCCTTCCCCTACCGCACACCTACAGGCATCACCTATGACTCCGGTAACTACGCGCCAGCCTTGGACCGCGCCTTGGAGATGGCGGAGTACGACCACTGGCGGCAGCGACAAGCCTCATCGCCAGATTCCTTGATCGGCATCGGCTTGGCCACAGTGGTCAAGGGCTCCGGTGCGCTGACTCCCCGCTTGACCGACTACGCTCGCGTCATTATCCATCCCTCGGGCGAGGTGACCCTGCACACTGGCCTTTCGCCCCACGGCCAAGGCACCGCAACCATATTTGCCCAATTGGCAGCCGACGAGTTAGGCGTGGCCCCGGAGAAGGTCGAACTGCTGCACAGCGACACCGACATCGTGCCCACGGGAGGAGGTACCGGCGGCAGCCGTGGCCTCATAGCCGGTGGCACTGTCATTCACCTGCAACTGAGGGAAGCCCGGTCCAGGCTCATGGCCATAGCCGCCCACCAGTTGGGCTGTGCGGCTGACCAAGTGAATATGCAGGAGGGTGAGTACTTCGACGAAAGCGACCCGTCGCGTCGCCTCCCATTCCCCCAAGTGGTCGCAGCAGCCTACGACGAGGAGTTGCTGCCACCCGACGTCGAAGTCGGACTTGATTTCTCCGGCATGAACACATTGCCCCGCAGCCCCTACGCTTTCGGGGCCCATGTAGCCGTGGTGGAGGTCTCCCGCGAAACCGGCGAGGTCAACCTCCTGAAGTACGTCGCCGTTCACGACGCTGGCCGCATCATGAACCCCCTGTTGGCCGACGGCCAAGTCCATGGGGCCATCGTGCAGGGGGTGGGACAAGCCTTGGTGGAAGGCATGACCTACGATGGAGAAGGCCAGCCCATCACCGGCAGCCTATTGGACTATTCGCTGCCCACGTCCACTACCATGCCTGACATGGAATTGGACACCATGGAAACGATGTCGCCTTTGACGCCTTCCGGGCTAAAGGGCATAGGGGAGCTACCAACCTTGGCCGCCCCCGTGGCCGTAGCCAACGCCGTGATGGACGCCCTGTCCCCGACTGGCATACGGCACATCGACACCCCGTTGACTCCCGACAAACTAGAGCGGGCCCTGCGCTCCAGGAGGTCTCAGGCCTCAGGCCTGCCCCGTACCTCGATACGGGGAGGACCAATTGGCCCGCGCTAGGCAGCGGGGCTGTCTCCACTGATGAAGTGGAGGAGGCATGCGGAACGCTTCCCGGCGTCCGCGGGCCTCCTCTCTTTTTTCGGCCTTGAATCGGGAGGAGAGCATGGCCGTAAGCCTCCCCGGCCTGCTCGTGACTCCAATTGACCCAGACTACAAAAAAACTTCCTTTCTTCAGTAGGATGGAACACTATATGCCAATCTCGCACTGGCCCAAGTACCTGTGTGTCCTTACTCTTATTGCCTTGGCGATGGTCGTATCAGCAGCATGTAGCGCCGACGAGCCCCCCTCACAGGCTACGCCAACCACCACGGAAGGGATGACGCCCGATCTTAAGGGCGTAATCGAGATTGATGGTTCGAGCACAGTTTCCCCAATCTCGCAAGCTGTGGCTGAGGAATTCCAAAAGCTCCACGGCAAGACCCAGCCAATCGTGGGCATCTCCGGCACCGGCGGCGGTTTCAAGCGGTTCACCATCGGCGAGACCGATATCTCTGACGCCTCCCGCACCATCAAGGACGCTGAGAAGGAGGCCGCAGCCTCGAACGGCATCGAGTACTTGGAGCTCAAAGTCGGCACCGACGGGCTTTCCCTTATGGTCAGCCCCCAGAACGACTTCGTTGACTGCCTCACCATGGAACAACTCCACCAAATCTGGATGCCCGGCAGCACCGTCCAGAAGTGGAGTGACGTGAATCCGGCATGGCCCGACAGGGAAATCAGGCTATATGGCGGCGACACCGACTCAGGCACTTTCGACTACTTCACCGAGGAGGTCAATGGCGAGGCCAAGGTCAGCCGCGACGATTACACCGCCTCCGCCGACGACAACGTGCTCGTACGGGGCATCTCCGGCGACCGCAACTCCCTGGGCTACTTCGGCTACGCCTTCTACATCGAGAATGCGGACCAGTTGAAGCTGCTGAGCATCGACAACGGCGAAGGCTGCGTCAAGCCCAGCCCTGAGACCATCGCAGGCGGCACCTACACTCCGCTGTCTAGGCCCCTATTCATCTACGTGAACGTGGACAGCCTGCAAAAGCCCCAAGTGCTGGAGTTCGTGAAGTTCTACATGGAGGCCGGCGCCGAGCTCACTGCCGAGGTGGGTTACGTACCGGAAGACGACAGCACCTTCGAGGCCAACCTCCAAGCTGTAATAGACGCAGCAGGCTGAGCACAGTGCGCAACCGCACCCACTACGCGCAGCCGCCACTGGTGGGTTTTACTATCGGCGCAGGTAGGCGGAGTGATGGGCAAGGCGGTATCATAGATAGTGCCATCAGCTAGGGAACCAAGCAGACCATACAAACACTTCAACGACGGAGACGGGCAAGTGGCAATTCGTGGATCGTGGCATTAGAAGAAGTGAAGGCTTGGCAGGCGCAATCCCCAGAGAGGGACGCCTCTTGAGACAACGCCGATCTAGAGTCATTGAGGAGAGGCTGGTCCGCTGGATTTTCGCCTCCTGCGCCTTGGTCTCCGTCGTAACTACCATCGGCATAGTAATACTGCTACTCAACCAGTCTATCGGCTTCTTTCAAGAAGTCTCAGCATGGGAATTTATCACCGGCACCCGCTGGTCCCCCATCCTGAAGCCCACCTCCTTTGGAGTCCTTCCCTTGGTATGCGGGACGGTCCTCGTGGCGGTCATAGCTTCGGCTGTAGCCGTCCCTGTGGGGCTCGCTACCGCAATCTTCCTATCCGAGTACGCCCCCGACAGGGTCAGACGGGTTATCAAGCCAGCCTTGGAGATACTGGCTGGCATACCCACCATCGTCTACGGGTACTTCGCCCTCAGTTTCGTCACCCCCCTGATGCAGAAGGTGATGCCCGACCTACTGATTTTCAACGCCTTGAGCGCGGGCATAGTCATGGGCCTCATGATCATCCCCATGGTCTCCTCCTTGAGCGAGGACGCCATGCTGGCCGTACCCCGCTCCCTGCGTCAGGCGGCGTACGCATTGGGTGCCACCCGCCTCGAAGTGGCCATGAAGGTGGTGGTTCCCGCAGCCCTATCCGGCATCGTAGCAGCCTTCATCCTAGGACTCTCCCGCGCCATCGGCGAGACCATGCTCGTTACTCTGGCAGCCGGGGCCACGCCTAGGATGACCTTCAACCCGCTGGAAAGCATCCAGACCATGACTGCCTACATAGTGCAGCTGAGCCAAGGTGAGACGCCCCACGGTTCTGTCGAATACAACACCATCTTCGCCGTCGGTCTGGTCCTCTTCATCATGACCCTAGCCATGAACATGCTGGGACAATGGGTAGTGCAGCGCTATCGGGAGACGTACTAATGCAAAAGGGACACGCCACCTTCTCCGCCAACCTGCCCTTCCGCAAAGGCGTAGGGGGAATTGCCTACGTCGTCTTCCTCGCGGCAGTCTGCGTCGGCCTGATCGGGCTGGTAACGCTGCTGACACAGGTATTATGGCAGGGCATCCCTTGGCTCAGTTGGCAATTCCTTACTGACTATCCCTCCCGTCACCCAGAGGAAGCCGGTCTAGTCCATGCCATAGTCGGCACCATCTATCTCATGGGTCTCGTAGCCGCCTTTACCATCCCGGTAGGAGTAGGTGCAGCCCTTTACCTTGAGGAATACGCCCCCAAGAACACGCTCACCCGCATCATCGAGGTCAACATCTCCAACCTAGCCGGTGTCCCATCCATCGTCTACGGGCTTCTCGGTCTCGGTCTCTTCGTCCAAATGCTGGCCATGGGAAGAACCCTTCTGGCTGGTGGCCTCACCCTCTCCCTGCTGGTCCTCCCCATAGTGATTCTCGCCTCTAGGGAAGCCATCCGAGCCGTGCCTCAAAGCCATCGCGATGCCGCCTACGCCTTGGGGGCCACTCAATGGCAGATGATCAAAGGCGTGGTTATCCCCCAAAGCCTTGCCGGCATACTTACCGGCGTCATTCTGGCCATGTCCCGCGCTATCGGCGAAGCTGCCCCGGTCATCGCCATCAGCGCCTTGGTGTTCCTCACTTTCCTGCCCACAACGCCTCTCGATAGGTTTACCGTGCTGCCCATCCAGATATACAACTGGGCCTCCGATCCCCGGCACGACTTCCAATCGCTGGCTGCTGCGGGTATCATCGTGCTGCTAGTCATCCTGTTATCGATGAACGCTGTGGCAATTTACTTCCGCAACCGGTATCAAGCCCGCTCTGAAGACTAGGGTTTGCTTCCGTAGAAGCGGAGGCAGGCAAACAATATGCTGGTGGCGATCGTATTAGCTTTCTGTTCCGCGGCGGGCTTCGGCACAGGCAACATCTTCATAAGGGCGGGCACCCAGCGCATGTCGGGTGCCACGGCGACCACGTTTGCCGTTATTACCAGTTCCCTCGTGGCCTTCATCCTCGCCCTCGTGGGACATGCCTCCGAGATCACCACCCTCTCGTGGAAGGCCTACGCTTGGTTCGCCCTTATGGGTGCCATGTCCTACCCTGGCGCCCGCGTACTCAACAACACTGCTATCAGCATGGTGGGCGCATCCGGAGCTGGACCCTTCGCCTCTTTACAGCCCGTGTTCGCTTTCATCCTAGGTTATGCGATCTTGAAAGAGCGCCCTGACCTGCTGCTCTATTTCGGAACGCCGGCCATTGTCTGCGGCCTGATACTAGTCATCAGGTCTCGGGCGAATCCCTCATCCGACACCGTGACACGACGCAACTACTTGGGGTATTTCATGGCTGCTGGAGCAGCCGCCACTTTCGGCACCCGCGACACCATAAGCCGACATGTGGTTTCCACGCTGGCACCCTTCTCCGTTACCGCAGCCCTGTCTTTATCCATGGGGGCGCTGATGATTCTCCCCTTCACCTCCCGTGGCGTGATTCGAAGCATAACGGACATCCCCCTGCGGTACGCCCTGTTCTGCTGCGTCGCCGGGGTCTCCCAAGGGCTCGCCTTGGTCTGCCTCTTTGGAGCACTCAGCCGTGCCGACGTAACCACTGTCAGCCCCATCAACTCCAGCGCCCCACTGTTTACCCTCGTCTTGGCCCACCTCTTCCTGCAGCGCTTGGAGTCGGTGAACCTGTTGTTGGCCATAGGCACCATCCTAAGCGTCTGCGGTGTCATCCTCGTGATATTTGGCGCATCCTCCTAGCCCGCAACCGCCCTCATCCACCCTTGCTATACACCTTCCCGTCATTCCCCGCTCCACAAGTTGCTGCACATTGCCAATCTAGTAGAACTTATGCACCATAACCCTGAAGGTCACACCTACCGAGAGTCTTCGAAGCGCAGCACCGTGCTAGGTCACAACCCATCAGGCTTGCTTCCGTTCCCAACCCTTGCCTACAATCGTTGACGCCCCTAGTGCCAATCCAAAATATGCCTGCCCATGCAACCTGAGGAGGAGCAATGCCGAACCTGACCGGGGCCCACCTGTTGATACGGTGCCTCAAGCTGGAGGGGATCAAAAAGGTCTTCACCATCGTGGGGGACACCATGCTCCCCTTGGCCGACGCCGCCGAGGATGAGGGCATCGAGTTCATCGACACCCGCCACGAAGGGGCGGCCATGGCCATGGCCGATGCTTGGTGCCGCATCACCGGCGAGCCCTCGGTAGCGATGTTCACCGGCGGACCGGGCTTCTCCAACGCCATCTCCGGCTTGCCCCACGTCTACACTGCCGAGAGCCCCGTGGTGTTCATAGCCGGCTGCGGTGAGTTGCCGGAGCGTGGCCTGTTGGGCTTCCAAGAGGTCAACCAAGTGGAGATATGCGCCCCCATGACCAAGGGTTCATGGCTGGTACACGACCACAGGCGCATCTCCGAATACGTAGCCACTGCCTTTCGCACCGCTATGTCGGGCCGCCCTGGTCCAGTGCACCTGACCGTTCCCATGGACGTACAAGAACATGGCATAGAGGAAGAGGACATGCCTCCCTACCAGCCCAGCGAGTATCGCCACCGTGGGCGCACCCACGGCGATCCAGCCCTGATTTCCGAAGCCGTCGACCTGCTGCGCCGGGCGGAGAGACCAGTGGTGATCGTGGGCAATGCAGCACGATACTCCGTGGGTTCCCAGCAACTTCAAGCCTTGGTGGAAGGCGCGGGCCTGCCCATATTCACCATCGAGCAAGCCCGGGGCCTCATCGACGACGCTCATCCCCTGTGCTACGGCATCGCCGACCCCGGCCTCAACCACACTGCGCGACGCTTCCGCGAGGCCGATGTCGTGCTACTGCTGGGCAAACGACTGGACCACGGCTACCGCTACGGCCGCGCTCCCTTCTTCAGCAGCTCCGCCAAGCTGGTGCAGGTCGACCCCTCAGCCGCCGAGATCGGGCGCAACCGGGGCGTCGACATAGGCATCGCCGGAGACATAGGAGCAGTGGTGGACCAGTTGCAGCAGGAGGGGGCCAAGGCGCAGTGGAACGACTTCGCACCATGGCGCCAGCAGCTGGACCAGTCCCGCGCTGCATTCCGCGAAGGCTTGGAGTCCCACATCAGCGACGCGGAGCCTCTGCACCCCATGAAGGTGTTCAAGGAGGTGGAACCCTTCCTGCAAGAAAACAGCTTCATCATCTTGGACGGGGGTGACTACGTGCAGTGGGGCCGCTCCTACTACCAAGCCCACCAGCCCGGCCACTGGCTGCGGTTAGGCTCGCTGGGACATCTGGGATGTGGCCTGCCCTACGCCCTGACTGCCAAGCTCATCGACCCTGATGCCCGGGTGTTCCTCTTCACCGGCGACGGCTCCATCGGCTTCTACTTCATGGAGTACGACACGGCCATACGGCACAACCTCCCCTTCACCACTGTCATGGGCAACGACTCGGCATGGGGCATCGACAAAACTTTCCAGTTGGCCTACTACGGACGCCCCGTAGCCACCGATCTGCGCTTCGTTCGCTACGACCGCATGGTAGCCGAGGTAGGAGGCCACGGCGAATACGCCGAACGCTCCGAGGAAATCGCTCCTGCGCTACAACGCGCACTCGATTCAGGCAAACCGTCACTGGTGAACATAGCCGTGGCACCCGGAGCCAGCCCCATGGCCGAGGCCATGATCGCGCGAAGGCGTAGTTCCTAGTCCATATCGTCTAGGTCGCTGGCGGATTCCGTAAGCCCAACTATGGTGAATCAGACGAACCAGCCTCGGTCAATGGCGCTGATGCCGTGAGGGGCGAATCTGCCAGCCTCTCCTATTGACATAGCGCGAGAGCGGTAACACAATATGCGCGTTGCTGCCCCACCAGCGTGGGTTGGGCATGTTATTGGCCAAGCGAGGCCTTCTATCTATTCGTAAGGGAGGATCGACTCATATGCCGAAAGTAGGACACATAGTCACCAGACCCGGTCGGAGAGAGCAGGACCCACCCGTAGAGATTCCGGTAGCAGAAGAACTCGAAACGGTACCCGGGATTCCCAAGCACGAGTCCGACTTGGAGTTCTACTCCCGCGAATACCCGCTTGAAACCATCAACATCGACGAGCGGGCCTCGCGCGACTGGGCCAACCGCATACGCGACGGCCATCTGGAAATGCGCGAAATCCGTCGTGAGCACGACCGGCTGAACAGGCCCATCGTGATGGCCGGACGCATGACCGGCGAGATGGAGCCGACCTCCGAACCCGTGGGCGAGGACATCACCGAGTTGGTCAAGGCCAAGGCTAGGTCCTTGGGCTTCGGCGAAGTTGGAATCACCCGCTACGACCACCACTACACCTATGTAAGCAAGAAGGACTGGGTTAAGTTCCCCCATGCCATCTGCTTGGCCTACGAGCAGGACTACGAGCCAACCCAGTCCATCCCCAGCGTTCCCGCCGAGATCGTCCACTCCAGCACCTACCGCACCGAGGGCGCGGCTGGCTTGGAACTCGGCAACTACATCCGCAGCTTGGGCTTCCGCGCCCAGGTGCATAGCCCCAACGACAACACCGGGCCCTACATCCCCATGTTTGTTGAGGCTGGCTTGGGCCAGTTGGGGGCCAACGGCCAGTTGCTGTCGCCCCACTTCGGCTCTCGCGCTCGGCTGATGGTTATCACCACCGACGCCAGCGTTACCTACGACAAGCCGGTGGACTACGGCATCCACCAGTTCTGCAACATTTGCCAGGTGTGCGCCAACCGCTGCCCCGGCAGGGCCATCATCCGCGACAAGATCTGGTGGCGCGGAGCCGAGAAGAACAAGCTCATCTTCAAGCGCTGCCGCCCGGTCATGGCCCGCTACCTAGGCTGCGGCATCTGCATGAAGGTCTGCCCCATTCAGAAGTACGGCATGAAGCCCGTCATGGAGCACTACATCTCCACTGGTGAGGTCCTAGGTAAGGGCACCAACGGGCTGGAAGGCTACGAGCTCCACGACCAAGGCTACTTCGGCCCTGGCGAGCTCCCCACGTTCGACGGCCAGTTCTTCAACATGCCCCACGGCAAGGCCGAGGACTGGGTATTCGAGCAGTTCAAGGACAAGCTGATGGATGCTGGCGGACTTGAGACCCCGGCTGGCGACGACGCCGTCGAGGAGTTCAAGGGCAAGCTGTCCATGGCCCTCGCCTTGGACCAAGACGCCTTCGGCATGGGCGACGACGAGAACCCCGACTACATCTAGTCGCTTCGCCTGCTTCCACGGGAAACCCGAAGAGGGGCTGGTACAACCAGCCCCTCTTCTTCTTTCTCCTGACCTACTCGGCAGATTGAGCCGCTTACTTGTCATCAAGTGATTTGTCTAAGGAGCAAATTCTCGGTAGGCTGTGAGCCCGAGGTGAACTTATGCGCCTAATGGTGATCTACCCAGGGGAATGCGGCTACTGGGTGGCAGAGTGCCCTAGCCTCCCCGGTTGCATCAGTCAAGGCCAGACCAAACAGGAAGCGATCGTCAACATCAGGGAGGCGATTGATGGGTACATTCTTGCCCTTCAAGAGGATGGCCTTCCGGTCCCGGAAGAGCGGTTCGAGACACTAGTCTTGGCTGTATGACCAGCTTGCCCGCGATATCAGGATCGGATCGCTGCAGAGCGCTTATCAAAGTTGGGTTCCGATTTAGGCGACAGCGCGGTAGCCATATGATCCTTCGGCGGGATGATCCTTTCGCACAAGTGGTTGTTCCCAATCATCGGGAATTGGATAGCGGGACACCTCGAGCCATTCTCAGACAAACCAACCTCAGCGTGACCGATTTCAGGCGCCTGCTATGAGTTGCCTGTAAGAGGATCGTCACACAGAACGTTCCGCTTGCTATACTCCACTAGATTCTCTGGAGCATAAGGGGAGCTGAGCCATGGCCAACTTGAACCACGTTCAGGTCGCCTCGCATGGGCGTGATGCCATTCAGGAGTGGCGGGGTGAGCACCGCAACGAGAGGTTGGACCTGAGTGGTGCCTTTCTGAGCACGGCCCAGTTGCAGGGCGCTGACTTGAGCCGCAGCGACCTGTCGGAAGCCGACCTGAGCGGCGGCCATCTGCGGGGCGCCAACCTGCGCGGCAGCAACTTGGAACGGGCCCACCTCCACCGCGCCGAGATGGCCAATACCGACCTCAGTGGCGCCCGACTGATGGAGGCCTACCTGCTTGGGGCCGACATGTCGCAGTCCAAGCTGGGGCGTGCTAATCTGCGGGGCGCAGACCTGAGCCGAGCTAATCTATCTGGGGCAGACCTCTCCCGGGCCAACCTGACGGGTGCCGCCCTCTTCCGCACGTCTCTTCGGGGTGCCAACCTCGCGGGCGCTATTCTCACAGGGGCCGACCTTAGTTGGACCGACCTCAGCGATGCCAACCTCACCGAGGCCCACTTCATAGACGCCAAACTGGCCCATACCAACCTACAAGGGGCAGACTTTCATCGCACCTTCCTACTGAACACCATCTTCGCCGACTGCGACTTGAGCATTGCCAACAATGTGGAAGAGGCCCTGCATAGGGGCCCCAGCACTGTGGGCATCGACACCATCCTGCGGTCGGGGGGCAACATCCCTTCAGAGTTCTTGCGGGGTGTGGGCGTGCCCGACGCCTACATCGCCTACGAGCAGGCCCCGCCGGGCTCCATGCGTCGTCGTTATGGCTGCTACATTTCCTACGCCCACGCCGAACGGGAATTCGCCATCAAGCTCCAGTCGGACCTGAGGTCTCGCGGCGTGGAGTGCTGGCGCTTTCCGGCAGCGCCCACTGGGGCAGGGTACTTGGAGGAGGAGTTGGACCGGGGAGTGCGCTTCTACGACCAACTGCTGGTGGTCTGCTCCGAGGAATCGTTGGCCAATGAGTCCGTGCGCAACGAGATCGCCCAAGCAACCCAGAAACAACGCGAGACGGAAAAGTGGGTGCTCTTCCTAGTAGCAGTGGATGATACCATCTACCAGCGCCAAGACAGGCCCACTCGGATGCTGCGCCAGCATGTGGTGCTGGACCTGCGCCAGCACTCCGACGAGGATGCCTACAAGTTAGCCATGGGGCAACTGGCGGCCGACCTCAGCAGCGACCACGACGCCGCCAAGGGGATGGTGGCCTCCTAGGCCCTACCCTCGGCTCACCTATTGACGCTGATGACGGCGCGGCGGTGCGTGCCCTCGCCAATCTTCGTATCGCCGTCGAAAGCGACCACGCTGAAGACCAAGCGGTTCCGGTCGATCTCCGTCAACTCGGCCCGGGCAATTATCGTCGCCCCGATGGAGGAGGGCGCCAAGTGCCTTACATACACCTCGTAGCCCACGGAGGTCTGCTCCGGGGTCAGTTGTCCTTCCAAGGCTACCAAGGCCGCCTGCTCCATCAGCGAGATCATGGAGGGTGTACTGAAGCGGGGCACATGAGGGGCGACATTGTGCTCGCACACCAAAGTCGACTTCTCCCCGCTAAGGCCCGGCGGTAACGCCAACTCGGCCATGGTTGCCCTCCTACTCTCGACTCTGTGCCGACCCAACGCAGAATACCACAGGGTGAGAGGTGGCTATCGTGCCCAC
This sequence comes from Dehalococcoidia bacterium, assembly GCA_965263155.1. Taxonomy (GTDB): domain Bacteria; phylum Chloroflexota; class Dehalococcoidia; order Lucifugimonadales; family JAAXIE01; genus JAAXIE01. The sequence goes on from OZ253586.1 coordinate 3,251,788, forward strand.
TGACATTTGCCCGTTGACACCGTTGCCCTCCCCCCTCTAGGCTCGACATATGGTTCTGAAAACGCAATCAACTAAAACCCCTAGCAGGGCCTCCAACAACGCCCAACGCGGCTGTCCGAAAACCCCTTGCAGGAATACCCCCGGCAAAGCGGCTCGGCAGCCCAAGTGCTGCGGCCCCGCCGCCCTGCCTTCCGCGCGGCCTCTCAATGGGACCAATGTCCCCATGAAAACCCCGTCATTTCGTATCTGGACCTGCCCCAAACGAGACCAATGAGACACATCGCAGATACAAAACATAAATCGCGTAGAGGCCCCTTGACGAAAGCAAAGCTGACGCGTAGCTGCGCCGGTCCAACTCCCGGTTCTCATGCCAATACCTCCGGCAAAGCAGCTCGGCAGCCCAAATGTTGCGGCCCCGCTTTCCGCGCGGCCTCTCAATGGGACCAATGTCCCCATGAAAACCCCGTCATTTCGTATCTGGACCTGCCCCAAATAAGACCAATGAGACACACCGCAGATACAAAACATAAATCGCGTAGAGGCCCCTTGACTACAGCAAAGCTGACGCGTAGCTGCGCCGGTCCCAATACCGGTGCAATAACATACACACAGTTTGCAACGGCTATAGCATTGGATGAAACCCAGAGATGCAAAGGACTAGCACTGGAACACCACGAAATGTCCGCAAGTGGCCGCAAATGGCCGCAATGTCGGTTCTCATGCAAGACCTCCGGCAAAGCGGCAAGGGACTTGAGCGGAGGTTCCCTAGAGCCTGCCCCGGACTTGGTCCGGGGTGAGGGTGATGTACAGCGCTTTAACCATGCCACATGCAACAATCGAAAGACCCTGCTACACGGCCCTGAGGTTGAATGACGAAGGGCCCCTGCGCTATCATGCGGGCCGTTGGAGGATGCTTGGTGAAGCGCGACCTGCTGTCTATAAGCGACCTTACCCCCGGCGAGGTGGCCCATGTGATCAACAGGGCCATCCAGTTGAAGTCGGGGGCCAAGAGCCACGCCTTGGCGGGTAAATCAGTGGCGTTGCTGTTCGAGAAGCCCTCGCTCCGCACTAGGGCTAGCTTTCATGTAGGCATAGACCGCCTCGGAGGCTACTCCTTCTACTTGGGGAAGGACGAGGTGGGGTTCGGCGGGCGCGAGCCCATCTCCGACGTGGCCCAAGTGCTGGAACGGTATGTGGACTGCTTGGTGGCCCGCGTCTTCGCCCATGATTCCCTAGAGCAGTTGGCCAAGTATGCCGGTATCCCCATCATCAACGCCCTCTCCGACTGGGAGCACCCCTGCCAAGCCTTAGCCGACCTCCAGACCATCACCGAGCATAAAGGCGGTCTGCAGGGGCGCAAGATATGCTTCGTGGGCGACGGGAACAACGTGGCCCGCAGCTTGGCGCTAGGGGCATCCGGCGCAGGGGCCGAGTTTCGTTGCGCTGCTCCGGCAGGCTATGAACTTGACGAGGCTAGCCTCGTCCAAGCCCAAGAGCGGGGCGCCACCCTCGGAGGCAGCGCCCGACAGCTACAGGACCCGCAGGAGGCCGTAGACGGGGCAGACGTGGTCTATACCGATGTGTGGACCAGCATGGGCCAAGAGGAAGAGTCCGCCATCCGGCTCAAGGCCTTCCAAGGCTATCAGGTGAACCCGGAACTGCTGGCTTTGGCCAAGCCCGGCGCCATCTTCATGCACGACATGCCAGCCCACTACGGCGAAGAGGTGCCTCCCGGAATGCTGGACCACCCCCAGTCGGTAGCCTTCGATCAGGCGGAGAACCGGCTGCATGCCCAAGCCGCAGTGATGGAGTTCCTGATATCGCCTGTTCTCCCCTGACGCACCGTCGCTAACTGGATACCCGGTTCTGAGCCCGACAACCGCTCCTTAGAGTAGGAGGGCCGAATGCCCCCTCCCCTTGTCGCCATCGTTGGACGGCCTAACGTAGGCAAGTCCACCCTCTTCAATCGCGTCGTGGGCCGCCGGGAGGCCATCGTCAGCGATATTCCCGGCACCACTCGCGACCGGGTTATCGCGGTCACCTCTTGGGACGACTTCACCTTCACCTTGGTGGATACCGGGGGCTTGGAACCCTTCCCTCAAGACGTGATGCGAGACCAAGTACGGGAGCAGGTGCAGATGGCAGTGGACGAGGCCGACTGCATCGTCTTCCTCGTGGACACCGCCGATGGCGTCACGTTGATGGACGAAGAGATCGCCCAGTGGCTGCGTCGCACCAGCAAGCCTGTAGTGCTCGCCGCTAATAAGGTCGACAACCCGAAACGCGAGCTTTTGGTGCCCGACTTCTACACGTTGGGCATGGGCGAGCCTGTAATAATAAGCGCCTATCACAACCTAGGCTTGGAAGACCTGATGCTGGCTATCCAGGAGATGCTGCCGGGCGCCGGGCAGGAGGAAGAAGAGCAGGAAGGCCCAATGCGCCTCGCCATCATCGGGCGCACCAACGTGGGCAAGTCAGCCCTCGTCAACGCCATCCTAGGCCAACGGCGCGCCATCGTGAGCCATGTGCCGGGCACCACGCGAGACGCGTTGGACACTCATATGGAATACGCTGGCGAGCCAGTCGTGCTGATCGACACGGCTGGAATTCGCCGCCCAGGCTCGGTGCAGCGAGGCATCGAGCGCTACAGCGTGCTGCGGTCGGTGCAGGCGGTGCAGCGTTGCGACATCGCTCTGCTGGTAATGGACGGCGGTGAGATGGCTACCAGCCAAGACGCCCATATCACTGGTTTAGCATGGGACGCTTACAAGGGCATCATAGTGGTGATCAACAAGAGCGACCTGCTGCCCGCAGACCCAAGCGCCCGCGAGATAGCGGTGCAGCGTGTCAGGCGCACCCTTCACTTCGCTCCTTACCTTCCCATCTGCTTCACCTCGGCCCTTGAGGTCACGGGCATCGACGACCTGATGCGCACAGCCCGGGCTACTTATAACGAACGCACCCAAAGGGTCACGCCACCCGAGTTGGTGCGGGCCATGCGCCAAGCATTGGCCAAGAACCCTCATCCCTCGCGCAAAGGCAAGTCCATTCTGCTGGAAGCGGTGCGTCAGGTGGCCACCAACCCGCCCACTTTCATCTTTGCCGTCGACAACCCCTCGCTGATCCACTTCTCCTATGAGCGCTACCTAGAGAACCATCTACGCCAGTGGTTCGGGTTCACCCACACCCATCTGCGACTCGTGTTTAAGCGCAAGACATGACCCTACGCAGTGCCGGCTTGGCCGTTGCCGTCGGCTCCCCCATGTTCGCCCTATACATCTTGGGCGTACTCCTTCTCCTAGACTTGGAGTCGGTCACCGGCCAGTACGCCTTAGCTATGCCGGTGGCCCTCTTCCTAGGTTTTGTGCCTTGGGGGTTCCTGATTAACCAAGTGGTCGCTTCGGGCCAGTTGCCAGACAGGAAATCAACCTCCGGGTGGCTCTCAGGCCTTATCGCTGTACTTGATGCGGGGAAGGGCGCCCTTGCCGTGACTCTGGGATGGGCGGCGATCGACACCAGCGAAGGGACGATGGCGGCGGGACTCGCAGTGCTGGCAGGGCATACTGCTGCATCGCTCGTGTTCCGTCACGGACGTGCTGGCCCAGTCTCGGTTGGGGCCCTGCTGGTGATGGCATGGTTGCCGGGAACCATAGCCGTCGCATCCGTCCCCCTTGCCATCCTCGCCGTTCGTCGTGGCCTGCCTGGCGGAGTGCTGGTGGCCTCGGCAATGATCGTGGCCACACTGGTGCTGGCCTTGGTTGGACAGACAGAGCACATCTACGTAGCGTTTGTCGGACCTGCCGCTGCGCTGATGCTGTTCCAGTACCGGAAGGAGCCCCCTCCGGCAATAGCAACCGACGCTAGCGACCCAATTCCCCCTGCGAGTACATGACTGCCGTTATGGCTGCCACTGCCGCTGTTTCCGCCCTCAGGATACGCTGCCCCAGTGATACGGGCACGACATCATTGGAGTGGGCCAAAGCCACCTCTTCAGGGTCCCATCCGCCTTCAGGGCCAATAAACAGCGACACGGACTTACACCCACCGGCACCGTGCAACACCCCTCTGAGAGAGCATTCTCGCTCGTTCTCGTAGGGTATCAGGGCCAAGCTGGACGCATGCTGCTGGCAAGCCTCCGGTAGGGACATGAGGGAGTGCACTTGGGGCAGCACCGACCGCCCCGACTGCTCCGCAGCCTCCGATACGATACGCCGCCAGCGGACTGCTTGCTCCTCACCTCTCTTGGGCCGTGAAACCGAGCGACGGCTCAACAAAGGCACAAAGGCGGATGCGCCAAGTTCGGTGCCTTTCTGCAACACCCAGTCCATTTTGTCGCCCTTGAGCAGCGACTGGTAAAGGGTGATGTGGATACTGGGTTCGCCCTGCCCCGGAGAACCGGAAAGGATCCGGCCCTCAATGCCATCGGCGTGAAGCACGGTAAGCTCGGTCAGGTATTCGGTGCCGGTGTTATCCAGCAGCACCACCCGGTCGCCAGTGGACATCCGCAGCACCCGTGCGACTTGGCGGGCTACCGGGTCCTTCAGCAGGACGCGGTCACCATGCAGCCACTCAGGGGGAACAAAGAAACGGTGCAGCCTCTCAGTCATTGGCTGAACCCTTGGAACGAGCATTCACCGAAGCTTGGAAGGCGCATTGGCGTGCCCTCAGAAGGAGCAGGTCAACCCTTCCGGGAGATGACGCAGGCCCACTCGTCGGAGTATTCCACACTAATGTCACTGAACCCTACGTCTTGGAATCTCTCAATCACTTCGGGGGTCTGGGTGTGAATGAACCCCGAGGCGATGAAGCAGCCTGCGGGTTTCAAGGCTTCCCACATGTGAGACGCTTTGTCCAATATCACCCGGGCACTTATGTTGGCGACCGCTAGGTCGAACGTCTCCGCCGGGGCGGATGGCAGGGGCAGCGTTCCCCTCGCCAGTCGTACCTCCCGGCCCAACCCGTTGGCGTGGGAGTTCTCCCTCGCCACTTTTACTGCGTTGGGGTCGGTGTCGATGGCCACTACCGATGAGGCCCCCAGCAACCGGGCGGCCACGGTAAGGATCCCTGAGCCAGTGCCGATGTCCAGCACCGCCACGCCAGGTGTGACCAGCTGTTCCATCGCCGTCAGGCACATGCGAGTGGTGGGATGGTAGCCCGTTCCGAAGGCCATACCGGGATCTAGGGTAATCACTAATTCGTCGGGTTCTCCCTCATACTCCACCCAAGAGGGACGAACGACAAGGCGATCACCCACTCGGAAAAGGCTGAAGTGGTCCTTCCAAGCAGTCTCCCAGTCCTCTTGCACTAATTCGCGGGTTACTAACTCGACTTCCGGCACAAGGCTCCGTATCAGCCTCACCCCGATGTCGATCTGCGCCAGCTTGCGGCGGGCATTTGACGAGACGTAGGTGCGGAGCAGAGCGTAGTCAGCCTCCGGCTCCTCAATGGAAAAGCCACGGCCATGGCGATTGAATAGGTAGGATACGGGCTCGACGAACTCCCGAGGGACTTTGACGCTAAGCTCCAGCCACTTCAAGGGCTAGTCGAAGACGTCCTTTATCTTGTCGAACAGGCCCTTCTGCCTCCCACCCCCATCCTCATCCTCTGGGGTATCGTGCCGGGCCAACTCCTCGAGAAGCCTGCGTTGCTCTGTGTCGACAGAAATCGGGACCTCAAGCTTGACCGATACCAGAAGGTCGCCACGCCGCCCAGTGTTCACGTGGGGGATGCCCTTGCCTCGAATCCGGAATACGGCAGAAGGCTGAGTCCCAGCGGGTATCTTCAGGTTCTCAGGGCCATTCAGGCTGGGCACTTCAAGCTCGGCCCCCAAGGCAGCTTGGGGGAAGGACACAGGGAGATCGTATAGAAGGTTGTCGCCGTCTCGCCTGAAGAAGGGGTGAGGGTTGACCGCAATGGTCAGGTAGAGGTTGCCGGACTGGCCGCCGTCCGGAGAGCTATCCCCTTCACTGGTGAGGCGCACCTGCATCCCCGACTCTACGCCAGCTGGTATCTTGACGGAGATACGGCGATTACGGCGCTCAGTACCATGTCCGTGGCAGTGGCCGCAAGGGTTGGTAATAGTGGTGCCTCTCCCTTTGCAGGCGGGGCAAGCTGCCACTTGGCTAAAGGCGCCGAAAACGGTCTGCTGGTTCTGACGGACCTGCCCCATGCCACGACACGTAGCGCATGTGTCCGGCGTGGAGCCGGGTGCGCTGCCGGAGCCGCTGCACTCAGAGCAACGCTCGATGCGGTTGACCTCCACCTCACGTTCGGCGCCAAAGGCGGCCTCTTCAAAGGGCATGACGACCTTGGTCTCGATGTCGCGGCCACGGTGGGGACCCCTTCGGCGGCGGCCTGAGACGTCGCCGAAGAAAGAGTCGAAGATGTCCCCGAAGCCTCCGAAGCCATCGAAGCCATCGAAGCCGCGTGCGCCCCCGGTTTGACCGTTGACGCCTGCGTGGCCGAAGCGGTCGTACTGGGTGCGCTTCCCCGTGTCGGCGAGCACCTGGTAGGCCTCGTTGACCTCTTTAAACTTGGCTTCGGCGTCGGGGCGCTTGTTGCGGTCAGGGTGGTAGTCCATCGCCTTGCGCCTATACGCACGGCGTATGTCCTCCTCCGACGCATTGCGCGGGACTTCGAGAATATCGTAGTAGTCGCGTTTCGATGTCATAAGTATGGAACGTCAGCTACGCGTTCGTTGACTGGCATTCATGCGTATCATTATACTCACTCTAGCTATGCGCTCCTAGTGTTTTGGGGAGGAAGTGTGCAGGCTACGACATCGCGCGCCACGCTCGCTGACGTCGCCTTTCCGTATACGGGCGGCTTTGAGCTGTGGGGCAGAAGAATTCCGGCGAGCCTCATCCGGGACATTGTCTTGGTCATCGGGTTCGCTGCCCTTGTCGCCTTGTGCGGGCGGGTCAGGTTCTATATACCGGACGCCGACTTTGCCGGATTGATCAATCCCACTCCCGTGACGCTACAGACCTTTGGGGTGCTGCTTGCGGGCGCCACCCTAGGAAGTGTCCGGGGTGTGTCCAGCCTTGTGCTGTTCTACCTAGTGGGCATGGCCGGTCTCCCAGTATTCCAAGGGGGCAACAATGGCTGGGAGTACGTGACGAGCAGCCCAACAGGTGGATACCTGATCGGTTTCGTGGCGGCTGCGTTCGTGACGGGGTTTCTGGTCGAGAGAGGCTTGGACCGCAAGGGTGTCCTTTGGGCGCTCCTAGCTGGGACGGCGCTCATATACATTCCGGGGGTTCTCTGGCTTGGCGCCCGGGGGGTTGTGCCTTGGGAAAGCGTGTTGTCGAAGGGGCTTTATCTTTTCATCCCAGGTGACGTGCTGAAGCTGCTAATGGTAGGCATCGTTCTCCCTTCAGCTTGGGCTGTCGTCAACCTACGGGACCGGCGGTCGTAGATGGATGTGACGTGGATGGGGCATTCTTGTTTTCGGTTGCGATCGGAGCAGTCGGTGCTGTTGACGGACCCGTATGACCCTGACACTTTGGGGTTGGGGTTGGCGGATGTGGCGGCGAATACTGTGACTATCAGCCATGAGCACCCGCACCATAATGCGACGGCGCGTGTGAGTGGCGCGTTCAAGGTTTTCCGGGTGCCGGGTGAGTATGAGTATATGGGGGCGCTGGTGAAGGGGGTGATGACCACCCGGGGGCCGGGCGATCCGCCGGAGAAGCGGAATACGGCTTACCATTTTGAGGTGGAGGGGGTGCGGTTGGTGCATCTGGGGGATGTGAGCAGCCCGTTGAAGCCTGACCAAGTGGAGGAGCTGACGCCGGTGGATGTGGTGTTTGTGCCGGTGGGGGGCGGGTGTACTGTGGAGCTTCCGCAGGTGATGGATATGGTGCGGGCGTTGGGGCCGCGGGTTGTGGTGCCGATGCATTATTCTTTGCCGGGGATGGCTGTGCCTTTGGGGGAGCTGGACGCGTTTCTGCGGGACATGGGGGCGGGGCAGGTGGAGCCTCAGGCGCGGTTGAATGTGACGCCGAGCAATTTGCCTCCTGAGTTGCGGGTGGTGGTGTTGAATGCGCAGGGGTTGCGGGCGGTGAGGCCGGGGCAGGGGGCGTTGTTGTAGGGGGTCACCCTCACCCCAGCCCTCTCCCGTCGAGGGAGAGGGGATGACTGGCCCCCTTTCGAGGGGGTTTTGTTTGGCCCTTCGGGGGACGTGGGTTCCCGCCTGCGCGGGAATGACGGAGAAGGGGATGGGGGGTTTCTTTTGGGCCTTTTTTGCTAGTGGAAGGTTCTTTTTTGTGTATGGGAGGTGTGTATTTTGGGGGGTGGTGGCCGCATTTGGTGGGGTTTTGTGGGTGGGAGGGGGGGTTTTGTAGCTGGAGTTGCTGGGGTTTGTTGATGGGGGTGCGGCCACTGCCGTAGCTGAATTTATGTTTTTCATATCTGAGAATGGCCGCATTGCCGCGTTGGCTGTATGGGGGTGGCTTGGGGCGTTGTGCTTCGGGTCTGGTTTGTTGCTCCATTGGATGAAGTCAGGCTGCAATTTTCCTTGGACGGTCTCAGGACTGGTTTTTGGACTCCAATTCGTTGGGTCCGGGGTCGGGCCCTTCGACTCCACTCCGTTGCGCTCGGGACGGGCTCAGGGCGGGCGGGTCTGTTAGGGGCTGAATGAGAAAGGCAGGGGTGACCCTGAGGGGTCGGTCCCCTGCCTGCTCTGTGATTATGGTAAGGGGTCGGGGTGTGGGGGGTCAATGGGCTTTTGTCATGGGGGTAAGTGAAGGGGTGGGCTGTTTGGCGCCCGCCCCTTTTTCTTGTTGCCGGTTGATTTGTGGGGTGGTCAGTTGTTGCGGCCCTTCGACGGGGATCAGGAGAGGCGACGGCGGGCGTAGAAGAGGCCAGCGGAGCCGACGATTAGGAGGGCGATGCCTCCGTAGAGAACGACGTTGGCCAACTGGGGCACCAGAGGCTCGCCGGGGATGGGTAGGGCGGTGTCGGCGGTCGGAGCCGGCGTGGGCGTCTCGAATGGCGTCGCCACAGGGGTGGGCACCGGCGTCGGGACGGGTGTGGGAGCCGGCGTCGGCGTGGCCACCGGAGTGGGGGTCGGTGTCGGCTCAGGGGTGGGGGCTACGCCGAAGGTGAGGTCTTGTTGGAAGAACAGCTGCGTAAGACCGGACGAGCCGTATGTAGCTGTTTCTTCGGCCTGGGCCCGGCCATGTTCGTTGATTAGGAAGAAGTAGACCGTGGCAGTGCCAATCTGTGAGTGGTCGGTGCCTTGGGCAGTCAAGGCGATAAAACGGCCTTCAGCGTTGACCGTATCACCAGCCCGGGCAAGTGCGGGGTTCGAATGGTCTGGGGCGCACTCGCGGTTGGCGACGCAGGCCACGAGGAGGGTGCCTTCAGGAGCGGGTTGCCCGTCAACTGTGGCTGTCCCCTGGAAGATGGCGGGGTTGGGAAGCCCCTGATAGGGCGTGGCTCCCAGTAGGGCCAGCAGGACGGCTCCGTAGAGAAGTAGAGCGACTGGCAGGAAGAATCTGATTCGCAACCCGGACCTCCGCAACGTTCACTGAGTGGGCGTTAGTTGCCATAATTATTGGGGACGGGCACATGGCTTTGCAATGGGACGTGGGGCTGATTTGGGGGCGTTTGCGGGTTGCTGTCCCTCTCGTAGATGGTTCATGGATACCGGTTTTCGCCGGTATGACGGTAAGGGCGCGGGAATGACGAAACCCCATCCCAACCTTCTGGATTGTGACCTGCGCCGCAATGACGGGACGGGGCGGCAGTCGGGCGTTTGCCCGGGGACAGGGAGCGGGGGAAAGCGAGAGGCCCCGGATGGCTTCCGGGGCCTCTGCGCTGGTTTCCTGTTCGGGGGTAGGGTTAGCGCGGGACTATGAAGGCGTCGTCGGTGTAGAGCACCCAGTAGCCCATTCCCACCTTGAGCGGGTCGTCACCAGCCTGCGGGGGCTCGTCGATGTCGTCCTTCAGACGGTTCGCTGCTGCGTCGCCAATAATGGGGTCGGGGTCGATGCGCATCCACCGGCCGCCTTGCCAACCGAAGGCTATCTGGAAGTCGCCCAAGTAGGCATCGGCATCCATCAAGGTGCCCGGAGCCGCTCCGCTGCCTGCGTCACTGCTGGCTATGCTCCCCAAGCTCAGCACCGGCACAAGGTTCCACTCGCCGCCCGTGACCGCGATGCTAGGGAGCACTGTTTGCGCGGATGTGGTCGGGATGCTTATCTCGACCTTGGCGGAATTGGAAGCCCTGACCCAGTACGCATGCCTCGCATCAATGGTCTTCAGCGTTCCGGCAAACCCGCCGGTCCCAGGGTTCCTTACCGCAACCAGCGCTTGACCTTTCTCGAAGGTGAACACTAGGTCGATTTCCGCAGCTCCGCCGAACACGTCATCGACGTTGCCGTTACTGGGATTGGAAGGCAACGATACCAGGTTCATGCCCTTCCGGAGGGAGAGGCGCCACGTTGGCCGCTCGGTCACCGTAAAGTCAAGCGTCCGATCCCTGGCGTTGGTGTTGCCAGCTTCGTCCGCGGCGTTGTAGATGAGGGTGTGCCGGCCCAGAGAGATGGACTCAATCTCAATGATGTAGGAGTTTGCGTCCTGCCTCACGGCGTTTTCGGAGACGTCTTCTCCGTCCAATAGGGCTTTAGTCAGGGTCACCATATTGTTGCTATCGCCGACATACTCATCGGCCTCATCGTCCCAGTGCAGGAAGATATCGAAAGGATCCTCGAAGGCAGCGTTCGCCGTATCTAGGGGAGTGGTCACGGCGTCGGTATCGCTATTGCTTGCCAACTCGCCGTCGATCTCGAACACCGTTGCGCCGCTGGCCTTGGGGTCGGGCACTCCGCCACTGCCTCGGTTGAGGCTGCTATCTTCCATCTCTGCGGTCACGGCATACTTGCCGTCACGGGTGATATCCAGCTTGTAGGTCCAGGTGTTCTGCGCGCCGGTTACGGGGACACCGCGCACGTTGTCGGGCACCGTGGGGAACTGGTTGGCTGGGTCGGGGTCTGTCCCACGGTAAGTCACCGCTATCTTGTCGCCCTTTCCCAGAGCCTCGCTTATCCGCAGAGTAATGTCGCCATTCTTAGCGTTCCGCACCACCTTGGCGTCGTTAGCAAGGCCGGTTTTAGTCACCACACCGGTGCTCGGCGTGGAGGGTGTATCAGCCTTGAAGACCCGGACTTTGATGTCGCTGCCGTCTACGTCGCCGGTACGGCTACTGCTAGACCTGTCAAGAATGGGGGCCTTCGACAATCGCAGGTTCCAATTGGCCTCGGCAGTCGGGTCTCCATCTACCAATTCCCCATCGGCGTCGCGTATCACCAGCGGGTTACTGGCATCGTCGGTCCCGGTCTTGTTCTCCCGCTCCACCGTGAAGGTGTCCGTCTCATCCAAGTCGCGGTCGTAGCCCTGATCGAGGGCATCGGAGACCCAGAGCAACACGTCGGGAGACTGAAGGCGCACGGCCTCGTCGGTCACGACGGTCACGTTGACCGTCTTTTTGTGGAGCCCAACATCAACGCTGACGGTGGCTCCGGGGGCGATACCGTCTTCAGCAGTCTTGCTGCCGCTGCTGACAGAGTTACCGGCCAAGTCGCTGACGCTGCCCGTCAATACCACGGTCGGGGTGGCATCAGTGGCCATTTGACCCACGGTCAGGAATACGCTGCGGCGTATGCCACCATTGGACGTATCCGGGCCGCTGGCCCCATCGGTGCTCCCGGTGGGGTACCACAGGGCTTCGTCGGGAACCGCTCCGCCCACCGTGAAGTCGTCAGCCGAAACGGTAGAGCCGTCCAAAGCCTCGTTGAATACCACGCGGACGCTCATCTTGCTGCTGCTACCTGGGAGGTAGTTGTCGCGGGATATACGGCGGTCGCCTTCCACGCGGCTCTCAGCCGAGTTGTACGAGTCTCCGGTGTAGGCCCGCTGCAAGGAGGGAGAGACACCGTCCACGGTGAAGCTATAGCAGTCGTCGGAACCCGCCGATCGCCGGTGGCAGTCGTCGTAGCCGGCTTTGGCGGAGGCAGTCTGGGCCTCGCTGGCGTCGGCTCCCGACTTGTCTCGCTTTTCGTTGTTGGAATCGCTAGTCGCGGCGTTGCCCGCGATATCGTCGGCCATGGCATACCAGTTAATGGCGGTCTCTCGCGATGTGCTGACGTTCAAGGTTGCCCCTGAACCCATGTTGCGGACCTTGTTCAAGGCGATGGAGGCGCGGTAGCCACCCTCGATGTCGGTGATGGTCAGGTCGCCATTTACCACCGTGCGCACTGCCCCTGTGCCGGCGCGGACCTTCAGCTCGATGGTGTTCTTCTTCACGCCAGATAAGGAGTCGCTCACATCTATGGAGAGCAACTCGCTGTTGCTGCTCGATCCCGACTTGTGGGCTGGCATGGGGTTGGAGAAGCTGGGGCCCCTGGTTTCCGCGTCCACCGAGGTGGAATCATTGGCCGAAGACACCCGTAAGCGGGCCCCATTTGCCAGTGCCACTACGGGGCGCACCTCAGCATCGGGGTTCAGGGCGTTCTGAGGCAGCACACCAACTTCTCTGGTGTAGGTGATGTCGAAGGTGGCGTTGTCGGTCGCTGCATCACTTCCAACAAGGGCGCTTGCGTCCATACTGAACCAAACGGTACGACCGTTAATTCGAGGCTTGTCATCCATCATCGCCACGATGATATCGCTCGCGCGGATGTCGTTGCTGGTCCTCACCACATCTACGTCGTGCTGCACGCCTTCTGCCGTGGCATTTATATCAGCCGGAGCGTAGGCAAGGACGCGGGAGAAGAGATGGGTACTCCCAGAGCTAGGGCCGTTTGCACTGTGACGGCCATCAGGGATGTCAACTCTCTCCAAGCCGGAGTAGCTGATGCCCAGCACACTGTAGCGGTTTGCAAGAGGAGCGGGGTCGTCCCGGTTTTTGGGCCCGGTGGCCACGCCGATACGCACACGGCAGTCGGCACAATTGGTGCCGTCGTCCCCGATGCTTACCAGAGCAAACACCTTGCCCGCATCAGGCGACATCGTGTCATCATCAGTGGTAGGAAGGACTATCTTGATGTCGCCGGCGGAAACGCTTGGCACCGCATCGCTGGTGTCGGAAATAACGATGTTCTCAAGTTGGCCCACGTCACTCAAATTGATGGGGCCATTATTGACAGTGACATAGAAAGAGTCGGAGCCGACATAGTCGACCTCTATATCGCCGCCGGAGAACCCATCGAAGACGTCGGTGGTGGTGAAACTCAAAATGCCCTGTTGCGCGTTCACCAAGTCGACAGTCACATCGGAGGGGGCGTCGTGACGCACGTCGGCGATCTCTACAGTCTCATTAGCGTCCTGTCCATCCCGAATGGGTGGGTTGGCGACCCTAGCGTAGAACATTTGCCCTAACGCGATGCCGCGGGGGCTGTCAGGGTCGTTGGAGTCGCTGAGAGCCCCGAGGGCAGTCTGGTAGGCTTCGGCCTTGGAGAGGGTACCTCTGGTCATGTTGTAGGCCATGTAGAAGGTGGAAATGGTCTCGTTATCGGAGGCCACGTAGCCCCGCAACCCACTGGGAACGCTGTGCTGTTCGTGGATGACCGCTTCGTTGTTCATGGTCACATCGGCGGGGTCGTCCACGACAAAGGACTGGCTGTATTCGCCTTGGGCGGAGCCTTCCACCAAGAGGAGGTCGAGGTTGCCCTCGCCGCGCACGTTGACCAATGCGGTCTCGCTCTTGGACGTGTTGTAAGACAGGACGATCTCAGCTTCCGCAGCTATGCTATCAAGCAGGGGAAACTCTATGAGCCCCGTCCTCGCGTTGATGACATGGGGGGTGCCTAACGCGTCCTCAACATTATTGGCTGTATCGCTGTCGACCACCACGGACCCTACGATGGGGAGTATTCTTGCCGCAGCATCTTCGGTGGTATCCCGGATAGTGTCAGCATCCTTACCGTCGGGGACAGTCATGTCGAAGTCGGGTGTCATGGCGTTGAGCTGCACTCTGAAGGCGCCGGTTTGGGTTGCAGACAATGCGGTAGTAACCTTAATAGTCACAGGACCCTCATCCCCGCCGTCCCGCACCGATTGAGTGCTGTTGAGTTCCTCGTTGTCCAGAGTGACCTTGATGGTGCGGGCCTTGAGACCCATGTCCGAACCGCTCTCAATCGTCGGACTGACGTAATCCTTATCCACGGAGATGTTGCCTTGATCCAACGTGCCTACGGCGCCAGCCGGGAGGGCCAAGGTGAGTGTAAGCAACAAGGTCAGTATTGTTACGAGTCCGCCAAGGTAGAGCCACTTACGATTGAGTCTCACTGTATCCCCCTCGAATCTGTTCTTGTGCCGGGCCGGGCTCGAAGGCTGCTATAACTAAGATTTCATTGCCTCAACGCATAGGACGCTATGCGCCCGCGCTATACGGTGATGCACCAACATATTTGATAACACCTATGCGAAAGGGGTGTCAAGGTTGAGAGTAGGCCGTATTAAGGGAAACTGGGGCCAAGTTACGGGCGCTCCTTGTTCTGACATGGGCCTTGCATAGGCTTTTTTTGCTTGGGCCTTTTCCATTTGGGCACCCATCCTGTGTCGCCCCCATTATTTCCGGCAGGGGGCAAGGTGAGGCCAAGTGGCGTCGGTGCGTCGCTATGAGGCGCGGCTCGTGGGGAATGATACGAGGGGCATATGGCTATGTCAAGCTGTGGGGGGGTTGTTTGTCGTAGGTGTGGGGGGGGTTGTCGTAGGTGTGGGGGGGTGCGGGGCAGCCACGAGGGTTGGCTTGATGAGAGGGGTGGGGGCGGGACAGAGCGGGGCGGTTTTGTAGCTGGCGTGGGACTATGGTTGTAGCTAAAACGAAAAATTTTGTATCTGAACTTGGTCCCATTAGTCCCATCGTCGTATCTGAGTCAGCTTGGGAACTATGGTCTCATTCACGTGGCATCTTTTAGGTGGCATCGGGGGGACGTGGCACCGGGGGTAGGTGGCATCGGGGCCTCCTGAAGAAGAATGGAGTGGGGCGTCCTTGAAGGGGGCGGCCTTGGGACTGCCGGGGCAGGCTGGTTGAGCTGGGGGCGGGCTGGTTGTCTGCCTGTGATTGAGGTTAGAGGGGGAGGGGCGAAGGTGTCTACGGGCGGATGTCATGGGGGGGCGAAAGAGCTTGGCGAAAGACTTTGGGGGGGTTGTTGCAGGCGGGGGGGTGGATTGGAGGGGTGTGGTGTGCTGGCGCGGGAGGGGCGGAAGGGGCGCAGGCGATGGGAGAGACGGCGATATGGCGAGCGAGGCGTGGGTGGCGGCAGTGATCGTGGCCCTTGCAGTGGCCTAGGACTTATAATAGGCGGCGAACAGAATATGAGGAGGACGAGCATGGGGATAACGGTGAATAAGATAGGGCATGTTGGGATACTGGTGGCGGATGTGCAGAGGTCGCTGGACTTTTACACGGATGTAATGGGGTTCACGGTGACGAGTCTGCGCAAGGATGGGGAAGGCGAAGTGGTGGGGGCGTTCATGCGATTTGACGAGGAGCACCACAACTTCGTGATCGGCAAGGCGCCGGTGGGTGTGGATGTGGAGGCTGCGGAGATGAAGGACCGGCTGGTGCAGCAGATCAGCTTTGAGGTGGATAGCCGGGACGAGTTTCTGAAGTCAGTGGCGCACCTGCGGTCGAAGGGCGCGAAGATAGTGGCGGGGCCGCTGGTGCATGGGTTTGAGGGGGACGGGAAGAACTTCAATGGGAGCGGGAGTCGCTCGGTGTACTTCTCGGACCCGGATGGGAACCGGCTGGAGATTTTCACGGATATGATGAGAGTGCCCCACGGCGAGCAGTTCCCGCGGGCGGAGTATGCGGACTTGTTCGAGACGCTGAGGGCGGAGGCTGGCGTGACGGCGGATTAGGGGGGCGGTTAGGCCCCCTCACCCCAACCCTCTCCCGCTGGGGGAGAGGGGGACGGCTGGATTCCGGCGTCCGTTGGGATGATGGGAGAGGCGCCGGGATGATGGGCACAGCGGGTAGGTATGAAGGATAGGTATGGCAACCGAGGCAGGAGCAGGAGCGCAGATTGATGCAGCCCAGGTGTGGCGCGCAATCGGACAGGTGGAAGGCGAGGTACGTGCCCTAAGAGAGGATGTGCGTGGCCTAAGGGAGGATGTGCGGGCAGTGCGTGAGGAAATGCGGGCAGAGATGGCCGAAATGCGCCGGCGCATGGACCGCCTGCTGTACCTCGGTATAGCGACCGCGCTAGCCCTGCTGGGCGCGGTAATCACCACGCAGGTTCTGGGGTAGGCAAGCCCGACCCGCTTATAGCCGACGATAGAGGAGCACAGAAGAGGCTTGGGCCATGGGGTCCGGGCCTCTTCTTTTTGTGGGGGGGTGGTTGACCCTTATATCGGGCGGCCGCGGAAACGGCGCCGCATAAGCTGGCGCGCTCGTGGCTCGACGGACAGATTGAAAATCTCCAAGGTAGTGGCGCCCAGCAGATATTGCTCTTCCGGGCCGAAGATCACGGGGCAGGGGTATTCGCGTTCATCGATGGCGATGCGGGCGATGCCATAACCCAACTCGATCTCACTGCCGTCGGCCAAGCTCCAATAGGTACGCTCAGTTTCAGGGATGCTGAGGCCGTCAAGGAGAGAAACGGGGAGCATGGTGTGGTCGGCGCCGGTATCGACAATGGCAGTGACTGGGGCCATATCGCCGCCATCCGGGTGCCCGACGGCGATGGCGACTTCAAATACGCCCACGAAAACCTCCCGGCACAAAGTACGGCAAGCTCAAGTGCCAGGGGCGCATGATAGCACGATAGATCGGGTAACGTTGGCGCCGCGTCCCCGCACAGCAAGCGCCCGCTAGGACCAGAGGCGCTGGGAGGCGAGGCGGGCGCCTTCGGCCATGGCTTGGAACTTGAGCCAGACGACGGAGGGGTGGACTTCGGGTTCGGTGGTGGCTTGGGAGGAGAAGCCGCAGTCGGAGCCGCCGATGACGCGCTCGCGTCCGACGATGCTGGCGTAGCGGATGAGGCGCTGGGCGACGAGTTCGGGATGCTCGACGAGGTTGGTGGAGTGGGTGATGACGCCTGGGATGAGGACCTTGTCATCGGGGAGGTTGACGTCTTCCCAGACCTGCCACTCGTGCTCGTGGCGGGGGTTGGCGCCCTCGAATGAGTAGGCGGAGGCCTTGATGCGCAGCAGGACGTCGACGATGTCCTTGAGGTCGATCTCGTGGATGCGGGGCCCGATGTTGATTCCGTAGCAGGTGTGGAAGCGAACGCGGTCGACGGGGATGTCGCGGAGGGCATGGTTGAGGGCGTCGACGCGCACATCGGCCCAGCGGCGGCAGTCTTCGACCGACAGGCCGGGGTTCACGACGTAATAGGTGAGCAGGCGGGGGTCGTCGACCTGCAGGAGGAAGCCGGCGTCGACGATGGCGTGGTACTCCTCGCGCATGGCGTCGGCGATGGCGTAGACGTATTCCTCTTGGGTGGCGTAGTACTCATTGCGGCGGGGTCCTTCGACATTGGTGGGGGAGCTGGCTGGCATGAAGACTTCTTCGGGTGAGACGCCTTCCAGCTTGTCGACGGCGGTCTTGAGGGTGGCGATGTCGCGTTGGACGGCTTCATGTCCGCGATAAGTGATGGGCCCGGTGCAGACCAAGGCGAATGGGGCGGCGACACGCCGGATGCCGCTACCTCCTGGCCCGGCGAACCAGTTATAGAACTCGGGGAAGGCGAGAGTCTCGCGTGAGCCTGCCCAAGGGCCGGAGTCGGGCTGGTCGGTCTTGGACTCGAAGCCGGAGAGGCGCTCGGCGACGTAGGTGAAGAAGCCGGGCTTGCCCTGCTCGCCATCGCACACGATATCGACACCAGCCTCAACTTGGCGGCGGACAGCGTCGGCTACTGCGTCGTCGATGGCGGAGTCGTAGGCTTGCTGGTCGTAGGACTCACCCTTCTCGCGGGCGCTCATGAGTTCCAGGAGGCTGGCAGGCCGGGCCAAGCTGCCGGCAAAGGTGGTGAGGATGCGGTCGGTGCTGCGCTTCATGGTCGCCTCCTGTCGGGTGGGTGGGGGTGATTCTATGACAGAGGGCACCGGAGGGATAGGGGGCCTACTGCCATTGGGCCAGTGGGGTGCGAGGAACTTGTGCTTTCGCTCCACTCGACACTGGTCGTAGCTGGAAAGTGTTTTTTCGTATCTGTGGTGTGTAGAGTTTGTCGAGTCGGGGTGTTGGTCCAGCTTGGGGCTCGTAGCTGAAGATGGGGCTCGACAGTGTAGAGGTGAAGGGGGGGCTTGGGGATGGTCTGGTTGGGTATCCACGGGCATTGTCTCCCAAGGATATTCTCGCCAAAAGAAGAGCTGGGGAGACCTGTACGTGTCAGGCCCCAGCACATGGATTACGCTAGAACTAATGTATGGGTTTGCCAATGGGGGGATAGCATTGGGGGTTGGGGAGAGCCCTCATTGCCGTAGGGCGACTTCATTCGTTAGAGATTTCGATCTGAGTGGCTGAAGATGGTCCTCACTTATTCAAGGGAAGGCGAATAGTCGTGGTGACGCCCCGTCCTAGGCCGTCGCTTGTTACGGCTATCGTGCCTCCATGTGCTTCGACTATAGCTTGGGTGATGGCCAATCCCAGCCCTGTGCCGGCTATGCCGCGACTGAGAGACTGGTCAGTGCGGTAGAAGCGGTCGAAGACGTGGGGAAGGTCTGCGGGGTCGATGCCTATCCCGTCATCGATGATCGTGATAGTCAACCCGCCTTCGTTATCCAGCGCTGACGTGAACACGATATTCCCGCCGGCCTCGGTGCAATGAATGGCGTTGCTCAGAACGTTTCCCAATGCTTGGCTTATGCGCATCCGGTCGAGGGCCATATCCGGGAGGTTGGGGGATACCTCCAGCGACAACCTCACCTGTCGAGTCTGAGATTGTGGCTGCCAGCGGTCCACCTCTGCGGTCAGCAACTCGTAAATCGAGGTTGCTTCGGGGGTGAGCCTCAACTCGCCATAGTCTGTCTCCGCAAGCGAGTTCAGATCAGTTACGAGACCGCGCAGCCTGTCTACTTCCAGGATGATGTGATCGGTCGCGCTTTCAGGTGTCTGAAGTCCGTCGCGCAGCCCACTTGCTTCCAGTTGTATGACGCTGAGTGGCGTATTGAGCTCATGAGAGACATCGCTTATCAGCCGCCGGCGGAGGTCGCGCTGAGTTTCCAGGGTTGAGGTCATCCGGTTGAAGGCCGCACTCATGCGTCCCAACTCATCTGAGGACGTGACTTGCAACTGCGACGAATCACCTTGGGCGATAGCTTGGGTTGCGTCGGTCAAAGCCTTCACTGGGGCCGTGATACGTCTGGACAACCAAGCGGCCAGCAATATGGCAACGCCGACTGTCAGCATCCCGCCGATTACGGTGATGTACAGGAGCGTGCTCAGAAACCCATCAGACTCGGTCGATAGGAACTCGTGGTTTACATCCACGTAGACGTGGCCCACGGGCTGGTTGACAGTCAAATCGAACACGATCTCTGGGTGCCCGTCCAGATCCGGCGCGGCCGTTCCGGACGACAACTCGGCTAGGTTGTCCTTCACTACGCGTGCATCGACGTCCGTTATGACAACCCGCACCCGGTCGTGGTGGAAGTAGGCGGTGGTCTCCTCATTGCCTTCTTGGGAATTGCCTTCTTGGGAGCCTTCCTCGTGTGAAACCTCATCGTAGATGTATCCGGCTTGGACCAGCGACGTGTCCACGGTTTCCCAGCCTCCGGCAGCGGTATACTCCCGGCTCAGACTCCGGGCCAACTGGCTGGCCTCATCACCGCCTATCCGGTCTACGAAGACGCCTAGGCGGGACTGGGTCGCGTAATAGCCGACACCAACACTGACCAAGACTGTAAGAAGGATGACGAGAACTGTCGAACCCATGATTCGCCAGCGTAGGGACATCACTGGTCCTCCACCACGAACTTGTAGCCGGCACCATAGACGGTCTGAATGGGCTGGCTGCCGTCCCGGCTGATCTGCTTTCGCAGGCGAGCGATCTGGCTGTCGATGGCGCGGTCGAACCCGTGGAATTCGTCTTTGAAGGTCAGCGATATCAGCTGGTCGCGGCTGAGCACCCGGTTGGGATGACGCATGAACGTTGAGAGAAGGGCAATCTGCGCTTGGCTGAGGATGACGGGTTCTTCATTGACCGTCACGCTGCGGGCGGTCTCATTCAAGGTGATGTTACCGCGTATCAGGACCTGCTGGACTCTGCCGTTGACCCGGCGAAGCAGGGCTTGGGCGCGCGCAATGACCTCCTGCGGGTCGAAGGGCTTGATGATATAGTCATCGGCTCCGCTGTCCAGACCGATTATCCGCTGGGCTGGGGCTTCCCTAGCCGTCAGCATGATAATCGGCACTTCCGACTCACGGCGCAGGATTCTGCACAGCTCCACGCCGTCGAGACGGGGAAGCATGAGATCCAGGACCACGAGGTCCGGATTCAGATGGCGGGCTAGGGCCAAGCCGGATTCGCCGTCATGAGCAACCTCGGTGGAGAAGCCGGCGCGCTCGAAGTACACCTTGACCCAGTTGGCTATCCTCGTATCGTCTTCGATTATCAATACTGTTCCGCTCATCACTGTTCCGCTCATCACTGTTCCGCTCATCACCGGGCCTCCAAGGAATCCTCCTAGACGGGATGCCTCACAGAGGAACGGTGTCTATTCGCCGGATACGCCGATGGTCAGATTACCTCACTTGGTGTTTCGACATCTTCCCTCAGTCGGCTCCGACTAGCTCTAGCTGCCTCCCCGACGCTCGACATCACCACCGTGTTCGCCACCAGACTCTCTACCGCCACCATGCTCGCCACCCGACTCGCTTCCCTCACCTCCGCCGCCAACCTCGGCATGTGCCGTCCATCGAGTGAACGACGCCGGCGTCGCAGTCAGGTTGATCTCTATCACCTCGCGCGGAGCCATGTCGGTCGGTGTGGTCGGTCCGAGCTCCGTTCCGTTGGAAAGGTGCACTTCGACTCTGACCCGGTCTAGGACGCCGTTGGTCATGTTCTCCACGGTGCCCTTGAAGGAGTTGCTTGGAGTATCGTAGTTCAAAACCAATCGGGCACCGCTGCGAACTGTATCAAAGGTCTCATGCAGTGCTAAGGCACCAGCACCACTACCTTCTTCTTCGGCCTCAGATTCGTTACCGCGTTCTCCGCCGGAGCCGTGTTCACCGCCGCTGTCTTCAGTGCCTTCTCCTCCTGTGTGGACAATGGGGCCGGGGCCACTGCAGTCGAATACTTCCATGTGGACCACGTATCCGTCGTAGGAAACTCCCGCAAGTTCCGGTTCACTGTCGACTGTCAGGCTTGACGTTGCTTCCTGTCCGGGGTTCAGATGTCCCAGTTTATCGGGACCAAGCTCCCCCACTGTTATCGTTCCTGACTTCAGGTGAGGTTCGGCCTGTACGTAGCACAGCGTCTCGGAGAGGGTGTTTCGTACGGTGGCGTGTACGGATTGAGTTGCCTCGTCGTACTGCGCGGAAACGGCCAGTCCGCCGAGGACACCGTCCCAAGATTGTCCGAGAGGAGTGATGGGGCTCGACATGGCGGCTTCACGGCTCTCCCGACCGCCCTCGGAACCTGCACCACTACCTTCACCACCAGAGCCGTGCTCACTGCCTCCGCTACCTTCTTCCTTGGATTTACTACCTTCGAGTCTACTGCCATGCTCACCTGCAGAGTCACCGATTTCCGGCTCGGAGATGCCCTGACTTACGGCGGTGCGGTCAGGATCTGGGCTGTCTTCTAGCCGGGCGTCGCCCGTGCAGCCGCTTACTATCACCGCGGAGAGCAGGGCTCCCAGGACCAGCCCTAGCAGGAACGTCTTCGTCATAAGCTTCTTCCAAATCATCCTTCCATCCCTTCTGTGGAGCGGGTGTGTACTGCTCACGATAGCGATGAAATGTCGCTGAAATATGTCGTCGGAAGACGTGACTGGCCCATGAGAGAGTTCGACTGTCTCGTTGGGGCCGGTCATCGCCGGGGCTCCGCCCATGAGCAGCCAGAGGGTGGCGATTTACTATGGGCACGGGGGCGGGTACTCTGTTAGGCAGCATGTAGAGGAGGTGCCAACGATGGCAGACCGACCGTTTATCACGATGGCCCAAGCCGAGGCGGCTATGAAGGCGATGACCGACAAGGCTATGGAGACTCCGGACGCGCCGGTGGCGATGTGCATATTGGATGACTCTGGGAATATGGTGGCCTATTCTCATATGGACAACCTGAGGTTGTTCAGCAAGCGGCATGCTTTCCGGAAGGCCTATACGTCAGCGATCACGGGTACAGACTCGGTGACCTATGGCGAGAACACGCACGCTCGTGGGTCGAGTGTACCGGAGATGAGCGGTGACCCCAATTTCACGCCGGGTCAGGGCGGGTTAGCGATTCGCTCCGGCGGAGTCCTAATAGGCGGCATCGGCGTAGGCGGCTACCCCAGCGGCGTGACGGATGAGGAGCTATCCCGGACCGGCTTGAATGCCATGGGTCTCTAGACGCCAAGGATGTGGCCGAAAAACGCAGGAGGCAAAGGATGGCCGAGGAGATTCACTACAAGCCTGCCTACGAGCTGGCGGAGTTAATTCGCAGCAGGGCGCTCTCGCCAGTGGAAGTGGTGCAGGCCCACTTGGACCGCATTGAGGAGTTGAACCCTAGGCTGAACGCCGTGGTGATTTTCCCGCAGGAAGACCCGCTGGCCTTGGCTCGAGAAGCTGAGGCTGCGGTGATGCGAGGGGACGAGTTGGGACCCCTGCACGGGGTGCCGTTCACCCTGAAGGACTGCATCGAGACGGCAGGTCTGCGGATGACCTTGGGCTCGAAGCTGCTGGCGGACAATGTGTCAGATCAGGATGCCTTGGTGTACACGCGGTTGCGAGGGGCCGGGGGGATTCTGCTGGGGAAGACCAACATGCCGGAGTTCGCGCTGTGGTGGGAGACGGGCAACCTGGTGTTCGGGCTGACGCGCAACCCGTGGAACCTAGAGCACACGGCTGGCGGTTCCAGTGGTGGTGAGGCCTCGGCCGTGGCATCGGGGATGTCGCCCCTGGGGTTGGGGACTGACTTGGGGGGCTCGATTCGAGAGCCCTCGGCCTTCTGCGGGTTGGTGGGGCTGAAGCCGACCATCGGACGGGTGCCCTACACTGGGATACAGCCACAGGTGATTTTCAGGGCGATACATGTGGGGCCCATGGCACGCACAGCACGGGACGTGGCGCTGGCCATGTCGGTGCTGGCTGGCCCTGACGGGGTTGACCCCTACGCCATCGACGTCCCGGTGCAGGACTACATGAACTTGGACGGGCCGGTGTCGGGGTTGCGGGTAGGCTTCAGTCCCACGGCAGGAATCGCGGTGGAGCCTGAAGTGCAGGCTGCGATAAGCGGGGCCGCCGAAGCGTTGGCCGGGTTGGGGATGCAGGTGGAGCCGGTGGAGATACCTGGGCTGAGGGAGAAGGACTCTGGGGAGATTTCTGCTGTCATGTACAACGCCGAGGCAGCGTTCTACGCAGGGCCGACCATCGAAGGGCGAGGGGGCGAACTGACGGAAATCTTCCGCCGGAGATTCTTGGAGACTCCGCCGCGGCCTCTGCCTGAGTATCTAGAGGCAATGACGCAGTGGGAAATGCTGAAGAAAGAGGTTAGGGAGTACTTCTCGAGGTACGATCTGTTCCTCGCTCCCACGGTGCCGATGCCGTCGTTCCCCCACGGGCAGACGGAGTTCAACATCGAAGGGCAGGCGCTGAACGGACGGCACGCGTTGCGGGGCACGGTGCCTTGGGACCTGACCGGGTCGCCGGCGATTTCGGTGCCCTTCGGGTTCACTGAGGACGGGCTGCCGTTGGCGGTGCAATTGGTCGGGCGGCATTACGACGAGGCGACGCTTCTGAGGGCGGCGCATGCTTTGGAGGGGTGTGTGGGCGAGCGGAGGAATCCGGCATTTTAGGGAATGCAGGTGACTTGCCGGGAGTGCATGTGAGCACGTTTGAAGTGGCTATCAAGGTTGGCACATGCTGTATGGCGATATGGTCGGGGTTACCGCCTTGGTCGATGCCGGTGCCACTCACACGGTGTTGCCCACCTCCTTTTTGCGTGAGCTAGGAGTGCAGCCTGACATGAAGGTCCAAGTAGCGTACGCCGATGGCGAGACCCGAGAGACGGACTCAGGGCAGGCCCGAATCGCTTACAACGGTGTCGAGCGGGTCTGCCCCGTGCTATTCGGGGAGGAAGACATCTACTTGCTGGGCGCGACCACGCTGGAAATCCTGAAGCTGATGGTTGACCCAATGAATCAAGAGTTGGTGTCGGCTCCGCCCATGCGAGCC
The DNA here is from genome assembly GCA_965263155.1 of Dehalococcoidia bacterium. Classification (GTDB taxonomy): domain Bacteria; phylum Chloroflexota; class Dehalococcoidia; order Lucifugimonadales; family JAAXIE01; genus JAAXIE01. The sequence goes on from OZ253586.1 coordinate 3,276,116, forward strand.
CGGCCGTTTTAGCGAACGAGAAGGCGGACCGCCGCGGGCTGAGGAGTTACTCTCCTTGAGGGTGAAGTCGCCAGCGGGGTACTAGGGCGACTGCCAGACCAGCAACAGCTGAGCCGGACAGTCCGAGGGCCATATCGCCCAAGGTGTCGGAATACGCCGTGGCAAGCTCCTCCGAGTGGCGGATGAAGGCGAAGTACTCGCCAACCTCCCACAGGATGGCGGCCACTGCGCCGAATCCCACTACGAACGCCAGTGTTTCCCAACGCCCGATACGGTCTCGCCAAGCCAGCGCACCAACGGCGCCGGAGACCAACATCCAATTGACGAGGTGGTTGGCGTCGTCCCACCACGCAATCGTGTCGTAAAGGTCCAAGGCGTTGCCTGCAGTATCGATGAGGAAAGGCAGGGCCAGCAGAAGGTCGACGGCGTAAGGGTAGGCTGGCCTGCGGCCAAGCGCTGTCCAAATTACGGGGACTAACAGGGCGGCAACCGGATATGTGACCAATCGCCACAGGTAGCCTTTGCCTTCGAATTGTTGCAAGCCTGAGAAGGCGCCGAATACCAGCAAGCCGATCAGTACGGCCTTCACGTCTAAGTTTACCCAGAAGACCGGTGGGGGGTTCCGCAGGCCTGAGACTAGCTGGAATCCCCTCATTGGCTCCCCTGTTTAGGAGTACTGTACCGAGAGGGATGTCTGCCCTCACGGAGGCACCCCTCATGGTAGCGGGCGGCAAGCGGAGCAGCCCTAGCGTTGGGTGAGCAGCTCGAGGCTGTGGCCGTTGGGGTCCTTGAAGTAGAAACCACGGCCTCCGCGCCGGGTGTTGATCTGCATGTTGTCTTGGGCACGGGGATCGCTGCCGTAGGCCAGCCCCTCGCCCTTCACCCGCTCGAAGATGGTGTCGAAGTCCTCTTCGGTGACGTGGAAGGCGTAGTGATGGTGCTCGAAGTCCTCGCGGTTGTCGAAGTCGAGAGTGAGGGTGTCGTTGAGCTTGACCGGGGCGAAGTGGCCGTGGGGCCCCTCGTACTGCAGGCCCATGATTCGGGCGAAGAAGCGGGCCGACTCCTCATTATCCTTGGCAGGGACGATGGTGTGGTCCAGGTTGATGATGGCCATTGATCGCCTCCCCTTTTGTAGCCCAAGCGGGGCGCAGCCCAAGAGGGCTATCGGTTGAGCCTAGAATACCACAGCGCGGGAAGGCTTGGGCTAGAAGACCTCTGGATGGCGGCTTTCGCCGGTATGACGGTAGTCATGGCAAGGGTAACCGTGCAAAGGTAGCCGTGTACCGGTGAACACGCCTCCTGCTTGTGCGGCTGCTTGGGCTGGGTTATGTTGGTGGCCTAGGAGGAGTGCATGCGGATTGCTGTCTTGGGGGCCGGGGCCGTGGGGGGGTACTTTGGCGCGGTGCTGGCACGGGCTGGCAATCCCGTGGTGATGATCGCGCGTGGCGAGAACCTGGAGGCCATGCGGCAGCACGGGCTGAAGGTGCAGAGCCACTGGGGCAAGTTCGAGGCGCCAGTGCTGGCCACCGACGACCCGCAGGCCATCGGACCCGTCGACCTCGTACTCTACTGCGTCAAGACCTACCAGAATGCGGAGGCTCTCCGGTCGCTGCGTCCCTTGGTGGGTTATGACACCTTGGTTATTCCGGTGCAGAACGGGGTGGACTCCTATGCTGAGATAGCCAAAGGGATTGACCGGGATAATGTGTTGCCGGGGGCCGTGTACATTGAGGCCGCCCGGACCGGACCCGGAGAAATCAAGCAGGCGGGGGGTGTGGTGCGGTTTGTGTTCGGAGAGAAATCGGGGCCGTCCACTCCGCGCTGCCTTCCCACTACCGAGACATTCCTGGAAGCGGGCATCGAGGTCCAGGCCTCTCAGGACATGCCCAAGGAACTATGGAGCAAGTCTCTCTTCATCACCGTGTTGGCCGGGGTGACCTGCGCCGCGCGCACTGACCTCAGCACCATCATGGCGTCGGAGGCCGGGCGGGAGACTCTGCTGGCGGCTTTGAATGAGGTTGAGGCGGTGGCTAGGGCGAAGAGCGTCAATTTGGATGCCGACATCGTACCGAAGACTTGGGATTACATGGAGGGCTGGGCCAAGGACCTGAAGGCTTCGATGCAGATCGACATGGAATTGGGCAGACCCTTGGAGTTGGACGCTTTGACAGGGGCAGTGGTGCGCTTGGGCAAGGAGACGGGTGTGCCCACACCGGTCAACGATACCCTGTATGCCGTCTTGGAACCCTATAAGCACGGCCCGCCCGCACTCTAAGATGGACATGTTGAAGATTGGAACCTTGACCACTGCCGTCACCCCACGCCTTTGGGAAGTCCACACGACTTGCCTTGAAGTAGGGCCGGGCTAATCTGGCATGAGACGTACATCACTATGGCACCCGTGTGTCGTGGCACTAGTCGCTTTGGTGCTGCTGGCCGCATGCTTGGGTTGCGCCACTCGACCGGGAAACATGGCCGGGGACGGCCCGGCATCCGAGGATGGCATTGAAAGAGCGACTCCAGTGGACTTAATCGCCTACAGCGGGGCTGATGGCGGGCTGTTCACAATTCTGCCCGATGGCACCGGCTCGCGACGCTTGGCGGGTGGCGGTGTAGAAGGGGCCGTGGGCCGCATCAGCGCTCAAGGTCTGGCCCCCAGCGCCCTGTTCACTTGGCCCACTTGGTCTCCCGACGGACGTCGGCTGGCTTTCTCTCGTGTGCTTCCCGACGATGGCAGCCCCACGACCTCCATACATGTGGTGGACTTGGAAACGCAGAACGTCAATCTGGTGCATGAAAACGGGCCGGGAGCCAGCCCCTTCATTGCTCAAGACGCATCGCACTACCTCTACTGGGCGCCTGATAGCAGCCTACTGACATTCATCTCCTCCACTGCTACGGGTCTCACTCTATTCTCCTCCGCTGGAGACGGCAGGGAGGCTCCTACCCCCATTGCCACCATGGGCCCCATCTATTACAGCTGGGCCGCCGATAGCAGTGGCATTCTCATGCACCTGAGGAACGGCTTGGAGGTGCTGGACGCGCCCGGCTTGAATGCGGCGCGCCAAGTGGGCGAGGCCAGCTCCATCTATCGCGTACCCGCCTTCTCCCCTGTAGAGCGAAAGGCGGCTTACATAGCCCAGAACGACGGGGGCGACTCCCTCTTCCTGCTCAGCCTGGGGCCTGCTGACGATGCCGGCCCTCCCAAAGCCGTGGCTGATGTTGGACCCAGCGCTGCCTTTCTCTGGTCGCCCGATGGCCAGGAGATCGCTACGGCGGACTCCGACAGCACTACTCTGCCTTCGTACCAGCAACTGAGGCTGGTACGTGCCGACGGAACTGGCGAGCGCACTGTGGTGGACGAGTCGTTTCTGGCTTTCTTCTGGTCTCCCGACGGGCAGTGGTTGTTGTACGTGACTGTCGCCCCCAGCCAGCGCGCCTTGGTGTGGAAGGTGGTCCGGGCCTCTGGTGGCGAGCCACGGGAGTTGGTGGAGTTCGGCCCATCCGCGGAGCAGTTCACCATGATCAGCTTCTTCGACCAGTATGCCTACTCCAACTCGCTCTGGGCGCCCGACAGCACACGGTTCCTGTTCACAGGCACCCTGAGCCACGGAGCAGGACAGACCAATGGCGTCAGTCCCTCAACCCACAAGGTCTACGCGGTCGACGTCGCCACCGGCACGACTACAGAACTGGCGTCGGGCCGCATCGCCTTCTGGTCGTGGAACTGACGAGGCGTTACCCAAGCTTTTCCGGCGCCATGGCAGGGCTCGTTGCTCTGCTATGCGTGCTCGCAACTTTTGGGTTCATCGGCTGCGAGTCCACTCCCAGCCCTGAGGCTCCGAGGCAGGCTACCCCACCGCCGGACGCCAAGCCGATCATCGAAGCGTCGGCTACCCGGATGTCCGCCATCACCCACGCCGCTTTCGCCTTGGACCACGACGTTGGCTCGTCCTACCTCGACATGTTGGGCCTCTATCTCGATGCAGTTGAAGGCCAGATTGCCATGCCCGACAGCTACAGTATGAGGATGGAGGCCACGACAACTAACCGAAACGCTTTTGTGGTAGTGGAAATCATCGGCTTGGGCGGCAAGGCCTACATGAACCTGTTGGGGCGTTGGGGCGAGACGGACCCGCTGACCCTTCCCTTCGACTTCAGCAGTCTTGGGCTAAGGCTGGCCGACATCATGCGGGCGATTGAGGAGCCAGTCATCACTGATGAGCAGGGGGCCGTGGAGCAGGTGGAGGGGGCGCCGGCCTGGCGAATTGGCGGGGTGGTGGACTCGGGGGCGTTCAAGGGCCTGCTGGTCAACGCCTCGCCCGGCGAGCCGATAAAGATCGACGCCTGGATCGGGCAGGATGATTCCCTGCTCTATCGGGCAAGGGTGGAAGGTAAGCTGTTCTCCGACGATGAGGCGGACGCGGTGCGGGTGCTGACCATAACAGCCGTCGACGTCCCGGTGGACATAGAAGCACCGCCCCCGTAATGGAGGCTCGGCACAACCTCTCTTGCACTGGCGTCGTACTGGCGAAATCCGGTATGCAGATGGGCACAACCAGCAATAACGCCCTGATATGTGCATCCTTCACCCCCATCCCAACCTTCCCCCTCAAGGGGGAAGGGGTTGCAAGCCTCCGTGGAGACCGAGAGGGTCTCCCAAAGGTCTCCTAATGGTTAAAGGATAATGGGCTACAGGTCATGAGCCTAGGCTCGTTGCTTCCCAAGCGGGTCATGTCGCCGCGGTGGGTGATGGCGGTCATCTGCTTGGGGGTGTTCACGGCTGCCTTGGACCAGACGGTGGTGGTGACGGCCCTGCCGACCATCATGGCGGACTTGAAGCTGGAAGTGCCCAAGGACGCGAGCAAGGCGGCTTGGATTATCACCAGCTATATCGTCGGCTACACCGTGGCCATGCCGCTGTTCGGGCGTATCGCCGACGTTTACGGCTATGCCCGGATATACCAAGCGTCCTTGGTGGTGTTCATCATAGGCACTTGCTTCGTGGCCTTGGCCGACAATCTGCCTTGGATTATTGGAGCGCGAGTGGTGCAGGCTGTGGGTGGGGGAGCGACTGTCCCCATCAGCATGGCCATCGCCACCACGGTGCTGCCTGCTTCCCAACGGGGGATGGCAATCGGCCTTGTGGTGGCCTCTGCAGAGGCGGGCTCGCTGCTGGGTCCAGCCTATGGCGGAGCAATCATCGAGCTGCTGAGCTGGCGCTGGATATTCTGGCTCAACGCCCCCCAAGCAGCCCTGATTATGGCGGCCCTTGTCTGGCTGCCCAGCCGGAGACAGCCCGACGCCAAGGTCGACTGGCAGGGAGGCATTCTGCTGGCTGGGGTGCTGTTCGTCCTCACCTTCGCCCTTTCCCGCGAGGGGCTGTTTACCCTCACGTCGCTGGAGCCGTTCCTAGTGGGCGCACCAGGTTTGGCGCTGGTGGGTGTGTTGGCCTTGGTGGAGAGGCAGAAGTATCAGCCCCTGTTGGAGCCTGCGCTGTTGCGCACCCGCGCCTTCATTACCGCCAACGCCACCCAACTGCTGGAGGGCGTGTCGCTGATCATTGCCATGGTGACCATCCCGCTGATGGCCAACACGGTGATGGAGCGCGACCCGCTGACGGGCGGTTGGTGGCTGCTGCGCCTGACGGGCGCTTCGGCGGTGGGGGCGCTGCTGGGCGGTTACCTTCTGAACTTCGTGGACAACCGGGCAGTGGCCATTTCCGGCCTGCTGATCAGCGCCACGGGTCTGGTGCTGGTCAGTACATGGCAACTGGACATCGCAGAACCGTGGCTGACGATCCACCTGTGCATTGCCGGAGTGGGCTATGGGTTGAACAACACGCCCCTCATGGCCCGCGCCCTCAGTTCGGTGGATGAGGGGTACCGGGCTACGGCGGCGTCACTGGTCACGGTGTCGAGGATGATTGGGATGGCTCTTGGCCTAGCGGCTTTGGCGGCGTGGGGCGTGGAGCGCTTCCAGATTCTGACGGCGGAACTGGAGTTCCCAGCCCAAGCCACCGGCCCCGCCATCGAAGCCTACTTCGACGGCGTGGCCGACGCAGGGCTGACACTGTTTCACAGCTTCCTGCGCATTTCCGCCGCCATGGCGGCACTGGCGGTGGTGCCTGCCCTGCTCATGCGAGCGACCGCCCGCGAGTTGGCGGAGCGGGAGGTGGCGGGACAACAGGAGCCTCGCGTTTGACGAAGTCTCCTTACGGTTTTATCATTTCGGTAAGGAGGTAGCCCATGATTGTCAAAATCACAGCAAAGCGTCAAGTTACGTTTCCGGCCCGTGTGCTAGATGCGATGGGAGTCGGCCCTGGCGATAGCCTCGAATTGGAAGAAGGGCCTGACGGCTTCATCTTGCGACCGAGGCGCATTGACCGCACAGGCCTTGCGCCTCTCAAGGACAAGATCCCTCCGGGATACCCACCGTTCGATATCAGGAAGTTCCGCGAGGAGGGATATGACCCAGCGCTACGGGATTGATACTTCGGTGTTGGTGCGGCTGCTCACTGGCTTACCGGAGAATGAATTCGAGCGATGCGATCGAGAATTGAGTGCTATGGTCGAACGTCGTGGGGTGGAAGTCCTAGTATCGAACCAAGTTATCGGAGAGGCATACGTTGCTGTCCAGCACCATTATGGACTGACGAGGGGCGATGCACGCGCCGGACTGCTTCGCCTTCTAACATGTGGCTTGGTGGTCCCTCTGAACGGGCGGGAGGTCTTACAGGCTCTTCAGTCCAGCGGCGGCCCAGGCCTGTTTGATCGGCTCATCGTTGAGGGCTATTCCCGCGCCGGACTGGAGACTCTAACCCTCGACCGTACGATGGCATCATTGCCGGGGGTACACAGGCTGTAGGCATGATGCTGAAGTCCGAATCGACTCGATGGCAGGGCCGACGGCTAGGCGGCGGTGACGCCGCCGTTGATGTTCATGGATTGGCCCTGTATCCAGTCCGCGGCTGGGGTGCAGAGGTAGGTGATGAAGCTGGCTACTTCTTCGGCGGTGCCTAGGCGACCCATGGGTATGTTGCGAGCGATTCCGTCGAGCTGCTCTTGGGAGAGGACGTCGTTGCGGGAGGTGTCGAGGGTGCCGGGGCAGACGCAGTTGACGTTGATGTTGTTGCGGGAGACCTCGCGGGAGAGGACGGCGGTCATGGCGTGGACGGCGGCGTTGGCCGAGGCGTAGGCGGAGGTGTTGGGGAGGAAGTCCTTGGCCAGAACAGTGGAGACGTTGATGATCTTGCCTCCTCCTTGGCTCACCATCTGGGGGATGACTGCTTGGCAGCAGAGGTAGGTGCCAAGGACCTTGACGTCCATGACGGTACGGAAAATTTCCTCGGGCAGGTCGACGAGGGGACGGCGGTCGGGACCGCGGGCTGAGGCGGCATTGTTGATGAGTATGTCGATGCGCCCGAACTCGCTGAGGGTGCGGGCGACCATAGAGGTGATGCTGGAGGCGGTGGTGACGTCCACCACCAAGGGCAGGGCGCGGCGGCCTACGGCACGCACGGAGTCGGCTACACTCTCGATACCCCGCCAGCCGATCTCCTGTTCTTCCGGAGGGAAGGTGGAGGGGTCGCGGCCGGTACCCGTGACCACCACATCGCAGCCGGCTTGGGCTAGGGACTCGGCCACAGCGCGGCCTAGACCGCGCACGCGTCCTACGCCGGTGACGATCGCTACTTTGCCGTCGAGTTCAGTCATTGCAGCTCCCGTAAAAAGGAGGCTATCAAAGGGGACGGGGGCAGCCTGCGTTCATCCCGCATCAGGTTGTAAAGCACCACATTCAGCCCCATCCTAACCTTCCTCCCCTTCCCCCTCGAGGGGGAAGGGACTCCCGATGTTGGCCAACAGAAAATCAGAAGCCTGAGGGGGTGCAAATCTCTACGCGGGTGCCGTCGGGGTCGCGGAAGAAGATGTAGCGCTGGCCGTCGTGGCGGGTGCCGTCCCGCTCCACGGGGACGCCGTTGGCTTCCAAGGTCTTCCAGGCGGCGTCGAAGTCCTGCACTTCAAAGGCGTGGTGCACGTTCTCGGGGCGCACCGGGGCTTCGTCGGTCTCGATGAGGTGGAGCATCACACCACTGGGGAGTTGGAGCCATGTGATGTTCTCGTTGTCCACCATACTGGGAATCTGCTTGAAGCCCAGCAGACCACAGTAGAAGTCCACGCTACGCTGGGTTTCTTTCACCATGGTGACCACATGGTTTACGCCGGTAAGTTCGATGCCGGGGGTTGGCATACATCACCTCGCATGGGTTTTTAGTTGATGCTTCTTGGGTCATTCAGTCGCCGTCTCGGGCTAACGCAGTCCCAAAGGGCTATTCGTTTTCTTCCTTGGCCGTCGGCATTGAAGCCAGTATCCGAGCCTTATCGGCCTCAGACAGTCCATCTATCTTGGCCAAGGTTTCGGCTAGAGACTTGAGGCTCTCTTCGCGCCCCTTGGCACGTCCCTCCGCCAATCTCCGTTTGAGAAACTGCTCAGCCAGCATGGGTTGGCATTATACATACGTGCGCGATGCCATACTACCAAATGATGCGTGTATGGCTTGGGTCGAAGGCAGTCTGGGCTCCACCTACCGTGCAAAGGCCCGCCGCGAGAAGTCCAAGGGCGTGGCATATCGCGGGTCGGCGATCGGCTGACCCGGGGCCGGAGGTTCAAGGAAGGTAACGCTGTCGTAGAAATCGTCGAGGGCAATAAAGACGCCCTCTTCTTCAGACCACTCCCGCATCTGGCGATTGCAGCTATGGCGCCACGATAGGACCTCGACTCGCCATCCCCGGGACCGCATTCGCCTAAGATCGGCGTAAAACCCGACACCATCGGCGAAACCGCTGCCGTCTCCGGTGAGCAGCACGACGATGCCTGGGTCCCCGTTGTAGTCCAGCGCATCGCGCAGCATCGCCGTCTGCAGCAACTGGTCTATGCCTTGTTCACGGCCTTGTAGTGCGCCGCGCTCCAACAACTGCACAGTGACTCCTTCATTCTCCAGCCGGTTCCACACATGGCGCAATTCCGGGGGAATGGAGCCGACGGCGATGGCATGCTCGATCTCCCGCTCGGCACAGGCCAACTCCAGCAAGCGCCGAAAATCCAGTCGGACCCTGTATCGGACTGAATCGCCCTCGCGCTCGGCGGCTACTTGCTGCGAACTGATGAATATGTTGGAGTTGTCCCAATAAACGAACACTTTGTCCACGTTGGCTCACTTCCCCTCGGTACTAGCCGACTTCCATGCTGCTACTATATGAGTATAACCGTGGGAACGGCTATGAGCGCAATGCAGTACGGCATCAAGAACGGGTGCAAACCTGCCCCCACAATCCACGATGGTACAATGGCCCTCAGCTTGATACGGAGTGGTTGCCGTGCCTGGAATGAGTGCCCGCCACTTTCTGGCGGAGGTGTTGGAGTTGCTGCGTATGCAGTTGCCCTTGGAGTTGAAGGAATTCGAGAGCGTGGGGCCTTGGCACGGGCTTATCAAGGTGCACTACGGTGATCCATCGGCCCACTATGAGTTGCATATACAGCGACGGCACCGCCAGATTGAGCTTGGCCTCCACTTCGAAGGCGCCGCCCAAGACAACGCTTTCCATCTGGAGAACCTGCAGGCACGGCTGGCCGATATCAAGCAGCAGTTGGGCGCGGAGGTGGAGGCGGAGCAGTGGACGCGCAACTGGACCCGGGTGCATGAGACCATCGAGATGCCGGCGTTGGATGAGGACTTCCTGATGGAGTTGACAAGCCGACTGTCGCAGTACATACGGGTGTTAGAGCCGATGGTGGAGGAGGCGTGAGGGTCGCTTCCCTTCTCCCTCACCCTCTCCCGCTAAAGGAGAGGGGATGCCGCCTCTTCCTTGGTGGAGACTTCTGGCTACTTGCGTCCTACCGGCGTCGGGGAAGGGGTTAGCACGAGCGGGGGCTTTCGCCTCCACTTAGTGTAACGAATCGAATTACAGCTTTTCTCACCCTCACCTCAATCCTCTCTCGCCAAGGGAGGAGAGGAATCATCTCCTGTATAATCATCCCTCAACAACCGTTCCGTCACTTACGTGATCAATCGTTCGAGGAGGTAGCCGTGGCTGGCGCATTGGACGGCATTCGAGTGCTGGACCTCACCCGCACCTTGGCAGGGCCTTTCTGCACCCAACTGCTGGGCGACATGGGGGCCGATGTCATCAAGATTGAGGAGCCCAGCCATGGCGACGAGACCCGCGAGTGGGGGCCCTTTTGGGGGGACCTAAGTACCCAGTTCGTGTCCTTCAACCGCAACAAGCGATCCATCGCTCTGAATCTGCGGGACAAGCGGGCGGTGGATGTGGCCCTAAAGCTGGCGAGCCAAGCCGACATCATGATCGAGAGCTTCAGGGCTGGGACGGCGGACCGGATGGGCATTGGCTACGCGAAGGTCGCCGAGTTAAACCCGCGCATCATCTACTGCTGCGTCTCCGGCTTCGGGCGCACGGGTCCGATGGCCGACAGGCCCGGCTACGACCTGATCATCCAAGGCTACGGCGGGATGATGAGCACGACCGGCGAGCCGGACGGTCCCCCTCTTCGGGTGGGCTACTCCATGGTGGACCTGTTCACCGGCATGATGGCCTACGGTGCGGTTACCACTGCATTGCTGGCGCGGGAGAAGACGGGCAAGGGGCAGTTGGTGGAGGCCTCCCTGCTGGAGGGGCAGGTAGCCACGATGAGTTATCACGCCACGGGTTACATGGCATCTGGCCGGGTGCCTGGGCGGTTGGGGTCGGCCCATCCCTCACTGGTACCGTACCAAGCCTTCCCTTCCTCCGATGGACACTTCATCTTGGGGTGTGCCAACGACGGGCTGTGGCAGCGTCTCTGTCCCGCCATCGGGCGCAACGACTTAGCCGAGGACGAGCGCCTGAAGACCAACACGGGAAGGGTGGAGAACAGGAAGGAGGTGATCGACCTCCTTTCGGACCACTTCCGCACCAAGACGACTGCTGAATGGGTGGATATCATCATGGAGGCAGGGGTGCCCTGTGGCCCCATCAACCGGGTGTCCGACGTGGTGAACGACCCTCAAGTGCTGGCCCGCAACATGATCGTGCCTGCCCTGCACCCACGGGTGCCCGATATGCGGGTGCCGGGCCCGCCTCTCAAGCTGACTGACCACCCTGCTACTGTGCGCCGACACCCGCCGGACTTGGGCGAGCACACGGCTGAGGTTCTGGGTGAGTTGGGGTACAGTGCTGCGGAGATTGAGGAATTGGTAAGTGAGGGGGTTGTGCGAGGGTAGGGTGGCGTATAGCGACTGCTGCGCAGTTCCTCGACAGCTATTCAAGGGACACGAAGCCTAGAAATCTGCCGTACTCAATTTGGGGAGGGCTTGGCCGAAAAGCGTAGAAGCCAACGGCAATCATGAGACGACCGACACGGAATAACACCATACTTCCATCTCGTGATGACCTAATTGTGGCTTGAGGGAGATTCACGGTATGGGAGAAACATACGTAGACGTAGTCGTTCGCAATCCAGCACGGCCTGAAACCACTTGGAAAAGTGCCTTTCTGGTTGACACAGGGTCTATCGACTGCCTTGCACCTAGTGGCCAGCTTGAAGCTATAGGCCTCATGCCTCGAGGACAGCGGACATACAGTTTGGCCGACGGATCCGAAATCACGATGCAGATCACCGTGGCGGAGCTCGAATTGGCGGGAGAGACCATTGGGGTAACTATCGTGATGGCCGGGGACGACACCGAGCCCCTCTTGGGACTGACGGCTATGGAATCGGCTGGGCTCGCTGTCGACCCTAACAACCGAGAGTTATTCAAGCGGCCTAGTATCAACCTGAAGGAGTCCCAGGAGCGGACTAATGGGAGATTCCGTCATGAAGAGACTGACACGAGATAAGCACACCACTACCCTCGACCCCAACCAGGAGCCGGCCATCACCATCGCGTCGGGTGAGGAGCTTCTGGTGGAGACTTGGGATGCTTTCATGGGGGTACGGGAGGACTTGGATGCGTACCGCCCTTTGGGGCCTGCGACTGGGCCGATATATGTGGAGGGGGCCTCGCGGGGCGACGCGCTGAGGGTGGATATCCTGTCCATAGAGGTGACGGGGACGGCGCTGCACCAAGTGCGTCCGGGGCACGGGTTCCTGCCGGAGCGGTTTGACCGTCCCTATCCCACCATTATGTCCATTGAGGATGGACACCTGCGGCTGGGGAACGGCTTAAGGGTGCCCATGCGCCCGTCGGTGGGGCTCATCGCGACAAGTCCGGGCCGGGTGCAGCAGACCGCCAGCGACAGCGGCCCTTACGGGGGCGACATCGATGTGAAGGAGCTGGTGGCTGGCAGCACCATCTGGCTGCCGGTGTTCGTGGAGGGGGCCCTGCTGGTGATGGGGGACATGCACGCCGTGGTGGGTGACGGAGCAGTGGGAGGCACAGGGGCGGAGATCGCCGCCGAGACCCACATGCGGGTGACGGTCGAGAAAGGTGAGAGGGGTAGGCGGCTGCGCAACCCGCGGGCGCTGACACCGGAGTACTTTATTACAATGTCATCAGCCAAGCGCACAAGCACTGCCATGAGGCAGGCTGTGAGCGAGATGGTGGACTTCCTGTCTCAGGAGAAGGGCATGGACCCCTACGATGCCTACAGCATTCTGAGCCTAGCTGGGGATGTAAGAATTTCCCGCACATTCCGCCCCATCAGCCCGTGCAAGATGATGCTGGCCCGCTCGGTGCTGGACCAGCTTTCCTAGAGACTGAGGCCTTTGCCAGACCTGTTTCGGAGAGCATGGGCACAGAGTTCCCGCGTGGCTCCCATACTGATTGCCCTGCTGCTCGTATGTGCCCTATGCCTAGCCTGTGGCGGGGGCAACGAGAGGCTGCTGGTTTTTGCAGCTTCCAGCCTCACCGACCCCATGCAACAGCTCGCCGAGGTGTATGAAGAGAAGTTGGGCGTGAGGGTCGACCTCAGCTTCGGCGCCTCTGGCCGCTTGGCGCAGCAAGTCATCCGCGGCGCCCCCGCAGACGTCCTGATATCGGCTGGCGGGCAGCCTGTTGACCGTTTGGCTAACCAGGGGTTGCTGGAGGCAGGGAGCCGACGGCCTCTGCTGACCAATCGTCTGGTGCTGGTGGCACGGGTTGGCGACGCGGAGAGTGTTACCAGTTTGGAGGAGTTGGCCGAGACTGGGGAAATGCTGGCCATCGCCGACCCCAACCTCGCCCCCGCAGGCCGGTATGCCAAGGAGATCCTGACCCATCTGGGATTGTGGGAAACGTTTGAACCGCGCTTGGTCTACGGGGCGAACGTGCGAACTACCTTGGGTTACGTGGAGTCGGGGAACGTGGAGGCTGCGCTGGTGTATCGGACGGACGCCGCTGTGAGTGGCGGGGTTGCAGTGGTGGAGACGCTGCCTGAGGAGGCGCATTCGCCGATTGTGTATCCGGCTGTGGTGCTGGGCCGCTCGGATAAGCGGGAGCAGGCTGCGGCGTTTATCGAGTTCCTGGCGAGCGAGGAGGCGTCGCGGGTGTTTCGGGAGACGGGGTTTGGGCCGGACCGGGCACTGGAGCGAGGCAAGGCTGAGACTGGTCCGTTGATGGCAGCCCCATTGCCACAGAAGCTGTAGGCTAACCCCTACCTCAGGGTTTCCTCCGCTGCATTCGGTTACTGCTCGAGAGCGTCAACGGCGTCAGCGTATGACTCGTACACACCGATTCTGCTATCGTTCTTAAAGGCGTCAAACTCGCCGCCCACGAGACTCTTGGGACCATCGAGGCTTTTGCCGAGAGGGACTTCTTTGAAGTGCCACTCAACGCGATAGTCGGAGCCATCCTCGCCTTTCCCCTGCAAAACGGGTATTCCAGGACGTTCCCAAGATATGTTCATGCTTTCCATCCCCCATGCTCGGCTCGCACTAGTTCGCGACGAGACTCCAAATGGCTGCTGCCCCTCCGGCAGCACCGGCGATCGCAACGGTAAAAACACTCAGGACTGCCCCTACCCCCTCGCCAGATACTCCCGTACTAGGTTGCGGGCCGTTTCCTGTAGCAGGTGGGTTTCCGCTTGAGAGGTGGGGGCTGCGGGAGCGGGGACCACTGAGTCGTTGCAGTAGGTGGTGATGAGGCCATCTTCGCGGGAGATGCCTTCCGGGTCTTGGCCTTGGGAGGTGGCTTCGATGCCTTTGCGCAGGCGGCGACGGAACATGATGATGCCGCGGTCGGTGACTCCGAGATGCTCCAATCCGTGGACGGCGATGGGGCGTTGGGTGACTTGGGCGTCGTAATCGCCGGGGCGGCGCTGGCGGTCGTTATGGGTCTCCTGCTCTTCGGGTAGCTGGGCTGGCAGCATCACGTTGCGGTCGCCCCACCACGGGGGTGTTGGAGGCACAGCGTCCTCGGACTCAGCGATGTGACGGAACTCGATGAACATGGTGTTGGTGTCGTCGATGGGCACGATCCACCGGCTCATCATCGGACCGCCGAACCCGTGAGAATGCTGTCCAGTCTCCCAGATGGGGGCCACCTGCTGGAGGTTGGGCAGCACGGTCTCCACCATGCGCACCCAGACGTTATCGCCGACACGGCGGGCGGCGGTGTATACCATTCCCACGGGGGTCTCGGCAAAGTCAAGCTCCGGCAGAACGCCGAACTCGTCGGTGAACTGGGAGCCGGCCACTATGGTGTGGAGGAAGGCGGTGTGGGCGGGGTCCATGGCGTTTTCCAGAATCTGGAGCCAGTTGCAGGGATAGAAGTACTTGCGGCCGGGGATCATGCGGAATCCGGGCCTGCTGTAGCTGTCGAACATGGGGAAGGGTGGCATCAGGTCGGGCGGTCCCATGTAGGCGAAGACGATGCCATTGTACTCGTGGACCGGGTAGGCCCCTTGGTACAGCCGTTCTTTGAGAGTGCTGTCGGGGGGCTCGCCGGGTGTATCGAGAATCTTGCCGTCGACGTCCATCTGCCAGCCGTGGTAGCAGCAGCGGATGCCGTGGTCGCATAGGATGCCGAACTCCAGAGACGTACCACGGTGGGGGCAATGCAACTCCATGAGGCCGACGTTGCCGGACTTGTCGCGGAAGGCGACAAGCTCCTCGCCCAGAATCTTGAGGGAAATGGGTAGGTCTTTCAGATCATCGGAAAAGATGACAGGCTGCCAGAAGCGGCGCATGTACTCGCCACAAGGCGTGCCCGGCCCGGTGTGGGTAAGGGGGGCGTCCTCGGACGGGACGTCGCGGTGGTCATAGGCACCGTAGGATTGGGATAGGAAGGGGGATCGCGTTGTTGTCATGGCGGTTGGTCCTCCAGTTTTGTTCTTGTGTGGCTGCCAAGCGCTACATCAACAGTACTCCATGCCTCCAAGGTTGCTTTCGGGAGACAATTGGAATTGCAAATCGCTTGCTACGCACCCACTCAGGTTGTTTTCGTCGATGTCTAGGCGGCTTTCGGCGGAATGACGGGGGTACTGGCCGCCCGTAGTCATGGCAGCGGCGAACAGAGTCATGCCCCCCTCACCCTATCTCTCGCTGGGGGAGAGAGGATGACTCGCGCCTCGAATGTTCGCCTAGCTCCGGCTGGTGAGTTGCCAGCCTTTCTCCAGGAGGGCGAAGGAGCGGCCTGCTGGGGGCATTAGGAAGCGGAAGCCCTGCTCTACCAAGCGGTCCATGTTTTGGGCATCGGGGTGGGGGTGACCGCAGACTACGTTGTGCTCCTTGCAGGTGTTGAGGATGGTGGTGATGGCGTCCTGCACCACGGGGTGCTCGTAGTCGCGGGGACGGCCCAGTTCTTGGCTGAGGTCGCCCTCGCCGATGAGGACGACGCCGATGCCGGGGACCTCCTTGAGGATGGCGGGCAGGTTGTCGATGGCCCGGACTTCTTCGCACTGGATGATGACCAGCACCTCGCCCTCTGGGGCTAGGGGCCACACGTCGGCGCGGGCGTAGTACTCCTGTTGCCCAAGGCCCCAATAGCGGGCGGCCCGGGTGGGGGCGTCGCCACGGATGCCGGGCGGGTTGTAGATGGGTGCCTCGGACAGGCGGGGATAGCGGCAGGCGCGGACTGCGTTCCATGCCTCGTCTACCGAGCTGACGTGGGGCCAGACGATGCCATAGACGCCGATGTCCAGCACCTGCTTGGCAATCCACTGGTTCATCTCGCCGCCGTTGGGCGGGATGCGCACCATGGGTGTGACGGCAGGGGCTAGGGTGCCGCTGTCGAGAATCTGGCGGCGGCTGAGCATGAACTGCAGGGTGTCGCGCAGGGTGGGAGAGTCGAAGGGGCCGTGCTCCATCTCGTAGACGACGCCGTCGTACTTGGACAAGCCCAAGGCGGTAGCCGCTTCGATGTCGGGATTGCTGAAGGGGACGAAGGCCGTCTTGCCCTCCTCCAGAGCCTTGATGACGCCGTTCAACCGGGGGATATCTGCCATGGTTCAACTCCTGTTGGGGTTCTCAAAATAAGGGTTCTCGAAAGGTGGCCCGATTCTAGCAGAAGGCTGGCGGCGCAACAAAGGGCGGGGCTTCTCTGATACAATAAGTCCGCTTTTTCTGCACTAGTTGCTCCTACACCAGCGGGAGGTTATCGATGATAATCGACGCCCATGCCCACTACACCACTGCCCCACCTCAATTGCAGCAGTACCGTGGCCAGCAGATCACCAACTTCTCCCGTCCCGCTCAAGCGCGGTTGCAGGTGAGCGACGAGCAGTTGGAGCGCACCATGTCGAGCCAGTTCCAACGCATGGAGGAGACGGGCATCGACCGGCTGATGTTCTCTCCGCAGGCTTCGGCTATGGGGCACCAGTTCGGCGGTGAACTCATCAGCCGCTACTGGTCCATGGCCTGTAACGACATCATTGGGCGCATTGGGGGCACTTGGCCTGACAAGGTGAGTCCTGTGTGCCAGTTGCCTCAAGCCATGGACCCCAAGAAGGGGGAACCGGTGCCGCCAGAGCGGTGGGTGGACGAGTTGGAGCGGTGCGTAAACGAGCTGGGCTTCGTTGCCTGCAACGTCAACCCCAACATCGCCGGAGGCTTGGAGCCCCTGACTCCATCCATGGCCAGCGAATGGTGGTACCCGCTGTGGGAGAAGATGGAACAGCTGGACGTGCCGGGGACGGTGCATGCCAGCGCATCGATGAACCCGGCCTTCCACGTAACGAGTTCCTACTACATCTGCGAGCATCACAACGCAGCCGTCGAGCTTCTGGGCTCCCGTGTGTTTGAGGACTTTCCCAAGCTCAAACTGATCATCCCCCACGGCGGCGGAGCCATCCCCTACCAGTGGAACCGGCACCGGGGAACGCATACCCGCAACGGGATCAAGCCCTTCGAAGAGGCTGCGCGACAAGTGTACTGGGACATGGCGATTTACGACCAAGACGGCATGGAGTTGCTCATCAAGAAAGTGGGCGTGGACAACGTGCTGTTCGCCACGGAGATGTTCGGGGCTGTGAATGCTACCGACCCAGCCACGGGGCGCAATTTCGAGGACTTGGTGCCTCTCTTCAACGGCATCGACTGGCTGAGCGATGAGGACCGCTACAAGATTACTGAGGGTAATCACCGCAAGGTGTATTCGAGGATGAAGTAGGAGATGCCAGATATGCCGGCACTGACGCTGAAGACTGCTATTGGCAACTACGGCCACACCACGCCCCTCAAGGACGGCAGCGTGGCCTCGGACCAGATCGCCATGGAGCACATTGAGGTCAATCCGGTCATCGCTATATTCCGCCGCATGATCCGGGGGCTGGAGTTTGATGTGTCGGAGATGGCGCTTTCCACGTATCTGTGCGCCCGGGCCCACGACAAGCCCATCACGGCCATACCTGCCTTCGTGGTGCGTGGCTTCCACCACGGGGCCATCGTCTACAACACTCGCTCGGGCATTACGTCACCATCGGATTTGGAGGGTCGCCGCGTCGGAGTGCGTGGGTACACGGTGACCACTGGCGTATGGGTGCGGGGCATCCTGAGTTCGGTTTATGGGGTCAACTTGGACAAGGTGACGTGGATGCTGTCGGGCGACGAGCATGTGGCTGAGTACCAGCACCCGTCAAACGTGGTGTCTGCTTCCAGCGACGACCTTGGAGCGATGCTGGTGGCGGGGGAAATCGACGCCGCCATCGGAGCGGGGCGAGTCGACTCGCCTGACGTGAAGCCACTGATACCTGACGCCCGGCAGGCGGCCGTGGAGTACATGCAGCAGACAGGCGTGTTCCCAATAAACCACACCATCGTGATGAAGAACGAGCTCATGGAGGCCAACCCTTGGCTGCCTGAAGAGCTCTTCCGCTGCTTCAAGGCAGCCAAGGAGAGCTACATGCAGCGCCTGAGTTCGGGTGGACAGTTGGAGGCGGCTGACCAAGCCATAGCCGAGATGGGGCAGTTGGCTGGAGGCGACCCACTGCCTTTCGGCGTCGAGGCCAACCGCAAGACGATAGAAACCTTCGTCGACTTCAACATCGAGCAGAAGGTGCTTACCCGCAAGGTAGCACCGGAAGAGGTCTTCGCCGCCAGCACGCTCTCGCTCTCGTGATTCGACTTGCCCTCTTCCGCAGAGTGGGAGGTCGTTGCCCTTTCCCTGAGAGTGGCCGTGGTGGGCACGCTCATCGGGTTGCCCGTCGCGCTTGTGGTCGGTTGGCTGCTGGCCAAGTCATCCATTCGGGGTAAAGTTCTCCTAGACACCCTCGTCACTTTTCCTTTGGTGTTGCCCCCGGTCGTTACCGGGTACTTTCTGCTGATTCTGCTGGGGCGCAATGGCCCCATCGGTCAGCTTCTGCACAACCTGTTCGGCGTGGACGTGGTATTCACTTGGGTAGCGGCTGCGTTAGCTGCGGGGTTGGTATCGTTGCCCCTGATGGTACGAGCCATAGAAGTGGCCATGGCAAACGTAGACCCGCGCCTGGAGTTCGCTTCGCGGACCTTGGGGGCTGGCCCGCTGAGGACTTTCTTCGGGGTAACGGTACCTTTGGCGCGCCAGGGCATCCTAGCGGCGGTGCTGCTGGGCTTTGCGAGAGGGTTGGGGGAGTTCGGGGCGACGATTGTGGTGGCGGGCAACATTCCGGGCCGCACCCAGACGGTGCCCCTCGCGCTATTCAACCGCATTGAGACGGGTGACGATGCAGCTGCGGTGAGGCTAATTGCCGTCTCGCTGATTCTGGCGTTCGGCGCACTGATTCTGCACCACCGACTGGTGCATAGACGGGCTTACTAGCCCATGGAGCAGGACTACCTGCGGCTGGCCTTCTCCAAGAGCTACACCGGCTTCCGGCTGGAGGTGGATGCCACCTTCACATCTGGCGTCACTGCTGTATTCGGTCCCTCAGGCAGCGGCAAGACCACGGTGCTGAACTGCATCGCCGGATTCTCCGTGCCTGATTCGGGCGTCATCACGTTGAAGGGGAGCGCGGTCTATTCCTCGAAACCGAGAGTCAGAGTTCCCCCAGAGCGGAGGGGTATCGGCTACATCTTCCAGGATGGGCTGCTGTTCCCTCACATGTCGGTGGGCGAGAACATCCGCTACGGCTACAAGCTGCGGTCACCGGACAGCCGGGCTATATCGCCCGACGACCTGACCGAGTTGCTTGGATTGCAGCACCTGCTGGAGCGGCGCCCTGGCTCACTCTCCGGAGGCGAGGCACAGCGTGTCGCGCTGGCCCGTGCACTGGCCACCTCACCTTCACTACTGCTACTGGATGAGCCTCTGAGTTCGCTGGATATGGGGCTGAGGGGCCGGGTGCTGCGCTACCTGAAGGTGGTGCATGCCCAGCTTTCCATACCCATGGTCTACGTGTCGCACTCCATATCAGAGGTACTGGCCATTAGCGGGCAAGCCTTGGTGCTGGACCGGGGCCGACAGGTGGCTTTCGAGCCGGTACGCGATGCCTTGGTGAAGCCGGGAGTGCGCTCGCTGATGGAGGGCGGTGGAGTGGAGAACTTGCTTGACGTGGTGGTGGCCGACCGGCGTCCCGACAGTGGCACCATCGTCTCCGCCTTGGGCGAGCACCCACTGTACATCGTCGACCCCCATCCGGTGACGGATGGCATCAGCCAAGGCGACACCATCTCGGTGTCCATACGGGCAGGCGACATCATCGTGGCTCTCGACCCGCCACCCCGCATCAGCGCCCAGAACATCCTGCCTGCCACCATCAGCAATGTGCACCGCGTAGAAAGCCGGGTATTGGTCTACGCCGACTGTGGTGTACCGCTGGTGGTGGAGGTGACGCCCGAGGCCGCAGCTTCGCTACAGTTGCACCAAGGCCAGGCTGTCTACCTGATTGTTAAATCCAGTTCGGTGATGCTGATGGACTAATGCCTCAACGCTGTTCAGATTGTCCTCTCCATCCAGTCGCCCTAGACGGCTGTAAGAGTGTGCGACGCCATGGTGAGGTAGAACCAAAGAGCCCCTTCCCCGGGAAAGACGGGAATCCCACGACCCATGGTGACGTGTAGCCTACGCGTTTGACGTGGTACTTTGTTCGTGGCCAAATGCCAGAGATACTGCGAGTACCGTACAAGGAGGATCTCCATGCCGACGGTCAGGTTGCGTGAGGTTTCTGAGTATCCCCAGCAGGCGCAGAGGATGTTCGAGCTTTCGGGCGCTTGGTTCAACCACGAGTTCGAGGCGCCTCCCGCCATGAGCCGGGTGCTAGCATGGGACCCCGATTTCGGCGGGCCTCATGGGCGTGCCATGAAGCGGGCCATGGGGCCGGGGGAGTTCACGCGGGGTGAGAAGGAGATGGTCGCCGCCATGGTCAGCGGGATGAACGCCTGCGAGTATTGAACTCACGCTCACACTGCAGCCGGGAAGCTGCAGGGGATGGAGCGTGATGCTCTCTGGTATGAGGCGGCCTGCACGATTGGGATCACCAACGCCCACAACGTTGTAGCCGACGCCCTGACGCCCAACGATACTTTGACGGCCCTGATAATGCCGGTGAACGAGGCTGAGCCCAGTGCCGAGGTGGCGAAGGTTTTCGGCGAAATACGTGAGTTCTACCAGCGTCCCGACGTCCCGCTTTGCTTCCGGCTAGTGGCCCAAGACTCCGGATATCTTGCGGACATATGGGAGGCCACCCGCCATGCTTTCTCCGACAACAACCTTACGCGCAAGCTCAAGGAAGCCCTCGCGTTCGCCGTCTCAGTCACCAGCCGCTCCTCCTTCGGCACGGGTTTCCACCTTGAGGAGATGAGGCGCTTGGGTGTCTCCGAGGCTGGCATACGGGAAGTTCTAGGCGTAACCCAGATGTTCTCCAGCTATACCAAGATCGCCGACGCCCTACAGCTTGAGCCCGACATGGCGAACATAGCCCCGGTGGACCCTACGCCCGCTCCGGGGAAGGTTTAGCGGGCGAGTTGCAGACCCTACGGGGTGCCCTGCTGGACTAGGTAGTCGCGAATGATGGCCCGGTTCTCGTTGAATTCCTCGCGGGCTCCGGCGGGTATGAAGGGGTTGTCCGCTGAAGCCGCCTCCAGAGGCGTGGTGCCGATAGCGTTCTTGGCGTTCACGTCAGCACCGGCTTCCACCAGAAACACGACCATCTCTGTCAGGCCGAAGAAAGCCGCCCACTCCAGTGGCGGTCCTTGAAACTGGTCCTGGGCTGGGATGTCGATATTCGTACCGGAGTTTAGGAGGGCTTCTGCCATCTCCCTGTTCTCCTTGAGCACCGCTAGATGCAGGGCGGAGGCGCCTTCTGCCGGTACTCCCGGCGGGACGAAGGACTCGTTGGGATCCACGCCCGACGCCAAGTGATCCTCCACTGTCGCCAAGTCTTCTCGGTCTATGGCCCCCAGTAGGGACATTTCGGGGAAACCCGACTCTGCCCCTCGCTCAATCAGGTACATCCTAAGGAAAGCGCGACTCTTGTTGAATGTTTCGAGTTGTCCAACGAGGATGAAGGGGTTGTCCGTTGTCGTAGCGTCGAGAGGAGTCCCACCCAAGGCATTCTTCGAGTTCAGGTCGGCCCCCTCGGCAATCAGGAATATGGCCGTCTCTCTTAGCCCGAAGAAGACCGCCCATTCCAGTGGTGAACCCTGAAATTCGTCGCGTGCGGGCATATTGATGTCTGCACCATTGGCCAGAAGCAGCTCAGCTATCTCCCGGTTATCCGTGACAACCGCCAAATGCAGTGCCGACGCCCCTGCGCCATCCGCGCCGGGCGGAACGAAGGACTCGTTGGGGTCGGTGCCGATCTCCATGTGACGCTGCACCGTGTCGACCTTCCCCAAGGTGACGGCTTCCACGAGGGATATGCCGGGCGGCTTGGGGCCGCAGGCTAGCGCTGCCAGTAGGACCAATACGATAAAGGTGACTGATCTTGTTGCCATGACAACAAACAGAAGGCCCGCCATGACTGGCGGGCCTTCTTGCTGAAGCGCTGACTTAGGTGCGCGCCCTACGCTGTGACCTTGACGAAGGACTCGTAGTGGGCGCCCTTGGAGATGGGGGCCAGGTCGCTGAGGATCTCGTGCCAGCTCTCGCCGCCGTCATCGCTGTTCCAGACCTCGCCGGTGGCGGTGGCTGCAAACATTGAGAAGCTATCGCCGCCCCAGTCCTCGATGCACATGGCCTCGAAGGCGGTGTACACCTCGTTGATGCCGTTCTTCAACTGGGTCCAGTTGCGTCCGCCATCAGTGCTCTTGGAGATGCGGGAGGTGGCGGTGCCGGTCTCGCGCCAGGTGCCAGGTCCGAACTCGGCCGAGGCGACGAACATCAGGCTGGGGTTGCGCGGGTGCAGCACCAGCAGGTCGGGGTAGCCGCCTATGGGGTGATTGGTGTCGGTCCACTGGTCCCAGTTGGCCCCGCCATCGCCGGTGTAGTACATGCCTATGCCGGTGGTGACGAAAATCTCGTCGGGATCGGCGGGGTTCAGCACGCTGCGGTGCACATCGTCATCCATGCCGTGAATCACGGTGAAGGTCTCACCGGAGTCGGTGCTCTTGAGCAGTCCGCCCTGCTCCACGCCGACGTACAAGGTCTGCGGGTCCTTGGGATGGAAGTTGATGTGCTTCGTATGAGCGATGTGCGGGGGCGCAGGGAAGCCCCACTTGGACATGTCCACCGAACGCATAGCTTTCAGCTCGTTCCAAGTCTGACCCAAGTCGTCGCTGGCGAAGAGGTGGGCCGGCTCAGTTCCGGCGAAAATGCGGGCTTTGCCGTTCACTACCGTGGCTTCCATGCTGTAGACATCGGTCTCGGTGAGGCCGTTGTCCCGTTGCTCCCAAGTGTGTCCGCCGTCGGCGCTGGCGAAGATGGAGCCGTGGTTGGCCCCTGCAAAGATGGTGCCACTGGTGGGCTCCACCACCACGGCGTGAATGTGCTTGCCTTCTAGTCCGCGGTGCGAGACACGCCACCCGTCGCCGTTGCGCTCAATGAACGCCACGCCATTGATGGTCCCCACCGCCACGCTGTCCGACCGCGAAGCCGAGGAGTAGATGCTGGGTCCGCCATGTGAAAGTGTAATCGTCATGGTTGCTCCTTAGGGTTTGTTGGGCTCGTACTGGGAAAACATACGCCTGCTATCGTGCAGGGTCACCTGCTATCATACCACGATGCAGACCTGAGTGTCAGTTATTTCTCCTGATTGCACCAGTCGGCGGAAGTCAGGGCCAGCACTTGGGCCACGCGCACCATGCTGCTGACGCTGACGAAGCCGTCGGGCTCGCCTTGGCGGTCGCGGCCTCCTTGGGGGCCGTAGAGGCAGCAGGGGATGTCCGCCTCCCACAGGTGGCAGCTGTCGTTGCCGGCGTAGGACTGGGTGACCACCGCGCCTATCTTGTCTGGGTCGCGACCGGCAAAAGAGCGGAAGTTCTGCGAGAGGCACTGCACGATGGGCAGGTCTTGGGGGACGTCGAAGGGCTCCATGTAGACGGTCTGCACCTTGTAGTGGGCTGGGGGCGGAGCTTCTATCTCATAGTTGAAGGTGGGGTCTTCCGCCTTTATGGCCTCCAGCACCTTCGTCACATCTGCGATGACCATGTCGGCCGTCTGGCCGGGCAGGGTGCGGATGTCGGCGACGACCGTGCAGTAGTCGCAGGTGAAATTGGGGCCCCGCATGTCGTGGTCCTTGCCTCGCCCGCCGAGGATGGTGCCGATGATGATGCGGGGCATGTCGGGCAGGTCGGCCCTAGGGGTGTGTGCGAATTGCACGTTCTTGATGGCAGGGATGGCCTTGATCATCATGTCGATGGCATCGACTGCTAGGTGGGAGCGGCTGACGTGCTGCGACAGTCCGATGGTGCTGATGGCCATTTCCACCCAACCCACATGGGTGGTAATGATGTTATCGGCGTCGCCCACTGGCTCGGCCACGATGGCAGCGTCGGTCCTCAAGCCGTTGCGCAACGCGTAGGTTGTGCCCACGCCACCCTGCAACTCGCCTGCCACGCAGGCGACCACCAAGTCGCCTTTCATCTCGATTCCCGACTTTCGAATGGCCTCGGCAGCAGTGATGATGGAGGTCAGGCCGCCCTTCATGTTGTTGGAGCCGCCACCGTAGAGGTTGTCGCCCTCCCAGCTTGGCACCCAAGGATCGCGCACCAAGCCGAAGGCCAGCGGGTCGATGTCCATGTGGCCGTTAAGCATCAGGCTCTGTCCCCCGCCGCTGCCTCGCAGGGTGGCGATGGTCTGGAACCTGCCCGGCTCCACCTCCTGCAACTGCACGTCGTAGCCGCGGTCGCCGAAGAAGGTGGCCAAATAGGTGGCCACCGGCGTTTCTTCCGTCTTGAAGCTGGGGATACGTAGCAGATCACTGCAGAATTCGACGGTCTCCTTCTCGTCGATCTGCTCCAGTATCCGTGCAGCCGTTGCCTCGTCCATCATTCGCCTCCCGCCGGGATAGTTTTGGGGTAGGTGGTCATGTTCTGCGCCCGATTGTAGCTGAAGCCGCCTCCAAGGCAAACGCTACGCCAGAGTGGTCTGGCCACTCCATAGCTGAGATGCCGGGCCACCTCGCAGATGTAAAGTTGCCGCATTTCAGTCAAGTCGTATTTGGCATCGTTTTTTTCGTAGCTGATTTCACTGAAATTTGTGCAATGTTGGAGCCGGCTTCCAGATACGGACTGGTGTCGCGCCCCTTGAGGGGCATATGGCAACTTGTGAGATAGAGGGAGCATGGCGCCCCGCGGGGGTTTGATGTTGATCGACCTCAAACGGAGCCCTCCTGGAAAAGGTAAGGCTGGGGCGACCTCCGAGGGGTCAGTCCCCAGCCTGTATCGAGATTAGAGGGTAGGCTCGCACCCGTCAACGGGGAATTGTCATGGCGACCATGCGGGCAGTCTTGATCGGATGGTGGAGTTTCCATTCTGATGGCCCGCTCAAGCGGCTCATGGGGAATTCCTGCCCATGCGGAATTCCTGTATGATATGCCGCTAGCGTTCGAATCGCGACAAACGAGAACACAATGAGGGAGACTTGGAATGACGGAACAGCAAGACCCTTGGATGAATTTCGAGTCTGCCGAGTTCGACGTGCCTGTCCATTGCCGCAGGTATGAGGACAGGGTGGCCATCGTCACCGGCGGAGGTCAGGGGCTGGGGCGGGTGATTTGCCGCAGGTTGGCCATGGAAGGATGTACCGTGGTGATGGCCGACTTCAATGACGTCACCGCTCCCAAGGCAGCCCGCGAGATAGAAGACGAGACAGGTCAGCCCTTCATGTGGATGGGAGGCGACCTGAGCGAGATTGGCGTTGCCGATGGCGTCGTACAGCAGACCTTGGACCGTTTTGGTCGCATCGACACCTTGGTGAACAACGCTGCCATGCAAGCACGCCTGCCGCTGCTGGAGTTCCCCGAGGAGCTGATGCAGCAGTCGGTGAACACCAACGTATGGGGCACGGTTCGTATGATGAAAGCGGTGCTGCCCCACATGATTGAGAGGAACTACGGGCGCATCGTCAGCATCGGAGGCACCGCCTTTGAGGCTGCCGTGCCCTACCACACCTTCTTGGCTGGCATCGGCAAGGGCAGCGTCGTGGGACTGACCACCACCGTGGCTGCAGAGTACGGCAAGTGGAACATCACCGCCAACTGTGTGTCTCCCGCGGGCATGGAGACGCGGAACGACGGCACCCTCGACTCGGTGGCGGGACAGCGCGACGACTACCTTAACCCGACCCCCGAGATGCTGGACTACTATCCTGCCTCGGGCGGGCGCAACTGGCTGGGCAGGGCCCGCTGCCATCCCGCTGAGGTAGCGGCTGCTGTGGCCTTCCTTGGCTCTTTTGAGGCTTCCTACATCACTGGGCAGCTTCTGGGAGTCAACGGCGGCACCCGCATGCTCTAGGGCGGGCCCCAATTGGTCCTTCCCTTGTGACCGGAACTTTGCATAACCCCTTCTCCCTCTCTGAGAGGGAAGGTGGGAAGATTAGGATGGGGGTGACGTGGGTCGCCTCGATACAGTACTGAGCAGGCGGACGGAGGGCTACCAAGGGCAAGAGGTCCCTTACGAGCTTCCCGTCACCGCCTACCCCTCTGCCTCGGGCGTAATTCTGGTGAACTCGCCGGGGTCGGGGGAACTTAAGGACGGGCGGTACAACCGCTGGGCCAACTTGGCCCGCGAGTTGCAAAGCCGGGGCATGCTCAGCATGGTCACCTACAACGTGCCCCGGCCCGACGCTCAATTCGTGAACCCCACGGAGCCCTACGCCTACCAGAACGCCAGTTGGAACCGCATCTTGGTGGAGGGCTTGGCCCACGTCATCGACTACGCCTTGGAGCGACGCCGCCAGCTATGCGGCTCCTCCGACCCCATCATGTACCTGTCGGGCTTCTCCTCCGGGGGCTCGGCCGTAGGCGCTGTCGCCTTCCGATATAGCGAGATTAAGCGCATCCTCCTCAATTCCACCTACGACAGCGTGGGCGACTACTTCTATGCTGCCATCCCCCAATTCACGGGGCGCATCTACGTGGCTTACGGGGCCAACGACCCGCTAGCCCGCTTCCTCGCCTACGTGCTGCAGTTCGGCGCCAGCGCCGCCGAATCACTGCACGTCCGCGAGGTCCCCGACTGCGATCACCGCTTCAGCGGGGCGACCAACGGACGGATTCTGAGTAAGGCGTTCTTGTGGGCCTTTGGGGAGGATGACACGTTTCCGTCGGAGGAGGGTGGGTTGGATATTTATGAGGAGTAAGGGGCACTACTAGGCCGGACGACCTCGAAGAATGCCTTAGCCTTCCGGATGCGCTGTCAGGTTGCGACCTTGCATGCCCCAGCACACTACCTCTGAATCCATCCTGAGCCCGCAGGTGTAGTACGTTCCGGCACTGACGGAGGCGAATCCGCCTTGTTGTGGAGTAGCTTCAGAGCCATGGCCCCAGCAGGCGACGGAGCCGTCTGCCTTGACCCCGCAGGTATCCACAAACCCGGCGCTGACGGAGGCGAACTCGCCTCGTGGTGGCGTTGCTTCGCCGTAGTCATCGTCGCCCCAGCAAGCAATGGTGCCATCGGTCTCGACCCCGCATGTATGGTCAGAACCGGCGCTGACCGAGACGAATTCGCCTTGGGGTGGCGTGGCTTGACCCTGATCATCTTCGCCCCAGCATGCGACGGCTCCACCGGTCATGACACCGCAATTATGAGAGCGGCCAGCGCTGACCGAGACGAATTGTCCTTGGGGTGGTGAGGCTTCGCCACCCCGGTCACGACCCCAACAGGTAACGGTGCTGTCGGCCTTGACACCGCAGGTGTGCCAGCCCCCGGCGCTGACGGAATCGAATTCGCCTAGAGGCGGCGAGGCTTGGCCGGACTCATCGTTGCCCCAGCAGGCGACTGATCTGTCTGCCATGACCCCGCATGTGTGGCGTGCCCCAGGGCTGACGGAGACGAATTGGCCTCGGGGGGGCGTCGTCTCACCCCAAAAATCTTCTCCCCAGCAGACGATTGAGCCGTCTGTTTTGACCCCGCAGGTATGGCGGTTCGAGGCGTGGACGGAGGTGTATTCGGGCAATGGTACCAAGGCTTGACCATATCTACTATAGCCCCAGCACACAACCTCTGAATCTTTCCTGACCCCGCAGGTGTGTAACCCTCCGGCGCTCAGCGAGGCAAATTCGCCTTCGGGAGGCGTGGTTTGAGGGCCGCCGCCCCAGCAGGCGACGGTGCCGTCGGTCTTGACTCCGCAGGTGTGACCGATCCCGGCGCTGAGGGAAACGAATTCGCCTCGGGGGGGCGTTGCTTCGCCGAAGTCATTCTCGCCCCAGCAGACGACGGAGCCATTGGTCTTGACCCCGCAGTTATGCCCAGACCCGGCGCTGACCAAAGCGAAATCGCCTTGGGGCGGTGTCGCCTCACCATCATCATCCTCGCCCCAGCAGGCGACGGAGCCGTCAGACCTAACCCCGCAGGTGTGGCGGTCTCCAGCACTCACGGAGGCGAATTCACCTCGCGGTGGCGTGGCTTGGCCGTATCCATCATAGCCCCAGCAGGTGACGGAGCCGTTGATCATGACTCCGCAGGTGTGTTCGCTGCCGGCGCTGATGGATGCGAACTCGCCTTCGGGTAGAGTGGCTTGAGAGACATCACCCCAGCAGTCGACGGTGCCGTTGGCCCTCACACCACAGGTGTGGGCACCGCCGGCACTAACGGAGGTGAATTCACCTTCGGGCGGCCTGCTTTGAAGATTCAAGTCCCAGCCCCAGCATGAGACCGAGCCGTCCAGCTTCACCACGCAGGTGTGCCCAAACCCAGCGCTCACATAGGGTAAAGCAGGGGCGCTGTCCGCGCGTTCCTCCTCGTCGATACCTTTCTCGCCGGAACCCCTGCCCAAGAGTGACAGCTCGTCGCTGGCACCGGCGGAGGGAGACTCCGCCTCTCCCCGATCGGGGACAGCTTGGGGCCCAGAATCGTCGCCGGCCCCGTTCGACAAGGCTACACTGTCATCCGCATCGCTGAACGCGTCGGGTCTCGAGGAATCGCCCCCGCAGGCAGTCAAGGTGGCCAGCATTGGGGTAAGTGCAAGAAGCAGGATGAGCATTCGCATAACAGACGGGAAATGGCTGGCAACGGCTCTGGGCAAGGGGCCCCCTTTCGGAGCGACACAGATGGGCCCGACAGACGCAAACTTTACTCGCGCCCCCGTACCGTCGCTCCTTCTGCAAGGTTCCCAGACAGGCTCGATACCGGCACTCTAGTTCCGGTGAACACCCAAGCACCGCCCAGCCTGCCGGGCACGCTCTCCACTGCCGGACACTTCTCCCAGTCCGTCATACGGTCACCTGATTCCCCACTCCAGACGCTTCTGGTGGGTGGCTGGCATACGGAAACCCTACAATTATTTCCCCCGCGTGGGGTATGCAGGCCGGGCTTGTACGGCCTAGGGGAGTTGGGGATCAACCCCCTTCGAGAGCTGGTGTAGGCCCGC
Organism: Dehalococcoidia bacterium; assembly: GCA_965263155.1. GTDB lineage: Bacteria > Chloroflexota > Dehalococcoidia > Lucifugimonadales > JAAXIE01 > JAAXIE01. Next base: position 3,305,472 of record OZ253586.1, read on the forward strand.
GTCAGGCCGGAAGCTCCAGCATCCGCTTGATAGGCACGAGCGCTCGGACCCGGACCCCTTCGTCAACGGTGATCTCGTGCTCCTCAGGGTCCTCCGTCTCCGAGGCGGAGAGTATGCCGTCAAGGCCAATGCGTCGCATGTGGCTGCAGAAGACTAGGCATGCGCGGACGAACTCGGTCTGGGGGAACTCCGCCGCCAAGTTCGAGGCCATCTCGCACTCGGTGGCTAGGTAGGCGCGCTCGGGCTGGTGCTCCCGAATGTAGTTGGACATCTGGGACGTGCTTCCGTGGAAGTCGGCCTCGCGCAGCACGTCGGGCGGGCACTCCCAGTGGGCAAGGATCGCCCGGCGGGGGTGCCCCTTCGGGATGTCATACTGCAGGCGAAGAAGCTGCAGGTCCGCCACGGTGAACTGCTCGTGGACCTCGCACTTCGCCTCCATCATATCGTTATCCTTACCCGGATAGATGAGCTCCACACGGTGACCCAAGTCGTCAAGCTCTGCTTGGAGGTTCATCCCCATGAGGGTGTCCGGCAAGAAGATGACCTTGGCGCTGCCGGTGGTCCGGGCAACGTGAAGGATTACGTCCAAGGCGTTGGAAGAAGTGCAGCAGATGTCCGCCTCGGCCTTGGCGTCGGCGTAGCTGTTGATGTACATCACCACAGGAGCGCCTGGGTAGGCCGCCTTGAGGGCTCTTACATCCTCCCCCCTGACCGGGTCCGCCAAGCTGCAACCTGCCAGCTTGCTCGCAATGAGCACCTTCTTGTCAGGGTTGAGGATTTTCGCCGTCTCCGCCATGAACCGCACGCCGTCCATGAGGATCACCGGGCAAGTCGTCTCGGCGGCGTGTCGGGCTAGGGCCAAGGAGTCTCCCCGAGCCCTTTTGTCCGAGAGGCCAAAGACCAAGGGATGCATGTAATTATGGCCAAGGATGAGGACGTTCTTCTCGTCCTTCAGCTGGAGGATGCGTCGGACCTTCTCCGCGTTGGCCGCCACGTCCACTTCGTACTCCGTGTTGTGGAAGGACTCTCGGAAGGACTCAAGACTCACAGCCATGGTCTTCTCCCCAACCCTCTGCTCGCTTGCGGGAACGCCGGCGGCGCTCTAGCTAGCGCCACCTTCATTATACCCCCTGGTTCGCATAGCTGGGGGTGGTCCACGATGAAGGGGCGCGTGAGGGAGATAACCACCGTCATTGCGACGAAGGCCGCAATCCAGACCCCATGGAAGATACAGCGATCTCTTTAACGGGATGGACGTTCGCGACCAAATGAGATGGACGCTCATTGGGGTGGTCGTAGTGGCCTCTGGGTTGTTGGTAGCATCCGTCAAGCTTGATTGGCTGCGACGGCATACCAAGTCGCTAACGATGGTCTTCGCCATCGCGGTTGCCCTGCTGGTGGCAATTGAGTGCGTGCCGCGCTGGCTTGAGGATAAGTAGCACCCTCTAAGGAAGGGTAAGAGTGATGGCCGAGCAGAACTTTGCTAACAGAACGCTGTACCATGGAGACAATTTGGACTTCCTTCGTGGGATGAATAGTGAGACCCGTCGACCTGATTGCGACCGACCCTTCGTTCAACAAGAATAAGGGTTTCCACGCCACGCCCGATAGTCTCGCGGCGGTGCGCAATTTTACGACCGGTGGTCGTGGTGTGATGACATTCACGACTGGCTTATCGGTATCCAGCGCGATGAGCCAGAAGTCTGGCAGGGGATCACGGCTGCCAAGACCATCTATAGAGACGACATGGCGGCGTTTCTTTGCTGGCTGGGCGTGCAGCTGCTTGAGATGCACAGGGTCTGCAACAAGGAGAAGCGAGACAGGATGACTCTGACAGGATTGCAAGCAGCGAATCGGAATGTTGGATATCTGCGGCCCGAGAACGAGGCCCATATCCAGCACGGACGTGGTGCGGTGCCTCGGCCGTCGTCGAGACGGAGGAGGTGACAGCAGCATTCCAGCACCCATTTGGTAGGTTTGGAGGTTTGGAGGCTTTGGAGGAGGGGCAAGGACTATTGGAGGTCGCTGCTCTGCTTTCAGCGATTATCGTCGGGCTAGTCAGTTTAGTCGGTTTGTCCATGCGGTATTTGCGGCGACCCATAGTACGCGTTATGAAAGCACTGCGGCGCTCAGTCTGGGTGGTGTGTTGCTGTCCTGCCCTTCGGTGGTTAGGGTGGCGTCTGTCGGACAGTTCATACCCGTCAGATTCTCTCTGGGCTGCTAATGGCCAATTCGCGGGAGTAAAGGAAGGAGATTTCCTGACCCTGCGGGTTATCGTTCACTCTAGACCCTCCGAGTGGGAACACGATGGAGTCCACTATGGTTGGCGCTTGGACGTGAGGGTCGGCGCAGACAGGATAGTGTGTTTCTTCCCACAGGGGCTTAAGAAAACTAGTCGACGATACCTTCGCAGAGTGAAGGGCAGTCAACGTGTAGTTTTGTACGGAAAAGTCACCTCTCTGAGCGGCATCCATTCAATCTACAAGAACGACTGGCTTAGGCCGACATAAATCGATGCCATGTCGTCGGCGCGTGGCAACAGGTGGACCGTCATCAGTGGCACCGAGTCGCAGGCTGGTGCGAGGCCCAACGCGTGCTAGGAGATGCTTCCTCAACATCGTCGCGCTGGTCTCGCTTGGGAGGGTGGTTAGGAAGGTTACGTTAAGAGGCGTGCGTCCAAGCCTTGGGAAATTGCCTTACCCTCATAGCAAACGGCACCCCTGCCATCTCCACCTTGACCCGCCCCACCCTCTCCGCCTATAATCAGAACATATGAGCGACTGGATATTGACCCCACAGGGTCGCCCCAGCCTTCCCTTTTCCGGCCTGACTTTCTTTCGGAGGACCCGGTGAGGCAAAACTGCGGCAGAATGCGGCAAGCCAACTCAGATACAACAGCGCGGCCAATGAGACCAGTTCCAGATACGAATAACCTTTTTTAGCTACGACCTTGGCCGCACCCAGCTACGGAGTGGAGACACTACGCCTCTCTTGCTGCCGTCTCTAAGCTACAAGAACCTCGCAAATCAGTGAGACCGGTCCGCCGTCCGGTCCCATAAGTCCCTTTCCCCAGGATTCCCGACCCCCGCCGCCTGCCATTGCCTGGGCCCACATCCACTCGGCACCGTCGAGCAACTGGTCCCCATCAGCTTGTCAGCCCCAGCGCAATCCGCTAGGATTGCTCTTTCCAACCCACCTAGGGGGTGTATGGTATGGATGCCACTGGTCTGGTCATAGATGACATGGAGAATGGGGTTTTCCGGTATCACCGCTCCACGCTGACCTCTCCCGAGGTGATGCAGGAGGAGCGGGACCGCATTTTCGAGAAATGCTGGCTCTACCTTGGCCATGAGTCGGAGGTGGAGAAGCCGGGCGACTACGTTCGTAGGAACGTGGGGGGTCGGCCCATCTTCTTTGCCCGGGGCAAGGATGGCCGGATGCGTGCCTTCTACAATACCTGCACCCACCGGGGCGCCATGATCTGCCGTCAGGAGCACGGCAACGCCGATGTGTTCCAGTGCTTCTACCACGCTTGGACTTTCAACAACGAGGGCACGCTTATCGGCACGCCGGACGAGGCGGGCTACAGCGAGTTCTTCGACCGGGCCGAGATGGGGCTGAAGTCGCCACGCATGGAGAGCTACCGTGGCTTCATGTTCGTCAACTTCAACCAGCACGCCGAAGACCTGCTCACCTACTTGGCGGGTGCCAAGGAGTACATGGACCTGATGATCGACCAGTCGGAGAGCGACATGCGAGTCGTGGCTGGCTCCAACAAGTACGTGATGAAGTGCAACTGGAAGCTGCTGGTGGAAAACAGCATCGACGGATACCATCTCATCCCCACCCACAACACTTATCTGGAATATCTGTCGGGCTTGGGGACCCAGAACGGCCCCAACGTTCGCCGCTGGTCCAAGACAGTGGCCCTCGGCAACGGCCACTCTGTCCTTTCCTCTGAAGCCATCAACGGCAAGCCAGTGGCCACTTGGGCGCCGCTCTATGGCGAAGACACCAAGGAGGAGTTCGCACAGAAGCGCCAGAGCTTGGTGGACCGGTTCGGCGAGGACAAGGCTTGGCTGATTGCCAACGCCACTCGCAACCTGCACATCTACCCCAACCTGATAATCAACGATGTGGCTGGTACCACTGTGCGCTCCTTCTGGCCCGTTGCCCCCGACCATCTGGAAGTGTCCGCATGGGAAGTGGTCCCGCGGGAGGAGGACGGCAGGGCCCTTGCCCGCCGCCTCGACAGCTTCCTCACCTTCCTTGGCCCAGGCGGCTTTGCCACGCCTGACGACGTGGAGGCATTGGAGTCGTGTCAGGAAGGGTTCCTCGCTGACGAGGTGCAGTGGTCGGACATCTCCCGCGGAATGCACGAGGAAAACCCCAAGGGCATCCACGAGCTGCAGATGCGGAGCTTCTGGAGGCGCTGGTACGCCGACATGACCGGCCAGAGGCGGTTCGATACCGGAGAATGTCCTCCCGCTCGCGCTCATGTTGAGGAGCCGGTGCTGGCCTCGGACGACGACTAAGCAGTGTCCGACGTAGGGGTGATTCGCGAATCGCCCCTACCAGATGACGGGGCGCTGGTTCTGCAATGGTCCCGGACCGCGAGAATGGCGTGCTTGGATGCCGACCACCAAAAGAGAGGTAACGCAATGGCCACAGTGAACGATCAGGTCATCAACTACAGCGAGTTGGTTGAGGAGAACGGCAAAGGCTTCCGCGTAAATGGGCGCGTGTACCACGATCCCCAGGTTTTCGACGAAGAGATGGACAAGATTTACCATCGCGGCTGGGTCTTCGTGGGCCACGACAGCGAAGTGGCCGAGCCGGGCGACTACATCACCCGCCTGATCGGCAACCAGCCAGTGATTATGTCCCGCGATGACGATGGCCAAGTACACCTGCTGCTGAACCGCTGCCGCCACCGCTCGGCGACTGTTTGCCAGCAGGACCGGGGCAACGCCTTCACCTTCATGTGTGCCTACCACGGCTGGACTTACGGGAACGACGGGCACCTTATTGGCGCGCCCTTCCCCGGCGGCCGTGGCGGCTACGACGAGTCCTTTAATCGGGAGGACTACGGCTTGGTGCCCGTCCCCCGTATCGCCTCCCACCGTGGCTTCGTGTTCGGCAGCCTCAGCCCCGCGGGCCAGAGCTTTGATGATTACTTGGGGAAAGCCAAGGCCTACTTGGACCGCTTCTGCGACATGGCGCCTGAGGGTGAAATTCTGGCCCAGGCAGGCAGGCAGAAGACCCGTGTCGAGGGCAACTGGAAATTGCAGGTGGAGAACCTGACCGACCAATACCACGTCTCCTTCACCCACCAGACCGCACTTCGACGCCCAGGCCGCGACGCCACGGCCATCACCATGGATGACCCCTATCAGGTGCAGCGAGACTTGGGGGGCGGGCACACCGTCATTGACCGCTTCCAAGCCAACCGCAACACGGGCGAGAAACTGAATGAGCGGGTCACCGGCGCCACCGGCACGCTCGACCCCGAGGTAGTAAGTCGAGTTGCCGAGCGCATGGGAGAAGAGGCGGCCGAGTACGTCTCCACCGGCGGGCCGCCCCATATCATGATTTTCCCCAACCTGATGGTGCTGTGGAACGCCTTCCGCGTGCTGCAACCGGTGCGCCCGAACCTGAGCTACATCTATTACCACCCAACGTTCCTCAAGGGGGCCAGTGACGAGGTCAACACGCGCCGGCTGCGGGCCCACGAGAATGGCTTCGGCCCTGCCGGATTTATCAACCCCGATGACGCCGATATGTTCGCCCGCATCCAGACCGGCACCAAAGCCAAGGTGGAAGACTGGTCGCTGCTGACCCGCGGTACCGCGGGTCAGGCAACGGAGCCCGACGACTTCGGCCAACCCTCCCTCACCACGCAGGTGCTTGGCGAGACTGCCCAGCGTGGCATCTGGCGCCACTACCGGGATGTGATGAACGAGGGGTAGTAGGTCCATCCCAGACGTTAGTTGGCGTGAAGCCGGTTCACGCTCCAACTAGAGAGTTCCCCACCAAGGGGCTTTATACTCTGAGCATAACTAGTTGCTCGCTAACGTTGTCCAAGTCTGGACCGTCGGGAGGAGCGCGCAATGGCAGACGTGATCAGTGGGTTGCCCTCGCTTGAACAAGAGTTCGAATACTATCTTGCCCATCAAGACGAGATCCTTGAGAAATATAATGGCAAAGTCATTACCATAAAGGGTAATGAGATCCTTGCTGTCTATGACGACGACCTTAAAGCAGTGACAGAGGTGCAGAGGAGAGGCGAATTAGGAACGGTTCTCATACAAAGGGTCACCCCCGGTGAATCTGCGTACACCTACACCTTTAACTCGCGAGTTGGCTTTCCGTAGTGCAACAACGCTCCAGGAGCCTTACCGGCGCTGGCGAGCGCCTGTTGAATGTTCTGAAGAGTCAGTGTGGGATTTCTCTAGCTTGGGACCCTGAAGGAGGCGACCCTCAACCTGCAATAACGAACTTTGAGGCTATCTGGGACACTGGTGCGACGGGTTGCGTTATCACACAGAAGGTCGTTGACGCTTGCGGATTGGCTCCAGCGGGAAGAGCGACCAGCTTTCATGCCCACGGTCAAACGCGCACTGACGTCTTCATGATTAACGTGCGGTTGCCGAACCGAGTCATGTTTCCTGGTGTCCGGGCAATCAGGGGAGAACTGTCGGACAATGCCGATATCTTGATTGGGATGGATATCATCAACCGGGGAGACTTCGCTGTAACGAACCTAAACGGCAAAACTAAGTTTTCGTTTCGGATTCCGTCCCTCGCGGACATAGATTTTGTAAGGGAAGCCAATGAAGGCACGGAGCCTAGCTTGCCCAATCGGGCCGCACGGCGCCAAAAGAGTGGAAGACGAAGTAAAGGGAAAGTCTAGAAGATAGCCCCCGGTCAGACAGTATTGAAAAGCCGATATTGGCTAGGAGCGATTTCTATATGGCTCTAGACCGTAACGAGATTGAGAATTTCCTCTACCGCGAGGCCCGTCTTATGGACGATCACCAGTACGATGAGTGGGAAGCTCTCTGGACCGATGATGCCATCTACTGGGTGCCCTGTGGTGGCGAGGATACCGACCCCACCAAGGACGTCTCCATCATCTATGACGACCGTGCCCGCATCGGCGGGCGTCTGGTGCGCCTGAAGAGCGGCTCTGCTTGGGCCCAAGACCCTCAGTCCCGCCTCCGCCGGGTGGTCTCCAACATCGAGGCCTATGAGGAGGATGACGGCACCATAACCGTCTACTCCAACTTCGTGCTGGCTGAGGTGCGCCGTCGTAGCGTCGATACTTGGCAGGAGATGTGGGTGGGTCGCAGTACGCATAGGCTCCGTCGTGAGGACGGGGCCCTGAAGATGTGCTACAAGAAGGTCGCCCTAGTCAACAACGATACCGAGATACCCAGCTTGTGGATATTGGTGTAGCCTGGGCACTTCCGGCGTCCAATCCCCTTATGGGCATGATACCCTCATCTAATCCTCAGTAGTGGTGCGTCTATGGAATCTGTTTACGACCTCCTGGTAGTCGGCGCTGGCCCCGGCGGGTATGTGTGCGCCATCCGAGCCGCTCAGTTGGGCATGCGGGTTGCCGTCGTGGAGCGCGAGGAGTTGGGGGGCGTCTGCCTCAACTGGGGGTGCATTCCCAGCAAGACGCTGCTGAAGAACGCTGAGTACATTTCCATTTTGAGCAAGGGTGAGGAACTCGGCTTTTCCTTCGACAACTTGCGCATCGACTACACAAAGGCCTACGAGCGGAGCCGCAACGTCGTGGAGCGGCAAATCCGGGGCGTTTCCTACCTGCTGCGCAAGAACAACGTGGAGCATGTGCAGGGCGAGGCTGTGCTGCGGGACGCCCACACCATTGAGGTTGCGCCGGAAGGGCGTGTCCTGAGGGGGCGCAACGTGGTGCTGGCCACTGGGGCTCGCCCACGCTCTATACCATCGCTCCCGATTGATGGCGAGACGGTCATTACAAGCCGCCATGCCTTGGCACTGCAATCGCTGCCGTCTTCGGCGGTTATCGTGGGCGCTGGCGCCGTGGGGGTGGAGTTCGCGTATCTGTGGCACTCCTACGGCGTGGACGTGACCTTGGTGGAGCTCTTGCCCCGGATGGTGCCCAACGAGGATGAGGAAATCAGCCAGCAACTTGAGCGAGCCTTCACCCGTCAGGGCATCAACGTCATGACGGGTTCCAGCGTTACCCCTGTGAATACGGGGCCCGACGGCCAAGTCCACTTCAAGGTCCGCTTCAATGAGGGGACCGACGAGCAGGAAATGGCATGCGGCTTGGTGCTGGTGGCCATCGGCGTCATCCCCAACTCCGACGGCTTGGGGCTGGAGCAGGTCGGAGTTGCTACCGAACGGGACAATATCGTCGTCGACCAGAATATGGCTACCAACGTCCCCGACATCTACGCCATCGGCGACGTGACCGGCAAGCTGCCGCTGGCGCACGTAGCATCAGCCCAAGCGGTGCATGTGGCGGAGCACATCGCGGGCGAGGAGACCCAGCCCTTGGACTACGAGATGATGCCCCGGGCCACCTACTGCACCCCCCAAGTAGCCAGCTTCGGCCTGACCGAGGCCCAAGCCGTGGAGCGAGGCCACAAGGTGCGGGTGGGCAAGTACCCCTTCCTAGCCAATGGCAAGGCCCAAGCCATCGGCGAGACGGCTGGCATGGCCAAGCTGGTAGTCGACGAAGCCCATGGCGACCTGCTGGGTGCTCATCTGGTGGGCCCGGAGGTCACCGAGCTGCTGGCCGAACTCTCCATCACCAGGATGCTGGAAGGAACTACACTAGAATTGGGTTGGATGGTACACTCGCATCCGACCCTGTCCGAGGTCGTGAAGGAAGCCGCGCTGGCCGTCGAGGGCCGAGCCGTTCACGCCTGAGACAGCATTACAGCCAACACGGGGGGCGCCTTGGCTACATCCATCGTGATGCCCAAAATGAGCTACGACATGCAGCAGGGCACCGTGGTGCGGTGGCTCAAGGACGAGGGCGAGCAGATCGTCTCGGGCGAGGTGATAGCCGAGATCGAGACTGACAAGGCCACCGTAGAAATGCCCGCCTACATCAACGGCGTCATGGGCCGTATAGTGGTCGAGATCGGCAGATCGGTGCCCGTGGGTGAGCTCATTGCCATTATCACGCAACAGGGGGAGACGCTACCGCCATTGACCATGCAGTACACCGAAGAAGTACCCCCCGAAGAAGCATCCCACGCGCAGGAATCGTCTCAGTCCAGCGAAGCCATTCCCCTGCCTGCGGCCTCGTCTTCCTTATCCAGCGCCCCCGCCGGGGAGGTCAGAGCTTCGCCCATTGCCCGCCGCTTGGCGCGCGAGCGCAGCATCGACCTGACCAGAGTCACGGGGTCGGGGCCCGGAGGCCGAATCGTCGAGGCCGACATACTTTCCTTCCAGCAGGCTGCGACGCCGGAAGCGCTAGGGGAGACGCTCGCTGAAGCACCGACTCAGGCCTCGCCTGCCGACACGCCTCAGCCTGAAGCTGTCCCAGAGGCGCCTGTCGACACGCCCTCAGAGGCTCCGGCACAGGTTTCTGCCACTGCTCCCGTAGCCCATGCGGTCCCGCAGCCGGTGACAGTTGCGTCCGCAGGCAGCACAACCGAGCCGCTGAGCCGCATGCGGCAGGCCATCGCTCGGGTGACCAGCCAGAGCAAGCATGAGGCCCCCCACTTCTACGTCACGGCCGATATCGACATGACCTTGGCCATGGGGCTGCGTCGCCAGATCAACGAGAGCTTGGACGAGGGCGGGCACGTCACCGTGAATGACATGGTGGTGAAGGCCGTCGCCATGACATTGAAGGCCCACCCCCGGTTCAACGCCTCCTTCAAGGGAGACCATCTGGAGCTTCACGCGGCCGCCAACATCGGCATAGCCATTGCCTTGAGCGAAGGGCTGATTATCGCCGCCGTTCCCGGCTGCCAAGACCGTAGCCTCCTCCAAATCGCGGAGGCCAGCCGCGACTTGGTGCGACGCGCCGAGGGAGGCACCCTGCGAGCTGAGGAATACGAGAGTACCTTCAGCATCAGCAACATGGGCATGTTCGATGTCGACAGCTTCTCGGCCATCATCTACCCACCCAACGCCGCGGTGCTGGCCATAGCCAGCGTCAAGGAGCAGCCCGTGGTGCGGGACGGCCAGCTTGCCGTGGGCCGGATGATGAGCGCCACCCTTTCCGTGGACCACCGCGTGGCAGACGGAGCGGAGGCCGCCCGCTTCCTAGTAAACGTCAAGGCCCTGCTGGAGCAGCCCGTCAAGCTGCTGTTCTAGGTCGGCACTGGCATTGTGCGGGTGGTAGTCTCGTCTGCCCACGCCGGTTCAAGCCCAATGCGGAAGGGGCCGTATGGTTGACGGCGCGCCACAAGAAGCCTACAGGGGTCCCCCCAGCAGTGAAGGTTGGCAGTTGTCCTTTGGCGACCCTGATGTTGCGCCGCCCCAGCCCCGCGTCTACCCGTTAACGGCGGGAGACACCGATTCCGGCGACCTGACGGAAGAGGAGTTGGCGGTGGTGTTCGCCATGACCTCCCGGCGACCTGAACCCTTCGTCGAAATCGCTAAGCAGGTCAACGCTCAAAAAGCCGCCGACTTCCACGAGCGATGGGTCTTGGGCTATGGCCATGCCTCCGTGGCCGAGCACGCCGTGCTACACATGGCCGTGGAGGACATCTCCCGCTTAGCATGCGATACCTTGGAGGACAACCGCCTCGCCTCTTACACTGAGAAGAGCAGCCGCTACCAATTGCTGCCCCGCTACGCCTACCACGTTCCCGACGAACTGTCGCCGCGCTCCAATGCGCGTCGCACCTACGTCGACACCTGTGACCATCTGTTGGAGACCTACCACGACTTCGTGACACAGACGAGCATCTATCTTCCTGAGGAGATGCCACGCCGGGAGACCGAGACTGAGGCCGGCTACTCTCAGCGATTGAGGCGGGTGGTCACCGACAATTGTCGCTTCCTCCTGCCGGCGGCGACTCTGACCAACGTGGGCGTCACGGCCAACGCCCGGACTATGGAGCACCTGATCCAGAAGCTGATGTCTTCTGACCTACTGGAGGAGAGGAGGCTGGGCACGGAGTTCCGTGTCCGCTCGCGTCAGATTACGCCCACCCTAGTGAAGTACGCTGACCGCAACCCCTACTTGGAGCGCGTGCGAGAGCGCCAGCTTCGCGGCGGTGTCCAACTGAAAGAAGAGCCGGAAGACAGCCTTGCGGAGGTCAGCCTAGAGCACTACGACCCGGATGCTGAGGCGAAGCTGGTGACCGCGCTGCTATTCCGCTCGGCCCACATCCCGTACCGGCAGGTGTGGCAGCGTGTGCAGCAAATGCGCCCGAAGAGACGGCTGGGTATTATCGCCGACACCCTCGCCGAAATGGGCCCGCACGATTCACCGCCGAGGGAGTTTGAGGTGGTGGACTTCACCTTTGGCCTGTCCATGGACTATGGGGCCTACCGCGAGTTCAAGCGTCATCGCATGCAGACCTACATTCCCCAACCACTGACGGTGGACAACGGGTACGTAGTCCCACCCCTGATCCGACGGGCGGGCTTGGAGGGGCGGTTCGAGGAAGCAATGGTAAGGGCAGGGGACGCCTTTCACGAGTTGGCCCCTCGCCACCGGGCAGTAGCCCAGTACTTGGTCACCCACGCCCACAAGCGTCGGGTGCTCTCGAAGATGAACCTGCGGGAGTGCTACCACCTGTTCGAACTGCGCACCCAGCCCCAAGCGCACTTCTCCATCCAGGAACCGATCGAGCAGGCCATGCGTCTAGCAGTGGAGGCCCAGCCGGAGTTGTTCCGCCACATGCGCTTGCGACGCTATCCCGACTGGTGGCCCTTCGAGCAGCAGGGCTGAAACGTCAGGCTGAGGGTCGGTGTTACGTGCCAGCGTCTCCTTGGGACAGCTTCAGTGCCGTCTCGGCAACGCGAACACCCAAGCGCCGTGCTTGAGCCAAGTCTTCAGGCGTAGCCGCGCCAGCGGCCGTGGCCCCGTAGTAGGAGCCGCTGGTACGCATGGCGTCGGTCCATGGCAGTCCGACGATGATCATGCCGCAGGCCAGCATCCAGTGAATCAGGCCCAGCAGGGTGAACTCGATGCCGGTATTGCGACCTCTGCCGGTGGTGAAGGCGGCTCCTACTTTGCCACCCAGCACGCCCTCTTCCCACAGGTCGCCCTGCTCGTCCAGCCACACCTTGAGGTAGCCTGTAATCCCGCTCCAGTTGGGGGAACCCAGCACTAGGGCATCGGCGGAGAGAAGGTCGTCGCGGGTGGCGTTGTTCAGGTGGCGCTGAACGGGTTGGGCGCCGTCCAGCGAGGCCACGCCGTCAGCGATTGCGGAGGCCAACGCCTCCATCTGAGGACCATGGCTGTCGTAGAGGAGCAATACCTTCATGGTTTAGGCGACAAAACCAGCCTAGGGGTCGGAGCAGTCGCGGGTGTAGCCACAGTTGGGGCAGCGAAGCTTGCAGTGGGCCTCGATCATGGTTGACCCGCAGATGTCGCACCTAGCGGCTGGGCGTTGTGGGTGCATCTCCGGTTAGCCTCCTGCCGTTCTTGTCAAATCCACCATCCGGCGCACAAAAAGGGCTACGTCGTGCCGGTGGGAGGCGAGTTCGAATGTGGCATGGTATTGTTGTAGAAGTTGCGGTGGAACTTCTCAGCCAGCCCAAACAGCCACCGGAGCGATGGGTCATTGATTCGGCCAGCTGCAGGAACTCTAGGGCGGTTTCGATATGCTCCTCCACGGTCATCCCTTGTTGTACCAATGTTCCGTAGTCCCTTGATTTCCAACATAGGAGCTATCAGTTGGCGGGCGCGATGGTGTACCACAGCGCTCGTATCTGACGCTGGACCTCTGCTGCGTCGTTGGCGTGTGGGGCCAGCTCAAGGTACTTGGCCAAGTCGGCCGCGGCCAAGCTGTGGCGTCCCCACTGGGCGAACATGGAGGCCCGCTCCTTGTAGTTGGTGGCCATCGATGGGTCGGTAATCACTATGAGGTCCATCGTGGCCAATGCTCGGCGCAACTGGTTCTGTCGCATGTAGTTGATTCTCAGGTTGCCCAGCAGTCGCGTCAGTATCTGGCGGTTGGAATAGGGAAGCAGATGCTCCAAGCGCAGGTTCAGCCGTCCCTTGAACATGGCTTGGACTGCTTGCAGGCACTCGCGCCCGGTCATCAGGCGACCGTGGTGGAAAGCGTCGACGTAGAGACCCTCGCCCTCACCATCAATCCTGACGATGAAGTGTCCGGGCAGCCCGACGCCCTCGGCGGGGAGCCCCAAGCGACGGCCAACCTCCATGTAGACCACCGACAGGGTGATGGGGATACCAAGTTGGCGGTCCATCACTTGGCTCAGGTAGCTGTTGCGTGGGTCGTAGTAGTCGTCTTGGTTGCCTGTAAAGCCGCGACGCTGGAAGAGATAGTCGCTCACCGCGTTGGCAAGGTCTCTGACGTTGGAGCTGGCGGCCGTGGACACATGAATGTCCGTCGCCATGGAATCCAGCGTGTTCAGATAGCGCTTCACGTCTATATCAGGGTAAGTCTCTCCGCTGACTAGCAGGGCGGCCCGCGCTAGGTCGATGTCACCGTCAGGGCCCTGCAAGAGGCTCTGGTACTGCCTGCGGAAGGTAAGTGGCGTTGGCCGTGGCATAAGGCGTCATCCTAGGATAGAGATAGGAAAGGGGAGACCACTAATGGCCTCCTGTGCATTATATCAACCCGACGTGGTGGCGGTCAGGTCGAATATCACACCCAAGTCCGGCAGCGTTTCCAGTCTTCCCACCTGTTCCACCAGATTGACCCGCGCGGTCTGTGACAAGACACGTCCGGCCAGCCGGTGGAACTTTTCCTCCACTTCAGCATCGCTCAAGGGGTTCCGGGGATGGCCCTTGGGGTACACGGATTCCTCTACGATGCGCTCACCCGACAGGGTTGTCAGGGTCATGGTGGAAGGCTGTGATTCGGGGTAGCGTTCGGTGTAGTCGGCCCGCTCGCTCACTGAAATCCTAGCCATTAGCGGACGCAGGGCGGGGTCGTGCAAGCGCTCGTCGTCGAAGGATGCTGGGGTGACCTCGCCGTCGGTCAGGGCTATTGCAATCAAGTAGGGCAGGCTGTGGTCAGCGGTCTCGCGGGTACGCGGGTCCCACTTGTTGGGGTCGTTCCCTGCGCTACTCCAAGCTTGGTGGTAAGTCTCCAAATGGACTGAGTCAATCTGGTCGGGTGCGACCTTGTCCCTTAAGGCTAGGGCCATCCAGATGGCAGCTTGAGTGTGTATCTGCGAGGGGAAGTACTTGAAGCCGGGCTCGGCGACCTTGAACTCGCCGCCCCTGCCATCTGGATGCTCCATGGCCGGATGCTCCAAGTCGGCAGACCATCCCAACTGCTCCCACAGGCCACGCCGTCCTTCGAAGGGCTCGGGCGGCCCGCTCATGCCCTCCCGAGCCAGCATGGCGGCGAAGACGCCAGCGCGGGCGGACGCCGCTGTGGCGCACCCCTTCCACATGGAGAGCTCACCTACGCGGGTCTGCCCCAAGGCCATGTTGGGCGTCACCGCCAGCGAGATGGCCTCGCGTGTCTGCTCCGGAGGCAGCCGCATCAGATTCGCCGCGGCGCAGGCCGAGCCCAGCGCGGCCAGCACCCCTTGGTCCCAGCCGAGTTCGCCCAAGGGTATCTGGTCTGCTATGGAGCAGAAGGCTTGATATGCCACGACAATAGCAGTCATGGCTTGGGCCCCACTGCTGTGGGTGGAGTCGGCCACGGCTAGCGCGGCGGGAATCATGTCGCTGGGGTGGCCGCCTGCTACGGAGAAGAAGTTGTCGTTGCAGTCTAGGTAGCGCACCATGACTGCGTTGGCAAAGGCCGCCATGTCGGGCGAGGTGGCTTGCCCCGATCCAATGACGTGCGCTGGCTGCGTGTGGGAGACCTGCCCCGCCAGCTGACGGGCGATGCGGGCTGGCTCGCTGTCATAAGCGCCCAAGGCGCACCCAAGCGAGTCCAGCAGCCTGCGTCTCACATGGTGTGCCGCTTCTGGTGTCAGGTCCTCGTAGGTGAGGGATGAGGCATAGTTGGCGAGCAGGTCGGCGGTTCGGTCCACAACAGACCCCCATAGCGAAAAGTGACGCCGGTATGTTAGCATTTTGGCAGCTTCCGTGACGGCACGCGCTCCCGTTGCGCCGAGTATCTGGTCATAAGGAGCATAAGATGGCACGAGTCCCATTGAAGAACCGTGAAGATATGTCCCCCGAGGGTCAGCAAGTTTGGGACGAGATCGCCGGTTCCCGGGGTGGCGTGGCCCCCAACTTCCAAGCCATCCTCAACAACCACCAAGCCGCCAGCAACTTGGCCCACCTCGGAGGCTATGTCCGCTTCGGCAATAGCTTGGACGACAGGACGAAGTCTCTTGGAGCCCTGACTACGGCTCGAGAAGCCAGCGGTGCGTATGTGTGGACGGTCCAGGTGCCGGGAGCACAACGAAACGGCATAGACGACGGCACCATCCAAGCTATCCATGATGGCACCGCGCCGGAAGGGCTGAGCGAGGACGACTCCATAATCGTCCGCTTCATCCAAGAGTTGCAACGGCAGCACCGGGTGTCCGACGCGACCTATGCCGCTGCCGAGGGGAAGCTGGGCGCGGCCGGAGTGGTTGACCTGCTGGTGCTCACCGGCTACTACTGGGGCCTGTGCCACATCCTAGCGGGACTGGATGTCGAGCCTCCCGGAGGCTCCATACTCTAGCCTGCAACCCCTTGCCCTTAGACTCGACTCTAAACCCGGCTCCTAGGGAGGTACCAGATGCCAGGAGAGCCAATCATCCCGGCCGGTTCGGCCCCGCCCCTTGCGCCCTATTCCCCCGGCATGAAGTCGGGCAACACCGTCTTTGTGTCCGGCACCATCCCCAACGATGCTCAAGGGAACGTGGTGGGCAAGGGTGACATGGTGGCCCAGACGGAGCGGGTGCTGGAGAGCATCAAGGCCATCCTGGAGGCCGCTGGGAGCAGCATGGAGGACGTGGTGATGAACCATGTCTTCATCACCGACTACGCCAACTATGCCAGCATGAACGAGGTGTACGGGCGCTACTTCGGCAACACCCGTCCTGCCCGGTACTGCATTAAGTCGGAGCTTGTCCATCCCGATTGGCTGGTAGAAATTGCCTCGGTGGCAGTACTGCCCAGCGGTGATTAGAGCACAGCGAGAATCGGCTCATAGCTACACCAAGGAGGTACCCCGTGCCTGACGGCAGAATCCGTGTCGGCAACGTGGAGGTTATCGGGCTGACCGACGCCTCCCTCGACTTCCCTTTGCCCTTGAGCGCCCTCTTCCCAACCATACCCTCTGGGGCATGGGAACCCTTCCGCGAGCGATATCCCGACATCTTCCCCAGCCCCGATTCGGCCCACTTCCACTTCGGATGCTACCTCATCCGCTCCGAGGGCCAGACGATCTTGGTGGACACAGGCATCGGCAATGCCACCACCAACCCCGGCATCCAAGGCATGATGCGTGTGGATGGACGCCTGCCAGCCGAGTTGTTGTCGGTCTCAATACGACCTGATGACATCGACACCGTTTTCTTCACCCACCTCCACATCGACCACGTAGGGTGGAATCTCAGCCAGCATGGCCCGAACGCTAGGGCGACTTTCCCCCGCGCCCGGCATGTGATGCACCAAGCCGATTGGGAGTTTTTCCAGCAGCCAGCGCAACAGGAGGCGGCCAAGTACTGGGACGAGACCTTGGGGCCGCTGGAAGGCCTTGGGCTGGTAGATCTGCTGGATGGAGAAAAAGCCCTGACCAGCGAGGTCACCGCGGTGCCCTTCCCCGGCCATACGCCCGGCCACATGGTGCTGTCCATCGCTTCCCAAGGCGAGCACGCCATAGTCATAGGCGACGCCGCCATTCACCCCGCGCAAGTGACCGAGCTCGATTGGGGGGTAATCTTCGAGTCGGACCAAGCCATGGCTGCTACATCGCGCCACCTGCTCTTCAGTAGAGCCGAGCACGACGACGCCACTCTGGTGGCCTGCCACTTCCCCGGTAAGGGCTTCGGCAAGCTCATCCGTGTCGAAGGGCGACGCTACTGGCAAAGCCTCGACATCTAGGAATCCGCTGAGTAACTCCCTTCCCCATCAATAGGGGAAGGGGGGAAGGTTAGGATGGGGGTGAAGACGTTGATGACTCCCGTCTTGCCTAATCGAAATCTTGGCCTAAAATAAGGCCGAGCACTCCCGATATTCAGGCCAAGGGTCGGATAGGAGACTTCTTATGCAAGTAGAAGCCAAGCTCAAGGAAATGGGCATCGAGTTGATTTCCATGCCCAACAGGTCAACGGGCAACTTCATTGGGGCCCGGCGCACCGGCAACCTCGTCTACACATCGGGCCACGGGGCTGGTGTGCCTGAAGGAGGCTTTCTCCACGTCGGCAAGCTGGGCAGCGACCTGACCATCGAACAGGGCTACGCTTGTGCCCGACAGACGATGATCAACCTGCTGACCACGCTCAAGGCAGAGATAGGCGACTTGGACAAGGTTAAACAGGTGATCAAGCTGCTCTGCATGATCAACTGCGCCCCCGATTTCGGTGACACCCCCAGCGTAGCCAACGGTGCTTCCGATCTGCTGATTGCCCTCTACGGCGACGCTGGTCGTCACGCCCGCTCAGCAGTAGGCATGGGCTCCCTGCCCTCGGGTATGCCGGTGGAAATCGAGATGATCGTAGAAATCGAGGACTAGCTCCATGAAATTCGCCCACTTCTCTCAGCTATTCAACAAGGTGGGCATGGAGACTCCTGCGCGCTACGAGCAGATGTGGCGGGAAGTGGAACTGGCTGACGAGTTGGGTTTCGACTACGGCTTCCAGTCGGTGCACCACTTCCACAAGCTGCGTCCCACGCCCGCCGTCTACTGCACTGGAGCCGCAGCCCGCACCAAGCGCATGAGGCTGGGTCCCATGGGCTATACCGCGGGGCTGCACGATCCCATCAGCATACTGGAAGAGACGCTGGTGCTGGACAACGTGACCAACGGCCGCTTCGAGCTGGGCTTGGTCTTCGGCGTCTATCCCGACTACTTCCGTGTAAAGAGCGCCGATCCGTCCATCCGTCGCGAGTGGGCGAAGGAGACGGTGCAGCTTGTAAATGCTTTCTACAGGCACGCTGGTGACGCCCCTAACGACAATGGGGAACTCTTCAGCTTCCAAGGCTCCCTCCACTCCTACGAAGAGGTGGAGTTGGCCATCCGTCCCGTGCAGCAGCCGGGGCCTCCCATCTGGTTGGCATCCACCCAGCGGGAGACGATGAAGTTCCTAGCCCAAGAGGGGGCCCACGGTGGCTACCTGCACCTGAGTGATCGGCAAGAGATGGCCCCTCGCATGCGGGAGTTCCTAGCGTGGTGGGGCGAAGCTGGCCATCCACGGACGCCCAACATCGGCTACCTCTGCTTCGTATACGTCGACGAGACTGACGAGCTGGCCATCGAGAAGGCCACGCCATGGGTCATCGCCAGCACTCGCGAAGTCTACGAGAACACACCCCGCCGTGGAGGGGTCTTCACCCAAGCCGAGGAGAAGGTCGGCCCCCGCAGCGACGAGATATTCCGCAACAAGACTGACATGGACTTCCTGCTGCAAAACAACCTAGTCTTCGTGGGCTCGCCCCAGACCGTGGCCAACCGAATCCGCGAGGCCGCCGCCGAGGGCATGTTCAACACTATCATGGCCGAGTTCAACATAGGGACTGTGGGTGAGGAAGACCTGATGCGCTCCATCAACCTGTTCGGTCAGCAGGTAATCCCCGCGCTCCAGGGCTTCGACCCCACCGGTTGAGACGGCCGACTTCGGTTTTACGACCCTCTAGCCCAAAGATGGGCTCTTGAACCAAACAGAAGAGCAAGCCACAAGGCAGGCCGCCGAGGGGCGGGTGATGGCATTGGAGGCTGAGTTGCGCCGGCTCCAATGTGAATCGCTGTAATCCACGGCGCGCTGGCTGAGGTATTTCCCTGCGCAACGGTCTCTCCACCCTGCCCCGAACTTGAGCCGCTAGGCAGTCATCCCTATAATCCGCCTGAAGGCCGCATGGAACTGTGACGGTCTGTCCTTGGGAGGTCTGGTATGGCAGTACAACCGCTGATCCGGGAAGATATTGAGGGGCAGGTCTTTCGCGTGCACCGCTCGGCGATGACCTCGCCCGACGTGTTGAAGCTGGAGCGACACCGCATCTTCGACCGCTGCTGGCTCTACGTTGGCCACGAGTCAGAAGTGCCCAACGCTGGCGACTACCGGCGGCGCAAGGTTGGCGGAAGACCGTTGTTCTTCGTGCGCGCCAGCGATAGCAACGTGCGGGTCTTCTATAACACCTGCCGCCACCGCGGGGCCATGGTGTGCCGCCAAGACCAAGGCAACGGCGAGATATTCCAGTGCTTCTACCACGCTTGGACATTCAACAGCCGTGGCGAGTTGATAGGCGTCCCAGACGAAGAGGGGTATGCAGAGGGCTTCAACAAGGCCGACCTGAGCCTGCTTTCCCCGCCCAATGTGGACTCTTACAGAGGCTTCATCTTCGTCTGCTACGATCCTCACGCCATGGACTTGCGCAGTTACCTAGCTGGGGCTACTGAGTTCATCGACCTCGTAGCCGACCAGTCGGAAGCAGGTATGCGGGTCATCCGCGGTTCCAACCGCTACAGCATCCAAGCCAACTGGAAGCTGCTGGTGGAGAACAGCTTCGACAACTACCATGTGGGGCCCACTCACAAGACCTACATCGACTACCAGACCAGCTTGGGCGTGAAGATACTGCCCCAGTCGGAGCGCTGGTCCGAGGCTTATTCTCTGGGCAATGGACATGCCGTTATGGAGTTCGCAGCTACCGCTGGGAGGCCCACTGCCCGATGGTCGCCTCTCTTCGGCGACAACACCAAGGAAGAGATCGCCGCTGTCCGGGAGCGCTTGGTGCAGCGGTACGGAGAAGAGCGCACAAAGCGCATGGCCGACCACAGTCGCAACCTGCTGATATACCCCAACCTGTTCATCATCGACGTGGCTGGACTGACGCTGCGCACCTTCTACCCCGTTTCCCAAGGAGAGATAGAAATACAGGCTTGGGAGATGGTGCCAGGGGAAGACGATGAGCAACTGCTGCGACGGCGTCTGGACAGCTTCCTGACGTTCCTTGGCCCAGGCGGATTTGCTACTCCCGACGATTCCGAGGCTTTAGAGACCTGCCAAGCTGGTTTCGCTGCTGATGAGGTGGAGTGGTCCGATGTGTCGCGAGGGATGCACGTTGAGCACCCTGAGTCGATACATGAGTTGCAACTGCGCACCTTCTGGCGCCAGTGGCACGCCCACCTTCAGGGCGAGGGATGGTTGACGTCGGGCAACCCGGAGACACCAGCCCATGGAGTCAATGGAAAGGCCGGGTCGGTGCCCGTGGCAGCCGACGACTAGCGCAGAGGACCATCAAAACGGAAAAGGCATTCCGGGTGCCCATCCTTTGTCTGGAGAGGGCCACATGGACATACAAGACCTGATCGTCGACGACAGAGAACAGGGAATCTTCAGGTACCATCGCTCCGCACTGACGTCTCCTGAAATCATGGAGCGGGAGCGGGAGCGCGTATTTGGCCGCTGCTGGCTCTACTTGGGCCACGAGTCCGAGGTGGAGAACCCCGGCGATTACCGCCGCCGCACGATCGGAGGCAAGCCCCTGTTCTACACGCGGACGGCAGAGGGCGAAATCCGTGTCTTCTACAACACCTGCCGCCATCGCGGGGCATTGATATGCCGTCACGACAGGGGCAACGCTGGAATCTTCCAGTGCTTCTACCACGCGTGGACGTTCAACAACCGCGGCGATCTTATCGGCGTTCCTGATGAGGAGGGATACTCGGCCAGCTTCCGCAAGCAGGAGTTTGGCCTGTTATCGCCGCCAAGGGTGGAGAACTACCGCGGACTGCTATTCGTCAGCTATGACCCCGATGTTGAGCCTCTGGTCGAATACCTGGCAGGGGCAAGAGAGTACGTCGACATGGTCATGGACCAGACCGAAGGCGGGTTCCGCGTGGTGCCCGGTGTCAACAAGTACGACATCAGGGCCAACTGGAAGCTGCTCATGGAGAACAGCATCGACCAGTACCATGCCTTCCCTACCCACAAGACCTTCTTCGACTACATGGCAACTATCTGGCCAGACATGCCCCGCAGCTCCACGGGCCGCGGCCGGGAGCTGGGCAACGGCCACGCCATGATGGAGTACTCCGCCACGGCGGGCCGGCCAGTCGCCCTCTGGACCCCATTCTTTCCTGAAGCGATGAGAGAGGGCATGGAGCGGGACCGCGCCCGGTTGGCAGAGAAGTACGGCGAGACCCGGGCCCAGCGCATGACCGAGAACCACCGCAACCTATTCATCTACCCCAACCTTGTCATCAACGACGTCAACGCCATCACCATCCGCAACTTTGAGCCCCAAGCCGTGGACCGGATGCAGGTCACTGCTTGGCACATGGTGCCCCGGAACGACGAGGGTATAGCTCTCGCGACGAGGCTGGACAGCTTCCTCACCTTCCTTGGCCCAGGAGGCCTAGCAACCCCCGACGACTCAGAGGCCTTGGAATCGTGCCAAGCAGGGTTTGAGGCCACTGAGGTGGAGTGGTCTGACATCTCTCGAGGGACACGACGCGACCCTCAAGCAGTGGACGAACTGCAGATGCGCGGTTTCTGGAGGCGTTGGCACGCCGATATGCTCGGCCTTGGAAAAAACAGAGGGAGGGTCGATACCAGTGACTATTCCCCCCAAACGGCTGTCATGGCCAATGACGACTGACGGTATATAGCCTCCCTGATATAACAAGCGAGCACAGCAACAAGAGGAGAATTGGATGACAAGCCGAGAGATCTCGAAACTGGAACGGGCCGCCCTGCGCCAAGAGGTGGAGGACTTCCTCTACGAGGAGGCCGCCATGCTGGACCAGTGGCACCTAGACGAATGGGTGACCCTCTTCACCGAGGACTGCCGTTACATTGTGCCCACCACCGACCTGCCCGATGGCGATCCCGCCAAGGACTTGGTATTCATCGACGACGACATCGTGCGTCTGCGGGCACGCGTGGTGCGCCTCAACAGTCGCCACGCTCATCGCGAGTACCCTTGGTCGCGCACCCGGCGCTTCATCACCAACGTCAGGGTCACCGGGGCCAGCGACGACGAGATTAATGTGGCCGCTTCGGCCTTGGTCTATCGCTTCCGCAGCGGTCAAGGCGACCCCTACGTGGGTCACTACCAGTACACGCTGCGCCGGGTCAACGGCGACCTGAAAATACAATACCGACGGGCCACCCTAGACATGGAGGCCCTCACTTGGCACGGCGCAGTGAGCATCATCTACTAGGGAGCATCGTATACGTGGAGGAGGCTGTAGGGGGTGGATACTAGCAGCGGGGCAATTCTTGGACGAATGCCCGAACTATTCAATAAGCTTACTGTGGCTAGCCCGCAGACCCCATGGTGTGCGCAGCGCAAAACGTGGCAACTTGAGAACATCCCAAAGGAGGGTGTCTACGTTTACTATGAGGATTCCACGCCTTTGTACGTGGGGCGATCGGATCAAGTAGCAGACCGAATTAAGTCGCATGGTACGCAAGGCAAAAGCAGCGGTTCGGCTACTTTCGCATTCATCCTTACACGCGACTTGTGGGGTATTTGGAAAGGACCCGTTTGGGATGGCCCCTTTCCAAAGAGGAAGGAAGAGCGTCAAAAGGAGAGATTGATCAAAAAGGGAACATCAATCAAAAAAGTGCAGCTAAAGAGAGAAACGTTACTAAACGATGATGATGTCTTTCGGGACTTCAAGTGTCAGGTAGAGCGGGTTAAACACATGAAAGTTGAAGTGATAAAGATAGATGACCCATACATGCAGGCCATGTTCGAAGTCTACGCAGCTCATAGACTAGGCACGTATTATAACGATTTCAGGAATCATTAGTGTGGGTCGATCACCCGAAGGAGCAATAAATGGGTAAGCTAGACGGCAAGGTAGCCTTGCTGACAGGTTCCAGCCCCAACATCGTGGGGGGCATCGCCGAAGGACTCGCCGACGAAGGCGCCAAGATCGTGGCAGTGGACATCTTCCCCGGATTCGCCAACGGTTGCGCCGAGGCCATCAACGAGCGTGGCGGTGAGGCCATAGGCTTGGTCTGCGACGTGACTAACGAAGAACAGGTGCAGGCGACGGTGGAGCAGGCCAGCCTAGCGTTCGGAGGAGTCGACATCCTGGTCAACGGGGCCGTCATCTTCAACTGGGCTGGCGTGGTCGACATGCCCGTGGAGCAGTGGCGTCACCAGCTGGATGTCATCCTCACCGGCAACTTCCTGGTTACCAAGCATGTCTCCCGTCTGATGATCGAGCAGGGGCGGAAGGGCAGCATCATCAACATCATCTCCACGGCTGGCCATCAGGGCGAGCCTTGGAACGTGGCCTACAGCACCGGCAAGGGAGGCCTGCTCAACTTCACCCGTTCGGTCGCGATGGAGCTTTCCCAGCACGGTATCCGGGTCAACAGCCTGACCCCCACGGCGACTGACCCCAGCGAGGGTCGCGAGCGGGCTGGGCGATGGGGCGTGGAGTGGCCCCGCCCCCGACCCTATACCAACCCACGCCAAGGTCCAGGCGGCAACGCCCGCGCTGGCAGCCCCCTGCGCACTCTCCCCAGCCCCAGCCACTACGGCAAAGCCGCAGCCTTTCTCGCCTCCGACGAATCCGAGATGATCACCGGCTTCGACTTGCGAGTCGACGCCGGGGCTCTTGCCAAATACTGGATCTGGGACCCCAGCGATAGCGGGTCGTAGTGCTACTTGTGTCTAGGTGCAGAACTGTTCAGTCGTGTCCACAACGGGTAACCCGTGTCCCGATAGCTCAACCACGGCTGTCGGGGCGGATTAGGCCATTTATAGAGATATTAGCCAAGTTAGCGTCTCCTTGTAACATCGCTAATATCCCTATAAACTGTCGTTGTGGATCCGATACGCAATCCTTACTCACCTGGAGCGGGCACCCCGCCCCCTGAACTCGCAGGCCGCGGAGATATCCTAGAGAATGCACGAATTGCACTGGAGCGTATCAGAATAGGACGCTCCAGCAAGAGCATGCTCTTGGTCGGCCTCCGTGGCGTCGGAAAGACAGTACTGCTCGACCGCATCCGGCAAGATGCCGATGCCCGTGGGCTTCACACCTTGTGGGTCGAAGCTCCCGAGAACCGGTCCCTGCCATCGATATTGGCGCCTCAACTGCGTCTAGCCCTGCTAAGGCTCTCCACTCGGGAGAAAGCCAAGCATCTTGCGGAACGTGCTCTTCGAGGACTGGCAGGATTTGCCAGCGCCCTCAAAGTAAAGTATCAGGACATAGAGGTAGGTCTGGACTTCACTCCAGAAGCAGGATTGGCCGACAACGGTGATTTGGAGTCTGACCTACAGGACTTGATGGAAGCGGTAGGCGCTGCGGCGCAGGCCGATGAAAGTTGTATGGTGCTCTTTGCCGATGAACTCCAATATGTGCGTGAGAACGAGCTTGCGGCTTTAATCACGGCGCTGCACCGGACGGCCCTGCGTCAATTGCCGGTGACTATGTTCGGAGCTGGCTTGCCTCAGGTACGAGGCCGGATGGGAAAGGCAAAGTCCTACGCCGAGCGACTTTTCGATTTTCCCGCAATCGGAGCGCTCACACCTGACGATGCCAAGAGTGCGATCGCCAAGCCGGCCTTTTGCGAAGGGGTCGAGATAGAGTCAGAAGCCCTCGATATGATGGTCTGGGAGACTCAATGTTATCCATACTTCCTGCAGGAGTGGGGAAAGTGTTTATGGGACGTCGCCACAGGGTCTCCCATCACAGCTTCCAGCGTTGACGCCGCCTCCAAGCAGGCCATCGCAGGCTTGGATGAGAGCTTTTTCCGCGTTAGGTTCGACCGGCTCACCCCGACCGAGAAGAGATACCTGCGGGCAATGGCAGATCTTGGGGAAGGCCCGCACCGCTCCGGAGACATTGCCCAATCCTTGGGACGCTCGGTCAACTCTCTAGCGCCCACGCGCAGCCAGCTGATTAACAAGGGCATGGTATGGAGTCCGAGCCACGGAGACACGGCCTTCACGGTCCCGATGTTCGATCAATTCATGCTGCGCAGCATGCCCGAAGGCACTTGGGAATGAACATGTCCCCCAAACCTGTTCGCATCGGGATTATCGGCGCGGGTCGCGATATCCGCATCAACCTCATTCCCGGCTGGCAGGCTATGGATGGGGTAGAGGTGGTGGGCGTGGCGAATCGCAGCCGTGCTTCAAGCCAGCGAGTGGCTGAGGAGTTCGGCATTCCCAAGGTGTATGACACTTGGCAGGAGCTTGTGACCGACCCTGCCACCAACGCCATCTGCATCGGCACCTTCCCCGACACCCACTGCAGGATGACCTTGGCCACGCTGGCCGCCAACAAGCACGTCCTTTGCGAGTCGCGTATGTCACGCACCGCCGAGGAGGCCCGTGCCATGTTGCTGGTGGCCCGAAGCAAGCCTGGATTAGTGGCCCAGATTGTCCCAGCCCCCGCCACCTTCCAAGTAGATAACGTAGTGCTGGACCAGATCAACAGTGGGGCCTTGGGGAAGCTGTTGTCGGTGGACATGTGGGTGGGACGCTCCATCGACAACCAGTTGGCAGGCGGATTCATTGACCAAGACTCGCCCTTAGACTGGCGCCAAGACTGGGATGTGCATGGCTACAACGCGCTGGGACTGGGCATCGCCTACGAGGCCTTGGTGCGCTGGGTAGGACCTGCCACCCGTGTCATGGCCAACTCCAAGACATTCGTGCCTGCACGCCATGAAGCCGATGGGACCACGCGGGCGGTGCGGATGCCCGACCACATTGACGTATTGTGCGACATGGCCTGCGGAGCAACGGCGCACATTGCAGTGAGCCAAGCTACTGGCCTTGCTCCCTACAACCAGAGTTGGATTTTCGGCAGCGAGGGCACTCTGCGCATTGCCAGCTCTCTGATGACCTCCTACCGTGACCGAGAAGTCGAGTCCACAGGCATCGACGTGCCTGGGGAAGCTCCCGTCGCCGACGCCGGTTTCCGCGACGACGTCCACTACCGTGACCACCACAAGCTCCGCGCGATGGTGGGTAGGCGTGGCGACGCGGAACTGACGGAGCTACCCAACCCGGATGAGGCCCAGTACCGCTGGCGCGTTGCAGATGAGTTCGTCAACGCCATTCGTGGACTGGAGCCTGTTACCCGCACATCGTTTGAGGTAGGTGTGCAATACATGGAGTTCGTGGAGGCCGTAGCCCTCAGTGCCCGTGCGGGGCGGGCCGTCCATCTACCGCTGGCCTAGACCCACATTCATGAGCCGACAGACAGGAGAGGTGGCATGATCACTCACATCGTGACCCATTGGGTCAAACCGGACCAAGTAGACCGGGCCTTGGAGTTGTTCGAGCACAACGGACGGGTGGTCAAGAGCGTACCCGGCTTAGTGCATCGGCAGATACTGCGCTCCACGACCGAGCCTCTGCGGTTCACCGCCATCAACACCTGGGAGAGCGAGGAGGCTTTCCAGAAGTGGATGGAGCACCCGGACCACATGCTGGACTCTTTCGGCACGCCTCTCCGCGGACCAGCTGGCTCCGGCTACTTCGAGAAGTACAAGGATGCAGGCGACTTCGACTCTCGCCCAGCAGAATCTGACCGTTACGAGGTCATCCCCAACCCATAGGGTGTGGGGTGTGAGCGAGACCAAATCAGGTGGCAGAACGGATGGCGCTCAGGCGATGGTTTCGACATGGCGGGCGTGGGTGATGTCTTGGTTCGTTGCTGGCCTCGCGTGATGCTTCAAAACAGTGGCGATGGCGACAGTATCGCCATCGAGGGTCATAAACTCCACCACAAAAGCTTCCCCGCCCGGATGCACATGGATTATCGTGCCGACATCGCCGGGCCTCATTTCTTCCCCAAGGTCCCCATGCACATCCGCAGTCAGCACGAACTGTTCGTGTTCCATGAACATTTCTTCACCGCCTTAACGGGTGTGCCGTAATGAATCTGGGGTGGTCGCTTCCAATGTCAACCTGCCAGACTGTCCGCACTCTGGGATTTCGTCCGTCAGGCGTCTCGACGATGCCTTCCACATAGTAACGTAAGCCATGTTCAGTCTCGATGATCGTAGCAATTTCATGGGTCACCCCGTGAAGCCGTAAGGCCTTGGCGAAATCTTGCCAACTGTCTCCTCTGAAGCCAAATCTTAGGAAGAAGCCCGCTTTGCCCCGGTTACGCGGATTGGTTGTCGAAAGCAGATGGCCGGCGATCTTTTCTCGGTCGACCTCGGCCTGCTCGGCATTGGGCAGCCTCACCCACTGCCCGTCACACCGGGTGCGTCGGTCTGAGCAAGGTCATAGCCGCCTGCATCCGGTGCCAAGTGGCAGCGCCTCCGCCGAACGCCTTATCCAGCCGGATGGCCATCTCCAGCGATATGCCCGAGCCACCCTTCACTATTGAGAACAACTGCCTGTGACCGATGCCCAGCCTTTCGGCTGCCTCGGTCAGGCTCAAGCCCAGAGGTTCCAGGCAGTCGTGGAGAACCGGGAGAACCGGGTGGGGAGGATTCTTCATTTGTTGTCATTCTACAGCCGAGGCTTGCGCTCCATCCATTCGCCCACTTGGCGGCGGCCCAGATCCCGCAGGAGTTCGGAGTCGGCCGCCGGAGTGGCGGCCTCTGGCACGTCCAGAACGATGTCATGGGCATAGGTAGGCGCGGGGTCGCCCGTGACTCCAACGCTGTGGACGTCTCCGCCGTCCTGCACCATCCGGATGCCACGGCGCACCATATTGCGTAGCATGGACACACCGCGGTCGGTGGAGGCTAGGTGCTCCAAAGCATGGACGGCCATGGGACGCTGGTTCACCTGAGCGTCGTAGTCGCCCGGCACCCGCTGCCTCTCCTCGTAGGGTCTGGAGTCATCTTGGCCGAAGCCGGGGTTGCTTCTCATCGGGAACGGCCCGCCAGCCTTCGTACGGTGGAACCCAATCTGCATCGTGTTGGTATCGTCCAAGGGCACCGTCCAAGTGGTGGCCATGGGGTGGTTGATTTCGGTGCGCTGCTCAATGGGCAACAGGTTCGGCGGGAACTGGTGGATGTTGGGTGGTATGAAGTCGGCGATGCGTATCCATACCTTGTCGCCCTTGCGACGGGTGTCGATGTAAACGGTGCCCACCGGCGTCTCCATGTAGTCCCACTCGGCTGGGATGGTCAGGTCTTCGGTAAAGCCGATGCTGCCGGGGAGGGTGTGTAGGTAAAGGAGATGGGCGGCATCCATGGAGTTTTCTTTGACCTGCAGCCAGTTGCAAGGCCAGTCGTAGCGCGGCCCGGCAATCATCTGGTACCCGTCCAGCTCATAGGTGTCGAGCACTGGGAAGGGGGGCTTGTTCTCCGGGGGGCCCATGTAGACGAACACCAATCCCTTGTACTCATGCACCGGGTAGGCCCCGTGGCACAGCCGGTCCTTGAGGGTGCTGTCGGCAGGCTCGCCGGGCGTCTCCAGGATGCGCCCGTCCACGTCGAACAGCCAGCCGTGGTAGCAGCAGCGGATGCCGCAGTCGCTGACGATGCCGAACTCCAGAGAGGTGCCACGATGGGGGCAGTGCAACTCCATGGCCCCGATGCGGCCGCTTTTGTCCTTGAAGAGGATGAGGTCCTCACCGAGAATGCGCATCTTCACCGGCAGGTCTTGTAGCTCGTTGGTCATCAGCACCGGTTGCCAGAACCGTCTGAAGTACTCACCGCAAGGAGAGCCGGGACCGACTCGGGCCATCTCCGCATCCTCATCGGGCACCTCCCGATGGTAGTAAGCCCCAAACTTCTTATTGAGGAACGGTGCTCTGGTGGTCGTCATGGTGGGACCTCCTCGCTCTATTGAGGGGACGCGCATGCTCCCCGTGGGTCTCTTGGCCCTAGGATTTCGTCGGGCCGACGTTCTCCTACATTATTGGTGGGTTATCGATGTACTTTTGCGCCACTCTGCGCCCTGTTTCTCGCACCAATTTTGTATCGGCCTCCGCAGTGGCAGCACGGGGCACGCGGACGACGGTGTCGTTGGCGTAGGTGCGGACCACGTCGCTGGTACGGACCAGTTCGGCGGGGTCTTGGCCTGCCTGCACCGCGCGTATGCCATTGCGCACTTGGTTGCGCAGCATGATGACGCCCCGGTCAGTGGTGGATAGGTGCTCCAAGCCGTGGCGGGACATGCCCCAGTGGATGTTGGTGAAGGCATCGAAGTCACTGGGCATCCGCTGGCGCTGTTCGTAGGTGCGATTCTCCTCTGACTGCCCGAAGGTGAGCACAGGGGGGCGCACGTCGCGGGCCCACTCCTCGTCGGTGTAGTGCCTGACGCGCAGGTTCACGGTATTGAAGTCGTCCACGGGCACCGACCACTGGGTGAGCCAAGGACGGAGGAAAGGGTGCTCCGTCTTGCCGTCCTCGGAGTTGGAGGGCACTTGATGCACGTTGGGGGCCATGAAGTCGTTCATGCGCACCCATATATTGTCACCGACGCGGCGTATGGCGATGTAGACCAGACCCAACGGCGTCTCCAAGAAGTCGAGCTCGGGTATGATACCGAACTCGTCGGTGAACTGGCTCCCTGAGACGATGGTGTGGAGGAAGGCAGTGTGAGCTGGGTCCATGCTGTTCTCTTTGATTTGCAGCCAGTTGCAGGGCATGTAGTGCTTGCCGCCGCTGACCGACGAGTGGCGATAGCCGGGGTGACCCTCTTCTACCAGCGAGTCGTACAGTGGGAAGGGCGGTTGCTGGGCCGCGGGTCCCATGTAGGCAAAGACCAGCCCCTTGTGCTCCAAGGCAGGGTAAGCCCCGTGGCACAGCCGGTCCTTGAGGGTGCTGTCGGCAGGCTCGCCGGGGGTCTCGAGGATGCGCCCGTCCACATCCATCAGCCAGCCATGGTAGCAGCAGCGTATGCCCTGCTCCGACACCAAGCCGAACTCCAGTGAAGTGCCCCGGTGGGGGCAGTGCATCTCCACCAAGCCGATTCGGCCGCGGAGGTCGCGGAAAGCCACCAACTCTTCGTTCATTATCTTCAGGGCCAGTGGCACGTCGGTCAGATCTTCCGAGGCGCACACCGGCTGCCAGAAGCGCCTGAGGTACTCGCCGCCAGGCGTTCCCGGCCCAACGTGAGTCAGCTCGCTCTCTTCTTGGGGCACCTCGCGGTGGTAGTACGCCCCATAAGGGGTATTGAGGAAAGGAGCTCGCGTTGTCATGGAGACAACCTCCCATAGTCCGCATAGTAGCGCCGACAAATCGGCTCCGTTCGGATACTAGGCAGCAGCCTATCCTGTGTCAAGCTGGCCAGCTAGAGGGCCGTAAACATAGTTATTGACAGTCGCCAACTGTTGGGCTAGCGTACGGCATCAGCGTGGGAGAGACAGTTTTTCGATATTAAGTGATTTAGGGTAAGCAGAATAAGTCCAGGGAGGTAGCAATGCTGGATATATTCAAGCGTAGGCCGGTCTTTTTGGGGCTTCTGCTGATCTTGGTGGGGATTATCATCGCCTGCGGCGAGGAAGCCACAACGACCGCCGAGCCTGCCCCTGCCACGCCTCCTCCCGTTACTGCTGCTACGCCCGCGACTGCCGCCACCACAGCCGCTGCACCTGCGCCCGCCGCACCCGCAACTCCGGCAGCGACAGCTGCCGCCGCACCCACGCCTGCCCCGGCACCGGCAGCGATTGTCGGCCCCAGCGGGTCACTCAACGTGGGCATGGCCGAGGTGGCTCCCGTGTCCCACGTCCTGCACCTGCAGACCTACAGCTCCTTCAAGTACGATACCCTGATGACCCACGAGACCATGTTCCGGCGAGACAAGGACGCCAATCTACATCCCATGTTGGTGAAAGAGTGGGAAGTAGACCCTGCTGGTCTGGTCTGGACATTCCGCTTCGAGGAGGGCGTCCCTTGGCACACAACGTTTGGAGAATGGGGCGAGTTCAGTGCTGACGACTTTATCTTCAGCTTGGAAAACGTGACCACCCAGGGATCACGACACGGCAACGCTGGCAGGGTGAGGCGAGACTTCTTCTGCGACGGTTGCTCTCTCACC
Source organism: Dehalococcoidia bacterium (assembly GCA_965263155.1). Taxonomy (GTDB): domain Bacteria; phylum Chloroflexota; class Dehalococcoidia; order Lucifugimonadales; family JAAXIE01; genus JAAXIE01. The sequence continues at coordinate 3,336,679 of OZ253586.1, forward strand.
AAGGTCGATGACTATACGGTGCGGCTGGAGCGTCCCACCGTTAGCGTCCAGATCACTTGGCACAGCTTCCGCAACGGAGGCAGTTCGGTGGGCATGATTAGCAAGAACCATGTGGAGACCGTTGGCGAAGACGAAGCCAACTTCCAATCTGTGGGCACCGGCTCCTGGCGGCTGGTGGAGGCCAAGACCGACGACTTCCGCAGAGTAGAGGCGGTCGACGACCACTGGCGTAAGACTCCCGCGTTTAAGGAGATGACTTGGATTCAATTCGGCGAGGAGTCCACCCGGGTGGCTAACTTCATGACCGGTGATCTGGACACAGGCCAGTTCTCCCTCGAGTCCATTGCTGAAATAAAAGAGCAGGCCCCTGAGAAAGTGGAGTACATGGTCTTTCCCGGCCAGATACTCTGGCGCTTCAACCAAATGGGACATAACTACTACAATGACCACGAGTCGCATCAGGGCGACAGTCCGCCAGTGCCTCTCGGTGACCCTGCCTTCAATTGTGAGATTCCCTACATCTCCTGTAACCGTGACATTAATTCTGAAGAGTGGATTAACGCGCGGAAGGTGCGCCGTGCCCTGAACATTGCCATCGACCGACAGAAACTGGTCAACAACCTCGCCTTCGGTGAGGGTGAGCCATGGTATGTCAACTACTGGACCAAGGCGCAAATAGATAAGTGGGGTCTGGACGACTGGACGATTCCTTACGATGTGGAAATGGCCAAGCAACTGTTGGCTGAGGCCAATTATCCCGACGGCTTTGAACTGGACATGATAGTCACCGATCGGCCCCCAGGAAGTGACGTCGTGGGCCAAGCCGTGGCCACCATGTGGCAAGCGATTGGAGTCGATGTCAAGATTGAGAGGCTCCCCTACGTCGCCTATCGCCCAACCTTGGTTAACCGCACGGCCACCCAGTACCACTCGTACAACAACACACCCTCGACGCCCGAGCCGTTGAACTTCTACGGCGTGTTCCACTCCACGGCCAACGGGTTCAACTTCGGCACCCAGCATCCTGACTTGGAAGCATTGCTGGACAAGGCTGCGAGCACTCCCGACGAATCGGAGCGGTTCGATCTGCAGATCGAAATAGCCAAGTGGCTTTTCGACCAGGAATTGGCGATTCCCCTCTTTGGCGAGAATATGGTTTGGCCCCTGTCGGCTAGGTTGGGCCACTGGGAGGTCGGAGCGGGCACCATTGACTGGCTGGGTAATTGGGAGAACGCGCCGCATCGACAGTAGGCGCAGCCCTCTGAGGTAAGCCCGAAAGAAGTCCCGGCCCAGTGGGCCGGGACTTCTGCTAAACACAGCTATTGACAGCGTGAAAACTACTGGGATACTTACCGCATTCTTATATAAGGTGCGCTTGATTGGGCGAGGTTTTAGCTCTAGCCCGATGGGGGCTGACTTAAAACAGTTCTAGGAGGCGTGATGCTAGGCATCTTCCATCGTAGGCTGCTCATTCTGTGCCTCGCACTCATCCTGACGGCAATCATCCTCGCCTGCGGCGAGGAGGCCACTTCTACGGCCGAGCCCGTCGCTACTCAGGCAGCTGTAGACGCCCCCGCGCAAGCTGCGACAACGGCCGCCGCGCCCACATCCGCTGCGCCAGCGCCTACGACGGCAGCCGTGGCACCCGCGACCGCTGCAACCCCCACAGCCGCACCTGCCGCCGTACCTGCTCCCACGCCGGAGGCCATGATGGAGCCCACCGGGTCGCTGAGCGTTGGCATGGCCGAGGTCGCCCCCGCCCAGCACATCCTTCATCTGCAGACTTACAGCGCACTGAAGTACGATGTCCTCCTGACCCACGAGCCCATGTTCCGCCGGGACAAGGACTCGAACCTCCACGGCATGCTGGTCAAGGAATGGGAAGTGGACCCCACCGGCTTGATACACACCTTCCATCTGCAGGAAGGCGCACCTTGGCATACTACCTATGGCGACTGGGGTGAGTTCACTGCCGACGACTTCATCTTCAGCTTGCACAACGTCAGCACAGAAGGGTCTAGGCACTCTAGGGCGGGCCGGGTTCGCAGGAACTTCACCTGTCCCGACTGCACCCTCACCAAGATCGATGATTACACCGTGCAGTTGGAACGTAAGACCATCACCGTGCAGATCGCCTGGGACAGCTTCCGCAACGGTGGCGGCTCCGTGGCCATGATCAGCAAGAACCATGTCGAGACCAACGGTGAGGAGCAGGCAAACTTCGAGTCGGTGGGCACGGGCTCATGGCGCTTGGTCGAGTCCAAGACCGACGACTTCCGGCGTGTCGAGGCCGTCGAGGACCACTGGCGCAAGACTCCCGAGTTCGCCGAGATGACTTGGATACAGTTTGGTGAGGAGTCGACCCGGCTGGCCAACTTCCTTACCGGTGATCTAGATACGGGCCAATTCTCCTTGGACTCGATTGACGAGATAAAGCAAGCGTCCCCCGACGGCGTAGACTACATGGTCTTCCCCGGCCAGATACTCTGGCGCTTCAACATGATGGGTCACAACTACTACAACGACCATGAATCCCACCTGGGAGATAACCCGTCGGTGCCCCTTGGAGACCCGGCCTTGGTTTGCTCGCTGCCCTACATATCCTGTGACCGAGACCTCAATTCCGAGGAATGGGCGAAAGCTCGGAAGGTGCGCCGTGCCCTGAACGTAGGCATCGACCGCCAGAAGCTGGTCAACAACCTCGCCTTCGGAGAGGGCGAGCCTTGGTACGTCGCATACTGGGACAAGGCCCAGATTCAGAAGTGGGGGCTGACCGACGTGACCATCCCCTACGATGTTGAGATGGCGAAGCAGTTGTTGACCGAGGCCGGCTACCCCGACGGCTTCGAGATGAACATGATCGTAACCGACCGTCCACCGGGTAGCGATCCTGTGGGTCAGGCGGTGGCTACGATGTGGCAGGACATAGGTGTAGAGGCCCAGATCCAAAGATTGCCATACGTCGCCCACCGTCCTACTGTGGTCAACCGCACCGCTACGCAGTACCACTCCTACAACAATACCCCTGCCAGCCCGGAACCGCTGAATAGTTACAGCGTGTTCCATTCAACCTCCAACGGGTTCAACTTCGGCGCCCAGCACCCGGTGATTGAGGCCATGATGGACGAGGCTGCCCAAACCCCCGACGAAACGGAACGCTTCGCGTTGCAGGTCGAAATTGCTCGCTTCCTGCATGCTGAGGAACTGGCCATCCCCTTGTTCGGTGAAAACATGGTCTGGCCAATATCATCGAAGCTCGGACGCTGGGAGGTTGGCACCGGCAACATCGACTGGCTGGGCGACTGGGAGGACGCGCCACACAGATAATAGCCCCAGCACAACACAGGTAAGCACAATAGAAGTCCCGGCTCACGAGCCGGGACTTCTGTTTGCCACTCAGCATTCCAGTCGCATTACTAGTATTACAAACGACGGTTAGTATGATAGGCTAATCGGCTTGTTGTCGCTGATGGATACCCAAAGCCGCAGCGAACAGGCAAGACGTTCCCATGCGAAGGGCTGTGCCGCCCTCCGCGCATCCCAAACATCCCGCCTTGCAACGGCGTTGAATTACTAGTCTAGTAAGACCAACATAACGGCAACGGCATTACGAATGGCGCAGGTAAACGAAAACCTCCTCTATCAACCGGATGAGCGGCCAAACCATCCGGCGTCTCTGCTCCACGGATTCCAGAATGTCATGACCCGTATGGCGGCAATGGCTGCCACGACGTCGATCATCGCTGTGGCGGGCGGACAATCCCAAGGTTATCTGTCCTGGATTCTCTTTTCGGCCCTCGCGGTTTGCGGAATAGGCTCGATACTGCAAACCTTTCGATTTTGGAGATTCGGGTCGGGATATTCCCTTAGCGTAGTTTCTGCATCCGCCTTCATCGCCATCTGTATCTCGGCGCTGATAGCCGGCGGGCCGGCTTTGCTGTCGAGCCTTATCGTAGCTTCAGCGTTGATACAGTTTGTGTTCATCTCGCGGCTCTCTTGGCTGCGGCGTGTCATCAGCCCGTTGGTCGCCGGAACAGTCCTCATGTTGCTGGCCTCGACGATAATAACCGTCGTACTCAGCAGGCTTTCTGATTTGCCCGAAGGCGCTTCCGCGGTGGCGGCGCCCATCCTAGCAGGAACGACCCTGACCATCCTGATGGCGCTCAGGCTATTCGCGTCGCCCAAGTGGCAGCAATGGGCGCCGGTCGTCGCGATCGTAGTCGGTTGCGCAATAGCGGCCCCGTTCGGGGCATACGACTGGCAGTTCGTTGTGGCGGCCACCTGGATTGGTTTTCCCAGTTATCCTTGGCCGGGATTCGACCTGAGCTTTGGCGCGACCTTCTGGGGGCTTTTGCCGGGATTCGTAATAGTGAACATGGCGACCACCATCAATTCGATCAGCGATACCGTTGTAATTCAGCAGGTGGCTTGGCGCAGGCCCCGGGCCACTGACTTCCGCGTAGTTCAAGGGGCCCACTACCTGATGGTATTGACCAATCTTCTGGCCGCCGCTCTGGGCACGCTTCCCAATATGATAGGGGCGGCCAATTCCGCGCGGGTCATGCTCACCGGTGTTGCTGCGCGCCGCATGGGGATCTATGGAGGTCTGATTCTGATAGCGGTAGCGTTCTCTCCAAAGCTGATAGCGCTGGTTGTCGCCACTCCACGCCCTGTCTTGGTGGCGTACATGATCTTTATGCTGTCGCTCCTTTTTGTGCAGGGTATGAGGACCGTTTTCATGGACGGAGTAGACGGGCGAAAAGCCGCGGTGATAGGAGTGTCTCTCTGGATAGGCATAGGTTTTCAGAACCAGGTGATTCTGCCCGATCTGTTGACCGGAACTCTGGGGACTTTGCTCAGCAACGGGATGACAACCGGCTCCATCTGCGTAATTTTGCTCACTCTGCTGATGGAGTTCACTTCCCGGCGTCGCAGGCGGTTGAATGTCGCGATGAACCTTTCGTCGTTACCCAGAATTGACTCCTTCCTCCAGGGATTCGCTACAAGCGCTGGCTGGAATGAGACATCAATAAACCGGCTCAGGTCAGCCGGGGAGGAAACTCTGTCGAGCTTGCTGTCGCAGGATGAGGAGCCGGAAGAAGATGCCCGGAAGCGCCTCATTGTCGCTGTCCGTCGTGCTGATGTTGACATTGAGATGGAGTTTGTAGTGACTACCGAGAGCGCGAATCTGGAGGACAAGCTGGCGTATTTGAACGAACAGCCTGAGATACAGGACGAGCTCGAGATCTCCTTCCGCCTCTTGCGTCATTACGCTTCTTCGGTCCAGCACCATAAATACCACGACATAGATATTATTACGGTGCAGGTCGCCCCTTCGTCATAGTGCCGCAAGGGTGGCCATCCGTCCTGCCCGGTTTAATTCGCTGGTTCGCTGAGACCGGGCATACTCCCAATTCCAATAGGGAAAATGCGAGCGACGGTCCTCGTTGGAGACTGAGTCGGTTGATCCACCCTTTGTGCGGTTCCGGGAACCGTCGTTGTAATGCTAGTAGGCTGCTGAAAAAATGAAGGAGGAGGCCATGTGGCACACATGGGGAAAAGTCAACGATATACGTAACTACCACGATCAATATCGCTATTCACATTTATCGGTTAGCAATAGGCGTCGTTTCTCGTCGCTCAGTTTTCGGCCGGCGGTCCGCCGGATCGCTTTCCCGCAGCCTGCCAGTTCGTATTGACAGTGTCCGCCGATTGGGGCTAACTTATGGTGTACTTGAATGTGGCCGACTATTGGGCTGTCATTCGCCGCCATCGGCCAACCGGAGTTAACTAGAACAGTTCAAGGAGGTATTGGTGCTAGCAATACTTAATCGTAGACTGGTCTTCTTGGGGTTTTTGCTCATATTGGCAGCGATCATCGTCGCGTGCGGTGAGGAAGCGACCCCTACGGCCGAGCCCGGCCCCACCGAGGCCGCGTCGGCACCGACAGAGGCTTCCGCTCCTACTTCCGCGGCTACCGTGGCAGCTGCGGCCACAACTGCTGCGGCCTCCGGGGCCACGCCGGCAGCGACGCCCGCCCCTGCCGCTGTGCCAACCCCGGCGATGATGGAGGGACCGAGTGGGCACATCAAGGTGGGTATGGCTGAGGTGGCACCCATACAGCATGTGCTGCACCTTCAGACCTACAGCGCGTTGAAGTACGACACCCTGCTGACCCACGAGCCCATGTTCCAGAGGGACAAGGACGACAACCTCCACGGCCTGCTGGTAAAGGAATGGACGGTGGACCCCAATGGCCTAGTTCACACCTTCAAACTGCAGGAAGGAGTATCTTGGCACAGCACCCGGTTTGGCGACTGGGGCGAGTTCAGCGCGGATGACTTCCTGTACAGCTTGCACAACGTGAGCACCGAAGGATCCCGCCATCCTAGGGCGGGCCGTATACGCAAGAACTTCACCTGCCCTGACTGCACACTGACCAAGATTGATGACTACACGGTGCAGTTGGTACGCCCGACCCTGAGCGTAGAGATCACTTGGGACAGCTTCCGCAACGGTGGCGGCTCCGTGGCCATGATCAGCAAGAAGCACGTGGAGACCGTCGGTGAAGAGGAGGCCAACTTCCAGTCCGTGGGCACCGGCTCATGGGAGCTGATGGAGGCCAAGACCGACGACTTCCGGCGTGTGGAGGCCGTGGAAGACCACTGGCGCAAGACCCCGGCTTTTGCCGAAATGACTTGGATACAGTTCGGCGAGGAATCGACACGGCTGGCCAACTTCCTCACCGGCGAGTTGGACACCGGGCAGTTCGCTTTAGACTCCATCGAGGAGATTAAGCGGACACCGCCCGATGGCGTGGACTACATGGTCTTCCTTGGCCAGATACTCTGGCGCTTTAACATGATGGGGCACAACTACTACAACGACCACGAGGCCCATCTGGGCGACAAGCCGCAGGTGCCTCTAGGTAAGGACCCTCTTAAGTGCGACCTGCCATACATTTCCTGCGACCGTGACCTCAATTCCCAAGAGTGGGACGATGCCCGCAAGGTCCGCCGCGCCCTGAATATTGCCATCGACCGCCAGAAACTGGTGAATAACCTAGCCTTTGGCGAAGGCGAGCCTTGGTATGTGAACTACTGGGACAAGGCCCAGATACAGAAGTGGGGCCTGACGGATATCACCATCCCCTACGACATCGAAGAGGCCAAGAGGCTCCTGACAGAAGCAGGATACCCCGACGGCTTCGAAATGGACATGGTGGTCACCGACCGTCCGCCCGGAAGCAACACCGTGGGACAAGCGGTCTTGACCATGTGGCAGGATATCGGCGTTTCGGCGACCATATCTCAGCTGCCCTACGTAGCCTACAGGCCCACGTTGGTCAACCGCACGGCGGCCCAATACCACTCTTACAACAACACGCCCTCCAGCCCTGAGCCGCTGAACTACTACAGCGTGTTCCACTCTACGGCTAACGGCTTCAACTTCGGCGCGCAGCACCCCGTCCTGGAGGAAATAATCAACAGGGCCGCAGCGACTGCCGACGAGGCGGAGCGGTTTGCAATAGAAGAGGAAATCGCCCGCTGGCTTCACGCCCAAGAGCTGGCCATCCCCCTGTTCGGCGAGAACATGGTCTGGCCCCTTTCGAATAAGCTCGGCCGCTGGGAAGTTGGCACCGGCAACATCGACTGGCTGGGCGACTGGGAGCACGCGCCACACAGATAATAGCCCCGAGCACAACACAGGTAAGCACAACAGAAGTCCCGGCTCATGAGCCGGGACTTCTGTTGTGCCAGCCACTCACCATTCCAGTCGCATTACTAGCTCGTATTGACAGTGGCCGCTCAATGGGGCTAACTTACCCTGTCCCTGAACATGGCCGATTATCGGGCTGTCATTCGCCGCCATCGGCCAACCGGAGTTAACTAGAACAGTTCAAGGAGGTATTGGTGCTAGCAATACTTAATCGTAGACTGGTCTTCTTGGGGCTGCTGCTGGTCTTGGCGGCGGTTATCATTGCCTGTGGCGAAGAGGCGACCTCAACGTCCCAACCCGCCCCAGCAGCACCCGAGGCAACGGCAGCGCCCGCGGCAGCCGCCACGGCTGCGCCTGCGGTGCCCTCGGCGCCCACCCCGGCTGCGACGCCCACCCCGGCCGCTGCTGCGCCCACCGAGACAGCGATGGAAGGACCCAGTGGCCACCTCAGAGTGGGCATGGCCGAGGTGGCCCCCGCATCGCATGTGCTCCACCTTCAGACCTATAGCGCGTCGAAGTACGACACGCTGCTCACCCACGAGACCATGTTCCGCAGGGACAAGACCGGCGACCTGCACGGCATGCTCGTAAATGAATGGACCGTTGACCCAACAGGCCTGATTCACACCTTCAACTTCGAGGAAGGAGCGCCTTGGCACAAAACCCGGTTCGACGACTATGGAGAGTTCACCGCCGATGACTTCCTGTTCAGCTTGGAGAACCTAGCTACGGAGGGTTCACGCCATACGAGGGCAGGACGAATCCGCAGGAACTTCCTCTGCGATACTTGCGAACTGACAAAGATCGACGACTACACGGTCCAGTTGAAGCGCGAGACTCTCAGCGTGGAGATCACATGGGACAGCTACCGTAATGGAGGCGGCTCCGTCGGTATGATCAGTAAGAAGCATGTGGAGGCCGTCGGCGAAGAGGAGGCCAACTTCCAGTCTATCGGCACCGGCTCATGGGAGCTGATGGAGGCCGTTACCGACGACTTCCGCCGGGTAGAGGCGGTGGAGAACCACTGGCGCAAGACCCCCGAATTCGCCGAGATGACCTGGATACAATTCGGTGAGGAATCGACCCGCTTGGCCAACTTCCTTACCGACAAGCTGGACACGGGTCAGTTTGACTTGGAGTCCATTGAGGAGATCAAGCGGGACCCTCCAGAGGGCATAGATTATTTGGTCTTTCCCGGCCAGATACTGTGGCGCTTCAATATGACGGGCCACAATTACTACAACGACCACGAGGTACACCACGGGGACAACCCGAGCGTGCCTCTGGGCGAAGACGCCTTCCGGTGTGAGCTGCCGTACATCTCCTGCGACCGAGACCTAGAGTCGGAGGAATGGGCCGATGCTCGCAAGGTGCGACGCGCTTTGAATATCGCCATCGACCGCCAAAAGTTGGTTAACAACCTAGCCTTTGGCGAAGGCGAACCTTGGTACGTGAACTATTGGGACAAGGCTTTGATAGAGAAGTGGGGTCTGACTGACGTGACGATCCCCCACGATATCGAAGAGGCCAAGAGGCTGCTGACTGAGGCTGGGTATCCCAACGGTTTCGAGATGGAAATGGTCGTCACCGACCGCCCGCCGGGAAGCGACATCGTGGGTCAGGCGGTCTTGACCATGTGGCAAAATATCGGGGTAGAGGCCACCATATCCCAGTTGCCCTACGTGGCCTTCAGGCCCACGCTGCTCAACCGCACGGCCTACCAGTACCACTCCTACAACAACACCCCTTCCAGCCCTGAGCCGTTGAACTACTACGGCTCGTTCCATTCAACATCCAACGGCTTCAACTTCGGGGCGCAGCACCCCGTTCTGGAAGAGATGGTCCTCAGGGCCGCCGCGACTGCCGATGAGGCAGAGCGGTACGCGATACAGGGCGAGATAGCTCGGTGGCTCCATGCCGAAGAGTTGGCCATCCCCCTGTTCGGCGCGAACATGGTCTGGCCCCTCTCGTCTCAGTTGGGCCGCTGGGAAGTTGGCTCCGGTACCATCGACTGGCTGGGTGATTGGGAGAACGCGCCACACAGGTAGCAGTCCCAAGCCTAGTTGAAGTACAAGTGAAAAGAAGTCCCGGCCAGCGAGCCGGGACTTCTTCTTTATCTGCTGTAACCACAAGACGCGGCGGGCCGTTTCTGGTAAGCTCTGCCTTTGTCAACTTGGTCACTGTATCCGGCCACTTCATTGGCCCTAGTGCATCTGGGCAGTTCATCGAGAAATGGGAGGTCCTATGGCAACAGCGCAGGCAGCAGTGCTCGTAGCCCCACGGCAGGTGGAGATGCAGGAGTTCACGCTGCCGGAAATCGGCGACGACGACGGGCTGCTCAAAATTGAAATCACTGGCGTGTGCGGGGCCGATTGGGCTCCCTACCTTGGCGATACCAAGACGTGCTCTCCGCCGGTAATCTTGGGACATGAGATCGTGGGGCGCGTCGAGCGCATCGGGGCCAAGGCCGCCGCTCGTTGGGGTGTCAAAGAGGGTGACCGAGTCTGCATGGAGGAATACATCCCCTGCCGCGACTGCGAGTATTGCCTCACCGGTCACTACAACGTCTGTGGCAAGCGATGGTACGGCCACTTGTCAGCCAACGAGGGCCCCGGTATATGGGGAGGTTACAGCCAGTACCTCTACCTCGACCCCAAGGCAGTGGTCTATCCCATGTCCGACAAAGTGCCGGTGGAGATTGCCCAGCTTTTCCTCTCCATGGGTAACGGAGTCCGCTGGGTGCAGTCCGCTGGGGCAGCCAACATCGGCAGCGTAGTTGCCATCCTTGGTCCCGGCCACGTTGGCATGGGTGCCGTAGTGGCGGCCAAGGAGGCCGGGGCCGACTGCGTTATCGTAACCGGCTTGGGTTCCGACGCCTCCCGCTTGGCCATTGCCCGCGATTTGGGGGCTGACTATACTATCAATGTCCAGGAAGAAGAGGACCTGCGGGAAACGGTGCGCAAGATTACCGGCGGCCACATGTGCGACACGGTCGTAAACGCAACCGCCAACGCGCCCCGCTCAGCCCAGCAGGCTGTGGAACTCGGTGGCCATCTGGCCACCATCGTACTGGCAGGCGGGGCCGACACCCCGTTCGTCGAGTTGAACCAAGATATGATTCGCACCAACGAGATGACGCTGAAGGGTGTCAGGGGTCGGCACTACCAAGAAGTGAAGAAGGCGATCCAGATAATCGAGTCCGGCAAATACCCCCTTCATAAGATCGCCACGCATTACTTCCCGCTAGAGGAGACCGACCTAGCCCTGCGCACCATGGGCAGAGAAGGCGACCCCAATTCCTTGCAGGTCTCGGTGTTGATGTAGAAATCAAACACGGATACTCGTAGAGGCGTCTCTCGTGGCGCCCCAGACCCAACCCCGTAGGGGCGTCCCTCGTGGCGCCCCAGATCCAACCGTAGGAGGGCCCTGATGACCAGTTCGACCAATGGGCACGGGACCAACGGCCATGGAAGCAACGGCCACGCCACTGATGGGGCTAACGGCAACGGAGCGCAGTACCTCCCAGGCGCGCTCTGGGAGGATGGGCTGGTGCCCGAACAGACCATGCCTGACCAAGGCTTGTCAGCGCAAAAGATGACATACGGCTCCTCCGGCATTGGTGTTCACGACTTGGTGCCAAAGCTGGGCTTCCGCGAGTACTGGTATCCCGCATTGCAGCTAAAACAGCTCGGCAAGCGCTCCTTCCGCCTCTTCGGCCGGCGCAAGCCCGTACGGGCAAACATCATGGGCGAGGACATAGTCTTCTTTGAAGGCAAGAAGGGCCCTGATGGTAAGCGCAAAATCGCCGCTTTCTGGAACCGATGTCCCCACCGTGGGGCCATCTTTACCCCCAAAGGCCGCTGCGAGTTCGACGGCACCATCAGTTGCCCCTACCACGGCTACACCTTCGACGAGAATGGCGACTGCGTTGCCGCCCTCACCGAGGGACCTGAATCCGGCCAAGTGGGCAAGATGAAGGCCCGCACCTACCCGACGGCCGTAGTGCGCGATGTGGTGTTCATCTGGATGGGGCAGACCGAACCCGTCCCCATCGAAGAAGACGTGCCCGAGGAGTTCTTCGATCCTGCCTACATCATCGACACCTACCGTACGATCTGGCCCATGAACTGGAGCCTTACAATTGAGAACTCCGGCGACAACCACTCTTCCTACATCCACCGCTTCCGCATGAGGCGCATACTCAACCTGCAGAGCTTCCGCCAAGATATGGCCTACTGGCCGGGCGTGAAGGTCGTCGAGCAGACCGACAAGAGCATCGCCTTCAAGCCCGCAGGCCGGGCCCCGCACCAAGCCTACTACCCCGGCTTGGGGGCCAAGTGGCCCCGCCACACTTGGTGGCGCATAATGCCCCAGCGCACGAACCTGCTGGGCCGCAACATGCATGTGAAACCCTTCAGCCACGAGTATCGCCTGCCCAGCATCGCTAGGGTTCACGGCTCCGGCTCCGGACACCTTCATATGCGTTGGGCTACCCCCATCGATGAGAGTTCCAACATCCACTTCAGCTTCGGCATCTCTCACGCCACCAACCCGCTGAAGCGTCTCTACCGCAAGCTCTACCTTCGTTTCTGGTACCGTACCTTCGTGGTAAAGGTCACCAACGAGCTCGAGGACGTCCCAGTGCAGCGCTGGGACAGGCTCGACCCCACCGCCCCGCAGAAACTGGGTGCCAACGACGCCCCCATCATCATCTGGCGCCGCCGCCTGCCCCTGACCTCCCGCGACAACGTCCGCGTATGGAAGAAGGGCGTCAAAATCGAGGTCAGCGAGGACATCCAAGTCCAGGAAACCCCCGAGCCCGTGGCCGCCGACGACTAGGCACTGACGCGACCCATAGCCCGAACGGGTAACACACACTCCGGCTGTTTACTCAGCCGGAGTGTTCTTGTAGGACGTTGATTCCATGGCCGATGCCCATAGGCCATCTGCCATCCGTGGTAGCATGATGCCAGCTATTCACAACTGCGAGGCTTCAGCATGTCCATCAACACCGTAGCCATCCTCAGCCCCGGCGACATGGGACACGCCGTGGGCAGAAGGCTGCGCGAACACGAGCTGCGGGTGGTGACCTGCCTTGCAGGCAGAAGCCAGCGCACCCGCGCCCTCTCCGAGGAAGCAGGCATTGAAGACATGGCCAGCATGGAAGAGGTGGTGGCCGGATCCGACGTTATTCTCTCCATCACCACCTCCGAGGCCGCGCCAGCCCTTTGCCAAGAGGTTGCAGACGCCATTAGAAGCACCGGGACGGACTTGCTGTTCGCCGAATGCAACGCTATCGCTCCCCAGAAGACGCGCTCGCTTGAACCCATCATCACCGGCGTGGGCAGCCGGTACGTAGACGCCTCCATCATCGGGGGGCCACCACGGCTGGACTACAGCCCCCACATCTACGCCTCGGGAGAGCATGCTGGCGAGCTTGAACGGCTGCGGGACTATGGCTTGGACATTCGCGTAGTCGGCCCTGAGGTCGGCCAAGCATCAGGCCTGAAAATGACCTACGCCGCCTCCACCAAGGGAGCGACTGCCCTTTTCTCCCAACTACTGCTTGCGGCCGAGCAGATGGGCCTGTCCGAGCACCTCCGCGCCGAGATACAGGGCGGCCCCATATACAAGCGTATGCTGGGAGCAGTCCCCTCAGCCCCATCCCGGGCGCAACGGTGGATCAGTGAGATGCAGGAAATCGAAGCCACCTTCGAGCACTTGGGCAGCACACCCCACTTGTTCCAAGGCGTGGCCGACATGTACCGCCTCATGGGGGCCACCCCCCTAGGCGAAGAGCGCCCCGAAACCCGTGACAACGACCGTACCCTCGAAGAGACAGTGCGCCTCCTAGCTGGCTACATCTCCACCGACGATGCGAGCGATTCATAGCCGCCACTATCCCTCTCGTACCGGCCTCTCTGGTACCGGCAACCTGACCTCCAGGAGGATCCCCTTGACCACCTTCAGCCCCGAATTACTGGAAACGCTGCGCGGGATGCAGTCCTGCACTATTGCCAACGCGCTGGAGACCTTCAACATTCAGCCTCGCAATCAGGGCTTCATGGGACCTAAGGTACGCTGCATCTTCCCCGACCTAGGCGGAATGATCGGATACGCCGTCACGGCAGTCATCTCCGCTGACAAGCCACCCACTTCTCACATGAACGTGCCTCGCCCCGAATGGTTCGAGGAAATTCTCAAGGTGCCCGCTCCCCGGGTGGTGGTGATGCAGGACTTGGATTACCCCAACCCCATAGGCTCCTTCTGGGGCGAGGTGCAGAGCAACGTGCATACCGCCCTCGGCTGCGTCGGCACAGTGACCAACGGCGGGGTGCGTGACCTCGACGAAATGCGCGACCTGAAGTTCCACGCCTTCGCCAGCGAGGTGCTTGTCTCCCACGCCTACGTGCACTTGGTGGACGTCAATGTGCCGGTCACCGTCGGCGGCCTGACCGTCAACCCCGGAGACCTGATCATGGGCGACCAGCACGGCGTGATCGCCATCCCCAAAGACATCGCCTCCGAGATTCCCGCGGCCGTTCAGAAGATCGAAGCTGGAGAGCGCACCATCATCGACCTCTGCCAGTCCTCTGAGTTCACTGTCGAGAAGCTGAAGGCCCTCTACGGAGGGTAGGCGCGAGCTAAGGCAGGCGGGACACCTCGCGGCAGCCAGCTGACGTGTGCCCCCGTACGCTTGTTGACTGGATTGACGGGGGTGTTATCCTAGGGCTGCCATCCACCCGCCGGGGGGTGAGCGGTAGGACCTTCATCAACAGCCGCTGGGATCCAAATGGACCGAGACGGCGCGACAATTGAGGAGCATTCTTGGAGCCTTCCCGGCCATTTGGCTGGGTGGGCTTCTTTCTTTTTCGTGGGATGTTGGACGTGCAGAACGGCATCACTGACATAGAGGGCATTGAGGTGGGCCACTACACCGACCTTGTTCACGGCACCGGCTGCACTGTCGTCCTGTGCCTCCAAGGGGCAGTGGGTGGCGTCGATGTCCGTGGTGGCGCTCCCGGTACCCGCGAGACCGACCTGCTGCGTCCATCCAACCAAGTGCAGCAACTCCACGCCGTTGTCCTCACTGGGGGCAGCGCCTTTGGATTGGCAGCCGCCGATGGAGTAATGAGCTACTTGGAGGCGCATAGAATCGGCTTCGCCGTGGGTGCCAACGTGGTGCCCATTGCGCCGGCCGCCGTGCTGTTCGACCTCAACCTGATTGGCGGCGAGGTACGGCCCGGCCCGGAAGAAGGACGCCGTGCCTGCGAGGTCGCCTCTTCCGGGGAAGTGCCGCAGGGGACGGCCGGTGCTGGCACCGGCGCGACGGTGGGGAAGGCGCGGGGCATGGAACGGGCCGTCAAGGGAGGCATCGGCACTTCAAGCATCGCCCTGTCCGGTGGCGTAGTAGTAGCTGCCTTGGTGGCGGTGAACGCCTACGGAGGTGTGGTGGATCACCGTACGGGAGAGATAGTCGCCGGTCCTAGGTGTGAGCCAAAGCCAGGATTTCACGACACAAACAAGCTATTGCTTGAAGGCAGTGACGGAGCCCGCGGCATTGCTGCTGGCGAGAACACCACCATCGGGGTCGTTGCCACCAACGCGACGCTTAATAAGGCCCAAGCAGACCACCTCGCCCGCGTGTCGCACGACGGCTTGGCACTTACAGTGCGGCCCTGCCACACACCCCGCGACGGCGACACCATGTTCGCTATTGGCACATGCATCAGTCCAGAAACTCCCGACCTTACGAAACTGGGCGCGGCCGCCGTGGAGGCCACGGCTCAAGCTATTCTCAACGCTGTCCTCTCGGCTACAGGTCTTGGTGGTGTGCCATCGGTCAGTGAGTGGCGCGGTGGCTGAGCGCATCGGGTTCATCGGCGCGGGCAAACTGGCCACCGGGCTGTCAATGGCCCTGTGCGCACACGGCTACGAGGTGAGCGCTTTCGCCAGCAGGTCAGCCGGGTCGGCCCAGCGGTTGGCGTCGCTCCTGCCCGGGGCGGAGGCCGTCGCTGGACCTGCTGAGGTGGCCGGCGCCTGCGATGTGGTGTTCATTACCACGCCCGACGGGGCCATCGAAGAGGTGGTGCGAACTGTGCGCTGGCGGGCAGGGCAGGGAGTCGTCCACTGTAGTGGGTCGCTCTCGCTGGAGCCCTTGGCCAGTGCCTCCGCTGACGGCGCATCTGTGGCATCCTTTCACCCCCTGCAGACGCTGTCCTGCATCGAGACGCCCCAAGAGGCGGCGGAACGTCTGTCGGCCATCTGCTATGCGGTAGAGGGAGAGGGCTGGCTGGCCGAACGCTTGGAACGGATGGCTCAAGACTTGGGAGGGCAGGTCATACGAGTTGCCCCCGAGGACCGCGCTCTCTACCATCAAGCAGCAGTGTTCGCCTGCGGGTACATAACCGCGCTCCTCGATGCCACCGAGGAAATGTGGGTACAGATGGGCTTCTCGCCACAGCAGGCGCGGGACGCCTTGGGCCCGTTGGCCCAAACGACCGTGACCAACTACCGCCGCGCGGGCGCAGAAGCCAGTGCCACGGGCCCCATCGCACGCGGCGATGGTGAAACCGTTCAACGCCAGATGGAAGCCTTACACTCGCGGATGCCAGACTTGGCGCCGCTGGCTGCTCTGCTGGGGTTACGCTCGCTCTCCTTTGCCTCGCCCGAATACCGGCAGTCCTTGGCCGATGTGCTACAGCCCTTCGTGCACGAAAGCGTTTCAGCTTTGCCCCGTTCCGAAGTCACCTCAACGCCCGACCACTCTGTGAGGTAGGTATGGGAAAGAAAATCACCGTCAGGGATATCCGGTCCATGAAAGAGGCTGGGGAGAAGATTCCCATGGTCACCGCCTATGACTACACCACTGCCTATCAAGCCGACCAAGCAGGCATCCCCCTGCTGCTGGTAGGCGATAGTCTTGGCATGGTGGTTCTGGGCTACGACTCCACCATACCGGTGACTATCGATGACATGGTGCACCACACCAAGGCAGTGGTCCGAGGGGCCAAACGGTCCTTGGTGGTGTCGGACTTGCCCTTCATGTCCTATCAGACCAGCGAAGAAGCAGCCCTGAGCAATGCGGCCCGCTTGGTGCAGGAAGGCGGGGCGCACTCGGTGAAGCTCGAGGGGGGTGAGAGAGTAGCCTCCACCGTGGACCGCATCGTCGGCTGTGGAATCCCGGTTATGGGGCACTTGGGCCTCACGCCACAATCGATACACGGGCTCAGCGGTTACCATGCCCAAGGCCGGCAGGCCCAAGAGGCGGCCCAAATGATACGCGACGCCCACGCGCTGGAGGAGGCGGGCGCCTACGCGGTGGTACTGGAGCTGGTGCCTGCATCGTTGGCGGGGGTCATCTCCCGCAGGCTGTCCATACCTACCATCGGCATAGGGGCTGGGCCGCTGTGCGACGGCCAAGTGCAGGTGGTACACGACATGCTGGGCCTGTACACCGAGTTCATGCCCAAGCACGCCAAACGCTACGCTCATCTTGGTGACGACATGACCGCAGCCTTCCGCTCCTACGCCGAGGAAGTGCAGGGAGGCGTATTCCCGACTGCCAGAGAGAGCGTGGAGATGAACGACGAGGTCTTGCGCTCGGTGACGTCAGCCCTGCCTTCCTGCTGAGAACTCGTGCGCACCATCGAATCCAAGACAGAGATGTGGCAGTCGTGCCTCGCCTCTCCCCGTCCGCTGGGACTGGTGCCCACCATGGGGTCGCTCCACCCCGGCCATATGGCGTTGGTGGAACATGCGCGGGCTGAGTGCGCCACCATTGCCGCGACGATTTTCGTCAACCCCACCCAGTTCGCTCCCAACGAGGATCTCGACTCCTACCCCCGCAGCTTGGAGCGCGATTTGGCGTTGCTGGAGCAGGCGGGTGTGGACTTGGTATTCACCCCCAGTCCAACGGAAATATATCCCGAAGGCTTCAACACATGGGTGGACGTGCTGGGACCAGCCCAAGGTGTGGAAGGGCTGCACAGAGCCGGCCACTTCCGTGGCGTGGCCACGGTAGTCGCAAAGCTGCTTAACATAACCCGCCCCGACCGCGCTTATTTCGGCCAGAAGGACGGCCACCAGACAGCTGTGGTGCGACAACTGGCCCGCGACTTGGACATGATGACTGAAATCGTGGTGGTTCCCACCGTTCGCGAGGAGAGCGGCCTAGCCTACAGCAGCCGCAACGCCTACCTCAATTCCAACCAGCGCACGGCGGCTGACGTCATCTACCACGCCTTGACTCAAGCCGTCAACCTCTGGACGTCCGGCGAGAAGCACGCCGTAGCGATAATCGACGAGGTCCGCCGCGTGCTGGATTCCGAGCCGCTGGTGGACGGTGTGGACTACGTGAGCCTCACCGACGCTGAGACGATGGCGGAAGTCGGGTTTGTGGAGCGCGCAGCCATGCTGGCTGTCGCCGTCCACATCGGAGGCACACGCATGATCGACAATATCATCTTCGGACAAGCCTTGGATCAGCGGGGCCCATTTCCCCATTGAATGGGTAAGTTGTGCCGGCGGTTCGTCCGGGCGGGCTGGCAGAAGTGGCCGCCTTGACGGGATGTCAAGGGTACTCCATTCAGGGTAAACTAGGGCGCAGGGCTTTTGCCCTTTGAAGGGAGCATGCTGCATGAAATTCTACGCCTTTGACGAGACCACTTACCCCGGGATTCCCGACGACGTGGGACCTGAGGTGAGGCAGACGAATAAGTTTTGCGACCCCCAGCTCGCAGCCGACACCTATCGCGAGCACTTGGAGGAGTGGACCGCCTGCGAGGACTTGGGCTACGATGGGGCCTTCGTTAACGAGCACCACTTCACCTACTTCAACATCAACCCCTCCTGCACCGTTTTGGCCTCAGCCCTCATCGCCAGGACCAAGCGGATGCAAGTCGGCGTCATCGGCCATGTACTGCCGCTGCGCCATCCGGTGCAGACTGCCGAGGAGTTCGCCCAGATGGACGTGCTGTCCGGTGGACGTTTCATCGGCGGCGTGGTCCGTGGCGTACCCCAAGAGTACGTCTCCTACAACGTGGACCCCTTCACCAGCCGCGAGCGCTTCGCCGAGTGTTTCGACATCCTGCAACGTTCCCTCACCGAAGAGTTGTTCGATTACGAGGGCCGTTTCTACAACCTGAAGGCCGTTTCGGTGTGGCCCAAACCTTTGCAGAACCCTTTGCCCATCTGGATGCCCGCCGGTTCCGCAGAGACTATTGAGTTCGCGGCCGAGCGTCGCATTCCCATCGCTCGCGTGTGGAGTCCTACGGTGGTGTTCCAAGATGCCTTCGAGTACTACCGCATGGTGGCCAAGGAGAAGTTCGGCTGGGACGCAGGCCCTGAATATGCCATCGGCTCCCGTTATGTCCATGTCGCCGAGACCAACGAGAAGGCAATTGAAGAGTGTCGTGAGGCGGTCATGTACGTGCGCCGTCTCAGCACCTTCAGCCGCCCGGTGCAGGTGCCCGCCCCAGTGCCGGGCATACAGACTGACCGCTCCTTCGATTACCGCAAACGGCACAAGGGCCCGGAGATGCCAGTGCCGGGCACCCCCTTCGACCGACTGCGGGAGAACGGCTTCATCGTCTGCGGCGACCCGGACTACGTTGCAGAGTGGTTGGCCAAGGACATGGAAACTGCTGGTTACGGCAACTTCCTAGGCATGTTCCGTGTGGGCAAGAACGAGCACCGCAACGTGATGAACTCGGAAAGACTGTTCGCCGAGAAGGTCATGCCTCAACTTCGCCACATCAACCAACCATCGGCCTCCAAAGTCGAGCCCAACCTCCAGCCAGCCGCCGCCGATGGGAACTAGCGGTACGCCATGACACTTCCCCTCTTCCCCGACAGCAACTACACGCTGCGACGCGAGTCGCCCGAGTCGTACCGCGAGTTCGAGGAGAGCCTCGATGGTATAGCTACGTGTGGCTGGGAACTGATGATCCCGGAGACATCGGCCGATGGCGTGCCGTTCCAGTTCATCTTCGTCGGTCCTTCCTCCGACAACCGAGGCACGGCCATACGCCTTAACATGATCACCAAGGACGGTAGTCCGGTGCCCGAGGATGCCGATGTGCTACTGGAGAGTTACTACCACACAGGCTCTGAGCGAACGGTCATGTTCCAAGGAAAGTACGGAGAGTTCAGCGTCATCGCCGACCAAGAGGCGCCTGACGCCGCTGTCTCCATACAGAAGAGGGCCGAAATCGGCGAGCAGTACGTGATACGCCTGTCCGTCAGCGTCGCTTCCGGCAGCCCGCCCGACCCGGTGTCCGACGACTCCTACTTCGAGTTGGAGTGCGTCAAGCTCTGGTGGAACGAGTCCGCATAGCAGACTTCATCTCAACCTCCTCCCTCAGGGCGAGCCGCCGGCCAACCGGGGTCTTGTCCCGGACCCTGTCTTCCTGCGGAAGCCGCTCAGTGGTCTCTCCGTTCACAGTACGTGTGAGTTTGTTGACATCGGGGTCTTGACTGGTTGCGGCCCCCCTTCTAACCTCAACACAAGCTGAGTGGTTACCTGCACAAACTCAGTGCAGACCTAGTTTTGGAGAGTTGTATACTCGTGTCCATCCAAAGGGAGTAAACAAGTGATTGAGGTCACATGGCGCACATGGGATAGACTGCAAGTGGACACTAGCCATATCGAAAAGGTTGAACCGGATTCGGCGACAGGAGGCAGCCTTGTGTTCATTGTTGGACGTAACGGTCAGATGCCGCTCGTTGTCAAAGAAACCCCTGAGCATGTCGAGCACCTAATCTTAACCGAGCACGAGGTAATCGGTGATTGGCATCCACTTCGGTCTATATTGCGCGGGCTTGGCTTTAGTGATGGACGACGGCACGGGTACCGTTAGGGACTGCACGATGAGGGGCTTGAGACCTCCCCTGTTCGTGCTGACAAGGGGGATTGGTTTACGAGACTTCCTTTCGAAGCGAGAGGGTCTCTATTGAAGAAGAGCGACCATAAGAAGTCCAGTCTAAAGAAGAGGTAGGCCACACTATGGGCGCAGGTGATGGAGCGATTTTCACTCGCAAGAGGGCCGATGTGAACGGCCATCAGGTCTCCTACTTGGTGGGAGGCAGGGAAGGCGACATGGAGCCGGTGCTCTACCTGCACGGCATGGGCGGCGCTGGCAAGTGGGAAGCCTACCACATGGCTCTCGGCACCGTGGCCCACACCTTCGCGCCCCAACTGCCTGGGTGGACCGCGGGCGAACCCCCGGATGGCATTGAGGGTGTGCAGGACTACGCCGACCTAGCCTTGGGCTTCTTGGACGCCGTTGAGTTGGAGAAGGTCGCCCTCGTGGGCCACTCCATCGGCGGCTGGATGGCCCTCTACCTAGCCACACAACACCCGGAGCGCGTGAGCAGACTGGTCCTAGCCGACAGCATGGGGCTGGACCTGCCCGATTCTCCGGTGGCGGACTTGGACGCAATCGAAGAGGAAACCTTTGGCCAGAAAGTATTCGCCAAACTGGGGATGGTGGCCACTCCCGAAGCCTACGGCTTCGGGGCCGACTGGCAGAACGTTCGCCAAGGCCCTGAGTTCGAGAGGCAGTGGAAGGGCCGCGACATGGTCACCAAGCTGCTGAAAGGTGCCTACTCCGACCCCAACCTCACTTCAGCAGTCACCGGCATCAACGTCGAAACCCTGCTCATATGGGGCAGGATCGACGGCATCGTTCCGCTCGCCCACGGCGAAGCCCTGCGCCAATCCATACCCCAATCACAGCTCGCAGTCATGGGCGAGGTGGCCCACCTCCCCATGGCAGAGAAGCCGGAGACCTTCCACCGCCTGCTACGCGACTTCCTCCTCCGCGATGAAGGAGAGGAACTGCCAAACGTGATATTCTCCTAGTACATGCCCACGAGCCCCTGATTGGAGCACCGTATGGGGACCTTCTCAGTCGATGTTGAAGTAGGCGATTTAAACGGCGGTGAGACTGCCAGCATCGTCGCGCTGGTAGACACCGGCTCGTCTTATACAGTCCTAGGCCGCAACCTGCTTGAACGCTTGGGCATAGCGCCCATGGAACGTCAGCAGTTCCAATTGGGTGACGATAGCTTCGTAGAATATGACATGGGTGAAGCCCGCTTGTTTCTAGAGGGGATGCGAAGAGTTACCCCTGTCGTGTTCGGCCCCCCAGGCGTCAGCCCCCTTCTGGGGGCAGTCACCCTACAGGAGTTCCGCCTTATTGCCGACTCCGTGAACGAGCGACTCGTTCCCATGCCGCCCATACGAGCACGTCCCATATAGGAGGCACGCCACCTAAGGCATCGTTCAGTCCGCCCGCCTCACCTCATGGCCGCCGAACTGATTGCGCATGGCGGCCAGCAGCTTGCCCGCAAAGGGTTGCTGCTGGCGGGATCGGAAGCGGGCTTGCAGTGACAGCGCAATAACCGGCACAGGCACCGCCAGTTCCACCGACTCTTCCACTGCCCAGCGCCCCTCGCCCGAATCTTCCACGTAGGACTGCAGGCCTTCTAGCCCAACGTCTTGGGCAAGGGCCTCCGCGGTCAGGTCCAGCAGCCACGAGCGGACCACGCTGCCGTGACGCCAGATTCCTGCGACTTGCGCCAAGTCGAGGCCGAACTCCTCCTTGGCCTGCAACAACTCGAAGCCCTCAGCGTAGGCCTCCATCAACCCGTACTCCACGGCATTGTGCACCATCTTGACGAAGTGGCCTGCACCTGCCTTCCCCACGTAGCCGTGGCCCCGGTCTTCACCGGGGGCGAGGGCGCGGAATATGGGTTCCAGAGCCGAATAGACTTCGGGATCCCCACCCACCATGAGGCTGTACCCCTCGGTCAGGCCCCAGATGCCTCCACTAGTGCCCACGTCTAGGAAAGATATTCCACCTTCCGCCAACATAGCGGCGCGGCGCATGCTGTCCCTGTAGTTGGAGTTGCCTCCATCGATGATGATATCCCCCGGCTGAAGGACAGCGGCCGCTTCTTCAATGGCCGACTCGGTGGGGGGGCCCACTGGGGCCATGATCCACACCGCTCTCGGCGGGGTCAGCTTGGAAGCAAGCTCGGCTAGTGACGACGCACCAGACGACCCCTCTGCTTCCAGAGATTGCACGGCTTCGGGGCGAGGGTCGTAGGCGACGACGTTATGTCCCGCTCGCAACAGGCGCTGTGCCATGGCGCCACCCATGCGCCCCAAGCCAACCATTCCTATCTCCAAAGGGCCCTCCTTCACTCCTCCGGGCTCCGACGCTTACCCAATGCTCGCGGCCAAGCTGTCGATGCTGCCCACCACATCATCATCTAATCGAACCCATGCCACAGGCCGGCTGGCAGCCCGCAACGCCTGCAGATCGCCCATCGCTTGGGCCTGAGCCAACTGCCCGAAAGTATAGGGGCGGCTCGGTATGGGCACGTCCGGCTCTGGGTCGGCAGTCAGCAGCAGATAGACGCCCGAAGCCGGCCCACCTTTGTGCAGTTGTCCAGTAGAGTGCAGGTAGCGCGGCCCGTACCCGGCTGTGGTTGCGACACGGTACCGTTGAGCAATGCGTTGACGCAGCAATGAAATGCTGGCATCGACTTCCGTGGTCTGCTGACAGTAGGCTAGGATGGCCACGTATGAGTCAGGTTGAATGCCCACGAGCAACTGATCAAATGAGGTCTCGGCCTGCACCGCCGGAAACTCTCCAGTCTGCTGCACATGCGCCAGCATGGCGTCAGTCATGTCCTTCGCCGCCTGGACGTCGGGCTGGTTGAAAGGATGAATGCCCAGCACGGCACAGGCAACAGCGGTAGCAAACTCCCAGCGGTAGAATTCGGCGCCCAAGTCGTACCGGTCCTGCAGGTCGATGCAAATCAGGGGATGACTCTCTTCCGCAATGGCCATGGCGAAGTCGTCGCTCCCGGCATTGTCGTCGCCCTCCAGACGGAGGTACACAAACTGCCGGTCCTCGCCATATCCCTCCGGCGACAGATGAGGTTCGCCAGACACCGGTATGATGCCCTTCCCCTCCTTGCCGGTGCTCTCAGCCAGCAACTGCTCGACCCATAAACCAAAGGACTGGAGGGAGGGCGAGGCGACCAGCGTCAGCTTGTCCCGGCCTTTCGCAGCCATCTGCGCCATGGCGGCGCCAAGCCAAGCCCCAGGGTTCTCGGACACCGGTCTGTCAGGCCCGCACTTTTGGGCCATGGCTTCGGCTCGCTGCAGCAATCTTGTGACATCAAGGCCCATCAGGGCCGCTGGCAGCAGTCCGAAGTAAGAGAGCACCGAGTAGCGCCCTCCGATATCGGGAGGGTTCAGGAACGTTCGGCGGAAACCCGCTTCAGTCGCAAGCCTCTCCAGCACAGTACCGGGGTCGGTGACGGCGATGAAGTTGTCGCCTGCTCGCCGACCACACGCGCTATCGACTAGCCCCCGGAAATGGGCATACAGGCAGTTGGGTTCGATGGTGCTGCCCGACTTGGAGGACACTAGGAAGAGGGTATTCGCTGGGTCGATGGCATCGCTCACTCCTTGCACCACGGCGGGCACTGTGGAGTCGAGCACAACGAGCTGCGGGTAACCTTGGGCAGAGCCTAGGGCGCAGCGCAGTACCTCCGGCCCCAAGCTGCTGCCCCCCATACCCAGCAGCACGACATGGCGGTAGCCCGCCTCTCGGATCTCCTGGGCAAACGATTCCAAGGCAGAAATCTCCCGGCGCATCAACTGTGGAACGGTTAACCAGCCGAGGCGGTCCTCAATCTCCGCAGGGTCCGGCTTCCACACCGTGTGGTCCTTGCGCCAGATGCGGCCCACGACGTCGTCAGCTTCCATCTGCCACAACAGGTCCTGGATACCCTTCAAGTAGCCTTCCAGACTGTCGCCGGGCCGGGTGCGCCCTGTGGTCACGCCTGTCTCCTACTTCCTGTGCTGAGTGTGGGGCTTGGCACGCCGACGGTCATTATAAACGCCACAGCTTTGGTCATCCCTCACCCACTGCTCTATAATCGTGACGAACGTTTCCCAAAACACCATACAGAGGAGAACCCCATAAGACACGCGACGTTGCTTCTAACAGTGGTCAGCCTTCTCTTGGCGCTTGTCTTGGTCGGCTGTAGCGGGTCGGGGAGCGACCAATCAGGCGAGCATGGAAGCGGCGAAGAGTCCAGAGAACGCAGCACCGCCTCGGAATCGGGCGAGCACAGCGGCGGCTCGGAGTCGGGGGAGGGCGCCGAGGAGTCGGGGACGCAGTACACGCTTTCAGAGACCTTTGACCACGTCAGGGCCGGGGCCCGCTTGGTCCTGTCCTACGATTCGGCTGGCAATGCCTTCACGGGCAAGGTGGAGAACACCACCTCGAACAAGCTAGACCGCGTGAGGGTAGAGGTGCATCTGTCCAACGGAATCGAGTTGGGGCCTACCACCCCGGTCGACTTGGCCCCCGGTCAGACAGTTGAGGTCACGCTGCAAGCCTCCAGCCAACCCTTCGTGTCGTGGAGCGCCCACCCCGAGGTGGGAGGCAGTGGTGGCAGCAGCCCCGAATCGCTTGAGCATGTGAGCCGCCCGGTAGGCGGCGACGAGGAAGAGGACGATCAGGACCGCACCCACGACGACGACCGCGACGCGGGTCGGGAACATGACGGGGACGACGACGGGGACGATGATGGGAACTATGACGACAGTGACGATGATCAGGACTAGAGGAGGTATCGCATGGCAGCACACGAGCCTGGAGATGTTCACACCCAATTCTTCGACGCTTTCAATGCCAAGGACGTGGAGACGCTCGCAAGCTTGTACGAGCCCGACGCGCTGCTGGTGATGCCCGGCGGTGCAACATTGGCTGGGATAGACGCCATCAAGAAGGCGTTGGAAATGGGCGTGGGCAGTGGACGGTCGTTCAGACACGAGAGCCAAGTAGTGCATGAGTCAGGTGACATCGCCGTGCTGGACTGCAAGTCGACCGTAATCGACACGGCCGCCGACGGAACCGTGACCGAACACAGTGGCGCCAGTATCGAGGTCGTCCGTCGACAGGCCGACGGCACATGGCGGTTCGTGATTGACGTACCGGGACGCTAGGAACTACAGACATACGAAGGCCCCCTTCAGATTGAAGGGGGCCTAAACTCTCCCCGGGAAAGTCTTTACATTCAGGTCTTACCCTACAGCATCCGTTGAACTATCCGGTCGCCCTGCTCCTTGCTGAGGCCGAGGGGACGGAAGGCCAGCGGGCCATCTTCCAGCACCGGCTCCTGCTCGCCCAAGTCCAGCGATTCCTTCTGGAAGAAGACGCCGGTGTAGATTGTGTCGCCCCACTGCATGGCCTTCTCGCAGGCCGTCTTCCAGTCAGTGACGTCGTGTTCTTCGTCCTCCAGCTTGCGCACATGCTCCTTGAAGAAATCATGTGTGTTGTCCAAGTTGAAGGTGACGCAGGGGCTGAAGATATCCACCAAGGAAAAGCCCCGGTGGGTGATGGCCTTCTTGATGATGTCGGTGAGGTGGCGAATGTCGCTGCTGTAGGCCCGGGACACAAAGGTGGCGCCGTTCATGATGGCTGAGGTGATGGGGTTCACCGGCATCTCCACGCTGCCGAAGGGGGTGCTCTTGGTCTTCATGCCGAAGGAGCTGGTGGGAGATATCTGGCCGGTGGTGAGGCCGTAAATCTGGTTGTTCATCACGATGTAGGTCAGGTCGACGTTGCGCCGGGCGGTGTGGGTAAAGTGATTGCCTCCGATACCGTAGCCGTCGCCGTCCCCGCCGGTCACCAGCACCGTCATCTCGTGATTGGCCATCTTGGCACCGGTGGCCACTGCCAAGGAGCGTCCATGCAGGGTGTGCATGCCGTAGGCGTTGAAGTATCCGGGCAGGTTGGAAGAGCAGCCGATACCGCTGACGGTGAGAATCTGGTGCGGCCTCAGACCGAGTTCGGCGCAGGCGCGTTGTATAGCGTTGATGACTCCGAAGTCGCCACAGCCGGCGCACCAATCCGGGTCCACCTGACCCTTGAAATCTCTGGCGGTCAGCTTTATCTCGGGTACCTCTTCCGCCACGTTCATGCTCGTCATAGCAACCTCTTCTTCTTTTCGGCCTGTGGAGCGCTACCACCAGTCCCAGCCGTTTACGACATCGCTAGTTCTTCCGGTGCTGAACCCTATACCATGATTTCCTGGTACGGAACGTACCTCTCGACCGTGCCTCCCATCAGCTCCAAGACGCCTTCCACGATGTGGTGGGGGGCGAAGGGTTCACCGTCGTACTTGCGGATATGGCCGTCTACCGAGAGGCCGGTCTCGCTGCGCATGTAGCGGTAAAACTGGCCCGACTCATTGTTTTCGACCACGATGGTACGCTTGGACTTGGAGAGAATTTCGGTGATGGCCTCGGCATGGAATGGGACAATCCACTTGATGGGTAACTGGTTGCCCTTGACTCCCTGCACCGCCAAGAGGTCCAAGGCCTCTTTGATGGTGCCGTAGGTAGAGCCCCAGCCCACCAAGGTCACATCCGCGTCTTCCGCGCCTTCCAGTTCGGGTGGGGCCACGCGCTCCAGCATATCACTCAGCTTGCGGGAGCGCTTCTCCACCATCATTCGGCGCTTATGGGGGTTGGTGAACTCATCACTGATGAGCATCGAGTCCTCGTCGTGCTCGTCGGTGGCAACCACATGCACCTTGCCCTCCAAGCCCGGCAGGGCGCGGGGCGAGATGCCCGACTCGGTGTTCTCATACCGTTTGTATCCGTCGGTGGAGGAGCCTTCGGTGATCAGGCTGCCCCGTTCAATCTTGGGCTGCATGTCGATGTCTGCTGCGTCCACGCTATACCTGCCCTCGGAGATCAGCAGGTCGGAGATGACTATGCCGGGGCATTGGTAGTGGTCTACCAAGTTGAACAACTCCGGCATGGCATTGAAGGCGTCCAAGGCGTCCGTGGGGGCTACTATGAGCCTCTGGAAGTCGCCTTGACTGGCGCCCAACGCCTGCCACAGGTCTCCCTGCTCGGTTTTGGTGGGCACACCAGTGGAGGGCCCAGCCCTCATTACGTTCACGAACACCACAGGTATCTCCATCATGCCGGCAGCGCCTATGGCTTCGGTCATGAGGGCGAAGCCCCCTCCCGATGTCGCACACATGGCGCGACACCCGGCATGGGCTGCGCCTATGGTCATGTTGGCGACGCCAATCTCGTCCTCGACTTGTCGCACCATGATGCCCAAGTTGCGGGCGTTGGAAGCCATCCAGTGCAGGATGCCACTGGATGGGCTCATCGGATAGGCGGCATAGAACTTGACTCCGGCAGCGGCGGCTCCCATGGCGATGGCGTCGTTGCCCGACCAGACTGCGAGCGGGGTGTCGCCCTGCCCTACGTCTTGGGAGAAGAAGTCGAAGTTGGCTAGCGTGTAGTCGTAACCGGCCCTTGCCACGCGGACGTTCTCGTCCACCACAGCTTGGCCCTGTCGTTGGAAACGGAGTTGCAGGCTCTCCTCGAGCACCGCGAAGTCCAGTTTCATCAGGGCCATGATGGCTCCGACGGCTACGGTGTTCTGCACCAGCCTGTTGCGGCTCTGGGTGAGCTCGGCAATGGGCAGCGGGCAGAGGCCGACGCCACGAGCTGCCCCTTCGGCCTTGATGGTGTCGCTGTTGAAGACCACTCTCGACCCCGGCCCCATCAGGTTCAGGTGCCGATTCATGGTGTCTTGGTTCAGGCACAGCAACAGGTCAAGCCTGTCGCCATGGCTGTATATCTTGTCGTCACTGACCCGCACCGTGAGGAAGATGTGACCGCCCCGGATGATGGACTGGTATGCGTTGTAGGTGGTGAGGTGGAGGCCACGTCGGACAAAGATTCGGGCGAGTATGTCGCCGGGGGTTGCGATACCCTGGCCGGCCTCGCCCCCAATTGCCATAGCGAAGTCATACGTTCCCGAACTCATGCCTCCACTCCTTCCTCGGCGCCACGGAGCAGACTATCAGACACACATGGGCCGTCAGCAATTATAACTCGCGTGCAAAGCTTGGGGTTGGGCGACAACTGAGGAGTCCGTAGTTCAGAGGGGATACCAATTAGATTGCATCGAATTGCTCTGGCTAAAATTGCACCGCAACAGTATAAGCCGCAACGCCATAGGGTGCAACCGAAGCCACGGCTCTCCCAAGGTCTTTTGGTTGTGTTCTGAGGCCCTCTTCCCTATGTTACAATGCGTTTCATCGCGACACTTCTCCTCGTGCCCGGGACTCGCGTTGCTCTTGACCTGCTATGCCGATTTACGAATACCGCTGCCGGGACTGCCGTCGCCGCTCGTCGGTACTGGTGCGTACCCTCAGTGAAGAGCCTGCACCGCGCTGTGACCACTGTGGAGGTCGGGACTTGGCCCGCCTTATATCCAAGGTGTCCATCCAAAAATCTTGGGGCGACAGCCTCCCGGATACAGGCGGTCTAGACGGCGACGATGGCGACCCGCGGGAGATGGCAGCCTATTTGAGGCACATGCGACGCGAGCTCGGAGGCGGAGCGGGGCCAGACTTTGACCAGACCATCGACGAGTTGGAGGCCGAGGCCTTCGCCGAGGAGCATGGCCTTGGGTTGGACGACGACCTTGAGTCAGAGTAACTCGGAGGACGCCAAGTAAGTTGGGAGCCTAGGATGCCTATATATGAGTACAGGTGCTTAGAGTGTGGAAAAGCCTCCTCAGTGTTGACCCGATCGGTGAACCAAGAAGTGGAGCCGGTGTGCGCTCATTGCGCGTCGTCCAACATGCGACGCCTCATCTCCTCCTTCGCACACCACAAGTCGCTGAATACGATCCACCAAGACTCGGGCCCGCCGCCGGGGTACGCCGACCCCAACTACTACAGCGACCCGCGCAACATAGGACGAAATGTGGAAGACTCCTTCCAGAAGCACGGCATGGAGGTGCCCTCCAGCGTGCAGGAGACCATCAGAGCAGCCCGAGACGGCGATCTGCCCAAGGGGATGGACCTGTGACCACACTCCCAAAGGATCCAACCGCTGGCTTGGCCTACCTCGCCGAGTGCCTCCATGCTCTGCATGAAGGTTGGGCCCAAACAGGCCTGTCATCGGAACTGGCCGACGACCTCACTGCCGCCACACCCCCTGAACTCTCTGTGGTAGCCCACGAGACCTTGGGGACCGTACCCACCTTCGGCAACGTATTCGACATGCTGGTCAGCACCCGTGGGGTTCTAAGGGACCTCACCGTGCGTCTGGGAAGTTGGACCCCTGGGATTGGCCAAGCCTTGGAGGCCATGCAGAATGAGGTTGGCATACGCTGGCGCGAGGACCGTGCCCAACGACTGCGCGGCCTCTACTTCATCATTGACCCGGAAGTGACGGGGGGCCGAGACCCGGTGGAGGTAACTGCCGCAGCGCTCGCCGGAGGCGTGCGGGTGCTGCAACTGCGCGACAAGCTACGCGACAAAGGACTGATTCTGCCCTTGGCTCAAGACCTTCGGAGGTTATGTCAACAGCATGGGGCCCTGCTGATCATCAATGACCACGCAGATGTGGCACGGGTTTCGGAGGCAGACGGGGTGCATGTGGGGCAGACGGACCTGCCTATCGGGGAGGCACGCCGGGTGCTGCGTCCGTCGCAATTGTTGGGACGTTCCAACCCCACGCCCGACCACGCCGCTGAGTCAGCGGCCCAAGGCGCAGACCACGTGGCGATCGGTCCCATCTACCCGACCGGCACCAAGTCAACGGGCCGCGCTCCCGTTGGATGTGAACCCGTGCGCCGGATTAAGGCGACCGTGTCGGCCCAAGTGGTGGCTATCGGTGGCATCAACGAAGACAACGTGGCCGAGGTGGTGCAGGCAGGGGCAGACGCCATCTGCATCAGCAGCGCCATCGGCCTCGCACCCGATCCCGAGGCAGCCGCACGTCGGTTGTCGGACCGCATCGCCGCAGCTGGAGGACAGGGTTGACCGAAACAAGCAGACTCCCTGGCTTGGACGAAGTAGCCTCCATCGCCCACGCGGAGCTCTCAGCCAAGCACCGGGCCCGTGAAGAAGGACTGCGCATATCCCGCGCCGTCATACGCCTCTCCGCCAATGCCATCCGGGCAGTGCATCGTTTGGACTTCGACACCGCACGCCAACTGCTTCAGGAGGCCAAGGATCAGTTGGCGGATACCGCCCCAATACTCGAAAACAACCCAGAGATATACTTCGCAGGCTTCCTGTCCGACGCTCGCAAAGAGTACACCGAGGGCAACGTTACCTTGGCCCTCATCTCCGGTGCCCCTCTACCTTATCCGGCCGAACTGGGCGTGGACGTAGCCCCCTACCTGAACGGCATGGCCGAATCCATCGGCGAGTTGCGCCGCTTCATCCTGGACCGGTTGCGAAAGGACGACGCGGCCGACTGTGAACGGTTCCTCGAGGTCATGGACGAGATTTACAACCTGCTGGTGACCATGGACTTCCCCGAGGGAGTCACCGCAGGCCTGCGCCACTCCACCGACGCCATGCGGGGGGTGCTCGAGCGCACCCGTGGCGACCTGACCATGGCCATGCGACAGAGGCATTTGGAAGCCCAGCTCACGGCTTGGCAGCAGGCACAAGGGCATGCCGAGTCATCCAGTCAGTAACGGTCCGGGAGGGGCACGCTCGAAAACGATTACGAATTCTTGACACTGACCGAGCCTCATGTTAAATTCCGCAGTTGCCCGTAGGGGTGGTGGCGGCACCGATGTTACGAACGCCATACACACGGAAAGGTGCCCCTGAGGCACCTAATTTTTTGTCTGGAGGTAGGTGATTACCGCCATTCTTATAGCCGTAATCTGTGGGGCCGCGGCCTTGGCCTTCGCCGCAGCTCTGACCATGCGCGTGATGATGGTCGATGAAGGGAACGCCCACATCAAACGCATCGGCGAGGCCATCCGCGAGGGAGCGTACGCCTTCCTGCGCCGCGAGTACGTTGTGCTGGTGCCCTTCATCGTAATCGTATTCGCTGCCGTATGGGTCTTGGTCGACTGGTACTCCAACGACGAGCTCATCCCCAAGACGGCAATCGCGTACCTCGCAGGCACGATCTGCTCCGCTGCTGCCGGATTCATCGGCATGAGCGTGGCTGTGCGGGCCAACGGGCGCACCGCGGCTAGTGCTATGCGCGGGCTAAACGCAGCCCTGCGCGTCGCTTTTTCCAGTGGCGCGGTGATGGGTATGACCGTGGTGGGCATCGGCCTGTTGGGCGTCACTATCCTTTACTTCATATACGAAGATATCAACTACGTGGTCGGGTTCGGGTTCGGCGCATCCTCCATCGCCCTGTTCGCTAGGGTGGGTGGGGGTATATACACCAAGGCAGCCGACGTCGGCGCCGACTTGGTGGGCAAGGTCGAAGCTGGCATACCGGAAGACGATGCACGAAACCCCGCCGTCATCGCGGACAACGTGGGCGATAATGTGGGCGACGTTGCGGGCATGGGGGCCGATCTCTTCGAGTCCTACGTCGGCTCGATAATCGCAGCCATCGCCCTAGCTGGCACGGCTGTGGCCGCAGCCGGGTTGACCGCAGGCTGGAAAAGCCATGTGGCCCTGCTGCCCTTGGTCATCGCCGGAGGCGGCATCGTGGCGTCTATGCTGGCCACCTTCATCGTGCGAAGCGGCGAGCGGGCATCCTTCGGCGAGCTCTTGTGGGCCCTGCGCCGTGGGATTTTCGGCGCAGCCATCTTGGTGCTCGTCTTCTCCTTCCTCGCGGTGTGGTGGCTGGACTTGGACGGAATCATCGCACCTAACGTGAGCGACTTGGACATCTTCTGGTGTATCGTCGCGGGCCTCGGAGCGGGCGTCATAATCGGCGTGGGCACCGAGTACTACACGTCCTACGACTACAGCCCCACCAAAAACGTGGCCGAATCCGCGGAGACGGGCGTGGCCACCACCATCATCAGTGGCTTGGCATCGGGCATGCAGAGCACGCTGCTACCACTACTCATGGTCGTCGGGGCAATCTTGGCGTCCTACGTCCTCGCCGATTTCTACGGAGTGGCCATGGCGGGCGTAGGGATGCTTTCCACGCTAGGCATCACGCTAGCCACCGACGCCTACGGCCCCGTGGCCGACAATGCCGGCGGAATAGCGGAGCAGGCCCAACTGGCCCCCGAGGTACGGCAGCGCACCGACGCCTTAGACGCCTTGGGCAACACCACCGCTGCCACCGGCAAGGGGTTCGCCATTGGGTCGGCGGCTCTCACCTCACTGGCACTGATGGCAGCCTATGCACAGGCGGTAGGCTTGGATGTGTTGGACCTGCTCAACGTCACCACACTGGTGGGCCTGCTCATCGGGGCAATGCTCCCCTCTCTCTTCTCGTCCATGACCATGAAGGCGGTGGGCCGGGCGGCGTACCACATGGTTACCGAAGTGCGCAGACAGTTCCGCGAGATACCGGGCATCATGGAAGGCACCGGGCGCCCTGATTACGCACGGTGTGTTGACCTCAGTACCCGGGGCGCGCTGCGAGAGATGGTTCTGCCCGGCATCATGGCCGTGGCAGTCCCGCTTGTGGTGGGTTTCCTGCTGGGAGCGGAAGCCTTGGGCGGGCTGCTCATCGGAGCGGTGGCAGCCGGGTTCATCTTAGCCATCACGATGGCCAACGCGGGCGGCAGTTGGGACAACGCCAAGAAATACATTGAGTTGGGCCACTACGGTGGGAAGGGTTCGGACCCTCACAAGGCTGCCGTGGAGGGGGACTTGGTGGGCGACCCCTTCAAGGATACCTCCGGCCCCTCGCTGAACATCCTGCTGAAGCTGATGGCAATCGTCTCTCTAGTGTTCGCCCCAGTGCTGCTGCAAGTCCAAGGTGGAGCGGGCCTCTGGAACCTTCTCTAGCCCAAGGTCGAAAGAACGGGGCCGCTCCATCTGGCGGAGGGGCAACGAGGTGCTCTAAAATAGCAGTGATGCGGGTGTAGCTCAGTGGTAGAGCGCTAGCCTTCCAAGCTAGCCGTCGTGGGTTCGATCCCCATCGCCCGCTCCACCATATGTCGCTCTGCAGGGCTATTGCTCGGCTGCAACATCACAAGGGGTTGTTCGATGTCCCCTTGTGTCCTATGTGGCAATGGGGTGGTTGCTAAGGGCCTTTAGCGCTTGGCTCCGAGTGAGGGCAACTCCCGCCGACCTAGTCTTTGAGTGACCGTGTACATCCTCTACTTGGACTAATCGGGCGCTCACCGCGAGGCCATCTGACCACTCACTTATTGTGCGCTTGCATTGCCTGTTTCAGCCGACGAGGAACGCAGCAGCCCCTCCCTGTTAGCGCCCCTCTCGCCCCCACAGCCCTCTAAGGTGTAGAATCCGACCAGTCTTCCACACCTCTCCCCGAAGGGGGTCTTCGCCATGAAGTTGTGCTTTTTTCACCTGATGCCCTACCAGTTCCTCCCGCCCGACTTTGAGAAGCAGTATGGCAGCGTGTGGGTGGACGTTCCCAACGATCTGTTCGACCCAGCCAAGGGGCACCAACTCTACAACGACTACCTTGATGAGCTGGAATACGCCGAGACCATGGGTTTCGACGGGCTGTGCGTCAACGAGCACCACAACAACGCCTACGGGCTGATGCCCTCCCCCAACCTGATGGCAGCCTCCATGGTGCGGCGAACCTCCCAAGCGGCGATCGTGGTGCTGGGCAACAGCCTAGCCCTGTACAATCCGCCAACGCGCGTGGCCGAAGAGTTCGCCATGCTGGACGTCATGAGCGGCGGGCGTCTGATCGCCGGCTTCCCCCTCGGCACCTCCATGGACACAGTGTTCGCCTACGGTCAGGTTCCAGCCACCCTTCGAGAGAAATACCTGGAAGCCCACGACTTGGTGATTAAGGCGTGGACAGAGCGTAAGCCCTTCGCTTTCAACGGCAAGTACACCCAGACACGCTACGTCGATATCTGGCCCCGGCCATACCAGCAGCCACATCCCCCAATCTGGGTGCCCGGATCGGGTAGCTTGGAGACGTGGGACTTCACCATAGACTACGACTACGTCTACTGCTACCTCAGCTATCAAGGCTACAAGGTCGGCAAGATGGTCCTAGACGGCTTTTGGGAAGAACTGGACCGCCGCGACAAGGAGTTCAACCCCTACCACGCCGGCTTCCTGCAGTTGGTCGCAGTTTCCGAGCAGGACAACCAGATTGACGAGTACAAGGACGACATCGAGTACTTCTTCAAGAAGTGCTTGCACGTACCGGCGTCCTACGCCAGCGCTCCCGGTTACCGCAGTGAGAGAAGTGTACGCAGCGGACTGAGTCAAGCAACCGTCGCAGCGCGCCGTGAACAGAACACCGAGTTCACTTGGAAGGACTTCATTGACGCAGGCAACGTCATCGCTGGTAGTCCGGCCACGGTTCGGGAGGAGTTGCGACACGCCATCAAGGAGCTGCGGGTAGGCAACCTGATGCTGCTGCTCCAGTTCGGCGACATGCCGCGGGAGCGGGCGTTCAAGAACACCCACCTGTTCGGCACCGAGGTCCTCCCCTACCTTCGGGACCTGTGGGACGAATACGACAACCGGTGGTGGCCCCAACCCCTGCAACAGGTCCAGCATCCCGCCGTGCCAGGCAAGACGGGCTAGGGCACGCACATGGAGCCAGAGAAGCTGACCCTATCGCTGGCTGGCGGCCGGTTTTCCACAAGTCTGCTGAAGGCTGGAACTGGCGAGCCTTTGCTGTACCTGCACGGCGCATTGGGACCTGTGGGCGGCTGGGCCCCCTTCCTAGACCTGTTGGCCAACGACTTCACCGTGTACGCTCCTTGGTTTCCAGGCTATGGGGAGACCAAGGGCATTGAGCAGTTGGATGACGTCATAGACTTGGCCCTCTACCATATGGAGCTGCTAGACGCGCTTGGGCTCTCGTCGGTCCATGTGGTGGGGCACTTTGTCGGTGGTATGGTAGCTGCCGAGATGGCTGCCCTCGACCCTCACCGGGTAGACAAGTTAGTTTTGGTTAGCGCCGCTGGCCTCTGGCTGGACGACGCCCCAGTGGCCGACTTCTTCGGCATGAATCCCCGCGACCTCTCGGACGCGCTCTGGGCCGACCCAGACAGTGCGGTAGCCCAAGAAGCTAGGGCACAAGAAGAGGACGATGAGACTCGGGCCATACTGGCGCTGGAACGCATCTCCGGCCTCTCGGCAGTTGGAAAGTTCCTATGGCCTATACCCGACAAGGGGATGAAGCGACGCATTTATCGGGTGAAGGCTCCGGCACTGGTGCTCTGGGGCACCCAAGACAAAATTATCTCTCCAGCCTACGCCTCCAGCCTGCAGGCACTACTGCCAGGGTCGCGGACGCAGACCATCGATAGTGCAGGCCACATGCTCATGCTGGAGCAGCCTGATGAGTTCGCGCGGCAGGTGGCGGAGTTCCTGAAGCTATGAAGCCACTCTCTTCTTCCCCTAGGCACGAAGCAGCGTAATGGAAGTGCACCGGTGGTTCTTGGTAATCTCCATTTTCTTGGGTATTCTGTTCCTTGCATTCGTCATTACCTGCCGCATGTTCTCGCCCCTCTAGCCTAGCGGGCATTAGAGTATCCCAAAGCAGAAACACATGTATCACCACGACCGCTGAATCGAAAGGCAAACCGGTGCAAGACAAGCAGGTCCAACTACGCGGAATGAACTTCCACTACCGTGACTGGGGAGGCAACGGCCCTCCGCTCGTACTGCTCCACGGCTTGGCATCCAACTGTCGTATTTGGGACCTGACTGCTCCACAGCTGACGTCGCGATTCACGGTCTACGCTTTGGACCAGCGAGGCCATGGCCAGACCGATGGACCCGACCACGGCTACGATTTCCAGTCCATCTGCAGCGACCTCCAAGCCTTCACGCAGCATCTAGGCTTGGAACGCCCACTACTGGCCGGCCACTCTTGGGGCGGAAACGTCGTACTACAGTACGCGGCCGACTATCCCGATGCCATCGCGGGGATAGTCATGGTGGACGGGGGCACCATCGAGGTTGCCAGCATGCCGGGAATGAACTGGGACAATGCCCAAGTGCGGATGGCTCCGCCCGATTTCACCGGAACCACTTGGGACGCCCTACTGAAGCGCGTCAAGGTAGGAGACTTGGGCATGCTGTGGTGCCCCGAGGTCGAGGAGTTCTTCCAAGCAAACTTCCACATAGGCCCTGCAGGCGAAGTGAGCCCTTACCTGACCCGTGAGAACCACATGCAGTGTGTTCGAGCTTTGTGGGAGCACAAACCAAGCCAGCTATTCCGCAGAGTACAAGCGCCGGTTTTGATAGTACCCGCATGGCGGGAGCCTAGGGGCGATCGGGAGGCGTTGTTCACCAACTCCAAGGTAAGGATGGTGAGCATGGCACAAGACCTGCTGAAGGACTCCCAAGTCCTGTGGATGGAAGAGAGCATCCACGATATCCCGCTAGAGCGCCCGCAGCTCTTGGCCGAGGCCATTGTCGCCTTCGCCAATGGCCTGCAGGGCTAGCGACCACCAGCCTCTACGCCCCCACCAACTCCTTGACGCGCAACTCCACCGCGCTGTCTTCCAGCGTCAGCATAAGCTGACCTTGGTCGTCGAGGCCGAAGGACGAGTCTTGGTGGAACTCCTCCACCAAGTTGGCGACTAAACCGACCAAGTCAGGCTCGGCCATCCCAGCGGTGAACGCCCGTAAGCCTTCTTGGGGCTCGTGCCTTACCAACCGCTCCACTTGGGCCGTGATCAGCTCACGCTCCACAGTCTTGCGCTGCATCTCTCCAATGGCCCCCAAGTGGCGTCCCAAGTAGCAACCGCCAAAGGACCAGTCCTCGCAGGGCCAGCCTTGATGCTCAATCTTGTTGGTGCGCTTGGGGTAGAGCTGCTTTTCCTCTAGGTAGGCCTTCACCGACTGGTCTTCAGCGTCGGGGTGTTCCTTGTTGAAGATGAAGTGCACCGTGAACATGAAGAAGTCTTTGGGCTCGGTATGAACGATCATCGGCAGCTCCTCATCGGGAGTATGGAGTCGACTAGGCCTGAATCAGCCGGTCTATCAGAGAGGGGTCGGGCTGAACGCGGCCAGCGTCGATATCGCGCATCACTTCTACTGTAGCGTGGTTCACCGGCGTGGGGATGCCAGCCTCGCGGCCTTTGTCCGCGACCAATCCATTCAGGTGGTCCACTTCGGAGCGGCGCCCCTTGGCGACGTCTTGGGCCATGGAAGCGCGCCAGTCTACACGACCGCCGCGTGCCTTCAGCATCTCGTCCAGTTGGTTGAAGACATCGGGTTCGTCGGCAGCGCCCCAAAGATCGGGGTCGACGCCGCTGATCTCCTCAATCTGGTAGTTCAGGGCCTTCCCCACCTGCACCGTTTCCTTGCCGATGTGGATGCGCACGTAGCGGGCATCGGGACTCTCCGCCATGCCTTGAGAGCCGAGCCCCGACATGGCCGACACCGCGTTGCCAATGCTGTTCTGGGCCAGTTTGGCCCAGCGTTCTCCCCAGAGGTTGTTGGTCGGCTTGGAGGCGTCGATGCAGTCCAGCCAACCCGCCACTTCCTCCGCCCGTGGGGAGATGTGCCCGTTCATTTCGCCGACCCGGAACACGAAATGGCCGTGGTCGCGTCCCACTGCTCCACCACGAGTGACGTGGCCCGGCTCCCACAGGGCTACCTCAATATGAGAGGCGATGCATCCAAGCTCCCGCTGATAGCCGACGATGGAGGCGATGGTCTGGTCGTTCATGCTGTTCTGCGATGAGACGAAATAGCCGTCAGGCTTGACGTAGCGCTTGATGAAGTGCGTAGCCCACTCGGTGTCGTAGGACTTAACGGCGATGAACGCGATGTCGAAGGGGTCATCGATAGCTTGGGCGTCAGTGAGGTGGAGGGCCTTGGCAGGCACTGAGAACTCTCCTTGGCTACCGCTGACCCGTAGGCCGTCGCACCGCATGGTCTCCACATGCTCTGGCCACATGTCGATGAAGGTGATGTCCATCCCTTCCCGTATCAGAAAGGCCCCGATGTAGCAGCCGAGGGCTCCGGCCCCCATGATGGCGATCTTACTCACCGAAACCTCCTCAGGGATGTGCGTCGGAAAGGGACATGCCCAACCTACTTAGACTGCTGGGACGCCGGTATTCTGGCCAGACCCACAAGGGTTGTCAACTAATCTCGCCAGAGGAGCGGACCGACTGGGCGCAGGGCAAAGACGACAACTACACCAAGGAGAAGAGTCATAGCATCGGAGCACCCCTGACACTCGCTTATTGACGTGAAGAAACAGGCATAACTATATTGGCCCGACCCACTTGTCCGGTGGTGGGCTACTGAGGGCGAGACAACGATAATGGTAGGAAGACGTGGCGGAGAACGGGTCTAAGGTAGTAAACGATATACAAGGCGGGTTCGGGACAGTTCTAGCCGAGGGACGCCTTTATGTCGTGGTTTTTGCTACTATGGTGATGACCGCTACCGTGTTCGTAGTCTGGAACGGTATCCAGCAGGATGGCCCTTGGCTCGACAGGCTTCTAACAGGCTTGGAACACATGTCGTGGGCCATCATAACTTCAACCGGACTAACGACAACCCTCATTCTGGTATGGGAGCGCTTAGCCATGGTTCTTGCACGCAGGTGGCTGGATCGCAAACGAGAAGAAGTACTACAAGAAGGCCGCCAGGAGGGGCGACGAGAAGCTGCGCTGCAGCTCCAAGCATGGATGCAGGCACAAAGTGGACTGGAGGAAGCGGCCAACGCCATTCAAGGGTGGCTGGACCGTCAAAAGGAAGCGATGGACGCAGGACGAGAGTTCAACGAACCTATGCCGTTTGGCAATGCCAAGCCTCACGGTTAGCCTCCCGCGACGCTTTGTCTCATTCGCTCAATGATATACTTGCCTCGCTGGCCAACATGGTGAGCCAGAAGCCCAAGCTGCAACATACTCGGAGGTATCAATGCCCCATGTAGAGATTGATGGGATCAGCACACACTACGAGGTGCACGGCTCAGGGCCTCCATTGCTGATGATGGCCCATGGAGGCTTCAACTCGGTGCTCTCGAACTGGCGCAATTTCGGGGCATGGACTTCTATCGAGCCTTTGGACCACTTCACCCAGCAGCATACCTGCATTATCTACGACCGCCGCGAGGCCGGTGAGTCGGGTGGCAGGGTAGAGGCCCTAGGCTGGGAGCAGTACTGCGTACAGGCTAAGGGGCTGCTGGACCACTTAGGCATCTCGCAGGCATACATCATGGGCGGCTGCATGGCCTGCAACCTAGCCGTGGCCTTCGGGCTGCGCTATCCCGACACCACGCGGGGGCTAGTGCTGCACTGGCCTACGGGCGGAGTACGTTGGCGCCAGTATGGCGAGCGAAATTTCGGGGCGCACTTGGCCTACGTGCGAGAGAAGGGCTTGGCAGGTGCGGTGGAGATAGCCAAGGAGAAGGGCGGCTTCAACGTGGCCCCGGAAGGTGGGCCTTGGGCAACGGTCATATCGCGAGATGAAGCGTTCACTGAGGGCTTCCTAGCCCAGGATGTGGACCGCTATTCCGCCGCGGTGATGGCCACCCAGCGCAAGCTGTACGATCGGGACACTTCCCCCGGCGGCGAGCCCGAAGAGCTGATGGGGCTCGAGATACCGTCCATCGTGATCCCAGGGCACGACCCCTTCCATGCAACCTCTGCCGCCAGGTACCTTGAAGAATGTCTGCCCAACGTGGACTACAAGGACTACACCGTGCCGGAGCAGACGCCTGAGCGGGTGCGGGACTGGATCTTGGAGTTCACCGCTTCCCATTAGCAGAGTCGGACTTGGTGGGGATCGGCCGAACAGTCAGGATTGCAGCAATAGTGACATGGCAATACAATACATCATAACGTCGAAGGACGATTGGGAGTCCACCCAAAGATTAGGAGGCGATGACATGGGCAGCAAAGTTATCCAGGTGCACCACCTCAATGTGCAGATCACCGACCGCGAGAGGACCCGAGAATGGTATCAAAGGGCGCTGGGCTGCACCTTCCTCGATCGGGGCGATCTCAACAAGCGCCAACTACAGCTAAACCTCGGCAACGCGGAGATGCACTTCAGTGAGGTGAACGAGGTGACCCTCCATCCCTCGGTGCATTTCGCCGTCGAAGTGCAGAACTGGGACGAGATGCTGGCCCATCTCGACAAAGTGGGCATACCCTACGCCCGCATGGGCGGAGGCGCTGCCTCACGTCTCATCGGCGGCGATAACCCCCTGTTTGGTAACCGCGAGGACAACGGGGAGTTCTACACCTACATCCACGATCCCGACGGCAACATGATCGAACTGGTATGCCACCCCCAAGGCCTGAAGAACTCCAAGGGCCAGCGCATGGCTCTGACCAACGACCCCGAAGGCATGCGCTGGGGCCAACTGCCCGAGGTGGAGGAAGCCCTCGGCAAGGTGTAGCCAGCCACCAGTCCTAAGCTACTAAAAAGAGGCCACCCCTAATCGGGGTGGCCTCTAATTTTGTTTAGTGCGACGTCTAGTCGATTGCATATCTCTGCAGCAGTTGCCGTGCGATCAGCAAGCGTTGGATCTCATTGGTGCCCTCTCCGATTATCATCAGCGGCGCGTCCCGGTAATAGCGTTCGATGGGCAGATCCTTGATATATCCGACGCCTCCGTGGATGCGCATGGCTTCCAGAGTCACCTCGGCACATATCTCGCTGGCGAACAGCTTGGCCATCCCCGCTTCCAAGTCCACCCTCTCACCACGGTCCTTCTTTTCTGCCGCTTGGTAGGTGAGCAGGCGCGCAGCCTCTATCTTGGTAGCCATATCCGCCAGCTTGATTTGGATGGCTTGGTGCTGGCTGATGGGTTTGCCGAAGGTCTCCCGCTGTTGAGCGTACTTGATGGAGGCCTCGAATGCCGCCGTAGCCACGCCCACAGATCGGGCCGCCACATTTATGCGCCCCGTCTCCAAGCCGCTCATCACCTGCTGGAAACCGTGGCCCTCTTCTCCACCAACTAGCCTGTCAGCAGCCACGCGGTAGTCCTTGAATATCAACTCGCACGTATCCAAGCCACGATAACCCAGCTTGTCCAAGTCACGGCCCACCTCGAACCCCGGTCCCTTCTCCGCTATGAAGCAACTGAGGCCACGGTGTTTGGGAGAGGCATTGGGGTCGGTGCGGGCCAGCACGGCGAAGGTGTCACCATGGCGCCCATTGGTAATGAACATCTTGGTGCCGTTCAGCACGTACTCCTCGCCGTCCTTGGTGGCGTCGAGGGAGAGTGACTGCACATCACTCCCGGCATCGGGCTCGGTGAGGGCAAGCCCTCCCCGCATCGCGCCACGGGCCATGGCAGGCAGGAAAGTCGCTTTCTGCTCCTCGGTGCCGAAGTTGGAGATGACGTAGGTCATGATGTGATGGGTGCCAATGATGCCACCGACACTCATCCAGCCCTTGGAAATCTCCTCGAAAATCATGGCGAAGGTGGTGTAGTCCAGCCCCATGCCTCCCCATTCTTCGGGGACAGTGATGCCAAAGAGGCCCATTCCCTTCATCTTTTCGATGAGGTCGAGGGGCACGATGTCCTTCTGGTCGTGTTCATCGGCGATGGGCAGTACGTCGCGTCGCACGAAGTCGCGCACCATGTTGACGATCTGGCTGCGCGCCTCTTCCGGGGTCTGAGTAGTCATGAACAGGCTCCTTGCCGATTCTCGGTTAGGTCTACGTGGCG
Source organism: Dehalococcoidia bacterium (assembly GCA_965263155.1). Taxonomy (GTDB): domain Bacteria; phylum Chloroflexota; class Dehalococcoidia; order Lucifugimonadales; family JAAXIE01; genus JAAXIE01. The sequence goes on from OZ253586.1 coordinate 3,379,022, forward strand.
ATTTTACAGCGTACTACGTGCTCCCGATACAAATCAGGAGACGTAGGCATGTCGTCGCTACGACGCTGCTCCATCTCTTTTCGTGCAAGAACCTACAGTATATCCAAAGTGATCCCACAACACGAAAGCCCGGACATACGTCCGGGCTTTCGTTCTTACGCTGCGTTGTGGGCCCCTAGTCTTTGTAGCTTTGCTTCACGCCGACGGCACCCTTCGTGTAGGCCGAGAAGGGCTGCGTGACTACTTTGACCTCTGAGTCGACTACGACGTTGACCAGCGCGGGGATACCGGAGGCGAAGGCCCGCTCCAGTGCTGGCCGAATCTGTTCGGGGTCTTCCACGCGCTCCACATGGCAGCCGAAGGCCTCAGCCATCTGCTCGTAGTTGCTGAAGCCGAGATAGCGCCCTGGCTCATCCTGACGGGAGACGGCCCCGGAGGCCCAGCCTGCATTGTTGCTGACGACGGTGACGAAGGGCACGTTGTTGCGTACCGCCGAGTCCAGCTCAATGCCGTTGAAGCCGAAGGAGCCATCGCCGGTGAGTACCAGCACCTGCTTGTCGGGGCGTGCAATCTTGGCGGCCATCCCGAATGGCACACCGGTACCGATGTTGCCGAAGGGCCCCGAGTTCAGCCGACTGCCCGGCGTGAACGTGGGTATGGACTGGCGCCCGAAGTTCAAAATCTCTTGGCCGTCGACGATGAGAGTGGCGTCGCGGTCTAGGAAGTCGCGAACCTCGCGGCAGAGCCTCAATGGGTGAATAGGCGTCGCATCCGAGGACATCTGCACCTCAGAGCGCTCGCGGTTGGCGGCGTCCCGTGCCCGCAGTTCATCGACCCAAGGCAACTCATCACGTCCCTCGAATATAGGTCGGCCCTCGTCAATCAACTGCTGGAACACAGCCTTGCAGTCGCCTATGATCCCCACTTCCACGTCGCGGTTATGGCCGATCTCAGCAGCGTCAATGTCCACCTGTATGAACTTGACGTCGGGCGCAAAGCGCGGCGACTGGCCGAACGCCACCATGTAGTTGAACCGCGTTCCCATGACCAGCACGGCATCGGCGTCGCTGTAGGCCTTGGTGCGGGCACCCAAGAAGCTCATGGGGTGGTCGTCGGGCACGATGCCCCGGGTCTGGGGCATCGTATAGAACGGAATCTTGGTCATCTCGACGAATTCTTGGAACTCGGTCCCCGACTGGGACCAGTACGTCCCGGTGCCAGCAAGAATAATCGGCCTCTCAGCCTTGGAAAGTATCTCAATGGCCTCTTTGACCAACTGGGTATCGCCTTCTGGCCGCGCTGTTGTGCGGGGCTTGCTGGGGTAGACAACCTGCTCTTCATCCGCCACCTCATCGATGGTGTCCTTGGGGAAGTCGAGGTAGACAGGGCCAGGCTTGCCGGTAGTAGCCTGCCGGAAGGCGGTGCTGATCATCTCCGGTATCCGATGGGTCTGCAGCACCCGGTCCGACCACTTGTTAATGGGCTTCATCATGGCCAGTTGATCGATTTCCTGGAACCCCCCCATTCCAAACTGGATGGCAGGGCTGGCCCCGCCGATGGTCAGAATCGGGACGCAATCAACGAAAGCATTTGCTATGCCGGTCACGGCGTTGGTGGTGCCAGGGCCCGACGCACAGATGCACACACCCGGCTTGCCAGTGCTGCGCGCATACCCGTGGGCCATCATCGCAGCAGCCTGCTCGTGCCTCACATCCACGCAGCGTATCCCCAGCTTGTTGGCCTCTACAATTATTGGGGTAATAGGGCCACCAGTGAGGAAAAATATAGTATCCACTCCTTCGTTCAGGAGTGCCTTTGCAGCGATTTCGCCACCGCTAACTTCTGCCAAGAGTCCCTCCCTATGCACACGAATTGGGCGGCGCAAACAAGCGCTTCGCCCATGTGTAAAGCTCGCACAGTCTATCCTGCATAGCTGGGAGGGTCAAGAATTGCCCCCCTGAGCGCTGCCCACGGCCCTCCTTCCAGATACGCCACCGCGCACTTCAGCGACCCTGCTATACTGAAATGAATTCTGTGCGGGCGAGGCCTTCCCCTCCCCTGACTCGCCTGCGCCGCGAGGGTATGGAATGGCCAACGCCACTGCCTTGAAGATGGAAGGCCTGACCAAGAGCTTCGGCCGCCATACTGTCGTCAACGACGTATCGTTCCATGTACGCAGCGGTGAGATGTTCGGCTTCCTAGGGCCCAACGGGTCGGGCAAGACCACCACCATCCGCATGTGCTTGGGCATCATCCGGCCTAACCACGGCTCGCTCGAGATCCTAGGAGCCCAACCCGAGCGTCCCATTCTCAAGCGCGTCGGCTATCTGCCCCAAGAGCGGGGGCTCACCAAGCAGGTTAAGGTTGTGGAAGTCCTGCGCTACCTCGGAAGGTTAAAGGGGATGTCGGCGCGAGCGGCGGAGGAACGGGCACTTCAACTGTTGAAGCGGGTGGATCTGTATGAGCACCGCGACAAGCAGGTAGAGAGCCTGTCGGGGGGCATGACCCAGTTCGTGCAATTCATCAGCGCAATCATCCATGACCCAGACCTGATTATCCTGGACGAACCCTTCGCCGGCCTTGACCCATTGAACGTAGTAGTGATGAAGGAACTGCTATCGGAGAGACAACAGGCAGGGGCCACAGTAATGTTCAGCACCCACATCATGTCCGACGTGGAGGAAATGTGCGAGCGGGTGGCCCTGATTGCTGATAGCCGCCTGCTGCTCTTCGGAGACTTGGCGGAGATCAAGCGGGAACGCGGCGTGAGGTCGATTGAGGTGCAAGCCAAGGGCGTACCCGCAGACTTGGTGGACGCCGATAGCAGGACACGTCCCGGCGGGATCATCGATTATGCCATCGACGACGGCAGGCCGCCGGAGGCCATACTCAGGGCATATCTCGACGCCGGTATTGAGGTGGAGCGCTACGAAATGTCCCTGCCGTCGCTGAACGACATCTTCGTAGAGGAGGTGTCCCGTGCCCGGTCTGCCTTATGAGATGCGGATCATCTTCGCCCAAGAGTTCCGCCGCCAAATAGGCAACAAGGGCCTCATGTTCTTCACTGCCCTCATCCTGATCATCATGGTCGGGGCTATACCCGTTACACCCATCGTCGTTGGCCTCTTCGAAGACGCCCAAGAGGAGGCATCGCCCCAAGAAGTCGGAGAGGGTATCAGCATCCCCTCTGGTGGAGATATGCGTTACGGCTATGTAGACCCCTCCGGCATCCTGCCTGCCGTGTCGCCTTGGGATTCGCCACCGGTACGGTATGCCAGCAAGGATGAGGGCATTGCCGCTATCAAAAGGGGCGATATCGACTCCCTGTTCATGTTGCCAGCCGACTACATCGAATCGGGCCGCATCGAAGACTACTGGACTACACGGGACCGCGGGCCTCTATGGGCCGGCAACTGGGAAGCCGAAAGCAACTTCCGGGTTTTCCTCAAGGATGCTCTCGTGCTGGGTCTCGACTTCTCCGACAGGGTGGAGCGGGCCTTCGACACGGGCTATTTCGACGAATTCGATGTGCCCGACGAGGCCACAGGCATCGAGAAATCAGGCAGCAACGTGGCCCAAGACGTCGTGGAGCTGGCCTCCCTCATGCTGTTTGCCGTACTGCTCATGATCGCCGTCATGACGGGCTCCGGCTCCATCATTCGCAGCGTTTCCGAGGAAAAGGAGACCCGCATGGTGGAGATTCTCATCACCTCCGCCTCCCCCCTATCCATTCTCAGTGGCAAGCTGCTGGCCTTCACGCTGGCTGGGCTCATTCACATCGCGGTCTGGGTCTTGGTAGGCGCTTTCGCCACACCAGCCATATTCAACAGCATCCCGGGAGCAGGCGAACTCGCTATATCGGCGAGATCGATCGTGGTGGTGTCCTTCTGCCTCGTACTCGGCTATCTGCTGTTCTCTGCCTTTGCCATGTTCTTGGGTACGGTGGTGAACTCCGTCGCCGAGGGGCAGCGGCAGATGGGCCTCCTCAGCGTGCTGGTGGGCATGCCCATCTGGTTCACTGGGCTGGTCATCAACATCCCTGACTGGTTTCTGCTGCAGATCGTAACCTATGTACCGTTCTTCACTCCCACCATGCTCATGGTGCGGCTGGGCAGCGGCAGCGACATATCCAACCGCGAAATCGCCATAGCCCTTGCTGTAGTCGCCGTCACCACGATTCTCATGACCTGGCTGGCCTCCCGCGCCTTCAGCGTCAGCATCCTCCTCTCAGGGCAGAGCATCACCAGCCCCCGCAGCCTTCTGGCCGCGCTACGACGAACAGAGTAGCTGGGACGGGGCACATCGTTTCGTATCTGTCGCGGCCCTTGTTCGGCGCGCCGCGGCCCTATGCTACACTAGTACCGTCGAACGAAGCTGAAGTGACTACCACCAACCCCACAGGGGGGCGTATCCCTTGCTCCTTGTTCTGGACATAGGCAACACCAACGTCACACTGGGTGTCTTCGAAGGCCCAGCCCTGAAGTCGACTTGGCGCTTGGCTACCGACCCCCGGAGGATGCCTGACGAGTATGGGTTCTTCATGGCCAACATCATGTCCTACCGGGGAGTGCAGCCTTCGGACATCACCGGGGCATGCATCTGTAGCGTTGTGCCTCCACTGATTCCCACCTTCGAGGAGGTGTGCCGCAACTACTTCGCGGTGCAACCCCTTACCGTGTCCGCCGGCGTCAAGACAGGCATCTCCATCCAGTACGACTCGCCACGGGACGTGGGCACGGACAGAGTGGCCGATGCCGTGGCCGCCCTCAAGCTGTACGGCGGGCCCGTGATCGTCGTCGACTTCGGCACAGCAACGGTGTTCGACGCCGTGTCCGCCGACGGCAAGTACTTGGGGGGCGCTCTAGCCCCCGGCATCAACCTGTCTGCCGATGCCCTCTACCAGAGCACCTCGCAGCTGCGCCGGGTGGAGCTGGTGCCTCCGGCAACGGCAATCGGCAAGAACACCGTCGCAGCAATGCAGTCAGGGCTGATCTTCGGGTACATTGGGTTGGTTGAGGGGATGGTAGCCCGGTTCAAGAATGAACTGGGCCCCGAGGCCAAGGTCATCGCTACCGGAGGCTTGGCTGAGTTGATGGCGCGAGAGACCACTGTCTTCGACGCTGTGAACCCGGACCTCACTTTGTTGGGCCTGCGAATGATTTACGACTTGAACCTCAACAAAGACGGGCGCGACAAGGAAGAGGAGGGCTGAGCCGTGCCGTCAGTTCTCCAAGGCAAGAACGTAGTGCTGGGCGTCACCGGAAGCATCGCCTGCTACAAAGCCCTCGACCTCACCAGCAAGCTCGCCCAGCAGGGGGCCCTTGTGGACGTCATACTCACCGTCGACGCCGCTAAGTTCGTCACCCCCCTCGCCTTCCGCAGCCTCACCCACCGCGCCGTGGTCACCGACATGTTCGACACCCAGTCCGAGCTAGCGGTCGAGCATGTGGCCCTAGCCCGCCGCGCCGGCATACTCGCCATTGCCCCAGCCACCGCCCACACCCTAGCCCGCCTAGCCCAAGGACTCGCCGACGACGCCCTCACAGCCACCGCCCTAGCGACAGAGGCCCCCCTGCTCCTCGCCCCCGCCATGGACGCCCATATGTGGGACCACCCTGCCACCCAGCACAACATGTCCCTGCTAAGGGAGCGGGGCGCAGTCGTTGTAGGGCCGGGGCAAGGACGCCTCGCATCAGGCCTGATCGGCATGGGTCGGCTCGCCGAACCGTCGGAGATCCTAGGCCACATCCAAGCCGTCCTAGGACGCAAGGGAGACTTGGCTGGCCGCACCGTGGTCATCAGCGCAGGAGGCACCCGCGAGCCGGTAGACCCGGTCCGGGTGATTACCAACCGCTCCTCAGGCAAAATGGGCTATGCCTTGGCCGAAGCAGCAAGGGACCGTGGCGCACATGTGGTGCTGGTGTCAACTGTGCAGGGACTCCCTGACCCCGTGGCGGTGGAGATGATGCGGGTAGAGACGGCGGAGGAGATGAAGCAGGCGGTGCTGGAAGCTACCTCCCAAGCCGACGCCCTGATAATGGCCGCCGCCGTCGCCGACTACCGCCCCTCTTCAGTAGCCCCGTCCAAGGTCAAGAAGAGCGCAAGCCAGTGGACCATCGACCTCGAGAAGACTGACGACATCCTAGCCCAAGCAACGCGTCCCTTGGTGCGTGTGGGGTTCGCCGCCGAAAGCGATGACCTGCTGGAAAACGCCCGAGCCAAGGTAGCCGAGAAGGGCCTCGACCTCATCGTCGCCAACGACGTCACCGCCGAGGGCAGCGGCTTCGGCGGTGACACCAACAAAGTCCTCCTAATCCACCCCAACAACCAAGTAGACGACCTCCCCCTCATGTCCAAACAAGAAGTGGCCCACCAAGTCCTCGACAGAGTAACCGCCATCCTCCACCGCAAGGCATCAACCTGAACCCCCGCTTGCTGGCAACGATGACCGTATTGTCCAAAATGGGGCAGGTCATCCCCGACTGGCAAAGCCACCTCCCCGCCAGCCTCCGCAACCCCGCCCAACCCAAACCTCGGCCTGCAAGTGGATTCCAAACACGAGACCACTCTTAAGAACTCCGTACAAAGTCGGAAGAATGGCCCTCAATGTTGAGAACCTGCAATCGTCGGGATGGTTCGAGAAGTCCGCGGCCTTTGCCGTATAATCTGCCCATGAGTGATGACTTGAACCACATCGTCTACCGCTGCAGTCACCATCCCGACAGTGAACTCTCTTTGGAGATGCTAACCCTCCCTGCGTACGTCTGTCATCAACAGGACCCTTACGGTGCTGTCATATTATTCCGTCAGTTTGGGGATACCATCGAGGAAGGAGGCCTTGATAGCATCGTTTTCCACAATCATGACGGAGCTCGTGATGGAGATAGCACTGCAGAGCCTGATATAAGGGCCTACGCTCTAGATCCTAGCGGGCCGACAGAGGTATATGGCTATGCCTTAGTGCGACCGAGTTGGCAGTCGTGAAGCTGCCAACGGATATGCTCGGACGGGCAGGTGAACACTTCGTGGCGGCGGAGCTTAACCGCAGAGGGGTCTATGCCTCTCCATGGGCTGGCAACCTGCCTGGCATCGATATTGTCGCAATGGATGGCGCGAAAAAGAAAACCGCTTATATCCAAGTGAAGGCAAAGACGGGCGGAGACTGGCAAGGCTCCTATATCGGTTATGGCTGGGACTTGAGCAAGGTAAAAAAGACCCCGCGCGCTGGAGAGTATGAATGTTTTTCCCTATATGGCAAATGCCAAGAACACGCCAGCGTCAAGCTTGGCTCAGATGATGCCCCTCCGTTGCATGGGACAGATGGCCACTATTGGGCCTTTGTAGACATAGGACTCTCGGAAGTGTCCTATTGGCTGGTCCCCGATGGGGACGTTAGAAGTATGTTGAGAGATAAGACTAAACGTCTCTTTGAGACGCACATAGCCAACTATGCAAACGAAAACAATCAAGGCCATAGGCCGAATTCGCACCACTCCAAACATGGGACACTTACCGAAGATGACCTGCGTGAATACAAGGGCAAGTGGAGCAAGATCGGACTCAAGGGCCTAGAGGACGATAGCCGATCTTAAATGGTGAACGAGCAATGACCTGGGATCCACCCAACTTTGGGGCAACAATCGTACTTTCCATACTGGCAGGGGTTATAGCCGGTATCATTGTCCTTGCGGGGGAAGTCGCGTTGAGGCGGGGATACGAGGTCGTACAACGAAGGAAAGCCATCAGGGCTATTGGCCAGTTCTTCACGAGGTGGGAGTCAACAATCAATGACGCTGTGGATATTCCGGCCCATGTGGACAACCCAGCCCTTGGCCCTATTACTAAGGCCACCGTGCAGTTTGCTTACCATGGAGATTTTCTACGAAGGGCTCCGAACCTCATTGCCAGATGGTCTAGGTACCTCACTGCCAACCAAGTGGAAGAGCTGAGTAACCATCTGGAAAGCCATCAGGGTGCCCACATAGGCATACTTCCACAGGGCAGGGTCTTGGCACAGGCCCAATATGACATATTCTTCAGCAGGGCCAGAGAATTCGAATGGCTGGAATTCTGACCCCGATCCTCTAGAACCAAACGGAACCCCCAGCCCCGCGCCCGCGTGTCCTCTTTCGGTTCAATCAGCAACTGGCCCCGGCTGTTGTACCGGTGCCGCAGCAGTGACTTGGGACCCACCCAACTACGCGGGCTGCCATCTGAGAAGGCCGGAGTCGTCCAGCACCGAAGGGTTCACGCATGACATGGGCCAGCGGCCCCTCAACACCAGCGCGATCTCCCTCCCTGCCCTGGTCCTAGCCCCTTCCGCAAATCTGCCCGACGCCGAGGCCACGTGGGCACTCAACGTCACGTTTTCCAAGCCAAGGAGGGGGTTGCCGGAGTCCGGCGGCTCCGTTTCCAGCACATCCAGCGCGGCGTGACTGATCCACCCCTCTTCCAGGGCTCTTGCCAAGGCAGCCTCGTCTACGGTGGAGCCCCTGCCGGTGTTGACGAAGATCGCCAGGGGTTTCATCATCCTGAACTGCTCCTCCCCAATCATCCTCCTGGTGCCGCCGGTGCCGGGGAGATGGTTTGAGACGATATCCGATCGTTGAAGCAACTCCATCAGTCCCACCGGTTCCACGCCGAATTGGACCATCACGGTCTCCCTGACGAAGGGATCGTGGGCCAGGATTCGGAGTCCGAAGGGCTTCATCAAAGGTACTACGGCCCTAGCGATGTTCCCGAACGAGATCAGCCCCAGCGTTTGACCGTACAGCCGGGGGAACTGGTACAAGGTCGGCCTCCCTTCCGCCCAGCGGCCCTCCCGGACCATTCTATCCACGACCAACAGCCGCCGGTGTGCGCCCAAAATCAGCGCCGCCGTATGCTCGGCCACCTCTTGGACGAAGGTGTCTGGGCAATTGGTTACAGGGATGCCCTTGGCCGTAGCCGCCCGGACGTCCACAAAGTCGGTGCCCACGCTGTCCAGTGCGATGATCCTGCACTTCTCCAACCCGTTGACCACATTCTGGGATAAGGGCATGTCCCTAGTTATGATCGCGTCCGCGTCATGCGCCCCGGCCAAAAACTCATCGTCCGACGCGGCCGGAACCTCGGTAATCTCATAATCCAGACCCTGCAGCCCCTCCATCTCGAACCTGTAGTCGTCAACAAAGTTGGGACGCCCCTGAGCCACAATCTTGAAATCCGCCATGTTGGTCCCCCTGTTTCATTTTGGCTTTTTGATGGTCTGCGTTGCCGCCCTCAGGTTGGACTGGGACGAGGGTGAGTGTCCGGCACTCCTTGCTCATTTGGGATAGTCCACCTGATACCGCCAGTTGATTGCCATTATATCCAGCGGATGGGCCAGCACTGACACCGTCCCTTACGTATGCAACCTCACACCACCCGTGTTCCTCAAAAACGCCAGCATCAGCGCATCCGCCTTATCCGGCGACGGCAACCCCCGCGCCCGCGCCTCCTCTTTCGGTTCAATCAGGAACTGGCCCCGGCTGGGGAGCAGTCTGAACTGGGTGATCGATGGGCGCATCCCGTCGCCCGAGGTAAGTGTTTGTCGCCATTGGGTAACCGGGATGAAGGTGTTCCCCCATGACACCAACCCCTTGCCCACCCCCGTACCCCCTAGGTGTATCATAGTATCTAGTGCCCCTCGGCCCGCCCCAAAACGAGGCGCTACCAAATGAAACCAGAATACAACCAGATATGCGGCCACACCGACAGCTACGGCCCAGCTAGGAACATGCGTCAATGCGGCACATTTCAGATACAAATTTTTTTCTCGCAGATACAAACGTGGCCGCAACTCAGATACAACAACGCAACACGGTCTGACCGTCCAGCTACAAACCTTCCGCGGCAACGCCGCGCTCCCAAACGTGAGCCAGCTACGAGAAAGTGCGGCCACAATGGACCCAGCCTGCCCACAACCCCATTCCTCCACACTCTCACCGGAAAGCAACAAGCATGACACAACCAGGACCTGACCAGCGCCCCGGGGCCGATATTCCTCGCGCCTACAACCCCACCGACGTCGAGCCCCGCATATACCAACTCTGGGAAGAAGGCGGCTACTTCACCCCCAAGATCGAGCCGGGCAAAGACCCCTTCGTGGTCATCATGCCCCCGCCCAATGTCACTGGTGAGCTCCACTTGGGCCACGCCCTCACCGCCGCCACCGAGGATGTCCTAATCCGCTGGCACCGTATGATGGGGGACCCCGCTCTCTGGCTGCCCGGCAAGGACCACGCTGGCATCGCCACCCAGTGGGTGGTGGAGCGCCAGTTGGCCCAAGAAGGCACCAGCCGCACAGAGTTGGGGCGGGACGCCTTTCTGGAACGAGTTTGGCAGTGGGTGGAGCGTTACGGCAACACCATTGACGAGCAGCACAAACGGCTGGGCGCATCCTGCGACTGGTCGCGCCTGCGCTTCACTCTCGATCCCGGCCCGGCGCTGGCGGTGCGCACCACCTTCGTCAACCTTTACAACAAGGGCCTGATATACCGCGGCGAGCGCATCATCAACTGGTGCCCCCGCTGCTCCACCGCCCTTTCCGACCTCGAAGTGGAGCACGAAGAGCACGAGGGGGCCCTGTACCACATCCGCTACCCGCTGGCCCCCAAGGACGGGGAAGCGGACGGCCACGTCACCGTAGCCACCACCCGCCCCGAGACCATGCTGGGCGACACCGGTGTGGCAGTCCACCCCGACGACCAGCGATACAGCCACCTAGTCGGACGCAATGTGACGCTGCCCATCATCGGGCGCGCCATGCCCATCGTCGGCGACGAGGCCATCCAGCCGGAATTCGGCACAGGCGCCCTCAAGGTCACCCCCGGTCACGACCCCGTCGACTTCGAAATCGGTCAGCGTCACAACTTGGCCACCGTCACCGTCATCGGCCCCGACGGGCATATCACCGCCGAAGGTGGACCCTACGAAGGCTACGAGCGCTTTGAGGCTCGGCGGGAGATCGTGGCCCAACTGGAGCGCGAGGGTCTGCTGGAGAGGGTCGAGCCCTACAACCATTCCGTGGGCCAGTGCCAGCGCTGTTCCAGCGTTCTGGAACCTTTGATCAGCGTGCAGTGGTTCTTGGACGTCGGTAAGCACGACGACCCGTCGTCCATCGCAGGCCGCGCCTACGCCGCCGTAGCCGAAGGACGCATCCGCTTGGTGCCCGACCGCTTCGGCCGGGTCTACCTCAACTGGCTGGAGAACATACGCGACTGGTGCATCAGCCGCCAGTTGTGGTGGGGTCACCGCATACCTGTATGGTACTGCCGCGAATGTGGTGGCGAAACGGCCTCGGTGGATGACATCGCCCTATGCGGCAAGTGCGGCTCGCCCAACGTGGAACAGGACAATGATGTACTGGACACATGGTTCAGCTCAGGGCTGTGGACCCACTCGACGCTGGGCTGGCCTGAAGCCACTGATGATTTGGACTACTTCTACCCCACGGCAGTCATGGAGACGGGCTACGATATTCTCTTCTTCTGGGTGGCCCGCATGATTATGTTGGGGCTGGAGAACACAGGGCGCGAGCCCTTTCACACCATCTACCTGCATGGCCTGATTCGTGACGCCAACGGAGCCAAGATGAGCAAGAGCCGTGGCAACGCCATGGACCCTCTCCTCTTGGTGGACCAGTACGGCACCGATGCCCTGCGCTTTGCCCTGACTACCGGCACCTCGCCGGGCAATGACCTGCGCCTGACCGACGGCAAGCTGGAAGCTAGCCGCAACTTCGCCAACAAGCTATGGAATGCCTCCCGCTTCGTGCTGGTGAGCCTTGAGGGGGCTGATGCCTCCAACAACCACATCTCCCCACTGGCTCCAACACACCTCGAGGACCGCTGGATAATCAGCCGCCTGAACCAAGTCGCCGAAGCCGTCAACAGCTATCTGCAACACTTCGAACTGGGAGAAGCCCAACGCGAGCTCTACGGCTTCATCTGGCACGAATTCTGCGACTGGTACATCGAGCTCGCCAAGCTGCGCCTGCGCGACACAGACGGCGAGTCTCCACTGCCAGTCCTAGCCCACGTTCTGGAGCAGACCCTGCGCCTGCTCCACCCCTTCATGCCCTTCATTACCGAGGAGATATGGCAGAGGCTCAAGCCTCATGTCCCGGACCCAGCCAGCCTGCCCGATTCCATCATGGTCTCCGACTACCCCAAGCCCGACCCTGCTGCAATCGACGCAGCCGCCGAAGCCGAGCTGAACCTCGTACAGGACATCATCAGCCAAGTGCGCAACTATCGCGCCGAGGAGAAAATCCCCGCCGGCCAGCAGATCGAAGCCACCGTCGCACTGGGCCCGGTTACGTCATCAGCCACAGTGCAGGTCCGCACGCCCACACACCGCCCGGTCAGAGCCGGCACGACACTTGACGCGCTCACCGCGACCGTTGAGGTGCACAAGCAGGAACCCACACTCGACGACCCGAGCGAGCAGGTGCAAACGGCAGCCACGGCATCCCTCTACGCGGCAATATCCTCCGAAGCCTCCGCTATAAAGAGCTTGGCTCGAGTCTCAGACCTCACGGTCTTGGAAGCTGGAGAGCCCACTCCCGGTCCCGATGCTCCCCGGCTACTTGCTGGGAGCAGCGCAGCCCATGGCTATAACAGTGCCGATATATGGCCCTCCGTGGTAGGCATGCAGCCCCAAGGTCAGGACCGCACCAAGTTGGAGAAGGAACTGAACGACATGCTCAAGCAGATCGACAGGCTGACGGGTCAACTGAGCAACGAGGACTTCCGGGCCAAGGCCCCCGCCGAGGTGCGCCAGCGCATGGAAAATCAGCAACAGGCCCACCTCACCCGCAAAGAACAACTGGAAGAGCTACTGGCCCAGATGGGGTAACCCCTCACCACTCTGAATCGACGGACGCAAAGCTCACCGGCAATCGGAGGGCCCATGTCGACGTGTTCGTTCTCCAAGTGCACTGGACCGCGCTGGGTCGTCGATCCGAGCCCGTTAGCTGCCCGACTCGGTAGGGGGCGCATCGGCTACTGCGGGGTCTTCGGCTAGGGTGGCAAGCAGGTCGGCCCAAGATGCGTCCACTGTCGACAGGGTGTCGTCGCCGGATAGCCATAAGTAGCGCCTCGCAGGGTCCGACGCCTCTCCGTACACGAAATAGGCTAGCTCATTGTTGTCCCGGCTCCGCATGTCGAGTCGAATGGTCCAGTCCTTCGATTCCAGATCCGGCAGGTCGTCAAACGTCTCCGTCTCGCTTAGAAAGACCGCATCGGCTAGGCCGCTCGTCAGTTCAGCCCACCGGTCCTCTTGCACTAGAACCCCGTTGCCCTCAACGAGTATCCATTCTTCCGGTACGCCTTCTCCCTCCCCGGACAGCCCAGTCAGAAGGTAGACGACTTCGGCTTCGATGTTTCCTGTCTCATCGCGGACGAGTATCTTGATCTCTCTCACCTCGTCGTTGCCTAACAGGGAGATGAAGGGCGGGCTGTAAGGAGGCTTGGTAGCCAAGCTGACTACTACTTCTCCCCATATCTTGGGAAGCGTGGAAAGGCTACCGTCATTGAGCCGGACGTATTGGTTGTTCCCGTCGGGGGTCACCGCCCCCAGCTCGAACATCACTATCTGCCCGCTGCGGTCAGTTACCTCCACCGTTGTAGCGACAGGGTCCAGACCGTAGAGGGTGGGATCCTCGATAGTCTCGTCGAGGATTCGGGCCGGTTTCGGCCCGCTGACGATGAGGGCCTTGCCCCCCCACTTGGGTTGGTACACGGGGGTATCGTTCCCGTCTTCAATCACCCAAGTCCGACCGTCGCGCTTGTAGCTGATGGAAGTGTCCGAGTGGGTGATGTCTATCCGCTGGATGTCCTCTAGCTCAATCTTCCAAAGCCAAGGTTTTCTCTCTTCGGAATCATTGGCGCTGCCCCTCTGGGTGATCCAGACGGTGCCCCCGATGACCACGAGAATGACGACGAGCAGTATGGTGAATCGTATGTTCATGAGTCACCTGCGCGGGTTAGCGCCGCCGCCACCAGACCACTGCTGCCATGAGCACCATGGCCACCGGCAACAGCAGGTAGCTGCTGTACTGGACGAAGTCCCGCTGGTCTTCGTCCAGTACCAAGCGGCGGAACTGGAAGGGCTTAGGACGGATTTCGACTAGAGATACGTCGCCAGCCAACCAGTTCACCGCATTCAAAAAGAAGTCGCTATTGCTTCCTTGGTAGAAGTTTGTGTTGCTGGCAAAGTCGGAGTCGCCGATGGCTACGATGAAGGGGCCCTCGGACTGGCTCGGGTCCTGAAGCTCTTGCAACACTTGTACGGAAGGACGCACCGCCAAGCCAATGTAGAAAGGCCCTCTCTCGTCGCCATCGTTAGGTTCGTCGCGGTCCAAATCTTCGATGCGCGTACTCCTCGGAGAAGTGAGGGCCAATGCTACCACGCTGAATGTCTTGAGCTGAGCAAGCTGCTCGGGGTCTGTCGTCGGGGGCGCTTCCGGTGGGAAGAAGAAGGTGTCCTCGGCAGGACGCAGGGCCACGGGTCCCGGATAGTAGGTGGCATCCAGATTGCCCGTGACGTCGGCGAGGGAGCGGGTCATCAGGGCCATGTGGGCCCCTCCCAAACCGTAGAATGCCGCAAAAGCCTCTTGGTTGACGCCCACCAGATGTTCCCAGCCGTATTGGAAGCGGTCTCGGATTATCACGGGGCTACGCCCGGTCTCGTCCCGCGACTGCTCATCCACAATGTGGCCGGGCAAGACCTCGATGCCCCAGCGGGCTAGGAAGTCCCGGAAGTCTTTCATCCCTTCGTCGCCTGGATCCCGGTCTTCGGGTTCCAGCAGCACCAGCAGCCGGCCGCCACCTTCGAGGTAATCGTCCAAGGCCTGTATTTCGCTGTTCTCACCGATGGCGAAGAAGTCCCTCTTGGGGCCAGCGATGACCACCAGCGTCGCGTCCTCGGGCACCCTAGCCTCGCGGCCCAGCAGGCTAAACTCGCCCACAGAGTAATTTTCACCTCGCAGGCCTAGGGAGGAGGCGATGCCGTAGCCATCCGACTCTGCCACAGCGTCAGTGATGCTGCGCTCTTGGTGACCGGTCAGAAAATAGATTTTCTTCTGCTCCTGCGCGGTGATGATAAGAGTGGCTGTTACGAAGTCCTGCTCCAAGAAGGTAGAGGGGCTGACGAGATGTACGCGTGGCGCGTTTGTCCCCGGTATCGCGCACTTGTCCAGCGGCGCGACGCATTGGAAGGCAATGATGCCGTACTGGGCAACTCCCAAGTTGCGAGCGGTCTCTGGCTCGCGGTCAGGGTCAACCACCCTGTAAGAGAAGTTGTTGGAACGGGCGTCAAACTCCCGTAACGTATCCTCCACAAAGGTCAAGGCGGCTTGCTGTTCAGGACTGTCCTCCACGAAAAAGGCCGTGGCTTCTATCTGGTGGTCCAAATCCGACAGCAGGTTCTTGGTGCGGGTGGCTAGGGAGAACTGGTTGGTAGCGGTCACGTCGAACCGGGCCACGTTCTCGAAGGCGAGGAAGGCGCCCACGGCCGCAATCCCTAGGAAGGCGGTGACCATCACCACGGAGTTGACTCCGTAGCGACCCCGACGGGCACCCAAGGTGGTGCGCACCGAAGGCCATGACGTGATGATTCCCAGCAGCAGCAGGCCAGCCCCAATGCCCAAGATGATGGAGGCATAGAGGCGCAGGTCGCCGATCAGCAGGTAAACCGCTCCGCCCACTATGACGGCGAAGACACCACCACCGAACAGGGCAGTTCCATAGCTGCCCAGCCCTTGGGTGGCTTGGTGCAAACTGCCAAGGAGTGTACCGGAAAGGCGTTCATTCTCGTCGTCGAGGTACTCCTCGTCGTCAAGGAACTCCTCTTCCGCTATCTCCTCTTCAGGAATTTCTGCGTCAGGCAGTTGCTCTCCGTCCTGCGTTTCATCTGGCAGTTGGTCCTCGGGCAGTGGCTCTTCCGGTGGTCGTTGGCTCATGCTATCTCCACCTGCGGCTTTCCAACGACCGTATCGTCAGGAAGAGGAAGACTCCTGTGAGTGCTAGGTAGTAGACCAGGTTGCTGGTGTCTACCACGCCGCGGGAGAAATCGTCGAAGTGGGAGCGCAGGCCAATCTCGTTCAGGAAGGTGGACAACCCGCCGCCCACCTGCCCAGCAGCTAGGTCGATGAAGGTCAAGAGCAGCAGCAGTCCCACGCCGATGACTGCGGCTACTATCTGGTTGCTGGTCAGTGACGAGGCTAGCAGTCCCACTGACAGAGCGGCCGCCCCGTAGAGAATGGTGCCCAAATAGGCACTCCAGATGGGGCCGGAGTCGGGATTACCAAACCAGTAGAGCAGCAGAACGTAATACAAGGTGAGTGCCAGAGTGGTAATGAAGAACACGAGGCTGGCGAGGTACTTGCCGATAACCACTTCCCAGTCGTACACAGGGGCAGTAAGAAGCAGCTCAATAGTACCCATCTTCTGCTCTTCTGCCAGCAGGCGCATGGTAAGCAGGGGGGGCAACCACCACATCATGAAGAAGACCACTGGGTCCAGCATCCCGCTGATGGTTGCCTCGGCAAAGGGCCGGTCGATGCTGTTTACGAAGAAGAAGCCAGTCAGGGCCAGAAACATCAGAGCTACGATGTAGGCCATGGGGCTGGTGTAGTAAGCGACGATCTCCTTCCAGGCGATAGCCAGGGTCACCCTCATCTATTCGACTCCTCGTTGTCAACCGACTCTTCGCTGGTCGTGAGCTTGAGGAATATCTCCTCCAAGCTCATGCTCTCCAGCTGCAATCCCAGTAGTCCCCAACCGTTGTCGATGACCGCCCGCGATATCTCGTCTCGCAGGTCTTCGCCCCGTCGCAGCTGCAGGCGGAAGGTGCTACGATCGCCCGCCTCGGTGTAGGACACGTTCACCACGCCCGACACCTTCCGCAAGGCCGCGGCCACTTGGTCTGCTGGGCCCTGTACCTCCACAGCCAGACGCTCCACGCCCTGCAGGCGCTCCGCCAAGGTGCGGGGGCTGTCCTCGGCCACGATCTGCCCCTCGTGGATGATGAGCACGCGGTCACACACCATGCTCACCTCCGGCAGGATGTGGGTGCTGAGGACGATGGTGTTCTCCCGCCCCAAGTCTTTGATCAGCTGGCGCGTCTCCACCACCTGAATGGGGTCGATGCCGATGGTCGGCTCGTCCAAAATAAGCACTTGGGGCTCGTGCAGGATGGCTTGGGCGATGCCGACCCGCTGGCGATAGCCCTTGGACAACCGACCCACGTAGCTGTGAAAGTAGTCGTTCAGCCCGCAAACGTCCACTACGTCGTCAATGCGGGTGCGGAGATACTTCGAGTTCATGGCTCGCAGCGTCCCAGCGAAGCTGAGGTAGCCCTTGACCGTCATATCAGTGTACAGGGGAACGGTCTCCGGCAGGTAGCCCACCAGCTTCCGGGCCTCGCGGGAGTTCTCGACCACATCGTAACCACCGATGGTAGCGGTGCCACTGGTGGGAGGAACAAAGCCGGTGATGATGCGCATGGTAGTCGTCTTACCGGCGCCGTTCGGTCCCAAGAAGCCTACCGTCTGACCTTTCTCAATCTTGAATGATACGTCCTCGATGGCGTGAAAGTTGCCATAAGCTTTGGTCAGATGGGAGGCCACTATCATTGGCTCCCTAGGCGTCGGCGGTCTGGAACCGGCCATCGGCTACCCCTTCCATCCTGATAGACCCCAAAGGGCTCTTCGAATAGCCCCTCATAGGGGTACGGGCAAAGCTATTGTGCTGCCCAAGCCATGATGATATTCTACATCGCTGTTTTCTGCCAAGCAGGAAGGCCCCCAGAGTGGCGCAGCAATTCAGGCTCCCTCATACTAACCGACAAGGGGCACTCTACACATGCACCTAGTGATTGATGGTTACGGTAGCGACCAGAAGATGTGGGACGCCGAATTGTTGCGCTCCTTCCTCACTGAATATCCGGCCAAGCTGGGCATGACTCGCATGTCGGACCCCCAAGTCTCCAGTTGGTCGGAGCCCGACCCAGGGATATCCGGTTTCGTGGTCATCGCCGAGAGCCACATCTGCATTCATACGTTCCCCACTAGGGAATACGTGAACATCGACATCTTCTCCTGCAAGGACTTCGACCACAAGCAGGCGTTGGCCGACGTTCTCGACCTCTATTCCCTCAGTGACCACAAGTTTTGGCTGCTGGAAAGGGGCTTGGAGTTTCTGAACAACCAGAAACCTATGGCGGCCGTGGGGGCTGGGAACGCTGACGCTCCTACGCTGAGGCCGGCTACGAGCTAGACGGGCTTGGCGTGACCCACATACCGCTGGTCCCCTACAACTTCCTAGCCCTTCCTGACCATCTATCCCGTTTGGATACCGCCCGCGTGGCAGTCCTACCCGTGCCCTACGACAGCACCACATCCTTCCGGCCCGGCGCCAGAAACGGTCCCCTCGCCATTATTGAGGCATCCTACGGCCTTGAGGACTACGATCCGGAGCTTGAGGTGGACGTATCCCAAGTGGGCATCCACACTGCCCACGCCATCGAGCCCCACATGGGCGGCCCGAAGCAGATGGTGCAGCGGGTGAGAGAGGCGGCGGCTTCTTTCGTGCAATCGGACCGCCTGCTGGCCGTGCTGGGAGGAGAGCATTCCATCACCAGTGGAGTAGTGGCGGCTCATTTGGAGCTTTACCCCGACCTCAGCGTACTCTTCCTAGATGCCCACGGAGACTTTCGCGACGAGTACATGGACACTCCGTGGGGACACGCCAGCGTAGCGCGCAGAATCCACGAGCAGTGCCCCATTGTCTTGGTGGGCACACGCAGCCTCAGCCAAGAGGAGCACCTGCGCCTGCGCATAGACGTAGTGCCCACCTTTTACTGGCCCCCTACGTCGCCGATGAATAACCTGATAGCCGAGGTGGTAGAGCGCTTGTCGGAGCACGTCTACGTCAGCATCGACTTGGACGTGCTGGACCCGTCGATAATGTCGGCGGTCGGCACCCCGGAGCCAGGCGGTATGGACTGGCAGCAGATTATCACCCTGCTGAAGGCAGTAGCCGACGCCCGGCAAGTGGTGGGCTTCGACGTTGTCGAACTCAGCCCCGGCGAGGGCCCCACTGCATGCTCTTACACCGCTGCCAAGCTGGCCTATAAAATGATGGCATATTCCATGACTTCAGCGGGCCACCTGTCGAGCGAATTGAGTGCGACAGCCCCTAGCGCTGTTGCGAGACGCGAGTAGGCTATGATGGAGAGCACCTTCAGGCTAGGCCGGGTTTTCGGCATCCCCATCGGGGTGCATTACACATGGTTCCTAGTCTTCTTCATGTTCACCTTCCTGTTGTCCGATGGAATGTCAACGGGCGCCTTGGGCTGGCTGCTAGCTGGGGCGACCGCGCTGGTCTTCTTTGCATCGGTGCTGGCCCACGAACTTGCCCACAGCGTCGTCGCCTTGGCGCGGGGCATACCGGTGCGGAGCATCACGCTTTTCATTTTCGGCGGTGTGGCCCAGATAACGCGAGAAGCCAAGACGCCGGCCACGGAATTCATGGTGGCCATTGCCGGACCTCTCTGTAGCTTGGTCTTGGCGGCGGTGTTCTGGGGTCTTCACTATCCGGCAGCGGGGGTGAGCAGAGAGCTGGAGAACATGCTGGTGTGGCTGGCTCTGGCTAACGCGGCTGTCGGGATATTCAACATGGCCCCTGGGTTCCCGCTGGATGGAGGCCGGGTGCTGCGCGCGGTTCTTTGGGCCGTCAGCCACAACTACCAACTTGGCACCAAGATAGCCATTCGCGCCGGACAAGGGATTGCCATCCTGCTGATCGCCTTGGGTGTGACGCTCATCGTGTGGGACTTGGTCAGTCCTAGGGTAGCTGCCCTCTGGAATGGCATGTGGACCATCTTCATCGGGCTCTACCTAGGCTCGGCCGCCTTCGGCAGTTACCAACAATTCCAGCAGCGGGAAGCCCTGCGCCACAGGGTGGCTGGCGAAATCATGAGTTCCGGGTGCGTCGCCGTTCCCGCAGGTCTGACCTTATTGAGATTGGCGGACCTCCATGGGACTCCCTCGCCGTCATCTGTATTCATGATCACGCAGGGAGGACACTCTGTGGGGGTACTCACAGGGACTGCGATGTATGCGGTCCCCAAGGCTCGCTGGACCGTGACCACGGTGGAGAGCGTGGGCGTCTCCATGGACGAGGTACCCACGGCCACCCCTCAGTCGGACGCGCTGAGCGTACTGGAGATGATGGAGGAGAAGGACGCGGGTCAGGTTCTCATCGTCAGCAACGGGTCGCTATTGGGATACGTAGCCCGCCACAGCTTCGTGCGGAGCAACCCGAGCCGTCCCAGACGCAGGCCTGCTTAGCTTACAGGCCATACGTGTTGTATACTATCCCTTCACCGAAGGCTGGAGACCTCCCGTATGCAGTTGGCCCCTATGCAATCAGCCCCCATTAAATCCGGTAGGCGTGTCGTCTACATGGACCACGCTGGGACGACCCCCCTGCATCCCAAAGCGTGGGAGAAGATGGCGCCCTATTTCCTGAACTTCTTCGGCAACCCCTCCAGCATCCACTCCGTTGGGCAGGAGGCCCGGGCCGCCCTCGACTCCTCGAGAGAGCGGGTTGCATCGGTCTTGAGTTGCCGCCCCAGCGAGGTGGTGTTTACCAGCGGAGGCACGGAGTCAGACAACGCAGCCGTTTGCGGGGCAGTCTTTGCTTTGCAGGGGACGGGCAACCACATCATCACCAGTTCCATAGAGCACCACGCCGTGCTGCATGCATGCCAGTACTTGGAGACCCAAGGCTTTCAAGCGACCTACCTGCCAGTCGATGCCGACGGCATCATCGACCCCGAAGCCGTGGCGCGCGCCCTGACGCCTCGCACGGTGTTGGTCAGCCTTATGTACGCCAACAATGAGATCGGCACTATACAGCCCATAGCGGAAGTGGCCCGTTTGGTCAAGGAAAGGGCCAAGGCCACCGACCGCACCATTGTGGTGCATACCGACGCGGTGCAGGCAGCCGGCTTTCTCGACCTGAGCGTCCACGACTTGGGAGTCGACCTGCTGAGCCTGTCGGGCCACAAGTTCTACGGCCCCAAGGGCGCGGGCGTCCTCTACATACGTCGAGGAACTCCCTTCCTGCCACAGCAATTGGGCGGCGGTCAGGAGCGTGAGCGCCGCTCGGGCACGGAGAATATCCCGGGGATAGTAGGGCTGGCCACGGCGCTGGAGTTGGCCCAAGAAGAACGAGAGCAGACTTGGCAGCACTGCCTAGCCCTGCGCAACGCCATCATCGAGAAGGTGCAACGAGAGGTTCCTCGGGTCCACCTCAACGGCGACCAAGTCCACAGGCTGCCCAACAACGTCAACTTCTCCTTCGAAGGCGCGGAGGGCGAGGCCATGCTGATGGGCTTGGACATGGCTGACATAGCTGCCTCCAGTGGCAGCGCCTGTAGCTCCGGCTCACTGGAGCCATCCCACGTCCTCTTGGCCTTGGGTCAATCCGCCGATGTGGCCCGAGGCAGCCTCCGCCTGACCTTGGGCAAGGGTAATACGCCGGAAGACGTGGACTACCTTATGTCGGTGCTCGTGGACCTCATGAGCAGGCTGCGCGAAATCCCATCGCTGACTGCCGCCGCTTCCTGACGGGGTTTCCGGTGGCGACACTTAATACCGTGCGTTCACTGGCCCTGCATTGTGCGCGTCCAAGGCTGCCCTTCTGCCTGCTTGCTCTTCCGCTGCTTCTGGTCCTGCTTCTCACGGCGTGCCCATCCCCCAACCCAGGCGTCGGCCAAGTCGTGGGGGGCGACACCCTGATCATCAGGCTGGACGAGTACGAACGCACCCAAGAGTTGCGCTACCTAGGCTGCGACGACAATCACTACGTGGTGACGCCTTCTGAGGTCGGCAGTGAGCTCCTGATGATGAAACTCACCATCTGGAATGACAAAGCCCGCAGCGTGCTGCTCACCCTCGACGCAGAGGCTTCTGAACTGCGAGGCACCATAGCCCAGCAGAAGTTTGCGCCTGTGGACATCGACGCCATGAAGCGGGAGTCGGAATCACCCACCAGCGACGAGATTGAACTCGAAAGGCACTACGCCCGCCCAGGCGCTAGGGGCGGCTACTACCACTGTGGTACGTGGACCACCTCACCGGAGGTGCAATTCCTCCAGTCGTCGGTGGACTTGGCCCAAGACAACTCGCTGTCGGGCTGGATTGCCTACGAGGTGCCGGTGGGAACGGGGTTGAGCGAGATACGCTGGGCTGCCGGGGACACCATCTACATCAGGTTCCAAAGCTGAGCCACCAACCGCGGGTCTAGGGCGGTCTATATCGCGGAAACACCGGTAACCGCCAACATCGAGGACACCATACCGCCGCGCCCCACCGTATGGCGTCGCCTGTTCCACGCTGCCTGCGGTAGCGCCATACCAGTCGTTGCCATCTTCACCTCAGCGGACGTCATGGTGGCCCTCACGGCAGCCCTTTCGGGGCTGGCCATCGTGGTTGAAGTCGCCCGTTTACGCCTGCCCGGCGTGAACCGATGGGCCATCCGCTGGCTATCGCCCCTGCTCAAGACCTCTGAGCGACACGCCATAACCGGGGCCACCTACATCGCCCTAGCCTCGCTGATCGCCTTTCTGGTCTTCGACAAGTCGGTGGCCATCGCTGCGCTGCTGTTCGTATCGCTGGGCGACCCAGCCGCCGCCTTGGTGGGCAGCAGGGTACCGGGCCCACGCATAGCCGGGAAGTCACCCATAGGCACACTGGCCTTCCTGATAGTCGGGCTGGCCACCGCCTCGGTGCTGATGGCGACGGACGTGCTGGAGCACCATTGGTCAGTAGGGGTGGGAGCGGGCGTCGCCGCCTTGGTGGAGCTCGTCCCTCTCCGCATCGACGACAACCTGACGATTCCGTTAGCCAGCGGGGCCACAATTACCTTGCTGCTGATGATATAGGGCTAGGGCGAGCACTAACCAAGCCGGTACCGGCTGGCGCGGTAGGGTCGCGGGCCTTTAAGCCGTGGCGCCTATTCGCGTGGGAGGACGGAGGTTGCGCAGAGAAGCGGGGCTGCTGCTAGACGGAGGCAGGAACACCCCGGCGATGACTCTCCGCCCCGGCATTGCCGACGCTCCGTTGAGCTTCACGTATGAGGCTGAAATGAGGTCGCTTCTGCGTAGGTAGTCGGCTTGGGTCATGGCGGAGGGCCGTGGATTTCCGCCTGCGCGGGAATGGCGGAGGGGCCGAATACCGAGGATTGGGACGCATTCTAACCGGAAAAACGGGGTATGTGAGGGACGCACTAGAACTGACGGTAGCGGTTCGTTATGGGTAGGCGCCGGTCTCGGCCGAAGGCGCGAGGGGTGATTTTCACCCCTGGCGGGGCCTGGCGCCTCTTGTATTCATTGCGATCGGCGGCCGTGATGACCTGTCGCACTACTGCTGGGTCAAACCCCATGTCCACCATGTTCTGGTAGCTGCGGTCTTCCTCCACGTAGGCCCGCACCACTTGGTCCAGCACCGGATAGGGGGGCAGGCTGTCCTGGTCGGTCTGGTCGGGACGCAACTCGGCGCTGGGAGGCTTGTCCAAGACAGCTTGGGGAATAATGGGCACGGGGTGTCCTTGGCCGTTGCGCCAGCGAGCGAGGTCGTACACCAACGTCTTGGGGACATCCTTAATAACGGCAAAGCCTCCAGCCATGTCACCGTACAGCGTGGCATAGCCCATGGCTAGCTCGCTTTTGTTGCCCGTGGTGAGAACCAGCCAGCCGTACTTGTTGGAGATGGCCATTAGCACGTTGCCCCTGACCCTCGCCTGCACGTTCTCCTCTGCCACGCCGGGCTCGGTGCCCTTGAAGTAGGGTTCCAGCATCTCCTCAAAAGCGCTGTGGGCTGGCTCTATCGGCAACTCCCATAGCTCGATGCCGAGGTTTTCCGCCAGTTCCCGCGAATCGAGGATACTGCCCTCGCTGGAGTAGCGCGACGGCATAGTCACGCCCAGCACGTTCTCCCGCCCCAAGGCATCGGAAGCGACGCAAGCGGTCAAAGCCGAGTCGATGCCCCCCGACAGGCCGATTATCACCTTGCGGAAGCCATTCTTACGGACATAGTCACCCGTTCCTACTACCAACGCGCGATAGACCTGTCCGTTGGGGTCCAGCGCGGTGACAACGCCATTGGGAGGGAGCGCGGGCCGCGCCACACCGGTATTGTCGGATACGTGGACTGTTTTGGGTGGGGCAGCCTCGTGGGAGGGTACACGGCGCGCCTTGCGCGGACGTGGGTCGTGCAGCCGGGACCGGAAGACAGCCTCCACATCCAAGTCGGCCACCAGCAGAGACTCTTCAAACTCGGGGCCGTGCGCCACCAACTCACCACCTGGCCCGAAGATGGCGCTGTCGCCATCGAAGACCAGCTCGTCCTGTCCGCCCACGGTGTTCAAGTAGGCCACGTAGAGCTCGTTGTCGGAAGCACGGGTGGCGACCATCCTGCGACGGAAGTCGCCTTTGCCCACATGGTAGGGAGAGGCGTTGATATTAACCACGAGATCGGCCCCAGCGTCCCGCTGCACTGCAGTGGGGCCGGATGGGTACCAGATGTCTTCGCAGATGTTCAGACCTACGCCCACACCGTTGATGACGAAGACGGGGCATTCTTTACCCTGCTTGAAGTACCGCTCCTCGTCGAACACGCCGTAGTTGGGCAGGTAGACCTTGTGATAGACGCCTACGACTTCCCCGTCGTGAGCGAGGGCACAGGCGTTGTAGATGTCGTCACCGGCATCGACGAAGCCTACGGCCACGGTCACATCTTTCGAGGAGGCTGCTGCTACGCGGCGCATAGCTTCGATGTTGGCTTGTATGAAGGAGGGCTTGAGAAGGAGGTCTTCCGGTGGGTAGCCAGTGATGGTCAACTCAGGGAAGGCGATAAGGTCGACCGCCAGCTCCTTGGCCTGCTCCACGTACTCCAAGGCCTTGGCGACGTTGCCCTCCAAGTCGCCAACGGTGAGGTTTATCTGGGCCAAAGCCAAGCGGAAGGTGTGCATCTTGGAGGCCAGTATAGCACGGCCTATCTGGACCGCCTCCGTCGGGCGGAGCGGCCTCTGGGCGGGTTACGGCTAGGCAGCGCCTCGACTGCCTGCTGCTGCCGCGATTCGGCGGCTCGGAGGCGTCGCGCTCCCGCGTCTAGGATGTTGAGGTATTGGGATTTCAACAAAGCCTCGCGGGCTCCGGGAAGACGCGACCTCATGGCCACGTAGTCGCCCAGAAGCACAGCGAAGCGGCGCACAAACTCGTCGGTTATGGAGTCGGCGTTGCCCTCCTCCACTTGGCGACGGAGACGTTGGGGCAGCACATTCAACATGCGCTGGTAGCGGGCCTCCTGTTCCTGATGGGTGCGTTCCAAATAGGACCAACTGCTGGCCCACGCCCGCAGTATGGAGAGGGGGATGACAATGGGCAGAAAGACAAGGCGCAGGTAGAATAAGATGCTTTCGCGGCCCATGGAAAAGTCTCGGGGCCCCGACCTACCGCCGGTCGAACTTGGTGGCCACCCAAGGAAGGCCAGTCGAGCCCATCAGAAACCTGTCGACGCCATGGGCAGCCGCGCGTCCTTCGGCGATGGCCCATACTACCAGTGACTGGCCCCGGGCCATGTCGCCGGCGGCGAATATGCCCGGCTCGCTGGTGGCCTTGTTCTTGTCCACAGAGACGTTGCCCCGGGCATCCAGTTCCACCCCCAAGTCGGTCAACATGCCCCCGTGCTCCGGGTGGAGGAAACCCAAGGCCAGCAGCACCAACTCGGTCTCTATCATGAAATCTGAGCCCTCTATCTCGCGCATCGCGGGGCGCCCGTTCTCACCGCGCGTCCATTCCACATATACGCCGTGCAATGCCGATACATGGCCGTTGTCACCTGTAAAAGCCTTGGTCGCCACGCTGTAATCAGTCAGGCCACCCTCTTCGTGAGCTGCCGAGGGGCGCAGCACAATGGGCCACTCGGGCCAAGGGTTGCCGTCCGACCGTGCGTCGGGAGGCTCGGAGAGGATTTCCAATTGTTGTACTACTTCGGCCCCCTGCCGGTGGGCGGTGCCCAAGCAGTCGGCCCCGGTGTCGCCACCACCTAGGATCACGACGCGTTTGCCTTCCGCGCTGATGTGTTCTGCGCCATCCAGCGATTGGCCCAAGTCCAGCCGGTTCTGCTGAGGTAGGTACTCCATAGCGAAGTGGATGCCGTCGAGGTCGCGGCCGGGCACATCGAGATTGCGGGCGTGGGTAGAGCCTCCCGTCAGTAGGATGGCGTCATAACCCGCCTTCAGGTCAGAGACGGGATAGTTGACGCCCACATGGATTTCAGTACGGAACTCCACGCCTTCTTCTTCCATAAGGCGCAAGCGCCGTTGCACGACCTCTTTCTCCAGCTTGAAACCAGGTATGCCAAGGGTGAGCAGACCGCCGATGTACTCGTCGCGCTCCAGCACGGTGACCCAGTGCCCCGCGCCGTTCAGTTGGGCCGCGGCCGCCAGTCCTGCAGGACCGGAGCCGACGACAACCACCTTCTTGCCGGTGCGCTTCTGGGGCGGCTTGGGTTGCATCCAGCCTTCTTCGAAGCCGCGTTCGGCGATGGCCCGCTCGATGTGCTCGATGGCCACTGCATCTTGGTTGATGGCCAAAGTGCAGGATGCTTCGCAAGGAGCGGGGCAGATGCGCCCAGTGAATTCGGGGAAGTTGTTGGTGGAAGAGAGGGCTGCCAAGGCACTCTCCCACTGGCCTCGGTATACCAAGTCGTTCCAATCAGGTATCAGGTTGCCCAAAGGGCAGCCACTGTGACAGAAAGGCACGCCACAGTTCATGCAGCGCGCGCCTTGGTTGCGCGCCTGCTCCTCGGTCCAGTGCTCGTAGAACTCGCGGAAATGTTGGATACGCTCTGGCACGGGGCGCCTGCGTGGCAGCTCGCGACCGAACTCCTTGAAGCCTGTGACCTTACCCATCGGATACCAACTCTTCCATCCCGTGCTGCTGCTCCTGCCGCCTCTGTTCCAGCACACGGCGGTAGTCCACTGGGAACACCTTCACGAACTTGGACAGATAGGCCTTCCAATCGGAAAGTATGCGGTCTGCCGGGCCGCTGCCCGTGTATCGCAGGTGCTCCTCGATGAGTCCCCGCAGTGTGTCCTCGTCCTCCGCGTCAACCACCGGCTCCAAAGAAACCATGTCGGCATTGCAGAGCGTTTTGAAATCGCCGTCTTCGTCGAGCACGTAGGCGAAGCCGCCACTCATGCCCGCAGCAAAGTTCCGTCCTGTGGGTCCCAGCACCACCACCACGCCGCCGGTCATGTACTCGCAGCCGTGGTCGCCGACGCCCTCGACTACAGTGTGGGCGCCACTATTTCTCACGGCGAAGCGCTCGCCTGCGATGCCACGTATAAAAGCCTTACCTCCGGTGGCCCCGTAGAGCACCACGTTGCCCACAATGATGTTATCTTCCGGGGCGAATTGGGCCACCTTGGAGGGGAAGGCGACAACTCGGCCACCAGATATACCCTTGGCAAAATAGTCGTTGGAGTCACCTTCCAAAGTCAGGGAGACTCCCTTGGCAAGGAATGCTCCAAAGCTCTGTCCTGCCGAGCCTGTGAAGTAGCAGCGTATGGTGTCTTCGGGCAGACCTTCCTCACCATACTTCTTGGCCACCATTCCACTGAGAGTGGTAGCCACAGTGCGATTGTGGTTATGGATGGGCACGCGTATCTCTACCGGCTTCCCGTGCTCGATGGCTGGTTTGGCTCTCTCAATGAGAATCATCTGGTCCAGCGAGCGTTCCAAACCGTGGTCCTGCTTCTGGCAACAATAGGTAGCCACTCCCGGAGGCACCTCGGGCTTGTACAACAGGGGCGACAGGTCGAGACCTTGGGCCTTCCAGTGCGCGATGGCACGCCGAGTCTCCAGCTTGTCCACGCGACCCACCATCTCGTTGATCGTGCGAAAGCCCAGCTTGGCCATGATTTCCCGCAGCTGCTCCGCCACCATGAAGAAGTAGTTGATGACGTGCTCGGGCTGCCCAGTGAATTTCTTACGCAGGTCGGGGTCTTGGGTGGCGATGCCAACGGAGCAGGCATTGAGGTGGCACTTGCGCAGCATGATGCAGCCCATGACGATGAGGGGGGCCGTGGCCATACCGAACTCCTCCGCCCCCAGCAGGCAGGCGATTGCAACATCGCGGCCTGTCTTCACTTGGCCATCGGTCTGCACGACGATGCGCCCGCGCAGGTCGTTCTCCACCAGCACCTGCTGGGTCTCAGCCAACCCCAACTCCCAAGGCAATCCAGCGTACTTGATGGAGGACTCCGGCGATGCGCCGGTGCCTCCACTGTCGCCGCTGATCAGCACCACGTCGCCGTGGCCCTTGGAGACACCAGCAGCGATGGTGCCCACGCCCACTTCCGCCACCAGCTTCACATGTACGCGGGCATCGGGATTGGCATTCTTCAGATCGTGTATCAACTGAGCCAAGTCTTCGATGGAATAGATGTCGTGGTGTGGCGGAGGTGAAATCAGCTCCACGCCGGGGGTGGTATGCCTAACCCAGCCGATGTACTCGTCCACCTTGCGCCCAGGCAACTGTCCGCCCTCGCCGGGCTTGGAGCCTTGGGCCATCTTGATCTGTAAATCGGTGCTGTTGACGAGGTAGTTGGTGGTCACGCCGAAGCGGCCCGAGGCTACCTGCTTGATGCGGCTGCTACGGGAGTCCCCGTTGGAGTCGAGAGTATAGCGATGGTAGTCCTCACCGCCCTCACCGGTGTTGCTACGGGCGTCGATGCGGTTCATGGCAATGGCCATAGTTTCGTGGGCCTCGCGACTGATGGAGCCCAGCGACACAGCGCCGGTGGCGAACCGCCTTACGATTTCGGACGCCGACTCCACCTCTTCCAAGGGGATGGGCTCGTCGTCGTAGCAGAAGTCGAGCAGGCCACGCAGGGTGCACAACTGCTCACTCTGATCGTCAATGAGGTCGGTGAACTGCTGAAACGTCTCGTAGTCCTCGGTCTTGGTGGCCTTTTGCAGGGCGGCGATGGACTGAGGGTTGTACATGTGATACTCGCCATGCACCCGCCACTGGTAGTAGCCTCCAGGGTTCAGCGTACCGTTGAGACCTGGAAGGGCAGAGCCGTAGCCGTCCTGGTGGCGCTTGATTGCCTCGGCCTCAACAATCTCCAGCCCCACGCCCTCAATGCGGGACGGCGTCCATGTGAAGTAGCGGTCGATGACCTGCTGATTAAGTCCCACTGCTTCAAAAATCTGGGCCCCGCGGTAGCTTTGCACGGCGGAGATGCCCATCTTCGACATGGTCTTGAGCAGGCCCTTGTCCATGGCCTTGATGAAGTTTTCCTCGGCGTGTTTCGCGGACACTGGTACCGACATGGTGCCATGCTGCACCATGTCGGTGATGGTCTCGAATGCAAGGTAAGGGTTGATGGCCGCCGCGCCATAGCCGACCAGAAGGCAGAAGTGGCTGACCTCGCGAGGCTCGCCCGACTCCACGATCAGCCCAACACGGGCCCGTGACCCCTCGTGTATGAGGTGGTGGTGCACTGCCGAGGTGGCCAGTAGGCTGGGGATGGGGGCATGCTCCGCGTCCACGCCACGGTCTGACAGGACGAGAATCTGGTAGCCGGCTGCAATAGCGGCCGTGGCCTCGGCGCGCAGATGCTCCAAAGCCCGCTCCATGGCCCCCTCTCCCTCACCGGGAGTGAAGAGTGTGCTGAGCGTGGTGGCGCGGATGCCATTGCGGTCGATGTTACGAATCTGCTCCAATTCGTAGTTGCTGAGCAGAGGGCGCATCAGCTTGAGCTGTCGGCAATGCCCAGGGGTCTCATCGAACAGGTTCTGCTCCGAGCCGACGTAGCCCTCCAACGAGGTCACCAGTTCCTCGCGTATCGCGTCCAGAGGTGGGTTGGTGACTTGGGCGAAAAGCTGTTTGAAATAGCTGAACACCAAGGGGCTGCGGTCGGAGAGCACACCGAGGGGCGTGTCGTTGCCCATGGAGCCGACGGCTTCGGCACCGCCGGAGGCCATCGGGTCGATAATCATCTGCAGTTCTTCTTGGGTGTAGCCAAAGGCGCGCTGTCGCGTGGCCAGAGTTGCCAAGTCGGGTTGGTGTACGCTGTCCGGCGGAGGCAGGTCATCCAGAGTCACCCGGTTCTCAGCCAGCCACTGACCAAAGGGATGGCGGGATGCAAGTTCCGACTTGATTTCCTCGTCGGACACGATGCGACCCTCAGATGGGTCCACTAGGAACATGCGGCCCGGCTGCAGGCGTGCCCTGAACAACACGTCTTCCGGCGGGACCTCCAGCACGCCCGTTTCCGAAGCCATTACCAGCAGGTCGTCCTTCGTGACCAAGTATCGGAAGGGGCGCAAGCCGTTGCGGTCCAAGATGGCCCCGACGCGGGTGCCATCAGTAAACGCAATCAGAGCAGGGCCGTCCCACGGCTCCATCAGGCAGGAGTAGTACTCGTAGAAGTCGCGCTTCTCCTGAGGCATATCGACCATGGCGGCACAGGCTTCAGGTATGAGCATCAGCATGGCATGAGGCAGTGAGCGCCCCGTGTGCAGTAGCAACTCCAAGGCGTTGTCGATACAGGCAGTGTCGCTCTGCCCCGGCTGTATGACGGGGAGCAGCTTGGGTAGGTCGTCGCCAAATGCCTCCGACGCCAGCATCCCTTCCCGGGCGGCCATCCAGTTGATGTTGCCCCGCAGGGTGTTGATCTCGCCGTTGTGCTGCAGGAACCGGTAGGGGTGGGCCAAACGCCACGACCCCAAGGTGTTGGTGCTGAACCGGGAGTGCACCATCGCGAAGGAGGAGACCAGTGTTTCGTCGGCCAACTCCTGATAGAAGCCCCGTATCTGATGGGCCATGAGCAGGCCCTTGTACACGATGCGGTTGGCCGAAAGAGAAGGAATGTAGAAGGTGGAGGCGTCCGCGATGTCGGAGGCGTCCACCTCGTTCTCCACGCGGCGGCGTATGACATAGAGCTTGCGCTCAAAGGACGCCTCATCGGGTGTATCGTCGCCCCGCTGTATGAGGGCCTGCCGAATAACCGGCATCACTCGGCGAGCACCGACGCCGATGGCATCTGGGTCCACCGGAACGTCGCGCCAGCCTAGGAACTGCTGGCCTTCTTCGATCGTTATTCTTTCAAGGACTTGCTGACAATAAAGCCCCTCCTGAGGGTCTTGCGGTAGGAACACCATGCCCACAGCCCATTCACCCGGTTCGCCAAGCTGGATGCCCAACTTGGCTGCTTCTGCGTGAAAGAAGGCATGGGGCATCTGCGCCAACAGCCCTGCCCCGTCTCCGGTCTCGGGGTCGCTGCCACAGGCCCCTCGGTGGCCTAGGCTTATGAGGACTTGCAAGCCCTTCTCGATAATGTCGTGGGACTTACGGCCCTTTATGTCGGCGACGACGCCCACACCGCACGCGTCGTGCTCAAAGGAGGGGTCGTACAGGCCTCTGTTCGGCCTGGCAACTGCCACATCTTTACTAGAGGGTTGGTACGGATAAAAGGGCAACTAGATACTCCTGGAGTCAAAATCCAAGTCGGTATTATAAGAGGCCCAAAGCCATATGTGTAGTCCTCAAGGCCCCTGAATGCATAATTCAGGCTAGGAGTTGCCTCGCATTTCAAGGGCGTCGTCCATATCAGTATTCTCACACTGTCCTTGTGTGTGCTTTTCGTATTATGAAGAGTCGAAATTCGGATAGGTGTCACCCCGTGTCATGTTCAACAAGCCTTTGCAGGAAGGGGCTTTCGGTGTTCTGTTAACGGTGAAGAGGCCCCCAACGCGGGAGGCCTCTCGGCTTGGTGAACGGGTGACGAGGGGCGCCCGAGGCCTCTACCAGTGCCAGATGGAGTCGTGGGAATCATACAAGCCGGCTACCTCGCTGCGATTGATGATCTGCAGCCCTTCGGCCAATTCATCCCGTCGTATTCCTCGCTCCTCCAAGTCTTCTCGGACGGCATACGTGGGCACCCCAGCGCTGACCAGGTTCACGATGTCTTTGTCCAGGGTGGGGGCGACCTCCATATCGACGTCGCCGAAGCGCAAGCCGGTAGCGTCCTGTCCCATAACTCCGTAGTTAACAGCGTTGCCCCGGAGCAGCACTGAAAGCTCAGCCCCGGCGTTCTTCAGCATGTGGCTAACCCAGAGTATAGTGTCGTCCTGCTCTTCTATGGTTCCGTGGTAGGCCCGTTCGACTATAGAAAGAATCGATGCCAACCCAACCTCCTACTTTGTGCCCATGATAAGAGTGTTAGTGCTCTCGGTGGACCACTTCAACAGGTCTGGTGGGCCTCCACGTCGTGCGCCTTCAATCCAGTTACCGGACCCCCTCTCGTCGACGCAGAGGCCACAGTTGATCCAGTCAACCTTGCCGGTAGCTAGCAGGCCAGCTACCCACGACGAGGTGGTTGGGTGGTGCTGCTCCTCCACCGAGGTGCCCTTGACGGGGTTGGGGTGGGCCTTCTGATCGGCCATGGTGAGAGCCACAGCCCCCTCATACGCAAATACGTTGACGCTGTGCCCCTTTCGCACAGCGGCGTCGGCAATACGCAGGGCCGTAGTAGTGGTGCCCGATTCGTAGGGCGAGTCCATCAAAGCAATGGTCAGTGTCGCCATGAGAGTCCTCCTGTGTTATGGGGGCCTAGTGCCAGACGATCTTGTTGCCTTCTTGCACCAAGAGATCGACTAGGTTGTCCACATTGGATATGTTGATGCCATCCACCAAGCTGTTGCTGCCGATGCCACGCTCTCGCAGGGAGAAGTCGTCCACCTCTACCCGTACCGATGGAGCGTTCTGCCTCAGGGAAGCTAGGGGATTGTTAGCCACGTCACGACGGGCGCAGAAGACGCCGTTCTGTATGAGGTACAGCAGCACATCGTTGCCTCGCGCCGCCAAATCACCTGCGGTGCTGTACATGTAGTTGGTATCGGCGTACTCGAAGGGGTCTCGCGACTCGATAAGGACATACTGGGCCAAGTTCTGCTCCTCCGTGCCACGGATCAGGTAAGGGCAGGGCTCGTGACCCGCACCCCAATAGCTATGGCACACTTTTCTAGTCTGCATCCTAGAATGAATGCCATCCAGTGTCAACGCCGCCTAGCCCGAGAGCGCTTGCTGACGGTTTGCGTTGGTGTTTGCCGTGTGACATGTGGTACAATCTGCCAGAGTTGAGCGGGCCAGTACGCACGTACGGCCCAATTTTGCCTTTTTGGGGACTACGCATCATAAAAAGGCCTGAGAGAATAGACTTAGAGGGCCAACCGAGGGAGCATCATGGGTAGCGGAAGGTGGATGAGGAGCGGCTTTATCTACCTGCTGGTCATCATCGCGGTGATAGCCATCTTCTATATTGTCATCCCTCGTAGCGGCGCTTCCGAGAAGCCTCTGAGCGCAGTCATTGCTGACGCAGCCGCCGAGCCGCCCCGCATCCGGATAATCGAGGTGTCGGGCGACAGGCTGAACGTTACCACCAGTGGCGGCGCGGAGTATACCAGCCGCATCGGTGCGAATGTCCGTATCGAGGAGCTCCTCCAAGGCGAAGGCGTGGAGCTTAAGAACACCCCGATCGAAATCAACTATAAGCCTTCGGGAGGTTTCGGCAGCTTCTTCCGTGTGCTTATCAGCTTCCTGCCACTGATTTTCTTCGGTGCCCTTATCCTGTTCATGATGCGCCAGGCACAAGGCAGCAACAGCCAGACCATGAACTTTGGACGCAGCAGGGCGCGTCTCTTCGTGGTCAACAAGCCCAACGTCACTTTCGGCGACGTCGCTGGTGTGGAAGAGGCAAAATACGAGCTAGAAGAGATTGTCGAATTCCTGAAGTACCCGGAGCGGTTCCTCTCGCTGGGAGCGCGCATACCCAAGGGAGTACTCTTGGTGGGGCCGCCTGGCACGGGCAAGACGCTACTGGCCCGGGCGACAGCCGGAGAGGCAGGGGTGCCCTTCTTCTCCATCAGCGGTAGCGAGTTCGTGGAGATGTTCGTCGGCGTGGGCGCGGCCCGCGTTCGCGACCTGTTCGACCAAGCCAAGCGTAACTCTCCCTGCATCGTGTTCGTGGACGAGATCGACGCAGTGGGCCGCCACCGGGGCGCAGGCCTAGGCGGCGGTCACGACGAGCGGGAGCAGACTCTCAACCAGATACTGGTTGAGATGGACGGGTTCGACACCGGCATCAACATCATCGTGGTCGCAGCCACCAACCGCCCAGACATCCTGGACCCAGCCCTGCTCCGTCCCGGCCGCTTTGACCGGCGGGTGGTGCTGGACCTGCCCGACATGCACGGACGGAAGGCCATCCTTGATGTGCATATGAAGGGTAAGCCCCTTGGCCCCGACGTGGACGCCGAGGTGGTGGCCAAGCAGACGCCCGGATTCAGCGGCGCCGACTTGGCCAACTTGGTCAACGAATCAGCTCTACTGGCAGCCCGCGTCAACAAGAAATCCATCAACCTGCACGAGTTCCAAGAGGCGGTGGATAGGGTCATGGCTGGCCCGGAGCGCAAGAGCCGACTCATCAGTGCCCGTCAGAAGGAAGTCACCGCTTATCATGAGGCCGGGCATGCCTTGGTGGGATGGAGCCTGCCCCATGCCGACAAGGTGCATAAGATATCCATCATCAGCCGGGGCACTATGGGTGGCTACACGCGCTTCCTGCCGGCGGAAGACCGCTTTCTATGGACTTATGCCCAATTCAAGGACATGATGACTACTGCCATGGGTGGGCGAGTTGCCGAGGCGGTTACCTTTGGGGCGATTGAAATCACCACAGGGGCCAGCAACGACTTGGAAACGGCCACCCGGCTGGCTAAAGACATGGTCACCCGCTATGGCATGAGCGACAAGCTGGGCCCTCGCACCTTCGGGCGCCGCGAAGAGATGGTGTTCCTAGGCCGTGAGATATCGGAGCAACGGGACTACAGCGACAAAGTTGCTGAGCAGATAGACCAGGAAGTGCACGCCTTGGTGCAAGGCAGCTATGACCAAGCCAAGCAGATACTCACCGACAACCAGGAAAGCTTGGAGCGCATTGCCAAGTACCTGATACAGTACGAGTCGGTGGAGGGCGACCAGTTGGACCGGCTGTTCTCGGGCCCGTTGGCCCCGCCGGAAGAGGTTCCTGCGCGGCCAACGGCTCCTACGCCTCCGTACCGCGGGCCGGCAATAGCCCATCCCGCGCCATCCATGCCCAGCCGGCACAATCCGAGCATCGCATCATCTGCTGACGACTAGCGGACGCGCAGGCCCTTGCGCGTTGACATTGAAAAGGCTCCGCTCAATACCGGCGGAGCCTTTCTTGGTTCCATAGAGCAGTCTGGCAACGAACGTCTTCTCGTCAAGCTGGTAGGACTCCTAACCTGCATTGCCTTACCAGTGTCGCAAGTCGAGAACGCCGTCAGTCAGCGACGATAGCGTTCGGTCTGATATATGCCAAGCAAGCGCGGCCCGCAGTGGCGAGAATTCCGGGCGCAGGTCGACAAACTGGGGCATCGTGCGGCACTTACCGCACGATGCTGCGAACCTGTCTAGTAGTGGCCGAAGTCTTTGGGCACGAGGCGGATGCCTCTTAGCACCACATCGAAATTGTCGGCGAGGAAAGTCCCCACTGCAGAATCTTCGATGGTCTCGTCCGGGGCTAGAATGGAAACCTCCTGCACGTTGGCCAATGCGGCGGAGCAGGCAATCATCACAATCAAAGCGCCCACGACCAAGCCTCCCACGGCGTTGGCCCAACCCAGCTTGATGGTCGTCAGCCCCTTGACCACCAAGGCACTGGCCATCATCCCCAGCAACACTGCTATCACCAGCACCAAGATGAAGCCCGCAACCTGTTGTGTATTCTCGTTGTCGGTCAGCAGGGCGAAAAGGGGCTGGAGATTGTCGCCTATGCGACTGGCTAGTGCTATGCCCACCGCAACGGCCACCAAGGAGGCGGCCGCTTGCACCATGCCAAACTTAAAGCCCGAAATGGCGCCAATGGCTATGAGTACCAGAAGTGCAACGTCTAGCCAGTTCATGAGTGCAGCCATTAGGAGTGTACGCAAGGTTGCCTCTCTTGGCCAAGCGCCTGCAGCTACGGAATTCAAGATGTCTCAGTGCGTGCGAACCAAGCTCGGTTAAGACCTGTCCCTGTAGCGTCTGGAATGGCCCCACGCTAAGATTGCGAGAGACGGAAATCGCCTGCATCCGAGGAGGTTCTCTTCATGCCGAATCCAAGGGCCGACTACTCGCCCATCCATCATCGCCCAGCGCTACGGCTACCGGACAACGCGCGCATCGCCGTGTGGCCGGTGGTAAACGTCGAGGAGTGGGACATCAACTCGCCCATGGCGAGGACAGTGCTGCCCACTCCCCAAGGAGTGGCTACCTTACCCGATATACCCAACTACAGCTGGTTCGACTACGGTCTGCGCGTCGGGTTCTGGCGCATGAAGGCCGTCTTGGACCGCCACGACATACGCGCCACTCTCAGCGTCAACGCCGCTGTATGCAATCACTACCCTCAGATAATCAGCGAAACGGTGGAGAGTGAATGGGAGATGCTGGGGCATGGCTTTATCCAGCGGGTGATGAACCTAGAAGAGGACGAGCGGGACGTAATCCGGCGCAGCATGAAGACCATCGAGGCGGCCTCTGGCAAGAAGCCCCGCGGCTGGATGGGTCCGGGTTTGGGCGAGACTTTTGAGACGCCCGACCTGCTGGCCGAAGAGGGCATTGAGTACGTTTGCGACTGGGTCAACGACGACCAGCCCTATTACATGAAGGTGCGCAGCGGTACGCTGGTCTCCATACCGTACACCGTGGAACTAAACGACATCCCCATCCACATCGTGCAGCA
Organism: Dehalococcoidia bacterium; assembly: GCA_965263155.1. Taxonomy (GTDB): domain Bacteria; phylum Chloroflexota; class Dehalococcoidia; order Lucifugimonadales; family JAAXIE01; genus JAAXIE01. Next base: position 3,415,936 of record OZ253586.1, read on the forward strand.
CCATCGCTCCAGAGAGCTCATGGACCGGGCCATCGACGCCTTCGACACCCTGTACCAAGAGGGCGCGGAAAGCGCCCGGGTGATGTGCGTTTCTACCCATCCCTACATCACCGGAGCAGCACACCGCATCCGGTACTACGATGAGCTGTGGCGCTACATCAAGGGCCACCCGGGCGTCTGGTTTTGCACCGGCAGCGAGATATTGGACTGGTACGTGGCACAGACCGGCGGACCAAGCAAATAGCGCCAGCTGCGGTTGTGCTATCCTATCCCCTTGTGTAGCTGGATCTAGGATTCGAGGGAGCGAGGGACTAACTGTGGCGAACGGTATGATGGCCTTGGATGGCATGCGGGTGTTGGACTGCACCCAGATCATGGCAGGCCCGTTTTGCACCCTACTGTTGGCAGACATGGGGGCCGACGTGATCAAGATCGAGCGTCCTGAAGGCGGAGACGACATCCGACACACGGGGCCCTTCATCGATGGCTGGTCAGCACCCTTCCTCGGGGTTAACCGCAACAAGCGCAGCCTAGCCTTGGACCTTCGGTCCGACAGAGGACGCGACGTCATAAAGCATCTGGTAGCGAGTGCCGACGTGATGGTGCAGAACTTCCGCCCCGGTACCCTGAAGCGCATGGGCTTGGGCTACGACGACCTACACCCTCTGCGCCCAGAGCTCATCTACTGCTCCATTTCCGGTTTCGGCAACACCGGGCCATACAGCCACCGTGGCGGTTTCGACTTGGTAGCCCAAGGGATGAGCGGCCTCATGAGCTTCACCGGCATGGCCGATGGGCCGCCAGTGAAGGTAGGCGTACCCATCACCGACCTCAACGCGGGCATGTACGCTGCATACGGCATTCTAACCGCGTACATCAACCGCCTGAAGACGGGCAAGGGCCAAGAGGTAGACGCGTCCCTCATAGAATCGGGCATCGCGTACACCTTCTGGGAGTCGGCCTCCTACTTCAATACGGGGCAGGTGCCGGAGCCGCTGGGTTCGGCCCACCGGTTATCGGCCCCCTACCAAGCCCTGCACACCAGTGATGGCTACATGAACCTAGGCGCCGCCAACCAGCGTACTTGGGAGGCTTTCTGCCGCGCCGTCGGCTTGGAAGACCTGATTACCGACAAACGTTTCACTACCAACACCGACCGGAAGGCACGGGAGGACGAGTTGGCCTCCCTGCTGGAAAAGACCCTCCGCGCTCAGCCGACGGCCTATTGGGTCAATCTGTTGGAAGAGGCAGGTGTGCCCGCTGGGCCAATTTACAACTTGGATCAAGTCTACAACGACCCCCATGTCCGGGCCCGCAATATGGTTGTGGAATTGGACGACCCCCACTTGGGAACCATCAAGCATATCGGAGTGCCTGTGAAGCTATCCGACACTCCCGGAACCATCAGGCACCGTGCGCCCGACCTTGGCGAGCACAGTCGCGAGGTGCTGCTCGAGGCGGGCTACACCCCCGCAGAGGTGGCGAGCTTGGTGGAACACGGGGTGATAAGAGTGCCGGCCGAGCAGGCCGTTTAGGGGCGCATCTGCGCCGTGGCAGGGCTCCCGCGGCTTGGTATATCGCGCGGCGAGGCGGTCTTGGAGGGTATCGCTTCTTTGCGAGTCCGCCCCCACCAGAGCTGGATGCCGTTGTACACCAACAGCGAGAGCAGGGCCACAGCTGCGCCACCCATAGCATCCAGTATGTAGTGGTTGCCGGTGAGGGTGATGGCAAAGAATGTCAGGGCGGGGTAGCAAGCACCCCAGAGCTTGAGCCATGGTGTAGCCCAAAGCGGCCCCTTAGTGTTCCAGAACAGTATGCCGAATAATATTGTCCAGCCGAAATGCAGGCTGGGCATGGCGGCGAAGGCGTTGTAGAAGAAAGCCATCTCCCGCCCCCCATAAATGGCGGGACCATATTCGGCAATCGCGTCGACAAGGCCCAACTCGGGCCCCAGCATCCGAGGAGGGGTCAGCGGGAAGAAGATGAACACCAGCAAGGCCAACATGTAGCTGGTGAGTATGACGTTGCGGTAGAAGACGTAGCGGGCCCGGTCACGGAGATAGAAGATGATTGCTGTCAAGGCGATGACCGGGAAGAAGGTCATGATGTAGGCCCAATTCATGGTCACTACCAGCCACCGGGCGTTCTCAATAGCCCAACTCTGCCAGCCCGGTTCCCAGAAGAAACGGAACTTCTCCTCCAGCGCCACCACCTTATGAGCGTTGTCAGTTGCGATAGGGACTACGTCGCTGAGAATGACCTTGCGGGCCAACATGTAGATCAGATACGCGACAGCGGCCAGCATCAGCTCGCGGATGTTCCAGAGAAAGCGGGCCGGGGTCGTTTGACACAGCCTATTTAAGAGCGGTTGCTGTGGGAATTGCGAGAGAGAGAGGTGGGAGCGCATTCCCCAAGCCCATATGGCCCCGAACTTTGACGACGCTTTCGCACCGTTCTGAGTAATCATGCCGAGTATTCCCTGGGGCTGTAGAGATTGTTGAATAGTGCGCGGTTGTTCGTTAAGTACAGCTAAATTTTAGTGTAAAGCTGGGCCGAAGGAAAGCAATCTGCAACCGCTCTCCGACGGAACCCGGGCCGGAGAACGGTTGCCCGTTCGAGGGCTGGATCAGCCTTGGGCTTCTTCGATGGCGCGACGCACCCGGTCCGGGGTCAAGGGCATCTCGATGTGCATCACTCCCAAAGGAGCAAGCGCGTCTACCGTGGCGTTGACCAATGCGGGAGGCATGCCCACTGTAGGACCTTCACCCATGCCCTTCACGCCCAACGGGTTGAGGTAGGTCGGAGTAACGACGGTCTCGGTGACGAAGGAAGGCACCATCTCTGCCGTAGGCAGGCCATAGTCCAAGAATGTGCCAGTGGTAAGCTGGCCTGACTCGTCGTAGACCACCTGCTCGCACATGGCTTGGCCCAAACCCTGTACCGCTCCTCCGTGTATCTGGGCTTCGACGATCTGGGGGTTGACTACCACGCCTTGGTCGTCGATGCAGAACAGGTCCCGTATGTCCACATCACCCGTGTCCACATCGACCTCTACCACTGCCACATAGGTGCCGGAACTGAAGGTGACCCCTGTAGGCTGGAAGAAGGCACTCTCGTCCAAGCCGTACTCTACGTCCGCCGGCCTAGCGCCGATCCGGTGCGCCGCCCCGATGATCTCTGCCATGGTCATACGCGAGTCAGGCCGCCCCTGTACCGAGCAGGCTCCGTCTTCGTAGACCACCTGCTCCACAGGCACTCCCAGCCTGTAGGCTGCTACACGTATCATCTTGGAGCGTATCTTGTGAGCGGCGTTGTGTATGGCCGGGCCTCCCACGGCCATACTGCGACTGGCAAAGGTGCCGATGCCGTGGGCCACCAAGCTGGTGTCGCCAGCGATTACCCTGATGCTCTCCACTGGTATCTCCAGCACCTCGGCAGCCACTTGGGCTAGGGTCGTCTCCAGCCCCTGACCATGAGGCGATGCACCTGTGAAGAGGGTGACACTGCCGCCGCGATCGATGAGCACCCGGCCCCACTCCCAAGCGCTGCTGTTTGGGTCGGTGGCCCCAGGGCCGATGCCGCCGGACTTCAGCCAAGAACTGATGCCGACTCCCAAGTAGCGTCCCTCTTGGCGCAGGCGTGCCTGCTCCTCGCGCAGGCTGGAGTATCCCGACACCTCCAGAGCCTTCTCCAAAGCTGCGCCGTAGTCGCCGCTGTCGTAGATATCGCCCGAAGGCGTGGTGTAAGGGAAGGATTCCGGTGGGATGAAGTTGCGTCGCCGTAGCTCCGCCGGATCCATGTCCAACTCACGGGCCAGGATGTCCATGGCCCGCTCAATGAGGAAAATGCCCTCAGTGCGACCAGCCCCACGATAGGGGGCTTCAGGCGTGCGGTGCGTGTACACCGCGTGCACTTCCAAGTCTACCTCCGGTATCGCGTAGGCCCCGACGCAGGACATTACCGACCCCATAGAGAGGCTCGTTTCGGGGCCCTTGGGGTAGGCGCCGAGGTCTGCATAGTGACGCACACGCATACCGGTGACCTTGCCCTCGCGCGTAGACGCCAACTCTAAGTGTGACACCTTGCCCCGCGCGTGGGACATGCCCAAGAACTCCTCGGTGCGGGTTGACACCCACTTCACGGGTGCATCCACCTCCATAGAGGCGGCCGCCAGCAGCACGTACTCCGGATCGCCGTGGGCCTTTGGCCCGAACCCTCCACCCACATGGGGGGCCACCACGCGCACTTGGTCCTCATGGAGGCGAAGCACCGTGCTGGTCTGCTCCTTCAGGTCGTGGGGCGTCTGGGTGCTGGCGTGCATCGTGAGGGTGTTGGTGCGCTGGTCCCACTGCGCGATTCCAGCCCTAGGCTCCATGGGAGTGCCGTGTATGCGCTGGTTCACGACTCGCTGCCGGATGATGACCTCGGCCTCCTCAAAGGCTTGGTTGATGTTGTCGGTAGCCCGGCTCCAAGCCAAAGCCTCGTTGGCAAAGCCATCGTGCACCGCGGGCGCATCGGGCCGCATGGCATCCTCAGGCTCGCCCACCGAGGGCAGTATCTCGTACTCCACGCGCACCAGCTCTTCGGCATCCCTCGACTCCAAGCGCTCCCGGGCCACCACCATGGCCACGATTTCCCCCATGTAGCGCACCTTGTCCACGGCCATCAGGTAGTAAGGCGGGCGGTTGGAGGCGTAGGGCGCCAGCACATGGATGCCCGGTATGGCAACCAAGGGGTAGGTGTTGTAGCGGGGATACACATCCCGCCCAGTGAGAACCACCGTCACGCTGGGGTGGGCCGAGGCGGCTGATGTGTCGATGCTGCGTATGCGAGCATGGGCATGAGGACTGCGCACAAAGTGGGCCCACTGCGTGCCCGCAATCTGGATGTCGTCGGAATAAGCCCCTTGACCCACAAGGTGAGGCCGGTCTTCCATCCTCTTGACACTCTGACCGATTACTTGGGCCACGGCTCACCTCCCGCCAAGAGATCCTACGGGCACAACCCGCGAATGTAGGCCGATGCTAAACCAACACCGCCTTGGGTGCAAGCTGCGGGGGCGCCTTTGATTATCCGAGGCCCCACACCCGTCCTTTCCGTTCGTCCTGAGCAAAGTGGGATGACGTGCTATCCGCGCGCGCCATCCCACTTAGTCGAAGGACATCCCACCTCCATCATTCCCGCGAATAACCTGCCCCGCACGACGATCCGGGGACGGGAACCCACGGCCCGGCGGTCCGGCCATATGGATAAGGCTTGACGCATTGTCCCCGATAAAGGACATGCTGCACATGGAATACGAGGTCCTCGCCAGCGGGACCTCTGGCGATGGCTCCTTCAGTTGCGCGACCACCAAGCTCGTGCATTGATCCCAGTACGGCATCGACCGTATGGCCGAAGGTAATTTCGGCGACCACAGATCGGTTGAGGGCGCGCGGTCACAGAGCTTCGTATCAACACGGGGCCGGCTCTGTGGGGGAGACAAGAGTAGCCAGCAGAAGGACATCTCGCGTGCTCAGAGGATGGTAGAACAACTCTAGGGAGGCACCATGACCAAAGAACAATACACCCCCTGGAACATCGCAGAGGTCCTCGACAGCGATGAAGCAATGGTCGCGTACCTCAACGCGACACTGGAAGAAAATGACCCACACTATTTCGTCAAAGCCTTGGGCAACGTCGCCCGCGCCAAGGGTATGACCGCCATCGCTGCCGACAGTGGGTTGGGCCGTCAGGCCCTCTACAGGGCCCTCTCCAGCGAAGGAAACCCACGCATCGACACCCTGTTTCGCGTCCTTGACACCCTCGACCTCCGCCTCACGATTAGACAATAGCTTCCACCCCAACGCACGCCCCCATGACACTCTCCATTGACAACACACGTACATTTGTTCTATAATCAGCCTAGAACGCGCCGGGGACTGACCCCTACAGGTCACCCCGGCGTTTTCTTTTAGCCACAATCTTCTCGGCCACAATGTCCTTAGGGAGGTAACATCCGTGGAAACCCAACCAGACCAGCCCCAAGCCCCTAAAAGCCTTTCCCCACTACACTGTCGAGTCCCATTCTCAGCTACGACCCCCAAGCTGGACCAACACCCTCACTCGACAAACTCTACACACCACAGATACAAAAAAGCACTTCCCAGCTACGACCATTGTCGAGTAGAGCCCAACCCCTTCACCCTCACCCTTCAAGTCCAGACTTGGGCCACCGCTGTCTCACTAGCCACCCCCCAAATCGTATCTGAAACAGGCCCCCGTGAAACAAATGAGACACAAAATAGCCACAAAACTCTTCACCTCAGCTACAAACGATGTCTCACTCACCACCCAAATCGTATCTGGCATGGCCGCTTCGCCGAGACCACAATGAGACGCCTCGTCTCAACTACCCCGCCAAACCCTGTGCATCGCGGATACACCCCACACCCCAACCCTCTTCCGTCAAGGGAGAGAGAGTTGCCGCCAAGATGCAGGTCCATGCCCAGCGACGGACATCATCGAGACCAATGGCGGTGTTACACTGTCCACATCTCGACCCGTAGATAGGGAGGCAATGCCGTGAGACTGCAAGGGAAGGTGGCCCTGATTAGCGGTGGCGCCCGCGGCATGGGGGCATCCGAGGCGCGGCTGTTCGCTCAGGAAGGCGCCCAAGTGGTTATCGGTGATGTACGGGAGGACGAGGGGAGGCAGTTGGAAGCCCAGATAAACGAAGCTGGCGGGGAGGCCCTGTTCCTGAAGCTTGACGTCACCAGCGAAGCGGACTGGCAGAGCGTCGTGGCCTCCACGGTAAGCCGGTTCGGCAAGCTGGACGTGCTGGTCAACAACGCTGGCATCGGCGGCGGCGGCCGTCTGGAACACACCGCGCTGGAAGACTGGAACCGGATGATGGACATCAACGCCAAGGGCGTCTTCCTTGGCACCAAGACCGCCATCTCTGCCATGCGTGAGGCTGGCGGTGGCTCCATCATCAACATCTCGTCCATCTGGGGCATAGTCGGAGCCGAAATGAGCAGCCCCATGTACCAAGCCTCCAAGGGCGCGGTGCGCCTCCTCACCAAGACCACTGCGCTACAGCACGCCGCCGACGGCATACGCTGCAACTCGGTGCATCCCGGCCCCATCGCCACGCCCCTCACCGAGGCCAGCCGCAACGACCCGGAGCGCAACCGCGTCATGCTGGAGCGCACGCCCATGGGACGCTACGCCGAGCCGATAGAGGTGGCCTACGGCGTACTCTATCTAGCCTCCGACGAGTCCTCCTACGTCACTGGTAGCGAACTCGCCATCGACGGCGGCTGGACAGCGCAGTAGCCCCCAAGCCTCGGGCCCCACTCCATGCGCTTCCTGCCCGCGCTGATCCCTCAGCGATGGTCCTTGGGCGACCTGATCAGTGTCAGAGTTCAGGCTAGGGTTTCCGCGGACCTAGCGACTTGTGGTACATTTGCCGGAAGGGGATAGTGGGAGCGCCAAAACATGAACGTGATCTGGATAGTTGCTGATACCTTCCGCAAGGATCACCTAGGGGCATACGGCAATCCGACGATCCGAACACCTTCCCTCGATGCGCTAGCAGCCAAGTCAGTCAGGTTCGATAGCCATTACGCCGCTGGATTCCCCACCATGCCCACCCGGGCAGACCATCTCACCGGACGCTGGACAATTTCCTTCATGGGGTGGGAGCCTCTACCCGCAGGTGTGACCACCTTGGCGGAGATGCTGGCTGGGCACGGCCTTCACACGGCGGCGTCGGTAGACACCCCTTACTATCTAAGAGACGGAATGAACTACGACCGGGGCTTCCAGTCATTTTTCATGAACAGGGGCCAGGATACTCTGTGGTCCCTGATTCCCAAGCCCGGCTACCATCACGAATCCTTGGACGTCCGGTCGGCGTGGCGCTACGAGTCGGACCGGAATGCCCCACGGACCTTCATGACCGCCATGCAGTGGTTGGAACACCACCACAAGGAGGACTTCTTCCTTTACATAGACACTTGGGACCCGCATGAACCTTGGGACGCTCCGTCCCACTACACCGAGCTCTACTGGCCGGGATACGATGGCGAGATCATGCTCCCAGTGTACGGAAACTGGCATGACGTGCCGGGATACGACGAAGAGCAGCTCAAGAAAAGTCACGCCACATATTGTGGTGAAGTCACCATGGTAGACACATGGCTAGGCTTTTTGCTGAGGTCCGTCGAGAACATGGGCCTCATGGAAAACACGACAATCATCTTCACCACGGACCACGGTTTCTACTTTGGGGAGCACGGCGGCCTCTTTGGCAAGATGAGTTCAGACAAGCTCCCCGATGGGACGCTTCGGACCTATGGCGAGCCGGGATCAAAGTGGACTTACTCCCCACTGTTCGAAGAACTCATCCACCTCCCGCTCCTGATTTACACGCCCGGCGTATCTCCAGGGGCATACAAAGGCCTGAGTTCGGCGGTCGATATCATGCCGACCGTACTTGATCTGATGGAGATGGAAATCCCGGCCTTCGTTCAGGGCAACTCGTTGTTGCCCAAGATTCAGGATGCCTCTATCTCGGGGCGGGAATATGTAGTCAGCAGCATTCCCTTCGCCAATCCTGGCGATCCGGTACATTCTGTGGACAACCTGCTTCGTCCCCTCTCAGACTATCCGGTCACCACCATCACTTCCGGTGAGTGGAGTCTGCTCTACAGCCCACAAAATGGCCTGTCGGAGCTGTACAATCTGAAGTCCGATCCGAGCCAGACGAACAACGTGGTAGGAACACACACGCCATATGCCAGAGACCTCCATCAATTCTTGGTCAAGTTCATGCGAGAGACCGAGGTGCCTGACCGCCTACTGACACCTCGACTGGAACTCCGCATTTAGTTCTTCCAGTCTATTGAGGTACATTTCAAACATGACTCAAAAACCCGATTTTTCCGAGACCTTCTACAGGCATAACGCACAGCGTTACGCCGAAGTAAGCCATGGCTTCGTGCAGTCCATCTACCTCAACGCTTCCCATCCAAGCCTCAAAGGCGATACGGACCTGATGCACCGCCTCCAAGAGTTGGTGCCCACAGGCTCTCGGGGACTGGATGCCGGCTGCGGGGCAGGTGCTCGCGATGTCTTCTTCTACTGGCAAATGGGGTACGACATTTTGGGAGTCGACTCCATAGAGGAGAACATTCTCGAGGCACGGAGGCTCCACCCAGAGATCGCGCAGCGTGTGTCCGTCGCCGACCTCCGCGAGCCCCTCAGCCACCCGGATGCTTCCTTCGACTTCGTTCTATGCAACGCCGTCATCCAGCACATCGCCCCAGACATAGTGTTGGGAGTTACCCTGCCGGGGCTCGCTAGGTTACTCAAGGCCAACGGTGTTCTGCAGCTTATGTTCAAGGTAGGACGGGAAATCGCAACCGTCTATGATAAGGACTACGGTGCCGACAGGACCTTCCAACTCTATGGTCTGGATGAGGTGACGGCTGTCCTGTCAGATAATGGTTTAAGCGTGATTCCAGTGGAGGAGGACAAGTTGGGGGGAGTCATGTACTTCACTGACCCCAAGCCCATGGACCACTGCGTCCTATTCGCGCGCAAAATCCCATGATTATAGGCAGTATAGGCGCATGTCTTCTGAGGGACAGGCTGTGCCACCCATAGTACGGAGATGACCGGTCCGACAGTTCCCAAAGACCTCCAAGGGATCACCCCCTCATGGCTGACCGAGGCGCTCCATGGCAAGGAGACCTCTAGTAGCGCTTCCGTGACCGGATACTCGGCTCAGACCATAGCCGGGGGCACCGGATTTATGAACCATGTGGTCCGCCTGCACCTGCGCTACGATGATGATTCCCTAGACCTGCCCCGCACCATAATAGTCAAGCTTCCCTCCACAGACCCCGGCCTGAGGATGCTCTCCGGCAAACTGGGGCTGGACCGTCGCGAGGTCAGGTTCTATCAGGAAGTCGCAACCAATGGCCACATACAGATCCCGCATACGTACTACGGTGGGTTCGATTCAGCAAACGGGGGCGCCATCCTGCTGTTGGAGGATGTGAGCAGCGATCGCCAAGGCGATAGCATCGCTGGCTGCTCCCTAAGCGAGGCCCAGCACTCCCTAGTCCAATTGGCCCGATTCCAAGCCGTTTGGTGGAATAACCCACTCTTGGACACATTGGACTGGATGCCACTGAAAGATGCCGAGTCCCGCCTGTACCAAGAGGTATACGCCGACGCTTGGAAGTCCCTGAAAAAGAAAGCTGGGGACGGCATGCCCCAAGGCTTGCGACTGCTCGGAGACCGCCTGAGTCTCGAAGTCCCAAGGATAAAGGCCCAACTCACGCAGCCTCCCCAGACGATCATCCATGGAGACTATCGCCTCGACAATTGCTTTTTCCGCTCACCTTCAGGAGTGGCTCAGCTAATCGTTTTTGACTGGGAGTTCTGCGCACGAAGCAGAGGCGCCTACGATGTTGCAACGTTCATCAGCGACGCGTTCCCTCCGCAGCAGCGAAGGAACGAAGAGTTGGGCCTTCTCCACGCGTACTACTCCACCCTCGCGAGCAACGGTGTAAGCGGCTATTCGTTTGAAGAGTGCTTGTCTGATTACCGGCTTTCGATGCTGGAAATCTTTGTTTTTTGGATAGTCACAGGAGGCTACTGCGATTTCGATGGTGGTCGGGCCAGTCAATATCTCCGCAACTCATTAGAGCGCATAGACGCTGCCATAACCGACCTCGCCTCCACTGAACTACTTTTGGACTAGCAACAACACCAGCGTCGAGAGGGTAGACTGGCGCCCAGTCTGGATTTGGGTCGTGCCTCATGGCCTCCAACTTCGATCCCATAGTCGTCCGCGTTGCTCTTATCGCTCCACTGATCGGACTCTGGCTTGTCCTGCATCCTGCGCCAAGCTACGCGTGCTCGTGCGTTCTTCCCGGCTCACCTTCCGAAGAATTGGCAAAGTCCACAGCGGTCTTTATGGGCCAAGTCGTCTCGGTACGCGAATCCGACAAGGGTCTCCTCGGTTGGAGTAGCTCTGATCCTACGATGGTCGAGTTCGATGTCAGGACCGTCTGGAAGGGGTCCAACTATTAGACGATATACCTCACGACAGCTCGGAGCGGTGCCAGCTGCGGATTCACTTTCGTCGAAGGCGTCGAGTACGTCGTCTATTCCCGCGACGGCTCGACGGTCAGTCTATGCAGCCGGACACGTACACGGTCGGAGGCTGCGCATGATCAGGCCGAGCTGGCCGACCTAGGAACGGGACGACTGCCCGCTCAGGGTGCGTCCGCCCCTCGGCCTGACGTGTCTGGCGGAAGGTGTGGGCTATCACCTGACACGACTGATTTATCGGTCGTAGGGCTGATGATTGGCATCGCTTGGCTTGGCCTGCGAAAGAAGCCCTCTGATACGCGGTAATCGGCGCCTGTCAGGAACCTGCATTCCTGTCACCGCGTTCCAACTGACTCGGGAGTTGTTCCGACGCTATCTACAATGAGACACAAGAGAACGGGATAACGCGGAAATATCACGTCTGGTCCAGATGGCCGACGGAAGTGCTCCAGACTTGGAGTAATTCGTCAGAGGCCTACCTTACACGTCAGCATCGAGAGGAGTCTGGGTTATGCCCAGACTCCTCTCATTCTCACCCTTTAGTCCCACTTGGCGTAGGCCATGGCGCAGCCGGTGCCCGCCGGCGAGCGGTAGCACGGGACGTAGTCGAAAATCTCCATGTCCAAGTGCTCGGAGGCTGCCGTGGTCAGCACCCAGTTGCGTATCTCCGAGTTGCCCGAGTCCATGCGCTCGCGGGGCAGGCGAGAGAGCTTGACGATGCTCTTTTCCTTCATGCCGTCCATGGCTAGGTAGTCCAGCTCTTCATCCACCACGAAGTGGCTCAGGCCGCCGGAAGCAAGGATGCCCACACGGGCGTTGGTGGGCCACGACTCTATGGCCCCGCGGATGGCCCGCCCCATGTCGAAACAGCGCTTGGGGGTGGGCTGGTTGGGCGGGTAGTAGGTATTCACCATGATGGGCACCGTGGGTATCATGCCCTCGGTCAAGATACGATGATAGACGAACCCAAACGCGTGACCGATTCCACCTTGGGAACGACCGCCACGGTCGGGGTCGAGGAACTTGGAGCAGGCCACATCGAACTCCGACTCCACTAGGTATTCGATGAGATGGCGGCCTAAGGCGGAGTTAGTGGGCACCACCTGATTGTCCTCCCGGTACCCCACCAGCGGACGGTTGCCGACGGATGTGGACGGGCCAACGCCCTTGACCATCACTTCATCGCCCCAGTAGACGGACATGCCCGGCATGTTGTCGTCCTGAAGGTACTCCTGCTGGTCGTCGCCCACCATTACCAGCACATCAAGGTTGGCCCCGTAGAGGGCCTCGACGACCTTGGCCACGCCTCGCTGGTTCTGGTCGAAGCGCTGTTGAAACTTCTCTGGCGTTATCTCCTTGGCGATACGCTGCACATCAGTACGGGCCAGCAGGTCCTCGTAATTGGAGACGATGCCGTCGGTGCCGATGAGGCCGGGATTGTTCTTGTCGTGCTCGCCGCGAGCAGACCACGCTTCCGGGACCATGCTTACCTGAGGACTGTGGGATACTCCTAGACCCAATACCAACTCTGCCATCTCTTCGCTCCCCTAGTGAAATTGCTAAATCAAGTGCTGACTGCCAGACATTCACCGCCCCGCTGGGCCTGGTCCAGTGACCTCGATACCACGCTTCAGTACCAGTGGCGCAACTCGATGCGGTTCCCGTGGGGGTCGGTGATCTCCGCCCTAGCATACCAACCCTCCTGGATGCGCGGGCCCCAAGTGGGCTCCACGCCATGACCTTTGAGGTAGGCTAGGGTCTCATCCATATCGTCTACTTCCAAGGCCATCATCCGTATACCTAGGTTCTCGCCTTGGGGCCTGGCACCGGGGTTGCCCCCGTCATAGGAAATCAGCTCTACACACTGATCGCCCACCTCCAGCATCACGATATCCATAGGTACGCCCAGTATCGATTGTTCCACGCGCTGGGTCACCTTCTCCTTCAAGCCAAGCACGTTGGAATAGAAGTTGAGGCTGGCGGCCATGTCATCGGTGATAATCTCCACATGGTCTATCTTCTTGAACATTTTTCACCTCGTATTGGCTTGCAGATAGCGGTCACTGCTTGCGATGGGGCACGTCCTCCCAGTTGCTCAACAGTATAGGACTTCCCGCCATCTGTTCCCACGCAGCCACCTCGGGCCCAAGGGGCCAAACGGCGGCTGCTTCGTAGGTTGGCAATAGCATAACGTTATCGAAGATCCAGCGCGACATCTCCGCCTGCTTGGCAAAGCGGGCGTCGTCATCGATCAGGGTGTTGGCCTCGTCCAGCAGCGCTTGGAAGTCGGGGTGCTCGAACCCCACGTTCAAGGAGTTGTTGGAGTCGTGGAACAGGGCCATGATCCACAGGGGCTCGATTTGCGGGGCGACGTTGAGCCCCCAAGTCCCTTGGGCTACGCGGCTTACCAGCGTGGGCCGGTAGGAGCCGAAGTTGACCTGTCGTTGGACGCAGGAGATGTTCACCGACTCCCACATCGTGCAGACCGACTTCGCCTGTTCGATGGCACGCAGGGCCAACGTCATGCCGATCTCGAACCCGTCGGGGTGGCCCGCTTCCGCCAGCAAGCGCTGGGCCTCGTCTGGGTCGTAGGGATGCACCAGCTCGTCCAACCCCAGCTGGTTGAAGCGCGTCTCGTGGCCTGTCCAGAATAGGACAGATCGGGACCGCCCCTCGCCGAAGGCCAAGCTGTTCACCAGTTTCTGACGGTCGATGGCTAGGCTCATGGCCTTGCGCACCTTGAGGGCTTGCTGCCACTCCTCCGAGTTCACGTCGCGATCACAGGAAATCCATGGCTGGGTGCAGTCGAATGGGTCGTCGCCCACGGGCACCCTCACCTTGCCCTCAGCGTCGGGATGATGAGACGGGTGGTCCAAGTTGTACTGCTGACCGGTGATCACCACGTACTCCAGTACCGAGCCCGGCAGGGTCATGTACTTGACCCCTGGCAGTGTTTCATCTTTGATGGCAGCTACGGATTCCAAGGTGAACTTGCCGGTGTCCAACTCGCCTGTGAGGAAGTTGGCGAAACGGGTAGACTCCTCCAGAATGCCGTGCCAGACCATCTCGTCCCACTCGGGGATGTGACGCCAGTGATCCCGCACTGCCTTCATGCGGATGAAGTCGTCGGCGCGGAAGTCCATGACCTCCCAAGGCCCGGTACCTACCGGCTGCAGGTTGGCCTCGTCCTCTCCCACGGCCTCATAGTGCCTCTTGCTATGGACGGCCATGATCGATTCGGTAGGGTGCTTAACGTGCCAAGTGATTTCAAAAGTGGCGCTGGGGCGTTTGAGCTGTAAGGTGAGGTCGTCCACCTTGGTCAGCTCGCACTCATCGCAGCCGAAAATCCTGCGGATGCCTCCGGCAGCGGCGTGTGGCGTCCCTTCACTGGAAATGTTCTCGATGGAAAAGAGGATGTCATCGACATCGAGTTCGCCCCAATCTCCTAACCGGTCATGCCACTTGACCCCTTCTTGGAAGTGGAAGGTGTAGGTGACGCCATCGGGCGTCTCCTCCGCTGTCCAGTCCTCGACCACGCGGGGTATCTGGCTGCCATCGGGCGCCCGGGCGAAGAACGTCTCGTGGGTGCCCATGGTATTGGTGAACCGGAAGGCTTGATAAGGCTGGTTCTTCAGTACAAATATCATAACGCCCAATTCGGGATGCCCGACATCCAAGACGCCGAAGGGCTCCACTTTGGCGGGCATCATGGCGTCGGGCGTCGGCGCCGCCGAGGGAGTTTCAGTGGTCATGGCCTCGCCAACAGCGGACTGGACGGCTTGCGCCACCACGGCTTGGAGATCTTCCGACGACACTCCCTCTTTCACGGCGGCCTCCACGGCTGATTGCACCATGGCCTGTAGCTGTTCAGGGCTTGTGCCCGACGGCGCTGAGCCTGCTACGGCTTCTTGCACCAAAGACGCAATGGTCTCCGCTGACGGGGCGTCAGCTGCCGGCTGGTCGCCCATGGCCTGCTGCATTGCGCTCTGAACCTGGGCGGCGATGGCGTCGGCATCGATAGCGGGCGTGGAAGTTGGAGTAGCCTCCTGCCCGCAGGCGAGGAGCAAGAGTAGCAGCACTAAGACTGTGCTTAGAACGAAGCTGCGAATCCTCCGACCAGTAAGCACGGCAGACCTCCGGTTACGCGATAGGTTCCACACGGCTGGGTACGAGAGGGAATTGCCAGATATAAGCTCTATTTGCGAATAGAAAGCCTCATACAGTCTTGCCTTGAGTGTCGGGATGCTAGCATAGCGTATGTAGAGGGTCAACAAGCTAGGAATGGTCTGAACAACTCCGTTATACCGGCGAAAGCCGGTATCCGGAAGGGTCTCAGACTGGCACGACTGCTTCTGCAAGCAACCCCATGACATCCGCCCGTTGACCCCGGCCGCCCTTCCCGCCTATCCTCCGCATAGACCCCCGCCCGCATCTTGTCGCATCCCGGCCCAGTCCCAAATGCAGAGGCATCCGCCACCGGGGGGATTCTACGATGTCTCAGATATGGACCGGTTACAAGGACGTCACAAATTGCACAGGCATCAGCTACGAAAACGCAAAAATCGTGAATCGTGTGTCAGCCCCTTGACTACAGCAAAGCTGACGCGTAGCGACTTGAGCAGAGGCTCCCTAATGGCATGTGGTCGGTGACACCCTCCCCGTGGGTAGCTTGGTGCCTTGGTGGCTTGAGGCGCCCAGCCCTGAACGTCCCAAGGACGTATGCGTGGAAGGCCCGGCATAATGTAGGATGGAACCACGGGAATCAATCCGGATGTGTGGAGAGATTACAGAAACCTGCACTCCTTTATATTCGTCGTTCTAGCATGTATGGGCATTGGCTTCATAGCGACCAATGCCACTCAACAGGAAGGGCTGTGGCTAACGACTCTGGAGGCAACCCAATAACTCGCTGCGGTGGTATTGGGTTAGGCAGGTCTGGCAGTAGCGGCTGACCGAGACGTGGAGGCTTACCGTGGTACTCGCCAAGAGACTTGAAGAATGGTTCGGGCCGAGGCCAATGAGCAATGGAGATCTTGGCTCGAACGACGCTACGCCGCCCTCGCTGCCAGCGAAGAGTTTGACGAGCCGATGCCGGGCTAGGGGATGGCAATGACAGACCTCTCGCTGACTTTCGGCTGCGGTCCTTACGACCGCACTGAAGCCCTACGCAACGGCATCATCCAGCCAGACGGCATCGACCTCACCTATGTGGCTGTCGAGCCGCCACCCGTTCTGGTGGACCGGATGGTCAAAGACGGAGAGTTCGATGTCTCGGAGATGTTCTTGGCCCTGTACATGAGCCTGCGGGCCCGGGGCGAGTTCCCATTTGTGGCCATACCCGCCTTTCCCTCGCGGGTTTTCCGCCACGCCTTCATGTTCGTCAACATCAACTCCGGCATACGCGTCCCGCAGGACTTGACAGGCAAGCGCGTGGGAGTTCCCGAATTCCGGCAGACAGCGTCCGTTTGGATCAAGGGCATCCTCCAGCACGAGTACGGCGTCGACCTGCAGTCCATCCATTGGTTCGAGGGTGGTGACAACCGACCACGACCACGGGACATCCTGGACGTGCAACCCGACGCAGACCCGAATATAGACCTGCAGTTCATCGGCGAGGACAAGACCCTCAGCGCCATGCTCGCCGGCGGGGAGATAGACGCCTTGTTGGGGGCGCGCCGGCCCAACTCCTTTGGCGTCAGCCCCCACGTTCAACGCCTCTTTCCCGATTACCGTCAGGTGGAGCAGGACTACTACCGCAAGACGGGCCTGTTCCCCATCATGCACACCGTGGTGTTGAAGGAGGGACTGCACCGAGAGCACCCGTGGGTGGCTCGCAGCATCTTCCAAGCTATGGAGCACTCGAAAGAGTGGGTGATGACCCGGATGCGCAATACGGGCACCCTGCGGTTCATGCTCCCATGGATGTTCCAAGACTTGGAGGAGATGGACGAAGTATTCCAAGGCGACCCTTGGGTGTACGGCCTTGAACCCAACCGCCATATCCTGAATACTCTGACCGGCTACCTCGTGGAGCAGGGCCTCATGGAGCACCCGGTGCCTCTTGAAGAGTTGTTCGTGCCTGTGGAGTAGGCGCGACGCCCGTTGACCCACCTTGGCCTACTTCCTAGAATTCCTCGCAAACAAGCATAAATGCCGTCCAAGTCGGGCGGATTCAACAAAGGGAGGTCTGCTGCTATGAAGCTGAGTCTGACGTTGGCCTGCGGGGAGTACGACCGCACCATGGCCCTGCAGAACGGGAGCATTAAGCCTGATGGCATAGAGATCAACTACCTGCCCATGCTGCCCAGCGAACTCTTCCGGCGTCAGGCACGGCATGCCGAGTTTGACATCGCCGAGTTCTCCCTCTCCACACTCTGCCACCTCACCGACGAGGGCGACCGACGGCTGGTGGCCATCCCCGTGTTCCCCTCGCGCAAGTTCCGCCACTCTGAGATATGGGTGAATTCTCGGGCTGGAATAAGTGGCCCACCCGACCTACGGGGGAAGCGCATCGGAGCTATGGAGTACCAGCAGACGGCCGCGGTCTGGCAGAGGGCTATGCTACAGCATGACTACGGCATTGCTCCCAGCGAAGTAGAGTGGTGTTTCGGGGCTTGGGATGTGCCAGGGACGTACTCCGAGCGCGTGCCCTTGGAGTTGCCCAGCGAGATTCGCACTGAGGTCATCCCCAACGACAAGTGCCTCAGCCAGATGCTGGAGGATGGTGAGATCGACGCCCTAATGGGGGCCGATCCTCCTAGGTGTGTCAGGGAAAACTCGCCCAACATAGCGCGTCTCTTCCCCAACTATTACGAGTTGGAGGTGGAGTACTTCCAGCGCACCCAGCTCTTCCCCATCATGCATACCGTGGTCATCAAGCGAGAGCTATACGAGGAGCACCCTTGGGTCGCGGCCAACATCTACAAGGCCTTTGCCGAGGCCAAGGCTCAAGCAACAGAAAAGCTGCCCCGGGCAGGCGCCCTCTACTGCATGCTGCCGTGGCTGGTGAAGCATATAGAAGACGACCTCGCCATACTGGGCCCGGACCCCTTCCCCTACGGGTTGGAGGCGAACCGGTACACCTTGGAGACCTTTATGGGGTATGTATACGAGCAGGGCATCGTCAAGAAGCCGATGACGCCAGACCAACTCTTTGCCTCCGAGACTCGCGCCGGGGTGTAACCTGAACAGGCCGAAGGTCACGCCCCGCGTGTTTTGCGTAAGATGAGGCCACGGTGTAGGATAGGCAGGCCTTGTCGATAGGCCCTGTAGCCGTTCGACGCACAATACCGACGGAGCCGATCCCAATTGACCAATGTAAACAACCCGTCTTCCCAACAAGGTGTCTCGCCGCTAGCTGGGCCGCCTATAAACCTCGACTTCGAGAAGGTACTGGACGACTTGGTAGCCCTCGCCAAGAGGGGCCACTCGCCGGACAGCGAATACTTCAACCCGGCCGACCAATGGCTTGTGGACCGGATGCCCATCTTCCAGGACATGCCAGAGGCAGAGCAACAGCGCATCCTAGCAGAAGCCGGGAGTATTGAGCAGGAGGCCTCAGAGCTTAACGCCGTGGGCCGGGCTGCCACCAAGGCTTGGGCGGAAGCGGTAGTGCGCCTCGATACCGGCGGGTTGGGCTTCTTCAGCCAACTCGGCGTGGTGCGACGCCCCGACCTCACCAAATATCTCGTCGACGGGTACGACCGGAACCGCGACCCTGAAGCGGCGTTCAGCGAAGCCAATCAAGCCCTATTCGCCGAGGCCTTGGCCTATGCCGTCGAGTACCTTCGAAGTCATCTGGCCAAGGGCGATACCGTGGTACAGACGGACCGGCAAATCGGCGACGCGCCCGGCCGTTCCTACCATGCACGACAGATGCTCTTCGGCACACGCTACCTACAGCTTCCCTTCATGTGGCGCCAACTGACTTTCGACCTCCCTTCCGACCAGTTGTCCAGCGAGCCAGACATCCTAGAGGTCACCATCCCCTGCTGGCTGGATGATCTCGGTCTGCCTGATGAGCTGAAGTCCCGCATACGGGAAGCCGACATCACCCAACTGGTGTTCAAGGCTCCAACCAAGGGGTTGTCGCTGCACTTGGGGTTCGACTACATGGGCGAGCACAAGATGGGGCCTCTCTCCATCGCCATGTTCCAAGTAAAGCAGCGGAATGGTATCGCCGTGCAAGCGGCGCTGAGCGTGGCACGGGCCAAGACACTGAGCGGGCATATGAACAACACTGCGCTGGTGACCATTGGCCCCTCGCTCCACGGCAAGAGCACCCTCACCATCATGATCGACCTCAAGGACAGCGACCTAGCTAAGGCGCTGTCGCTGCCCACCGACCCCGACGAGGGGGTCTACCCCATGAACGACGACATCGTCCTGCTGCAGCCCCTCCCGGAGGAAGAGCAGCGGGCCGACAACGGTATACGCATCACTCATGGCATTGACGGGACGGAGAACTGCCTCTATGCCATGCCCTTCGGCCTCACTCGCGACGATGACCCCATCACCTACGACGTGGTTCGTGGCACGACCGACACGCCCAACGCACAAGAGGCGCTGGAGAATGTGCCCATCGACGTCGTCCAAGGCCTGCCCAACTACCTAGCCAACCCAGTGCGGAACATGCGCCTTATCCTGTCGCGCTCCCGGTTGCTGGACAGGAAGAACGCGAAGCATGTGCTGGAGGCCATGACTGCGGGGCGCACCAACGATTCGGTGCATGTACCCATGGCGGAGACGGACCGTGTCTTCTGGCAGGCGGTGATGCGACAGAATACTGTGGCCCCGCCTCTGCTGCGCCTAACCTTGGAGCAGTACATCCGTGTGCTCATGTATGGCGAGGCCGTGCAGATGGGCGCCGCCACCGGCACCATCGGCCGGCCCTACGTGGAATACTTCTCCGACCCCTTCATCATCGGGCTGGAGGACGAGAACGCCAGCCTCATGTACCACATCCTGCAGCAGATGGAGCGGGGAGGCATGCCCCAAGCCTACTACGTGTTCAACACGGGAGGCGTGGGGGCCGACACCAACGACGAAGCATCCGGTGCCAGCTACAAGAAGATACCCCGCGACCTGACTCTGATGCTTCAGGAGGCCCTGCTCCGCGAGGCCGTCAAGTTCGAGTTGGACGTCACCCTAGGCTCTGAGGTGGCCGTGGCTATCGTCGACGCCGAGGGCCGAGAAGTGATGGACCTGCGTAGCAACTGGCTGCCGCGGGAGATATACGGCCGCGATGATTACACCAGCCGGGTGCATCAACTGAAGCAGCGGCGCTACTACGGGCGGGACGCTGAGGACAAGGCTGGCATCCTGCGCTACACCAAGACCACCGATGCCATCTTCGACCTCGACGACATCCCAGACCCCACCAACGAACGCGAGTTGGCTTGGCTCCTTTCCTTCTACTGGAACGTCCCTCTGCCCGCCAACACTCTAGCCGACCTAGTCGCCACATCCCACCAAGGTCTGCGCCCCGCTCCGCATATCCTGCGCGAACTGCGCAAGAAGTGCGCCGCTCAGGTTGGGCGCTTGGATGGGGTGTCGTCCCTGCTAAGCGCATTGGGGGCCGGGTAGGGTAAGGCTTAGCGAGAGGGACAGCCGATGGTAGCAACGCCGCGACCTTGGGGTCCACGACTGCTTTGATTCTCGCCAGTACCTGAGAAGAAGCTGAGAAGACCCCTGTTGTCTCCAGGTTACTGGACAAGCTAGCCAGCGATGACAATCGTGTGAAGACCCTAGTGGGCCGCTACTACTCTCGCCAGACCCGCTTGCACGGCGATTGCTTCTATACGGGCATCACCGACGGCTTGGAAGAAATCCATTGTCGCATCCGGGAGACCAATCTTTATATTCGGGATGCCGAAGATTTAGCCTAGCCCCGGGCGGCGAACTCGTTGCGGGCTTGGGCCACGAGTTCCGGGTTGGTGAGGAGGTCGCAGGCGGTGAGGGCTAGGACTTTGGCGGTGGCAATGGCGTTTTCGTGGGCTAGGTCGGTGATGGCGGCCTCGGTCATGCGAATGGAGTGGCCTGGGACGTGCTCCTCGCTCACCGCGAACCGCAGGTAGTAGGAGGGCATCCGCTGGCTGACGTTGCCGAAGTCGGTGGAGGCGCCCCCGCCACGATTGGTCTTGGTTTCGTGTACCTCCAAGCCTGATTGGGGGCAGTTGGAGAAAGCGGTGCGGGCCAAGGCCTCATTGGGCCTCACGTTCTCGTATAGCGGATAGACATCCTCGATTTCCAGACGTGCACCCGTCAGTAGGGCTGCGCCTTCGGCTACGCGTTTAACTTTCTCCACAACCTCTAGGAGGTAGGCGCTGTCGCGGGAGCGGAGCATGAAGTTGGCGGCGGCGAAGTCGGGGACTACGTTGGGGGCCTTGCCACCGTCCGTGATGACGCCGTGGATGCGGACATCCTCCTTGAGGTGCTGGCGCAGGGCATCGATGCCGGTGAAGAGGTGGATCACCGAGTTCAGGGCGTTGATGCCCTCGTGGGGCACGGTGGAGGCGTGGGATGCCTTGCCGTGATAGGCGTAGCGGTAGCCCACCATGGCCAAGCTCCAGCTCTCGTCCATGGCGATGCTGGTGGGAATCACGGTGATGTTGGATGACGGGTGGGATGAGAGGGAGATATCGACGTCGGAGAACGCGCCTCCTTCGATCATGCGCACCTTCCCGCCACCGCCCTCCTCGGCAGGTGTGCCTAGGATGACGAGCTTGCCGGGCAAGTCGCGCAGGGCGTTGACTGCGCCGAGCATGGCCCCCAAGTTGGATATGGCGATGAGGTTGTGACCGCAGCCGTGGCCGATGTCGGGGAGGGCATCGTACTCGGCCAAGAAGGCCACTGTGGGGCCGTCGCCGCCATTGCCTTGGGCCTCGGCGCGGAAGGCAGTCTCCACGCCTCCAACGCCCCGTTCGACGGAGAAGCCGTGGCGCTCAAGGGCAGTGGCTAGGGCTGCCGAGGAGTAGGTCTCTTGGTAGTTCAGCTCGGGGTGGGCGTGGATGTCTTTGCTGACGGCCACGAGTTCATCGCGGGCCTCATCGATGGCTGCCTTTACCAAGTCGGCGTATGGCTGCTGGGTGCTGGTCATGATGTCCTCCTAGGGTTGCGGTGCGAGGGGTGTGTTCGGGTTGGTTGGCATTTTAGGGCATTAGGGTGTGTCTTGGGGCGCACGCGTGGCTGGGTGCGGCAACGGACATAGCTGAAATCAAGGTTTTTGTGTCTGAAATGCCGCATGTGCCGCAGGGTCGTATCTGAGTTAGCTTGCCACGTGGTGCCGCATTTTCGGCTCGTCGGGTCCTCAGAGGACACAGGCTGGGGGGTGTGCAGCTTTGATACATTGCCTCCCGCGAAGCGGGTGGTTGTACCGTGGTGTCCTAGGGCGCAGATAGGACGGGCTGCGAGGTGGTCCTTTTTCGTAGCTGGAGTGAGACCATTGTCGTAGCTAAAACGTGTTTTTTCGTATCTGAAAGCGGTCTCATTGGTCTCACGGTCGTATCTGTGGCGTATCTGAGTGGATGGTCCCATTTTTCTGGTTTTGGGGTTGGGTTGGGCTGCAGAGAATCTATGGCGCATAGGCCCATAATAGAACTTATGTACGAGCACCGTCAATGGGGAGATGCCGGGAGGGTTCGGTATAATGGTGGCCATGGCGGACGCCACTTCCAAGTTCACCACCATCGTTGAGCGCTACTTGTCTGCGTTGCGGGAGCTCCGCGTTCTGCCGCACCTCCGCCTCATCACGCTCTCCATAAAAAGCCGGGCCAAAAAAAGAAAGGCAGGGCGACCCTGAGGGGTCAGTCCCCTGCCATAGGTAAATTAAAGGGGGAGGGGGAGGCACGTCAATGGGCTGGTGTCATGGGGGTCTTCGCCCATCCGTAGCTGACGGCTAGCGGCGGACTCGGTGGTCTAGGGGATTGTCGTCGGATTCCATGCGGAGGGCCCGACGGTAGAAGTTTGATGACCTTGCTGGAGCGGTAGTCGCTAGCGGTACGGCCGAGCAGATACGAATATAGAATAACACTTTTTTACACATTTTGTAACAATGGTACTTGACATCATTACAGAATCCAAGTATTCTCGGATTGGGAGATGGATGTCCAATTTGACGATAAAGACCTTGAGCAGGTCGAAACCGATGCACGTGCAACGGCGGGCCATGCAGTAGCAATCGTAAAGGCTTTTCGTAAACGGATGCAGATGATCCGATCAGCACCCGATGAGCGGGACTTCTATGCGATGAAGTCGCTGCATTTCGAAAAGATGCGATCTAATCCAAGCAACTATTCAATGCGACTCAATGACCGATACAGATTGATCATTGAAATAAAAATCGAGTCCCAAGTGAGGACGGTCGTTATTGTAGGCATCGAAGACTACCACTGATGACCGAGGAAAGACTATGAATGCTCAACAAATACCTGCTGAAGTATTCCCCCCTGGAGAGTTCATCAGGGAAGAAATAGAAGAGCGTGGGTGGACTCAAGAGGACTTGGCTGAAATTTTGGGGCGCCCGCTTCGACTTGTGAACGAGATCATCATGGGAAAGCGTGGCATAACCCCAGAGACTGCCAACGGTATTGCGGCGGCTTTTGGTACTAGCGCACAGTTTTGGATGAATTTGGAATCCACGTATCGACTATCGCAGATTCGCACACGTGATACCGACACTGTGGAGAGGCGCGCGCGCCTTTACTCGTTGGGACCGATCAAAGAGATGGTGAAGAGGCGATGGCTGGAGCCGTCGGAGAGCATCAGTACTCTTGAACAGCGATTTATGGAGTTCGTTCATGCCGACACTTTGGAAGCTGCCCCGGCATTTTATGCCCATGCGGCTAGGAAATCGACTCCTTATCACACCGAGACTCCCGTCCAGACTGCCTGGCTATACCGTGCCCTGCAAATCGCCGAAGCAATGACAGTAAGCCGTTACTCTCCGAGCCATTGCTCTACCGTGATCGAAGAGCTACGCAAATTCACTGCTGATCCAGAGGAAACCAGACATGCGCCACGACTCTTAGCCGAATCTGGAATTCGGCTGCTGGTGGTAGAACCATTCCGGGGCTCTCGCATAGACGGCGCCTGTTTCTGGCTTTCCAATGATGAGCCGGTGGTGGCCATCTCGATGAGGTACGATCGCATAGATTACTTTTGGCACACCTTGATACACGAGTTGGGGCATGTCAAGAACCAAGATGGCCTGTCTAATGCTAACGCATCGATTGATACAAACAGCGGCGAACGGATTGCGGACCAACCGGAATACGAAAGGCAAATCGATGTCAGTGCCGCTCAGGCCTTGATCGATCAAGGGGAACTTGGAGATTTTATTGTTCGTGCTGGCCCCGTTTACTCCAACAAGTCGATTAGAGGATTCGCATCGCGAATGGGAGTGCATCCTGGAATCGTAGTAGGTCAGCTGCAGTATCGTGGGGAGCTTGGATACTCAAATTTTAGAAAACTGCTTGTGCCGGTACGTAATTTCGTGACCGGGGCGGCGCTAACGGATGGCTGGGGATATTCCGTGCCTCAGCTAACCGATTGAAATCCGTATTCTTAGGAGACCTGAGTTATGGCGCCTTACGTCGAACAATTGCAAAATGTCGTTCGCAAATATCGAGAAGATGGGCAACCTTGGCCTGCCAGCGCTAGGGAAATTGCGGTGTGGGCCGTTCCCCGCAAACTTTGGCAACCACAGCGAGGAGCTTTGGTCAGTCAATGTGCCAGACAGCTCTCCCGCGCACTACGTGACGAGTACATGACTGACCCTCAGGGTCGGAGGGTTCGGACGAAGCATTCGGCCCGTGTCATGAAAGAAGGAGAGCAGATGGTCCTTTGGGATGATATTCGAACCGCCTCTCGCGATCATATGCAGATCGCTTTCCAGCAGAGACGGAGGCAGATCGTGGACGACTGCCATCAACTAAAGATGGATGCTGACAGTTTCAATGAAAACCGGAGCCCTTTGCGTCCAATTCAACTTAGTTTCGATTTCACACTGGACCTAGAGGAGCTACTAGCTATTGCAGCCTAATGAGTATGTTAGATCTAACTCTCAATTCTCGCGTTTCCCCCGATGCTGCATCATGGTGCGGGCAACCCCCACGACTTACGTTGCTCTGGGACAACTTGAGAGTGAACAATAGTGTACCTTGTAAAGGAGGTCTGATGGAGAGCAAGCCCTACAAATTCAAAGAAGAGGAATTTACTGTCACAAAAGGAAACAATGCTGCGAAGATATGCGAGCTGGTTGTGACGGGGAAAGGCATGGAGCTGACCGTCAAAGCAAGCGATGAAATCTACGGCTATGGTTACAGGATTTATCATCCCAGTGGTTGGAAGGGCTCGTGGCGCACGCCAGAAGAGGCAATAAATGCTGCGTGCGACGAAATTATCCGGGCGAAGCAGCGAAAAAACGAGAAAGAACTGTGTGAAGACCTCTCGGTATTCTTTCATCACCTAACCTAGAGATCGAGACGAGGGCGTTGCCACCGCTAGCAGTAACATCAATCAGCCTGCCGTGTCCCTGCGAGAGCTTGTAATGCCACTGACGGATACTTGTAAGCCGCGCTGGAAGAAGACTACAAGGCCCATTCGTGCTCGGCGTAAGGCGAAGAGTTGGGCCTGCAGTGGGTGGAGTAAGTGAGGCCTCCTCGGAGTCGGTGGCGAGGCTGGCAACCTCCATCGCGACCTTGTAGGGGTGCGTCGGCATGACTCCGGAGATACTGCCTCCCGCTCCGCCGTAGCGGAGAAGCGAGACGTGTAGCAGGCCTCCCTGATGGAGAATCGACAGTGAGGAGATGGCGATGACAATGGGGAAGGCCCACGGGTATTCGGATGGCGAGTGGCAGGCTCGGGTGGAGTTGGCTGCTGCGTACCGGCTTACGGCGTAGGGGTGGCGGGAATTAGCTTAGTTTGGTGGCTTGGAGGCGGAGTCCGAGGGCGTGGACTACCTTCAGGACGGTGGCGAACTCGGGGTTGCCCTCGGAGGACAGCGACTTGTAGAGGCTTTCCCTGCCCAGACCCGTTTCCTGTGCCACCACGGTGATGCGCTTGGCGCGAGCGATGTCTCCGAGGGTCGCCATGATCAGGCTCAGGTCGCCCTCTTCCAGAGCGACGTTCAGGTATGCCGCCATGTCCTCATCGTTCTCAAGGTGTTCAGCAGGGTCCCACGGCCGAGTCTGCGTCTTTGCCATAGCTGCCTCCTAGAGTCCTCTGGCGAGCTCCAGTGCTCTTTGTATGTCCCGGTCTTGGCTGTCTTTGTCGCCTCCAGCCAGAAGGACGACCAAGGCTTGGCCTCTCTGTGCGTAATACACTCGGTAGCCGGGGCCGTAGTCGATGCGAATCTCGGATACTCCCTCTCCGACGGGCGTCACGTCGCCGAAGTTGCCCAAGGACATCCGTCTGATGCTGCTGTCGATGCGCACCCTGGCCTGCCTGTCCCGAAGCCTCCCAAACCAACGAGCGTAAACCTCGGTCTGGCGTATCTCGACCACTACTGTATTGTAGTCCATAGGATACTTGGTCGCAAGGCAGGAAACGTTGTGGCGGAGCGGTGGGGAGGACGGCAGCTTACGCACCGGTTTGACAGCTATCCGCAGGCTGTGCCGCGACTTGCGATGCCACGCGAGCGGTGGCGGGCTATCGCGGGGAGTGTGCTGGCTACGTCCCGCACTATGAGGGTTTAGGCCATGGCGACGGCGTGGGGGTGGGCAGGGACGTCTTCGAGGGCTATGAGGAGGGGCGTCTGGATGGTGCGCACGAAGTTGCGGGAGATGGTGAAGACGAAGTCGGCGCGGTTGGTGTACATGCTGGTGGGGAAGTCGTGGAACATGTCCGTGGTGATTTCAGGACCCTTTTCGGTAGAATGTCGAGTCTTGCAGCGGGTTCCGCGGCAGCGGGTTCCGCGATGGAGGGACTAAAGTGAGGAGATGGCGATGACAATGGGGAAGGCCCAGGGCTGCTCGGATGCGGAGTGGCAGGCTCGGGTGGAGTTGGCTGCTGCGTACCGGCTTACGGACCATTTCGGGATGACGACGCTGATCTACAACCATATCACTGCGCGTGTTCCTGGTATGGAGGACCAGTTCCTTATCAATGAGTATGGGCTTGGGTACGAAGAGGTGGCAGCTTCGAACTTGGTCAAGATTGATATGGACGGGAACATTCTGGAAGAGGGCGAGCACCGGATCAACTTCACGGGGTACGTCATCCACTCGGCGATCCATGGGGCGAGGCATGATGTGGGCTGCGTGATGCATACGCATACGCCCTATGGGATGGCGGTGTCGGCGCTGGAGGAAGGGCTATTGCCCCTTCAGCAGGAGGCATACCAGTTCCATGAGCGCGTCTCTTACCATGAGTTCGAGGGAGTTGCGGTGGATGTGGATGAGAGAGAGCGGCTGGTTACGGACTTGGGTGGCAATAATGCGATGATCATGCGCAACCATGGCCTGCTCACTGTGGGGCGCTCCGTGGCTGAGGCGTGGATCAGGATGTGGCAGCTAGAGCTGGCCTGCAAGATCCAGGTGCTGGCGCAATCGACTGGGCAGGCGATACGCCAAGCACCTATCTCCGCCATCGAGAAGGCCGCTAGGTTCGACGGCGACTCCGCCTCCTTGGAATGGGCTTGGCTCCTGCGTACCATCGACCGGAAGGACCCGTCTTACAAGTTGTAGGGGTCGGACGTAGAGGGCAGGACGTAGCGGCTAGCGGCGGAACTCGGTGGTCCAGGCGAGGTCGTCGGACTCCATGACGCGGGCCCAGTGGCGGTAGAAGTCGCGGTTGGCGACCTCGCTGAAGCGGTAGTCGCTGGCGTAGGTGAGGAGGGACTCGTCGTAGCCCTCGTGACCGAGGCCTTGGGTGGTGTTCAGTGGCATGCGTCTGGATACCACACCGCGGGAGGTGCGGGTGCACTCCTGCCAGTTGTCCATGTCGTCCTGCTCTAGGGTGCCCGACGGGCTGAACCCGCGTATGACGCCCAAGCGTGTCTGTTCCTTCACCTCATCGGGGGCCTCTTTGTCGACGAAGGCCCAAGCCCATACCTCTATCTTTTCGGGGCCGCGGGGCATCCAGACGCGGAAGGTGCGGGATATGCTGCGGTTGATGGCAAAGTTGGGGAAGACGCGGGCGACGATGGGGTTGCACACTTGGAAGCGCGGGCCCAGCCGGCTATGGACCTCGGCTTGGATGGAGCGCTCGTATTGCTCCAGCACTGACACCGGCGGCTCTGTGGGATCGTCGGGGGCAATCATGACGATGCTGTTGCCGTTGCCGGGTGACAGCATCCGTCCTCCGCTGGTGACTGGGCGGCCTGATGAACTCTGGGCGAAGCCTGCGGTGAATGCGGAGCGGTGGTTCCAGGGAAGGTGGTAGGCATCGCCGCCGAAGTTTTCGGCAGCCAGCTTCCAGTTGGCAGGCACCACCCATTTGTGCATACCACCTATGACCTCGCTGCCGCCCTCGCGACGGTCGAAGAAGACGTCGAGCATCCACTTCATGTCGCCGAGGCAGTCGTCCAAGGGTGGCGCGCTGGCGTCGAAAGTAGCGAATACCAGCCCCTTGTAGGTGTCGAGTTGGGCCACGGGGACGAGCCCCCACTTGGAGGTGTCCAACTCGTCGTAGTAGGCCTCCTTGAGGCTGGGCACGGCGATGAGCTTGCCGTCGTTGCCATAGGTCCAGCCGTGGTAGGCGCAGACAAAGGCGGATGCGTTGCCGGAATCGGCGCGGCATACGCGGTTGCCCCGGTGGCGGCAGACGTTGAGGAACGCGCCAATCTTGCCTTTTGAGTCCCGGGTGACCAGCACGGGGTCCTCGCCCATATACGTGGAGAAGAAGTCGCCGGGACTGGGGATGGTGCTCTCGTGGCAGAGGAAGAGCCAGCAGCGGGCAAAGATCTGCTCCAGTTCCTGCTTGTAGATGTCGGGGTCGGAGAAAATCTGGCGGTTCGCCATGGAGCCGTCGTGATGCACCAAGTTGCTTGTCAGGGTTGCCATAGCTGCCCTCCGGTGTGGTCGTTGCGCATTTGGCTCTGGGAACGCTCTGAAGCGCGTATACCATGCTGCCTTGGGCTTGTCAAACGACAGCGGCCTACCTAGCATAATATGGACCGCTGCGCATCGAACCGTAGTGCATCCCGACCGTAGTACATCCAACGGGCGCACATCCAAAGG
Organism: Dehalococcoidia bacterium; assembly: GCA_965263155.1. GTDB lineage: Bacteria > Chloroflexota > Dehalococcoidia > Lucifugimonadales > JAAXIE01 > JAAXIE01. Next base: position 3,445,224 of record OZ253586.1, read on the forward strand.
AGACCATTGCCCGGACAACCTCGGTGCCCCGAGTGCTCTGAGCCACTGGACTCGCCCCAAGTGCGGGTGATGCCCGATGGGGTGGCGGAGTACCGCTGCCCTCACTGCTCCTGGCAGATTCCGATGGTGGTGGTGACGCAGTTGGGGTCGCTTGGGTGTGACGCTTGCTCGACCGACCCGGCGACGGTGAGCGTTGTGCGCGGTGTGGACTCCAGCGGGCTGCTGAATCTGGTGAGTTGCGAGGGGTGTGGCAGGGTGTTGGGGAGGTACTGGGGGTTGCTGTAGCTGAGGCGTCGGGATCCCTCTACCAGCGCGCTTTGTAGTCCCGACGCGACTTGTAGTCCGCGCGGGTCGCCCCTAGAATGCACAGGTTTTCTTTGCGTCTGGAGTTCAATGAGTGACAAGTCCTAGGCTAAGCACGCCTCTGACTGGCGCGCCCTTTGGGGAGCCTCCCAAAGGCTCGCTACGAGATGACAGGCGCTTTCTGCTGGTGAACCTCTCCTTGGGCCATGCCATGGCCCACTGCTTCTCCCAGAGCTTCACCGTAGTGCTGCCATATATCCAGAATTACATGGGCTTTGGCGACCTGCAATATGGGTTGCTGTTGGCCAGCAGGCAGCTTTCGCAGGGGGCCATCAACATCCCACTGGGGTTCATCATCGATGCCCTCAGGCGATACTGGGGCCTGATATTCACTGGGTGCATGGTGGGCATCGCGCTGGCCTTTGCGCTGGCGGGCAGTTCGCCCAACTACTGGGTGCTGGTGCTGGCTGCTTCCTTTGTTGCCTTTCCTGGCAGCGTGTGGCACCTGCCTGCCTTTGCCCTGCTGTCGCAACGCTTCCCGGAAAAACGGGGGTTTGCCCTTTCGACCCATAGTGCTGGAGGAAACGTCGGCGGCACGGTGGGGCCTCTGGCGGCGGGCCTGTTGCTATGGCTGCTGATTTCTCAAGAGGGCGGGGGGGAGTGGAGGTACGTCCTCTTCATCTTCGTGGCGCCTGCCCTGCTGATGGTGCTGCCCATATTCTGGACGCTGCACAACGTGGGGTCATCAACGGAAGGCATTCCCCAAGCCACACCCCTGCGGCAACGCATAAGCGATGCTTCCCGGCTGATTCGCCGTCCGGCCATCCTTGCCATCATGGCGGTGCTGCTGCTGAGAGGGCTCGGTTTCAACGCCCTCAATAACTGGGCACCCAAGTATCTAGAGGACGGGGCCAACCAACCAGCCTTCTGGGTAGGCGTTGACATGGCCTTGTACATCGGTCTCGGCATCATATTCGGGCCGGTGCTGGGACTGATTTCCGACAAGGTGGGGCGCAAGCCGGTGATCATACCTGGGTTGCTGATTTCGGCAGGCTTGGCGGTGCTGGTGGTGATGGCAGGCGAGAACGCGCTGTACCTAGCCCTGCTGTTCGCTGCGATGGGGCCGTTCTCTCATACGCTGAGCCAGTTGTTGCAGGCCAGTGTGCTGGACATCACGGGCAGGGGCACCGAGGCTACGGCCATGGGGCTGGTGACAGGGATTCAGGGGTTGGTGCTGGCGGGCTCGCCCCTAGGAGTGGGCCTGATGATAGACCATTTGGGTATCCATACCTTGTTCTACTACTCCGCCATTATCTTTGCTGTGGCAACGGCGGTGCTTATTGTCGTACCCATCAGCCGACCGGCAGAGCTTGGGCCAAGTGAGGGGGCCAGACGATAATCTTCCGCCCCCTCTGCCACTGGATGAGCACCACTTGGTGGCCCACCTGACGCCCGGTGGCGTCGAGCTTGAAGCGACCATAGAAGGTGGTGAAGTCCAAGGCTGAGGCTGCTTGTCGGAGGGCAGCTTGGTCGAGGGAGCCTGCCTCCTCGATGCAGCGTTGAGCCACCAAACCGCCTGTATAGCCTTGGGCCATCGGGTAGTCGGTCTGGCCCAATCGTTGTGTGATATCCCGCATATCAGGGCCGTAGTCGATGTTCAGCTTTACCGAGGCCTCCCATTGGCTCGGCCCCACAAACCCATCGCACCGCGCGCCGAGGGCATCGCGGAACTGCTCAATTGGCGTGGCTGCCAATGCCACCATGGCCTCGATACGGGTAGGTAGCTGTTGCGCCAGCAAGAGGTCGTCTCCTATACGTCCCACTCCCACCAGCACGTCGGGGCTGGAAGCTTCCACGAGCTCCAGCAACTGCGCGAAATCGGTGGCAGGGGAGTCAAAGGTCTCTTGGAAGACCAGTTCGATTCCCAACTCCGAGGCCTTCTCCGCCGCCCCTTGGGCAACGGAACGCGAGAAGGCCCCCGTGGAGGAGTGGACGATGGCCAAACGCTCGGCGGCTGGGTTGGTCTGAAGGACCAGCTCTGGGACACCCGTGAGATAGTCACCGGCAGGGCTGAGGATGTTGACGGTCCAGCGAAAACCCTGCTGGTGGATGCTGTCGGCGGAACCGCCGTGGTTCCACAGGACTACGCCCAGCTCCTCAGCCACTTGGGCCGCCGCCATGGTGAGGCTGCTGGAGTAGGGGCCGAGCAGGAGGTGGACCTCGTCGTGGACTACGAGATGGCGCACGAGTTCACGGACATCGGCTGCCCTGCTGTGGTCGTCGTAGTGGATGAGGGTGAGAGGGAGGGTGGCACCGAGGTCGCGGACGAAGACACCTCCATAGCGATTGGTGTCCTCGACCCAAGCGGCGGCGCCTTGAAGGGTTTGCGCGCCTTGGACTTGGAACTGGCCGGAGAAGGAGGCGCAGATGCCTACGCGGATGGCGTCGGGAGATCTCAGTAGTCCCATTCTGAGTCACGTCCTGTCAGCGAGAGCCGATATCGAGTGGAAAGTATGACCAAGGGAGGCGGCTTCAGCTAGGCCTTGCTCCCCATCGCAACCTTCCCCCTGAGGGGGAAGGGGATATCTCTAAGTCGTCCTAGGCGCGAAGAGGCGGGAAGGGGCTCTAGCCGCTGCGGGGGCGGAATAGGCCGAAGGAGCTGGTGTAGCCGTGTAGGAAGGTGGTGCCTCCCACTTGGCCGATTTCCCCATTGCAGAAGAAGCCTCCCAAGGGTATGGGGGCTAAGACCTCTTGGAACAGGTTGGTGTCGTGGTCGGGCTGGCCGTAGAGGTGTTCCCCACGGCCCAAGCAGGAGAAGATTAGCGCTCCTTGCGGCAAAGCGCTGGTGTGGTCCGATGCATAGCGTCCCAAGACAGCTGCCAAGTCTTCGCGAGACGTAAGCGCATCACGCAGGTGGAACTGCACAAGCTGGCCCTCGCGCAGCATCTCGCCGATGGCAATGGAGCCAGACTGGGAATCGGTGCCGATGAGGTTGCGGATGAGGAAATCTCCCTGCTGGGGGTTGTCCTCGAATTCATCCATCACTACGCCCAAAAAGAGGGAATAGCGCATCAGCCCTTGGTCCCGCTCGTCCAAGCTCTGGTAGAGCTTCTGCAACACCTCCATGGGAGGTTCGCCGTCGAGGCTGGTGAGAATGTTGTTGCGGCAACCAGTGATGTTCATGGAGTTGCCGATGGGGCGGCAGCCTTGGGCCACGACTGTCTCGACAGTGATGTCGCCGCCAAAGGCGAGGCCTACAGCTCCGGAAAAGTAGACTTGGTTGGCTAGGTAGAGAGCGTTGCTACCTTGACCACCGCTGGCCAGCCCGCCGACTTTGACGCTGGCGGGATAAGCGTAGTCCATCCCCAAAATGAAGTTGGCGGCTGGGAAGGTGTACGGGTCGGCGAGCAGCAGAAACGGGGGTGATTCGCCAGCTTCGACGCCCACCAATTTGCTCCAAGCATCGGGGCCAGCATCCAAGCTGGGCAGTTCGTCTCCCTCAAGATGGAACCCGTTGACGGTTACGCCAGGCATATGGGCCACGGTCAGCGAGAAGCCGGCCCGGTTCTCAATCTCCCGCCCGCCACCGATGACCCCGCCACCGGAGCAGCCGAACAGCCTCACTTCACCTAGGTTTCGCTTGATCAGATCGGGCAGGAATTCGTACTCCGCCGAGTGCTGGCCGGATACGAATGCAACGGCCAAGTCAGGGCTCTCCCCTGCTAGGGCCTGCCGCGCATGGTCACAGCACTCGCGAACCGCCTCTTCCAAGGATGGGTTTTCCGACACACGGGAGGCCCAACGCATGACGACCCTCGCTATCTTGAGATGATGGGCAGCAGTATAGCAGACACAATAGGCAACCGTGGGAGGGGTTGCCAGAGGCTTCTGCTAGCATTGGAGGGTTATGAAGCGTGAGTTGTTACTGGCGATGGCAGTAGTTGTGCTTGCGCTGTCCGCTTGCGGTGGCGACGGGCTACCCCCACCGCAGACTACGGTCGCGCCGACGACGCTAGGGGTGGAAGAGACCATGGCTTCTCCCGAGTCGGTTGGGGTGCAAGGCACAGTGGTGAGTCCCCCGACAGCGACAAAGCAAGAGACCACTCCCTTACAACGGGTGCCGGAGGCTCCTATCGATACTCTAACCCCAACCCCTGATGTGGGAATCATAATCTTCGAGTGGCCGAACTACTTTCGGTACATTGAAGACATGGAAGAGTTCGCGGACGCCGTGGTTTTGGCCGAGGTGGTGGATATCACCCATGACGCACCCCAGGAGGCCTCGTCGCTGCAACACTTTCATGTCCAACTGCGAATAATCGAGGACTGGAGTCGCTCCAAACTGGCGTCCGACAGCGTTGTGGTCATTAGCTCAGCTAGCAGCAGAGTGAACTAGAGCACAAGTTGGCTTAACTTCGTCCCAACAATCGCATCAGGTTGGCCGTGGTGACCTGCGCGACTTCCTCCAGGTCCATGCCCTTTAGTTCGGCCAGCTTCGAGCCTACTTCGCGGACATGGCGGGGCTCGGTCCAGCTGTGTCGGTGCTTCTTGAAGGGCTGGGGGTAGGCGTCGGTCTCCAGCACTATCTGTTCCATAGGCAGCGTCTTGGTCAATTCCTGCAACTCCGGCAAACGCGTCAGAGGGCGGGCCAGCGAGATGTACACGCCTAGGTCCAGAACTTCGCGGGCAGTGGCCTCGTCGGCTTGGAAGTAGTGCATCACCGCGCCTATGTCGCCCACGCGCTCCTCGCGTAGCACCTGCAGCACCTCGGGGTGGGACTCACGGGAGTGGAAGATGATAGGCAGGCGGAGCTCCTTCGCCAGACGTATCTGCTCGCGGAAGACTTGGTACTGGGTCGACACGTCGGGCGACTCCGGGAGGAAGTCGAGGCCGATCTCGCTGATGCACACGACCTTGCCGCTGCTAAGGGCGAGGCCCTTCAAGGCATCGTAGGTGGCCTCGTCCACCGGGGCCTTGACGTCCATGGGGTGGATGCCGACACCGGCGTAAAGGGGCTTGTTCGCTTCGGCCAACGCGATGCAGGCCCGCGAGGAGGCCACGCTGGTGCCAGCGCAGAGAATGAAGTCGACCTCCGCCCCTTCGGCCCGCTCCAGTATCTGGGAGAGCTCATCCGGGGGGTACTGGTCGAGGTGGGTGTGCGAATCACATAAAAACATCGCACCGCCTATCCTTGAAAAAGTTCAGGGCATTTACTTTATACTAAGGTTTAACTTAGGGACAAGTTCAGGAGCGGGTGGATGGGATTCGTCCGGAGAGCAGCCTTCTTATTTGCGCCAATTCTTTTACTCACTATTCTAGCTTGTGGTGGCGGCGACGACACGCCCAGCCCGACACCCACTCCAACGCCGACTGCTGAGGCCCCCACATCCACGCCGCTGCCCACGCAAACGCCGATGCCTACTCTGGCGCCAACTGTTGTGGTGACTCCAATCGCCACACCGGTTCCCGCACCGACGCCTAGAATTTTCAGTCCCATCTTCCCGCCCCCCGACGGTTTTGCGGGAGGTGTGCTGGAAACCATATCTCCAGCCAAGTTCCCCCACCGCGATGTCCATCAGACCCTGCAAGAAGCCCTGACCACATTGGGCCCAGGACTGGTGTACAGCCGAATGCTCCGTGTACGCACGGATGCCGACGTGGTGCAGCCGTCGCTGGAGTTGGAATGCGATCTATGTGAGAGCTGGCAATTTGAGGCTCCAAGCTCCTACCGCTTCAAGCTCCGTCCCGGCATTAAGTGGCACGGGGCTCCACCGGTCAGGGGGCGGGAGCTCACTGCCCAGGATGTCGCCTGCAGCTATGAGAGGATGAGCGGGCGCAAGCTGACGCCCCGTGCTTTCTCCTGCGGGTATTCCATCCCCTCGCCGGAAGAGTTCCCGAACGCGTCGCTGCTCGCCAACGTCAGAGCCATTGAGGTTGAGGATAACCTGACACTCCGAATCGACCTGAATGATAGATTCCCAGACGCCGACTTCCTTCTAGCTCTGGCTGACGGACACGCTAAGATCGTAGCTGCCGAGGCAGTGAACGAGAGGGGTGACCTGAAGGAAGGGCCGGACATCGGCACAGGCCCTTGGCTGGCCTCCACTGTCGACTTGAATATCGGGGCCACCCTTCAGCGCAACCCCGATTACTTCGAGGAGGGCCTGCCTTTCCTCGATGAGATCGTCACCACCATCATAGCCGACTCTCAGGCAGCCCTTGCCGGCTTCCTTGTCGGCCAAGCCCAAGTCCACCGGGTCACGCCCAGCGAGTGGACCCAGTTGCAGGCCGAGCGACGCAACTCGGCAACTACTGTGGTCCCTCAAGTGGGCACCGGACTGGTGCTGTCGATGAACAGCAACCAAGCTCCCTTCAACAACCAGACGATACGTCGAGCCATGTTGCAAGCTTTGGACCCGTGGGACTACGTAGATAGCCTATGGGCAGGCCAAGGTGACGTGACGGTGGGCATACCTACCGTCAAGGCCGATTGGTTGCTGGGACGCCGGGATATGCGCGACACCTACTTCGCCGACCCCGCGGCGGCTCGCCAGAACCTGCTGAGCCAGCACCCTGACGGACCGGTGGCGTTCGACCTTCTCGTGGGCGACTTCGGCGACCTGTACCGCGAGCAGGGAAATCGCTTGAAGGAAGACCTGGAGGCTGCCGGGTTCAACCCACGGGTACTACCCCTCACGCCTCCCCAGTATGCTCAACGGGTCATCCGGGACAAGCAGTATCAGGCCGCCTTGGGAGTGCTCCCGCCCAGCAGCAGCACCAATGGATTCCTGCTGTCGGTGTTGCATAGCCAAGGCCAGTGGAACCTAGCAGCCCACAACGACTCGGCCTTGGATGACATGATTCAGAAGCAGGCCGTGCAGATGGACTTGGACGTGCGTGGCGAGCAGGTGCGGAATATTCAGCGTCATGTGTTGGACCAAGCCTACCTGTTCAGCCCTGTGACCGGAGCCACCCGCTGGGTGATGGATCCGGCAGTGCGGGGGTTCTTCCCCACCACCGCGGCCTCTGAGTACTTCTTCTGGGCCAAGACTTGGTTGCAGCCTAGGAGCTAGGGACCGCAACCTCAGGATGATTGCCGTTGCGAGGTCAATTGTCCTTGCGCTGAGGGACTACCTGACGCACCCGCCGTTCCAAGTGGGACCTAGCCACCATCACTCTGCGTCCACACTTGGTGCAACGTATCCCGATGTCGGCCCCCAAACGCTCCACCGACCAGCGGTCACCGCCACAGGGGTGGGTGCGCTTGAGCAGCAGTTCATCCCCCAACCGTAGCTCTAGGACCAACCCTTGCCCTCTTGTTCCAAGATGCCGTTGATGGCGTCCCGTAGCCGGGAGGCCTCGCGGCGGGCCGCCTCGGCAAAGTCGGGCCCCTTGGACGCGTAAATCACGCCACGGGAGGAGTTGATGATGGCCCCGCGCCCACGGGGATCAACACCCCCCCGCACTGCGCTCTCCAAGTCACCCCCTTGAGCGCCAACGCCCGGGATGAGAATGGGCATCTGCGGGTGCATCTCCCGCACCAAGTCCAACTCCTCGGGCTGAGTGGCCCCCACCACGAGGCCCACGTTGCGATGGCGGTTCCAGCCAGAGGCCCTTTCCGCCACCACTTGGTAGAGGGGTCTTGAGCCCGCTTCGTCCTGCACCATCAAGGCTTGAAAGTCAGCCGACCCTGGGTTGGATGTACGGCAGATGAGGAAAACACCCTTGTCGGGACGCTCAATGAAGGGCTCCACCGAGTCAGCCCCCAAATAGGGGCTGGCGGTAAGGGCATCGAACCCCCAGGAGTCGAACATCGCAGTGGCATACGCTTGGGCGGTGGAACCGATGTCCCCGCGCTTGGCGTCCCCCAGCAGCACCACTTGAGGCGCGACTTCCCTGATGTGGCCCAGGGTCGCCTCCAGCGCCTGCAGGCCGTCCATTCCCAATGCCTCATAGAAGGCAAGGTTGGGCTTGTAGGCGCAAACCAAGTCCCAAGTGGCGTCGACGATAGCCCGGTTGAAGGTCGCGATTTCGGGGATGGGCATCAGCCGCGGGTCGGGGTCCAGCCCCACGCATACCAAGCTGCGGGACTGCTCCCAAGCATTATTCAGCTTGTCGGCGAATGTTTGTTGGACCATATTGGGTGCATTATACGCCGTGTCCGCTTGCTGTCAGCGTAACTTAGGCGGCGTTAAGAGTTGGGTTGATGCTGGATATAGCGTACCAGCCAGCACGGGCCGAATCGGAAGGGATTGTGCCAACTCGATGACCGCCCGCGGGCTGACAAATTCCTTGCGCTCCCCATTACGGCGGTGCGCCATGGGGCAGTCAAGTTTGCTGGCGGCGTTCCAGTTCCGCTTCGAGTTCGCGAAGGGGGGCCTCAGCGGCGTCAGCGCGGGCCTACAAGGCAAACTTAGGGATTCGTTGGCAATTCGGACCGTGTTGCCTGAGATGCCCGTAGCCACTAGAATAAGTGGACTGCTGGCCCTTGTGCGGGCTGGCAATGCCGCTTTGGCGGCGATTCCAGTTGCGAGGCTTGGACACTTGGCATTGACGACGGCCATCGACGCCTCTCCGTGGTTGGAACGTCTGGGCGCGCTGGATGACCCCATCGGGGGTCTTCAAGAGCGCCTGACGGGTGTAGCTTGGGAGCTGTTGCAGGGACGGAGCGTGGCGCCGGAGGGATTCTACCGGCTAGCCGAGGCCGCTTCCGAGGATTTGCCTGCCCTTTGCCACGTCGCCTCAATGATGCGGGACGCTGGCAAGGGACGCACCGTGACATTCTCTCCCAAGGTGTTCATCCCGTTGACCCGCCTGTGTCGGGACTTCTGTGGCTACTGCACTTTCCGGCAGAGCCCCGACGAGGCTGACCGTTTGTATATGAGCCCTGACGAGGTGCTGGCGGTTGCTCGCGCCGCTCAAGCCTTGGGCTGCACGGAGGCCCTGTTCACTTTGGGCGAGCGCCCTGAGCAGCGTTACCCCGAAGCCAAGGCGTGGTTGGTGGAGCACGGTTTCAGTTCCACCTTGGACTACCTTGCCCACTGCTGCCAACTGGTACTGGAGGAGACGACGCTGCTGCCCCACCCCAACCCTGGAACTATGAGCCGTCACGAGGTGGCCCGTCTCAAGGGTTTCAGCGCCTCGATGGGCCTGATGCTGGAGAGCGTCAGCGAGCGGTTATGCGCTCCCGGGGGTGCCCACGAGTTCGCCCCCAGCAAACGGCCGCGTGCCCGCCTCAAGACGCTTGAAACCGCAGGTGAGTTGGGGGTGCCCTTCACGACGGGTGTGCTAGTGGGCATTGGCGACACTCGGGAAGAGCGGGTCGAGGCCATGCTGGCTATCGCCGACCTGCAGCGCCGCTACGGCCACATTCAAGAAGTCATCGTGCAGAACTTCCGGGCCAAGCCCGATACAGCTATGGCGGAGCACGAGGATGCCGAGGCAGAGGAAATGCTGTGGACGGTGTCCATGGCACGCATGGTGTTGGGGCCCCACGCCAACCTGCAAGTGCCTCCCAATCTGAGCCAGCGTGATTACCCGATGTACCTGCAGGCAGGCATCAACGATTGGGGCGGCGTTTCACCACTGACCATCGACTACGTGAACCCCGAGGCCCCGTGGCCTCAGATAGGCGACCTACAGCTACGCACCGAGGAGCAGGGCTTCATCCTGAAGCCACGCTTCCCCGTCTACCCGGAGTTCTTTATGGACCCGGAGGCCCCTATGGGTGAGACCGACTATGTGTCCTCCCCCGTGGCGCAGCGATTGCGCGATCTGGCCGACGAGGACGGCTATGTAAAAGGGGGCACGGAACGCTATGCAAGCGCCAATTGATAATCAGCCTAATGGACAAGCGCAGGGAGGCTCCTTGGAAAGGCTCCTAGCATCCTTGGAGCCGAGAACAGCCTCCATCCTAGACCGAGCCCTGCTGGGCCAAGACACAACTGCCGAGGAAGCGGAGGCTCTGTTCACTGTTTCCGGCTTGGAACTCAGCGCCCTCGTGATGGTGGCCGATGAGCTACGGCGGCGCACGGTGGGCGATGTGGTGACTTATGTGGTCAACCGCAACATCAACTTCACCAACGTCTGCATCAAGCGCTGTGGCTTCTGCGCCTTCAGTCGCGACCACCGCGAAGAGGAAGGCTACTTTATCCCTATGGGCGAGGTCGTCCGCCGCGCCCGGGAGGCGTGGGACCTCGGGGCCACCGAGGTCTGCATACAGGCGGGCCTGCCGCCTCAGATGCAGGGCGACCTCTACGTGAAGCTGTGCGAGGCGGTGAAATCGGAACTGCCCGACATCCACATCCACGGCTTCTCACCTGAGGAGGTGCTCTACGGCTCGATACGCTCCCGCTGCACCATCCGCGAGTATCTGCAGGATTTGCAGCAGGCGGGCGTGGGCAGTCTTCCCGGCACCTCGGCGGAGATTCTGGACCAAGACATGCGAGACCTCATCTCGCCGGGCCGCATCTCCGTGGACCAGTGGACCGAGGTCATCACCACAGCCCACGAGCTCGGCATACCCACTACTTCAACCATCATGTACGGCCACGCCGAGACCGACGGGCACAAAGCGCGTCACATCGCCCTGATACGCGATATCCAGAAGGCAACCGGCGGCTTCACAGAGTTCGTCCCTCTGGGGTTCATCCACACCGAGGCTCCCATGTACGGCCACAAGCTGGTGGATGGCGTGCGGGAAGGCCCCACTGGCACGGAGACGGTGAAGGTGCATGCCATTTCGCGTCTCATGCTCAACAACTGGATACCCAACCTCCAAGTCTCTTGGGTGAAGGAAGGGTTGAAGTTCGGCCAGTACATGCTGGCCGCTGGGGTGAACGACATGGGCGGCACCCTGATCAATGAGAGCATTTCCACTGCGGCTGGCGCCCAACATGGCCAGCTGGTGCGCCCCCGTGAGTTGCACCACGCCATCCGAGATGCTGGCCGGATTCCTGCGGAGCGCCACACCACCTACGATCAGCTGCGTCTGTTTGACGAAGGCAATGACCCGGAACACCCCCTAGACTCGGTTGAGGGGAACTTAGAGGAGCGCTTCGGCTCCTACCAGCGTATGGTGAAGATGGAGGGCTTCCGCTTCCAGCACCCCAGAAGCGCGGCCCCATCGGGCCCCACTCCCTGAGGTCAGCTGGAGGGGCCGGACGTGCAGCGCCAGCCCGTCCTTGCCTTGGCTGGAGGCGTAGGGGGCGCCAAGCTGGCCTTGGGCTTGTCGCGTATCCTCTCGCCCCGCGAGTTGACTATCGTGGTCAACACTGGCGACGACGAGCTTTTTCACGGCCTACGCGTATCCCCCGACTTGGATACGGTGATGTATACCCTCTCAGGTCTGGCTAACCCACAGACCGGCTGGGGTCTTGATGGGGACCAATTCACTGCCAACACCATGCTGCGCCGTTATGGCCTGCCTTCCTGGTTCAACTTGGGAGACATGGACTTGGCAACTCACATACGCCGCACCCAACTGCTGAATGCAGGCTGGACCCTCTCACAGGTCACCGCCGAGCTCTGCTTCAGGCTGGGAGTATGGCATCCTGTGGTCCCCATGTCCGACGAGAGGTGCGCCACCATCGTCAACACGGACCGGGGCAGCCTGCCCTTCCAAGACTATTTTGTGCGCCTGCGCTGCGAGCCTGTGGCCCAGGGCATCGACTTCAGGGGGAACGCTGGCCCGTCGCCAGCCTTCATGGAGGCCTTGGAGACAGCCGGCACCTTGGTCTATTGCCCATCCAACCCATTCCTCAGCATAGCTCCTATACTTAGTCTGTCGGGTGTCCGGGAGCGCATTGCCGACTTCAGAGGCCCCCGAATCGCGGTCAGCCCCATAGTCGGCGGACAGGCCCTGCGTGGCCCCGCCGCCAAGCTTATGGGCGAGTTGGGCTACGACGTATCCTGCGCCGGTGTCGCCTCTTGGTACCGGGGGATTTGCGACATGCTGGTAATGGACAAGACTGACCAAGACCAAGCAGGCGTGGTTGCAGACTCTGGGTTGCGCCCCGAATTGGCCGACACGGTGATGGTGACCGACGACGACAAGACCAGCTTGGCGCGCACAGTGCTGGAACTGGCCGGGCGCTGAGCCAGCCGTGACCACAACACCGGTGGTAGCCATCATCCCCATGAAGCCTCTCGAGGCGGCCAAGTCCCGCTTGGCCGCCCGGCTATCGCACGGGCAGAGGCAGGCCTTGGCCCTGAACTTGCTGGAGCACGTAATCAGGCAAGCCTCCAGAGCATCCCTTCACACAGTTTGGGTCGTGGGAGGCGGGCCAGTCGTGCGTTGCTTGACCCAGCGGAGCGGGGTGCAGTGGCACGAGGACGAGACGTCTGGTCTCAATGAGTGCCTGTCCCAGTACTTCGCGGCTGCCTCGCAGCTGGGTTTGGCGCCCCTGTACTTACCGGGCGACTTGGCGTTGGTGGACTGGCCGGAGATACAGGCGGTGTCCACCTCGCTGCGCTCCGGCACGGACCTCGTAATATGCCCCGATGAGCGGAGCGAGGGCACCAATGCCCTGCTGCTGCCCCCCTGCTCAGCCTTCCAACCCCTGCTCGGGCCGGGCAGTTTCCGGCGGCACTTGGAATCAGCGCAAGCTCTAGGCCTGAATGCGTCCATCTACAATAGCCCTGGGTTGGCCTTTGACTTGGATACACCTGCCGACGTGGAAGCGCTGGAGAAGCGCTCTCCGGGTGCCTTGGATACTCTGGTGCAAGAGAGGGTGACATGACTGACAAGAAGCTGAAGCTGGGAGTGTTGCTACCCACTCGTGGCCTGTTGATGACGGGCGACCGACCCAAGGATGCAAGCTCCATAATCGCGCTCGCTGAGCGGGTTGAAGAGGCAGGGCTGGACTCGGTGTGGGTGGGCGACAGCCTGACAGCCAAGCCACGTATGGAGCCCATCACAGCATTGGCCGCCCTGGCCGCCCGCACTCAGCGCGTGAGGCTCGGCACCGCCGTTTTGCTGGCGGCCCTGCGCCACCCCGTGCTGCTGTCACACGCCGTCGGTACGCTGGACCTGATCGCCGGAGGGCGCACCGTCCTCGCCATGGGCGTCGGTGGCGCATTCAATGCCGAGCAGCAGGCCGAGTGGGCTGCTGCCGGGGTCAACACGGCGGGCAGGGCCAGCAGGCTGGAAGAGCTGGTGCGCATCACCAAGGGATTGACCGCGGGAGAAGAGGTCGACCATCAGGGACGCCACTTCCAACTGGATTCGGTGCGCATGGAGCCCAGCGCCAACCAGCTAGGAGGAGTGCCCCTGCTTCTCGGCTGTCACTGGCGAGCCGGGCGAGAGAGACAGTTCCAGCGGGCCGCCGAGCTGGGCGACGGGTTCATCTCCATCTCCGATACCCCCGACGAGTTCGCCCTAGTCGCCGACAAGGTGCGCCACTACGCCGGTGAGTGTGGTCGCGACTTTGACAGTATGGAGTCGGCCTTCTACCTCACCGTCAACCTGAAGCGCGACCAATCCGAGGCCGCTGCGGAAGCCGACAAGTACCTACTGAACTACTACGGGGCGAACATCTGGGGCGACCGGTGGGGCCCATTTGGGCCGCCGGCATTAACGGTGCAGCGCATAAGGGAGTACGCAGGAGCAGGAGCGGGTACGTTGATAGTCCGCTTTGCCTCTTACGACCAAGAGGGGCATCTCGATACATTCCTCCGGGAAGTTGTGCCCGCTGTCTGAAGCCGGTCCGATTTGCGCGATGAAGGATATATCTCGTTGAAGCCGGGCAGGCGCCCCAAGCTCATCATGATGCGAGGCCTGCCTGCATCGGGCAAGACGACTTGGGCCCGCGGTGTTGTGGCCAAGTCGGGGGGCATGTGCAAGCGGGTATGCAAGGACGACCTGCGGGATATGCTGGATGCCGGGATGTGGAGCAAGGACAACGAGGAGCACATAATCAGGGTTCGGGACAGTTTGGTGAAGGTATTTCTAGCCGAAGGGCTGGACGTCATCGTGGATGACACCAACCTGCACCCCAAGCATGAACTCCGACTTCGGGAGTTAGCCCAAGCCCACGAGTCTTCCTTCCAAGTCCGCGACTTTACGTACGTGCCAGTGAGAGAGTGCATAAGGCGCGATCCAAGCGAGACCGAAGCGTGGGGGTGGAGGTCATTCGGAGCATGTACGATCGGTTCTTGGATGGCGCTGGCAGCGCATCCCGCCGATAGCCGTCGGGCCCACGGCTGTCCGGCAGGGACAACGGCGATGGTATACTCGTGCGAGTCGGAATCTTGCAACCCCTAACTGACGTGGCATGAATGGCATGACTGAGAAGGCAGTATGTACCCACTAGACCTGACTGGCAAGAATGCCGTGGTGTTTGGCGTTGCCAATCACCGCAGCATTGCTTGGTCCATCGCTCAGATGCTGGGGCAGGCTGGGGCAAGGCTGGCCCTCACCTACCAAGGCGAGCGTCTGAAGGAGGGCGTCACCAAGCTGGCAGACCAGTTGGCTGAGAGCGTGGTGCTGCCCTGCGACGTGTCCGACGACGAGGCCATCCAGAGCGTCTTCGAGCAGCTGGGCCAGTGCATGGGCCAGTTGCACGTTGTGGTACACAGCGTCGCCTTTGCCGCCCGGGAGGAGCTACAAGGGGACTTCTCCAATACCTCCCGAGAGGGATTTCGTGCCGCCCTCGACATCAGCGCCTACTCCCTCATACCCATAGCCCGGTACGCCCGACCGCTGATGCAGGAGGGCGGAGCCATGCTGACCATGACCTTCCACGCCTCGGAGCGGGTGTACCCCGGCTACAACGTGATGGGCACCGCCAAGGCTGCGCTGGAGAACGAGGTCAAGCAGCTTGCCGCAGAGATGGGCCAGCACAACGTACGAGTCAACGCTTTGTCGGCGGGGCCCTTGGATACACTGGCAGCTCGTGGCATCGGCGGATTCGTCGATATGAAGCGGGTGCACGCCGAGCGGTCCCCTCTGCGGCGTAACATCACACATCAAGAGGTAGCGCAAGCTGCCCTATTCCTATGCAGCGACCTGTCCACGGGCATCACCGGCTCAATTCTCCCCGTGGATGCCGGCTACCACATCATGGCCGTGTAGGCTTCCCCACTTGGGTCCCGGCCTGCGCCGCAATGACCGAGTGTAGGGTAGAGGTGGAACGGGCTGCCCTTTTCCTCTGCAAACGACCTGTCCACCGGAATCATCGGCTCGGTGCTCCCCGTGGATGCTGGCTACTAGATCGTGGCCATCTAGCGGGAGCTGACTATCAGCTCCACCACTACCTCGTCGTCGTAACGGTAAGTCAAACTTTCCACGCGGTCATTGGTCTGAAGGTCGAGGAAGCTTGCTCGGGTATCCCCGTCCAAGGCGACGACCTTGGGCTTGTTGGGCACCAGCAGTACCAGCTGGTAGTCCGCGCCATCGGGAGTAACCGTTATGATGAAGTTGTTGCCGTCAAGGCCCGTGATCGTTCCAGTTATTCGTGTCACCTTTGCTGGCTCAATGACTATCCTCGACGCTTCCGAGGTTAACGGATTGTAGAGGGACCCAAAGGCCAACCGCTCGCGAGGCTGCACCGAGTCCAAGGTGTCGGGCTCGCCGTCGCGCAAAACATCTGCCTCAGGGCCGACCGACACTGTAACCATTCGCCGGGTCTCGGACAGCAGCGTTATCCTCCCGGCGGCGGCGTCCACACCTACCACCGGACCGGTGATGCTGGCGACGGGGCTGATTAAGGCCAGCTGGCGAAGCGCGAGGAAGGTTACGTCGGAGGCTAGGTAGCGCGAAGTGGGCCTGACCACGTCTCCGATGCTGATGTCGCTTGGGTTAATCGGCAGGCTGTCCCGCTCCAGTCGGGTGTTTGCGACCCAAGTTACCGTGAGCACAGTCCCGCCTGGTACGGCTATGTCAATCTCGCGGGACTCCTTGAGGTCGAGGTCGTGCACCACGCCCGCTACAGGGGTCTCGCCAGACATGGGGAGACTCCGCTCGATGTACAGGAGGTTGAACGTATAAGTGTCGTACCGGACAGCTACCCGGGAGCTGTGGAAGGAAGCCAGCCCAGTGACGTATCCTGCGCCGGGTACTACCCTCAGGGACAGAGTGCTTCCGTCGTCCAACCGTACGGTGATAAATCCGGGACTGGGGTTCAGGTTCGTTTCGGTGACCACTCCCTCTATCTCACCCTCGGTTGCCGCCGCCGCCAACTGCTCGATAATGTGCGGGGGAAGTCCTGAATCTCGGACGAGCTCAATACGGTGGGCCCGCAGCGAGTCTGGGCTGGGATCGTAGGTAGCCCTTATTCTGCGCCCGAACAACTCCTGGTTCAGGTCCACATCCACGTCGCCGTCTCGTACGACAGTCCCATCTGCGACGACCAAGTCGATGGCGTTCCCCTCCTCAGTGGTAAGGCCTAGGTAACCGCCCACTGGGTCCACCAGATCGACGACACCGGTCACTGTTACGACGGGTCCATACAGGCCGAAATTCCGCAGGATCGTTTGCAGGTCTCCTATGGAGGACTGCACTGCCTGCCGGACGGCTGGGGCTCGGTCCACTGCCTGCTCCAAGGCCGCGTTCATCCTTCCCACGGCATCCACCAACCGCAGCCTCAGGTTGATGATATTCTGCGTATCGCCAGCCTGCTCGGCTGTTACCAAGGCGTCGATCAGGCGCTCCAGCGCGTCTTCCACTCGGTCGATGTCGACGGCGGTGTAGGTGCCCAGCCGTGGCTCGGCCCTGATGGATACGGTCACGGGCTCGCCTGGGCTTATGCCCGATCCTGCTCCGAGGGTCAGCGCCAAAGTTACGCGGTTGCCATCGGCGTCCAGAATGCTGACCTGCGACGGAGACAAGTCGACTACCACACCGGTCACATGGAAGTGCAGCACCGCTTGACTAGGTTTAGCCATCATATTCAGCGCTTGCAGCCAGTCATTGACCACAATCTGGGGTCTAATGGAGTCCAGAATGCCTTGGGTGATGCCTGGCACGTTGAGCAGGTCGTTAACGGAGTCAAAAAAGCCGTTGTTCGTGCGGAAGTTCACCAGCGCTAGGGCGCGTGCCGGACCGATCTGCGGCAAGCCCTGCAACTCCGCTTCGTTTGCGATGTTGACGTT
Organism: Dehalococcoidia bacterium; assembly: GCA_965263155.1. Classification (GTDB taxonomy): domain Bacteria; phylum Chloroflexota; class Dehalococcoidia; order Lucifugimonadales; family JAAXIE01; genus JAAXIE01. The sequence continues at coordinate 3,462,618 of OZ253586.1, forward strand.
GGTCACTCCCACACGCTCCAATGCCAAGGCCGCCACCGTGCTGCCGATCTGGAGGTCTGCTCCCAACCTGCTTTCGCGGCCCGGGATAGCCACAATGGTCAACTCGTCCCGTACCTCGAGCTGCACTTGCTCACCGTTCTGGTCTAGCACGGTGACAATGGTCAGGCCGCTACCCAGAGCCTCCACGTTATCAATGAGACCGAGGATAGCCCGCTGCTCTACAAACTGACGGTTGGGCTGAGCATTGAGGGGCGATGTCCCGCCGGTCAGAGCCAGCAAAACCAGAGTGGCCAAGAGCAGTAGCCCGCTCAAAACGACGGTGGCCGTTACGTTGCGGCGTGACTTGGCTTGAACGTAAGTAATGTGCTTCATGGTGCTGTGTACACGACTAGGAATACGGCTTCCCTTTGGTTACCGGCCAACCCGCTGGCGATGACCTCCACTAGGTTGGGACCCTCGTTGAGGTTGATGTCGATGGTGAACGTACCCCCATCTCCGCGATTGGCCATCCGCCCGTTGACGCTGACGGATGCCCCAGGCGATGCCCGCCCCGACACCTGCAGCAGGTTGTTGCTCACCACATCGTCCCCCAGCGGCGAGTCGACCTGCAACAGCAGCCCCTCGGTCTGGGCCGCCATTGATGGTGCAGGTGGCAGCGTTATGACCGGAGGTGGGGGCGGCGTTGCGGTAGGCGGCGGAGGCGGCGTTGTGGCAGGCGGCGGAGGCGGCGTTGTGGCAGGCGGCGACGTTCTAGCCGGCGCAGGCGGCGGTGTCGTAACCGTGGACGTTACCTCTGGGGTCTCTGAGGGAGTAGGGCTCTCCTCTCCTTCATCGCCACAGGCGGCCGCCGTGGCTAGGATAGCCACAACTGCCAACAGACCTAAAATTCGCCAAGGCAGGAACCGGTTGCATTTCGTCCACAGGCCCTTCAACGCACCAACACCCCTAAGCACTAGTTCTGACCATAAAGTTGGGAGACATAATTGCCAGTGCTATAACCGTATAACGCGCACCCTTCCGATTTCAATACCAAGCGAAACCCAGATTCCCGTAAATTCCGTATGGCTTGTGCTACAATCCTCCAGTCCCATATTGCCCGTGGCCTCTCCTACCCATGGCTCTTACTAGGCAGACAAGACTATGCGTGTTACCGTTCGACCTCTGGCCCTTCAAGACATAGACCAAGTCCGCGATATTGAGGTTGAGGCATTTAGTGCCTCGTGGCCTGCAACTGCCTTCAAGAGGGAGATCGATAATCCCCGGAATGTCTACCTCGTGGCCTATGAACCCTCCGACAACCCCAGCGACTCTCCCAATGGAGGCGACGACTCGATTGCCGGTAGTGTCGAACCATCCGAACCATCGGGGCTTGTGGACAACCTCAAGAGGTTCCTAGGCCGCCCATCCCGCCCTTCCCGCCCTTCCCGGGATGGGGATGAGGTGGTCGGGTTCGTGGGCATGTGGTTCATGGGGCCGGAGGCCCATATCACCGCCATAGCGGTTAGGGAGGCCCGCCGTGGTGAGGGCATCGGCGAGCTCCTCATAGTTGGCTCCATACGCGAGGCCATGCGCCGTGGCTCCCATGTGGTAACTTTGGAGGCTAGGGTCTCCAACCATGTGGCCCAGTCGTTGTACGAAAAATACGGCTTCTCCAATGTGGGAATTCGCAAGAACTATTACACCGACGACCGGGAAGACGCGGTTATTATGACCACGGACCGGGTGGACACCGCGGACTACCAAGAGAAGTTCACCCAGCTACAGCAGGGCTACGAGCAGCGCAAAGGCGACATACGCATCACGCTGGACTGACGGCATCGACGCGATTGCGTCGGCTGCCTGAACCGGCCCTGAACAGAATGGGCCATCAATATGATTGTTGACCGTCAAAAGGGGGGTTGCTAGAATGTCGTGGTTTTGCCAGAAGGTACAGGAGGCATGCTGGTACTAGGGCTTACGGGAGGCATCGGCACTGGCAAGAGCGAAGTAACCCGCGCTCTCGCCAGCCTAGGGGCCAGTGTCATTGATGCGGACCGCGTGGGGCACGAGGCATACAAGCCTCACCAAGGCATCTGGCAGGAGGTGGTACAGGCTTTCGGGGAGGGAATCCTGCAGCCCGATGGCGAGGTGGACCGCAAGGCCCTAGGCGCCATTGTATTCAGCCAGCCCGATGCTAGGGCAAAGCTCAACGGCATCATGCACCCTTGGATGGCCAACGAGATAGAGCAAAGAATTGACCGGATGCGCCAGGAGGGAGTGGAGGTGGTCGTTTTGGAGGCCGCCTTGCTCATAGAAGCCGGATGGCAGCGGTTGGTCGATGAGCTCTGGGTCACCACTGCCGACGAGGACGAGGCAGTACGACGCGTGAGCCGTCGCTCCGGCCTCTCCGAGGCGGATGTTCAGGGGCGAATGGCCACCCAGATGCCAGTGGCCGAAAAAGTCGAGCAAGCCGATGTGGTCATCGACAACTCAGGCAGTCTGGACGACCTGCAACAGCGGGTGACCCAAGAATGGAACGGGCGGGTTAAAGGAAGGATCGCGTAACTATGACTACAGGCTCCGCGCTACAGCGCCAGTACACCATCGAGGAATTCGTCCTCCACACCGAGCCATACTACCTGCCCTTGGCGGATGAGATAGAGCTATTCGAAGCCGCCTACCAGCAGCAGTTGCCGGTGCTCCTCAAGGGGCCCACTGGATGCGGCAAGACTCGATTCATCGAGCACATGGCATGGCGCTTGGGTCGCCCCCTCACGGTGGTCAAGCCCGGCGACCAGGGTGGCGAAGGCTCCAACGGCACGTCTGTTCCTCTGGTCACCATTGCCTGCCACGAAGACCTGACTGCCAGCGACTTGGTAGGGCGCTACTTGCTGGAGCCGGAAGGCACTCGGTGGATGGACGGTCCTCTGACCCGCGCGGTGAAGGCTGGAGCCATCTGCTACCTCGACGAAGTGGTGGAAGCCCGCAAAGATACCACGGTTCTCATTCACCCGCTCACCGACCACCGTCGCATTCTCCCGGTGGACAAGCTTGGACAGGTGCTGATCGCCCACGAGCAGTTCCTGCTGGTGATCTCCTACAACCCCGGATACCAGAGCGCGGTGAAGGACCTGAAGCACAGCACACGCCAGCGCTTCGTGGCCCTTGAATTCACCTATCCCAATCTGGAAGACGAAGCCCAGATAGTGGAGAAGGAGAGCGGCTGCACCGCTGAGAGCGCGATGTCCTTGGCCCGGTTGGGCGAGAAGATACGCCACCTGCGGGACCACGGTCTGCAGGAGGGCGTCAGCACGCGCCTGCTCATCTACGCTGGCAAGCTCATCTCCCAAGGCATATCGCCACGCAGGGCCTGCGAGGTATCAGTGGTGTGGGCCCTCACCGACGACCAGGAAGTGCAGCGCAGCACGCAAGAGGTGGTCTTTTCTATTTTCGAATAGGCGCACTATATGGGCGATGTTGCCCCTCAGCTAAAATTCGTGAGTACGGTGCGGCAAGCCTTGGCCAACCGCATCGTACTCACTAATAAAGACCCTTCTCTGTCCCCAGCGGCAGTGCTGCTCCTCTTCTACATGAAGGGCGGTCAGCACTGTATCCTTTTCAACAAGAGGTCTGAAACAGTCGAGCATCACAAGGGTGAGATATCCTTTCCCGGAGGGGCCAAGGACCCTGAGGATGAGGACTTCATGGCCACCGCGTTGCGGGAAGCCGAGGAAGAAATGGGCATCACCCCCGAGGACGTGACTGTGCTGGGGCAATTGGACGATGTTGCCACTCGCTCTCAATATGGAGTAAAGGTCTTTGTGGGCACAATATCCTACCCCTACTCTTTCCGGCCCAGCGCCGACGAGATAGCGGAAGTGCTGGAAGTCCCGTTTGACTTCTTGGCCAGCCCGCAAAACCTGCGTCACGAAGTGCGATGGCCCGCATCTATAGGTCAGGGCGGCAAGCCAGAGCCGGGATATAGCTACGTATACGGCGAGCACCTCATATGGGGCGCCACTGCTAAAATCGTTCACCAGTTCGTTGAGTTGGTGAACGACACCCGCGCCAAGGCCAGCAGCTAGGAGGAAAGGCATAGTGAGCACTACTCCATTCGAGGATATAGAAGCCGATCTCCGTAAGCTGCCCCCCGCGGTGCTGACAACCCTTCGGGGCTCAGTCACCCAGATGGAGCCCATCTTCAACGAAGACGAGCTAACCCTCTGGGCGCGCGAAGGCCTCTCCATAGCCAACCAGACGGTGCGCTCGTGGGAAGCCTCGGTGGAGTATTTCCGCGTGGGGCCCGAAGTGGCCCGTGCCCTGCCCTTCGCTTCCTTCATGCAGTGGGCACGCAGTGGCACCTACCTAGCCCAAGAGTCGCCCACTCTGGCAGCTGCTTACTTCCGCGCCAGTCCAGGTGTGGTGACCAGCCTGCGCCCCCAGTACATCCCCCGTTGGGCTGGTTTGGGCCGCAGCCTCTACAAGGGCACATGGAAGTCGAGCACCCTAGCCGCCCGCTTCTTCGAGGTCAGCCCTGAATTGGTACAGACCCTGCCCTTCTGGGACGTAGAGGTCTTTGCATCCTTGATTGAGGCCCTCTCCCACAAGTCGTACGACGTAGCGGGCGAGTGCCTCAACCTAGGCAAGGGCGTTCTCTCCCGCATGGGACGGGAGCGCGAAGCCTTCCTGTCGATGATGCGCGCCTTGGCCGATGGCGGCTGGCGCGAGGTGAAGGGCTGTCTCGAAGTTGCCCCGCGCGCCCTGCCTGCAGTTGAAGACACCCAGCGCGGGCGGTTCCTGCGATTGGGGGAGCGCTTGGCCCGTGGCGGCCTGCGCGACACCCCCGCCTTCCTGATGGAAGGCTCGCAGGCGTTGCGCAAGGTGGAAGTCTCATCCCAACGCTACATCCTCGACCTCTCCGAGGCTCTGCTCAGCATCTCACCTGAAGCGGTACCTGCTTTCCTGAGGAGCCTCGACCCGGTGCTGAACCGCATCACCCTGAACCAGTTGGACGTCTGGTTCCAGCGTGGTGCGCGCATCCTGCGGGAAAACCCTGAAGGTGGTCTCGCCTACTTCCGCGTGGAGTCCAACACCTCTGAGCAGGTGCTGGAGACTCTGTCCTCCAGTTTGGAACTGGACCGAGTGCGTGGCGTCATGCGCCTTTACTGCCGCGCTCTCACTGGCGAGCCGATCGAGATCCTGAACACCAAGGAGTTGGTGCGCAAGGGCATCGGCTGGGTCTCCGAGTCCCAAGCCTCCACCGAGGGCACCAAGGTGTACCTGCCGGAACTGGTGGACCAGTACCCCGACAAGCGCGAGAACTTCGATTGGTTCAAGGTGGTCTCCACTCACCAAGTGGCCCACCTAGAGTTCAATAGCTTCGGCTTTGTGTTCGAGCGGCCAGCGATCCTCTTCCCTGACCTGCGCCTTCGCCGCGCCGACCAACGCCAGCACCAGATCGCTCAAGCTATGCAGGAAGCCGAGGTTCTGCAAGGAGCCGAAAACGGCGACCGTGGCTCCGCCGAGCGTGGCTGGCTCACCGACATGGGGCGCTTCTTCTCCCTGTTCGACGAGCGGCGTCTGGCCTTGGATATCTTCACCATCTTGGAAGACGGACGTCTTGATCACCGGGTCAAGACCGATTACCCCGGCATCGGGCGCGCCTACCGTCGCGTACAGAGTGAATCGCTGTCAGGCCGACCTCCCATGGAGGAGATGCCCCTGCGCCAAGCCATGGTGGAGTTGTTGGTGCGCTTGAGCTTGGAGCAGCGCAAGGACCTGCGCCTGCCCAAGGACTACGTGGCAGCAGCCCGCATGTTGGCCCGCGTGCTCAAACGCCTGCAGAACGTTGCCGCCACTGTGGAAGACTCCTCAGAGGCCACGCTCCGCGCCTACGACATCATCATCCGCATACCCAATGAAGAGCAGGACCCCAACGACACCGAGTCCCAAGACTTGGATGACGAGGGCGAGTTCGACGACGACGAGTTGCAGCAGCTGTTGCAGCAGATGGGCGAACCCGGAGGCCAAGGCGAGGAAGGGTCTGAAGAAGGTGGTGAGGAAGATTACCAGTCGCCCCAGGAAGTCGAGTTCCGTGGCGACTTCAAGCCCGAGCTGGTGCAGATGCTGAACCAGTTACGGGCCTCTCGCAATGCACAAGATGACGCCAATGGCCAACCCATCTCCAAAGAGATGCTGGAAGAGTTGCTCCGCCAGAGCGCCGAGATGGAGATGGACGCCGAGTCGGGCCAAATCCAGCAGTCGATGGGCATGTTTGCTCAGAACCTGATGAAGGAAGCAGGCGTCCCGCCTCCCTCCAACCAGCCCGGTCAGGGCTACGGCCCCATCATGCACGAGGACGAGCAGGGCGGTTCACTTGAAGCCCGCGAGCCTCGCACCTATACCTACGACGAATGGGACTTCCGCGCAGGCGACTACAAGCCCAAGTGGTGCATCGTCCGCGAGAAGGCCTTGGAGTCGGGCGACATGCAGTTCTTCAACGACGCCTCCTCCAACTACGCTACCCTAGGGGCTGAGATACGGCGCCAGTTCGAATTGGTGATACCCGAGAGCTTCCGCAAGGTGAAGCGCGTCATCGACGGCGAAGACCTAGACTTGGACGCAGCTATCGAGGCCACCATCGAGTGGCGCTCCGGCCTCACCCCCAGCGACAAGGTCTGGTGGCGCCGCAGCAAGATGCAGCGCGACGTGGCCGTCGTCTTCCTAGTAGACATGAGCGCATCCACCGCCGAGGCTATCGAAGAAGGCCGCCAAGCCGTGGACGACCAGTCGGCCCCCGATGACCCGGTGGAGTATATGATGTGGCTCCGCACCCGCCGTGAAGGGCTGGTACGGCGTCACCACAAGCGCATCATCGACCTCGAAAAAGAGAGCATGGTGCTCCTCATCAACGCTCTGGAGAACATCGGCGACATGTACGGCATCTACGGCTTCTCCGGCTATGGACGGGAGAATGTCGAGTTTTATGTGATCAAGGGTATCGACGAGACCTTTGGCGACCATACCAAGCGTCATGTAGACAAGATTACCCCAATGCACGCCACCCGCATGGGGCCAGCCATCCGCCACGCTACCCACATTCTCGATAGCAAGGACGCCAAGACCAAGGTGCTCTTCCTGCTCAGCGACGGTCGCCCCCAAGACCGCGGCTACAGCCGCGAGGGCGTGGAGAAGGAATACGCCGTCCACGACACCCACATGGCACTGGTCGAGGCCCGGCGCAAGGCCATCATCCCCTTCTGTCTGACGGTGGACAAAGCGGGCCACGACTACCTGAAGACCATGTGCGGCGACATGAACTACGAGGTCCTAGACAACATCTGGAACCTGCCGTCGCGCCTGCCTCAGTTGTACAAGCGCCTCACGTTGTAGTAGCAGGATCAGTCGTCGCGGCCGGGGTTGAGGGCGCCTCCCTTGAGGACACGGGCCAACTCAATGAGGGCAGCCGCAGCCGCCCGCCGCTTGATGGTGACTCGGCGTGGGGGCAATCGGTGGCGTTGCACCTGAACCTGTTGGCCGTCGTCTAGGGCGACGAAGACGAGTCCCACGGGCTGGCCCTCTATTTCAGCGGGCCCGGCTACTCCTGTGATGGCCACGCCATAGTCGGTATTCAGGCTGGTCCGCACGGCGCGGGCCATGTCCGCTGCCGTCTCTTCGCTCACCTCGCCGCAGCGTTCGATGGTGGCGGCGTTCACTCCCGCGGCTAGCTTGGCCTCCTTGGAGTAAGGGGTGACGCTGCCCTTGAAGTAGACCGATGCGCCGGGAGCGTCGGTGATGGAGCTCGCCAGTTGGCCGCCGGTGCAAGTCTCCATGATGGCGAGGGTTTTGCCTTGGGCCGCCAGCAATTGGCCCACTACCTGCTCCGGCGTCTCGTCGTCGAAACCCCACACATGAGGTCCCATGGCCTCCACCACACCCGTCTCCACAGGGCGCAACATGGCCCATGCCTCCTCCGGGTTGCTGGCGCGGGCGATGATGCGCAGGTGGATGCCGTCGGGTTTGGCGTAGATGCCTAGGTAGGGGTTCTCCTTGCCCAGCCACGGCGATATAAGCTCGTCGACGAGGGCTTCCGACATCCCGTTGGTCTTGATGTTGCGAGTGATAATCACCTGCCCGCGGTCTCGCTCCAGCAGGCGTGGGGCCACCTCGTCCTGCCACATGCCCTGCATCTCCACAGGAGGGCCAGGCATGGCCACGATTATCTTGCCGTTGGTCTCCACCCACCAGCCGGGCGCGGTGCCCCGGGGATTGGGGACCGCTTGGGCGGAGGGGATCAGTTGCGCCTGCCTGATGTTGCGCGGAGGCATGTCGGTGCCCCGACTACGGAAGATGTCCTCCAAGCGCTGCACCAGTCCTGGATCCACCACGATCTCCTCGCCCAAGGCGCGGGCGATGCACTCGCGGGTCAGGTCGTCCTGCGTGGGACCCAGCCCGCCGGTGGTGAAGATGGCATCGGAGCGCTCGAGGCCTCGCAGGAAAGCCCCGGTCAGCTGCCCCGGGTCGTCTCCCACCAAGGTAACCCACTGGAGGTCTATGCCCAAAGGTGGTAGGCGTGACGCCAAGAAGGGCGAGTTGGTGTCGGCCAACTCCCCCATGAGAAGTTCGGTGCCAATGGTGAGAAGTTCGGCTTTCATTGGAAAAGAGCCTCCTTGTTGACGTGTCACTGGAGTACTCCACCCATCATTCCCGGACCCTTCCAGTCGTTGCTATGAACATGAGGAACCCCAAGCCTCAACAATCGGCCGTTCCCGTCATTCACGCCACCCCTTCCGTCATCCCAGCGCAGGCGGGAATCTACGGCCCGGGCTACTGGGCAAGTAGTACCCCATAAGCGGTCCCTTGCCATACTTGTGCAGCGATTCATGGGGCGCAGGCCGTGACTCAATGATTGCGCCTGATCTATCGCGCTCCGGCTGTATCGCTCCCACGCGCTCGAACGCCTGCCCAGTTACGCTGCGCTCCATCAGGTGCCTCCGCAGGCCGTCGCATGTGGAGTCCTGCACTAACCTCGTATTAGCTGGAGGCAGTCCAGTGCCTTGCGAGTGTCGCTGGCTACGCGGGCTGGGTCCCAAGAGCCTACTCGGCGCTTGAAGAGCCAGTAGGTGAACTCCTTCTTCTCGGTGAGGGATATGGAGTCCGACTGTTGGTAGTCTTTTTGCTCGCGGAAGGCATGAAGCAGGTTGGCGGATGTGTCGTTGTAGAGGCGCATCCAAGCAATGTCTTCCGTCTGAGGCTCTTGGCTATTGCCACGGCCACGCGAGCGGTGCTCTTTCTGCACCTCTCGCTCGACGGCCAACTGCAACGCTTCCTCTACCACTACGCCGTACCAATAGTTGGTGTAAGCGCGGAACTTGGCGAGCCCCAGCAGCGCCTCCAGTTCCTCGGCATCCGGGTCTAGGGGGAGCTTCCCATGGAAAAGCAGGTTTTCCTGATCACTCGGCGGGATAGAGTCTTCGATCTCGGAGCATAGCCTCTCGGCTAGTAGCAGCCAGTCAAAGGCCTCGTCGCCGACTAGGTAGACGTAGGTGCGTCCGTCCAACTCCTCCACCGCTTGGGTCCACATGCCAGCTGTTTCCAGAAGGGCAGTGCCCCAGACTTTTCCTTGGGCCACCTGCTCCTTAAGGTAGCGAATAGCCTCTGCGGATTCTGGATTTAGGCTCCCTTTCCCTTGAAGTTGCTGCGGAAGGGTGCCCTCGGTGGGTGTGTCCTTCTTGGCGGCGACCATTACTGAAGCCCAGCGAACACCCGCATACGTTGCGGCTTCGGCGTGGATAGGAAGGCTTGGAACCGCTCCAGCGGCATGGTATTCAGGACGTGATGGGCCTCGCACCAGCCCCTGCGGGCTATGGCCACGCCAAACCGCATACCCTCCGGCTCTTCAACGGCGTGGGAGTCAGTGTTGATTATCAGGGGCACGCCCAACTCGCGGGCGCGGGTGATGTGAGTGTCCTTGAGGTCAAGTCGCCACGGAGAGGCGTTGACCTCCATCGCCGTGCCAGTTTCCGCAGCTGTCTGTAGCAGCGCCTCCATGTCGGCGTCCACGGCATCACGGCTGCCCAGCAGGCGGCCGGTGGGATGGCCGATGGCGGTCACGTAGGGATTGCGCATGGCACTGATAATACGGGCGGTCATCTTCTCGCTGCTCTGCCCCATGGCCGAGTGCACCGAAGCGATGACCACATCCAACTCGCTCAGCATGCCGTCGGGGTAGTCAAGGCCGCCATCGGCCCTGATGTCCACCTCCGAGCCATGGAACAGCTTGATGGAGCAGCCCTGTTTCACCGTGTCGAGGACAGTGCGTTGCTGCCGCAGCCTCTCGACGCTTAAACCGTTGGCAACGCCAAGGCCTGCCGAGTGATCGGTCAGGGCCATGTACTGGTAACCCCTAGCTGCTATGGTACCCACCATATCTTCGATGGAGTCTCGCCCATCACTCCAGTTGCTGTGTACATGCAGATCGCCCCGTATGTCGGCTACCTCCAAGAGACGGGGCAGGGCGTCGCGCGACGCTAGGTCGAGCTCCCACATCCCCTCACGGACCTCGGGGGGAATCAAAGGCAGCCCCAGCCGACCATAGAAGGAGGCTTCGTCGGCAAATTTCTCTAGAACGCCAGTCTCCAGCACGGTGATGCCGTACTCGTTGAGGGAAAGCCCACGCTGCACCGCGTACTCCCGCAGGCGGACGTTGTGTTGCTGGCTGCCAGTGAAGTACTGGATGAGAGCGCCATAGGAGGAGTCGTCCACGATGCGCAGGTCCACTTGGATGCCCGGCTCAACGACGACGCTGGTCTTCTTTGGCCCTTTTACCAGCACCTGTCCCACTGAGGGCAGGGAGGCAAGGGCGTCGATGACCGGCGCGGCGTCGGGGGCGGTGCCCATGATATCTATGTCCCCGATGGTCTCCTGCCAGCGACGCAGGCTGCCAGCGTACTCCATCTGACGTACATCCGGGCATGCCTCCCTCAAAGAGGCTATGACCGACTCGGCGATGGGTAGGGCTTGACCGATGGGGGTGCGCCCGTCCTTGCTGCGTAGAGAGCGGATGTGACGCAGGATATTCTCGGCAGTTTTCTCGCCCATGCGTGGCAGGGCCGAGAGCTTGCCCGCGAGAATGGCGCTCTCCATTTCCTCGACGGTGCTGGCCCCAAGCTCGGTGGCCACCAGCATAGCCGTCTTGGGGCCGATTCCCGGCACGTTCATCAGGGTGAGCACACCGGGAGGAAGCTCAGCCTTCAGGTTCTCGTAGGTCTGCATCCTGCCTGTGGTGACCAACTCTTGAATCTTCTTGCTGATGGCGGAACCCACGCCGGGGATGGTCTTGAGGTCAACCTCGTCCCTGACGGCCTTCTCTAGTGAGAGGGAAAGCTGCTCAATAGTGCGAGCCGCCCGCTGATATGCGCGCACCTTGAACACCACCTCTCCCTTCATCTCGGAGAGAATGGCCAATTCTTCAAAAGCCTGTGCTATTTCGCCATTGTCCATGGGGATTCTCTCACGTGGCGCTCTTCTGGTCGCTATGCGCCCATGCCGTGGCAGCGTTTGTACTTCTTGCCGCTGCCACAGGGGCAGGCGTCGTTGCGCCCCACCTTGCGGGAAGCAGGAGTGCCACCCCGCCCTTTGGGGTTCACTTTGGCCATGGGACTGGAGGGAGGTGGCGCGGCTTTGGCCCGTGTCCCGTTGGCCGGACCAAGTGAAGCTTGGTATACGGAGCGGGCCACGTCGCTCTGCACCTTCTGCAGCATGTCTTGGAACATGCGGTGGCCTTGGGTCTTGTACATGATCAAGGGGTCGCGCTGGCCGACGGCGTGCAACCCCACACCTTGCCTCAGCCCTTCCATAGCAGTGAGGTGGTGAACCCAGTGGACGTCGATGGAGCGTAGCATAAGCAGCCGCTCCAAGATGCGCATATTTTCGCCGCTCATCTGCTCTTCGCGGTCGGCGTAGGACTGGTCTGCGTGCTCCAGCAGCAACTCTTCCACATCGGCGGGGGAGAGTTCCTGCAACGCCTCTTCGCTGTCCAAGTCAGGAGGCAAGTTGGGAAAGACGACCCGCAGCTCGGCCAGCAAGCCGGCGTAGTTGCGGTCTTCCATGTCACGGGCGGACATGTGTCTGTTGACCAGTTCCGACAGTTCGGTGCGCACCACTGAGCCAAGGATGTTCTCTCGGAGGTCGGCCCCGCTCAGCACCTTGTGACGCTCTGAGTAAATCACCTCGCGGTGGCGGTTCAGCACGTCGTCGTAGTCCAGCAGGTGCTTGCGTATATCGAAGTGGTAGGCCTCCACCTTGACCTGAGCACCGCCGATGGACTTGGTCACCAGCTTGTTCTCGATAGGTGTGTCGAGGTCCACCTTCATGGCGTTGAGAAGCCCCTTGATGCGGTCGCCACCAAAGCGACGCATCAGGTCGTCCTCTAGGGAGGTGTAGAACCGCGAGCTGCCTGGGTCGCCTTGGCGCCCTGTGCGTCCCCGCAGCTGGTTGTCGATTCGGCGCGCCTCGTGGTGCTCGGTGCCAATGACGTGCAGCCCGCCCATTTCCAACACCTGCTGGTGGTCCCGCTCCCACTGGGCTTGGGGAATGGAGGCGGCCTCCGGGTTGCCTCCAAGGATGATGTCGGTGCCACGCCCAGCCATGTTGGTAGCCACGGTGATGGCGCCTGGGCGGCCCGCTTGGGCGATGATGGATGCTTCCTTCTCGTGCATCTTGGCGTTGAGCACCTGATGGCGCAGGCCACGCTTGTCCAGCATCTCACTGAGCTTTTCCGACTTCTCGATGGAGGTGGTGCCCACAAGCACGGGGCGCCCATTCCGATTCAGCTCCTCGATCTCCTCCACCACTGCCTTCCAGCGGGCCGCCTCGGTCTGGTACACCCTCTCAGGCAACTCGTCGCGAAGCATGGGCTTGTTGGTGGGGACGGATACGACTTCCAGCTTGTATATCTTGTAGAATTCCTCGGCCTCGGTGGCTGCCGTACCCGTCATACCCGCCAGCTTGGAGTAGAGGCGGAAGTAGTTCTGTAGCGTGATGGTCGCGTAGGTGATGCTCTCCCGTTGCACCCGCAGCCCTTCCTTGGACTCGACTGCTTGGTGCAGGCCGTCAGCCCAGCGCCGACCCGTCTGCAGGCGGCCGGTGAACTCGTCGACGATGACAACCTCTCCGTCGCGGACGACGTAGTCCTTGTCGCGCTTCTTCAATACGTGGGCAGTGAGGGCGTTCTCGATGTAGTGGATCATGTGGTAGTTATCGGGATCATACAGATTGCCCACCTTGGTCCACTGCTCCATCTTGGACATGCCTTGCTGGGTGAGGGAGACGTTGCGACCCTTGTCGTCGATGGTGTAGTCCTGGTCTTCCCCTTCCGTAAGGCGGGGCACCATCTTGGCAAAAGTAGTGTAGAGCTGCATCGGCTCTTCCGCTGGGCCGCTGATAATCAGAGGTGTTCGTGCCTCGTCGATCAGGATGTTGTCCACCTCGTCGACGATGGCATAGTTGCGGTTGCGCTGCACCTGCTGGCTGGAATCCAAGGCCATGTTGTCGCGCAGGTAGTCGAAGCCGAACTCGTTGTTAGTGCCGTAGGTGATGTTGGCCTCGTAGGCTTCCCGCCGGAAGATGGGCCGCAGATGGCGCAGGCTGGCGTCGGAGCCCTCTTCGGATGGGTCGTACATGTAGGCAGACTCGTGCTGTAGACAGGCAACCGAAAGTCCCAGCAGGTGGTAGATGGGGCCCATCCACACCGGGTCGCGCTTGGCTAGGTAGTCGTTGACGGTGATGACGTGAACGCCTTTGCCGCTCAAGGCATTGAGGTAGGCAGTTAGGGTGGCCACTAGGGTCTTGCCTTCGCCCGTCTTCATCTCGGCGATCTGGCCATTGTGCAGCACCGCCCCGCCGATAAGCTGCACATCGAAGTGACGTTGCCCCAAGGTGCGCTTGGCCGCCTCACGGACGGAGGCAAAGGCTTCCGGGAGCAGGTCATCTAAGGAGGCGCCTTCGAGTAGCCGCTGGCGGAACTCAGCCGTCTTGGCGGTGAGTTCCGCATCGGTCAGACGTTCCATCTGCGGCTCCAAGGCGTTGACCTTCTCGACCATGGGCCGGAATTTCTTGATGACCCGCTCGTTGGCGTCTGAGAAGACCTTGGGAAGGAGATTGACCATGGTTATGCTCGCTGTTTGCGGATTCTGCCTATGGCAGGGTCGTATACTACAATTCTAAATCAGCCTCGGGTCTAAGGCAGCTTCCGGTCCCATTTCTACTTTCAGACGTTTCATTGGAGGCAATTGTTCCAAGGCCCCTATCAACTGCCCACACCGGCAGCTACTCGCCCGTGGCAGACCTACTTGGGCTCGAAGAGCTCTCCGACTGACTGTCCTTCGTGTATGCGCCGGATAGCCTCGCCCAGCAGGGGGGCAACCGGCAACACCGTAATCTTACCGTTCCTCTTCTGGGACGAAACGGGCACCGTGTCGGCCACCACCAGCTCCTTCAGTGCACTGCCGATGACGTTCTCGGTGGCATTGCCCGACAGGACAGGATGGGTGACGCAGGCGTACACCTCTTTGGCGCCTTGGCGCTGCACCGCTTTGATAGCGGATATCATTGAGCCGCCAGTGGTGACCTCATCATCGAAGGTCAGGGCGATCTTCCCGGACACATCGCCGATGACGTTCATCGTCTCGCTGTTGTCGTCATTGCTGACGCGGCGCTTCTCGATGATGGCCAAGGGCGCGTTCATCAGCTCAGCCACGTTGCGGGCTCGCTTGCTGATGCCAATATCCACAGCCACCACCACTACGTTGTCCAGCCCCTTCTCCAGGAAGTAGCGGGTGAGTATAGGAACGGCAGTAAGCTCGTCCACTGGGATATTGAAGAAGCCCTGTATCTGCCCGGCGTGCAGGTCGACGGTGACAAGGCGGTCGGCCCCCGCGGCCGTCAGCAGGTCGGCCACAAGGCGGGCGGAAATGGGCACACGCGGTTGGTCCTTCTTGTCGGTCCTGCCATAACCATAGTAGGGCACGACTGCGGTGACCCTACCTGCCGACGCCCGTTTGGCGGCGTCGATCATAATCAGCAGCTCCATCAGGTTGTCGTTGACGGGGTAGCAGGTGGGCTGCACTAGGAAGACATCCCGCTCTCGGATGTTCTCTTGTATGCGGACGAAGGTGTTGTCGTTGGCGAATTTGAAGACCTCGGCCTTGCCCAAAGGGATTTCCAGGTAACCGCATATATCTTGGGCCAGTTGGGGGTGGCTGTTACCGGTGAATACTTTCAGCTCATCAACAGCACTCACACGCAATCCTCCGGGTAGCTTTGCGGACGCCTTGCCAGCTACTTGGGGCCCTGTTATGTGATGGGGCGTTCTCCGTCCCCAATACGCCCCAATGGGCCCATTTGGGCGAAGGGTGATTATACCATGATGGCCCGTGGCACACCGAATGGCCCCGTGGCACACCGAATGGGCGGTGGCTAAATCATGGGGGCCGGCTGGCAGCTACGACCGCAAACCAAGCGAGCCTCTCGGGCGTGCCACAGGGGCCCATTCGCTGGTGTGTCACGGCTCTAGCCTTCAGGGTCGAGACCCGTGAGCCCTTCTGCTTCAGCCGCCGCCTTCTGGCGGCGGCTGGCACACACAAAGATGGGCGCTCCGCTGGATGTGGCCTTGAGCGTCAGCCAGCCAGCCAACTGAGGGGCATCATACCCACGCAAAGGGTGTCGAGAGACTAGCCAGGTACGGCCCAGCGGAGTGCTTGCGCCAAGTCTATGGTCGCCCATATTCATTGCCTCACACCCTCGTTCATACGTGATGGTGTGAAGGTGATGGACCACATGATTGAGTCTTCTAGATAGCTTGTTGACCCCAAGGCTGAGCACGCGCAAAGCTTTAACCGTGAATTAGTCCTCCCAGCAGGGCCATAGCCCTGCAGTAGGTGTTGAAAACCGCCACCACAGTACTATAATTGGTAAATGCTGAGCAGCCCTGTACTGGTGCTCAACCTCGACTACGTTCCTATCAACGTGTGTACTGTCCGGCGGGCCATTCTCCTCTTGGCGAAGGATAAGGCCGAGCTTCTCGAGAACGGCCGGGGCGAAATCCGCTCCCCGACCTCCAGCTACACCATCCCCTCGGTTATCCGGTTAGCATACTTGGTGCGGCGCCCCTTTGCCCGACGCAAGCTCTCGAAGCGCGAAATCTTTCTGCGAGACCGGCACACCTGCCAGTACTGTGGCGGCAAGGTAAAAGACCTGACGCTGGATCATGTGGTGCCACGACGTCAGGACGGCGGTCACAGCTGGGAGAACATCGTGGCGGCCTGCGGCTCCTGTAACCGTCGCAAGGCAGGGCGGACCCCCGCCGAGGCGGGCATGGCACTGATGCGCCAGCCCAAGGCCCCCTACCCCAACCCTTACTACATCCTGCACCACCGCACCATCCAAGACGAGTGGCGCAGGTACATACCTTGGGAAGACATCTAGGAATGGTCTGAACAACTCCGGATACCGGCTTTCCCAGGTATCCGGAAGGATCTCCGGCTGGCGTGACTGCTTGTCCAAGCAATCCCCATGACATCCGTCCGTTGACCCCGACCGCCCTTCCCGCCTATCCTCCCCAAAGGTTCACCCGCCCGTATCTTGTCGCACCCAAGCCTCCGGCCCCAAACCCAGAGAGACCCGCCACCCGAGGGTTCTACAGTGTCTCAGATATGGACCGGATACAACGACGTTACAAATGTCACAGGCATCAGCTACAAAAAACGCAAAAACCCGTGTATTGTGTGGCGAACCCTTGACTACGGCAAAGCTGACACGTAGCTGCGCCAATCCAAATACCGGTGCAATAAAATACACACGGTTTACAAGGATATAGCACTAAAGAGTAACGAGAAATGTAATACATTAGCACTGGAACACCACAAATGCGACAAAATGTGAATATCCGAGGCCCGCATTGTCGGTTGTCATGCCAATATCTCCGGCAAAGCGGCAAGGGACTTGAGCAGAGGCTCCCCAGGGACGCTACTCCCACGGTGGCGCTCATGCTAAGGTCGGCTCCCCACACGCCCCCACCGAGGGTCGGCCTCCCCCTCCTCCGGCTCTGAGGCCCTGCTGGCAGCGGACGGAGGCACTGGCAGCTTTAGCATCATCACATCCAAGGCGATGCGAGCATTGGCGTTGGCGTCGAGGGCGTCGAGAGTGCGGTCCATGGCCTGCAGGAAGCCCACGATCTGGGCCGTGCTCAGCCCTTGGGCCAACTCTTGCTGCTGGGATAGGTAATCGGAGTCGGCGGCATATTGGGATACACCCTCCTTCACCAGCAGTAAGTCGCGCCACCAACGCAGCCACAGGTAGAGCTGCTCCTTGGCAGCGTCGCGTTCTCGGAAGAATCTGCCAGCCAGCTCGCCGGAGTAGGCAAACCGCTGCTCCATCCCCCCACGCACCAGCTGGAGGATGCGTCCGGCCTCCTCCGTACGCTCATCAAGGATGGAGGGATCGCGGGCGGCCTCAATGGCCCAGCCAGGGCACCCCAACGAGAGGCGGGCCACCTTTTCTGCCTCGTCGGGGGGCAAGTCTTCCTGCTGCTGCAGCAGCGCGGCGATGGCCGACACGGGTGCTGGCCGCAGGTCGATGCGACGGCAGCGGGAGCGAATCGTAGACAGCAGCCCATCGGCAGCGCTGGTCAACAGAAGCAACAGAGACCGGGGCGGTGGCTCTTCCAGCAGCTTGAGTAGGGAGTTGGAGGCCTCCTCGCTGAGGAGCTCGGCGCCGTTCACGATGAACACACGGAAGTTGGCTTCGTAAGGGTTGAGCGTGGCCGCATGCTGCAGGGAGCGAACATCGTCAATGCCTATGTCTCGACGGACACGTCCTTCCTCAGTGGTCCCCGGCTCAATCACGAGAATGTCCGGGTGTTGCCCCAAGCCTATGCGGCGGCACGATGAGCACTGGATGCAGGGGGCTTCTTGTGGCGAAAGGCAGTTGACGGCTTGAGCCAGCCTGATGGAGATGGCCATCTTGCCGACATGGGCAGGGCCGGTGATGAGATAGGCGTGAGAAAGACGGGCTGCCTTCAGGCCACGGTCGAACTCCCGGATGGCTGCTTCATGACCGATCAGACCCCAGGGGTTACCCTCAGTGCTGGGGCTGGTTGCCTCCACTACACCACGTCGCAGAGCATCAGGTCCTGGTAGGTCTCACGGCGGCGAATCAGCTTGTCGGCCCCGTCCTTCACCAGTACGATGGGCGGCCGCCCGTTCAGATTGTAGGTGCTGGCCATGGACGGGCAGTAGGCCCCGGAGGCAGGGATGGCGATAAGGTCGCCTTGAGTCAGCGGAGGCAACTGCACATCCCTCACCAGAACGTCGCCCGACTCACAGTACTTGCCAGCGATGGTCACCTGCTCGCTGGGCTGCTGGTCCGCTTTATTGGCCACCAAAGCTTCGTACTGCGCCTCGTATAGGGCAGGCCGTATGTTGTCTCCCATGCCGCCGTCGACGGAG
The DNA here is from genome assembly GCA_965263155.1 of Dehalococcoidia bacterium. Taxonomy (GTDB): domain Bacteria; phylum Chloroflexota; class Dehalococcoidia; order Lucifugimonadales; family JAAXIE01; genus JAAXIE01. Next base: position 3,481,103 of record OZ253586.1, read on the forward strand.
ACGTACTTCCGTATGCCGGGTATGTCCTTCACTGCCCCCACACCGTACACGGCAACACCAGCCGTACCCATGATGCTGCGGCCTGGCTCAATGACCAGCCGTGGCAACTGAAGGCTCAGGGCGTTGCAGGTCTCCACCATTGAGCCCACGATGGCCTCAGCGTACTCACCTACAGACGGCGGCTGCTGGTCTCGGGTATAGGCGATGGCAAAACCGCCACCTGGGCTGATCTCCTCAAGGTGCAATCCCTCTTCGCGGAAGTTGGCAGCAAGGCGCAATACGATCTCCATGGCATGCTGGTAGGGTTCCACCTCGAAGATGGGGGACCCGAGGTGGTAGTGGAGACCGACAACTCGCAGGTTGGGGGAAGTGAGCGCTTGGCGGATGGCCTGCTCTGCCTGCCCGGTCTCGATGGAGAAGCCGAACTTGCTGTCCAGCACCCCTGTCGTGGTGTAGACATGGGTGTGCGGGTCCACCGAGGGGGAGACCCGCAGCATGATGTCTTGGGTCTTGCCCTGACTGGCAGCCACCTGTTGCAGCAGCGACAGCTCGTGGAAGTTGTCCACCACAACGCGGCCGATGCCCCATGAAACTGCCTCTTCCAACTCCTGCTGGCCCTTGTTGTTGCCGTGGAAGTAGACCTTTTCGGCAGGAAATTCAATCGCGCGGGCAATAGCCGCCTCGCCCCCGGACACCACGTCCAACCCCAACCCTTCTTCCAACAGCAGCTGGGCGAGGGCAGGATTGACGTAAGCCTTGCAGGCGTAAATCACTTGGGTGTCGGGATGCAGACGGCCGAACTCCTGCACAAAGCGGCGGCACCGCTCCCGCAGGGTAGCCTCGTCAAACACGTAGAGAGGAGTGCCGTGGCGGCGCGCCAACTCAGTGACGTCGCAGCCTCCAATGGCGAGGTGGCCTTGGGAATTGATAGAGGCGGTATCGGGAAAGACATGCTGAGGGAACATTGAGGACTCCACCATGACGGGTATTCCGATGGTACGAAGGCCCATCGGCGCTGTCAACGGCCTTAGTCCAGCGACGTTGTAGCTGCCTACCCGCCATGCTAGACTTCTCGCACTAGGCCCAAGAGCAAGGAGGGACTCATGACCACTCCAGCCCAGTCCGGTTCCCAAGACGCCATATCGCGTAACATCGCCGTGGAGAGTGTCGGCCGCATCACAGGCGGTATGAAGAAGGAGGCCGAGACTCGCGGCTTCACCATCTACTGTGACGAAGGCATCGCCATCGGTGGCGACAACTCCGCTCCTCCGCCCTTGGCCTACTTTGCATCCTCGCTGATGTTTTGAGAGATGACCCAGATTGAGCGGTACGCTCAGATGATGAAGGTTCACGTCGACAGCGTTAAGGGCAGCATCGGCCTGCATGTGGGTGCCGAGGGTTCCGTGCTACGCCAGACGGTAAAAGCGCGCGCCGACCGCATCGACGTCCACTATGACGTGGAGTCACAGGAAGAACCGGCCAAAGTGGCCGGGGTGCTGCGCAATGCCCGAAACGGCTGCTACGTTCGCCAGTCCGTCGCCCGCCCCGATCTCTTCAACGACACCATGACCCTGAACGGCGCCCCATTCAACCTAGAGGACTACCCGCCTCCCTCCGGCGGGTAGTGGCCACAGGCGCGCCTGCGTTGAAGCAAATGCCCACGCAACACGATGGAATCCGCGCATCTTAGGAGCCGGGCCTTGCGTGAGGGCAGGGAGGAGACCTTCCACTATGAGATGGACTCCAAGTTCTCAACAGCCGCCCATTGGATTGTGCAGAAGTACGGTGACGAGTCCGTGTTGAAGTTGAGCCGGATGCTGAAAAAGGGCCAGGCAAGCACCGAAGTGGCCCAAGAGGCCCTCTTGCAGTTGGGGCTGATTGAAGACAGCGCCGCCCATACAACCCGATTGGCGGTCTTGGAAGAGTCCCTAAAGTCCGGTCTGGTAGGTTTACCCGACGCAGCCGGGTTGGGCATCGCATCAATGGACCACCCGCGTGCCCTTCCCGGTCCACACAAAGCCCTCGACTGACAGACTTCCAGTCGCCTGCTTTACGATCTGCATCTTGTAGGGGAGCAACTAGAGCGGACCGAACAATGCCAAGATTCCTGAGGGGCATCACGAGGAGTCGCTGGGATACTTACCCGGACATGCCCTAGTTGCAGCTAGGTGAGTTGAAAGCGGATGTCTTCCGAGACTTGTCCACTGGGGATGGCCTGCTTTCCATATGGGAAGTCCCAAGGAGTCTTCCGGCTGAGCGGATAGCGTTGGCATTGGCAGCGACTTGGGGCCGATGGACTTTGCTGTTTTCGAGGACTTACCACAGCAACTGGACGAGGCAACGCAGCGAACGCCCGGTAACGCCGGATACGGAAGCGAATTCCTTCCATCACGATGTTCACTATCTCACTACTCAAAAGCTGTTTGCGTTGGCAATTCACATGTCACGGGGCGCGTACACCAGGCTGCCATTACGACAACTGGAATCAGGTATCCGAGACTGGATACGCGGCGGGCATCTAAGGTACGAGGGACTTAGCCAAGGTTTGCGATTCAGGCTGGGCGCCCAGTCGTCGGACCGAATCGACTGCACTCTATGCTATCAGACCGCCGAGCGGACAGGGTGGCCCGACTCCGCCACAGTGCGGCGGATGCCCTCTTCGAGGTCGACCGTTGGGTGCCAGCCCAACTCTTGGGTGGCCTTGGCAGGGTTCAGGCTAATGCGCGAGATGTCTCCGGGACGCTGCGGGGCGTAGGTCGGGGTCCAGCGGTACCCCATGACCTCTTTCATCAGTTGGAAGACCCCGTTGACGGAGATGCTGTTACCGGTAGCCACGTTATAGGCTCCGACAGTGCCTCGCTCCATGGCCCGCATGTGTGCATCCACCACATCGTCTATGTATACGAAGTCCCGCTCGTGCTCCCCCGTGCCGAAGATCCTAGGTTGCTTGCCCTGCATCATACTGCTGGTGAAAGAGGCGATTATCCCGCTTTCCTCGTGCAGGTTGCGACAGGGGCCATAGACGTTGGCGTAGCGCAGCACGCGGTAGTCAAGGCGATGCAGCAGATTGTAGAGGCGCAGGTACTCTTCGACTACGTAGTTGGAGAGGCCAAAGGGCGATATCGGCTCGATGGGGTGGCCCTCGTCGCAGGGGGTGTACTGAGGTTCTCCATATACCGATGCCGAGGAGCCGTAGATGACGAGGCCTACGCCGTGACGCCGGCAGGCCTCGATAAGGCGGACACTGCCCTCGATGTTGATGGAGGCATCCTTCACCGGGTCTCGCACCGAGAGGCTGAGATTGCTCTGGCCTGCGTGGTGGCTCACCACATGGGGCCGCTCGCGAGCAATAATCTCTTCCACAACGGGGCTTGTAATGCTAGCGTGGTGAAAGAAGGCCCCTTTGTTGCAATTCTGCAGACGCCCGGTGCTCAGGTCGTCCACAACAATGACCCTATGACCGAATTCAACAAGCTTGTCCACAAGGTGGGAGCCGATGAAGCCCGCACCGCCGGTGACGAGGACAGTCCGGGGGCTTACCACCCTGCCCTCATATTACGCAGCCTCTGGATTCGATCGGCCAGCGGCGGATGGCTAGACATTAGGCTGGACATACCGCCGCCCTTCAGTGGATTGACGATGAACAAGTGGGCTACTCCTTGGTTGACTTCCATGGGGCGTACCTGATTGCCCATTTCAAGCTTCTCCAAGGCACTGGCCAAGGCTTCAGGGTTGCCTGATGTACGGGCGCCGGTAGAGTCGGCTTGGAACTCCCGGGCGCGCGAGATGGCCAGCCGGACTACAGTGGCCAGCAACGGGAGCACAATGGCGACTACCAGCAGCCCAATGATCCCTACGTAGGGGTTGCCACCACGGTCTCCGCCGCCACGCATCCCGCCGAACAGCATGGCGAACTGAGCAAGCATGGCGATCATCCCTATGGCCATGGCGACGGTCGCTACCATGGTCATAATCAACGTGTCGCGATTGCCGACATGCGCCATCTCGTGGGCCAGCACCCCGCCCAACTCCTGGCGAGTCAGCAGGCGACGGATACCCGTGGTGACAGCCACGGCGGCGTGCTTCGGGTTGCGCCCAGTCGCAAAGGCGTTGGGAGTGTCGCTCTGGATGACGTAGACTCGGGGCATGGGCAGCCCAGCTAGGTGGGCCTGCTCCTGCACCAAGCCCCAGAGGTCAGGGTCCTGCTCGGCGCTGATCTCGTGGGCATGGGCCATGCGCAGGGCCATCTTGTCGCTGGACCAGTAGGCAAAGAAATTCAGAGGTAGCGCGATTGCCAAGCCGATGATGATGCCGATCTCGCCAAGGGTAAGGGCTCCAGCCATCATCAGCAGTGCAGCCAGCACCATCATGTAGAAGCCGGTCTTGATCGTGTTCATGACACTAATGCCAGTCTTTGGTACGACTAGATATTAGCCCCATTATACCACCGGAGGGTAGCTGCTCATGCGCAATGGATGAAGTGCTTTAGCCTCTTGCGCCATATCTCAGGCCCGCATCGGTGCGGTCGCAGTTGAGGCGCCGGTTGAGGTGCAGGCCCTCCAACACGAACTCCACAGCGGAGGCGGCGGTTTCCGGGTGCTTACTTCCGTCCAGCATCTCCACGGCATCCTTCAGGCAGGGTATCTGCTGCGCCAAGTCGGCGTAGTGGGGCGAGGGCAGGGTGCTGCTGGCCTCGACGGCAGCACCGCCCTCAAAGTGGTACACCAGCTCCTCTAGGTCGTCGGGGTTGAAATGGCGGTTAAAGACGTTGAGCACGGCCCTCTTGGACAAGTCTTCCATGATGCGGCCTTCCCGGCCCTCCTCGAAGGTCTCCAGTTCCACTTTCCCGCTGAAGGATGCGACCAGGAAGGGCAGGTCAGTGATCCGCGGGCTGATAGTAGGCTCTCCCAAACGTATGGACCGGCGCATGGCATTGCTGATCAGGGTCTCGTAGTTGGCAATGGACACGCGCACGCTGACGCCGGAGCGCTGGTTGATGTCGGAACTGCGACGCGCTAGCGAAGTCAGCTCGGCGATGATTTCCCGCATGTAGTCTGGAACATGAACGGACTCCTCGTTGGGGAATCGGGCCCGCTCCTGCTCCATGATGGCCATTTCATGATCGATGCTGCGTGGGTAGTGTGTCCGTATCTGCGCTCCATAGCGGTCCTTGAGCGGGGTGATGATGCGTCCCCGGTTGGTATAGTCTTCGGGGTTGGCTGTGGCCACCAGCACGATGTCCAAGGGCAGCCGCACCCGGTAGCCCTTGATTTGCACGTCCCTCTCCTCCATCAGGTTGAACAGGCCCACCTGAATCCTCTCCGCCAAGTCCGGCAACTCGTTGATGGCAAAGATACCCCGGTTGGTGCGTGGCACCAGCCCGTAATGGATGGCAAGTTCATCGGCTAGGTAGCGCCCCTCGGCCACCTTGATGGGGTCTACTTCGCCGATGAGGTCGGCGATGGAGATATCCGGGGTGGCTAGCTTCTCCGAGTAGCGAGAATCCCGGTCAAGCCAGGTGATGGGTGTGTCGTCTCCTGATTCGGACACCAGATCGCGGCAGGCCCTGCAGATGGGGTCATAGGGACTGTCATTGATCTCGCAGCCAGCGATAGCGGGAATCTGCTCGTCCAGCAGCGACACCAAGGCACGTAGCAGACGCGTCTTGGCTTGGCCGCGCTCACCTAACAGGATAAGGTCCTGACATGCCAGAGTGGCGTTTTCCAACTGCGGGATCACCGTATCCTCGAAGCCGACGATGCCTTGGAACATCGCGTCCTTGCGCTCCATGTGGCGGACTAGGTTGTTCCGCATCTCCTCGCGCACGGAAATCACCTTGTAACCGCTCTGGCGTAGCTCTCCAATTGTCGTCGGTTGGGTTTTGGTAGCCATTAACACCATCCTGGCTCTGAACGTCTGCTTGTTCCTAGGTCAAAGAGAATCGGGGCCTCTAGAGGCCCCGATTCTCGCTTCTATTAATTGGAACTTAAACCCTTTCAGCTTCGCGGGCCTTCTTGGCGTTGTCGATGACCCGCTGCGAGATATTTGCGGGTACGCCCTCGTAGTGGCTGAATTCTTGGGTGTAGGAGCCCCGGCCTTGGGTCAGGGAGCGGAGCTCGGTGGCATAGCGCAGGACTTCGGCTTGAGGCACCTCGGCCTCAATGAGCGTCTGCCCGCCGCCTTGGGGCGTCATGCCGCTGATGCGCCCGCGACGCCCGTTCATGTCGCCCATGACGTCGCCGGTCACCGTGTCGGGCACCAGCACTCTCAGGCTCACTACTGGCTCAAGCAATAGTGGGTTGGCGTCATTCACGCCCTTGCGCAAGGCGTGAGAGGCCGCGATCTCAAAGGATATGCCAGAGGAGTCCACATCATGGAAGGAGCCATCGTACAGCACCACCTTCATGTCCACGACGGGGTAACCGGCAACGACTCCTTCCGACAGGGTCTTCATAACGCCTTTCTCCACCGCGGGGAAATACTCCCTAGGCACGGAACCACCGACCACCTCGGTGCCGAACTGGAAACCCTCGGTCCGGTCCAGAGGCTCCAAGCGGAGCAGGACATGGCCGTACTGGCCGTGGCCGCCGGTCTGCTTCTTGTGTTTGTACTCGGTACGGGCCACCGTAGTAATGGTCTCCTTATAGGCCACCTTGGGAAGGCTGAGGGTGAGCTCAGTTCCGAACTTGCGCTTGACCCGCTCCACGGCCACTTCCAAGTGAGTGTCTCCGAGCCCAGCCAGCAGTATCTCGTTGGTACTGGCTTCGCGCACCAGCTTCAGGCTGGGGTCTTCCTCCACGATGCGTGCGACGGCTGTGGACATCTTGTCCAAGTCGGCCTTGGTCTTGGGGCTGACGGCCATGGTGTAGTAACCCGCTGGCATAGCCACAGGCGCAAACGACACGGGGTTCTCCCTCTGACACAGGGAGTCGCCAGTGAGGGTCACGCTTAGCTTGCCGATGGCGGCTATGTCGCCCGGGCCCACCTCTTGCGCGTTCTCCTGGGTCTTGCCACAGGGGAAGTAGACTTGGCCCACGCGCTCCGACTGTTCGCGCCCGCTGTTCCACACCTCGGAGTTGCTGCGGAAGGTGCCACGGTAGACACGGAAGAAGGAGAGCTTGCCCACAAAGGGGTCGGCGCTGGTCTTGAACACCAAGGCCGCCAAGGGGCCTTCGGGGTCAGGCTCCAGCTCTTCAGGATTGCCCGCTCCGTCGGTGGCCTTCACCTCACCGGCTTCGCTGGGCGATGGCAGGAAGCGCGCTATGGCATCCAAAAGCTCAGAGATACCGAGACCGGCCACTGCCGAGCCCGCCAGGACCGGCACCACTTCGCCGGAGACGACCGCCCTGCGGGCGGCGCCCATCAGCTCGTCGTCGCTGATCTCCTCGCCTTCGAGGAACTTGTTGATAAGCTCGTCGTCGGTCTCGGCTACAGCCTCCAATAGCTGTTCGCGGGCTGCCGACACCTCGCCGGCGACCTCTGCCGGAATATCATCAGGCAAGTTGAGAACGTCGACCACACCCTTGAAGCTCTGCTCGCTCCCGATGGGTATCTGGAAAGGAATGCACTTGCGGCCGAACAGTTCCTGTATCTGCTGCAGGGTGCGGCCAAAATCAGCGTTCTCCCGGTCCATCTTGTTAACGTAAAAGATGCGTGGCAGGCTGCCGTCCTCGCACCTAGCCCAACCCTTCTCAGTCCCCAACTCCGCGCCGGACGGGGCAGCAACCAGAATTACGGCTGCGTCGGCCACTCGCAGGGCAGACACCACCTCACCGGCAAAGTCGTCGTAACCGGGGGTGTCCAGCACGTTGATCTTGGAGCCCTCCCAGTTGCAGGGCAGAAGGCTGGTCTGCACACTGCTCGTGCGCTTGGCCTCTTCGGCCTCGTAGTCGGAGACGGTGTTGCCGTCGTCCACCCTTCCCATCCGGGTTATGGCCTTGGTCTGAAAGAGAAGGGCCTCACCCAGGGACGTCTTCCCTGCACCGCTATGGGACAGGAGGATAACATTGCGCAGCGTGGCCACGTCAGCGATGGGCATTGTGTATCTCCCTTCGATGTTGAGAGACTATCCGGCAGGGGCGTGACGCATGTAGGGTTATGCCCTAGCGGAAACCTGAGGCCTATTCTAGCCAATCGAACGACGCTGGCGCAACAATCTGTCTATCAAAGAGCCCACATCCAAGGCTGTACCGCAAGAGGCTAACCCTAGCACGACGATCTGATCCCATAACGGTCCTGACCCTATGCTAATCCTGACACTATGTTAGTGCTGACCCCATGCCAATTTTGAAGAGAATACGCACCATCGCTAAGGAGATGGGTTACCTGTCCCTCGCCCTCATCCTTCTCGCCTTGAGCAATAGCCCCGGCGTGCATTCCGCCTTGGACTTAGCCACATCGCCCTACGAATTCCGCCTAGTGCGATGGGAATTGGACAACCTGCCCGACAAGTGGTGGCGCCAGTTAGCCGGAGTCCTGCCCTGGTCCTACCGGGACCATGTGGAGCCAAACCAGTTGCTCGGAGACTTTGCTGCCTTGGCTGAAGAGCTACGTTGGGCCGAGGCACAACTCGACCGCTCGGTGGCAGCACGCAACCAAGCAATGGAGGATGTGCAGAGGCGCATCGACGAGTTGCGACGCGGTCTGGACTCCCTGAGTCCGCGGGCCCAAGCGGTGTTGGAATCGGAGATAACCCGAGTTTTGAAGCAGGAGGGCTTGCACTCCCGGCTCCTGCTGGGCGCGGTGTTCCCGCCCGTGGACTTGGTGTTCAGCAACGCACCCCTCGTCCTGGTCGTCTCGCCCCGTGACCGCATCGAACGCGAACACTCGGCCCTGCTGGACATGCGAATGTCCGTGACAGAAATCGAATCACTGGAGGAACGTCTCTTCCAAGAGCAGGACGTAGCGGCCTTGGTCCTGCGGGCGGGCGGTCTGGCCAGCTACCCAAGCATGGTGAGCGCCAGCGGCGATTTGTACCACGTCACGACCACGTCAGTGCATGAGTGGCTGCACCAATACTGGTTCTTCCGCCCAATGGGCCGGAACTACTTCACCAACACCACCATGACCGCTCTCAACGAGACGGCCGCCGACTTGGCCGGGGACGAACTGGGAGGCATTGTCTACGAGGCCATCACAGGCCAGCCATCGCCCGCCGCAATACACCCGGAACACGAAGGCTCCCAAGGCCACCCCGAAGCCTTCAGCTTCTACGCCGAGATGCGCGAGACCCGCTTGCAAGTGGACAGCCTGCTGGAGCAGGGCCTCCTCGATGAGGCCGAAGCCTACATGGAGGAGCGAAGGCGCATCTTTGTAGACAACGGCTACCACCTGCGCAAGCTCAACCAAGCCTACTTCGCGTTTCACGGCTCATATGGCTCCAGCCCGGCCTCCGTCAGTCCCATTCATGGGCAGGTGGAACGGGTCAGGGCCAACGCATCATCAATTGGCGAGTTCGTACGTACGATGTCCCAATTCGGGACGTACGCCACCTTCGAAGAGTATGTAGCGGGTCTTCCGCCCGTCCATGTGGTCCCCAATGAGTGAACTCAGCTTTTCCTTGAAGCCCCCTAGACCCCGTGCTAACATTCCGACAAGGTGGCTTCTAATTGAGTAGGAAGGCGCACCAGGTGGACATCACCGTGGAGCATGTCCCTAGGGTGGCATCGGCCTCGCGCCCGACGCTCTCCCGAAGCTGGCTCCGCCGAGTGGCCCGGTCAGGTATCCAAGCGGCTCTATATTCTTACGAGGACTCCGAGGGGTCTTCGAAGAAATCCGAGGGGTTGGAAGCCGGACCGGTCCAGATGGGCTTGGTGATAGCCGACGACGAGACCCTGCAGCGTCTGAACCGGGAATACCGCGGGGCCGATGAGGTAACGGACGTCCTCTCCTTCTCTTGGGACCACGAGGGCCATTGGGAGGGCGACGAGGAGCCACCCGCAGGACCCGAGATGGATGTCGCATGGCCCGCCGACGCCACGCCGACGCAGGACTACCACCCCTTGGGTGAGGTGATAGTATCCTACCACCAAGCTGAGAGACAGGCCCAAGCTCGCGGGGCCGACACCGAGCAGGAACTTGCCCTGCTCATAGTCCACGGCATCCTTCACCTAGCTGGCTTCGACCACGTCGAACCAGAAGAAGAGGCCCAAATGAAGGCGAAGGAAGAGGAAGCCTTGGGGCGTATTTGGAAGAAGTAATCGTTAACTTTGTTTAGAGAAAAGCTGCTGTTCACCGAGGCTAAACAATGACCTCGCTGGTCTACTCACGGAAGTGGCGACCACAGCGCTTCAGCGACCTGACGGGTCAGGAGCATGTGGTGACTACCTTGCGCCATGCCGTGGCGCAGCACCGGGTGGGCCACGCCTACCTGTTCTGCGGACCACGGGGTACGGGCAAGACCACCACGGGCCGCCTGTTGGCCAAGGCGGTCAACTGCCACGAGCCCGAGGACGGCGACCCCTGTGGCGTCTGCCACACCTGCATGGCCGTGACGGCTGGCACCCTGCTGGACGTCATCGAGTTCGACGCCGCCAGCCATCGTCGCATCGACGACATTCGCAATATCCTCGACCGCGTCAACTTCTCGCCCGGCGAAGGAGACCGCAAGGTCTACATCGTCGACGAAGTGCACATGCTCACCACCGAGGCCGCCAACGCCTTCCTGAAGACACTGGAGGAGCCTCCCGCCCACGCCCTGTTCGTCCTCTGCACCACCGAGCCTTACAAGCTGCCCGCCACCATCGTCTCCCGCTGCCAGCGGTTCGACTTCCGGCGCATATCACTGGCGGGCATCGTCTCGCGCCTCGACCACATATGCCGCGAGGAAGGCGTGGCGGCCGACCAAGCCGCCCTGCAGGCCCTAGCCCGCAACGCCGCTGGCAGCCTGCGCGACGCCGAGAACATGCTGGAGCAAGTGGTGGTGTCCTACGGCTCGCCCGTGACTCTCGACGGAGTTCTGGAGCTGCTGGGCATTGGCGACACCGGTCAGGCTATGGAAATCGTACAGTGCCTGCTGGCAGGCAACGCTGCCTCAGCTCTGGGTGCTCTGAACCGGGCCGCTTGGGAAGGGGCTGACCTGCGACAGCTTCATCGCCAGACTTTGGAACTGCTGCGAGCGGTGATGGTGCACCAATGGGGTGCAGGAGAATCGCTTGACCTGCCCGCCGACGTCACGGCGGAGGTGGCTTCCCTAGCCTCCAAGACCGACTCGGACAGGGTGGCCAAGGCGCTGCGACTCTTCGCCAACGTAGACTTGCGTCGCGACGCGCCTTCTCCTCTACCTCTGGAATTGGCCATTGTGGAAACCTGCCTCGATACGCCGGTGGCCAACGCCGCACCAGTCCCGCCGCCAATGCGGCCCCAGCCCCCTCGGCGCAACGCCGCTCCGCAAGCTGCAAACCCGCGACCCCCCGCGCGTCCCAGTAACGCACCGCCACCCATAGATAACGGAAGCCAGAGCGCCGCATCGACCCCTCCTGCTCATCCTGCTAGTCCCGGTACAAGCGCACCGGGGGCGATAGAGGGCTGGGACGCTCTGGTTAAAACCCTCAGCCGGGCTAAGGGGCGCAGGTTCAATATCGGGGCCCTTCTGAGGGACTGCAAGCCGCAGACCCCTGAAGCCGACAGCTTGACGCTGGTCTTCACCCACCGCTCCCACTTGGAGCGCCTTCAGGAAGAGTTGGAAGACCCTCAAGGCACGCGAACGGTGAAAGCGGCGCTGCAAGAAGCCCTCGGCACGGCCTACGAGCTCAACCTCGTCCTGTCCGAGGACTCCAACGGGCGTAGCGGGCCGTCTCCGGCCACGGACAGCCCTCTGGTGAGGTACGCCAAGAACCTCGGTGCTAGGATCGTGGAGGACCAGACGCAATGAACCGACGCTTGAGAAGACAAGCCCAACGCTCCCAAGGCGGGGGCGGACTCCCAGCAGCACCCCAAGGACAACAGCAACAGTTGGCCATGCTCCAGAAGGTGCAGGACGAGCTGGAAACCCTCACCGTAGAGGGGACGGCTGGTGGAGGCGCGGTCAAAGTCGTCGTCACCGGCAAGCAGACGGTGCAGTCGGTGGAGATCGCCCCCGAAGCTGCGGAGGATGTGGACCTGCTGCAAGACCTGATCGCCGCCGCCGTCAACGATGCCTTGGGCAAAGCCAACGAGATGGCATCCGAGCGCTTCTCATCCTTGACGGGCGGCATCGACATCCCGGGGCTGACGTAGGAGAAAACATGAAGAACGAGATGAAGCCGGTCCACCCCGGCGAAATCTTGAGCCATGACCTCGAAGAAGTCAGCATGTCTGCCACCGCCCTCGCCCATGCTCTGGCCGTTCCCACTAACCGGGTCACGGCTATCCTGGAGGGTCAGCGCGGTATAACCGCCGACACTGCCCTGCGCTTGTCCCGCTACTTCGGGACCAGCCCGCAACTCTGGCTGAACCTCCAGAAAACCTTCGAGCTGCGACAAGCAGAGATAGAGTCGGGCCAGGAAATAGCGGAGCGCGTACGACCTAGGGCAGCAACAGCCTAACCATGGAGTACCTACCCTCCACTGCGCCATCAGTCGCCCGACTCATTGGGGAGCTGAACAAGCTGCCCGGAGTCGGTCCCAAGAGTGCGCAACGCCTAGCCTACCACCTCATCCGGCTGCCCGATGCGGCCGAGGCCCTGGCTGACGCAGTCATGGGGGTGAAGGAGCGTGTCTTCTTCTGCTCCCGCTGCCAGAACCTTACCGACGAGGACCCCTGCGGCGTCTGCTCCGACCCCCGCCGCGACCAGACCCAAATATGCGTGGTAGAAGGCCCCTTGGACATCTTGGCTGTGGAGCGCACCAACTGCTACCGTGGCCTGTACCACGTCCTCCACGGCGTCATCTCCCCCATGAACGGCGTCGGCCCTGAGGAACTGAAGTTGAAAGAACTGGCCGTGCGGCTGAAGGACTCCGGCGTCGAAGAGGTAATCATCGCCACCAACCCCACGCTGGAGGGCGAGGCCACGGCGATGTACATCCAACGCAGCGTCAGCCCAATGGGGGCCAAGGTCACGCACTTGGCCCGCGGATTGCCCGTGGGTGGCGACTTGGAGTATGCCGACCAGACCACCCTGACCCGCGCCTTCCAAGGCCGGACGGAGCTTTAGCCGATGGCCGCACCCAAGTCTTTCCGTAGCCAAGGCATTGTGCTGGAGTCCAAGCCTCTGGGCGAGGCCGACTTGATGGTGACGCTGCTGACCAGCGATGAAGGCAAGCTGCGGGCTGTGGCCCGCGGAGCGCGTAAGACCACCAGCAAGCTGGTCGGCCACTTGGAACCCCTGAACCGCGTCGATATGTCTGTGGCTAGAGGCAAAGAGTTCCAATACGTCTCCCAAGCCCAAGTGCTGGAAAACTTCCTTCCCCTGAAAACAGGGCTGGGCGGCGTTACCCGTGGCCTTTACATGGCCGAGCTTGCCTCTTGGTACGCCGTGGAAGAAGCCCCTGGCTCCCGCATCCACGACCTGCTGCTGGACGGGCTGCGTTTTCTGCCGGAGTGCAAGAACCCCGACATCGTGCTACGGTGTTTCGAGATGCAAATGCTCAAGGTGTCGGGCTTCATGCCGGAGCTCTACTGCTGCGTGGATTGTGGTGAAGAACTGTCCCCCAAAGGGCACCAGTTCAGCCCAGCACTGGGCGGTACGCTATGCGACCGCTGCCGTCCATCCGGCGTAGCCGTGCGCCCCATGTCGCTGGACGCGCTGAAAGTGCTGCGCTTCCTAGCCAACACCACCATGCCCGAAGCCGACAGGCTCAGGCTGGAGAGCGAGTTGGCAGAGGAGGTCAGCCGGCTGCTGTCGCTGCTCCTCTCCTACTGGCCCGACCACGAAATACGCTCCCGTCGCTTCATGGACCACGTCCGGACAGACGCTCATTTCGTCATTCCCACGGCCTCTTCCGTCATTCCCGCGGAGGCGGGAACCCACGGCCCAGACTCCGCCGCAACTAGGGAACCCGTGTGCCATAGGTCATTTCACCAGCCCGGTGCATCAAGCCCCGGTGCATCAAGTATCTTGGGGTCCGACAGGAGCGCCCCATGACCCCTCGCACCCTCAGAGTGCGAGTCGGCGACCGCTGGCTCACCGTGGAAATCGAGGACGCCTCCCACTCGCCGGTGCGAGTACGTGTCGAAGGCCAGACTTTCCTTGTGGAGGTGGAGGGGTTCCCCGAAGCGCCCCACGAGGTGCGCCCCCCGCCAGTCCTGCTACCCCGTCCGGCCCGCCAAGAGCCCCAAGCCCTCGACAAGGTGCTGCGCTCCCCCATGCCAGCCCGCGTCGTCGCGGTGCGCGTCCGCCCCGGCGACCGCGTCTCCCGTGGACAAGAAGTCTGCGTCGTCGAAGCCATGAAAATGGAACAGAGCATCCGCGCCCCCCAAGACGGCACGGTCAAAACCGTCCACGTCACACCCCTCCAACAAGTAACCTCCGGCGAACCCCTCCTCGAACTGGAGTAGGGGTGCCCTTCATCCAGCTCGTGTCCTATGTGCGATACTGTAGGTCAAGACGCTCTTGGCGCACAGGCACGCCGAGGTGAATATGGTCGCCAACAAGTACCCTCCCGGTGAGATTTCCCGGCGAGGCAAAGAGATATACCAGAAGAAAATAAAACACCTAGTGGAGCCACAGGATACGGGCAAGTTCATCGTCATCGATGTGCAGAGCGGTGACTACGGGGTGGACGAGGAGCACATAGCCGCTTCGGATCGGCTGCGGCAACGGCACCCCGCCGCAGTGACATACGCTGGCAAAGTTGGTTATCAAGCCGCCTACAGTCTCGGCGGAAGGCTACGGCCAACGAACCCGTCAGCGTGATTAAAGGAACCGTAAACCGCGACATCGAACCAACGCTATCCGTGATAGTTCGACGCGACGGACATACCCTATCGGTGGATGCCACCTTGGACACAGGCTTCAGTGGCGACTTGTTGTTGCCGTCGGAGACGATTAGGCAAGTCGAATTGAGCCTCTTCGACCAGATAACCGCGGCGCCGATGGGAGGCCAACCCCTCGGCGGAAGACTTCCCCCATGACATCACCCCATTGACGCCCACTCCCCAACCTCCTAACCTGAAGACAGGTTGGGGACTGACCCCTAGAGGTGACGCCGGTCTCACTTTTTCAGAAGAGAGCGGCCATTGAGGTCGACCCAAATCGAACCCCACGGGACATCAAGCTCCTTGCATTTCCACAAGCTGCCGCATTCGCGCTCGAAGGGCGGGACCCCCAGTTCATATCCGGCCAAGGCCCCATTCATTGCACAAATTTCAGTGAAATTAGCTACGAAGAAAACACTTTCAGATACGACTTGACTGAAATGCCGCAACTTTCGAATATTCTACCCTGCCGCGCCGCCGGTGCCCGTCTGGTGCTAAAATACCCCCATCCCATAATACCTGAGGTGCGTATCTATGCCCCAGCAAGACATCATCGTCAAAGGGGCGCGCGAACATAACCTGAAGAACGTCGACGTCACCATCCCGCGCGACAAGCTGGTGGTGATTACTGGGGTATCCGGCTCCGGCAAGAGCTCCCTCGCCTTCGATACCATTTACGCCGAGGGCCAGCGCCGGTACGTCGAGTCCCTTTCCGCCTACGCCCGCCAGTTCCTCGGGCGCATGGAGAAACCCGACGTCGAGTACATCGAGGGCCTCTCCCCCGCCATCTCCATCGACCAGAAGGGGGCCTCCCACAACCCCCGCTCCACCGTCGGCACCGTCACCGAGATATATGACTACCTGCGCCTGCTCTACGCCCGCGCCGGTCGACCCCACTGCCCCAAGTGCGGCAAGCCAGTGGAGCGACAGACGGTGCAGCAGATCGTCGACTCCATCCTCCACCTTCCCCAAGACAGCCGCATCGAGATACTGGCCCCCAAGGTGCGTCGTCGCAAGGGCGAGCACCGTGAGGTCTTCGAGGAGGCCCGCAAGGCAGGCTGGTCCCGCGTCCGCGTCAACGGCACCGAGCACCTGCTGGACGAGATGGGCGACCTGAACCTCAACAAACAGAAGTGGCACTACATCGAGTTGGTTGTGGACCGCCTCATCATACGCGAGGACGTGGAGACCAACCGCGTATCCGACTCAGTCGAAGCAGCCCTGCGCGAAGGCAGTGGCGTCGCCCAAGTCGCCATCCAAGGAGGCGAGGAACTCTCCTTCTCCGAGCAGTTCGCCTGCGTGCAGTGCGGTGCCAGCCTGCTGGAAATCGAGCCCCGCACCTTCAGCTTCAACAGCCCCCACGGTGCCTGCTCCGCCTGCACCGGCTTGGGCTACCGGCTGGAAATAGACCCCGAGCTGATTATGCCCAACAAGGACCTTTCCCTGAGCGAGGGTGCCGTGGTGCCGTGGACCCGCTCCGGCTCCAGCAGCCAGTGGTACACCAGCCTGCTGGAATCGGTCGCCGAGACCTACGACTTCTCGGCCAAGAAGCCGGTACGGGAGTTGGACGACAAGGCCATACAGATAATCCTGTACGGCAACGAGGGCGAGTCACTCACCATGCGCCACCGCACCCACGCAGGTCGCACCTACAGCTGGGATACCAACTTCGAAGGTGTGGTGCCCTACTTGGAGCGTCTCTACAAGCGCACCGACTCCGACTACATGCGCTCGGAGTTGGAGCGCTACATGGCAGCCCGCCCCTGCAATACCTGCATGGGCAAGCGCCTGCGTCCAGAAGCCCTAGCAGTCAAGGTGGGTGACCTCGGCATCATGGAGCTCTGCGCCATGACCATCGGCGACGCCCTCGCTTGGATGGGCCATCTGAGCGACAACGGGGCCTCCGGCAACGTCTCCAGTAACGGCTCCCACAACGCCTCCGAGAACGGGTCCATTAACGTAAGTGGGCCGCTGCTCACCGAGCGCGAAGCCGCCATCGCCAACCAGATACTCAAGGAAATCGCCGCCCGCCTCAACTTCCTCACCGATATCGGCCTCGACTACCTCACATTGGACCGCACCGCTCAGACCCTATCCGGCGGCGAGTCCCAGCGCATCCGCCTAGCCACCCAGATCGGCTCCGGCCTCACCGGCGTCCTCTACGTCTGCGACGAGCCCACCGTCGGCCTCCACCCCGCCGACGATTCCCGCCTCATCAACACCCTTCTACACCTGCGCGACCTCGGCAACACCGTGATAGTGGTGGAACACGACGAGGCAGTGATGCGGGCCGCCGACCACATCTTGGATATGGGTCCCGGTGCAGGCGAGCACGGAGGCCACCTGGTCGCCTCCGGCACCATGCAGGAAATCATGGAAGCCGAAGGCTCGGTGACAGGCGACTATCTCAGCGGCCGTCGCCAGATACCCCTCCCCCCCAAACGCCGCCAGTCCGACGGGCGGTCCCTAGAAGTGAAGGGCGCTCGCGAGAATAACCTCAAGGGAGTCGACGTCACCGTGCCCTTGGGGGTACTCACCTGCGTTACCGGCGTATCCGGCTCCGGCAAGAGCAGCTTGGTGTACGAAGTGCTATACAAGCGCTTGGCCCAGTACGTGTCTGGGGCCAAGGACCGCCCCGGCGCTCACGACTCCATCTCCGGCTTGGACCAAATCGACAAGGTAATCAACATCGACCAGTCGCCCATCGGGCGCACACCCCGCAGCAATCCCGCGACCTACACCGGGGCCTTCACACCCATCCGCGAGCTGTTCGCCTCGCTCCCGGAAGCCCGCGTCCGGGGCTACGCTCCAGGTCGCTTCTCCTTCAACGTCAAGGGCGGGCGCTGCGAGGCATGTCAGGGCGACGGCTACACCCAGATTGAGATGCAGTTCCTCCCCGACGTCACCGTCCCCTGCGAGGTCTGCCGCGGAGCTCGCTACAACCGCGAGGCGCTGGAAATCAAGTTCCGCGACTGCTCCATCGCCGAGGTGCTGAACATGACCGTGGACCAGGCCTTGGAGCTGTTCTACAATTTCCCCCGCATCAAGCCCAAGCTGGAAACCATGCGCGACGTAGGCCTTGGCTACATCCGGCTGGGCCAGCCCGCCACCACCCTGTCCGGTGGCGAAGCCCAGAGGGTCAAACTCTCCACCGAGCTATCCAAACGTGCCACCGGCAAGACCCTCTACCTGCTGGACGAGCCCACCACCGGCCTCTCCTTCGAGGACTGCGCCGCCCTTCTCCGCGTCCTTCACCGGCTGGTCGACGCTGGCAACACCGTAGTCCTCATCGAGCACCACCTAGATATGATCAAGAACGCCGACTGGATCATCGACCTCGGCCCCGGCGCGGGCAACAAGGGAGGCGAACTGGTGGCCACGGGCACACCCGAACAGGTCATGGCCGTCGAGGCCTCCCACACCGGCTACTACATACGCCAGCTACTGGGCGAAGGCGTCCCAGTGGAGGCCCCCTCCACGAACGGCCGCAAGCGCAAAGCGGCTGCGAAGAAGGAAACGAAGGCGGTCGGGGTGAAGGGTTGACCAACGGAGCTCTCTCCCGGCCCATAGGCGGGTAACTTCCGAGCCTTCTGGCTTAGGTATAGTGTCAGACTCGTCTACCGGTGTGTCAGGAATAGGCATGACGCCGGCGAAGTCCTCATTATTGGACACCGCGACCGCTTGCTCGTACTCCCCGCTGAACCCGCCGACAAGAAGACACGTGGCGAGTTGGCGTCTGGTCCCTTCCCCTCCGAGCAGCTGGCTTGGGTGTAGTTCGGAAACGAGCATGGTCGACACTTTTGTAGCGCATTAGCGACAGGATCAACACGTAATCTGCATTCCTGCTGCCCTAAGGTAAAGGAATGTCCTCCCTGCAGCAGGGGCTCGGGTTGCCGTGGAAACAGGAGGGGGCTAGGATGCGACACAATGGCCTCTGAGCCTTAGAGGTGGCGTGACAACTCGACCCATCTACGAAGATATCCGCTATGAGCCCGACGAGAGGTGCCCACCTCTCGTTTCCATCGGCGTCGGCTTTCAGGGAGTGATGCTCGCATTGGCCCCCACGGTGGTTAGCGTAGGCATCGTTTTCCGGGCAGGCGGGCAATCGGAGGCCTACCTCTCGTGGGCTGTCTTCTCCGCACTGTTAGTCTGCGGAGCCGTTACTGCATTGCAGGCGTGCCGCTTGGGGCGGCTTGGCACCGGGCATCTGCTCATCACGGGCTCCGGCGACATCTTCATCGCGGTCTGCATCATAGCGCTGACCCAAGGCGGTCCGGCCATGATGGCAAGCCTCATCGTTGTCTCGGCCCTCTTCCAATTCTCGCTGGCCTTATGGCTCCCATTGGTGCGCCGCATCGTCACCCCAGTGGTCTCCGGCACGGTGTTCATGTTGGTCGCGTTGACCATCGTGCCCATAGGCTTCGACCTGATATACGACGTGCCCGAAGATGCCCCCGGATTCGCGGCCCCGATTGTCGCCTGCATCACTTTGGCCACCGCTGTCGGGCTGGCCTTGCGCGCATCGGGAATGTGGCGACTAGGGGCCCCTTTGGTCGGTATCTTAGTGGGGTGCTCCGTAGCAGCAGGCATAGGCCTGTACGATATCCAACAGGTGATTGAAGCGCCTTGGATTGGCGTGCCCCTGGGTGAGTGGACTGGTATCGACTTGACCCCGAGCCCCGAGTTCTGGGCTCTGCTGCCAGTATTCATCATCGTCTCCCTGATACTTGCCATCAGCAATATTGGCGATGGCATCGTCGTGCAGGCAGGCTCGCGAAGATTGCCGCGGGCCACCGACTTTCGTCTGGTCCAGGGGACGCTTAACGCCAATGGGCTGGGTGTGCTGCTGGGCGGAGTCGCGGGAACGATCCCACCTATGGGCTACGCGGGATGCAGCACATCTCTGACCAGCTTAACGGGAGTCGCTGCGCGCACTGTTGGACTCGCCATAGGCGCCATCTTTGTCGTGCTGGCCTTCTTTCCCAAGCTGACGGCCTTGCTCCTTGCCATCCCAAGCCCCGTGGCGGGGGTCTACCTAGTCTTCCTGATGGGTCTGCTCTTCGTGGTCGGCTTGAGGATCGTGATCCGGGACGGCATGGACATACGCGGTGCCACCATCGTGGGCGTGGCCTTCTCTGTCGGAGTGGGCGCGGAACACCAGTTGCTTCACCCCGATCAGTTCACTGGCTCTTGGCGCATCCTGCTTACTAGCGGCACGATGGTCGGCGCTTCCGCCGCCATCCTTATGACCCTGTTCCTTGAGCTGACCAGCCCACGAAGACGACGCTTGGAGGTGAGGCTCAATCCCTCGGAACTCCCCAAGATTGACGCCTTCCTCCGTCAGCTAGCGGCTAGGGCCGGCTGGAACCAAGCATCCACCGAAAGGTTGCGCGCCGCTGGAGAGGAGACGCTATCGAGCCTGTTGCAGCTCGGTGACGACTACAACCCCGAAAACGCGCCCCGCTTGATTGTTATCGCTCGTCCCAACGGCAGGATGGTGGAGATGGAATTCATGGCGGTCTTGGAGGAGGAGAACTTGGAAGACCGGTTGGCCTACCTCAGCCAGCAACCCGAAGTCTTGGGAGGGGAAGAGATATCCTTCCGCCTCTTGCGGCATTACGCGCACTCCGTACGCCACCAGAAGTATCACGGCATCGATATCGTGAAAGTCGAGGTAGAGGGAGCACATTAGCCCTTGAATCTCAGCCAAAGCCACGGCAATTGCCCGTTCTTGACACCCTTCATCCCCCGTACCTACCATGAGTCGGCCCTCAATCGGGCAATCAGGGAGGAAAACCAATGAACCTAGGCCTTTTCATGATGCCGCTCCATCCGCCGCACCGCTCCATCGCTGATTCTTATGACCGCGACCTAGAACTGATCGCCCTAGGCGACCGCTTGGGGTACCGTGAGTGCTGGGTGGGCGAGCACATCACCGAGCGGTGGGAGACCGCCCCATCCCCGGAGTTGCTCATCGCCAAAGCTCTGGCCATGACGGAGCACATCGTGCTGGGCACGGGCGTCACCCTGCTCCCTGTGCACCATCCCGCCGAGGTCGCGCACCGCATCGCCATGCTGGACCACCTAGCCCGGGGCCGCTTCTACTGGGGCATCGGCATTCGCGCCTTGACTACCGACCTGTCGCTGTTCGGCATTGACTCCACTAATCCGGCGGCCGTGGCAGAGCGCTCGCGGGAGGCCCTGCAGGTCATCCTCGGCATGTGGCAGGCCGAGGACGGCAAGTTCGACTTCGATGGCAAGCATTTCCACGTCCATGCCACCCAAGGCGCTCCTGAGCTGGAGCGCTACCTTTACATGAAGCCCTACCAGCAGCCCCACCCGCCCATTGGCGTCGCTTCCACCTCACCCGGCTCCGAGACAATCCGCTTGGCTGGCGAGCGTGGATGGATACCCATGAGCAGCTCCAACCTGCTGGAGCGCGACCTGTTTAAGCATTGGGAATTGATACGCGAGGGGGCCGAGTCCTCCGGGCTGCCACCCGAAAGGGCACGCTGGCGCATCGCCCGCGACATCTACGTCTCCGAGTCCGACGAGCAGGCCCGCGAAGAGGCCGCCGAAGTGCTGAGCAAGCCCTTCGTCAGGCACCAGAAGCCCAACATGAAGGCCCAAGGCCGCCTGTTCGCTCTCAAAGAGGATATCGAGATGACCGACGACGAGGTGACCCCCGAGTACATGATGGACCATGCTTGGATCGTCGGCGGCCCCGAAACAGTGGCATCCCGCCTCCGCCATCTCTACCACCAAGTGGGAGGCTTCGGCACCCTTCTCACCATCACCCACGACCCTGACGACCACGCCCTAGAGCAGCGCTCCCTCCGCCTCCTCGCCGAAGAGGTAGCCCCCCGCCTAGCCGACCTCACAGGTGAGTAGTGCACTGACATCTGCCGATTGCGGCGTAGGACAATATCAGGCACCCTGTGACTGTACGAGGTTTTCAGAGGTGCCATGACATCTAAGCTCTATCACGAGATCCGAGACCCTATACATGTGTTCATCACCGTTGATTCTGCCGAGAGGGACGTACTCGACTCTAGGCCCGTACAGCGGTTGAGGCACATTCACCAGCTAGCCATGGGATACCTGGTGTACCCCGGTGCCACACATAAAAGGTTTGAGCACGCCCTCGGGGTCATGGAACTTGGAAGCAGAGTATATGACATAATAACCAGACCGGATCTGGCGCATGACCGGGTTAGACGCACCCTTCCCGAAATGGCGAATGAAGACCAAAGGCGATATTGGAGACGTGTCCTTCGAATGGCGGCCTTGTGCCATGACATAGGACACCTTCCCTTTTCCCACGCTGCCGAACACGAGCTTTTGCCGACAGGGTGGACGCACGAGACAATCACCAAAGAACTAGTCTTGAGTGACGAGATGCGACAACTATGGCAAAGCGTGAGACCTCCGTTGATCCCAGAAGATATTGTGAAACTGGCAGTCGGGCCATCAAAGCTAGCTGAAACTACGTTCTCGGACTGGGAAGCTGTACTGTCAGAGATAGTCGTAGGCGATGCGTTCGGTGTCGACCGAATGGACTATCTTCTACGAGATTCTGTACACGCTGGAGTGCAATATGGGAAATTCGACCATGACCGCTTGATCAACACTCTCAGAATAGTCCCAGAAAGCGATGAAGTTGATCAGCCTAGGCTCGGCGTGGAGGGTGGTGGGCTTCATTCCGCAGAGGCCTTGCTGTTGGCGCGGTACTCCATGTTCTCGCAGGTGTACCTGCATCCAGTTAGACGAGCTTATGACCTCCATCTCAAGGAATTCCTGAGAGAGTGGCTTCCTCAGGCCCATTTCCCCGAAGAACCCCAGGAATTTCTCAAAATCTCTGACATTGAAGTGTTGGCAGGGATCCGCCAGAAAGCTACAGAGGGCCTAGAGTCGGCTAGCAGGATTGCCCGGAGGCAACATTTCAAGGTCGCTTACGAACGCCATACTCAAGACCTTCAGTTGAATCCCGAACCGGGGACTGCCATTAGCCGCGCGCTAATAAACCTATATGGCGAAGGCAACGTAAGGTTGGATAACTATGTCCCTAGGGGACAGGACTGTGAATTTCCAGTTCTGCAGTCCGATGGTCGCATCGCTTCATCACTGGCTGTCTCTGACATACTTCAGTATCTGCCGACCGCAGCCATCGACTTCGTCTTTGTGGAGCCTTCCATAAGAGGTCAGGCACAAAGATACGTTGCTGACCATCTCCAAGAAATTCTAGCCCAACCAGAAGGAGGAACACCTCATGCAGACCAGAATGGAGCAGTGGGGGATAGTTGCTAAACTCGTCGAAACGATGCGCTCCGATAACAGTTGGGCAGGTGAGACCCATATACAGAAGACGATGTTTTTCCTAAAGAATGTCCTCAAAGTACCTACCCTGTATGATTTTGTGCTCTACATGCATGGCCCGTATTCCTTCGAATTACATGATGACCTAGTAGCAATGAGAGTAAACGGCATCGTAGGGTTAAGGCCACAGACGTTTTACGGGGCTAGGTTCGAACTTGGGCAATTTGGCCCCAGGGCAATTAGTCGCTCTAAAGATGCGGTTGCACGATACGAGAAACATATACAGTTTATGTCCGAACACATCGGTTGCAAGGACATCAGGACTCTCGAGCGCTATTCCACCGCACTGCACGTTAAAACGTTGGTTCCAACCGCGGATGACACAACAATCAAAGATGAAATCATGCGGCTCAAGCCTCACATACCAGCTGGGCCCGCGCTTCAGGCGGTGAAGGCAGTCGCGCAGATCGAACAAGAGGCGGTCGCGGCCGGCCTGATTACCTTGCCTTGACACCCCCTTGCGGCCGCACCTACCATGGCGTCGCTTCAAGCTTGCCCAATATAAGGAGACACCGTGGTAAGTCCTAGCAGGGCCGCCGCCATCGTCGGCATCCACGAGCACACAGCCCGCTACGCTCCCGACAAGAGCGAGATGCAGATTCATGCCGAATGCGCCATCGCTGCTCTCGAGGATGCCGGTCTCTCCAAGAAGGATGTCGATGGTCTGTTCACCGCCAGCTTGGGGCGCACGAGCGGGCTGGCCCTAGCCGACTACCTTGACATGTACCCCAAGGTGGCCGACAACACCAACGTCGGTGGCGCCTCCTTCGAGTTCCACCTAGGTCATGCCCTCAGTGCCATCGCCACCGGACGGATCAACTGCGCCCTCATCACCTACGGTTCCGTATCCCGCTCCGGAGGCGATGCCGTGGGCACCGGAGGCACATCCCGCCCCGGCAGGGCCTCCGTGCTGGACCCGATCCCCGACAGCTTCGAGGAGGTCTACGGCTTCACCACCGTGGGCCTCTATGCCATGATCGCCCAGCGCCACATGCACCTGTACGGCACCACCTCGGAGCAGTTGGCCGAAGTCTCGGTGGCTGTACGCAGCCACGCTGCCATGAACCCCTACGCCCTCTTCCGAGACCCCATCACCGTGCAGGACGTGGTCAACTCCCGCATCGTAAGCTCCCCTCTGCATCTGCTGGACTGCTGCATTATCTCCGACGGAGGCGGAGCCGTACTCCTCGCCTCGCCCGAAGTTGCCCGCAACTGCCGTCAGCATCCAGTGTGGGTCTTGGGGGTAGGCGAGGCCTTGGCCCACCAAGGCGCGGGCAAGCGCGACCTGATTGAGATTGCCGCCAAGCAGAGCCATCCCCAAGCCTTCGCCATGGCTGGCGTGACCCACGCTGACATCGACATGGCCATGATTTACGACTCCTTCACCATCACAGTGGTTGAGACACTAGAGGACTTGGGCTTCTGCAAGAAGGGCGAAGGCGGGGACTTCGTCAGTGGTGGAAGAATCAAGCTGGGAGGCGAGTTGCCCATCAACACCGATGGTGGGGGCCTGTCGTCAAACCACCCCGGGATGAGGGGCATCTTCCTGCTGCTGGAAGGCACCCGTCAGTTGCGCCATCAGTTCGAGGGTACGCCAAGGCAGGTGCCCAACTGCAATCTCGTCCTCTGTCACGGCACCGGCGGGACCATAGGTTCCCGGCACAGCGGTGGGACCGTCATTTTAGGGAGGGACTAACCATGCCTGACTGGACCAAGCCCATGCCCACCATGTCGGGTGAGACCCGCCCCTACTGGGAAGCCTGCCGCCGCGGCCAGCTCCTGATTCAGCGGTGCGACAACTGCAACGAGTACCAGTTCTACCCCCGTGGCGTTTGCGTGGCCTGCTTCACCCCCAACATCAAGTGGGTCCAATCCAGTGGCAAGGGAACGGTGTGGACCTACACTGTCACCCGGCAGAACCGCGCCCCCGGCTTCGCCGAGGATGTCCCCTACGTGCTTGCCTTGGTGGAACTGGATGAAGGCGTCAAGATGTTCACCAACATCATCGATTGCCCGCCCCAAGACGTGCGCATCGGCATGCCGGTTGAAGTTACCTTCCGTCGGGCCAGCGACCAGATGACCGTGCCCTACTTCAAACCAGCATCGGCCTAACCGTCATTCTGCATCGAGAGACTCCCTGCACCCGCCCTTGCCTCCCCCTGTGAGGAGGACCTGCATGATCTGTTAGCTTGGAACAGGCTACGGAGTCGACCTTTCACCCCATCCCAACCTTCCCTCTAGGAGGGAAGGGGTTATGCAGCGGTTTCCCCGCGGGGTGACGATTGAGGCTGATGCCTGAAGGCTAGAATCCATTTCCAATAACCATGAAGGGGTGTCCCTGAGCCATGGAAATTGTTTGGATAGTGCTCATCGCCTTTGGCGTCCTAGTAGTCTTGGGGCTGCTGGTTGGCGGTGCCTTCGTCCTCATTATGCGGTTGCGCAGCGGGGCGTCCCTGAGCATCGACATACGCATGCTGGTGCGCCTCTACCTGTACGTTGGCATCATCGCTGGCCTGCTGGTGTTCACCCAAGGTGCTTCGGAGCTCATCAAGGCCGGGGCGGCAGGCATCGCTGGGAAGGACTTCAGCTATTACCCAGTTTGGGTGGAACTGCCTGAAGACAAAGAGAATCAATCCCAACATCCTCTGGAGCTAGCGGACCGGAGCGACCTCTCTGCGGCACAGCTGGAGGAACTCAGCGTCATTCTTGCCGAGCGGAATGAGAGAAACGCCAAGAACGACGAGGAGCGGGACCGGCTGGGCGTCGGCAGAGCGTTCGACGAAGGGCTGATTGAAGGCATCAGCTTCGCCATCATAGGGGCCTTGGTCTGGGCAGCCCACATGGCGGGACGCCGTTGGATAGAGGGACCGGAGGACAGAGCGGGTCCACTGAACCGGATCTACCTGATCCTGCTTACGGTAATCTTCGGGGTCATCACCATCGTGAGCTTGCCACAAGCGGTATTCGAGACACTCCGGTATGCCGTGCTGGACAACGGGGGGCGTGACGGTGCACCCGGGGGTACTGTCGCCCTATCGATTACCGCCCTGCCCATCTGGCTGATTTATCTCTGGAGCTCCATCAGATCGGTGCGCCGGGGACACTAAGACGAAGGGTGTGCCCTGATCCTCTCCCTTAGTGCCACCCTCCCCGGCCCAGACTCGGGCCGCCCTCCCCTCGTCTTGGTGCACGGCGCGGCCAATTCCTGCCGCGTGTGGACCTTCTGGCAGCAGCAGTTGGCCGATCAAGGCTGGGCATCCTACGCCATAGACCTCCGAGGCCACGGGCGCAGCTCATCGACAGACATCTCCCAGACCACCATGGAAGACTACGCTGACGATGTGTGTCGTGTCTTGGAAGAGCTGCGTCGACCCTCAGTGGTAGCTGGCTGGAGCATGGGTGGGCTTGTAGCAATGATGGCAGCCGCCCGTGGTGGCTGGTTGGGCTGCGTTGCCTTTGCTCCCAGCGCACCAGCGAGAGAAATCGATGCCAGCGCCCAACTACGCACAGGCGAATTCGGCCCAGAAGAGTACGGCATCACCAGCTTAGACCCCAACGTACAGCGGGGCATGTCAGACTTGGATCGGGAGGAGCGACTGCTCGCCTTATCATCCCTCAGCAAGGAGTCGCGCATGGCGCGGGACCAGCGGAGAAGGGGTGTGGTCATCGAATCGCTGCCTTGCCCGTTGCTGCTGGTGACGGGCAGCCGGGACCGGGAGTGGCCCGCGGAGCGGTACGAGGGGCTGTGGCTGCCAGCGGACCGGTTGGTCGTGGAGGGGGCGTCGCACTGGGGACTGGTGTTGAACCGCTGCGCAATCGAGCAAGCCATGCCCGCTGTGGTGGATTGGCTGGAGCGCAACGCTGCATAGCATCGCCATCATGCCAGTAGTCCGGGCCGTGGATCCCCCCGCCTGCGCAGGGATGACGGAGAGGCTATGCTCCCAAGTTCCACCTAGCAGATTTGGCTACAGCTTGAGGAGTTTCTGGAAGGGACGCTCACTGCGGTAGGGGCCGACCACTGAGAGGTTCAGGGACTCCGTGGCGATTATCTCGTTGGCCAGACGTTGCACGTCCTCCGAGGTGACTTCCGACAGCTGGTCGACCACTTGGTCAACGGTGCGCACCTCGCCCTGTAACAGTTCTTGGGCACCCAGCCACATGGCCACGCTGCGTGTGTCTTCCATGCGCAGCAGCAGACGGCCCTTGAACATCTCTCGCGAGCGCTCCATTTCATCCTCGCTGACACGCTCCCGCATGAAGCCCAATTGCTCCATGATGGCGGTTACGGCGCGGTGGCCTTTAGGAGGCTCGGTGCCACAGGAGACCACCATGCAGCCCGTGTCGCGATAGAAACTGGCCGAGCTATGCACATCGTAGGCGAGGCTCTCCTTCTCCCGTAGCTCTTGGAACAAGCGGCTGCTCATGCCACCCCCCAAGATGGAGTTCAACAGGTTCATGGCGTACCGGTCAGGGTGGTCCAGGGACACGCCGGGCAAACCTACGCAGATGTAGGCTTGGTCGGTCTTGCGCCGCTCCAAGCGGACGTTGGGCTGCCCCTCCTTGGCCTGCAGGGGTAGCCACGAGCCCGGCTCACCAGGCTTCCAAGAGCCGAAGGCTGGCTCTAGGTATGACAAGACTTCCTCGTGCGTCAGCTCCCCGGCAGCGGCGACCACGGTGTTGCCGGGGACATATTGGCGGCACATGTAGTCGTAAATCTCTTCCCGCTCCAGTGCGCGCACCGAGTCGATGCTCCCGCCCACATCGCGCCCCATGGCTTGGTCGGGCCAGAGGGCCTCGTCGATGAGCAGGTCCGCGCGGAAGCCGGGTTGGTCGTTGCTGGCCCGCAACTCCTCCAGGATGACCTCGCGCTCCTTCTCCACTTCAACAGGGTCAAGGGTAGGATGGAGAATCATGTCCGACAGGACAGAGACGGCGAGGGGGAAGTGGTCGCGCGCGACCTTCACCCAATAGACCGTCATCTCGCGGTCGGTGGAGGCATTCATCATGCCGCCTACACCCTCAATGGCCTCGCTGACGTGCTTGGCGGTGGGCCAGTCGCGGGTGCCCTTGAAGGGAAGGTGCTCCAAGAAGTGTGAGAGGCCAGCCATCTCGTCGGTCTCGTAGCGCGAGCCCGCACCGACGAAAACGGCTAGGGTGACGGAGCGGGTCTGTGGCATGGTGCTGGTGAGCACAGGCAGGCCATTGTTCAGGACGGTGCGGTCGTACATCCTACCCTCGGTGAAAAGTTACCAAGCTGGGTATCGCGCACCGCCATAACCGCGGGCGCGATACCCCTAAGTCGCTTATGCGCAGTGCTAGTTGCCTAGCCAGCTGACGTCGCCACACAGATCGGCAGAGTGAGGCTTGGAGTCGAAGGTCTGTATCTGCTGGCGCGCCTCGCCAATGGTAGTGTCCAAGCCGTGACCCGGGTACACCTGAGTGTCGTCGGGTAGGGGCATCAGCTTCCGCTCGATGCTGTCTTTCACCTGCAGGAAAAGCTCAGGCGAACCGGTGCGACCAGGGCCGCCGGGGAAGAGAGTGTCGCCTGAGAAGAGGTGGTTGCCAGTGAGGATGCATATGGCCCCAGCAGTGTGGCCCGGTGTGTGCATGATATGCAGCTTGGTGTTCCCCACCTCAATGACATCGCCGTCGTTGACCCGTAGCTCGGCGGGCGCGGGCATCATGTACGCGTCGTCGGGATGCACGTACACGGGTACGCCGGGGGTTCCGTCGCGCATCTCGTCCCAGCCTAGGGTGTGGTCGCGATGGCCGTGGGTAATGAGGATTCCCTTGATTTTGGTGTCGCCGACCTCCGCCAACAGCTTCTCGGCCTCGGTGGGGGCGTCAACGATAACCCCTTCACCAGTGCTGGGGTCGATGATGATGTACCCGTTGTTATCGTATGGCCCCATGTTGACCTTAACGATTTGGACTTCTCCGTCGTAGTGCAGCGGCATGTTTTCGTCTCCCTATATTACTCCGGGCGTATCTTACCAGAGGTGGAAACCCATGGCAAAGACCGGTGCCAGCGGGCTCACGCCCACAGGTCAAAACGAATGTTGGGGGTATAATGGCCAGACCATGAAGGTAGTGATTGCGCCACAAGCCTTCAAAGGCAACCTCTCGGCTAAGGACGCGGCGCGGGCAATTGCTCGTGGCGTGGGCCAAGCCGACCCCACCATTCAGTGCGTCCTCGCACCTGTGGCCGACGGAGGCGACGGTACAGTGGAGGTGCTGGTGGAAGCCACCGGGGGACGCTTCCTGTCAACGCAGGTGACAGGGCCTCTGGGGGAGGAGGTGGCGGCCCGCTGGGGTGTGATGGGCGACGGCAAGACCGCCGTCATCGAGATGGCGCTGGTGTCCGGCTTGGCCTTGGTGCCTCCACGACGCCGTGACCCGCGCATCACCACCAGCTACGGCACGGGCCAGCTTATCCGGCAAGCCCTACAGAATGGGTACCGCCGCATCATCGTCGGCTTGGGCGGCTCAGCTACCAACGACGGCGGCGCGGGTATGGCCCAAGCCTTGGGCGCACACTTCCTAGACGAGGATGGCCGCGAGATCCCACTGGGGGGCAGTGCACTGGTACGGCTGGCCTCCATCGACCCCTCGCGACTGCATCCCGGTTTGGCCGAGGCCGAGGTGACCGCCGCCACCGATGTCAACAACCCCCTGTGCGGCCCCACCGGGGCCTCCGAGGTTTACGGCCCGCAGAAGGGGGCTACACCAGCCTTGGTGAAGGAGTTGGACCAAGCGCTTCGTGTCTACGCCGACGTTCTGGAACGCAGTATGGACAAGAGAGTCGCGGACACGCCCGGCGCAGGGGCGGCCGGAGGTTTGGGCGCGGGGCTGATGGCCTTCGCCGACGCGACGCTGCATTCGGGCATCGACCTCATCTGCGATGCAGTGGGCTTCGATAGCCACCTTGATGGGGCCGACCTTCTGATAACCGGAGAGGGGCGCGTCGACGCCTCCACAGCTTTCAATAAGGCCCCTGTAGGCGTTGCAAAACGGGCCAAGGCCAAAGGCGTGTCCGTAGTCGTACTGGCGGGCAGCTTGGGTACAGGCTATCAGGCTGTCTATGACCATGGCATCGACGCCGTGGTCCCCATTTCCGACCGCCCCATGACCTTCCGCGAGAGCTTGGGGCGCACCCGCGAACTTCTCTGCGACGCCACCGACCGGGCGGTGCGTCTCTACCTCGCCAGCAAGCGCTAGCCGCTCGCATCGTCCCCCTACCCTACC
This sequence comes from Dehalococcoidia bacterium, assembly GCA_965263155.1. Classification (GTDB taxonomy): domain Bacteria; phylum Chloroflexota; class Dehalococcoidia; order Lucifugimonadales; family JAAXIE01; genus JAAXIE01. The sequence goes on from OZ253586.1 coordinate 3,511,619, forward strand.
CCTCTCGCGCGAGAGGAGAGGGGACTTTTGAACTACCCTTTGAGGGGAGAGTTCTACCTGAACTCCACCCTCATGCCGGGCGTCAAGCCAAGCTCGGCGGCTACTCCGGCATTCACCTCCAAAGCGTAAATGGCGGGCTCGGCGGAGGGGTATCTCGTTAGCTCGTTATCGGATGTGTCAGGTTGGGGCAGCATCGTCTGGATGTCGACGATGCGCTGCTCCTCATCGATGAACAGGATGTCGAGGGGTAACAGCGTGCCCTTCATCCAAAAACTAAGTGTCCGCTCCTCCCCGAACACGAACAGCATCCCTGCATCGTGCGCCAAGCTGGTGTGTCCCATCAGCCCCCGCTGACGCTCCTCGGGGGTGATGGCTAGCTCCAAGGTAAAGGTACGCCCTCCAAGGACGGCTTGCTCTGCGTTCTCAGGCTTGGACGTGGGTATGGGCGTGAGGGCAGGCGTCGAGGCGGGCGGCGAGGGAGAAGGCGTGGCCGTAGGTAGCAGGCTGGGCGGCGACGCTTCCGGCTGGGTCAATGGGGAAGCAGTGGGGGACAGTGCGGGGGGCGTTGGGCGCGCCGACTGGGTCTCGGGGGAAGCAGTGGCGGAGAGCGCGGGAGGCGTTGGTCGCGCCGGCTGGGTCTCGGGGGAAGCAGTGGGGGAGAGTGCGGGAGGCGTTGGTCGCGCCGGCTGGGTCTCGACGGACAGTGTGGGTGAGGATGTGAGGGATGCGGGCGGCTGGAGCGTGGGTGGTGGGGTTGATACTGACGTGGGCTGCGATGGCGTAGGCGCAGGGCTGGGTATTGAGGTAGGCCCTTCAGTCATCATGGTGGCATGGCAACCAGCCAAGACTAAGACCGCTACCACGGACCAGCCAAGTAGCAGAACGCGGTCCATCAGTCGATAAGGGACGGGCCTGATAGCGTGCTGATATACGCTAGCGAGTCCCAGTACTCACGCAACCCGCTCTTTGACGAAGTAGAGCACCTCTTGGGCCAGCTCAATAGCACGGCTGGCATCAGCCTCCTCGAACAGGTCGACAGGCACTGCCCCGCCCGGCAGAAAGTTGGGGTAACGGGTGATGTCGTGCCACTTGTCGAGCAGGATGGCGTCCGGCTTTACGGCGTTGAATTGCGGATCGAACAGCTTGGCGTCCTCGCACAGGTCTACCAGCGAGTAACCCCATACATCTTCGGCCCCTTGGGAGAAGAGAAAGGCTTTAACCCCTTTTTCGCCAGCCTGCTGGCTCAAGAAGCAGGCTAGGTTGTACCACTTGCCGTCGCTCAGGTACTGGGCAGCCTCCAAGTCGGCCTCGGCTTGGCGCATCCAGCGGCGGGCTTCAGCTTGTGGGTTCGGACTCATAAACGACTCGTCCTCTCTCCAAGGCGTAACGTAGCGAGGGATTGGTGAGACCCTCTGCTTCGAACTCCTCCGGGGTGTAGACCACGTAGTTCATGGCCACCTCGGGGTTCAAGTGGTAGGAAAAGAAGTCTTCCCGACGCCCGTACTGATAACCACGGGCCGTCTCTTGGACGATGATCAGGTTCAGGTCGCTGCCGGGGTTTACCGAGCCGCGAGCGTGGGAGCCGGTCAATATCACCTTCTGGATACCGAGCTGGGGCATCAGGCCGACGATTCGCGTCAACTCCTTTTCCAGCATCTGGCGGCGATACTCGGTGAACCCGATCCGTACTGGCATCAGCGCCCCTCTAGCCCGCAGCCGGGCCGTCTTCCAGTATGAGCATGTGCACCTCGCGAGGCCCGTGGACGCCGATGACAATCTGTTGCTCAATATCCGCGGTCCGACTCGGTCCAGTGATGAAGTTGATGTAGGGCGTCATCTTCCCAGCATCGTAGAAGGCCAAGCGACGCAGCAGGAACAGGTCATCCAAGGTCCCCAGCACCTCTCGGGGACGCACGATCGCAAGATGCACCGGCGGCAGCAGGGACGTGAGACGGCTTAGGTGCGGGCTGGGCAGCAGCACCACCGACCCAGTCTCCGCAATGGCGTAGTCCACCCCAGTGATTCCCAACTGGGCATCAAGAGCGGCTTGTCGCATGGCTTCACGCCCACCCGCTCTCTCACTGCCGACCTTGCCGCCCATGATGGTCGTGGTCACACCACGCTGGGCCAGTGCCCCATCCACAGGCAGACCGTCGAACACCGCTTGCGCCGACCGTACTACTAAAGACGCGCCCAGATCCCCAGCCACCTTCACCACATAGTCGATGGCCTGCTCCGTGTCCGAGGCCCGGGCTACATGCCAGCCTCGGGCTGTGGCCGTTTGACAGAGCCCCTCCACCAGTTGACCCCGGGCATCTTCCATGAATGCCAAGGCTTCCTGTGCCCTTTCGCGCAAGTGCGTGGCATCTTCCGGAGATGGGCCGGACTTGGGCAGAATGCTACTACCAGCCTTCCCCAATGCCTCGCGCGTCGCCTGCAGAAAAGCCTCCCGCTTCATCGGCGAGAACCCTTCGACATCCCCTGCCCCCAACGCTGTTTGAAGGATTTGCCAGGCAGTCGGGGCAGGTCGCGGCCCTTGGTCCATCGGGAGATGGGACTCAGTGGCACCTTGGACACCACTCCCTTGCGTATGAACGGGAGTTGGGCCAGCAGACCCACCCGCCTCGCCAGCCCCAGAACGCTGAGGTGACTCATTGTGAAGTGAAAGGCCCAAGCGAAGAGGCGGTCCTTTCGCCCCGACATCGCGGGCTTGCCGTCGATGCCTTCTGATATTTTGCGCCTCTGATGCAGAAGTAGCCGGGGAATGTCGATCTTGACCGGACAGGCATCTCGACACGCTCCGCATAGCGTTGAGGCGAAAGGCAGCTCTTTGGCCCGCTCTTCCCCCACCAGCGTCGGGGTGATGATGGCGCCGATGGGACCCGGGTATACCCAACCGTAGGCATGCCCACCGACCTTCTGATATACGGGACAGATGTTAAGGCAGGCCCCGCAACGGAGACAGTTGAGAACCTCCCGCAACACCGGGTCGGCCAGCAGGCGTGTGCGTCCGTTGTCCATCAGCACAAGGTGGAACTCCTCCGGGCCGTCGACGTCGTCCTCGTTCTTGGGTCCGGAAACCATGCTGACATAGCTGGTCAGCCTCTGCCCGGTAGCCGAGCGGGGCAGCAGGCGCAACAGCACCGCTAGGTCTTCCAGCGACGGCACCAACTTCTCCATGCCGGCCAGAGCCACATGCACCCGTGGGGCCGAGGTGCAGAGGCGCCCGTTGCCTTCATTGGTGATTATCACCAAGGTGCCTGTCTCCGCGACCAGGAAGTTTGCACCGCTGATGCCCATGTCCGCCCGGATGAACTCTTGCCGCAGCTCATCGCGCGCCGCAGCCGCCATGTCCTCGATTTCTACCAAGCCGGGCCGGTCAATCTTCTCAGCGAAAAGTTCGGCCACATCTTCACGGGTCTTGTGGATGGCTGGGGCCACGATATGGAAGGGAGTCTCATCTGCCAGTTGTACGATGTACTCGCCAAGGTCCGTCTCCACCGCGCGGATGCCTTCCCGCGCGAGAGCATCGTTCACCCGTGTCTCTTCCGATGCCATGGACTTGCTCTTGACCACCAGCTTCACGCCGTGCCTCTTAGCGATGTCTACAACTATGGCGTTGGCCTCCTCGGCATCCTTTGCGAAATGCACATGGCCCCCATTGGCGGTGACCCTCTCCTCAAGCATGGCGATGTAGGTGTCGAGATTGGCAATGGCGTTGGTCTTGATCTGCCGTCCCCGCTCCCGCAACTCCTCCCACACCTCAGGCGTCAACTCTTCAATGCACTCGCGACGCCCTTGGTCGAACCCACTCACGCCGCGCAGCGCCTTCTGTATCTGCTCGTCCGCCAAGGCAGCCGCCGAAGCCGACATGAACTGCTGCGTCTTCACCTCGGCCATATCAGCCTGCCTCATCCAGCAGTTGTGCAAGGTGCATTGGGCGGACGTTTGCCCCGCGGCGGCTCAAGCCTCCGCCAATATGCATCAAGCAACCCATGTCGCTGCTAACCAATCTCTCCGCCCCAGTGGCCAGTACATTGGCCACCTTGTCTTCAAGCATACTCTCGGAGATATGGGACATCTTCACGGCAAAAGTCCCGCCGAAACCGCAGCACGTCTCTCCCTGGGGTAGGGGTGTGTACCGGTCGCCGCATGCCGCCCGCACCAGCCCCTCGCTCTCCGCAGACGCCCCCACCTCCCGGAGCAGGTGACAGGAAGGGTGGTATGTGACCCCGCCAGCAAACGACGCCTCGGCCTCGCGGACGCCCAGCACCTTCGCCATGTACTCGCCAAACTCGTAGGTGCGCGAGGCAAGGCTCTCCGCCATGGGCTGATAACGTCGGTCTCCCTCAAACAGCTGTGGGTAGTAGACCCGGAGCATGGAAGCGCACGAACCCGAAGGCACAACCACCGGTTTGTCGCCGTCGAAGCTCTTAAGCACCCGCCGCCCAAGCCCAGCCGCCCGCTTCGCAAAGCCCGAATTGAGCAGAGGCTGCCCGCAGCAACTCTGGCCCCGTGGGAAGTCTATCTCAACCCCGTGACGCTGAAGCACTCGCGCCACGCTCTCCCCCACCTCTGGGAAAAACTGGTCTACGATGCAGGTGACAAACAGGGAGACTCTTCTTTGAGAATCTTGGGCCACCGCAGGCTCCTAGCACAGACGAGTCTGGGAGTAAGAGAATCACGGGCCAGCCTATCAGACCCAAATTGAGCGGGCAAGTTTGTCCCCTCCTATCCCCGCCCCCAGGTCACTTAGCATCGAAGGAGAAGTCACGCCGGGTGAGGCTGGTCTGAGGGGTCCAGTCGTATCCAAGTGCAAACGAACCCGGAGGAAAGCAGGGCACCCAAGGACCAGGAAAGAAAGGGAACTCGCGCCTCCAGGGTCACCTTCGGGCCACTACAGGGAGGTGTCTCCTAGGCCTAGCAAATGGTCAACCAAACAATGGACACGAAGGTCTCCCAATACCCAGGTTGGCGATGCAGCATTGGGACGCATCGAGAAGAAGCGCCTCCAGAGAGAGGCGGGTATGACCCCTACTATCGCTGAAGAAAACCCGCCATGACATCTGCCCGTTGACGCGGACCCCAACCCCTGATAGCCTCGACAAAAGAGCGCAGGCAGGGGACTGACCCCGCAGGTCACCCCTGCCTTTCTTTTTTGTGGCCTATTCGGACGTGCGGACAATGAGCGGAAATGACCGGGATCGATAGGAAAAATAGAAATTTCTCTTTTTCGGCGCGCAAAGAGGCCCACGAAAATGCGGCCACACGGGGCAAGCTAACCCAGCTACAACGATGCGGCCAACGCGGCATGTTTCAGATACAAAAAACTGTTTTTCAGCTACGACCGTGGCCGCACCCAGCTAGAAATTTGGCACCAGTGGCCCCGCCGTGGTCCCACCCGGACCCTCAATCCCAGACTCTGGCACTAGCTGGCCCAGCTACGAGTATGCCAGAGATACCAGACGTTATAGATACAAAAACTTTTTTCCCAGATACAAACCCGCTGTCGTCCCGGATACGAAAATGCCACTGGAATGCCACCGGAACAACACTAGAATGCTATAAATACGCCAACTCTGGCCGCTGAGGAGGCAAGCTTGGGCCATTTCGATGGCAAGGTAGCAATAGTCACCGGCGCAGGACGTATGCGCGGAATCGGACGCTCCGCCGCCCTGGCCTTTGCCGAAGAAGGCGCCGACGTAGTCGTCACTGGCACCGGCCGCGACCCCTCCACCTTTCCTGCCGACGAGCAGGCCGCCAACTGGCGCGACGTTGAGAGCGTCGCCGAGGAAATCCGGCAAATGGGCCGGCGTGCGCTAGCTCTGACGGTGGACGTGGCCAACGCCCAGCACGTCGACAACATGGTCCAACGTGCCGTGAACGAGTTGGGAGGCGCCGACATTCTGGTCAACAACGCCTCCGCGCCCCGCCTGGCCGCTTGGGCGCCCCTGAACGAGTTGACTGAAGAGGCATGGCGTGGTGTGCTGGACATCAAGCTGACCGGCACCTTCCTATGCACCCGCGCCGTCACCAATGTCCTGATGCAGCAGGGCAAGCCCGGCAGCATCGTCAACGTCATCTCGGTGGAGGCCAAAATCAGCCGGGAAAACGACATCGCCTACGCCACGACCAGCGGTGCCCTGTATACCTTCACCGCCAAGACGGGCCGTGCCTTGGCCCCCCACGGCATACGGATGAACGCCGTCAGCCCAGGCACCACCGACACCTCCCGCAACGACGCCCTCTACGGCTTCCCTCGCAGCGACTATTGGCGCGAACGCACCAGCACCATTCCCTTAGGCCGCGCGGGCCAACCCGAAGAGATGGCCCGCTTCATCGCATGGCTCTGCACCAAGGATGCCGAGTTCATCGTCGGGCAAGTCATCGAGATGGACGGCGGGCAGGCGGCCTGAGCACCTGATGAAGGTCTCCCTCGCCACCCAGAAGCTCATTATCGATGCGCCCTTGGAATTGGTGTTCCAGATGATGAGCGCCATCGGCAGCGGCCGTCTGCCCGGCAGCAACGAACGCTCCAAGGTCCTCCAGCGAGACGGCGACACCCTTATAGCCGAGTTCCTCACCCCCTCGGGCAACAAGACCTACCGCACAGTAGAAGAGGTGAGGCTATTCCCGCCTCACCGCATTACCTACCGACATCTTGAAGGGCCCATAACCTATTCCGAGGAGGAGTTCCTCCTTGCCGAGGTGTCCGGAGGCAGCATCCAGCTTACCTACACCGGCGTCATCGAGTACCGTGTGCCCTTCGTTCCTGGCCTCGGCTGGCTGGGGTCCGTCCTGTACATCAAGCCAAAGTACGACGCCGTCATCCGCGACCACATGGCCTTGGTGAAGAAGAGCGCGGAAGATAGAGCAGCCCGCAGCCACGTCTTCCGCCGTACCAAGCCCGCGCCAACGTCCGACTCTCACTCAGACGCTATTGATGCCTGAAACCACTGCCACGATCTCAGTCTGGGTCACCCCCGGAGCGTCAGCCGAAGGCATCGCAGGCCTGCGGGAGGACGCGGTCCACCTTCGAGTATCAGCGCCTGCCAAGGACGGTCGTGCCAACGCGGCCGTGCAAGAACTGCTCGCTCACAGCCTCAACCTGCCAAAGCGCAGGGTGCAAATAGTGCGAGGCCACATGTCACGGCGCAAACTCGTGGTTGTGGAGGGTCTCTCATCAGAGGAGGTGCTGCGCCAGCTGGGCTTGGAGTCTCCCTAGCAGTGGCGAAACACTGCCAAGTCAGCCTTGCAGCAATGGCGGTGGTCTACGTCTGGAACCTCTCAGCTTGACGCCGGTTTGCTGTGTGTACACAATGGGCGCTGCCTCTAGCAGCCCTGCCCCTCATGTCGTCCCCGCTGGCCCCTGACTATATGCTGGAATACCCCAACCAACGATACAAATTCGGCCCCTTCAGCATGGCGGCGAAGTACCACTATGCTTGGGTCATCGTCGCCTTGATGTCGGTCATACAGATGGCCGGCGGGTCCATCAGAAACATCTTCGGCGTGCTCATCGACCCGCTGCAGGAGCAATACGGCTGGCAGCAGGGCGACCTCAGCGCGGCCTACGCCATCGCCAGCCTCACCGCTGCCGTAGGCTCGCCTGCTGTGGGCTGGATAGCCGACCGATATGGCGAGCGCAAGACGCTGCTGGCTGGCGTCTTGCTTTTTGCCGGGGGCATGGCCTTGGCGGGTGCCGTTTCCGAACTGTGGCACTTGTATCTCGCCTATGGAGTGTTGCTTGGCGGCGCGCTGACCGTCTTTCAATTGGTCATGGTCACCACGGCTCTCACATGGTTCCGCCGTAGGTTGGGCCTGGTCATCGGCATCCTGATGTGCTTGAACGGTGTCGGCCCGGCCATAGCCGCGCCGATTGTCGGCCTCCTCCTCCATTCCGTCGGTTGGCAAACGACGTTCTGGATAGCTGGCTTGGGGTGCAGCGGAGTGATGCTGTTCTCACTCCTCTTCTTTCGCACGAAGCCCGCCGATATCGGGCTGAAGCCCTATGGAGCGCTGCCTTCCGATCAGAGCGCCTCTGCGCCCATCGACGCTACGGCCACCCAAGCGCGGTTGGCCATCTTCAGGCAGGAGGTGCGCCGAACCCACGCCTTCTGGAACCTGATAGCCATCCATTTCCTCGGTTGTGTGGGACATGTGGTCGTGCTGGTCTATATCGTGGCCATGGCCACCAGATCAGGGGTGGACTACACCATAGCGACCGGCATTATCACCGTTCTCTCCTTCTCCAGCCTGCTGAGCCGCTTGGCGGCTCCGGTGCTGGGTGACCAGTTGGGTGGCAAGCTCTCCATGGGCATCTGCTTCCTCTTACAGGGTCTCACCGTGGCTGCGCTTCTATGGGCTACCGAGGCGTGGCACTTCTATCTGTTTGCTGCCGTCTTCGGATTGGGATTGGGCGGCGAGATGTCGGTATTCCCGATCATCAACCGCCAGTACTATGGGGAAGCTCCCATGGGGGTGATATACGGTTGGCAGTCGCTTGGAGGCGGGATGGGCATGGCCTTGGGGGCCTGGCTCGGAGGCCTGACCTACGACCTCACCGGCGGCTACACCATCGCGATCACGCTATCCGCGGCATGCAGCTTGGCGGGTGCGGTCTTTATACTCTTCCTAGAGCCGACCCGGCGTATCTTGGTGAGGCCGTGGAACGAGATCGGCGTGCCCTCCCCCGCGACCAGTACCGGCAGCGCCGACGACTGAACTCTGACCTTCACACCCATCATGGCCTTCTCCGTTAAGAGGGGGAAGGAACAGTGAGAGGAGAACACGATGGCCCTCGACATAATTTTGCGAGTCCCCGCCTGCGTTCCGGTGAACGAGGTAGCTGACTTCATTGCCGAGGCGGAGAAGGCTGGGTTTGCCGGTGTGGGGATCCCCGACACCCAACTGGTGACGCGCGATGCCTTTGTGGCCTTGGCATTGGCTGCCGAGCGGACTTCGCGCATCATGCTCTACCCTGCAGTCACCAACCCGGTGACACGCCACGTTTCGGTCATCGCCTCGTTGGTGCGCACTATCGAAGAGCTCGCGCCGGGCCGGGTGCATGTCATGCTGGGCACCGGCTACAGCGCGGTAAGAACCATTGGCCGTCGCCCGGCCACACTAGCCAGCATGCGCGAATGCGTGACCCGGCTGCGCCAGTTGCTCGGGGCAGAGGAACTGGACTTCGACGGCGCCCCTTCCCACCTGCAGTTCGCCTCCGGCGAGGTGCCTCCCATCATCCTCACCGCAAGAGGACCTCGGGCCTTGGCATTGGCCGGGGAAATCGGCGACGGCGTGATGGCCAACGTGGCCCTGCATCCCAACACCATTGCTTGGGGACGGAGCCATGTGAGCCAAGGCGCAACCGTATCGGGCAGGGACTTATCGCCGGAGTCGAGCTTCCTGGAAATGTTCGACATCTCCACCCACATAGCGCCCACACACGAGGAAGCCCTGCATCAGGCTCGACACGTATGCGCTCACTGGGTGACCCAGCCAGCCTTGGTAAACCTGCTGCGGGTGGCCGGGGTGGAAGTTCCGGAGATGACCTTCCCTCCGGAGTTGCTGAACGCGTATCCCGACTTGTACCACGCCGAAGACCAAGAGGCGGTTGTGAGGCTGACCTCGTTCCTGTCCGACGAGATGGTGGAACAGATTTGTGGCGTCCTAGGCGGATATGGAACTGCAAGCGAGGTGGCGGAGAGGCTGGTGATGGCTGCCGAGCTGGGCGTTACCCGCATCCTCATCAGGACAGCCGAGACCTACTCGCTGCCACGGACCACCCTTGAGGCCTTCCGGGACGTTATCTTCCCGCGGCTCAAGCAGTTGGCGTAGGCAGCCTCAGCACAGGGGCCGGCCACGCCAGTATTGGGTGCTGCGGCCAGGCCGACGGGGTATCAGTGGCTCGCGGACCAGTAGCTTGTAGACAGCCATCATGAGAAAGCCTGCTAGGAAGCCTCCCACATGGGCAAAGTAGGCCACCCCTCCGCCTGCTGTTTCCGGCCCCAACGTTCCCACTGTTCCCTTGAACAGCTCCAATACAAACCACGCCCCCAACACCAGCACCGCTGGCACCCGGACCGCGGTGATGAAGACGAAGATGATCAGGACGTTTATGCGGTTGAAGGGGTGCAGGATCAGGTAGGCCCCCAACACTCCGGCGATTGCCCCGCTTGCCCCCACCATGGGTATCCGGGAGTCCATGTCGATGCCCACTTGGGCCATACTGGCCGCCAACCCGGCCACCAGATAGAAGACCAGGTACTTAACGTGGCCCACCCGGTCCTCCACGTTGCCCCCGAAGCCCCACAGGAAGAGCATGTTGAAGATGATGTGGAGCCAACCGCCGTGCAGGAACATTGAGGTCAGCAGCGTGGCCCAAGTGCCAAAGGGCGAGAGAATGTCTAGGCTGTCACCGAAACGATTCCCAAGGTAGTGGAACTCCTGTCCAGACGTAAGTTCCGCGGGAATCAGCCCGTTCCTCAGTATGAAGATGTGCTGCTCCAAGTCGCTCAGCGAGAACTCGTATACGAAGACGACGGCGTTGATGAGGATGAGGGCCACCGTGACGTACGGGAACGTCCGACGCTGAACATCGGCATCTCCTAGGGGGATCATGGCTCAGCCGTCGGGTCGCTGGAGGCAAGCAGGAGTCTCAGGACACTGAGCCAGTTCACGCCTCCAGGTCCCGCGCCATATGCACCACTATCTCAGCCGCCGTGTCCAAGCTGATGCGGTCCATGTTGAGGCACACATGGTATAGAGACTGGTTGTCGCAATGCACCTTGAAGAACTTGCGGAAGAAGGCTTGGCGGGCCCGCTCAGCGTCGGCGAAGAACTTCTCGCCCTCGGCGCGGCTGAACCGCTCTCGTTCCACTATGGTATCGACGCACTTTGCGGGGGAAGCGGCCAAAGCTACGTGCACCGTGCCGGGTGCATCCTTCAGTATGATGTTGGCCCCCCGGCCGATGACTACCACGTTGCCCGAGGAGGCCAGCTCTTGGATGACCGCAGTGGTAGCCTCGAGAAACTGGCTGTCGCTGAGACGTTGCGATTCGGTGATGGGCTCATCGGCTAGGTCGCTGTATTGCTCGCCGGGCAGCATCTCAATGCCGGGGCTGAAGTAGGGTTCGCCCGCGGCTCCGGAGACCGCCGACTTCTCCAGCATGTTCTGCAGGAAGTAGGCGATGCGGTCGCGCAGGCGAATCACTCGCTCCTCTTTCTCCGCCAATGCGCTGATGGTGGAGCCCACACGCTTGGCCGCCTCGGCAAAGACGATGCGATCCACGTAGTCGACGTCCAGCAAGTCGGCTACCTTGAGCCCCAATTCGTTTCCGCCGCAGCCGATGGGACCATTGAAGGTGATGATAGGCATATCTACCCCCTCGGAGTGGTCATTCGACAGTCAAACCCGCGTAGGGTGACTCGTGAATCGCCCTACGGTGTCGAGGAAATCTGCTCCAGCAGGCCGGGGCGTCGCCGGACGTATTCGTCGGCAAGCAGACCCATTGAAAGTGAGTCGTACCACTCGCCACCGCGCTGTTGGCGGCGTCGCAGCCGACCCTCCAACACGAACCCGATGCGCTCGCACATGAAGCGGGCGGGTTCATTGTATTCGGGCACCGCTAGCCAGACTCGATGCGCTCCGTGGGTGGAGAAGGCCTCATCCAGCAGTTGGACCATAGCGGACGCACCGTAGTGCTGGTACCAGAGGTCTTTCCGCCCGATGAGGATGAACATGTGGGCGCTGCGCACCTCGGGCTCTAGGACCAGTTGCCCCTCGCCGATATGCTCGCCTTCGGTGTTGCAGACGGAGTATATCTTGCGCCCTTCGCCCGCGAATGTGTCTTGCCACTCCTCGCCAGAGCACTCAACCATGCTGTGCGGGGTGTAGCCGACGTGGACTGGGGTGCCGGAGTCGTCGCACCCGTACCAAGTATTATGCACCTCTTCGTCTTGGAGCCATTCACAGAGGCGGCTTACGTCGTCGCGGGACACTTCACGTAGGGATACTTGGGGCCACATGCGTCACCCCCTAAGCTTGTTGTTGTACGTTCCGGGTGAAGAAGCGACTATTGGAGACTAAGAGTTAGCTTGACACGTAGCGAGCATTTTGGCAACGGGCCAGAGACAAACGTAATTATTGCAACAGCGCGGCTGCCGGGGTGTCGTTGAAGGCGGAATAGCGCTGTGATACGCTAGCTGTTGCAGCTATGCCCGGTGTAGAGATGGAAAACAGCACGTCCAGCTTCCGCTTTTCGCCTCGGCCCAACCGCGCCACGAGATTGCGTGGCGCCCATGGGGTCCCGATGCCTTCCAGCAGGCTCAGGACTCCGAAAGACCGGTCCTGCTCTCCGTCTCGGCGGTGTGGTGCCACTGGTGCCACGTCATGGACGAGACCACCTACTCCGACCCTGCCGTAATCCAGTTGATCAATGAGAACTACGTGCCCGTGCGCATCGACCGTGACCTGCGCCCCGACATCGACGCCCGCTACAACATGGGAGGCTGGCCCACAGCTGCCTTCCTCACGCCCGAGGGTGACCTGCTATCGGGGTGCACCTATGCCCCACCACAAGAGTTCGCTGTCCTGTTGCAGCAACTAATGGAAGCATACCGGCAGGACAAGGCGGGCATCAGTCACCGGGCAGCCTTGTTACAGGCAAACGCCAAAGCTCCTACGCCGCTCGAACAGGGCCCCGTCGAACAGGGCCCGCTCGAACAGGGACTTGACCTGCCCTTGGTGCAGCAGATCGTCGAGACTACCCAAGCGGCTTTTGACGCCGCGCATGGCGGGTTCGGCAGTGCGCCCAAGTTTGCCCACGCCGATAGCCTAGCGCTGCTGCTGCATTGGTCAAGGGCCAACGAGAACGCCGCCTGCATGGCTATAGTGCATCAGTCGTTGGATGCCATGATGGATAGCGACCTTCGGGACGCAGAGGAAGGCGGTTTCTATCGCTACGCCACGGGGGCCGACTGGTCGGTGCCTCACTACGAGAAGATCCTGCTGGACAACCTGAAACTGGCCGACCTCTACATGGAGGGCTATCTGGCAACGGATGATGCCTACTACGCCAACGTCGCTGCAGAGGTGCTGGCCTACGCCAGCGCAAGCCTCTTCGATGTGTCTCACGGCCTGTTCTTCGGCAGTCAGGACGCGGACGAAGAGTATTACCAACTGCCGCTACACGAGAGGCAGGCACGGGCCAAACCGCCCGTCGATGCCACTTTCTACACTGACGTCAACGCCTTGGTCTGCTCCGTTCATCTCAAGGCTGCTTGGGTCCTCGGCCGCCCGTTATTCCGACAGACGGCCTTGGACGCGCTGGAAAGCCTGTTGGCGTTGGAGTGGGCCCATGGACTTCGTCACAGCTACGGGCCGGACGGTTCTCCAGGGACGGTGGCTTTTCTTCCAGACTACGCCTATCTGCTACGAGCGCTGTTGGCCGCCTACGAGAGCACCGAGTCCGAACGCTACCTGACCGAGGCACGTTGGGTGGCATCCGAGATGACAGCTCAACTCGCGGACGAGCAGTCTGGAGCGCTGTACGACACGCCTCACGACCCGCAAGCGATGGCAGCCCTGCGACGACGCCTCGTCCCAGTGGACGGAAATGCCTTGGCGTCTGAGGCACTGGACCGGTTGGGACGCGACACTTACGATGAGGAGCGTCACCGGCAGGCTGGGGCGGCGCTGTCGGCCTTGACAGTGCGGACTGACGAGCATAGCGATACAGCAGCTGCCTACGCCATGGCAGTATACCGTTGGCTGCACCCCGCTATCGAGGTAACCATCGGCGGCCCTCAGGCCAGCGACGCTGTGCGAAGTATGACGATGGCAGCAGCTGCCCTGCCCTACCCCAACGTTGTCATCAAGCCGTCACTTTCCAGTGATGCAAACAGCGAGATGGCTTGGGCCGAGGCTTGCCTAGACACAATGTGTCTGGCGCCTGTCAGCGACCCCACTAAACTGCGCGACGTTGTGATGGCCCAGTTGGGTGGGCAGCACGTTGGCAACCTCGACGACCTACCCGTTGTGACCCTAATCTCTCCGCCAGCCTAGGTTGGACTTGTCCGGCATCGAGAGACCAGCCCATTCCCCAATCGTTGCCCCATCATTGCCCTTATAATTGATGGCCGGAACACACAGGAGGCGCCTGCTTGCTGAAAGACATCCCTTGCGGCGAGGTAACCGAGGGCCACGTCGGGTCCATCGTCACTCTGGCGGGCTGGGTGCACCGGCGGCGCCTGCATGGTGGCGTAGTGTTCATCGACCTGCGCGATCGCTCCGGCATCGTGCAACTGGTATTCAATCCTGAAATCTCCCCCGGTGCCCATCAGGTGGCGGAGCAGGTACGCAGCGAGTGGGTCATCCAAGTGAAAGGCTTGGTGCGCCGCCGTCCTGAGGGCAGTGAGAACCTGGCCCTGTCCACGGGGGCTATTGAAGTTGCCTCCAACGAGGCAGTGGTGCTCAACCAGTCACTGACACCTCCCTTCTACATTAACGAGGAGACGGAGGTCGACGAGAGTCTGCGACTCAAGTACCGCTACCTAGACCTGCGTCGCGCCACCATGCAGGCCAACATCGAGCTGCGCCACAAGGTAGTCAAGTACATACGGGACTTCCTAGACGAGAGGGGCTTCCTAGAAATCGAAACGCCCATACTGATCAAGAGTACGCCTGAAGGGGCGCGGGACTACCTAGTTCCCAGCAGACTACAACCGGGCGAGTTCTACGCCCTCCCCCAGTCACCCCAACAGCTCAAGCAGCTTCTGATGGTGGCAGGCATGGAGCGCTACTTCCAGATCGCCCGTTGCTTCCGCGACGAGGACCTCAGGGCCGACCGTCAGCCGGAATTTACCCAGCTCGACTTGGAGATGAGCTTCGTCGACGAGGATGATGTGCTGTCTCTTACGGAAGAGCTCTACCTGACAATGATGGGGGCCATCGTTCCCGACCGGAACGTGCCCAGCCCCATGCCCCGGCTCACCTATGACGAAGCCATGGCCCGCTACGCCAGCGACAAGCCCGACTTGCGTTTCGGGCTGGAGATGAGCGACGTAAGCGAACTGGCGGCCCAGACTGACTTCAACGTGTTCCGCTCGGTGTTGCAATCAGGGGGCATTGTGAAGGGGTTCGCGGTACCGGGAGGGGGCAGCTACAGCAATAGCGCTCTGCGGGAGCTGGAAGAATTCGTCAAGGAGCGGGGCGCAAGGGGGCTGGCTCATGTGCGTTTGGGCAAAGACCATTCGTTGGAAGAGTTGGCCGAGAGCGATGTGCGCATGGCGTCGGGGCTGAACATGCACCCGCAGTGGGCCGCACAGTTGGCGCGACAGATGGGCGCTGCACCCGGAGACCTGATGCTGCTCATGGCTGGCGCTCCGTATACCATACACCCAGCCCTCAGCGCCCTGCGCGAGGAGATGGGACACCGGCTCGGGCTGGCCGACCCCAACACGCTGGCCTTTGCGTTCGTCGTCGACTTCCCACTATTCGAATGGGACGCCGAAGAAAGGCGCTGGAACTCCTCCCACCATCCCTTCACCGCACCCAAGGACGACCAGTCGCACTTGCTGGACGGCACAGACTTGGGGGACATCAAGTCCAAGGCCTATGACTTGGTGTGCAATGGCAGCGAGCTTGCCAGTGGCAGCATCCGAATTCACCGCCGCGAGTTGCAACAGAAGGTCCTCGGGCTCTTAGGCTATGCCGACGACGAGATAGAAGAGCGCTTCGGCCACCTCTTGGAAGCCTTCGAGTACGGCGCCCCCCCCCACGGAGGGATCGCTCCGGGCATCGACCGCTTGGTGGCCATCTTGGCCAATGCTGGCTCCATCCGGGATGTCATTGCCTTCCCCAAGACGCAGCGTGGGGCGGACCTGCTCTTCGGCTCGCCATCCCCCGTCAGCGAGGCGCAATTGCGCGAGTTGCACCTGCGCGTGACCGAATGAACTCGTCATGAAATCAGCCATGGAACTGTAAGCGTTCAACCTTAATGCTGTGGTCCTAAGGCGCATCCCTTGTGGACGCCAACTGACATCAGCCAATTGACACCGTTGCCCTTCCCCCTCTAGGCTCGACACATGGTTCTGAAAACCCAATCAGCTAAAACACCCATGGCAGGGCCGCCAACAACGGTTGTCCGAAAACCCTTGCAGGAACACGCCACCGCGCAGCCCAGGTGTTGCGGCCGCGCCATCCTGCCACCTACGGCGCCGTTCAATGGTACAGGTGTGTCCCACACAACCCCGTCATTTCGTAGCTGGACCTACCCCAAATGAGACAAATGAGACACTTTCCAGATACAACAAATGCGTTTTCAGCTACGGCCAGTGTCTCATCTGTACCCTTCCCAGATACGATTTCTGCCCATGCCGTGGTACACAGTGAGACCAAACCGCGACACCATGTCTCACTCCATACACCGCCTTCCATACCCCTGCCGGGCCAAGCGGAACCGATACTACGACGTCACAAATGTCACAGGCATCAGCTACGAAAACGCAAAAACTCGCGTTTCGTGTGTCAGCCCTTGACTAAAGCAAAGCGGACGCGTAGCTGCGCCGGTCCTAATCCCGGTGCAATAACATACACACAGTTTACGACGGATATAGCACTAGAAGAAACCGAGAGATGCAAAAGATTAGCACTGGAACACCACAAAAGCCACAAAATGCGAACATCCATGGCCCGTAATGCCGGTTGTCATGCCAAGACCTCCGGCAAAGCGGCAAGGGACTTGAGCAGAGGTTCCATAGAGCCTGACCCGGACCAGGTCCGGGGGTGAGGGTGATTCACGGCGCTTTAACCATGCCACATGCAACGATCGAAAGAACCTGCATGGAACTGATCGCGCTGGCAGAGGCGTCAGGTACGTGCTATAATCTACCAATCTACCACTCCCTAGGAGAGGCAAGTCGGGAGCAGGCTGGGTGATTGTAACCAGAGAAGACCCTGAGTCACGACAAGTCGTCCTCAACGTAGAACTCGAACCCTCAGACATCGAACTGCACCTCCAGCGAGTCTACCGCCAACTGGTAAATCGCGTGCAAATCCCGGGCTTCCGCAAGGGTAAAGCGCCGCGTTCCGTTGTGGAGAGTTTCTTGGGGCGCAACGCTATGGTGCAGGAGGGCATCGACTCTATCGTCACGTCCTCGCTGAACCAAGCCCTTGAGCGGGAAAGCTTGGAGCCCTTTGGCGAGCCGGAAATCGATAGCCTTGAGCTGGATCCCGTATCCTTCAAGGCAACGGTGCCGCTGGAGCCCCAAGTGGATCTGGGGGACTTCCAGAACCTCCGTTTGGAACGCGACCCTATCGAGATCACCGAAGAGCAGGTGACCGAGGTTTTGGAGCAGTTGCAACGTAGCAACGGCGTCTGGGAGCCTCGCGAAGGACAGGTGCGCTTCGATGATATGGTGACCCTAGATGTGGAAGGGACCATTGAGGGCAACCGCATCCTGCAAGACCAAGCCGTGGACTTTGTTCCTCGCCAAGACAGCCCCGTTCCTTTCCCTGGATTCTCCGTATACCTAGAGGGAATGAGCGCTGGCGAAGACAAGCAGTTTATTCTCACCGTCCCCGAAGATTACCGTGAATCCGCGGTAGCCGGTAAAGAGTGCCGCTTCGAGGTCAAAGTCATCGAAGTCAAGGAGCTTCGCCTGCCCGAGTTGGACGACGAGCTCGCCAAGGGCGTCGGCGAAGGGTACGACTCCCTCGCCGAGCTTCAGGACGACATACAAAGACGGCTGTACAACGACGCCGTGGAGGCTGCGCAACGGGACCTGCAGGAGAAAGCCTTGCAAGAGGTCATCGACGGGGCCGAGGTGGTATACCCACCCCTGACGGAACAGCGAGAGCTGGACCGGATGGTGGAAGACCGTGCCCACGCGTTGCAGGAGCACCGACTTCAAGCCGAAGACTACGTGGCCGAGGCTGGCAAGAGCGACGAAGAAGTCAGGGCGGAACTGCGCCCCGAAGCCGTCCAGCGCCTCACTCGATTCCTAGTCCTGCGACAGATAAGCCTCGACCAAGGCATTGAGGTGAGTGAGGACGACGTGCAGGACGAGATTGACCAGATGTCTGGGACCGGCGAGTCCCAGGAAGCCATCCGTAACGCTTTCTCCACCGATAACGCACGTAGCGCAATAAGAAACGCGATCCTGTCTCGCAAGGTGCAAGAGCGCTTGGGGGAGATCGCTCAAAGTAGCGTGGCGGAAGAGCCACCAGACCATGCAGCGGAAAGCGAAGAAGCAGCGCAACCGACGGGGACAGAGGAGCAAGGAGGCGACCCCAATGACGATGAATCCCCATGATTTCATCAGACCTTATGATTTCAGCGAGACCCACGGTCTGATGAGGCCCCAAGACATGATCCCAATGGTCGTCGAGACAGGCCCCCGCGGCGAGCGGGCGTTCGATATCTACTCCCTCCTGTTGAAGGAGCGGATTATCTTCCTAGGCACCCCCATAAACGACCACATCGCCAACGTAATTATCGCTCAATTGTTATTCCTAGAGCGGGAAGACCCTGAGAAAGACATCAGCGTCTACATCAACAGCCCTGGCGGCGTCATAAGTTCGGGCCTCGCCATATACGACACCATGCGGCTCATACGCCCCGCAGTTTCCACTATCTGCGTAGGCATGACGGCCAGCATGGCCACGGTGCTGCTCACCGGCGGGATCAAGGGCAAGCGGTACGCCCTGCCCAACTCCACCGTGCACATGCACCAGCCCATGGGAGGCGCTTCCGGCCAAGCCAGCGATATTGAGATCGCCGCCCGCGAGATCATCCGGCTTCAGGACAAGATTCGGCAGATACTATCGGACAACACCGGCCAAACCTACGAGAGAATAGCAAGAGATACGGACCGGGACTACTATCTGACGGCGGCGCAAGCACTGGAATACGGGATCGTTGACGAGGTGCTGGGCACCCAGCCGGACGGTTCCGCCGGCGCGGAGGCATCAGAGAACACCGCTTCCTAGAGGACCGGAGTATGGAGTGCGGCCGTGCCCGCTAGTACCAGGAGCACCAGCAAAACTCGCCAGTGTTCCTTTTGTGGTAAGGCCCAGAGCCCGAGCAACCGCTTGGTCGGAGGCCCCGGACGTATCTATGTCTGTTACGAATGCGTTGGGGCATTCCAGCAGGTCATCGACCAAGACAGCCGGTCCAAGACGCAGGGTCGCCGCCCTAGGACGCTGCCCACCCCCAGAGAGCTGCATGAAGCCCTCGACAACTATGTCGTAGGTCAGAATAGAGCGAAGCGCGCCCTCAGCGTCGCCGTTTACAACCACTACAAGCGCGTCTGGGACGGTGATGAGGAGTCCGAGGTCGAACTGCAGAAGACCAACATCCTCATTGCCGGTCCCACAGGCTGTGGAAAGACCCTCTTGGCCCAGAGCCTTGCTCGCATCCTTCACGTTCCTTTCGCTCTCTGCAACGCCACATCTCTCACCGAATCAGGCTACGTCGGCGAGGACGTCGAGAACATCCTGCTCCGACTCATCCAGAATGCTGGATGGGACATCACCCAAGCGGAGCAGGGTATTGTCTATATCGATGAAATCGACAAGATTGCCCGTAAAGAAGGGATCAACCGATCCATCACTCGCGACGTTTCAGGCGAGGGGGTACAGCAGGAGCTTCTCAAGATGCTGGAGGGGTTCACTGCCAGCGTTCCCCCTCAGGGCGGGCGCAAGCACCCCTATCAAGAGTTCCTGCACATCAAGACCGACAACATTCTTTTCGTCTGCGGAGGCACCTTCCACGGTATGGACATGATACTGGGCCGTCGACTGGGCAACTCCTACTCTCTGGGCTTCAAGGGCAGCCTTACCGAGTCCCAAGCCACGTCCAACAGCCCCAATTTAACACCCGACGACTTAGTGCAGTTCGGGCTGATACCCGAACTGGTTGGCCGCCTTCCCGTGGCCGTCACGCTCGACCCAATGGACGAGGAGACGCTGGTACGAGTGCTGACCGAGCCCAAGAACGCCATCATCCGCCAGTACCAACGCATGTTCGCCATTGACAAGGTGGAGCTTCTCTTTACCGACGAGGCCCTTCAGGCCTGTGCCATGGCGGCTCTGAGCCGACGCACGGGGGCTCGCGGCCTGCGCACCATCATCGAAGAAGTGCTGCTGGACGTGATGTACGAACTGCCCTCGATGAAGAAAATCGTCCGCTGCGTGGTCGATGCCGACACTATCATCCGCAGAACGTGCCCTGTGCTCCTTACCGCCATGGGACAACGCATGGAAATTCCCGGAGCTTGGCAAGAGCGCGACGTTTCGTAACGCCCCGGAGAGGTGAAGACACCTCCCCAAGCACTATTCTCAGCTGGACCAACCGAACCGGCACCAACTCCATCAAACACAGGGCATAGGGGCAGCCTTTCCCCACCTATGACCCAGACCCCCGTGCCCGTTTGACTAGGCTGAGGCTGCCCCTCTTCCCTTGTCCTGACCTCTTAGTTCGGCTTCAATCTCCGCGTCCAAACACACACCCTGCACAAGCTTGCCCTCAGCATCCCTGACCGTGCCGTGGCGTACCGACACGTTGCCCTGCGCCAGCGCTTGCAGCGTTTCGGCAATAAGGTACGGCTCACGAAGGTAACCTTCTTCCCGGATACGCTGGAACAGGGGCAGATCTTCTCCAGGCACTTGCCTCAGCCCCTCCACCGACATCCCGGCGGTCTCGTCCCAGAGAGGGCGAAAATCGGGGGCTGTGATAGGCAGCGTGAAGTAGGCCACCACCGGTCCCCTGTCCAAGTCATCGTTGGCTAGGTGTACCATGGCTCCTGTATGAGTGGCACGAGCCTCGACTAGCTGCCAGATGACATCCTGCCATGTGCCCTTGGGACCGTCGGGCAGGGCAGGGTGCAGGTTCAGCATGGGCCAGTGTCGCCACAGTTCCGGCCCCACGATGAGCATGTATCCCGCCAGCATGCAGACGTCCACGTCGTAGCCTTGCAGTAGATCCCTGACGGACAGGTCATAGGCTGAGCGGCACTGGACGAATCTGCCGCCCCTCTCGCGGGCGAACCGGCGCGAGGAGAGGGCAACCAAGGGTAGGCGGTAGTCATCCACGAGCCTGAAGAAGGTGTCGCTGCCCTCAGCCTCACCCCATTCCCGGTTACAGAAAACGAAGCTGATGGAGGCATCCAACAGCCCACGCTCAATGCGTCGCTGGATGAATTGCAGCAGGCCCCGGGAGCCGGGACCTCTGCCGGTGGAGAACCAACCCACCTTTAGCACCGGGTTCGCTCGTCATGTAGTCTAGTGTGTACGCCCGTCGTGTCATTCCGACGTAAACCGGAATCCAGTGGCGGCGCACAGCCAGCGGTAGCCTGGAGAGCGAGCGTTTTACCTCCATCCCAACCTTCCCTCTTCGAGGGGGAGGGGGTTATGCGAAGGTTTCCCCGCGGGAGAATTGTCCTTGGTCCGTTGGTGGTCGCGCATGGATGCATAAAGAGGGATGGCTGGTGAGAAGCAGGTTTGTGCAGTGGCGAGAGCTGAGGATTCCCGCGAAGGCGGGAATGACGGGACCGGCCGATTGCTGAGGGTGGGGGGCTATTCTCATGGCAATTGCCCATGGCTCGTTGGAGCCGTGTATGTAGATGAAAATGGCGTAAGCGGAGTCGAATTGGCCGAAAGTCCGGGCCGTAGATTCTCGCCTGCACGGGAATGACGGGACGGGCCGCTGGCTGTGCGCTGCGGGGGCTGTGCTCACAAGAATGATAGGGCCAGCGGCTTGCTACGGTATTGTACGCCATTCGCATGGCAATCGTGGGGTGCGAGTGTTGAAGGCGAGTGGCTTGGCACATGCGAAGCCCCGCCCTAAAAAGGTGGGGGCGCTGGGGGAGGCGGTTCGTCGAGGTAGATGCTGCGTAGCTCAGTCATCTTCAGCTCGGTCTGGGCTAGGTAGCGGTTGCAGGTCTGGGCCAGCTTCATCCCTTCCTCGTAACGCTTGGTGGCTTGGTCCAAGGTCATGTCGCCCGACTCCAAGTCGGCTACCACCTGCCTCAAGCGTTCGAAGGCTTCCTCAAAGGAGAGGCTTGGTATGCCATCGTCATCCGTAGGGGGCAGGAGTTCATCAAAAGACAGGACTTCGTCCGGGGGTGGGTCGTCCCAAATCTCACCGTCGGGAGGATCATCGATGCTTCTCATATCAGTCTCGCGCTTGCGTGCACCTTCTGGGGACGCGCGCGCCGCGTCGGTGCGGCCGGGCGGGCAGACCCCACGGTGGCCGGCACCGTGCCGTCGGACAGAGTGATGCGCAGAGGGTCACCGTCGGACACTTGGCTCGCGCTGGTGATGGCTTCCTGCGATCGTCCCTTCTCCACGATGGCATAGCCTCGCGCCAGCACTGCCGCTGGATCCAGCGCCCGCACGCGGGATTCCAGCCCAGACAGCTCGGCCCGACCGAGTAGGAGACGCTGGTTGAGAGCGTCCCAAGCGTCTTGCGTCAGGTCGTCAACGCTGCGACGCCACAGGTTCACGTCCGGCCCCGAGCGTCCGATACGTTGCATCAGCGTTGCCACCCCTTGGCGCTGCTGGTGGAGTTGGCGGGAGAGGGCGGTCCACGCCGATTCCCTGAGGTATGCCACCTGAGCGCCGATGGACACCAAATTGGGCACTGCCATCTCCGCGGCCGCTGTGGGCGTCGGCGCCCGAACATCGGCTACCAAGTCAGCTATGGTAACGTCCCGTTCGTGGCCGACCCCGCTGATCACAGGGATAGCGCTGGCATGAATGGCCCGCGCTACGACCTCCTCATTGAAGGGCCACAACTCTTCGAGAGATCCCCCGCCACGGGCGACGATGATCACATCAGCGCGGCCGTCGTCGTTCAAGGCACGCAGGGCGGCCACTGTGCCACCAGCCGCTCCATCGCCCTGAACCATGGTGGGGGCCAGGAGCAGTTCCACCAGAGGGTAGTGGCTCTGAACGATTTTGCGAATGTCCTGCAGGGCAGCCCCTGTGGATGACGTCACTACACCCAATACCTTGGGGAAGGGTGGCAGTGGTCTCTTGCGCGACTCCTCGAACAAGCCCTCGCCCTGCAGTTTGACTTTGAGACGCTCCAACTCCAGGTAGAGCGGGCCAGTGCCTTCAGGCATCACAGCGTCGCTGATGACGCTGACCTCGCCCCGCGCCTCATAGAAGTTGACGCGGGCATGGGCCACCACTAGAGCACCGTTGGCAAGGAGCCGGCTGCCCGTGTTGCTGTTGCGGAACATGACGCAACGCAGTTGGGCAGTGGAGTCTTTCAGAGTGAAGTAGACGTGTCCTGCTTGAGAGGTGGTCAGGTTGGACACCTCACCAGCTACCCACAAGTCGTTGAGCTGCTGGTCGGCTTCCAGCAGCTCCCGCAGGTAGCGGGCTACCTGGGCGACGGAATAGATTGGCACCTAGCTAACTCGCTCGGTGTAATCCCCGCTGCGTGTGTCGACCCGCACCACCTGTCCGATTTCCACGAACATGGGCACTTGGACGGTGATGCCCGTCTCTAGGACGGCGGGCTTGTTGCCACCTTGAGCCGTATCCCCCCTAAAACCGGGGGGCGTCTCTGAGACCTGCAAGTCGACGAAGGTGGGAACCTTGATGTTGAGCACCTCGTTACGAAAGAAAACGACCTCCACATGGTCGTTCTCTTTGAGGTACTGTAACGAGTCACCCAGCTGCTCCTTGCTCAAGGGATACTGGTCGTAGGTCTCCAAGTCCATGAAGTGATACATATGACCATCGGTGAACAGGTACTGGGCCTCGTGAGGCTGCACATCGGCCAAGGGGAACTCGGTGTCATAACGCTGGTACACGCGCTCCAGCACATGGCCATCCTTGAGGTTCTTGAGCCTCAGGCGGGTCACAGGGGCCCGCTGCTGCATCTTATGCCGCTCGTAGTCGACCACCTCAAAGGGCTGGCCATCCACCTCAATCATGGTTCCCTTGCGTAACTCTCCAAAGCCGATGGTTGTCATACCAGCCTCCTCTACTTCTGGGGCCTGCGCCTACTTTTTCGACCCACTCAACACGCGGGCACCTGATGCCTCCAACACCACGTCGTCCTCGATGCGCACACCGCCCCAGCCGGTGAGATAAATGCCGGGCTCGACGGTAAACACCATACCTTCTTCCAAGATGTTATCGGCGTTGGGGCCTACCCTAGGGTATTCATGCACTGCAAGCCCATAGCCATGACCGAGGCTATGTCCGAAGTTGTCGCCATAGCCCGCTTCGGCAATCACAGTCCGGGAAAGCTCGTCGCAGTCGCCACCAGTCATACCAGGCTTCACGGTGTTGATGGCCGTCAACTGGGAGCCGAGAACGATGTCGTACACGCGGCGGAACATCTCATCGGGCTCACCCACGCAGATGGTGCGGGTTATGTCGCTGCAGTAGCCGTCGACTTTGGCCCCCATGTCAATGACGATGGGCTCGCCGGTCTGAATGGGTCGGTCGGAAGGGTGATGGTGGGGCATAGCGCCGTTGGGGCCAGCGGCGACGATGGTGTCGAAGCTGGGCCCCTCAGCCCCCAGTTCGCGCATGGCCACTTCCAAACGCCATGCGACTTCCTTTTCGGTCATGCCTTCGGTGATGATCGCACAAACGCTTTCCATGGCTTGGTCGGCCACGTCGACGGCCTTCTGAAGCGCGTCCAGCTCCTCGGCGTCCTTGAACACTCGCAATTGCTCGGCGATGCCGCTAGTGGCCACCAAGGCGGGCTTGCTGCCTTCGAGTTGCTTGGCCAAAGCGTCGGAGAGGGCTTGGTAGGACTGCACCGTCATGTGGTGGCTCTCGAAGCCCAAGCGAGACGCACCGGTTTCCTTGATCTTGTCGCCCAACCAAGACCAGTCGCCACTGATGCGCACGATTTGGAAGTCGGGGGCTTGGCCCGCCGCCTGCTCGGTATAGCGGAAGTCGGTCCCCAGCACTGCCTGCTGCCCGGAGATGAACAGGTAGCCGGCGGAGCCGGTGAACCCGGACATGTATCTCCGGTTCTCCGGCATGGAAATCAGAAGGGCGTCCACGCCTTTCTGGGGCAGAAGGCCCCGCAGCTTGTCCACTCTCGTGCTCATGCTATCTTGCTTCCTTCCTCGTGAATGTCCTCTCCGAATTCGGTCCGGGCCGAAGATTCCCGCCTGCGGAGACCTGGGCATAATTGTCAAACTTGCCATTCCGGGTGCTAACCATGCCATTCCGAGAGCCAAACATACTAATCCCAGTGCATAACAATGTTATTCCAAGCGCATACCGTTATAATTGCAAGTGCACAACAACGTTACTCCAAGTGCATACCCTTGGTATTCCAGTGCAACCAAGAATCCAAGGCCCATCGTAGCTGGCGCAAATTGGTTTGTATCTGATTTCATTCCCATGCGTCCATTGTTTTGAGCCTTGGATGTCACACGTTCACCAGTTGGCTAGTCTTCCTGGTCTATGGCAGCGAGCAGGTCGAGGGCGGCCAAGTAGCCGCGCCAGCCCAACCCGCTGATTTGGCCCCGGGCTACGGGAGCAATTACTGAGTGGCTGCGGAAGTCCTCCCGGGCATAGATGTTGCTGATGTGAACCTCAATCACCGGCACGCTAGCATCAGCTAAGGCATCGCGCAACGCGTAGCCGTAGTGGGTCAGCGCACCGGGATTGATGATTATTCCACGGCTCCGCTCCCAATTGTCTTGTATGAAGTCTATTATTGCGCCTTCGCTGTTGGATTGGAAGCTCCCAAGGTCATGCCCAAGGCTGGTCGCCCGCTCAGTGAGGCGTTGCTCGATGTCGTGGAGGGTGGTTGCGCCATAGAATCCGGGGTCGCGTCGGCCCAGAAAGTTAAGGTTTGGGCCGTTAATCAGCAGGAAGCGGGACATGAGTCAGCCTTGCCGCGCGCGGGGGTGGGATGCCATGTAGACTTGGCGCGCTTGCTTCTGGGTCACATGAGTGTATATCTCGGTGGTCGTGGGCGAAGCATGACCCAGAAGCTCCTGCACCACACGTATATCGGCCCCTCCATCCATCAAGTGGGTGGCAAATGTGTGGCGCAGGGTGTGGGGATGCACACCCGGCCGGGTCGCGGCCCGTGCCGCGCTGGTGGAGACGATCTTCTCAATACTGCGCCGCGAGAGACGCGCCCCGTACCGGTTCAACAGCAACGGGTCCTCCCCGTAAGGCAGCGGCTCGCGGGCTTCGGACAGCAATTGCGGCCTAGCCCAATCCAAGTAGTCCGCAATGGCTTGGGCTGCAGGACGGCCCACGATGACGATCCGTTCTTTGGAACCCTTGCCAATCACTCTGATTTCGCGGGTGTTGGCATCGAAGCTGGCCACATCCAGCGCAGCAAGCTCTGAGAGGCGGAGGCCGCAGGAGTAGAGCAGTTCCAGTATCACCGCGTCCCTTGCGCCTTGGGCCTCGCCGCGGTCGGGGGTGTCCACTAACCGGAAGGCTTCGTCCTTGCCTAGGAAGACGGGCAGCAGTTTGTCCACCTTCACCTGCAGGGAGCGCCCGTTGGGTATGGGGTTGGCCGGCACCTCACCGGTCTGGACTAAGTACCGGTAGAAAGCCCGCAATACCACCAGCTTGCGGGCCACGCTGATGCGGGCGTAGCCGCTTTTCCCACGACCTTTGCCCTTGGCTGCGGTCGAGAGCCACGCCAAATAGCGACGCACTTCCTGGCGTCCTATCTTGGCGGGCTCCAAGCTCTCATTATCGAGAAACTGGAAGAAGGGGACGAGGTCGGTAGTATAAATCCTGACCGTGTTGGGGGAACTACCACGGCGACCAGTGAGGTAGAGGGCAAACCGGTCCAGCATCTGCTTCCAGCGAGAATCAGCTTCCGCGGGACACAAGCCTTCTTCTGCGGATGCGTGGTGGGTTGATGTCTCATCGGAGTTCCGGGCGTCGCTTTCCAGAGCAGGGATGGTCATCGGCAACGGGCGGGGACGGGACCGATCAGGCTAAGTTTCTGCGCCCACCAGTTCAGTCTCCTTCTCCCTCTTTTCCACCTTCTTGCGCCCGCGACACTCAGGGTAACCGCTGCAGGCCAGCCACGGCCCGAAGCGGCCGCGCTTCCGCAACATGGGGCGACCACAATCGTCACACGCCTCATCGGTCTCTTGCCCCGAAGGTTCGCCGGGCATCTTCTTGATGTTACGGCACTTGGGAAATCCAGTACACGCCATGAACTTGCCGTATTTGCCCATCTTTATGGCCATGGGCTTGGCACACTTCTGGCATACCTCGTCGGTAAGCTCGTCCGGCTCCTTCTTTTCCAGGGGACGTCGGTTCTTGCAGGTGGGGTAGCCAGTGCAGGCCATGAATCTTCCGTACCGGCCCGTCTTTATGACCATCTGCTGGCCACACTGGTCGCAGACCTCCTCTGTCGGCTCAGGGGCGGCCTTCTCTTCCAGCGGGCGCCGATTCTTGCATTCGGGATAGCCGCTGCAGGCCATGAACCGTCCGAAGCGTCCAGTCTTGATGACCATGCCACGGCCGCACTGCTCGCAGGTCTCCTCGGTGGGCTCTTCCACCTTCACCCTGGGCATCTCCTCGTTGGCGTGGTCCAGAGAACCCTTGAAGGGCTCGTAGAACTCGCGCAGCACGGGCACCCAGTCCTTCTCGCCTCGCGCCACCTCGTCCAACCCGTCTTCCATGCGGGCAGTGAAGTTGACGTCCATTATGTCGGTGAAATACTCATTGAGCAGCTGGCACACCGTGGTACCCAAAGCGGTGGGGCTAAGTCGACCACTGTCGCGAGCTACATAGTTGCGCTCCTGCAGAGTGGAAACGATGGGGGCGTAGGTGCTGGGACGGCCGATGCCCCGCTCCTCCAACGCTTTGACCAGCGACGCCTCGGTGTAACAGGCAGGCGGCTGGGTGAAGTGCTGCTTGGAGTCCAGCTTGAGGCAACTGAGGTCCATGCCTTGGGCCAGTAGGGGCAGGGCGTCCTTCTTCTTCTCCTCATCGCCGTCGTCCACGTCCTCCATGTACAACGTGCGAAATCCGGGGAACTTGAGCACCGTGCCGGTGGCACGGAACAGGTAGGTCTTGGCGCCATCCTTGCTGCCGTCCTTACCTCCATCTTTGCAGATGGCGTCGATGTCGGCAGTGGTGTTGTCGGAGATGGCTTCGGCCATCTGGCTGGCCACCATCCTCGACCAGATGACTTGGTACAGTCTGAACTGGTCGCGGTTGAGGTGGGACCGCAGGCTGTCCGGATCGCGGGATACAGAGGTGGGGCGTATGGCTTCGTGGGCTTCTTGGGCTCCCTTCACCTTGCCCCGGAAAGTCCGCGCCTTGGCGGGTAGATAGTCCTTGCCGTAACGCCCGCCGATGTAGTCCCGGGTCTCGGCTAGGGCCGAGGCTGCTACGTTAGTGGAGTCGGTCCGCATATAGGTGATGAGGCCTACAGGACCCTCGCTCCCTAGGGTCACTCCTTCGTAGAGTTGCTGGGCGAGGGACATGGTCCGTTTGGCCCCCAAACGCAACTTACGCCATGCCTCTTGCTGCAGGGTGCTGGTAATGAAAGGAGGCGCGGGCGACTGCTTGGTCTCCCGGGTACGCACCTCCGACACCTTGTAGCCGGCCCCCTTCAGGCTGCCTTCGATCTCTTTGGCGTCAGCCTCTTTGCCAATGGTGAGCTTTTTCTTCTGTCCCTTGACTGAGTGCAGGACCGCGTCGAACGGTCCCTCTTCCTTGCCCTGAGGGGCCTTACCTGGGTCGGTCTTGAGCAGTTGTGACTCAATTGTCCAAGACTCCACGGGCACGAATGCCTGTATTTCCTGATCACGGTCGACGACGAGGCGAAGGGCTACTGACTGCACTCGACCTGCTGACAGGCCTCGTTGCACCCGTTTCGACAGCAGGGGGCTTATCTGGTATCCGACGAGCCGGTCGAGAATACGTCGCGCCTGCTGCGCCCCGACTAGATGCATGTCGAGTTCACGCGGGTGGTCGAAGGCCTCTTTCACTGCCGACGGTGTGATCTCGTGGAAGACTACTCGTTGCAGTGTAGTGGAGCCGTCGTTCCATCCAGCCTCCTCCGCGATGTGCCAGGAGATGGACTCCCCCTCCCGGTCCGGGTCAGTGGCTAGGTAAATGATTGAAGCCGTACTACCAGCCTTTTTCAGGTCGCTGACGATGGCCTGCTTGCTGTCGGACACGAAGTATTGCGGCTCGAAATCTCGCTCAATGTCCACACCCAGCTTCCTCTGGGGCAGGTCCCGCACATGGCCCTGCGAAGCCTTCATGATGTACTCGTCGCCTAGTATCCGGGCAATGGTGCGCGCCTTGGCTGGCGATTCAACTACTACCAAGCACTTGCCAGCCTTCGCGCGTTTGACAGTCTTGCTTTGTTTGGCTCTACCAGCCATCTGCTCTAAGCCCCCTTATGCTCGTACATAGTGCATACCGCCAACTTGGCGGACCAGCCCTCTAAGCTCCATCATCGCCAGCGTACTGCTGACTGAGGCAATGGGCAACTGGCAACGGCAGCGAATTTCGTCGATGTGCAAAGGTTCCAAGGAGCAATGCTCGAGGATAGACCGCTCATCCCCTTCGGGGAGGTCGAGAATTTCGGACAGGGGTAACTGTTGCGGAATGGAGGACAGGTTCAATTCCTGCAGCACATCCTCATGGGTAAGTACCAGCTTGGCCCCCTGCTGTATAAGCAGGTTGGTCATCTTGCTCTTGGGGGAGAAGATGCTGCCTGGCACACAGAACACCTCACGCCCCTGCTCCAAGGCGTGACTCACCGTGCGAACAGCCCCGCTGCCTTCGCCGGCCTCGATTACGAGTGTGCCTAGAGTCATACCGCTCATGATTCGGTTGCGCCTCGGGAATTGCTGCGCGCGTGGCTTGACGCCCAGCGGATGCTCCGAAACCAAAGCTCCCTGCCGGCTGACAGCCTCAGCCAGGGAGGCATGCTCGGGAGGATAAATGATGTCCAGCCCGCTGGCCAGCACCGCGATGGTGCGCCCGCCCGCCTTGACCACCTCGTGATGGGCCACGCCATCAATGCCTCTAGCCAGCCCACTCACCACGGTGATGCCGGAGTTTACCAAATCGCGGGCCATGGTGGAGGCTGCCTGCTTCCCGTAGGGGGTAGCACTGCGGGTCCCCACGATGGCGATGGAACGCCAGTCATCAGAGAGAATCGCTCCCTTTACGTAGAGCACTGGCGGCGGGTCGTATATCTCCTTAAGGCGGTCGGGGTATTCCTCGTCGCGCCATGTAACTGCCCGTACATTGGCTTGGGCCAGTCGGTCCATCTCCGCATCGGGCGAGATATTGCCCCGGTTGGCTACGAACTCGCTTACGGCGCGACTGTCCAGCCCCGCTGCTTGGAGAGCGCCCTCCCTAGCACTCCAAGCAGCCTCCAAGGCACCAAAGTGCCTCTCCAACTGTCGGAAGCGCACGGTCCCCAGATGAGGGATGCGGTTGAAAGCCACCCAATACTTGATGTCAGTCATAGCGGCAGGGATTCTAGCAAAGGGAAGCGGGCAGCACTAGTGGGTAGTGTCTCAGTGTTGCCGGTGTGTCTTCTTTGAGGAAGAAGCGGGAACAAGCTGGCGGAGAGGGTGGGATTCGAACCCACGAGCCCGGTTGCCCGAGCTACGCGCTTTCCAGGCGCGCCTGTTCGGCCACTCCAGCACCTCTCCGAGGAACGACGAAAAGCAATCATATCGGCCCAAGTGCACCTCGTCCAGACCTCGGACCGGATTAGCCGGTTGGCCGGACTTAGCACGGTTCGAGCAGGGCCTCCAGCCAGCCGCTTACCAAGTCCCACACATAGTCCCGCTGATTAGTGTAAAAGTGGTCGGCGCCGGGTATCGACTCGAACTGGAAGTTCTCCATCTCGCCAGCGAGCCTGCGCATCTCCGGCGGTGAGTCAGCGAAGGAGAGCCGCGGCTGCTCGTCGGTGCCGATGAGGAGCAGGGTGGGAACCTGAAGGTTGGGTATGTGCTCCACGATGTCGTAGCGAGCATCAGGGCCATATTTGTCGAGGAAAACCCTAGCAGCGATGAGAAGAGGCACGGGATGGGCCGTCTGCATCAGGGTCTCGGGCTGGCCTGCGTCCACATGCTGCTGTGCCAATAGGCACGCGCGCAGGAAATCCGTCCCCTCTTCAGGGGCTTGGGAGAATAACTGGTGCGAGAAACGGGGAGGCGAGGCAGCAACCATGCAACGGACCCGTGGGTCTTGCTCCTTGGCCATGTAGTAGATGGACTTGACGGCGCCCAAGCTATGCCCCCAGAGACCGATGCTCTCGAAGCCCTGCTCGACGGCGAACCCAATCCAAGCATCCCAGTCTTGGCGACAGTCATCCACCATCTCATAGGCAGCCCCCAAGGGTGAACGACCAGCACTGTTGTAGGCAGCCATGCTTATGGGGTCGTGGCCGCGGTTGTTCACTCGCAGGACGCTGCAGCCTCCCTCGACCAAGCGGTCAGTGGCCTCGTCGAACACCCCAGCTTGATAGAAGTTGCCGGTGACGCCATGAAAGCAGATGGCGACGTCGACGCCAAAGCGGGAAGGGCCCGAGGTGGCGGGTCTGCGCAAGAACCCGTCGAGACGCAAACCGTCGCCCGTATGGACATGCACCAGATCAACGTTCACTATCCACCTCCGGACAACCAATGAGGGCTGGGGGTTACGGGAAGATTGTGTAGTTGGCGGAGAGGGTGGGATTCGAACCCACGATCCCTTGCGAGATACCGCTTTTCGAGAGCGGCGCCTTAAGCCTCTCGGCCACCTCTCCTCCATGCAGGGAGAATAGCTTAGACTAGGGGTGCCTGCAAGATGACCCCAGCGTCGGGCTAAAATGGCCTTTTGAGGAGTTTACCATACTTGACATCGTACCTAGGGAACACTACCATACGGCTGGATTCCCGCGCCCCAAGCGCGGAAGTCTTTAGCTGTTGAGTTCCCTCCGGGTAGCTATAAAAAGGAGGCCCCATGAGGCGGTTTCTGGGCACTAAAGTATCCCTTGTGGTTCTAGGCATGCTTGCTGCCGTTCTATCTATTGGTGTGGTTTGGGCAGCGGGCGCTCCAGGGCCATGGTCTCGCATCGCCCTGGAGCCGCAGACCTCCCACATAATCGTTCATCCCCACACCGTGGAAGTAACCGAAGAGTCGCGCCGCCCTGCCTTTGAGGTGTTGGGTTCAGGATTCATCCCCGGCGAGTTGGTCTTCATACAGATCGAGCGAGAGCCAGAGGGGAACATCGTTATTCCCTTGGGAATGACCCAAGCTCGGGCCAACGATAACCGCGCCTTCTACGTACAGGTGCATGCTATTCCAGCAGACATAGGACCAGGCGTCTATACAGTCAAAGCTTCTGGAACTAGAGGGTCTGCTGTGGCCACTCAGGCCTTAAGGGTCATTGAGAGATCGGACGGCAAGTAACAGACTTCACAAACGAAAAATGGTACACGGCGGCGGGCGCTTCTCAGTCACAGCGTGGCTGGGGTAGCCCGCCGTAATCATTGAATCTTGTCACTGAAACCGGCCGGACAGGCTACCCCGAGTCCCGTATCACGCGCAGCTTGCGCATACGCCTTCCCAGCAGGGAAACCACCCGTACCCTCAGCCCGCCCAGCGACACTTCGTCCCCTGCCTCAGGCACCTTGCCCAAGGATCCATGTACGTAAGCCCCGATGGTGTCGTAAGCTGACTCTTCAATGGGCACCCCCATCAGTTCAGCCAGTTCGTCCAAGCTGACTATGGGGTCCACCAGCAGGTCGCCCTCGTCAATCCTGACCACCTGAGGGTCCTGCTTGAGGGCGGAGAACTCGTCCTCAAGCTCTCCGACGATCTCCTCCAGCAGGTCTTCCACCGTCACTAGACCCTCGGTTCCGCCATATTCGTCCACCACGATGGCCATCTGGATGTGCTTCTCCTGCATCTCTTGCAGCAGGTCATCCAGCAATTTGGATTCGGGGATAAAGTGCGTGGGACGAATGATGTCCTTAACGGCCCTGCGGTCTGTCGCATCGGACAGTATGTGCAGCACGTCCCTAGCATGGAGGACGCCGATGATGTGGTCAGGCATGGAGTCGTACACGGGAAGGCGGCTGTGGCCGGTTTGGGCCATCTGCTGGGCCACATGTCTCAGGCTGGACTCTTTTTCCACAGTGACCATGTCCACCCGAGGAACCATCACCTCGCGGGCGGTAGCCTCATCCAGCCTGACAATGGCATTGAGCATGGCACGCTCGCGGGCGTCCATGCGCTCCTGCATCTCTTTGGTAATCAGCGACTCATCACGGTCGGCCCTGCCGTTGCCGTTCTCAACTGCCGGTTTGCGACTCCGGTCGCCGTTGGCTACGCTTCCGCGTCGAAAAGGAGAGAGCAACGGACCTGTCAGCGCAGAGCCCCATCGGGCAAAGCTAGACATGATCACACCTGCCAAGGAAGGACAGCCACAGCATCAACTGGGCATCGTCCAGAGGAGAACCATTCGGGTTGAGATGCGCGGCTTCAGACCGGCGGCGGTTTTCTTCGGGAAGGAAGGAACGCTGGAAGGCGCCAGTTGCCGCCGGAGATGGGCTTATGTGCGTTAAATGGCTAGTATCCAAAATGTACGAAACTGCCGCCACTCGAGAGGCAAGGGCGGGCGGCCTGCTTAAGTTATTACCTCTTTTTCTCTAATACCCTCTTGCTTCTGCGTATCTTAGCAGGGACACCCACTGCCAGTCTAGCAGGAGGAACATCGGTAGTGACCACAGACCCGGCAGCTGTAATGGAGTCAGCGCCAACCCGGACCGGGGCCACCAGCATGGTGTCGGACCCGATGAAGGCCCCATCTTCGATCACAGTATTCTGATGTTCCACACCATCGTAGTTGCAGGTGACGGCTCCCGCGCCCAAGTTGACCCCAGCGCCGACCGTTGCATCGCCCACGTAGCCGAAGTGGCCCATGGCCGAGCCTTGTCCTAGCCGGCTGTTCTTCACCTCACAGAAATTGCCTAGATGTACACCTCTCTCAATGTATGCCCCCGGACGCAAATGGCTGAAGGGCCCCATCTCTACGTCATCCTCCAGAATTGAGCTCTCCACATGAGAGGCTGTCACTCGACAACGGTCGCCTATCTGCGAGTCGCGTACTACCGAACCTGGGCCCAGCGTACACTCCGACCCCACTCGGGATGCTCCCAGGACCATGGTGTTAGGGTAGACCAAGGTATCCTGCCCCAACTGGGCGGATGCATCAATGAATGTGCTGGCCGGATCGATCATGGTTACGCCTTGGCGCATCCAGTCCTCGCGGATACGGCCGTACAGCGCGGCTACCGCGTTAGCCATCTGCACTCTGTCGTTAATTCCCAACACCTCAGCAGGCTCACTGGCCTCCATCGCCTCTATGCCCGCCCTCTGCTCGGCGGCGATCTCTGCTAGGGCAGTGAGGTAGAACTCACCACGCCCACCAATAGGTATCTGGGCCAATTGGGGCCACAGCCACGAGGCACGGAACCAGTAGGCGCCGCCGTTGACCTCATGAGACACCGCAGCCCCATTGGCTTCAGCCGCCTCGACGATGCCAGCTATGCTTCCGTCGGCCCTTCGGGCCAACCGGCCCATATCGCGCGGCAACTCTGCCGAAGATACTAGGAGAGACATACAGGCTCTGCGGGACAGGTGAACGTCCAACAGGGAACTCAAGCTGCTGGGACGGACCAAAGGGGAGTCGCCTCCGATGACAGCCACATGTTCTGCCTGGTCCCTGAGCAAGGAGGCAGCTTGCAACAGAGCGTGTCCTGTCCCCAAGGGTTGATGCTGCACCACGTACTCCACGGTATCGGACAGCAGAGACCGTATCGCCTCTTCATTCGAAGGAGATACCACCACGATGACTGAGTCGACACCGGCTTGACGCATAGTCTCTATGGGGTAGAGGAGCATCTCGAGGCCACACAGCTTGTGCAGCACCTTGGGCAACTTGGACCTCATCCGAGAACCAACCCCAGCGGCCAAGACAACTCCGGCGCGTGCCTCCATGCTCCTACTCCGTGCCCGGGACCAGGATGCGCCGAAGCCGCCGGGATGAGGATGACAGGCTATGGGCCATTGGCCCATGGTAGGGAAGCCCCATGCCAGCGTCAAGCCGGACAACATGCGGGGCGCGTTCTGGCAAGACGTCATTCTGTTCCTCATGTGGACGGGGTGTCAGCCCCGAGTCGGTGATATAATCAGGCGGCGAAATTCGTATCTATATTTTCCATGCACGGAGACATCACACACATAGTCACCCAGCTGGTAATCCAGCTGGCCATAATCATCATCGCTGCAAAGCTGAGCGGCGAGTTGTGCATGAGGTTGCTGCGCATCCCTCCCGTGCTGGGAGAGCTGGCGGCAGGCGTCATCATCGGCCCTCACGCCTTGGGCGGTGTGCCCATCTTCGGGTGGGAAGCCTTCCCAGCGTTGTATGGCGCGGACGCCTCCTCTGTCATACCCGTCAGCACCGAGCTATGGTCCATCGCTCAAGTCGCCTCTATTGTGCTCTTGTTCTTTGTGGGGCTGGAGCTCAACCTGAAGGTGTTCTTGAGATTTGCTGGGCCTGCCACCGCAGTGGCGTTGGGCGGTGTTCTACTGCCCTTTATCCTAGGCATGGTCGGCACAATATCCATGGGGTACGCTGACAGCTTCACCGACCCCAGAGCCCTGTTCGTGGGGGCCATCATGACCGCCACCTCCGTGGGCATCACCGCCCGGGTGCTTTCGGACTTGGGCGCATTAGACTCGCCGGAGGGGGTCACGATCATAGCCGCCGCGGTGGTGGACGACGTGCTAGGGATTATTGTGCTGACCGTCGTGGTAGGCATTCATGCTGCTGGGGGTGTCTCAGCCCCCAACGTTCTCATCGTCGCTGCCAAGGCACTGGGTTTCTGGCTTGCATTGTCGGTCTTGGGCACTCTGGTCGCGCCCTACGTCGCTCGGGGCATCAGCGCTATGCGGGTGCGGGGAGCGTCGGTAGCCCTATTCCTAGGGCTGGCTTTCCTTGCCGCCGGCTTGGCGGAGACGTTCGGACTTGCGTTTATCATCGGGGCCTTCTCCATGGGTCTGGCTCTCTCGAACACCGACTTGGCAAAGAAGCTGGAGGAACCCCTGAGCGCGGTATACGAAGCACTGGTGCCCATATTCTTCGTCGTAATGGGAACCTTGGTAGATGTATCCTCCATGGCCGACACCATAGTCTTTGGTGTGGTGATAACTCTGCTGGCCATCGTGGGGAAGGTGGTGGGCGGAATGGTGCCTGCCTTCTTCACCGGTTTCAACACACGGGGCAGCACACGGATTGGCATCGGCATGTTACCCCGTGGCGAAGTGGCCCTGATCATCGCTGGCATCGGTTTGGCTGAGGGCGTCATTGGCGAGGAAATCTTCGGTGTCTCCATACTGATGACCGTGGTAACCACCATCTTGGCCCCCATGGGGCTGGTGCTCCTGTTCCGCAACAGTGCAGACGGTCGACGAGCGCCGCGCACCCGTGGCAGATAGCGTCTAGCTTGCAACTTCAACCCCCTTGGGTACAATTGCACTGCCCCAATAAGCTCAGCCCAATGACACGCCAAGCAAGGGCGTATCGGCAATCAACTAGGCAACCATCAGGAGGCGACCAATGGAAGTAGAAAAGAGGCTGGAAGAGATGGGCTACACGCTGCCCGCGCCGCCAACTCCCGGAGGCAACTACGTGGGCGCCGTGCAGACGGGCAATCTCGTATACGTGGCTGGCGTGGTCAATCGTTTGCCCGATGGAGGCTACACCTCTGTGGGCAAGGTAGGCACTCAGGTGACCATTGAGGAGGGCTACGCCGCCGCGCGTCAGGCTATCCTTAACTCTTTGGCGAACTTGAAGGCAGCTATTGGGGACTTGGACCGGGTCACCCGGGTGGTCAAGCTCTTGTGCATGGTTAATTGCGCACCCGACTTCGGCCAGACCCCACAGGTTGCCAATGGCGCCTCTGATCTGCTAGTCGGCATCTTCGGTGAAAATGGGCGCCACGCCCGCTCCGCAGTGGGCATGGGCAGCCTGCCCAATACAGTGCCCATCGAGATCGAGATGATCGTAGAGGTGTCCGACTAGGACACCCTTTTCAAGGACTTCCTCCCCCTTGGGGAATTCTTTGGGCAAGCGAATGGCTTCCGCCGCTGGGGAATCCGTAGGTGGCGTTTCATCGTCGCTGCCCCGGATCCAGGCATTCAGCGAAGTGACGGAGCGTGAGTCTCGTGCGACCGCTCTGTCATGCCATATCCACTCAGTGTTTACGAATTAGAGGTGGAGTGGTCTACATGTCCGCTGCGCCGTCGAAGTCGATGACCTCGGCGCGTTGCCTCTGATAAGAGACGTAGCGTTTGGAATCGAGGGGAGGCTTGGCTTGGTCCAAGACGCCATGGGCTTGCTGAGCGTCGTCACCCAGCAGGTCTATCGCCACCATGGCCATGATTTTCGCGGGGTTGATTACCGCTTTCTCGTAGTCCGCAATCAGGTAGTTCTTGCTGTGGCCTGGACCCGTGGCTCCTCCGGCGTAGGGGTGACAAACAGGTATGACGTGGCTCAGGTCGCCCATGTCGGTTGAGCCGCCCCGGTTGCGCCGGCTGGGTATCACCGCGACCCTTTCCGGCCCCAACAAGTCCGATGCGTTGCTCTGGAACAAGCTCTGCAGCAGGGAGTCGTGGCGCATGGGAAGATAGCCGGGCACGTTGGTGATCTTCACCTTGGCGCCCACGGCCAAGGCACCTGCCTTGAAGCAACGGTCCACCATGGAGTTGTTCTTCACAACGGCTTCAGGGCTGGAGGAGCGGACTCGCCACTCCAAACGAACATCGGCAGGCACGGAATTCACTGCCTCGCCACCCTTGGTGACGATGCCGTGAAAGCGTCCCGTCTCGTTCTCCCGCACCGTCTCACGGTTCGCGTGGATGGCATTTATTGCCCAAGTAGCGGCGTTCAGGGCGTTGATGCCGAGGTGAGGCGCGCCCCCAGCATGGGCCGCTCGCCCGATGTACTGGACGTACTTGACCATGTGGCCGTTACTGGTGCCACCCACGGAGAAGGACTGCTCACCCATATCGCTGGCTGTGTGACACATCATGGCCATCTGAACGTCGTCGAACGCCCCGATGCGGATGAGTTCCTGTTTGCCTCCCAAGAACTCCAGCTTGCCCTCCTCACGCATGCGCAGTCGCCCCTCAACGTCGATGAACTCCTCGGCGGGCACGGCGAAGGGCGCAAGGGAGCCGTTCAGGTGGGGCTTAACGTCGTCGTCCAGCAGTCCCAAGGTAGCGCCTAGCATCATGCCTATCTGGCAGTTGTGTCCGCAAGCGTGGGCCGCCCCTGTCTGTGAGTCGGCGTTGGGGTGCTCGGTGACCACCAACGAGTCGAGCTCACCGATGATGGCCAACCTAGGACCGGGTCCGCCGCCGAAGTCGATACTCCCCTTGACGCCTGTGAGGGCCAAGCCGTCGGAGTAGGGCACGCCCATGGCTTTGAACTTATCGGTCACAATTTTGGCGGTGCGATACTCGTGGAACCCTGTTTCGGGGTGCTCCAGAATGTCCCGGGCAATGCCGATGAGCTCGTCCTTGCGGCGGTCGATGGCCTGACACGCCTTCCGCTTCAACTCCTCCTTGTTGGGCATCGAGACTCCTCTCTTACAACGGGGAATCAGTCGGTGTGGCAGTTGGCGGGCACCCCCGTGGGAAACACCAGACAACCCGCCTATCCTAGCATCGTTAACTTCAGTTTGACAGGCACGCAAGCGACAAGGGGGGGCGGGGCAGGCGGGGCAGGCACGACAAGTTTGGCCAGCCATGGCAGTTGGGGCCAATGGCCTACACGGAACTGATACAGACGCTCCATGCCGTTGGACGCCCAAGTTATCGGGCACAACTTAGAGGAATGATTGCTAGGTTTCCGGAGCCAATGACCCAGCTTGGGCGAGGTTAAGCCGCCCCGTCGAACAGTTCTTCCTTGGCTAGGTTGCGCATGAACTTGAGGTACTCGTCGCGGGACATCTCGGGCTGATGGTGCGCCAGCACGCTGCGGCCTTGAGTAGCGCCCTCGGCCAGCAGGTCGACGGCAGTGGTGGCCAAGGCCTTAGCCGCAGTGATCACCGCTAGCCCGTAATCGCGGATCACGTAGTCCGACCCGTGGCCCAAGCCCGTGGCCCCACCCACGTAGGGATGGAGCACAGGCATCAGGTAACTGACATCGCCCATGTCTGTGGAGCCGGTGCGGTGGGAGACGCTGGTGACATTGTCCTCCCCCACTAGGGATGTCGCGTTGGCCTTGAACAGCTCGGCCAAGTTCTGGTCCTGCTTCATGGGCAGGTAGCCGGGAATGGTCTGGATGTTGACCTTTGCCCCCACAGCCATGGCCCCTGCCCGCAGAGCTCGATCCACCTTGATATTGGCGTCCATGATGGCGTCTAGGGTCTTGCCCCGCACGAAGGTCTCCATGCGCACGTCGGCAGGCACCGCGCTGACGGCTTCGCCCCCCTTGGTGATGATGGGGTGCACCCTTATGGTGTCGTCGTCCTTGAAGGTCTCGCGGTTGGCGTGGATGCCTGCCAGAGCCAAGTGCGCGGCGTTGAGGGCGTTGATGCCAAGATGAGGGGCGCCACCGGCATGGGCGCCACGTCCTAGGAACTGAATCTTCTTGGCCAAGGTGCCGTTATTGGTGCCGCTGAGACACAGCTGGCGCTCTTCGGGGTTGCTGGTTGTGTGGCACATCATGGCCATGTGGACATCGTCGAACTCGCCAAGGCGAATGAATTCCGGCTTACCGCCAAGGAACTCGATCGTGCCCGCACGGCGCAGGCCGTCGCGGTACTCGATCTCGATGTACTCCTCGGCAGGCACCGCCATGAACACCAGTCGCCCACTGAGTTCATCCAAGACGCGAGTCTGGTGCAGGGCCCTCGCGGCCCCCAGCATCATGCCGATCTGGGCATGGTGGCCACAGGCATGGGCAGCGCCCGTCTGCGCGTCGGCGTGGGGGTGGTCGTTCACGATGAGGGAGTCCAACTCGCCGATGATAGCTAGAGTGGGGCCGGAAGTGGCGCCGATTACCTCGCCACGAAGACCTGTGACTGCCAGTTCCTGCCGGAAAGGTATGCCCATCTCAGCGAACCGGTCGGCGACCAACTTGGACGTCTTGACCTCGCGGAAGCCAGGTTCGGGGTGACCGAGTATGGTGGTGGACGCCCGCACGATATCGTCGGCGTGCGCGTCAATCTCATCCACCACCCAAGCCTTCAGCTCCTCACGAGAGGCCATCGCACCCTCCTAGACCGCAACAAGTCAGTGGATTCTAGCAGAGGGAGGTTGAATAGCAACCAAAGGGGAGCGGAGCCACGACTCTGTGTAGAGTGAGTCGTAACTGGACTCGACACCGGTCGTAGCTGGAAGCAAATTTTTCGTATCTGGGGAGTGTCGAATTGTCGAGTGGCAGCTACGGAACAGCTACTCGACAGTGTCGAGTGGAATCGGGACCTGGCAAGGGCGGGCGGCGGGGATTGGGAATCCTGAGGGAAGGGACTTATGGAACCAGGTGCCGCACCGGTGCGACAGGAAGGACAGCGTTTTGTAGCTGAGCGGCGGCGGTGAGTGCGGCCGGTCCGCATGTGGGGTATCACACTCATCCTAGCTAAACAAGGGGTTTCCGTATCTGGGAAGTGTGACACTAGGGCACCGCGTAGTGTCTTGAGTCCGTAGCTGGATGCGGCCACGGTCGTAGCTGAAAAAAAGTTTTTTGTATCTGAAACTTGGCTCGTTGGCCGCACTGTTGTATCTGAGCTAGCTTGCCGGATCTGGCCGCATTTTCGACTCATCGCTGCCTCCAAAAATCAGGGCAAAAAAGAAGGCAGGGGGACCCTGAGGGGTCAGTCCCCTGCACCGTATTCAGAGTATGGGGATGGGTGGGGTGAGTCAATGAGGGTTTGTCATGGGTGGGTGCTGCGGGCGCGTCCGCGAGATAGTAGGACTGGTGGATGATGCCATAGCACCCTCCTCAACCGCAGCAAGTCACTGGATTCTAGCAGAGGGAGGTTGAATAGCCACCGGAACCGGGCGCAAGAGGATGTGGACTATAATTTGCCACAAGCATTTACGGCGTAGGCCTCACCACAGTCGGGCAAGCGTCGAACAGACTGAAGAAGACGGTTGAAACCAGCTTGAAATCAATGGATTGGCGCAACGGTTACGCGGTAGTGGACCTCGAGATGGCTGGTCCGGACCCACTGAGTGATCTGATCATCGAGATAGCCGTGGGCATACTTCTCCCGGGCAAGCAGCTAGTCACCGATCGGGTTCTGGTCAAGGTGGACCGTCCTCTTCCCAAGAGCATAATCAGTCTGACTGGTATCACGGACAGGGATTTGACTCTTGGAGGAGTCAAAATAGATGACGCGTTGGCTTGGTTCGTACACAAGACCTCTGATCTACCATTGGTGGGACACAGCATACTGGACTCCGACCGTCCATTCTTGGTGGAAGCAGCGCGTCGTCATCGCAGTGCTGTTGAGCAGGGGCTGTGCGCAACGTTATCCATTGAAGAGGATACCCACCTGCCAGCCGAAAGATTCATCGACACCGCCGGACTATACAAGGGCTACAAACTAGGGGAGTACCAGCAGGCAGGAGAGAGCCACCAGGCCTACGTAGAGAGGGTTCTGGCGCTTCGCGCCTATGGCCTTAGGACTGGGCTCACTGCGGCCTGCGATGATCTGGGCATCTCTACCTCTCGCGTCCGCGCGCACCGGGCCGCCGGGGATGTGCTGCAGAATCACAAGCTTTTCGAGAAGTTGGTGGAACTGAATTCCCCCTGAATTCCCCGAACGCGGTGCAGGGTGCCCAGTCTGAATGGAACGTGGGAGTGCCTAGCATTTGGTCAATGCCTCTTCATCCGTCACACGCATGATGTTGTGATACCATGGCATGGTCTGCTGGGTGCGATGCCCAGCGCAAGCACTCTGTGAGAGGATACATACCATGATCTACGACATGCGGACGTATGAAATCGCGCCGGGGCGCGTGGCCGACTACATGAAGAATGTGAAGGAGATCGCCATCCCCATCCGGCGGGACCATGGCGTGAAGCTGGGCGGGTGGTATTACTCCGAGGTGGGGCCCCTGAACCAGGTGTGGCATATCTGGGCCTACGAGGACACCAAGCACTTGGTGGAGGGCGCCGCGGCGGTGCGCGCCGACCCCCGCTGGACAGGCGAGTACATGCCCGCCAACCGTGGACTGGTGCAATCGCAGCGCGACGCCATCGTAGTCCAGCCTGATTTCGCGCCCGCGTCCTACGAGCCCGTCGATTCATCGGAGCCGCGTCTGTATGACATGCGCATTTATGACATCAAGCCGGGGCGCATCCCTGAGTACATGGATGCGGTGGAGAAGGTTGGCCTGCCCATTCGCGAGGAGCTGGGCGTCAAGCTGGCAGGGTGGTTCTACAGCGAGGTGGGCACCCTGAACCAAGTGGTGCACATCTGGGCATACGACGACTCCGATGACCTGCACCGGAAGATGCGTGCCGTCTACCAGCACCCCGGCTGGGCGGGCGACTACGTCCCCCGCGTCTCGGGCCTCCTCGATGTGCAGCGGGACCAACTGATGCGCGGTGGCGACTTCTTCCCCGGCCCGTAGTTTGGGCAACCTACAGGAACTAGACACCGCTAATCCACTCAGACGGCCTGCCCATGCCGTTGATGGCAGGCCGTCTGTAGGCTTGTACAGGCCCGAATGCACCCGCGTGACACCGAACGGACACCACTTCGAGACCAAGGCATCCTTGCGGTGTTTCCTGCACGGCAAGTATTGTGTAGACACAAGGCACTGGTATGTACACCGACCGGCACGTCGGCTGTGAGTTCCCCTTTAGTCTCCGTTCTACTAACCTGAGTCTTAAGGCTAAGGACCTGCTGGCAGAGGACACAGTATGAGCGGTATCCCGTGTTTCCCTGAAGGTAGCATCGAGTCTCTCGCTAAGCTGATAGGCGATTGCGGCTCTGGATCAGACATTAGTCGAGTTCTTGCTAATCGAGGCATTCCTGACAACTCTCGCGAATCAACGAAATGGCGGAGATTGTATTGGATTTTTCTGGACGTCCAGCGACAGGATCAGTGCGCCAACCGCGTACTCGACTTTATTCAATCGTTCCTTGCGCCTGCTCGCTTCGTAGGCAGGAACGATGAATTCGAGGCACATCGTTCTGAATTGAACGTGGTTTTGGCATTATCCTGACTCGAGTTTGGGGCCGATGGAAAGCTCCGCACCCGCCCGGCGGCAGCGACCCTCACCGAAGCAGAAAGACGAGTGAAGGCAATCCATGCGAGGTTTCAGGGACGGCGTATCCATCCCGAGGTGTTCAAATACTGCAAAGCTGAACTAATGCAGGATAACTATTTCCACGCCGTCTTCGAAGCCTCCAAGGGTCTGGCTCAACGGATCCGTGACAAATCAGGAGTGGATAGAGATGGAGCAAACCTTGTGGATGGGGTCTTCTCGATAACACGTCCCGCTCTCGCATTCAACTCTTTACGTACCGAAACCGAGCAGACCGAACACAAGGGATTTGCTTTATTGTTGAAGGGTTGCTTTGCAGCCGTGAGGAACCCCTTAGCGCATGAACCAAAGATTATGTGGAACGGTGAGGATGACGCGGCGGATTATTTCAGCCTGATTTCACTCCTCCACAAGAAGCTGGACGACTGTGTACCCACCGGCATGGGTGGTCCAAGGTCTAAGGCTTCCTCCGACTCCTAGTACAAGCGTCCCGATCTGTCGTCGCATGGCCAAATCAATGATCGCTCTCTAAAGGCAATGGCGGTCGCTGCTGGTCACAATATACGAGTCCTCGCCGCCTAGTGCTTCAGCACCAACTTCCCAAAGAAGTCCCGGCTCGCCATCGTTCGATGCGCTTCGGCAGCCTCCTCCAGCGGGAAGGTGCGTCCTACTACGCCACGGAGGCCGCCTGCGTTCACCACCTTCATCATCTCGCCGAAGGTGCGACGGGGCCGGCCACCGCTGCCCATCAGGGTCAGGGGGCGCCCCTGCAGGATCGACAGGTCCATGTCGGTACGGTTGCCTGAGGTTGTGCCGGTGATTACCAAGCGACCGCCGGCCTTGAGGCTGCGTAGGTTCTGGTCCCAGACGGCGGCTCCCACCACGTCGAACACCATGTCGACGCCACGGCCGTTGGTCAACTCCATCACCCGCTCGCTGAAGTTGGGGGTGTCGTTGTAGTTGATGACCTCGTCGGCACCCAACTCCTTGGCGCGCTCCAGCTTCCAGTCGCTGCCAGCAGTGGTGATGACCCGCGCCCCGATGTGCTTGGCAATCTGTATGCCGGTGCTGCCCACGCCACTTCCCGCAGCCTGAATCAGGATGTCCTCCCACGGCTGTAGTTGGCCCCGGGTCATAACGCAGTGCCAAGCGGTG
This sequence comes from Dehalococcoidia bacterium, assembly GCA_965263155.1. Lineage (GTDB taxonomy): Bacteria > Chloroflexota > Dehalococcoidia > Lucifugimonadales > JAAXIE01 > JAAXIE01. The sequence goes on from OZ253586.1 coordinate 3,556,066, forward strand.
TGGCCAGCGATGGGCAGGGCGGCCGCCTCCTCGAACGTCATGTCGTCGGCGAAGCGGTAGGCATTGATGGCGGGTACCACGCAGTACTCGGCGTGCCCACCGTCGATGTCAGCCCCCAGCCTCTTCTGTTCGGTGCAATATTGGTCGACACTCTGCAGGCAGTTCTCGCAACGGCCACACTTCACCCGGTTGTCCACCAGCACCCGTTCTCCCGGCTGGAAGCCTAGGGAGTCGCGCTCTGCTTGCACCACCTCGCCCGCCATGTCCAAGCCCAGAATGCGGGGGAAGCCGCCGGTCGCTCCTCGGGACCTGACGCCGAGGTCGGCGAAGTTGATTGCGCTGGAGCGGATACGTATCAGCAACTCGCCCGGCTCCGGTTCAGGGTTAGGGCGGTCACCGTAAATCATGACCTCGGGCCCGCCAGCCTCGTTGATGTACACCGCTTTCATTCAGCCACCTCCTTAACGGGGTTCACCTCGGGAATCGTCGATTGCTGGTTATGGTATCATACCGGCCATGGCTATCTGGGGGACTCGTTTCAGATTGGCGATAGTGGCTGCGAGCCTAGCGGTGGTGGTCGGGATTCTGGCCTGCGGCGGTGGGGACGTTACCTCGACGCCGACGCCACAACCAGGGACGCCCGCCCCTACAGCTGATGCTACCGGCACGCCTACACCAACAGAGCAACCATCCGAAGGAGGCATCACCATTACCCAGTATTCGGCACCGCCCCCAATGAGCATCGACCAAGAGAAGAGCTACGCCGCCACCATCCAGACCAACCACGGCGACATGGTTATCGATCTCTTCCCCAAGGACGCGCCGATCACCGTCAACAACTTTGTCTTTCTGGCACGGGAAGGCTTCTACGACGGGGTCATCTTCCACCGCATTATCGCTGACTTCATGATTCAGGGCGGCGACCCCACCGGCACAGGAAGTGGCGGCCCAGGGTACCGCTTCCAAGACGAGCCGGTCACCAAGCCTTACGTACGGGGAACATTGGCCATGGCCAACGCTGGTTCCAACACCAACGGCAGCCAGTTTTTCATCGTGCACAAGGACGCGGGGCTGCCCCCCAGCTATAACGTCTTTGGCCTATTGACAGAGGGCTTTGAGGTATTGGACGCTCTGGCCAGCGTAGCCGTAGGCGGGCCCCAGCGGTCAGACCCACTGGAACCCCAAGTGATTCATACTATCGAAATCGCCGAGAAGTAGAGCAGCCAGCGCATCCACAATATTAAATGGACCGTAGGGGCAACCCTTGTGGTTGCCCAAGACCCCATCCCACGCAGGGGGCAATCCCTCGCGGTTAACCCTCACTGAAGGGAGCGACAGAATGGTAGGAATGCGAAACGACGCCAGCGTCGAGTCGTTGGCTCAAGAGCTTCAGGACAAGGCCGCCGACCTCTGGGGTCAAGAGCGGGCCAGCCGCATGGGGCCCGCCATGCGCCAAGCCGCCGAGCATCTGCAACAGGTGGCCAACAACCTCCCCAAGCGGGAGGAGGAACCAGCGTTTTTCCTAGGAAGATAGTGGAAGACTGGCCCTTAGTCGCGTGCTAGAATCCCGTCGGAGGACGGTATGGGAATATTCGACGTTACCATCGGCGTCGGCCACCCCGACGGGGGTGACTTAGCCCAAGCCTCGGCTATGGTCGACACCGGCTCTATTCATACCATGCTGCCAGCCGGTTTCCTGGAAGGACTTAGTGTAAGACCAAACAGACTAGGCATCTTCGAGATTGCTGACGGGACTGAAGTCGAGTACGGCTATGGCATTGCTCGCATATCCATTGATGGAGACGAGTGGGCCTGCCCGGTGATCTTTGGGCCAGAAGGGCAATACTTGGTAGGCGCGACCACTCTGGAGATATTCGGGTTGGCCGTCGACCCACGCGGCCAACAGCTAGTCTCGCGTCCTCGCCGCACTTGATTCCAATGTCTCCCCCGAGCGCGCAACGAGGCTAAGCTCGCTCGCAGCATCACTGCTGCGTTGGCGCCCCCAAGTCACACCAATAGCCCCCATGACAACAGCCCGTTGACAGAGCGCGTCCCTCCCCTCTAGCCTCCATACAGGGACGAATCGTGGAAAGGATCGCGGGAGGAACACACCTCGCAGGGACAGCCTTTATGGCAGTCACGGTCCCTGTTTTAGTGGGACAGAGCGGTAAAGCTGATTTTAGATACACTATGGGACAAATGGGGCATGATTCAGATACGAATAAGCACGTTCCAGCTACAACGGGAGTCTCATTCCAGAGGTCTAGCGTAGCTAAAGTGAGACATGATGTCTGGGGAAATAGGACCAAAACGGGACCATTCTGTCCCACTAGAATCAGGAGGTGACCCATGGCCGAGCCTTATGAGTTGAGCCTGTCCGAGTCGGCACAGGAGATCTCCTCCGGCCAACTCTCCCCTGTGGAGCTGGCCCAGTCCCTGCTGGCCCGCATCGACGCCAAGGAGAACCTGCAGGCGTGGGTCACCATCGACCGCGAAGAAGTGCTGGGCGCGGCCGCCCGTGCTGAGGAGGCCATTGCCCAAGGAACGGCCTCTGGGGCCCTGCACGGCGTCCCCATCGGCCTGAAGGACATCTTCTACACCGCAGGCATGAAGACCACAGCCTGCTCTCCCCTCTACGCCGACTTCGTGCCCGACTACGACGCCACCGTGGTCGCCAAGCTCAAGGAGGCTGGGGCCATCGTGCTGGGCAAGGCGGTGACCACCGAGTTCGCCACTGCCGACCCGTCGCCCACCCTCAATCCGTGGAACCATGCCCACACCCCCGGCGGCTCCAGCAGCGGCTCCTCAGTCGCCGTGGCCACCTCCATGTGCGCTGGAGCCTTGGGCTCCCAGACAGGCGGCTCCACCTGCCGCCCCGCCTCCTACAACGGCATCGTGGGCCTCAAACCCACCTACGGGCGCCTCAGCAAGTACGGTGTCATCCCAGCCTCGTGGTCGCTGGATACCGTGGGCATCCTAGTGCGCGACGTGACCGATGCCACACTGATGCTGCAGGTCATGGCGGGCTACGATCCCAACGACCCCTCCTCGGCCCACGAGCCAGTGCTCGACTACGTGTCCCCAGTGGCCGACTACCCCATGGCCCCCCGCATCCGCCTCATCCGGCAGCACTTCCTAGAGGTCTGCGACGACGAGACGCGGGCCAACACCCAAGCCGCCTTCGACAAGTTCGCCGACCTAGGTTGTGAGGCGGATGAGGTGCGCCTGCCAGCCAGCTTCGACACTTGCTACGACGCCCACCGCGTAGTGATGGATGTGGAGTGCGCCACCTTCCACGAGGAGCTTTTCAGCCAGCACCCCGACCAGTACGGACGCAGACTGCGCTCCACCATCGAAACAGGCCTCCTGCTACCCGGCGTTCGTTACCTCCAAGCCCAGCGCATGCGAACCGCCTTCGCCCGCGACATGCGCGAACTGGTGGCCGATGGCACCATTCTCGTGACCCCCACCACCCCAGCGGCTGCTCCCCGCGACCTCAATACCACTGGCGACCCCATCTTCCAGAGCCCTTGGACCTCCTGCGGCCTTCCCACCATCACCCTGCCATCCGGCCTAAGCGCCAACGGCCTGCCCCTAGGAGTCCAGTTGATCGGGGCCCCCTTCCGCGAGGACGAGCTTCTGTGCGCGGCCCGGTGGTGCGAAGCAGCGCTGCGGGTGAAGATGACGCCTCCGGAGGGTTAGAGATATCCGTTGAGCCCGCGCTAAACAAGCGGGCGATATTGAATGCCCCGACCACACAGCGTCCCGTCGATGCTCAGAGGACATCGGCATTTGGATAGAAAGAGAGCGTTTTCCACCCCCTCACTCGCTGGTATAGCCATCATCCGAGCCGAAAATGTCACGCTTTAGCTCTTCGTAAACCTTTGTCCCGGACTTGATAAGCGGTGCTAGGGTATCACGCATGAATACTTTGGGATCATTTCCAGGGGCGGAAAGCCCTAGCGTCCTCCTACACGCGACGTAAATCTCACCGCTCGCAGGTTTGAGGTCGTCCGGGGCGTCGTCGGGCCTTTTGACGCGGATGTCTTCCTTCTTCGCAATTAGCGCCTCGGCCTGGTCTTCCTTATCAACAGACGCAGCAAGTGCTCGCAGAACCTCGTCATCGAAGAAGTAGGATTCTAAGTTACGGCGTGACAGCACCCGAACGCCGCGGCTCTTCCATTCGGCGACCTCTTGAGGAGAAGAGGCATCACGGTCGATAAGCTTGACGACCTGGGCGCCCTGGGTCAATACGCCAAGTGCATACGCGATGCCACGTCGGTCCTCCGCGACTTCTAAAGCGTTACCGCCAGGAACGAATTGTGTTTCCGGGAACTCAGCCCGAAAGACTCGCTCGTAGCAACGTGCATCATGGGAGTAGTTCGCACTGGTGTTTCTGTTCTTTGGTTCGCCTTCGCCGATCACAACTCGCTCTGGCGCAATAAGTGCCGCCAGGTCATCAAGCGCTACGTCGTAAGCTGTGTTCCAGAAGGCCCTGTCAGGAACCGCCGGCTCAATAACCTGCCGTTCATCAAAGTCACGCTCGCTGAAGTCGAGAAATATGACGCTTCCAGGATGTTCAGCTTCAATGTCCCGTGCCCGCCGCATCATGCCAATGGAGTGTGTGGCCAGCATCAACTGGCAGGTTTGCGGAATCAGGCCATAGAGCACAGATAGAAGCTCAGCTTGAAGACGTGCATTCATATGTGCTTCCGGCTCGTCAATGCAAAACAGTGTGTTGTCGTAGGCGGGCTTGGCGATAACTAGATCAAGAACCAAGTCAAATACGGCTTTCTCCCCGCCAGAAAGGTTCTTGAAGTGGAATCCTGCACTTGCTGCCTTCGAAAACCTGAAGGTACCATCTTCCATCGGGTTAGCGAGACTGTTGAGGGTAAGTGTTGGGAACAATCGACTCACGGGGTCCCGAATTGGACTGATGAGCGACTCTGTGAGACCATCCGTCATTTGAGGTTCTGCGCCAAAGATCCCGAATACTTGGCCCACCAGACGCTGGTAATTTCTGCTGATCGCCACATCGTTGTCAATCATGCGATTGACACGACCTTCATCAAGGGGATCTGGAAGGCGTTGAAGTTGGCTCGTTTGAAACTCCGGATCGTTCCTAAATGCAGACCTTGTATAGATAACTTTCTTTTTCTCTTGTGGATCATCTGACATGGGATGGTGAAATGTCACCGCAAGTTGTTGCTCACTCCATTCAGAAGTTTGCCTCGAATCGGTTTTCAAATGGTAGTCATCGTTCCAGGGATTCCGGCGCGCGTACATTTTGTGCCAACTGCTCAAGGCATCAAAGAAAGAAGACTTTCCACTGCCGTTCGGCCCGGCGAGCATGATTAGGCGAGCCGACTCTGGGACACCCTGAACAACTAGTTCTGTGAAACGCTTGAAATCCTTGATCGCAGCGCTTTTGAATCGCATTCGCGGTTTCCCCTTGGTTGTGCTTCTGAGAACTACAACTGCGTCGCTGAATTGTCAATTGGTCTCGCCGAAATGTTTGGCTGGCTAGCGGGGTCTCGCGGAAGCTATGGCTTCAGGAGGACTTTGCCGAAGTTGCGGCGGTCGGCTAGGTGGCGGTGGGCGTTGCCTGCCTCGCTTAGGGGGAAGACGCGGTCGATTACGGTGCGGAGCTTGCCTTGGGCGAAGAGGTCCATGATGGTCTGGAGTTCCTGCATCACGCCGCCACGGCCCATCTGGGTGGAGAGGGAAAAGCCGTGCAGGGTCAGGAGGCGGTTCAGCATCAGGCCGGGGTCGACAGTCGACTGACCACGGCTGGTGTTGCCCACGGTTACCACGCGGCCTCCCATGGACAGGACCTCCATGCTCTTGGTGAGCACCTCGCCACCGACGGCTTCCAGCACCACGTCCACTCCAGCCCTGTCGGTGATGGACATGGTCTCTGCAAGGAAGTCGGCTTGGTTGTAGTTGATGCAGTGGTCGGCCCCCAGCTCACGGGCCCGGTCCAGCTTCTCTTGGGAGCCTGCGGTGGTGATGACGGTGCAGCCCATGTGCTTGGCAATCTGGATGCCCGCCATGCCCACGCCACTGCCAGCCGACTGTATCAAGGCCGTCTCGCCCTCACGCAGGTTGGCGACCTTGAGAAGGGCGAACCATGAGGTAAGGAAGACGATGGGAATGCTGGCGCCCTCGTCGAAGGAGATGTTGTCGGGCATGGGCACAGTGCCCGCCTCGTGGACAGCCACCATCTCGGCGTAGCCTCCTTGGGGCAGGGTGGCCACCACCCTCTGTCCCACTTCGCGGGTGCGTACCTCAGAGCCAGCTTCGACGATGGTGCCCGCGACGTCCCAGCCCAGTATCAGGGGCAGAGGGGCGCCCGCAGTGGAGCCGCCATAGCTCCCCTCGCGCCGGAACAGGTCGCCACGGTTCACCGAGGCCGACTCGATGCGCAGCAGCACTTGGCGAGGTCGGGGCTCTGGATTGGGGACGTCCTCGTATCGGAATACGTCCTCGTTGCCCAGTTCATGGATCACGGCTGCCTTCATTGACTACCTCCATCGGCTTTCGCCGCACTTGCATACCGCTCGCGCAGCACCTTTTTGTCGAACTTCCCCACAGCAGTCTTGGGTATCTCGTCAATGAACACCACATCGTCTGGCAACCACCAGCGGGCGAACTTGCCTTCCAAGTGGGCCAGCACGGCGTCGCGGTCAAGCGCGCTGCGCTGCTCGGGGATAGGCACCACGCAGGCTAGGGGGCGTTCTAGGTACCGCTCATGTGGGACCCCGATGACTGCTGCCTCGTAGACGCTGGGGTGGGCCATAATGGCCGCCTCCAAGTCAACCGACGAAATCCACTCACCGCCGCTCTTCACCATGTCTTTGGCCCGGTCGACTACCTGTACGTAACCCTCCGGGTCCACGGTGACCACATCTCCGGTATGGTACCAGCCATCGACGAAGGTCTCGGCAGAGCGGGGATCGTCCAAGTATTCGCTGGCAATCCACGGACCTCGCACCAGCAACTCGCCCTGATGTTCGCCGTCCCAAGGGAGGTCTGCGCCCAGCTCGTCCACTAGCCTGATGTCGAGGCCAGCTACGGGCAACCCCTGCTTGACCCGGACGTCCATCTTGGCATCGTCGTCCCAGTCGTCCATGTAACTCTTGTAGTTGCAGATGGTGACCAACGGGGTGGCCTCGGTCATACCGTAGGCGTGGGTCATGGGTATGCCCAGCTCATCGAAGGCCCTGAACATGTAGGGCGGAACGGCGGAGCCCCCGCTGACCAGCAGACGAACGCTGCTAAGGTCGCAGGGCTCTTTGGCACGAGAAAGGTAGTCCAGCACCCCAATCCAGATGGTGGGCACGCCTAGGCTCACGGTCACCTTCTCCTGCTCCATCAAGCGGGACACAGCGGCGGCATCAGGCCGAGGTCCGGGCAGGACCAAGGTTGCCCCAAGAAAGGCGGAGGTGTAGGGCACACCCCAAGTGTTGGCGTGGAACATGGGCACCACCGGAAGAATCACGTCCCGCTCGCTGAGGGCCAGGGAGTCGGTCATGCACTGGGTGAGGGTGTGCAGGTAGAGGCCGCGGTGGTCGTACACCACGCCCTTGGGGTTGCCCGTGGTGGCCGAGGTGTAGCAGAGGCCCGCGGGCAGGTCCTCATCCAGTTGGAAGAAGTCGAAGCTGTCGGAGGCTTTGCCCATCAGACGCTCGTAGCTATGCGCGTGGGGCAAGACGGATGACGATGGGTCGCCATCGCCCATAACCACGATCTGCTCGACGGACTCCAAGCGGGGCGCGATAGCCTCAATGGCTGGGAGCAGGTCCTCGTCGACCAGAAGAACCTTGTCTTTGGCGTGGTTGATAATGTGGACCAAGTCGTTGGGGGCCAGACGGATGTTGATGGTATGCACCACGGCGCCCATGCAGGGTACGGCGAAATACGACTCCAGATAACGGTAGGTGTTCCAGCCGAAAACGCCCACACGGTCGCCCTTGCCGACGCCCAATGAGGAGAGGGCGTTGGCCAGCTTGCACACCCTGACATACAGGTCGGCGTAGGTATAACGATGGCTGCGGTCGGGCAAGCGGGTAACGACTTCCTTCCGCGGGAAGTAGGTGCGTGCGCGATTTAGGATAGTGGTAATGGTCAACGGGTATTTCATCATGCCCCTGCCTCCGAAAGCCCGCTGGATGAAACCATTCTAGACGGCAGGAACGGAGCACACAACGTCGCCATGGCAACGGGATATCATGTATGTAATACACATATCATCTTGCGCAAGATGTTGACTTAGCATTGAAATACATGATAACGTCGCCACGATTGTCGTAAGCATATAGCCTTCAATCACTGCTATTGTGCTACGGTATCCTCTTTATCCTCTGACCGGAGGTGGCCGATGTTAGGTACGAGGAGAGGCAAGGCAGCAATAGTTGGGATACTGATCCTTCTGCTGGCACTGATCATCGCCTGCGGTGAGGAAACCACGGAAGCACCGGCCCCAACCTCGGCCGCTGAGATAGTCACCTTACCTCCGTCGGTCACCGGCGCGACCCCAGACGCGACGCCCGCACCTGCGGCCGCCACTCCCGCACCTGACACCGGCGTCACGGTGCCACAAGGTACTTTGGACGTGGGCATGGCGGTTCTGGGCCCCTACGTAGCGACCAACTACGATGCGGGCTACTTCCAGAACAGGTTCGCCGAGCTCGTCACTCATGAGACGCTCTTCGTTATGGGCTACGATGGTGAGTGGGAGCATCGCTTGGTTAACGGCTTTGACGTCTCGCCCGATGGGCTAACCTACACCATCAGGCTGCAGGAAGGCGCTAAGTGGCACAACAGGACCAACGCCGGCGATTGGGGGGACTTCAACGCCGACGACTTCATCTTTTCCATCGAAGAGATTGCCCGAGAAGGCGGGGCGCACGTACAGAACGGCAACACCCGTAAGGTGTTCAGGTGCGATGGGTGCGAGATGACCAAGATTGACGAGTACACGGTGGAACTCAAGCGACCCACCCCCACCTTCCAGCTTACCTGGTTCAGCCAAGCGCCCATTCCCGGTTTCTCCATGAATAGCAAGAAGCACTTCGATTCCGTGAGCCCGGAAGAGGCCGTGTTGCAGGACGTGGGCACGGGAGCTTGGGAGATGGTAGAGCACAAGACCGACGAACTCCGCAGGATGCGGGCCGTCGAAGACCATTGGCGCCACGTTCCCGAGTTCGCCGAAATGATCTGGTGGGACATTCCCGAAGAGTCTACCAAGCTGGCCAATTTCCAGGCAGGCCAGTTGGACACCGGGATCTTCAACTCCGACTCTATACAGGCCATGAAAGACGACCCAGTGGATGGGCTGACCTTTATGGTCTTTCCCGCAGCCATCATCCAGATGATGTGGTTTGAGGGAAATCACTACACTCCGGACTCCACGCACCACCAGCCCGATGCCGAAGGGAAGATCAAGGTGCCGGTGGACCCACACTACTCCGACTATCGGAACCTCTGCGACGACGGCAGCGGACACGACGACATCCGTCCGTGGGTTGCGTGCGACCGCGACGTGAATTCCGCTGAGTGGGAGCGGGCGCGGAAGGTGCGGGAGGCAATGGTCCGCGCCATCAATCGCGACGAGTTGATCAACAACATCGCCTTCGGCGAGGGTGAACCTTGGTACATCGGCATCTGGGCCAACCGCGGTCGCATGCAGCAGCTCGGCTTGGACAAGCTGGGGCCGCCAGACGGGCCTAGGCCGATGGGCTACGATTTCGATTTGGCCAAGCAGTTGCTGGAAGAGGCTGGCTACCCCGACGGTTTCGAGGTACCCATCGCCAAGCGACTGGGTACGGGCACCCTGCTCACGGTCAAGGAGGCCGTTGCCGGCATGTGGGAGAAGGTCGGCCTCACGACCAAGCTGCGGAACGAACAGCCCGCCTCCTACCGTGTGAAGAGCCAGCAACGCACAGCCATAGACATCTACGGGCTGAACGATGCACCCAGCTTCCCTGAGCCCCTGAGGGTGTACAGCACCGTATACACCTCAGCCAGCAACGGCGCGTTCGGAGTCAACCACCCCATAATGGATGATCTCATTTGGGAGGCAGAGACCACCTACGACACCGACGAGCGGTGGAGGGTCCAGGGCAAATTGGCCGAGTTCATCTTTGAGAACGTGCTCAGCATGCCCCTCTATGCCGAGAATGCCGTCTGGCCTCTCAGTAGCGAGGTGGACTCTTGGCAGGTTGCACCCGCAGAGTTGGACTGGCTCAGCTACTGGGAGACGCCACGGCGTAAACGGTAGGCCAGAGCCTCGACGCCAAGACCCAAGCGTCAGAGCCCCGGCCATTGTGGCTGGGGCTCTTGCATTACAGGCAGGACCGCACGTCGAAGTTTTTCACCCAAGGCCCTAGAGGGATTCCGAGGACTGCAGGGCGACAAAGGCTGAATAGAGCCGGGATGGGCGAGCGACACATCGGCATCGCTTCCAGCGGCGGATTCCGGCAAAAACCCGTCCACGTGGATTGACTACAGGCAATCGCTCTGGTAACCTACGCCGTCGCCTTTGAAGGCGCCTACATGCGGTCGGTGCCTTTCATTGTGTATGGCATATTTGATTGGAGGTCACGGATGTTAGGTACTAGGAGAGGCAAAGCCGTGATCGTAGGAGTGCTGCTCCTGCTGCTCGCGGTGATCATAGCTTGCGGAGAAGAGGCTACGGAGGCGCCGGCCCCAGCTGAGGCCACGTCGGCAGCTGAGGTCGTCACTCTGCCCCCGTCTGTCACGGGTCAGACCCCGGCCGCCACACCGGCTCCTGCGGAAGCCACCCCTGCACCCGGAGACGCCATGATGAAGCCCGAGGGCGTTCTCGATGTGGGCATGGCCTTCTTGGGTCCATATGTGGCGACCAACTACGACGCGGGTTACTTCCAGAACCGTTTCGCCGAGCTGGTCTCCCACGAGACCCTGTTCGTCATGGGCTACGACGGCGAGTGGGATCCCCGTCTAATTAAGAGCTTCGACGTATCGCCCGACGCCCTCACTTATACCCTGAACCTGCAGGAGGGGGTCAAGTGGCACACCGTTCATGGTGACTGGGGCGAGTTCAACGCCGACGACTTCATCTGGTCCATCGGCGAGATTTCCAAAGAGGGCGGGAAGCATGTGCAGCGAGGAAACACCGAGAAGGTGTTTAGGTGCGAGGGTTGCGAGTTGACCAAGATCGACGACCTCACCGTGCAACTCAAGAGGCCTACCCCCACCTTCCAAATCACCTGGTACAGCCAAGCCCCCATCCCCGGCTTCTCCATGAACAGCAAGAAGCACTTCGACACTGTCGGGGCCGAGACTGCTCTGCACGAGGATGTGGGCACTGCCCCTTGGGAACAGGTGGAGTATGTCACCGATGTCAAACGCCACCTGAAGGCCGTAGAGGACCACTGGAGGCACACTCCTGAATTCGCAGAGATGATCTGGCACGACATGCAGGAAGAGTCCGCCCGCTTGGCCAACTTCCTCGCTGGTACGTTGGACACGGGCATCTTCAACTCCGACTCACGCCAAGCGATCCAAGATAGCATCAGCGACGGCAGCTTGACCGACGTCAAGTTCATGGTGTTCCCCGCAGCCATCATACAGATGATATGGCACGAAGGTGGTCACTACACGCCGGACTCCAAGCATCACGTGGCCAATCCCATTGATGAGTATATGGGGGACTACAAGAACATCTGCGACGACTCGGAGATCGTGGATGGCGTTGCGACGGACATGAGTTCCGACGACCGGCGCCCATGGATTTCCTGCGACCGTGACGTGAATTCCCCTGAGTGGGAGCGGGCACGCAAGGTCCGGGAGGCTATGCTGCGGTCCATTGACCGCCAAGCCTTGATCAACAATATCGCCTTTGGCGAGGGCGAGCCTTGGTACATCGGCATCTGGGCCAACCGTGGCCGCATGGAGCAACTGGGCCTGGATACACTTGGTCCTGGCGACATGGACTTCGACCTCGCTGCTGCCAAGCAGCTCATGGCCCAAGCTGGCTATCCCGACGGGTTCGACGTTCTCATCAACAGGCGCTTGGGCACCGGCACCCTGCTCTTGGTCAAGGAAGCCGTGCTCACTGACTGGCAGGAGTTTGGCTTGGAGGCCAGCGCGCAGAACCAACCGCCTGCTGCATACCGGGTAACGAGCCAAGCAAGGAAAGTCAACAACATATATGGGTTGAACGACGCTCCCAGCTTCCCCGAGCCTCTGAGGGTGTACAGCACGGTTTACACGTCTTCGGGCACTAACCTGTTCGGCGTCAACCACCCGGATCTGGACAAGTTCATCGAGGACTCGGAAGCTGAGCTCGATACCGACGAGCGCTGGAGGATACAGGGTGAGCTGGCTAAGTTCATCTACGAGAACGTGTTGAGCATGCCGCTGTACGCTGAGAACGCCGTGTGGCCTCTTGGGCCTGAGGTAGACTCTTGGCAGGCGTCCCCTGCCGAGCTCGACTGGCTGAGCTACTGGGACCACCCACGACGCCGTCAGTAAGCCAGCCTGAACGCTGACCAGCACGTAAAGAGCCCCGGCTATATGGCCGGGGCTCTTACTTTTGTGCCAGACCGCAATAATCAAGGGACAACTGTGCAACCGGTGTGTCATCTACCCCATGACATCCTCCTATTGATATTCGCGCACACCCGTTCTAATATCGACGCAGACACCGGGGACTGGCCCCTCACAGGTCGCCCCGGTTTTCCTATTGGCCATTCTTGAGAGGGAAGCATATGGAGCCGCAGACCAAGGCGCCCCAAGCAATCCAAGCCTGTCCACGACCGGGAGATGCAGCCGTGACCAACAAGCGAACTGGGCAAAATGGTTGCACAAATTTCAGTGAAACCAGCTACGGAAAAACGCGCGTCAGTTACGGCCCGTCTGCAATCGCCTCTGGAAACCAGAAGTTCCTCCCCGCACACCAATTGGGCCTCACTGTCAATTTGACTATGCTGCGGCGCTCTGATAGCCTATAATATCGCTTTCGCACTCGGTAGTGCTGTGGTGAGTGATGCGGCAGGTATATTCGAACGGAGGTTTATGGATGTTAGGTACCAAGAGATACAAGGCCGTCATCGTAGGAGTCTTGCTCCTGCTGCTGGCGGTAATCATCGCCTGCGGCGAGGAGGAGACCACCGCTACGGCTACTCCCGCACCGGCTACTCCCGCACCGGATGCTACGGCAGCGGCAGCTACGCCGACTGCGGCACCAGCCACAGCGGCCGCGCCCACCGAGGACGCAATGATGGACGACAAGGTGCCCGAGGGTACCCTGAACGTGGGGATGTCAGGCCTCGGCCCCTACGTGGCCACTCTTTATGACGCCAGCTACTACAAGAACCGGTTCGCCGAGCTGGTCACCCACGAGACCCTCTTCATTATGGACTTTGATGGCGAGTGGGCCCCGCGCCTGATCAAGAGCTTCGATATCTCCCCCGATGGGTTGACCTACACCATGCACCTGCAAGAGGGTGCCAAATGGCACGCAGGCGCGGACTCGCAGGGCGACTGGGGTGAGTTCGTCGCCGATGATCTGATTTGGTCCCTTAAGGAAATCGCCCGCGAGGGTTCGAACCATGTGCAGGCGGGCAACACCCGGCGGGTGTTCGATTGCGACGAGTGCACGCTGACCAAGATAGATGAGTACACCGTGGAGTTGAAGCGTACCACGCCCACCTTCGAGTTGACGTGGTACAGCCAAGCCCCCATCCCAGGCTTCTCCATGAACAGCAAGAAGCACTATGACACTGTGGGCCAAGACGTTGCTCTTCTGGAAGACGTGGGCACCGCTCCTTGGGAGATGGTCGAACACAGGACCGACGACTTCCGCAGGATGAAGGCCGTGGAGGATCACTGGCGCCTCACCCCGGATTTTGCGGAGATGTACTGGCACGACATACTCGACGAGTCGACCCGCTTGGCCAACTTCCTAGCGGGCAAGCTGGATACCGGCATCTTCGCCTCGGACTCTGTCCAAGCCATGAAGGACACCCCCGTCGAGGGCCAAAGTTTCATGATATTCCCTGCGGCCATCGTTCAGATGATGTGGTTTGGGGGCGGGTACTACACCCCCGACTCTCCTAACCACCACCCCGACGCCAATGGCGAGATTCGGGTGAAGGTGGACCCGGAAGGCACGAGCTACGAGTATTTCTGCGACGACGGTAGCGGCGAAGACCAGAGGCGTCCTTGGGTCGCCTGCGACCGCGAGGTCGGCTCCGAAGATTGGGAGAGGGCACGCAAGGTTCGCTTGGCCATGACCCTCGCCATCGACCGCCAAGGGCTGATCAACAACATCGCCTTCGGCGAGGGTGAGCCTTGGTACATCGGCATCTGGGCCAACCGTGGCCGGATGGAACAACTCGGTTTGAACGACCTGTCGTGGGACTACGACCCTGAGCGCGCCATGGAGCTGCTGGAGGAAGCTGGCTACCCCGACGGCTTCGAGGTGCCCATCGCCAAGAGGCAGGGTACCGGTACCCTGCTGTTGGTCAAGGACGCAGTAGCGGTGATGTGGGAGAAGGTCGGCCTCCAAACCAAGTTGCGCAACGTGCAGCCCGCGTCCTACAGGACTATAAGCCAAGCCCGGAAGGCGAATGACATGTACGGGCTGAACGACGCCCCCAGCTTCCCCGAGCCTCTCAGGGTGTATGGAACCGTCTACAGTTCGTCGGCCAACGACATTTCGGGCACCAACCACCCCGAGATAGACCGGCTCATTGAGTTGACGCGCGAGACCCAAGACACCGACGAGCGGTGGAAGGTGCAGGGCGAGTTGGCGGAATTCATCTTCCACCAAGTGTTCACCTTACCCCTCTACGCGGAGAATTCCGTATGGCCCCTTAGCGGAAAGGTTGGCCCATGGGAGGCCGCCCCCGCAGAGTTGGACTGGCTGAGCTACTGGGACACTCCCCCGCGCAAGTAAGCCAGCCTGAAACTTGACAGCACAAAAGAGCCCCGGCCTTGTGGCCGGGGCTCTTACTTTCCTGTAATCAGAGCGATGCCCGTGAAATCAGACGGCGATGCGATTCACGGCCTCGATTTGGTCCATAGTGAGGACGAGGTTGGCCGCTGCGCAGTTTTCCTCCACCCGCTCTGCCTTGTCCGACTTGGGTATCACCACTACGTTGGGACGGGAAAGACACCAAGCCAAGGCTACCTGTGCCCAGCTTGCACCTACCTCAGATGCGACCTGCTCCAAAGCATCCACCGCGGGACGGCGGGTAAAGAGCGACCGTGCCGTCAGCCCGCCACGGTCCAGCGGCGTGTGGGCGATCAAAGTCACGTCGTTGTCTTGGCAGTAGGGCAGCAGGTCGGCCTCAGCGTCTCGACGAGTCAGGCTATAGCGCACCTGATTGGAAACGACAGGGTGGCGGGTCATCGCCGCCCTAGCCTCGTCGAGTTGCGCCGTGGAGAAGTTGCTGACTCCGATGAAGCGCACTTTCCCTCGGTCCACAAGCGTCTCCATCGCGCCCATTGTCTCGGCAATGGGCACACGCGAGCTGGGGAAGTGGACTTGGTACAGGTCAATATAATCGGTCCCCAAACGCCTCAGGCTGCTGTCTGCAGCCTTCAGCAGCTCGTGGTACGCCAAGTGGCCGGGGGACACTTTGGTGGCGATGAAAACCCTATCTCGCTGACCTGCCATTGCCTCACCCACTATCCCCTCGCTGCCATAGCTCTCGGCAGTGTCGATCCACGCGCCCAACTCAATGCCACGGCGCAGTGGTGGCGCGCCGCCACGGTAACGCGAAGTGCCCAGCCCTATGACGGGAATCTGTGTTGCGCTTGTACCTAGGGGCCTAGCCCTCACTGCGACGTTACCCTTCCTCGATGGCGTTGGGGATGTGTTGCACCTCGGCCACCGCTCCGTTGGGTGCCAACAGCACGGCGATGAGGTCGATGCGCCAGTTGGCACCGTCGGTCTCATGCTCCTGGAGATAAGTCTCGGCAGTTGCGATGAGCCGAGCGACCTTGCCCTTGGTAAGGGACTCTTGAGGAGTGCCGTAGCTCAGGTGGCGCTTGGTGCGCACTTCGACGAATACGAGGGTATCGTCCTGCTGCGCCACAAGGTCTATCTCGCCCCAGCGGCAACGATAGTTGGTGTCTAGGACATCATAGCCTTGGCTCTCCAGATGATCGCGCGCGATTCGCTCTCCCCAAGCGCCCCTGAGACTCCGCGCTGTGGGCACTAGGCCGGGACTTCGGACATGGTACGAATGGGAGCGAAGGAGCGCCTGTGGATCGGACAGGGGCCTCTTCCTGCCAACTCACGAAGGTGCTCGCGAGTGGCGTATCCCTTGTGGCGCGAGAATCCGTAGCCTGGGTACCTGTGGTCTGCGTCGTCCATGATCCGGTCGCGAGTGACCTTAGCCACTACGGAGGCCGCTGCTATAGAGTAAGAGCGCCCGTCGCCCCCTTTGAGAGTCTGAAAGGGTACGCCGGGGTCGAATAGGGGAACGTAGTCGGCCAGCACGTAGTCGGGAGAGAGCAACAGGTTATCAATGGCCCGGCGGAGAGCAAGACGGGTAGCGTCGCCAATGCCTATGCTGTCGATCTCCTCCCGTTCCGCAACCCCCACTCCGATCGCTATAGCGTGGAGGCGTATTTCGTCTAAACAGAAGCGGCGTTGACGCGCTGTCAGCTTCTTGCTGTCGTCAACACCAGCCAGCCAATCGGGAACGTAGTCCAAGCTTTGAGGGAGCACCACAGCACCCGCCACCACTGGCCCAGCTAGCGGGCCACGCCCTGCTTCGTCTACACCTACTACCCAACGGTACCCCTGAAGGCGCAACGACTGTTCCAACTCAAGCGAGGGCATACCCAGCCCGCTAACCCGCCACTACAGGGGCGCGTTGCGTCTCAATGTAGCCTCCACCTAGGACGCGTTCGCCTTGGTAGAAGACAGCGGCCTGCCCCGGAGTCAGGGCCCGCTGCGGGGTCTCGAATCGGACCAGTGCGCCCGAGCCCTCGGGATGGAGGATGGCACGGGCTTCTGATGACTTGTAGCGCACCTTCACCGACACTTCAGTAGGGCCTTTGGGCGGACGGGAACTCACGTAGTTGACATTGGAGGCCCACAGTGTATCGCTGTACAGTTCCTCTTCCGAGCCAACCACCACATCGCCCGCCTCGGCGTCGATGGCCACCACGTACAAGGGATGCGCAGCTTGTACACCGAGCCCACGGCGCTGGCCTACTGTGTACAGGTGGACGCCTTGGTGCTCGCCCAGCACATTCCCAGCGGTATCGACGATGCGTCCCGGCTGGGCGTCCAGACGTTGTGAGAGGAACTCACGGTAGTCGCCCAAGGGGATGAAGCAGATGTCCTGGCTGTCAGGCTTCTGGGCGTTGGGCAAGCCCGCATTCAAAGCGAATTGGCGTATCTCATCCTTGGAGTACCCTCCCACGGGCATCAGCATGTGGGCGAGCTGCTGCTGACCCACGCCGAACAGCACGTAGGACTGGTCCTTGGAGGCGTCCACGGCCTTCATCAGGGCGAACTCGCCATCTTCCTCAGACACCTGGGCGTAGTGGCCTGTGGCAACAAACTCCGCATCCAAGGCACGGGCACGCTGCATCAGGAAAGAGAACTTGATCTTGTCGTTGCATGCGATGCAGGGATGGGGTGTCCGGCCTGACGCGTATTCGCTGGTGAAGTAGTCTATGACATGGGTGCGGAACTCGGACTCCACGTTCAACACGTAATGGGGCACACCCAACTGCTGGCAGACGGCTCGGGCATCCTCCACGTCGTCCACTGTGCAGCAGCCACGGTAGTAGGCGGGCAGATCAGCCTGTTCAAGGCTGTACAGCTTCATGGTGACGCCGATAACGCGGTAACCAGCCTCCTTCAACAGGAGCGCAGCTACCGACGAGTCGACTCCGCCACTGAGGGCGACGATCACTGTGGTGTAGGCGTTCATGATGTGCACCGTACCATAGCTACGACTATATCTTCAACGGCCACACACCATCTGCCAGAGATGTCGTTGACCCTTTCCGGCTGACGGGGCTAGAATGAATACAAGATGGCGCTGCGTCCCGACGAGATCGCCCACACTGCTGTGGAGATTGCCTCCGACAAGTTGGCGGAGAATATCGTCATGCTGGATATCCGGGCCATGACCACCTTCGCCGACTACTTCGTCATATTGTCCGCGGGCAGCGCACGGCAGGTCTCCGCCCTCCAAGAGGACTTTGAGAAGGGCATGAAGGATGTAGGGGTGCCCCTGCACCACCGCGAGGGGAGCGCCACCGCGGGTTGGATCCTGCTGGACTTCAGCGACGTTATCATCCACATTTTCGGCGAGGAAGAGCGGGAGCACTACCAGCTGGACCAACTGTGGGCTGGCGCTCCCCAAGTTGTCACTGTTCTATGATCCACGGGTCCACGGACCTAGCGTAGTCCATGACCTCAGACTCCTCGAAGAACAGCGCGATCTCCCTTTGCGCCGCGTCCAAGGAGTCCGATCCATGGACCAAGTTGCGCCCAATGTCGGTGGCAAGGTCGCCACGTATGGTTCCTGGGGCTGACTCCAAGGGGTTGGTGGCTCCCATGGTATTCCGCACCATCTCCACTGCCCGCGGGCCTTGTAGCACCATGGCCACCAGAGGACCTGAGGTGATGAAGTCCACAAGCCCCGGAAAGAAGGGGCGCTCTACATGGGCCTCGTAGTGGCGCGAGGCCATACCTCGGTCCATGTGCACCAGCTTCATGGCAGCAATCGTCAGGCCCCTGCCTTCCAGTCGGCTGACTATGGTTCCCACCAGGCCACGCTGCACCGCGTCGGGTTTCAGGAGCACCAGAGTGCGCTCTTTGCTATCCGCCAAGGCGGTCCTCCTCGAATCATCCTGTCTAGTGGCTTCATGTGTAACGGTTTGCTATCTACTGGAACCATTCTAGCTGCTGACCACCCGGGGCGCTGCAGGGCGGCCTATGGTGGGACGGCGCAGGTAGAAGGGCTGCAGGGTCACCAGGTCCTCGGTCTCACCAGCGACCAGCTTGCGCCAGCCCAGCTCAGCCAAGGCCCAGAGGCGGCCTGCCGGGCTACCTCCTGCGATCAACGCCCTCTCTTCTAATGCTTCCCTCAACTGCTGTTCCCGGCCTGTAACGCCTTCCCCGCACACCACGAACGGGCCGGATGTGTAGCCAGACAGCCCGCTGAACTCGTCGGGGGAGCATATCCTTTCTTCCGACACCCGTATCCAAGATTCGTGCTGCTGGAGGAACCTGGCCGTGGCCACTTCGCCACGCCCCACATCCAACAGGGGGCACACCGGTAGGCCTGTGGAGGCGTAGGGGTAGGCCTCGCACTCGAGTGTGCCAGCCACCACCACCGGCAATCCGGTGGGCATGGCAAGCCCCTTGGCCACGCTCATGCCGACCCGCAGGGCACTGAACCCTCCAGGTCCGGACGCGACAGCCACGGCCTGCAGCGCAGAGGTCCCTCCACCAATCCGGCCCAGCACGTTCTCAATGGCTGGAAGCAGCTCCCTAGTGTGGTTCTGGGTCGAATACCAAGAGAGGCTGCACACCACTCGCTCGTCATTTCGCAAGCAGACTCCAGCGTGGCGGGTGGAGGTATCAATAGCCAATAACACCGGATCAGGTCTCCTCAACCGGGGCGAACTGTAGTTGGACCACCTCCAGATGGTGCCTATACCGGCCACTGGGGTCGTCGAACTCCAGGACACGGGTGGAAGGGTCGTCCACTTGTTCCATGGTCACCGTGAGGGCATCAACGTCGTACATACTCTGCGCACGGTCGGCCCATTCCACAACGCCGACGCCGTCCCGGCCCAACACCTCGTCCAATGCGAGGTCCCACACCTCCATCGGGTCTTCCAAGCGATAGAGGTCGATGTGGTGCAGCGTGTGGCGCCCCTGATAACGCGTGGCGATGACGAAGCTGGGGCTGCGAGTATAGGCCTCGACTGACAGGCCAGTAGCTATTCCTTGGGTGAGGCATGTCTTGCCTGCACCTAGATGGCCGTTGAGCAGGAACACATCACCCTCGCTGGCGCATGCGCCGAGGCACGCACCCACTTCACGGGTCTCCTCGGGGCTGCGGGTGATTACACGGAGAGAGCTTGCCATCTACTTGAAGTGGTCCCAGCCGCGGACGGAGACTTCTTGCGCTTTGCCAGTGCGGTCCAGAAGACGGACCGTGCCAGGAGGGCCGCTGGTAATCTCGCCGATGACCGTGGCTGGCGGCCCCAGCTGGGCCATGGCCTGCGCCATAAGCTCAGGTGGGGCGGCGAACAGCAGTTGGTAGTCCTCGCCACCGTTCAGGGCCAAGTCCAACGCATGGTCGGGAAAGGCCTTTTGCAGAAGAAGGTGAACCGGCACGCTGTCGCCGCGTACTTCGGACCCCACACCACTGGCAGCGCAGAGCTTGGCTAGGTCGTCCAACAGGCCGTCACTGACGTCCATAGCAACGCCAACACCCATGTCTGAGAGGACCCGACCCTGATCCACGCATGGTTCAGGCCGACGGTGGGCGTGCCGCAGAAATGCATCGGCTTCAGCGTCTGCCTCCAAGCTGTCCAGCATCAGACGTAGACCTCCTGCCGACGAGCCCAAGTAGCCGGTGACCGCGATCTCATAGCCCGGCTGGGCAGAGGAGCGAAGCATCGGCGAGCCGGCGTGGGCACCGTTCAGCGATAGGGTAACGAAGAGAGTGGGGGAGCGCACGATATCGCCGCCTACGATGGCTACGCCATGCTTCCTCGCCATCTCCAGCATACCTTCGTACAGGGAACGCATCTCCTCCACCAAGGTGTCGGCCGGGAGGCCCAACGTAACCAACGCATACAGGGGTTGGCCTCCCATGGCTGCGATGTCACTGACGTTGGCAGTCATCAGCTTCCAGCCTAGGTCGAACCACGGAGTGGTGACGCGTGTGAAGTGCACCCCCTCCACCACGGTGTCAGTGGTGCAAAGCTCGGTGGCCTGACCGCACTGCCACGCGGCTGTGTCATCCCCTATGCCAAGGGTCAGCCTGAAGCCGGACGGGCCACCGACAACTGCGCTACGGCAGTCCGGGGCCACCATCTCGGCCAGCATCTCAATGAGGCCAAACTCGCCTATCTCACGCACCTGCATCGCGCGAAATTATAGCCCTTCAGGCCCTAGCCGCTCAAACAGGAGCTGCGCCCGGATGACAAGAGATCGGAGGTACCATCCCTAGGTGCACTGAAGTTGTACAATCGGATCGAAGTGTCGCCCCAATAGGACTCCTGCTTTCTGGTGGGGGGAAGGATGGTTCTCTTGAAGGCTTTGCTCTTGGCCGACGTTCACTCCAACTTGGAGGCCTTGGAGGCCATCTTTGCCGATTGCGGTCATTTCGATCGGATTTGGTGCATGGGAGACGTGGTCGGGTACGGTCCGGACCCTGTGCAGTGCTTGGAAATGCTGCGGTCCCACGACTTCCACTGCGTCGCTGGGAACCATGATGCGGCGGTGGCAGGTGTGCTGAGCGTCGATGATTTCAACCACGCAGCAGCTTGGGCGGCGCAATGGACTACAAGCCAGCTGGGCCAGGATGACCTGCAATACCTGAGGTCCCTCCCGCTATCTTTGGAGGAGGGGGCCTTCACCTTGGTGCATGGCAGCTTGCGTGCGCCACTATGGGAGTACCTAGTGTCGGCAGAAACAGCCAGCGCGTCGCTTGCCCTGCTCCAGACCACCTACTGTCTGGTGGGTCACTCACACCTTCCGTTCATCTGTCGCGAGCAGCCGGGAAGGACGCCTGAATTCTGCGAGTTCCCAGAAAAGTATCCAATGCCCTTGAGCTACGAGCGGTGGGTCATCAACCCAGGAGGCGTAGGCCAGCCCCGCGACGGCGATCCACGATCCAGCTACGCTATATACGACTCCGATGCGGGCTCAATAGAGAGGCGACGCGTTGTATACGACATCGCGAAGACGCAGCGCAAGATGGAGTTGGCCGGTCTGCCGGAGCCTCTGATACACCGGCTGGAGTTCGGAAGGTAACTGGGAAACTCGTCAGCTGGGCAGTACCGACCCGACGAAATCGCGCTGTCCTCTTGTAAACTCGTCGGCATCCATCGGACGGCGCCCTTCCAATTGAAGTTCGTCCAGCGCCAATAAACCGTCGCCCGTGACAACCGCCGCCCAGTTGTCTTGTATGAGAACGACAGTCCCTGCCTGACCGTACTCGGCTCCGCTACCCGGCACCGCCCGGGCCTTGGTTGCCTTTAGCACCTTACCCTGCCAGAAGGTGTACAAGCTTGGCCACGGGTAGAACGCACGGACCTTACGGGCTAACCTCTCCGAGGGCAGCGTCCAGTCTGCCTCACCATCCTCCTTGGCAATCTTCCGGGTAAACGTCGCCAAGGACTCGTCCTGATCCACAGGCTTCAGGTCGCCTGCAACCCAGATGGGGAGCACGGAACACATCAGTTCACCGCCGGCCTCAAACATGCGGGCGGTCAGTTCCGAAGCAGTTTCCTTCGGTCCAATATCGGTCGTGATTTGAGCCACTACGGGTCCGCTATCCATGCCCTCGTCCACCACCATGACGGTTACGCCAGTGGTTTGGTCACCTTCGAGTAGGGCTGTGACCACAGGGGATGGACCACGGTATCTTGGCAGCAGCGAAGGATGAATGTTCAGGGACCCATAGCGCGGTATGTCCAGTACCTCAGTCGGCAGTATCTTGCCGTAAGCCGCCACTACTACTACTTCTGGTTCCAATACCAACAACTCTCGCTGGACATGCTCGTTTCGTAAGCTGGCTGGCTGGAACAGGGGCAGTCTCTGCTCCTTACAATAGCGGCCTACCGGAGGCGGCTCCGCCGTGCCACGTCGCCCCACAGGCTTGTCAGGTTGGGTATACACGCCGACGATTTCGGCGAACGGGGCTGCAATGAGGAATTCAAGCGAGGGTATGACATATTCAGGCGTACCCATGAACACTATCTTCACGAAACCGTCCTTGGATATAGCTATAGGCCCGTCTGAGCCCATCCCATGAATCTACATAACATAAGCGTATTACATGCCTCTTACCAGTCTTACAGACGTGATTGCGCACCCCACCTACCCCTAGTCTGACTACCCATGCGGATATCGCTTATGTTGCATATGGTAAGGCCTGCCGAATACATGCTGCATTAGCATTTGTGTGACGATATCAGTAATTCATAGCTAGTTGTTTGTTCTAACGCATCACGAATGTTCTATATTCCGCCTCAAATCGCAACCAATTTTACTGCATATTCTGAAATCAGACCGTTGCGCCTTGCACGCCCATCCCTACCGCTGATACGTTCGTCAGGTTGTGCCCGAGCAAAGTTCATACATCACCGCGTCCCAAATCTGGCAGGCAGTTCTAGGCCAATTGGAGCTACAGGTTAGCAGACCTGTATTCGATACATGGCTGGCTGCCACTAAGGCTACCTCACTGGAAGGGTCAGTACTTTTAGTGGAGGTCCCTAATCCTTTTTTTGTTGAAAATATAGAGAAGCGGATGTATCAGACCGTCCTCAGGGCCGTCAGAGGAGTGGCTGGTGCTGATTTGGAAGTCCGCTTATACGTTTCTACCTTGGGAGATGCCCCACCTCAAGCCTTGCAGATGCCCGAACTCACCCAAACCGCCCCCCCTCCCGGACTCAACCACGGATACACTTTCGCTACCTTCGTCGTGGGCCCTTCCAACCATCTGGCCTTCACCGCAGCCCAAGCTGTCACACAAGCCCTAGGCTCCACCTACAACCCTCTGTTCATCTACGCGTCTCCCGGCCTAGGCAAGACCCACCTCATGCACGCGATTGCCCATGCGTCACATGCTCGCGGCGCTGTTGTATCGTACGTCACCTCAGAGCACTTTACCAACGAGTTCATCCAAGCGATACGAACTAAGACGACCCAAGACTTCCGTACGATATACCGGTCAGTCGATCTACTGCTGGTGGACGACATCCAGTTTCTAGCAGGCAAGGAGCAGACTCTAGAAGGTTTCTTCCACACGTTCAACGACCTCCACACATTTCGGAAGCAGATAGTACTGGCCTCCGAGCAGCCACCTCAGCAACTCGACTTCCTCCATGATAAGCTTCGCTCCAGGCTGGAGAGCGGCTTGACTATCAACCTTCAGCCACCAGACCCCGATACCCGCTTGGCTATCCTCCAATCTAAGGCAATCTCAATGAGCGTCACTGCCGATACCGAAGCCCTGCGCCTCATTGCCTCCATCGATGTGAACAATATCCGCGAACTCGAAGGTCCCTTTACCAGGGCAGTTGCCTTGGCCACTCTCCACAATACCCACATAACGACATCAATAGCCTATGAAGCAATCGATGTCGTTAGTAAACCCTTCCCTATGACTGAGTTCCCAAAGGCGAGCCAAGAGACCGTCATGTCCACAGTAGTAGACTACTACGGCATCTCACTCAAAGACCTCACCGGGCGGAAGCGCAGCCAAAAGCTCGTAGCTGCTCGACAAACCACCATGCAAATTATGTCATCGGAACTAGGCATGGGGGTCACAGATATCGGCAAAGCCATAGCCCGCGACCACTCCACTGTCAGCTTGGCACTAAAGCGCCTCCAGCACGGTATTACTCACGACCCAACACTCCAAGCCGATATCAACGCCATAGCGGGTATGTTGATTGAGCATTCAACTTAATCCCTCTAACCGTTGATTACCTGCATATAACCTCGAACAACAGGCCCTGACCACACAATCCCTCATCCCCATCAATGCTATAATTCCCACCACTCTCAACCAGTATCAACCCATCACAACACGTTGAACCCTCATATAAGACCAACACTTGTTGGTAGCTTAGTACTGTTACCATATATATAAAATGATTGATAGAGTTGAAATAACTATAACAGCAGGTAGCGGGGGAAACGGTTGCATTAGCTTCAGGAGAGAGAAGTACGCTCCCCGTGGTGGTCCTGATGGAGGCCGAGGAGGTGACGGGGGGAGTGTGTGGCTGGAAGCCGATGACTCTTTGAATACCCTGCTACATTTAAGTTATGCGAGAGTGTGGAGGGGTGAGAGGGGGAGCCACGGGTCGGGTAAGGACAAGCGTGGGTCAAACGGAGGCCCACTGGTTATACGCGCGCCTGTGGGCACCATCGCATGGCGTAAGACCGATGAGCAACGCGAGTTATTGGGTGACTTGGCAGAGGTTCCCAGAGTGTTGCTCGCGTGCGGTGGAATGGGCGGCAGGGGCAACGCTTCATTCGCCAGCGCTGTTAACCGGGAGCCTCTTCTGGGTCAAGTCGGCCAGGGAGGGGAGCGAGTGTCGGTCGAGTTGGAGTTGAAACTCGTTGCGGATGTCGGCATCGTAGGGGCTCCTAATGCTGGAAAGTCAACTCTGCTCTCCACTTGCTCTGCTGCCAAGCCGAAGATTGCGAGCTATCCATTCACCACTCTTGAGCCTGTGCTGGGAGTTTGCGAGGCGCACGGACAGACATTCGTGGTGATGGAGGTTCCTGGTCTGGTGGAAGGGGCCCATCTGGGAGTTGGGTTGGGTCACCAGTTCCTCCAGCATGCGGAGAGGGTCCGATTGGTGTGGCATCTGGTCGATGGTCTGCAGGATGACATTAGCCGTCAGTTGGAGTTACTGAATGTAGAGCTGAGATCCTACAGCGAGTCACTGGAGCAGAAGCCTCAAATGGTCGTGATCAACAAGATTGATATACCTGAGGCCCGAGAGAGGTCTAAAAGAGTACTGGACGACCTGAAACAGGCAGGGAATCGTGTGTACGAGATATCGGCTTCTACCGGGGAGGGCATACACCAGTTATTGAGCGATACGATGGAGGCCCTGACAGATATGGAGCGGCCTAGGACCATGATGGATAGCTATGAATCTGAGGCTGTCAATGTGCTGAGGCCGCGAGATAGAGAAAGTGTGTCGCGGGCTGATGATGGGTACCGTGTTCACTCGGACCGGCTGTCACGCATTGCTCAGATGGTTAACCTGAGGGACCTCCGAGTGGTGGATCAGATTTTTAACGAGATGGTGCGTGTCGGTTTAGACAAGAAGATGGAAGAGTTGGGGGTAATGCCTGGAGACCGGGTCAGGATAGGAAGGGCGGACTTAGAGTGGAGGTAGCGTGAGACTCGGTGTCTTCGGAGGGACATTCGACCCGCTGCATCTAGGCCATATGGCCGTCGCCGAGGGTGCTCTCAGGCACTTGAGACTTGATGAGGTAATCTTCATACCTGCTGGGCGTCCTTGGATGAAAGAGGGGATGTATCTGTTGGACGGACACCATCGGCTTCGTATGGTCGAGTTGGCCGTTGATGGGATAGAAGGGTTCAGGGTAGATGACACGGAGCTACGAAGGGAAGGTCTTACATATACTATAGATACCCTGCGAGAAATGGCTGAGTCTTCCTATGGAGAGGATGAGGTGTACCTGTTGCTTGGGTCGGACGCCTACGATTCCTTTGAGCTGTGGAAGGATCCTGCGGAGATACTGCGTATGTCGACTCTGGCTGTAGCGTCGAGACCGGGTGGACATCAGACCACTTTCGAAAAACTGGACTCGCTGTGCCCGGACGGGTCGCACAGGGGCGTGGCACTACCGATTGACCAACGGGATATCAGTTCTTCAGACATAAGAAGCCGAGTACATCAAGGGCTTTCAATAGTTGACCATGTGCCGGTGACCGTGGAGCGGTACATCCACGAACATCGCATTTATGCGGAGCTAGGGGGCAGAAGTGACTGAAGTGGAGAGGATGCTGGAGTTAGCCTTGAAGCGAGGGGCACTTCGCTACGGCAATTTCACGCTGTCCTCAGGCATGCGCACCTCCTACTACATGGACGGACGCCTTCTGACGCTAGACCCGGAGGGGGCGTGCTTGGTTGGGAAAGCGCTCATGGACATCCTGCGGCCCATGGGCATAGAGCGTGTGGGCGGCCCGACCGTCAGCGCAGTCCCTATAGTGACCGCTGTGTCCATGACCAGCCACATGGCTGGCCAGCCGATCACCTCATTCATCGTGCGCAAAGAGGTCAAGGGCCACGGCACAGAGCGACTGATTGAGGGTGACATGCCTGAGGGAGTTAAGGTTGCGATAGTCGATGACGTCTGTACAACCGGCTCCTCCATCTTCCACGCTATAGAGGCAGTGGAGGAAGCCGGTTGCGAGGTTGTCAAGGTCGTGGTCCTAGTGGATCGTTGCCAAGGCGGGAGCGACGAACTGCGCCGGCGCGGCTACGACCTTGTATGCCTCATGCAGGCCACTCCTGAGGGCCTCGTAGAGGTAAATCCCGAGTTTGCCTCCTAGCCGAGCTAGTGGCCTACTGATTTTGCTGTCTAGGGCTCGCTTATATCCCAGCCTGGGACGGTATGATAGCCCTCGTTGGGCAACTGCACCGCAGGAGTAAGGCCCTGCGCCCTTTTCAATCTTTGGATGTTGTACAGGTGAGTCAGCCCCTCGAACCATAAGTGGCGGAAGGTGTACTCGAGGTTGATGAACGCCTTCTCGGCGTCTGCTGGGTCCAGACGCCTACCATCGGTGTGGGCTTGACCCATCTGGGCTGCCTGACCAGTATTGGACCAAGGCAGCTCCATGGCTCGCATCGATCCCACGGTCTGCTTGGCTAGGACAGCCTCGCACAAGTCCAGGCTCTCCTTGAGCTTGACTAGGATCGACTCGACGCTGTGGTACTTCTCTTCGTCGAGCCAGCGGGCGCCTGAGTTCACTATCTCCATGGCGTCTTCGGGAAGTTCGATGCCCTCGGCTAGGTCGGCCTCGGCCCAGCGTCCTAGCATCCAGCGCAGGCCTCCGGAAGAGACATGGCTGGTGTTGCGGCGAATGCTCCACTCGGCCCACGCCCACCGGTCCGATGTGAAGTCTAGCTGTGCGTCGGTGAGGCCGGCCAGCTCCTGCGACATCATGGAGTGGAAGTTGCCGATGTTGGGGAATAGGGTAGTGCCGGGAGCGGAATCGCTCTGTTGGGTCATTGGGTTCTCCGTAGGGTAAATGTAGTCTCAGCTATACCAAGAGGGGGTCTGGCGACCGACACCTAGTATAACGCGCGGAGGGTCTTCCTACACATCCAGTTCTTTGACGCTGCGAGCGTGTGTCTGTATGAACACCCTGCGTGGCTCGACGATGTCTCCCATCAGGGTGCTGATGGCATCCTCAGCCTCGATGATGTCGGGGATATCCACCCTCAACATGGTGCGGACTTCTGGGTCCATGGTAGTCTCCCACAGCTGCTCGGGGTTCATCTCGCCCAGACCCTTGTACCGCTGCACATGCACGTTGCGCCTGCCATTGAGCTTGGTCAGTTGCGCTTCCTTTTCGCCTTCGCTGTAACAGTACTGGGCGTTCTTGCCGTTCTGTACTCGGTAAAGGGGAGGCTGGGCTATGTAGAGATGTCCGGTGTCGATGAGTTCCTTCATCCGGCGGAAGAAGAAGGTGAGCAGCAGGGTACGAATGTGAGAGCCGTCTACGTCGGCGTCGGTCATTATGATGACCTTGTTATACCGCAGCTTGCCCACGTTGAAATCGTCGCCCTCTCCAGCCCCTAAGGCAGCGATGAGGGCGCGGATTTCAACGTGGCCCAGAATCTTGTCGGGTTGTCTCAGATGCACCCGCTCGATGTTGAGAATCTTACCCTTCATGGGGAGGATGGCTTGGAAGCGGCGGTCCCGACCCATCTTGGCTGACCCGCCAGCGGACTCACCCTCGACGATGTATATCTCGCAGTGCTCGGGGTTGCGCTCGGAGCAGTCGGCCAGTTTGCCGGGCAGCGACGATCCGTCGATGGCGTTCTTGCGTATGACAAGCTCTCGGGCCTTGCGGGCGGCCTCACGCGCCTTCTGGGAAGTCAGGCACTTATCCACGATGCGCTTCGCATCGGTGGGGTGCTCTTCTAGGTAGTGGGTCAGGGCCTCGCCGACTGCTATTTCAACGATGCCCTTCACTTCGGCATTGCCCAGCTTGGTCTTGGTCTGGCCCTCGAACTGTGGTTCTGTCAGCTTCACGCTGACCACGGCAGTCAGACCCTCCCGGACGTCCTCACCCGAGAGATTGCCTTGGTCGTCTCGCAGCAGCTTCTGGCGTCTCGCGTAGTCGTTTATGACCCGGGTGAGAGCGGCACGGAAACCGGTAAGGTGAGTGCCACCTTCCTGGGTGTTGATGCAGTTGGCGAAGGATAGGACCGTCTCGCTGAACGCCCCGTTGTACTGTATCGACGCCTCGACGATTGTGTCGTCGATTGTCTTGAGTAGGTAGAAGGGGTTGGGTTGCAGCACTGTCTTGCTGCGATTGAGGCTGCGGGCGAAGCTGGCCAATCCACCATCGAAGTAGTAGGTGCGGTGTATGTCCTCGTCCCGTTGCTCGTTGTGCCATGGGCTGGCAAACTTGATTTCCAGACCACGGTTCAAGTAGGCGACCTGCTTGAAGTGAGAGGTCAGCATGTCGAAGTCGTAGACGATTTCGTTGAAAATCTCGCCATCGGGCAGGAACGAGATGGTGGTGCCGTTTCCCTTCGTGCCCTCGGCACTCTCGAGGCCGGTGGTGGGCTTGCCTTGCGCATACTCTTGGCTATAGACGCGCCCGTCGCGGCGAACCTCCACCCGCAAGTGCTCAGAGAGGCCATTTACCACGGAGGCCCCCACACCGTGTAGTCCGCCAGACACCTTGTACGCCCCACCGCCGAACTTGGCACCGGAGTGTAGGGAGGTCATCACCGTCTCCAAGGCCGACACGCCGGTAAGGGGGTGCATGTCCACGGGGATGCCCCGGCCATCGTCGTGGACTGTGATCCAGCCGTCCTCTCGGATGGAGATGTCAACGCTGGTGCAATGGCCAGCCATGGCCTCGTCGACAGCGTTGTCGACTATCTCGTAGACTAAGTGGTGCAGTCCGCTCTGATCGGTGCTGCCGATGTACATGCCAGGGCGACGGCGAACCGCCTCCAGGCCTTCGAGGACCTGGATATCCTTGGCTGTATAGTTGGCAGAGGCTACGTTATCTTGCATAAAACTTCCTGTCCTGAAAAGGGGTCAAGTGACGGACTTGGGGTGGGAAAGTGGCCGCTACTAACGATCCGTAAAAACCCCAAGATTCCGCTTATTCTGTAGATATGTAAAGTATACCACTATCTGGTCTATATGAGGCGTGGTTCATCGGGGGGCTTTGACGTGTTCTGAAGACCGCACCAAGGTGCGCTCGTACCGCCTCCAAAACTGGAGGGTAATTCACCGCCAAATGACCACGAGCCCGCCAATTGGCAGGCTCGTGGCTGTAGG
Organism: Dehalococcoidia bacterium; assembly: GCA_965263155.1. GTDB lineage: Bacteria > Chloroflexota > Dehalococcoidia > Lucifugimonadales > JAAXIE01 > JAAXIE01. Next base: position 3,586,358 of record OZ253586.1, read on the forward strand.
GAACCTCTGCTCAAGTCCCTTGCCGCTTTGCCGGAGATCAGGGTTCGCATTTTGTCGCATTTGTGGTGTTCCAGTGCTAATTCTTTTGCATCTCTAGTTAATCTTAATGCTATATCCGGTGTAAACTGTGTGTACTTTTATTTCACCGAGATTTGTATCGGCGTAGCTACGCGTCAGCTTTGCCTTAGTCTATTCACGATTGTTTGCGTTTTCGTAGCTGCTGCCTGTGAATTGGTAACGTCGTTGTATCCGGTCCATATTTGAGGTATAGCGAAACTTCCCGGTGGCGGGTCCCTCTTGATTTGGGGCCCGGGGCCGGGATGCGACAAGATGCGTGCGGGGCCTACACGGAGGATAGGCTGGAAGGGCGGCTAGGGTCAACGGGCGGATGACATGGGGATTGCTTGTACAAGCAATCAATCGCGCCGGTCGGAGACCCTTCGGATACTGGCGGAAGCCGGTATAACGGAGTTGTTCAGAGACCATTCCTAGCTTGCTACTGTGTCTAGGATGGCCTGCTGGGCTATTGCGGAGGCCACTCGGTGCCGCCTTGGGAGGGGCGCTGATCGGCGGGGAGAGCAAGGCCCTGGCGCACTACGGAAGCGAAGGAGTTGGAGATTACGGCGCCCCACTCCTTAGCATGGTCCACACGGTAGGCGGTGCGTCGGCCACGGAAGGCGTTGCGAGAGGTCTCGCTGATTTCGCTCATGGGCTTGTCCAATTCTGAGGCCTGTAGCGTCTCCTCCTTTACCGCGTCTTCCATCTTGTCTAGCGTCGGGATCAGCTCCTTGGCAGTCTCAATGAACCGGGTTATCTCGCGCATCTCCGAGTCGAACACGACGAACACGGGTACCGTGCCCGCTCGGTGCTCCGGCAAGAAACTGTTGGTGAGATCTAGTTCTTGGTCGCGGTCGAAGATGCTCATCTTAAGCTTCTGGGTGTTCTCCGCCAGTCGCATGATGGTCGGAGTGGTGGTGATGGCGTCGCCGCACCAAGCGGCGGTGAAGATGGCCAACTGGAGAGGTTCTTCCAGCCCGTCGAAGAAAGCCTTGGCTTCGTCAGGTGTCTCTACCGAGGAGTAAATCTGCTCTATGGCCTGCTTGTTCACCTTCACTTGGTCCAAGTATTGCTGGGACGACATTCCCTGATTGAACTTCTCCTGACTCAAGGACATTGTGGTGTCTCCTTTGCTCTTGTTGTGATCCTCGTTTGTGTCTTCTGGTCTGCCGTAGGCACCTTTTCAGGCAACCTGCAATCCATGGACTTCTGCAACCCGGTGAAACCCGTCCAGCGAGCCTTCTATGACCCAGTCCTCCACGCAATAGGAGATGCGAAAGTGGCCCGGTGTGCCGAAGCCCCGTCCGGGCACGGTCAGAACGTTCCATTCTTGGAGCTCTGCTACAAAGGCAGCGTCGTCTTCCACCGGCGACTTTGGGAAGAGGTAGAAGGCTCCTTGGGGCAGAGGCACGGAGTAGCCCATCTGCACCAGTTGTCCGTGCAGGTAGTCCCTCTTGCTCTGGTAGTCGCTGACGTCCACGGTCACCCCCTGTAGAGCACGCACGACGTGCTGCATCAGGGCCGGAGCGTTGACGAAGCCGAGGATGCGGTTGCAGAAGGTGAGCCCGTCGACCAAGTGGCCCTTATCGGCGAGGTCAGGGTTGACGGCGATATACCCAATACGCTCTCCCGGCAGGGCCAAGTCCTTGGCGTGAGAGTTGACTACCATGGAGTGCTCGTAGTGAGGGAACACTTGGGGATAGACCAAGCCGTCGTAAATGATGCGCCGGTAAGGCTCGTCGCTGACTAGGTAGATGGGAGCACCAAAGCGTTCGCCAGCCTGTGACAACACGTCTGCCAAGCCCCGCAAGGACTCTTCAGGATAGACAGCGCCTGAGGGGTTGTTAGGCGAATTGATGAGAAGCACTCGCGATCGCTCGGTGAGGGCCTCCGCTATCCGGCTTAGGTCCGGCTGGAAGTCTGCGTCAGTCGGCACCACCACCGGCACACCACCGTGGTTGTCGGCGTAGTATCCGTACTCCACGAAGTAGGGTGAAAGAATGACAACTTCGTCCCCGGGTTCGAGAAGTGTTTTGAGCACAACATTGATCGCGCCAGCCGCCCCACAGGTCATGATTATGTCGGCAGCGGAGAATGAGTGGCCCGTCTCTACTCGGAGCCCCGCAGCGACGGCTTCCCTTGTATCGGCGTACCCAGCGTTGGGCATATAGCGGTGCATGCCTGCGAGGGGTTCTTGGCTCAGGCGGCGCAATTCCTCGCGGAACTGTGACGGAGGCTCGACGACGGGGTTGCCCAGTGAGAGGTCGAAGACCTTATCGGCGCCGTACTGTTGCTTGAGGGCGATGCCCGTCTCGAACATGCGACGGATCCAGCCGCCCTCCTGCATGAAGCGGTCTATCTTAGTGGCGATGGGCATGTGGTCAGACAGGCAGCCTTGCGCTTCCAGCTATACCAGAGCTGTGCCAACACCCGCGGCCGTGGTGTCGCCGTTCTGGTTCTGGCACGTCAGCTGAACTACGACGCGAGTGCCGCCTTCTTCGGGGTGGGTCTCGGTTACTTGGCCGATGACGGTCACCGAGTCGCCCGGCTTAACCGGCCGCAGGAATTTCAGGTTGATGTTGCCGGAGCGATGGAAGGCCTCCGCGCCAAAGAACTTGCGCAGCGACTCCGAGGCGTAAGTGATGGACATGCGCCCTGACGCTATAGGGTAGTTGGTGCCTAGGCGCCGGGCTGCCAAGGCGGGGTCGGTATGGATGTTGGGCTCGCCCATGATGCCGCAAGCCTCGAATTGGTCGATGGTGTCTTGAGTTATCAGCTTGGTCACAGAGGGGACTTGGATCCCAACTTCTAGGTTCCCTGAGGGTGCCATTTCTTGCCAACCTCCTCGGGCTTTTTCATCTGGTAAGTGCGCATCTTCTCCAGCAGGCGACCATCCTCGTCCACCGCAGTAGCTTCGATGACCAAGTATGGCTTATCCCTGCGCCAGTAGACGTCGGCGATGCGCCCAGTGACGCGCACCATCTTGCCTGGTACGGGTTCGTTGAAGAACTCTACCTCGTTGCCAGCGTTGACACCGCCTGTGGGGTCTTGGTACACCATCCGGAAAGCAGTTGCGTCGTGCTTTACGGCCAAAGTTGCGAAGCGGGCTTCAGGGTCCTGCACAGCTTTGCGGAACCGGTCCAGCAGCTCCTGTGTGAACTCGTACTCATAGGAGCCTAGCTCCTCTCCGATGCGCTCCTCGCCATACTCGAAGAGCCGGGTTTCCGCCTCTGCCATGGCGCTTCTCCTAGGGTGAAATCGTGTCCCTTCGCATACCCGCTAGGGCAAGTCAACGAACATACGGCTAACTCACCGCCAACGATGGGTGAAGGTACTTTGCGGTCAAAACACCACTTCTGGCGCTAATTATAACATCATTGGCCTAAGGGGGTACTGGCCCCATACCCTCGGCCACGGTGCTAGAATTGCCCGACAGTTAGTAACTGCTTGAGGCTGGAGTGAACCTATGGACCAGGCTAGGCTTCCCCTACCCTTGGAAGGTGTACGCGTACTCGACTGCACACATATAGTGGCAGGCCCCTTCTGCTCGATGCTGCTGGGAGACGCCGGAGCCGAGGTCATCAAGGTCGAAAGGCCGGGCGTGGGCGATCGCTCCCGCCTCAACCGGCCGTATCTGCATGACAAGGACGGGTCTACAGTCAGCGGCCGCTTTCTGGCTATCAACCGCAACAAGAAGAGCCTGACCCTTGATATGGCCCACCCGCAGGGCAAAGAGGTGTTTAGGCGGTTGGTGAGCGTGTCGGACGTGGTGCTGGACAACTACGGCCCCGGTGCCTTGCGCCGCTTGGGTTTGGGCTACGACCAGCTGCAGGCGATCAACCCGGCAGTGATTTACGCGAGTATCACGGGCTACGGCAACAGCGAGACAAAGCAGGGTCCCTACTCCAACTGGGCCGCTCATAACCCCTGTGTGCAGGGTATGGCGGGATGGATGAACATCACAGGAGGCCCCGATGGCCCTCCGGAGATGGTAGGGGACAACATCGGAGACTCGGTTCCTGCCGTTTGGACCGCCTTCGGTGTGATGCTGGCATTACAAACGCGCAACCGCACCGGATTCGGTCAGCATGTGGATGTGGCCATGTACGACTGCATGATGATGCACAACACCAGCGTCTTCCCCTTCTACCAAGTGGATGGGAGGCCGCCGAGCAGGCAACGGGAGAACATGACCAGCGCCCAGCTGGCCTTGGAGGCAAGCGACGGGTATGTGGTGCTGGCCGGGGCGATTGGCGAGGATAAGTGGGACGCGCTGTGGCGTCGAATCGGGCGTCCTGAACTGACGGAAGACCCTCGCTACTTGGGGCGGGATGTGGAGGGTCCCTTCTACCTAGATGTCATTCGCCCCACTCTGGAGGAGTGGAGCAAGGGCCAGCCCAAGCGCGTGGTGTCGGACCTGCTGCTGGAGTTGGGCTTCTCGGCCGCCATGGTGCAGGACGCCGCCGATATGATGGCGTGCCCTCACTTGGAGGCTCGCGATATGTTCGCCGACCTCGACTATCCGGTGGCTACTGGCAGCTTCAAGGCTCCGTCGACGCCGGTGAAACTCTCGGCATCCCCGCCCATGCCAGTTCAGCGTCCCCCCGCCTTGGGGGAACACACGGATGAGGTGCTAAAGGGGCTCTTGGGACTCCCACTGGAAGAGATTGGCGCCCTGCGTGAACAGGGCGCCATCTGAGTCGACACCGGTATGGAAATGCTGAGGGTCTACAGGGGCAGGTATATTGCTTCTCCGGTTTGGGAGCTGCGGGCTACTGCCTCGCTGAACTCCATGTACTGTACGCCTGCGTCGAAGGGGGTGCGGGTGACTTTTTCCACGCCTCGGATGGCGTTGACGAACTCCTCCTCGGCGCGCCATTTGTAGCGCGATGCCTCCGGGTTGGGGACTTCCTTCAGCTCTGTGTCGCCGCGCTTCCCAGCGAACACGTTGGCCCCTTCACAGTGAATCGTGCCTTGGCTGCCAAACAGCCAGATCTCGTGCTGAGGGCCCATGCCGGATATGGAGCTGACGTTCATGTGCATCTGTGCGCCACAGGCTAGGTCGGCAAGGATGTCGACTAGTTCGGGGAGGCGCACAGACCGCAGGTTGCCCTCTTCGTCGCGCCTCTGAGTGGTGAAGGTGCGAGTGTTGCCCATCACCTTCGTGGCGGGCCCCAACCAGCGCATCATAGACTCGTACTCGATCCCCACGCTGAGGGCGTTATACCCGCTGACGTCAGCGTCCATGCGCCAGTGGAACGGGGCATCAGGATTGATGAAGGCCTGATGGGGCTGTCGGCCTATGGGCAGGGCGCGTATGTCCACCGAGAGCACATCGCCTAAGAACCCGCTGTTGATCATCTCTATGAGCACGTTATCCACGGGGAAGGTGGGTGGGCCGGGTACTATCTGGGTGATGAGGTGGGGCTTGCTGCGCGCCGCATCCAGCATGATGCGGGCCTCGTCGGCGTTCATCGCCATGCGCCCCTCGGTGAGGACATGCTTGTCTGCCTCCAAGGCGGCCAACGTCATGGCGCAGTGCATATAGGGCCAAGTGCCAATGCAGATAGCGTTGGTATCGCTGGACTCGATGAGGTCCGTCCAGTTGTCGTACACCGTGGGGATTTCCATCTCGGCAGCTGCGCGCTCGCTGGACTCACGACTGCGGTTGACGACGCTCACGACCTCAACGCCAGGCATGGCCCGTAGCCCGGGCAGGTTGCGCGAGCGTACTATGCCGCCCGCGCCCACAATTCCAACTCGAATGGCTCCATCGGCCATCACGTTCCTCCTCGCAAAGAGCTAATGCGCAAGTATGGTCTGGTTCGGCGGGATTATAAGCCAGCTACGGAGTACCAGTCTAGGCGGGGGTGCTCGGGTGGTGTTCAGCGAAGGTTGAACTCAAGTGTGCCGTTTCTGGGGTCGTACTCCAGGTACCACTGGTTGAGGAGGTCCAGTCCCAGCAAGGAGGGGACCCAATTGTAAACAGCCGTCGGGGCCACCACCGCTTGTTCTGCGCTCGTTATGGGGCGTGTCATGTCGCTCTTTTGATGCATGGGGCGGGCTTGGTTAGGAGCTTAGCGGCAACCGCAACATGATGGTACCTGTGGCCTACACTCGCACGAGAGGTGGCAGCACGCCTGACACCCACGACACCAAGTCGGCCAGCACGTCGGGGCTGATTTCGTGGCCCATGGGGTATTCCTTGTACTGGGGTTGGTAGCCCGCGGACGCTAGGAACTCGTGGGCGGCGCGTCCACGGTCTATGGGTAGCACGGAGTCCACCGTGCCATGGGCCACGAAGATGGGTTGATCGCGCGCTTCGGGAAGATGCTCCTTGAGGCGTTCCGGGTCCGGGAGTGTGCCGCTAAGCACCGCTAAGCCAGCGAACAGGTTGGGCTGGCGCAGGCCACACCGGTATGTCATGCCGCCGCCTTGGGAGAAGCCGCTGAGTACCACGTTGCCTGGAGCCACTTGGTACTTCTCCATGATCTCCACGAAGAAAGTGTCCAAGGCGTCCTCTGCCTGCTGGATGTCTTGAGTGGTGGCTTGCGGTCCGCGAGGCGTCCAGCCGTACCCCACCATCCCCGCGCCTACCTGGAAGGCGAGGGGAGCTTGGGGGCAGACATAGACGTAGCCCTCCGGGTTGATGGCTGGGGCCAACGACGCCAAGTCCTGCATGTTCGCCCCGAACCCGTGCAGCAGGATGAAAAGGGGGTATTGCAGGCTGGCGTCGTAGTCGTCGGGCTCAACGGTCAGGTAGAGCAGGCTCTTGCCTTGGTGCTGCGCAGCCTTCATGTTCTCGGTCGCTCCTTTTGTTCGACGGGGATGGCTACTCCTCCAAGAAGGCTACCACTCGGCACATCGCCCCCTCGCCGCCTTCGAACCTCCAAGGGAATGCGCCTATCTTGCAGCGCGTGTTGAGCACTTGGTCGATGTCGCCGCCTACGTTTTCTACATGGATGATTCCCTTGCGGAAAGGCACACGATGCATGGCGAAGTAGTTTCGCATGGGGAATATCTCGTCGACCTTAACGCCCTTCTTCTGTTCGAACTCCTCGCGGATATCTGGGCGCAAGTTACGTATGGCGGTGTTCATGGGGTGGTCTCCGGAACCGGTGTCGGTGCCAGTCCACTTGAGCTCCATGTCTATGAACCATTGGGCAACTTCCAAGTAGGGGCCAGGATGCCGGCAGAAGTAGGTCTCCTCATCTTCTTCTGGACCCTGATGGTAGTACTTGTGCCAACCAGTGTGGATGATGAGTATGTCGCCCTTGCGCACTTCCACGTTGCGGGTGAGGTGCTCGGGCGTGATGATGTCGAATTCGCCCACCAAGTCGCTAATATCCACGATGACTCCATCGCCGTAGAGGTCTTCCAAAGGTACGCTGCCAATGTCGCGGCCGCCGCTATAGCCGTGCATCTCCGAGTCTAGATGCGTGCCGACGTGCAGCGGGGTTTCCAGCCACTGGCTTACTACACCTCCCATGGAATGGCGCTGGGTGTAATACAGGCGAGGCGAGTCGTACCCCATCCAAGGCGGAGTATGTATCGTCCAAGGGTGGCTCAGATCTACTGCTCTGTGCATTTCCAGATCCTCCTGTGTGGTGTTCCGATTCGTCCTAGGCTGACAGGTTTCGTTCCAGGGTACCAATTGCATCCACAGTTTTGAGGGCATTCCGTGTGTGGCTACCCATCATTATTTCGTTGTGGAATACGCCCCGTATGATGCCTTGGGGGTCTATAACGTAGGTGGCCCGTGATGTTCCCAAGCCGAAGGGCCGCTTGATGCCGTAGAGCCGGCGTATCTGCGCTGTAGGGTCGCCCCCGATTGGAAAAGGGACACGGTTGGCGTCGGCGAACTCCCCGGCACGGCTGGGAGTGCTGGGGCTGATGCCTATTATGGCAGTATCTTTGGCCGTGAATTGGTCGTAGGAGTCACGGAACGTGATGATCTGTGCTCTGCATCCTGGAGTGAAGTCCATGACGTAGAAGAATATGACAACGTTCTGTCCCCTGTGTTGGGAGAGAACAAACATCTCTCCCGATGCAAGGCAGGTGGTGAAGTCGGGCGCAGGTGTGCCTATCTTGAGCATGGGGGTGCTCTGGGTCCTTTCTACCTGTCCTAGAGTTGCTCCAGGAATTCAGGTACCGGGTGGCGCTCCTGCCCACCGGTCGCCATGTCTCGAATAGTGATGCTGTCGGCTGCCACTTCGTCGTCGCCGATTATAGCCACGTAGGGGATGGAGAGGGCGTTGGCTTGGCGCAGTTGCCCCTTGAGACTGCGGCTGGCTGAGCCCAAGATGGCCCCGGTGCCCTGCTGTCGGATGCGCACCGCCACATCCAAGGCGGTCTCACGGGCCGCGTCTCCCACACTGACCACGAGGTAGCTGGGGGATGGGTCGTCGCTCACTGGCACCTCTTGGCGCTGCAGGTTGAGCGTCAGGCGCTCCATGCCTGTGGCAAATCCGATGCCGGGTGTAGGCTTCCCTCCGATTTGCTCTATAAGGCCGTCGTACCGTCCACCACCCACTAGGGTGCTCTGGCCCCCCTCTTGCAGGGGCTGAATCTCGAACACTGTCCGGGTGTAGTAGTCGAGGCCGCGCACCAAACGGTGGTCCACTTGGTAGGGTATCTGCATGCGGGAGAGGTACAGGCGCAGCCGATCCCAGTGAGTCTGGCAGTCGTCGCAAAGGTGGTCCACCGAGCGCGGGGCGTCATTGCCGTACTGCCGGCAGCCTTCGCGCTTGCAGTCCAGGAGGCGCAGCGGGTTCCGGTCCAGCCTCTGACGGCAATCAACGCAGAGGTTGTCATGGTGCTCTTGGTAGTAGGAACGCAGGGTGGCTACATAGTCAGGGCGGCATTGGCGGTCACCAATGCTGTTCACGTAGAGGGTGACGTCGGTCAGTCCCAGCTGAGCTACCATCCGCCAAGCCAACTCGACTACCTCTGCATCCACCGAGGGGTCGGCGTCCCCCAAAACCTCGAGTCCGAACTGATGGTGCTCGCGGTACCTGCCAGCTTGGGGGCGTTCGTAGCGGAAGACAGGGCAGAAGTAGTAGAGGCGCACCGGTTGGGGTAGGTTGTGCATGCCGTGCTCCAAGTAGGCGCGGCATATAGGGGCGGTGCCTTCGGGGCGCAGGGTCAACATATCGCCCCCGCGGTCGGGGAAGGTATACGTCTCTTTCTCTACAATGTCGGTGCCCGCGCCTACGGAGCGGTCGAAAAGCCCGGAACTTTCGAATACGGGCGTATCTAGGCGAGAGAAACCGTACTGGTGGCTGAGGCTGACGCACGTACGCTCGATATGACGCCAGTACTTCTGTTGCTGGGGAAGGAGGTCGGCTGTGCCTCTGGGTGCCCTGAATTGCAAGTCGGTCTCTCCGCCTGTGCCGGGAGTCAGAGTGGGAGCCCCAGAGCCCCCGTTCTCCCGCTGGTAGAATGGCCGTAGGATACTGCGGCAGCCTATCTGTGTAAAGCTGGGCCAAGCCTGCGCACAGCCGCGGCCTTGCGTATGATCTCCCATGATGACGTTCGCTATGCACGAGAAAGGCCTCTACCTGCTGCTCTTGGAGGGGCACGGCCCGCTACAGGTCGGCAAGCTGGGAACACTTCTCTTCGACGGATGGTACGTGTACGTCGGCTCGGCCCGAGGCCCCGGAGGCCTGAAGCGCCTTAAGAGGCACTTTGACTATCGCCAGCGGTCACATCCGCCAATGAGGTGGCATGTGGACGCGCTGCTGGCCGCAGGGGCGCTTCGAGATGCGATAGTTGGGGTGACCACGGACAGGTTGGAGTGCGGTTTGGCCGACGCGGTCAGCGAGACCCTGACGCCCGCGTTCAAGGGATTCGGCAGCAGCGATTGCGGGTGCGCCACACATCTCTTCAGCGCAGCGTCGGCAGGCGAGGCGAGGGAGGCGTCGTGGAGGGCGGTCGTCAGCTTGGGGTTGCCACCATATCATGTCGTGTGACCGGAAGCGAAAGCGCCGAGAAGGTAGTGGAACGGCTATAAGGCGTCGATCTCGCTGGGTTTCAAGCCAGCCTGACGCAGTATGCCACGGAGGATGCCTACCGTGGCGCCGTCAGGCCGCCGGGAGAGGCGCCAGGCTTGCGGAACATGTGGAGGAAGTTGCGGCGGTGGGCCCAGCTGTGGGCGCGACGCAGGGCCTCTACAGGTATGGTTTCCCTGTGCCCACAAGTCACTCTGATGGTGTCGTAGCCGGGCCCCACGGGCGCGGGCACGTCGCTGATATGGACAGTCTGACATCCCTGCGATTGCAGGAACTGCTCCAAGTTGTCGAGGCCTCGGATTTTGTTGTTGCGGTGGCGGTAGATGTTCAGCTCGTAGCTGCCGATCATCTCGTCAAAGTGGAGGTCGGCACCGCCGCCGCCGCCTTCTCGCACCTGCTTGCGGTTGACTCGTCCTCGGAGGTCCATTGCCAGCCCATTTAATCACCTTACGGCCTAATGGTGAAGAGATGGGGGCCCCTAGTCCTTAGTTCAGTTGAACTCCCTCAGACGCCTCTGAGAGAGCAGTAACACAGCGACGATGAACAGCAGAAGGACCGCCAGTATGCCGATGGCCACTTGGCCTCCGAGGTATTCGGAGGCCAAGCCAGCAGGCAATACGCCTAGGGGTGTCAGGCCAAAGTTCATCATGAACACGCTCCAGACACGCCCACGATAGGCGTCCTCGGCCACTTCCATCACTAAGGCTTGGTTCAAGGCCCGCCGCCCGGCGTCTCCCAGCCCTAGGAACAGCATCAGGCCCACGGCTAGGTAGTAGAAGGGAAAGAGGGCTACCGACAGCAGGGTAAGGGCTGAAATGGCTCCTCCGACGAGGAGCAGCAGGCCCCGATGCCACTGGCCTATGGCGGCGATAAATACGGAGCCGATGAGGGTGCCGACACCCATCATGGTCAGCAGCAGCCCCATGTCTTCGGGGCCACGGTTGTATACGTCCACCACGAACACAGGCATGAGGAACCGGAAGGGCATTGCCAGCATCGTGGTTGCCATGGCGGTGACCAGTAGCACCATCACCAACGGGCTCCGTCCGATGTATGACAGACCAGCCTTGATGTCGGCCATCATAGATCTTCGGCCTGTGCCCTTGGCATCGATGTGTGGAAGGAAGGTCGTGAGGATCACCGATAACAGGAACAACCCTGTGATCACGTAATAGGCGCCTTCGGCCTCGAGGTAGGCGTAAACGTTTCCCGCTATGGCTGGGGCCATAACGGTGGCGGCGCTCATGCCTGCTGCGTTCAGTGCCATGGCGTTGCTGATGCCCTCCTGCCCCACTAATTGGGGGATGATGGCCTGCCGCGCGGGCATCATGAAGGACACCAATGCTCCATGGAGGATGGCACCGCCCAACAGGTGGTACCAAGTGGCGGTGTCGGTGGCTATTGATAGGGCGATAAACAGCGCCAGCAAGGCTAGGGATATCTGGCTCAGCTGGATTATCCGCTTGCCCTCCAGCCGGTCTGCTATGACTCCCCCGAACAGGGCTAGCACCAGCAGGGGCAGGGCGTTCGCTGCGCTGACTATACCAAGGATGGCGGCGTTGTGGTCGGTAAGCTCGTAGACTAGGTAGGCGCGGGCCAGCATCTGCATCTGCATGGCACACATCCAAGCCAGCATGCCGAACCAGAGCAGCCGGAAGTCGCGGTTCTCCAAGGAGGAGAAAGTGCGGCGCCATGCAGGGCCGGAGTGCCTTGATAACGAGCCTAAGTCTCGGATTGTCGTGTCAGTCTAGGAGGACTAGCGGCGATCGGACACCCGGAGTCCGACCCACCTGTCGTCCATGCGTCAGGGCTAGAGTGCGGTAGATTATGTGGGCGAACTTGGTGAAGGGCAGGTAGGTGAACAGCATGAAATAGAAGCTGAGGTGGACCATGTAGCTCCAGTAGGAGGCGGTCGCGAGTTCGCTGTACCGCAGTATCTCAACCACAAAGCCAGTGATCGTCGCGGCGTAGAGGACGCCCACGAAGTACCAGTCGAAATAGTTGGTGCGCCCAACCTCGTCACGCTTGGCCAGACGACGCCACGACACCCAGGTAAGGCCGAACAGCAACAGTCCGCCCCCAAGGTTCCCCAGCACCTTGATGGGGTCCCAAGGCACGCGCGCCAATTCCCAGCCCAAGATGGTGGAGTATACGAAGGCCCCGGTGGTGGCGGCGAACAGCAAAAGGAAGCCCCACAATATCCCAGCGTGGGCATGGCCCCGCGCCTTGTTTCTCTTGCAGAGGCGGAACAGCCGGTGGCTCAGGATATCCACGATGGTCAGTGCAAAGCTGGTTATAAAGGGTTTGCGCACTGCTGGAGGGTCGACCTCGCTACTGCGTATACCCTTCCAAAAACGCCATCCGCCCCAAGCACCAACGACTGAAGCGAAGCCTAGGGAGATGATTGTGAAGACATCGATCCAGATGTGATCGATGAACTCTTTGAACAGGATGGGCCTGCCGAACTCCTCGACAAGCGCCAGCTCGTCGGGGAAGTTCAGGCCGCCTTGAGGGATGATGTTCGCCGCCAGAACTAGGAAGAAGGTCAGCAGTATCGGAGGAATAAACGCGAGGGGCAGGTAGCGAAAAACACCTGTGATCTTCGACATGAAGTCCGGCACCGAGTACTGCTCGATCTGGTAGTGGCGCAACGCTGCCATCAGGTCGCCGGGCTTGGCATCGCGGGGACAGTGGATGGAGCATTCGTTGCACTGGTGGCACAGCCAAGCGTCGCCGTTAGTGAGTAGACGATCCGTCAGCCCCCACTGGGCCCACACCATCTCCTTGCGGGGGAAGGCTTGGGTATCGGGGGTTTCGGGGCACACAACGGAGCATGTGCCACATTGGTAGCAGCGCTGCATGTCGTCGGCCCCGTAGGCGAGCATCTGGCGCACCAACTCGCTGTTGGGCTGGGTGGGCGTCCCTATAGTAGCTTGACCTGCCATCTACCTATCGTTGCCAGTCGTCGGCTAGGCTATATGAAGCCCTTGTAGGGGTTGGGGCCGATGGCTTTCAGCTGTTCAACGAACTCGCTCACCAAGTCTGGCACTTGGTTGTAATCGGTGATTTCCAACTCGACCATCTTCACCCGCTCCGGTTCCAGTATCAGCCGGGTGAGGGTCTCTTGAATGTTGGCCAGCCTGCGGGTGGCCAGTTCGCTGCCATGGATGAAGTGGCACTGGTAGTCGTCGCCTGTCTTGCATCCCAGCAACAGCACACCGTCGACCCCCTCGGAGAGGGCGTCGGTGACCAGCACGATGTTCAGGGAGCCGAGGCAGCGCAGAGGTACCACGCGGACGCTGGCGTCGGACTGAAGCCGGTTGATACCCGCCATGTCGATGGCGGGATGGGCGTCGTTCTCGCAGGCAAAGGCGATGACCCGCGGGATGCTCTCGTCTTCAGGGAACTTGATGGCCCGTACCATGCTGGAGAGTTGCTCCACGCTGTAGTCGTCGAAGGATATGACCCGCACGGGGCAGGCCCCCATGCAGATGCCACAGCGACGGCAGCGGGAGGAGTTGAGCGTAGGGTAGCGACGCTCGTCAAGCTCGATGGCCCCGAAGGGGCACTCCTCAGTGCAGCGCCCACACTGGGTGCAACCTTGGAGTAGAGTGAACGGAAGTGACAGGTCGCGGGAACGGGGGTGCACTGCTTCGCCTTGACTTATGAGCTCCAAGCTCTGCATCGCCTTGAGAGCAGCCCCGGTGGCGTCTTCGGCCGCTGCGTTGGCGTCCATGGGCTCGCGCACACAACCAGCGGCGTAGATACCGGTGCGACGTGTCTCATAGGGGAAGCAGATGAAGTTGGAGTCGGCGAATCCATGTTGGTTCAGGGGTATTTGGGGGCCCTGCAGGTATTCTAGGTGCAACACGTCTTCGGCTGCGGTGCTGGGGGCCATGCCACGCGACAGCACCAACATGTTAACCTGTATTTTCAGGTCGCCGCCTATGAGGCTATTCTTCAGGTCGAGTACCAAATCGCCCCTGTCGCCCTCTCTGACCTCTGCCACTTCAGCCTTGGTCAGCACCACGCCGGGGTGTTCTTGCACTTCGCGATAGAAGAGCTCCATCAGACCTGGGGTCACCATGTTGTCGTAGATGATATAGGCTAGTGCGCCTGGGTTCTGCTCCGAGATGTAGAGGGCCTGTTTGAGGGCTACCAAGTCGCTGATGCTGGAGCCGAAGGAAAAGGCGTTATCGGCCCGCTGCACAAAGGCGACGCTTTCCACTGCTTTGCGGTCCGACGGCCTGCGTATGGTTCCGCGGCTGGCCAGTTCCTCCATGGTGATGCTGTCGACGACATTGGGGTCTCTGCCGAGGCCCATATCTTCTTGCTGGCTGGACTCGTGGGGCTGCCAACCGGTGGCCATCACGACGGCGCCAGCGCCTATCTCCGAGGTCTCGCCCCCGTGGTTCAAGACTACGGCGAAGTTGCCCGGCTTGCCCGATATGCTCTGCACCTCGGTGGAGGTCATCACCTGCACCCGAGGCTCGTTCTGGACTCGCTCGGCAAGTTCCTGAATGGCGGTGTCTTGTAGCTCGCCGTAGGGCGCTCGCGTTGGGTAGAGTTTGTGCAGGCGCGAAAGCCAGCCGCCTAAGGACGCTTCTTTCTCCACCAACACCACTTCAGAGCCAGCAGCTGACGCCTCCAGTGAGGCCGTCAGCCCGCTTATGCCCCCGCCCACCACTAGAAGGGAGCGCAGGGTAGGCTCTACTTTCGGTGGCGCGACGTTGGTCTTTTGGGCGCGGGCAATGCCCATGCGCACGTAGTCTTCGGCTAGGGCTTGGGTTTCCTCTTCTTGGGGGGGTTTGCTCCAAGCCACGCCCTCGCGCACGTTCACCCGCTCCACCGTCTCCACACCTAGGGATTCTGTGGAGAACACGTCCCAGTTGACGCGGTGGGAGCAGGCGACGATCACCGCTTGGTCTGTGCCGTGGTTCTGAATATCTTTGCGCAGGAAGTCCAAGCCTTCAGGCACGCAAAGCGGGCCGTGAACCGTGGAGGGCACTCCCAACTCACCCTCGGAGACCTCAGCGAGCCTATTGGCGTTGAGGCACTCGCCGATGCTGCAACCTGTGCAAACGTAGGTACGTGGCTTGGACGGCATGGCTAACCTTGCGACGCCCCTTCTCTAATCTTGAAGGTAGTCTGTATGGCCTTGAGGGCTGCCCCTGTGCCGTCCCTTGTGGAGGAGGTCACATCCATGGGGCGACGGGACACCCCTGCTAGGTAGACCCCGGTGGAGCGGTCCTCCATACCAAAGCCCGACTCGTCCAATTTAAGAGGCAAGCCGGGAATGTTCATATCCTTGGTGTTGGGCACCATGCCGGTGGATAGGACCAGCAGGTCGACGGTGGCCTGCACCTTGCGCCCGCCCACCATGTCGTCGGCTTCCACGATGATGTTGCCGGTGGCGGGATCTTCCTCCACCTTGGCCACTTTGCCCTTGATGAACCGGATTTGGTCATCCTGCTCCACTTTGCGGTAGAAGGACTCCATGTTCCCCGGGGCGCGTATGTCGATGTAGAAGATGTACACTCGCGAGTCGTCGGGGTACTGCTCCCGCACGTAGGTGGCCTCCTTCAGTGAGGAGAGGCAGCAAATGCCAGAGCAGTAGGGCAGGTGGTTTACATCGCGTGAGCCTGCGCATTGTACGAAGGCCACTCGTTTGGCAGGCTTCCCGTCGGAGGGGCGCAGTAGCTTCCCCTTAGTAGGGCCATTTGGAGCCGTCAACCGCTCCATCATCACGTTGCTGATTACGTTGGGATACTGAAACCCCAGCAGGTCCAGCTGTGTGGCGTCGTAGGGCTTCCATCCAGTTGCGACGATAATCGATGCCACTTTCAGGTTCAGGGTGCTGGCCGTCATGCGCAAGTCGATGGCGTCGGTGGGGCAGATCTGGACACACTTCGAGCAACTGTCGCCTTGGCAGTAACCCTCTTCGATGACGTACTTCATGGGCATGGCCATTTCGTGGGGAAGGTAGATGGCCTTGGTGGTACTCATACCGTAGTTGAACTGGTTGGGGCGCTCCTCGGGGCACACGTCCACGCACAGACCGCAGGCGGTGCACCGGTCCTGCAACACGAACCGAGGGTTTAGGCGCACGGTAACGTCAAAGGCGCCTGGGCCTCCCGACACACGCTCCACCTCGGCTAGGGTGAAGAACTTGAGACGGCGGTGGCCGTTCTTGATGCGCCGGAAGTTGATTTCAAGCCCGCATGAGGGCGGGCACAGCTTGGGGAAGTACTTGTTGAAGCCAGCGACGCGACCACCTAAGTAGGGTTCTTTCTCCACTATGAAGACATCGTTGCCAGCCTCCATGGCCTCAATGGCGGCGGTGATGCCCGCCATGCCACTGCCCATTACGAGCACACCCGACTCTCTCGCCCCTGCTTCAACCATTGATACGTGTTCCCCTTGCTGCTGCCCTGCGACGGCGCTAGGGCACCACCTGTATGTAGGGGCGATCGCGGAATTCCCACTCGCCGGTATTCCTGTCGAAGTGGGAGTTGATGAAGTGCTTCCAATTTTCGTCATCGAGGTTGGGGTAGTCCCCACGGTAGTAATAGCCTGGCCAGCGGGTCTCCTTGCGATGGCGCAGGTGGCGCATATGGGTCTCGCCACAGTGGGCCCGGTGTATCACTTCCCAGCAGCGCAGCAGCTCGTGCAGGTCGCGGGCGCCGAACATGGCGAAATCCTCTTTTAACATGGCCATCTGCTCTAGCCCACGATTGAGCATGGGCTCGTTGGTCATGTAGGCCGATCCCCAGCCGCCAGCGTACTCGTCCATGATTTTCTGCAGACGGTGCAGGGCCTGCTTATGTAGCAGGTAGTTGGGGTTGATGTCGTCGCGAGTTGTGGCGTACCGGTGCTCTTCGAAGCGAATCAGCGGGGCCCAGATGTCGCGCTGTATCTGCTCAACAATCGCGCCGTCGACGTTGGGAGCTTTGGGATAGTCGTAGGCAAAGTTGACTGCGGCTTTGGCCGCCAGCCTGCCCTCGGTGTAGGAGCCGGATGAGAACTTGTGGGCCGACAGGCCACATCCGTCGCCAGCAGCGAAGAGGCCCTGCACCGTGGTCATGCGGTTGTAGCCCCAGAAGTATTCCGGTGGGGCCACGTCTTCCGGCCCGCTGCACCAAGCGCCACAGGTGCCTGCGTGGGAACCCATGAGATAGGGCTCGGTAAGCACCAACTCGGAGTCGGTGACGGCGGGGTCAATGTTGTTGGAGGCCCACAGCAGAGCTTGGGAGATGGTCATGTCCAAGAAGTCTTCCCAAGCGTCGCTCTCCACCGCCCTACGCCTTGTAGAGTCGGCGCCCTCCATCAGGTTCTGCAGGGCTTCGGCGGTGCGCATGTAAATGGGCCCCTTGCCCTCTTGAATGTCCCGCAGCATTAGGTGGTTGCGCAGCGGTGTTGGCATGGGGGAGGCGTAGGCGTAAGGTTGCCAACCGGCCAACTCGTGCAGGCGAGTTTTCTCGTACTCCTCGCCATAGGCGTTGGTAGCCTTGCTATGGAACATCAGGAAATACATGCCCACAGGGCCGTACCCGTCCTTGAAGCGGGTCTGTACGATACGGTGCTCCATTTGGCTCAGCTCGGCCCCGGCTTGGCCCATCAGTGCGTAGACCGAGCCGTTGTTGAACACGGTGTACCACGCCCGGCCCAAGCCCTCACCCACACCGTGGGGGCGCCACAGGTTAACCGCGCCACCACAGGAGCAGATGACTGCCTTGGCTTTGAACACGTAGATGATGTTGTCGCGGACGCTGAATCCAACGGCCCCTGCGATCTTATTGGGGTCGTCGGCGTCGGTCAGTAGATGCGATACGAATACTCGCTCGTAGATGTTGCCGTCGCCGATGGCTGCCTTGGCTGCCTCGGCCACGATGGGTTTGTAGGACTCGCCGTGGATCATGACCTGCCAGCGGCCCTCGCGCACGTAACGACCTTCGGGAGTCTTGAAGAAGGGGAGACCCCACTCCTCGAACATGTGCACCGTGGCATCCACATGGCGGGCAATATCGTAAGTCAGGTCTTCCCGGGAGAGGCCACAGGTCTCGTTCCGTACGTAGTGGACGAAGTCGTCGGGGGTGTTCTCGCCCCACTTCATGCCTATGTACATATTGATGGCGGACAGGCCCATGGCTACGGCGCCGCTGCGTTCAATGGCGGCCTTCTCAACCAGCACTACGCGCATACCCTTCAACTTGGCCCAGTGGGCTGCCTCGTAGGCTGCACCACAGCCAGCCATGCCCCCGCCGACGATAAGCACGTCGCACTCGACGACTTCGGTCCTGTAGTCCGCCATTGCTAAACCGCCTTGTGACTGGAGCGAGTTACTTTCGCTATTCTCTTGGTCGAATGGTTGGATTGAAGGTATCGCCCGTCCTTGCCTGCCCCGTCCTAGGGCAGAGCCCGAACGTGGATGTGCTTGCTATCTAACGGGAGCGGGCAGTTCCTCCACACCTAGATAGTGGGACTCAGCCGACATGCTGGGGTCTTTCAGGTTTTCCTCGTTGGGGTCGTCGGCCCGCTGATGGGGCTCAATGGAGTTCCACGGAGTGGTGCGGATGGGGAAGCGGAACCGCTTCAGGGTCCCGTCCCGGAACTTGATTGCCCACATGATGCTGTCGGTGCCCCGCAGAGGCGTCGCTGTGGCGCCAAGAGGCATCACATCGGCGTAGCCCCGCAGGTCGATGGCCGATTGTGGGCACATCTTGATGCAAGCGAAGCACTCCCAGCAGGCGTCGGGCTCTTGGTTAAAGGCGCGCCCGATGTCGGTGTCCAGCTTCATTAGGTCGTTGGGGCAAATGTACTGGCAGGCAGGTCGTGTCAAAGCCCTGCAGCCGTCGCACTTCTCGGGGTTTACAAAAGTCGGCATATCTCTTCCTCTGAGCTGTTCCGTATCGGGATTAGCCTGTTGGGCTGCTGGCTTTGGCACTGCGAGGCCGGTTCAGCTTGTCACCCCTTCGATTTTGTAGACGACGGTGCCTCTCGGAGCGGTGACGCTGACCTCCGTGCCCACGGCCTTCAGTAACACGGCGCGGCCCACTGGGCTGCTGGAGGATATCCTGCCGGAACCGGGGTCGGCCTCGGCAGCATCTACGAGGGTGTACTGAGTGACCTTACCCGAGATCAGTTCCTTGAGGCGCACGGTATGTCCCAGCCGCACTGTGGTGGAGGCCTCGGCGTTCTGTCGTAACACCGTCCTAGCCAGCGTATGCTCCAACTCGCGGATGTCCGCCTCTAATTTGCCCTGACGCTCCTTGGCGGCGTCGAGCGGGGCGTTCTCGCGGAAGTCCTTGTCCGCCATGGCCCGCTGAATGTCGCCAACTACTGCGACCCGCTCGCCGCGCAGCGTTTCCAGACGGGTCTCCAAGTTGGCGCGTCCCTCAGCGGAGAGCGCAACCTCGGGTCCGGCAGCCCTAGACGCTGCTGAGTCTGTCCGTCTGGTCCTAGGTACGCGCAGATGCGTTGCCAGCGACCCTTGGACGATTTTCTTCTTGCGGAGGTATGTCAGGAAAGAGCGTACGGAGACCAGCTTGGCGGTGGGATCCGAGCCCTCATTGGTCACCCATGAGCCGTATTGCTCAATCTCTTGGGGTGTCAGTTCTTCAGCCGACCGGTCACGCCCGCACCAGCGCACGAATCCTTCGACGGCTGGCTGCTCGACACCGCGGTCCGCGGACGGCAAGGTGGCAGCATATCGGGTGGCTGCCTGGCGTAGGGTCACTGTAGACTCGGCCACCAATTTCTGCGTCTCCTTCTCGGCCTACGATGTTTCCCGGCAGTTCCGGGAGAGCGAAAGATTTTATCGGGCAGAGCATAGCAGTTTCCGGTCAACTTAGCAAAGGCGTTCCAAAGTCCGTGAAGCCGAAAAAGCAGACTTGGGTCTACCATTAGGGTAGAATAGAAACAGCATGTCGTTGATCGCCCTTTGCTGCTCCCACAAGGCCACCTCCCTAGCCTACGCGGAAGCTCTCGCTCCCTTTGACGTTCCTTTGTGCCACCTTCCTACAGAGATTGGCGCGGAATCTGCCGAGGAAGCGATGCAGGCAGCGCATGCGTTGCTCATCGGAGGTGGCGCCGATCTGGTGGGCGCGAGCAGTCCCGACTTTGTCACGGCTCATGGGGCGGTCCTTCAACAGGCCTTGCAGATGGATGTGCCGGTGTTGGCCATCGGCTCGGGGATGCAGCTTCTGAACTTGGCGTTTGGCGGGAAACTGCTGGACGAGTTGCCGGACCACGCCCCGAAGGACGAGGCTGGGGAGGTAGTTCGCCATCAGGTGTACGTAACCCCTGGTAGCAAGCTATCGGCCATCCTAGGGCCAGGAGGATTCTTCCGCGTGAACAGTTGGCACCGCCGTGGCCTCCGCGAGGCCCAACGCGCCCCTGGCTTGCTGACATCGGCCTACTCGCTGGAAGATGGGGTGGTGGAAGCCGTCGAGAGTCCGGCCCACGATTGGGTCATCGGAGTCCAATTTCAGCCGGAAAGAATAGGGGAGACTCCCCGGGCCTTCACCAACCTGTTCACGTGCTTCGTACAGCGTATAAAGCCCGAATGAGCAGGAGCCCGCTAGTGGCCGAACATGGGGCCTTAGTGCGATGCCAGGGCGTCCGCTGTTCTGGTAAAATATTCTCCTCAATCATCTAGCATTTAGTGGTTCAGAGATGGCTGACATACAGTCTCTTGGGGGGTAGAGGAACGTGACCACCTCCGGTACCGTGCTTCCGGTCCGCATCGATGAAGAGATGCGGACATCCTATCTCAGCTACGCCATGAGCGTCATCGTATCGAGGGCTCTGCCCGATGTGCGCGACGGTCTAAAGCCCGTGCAGCGGCGAATTCTCTATGCCATGGACGAGATAGGCTCGCGCCCCGGCACCGCTTACAAGAAGTGCGCCCGGATCGTTGGGGAGGTCTTGGGCAAGTACCATCCCCACGGCGACGCGTCGGTGTACGACGCCCTTGTGCGTATGGCGCAGGACTTCAGCATGCGCTACCCCTTGGTGGACGGCCAAGGCAACTTCGGCAGCGTAGACGATGACCCGCCCGCCTCCATGCGGTACACCGAGGCCCGTCTGGCCTCGATCTCGGAAGAGTTGCTCGCCGACCTCGACCTCAACACCGTCGACCTCGCCACCAACTTCGACGATACGCTGACGGAGCCTACGGTGTTGCCAGCCCGGCTGCCCAACATGCTGATCAACGGAGCGTCCGGCATCGCCGTCGGCATGGCGACCAACATCCCTCCCCACAACCTCACCGAAATCTGCGATGCCATCGCCCACTTGATTGACCACCCCGAAGCAACCACTCAGGCGCTGATGGCGTTCGTCCCAGGCCCTGACTTCCCGACGGCGGGCATCATTCGGGGCCATTCGGGCATCATCTCTGCCTATGAGACGGGCCAAGGACGCATCGTGGTGGAAGCCAATGCCACCATCGAGGAGATGCGGGGTAACCGCGAGCAAATCATCATCACCGAACTGCCCTATCAGGTGAACAAGGCGACCCTAGTGGAAAAGATCGCGGGCTTGATGCGCGAACGCCGTGTGGATGGAATATCCGATATACGGGACGAGTCGGACCGCCAAGGCCTGCGGGTGGTGGTGGAGCTACGGCGCGACGCCAACGCTAGGGTGGTGCTGAACAACCTGTACCGTCACACCCAGCTGCGGACCGCCTTCCACGTCATGCTGTTGGCCCAAGTGGATGGTCAGCCCCAAGTGTTGGGCCTGCGTCGCTCACTGCAACTATTCATTGAGCACCGCCAGCGGGTCATTGTGCGACGCACTGAGTTCCTGCTGCAGAAAGCCAAGGACCGCGCTCATATAGTGGAAGGTCTGCGGCTAGCGTTAGACCGGCTGGATGAGGTGATTGCCATCATCCGGGCCTCGCAAGACGTGGAGACGGCGCGCCAGAACCTGATGGACGACCTCACTCTCACTGAGGTGCAGGCCCAAGCTATCCTAGACATGCAGCTACGCCGCTTGGCCGCTCTGGAGCGCGAGCGGTTGGAGAATGAGTACCAGGAGCTACAGAAGACCATTGCCGAGCATGAGGCCCTGCTGGCCGATCCAGCCAAGGTGCTGGCAGCCGTCAAGACCGAGACGCAGGCCCTCAGACGGAAGTTCGGCGATAAAAGACGCACTTATATCAGCGAGGAAGAGACCACCGAACTGGGACGTGAGGACTACATTCACCACGCCGAAATGGTAATGACCCTCAGTCAGAGGGGCTATATCAAGCGCATACCTGCCGAGACCTACAAGCGGCAGCACCGTGGAGGCAAGGGTGTGCGAGGCATGTCCACCCGCGATGACGACTCCCTACAGGAGCTCCTAGTAGCCGACACCCACGATACGGTGCTCTTCTTCACCAACCGCGGTCGGGCGTACCCACTGCGATGCTTCGACATCGCTGAAGACAGCTCTCGTACTACACGAGGCACCCCCATCATCAACCTGCTTCCCATAGGCAATGGCGAGCGGGTGAATGCAGTGCTGGCCGTTCCCGACTTGCGCGAGCGGGGCAACGTGTTCGTGTTGGCCACTCGTCGCGGTCAGGTGAAGATGCTGCGCCCCGGAGACTTGGCGGGGATACGCGCCAAGGGCTTGATAGTGATGAACCTAAGGGAAGGCGACGAGGTGGTCTCAGCCCGGGTAGTCAAAGAGGGCGGAGACGTCATACTGGTGACCGAGATGGGGCAGTCCATCCGCTTCGGCGTGTCGGAAGTGCGACAGACCGGGCGACAGTCGGGAGGCGTGGGTGGCATGAAGCTGGCCAAGGGAGACCAAGTGGTGGCCATGGATGTCGCCCTCCAGAACGGTTTCCTGTTGACAGCCAGCCGCAACGGGTATGGTAAGTGCACTAACCTAGCCTATTACCGGCAACAGGGACGGAATGGTCTCGGCGTACGTACGTTCCGCGTTAGCGAGATGACCGGCCGGGTAGTGGCCGCCCGCGTGGTGACCGACACTGATGACCAGGAAATCATGCTCATCTCAGCCAAGGCCCAGGTAATAAGGGTGAGCCTACAGGACTTCCGCGTGGTGGGTCGCAACACTCAGGGCGTCCGGATATGGCGCGACAAGGTGGAGGATGACTACGTCGCCTCCCTGACATGTATGGCGCCTCAAGACAGGAGTGATGACGCCTTAGTCGATGGGGAAGACCCAGTTGCCCCCCCTGCCGAGGCTGAAGTACCCGTCGCTGCTGGGGCTGGCTCCCGTAACGGTGCCTCCGCTGAGCTGGAGGAAGTGGATGACGACGGTGAGGATAGCTCGGAGGAGTAAGGGCCGTTTGCGGCGACCTCGCGGTGGGTCCGAGCACAGCCTTTTTTGTCTTGATTGCCGAGGTGGCGGCGTATAAGATTCCACGCTGGGTCTGCGGCAGGGGTCTGGTAGACAGGCGGACGATTTCCCCTCACATTTTCTTACGCGGCAAAGGAGCCGAAGATGAAATTGGTGTTTATACATGGCTCGGGAGAGTCCAGCATTACTTTCTATTATCAGATGAGGCACTTCCGCAATTCCAAGGGCTTGGATCTCCCCGGTCATCCGGCTGGGAAGCCATGCAACAGCATAGAGGGTTACGTCGAGTGGGTACGGGGCTTCATTACTGCGCGTCGCTACAAGGACGTGATTCTCTGTGGTCACTCCATGGGCGGGGCCATTGCCCAGCAGTTCGGCCTCATGTACCCCGAAGAAATCCGGGGTCTCATCCTCTTGGGCACAGGCGCCCGGCTACGGGTCGCCCCCCAGTACCTGCACCAGGCCAAAGAAGGCGAGAAGGACTTGGGGCCATGGCTTGATATACGGCGAGCTACCTTCGAAAGGATACCCCAAGACATCCACGACATGCTGATGCGCAAGGGAGAAGAGGTGGGGCCAGCCGTCCAGCATAACGACCTGACGTGCTGTGACCGGTTCGACATCATGGAAAATGTGCAGGAGATATCGCTGCCCACTGCCATCATCTGTGGCTCCGAGGACGTGATGACGCCGGTGAAGTACAGCAACTATCTGAAGGAAAAGATCGCCGGAGCGAGGCAGACGGTCGTCGAGGGGGCGACCCACTTTGCGCAGGTGGAAAAGCCCTACGAGGTTAACAAGGCGATAGAGGAGTTTGTAGCCAGCCTCGTCTAGCCCGGGCTGTTCATACTAATGGCGCAAAATGGGTCCATTCACGAAAGGCGCCGGAGTCGAGAGCACGCTGCACGGGCAGCTACTGACTCGAACGAAATGTGGACAGGCATAGCCCGCTCCGGCTAGTCGATGCTGGCCTCCACGTTGGTGTTCCAGCGACTTTCGTAGAAGAGCAAGGGCGCGGCGGTCTCCCCCAGTATCATCTCTTCTACGCAGCCCACGTAGATTGTGTGGTCGCCGTAAACGTGGGAGCCCAGAACGCGACAAGCCATGGAGACCATAGAGCCATCCAACAGGGGGACTCCGTCGCCCGAAGTGGAGTAGCTCCAGTCGATTTCCTCCGTCCGGTCTTCAGGTCTCTTGGCGAAATACTGGCCCACGGGTAGTTGATCCACCCCTAAGACGTTGACGCCGAACGTGCCCTTGCTTTCTACATAGTTATAGGTACGGGCGTTGTGGGCGACACACACGAGGATCGCCGGTGGCTCCAGACACACGGAGGTGAAGGAGTTGGCCGTCATCCCGTGGACCTCGCCCGCCTCGTCGAGGGTGGTCACTACCGTCACGCCAGTGGCGAATCTGCCCATCGCACTGCGGAAGTCGTTTCTGCTAACCAACGTCCTACCCTTTTCGAAAAGTCTGTGCGATTATATCGCCGACGTGTGGGAGGGGCAATGATTGCGATGGCTGGCTGACACTTCTGCTCGATAAGCCTAGGGCGATTAGCCCAAGCCGATGGGCCCAGATAGGAGAATTCCCCTTGGAACTGCTGCGCAGTCTGATATTCGTTCCCGGCAACCGGGCCAACATGCTGGAGAAGGCGCGAGACTTCCCCGCTGACGTGATCGTGGCCGACTTGGAGGACTCGGTGCCTCCGGGAGAGAAGGTGGCTGCGCGGGATATGGTGCAGCGGGTTGCGCCCGGCTTGTCCGCTCACGGACAGAAGCTGATGGTGCGCCTTAACTCGCTGGATACCGGTCTTACCAAGGATGAACTGGATGCTGTCATCGGGCCGCACTTGTACGGGGTCAGCTTGGGGAAGGTGGAGTCGACTTTCGATATACGGGAGATGGAGCGCATTGCCGGTGCGCTGGAGGCCTCCCACGGCTTGGAGCGGGGCAGGCTGCGCTTGATACCGTGGCTGGAGAGCGCTCGCGGGGTGCATTTTGCCTATGAGATAGCCACGGCGTCGCCCCGGATAGTGGGGGTGGCGTTCGGTGGCGAGGACTACACTCAGGACATGGGGGTACGCCGGACTGAGTCGGGTGAGGAGGTCTACCACGCCCGTGCGCAGGTGGCGGTGGCGGCTAGGGCGGCGCGGGTCGTTGCCCTTGATGGGGTGTACGTCAGGTTCCGTGACCAGGAAGGGTTGGAAGCGGATGTGGGGCGGGCCGTGAGCCTGGGATACAAGGGCAAGTTTGCTATTCACCCGTCCCAGATCGATACCTTCAACCGCATGTTCAGCCCTTGGCCTGAAGACGTGGAGTATGCCCGCCGGGTGGTGGAGGCTTGGGAGGAGGCCGAGGCTGAGGGCCGTGGCTCGGTCGCGTTGGACCGAAATATGGTGGACGTGCCTGTTGTGAAGCGGGCTAGGGACCTGCTGGCGCGCGCGCAAGCCATAGAGGCTGCGTCCAGTCCCAATTAGGGCACGAAGGGCCGCAGAGGAGTGAACAATGCCTGACCGCATCATCTTGGATGGCATGCGCTTCTTCGCGTTCCATGGCAACGATATCGAAGAGAGAACATTGGGCCAGCCATTCGTGGTGGACCTTGAGTTGGAAACCGACCTGTCCATCGCTGGGGCGTCCGACGACCTTGGGGACACCATCAACTATGCGGAGGTCTACCGCGCGGTGAGGCGGGTGATGGAGAGGCCTCCGCGCAACCTGCTGGAGACGGTGGCGCAGGATATTGCGGATGCCGTACTGGGTGGCTTCGCCGTCGATGCTGTGAGAGTGCGGGTGCGGAAGACGCAGCCACCCATCCGGGATTCCCGGCTGGAGAGCGCTGGTGTGGAGATAACCCGCAGGCGGGGCTGAGTTGCCTTGTGGCGGGGGCATGCGGCATACGCTTCGAACTCGTAGCTGGGATGCGGCCACAGGCGTAGCTGAAACTAATTTTTTTGTATCTGAAACATGCCGCTTGGCCGCGCTGTTGTATCTGGGCCAGCTTGCCGCATTTGGCCGCATTCTCGGGTCATCGGATACTCCGAAGAGGATGGCGCGGGCTGAGAGGAAGCCCGCCTTCGTAGCTGCACTGGGGCTTTGGTTGAGCTGGGGCGCGTTTTTCGTATCTGAAACATGCCGCGTTGGCCGCGCTGTTGTATCTGGGCCAGCTTGCCGGATTTGCCGCATTTTCGGGTCATCGGATACTCCAAAGGGATGGTGGCGGGCTGAGAGGAAGCCCGTCTTCGTAGCTGCACTGGGGCTTTGGTTGAGCTGGGGCGCGTTTTTCGTATCTGAAACATGCCGCGTTGGCCGCGCTGTTGTATCTGGGCCAGCTTGCCGGATTTGCCGCATTTTCGGGTCATCGGATACTCCAAAGGGATGGTGGCGGGCTGAGAGGAAGCCCGTCTTCGTAGCTGCACTGGGGCTTTGGTTGAGCTGGGACGCGTTTTTCGTATCTGAAACCGGCCCCATTGGTCCTACCAGCGTATCTGGTGCATAGCTGCTCACGCGGTCCCATCTTCTGGTTTTGGGGTGGCTTGGGCTGAGGGAGTTTTTACGGGGCATGGGCTCTTCGATTTTCCCACGTATTCCTCATCGGGTCCTCCAAAAAGCAAGGTTGGGCGCGAAAAAGAAAAGGCAGGGGGGACCCTTGAGGGGTCAGTCCCCTGCCTGCGCTTGATTAATGGTACCGGGAGGTCGGGGGCCTGTCAAAGGGTTTATGTCATGGGGGGGGCCGGTACGGTTTTTGGGGGAAAGGCTTGCTGAGGGAGTCCGGGCCGTGGATTCCCGCCTTCGCGGGAACGACGAGGGAGGCTTTATCCCGTTCACTTGGGACTGCATCCCCTCTAGGTCGTCCTTGAGGTCAAGCATCTGGTATTCAAGGTTGTCCAACTGGGCAAGCCTGGAGTAGACAGCGTTGCTGTTCTCGTAGACGGTCGAGCTTAGGTCATTGACGCTGGACTCGGCGGCGTAGACACGGTCGCGCAGGTCTATGTAGGCCAGAACTCCCAGCACCGTGAGGGCGATGATTCCCAGTGAGAGGACACCCAAGGCAGCAACCGCTAGACGCGTAGACATTGCGACTTCCCTTTCTAGCCGTAGCATGGATTGCCACGGCACCCAGCAAAATCGTAGGCTCCCTCGCTGCAGTTCTTCAACCCATGGGCGTTATAGCTACGTATCGCCAGCACTCTCTAGAACAACCCCAGCCTTTTCTCTTGAAGGATGAAGGGGATCCTGTGTATCTCGTCCCAGGGTTACGCAGGGGTCCCTTGGAGGCTGGGAAGAAAAGAAACAGGCCCAAGGCAAAAGCAGCGTCTAACCGAGCACGTCCTCTGGATTCCGGCGAAAGCCGGAATGACGAAGTTCCACTGAGGGCTACTGGTGGCGGGGGCGTTCGAGGACTACTAGGTGTTCGGTGGTCATGCGGGGGTCGGGTTCGCCGGTGGCAGGGTTGGCGCGGTAGAAGAACATGGCGCGGGAGACGATGCTGTCTACCAGGGTGGTCTTGTGATGCCAGCCGATGTGGCTAAAGTGCTCGACAGCGATGTCGGAGATGGGTATGGGCATGCCTCGCACTGAGGCTGGACCGACGAAGAGGAGCAGGTGGTGGCGGATGCTCTCCTGGAGGCGGGTGAGGGCGCCGAACACTCCCCAGAAGTAGCGTTGGTAGAGGAGCCTGAGGTGGGGCTCCTGGATTTTCTCTAGGTATTCCTCGTAGGTGGGGGAGTGGATGGGGACCTCGTCCACCCGCTGGTAGGGCATTTCCATGCGTCCGAGGTTGCGCACCTGGTCCTCGGACCAGCCGAGCCATAAGAGGTCCATCTTGAAGCGGCGGATGTACTCTTGGGCCTGCATGTAGGGGGGTGAGGTGAGGAGGATGTCGTGCTCTCGCTCCAAGGGTTGGGTGAGGGTGTTGATGCCGCCGTATGCGTACGACTCAACATTGGCTGGGGCCATGGCTTGGTACTGGCGCTGGCCCTTTAGCACCTGATTCATGCCGTCATGCAGCATCCGGTAGAACCCGGCTTCCCAGTCTTGCTGCAGCAGCTTTTCGATGCGGCGGCGTGACAGTGGGGACTGGGAGAGCTTCTGACGCTTCTCGTCGTTGAAGGAGTAGCGCTGGGTGGCCTTGAGGAGGGGTATGAGCAGAACGTTCTTGGGGCCGCCGTCGGGCAGGTTATGGTAGAAGTCCCACGCTCGGCCCAACACGGGGAGAAACGCTTCGTGGTGCCAGTACCCCAAGTTGCGCCACTGGGGGAAGAAGCTGCCCTTGTGCGCCCCTATGGCACTCACCAAGGCATCGGGTTCAACATCCGGAGGCTCCATGATGGATAGGGCGTGGAATGTGGGCATCAAGGGGTTCAGGTCCCACAGTTCGTAGGGATTGCTTTGGGTACGTGCGACGGTGCCGACGGTGCCGTAGCCGGCGAAGGGGTCGAGTACCGAATCTCCTGCAAGTGCGTAACGCGACAGAGCTCCCCATACAACCTGTGGCACAAACTTGGCGGGGTAGCGGTAGAGGCCGAAGGTGGCATAGCTGGTGGAGGGGATGTTGGGGGCCTCGCTGCGGAAGGAAACGAATTCGGATTGGGCGGAGCCATTGTGAGGGGGCGTTGTGCGCTTGGGTGCTGTGGGTGTGACGGTCATCTGGGCATAACCTTTCGGGGCCAATCGCTATATCGCGTAAAGATCCATCAGCGGAGCTTACTTGACGAGTGAATTCTGCAGGCTTGAAAGATACGTGTCGTTCCAGTTTAACAGGGTGCTCCAGTTGTTCCGTAGCATGCGAATCTTTCGCAGGGACACCGAGGTGTTATAGAGGTGGGCAAACCGTACGGGGAAAAGGTACAGGTCAAGGTCGTTCCGGCTTACTCCGATCATAAGGTCGCAGTGGGCCTCGGTATATTTGTACGTCTTCACCCCAGAGATGGTTATCCTGTCGACACCGCCTCGTCCGCCGCCGATCAGGTTGAGGCTGCCCTGACACGTCTTCACTTGGGCCTTGAGTAGCATTTCAGGGGATTCCGGGCCGTTGGTGAACGCCTGCACCAAGAGGTCATAGTTCGCCGTGGTCACACTGCAGACCGATACGTCAAACCCCAACCGCATTAAGAGGCCGGTTACGAGGTGCTCATGAGCCGCACCAAGCACACTACCGGATTTCCCTGCGACCTTTCCGGTAACGTCAATGTCCGTCAGGTTACCCATTCGAACATCAAACAGCTAGTGGGGTTTGTCATGTTCCGGCGATTGTCGAGTGGGGGCAGCCTTATGTCAAGGCGAGGCCGCTCAGTCTGGTGGTGTGCCTTAAAGGCATTACGGGCAACCCTCCTAGGATGGGATGAGGCCTTCCTGGGGTTGAGTCCATGGGAGGGCGTAGAAGGGGGCGATGTAGGGGGCGCGGGGTATGGGCATCTCGCCGAAGGGCACGTCGATGACCACTGGCCTCTGAAGCGCTAGGGCCTCGGGTATCAGCGTGGCCAAGTCTTCGGGGTCGTTGGCCCGCATGCCGACTGCGCCGAAGGAATCGGTGAAGGCCACTGGAGCCTCGCCACTGCTTCCTCTGGCTCTGCAACCTTGGGCCCTGCAACCTCTGTCCTGGCGCGCTCATCGGTTGTAGACTGCTGCCGGGCTGCGCTTCTGAATTGATGGCATTGCCCACACTAGCATCATTCTCGGGCTGGAATTCGCATGTTGCTTGAGTTCACAGAAGGCTTGGTGGCTTGGGAGATTGCCATTCTGGCGGTCATCTCGTTGGCTGTGGGGGTGTTGGGCGGGATGGTAGGGCTGGCCTTGGGCACGATGCGGTTGCCGGCGATGCTGCTGATTGGCATGGAGGCTGGGGTGGCCGGGGGCACCAACATCCTGGTCAGCACACTGAGCGCAATGGTGGGCGGGTTCCGGCACCTACGGGAAGGGCGGGTGGACTGGCGCATCGTTCTATATCTTGGAGTGCCTGCCATCGTGGGGGCCTTCATCGGAGGATTCGCTGCTTCGCTTGTCCCTGTTGGAGTCTTGGTGCTGGGGGCTGGCATCTTCGTTGCTTGGCAGGGTATTGAGTTCTTCCTGATGGTACGCAAGGTGAGTTTGGTGACTCCTGGCAGTGTTATCGAGCCTCTTGACCCACGGTCGGTGTTCCTAGCGAGCAAGCGCGGTGCGGTGGAGGCGGTGCTGGGGTTCACGGTGGGGCTGGTAGGTGGGGCTGTGGGTCTGATTCTCGGTAGCGTGCGACTGCCCATCATCATCCGTGTGATGCGGGCCGACCCGCGCATCGCGGCTGGTTCGAACCTGATGATTGGGTCGTTTCTGGGAGCGTTTGGCTTCATCGGGCATGGGATTCAAGGGGAGTTGGACCTCATAGTGCTGGCGGTGATGGCGGTGCCCGCTATGGTGGGGACGTATTTTGGTGCCCGCTTGACGGGGCGAATCAGCGTGAATGGGCTCCTGATGGTGATGGCTGCTGTGCTGCTGGTGGTGGGGATACTATTGATAGTCAATGGTTCGGGGCGGTTGGCGGAGGGTTAATTGCTTTCGTTCCTATGGTATATTGTGGCGCGTTAATGCCGGGCCAAGCTGGGAGGCGGTCCGGGATAGTTGCATCTAACGTTAACCTAGACAAGAGGAGGCGCCATGATCGACTTGGTTATTCGGGGTGGCATGGTGGTAGCGCCGTGGGGTGTCGGGGGATGGGATGTTGCCATTGAGGGAAGCAAGATCGTGGCAGTGGCCCAGCCGGGGTCGCTGCCTTCCGACGTAGGGCAAGTGATAGACGCATTGGGCAAGGTCGTTGTTCCCGGAGGCGTAGAGCCTCATGCCCATGTGGCGGCGCCAGTGATGGGCATGCCCGGCCAGGAGACGGCCCCGCCCGAGCAGGTGAGCCGTGCGTCCCTATTCGGAGGCACCACCACGCTGTTGGACTTTGCCATCGTAAGGCCCGGAAGCACCATTGAGGCCGCCATTGCGGAGCGGGACGGCCGCTGGCGGGGCAATTCCTACTGCGACTATGGCTACCACATCATGCTGCTGCCGGAAATTGCCGCTGATGTCATCAATCCCCAAGTTCGGGAAGCGGTGCAGGCGGGCTACCCCAGCTTCAAGATATTCACCACTGACATCAGGCCTGCCCAACTGACCGAGCCGCGGCGCGTGGGTATGGGCCACTTGTCGTCGTTGATGGAGCAGGTGCAGGACAGTGGCGGGATGCTGATGGTGCACTCGGAAGACGATGACATGGTGCAGTATATGTACGACAAGCTCACCCAGGAGGAGCATACCGAGCATTGGAGGCTGCACGAGGTGCATTCCAACATGTCGGAGGATATCTCCTTCCGGCGTGTCCTTCGTGCTGCGGAATGGACAGGCTGTCCCATCTACATGGTGCATGTGAGCGCGCGGGAGGGTGTGGCTGCGATCCAAGAAGCCCGGGGCAAGGGCATGCCTGTTTACTCGGAGACGCTGCACAACTACGTGACATGGAATGCCGAGGCCTACAAAGAGCCCGACGGCATGAAGTACCACACCTACCCCTCGCTGAAGTCGGAACAGGACCGGCTGGCCCTGTGGGACGGCCTGCTGAAGGGGGATATCAATAGCATGGCCACCGATGAGTACTGCACTTCATGGGCCCACAAGATACAGGGCCGGAGTCTGCTGGATGTGACGGGCGGACACAACGGGGCTGAGACCCGCGTGGGCATCACATACAGCGAGGGCGTCTCCAAGAGGGGGATGTCACTGGCGCGTTTCGTGGAGGTCACTTCGTCCAACGCTGCCCGCATCATGGGGCTCTACCCACGCAAGGGCGCCATTGCTCCCGGCAGCGATGCCGACATCGTGCTCATTGACCCAGGCCTCGAAAAGCGCTTGGGCAAGGACGACTTCCACATCGGCGACTACAGCATCTGGGAAGACTTCCCGATTCAAGGCTGGCCCGTTACTACGATCCTCCGGGGTAAGGTGGTAGTGGACAACGGGCAATTGCTCGGGAGCCAAGGCGACGGCAACTACATGTCTCGGAAAGTGGAAGCTAGGATAGTGGACCGACCGGCGGTGTAGAAGCGGCTCACCAGCATGCGAATCCTCCCTCGCAAGGGGCAAAGGGCCTCGCGGTAGCTTCAATGTCGGCTCCTGATTCGAGGAGCAGTTGAATCATGGCGGGGTCGTCGTTGGCAGACGCTGCGCGAGAAAGTGGGGTGCGACCATCCTCATCCCGAGCGTCGACCTCTGCGCCGCCGTCCAGAAGCGCCTGCGCCTCGACCGCGGTGCCTCTAGCCGCAACATCGTGCAGGGAAGTCGAGCTACCCACCGGCACATTATCATCATCCAAGGCGTGGCGGACCGCCTGTTCCACACGCTCCACATCAACGTCGGGGCCCAGTGCCTCCTCTAAGGCCTCCTAAACGTCTTCACGGGTGACGTCCTGACCCTCGCAGGCCACGCGCCGAGGGCTAGGGCGGAAATGAGGGCGGATATGACGAGCAATATGCGAGTCAGGTGCATGAGGTACTCTCCGAGGTTAGAGTGGGCGGCAAGTATCGTGGGGCTTGCCGCAGTCGGGTTGTTCTGACGCTGAGGACTCGCCGGCGGTGCGCGGCGATATGGAAGGCGGAGTCAGGCTGGGTGGAGTGGAGGGCATCGTTACGAGGACGGTCTCGAACGTGGGTAGGGGAAGTTTGTCGCATCTGAAGAGCCCGGTTGGCAACCGGATTGCGGGAGTGCGGTTGAAGAGGTGTCGCGTCAGTACGAATGGCTTGGAATGTATGACGGCTAACCAGTACTGCAGGATGGGTAAGATTATCCTTGCGGACTGATACAGTCAATAACTGGGCCAGTGAATTGCAGGTTCACAGCGCACAAGATGGCGGGTGTGCGGATGTTCGTTTTTGGCGACGGAGCCAGCGGGCGGAAGGTTAGCCGGACTAGTCGTCGTCGGAAGGGACGGGGGTGGCTTGGTCGCCGGCCAATGGAGCATTGGGGTCGGAGTCGCTGAAGTTGAGGGCGTAGAGATGGGCGTAGAGGCCGCCTTGGTTCACCAACTCGTCGTGCTTGCCCATTTGGACGATGCGTCCGTCCTGCACCACAACGATTTTGTCGGCGTTGCGTATGGTGGAGAGGCGGTGGGCAATGACGATGGAGGTGCGCCCCTGTAGCAGGTGACGCATGGCGTTCTGGATGAGCAGCTCGGTGTAGGAGTCGACGTTGGCGGTGGCTTCGTCGAGCACGAGGATGCGGGGGTCGGCCACGAGGGCGCGGGCGATGCTGATGAGCTGGCGCTGACCGATGCTGAGGTTGCCTCCGCGCTCGTGCAGTACGGTGTCGTAGCCGTGAGGCATGCTCATGATGAAGTCGTGGGCCCCGACGGCTTTGGCGGCGGCTATCACCTGTTCGTCAGTGGCTTGGGTGTGGCAGTAGACAATGTTCTCGCGGACAGTGCCGGAGAAAAGGATTGGTTCCTGTAGCACCATTCCCATCTGGCCGACGAGCGATATGCGCTCCACGTCGCGTATGTCGTGTCCGTCGACGGCGATGCGCCCGCCGGTGACGTCGTAGAAGCGAAATACGAGGGTGGCTAGTGTGCTCTTGCCCGCGCCGGTGGGGCCGACCAAGGCTACCGTCTCCCCTGGGGAGATGTGGAGGTTGATGTCCTTCAGGACCTCCACCCCAGGGACGTAGCTGAAGTTAACACTCTCGTAGTCGATTTCTCCCCCTACGGGGGGCATCTCGGAGGCGTTCTCGACGTCCACGACCTCGGCTGTTACGTCCAGAAGCTCGAAGATGCGGGCGCCGGAGGCCATGGAGCGCTGCAGCTGGGTGAACTGCATGGTCAGGTTGCGGATGGGGTCGAAGAAGCGCTGAACGAAGAGGATGAACGCAACCAGCGTGCCGATTTCCACTACCACCGCGTCGCTGGAAGCCGCCCCCAAGGCCATCCAGCCGCCCACCACTATGACTATTGCCATGGCAGCACCAGTGAGTAACTGGACCGGTGGCTGAATCATGCCTGACAGTCGACTGGTGTGGATGGCTGCGTCCAAGTAGGTCTTGTTCAGGCCGTCGAACCGCTCCATGTTGACGTCTTGGCGGTTGAGGCTCTGCACCACGCGCACACCAGCGATATTCTCGTTGAGGGCGCCGTTGACAATGGCGATGGCCCGACGGGCCCGGATGAAAGCGGGCTTGGCGTACTTCTGCCACACATACATCACCACCGCCAGAGGCGGGATGACGCTCAAGGAGAAGAGGGCTAACTCGGCATTCATGTAGAACATGATGGCGACGATGCCCACCAAGCTCAGCATGTCGGCCATGGTGTGGACCATCAGGTTGAAGGTCTCCTGTAACTGCAGCACATCGTTCTGCACGCGGGACATGATGCGCCCCACCTCGGTGCGATGGTAGAACGAGGGCGAGAGGCCCTGCAGGTGGTTGAACATGCGGGTGCGCAGCCCGTAGAGGATGCCTTGGCTTACCTTGGCCATGCCAAGATACTGTACGTAGTTGGAGCCGAAATGCACCGCGGTGACGATGAGGAAGATGATCCCCACCCAGATGAGACCGGACGGCACCACTCCTGAGTCTTCGGCTGGCGTTATGAAGTCATCGATGGCCCACTTCACCAAGTAGGGGATGGCCACTGTGGCGCAGGTGTACACCATCACTGCCAACAGGCTCACCCAAGCGGCCACCTTGTAGGGCTTGATATAGGGGGCCATGCGGGTTACCACGCGATGGTCGTAGGCCTTGCCCATGACCGTGTCATCGCGCAGGGAGTTGCTGTCGGCGGTGGCCATGGGTTGCCACCGCGAGCCGCCCATGCCGCCATGCATTCCGCCCATGCCCCCGCCGTGCATCATCAGGCATCGCCTCCGTCGTCGCCAGCGGGCATGGGCACCGCCCCGGCTACGGCTGGGGTTTCCAAGGTGGCGTCTAGGATGACTTCTTCCTGCGGTCGCAACTGGAGCTCGTAGATGTCCCTGTACATCTCGCCACGCTCCATCAGTTGTTGATGCGTTCCCTGCTCGGTTATCCTTCCGTCCTTCATTACCAGAATCAGGTCAGCCCCGCGCACCGTGCTCAGGCGGTGAGCGATAACGAAGGTGGTCCTGCCGACAATAACGTCGGCAAGGGCGCGGCGTATTTCCCGCTCCGTCTCCACGTCCACGCTGGAGGTGGAATCGTCCAGAATCAGTATCGGCGGGTTGACAAGGATGGTGCGGGCGATGGCGAGGCGCTGTCGCTGACCTCCTGAGAGGGTGTGCCCCTGCTCGCCTACGGGCGTGTCATAGCTGTCGGGAAGGCTGGTGATGAAATCGTGAAGCTGGGCAACCTTGGCGGCGTGAACTATGTCTGCATCGGTGGCATCGGTCACTCCGTAAGAGATGTTCTCCTTGATGGACGCGCCGAACAGGAAGACGTCCTGCTGCACGATGCCCACATTGCGACGCAGCGACTCCAGCGTCACATCCTTCACGTCGATGTCGTCGATGGTCACCCTGCCCGCAGACACATCGTAGAATCGCGGGATGAGGTGTACCAAAGTGGTCTTGCCCGAGCCGGGGGCGCCAAGCACCGCGGTGATCTGCCCAGGCTTGGCATCGATGCTCACTTGGCTGACCACTGGGGTGAGATCGTTGTAGCCAAAGGAAACGTCTTGGAACCGTACCGCCCCTCTGGCGCGGGAGAGTTCCGCCGCGTCGGGCTTCTCGACAATGGCCGATTCGGCATCCAGCACTTGGAAGATGCGCTCGCCCGATGAGACGGCCCGGGAGAAGGCGTTGATGGTGAAGGCCGTCATCCTCACGGGCAACTGCAGCATGCTCATGTAGGCTAGGAACTTCACCAAGTCGCCGAGGCTGAACTCGGGGTCGGTGATGACCTGCCGCCCGCCATACCAGAGGATGAATCCAGTGACGAGGGTGAAGAAGAAGGTCATGACCGCACTGTTGGTCCCCTCCGTCTTGTCGGCCTGATAACCTTGCTGGGCCAACTCGCTGGTCTTGCGAGCGAACCGCTCCTTCTCATATTCCTCGGAGGCGAAGGACTTCACCACGGTTATGCCCGACAGGTTCTCCTGTAGCACGGTTACCATCTCGCCCATCAGCACCTGTACGCCGGTCCAGAGCCTCCTGAGTTTTCGCATCACGATCGAAGAGCGAAGGGCTAGAAAGGGCACGAAGGACAGGCTGATGAGGGCCAACTCCCAAGAGAGGACAAACATCAGGACGCAGGTGGCGATCGTCAACAACACTATGTCGGCTGACCGCAATAGCCCCATGCTGACGTAGCGACGCACACCATCCACATCGGCTGTGGCGATGGACATGAGGTTGCCGGTGTGCTCGGTATCGTGGTAGGCGAAGCCGAGGCGCTGGTAGCTGCTGTACAAGCTGTTGCGCAGGTCGTAGGACACCCTCTGGGACAGGGCCTCGCTGTAGAAGAGGCGCACATATTCCAAAAGGCCCCGGATGAGGAACGCGCCGAGGATGGCGATGCCTAGGATGACGATGAGGCTCCGTTCGGCATCCCCGAACTTCTGCAACTCGTCGATGGCGTTGCCAAGAAGCGTGGGGATGGTCAACTGGGCGGCTGCTGCGCCCAATAGAGCTAGGTATGCCAAGGCGACCCTTCCACGATAGTGGAAGGCCATGGCGGTTATTCTGAGGATGATTGCCATGCGTCGAGTGAGGCTCCCTAAGGCGCGGCTGGGAAGAAGGTAGGCTCTTACCAAGCCAAATGTTCGGTAAAAGCGTGAGTATAATACGAAAGTCTAGAAAAGGGAAACGGAGATGAGATAGCGATTGCCCGGTCTGCTGTTCCGCTCCTATCCTAACCTTCCCTTTTGACGGGAAAAGGTTGTGTACGGCTGATGCAACCTGCGCATCATTGCAGCTTGGCCAACGAGTCGGGGCTTCCGAAAGCCGTGGTCCATGGCTCGCGTTCGCCGCCGGCCTTGCAGTCGAAGCTCGATACCCAGCGGCCCGGTTCGGGCGACGGGTACACGTTGTATCTCGGTCCGTCGCAGTTGGCAGGTCTGCCACGGGCCTTGCTGGACGTCGTGCGGGACTTGGGGTCGTGGTCCACGGGTGCGGTTGTGTTCGGATCGGCCCAGCGGCAGTTGGTGGCGCTGCCTCCCTTCCCGGTCGCTGGACAGGAAGCGGTCACTGGCTGGGACACTGGTCCCCTGATGTCTATTTTGCAGCGGGAGCGGGACATAGCAGTGGTGTTGCTGAGGCTAGGGCGCTTTGCCGTGGGCGTGTTTCGCGATGGCAGGCTGATTGCTTCCAAGACGGATACGCGGTATGTGAAGGGAAAGCATAAAGCGGGTGGGACTTCGCAACTACGCTTCCAGCGTATACGGGAGAACCAAGCACGGGCACTGTTCGACAAGACCTGTGTGGTGGCGAAGCAGGTCTTCGGCCCTTACGAAGGCTCGTTGCGTGACTTGGCACTGGGCGGCGAAAAGTACACCCTGCTGGGGCTGCGAGAGCGGTGCCCCTACTTGGCCCGGTTCGACGCGGGCCTGCTGCCTCGGGTGCTGGAGGCTCGGGTGCCCAATCTGGAGACGCTGCAGAAATGTGGCACGCGTCTGTATGAGAGCCTGCTAGTGGAGGTCGCTCCGCCCGTCCCGTTACCGGAGCGGTTGTTGCACCCTTTGAACGCGTTGGGGCAGGCTGGTAACATTCCTATATGACCACTTCCTCCTCTGACGCTGGCGTACTGATCAACTCCCGATCCCTGAGCCTCTTGGAATTCGACTTGGTGCGGGAGCAACTTGCCTCCTACACCACCTTCGAATCTGCGCGGGAGCTTGCTCGCGCCCTGCTGCCCTCCGCCGATGGAGAGGACGTGACTGCCCGCCAGCAGGAAACGTCTGATGCACGGCGCTTTCTAGAGGAGCGAGGCAACTTCGACCTCTCTGGTGCGTTCGACTTGTCGCCCCTCATACAGAGGGCGGCCCTCGGGGGCTCCCTGCGTGGAGCGGAGTTGAGGCAAGTGGCCGACACCCTTCGGGTGGCCCACATGGCGAGACAGTCTTTTCCCCGCCAACGTCATCTGGCGCGACTGCACCCGCTATCCCAGCTGATTCCCGAAATGCCCAGCTTGGAGCGGGAATTGGACATCGCCATCAGCCCATCG
The DNA here is from genome assembly GCA_965263155.1 of Dehalococcoidia bacterium. Taxonomy (GTDB): domain Bacteria; phylum Chloroflexota; class Dehalococcoidia; order Lucifugimonadales; family JAAXIE01; genus JAAXIE01. Next base: position 3,624,885 of record OZ253586.1, read on the forward strand.
GGCGACATTTTGGATGGGGCCAGTTCATCGTTACGCGGACTCCGCGTTGATTCTCGTCAAGCCTACCAGCGGTTGGACGACCTACTGCAGCGGACCCTGCGACGCTTGCAACGCCAAGGCATTCTGCAGGAGCCTCTTGTCACGGAGCGGAATGGTCGCATGGTGCTGCTGGTCAAGTCGGAAATGAGGCACCGGCTGGCGGGCATCGTCCATGATGTGTCCGACAGCGGGGCAACGGTGTTCGTCGAGCCACTGACTGCGGTGTCGCTGGGCAACCAGTGGCGGGAGTTGCGCCTTGCGGTGGAGCGGGAGGAGGAGCGTGTGCTCCACGCCCTCTCCGAGTACGTCGCTGCCTCGGCCGACGATCTGTCCCTGATGGTGGAGTTGCTGGCGAGGCTCGACCTAGCAATGGCCAAGGGCAGGCATTCGTTGGCTATGGGGGCCACACCACCCCATATAGAGACTGCTGGGCGTCCTCGCGTCATGTTGGACGAGGCAAGACACCCTCTGCTCTCTGGCCCTGTCGTGCCCATCTCGGCGCAGGTGGGCGACGAGCACCCAGTGCTCCTGATCACCGGCCCCAATGCCGGTGGCAAGACCGTTGCCCTGAAAACAGTGGGCTTGGCGGTGCTGATGGCCCAAGCAGGGCTGCACCTGCCAGTGCGGGAGGCCTCACTCAGTCTGTTTGACGACGTTTTCGCCGATATCGGGGACCAGCAGAGCATCCAGCAGTCCCTCTCCACCTTCAGCTCCCACATCCGGACGCTCCGCACCTTCATGGAGCAGGCAACATCCCGTTCGCTGGTGTTGTTGGACGAGTTGGGCACGAGCACCGACCCGGAGGAGGGCACCGCCTTGGCCAAGGCGGTGCTGGACCACTTTGCCAAGCATGGGGTGACACTCATCGCCACCAGCCACTACCGGGGCGTAGCCGCCTTCGTTCAGGAGCACGAGCAGATGCGCAACGCCAGCGTGGAGCTTGCCCCCACTACTCTGGAGCCCACCTACCAGCTTAGCTTGGGTCTGCCTGGGCGCAGCTACGCTTTGGCCATAGCTGCCCGCCACGGTCTGGATGCCAGCGTGGTGGAGCAGGCCCGCTCCATGTTGGGGCCAGCCCAGCAGGGCGCTGAATGGCTGCTGCAAGAACTGCACCAAGAGAGGCAGATGGCATCGGAGATGCGCCGCGAGGCCGCTGACCTTCAGACGCAAGCTAGGGAGAAACAGGTAGCGTTGGACCACCAACTACAGGAGTTGGAGGAGAAGCGGGCCGAACTGGTTGAGGAAGCGCGATTGAGGCTGCGTGACCGCGCCGAGGCCGTCGAGTTGCAGTTGCAGAGAGCGGAGCAGGCCCTGAGTCGCCCCCGCCGGAGTGCACCGATACAAGCGCCTCCACCCGGTACGTACCAGTTCGCTCCAGCAGAAAGCCCGAAGGACGGGACGCCAGAGTATACGCCGCGTGTTGAAGACGCGGAGGCCGAAGTCCCTCTCACCGTGCAGGAGGCGCTGCAACGGGTGGCCCAGGTGCAGCAAGACTTGGTGACTCCTCAGTGGCAAACACGGCCAGTGGAACGGGGTGACTGGCTGGGGCGACTTCGCGCAGGGGACCGCGTTTATCTGCGCGGCATACCCCAGCCGGTGGAGGTCATCACTCCTTCCGATGGCGAGACCCTGGAGGTGCTGCTGGGAGCGATGCGTGCTCGCCTGCCGGTGCATCGCGTGGAGCGGCCCGCGTCTGGCGCTCCCTCGGCCCCGGAACGGCTTTTCATGTCACCAGGCCCTAGGCCCCAACCCAACCGGACCCTAGACCTGCGTGGGCGCCGTGTGGAGGACGCACTGAGCGAAGTGGACCTGTTCTTGGACCAAGCAGCGTGGGCTGGCGCGCCCGACCTGCGCATCATCCATGGCGTGGGGACTGGCGCCTTACGCTCGGCAGTGCGCAATCATCTGGCCCGACACCCCATGGTGAATTCCTTCCGCCCAGAAGAGGGACCGTCGGATGGGGTCACGATGATCGAGGTGGGTTAGCAGGGTCTCTCCTTTGCAGAGGTGTGCGGTTGAGAGCCCCAGCGTCATCGGAGGCCACTGGATGCCAGCTTTCTCCGCTATAACGGGGATGAAGGCGGATTGTCCCATAGCTGAATCTCTGAAGATGGATGCGACTTTCCGTCATTCTCTCGAAGGCGGGAATCCACGCCCCGCACGTTGGCCGAGCTGACTCACTGGTAGCATACGCAGTTCTTATGCGATGAACATCGAGCCGGCATAACTCCCGCCCCCTTGAGGAGGTAAGAGGTGAAATGCCTACAGCTCAAGAAAGCGAAGTTGGGTTTGGATCTTATAGGTGCGACCCTTGTGGATGCCTATGCCTAGGGCAGCTACAAACGGCTGCCCCTATACCCGCCGGCGCTTCCCAGACAGTGACAACCCCTATTCCCAAGTAGTAACTGGTCGAGGGGTGAGGGAGCGGCGGAGGGTAGTAAGGGTGTGACGGCTGACTACCGGCCTTGGAAGCGGGGCGGCCGCTTTTCGAGGAAGGCGGTGATGCCTTCGCGGAAGTCCTCGGTTAGGCCCATGTCGGCCAGCTTGCGGGCTTCTGCTTCCAACTGGGCGGGCTCTTCCTGCTCGTAGGCTTGGTTCATCAAGGCTTTGACCTCGCCGAAGGCTACGGTCGCCCCTCGGGCTAGGCGTCGCGCGGCGGTGGCGACTGTATCGCTGAGCTGGTCGGCCGGAGTTACTTGGTTCACGAGGCCGATGTCGAGGGCGTGCTTGGCGTCGACCACGCGGTTGTTGAGGTAGAGGTCCATGGCTCGGCCGTGGCCGATGAGTCGTGGGAGCAGGTAGGTGGAGCCGCCGTCGGCGGTGAGGCCGATGCCAGCGTAGCCCATCACCATCAAGGCGTCCTCGGAGGCAAAGCGCAGGTCGGCGGCTAGTGCCAAGCTGAAGCCTGCCCCTGCCGCCACGCCGTTCACCGAAGCGATGACTGGGATGGGCAGGCGACGGATGCGCAGGATGACCTCTTCGTGGAGGCGGGTGGCTAGGGCCAGTAGGTGGTCCGCTACGGCCTGCTGGCCGCCGTCGTCCATCACCTGCTGGAAATCTTGTATGTCGGCCCCAGCGCAGAAGGCCCCTCCCACGCCGGTGATGACGAGGCATCGGGCCGAGCCGTCCTGCACCTGTTGCAGGGCGTTGGCCAACTCGCCGCCCATCTGCGGAGTCAAGGCGTTTCGGGCCTCCGGACGGTTGAGGGTGATGGTTGCCACACCCTCAGACTCTCCTAGTAATACGACCTGTTGGGCCAAGCTAACTTCCTCCCTTTGGTCCGGTATATCCCTTAGGCTACTAATGGAAGACCACCATCTTGACCTCGGTCATCTACTGCACGGCGTAGCTGGGGCCTTTCTTGCCCATCCCGCTGTCCTTGAGGGCGGCTCGACGCAGAATCAGGTAGCGCTCGTAACCGGGCAGACGGGCCATCTCTTCGGCCCCCCGTGTGGCAGTGGCGATGGCAATGCCCACGTCGTCAGCGTTGCCCCGAGGCACGGTGTCGATTTGCGAGCCGTCGAAAGGATTGATGACGGGGACGGTACGAGGGCGGTCCGACAACTCGGTGCCTACGTACATCTTCATTGACGGCACCTCCAGTATTGGCGGTTTGGGGGCAGCTAAAGTCCTAGCGAATAGGGTCCCTGTATATGCAAAAGGTGGTGTGGAACCATGATAGTTAACCTGTCTCCATAGGGTCAACCGTGGGGTAGTTTGGCTGAATATGAGGGGACCTGCGGCGGCGGGTTGACAAGCCCAAATTATCGGCTAGACTATACCTCTACAACTATGCGTTGTCTGCTAACGTGGCCCTGTCTGCCCTTTGCCTTGACCGCAGTCTCACTTGCCTTCCTGCGGTAGCCTCTATCCTACCTGCGCCTAAGGAGTTGCACGCATGGCTTTGGCACCCACTTATAGTGACACCGGAGTCGTCCCCGTCGTCAAATCCTACGCCCGTATTCCACAAGTCATGGAAGTGCCCTACCTGATCCAGAGCCAACTGCACTCCTTCGAGTGGTTCAAGACCGAGGGGCTGCGGGACGTGTACCGCGAGGTCTCGCCCATTCAGGACTACACCGGAAACAAGTACGAGCTCTCCTTTTTCGATCACTATTTCCGCGACCCCAAGTATACCCCGGAGCAGTGCAAGGAGCGAGAGGTCACCTACTCTGCGTCTCTCTACGTGCGGTGCAGCCTTTTGATGAAAGAGACGGGGGAGATTAAGGAGCAGGAGGTCTTCATGGGGGATATACCCATGATGACCAACAACGCCACCTTCGTCATCAACGGAGCGGAACGGGTGGTGGTGAGCCAGTTAGTGCGGTCTCCCGGCGTCTACTTCGTGGTTCAGAAAGACCTGTCAAGCGACCGGGACCTTTGCTCTGCCAAGCTCATCCCATCCCGGGGGGCTTGGCTGGAGTTCGAAACCAGCTACCGTAACGTGATGTCGGTGAAGGTGGACCGCAAACGCAAGGTGTCGGCCACCACCTTCCTGCGGGCATTGGGCTACGCCAGCGAGGACGAGATCACTCCGATCTTCCAGGACGTGGACACCGATGCCACCAACCAATACATCCGGTCCACCCTTGATCGAGACCCTCTGATAGAGGATCCGGAAGGCGCCTTCAAGGAGGAGGACCTGCGAGAGGTATGGGCTTGGCTACGGCCCGACGACGAGTATGACCGGCCAAAGGCGCGGCAGATTGCCAGTGCGCAGATGGAGTTCTACCGGCGGCTGCGGCCGGGCGAACCTCCCAGCTTGGAGAACGCCCGCCTTCTTATACGCAACCTCTTCTTTGAGCCTCGCCGCTACGACCTTGGTAAGGTGGGGCGCTACAAGCTGAACAACAGGCTCGGCTTGGATGAGAAGGTAACCACCCTTACTTTGAAAGACATCGAGTCCGTTCTTCGGACTATGGTGCAGATCAACAACTCTGCGGGGCGTGTCGACGACATTGACCACTTGGGCAACCGCCGAGTGCGAGCTGTGGGCGAGCTGGTGCAGGACCAGATGCGTGTGGGCTTGCTCCGCATGGAGCGCATGGTCAAAGAACGTATGACCCTCATCGACCCGGAGCAGGCAACGCCCCAAGCGCTGGTGAACATAAGGCCGCTAGTCGCATCCGTCCGCGAGTTCTTTGGAGGCTCCCAGCTTTCCCAGTTCATGGACCAGACCAACCCCTTGGCGGAGTTGACTCACAAAAGACGCCTCTCGGCCTTGGGTCCCGGTGGTCTGTCGCGGGAGCGGGCAGGTTTCGATGTGCGCGACGTGCATTTCTCCCACTACGGGCGCATTTGCCCCATTGAGACGCCGGAGGGGCCGAATATCGGCTTGCTCAGCTCCCTCTCAACCTACGCCCGCATCAATGCGTTGGGGTTCATCGAGTCGCCATACCGTCGGGTACTGAAGGAGTTGCCTCACGACGACCCGGAGCTGCTGGGCCGTACGGTGGCGCAGAGCTTCCCCAAAGGCATCACTCTCAAACCTGGATCGACGGTGCGTCCCAGCGACCTGAAGAAGCTGGCGGCATTGGAGCCCCAGAAGATCGCCGTGCAGCCTTTCGTCTCCGCACTCGAGGATGACGTGATCTATCTCACCGCCGACCGAGAGGAGAAGCACGTCATCGCGCAGGCGAACGTGGTGCTGAACGCGAAGAACGAGTTAGTGCGCGACCGGGTGGAAGTGAGGTTCGGCGAGAAGTACACCGAGATGGCGCCTCAAGCCGTGGACTTCATGGACGTTTCGCCCATGCAAATTATGAGCGTGTCCGCATCCCTCATCCCCTTTCTGGAGCACGACGACGCCAACCGGGCCCTGATGGGTTCCAACATGCAGCGCCAGTCTGTGCCCCTCCTGAAGCCTCAAGCACCACTGGTTGGCACGGGTATTGAGGGCCAAGTGGCGCGGGACTCGGGCCAAGTAGTGCTCTCCCGAGCTGCAGGCACCGTCTCCTCGGTCGGCGGCAATCATGTAACCGTCATAGACCGAGAGGGGGATGAGCACTATCACCGGTTGATTAACTTCGAGCGAAGCAACCAGAGCACCTGCCTCAACCAGCGTCCCATCGTGAGGAGGGGAGACGTGGTGGAGAAGGGTGGGGTTCTGGCAGACAGTTCCTCCACTGACCAGGGAGAGCTGGCTCTCGGGCAGAACGTCGTAGTCGCCTTCATGAGTTGGGAAGGCTACAACTACGAGGATGCCATTATCCTTTCGGAAGAGTTGGTGAAGAACGACTACTTCACCTCCATACACATTGAGAAGTACGAGACTGAGGCCCGGGAGACCAAGCTGGGCCCCGAAGAGATGACCCGCGACATCACCAATGTGGGCGAGGAAAGCCTGCGTGACCTAGACGAGCGTGGCGTCATCCGCGTGGGGGCCGAGGTCGGGCCGGGCGACATCTTGGTGGGGAAGATTACCCCCAAGGGCGAGACCGAACTGACCGCGGAGGAAAAGCTGCTAAGGGCCATCTTCGGCGAGAAGTCCCGAGACGTGAAGGACACCTCCCTCCGGGTTCCCCATGGCGAACGAGGGAAGGTCATCAGCGTAAAGGTCATGGAGCGTCGTAATAAAGATGACGTTGCACCGGGAGTCAACGAGGCAGTCCGGGTGTGGATTGCGCAGTCGCGCAAGATGTCAGTGGGTGACAAGATGGCAGGTCGCCACGGCAACAAAGGCGTGGTAGCCCGCATCCTTCCTGCGGAAGACATGCCATACTTGGAGGACGGGACGCCGGTGGACATCATCCTCAACCCCATAGGAGTGCCCTCCCGCATGAACTTGGGGCAGGTGCTGGAGACCCACCTTGGGTGGGCCTCAAAGCTACTCGGTTTTCGGGCCACCAGTCCCGTGTTCGACGGAGCTAGGGACCAAGCCATTGAGGACGCGCTTTCGCGTATCTGGTTTGCTCAGAAAGCTGGGGCTATCGACCCCAGCCCCACCATCAACTCCCCCCGCTTGGACGAGGAGAAGCTGGTGGACTACCTCACGCAGCTGGGATACGACGCCGAGAGGCTGATGGACGACTCGATCATGGGCGAGGCCTCCGAGGCCTGCCTTAGGGTGTGGCTGCGGGAAGAAGCGGAGACCGATAGTTCGGGCATGTCCTTCGAAGAGATGCGCCAGGAAGTCACCCGCCTGCACCGCGACGAGCGCATGGCTCCGCCCATCTTCGGCAAGGTGCCCCTGTTCGACGGCCGTACAGGCGATGCCTTCGACCAGCCGGTAGCCGTCGGCTGCATATACATGCTCAAGCTGATACACCTCGTGGAGGACAAGATACACGCTCGTTCCACGGGGCCCTACTCCCTGATTACCCAGCAGCCTCTGGGAGGGAAAGCCCAGTTTGGAGGACAGCGCTTCGGCGAGATGGAGGTTTGGGCCCTTGAGGCCTATAGCGCAGCCCACAATTTGCAGGAGGTGCTGACGGTCAAGTCCGATGACGTGTCGGGAAGGGTGAAAGCCTACGAAGCCATCGTCAAGGGGGAGGACATCTCGCCCGCTGGGGTGCCTGAGTCGTTCAACGTCCTACTCAAGGAGCTACAGTCACTGGGACTCGCAGTGGAGCTCCTCAACGAGGATGAGGAGCAGATGTCGACCTCCGTAGACGACTTGGATGACCCCCTTGAAGCATCGGAGGCCGAACCCATGGAACTGGAAGCGGGCCCCCTCGAAGCAGGGGTATTTGGGCTATAGCTCTTGCTGCGAAAGCCCTTCGCTGGATTGATGAAAGGGAGAGTATGTAGATGGTAGCGATTCGCGAGCGATTCGAGACACAGGCGACAGACTTCAATGCCATCCGGATCTCCATAGCCTCGCCGGACCAGATTCGCAGTTGGTCTCACGGCGAGGTCACCAAGCCGGAGACGATCAATTACCGCACACTGCGCCCGGAAAAGGATGGCCTTTTCTGTGAGCGCATCTTCGGTCCCACCAAGGACTGGGAATGCTTCTGCGGTAAGTACAAGCGCATACGCTACCGGGGCGTGATCTGCGACCGCTGTGGCGTGGAAGTGACCCGTGCCAAGGTGCGGCGAGAGCGGATGGGTCATGTCAGCCTAGCAGCTCCGGTGGCCCACATTTGGTTTAGTAAGACCACCCCCAGCAGGCTGGGACTGCTGCTGGACCTGTCGCCCCGTGACTTGGAGCGTGTGCTTTATTTCGCGCAATACGTCGTTACCTATGTCGACGAGGAGGCGCGTCAGCAGGCCATTGACGACGACCAGGGGAACCACGACACCGAGGTGGGCCGGCTGCGCCGAGAGGCGGAGGCCTCGAAGTCGGTCCTATTGGGGTTAGACAAGGATTCGACGAACGGCTCCCACAATGAGCTGGACGGCCTGATGGACGACAACGACCCCGGCGCAGACGACCCCTCACTTGATGTGCCAACCGTGACGCCCGAGGCCGAGGCCGAGGTGGCCCGCTTGGATGTGGAGTTGCAGCAGAAGGAAGTCGGCCTCAACAAGGACCTGGAGGAGCGTGTCGATGAGCTCAAGGCTCTGCGCAAGCATCGCCTACTCTCCGATAGCCGCTTCCGTGAGTTGAAGTCGCGCTACGGTGACGTATTCCAAGCCCGCATGGGTGCCGAGGGCATCTTGGACATTCTGCGCAGCACCAACTTGGAAGAATTGCGGGAAATCCTGCACGGCGAGATGCGTTCCAGTTCCGGCCAGCGCCGTAAGAAGGCCATCAAGCGTCTCAAGGTCGTCGAGTCCTTCCGGAAGAGCAATAACAAGCCCGACTGGATGATTCTGGAGGTCCTGCCGGTGCTGCCCCCGGAGTTACGTCCCATGGTGCAGTTGGACGGTGGACGGTTCGCCACCAGCGACCTCAACGATTTGTACCGTCGTGTCATTAACCGTAACAACCGGCTGCGTCGCCTGCTGCAGTTGGGTGCGCCCGACATCATCGTGCGCAACGAGAAGCGGATGCTACAGGAAGCGATGGACGCCCTGATCGACAACGGGCGCCGTGGTCGTCCCATCCAAGGCAGTCATAACCACAAGCTAAAGTCGCTCTCTGACTTGCTGCGAGGGAAGCAGGGGCGCTTCCGACAAAACCTGTTGGGGAAGCGGGTGGACTACAGCGGACGGTCCGTCATCGTGGTGGGCCCCGAACTGCAGATGCACCAGTGCGGACTTCCTAAGCGTATGGCGCTGGAGCTGTTCAAACCTTTTGTCATGCACCGGCTGGTCGTTCTGGGTATTTCGCCCAATATCAAGAGTGCCAAGCGCTTGGTGGAGCGGTCGCGCCCCGAAGTGTGGGACATTTTGGAAGAGGTGGTGCGGGACCGTCCCGTTCTGCTGAACCGCGCCCCTACTCTTCACCGCCTAGGTATTCAGGCTTTTATGCCGGTGCTCATCGAGGGCAGTGCCATCCAGATTCACCCGTTGGTGTGCAGCGCCTTCAACGCTGACTTCGACGGCGACCAGATGGCCGTCCATGTGCCCCTCTCGAGCATGGCCGTTGAAGAGGCCAAGAATACTATGCTGAGCGTGCATAACATGCTCTCACCAGCGTCCGGCGAACCGCTGGTAGCTCCCACGCTGGACATGGTTTTGGGCTGCTACTACCTGACTAACATCCGCCCCGATGCCAAGGGCACCGGAATGCGCTTCTCCGACTTCAACGAGGCCCAAGCTGCCTGCGATGCGGCCCACTTGGACCTGAAAGCTGAAATCATGGTGCGCGACCCCGAAGAGTCTACAGGGTGGCTCACCACTACCTTGGGTCGGATGGTGCTTAACCGGGTGCTGCCACCTGAGGTGGAGCCTCGCAACAAGGTCATGGACAAGGACGGCCTCAAGGAGCTGACCAGCGAGTTCTATCGTAAACTGGACCATCTGGACGCCGCAGCGGCCTTGGACAGGATCAAGACGCTGGGGTTCCACTATGCGTCCACCTCCGGCATCACCATCGGCATGAACGACATTCAGGTGTCGCTGCGGAAGCAGGATGTCATCACCGAGGCCAACCACAGTGTGGAAGAGTACGAAGAGCAGTACATGTTGGGACTGATGACCGACGACGAACGGTACACCCGTACCGTGGACGCTTGGACCAAGGCCAGCGATCGCATGGAAGAAATCGTGCGGGAGGACCTTAGCAATTACGGGGGCATCGCTGTTATGGCCGTCTCTGGGGCGAAGGGGAACATCGCCCAGATCAAGCAGATGGCCGGAATGCGCGGACTGATGAGCAACCCCAAGGGGCGCATCATCGACATGCCCATCAAGTCGTCCTTCCGCGAGGGGCTGACAGCGCTGGAGTACTTCATCTCCACCCACGGAGCGCGCAAGGGTCTGGCCGACACGGCCCTGCGTACCGCCGACAGCGGCTATCTCACCCGGCGTCTCATAGACGTGTCCCAAGACGTCATCATCCTAGAGGAGGACTGTGGCACCACAGAGGGCGTGGCCATCACACGTCGTGCCGAGGATCCGCTTCTGGCCCCGCTGGAAGAGAGGCTGCTGGGACGCACCGTGGCGCTGCCCATTGTCCATCCCGAAACAGGGGAGGTGCTGGGGGATAGCGGTGAGGAAATTAGCGAGGAGATGGTTGCCCGCATCAAGGAGGCGGACATCAGCCAGGTAACGGTCCGGTCGCCCCTTACGTGTGACGCACGACGTGGCCTGTGTGAATTGTGCTACGGGCGAATCCCCGCGACCGGGCGGCGAGTTCAGCGCGGAGAGGCCGTGGGTATCATCGCAGCCCAGAGCATCGGCGAACCTGGCACGCAGCTCACCATGAGGACCTTCCACACCGGAGGGGTAGCCGGACTGGACATTACCAGCGGCCTACCCCGTGTCGAGGAACTGTTCGAGGTGCGAGTGCCCAAGGGGGCGGCCATGTTGGCCGACATCGACGGCGTTGCCTCGGTCGATGAGGGCGCGTTCGAGGGCAGGCGCCTGCGCATCACATCCCGTGAGCAGTATCGCGAGGACTACGACATTCCTGAAAACGCCGACTTGCTGGTGGTGGAAGGTGAATGGGTCGAGGAGGGCATGCCCCTAGCTAGGACGGTGATGCCCGAAGCCGCAGAAGAGGGCGAGGGGCAGAACCTGGCGCAGTGGACTCCCACCGAGTTGCGCTCAGGCCTCACCGGCCGGGTGGAGTTTGGAGATGGAAGTATGTCGGTGGTCTACGAAGACTTGGAAGAACGGGACTATCCCTTGCCTCCCTCCGTCCGCTTGCTGGTGAGCACCGGCTCTGAGGTACGTGCGGGCGACGCCCTGACCGCCGGCCCCCTGAACCCCCATGACATCCTGCGTATCCGGGGCAGCGAGGCGTTGCAGCGGTACTTGGTAGAAGAGGTGCAGAAGGTCTACCGCTCCCAAGGCGTGAGCATCCACGACAAGCACATCGAAGTTATTCTGCGCCAGATGCTGCGCCGCGTTCAGGTGGAGAGCCCAGGTGATAGCGAGTTCATCCCTGGCCAGACAGTGGACCGGTTCGAGTTCCGCTCCAAGAACGCCATGATGCTGGCTGAGGGTGGGGAGCCTTCCACGGCCAAGCCGGTGCTGCTGGGCATCACCCGCGCCTCGCTTCTGACCGACAGCTTCCTAGCTGCAGCCTCGTTCCAAGAGACCACTAGAGTGCTCACTGAGGCAGTGGTCAGCGGGGCCCGTGACCGGTTGCTGGGCCTCAAGGAGAACGTCATCATTGGACGGCTGATACCAGCTAGGGTGGAAGCCTTCCAAGAAAAGCCCTTGGCCCTCGATGCCGATTTACAGGATGCGATTGTCCCTCCCGACTGGCTCACGGAGGAGCTGGGGTACGGCAGCCGACGAGACGACGACGTTAACGAGTTTGATCCGGCGACGACGGAAGACTTGACGGACCAGTTATTCGCGCTGCCCCACTCTGATAATGCGGACGATGAATCGGCTGACGTACCGGCTAATGAAGGAGGGGCAGACGTTCCGATTCTGTAGATGAAGTCAGGCCAGAGGCACTGTGTTTTGAGGCCCGCCAACAAGCTGTTGGCGGGCCTTCCGCTTGACTACATGTGGTAGTCTATTAGCTAACTAACCCAATATGGGGAGCTCCGATGCTGGCAACCGATCATTCGGCACTGGCGGTGGACTTGGCCCCCGGCCATCCTCGGGGACTCCGGTTGCGCAGCCCTGTGATGATTGCATCGGGGACCTTCGGTTGGGACGGCTATGGCCTTGGGTTCGGCGAGGGACCGGGCGTGCCGAGCTTGGTGGACCTGCAGCAGTTGGGAGCAGTTACTGCCAAGACCGTCACCATGCGGCCACGCGTCGGTAATCCTGAACCGCGCTGGTACCCCCATTCATGGAGACGGGTGCCCGAGGAGCTCCAACGCTTGCGCTCCGAAGGCCTGATCGACCCTGATATCGCCGACCGTCTGGCCGAGACGACGCTCCTCAACTCCATCGGCCTTACCAATCCGGGCATTGAGGCTGCGCTTCGGGACCAAGCTCCTAGATGGGCCGAGTGGGAAGTGCCCATAGTCCTCAGCATCGCCGGTGAGACGGTCGAAGAGTTTGGCCGAATGGCCGCCATGGCGAGGGACACGCTGGGCATCGAGGCGCTGGAACTGAACTTGAGCTGCCCCAACGTGGACCACGGGGCCTCCTATGCCTTGAGTGCTGACTTGACCCGAGAAACGGTAATGAAAGTGAAGGCCAACACGGGATTGCCCGTGCTGGCCAAGCTGGCTCCCAACGTGCCCGACATCGTCCCTATCGCCATAGCGGCGCAGGATGCGGGTGCCGATGCCCTGACCATCTGCAACACCATCCCCGCTATGGCCATTGACACCGAAACGCGGCGTCCGGTGTTGGGGGCCGTCACGGGAGGAATATCAGGGCCGGCGTTGCATTCGGTGGCGGTCGCGTTGATATATAGCGCGGCACGCAAAGTGAACATCCCAATCATCGGCGTCGGTGGCGTGTTCACCGCAAAACACGCTATCGAATTCCTCTTGGCAGGAGCCACGGCGGTGCAGGTGGGCAGCGCCAACCTGACCAACTTCTGGACGCCCTTGGACATTGTGGAAGGTATCGCGTCCTACATGGCGGATCATGGGGTGGAGCATGTGGGAGACCTGCGTGGTCAGGTGGCGCTCCCCTCAAACGGATAATGCTCGTTCAAGCCTTCAATTGTTCGATATTGAGAAGCTGTCTGACAGGCTCGCCCGGAAGAGTTTCCAATACCAGCTAATTTCCAACCGGTTAATTCCCGGCCGAGGGATGGCGTGCCATGCAAAGGTGTCTACTGCAACTTCGCGGGAGCGTTCTGGCCGCCAAGGTGTAGCAACGGCGTGCAGGTATCGTGGGTGTCGAGCAGGTTGTGACACCTCGTGCGCCTAGGGTATCATGGTGGGCACTCTGCCAGTGGAGCAGAAAACCCCTCGGTCGTTACATGTAGCCGTAGAAGGGGGTTCCCATGAAGATTGAAAAGATCGCCTTCATAAGCGCAGAGCTCCCATACTGGAACTTGGTGACTCATGCCGTGTTCCCCGAATATGGCATGCCCCTGATTGCGACCATCGTGCGCGACGCTGGGTACGATGTGTGCGCTTTTGTGGAGCATATTGGCCGCATCAAGTGGGACAAGGTGATGGAAGCGGATTTGGTGTGCTTCCACGCCTTCAGCTCCACCATGCCCAAGACTATCGAGTACATCAGCAAGATCAAGGCCCAGCGGCCCGACATGCCCATCATCATCGGCGGCACCCATGCTTCGGTGATGGCGGAAGACACCCTCCAGTATTGCGACGCCGTGGTGCGGCAGGAGGGCGACGAGTCGCTACCGGAGCTGCTGGAACGGTGGAAGAACGACGAAAGCCTAGATGGCGTCCTTGGGGTCTCTTACTGGGACGGCGATCGTACGCGGCACAACCCCAACCGGCCCTTCACCCAGGAATTCGAGACCATACCCGATTTAGAGCTCATCTCCGGTTACATGAACTGGCCTTGGTGGAAGCTGCTATGGAAGAAGAAGATGCGGTGGCAGGTGCTCCAGACCACCCGGGGCTGCCCCTACGACTGCTCCTTCTGCATCGCACCTCGCGAGTTGGGGCGGGGCTATCGCATGCGCTCCATCGATAATGTCATCGAGGACATAAAGTATCAGCAGAAGCTGGTGGGCACCAAGTACTTCTTCTTGGTGGACAACCACTTCACCGTGCGACGCGACCGCACCAAGGAGCTGCTGCAGCGGGTGATCGACGAGGGCATCCAGTGGTTTGGCATCTGCTTTAGCCGGCTGGAAGTAGCCCGTGATGAGGAGATTCTGGCCCTTATGAAGAAGGCCCAGATGAACACCCTGTACATTGGGCTTGAGTCCTTCGACAACCGTGTGCTCAAGCTCCTCAATAAGGTGCAGACCAACGACAGCATCCGGAGTTCGCTGAAGACCATCAAGTCTCACGGACTGCGGGTGCTGGGCTCCTTCGTCATCGGATCCGACGAGGATACAGTGCAGAGCATCCGGGCAACCATCGACGCGGCCATACAACATAACGTGGACTACGTGGCCTTGTTCCCCCTGAGTGGGTACCCTGAATATAACGCACCCACTATTCCTCTGAACCGCTTCCTGTTGCCAACATGGGACCGTCTGGATGGCACATTCGTCATCTTCCTGCCCAAGAACATGAAGCCCAGCACGCTACAGAAGGAAATAAACCGAGCCTACAAGAAATTCTTTGGCCCCAAGCAGATCATTAGAGCCTTCTTGAGGCGCGACCCTGGGCTAGGGTTCAAGAGGATGGCCTATGCCTACTGGTCTTGGGAGATCAGGCGCAGCACTGCCAAGTGGACCAAGTACCTGGAAACTGTGGAAGGACGCTACTACGACGAGAATGAGCGCCTCATCGAGGATAGGTTGGGCGAGGAGGGCATACACCCTGCCAAGTTCCCCGGCTCCACGAGAGCCGCGGGGCTGGAGTCGGCCACCATCGGCCACTAGTGCCGTACATCTTGGCGACGTCTCGTGTGTGACAAATCATGAAGTTTGAGCTTTTCTCGCATGTCTCCTGGCCCGAAGACCGTAACCCAACCCAAGTGGTGAACGAGCTCACTGAGGAGGTGAGGCACGGCGAGGAGTTGGGTTTCTACCGGACTTGGCACGCCGAGCACCACTTCACCCGTTACGGCATCGGCGCGTCGTCAATGGTACTGGCGACCCACCTAGCTGCCCACACCAGCAAGATACGCCTCGGCACTGCCGTGCTGCTGCCAACGCTGCATCATCCACTGCGTATGGCCGAGGATACTGCGACCATGGACTTGGTGAGCGGAGGACGCTTGGATGTGGGCTTCGGCCGCGGAATGGACAACTGGGACTACAAAGCCTACAACATCGACTGGAATGAGAGCCAAGCCCGTTTCCGCGAGTCGGTCAACATCATCATCGGACTGTGGACCACTCCCAACTTCACCTACGAGGGCGAGTATTTCAGCGTCAAGGACACCAACCTCGTGCCCCCACCCCTCCAGAAACCCCATCCCCCTGTGTATATAGCGGCCACCCGCACGCAGGCCACCATGGAGTTCATGGCTAGGACGGGCTACCCCTTGATCGTGGGGCAGCCTCTGGATACAGACGACGCCGTAGACCAGTGTCGGCGGTTCTCGAAGCTGTCCGAACAGGAAGGCCATCATTTGTCCTTGTCTCAGGTCCCGTTCACCCGCTTCTTCCACGTAGCCGAGACGGAGGAGCAGGCCAAGCGAGACACCGAGGGCCCGCTTTCGTGGATGTTGGACATGATATCCTGGCGCCACAGCTACGAGACGGGCAGCGAGGTGTACGACAAGCTGGACGAGTGGCGCAAGACGCATACCGGCCCCCGGCCCGATTTCGAGCGGATATACGAGAAACGGGCCTTCGTGGGAAACCCGGAACAATGTACCGCCAAGATCAAGGAGTTGGAGAAGGAGGGCATCGGGCATTTCGTCTGCTACTTCTCCTTCGGTGGCATGGAACATGGCAAGGTGATGAGGTCGATGGAGCTCTTCGCCAAAGAGGTGATGCCCCACTTCAGTTAAGCTCCAAGATGAATCAACCCAGGTTGAACTAGGAGGAAGCCATGGCCACGGTGCAATCATGTGTATATGACCCTGAAGCGCAATATGGGATCAAAACCTTTGACGTGGAGTATCGCAGTGGGGGAGACCTAGCGGAACCACTGCTGGCTAGGGTTTACCAGCCCCAAGGCGACGGGCCCTTCCCCACGATGATTGACGTCCACGGGGGCGCTTGGAACCACGGCTCCCGGCTCAACAACGAGTTGATGGATACGGTCCTAGCCACCAGTGGGCTATTGGTAGTGGCCGTTGACTTTCGCATGCCACCTGAGAATCCCTTCCCAGCCCAGACGGCCGATGTCAACTACGCGATACGCTGGCTGAAGAAGCACGCAGCCGACTACAATGGCGATCCGCGACACCTTGGCGGTCTTGGTTCTTCCAGCGGCGGACAGTCCATCATGCTGGCTGCCATGCGCCCGCGCGATCCACTGTACCGGGCCATACGCTTCCCAGAAGCGCCCCGCACGGACGCGTCCCTCTCATGGGTGCTGGCCTGCTGGGGGGTTCTCGACCCCTATGCCCGCTACATGTATGCCAAGGAGGCCAGCCAGCGGTTGGTGGAGGCGAGCCTGAACTACTTCGTCAATGAGGACAACATGAAGTTGGGGAACCCCCAGTACATCCTAGAGCGGGGTGACGAGACCTCGCTGCCTCATGTGCTCATCATCCAAGGGACGGACGACGATAACGTGCCCCTCTCCATACCGACACGGTTCGAGGAGTCTTACCGAGGCGCTGGCGGCAGCATCCGGGTTGAGTGGTTTGAAGGTGAACCCCACGCCTTCGGCTCCAAGGCTGGCTCGGCAAGTGACCGAGCCCTCAAGCTGATGCGGGAGTTCGTCGCGGGTGAGTTGGCGGCTAACGCGAGGTGATAGGGGATAGTCCGCAGTTGATACGGGCTCCTCAAATCTCCCGCTGACGGCTCCATCGATAGAGAGTGCAGGCGCTTAGGCCTTTATACCACGCGTTCGCAAGGTACCGTGCTGCGGTGACCTGTCCTCCCCGCTACCCGGCGGGCAGCGATTTCATCCGTAGCTCCGCCCAGTCGTCGGTGACCAGCATGTTGGCCCAGTGGCGGTAGAAGTTGCGGTGGATCGACTCGCTAAAGCGGTAGTCGCTGGCCCAGCCTCCCAGTTCAGCATCGTAGCCCTCGTGGCCCAAGCCCATGGAATAGTTCAGTGGGTACCGGCGCGCCACCACTCCCTGTGAGGTGCGGGTGCATTCCTGCCAGTTGTCCATGTCGTCCTGCTCGAAGCTGCCCGAGGGACTGAAGCCACGGACGGCCGCGATGCGGAAGGCGTCTTTGACATCGGGCGGCGCGGCCCTGTCAGTGAATCCCCAAGCCCAGACCTCTATATGGTTTGGCCCCCGTGGGTGCCACACTCGGAAGCTGCGAGAGAGGGTGCGCACCATGGAGAAATTGGGGAAGACAGTGGCGGTAATGGGGTTCACGAGCCGAGAGCGGGGTCCTAGTCGCTCCTCCACCTCGGGCTTGATCCGGTCTTCATAGTCTCGCAATATAGGGATGGGAGGTTCGGCCACGTCGTCGGGCCCAATGAGGTTGGCGCAATGGCCGTTGCCTGGCGAGAGAATTCTGCCGGTAGTCGCTTGGGGCTGAGTGCGGAAGTCACCGCCGAACCCGGTTATGCTGGCTGACAGGTGGGTCCAAGGGACGTGATAGCCGTCGCCACCGAAGTTCTCGGCAGGGAACTTCCAGTTGCAGGGCACCACCCATTTGTGCATGCCTGCGAACACCTCGGCGCCTCCCTCGCGCCGGTCGAAGAAGGTGTCAAGGTACCATGTCATCTCGCCCAAGTAGGCCCGTAGGGACGGCGCCGAGGGGTCGAAAGTAGCGAATACCAAGCCCTTGTAGCTGTCCAGTTGGGCCACTGGCTGCAGGCCCCATTTGGAGGTGTCCAGTTCGTCGTAGTAAGCCTCTTTGAGGCTGGGCACGGCAATGAGCTTGCCGTCGTTGCCATAGGTCCAGCCGTGATAGGCGCAGACGAAGGCGGAGGCGTTCCCTTCATCGGCACGGCACACCCGGTTGCCGCGGTGGCGGCAGACATTGAGGAAGGCGCGTACCACGCCGTCCTGCCCTCGGGTGACTAGCACTGGGTCCTCGGCCATGTAGGTGGAGAAGAAATCGCCTGGATTGGGTATCTGGCTCTCATGACACAGGAAGAGCCAGCAGCGAGAGAATATCCGCTCCAACTCCTGCTGGTAAATCTCTTGGTCGCTGAAGATGGCGCGATTGACCCTGCCGCTATCGGCGTCCACCAACTCACGAGCGTCGGTTATTGTCATGGCGTCTCTCCCGTCTGGGTGTGGAAGTGCGTTGAACTGCAGCGGAAGTATAGCAGGCATTGGCAGGGGGCGGCGATGGCGGGTCTGTTGGCATGGGGCCTAGGGTCAAGGCCGATTGGTGTGCAAGGAGGACTTTCTGCTTTCTGGCAGCGATTGCAGACCGGTCGTAGCTGCCGCGCGTTTTTTCGTAGCTGATTTCACTGAAATTTGTGAAACCATTCTTTCCGGTCCGCTTGGGGTGTGTTTCCCTTGTGTGGGTTTGCAACGGTCGCCCCTTCCAAGAAGAATCGTTTTGCGAAAGGAAAAGCCAGGGTGACCTGTTGGGGCAGCCCCCAGCGTAAAGGCATACTAGGTAACCTCTGCTCAAGTCCCTTGCGTCTTTGCCGGAGATCTTGACATGACAACCGACATTGGGTGCCTTGGAGGCTCTCATTTTGTCGTGTTTGTGGTGTTCCAGTACTAAGGTTTTGCATCTTTGGTTTACTTCCAGTACTATATCCGTTGTAACTTGTGTGTATGTTATTGCACCGGCATTTGGATCGACGCAGCTACGCGTCAGCTTTGCTGTAGTCAAGGGGCCACTACACGATTCACGAGTTTTGCGTTTTCGTAGCTGATGCCTGTGCAATTTGTAACGTCCTTGTATCCGGTCCATATCTGAGACACTGTGGAACTTCCGGGGCCGGGATGCGACAAGATGCGGCGAGGCCCCTATGCGGAGAATAGGCGGGAAGGGAGGCCAGGGTCAACGGGCGGATGTCATAGGGAGAGGGGACTGTTGTCTGCTTGTTCAGTCGGTTTCTCGAAATAACCGAAAAGCGTTGGGCGAGAGGCCTTGGGCCCAAGGCCCGTGCCTATGGCAGGATGCCGACTTCCCGCAGCAACGCTAGGGTGCCCTGCAAGTCCGTCAGGCTATTCAGGTCCACATCGGGCGGGGCAAGGGACTGCAACGGTGGAAGGTCGCCCTCGGGAGGGATGCCAGCCACCAGAGGGAATTCGTTGGCTTGGCTGGCGAAGTAGCGCTGACCGGATGCCGACAGCAGGTATTCGATAAAACGCACGGCAAGCTCTTTTTCAACAGCACCATTCGGTATTCCTGCGCCCGCTACCAGCACCAGTGCACCGGGGTCGCCCCGCCTCATGAAATGGGTCTTGGCTCCAAACGCAGGCCCCTCTGATTCTAGGAAGCGCTGCAGGTAGTAGTGGCTGACAATACCCACATCGACCTCACCATAGGCAGCACCTGTAACTATGGCCGTATTGTTAGTGTACTGGCGCGGGTTGTTGGCCTTCATGCCCTCAAGCCATCTGCGGGCGGCGGCTTCTCCCTGCTGGACGCGGAACGCGGTCACAAGCGCGTGGAACGAATCGTCACCTGGGGTCCAACCTACGCGGCCGTTCCACGCTGGGTCGACAAACCCGGCGATGGAGTCTGGCAGGTCTTGCTCGGGATCAATGCCTGCGACGTTGTACACAATGGTGTGTGCCCGACCTGACGTTCCTACCCAGTCGTCACTGGAGGAGCGGAACTGGGGGTCCACTTTGCCCAGTAGCTCTTGGGGCAGCGTGGAAAAGATACTTGCTTGGGATAGTCTCGCCAGGCCGGTCGTTTCATGGAGAAGCACCACGTCTGCCGGAGTATCGGCCCCCTCTTCCAAGAGCTTGGCTACAATAGCGTCGTTGCTGCTATAGGTCACATTCACCTCGATGCCAGTCTGGACCGAGAATGAATACACCAGAGGCGCAACTAGGTTGTCGAACCGACCGGAGTAGACCGTGAGAGTGGGGTCGCCTCCGCCACAAGCGGCCAGTACGGGCAGCACGAGAGCCAACACAGCGGCGACAAGGAGGGGTCGGATGAGGCGAACGTACCGTTGGTAATTCTTAATTACTATGTTGTCCTTCACTAGCAGGGCCTCCGATCGGTCTGGTCCGTCTCGCATTGCTCTGGATACCTCATGATGTGTGGGTACTGCCATCAGCTAGGTGACAGGGATTCGAGGAGCCTTTAATATCATTACCGTAGTGCCACCTACTGCGCCTAAGGTATACCATATCGTCCATGTGGACCGACTCCCTTCCATAATTGCCGATGGTCAGCTCTGGTGTGATGCGGAGATGGTCCAACGAAATCAGGTTGGCACATCAATTGGGATGCCGAGCATCAAAGAGATAAGGCTCAAGAATATGGTTGGTAGTCATCATGGGCTGTATGTCGGAGGCTGTGTACCTTTCTATTTCTGTCCCCGGTCTATCATGCTCTATGTAGTCCACAAGGCGAATGCCTCAGGATTGACGTACCGGGGCGGTCAGGAGGCCATCGTTCACCTAGAGGCCGACTTGCATGGGGCAGTGGTCTGGGCCGACGGCCAGAACCGGCGTTGGGCCTTCACGACCTCCAATGCCGGCTCATCCTACTTCGATGACTATGCGGACCTTGCGAACTTGGATGAGATCGACTGGGATGCAGTGCGAGCCCACTGGTGGGCTGGAGATGGGGTCGATGAGACGGTGCGGCATAGCAAGCAGGCGGAGTTCTTGGTGGAGTGGTCGTTCCCATGGGGCCTAATCGGCCGTATAGGAGTCTATTCACGGTCGATACGTGACAGAGTTATGGAAGCCACTAGCGCATCATCGCATTGCCCACCCGTGCAGATCCAGCGGACTTGGTACTACTGATCGACGAGGAGGGAGGCATGATCGATTATAAGACCGGTGATATATTCGAAGAGGATGCCGAAGCCCTAGTCAACAGTGTTAACTGTGTTGGCATCATGGGTCGCGGGATTGCCCTGCAGTTTAAGAACGTCTTCCCCGATAACTTCAAGGCTTACAAGGATGCCTGTGACCACGGCGAAGTGAGGCCTGGCCAGGTGTTTGTTTACGAGTCCGGTCAATTGACCAACCCGCGCTATATCCTTAACTTCCCGACTAAGAGGCATTGGCGAGCCAAGAGCCGAATGGAAGACATCGAGTCCGGTCTTGCCTCCCTCATCCGCGAGATTGAGGCCCGGGGTATCCGATCAATCGCCATGCCTCCGCTGGGTAGCGACCTTGGAGGCCTGCGATGGGAGGACGTCCGTCCTCGCATCGAGGATGCCTTGGGGAGCTTGGATAACCTGAAAGTCACCGTGTTCGAGCCGGGCAGTGCGCCGGCAGATGGTCGTCCCAACCGCTCGACAAATGTGCCAAAGATGACCTTGGGTCGGGCGGCTCTGGTGAGCCTGATGCGTCGTTACCTTGATGGACTGCTTGACCCGTTTGTGTCGCTCCTAGAAGTACACAAACTGATGTACTTCATGCAGGTTGTGGGGGAGCCACTTAGACTGCATTTCGAACCGGGACCTTACGGTCCGTACGCGGTGAACCTGCGGCACTCGCTCAGGGATATGGAAGGCCATCTGATATCAGGGTACGCAGATGGGGGTGCCACGCCAAGTAAACAGCTGGAGCTGGTGCCCGGGGCTGTCGAGGATGCGGATGCATATCTTAGAGAGGAACCTGTAACGAAGAATCGCCTGGATGGGGTAGCCGATCTGGTTGAGGGATTCGAGTCACCTTTCGGTTTGGAGTTGCTTGCGACGGTCCACTGGCTCGCGTCTGAGCACCCGCAGGCACGCGATGCTGAAATTGTGGGCCACACCTACGCGTGGAATGATCGGAAGAAGCAGTTCTCGGAGCGTCAGATACGTGTCGCGCTGCGTGTTCTCAGGGCGAAGGGCTGGTTGAATCCCCAATCCTCGGTAATGGCCGAGGAGCCGGGCTAGGCGAGAGCTCATAGTCTGTTGGCGAGGTCGCGCCCGGAAGTGACAGGGGGCAACGGCTTGCCGTCGGACTGATAAAGCTCAAGTGCCTCGTCGACGATCTGGTAGAGTTCCTCGAAGACCTGCCTCTCATCGTCCCCGTGGCATCCACCGTATATCAGGCTTGGAGCGCTGCCTACATAGCATTGGTCGTCCTCGTGCCATTCAACTATCTTGATGTACCGGGCGCTGTGCTTCATTCTCTTGACTCCTCGATGGCTGCTCTCACGGTACGGACCTGGTATGTTTTCGCGTCACTGCCAAATTGCCTGGTATTGTCACAGGCCTCGGTAGGTTTGGATGAACAAAGTTCCGATGGTTCCCTCGCCCCCCCTCGGTTAACAAATCCCGTCCGTTGCAAGTCGGAGACTAGTTCACGGATCTTCGGTGGCACATTTCACCGCTACTCGGATGGAAGCCTGCCAGTGGACCGAGCGAACGTGCTAACACCCGTTTCAAACCTAAACATCGCATGGTCACGTTGTGAAGGGCGTGGCTGCCCGGCCAGGATTCGAACCTGGGTTAAGGGATCCAAAGTCCCCTGTGATACCACTACACCACCGGGCACCGGTGCGCCGCGACCCAGTTCGGGCACGGCGCTTCTCTTGAATTATAGCCCATGACGTGTCTTCGTGTTGACGCCGGGCCCACCAGCGTACAGACGCCTTTCGACATTGACCGTAGCTTCAGTCTAGAATGCAGAGCGTGAGTTCCACGCCACTGGAGAAAGGAGAGTCAGGATGAGCGAACTCAGGGAGAGGGTCTGGGAAGCCGACGACGGTACGGGATGGGAGGCCTTGGGCACGGCTGGGGCCTTTATCAAGATGCTGTGGGAGAACCCGGAGAATGGGGCTTCCATCGCCCTGTTCCGGGTGGACAAGGGAGGCGGGGTGCCGATGACCCATATCCACGCCTCCAACCAGTTCATGTATTGTCTGAAGGGGAAGTATCACTACCCCAACAGCGACATCATCCTGACGCCGGGCATGTTCTACATGAACCCGAAGGACCATCCCCACGGCCCGACCCATGCCGAGGAAGACTGCTTGCTAGTGGAGATCTACGATGGCCCCCACTACTACGAGACGCCTGCGTTTGCCGTCCACCAGTAGTAAGAAAAATCCTAGAAAAGAGAAGGGCGGGACTATTCAGTCCCGCCCTTTTTCGTTGCTTCCTAGGCGTTCAAGGCATGCTCGGTGTAGCCCTTGACCTTGTCGTACACCTGAATTCGTTGCCGGAACTCCTCGAGCACGTAGATGCGATCGTTGGCATCGATGTTCACGGCGATTGGGCGCCGGAAGCCCCATTCCTCCGATAGGTCTGCGATGCGCCGCGCCTTGATCATGTCCGGGTTGGCGGCGATGAGCGTCTTGGCCCACGGCGAGGGCTCGCGCGCGTTGCCGGTGAGCGCGGTGATGAACCTGCCATCGTTGGGGTCGTAGACGTTCAGCGTATCGGCGTTCCAGTCGGTGACGTAGATGTCGCCCTCTGAGTCCACGGCTATGCCCGACGGCCGGTTGAGCTCGCCGGGGCCTGTCCCTGGGCCGCCGTAGGTGGCTAGGTATTTGCCCTCGGCGGTGAACTTCTGTACGCGGCGGTTGCCCCAATCGGCGACCAGAACGTTGCCGTCGTTGTCGAGGCAGAGGCCCCAAGGCGCGTTCAACTGATCGTTGCCATCGCCCTGCCCGCCCCACTGGCGGATGAATTTGCCGTGATTGTCCAGCACTTGGACGCGGTGGTTCTGAGCGTCGACAACTACCAAGTTGTCATCCTTGTCCACTTTGATGCCTGCGGGAGCCTTGAACTGGCCGTCCCCGTTGCCCTCGGAGCCAACGTTGCGGAGAAAGGCTCCGTCCTTATCGAACACCGAGATGCGATGCAGGAAGTCGTCGGTGAGATAGACATTCTCCTCGCTATCGACGGCAACCCCAGTGGGCCAGATGAACTGGCCGTCGGCATAGCCTTGGGAGCCGATCTCGCCGATGAACTGGTGGTCCACATGCAGTTTGGTGATACGCGCGAACAGGGCCAGCCCGCCGCGGCAGGCAACGTAGGCGATGCCGTCGGGGGTTAGGGCCATGTCCACAGGTGCGTAGAATCCTTGCCCTGTCTGCGCGTACATGCCGAGGACGTGGCTATGATCGAACACTCGGCCTGTGGCTACGGTGGTCATCATGATGGTCCCCCTTTGGGAGTAGTTCGTAATCGTGTCACGCGGAGCCCGCAACTCGTCGTGCTGGGCACGACACGGGCTCCGCGTATGGCTTGGGGGCCTGAACTAGACGATGTCCAACTGATCGTAGGTCCCGCCGACGATGGCCGTGGAATCGAGGCCCATCCACTGCTCCAAGGCCGTGGCGTAGAAGCCGCGGAAGTCGTAGTTGGGTTTCAGGTCGCCCTGAATCAACTCGCTGGCCGCGAGAGACGGGTACTCGTTGTAGTAGCCGCCCTTGACGGAGTCGCCCAAGGCAAAGGCTACGCCGGCAGACCCGTGGTCGGTGCCGGTGCCATTATCACGCACACGGCGGCCGAACTCGGTGAAGACGATCATCAGCACGTTATCCGAGGCGTTGTGCTCTCTCAGGTCGTCGAAGAAGCTCTCTACGGCATCCGAGACCTCGGTCCACAGCTTGGCATGCACAGGCAGTTCAGTGGCGTGGGTGTCGAAGCTACCGTGCTGGGTGTAGAAAACTTGGGTGCCCACGTTGGCCAAGTGGGTCATGGCGACGCCTCTGAGGGCGCGGGCGATGGGCGTGGCGGCGTACTCCACGCTGGAGGAGTACTGCTGCGGGGCCTCCTTGAGCACGTCGGCACCCTTGAGGGCGTCGAGGCCCGTGCTGCCCAAGTAGTCCATCACCGCTCCCCGGCCGATGGCGGGGGAGTACATGCGAGCGAACCGTTCCAGTGCTTGTGCTCGCTGGTCTTGGGCGATGCCCGTGAGTACGCCGTAGGACTCAAGGTCGGAGACCGATGCCACGGGTACGCCGGGGAGGCTGAGGGCCCGGGGCAGACCTTGGCCGAAGTTAACAGCCTTTACAACGTTCTCGTGGGTCGGGTCGAGGTCGCGGACGGTGCGGCCCAGCCAACCCTCGGTGCCGATCTTGTCGGGCTCGCAGGTGTGCCAGATGTCCATGGCGCGGAAGTGAGAGCGGGGGGAGTTCTCGAAGCCGATGCCGTGGATGATGGCCAGTTTGCCATCGTCCCAGAAGCGCTTCATAGGCCCCATGTTGGGGTGGAACCCCAAGGTGTCGTCCAGCGGTATGACCTCTTCCGGCTTGATGCGAACGTTGGGCCGGTTGTCGTAGTAGATGCCGTTGGTGTAGGGCACTACGCAGTTTAGGTAGTCGTTTGCGCCCGATAGCTGGAGAACTACCAGCACCGGGTCTTTGGTGGTCGATGCCATTTTCCTCCTCCTGAATTTGGGCTGAATTTGGCCTGGATTTGGGTTGTGCTGGCGATGAAGCCAGCCTGTGCTAGGTTCTTATGCGAACTGGTATTCTCGCGAGGCCCCGATCAGGGCCATCAGGACGCCCACTCTCTGGGCGGACTTCTTGGCGTCTTCAGGGGAGGCCCAGTTGTAGTTGCCTCCCTCGCTGGCTTGGGCCATCAATTCTTGGCGAGACTGGTCGCCGACCTCTACCGATAGCAGCTCCAAGCAGGCGTTGAGCACTGCTTCAGGGGCGGTGATTCCCCGGGCCTCGACTCTGCCCACTATCTCGCGGATGCCGGGCAGTTCGATGTTGCCCAGTCGGTCGGCGGCGAAGTTGACGCGGCGGACGAGAGCGCCACTGTCGATCCACTCGTGGCCGGTATGCCAACCCTCGACGCTGGGCGGGTTGATAAGCTCCTGCCCTTCAAAGGCGCACTCGTTGGCCAAGTCCTGCAATCCCGGCCTGGGACCGGCGAAGTCGCCTGCGGTGCGCACGGTGCCCACCACCAGTTCGGCGGGGCTCTTCACCTTGGTGAACCGGGCTTCCTTGAAGAAGTCGGACAGGAACAAGGCCTCCAGTGTGGCCCTGATGTCGTAGTTGGACTCGCGGAACACCTTGCTCAGGTATTCGATGGCCTCGGGGTCCTTAGGAGGCAGGTCGTTCCAACTGGGCACCTGCACCTCGTCGGCTACGAAGAAGTTGTACATGTGGCGCGTGACGAACCGGGCGCACGCTGGCTGCTGCACGATGATGTTGATGATGTCATCGCCATCGAAGTTGCCGGTGTGGCCTAGGAAGGTCTTCTCGTCGTAGTCGTGGTCTTCGGGGCGGAACTCAAAGTGCCAGTAGAACCGGCCGAAGGGGTTCCGGGGCAGCTTGGCACTGATGGTCCAGCCAGTGAAGGCCCGGGAGGCCTCTTGGATGTCATCCTCGGAGTAGTTGCCCACACCTAGGGTGAACAGCTCCATGAGCTCGCGGCCCCAGTTCTCGTTGATGGCGCCCTTGTGGTTGTCGTAGTTGTCCAGCCAGTAAATCATGGCTGGGTCGCGGGCCAACTGGCGCACTAGAGCGGAGAAGTTACCCATGCCGTACTCGCGGAACATGTTCAACTGCTGCAACAACTCCGGCGGATTGTCGATTTTCGAGTTTCCGGTGGCGAAAACGTGGTGCCAGAAGAGCACCACCTTCTCCTGCAGTGGACGCTTGGTGGTCAGAAGCCTGTACATCCAGTTGGCTTGAGCCAAGGCCGGAGCCAGCGGGGCCTCGATGCCCGGCATATAGCGGTACATGAAGTCCTCATTATCCGCTGGCTGGGACTCCGTGTTGACCAGTTCCTCCACGGTGGCCTCGTACCCTCTGGCCGCCCGCTCCTCCAGCTCCTCGCGTGAGGCGCCAAAACCGGCGCGGCGCATAAGGTGGGCCATTAGCGCTACGTCGTGACTATCAGCCATCACCTTTCCTCCCTATGATATGAAATTCCCTTTGTGGACGGGATGTTTATGACCCTTGGCGGTCGTTCGAACTATAAGTTAATGGTATCCATCAGAGGATATCCAAGCGGGCCGGAAGTGTCAACCGGAATGTGTGAGACCAGACACTGCGAGGCAGGCCCCTTCGACTATCCCAAAGCCCCTCCCTTTTCCGTTCGCCCGCCGTTCGGCTACGCAGAACGCCGCTAAGCGTTCTGTTTTAGTATGCTCAGAGCGAACGAGTAGGAACGCGCTCCGATGGCTGAAAGGCCCTGCGAGGCCTAGCAATTCCCTTGTATATGGAGAAAGTGGCAGCGAGGCGGCAGGCGGAGATGCACCGCCCGCGGTGGTCGGGGTCTGGGTACCTTAAGCTTCCTATGGGTCCAACACAACGACGACCAGTTTCATCTGGCCGTCGTTGTGCCAATTGACGGGATGCGGAATCCCTGTATTCACAGGGATGTCGTGAGGAGGTCGAAAACCCCCTCGGCCTCCTAGTCGTCGCCGATAACCGCGATGGCTTGTATCTCCAGCATCATCTCGGGGCGGGCCAGAGACTCGATACCGATCAAGGCGCTTCCGGGGTAGTGGGTGAAATAGTCACGGCGCATTTCAACGAACCGGTCGCCGTAGCGCATGTCGGTGATGAACACCGTCATGGTGACGATATCGTCCATGGTCCCGCCAGCGGCCTGGACGCTGGCCCTCAGGTTGGCGAAGGTGGTGCGGCACTGGGCTTCGAAGTCTCCCGCCTGCGACTTCCCGTCGGCATCCCACGCCCCGCCTACACCTGCCATCCAGATGCCGGTGCCTCCGTGGGTTATCACCGAGCGGGAATAGGCCCTGGAATCTTCTTGCTCGCCTGTGATGTACTGCCTAGGCATAAGCTCCTCCTATGGTCGCCTTCTGACGATTCCATGGTCGCGTTGGGAATGTGCCATGGCACCGAAGTCTTCCAACAAGACAACGATGGCCCACCAATGGTGGCCAGAGAGCGCATCATCCCCCGGATGCAGGCCCAGCGTATCGAAGTTACGTATTGAAGATGCAGCGGTCCGCCTAAACGAGTACTAGCTAGTCGTCGCCGATTACTGCTATGGCCTGAATCTCCAGCAGCATCTCGGGACGGGCTAGAGCCTCCACGCCGATGAGGGCGCTGCCGGGATAGTCCTTGAAATAATCACGACGCATCTCGGTAAAGCGGTCTCCATAGCGCATCTCAGTTATGAACACGGTCATGGTGACGATGTCTTCCAGAGTCCCGCCTGCCGCCTCCACGCCTGCCCGGAGGTTGGCGAAGGTTTGGTGGACCTGGGCCTCGAAGTCTCCAGCCAAAGAGTTTCCGTTCGAATCAAAGCCGCCGGTCACTCCTGCCAACCAGATAGCGGTCCCGCCATGGGTTATCACTGCGCGCGAATAGCCCCGAGTCTCTTCTCTCTCGCCTTTAATGTGCTGTCTGGGCATAGTTCCCTCCTCGTGTTGCTTGGGGGGCCTGATAGTTGCCTCGCGGGTAGTTATCTACGTGCCAATGCCTTGGCTCGCGTTGGGCAATGTAACACGGCCCAAGTAGCTCCTCAACGGGCAGGACACCCCGATGGTACAATTGCCGGGCTTTACATCAAAGAAATTCACCTCTTCCGCGAAATTGGGAAGTCAGCCGAGGCGGGAGTTCAAAGGAGATGAAGCATGGACCTGCAACTAGCGGGCAAGGTGGCCTTGGTAACCGGGGGCAGCGTGGGCATCGGCAAGGCCACGGCGCTACAACTGGCTCAGGAGGGCGTGGATGTGGCCATTTGTGCCCGTACCCGCGAGACCCTGGAGGCAGCGGCCCAAGAGATAACCCAGAAGACGGGCCGACGCATCATCGCCGTGCCCACTGACACCACTGTGGCGGAACAGGTGCATGCCATGGTGCAGACCACTGTCGATACGTTGGGGCGTCTGGACATCCTGGTGAACAACGCGGGCAGGCCCGGCGGACAAGCTACGGGACCTCTTTCCGAGGTGTCCGACGAGGACGCCATGGAAGACATCACCTTCAAGTTCATGACTTACCTGCGCTCGTCCCGCGACGCTGCTGAGCACATGAAACGCCAAGGCTTCGGACGCATCATCAACATCGGCGGGCTGGCTGGACGCAACGTGGGCACCATCGCAGGGGCGCGTAACCTAGCCATCACCCACTTGACCAAGAACCTGTCCGACGAGTTAGGCCAGTACGGCATCACCGCCAACGTCGTCCACCCGGGCGGCACTCGCACCGAGCGCACCGCAGGATTGGTGGCCGAGCAAGCCAGCAAGAGCGGTGTCAGTGAGGCTGAGGCTGAGAAGCAGATGTACGGTGGCACGGCTATCCGACGTATCGTTGACGCCGAAGAGGTGGCCAACTTGATCACCTTCCTAGCCTCGCCCCTCTCAGTGGCGGTTACGGGCGAGGTCATCGCCGCTGGCGGAGGAGTGGGCCGAGCCCTGTATATCTAGCCTGGCGCATCCGGGCCACTGGCGGTCTACTGCCCTACGAACACAGTGCCCGTCATTGAGGGGTGAAGGGCGCAGGCGAAGGGGAACAAGCCAGGCTGGTCAAAGCGTACCGCAAATGATTGTCCTGGGCCGATGAGGCCAGAATCGAAATTCACAGACTCTCCATCAATTCCCGCGGTCACCGTGTGTGGCACACCGTCGACGTTGGTCCAAGTGAGGGTCTCGCCGATGGCTATTTCCGTAGGCGCGTAGTTGAAGTTCTCGATGGTGGCGACTGTGGCCCCGTCTACTGGCACAAAGGTGTCCCGCGATTGGCGCACCTCGCCGGTGGACACCAAGGGCGGTACGCTGGGGTTCCACATGCTGAACACGCCCATGGGGTTTTCGGTCCACACCCAAGCGTGAATCATCCATCCGTAGGATGGGAGCCACACGCCCTGTTCCTCGGCGCATTGTTCAGGCGTGGTGGAGCGGGAGATGGAGTTGGGGCCGGTACACAGGCTGTAGTGGACGTGCCAGTTGTCCAGCGGGCCAACGAAAGCTTGGGGGTGCTGGTCGCCGACTTGCTCCCGCGGCAGCACGAATGACGTGCCGACCAAACGCCAGCCGAGCTCGTCGTCTCCGCTGTACATCAGAATCTCCGGCTTGGCTGGGTCGAACAGCCCGTCCAAGGCCCTGATCGGGTGGATGAAGTGTGCCCCCATGTTGGGCACGTTTTCAGTAGTCTGGAGATAGCCTTCTGCCAAGGCCACCCTGATGTCCCGGTACTTGGCAGTAGCATCCCGCACCGTATCCAGTTGCCCCACGAGTTCTCCCAGTTCCTGGCTGGATATCGCGAGCCCATCCAAGGTCTCACCATTCTCGTATTTGGCCTTGAGCTGTTGGTATGACACCGGCGCCCGTACCTGCTCGTCTACCGGCCCTTCCACCAGCGTGGTGATTACCTCACCCCCAACGTCCTCAAACACGTAATGTGAGAAGCCAAAAGCCCCGGCAGAGGAGTTGGGCACAGACTGTGGCGGGGCCGCGTCGAGAGTGGGGGCGTCGGCTTCTTCCTGCTGCTGCGGGACGGACAGCACCACGGCGGCAGGGGGCGTGGGAGTAGAGTCCTCGCCGCAGGCCGCAACGAATACCGTCAGCAACAACAGGGCTGCCAAGCCGATGGCGAAGCAGCGCCACCGGCGGGAGAATTTGGGGATAGTCCGAGCGTCCATACCAATTCAATTATAGCGGGTTGGCGCTGCGTCATGGCGTAAGTGACGGGTGAAGTAGAATGAGAAGCCCTAAAATCGTCCCTTGCGAATCATGATGACCACCGGAGGGAGAAGCATGGCAAAGCAGATAGAAGTGATACATACCGCCGACCGCGATCCGTCCATCAATCTGCCCTATGCGCCAGCTGTCAAGGTGACTGGAGGCTCGACTGTCTACCTAGCAGGCGTCACCTGCGTCCCCATTTATCACCACCATCCCCACCGGCCCGAAGAATTCGAGAACATACCCGACGATATGGCCGAACAGACGAGGATGACCTTGGAGAACGTAAAGCTGGGATTGGACGCTGTGGGAGCCAGCTTCAGCGACATCGTGCAGGTCACCCGCTACCTGACCAACATAGACGACCAAGACCAGATGAACGATGTGTGGTGGGAGTACTTCGGGGCCCACCGCCCCGGCACCGCCACCATCGAGATCACCCGGCTGGCCGCTCACCCCCGCTTGAAAGTCGAGCTATCGGCCATCGTGGCCGTTGACTAGCCTGCGCGGCAGAGTGAGAGGCGAGAGGCTAGCGGGCCACCGCCACGCTGTATTCGGGAGCCGGTGCGGTCGCGCCGTCAAATAGCTGTCGCTCCACCATCCAACGGTGGGTCTCGTCGTACATGTCGCGGGTGTAGGGCTCGAATACGAGGCGCTCGCCGGGGCCGAAGGCCTGCACGTCGACCAAGCTGTGGTAGCGCTCGGGCAGCTCTCGCAGGTAGTAGTGCTTGTAGCGGCCGAGGTCCAAGTCGATGTCGCGCTGGGCGCGCCTGAGGGCTTGGAAGTACTTGGCGACGTCGTCCATGTTGGCGTCGACTGAGAACAGGAAGCCTATCATGAAGCTTGCGTCCACGACCTTGCGGTAGCCCTGCTGCTCCACCACATAGTACTGGGAGGAGAAGACCTGAGCCGCTTCGATCCGCTTCTCCAGCAGCAGCTCAAGCCTGCTGTTGGGACCGCCGACGAATTGCAGCTTGATTTGTTCGGGGGGCAGGAACTTCTCCAATGACATCAGCGTGGAGAAGTGGCTCCCCGAATGGTACCCCACCGATACCTCCACGTTGGCTAGGTCAGAGGCACTGTGCACGGGAGACTCCGGGGGGACGAAGATACCCGCAGGCGCGATGGAGTAGGCGTGCCCCCACATCCGGCCGTGGCCTGCCGAGGAAGCCATATTAACCGTCCAGTGACAGGCCGAGCTAACCTCGACATCGCGCCCACGCTCGTAGGACTCAAAGGCCCCGTCCTTCACCTGCTGCACCGGTCCAAGCTGGGTCGCAGGTTGCACCGTGGCCATGCCGTGGACGAACTCGTATGTAAGGCCCTCGTCCTTGAAGTAGCCCTTCTCCTCGGCTACCCACTCTTGCAGACGACCATGGGGTTGTATACGGAACAGGCTCATTGTGGGCCTCCTGGCTGACAGTGTGCTGGGCTGTCTACCAGCCCAAGGCTTCCTTGACGAACAGGACGGTCGTCCTGCCGGGACGACGCTCGCTCTCGAAGATGGTGACCTTGCCCATGGCGGAAGGACCGTGGCCTTGGGCTGGCGACCACTCCTTATGACGGTCAAACGTATAGCCGTACGTGCGGGCCAAGGCATCTTCGAGAGTGGGTACTATCTTCTGCGTGCCCACCACCCACACCACGTTCTTCGCCCCAAACACATAGCTGCTAAGCTGGCTGCCTGATGCGCTTGCAATAACCACATGGCCCGTCTCGGCCACGGCCTGAACGCTGCCCACGACGTATTCGGGTGCGGAGCCGAGAGTGCGCTGTAGCTCAGCCCGTTCCTCGGGGCTGAAAGCGGCTTGGAACTTGGCGATGAGACTCTCGTATGCTCCGCCTTCAGCAACGTATTGAGTGAAGCCGACGTCATCTAGGGTCTCCGAGGTCACCGCGAGCACCTGCGCCCCTGCAGGCACCAGCTCCATCAGTTTCTGAAGGGCTTCATTGCGGTTGCCGACGACGATGGCTCGCACATTCCGGGCCTCCAAGGCCTGAGCCGCCCGGGCTACGGCCTCGTCACTGGCCAATCGTCTGGGGTCTTCAGTGGACAAATTTACACCTCTGGACATGCTCACAATTCTTGAACCATCATACGTGTGTTAATACCATCCGGTCTATGTCAGCCGACCTTGGTCAGCTACTCATGCCATGTTGCCG
This sequence comes from Dehalococcoidia bacterium, assembly GCA_965263155.1. Classification (GTDB taxonomy): domain Bacteria; phylum Chloroflexota; class Dehalococcoidia; order Lucifugimonadales; family JAAXIE01; genus JAAXIE01. The sequence goes on from OZ253586.1 coordinate 3,657,900, forward strand.
ACTGCCTTCCTCCTGGGCTTGAATATACAGACGCCGTATTGCCTGCAACGGCCGGACGGCCCCCTGCCAAGTCCTGTCTTCCCCAGATCGAGATGAGTACCTGTCAGGCGCGACGTCTTTGGAAACGCTCGGTTTTCTTGGTAGACCCCTAGCCCAAGTGCTCATCCCCGTCTCTGCACGGGCTTCGGGTGGGAACGCGAAATCACGGTTATCAACATCACACTATCCAGAAGCTCTGGTGATATTCTGCAGTTGCTAGGCGACTATCGGTCAAGCGCATTGTGCGCGCTTCCTGACTGGCCCCTAGTGCATCGTAGGACCTTAAAGGTTGCAAACCTGGGGGGTCACTGGCAGAATAGGTTTGCTATGCGATTGGGCGCTTTTGAAATCAACGAGCCTCTGCCGGAGCTCCAGGAGCCCCATGTGATCGCGGTATTGCGCCCGTGGATTAACGTTGGGCGCGTGGGAACCTTGGCTCTTTCCCGCTTGGAGCAGCACTTTGGGGCCAAGGACTTAGGGCAGCTGGCCCGCCCCGGCGCCTTCTACGATTTTACCCGCTACCGCCCGCGCACCCGTTTTGTGAACGGGAAGCGTGTGCTGAATATACCCAACACCTTCCTGAAGTACGCCCAGCGCGAGGACGGCCACGACCTTCTGTTCCTGCACATGCGGGAGCCCCATTACCTCGGCGAGGACTACTCCGAGTCCATTATTGAGGTGCTGAAGCACTTCGGGGCCAAGCGCTATTGCCTTATCGGCGGGATGTACGATGTGGTCCCCCATACCCGGGCCCTTCTGGTTAGCGGCAGCGGGACTTCGCCTGAGCCGGAGAACCAGTTGAACGGCCTTGGGGTTCGCTCGAGCAAGTACGAGGGGCCCACCACCATAACCTATATGGTTACCCAAGAGACGGAGAGGATGGGCGTCCAGAACATGACCCTCATTGCCCGTCTGCCCCAATATGTGCAGTTGGAAGAGGACCACGCGGGCACTGCCCGGCTGATTGAGTTGCTCAGCAGCTTCTACCCTATACCCGCGGATTTGGCCGACGTAGAGAAAGGCCGCCGCCAGTACCAGGAGCTCACGGCTGCCGTGGAGCAGAACCCTGAAGTGAAGCAGGTGCTGAGCCAGTTGGAAGCCCAGTACGATGCCCAGGAGGCCGCTTCCGGGGCGGCGACAACCGCGGCCGACGTACCCCTCTCGCCTGAACTGGAAAGCTTCCTTCGGGGGCTCGAGCAGGACCTAGGCAGCGATTCGGCCTAGCAATGGCGTCGGGCCGACCCCATTTAGAGTGGGAAACCCACCTGCTATGGACTCCAAACAAGCTGTCACCGAAAACCAACTGAACCTACTGTTCTCCCAAGCCTTAGCTGAGGATGAAGGGATGCGTCTGCTGCGTGGGTTCAAGCCCAACCTGTCGGGTACCAGCGGTGTCCACAAGGTCTTCGTGGCCGCCAGTTGCGAGTGTGGAACAGCCGCGGTTCTGAGCGTAGAAGTGGAAGAGAACAAGAGTTACAGTGAGGTCGAGGAAGCCTTGCCCGCCTTGGTGGAGCAATTGAGGGCTAGGGAGCAAGCCTTCCGCAAGATGCCGTGCACTACCCATGCCCAGATGCGCAGCGGCGGGTTGGCCACGGCGCAGGCGAACACTCCAGAAGCTAGCGAGGGATAACATGGCACGTAAGCTGACCATGGAACAGGCCTTGAAGGGCACCATCATCTTCTCGGAGAAGTACGTGGAGCGAGGGGCATACCAGTTCTTCCCCGAACCCGATGTGGTGAAGGTGGTGCAGGAAGGCTTGGCTCAAAACCAGGTTGAGCACGGCTACCGCTACTGCCCTTGAATGACCCTCAGTGGCGATCCCGTTGAGGACCGCAAGAAGATCTGCCCCTGCGACCGTCATCACGAGGATATCAAAAGGGACGGATTCTGTATTTGAATGTTCTTCGTAAGCGAAGAGTTTCTTCGCAAGTTCGAAGCAGGCGAGGACTTCGCCTCCAGCTTGGATGAGGCGGTGCAGCCCGGTCAGGGGTTGTTCGACAGCTACGAGTCCAAGGCGGACCATAAACGTGCCGACCGATCACAAGGGGAGGGTGCATAAAATGCCGGAGATTATTGTCTATACGTCCGATGGTTGAGGGCCCTGCCACATGGTGAAAGTGTACCTTTCACGCAAGGGCATCTCCTTTACCGAGCATAACGTCTCACAAGAGCCCGACGCCCGCGATGCCTTGGTAGGCATGGGCTACCGAGCCACCCCAGTCACCGTTATCGGCGAATCGCTGGTGGTGGGCTACAACACCGGTAAGATCGACGAGGCTCTGGCAGCAGCGGGGGTTTAAGCTCGCTGCGACTAGTCTGGATCAGCCCATTTAAGATTCCGAAAGACGAAATACGGGGTGTAGAGCAGACTCAGCGGCGAACTCTGCCAAGGTTGAGTCTGCTCCAGCCCGGAAGTATTTGCGGGTAATAGCCTCGCCCCGATAGTAGGCCCGCAGCACGGCGGCGCTGATGTTTGGGTTGAGCTCTTCCGAGGCCATGAGCTTCTGCTTGGATAATCCCCGCGAGAGCGTTATTTGCCCTGCAGCCCGTACGTTCTTCACCCACTCGCGCTCCCCGTACGGACACACCACCCAGCGTTGCGCTCCCTCCACCAACACCGATACGGGGTTGGTATGCAGCCGCTTGCTGCGTCGCCCTGGCACCGTCATCAGGTGATACCTCCGCGGGGGCAACCCTACGCGCACCCACAGCTTGACCCAAGCATTGAGCGCCCGCTGGAAGAGAGTCAGTCTGTAACCGGGCATGGCTTCCCTATGGTATCTCCCGACAAGGGTGTCTTTCTATACATTCACAACTTCCGTCATAGCGTCCAATGATGCGCTCCGTGAATTCCTGCCGGCGGCGACCTTTCGGCGACCGCCCCTACATGTCATTCTGAGCAGCGGGAGGAATCTAAGAGCGTTGTGCAGAGGGCAACAAGCCGGATCTGCTACGAGAGCGGTCTGGTGAGACTATGCGTCACGCTCTAGGAATTCGCGCACCATCTGGATAGCGGGTTCGCGGTCGTAGATGTTGATTAGAATCTGGGCGTTGCGCACGGCGTCTCCTGCGAAGAAGCGCTCGTAGTGCAGTTGGCGCGAGCCGAAGGCGCTACAGGAGACGTCCCAAGCTAGGTGGAACAGCTTGGCGCGTTCGATGGCTTCCATGGTGTCGGTGGCTAGGTAGCGGTCGAGGTCGGGGCGCAATTCACTGTCGAAGTCGGCCCGGCCCGGTAAAGCCATGAGACTGCTGGAGCCGAGGAGGTGGATGATCTCGGCGATGCGGGGGTAGAACATGCGGGCGTACATATTCTCGCCCACAGTCAGCGGAATAGGGGCGGGGGTGAACACGCCCCACTCGTCGGGCGCGGCGTCCAACTCGGCTGCCCGCAGCAGTCCCTTCTCTATCTCAAGATACATGGCTAGTTCACCCAGACGCTCTTGGACGTGGGGTTGGTCGTCGTTGCTCAGGGCCTGGGTCATCATGGTGGCCAAGCCCAACAGGAATGCCGACTTGGCCACGATTCGGGTCATCACCTGTTGGAAGCTGTGGACTATCCAACCGGTGCGGAATGTCATCTGGTTACACAGGTCGGCGTCACCGTAGAGGAACACCCTCTCCCAAGGAACGAATACATCGTCGAAGAACACGACAGCGTCCATCTCCTCGAAGCGAGAGCCCAAGGGATGGTCGAAGTGGGAACGTCCGTAGTCGAAACTCTCGCGGCAGATGAACTTCATACCTGGGGCGTCGCAAGGGATTGAGAAGGAGACGGCGTAGAGGCTGGCGTCTCCCACGGTCTGGTGAGAGCGCGACGGGTAGACGGCGATTTCGTCGGCTATGGGGCCCAAGGTCGCCAGCACTCGTGAACCACGCACAATCAGACCAGCGTCGGTCTCTTTCACTACCTTGAGGGCCACGTCTTGGGCGATGTCGTCGGTTATGAACTGGGCTGGACGCCGGTTACGCTGAGGGTTGACCAGCGTGTGGGTGAGGCAGAGATCCTGCTCTCGTATGAGCTCGTAGTAGCGGGTTATGTTCTCGCCGAATTCCGGGCGGTTCTGGGCGTAGTAGGCGGAGGCTCCAGACATGGCCACGAAGGAGGCGTTCAGGAAATCGGGAGTCCGGCCCATCATACCGCCGTGGTATTGCGCCCAGCGGGCCATCATGCGGCCCTTACGCTGCACGTCATCCACGCTTTCGGGGACCAAGAAGGACATGCCTACCGGGTCGCCGGTGGTTGGCGAGGTGTAGGTCATCTCGTCGAGGGTGTCAGGGTCGTTCTGCAGATCGTAGAGGGCGGCAATGGAGAGCATCCCGTTGCGAAAGCCGGGATAGGTGGTGACATCGGTGACTTTTTCGCCGTTGATGCGGATGTCTCTGGGGCGCTCCCTGAGGCCCCGTATGTATTCCGCGCCAGTGCGTACTGGCATGTGTGCCCTCCCGCGATTACTTGAAGACCCGTGATTACTTGAAGACGCGAACTAGGCGGTTGCGGAGAACGCCCAAGCCGGTGATTTCCAGCTCCACCAAGTTCCCCGGCTGCAGCCAGCGTCCATGCTCCAACCCACAGCCGAAGCCCACGGTGCCCGAACCGAAGACATCGCCGGGGTAGACCGCCTCGTCCATGGATACGTGGGCCAGCATCTGGCCAAAGCTCCAATTGACGGTGGAATACTGGCCGTCGGACCAGACCTCGCCGTTTACGCGGGCCACCATACGGGCTGTGGAAGGATCGAACTCATCGGGAGTCACCAGCCAGGGGCCCATGGAAGTGGCGAAGTCCTTGCCCTTGGCTGGCCCTAAGCCCACCGACATCTCCTTCATCTGTATGTCGCGTGCGCTCCAGTCGTTCATGATGCAGTAGCCGCCGATGTACTGGTCGGCGTGCTCCACAGGTATGTCGATGCCCTCTTTGCCAATGATGCAGGCCAGTTCCAGCTCGTAGTCCATCTGCTCGCTGAAACGGGGCCAGTAGACAAACTCGTCGTGGCCGCCGAGGGTGCGGTGGTTCCCCTTGTAGTAGACGGGGAGGTCGTACCATGCGGGAGGAATCTCCATGTTGTTGCGCTTGCGGGCGTTGCTGAGGTGCACCTCGAAGGCGAGGAAGTCCTTGAGGGAGCCCGCCTCGATGGGGCACAGAAAGCGGAGGGAGTCGACGGGCCAGCGGGTGATGCTGAACTGCGACAAGTCCTTCACGGCGTCGGAAAGGGCCCCAGCGTGCTCGGTGTTGTGGCGCACCAACTCCACGGCCGTGGAAGCGTCCACTGCCAGACCCAACTGCTGGATTACTTGTCCGGCGTCGAGTATCTCGGAGCTAGCCTCGTCCACCAGCCCGATGGTGGGGCCCTGCTGGCCGGGTAGCCGAACGCGGGCGATCTTCATGCGGAGTCCTCCCTAGGTGTATCTGAGGTCATGGTAGCAGAGGGGTCCGCCTCGCGTCACGCTGGCAGGGCAGGAGGTGGCACGAACTCCCTCGCTCTGGACGGGAGAGGTGACGGACAAGGTTTGGCTAGGGAGGTGAGACCAGGTGTCTCAGCGGATCGGCCCCGCCAGATACGATTTGGCTGGGGAGTGAGACCAGGTGTCTCAGCGGATTGGCCCCGCCAGATACGATTTGGCGGGGGAGTTGAGACCAGGTGTCTCAGCGGATCGGCCCTCCCCGATACGATTTGGGTGTTGAGTGAGACACTGTTTGTAGCTGTGGCGAAGAGTTTCGTAGCTAATTTTGGTCTCATTGGTCTCACGGGGGCCTGTTTCAGATACGATTTGAGGGTGCTTGGTGAGACAGCGGTGGCCCAAATCCAGGCTTGGAGACGGAACTTGCGCTTGCGCTCTACTCGACACTGGTCGTAGCTGGAAAGTGTTTTTTGGTATCTGTGGTGTGTAGAATTTGTCGAATCGGGGTATTGGTCCAGCTCGGGGTTTGTAGCTGAGGATGGGACTCGACAGTGTAGTGGGGGCTTGGAGGTGGTCTGGTTGGGTTTCCACGGGTGATACCTCCCGAGATATTGGGGCTAAAAGAAAACGCCGGGGAGACCCTTAGGGGTCAGTCCCCAGCGCATGTGAGCAGGTTAGAGGGTGCGGGGGTGGTTGGTCAATGGGGAGATGTCATGGGGCTTGGCCGAAGGTATCGCATATGATACATTGGGTGACCTGAGACTTTGCTTGTAACGCCTCATCCCATCGCAAATCATGGTAAGGGTAGCCACTGTAGGGCAGTTCATCTTCGTCATCAACACCAGAGAGAACGACTTCGAGCCTCCCCACGTTCATGTGTGGGTGGCCCGTGAAGATGTATGTCGTATCGAGTTGAACTCAGGGAGGTTCTTGGAGGCACCGCCTGCCGGAACGTATCGCGACATCTTGCGCGCCTATGGCCTGCACGTTGAAGAGATAAGAAGGGTCTGGGACGAAATTCACGGAAGGTAAGTGATGCAGCCAGTCCTTGTGAAGAATGCTGAGCGGATGATGACTAAGGCGGTCCCGAGGGTGGACGGGATAGAGGTGAGCTTTGCCGATGGACGGTCCGGGCTATTGCCCTACAGCGCCGTGCCGGAGGTACCGGAATACGATCAGCTGTCGAACATAGACCTTCCCAGCGCATACGAATTGGTGTTGGAGACAGCGGGTGGGGAACGGGTGGAGATACCGTGGGACTTCGCCCGACACTATTGCGACGACTCGTACCGTCCCAATGTGGAACGGATAGCGGCCGATGGGAGACGGGCTTTGGGGAGCCGGATTCGTCGGCTGCGGGAGTCGGCGGGGCTTACGCAGGAGGCGCTGGCGGCTGCGGCAGGGATAGGGCGTGTGACGCTTGTGCGGGTGGAGAAGGGGGAGCAGTCGCCGCGGTTTGAGACGCTGGTGGCAGTGGCGAGGGCGTTAGGTAGGGGGGTGGGGGAGTTGGTGGTGGAAGTGGGGAGTGAATTTAGGACGGGTGACTGACGACGCATCTAACCCGTGGCAGCGAATGATGGCCGCGGGAAATGGTTATGTCTTTATTTTCACGAGAGATCGAGGAGCAATTGATCTGAAGAACTCCGTGCATGGGTCCTTCGCCGACTTTGACCATCTCGCCGAGTCAGGCAATAGGACGGGACTCATTTGGCTGACCCATTTCTTGAGGCGATCAAGTTCCCCTGGGAATTTCTCCTCGGTAATGCCTTCATTCAGTTCGGCATACAATCGAAGCAAGAATGCGAAGATGTCGGCTGCCTGTATCAGCACAGCATGTTGAGAGTCAGCGAAATATGGGACGTCGATGATTTGATCTAGATGCTCTTGTCCCCGGGCGATATTGTAGAAGCCTCCAGTCACCGGCGGGGGCTCTAGCACAAGGCGTGTCAACTTGTCTTGAGAAACGGCATTATCAAACACGACAACCGTCTTACCCTTGTTGTTCTTTTGCTTTTGGTGATGCTTCTGTACTCCGAGGAGAAGATGCATGGCGGCTATGGTCCAGTTAGAGGCTCGTTCGAGTCCATCGGGGCGAGCATGGTCTGGCACGGCCTTGAGCGCTGAGCTAGAGACAGCGCCAAAGGTTACGTCGTGTCTTCTTTCCACCATCCAAGAGATTATTGCTTCGATAAGAGAACTGCGCTCACCACCATCAAGGTCGCGCCAATGGGAATTACCTCTATACAGTTCTCGCCCTTTGATTTCAGCAACGCGCCCTTGAGATTCCTTATCTAGTTGGTCGAGAAGGTCGTCCCAGTCTGCCTTGGTACGATGCATCCTGGCCGCGTCGACAATTATCCCAACAACGACCATCAGTTCACCGCCAACCCCACTTTCATCTGCATAGCAGAATTTCATATTTTCTCCTGTAAACCACCTTCTGCAATTGTGGCTCCCACGTAAGGGAAGATACCCCACTTTATTTCACTCACATTATAACCCCGGGCGCGACTTGCCAAACGTCCGGGCCGTGGATTGCCGCCTCCGCGGGAATGACGGGGGTGGCCGATTCCTGGAATGGTTAGTTGTCGGAGATGGTCGACACGGGCCGGGGGCGAGTTGGCTTACGGGATGCTGTTCACTGAGAGAGGCCTCTGGATTCCGGCCTGCGCCGGAATGACGGAGTGTATGAGTGTTGAGTGGGGGTACGTTATGGGGGTGGTCCGGACCGTGGGTTCCCGCCTTCGCGGGAATGACGGAGGAGGTGGTTGGCTACGGGCTATCCTCATGGCAATGACGGGTGGGAGGTGGGCAAGAGCCTTGAAACCACACATTTGGGAGAAGAATTTGGTGGTCGGGGCGGCCGGGTTCGAACCGGCGACCTCGTGGTCCCAAACCACGCGCGCTACCGCTGCGCCACGCCCCGATGGGTCTATTGTACGACGAGGAGTGATGGGATGGGTGCAGCTAGTCTTCTGGGGTGACCACCGACTCCGGGGCCTCACCGGCGAGGACACGGGCGATGTTGCCGTAGGCGAAGTCGGAGGCCCGCTGGCTGGTCTCCTCGCTGGTGCCTGCTAGGTGGGGGGTGATGAGGACATTGTCCAAGTCGAAGAGAGGGTTGTCGGTGGGAGTGGGTTCCTGCTCCAGTACGTCGAGGCCGGCTCCGGCGATCTGGCCGTCGACGAGAGCGCGATGTAGGGCCTGTTCGTCGACCACTGGGCCACGGCAGGCGTTTATCAGGTAGGCGGTGGGCTTCATCAGGGCCAGCTCGCGGTCGGATATCATGCCACGGGTGAGCCGGGTGAGGGGCACATGCAGGGAGACGATGTCGGACTCGCGGAGAAGCTCATCGAACTCGGCGGGCTCTGCGTGTAGCTGCTGGCGCACATCGCTGGGGATATCCACTACGTCGTAGTAGATGGTGTTGGTGTCGAACCCGGTGAGACGCTTGGCCAGCTGCTTGCCCACACGCCCGAAACCGACGATGCCCACTGTCTTGTTGGTGACCTCGGTGAGGGTCAGGTCGAGCCCTTGACGCCAAGCCCTCTGGCGGCCTGCCTTTTCCCACTGGTGCATGGTGCGCTTGCCGAGTCCGATCATCAGGGCAAGGGTGTGCTCGGCCACGGCGATGGCGTTGGCCCCGCCGTTGTTGGCCACGGGGATTCCCATCTCGCCCAGCCCGTGCACATCCAAGCGGTCGTAGCCTGCGCTGAGGGTCTGCACCAGCTTCACCTTGGGGCAGCGCCGCATGAGTTCGGGCGACACGTCGGCTGGGAAGGCGATGACGGCGTCCACGTCCTCGAGCAGGGGGGCCTTCTCGTCATCGGTCAGTGCGTGGTCGACTAGGAAAACGTCCCACTCGTCAGGGGCGATTCCGATCATGAAGTTGGCCCGGCGAAAGTCCGAACTGACGATGGCTACTTTAGGCACTTAGCATCCCCCTCACCCTCTCCCGCTAGGGGCTCCCGCTAGGGGAGAGGGGATTTCTGATCGTGGGGTCTTAGTCGTCGATCCCGTAGATGGCCCGGAAGACCTTCTCCGGGGTGATGGGTGTCTCGATGTGGCGTACGCCAAATTGGGATAATGCGTCCATCACTGCGTTGGCCACGGCTGCGGGGGCGGCCACGGTGGGAAGCTCGCCCACACCCTTGGCGCCGGTGGGCGTTAGCGGGGAGGGCGTTTCGATGGTGTCGGTCACGTAGGTGGGCGACTCCTCGGCGATGGGGAGGGCGTAATCGAGGGCGGTGGCGGTCAAGGGCTGGCCATCGGGGCCGAACTGCATACCTTCCACCAGTGCTTGCCCGATGCCGGGACCGATGGCCCCGTGCACCTGACCTTCCACCACCATAGGGTTGATCACCGTGCCGCAGTCGTGCACGCCGGTGTAGTGCAGCACCTTCACGTCACCGGTATCCCGGTCCACCTCCACCACGGCGATGTGGGCAGCGAAGGAGTGGGGGTTGTAGTAGGGGACGCCAAGGGTGAACTTGTCGTAGAAATCGAGACCCACCTCGACATTGGGGGGCAGCAGTTCCTCGTCGAAGGCCGATGAGGCAAGCTCGGGGAAGCTGACAGTCTGGCTTGGGTTGCTGGAGTGGAAGGCCTGCCCTTCCTCCAGCACCACTTCTTCGACAGCGCAACCCAGCCTGTGGGCGGCGATCTGTGCGACCTTCTCCCGCGCCTTCTTGGCGACCATGGACATGGCGGAGCCGCCGACGGCCATGCCTCGCGTGGCGCCGGTGCCACCACCGTCAGGCACCACGTCGGTGTCGCCGTGGAGCACCTCCACGTCGAAGGGAGTGACTCCCAACTCGTCGGCGACTATCTGGGCGAAGCACACATCGGAGCCTTGACCGTGGGGGGACACACCGGTACGGGCAATGACCTTACCTGAGGGCTCGATGTTGAGCCAAGCGTCCTCAACCCTCATTTCACCGGCGGCACCAGCCATCTTTACGACCGTGGCCAAGCCGACGCCGATCAGGGGGCCATCTGGATTTAGGGAGGGGTTCTTGCTGGCTTGGGCGCGTTCGCGCCAAGCGTAGTAGTCGGAGAGTTCGAGGGCGCGGTCCAGGGACTTCTCGTACTCCCCAGAGTCGTAGGTGATGCCCGTGGGGGTCTGGTAGGGGAAGGACCCTGGGGCGATGAAGTTCTTGCGCCTTACCTCCACGGGGTCCAGGTCGAGCTCCCGGGCGATGAGGTCCATGGTGCGCTCCATGCAGTAGGCCGACTCGGGGCCACCCGCGCCGCGGTAGGCACCGCTGGGCCCCTTGTTGGTGATTACGCCGACCACCTCTACACGGGCGGCGGGGGTCCTGTAGGGGCCGACGATACGGTGGCTGGAGGTGTAGGGCGGCGTGGTAGTGGAGTTGCCACAGAAGGCGCCTCCGTCGACCACGTTCTTCATGCGGATGGCGAGGAGGGTGCCGTCATTCTGAACGGCTGCCTCCATATCCACGGTGTGACCACGGCCGTGGAAGGTGAGCATGTTCTCTCGGCGGTCGGCGATCCAGTTGATGGGCTTATGAAGCCGCATGGCGGCGAAGGCTATCACCAAATCCTCGGGGAACACGCCGCCCTTCTCGCCGAAGCCTCCCCCTACGTCGTTGGTGATGACCCGGACCTTTTCTCTGGGTAGCTGCAGGAGCTGGACAAGCTTGTCGCGGACGCGATGGGCGCCTTGGGTTGAGGCCCACACCGTGAGGAGGTCATCTTCCGCCGAGTGGTAAGCCACGCAGCCGCGGGTCTCCATGGGGAAGGGGGCGATACGCTGAACGGTGTACTGCTGGCTGACGATGCGGTCGGCCTGTCGGAAGGCATCGTCGAGGCCCTCGCCTTGGCGGTCGTGATACTTACGCATGGTGACATTGGTGCCCAGCTTCTCGTGCACGGGTATGGAGTTCTCGTCCGCACCTTCCAAGGGGTCGAGGATGGGAGGGAGAGGCTCGTAGTCCACCTCGATGAGTTCGACGGCATCGCGGGCGATGGCCCGTTCCGTGGCGATGACGCATGCGATGGTCTCGCCAACGAAGAAGGTCTTTCGATTGGCCAAGGCGGGAAGGTCGGGCACCTCGAGGGTGTCCATCTCCCATTCTGCGAGCTGCCTCGTCTCTATGCCAGATATCTGCCCTTCCAAATCGGCCCCGGTTATCACCATCTCCACGCCGGGCATCTGACTCGCTTTGGTGGTGTCGATGGACTTGATGATGGCGTGAGCGTGGGGGCTGCGCAGAAACGCGGCGTACGTCATGCCAGGCAGCTTGACGTCATCTACATATTCCCCTTGGCCTGTGACTAGGCGAGGGTCTTCGAACCGCTTTACGGGTTGGCCGACGTATGGCATGTGGCTTCTCCTTTGGCCGTCACGCTGCCGGGCAACGTGGGCAATGGCAAACTGGGACGTATGGTTGTGCGCCCCGCAGTATATCAGCCTTGCTGACACATTCGGAAGTTACATCAAGCTGGCGAGCCCCTTCAGCCATTGGGCTCCGGAGGTTAAGATACGGGCAGAACCCCACGTCACCGTGTACCACAAGGAGCGATATGCCAGCCCGAACGGGGGCACAGTACATTCAGGGTCTCAAGGAGCGGAACCTTGAGGTCTGGATCGACGGTCAGAGAATCACGGACGTAACCACCTTCCCTGGGTTCCGCAGAGGCATCGGCACCATGGCCGCCCTGTACGACATGCAACACGATCCTGAGACCAGCGAGGAGATGACCTACGTATCACCAATCTCGGGTGACAGGGTGGGTCTCTCCTACCTGACACCGAAAGAGCAGGGCGATCTGGAGCGACGCAGTTGCATGGTGCGTCATTGGGCCATGGGCAGCGCGGGGATGATGGGGCGTACGCCCGACTACGTAAACGTCTCCCTCATGGCGATGGCTGCGGCTGAAGGCTACTTCGCCCAAGGCCGCCCTGAGTTGGCCCGCAACATGCGGAACTACTTCGAGCACATACGCGAGAACGATTTGGTGCTCACCCACTCGCTGGACAACTTCCAGCGGAACCGGTCGCCGTTGCCGGAACATCGCGCGCTTTTCGAGGAGCGGATGCTGCATGTGCGCAAGGAGACGGATGCTGGGCTCATCGTGCGGGGGTGCCGGCGGCTGGCCACGCTGGGTCCCATCTCTGATGAGGTCGCTGTGTACCCCATCGCGCCACAACAGCCGACGCAGGACCCGAAGCGGCATGCCCTAGCCTTTGCGATACCCAATGACACTCCGGGCTTGAAATTCGTGTGCCGAGAGAGCTTCGACTACGGGCGATCCCACTTCGACCACCCATTGGGGTCGCGTTTCGAGGAGATGGATGCCACCGTGTTCTTCCACGATGTGCTGATACCGTGGGAGCGTGTGTTCCTGTACGGCGACGTGGCGCTGTGCGACGGGTTGACGAGGCACACCAGCTACCTTGCTCACGGCGACCACCAAGCAGTGATGCGCCAGATAGTCAAATCGGAATTCCTGCTGGGGCTGGCGTGCCTGATGACGGAGACGCTGGGCAACGAGGACCAGCCCCATGTTCAGGAACGGCTGGGCGAGCTGATCATGTACCTAGAGGTGATGAAGGGCGGGCTACGGGCGGCTGAGGTGGAAGCCAAGGTGGATCAGTGGGGAGTGCTCACCCCTTCTTACGACAAGCTGGCATCGGTGAGAACGCTTTATGCGCGCATCTTCAACCCGCGGATGATTGAGGTCATACAGTTGGTGGGTTCAAGCAGCCTGATGGCCCTGCCCAGCCAAGCGGATTTCGAGAGCGCTCTGCGGCCTGCTCTCGACCGATACATGGCCACGGATACAGCCGAGGCCATAGACCGTGCTCGTCTGTTCCACCTCGCATGGGACGTGTCCTGTAGCGCATTCGGCGCGCGCCAGATGCACTATGAGAGGCACTTTGCGGGCAACCCGGTGGGCAGCACCCAGGTGGTCAACGCGTCTTACGACAAGGGGCCTGCGAAGGAGTTCGTGCGGGAGTTCATGGGGTGGGGTTAGTTAGATGAAGGCAGGGGTGCCTGCAAGAGCTTCAGGCCGGGGATTCCTGAAAAATCGCGGTCATGGGCAGCTAGTTGGCAATCGAGCAGAAGTGCGGTCGCAGCGATCCAAGCATCAGCCATGGCCAGAGACCGTCCGACTCCTTCTCTCTCGCTGCGCAGGGAAGCACATCTCTCGACAAGTTCCTGATTAGGCCAGATAACCTCGTACTGTTGGAGGTGGAGTTCAAGTTCGTTCTTTCGTCTTTGACCCCAACTGTTTCTCAAGGCGCCGAACTGCACCTCTTCCAGCGTTTGAAAGGAGACTACACACCTCTCCCCGCGAATTCGGTCCTTGTAGTAGTCCCCTCTGCTATCGCCTTTGAAGATGTAGGAGATAACGGAAGTGTCGAGGACTATCAATCTGTAGGTTCCCCGCTCCCTATCTCGCGTCCTTCGTGAATCAGTCGGACAAACTCGTCCACGTCGAACGGTTCGCTGGCCGTGACAACCCTGTCAGGGTCAAAAATCCTGGGGTTGGGGGCGTTCAGGAATTCTTCCAAGTCAAAAGGTTCGCCTAAATGGCGGCCGCCGTCGATGCTCTCAATCTCAACGCTGGTCCATCTATCCTGCCGGTTGAACCTGCCCCGCCCTGTCACTTCCACGTACTGGGTAGCTAGCCGCAACATCTCTTCGTCGAGAGCTGCTTGAAATCGTAACGGCACGTATTCTTCAGCGTAGCCATGGAGCTGCGCAGTGCGCTTGTCCCAGTTGACCTCCTTCAACCAACCGTGAAGAAGAGCCTCGGCTAAGCCCGTCAACACCTCGACCATCGTATGCTCTCTGCTCCTGATTTCGACCTTTCGCAGCTGGTCCGCAACCCCGTACCAGACTTGCACGCCCTCTGAGAGGCCTGCCGGTATGGCGTAGAGCCTGTCCGTTACTGGCTTGGGCAGGGTAGAGCGCTCTGTGCCATCCCATCCAAGCATGGCATCAAGCGCCCGGGAACCAAGATTCTCTAGATAGGGTTGATTGCCCGGAGGTTGCTCCAAAGCCAGTTCTGCGACGAAAGAACCATGACTCACGCCAGTCAGCCGCACTCGGCTCTGGTGCCGTACCCATCTGGGAGGCTGGCCCCTAGTGATTTCTCGGTCTCCCATGTGCTGGACCATGAGCCGCAGAGCGTCTTGGATGCCTTTGACTGCTTCGAAGAATTCGTCTAATAGGACGCCCTTTTGGTCGATGCCAGGACCCTCAAGTGTGACAGTGAAATGATTATCCACCATGACCTCCTTCCGGCAGGCGACACGCCGTCATGGTGCTGGGGACTCAGTATATCAGCAGCTGCGGGCAATCGCTCTGATAGGGCGCCTTGGCATTAGCGCCCACTCGCGTGCTGGACTGCCAAGTAGCCGAAGGTCATGCCGCCGCCCAGTTCGCAGCCGGCTTGGTAGCCGATGCCGTAGTAGTGGGCTGCGGTGCTTCCGCAGGCGTAGAGACCGGGGATGGGGTTGCCACGCAGGTGCAGGACTTGGGCGTTTTCGTTGGTCATCAGGCCTGCTGAGCTGGTGGCCGTGGGGGTGAGGGGCAGGCCGTAGTAGGGCGGGTGTTCAAGCGGACCCATGTTGGGGTTGGGCGTGTTAGTAAGGTCGCCACTGACCGAGTTGGCGAAGGGGAACTCGCCCCGCCCGAAGTCCTCGTCCTTTCCCGCTTTGGCGAACTGATTGAACCTCTGGATGGTCTTGGCCAGTCCGTTGCCGTCGACGCCTAGGGCTTGGGCCAATCCTTCTATGGAGTCGCTGCGAGTTAGCCAGTCGGGGGCGTCTTGGCCGGGTCGGACGCTGCCGAGGCCGTACTTGTCGAGGTAGGTCTGGTCGAACACGAGGAAGCAGGGGATGTTGGGGTAGCGGTGCTTGCGAGTGTCGAAATTGCGCAGGGCGACGCCAACTTCTTGGCCGATGGACTCGTCGGCAAACCGGTTGCCGTCGAGGTTCGCAAGGATGCTGTGGGGGAAACCCGACTCGTTGTTGGTGGCACCGCGGTACAGTGGGCCCCCGTCGTGGGTCTCGCCGGGAATGGCGTAGACCAAGTCCTGCTGGAACATGGGGGTGAACTTGATAGCGGCGCCGATTTCGCCTGCAATAATCAGCGAGTCGCCCTGGATGGTCGGCGGCAGGACGGACTTGCCGCTGTGAATCTCGTTGAACCTCGCGGTGAGGTCAGCGTTCCGGTTGTAGCTGCCCGTAGCCAGCACCACTGCGTTCCTTGCCCGAATTCGGAGGTCGGCGCCGTTTTGCTGTGCCACAACGCCCACCACTCGTCCGTCCTCCACCACTAGGGAGCTTACCGGCGCGTCGGTGTGCATGGGAATCCCACGTTGCAGGGCGGCGTGTATCAGGTGACCGATGAGGCCTGCTCCGAAGGTGCGCACGTCTTGTTGGATTCTTTGCTGAATCAGTTCGCGGTCCCAGCCTTGGGGCTTGGCCCTCCCGCCCCACGAGGCGATAGAAAGTCGCGGTCGTTCTCCATCAGCGCCGCCGCTTGGCCCTCCCGCCCCACGAGGCGATCTCCTCGAAGGTGGCACGGTGGGTGACGGCGGGGGCGACGCGCAACCGCTTCTGATTCTCGCCTAAGGAGGCTGCTTCGAAGGGCTTGACCTGCAGGTTGCGGCCATGACCTCGGGAGCCGAGGGCCATGCCGTGGTAGTAGTCGGGAAAGTTGGGGACGGCGTAGAAGGGGACGCCCACTTCGTCGCAGAAGAACCGCAATACGTTGGGCGCGTTGTCGACGTAGGTGCGCAGGTTGGCGTCGTTCTGGTGTCCTGCGCCCAAGTGCTGGAGGTAGGCGAAAGCCTCGTCGCGCGTATCTTCGACACCCAGCCCAGGTTCGAAGTGGTTCTCGCCGACCCACACGATGCCGTAGGAGTAGGTAGTGCCTCCGCCTAGGACGTCGGCCTTCTCTAAGACAATGGCCTGCTGGCCTCGCGCTTGGGCCGCGATGGCGGCGCAGGTTCCGCCCATGCCAGAGCCTACGGCAACGACATCGACTTCCAGGTCCCAAGGCTTGTTCGAGTGATGTTCCGCCATGAGCGACCTCCAGTTTCCACTTAGACCAGTCAAGTCTCGTATGTATAGCACTGTATAGCACCGCGTTACCTGCACGCCAAGCCGGGTCACGACGGTAACATCATAGCGTCAATAGATTCCTATACGAACTGAGTATCGATATTCGTTAACTTAGATAGTATAAAATAATAGTTTCATTCTATTGACGACGAATAGCTGATCTATTACTCTGCCGCACATCAGTAATCTATGACGGGAGGTTGCGATGTTGAGGCTTATTGCGTTCAGACCGGTCGTCTTCGGCCTGTGTATCCTTCTTCTGGCAGTGATACTCGCTTGCGGAGAGGAGGCGACCCCCGCAGCTACTTCTGCTGAAGAGGCACCCGCAGCCACCACCGCGCCTTCCGTTGCTACGGAGTCGGCCGCTACACCAGTGGCCACCCCCGTGCCGGATACGGGCCCTGCCATGATGGAGCCTCAAGGCAACCTTCAGATCGCGATAGGCGCAGTGGGGGCTGACGTCTATCTTCCCAAGAGCCAGGACTACAACACGGCCATTTACGACGAGCGGGTGACCCATGAGACCATCTTCGCAGCCGCCTCCGATGGGACGCGTTTGGGAAGGCTGGTCAAGTCGTGGGATGACCAGATAGGTGCCGACGGCTCCTTTGTACGCACCTACAACCTGCAAGAGGGGGTCAAGTGGCACCAGCGTTATGGAGACTTTGGCGAATGGAATGCCGACGACTTCATCCACTCTTTCCAGAACGTATCTGCCGAAGGCTCCCGGCACACCACGTCCACCTCGATCAGGGACAGCTTCTTCTGCGACGGCTGCACGCTGACCAAGATCGACGACTTGACGGTGCGGCTGGAGAGGCCGACCTTCGACGTTGCCCTCGACTTCTATACGGTTTACCCCAACGCCATCATGGCGATGCGCAGCAAGGCGCACTTTGACACGGTGGGAGAGGCCACGGCTGAGCACCAGTCTGTGGGTACCGGTCCTTGGGAGTTGATGGAGGTGAGCCTAAACGAAAAGAAGATCGCTAAGGCAGTGACGGATCACTGGCGAAAGACCCCTGAATGGGACGAGTTTGTATGGTGGGAGATAGGCGAGGAGTCCACCAAGTACGCCAACTTCGTGACCGGAGTCATCGATTCGGGGCAATTCTCTTCCGACTCCATCCAGGCGCTGAAGGGAGAGAACCTGCCCGACGTGGAGTTTGGCGTCTTCCACGGAGCCGACCTCCACTACCTGCATCTCCATGGCGCCAACTACTACCCCGATCATCCATATCATCAGCCCGGACCGGCTGGCGAGGACCCCGTCTTGCCCACGGGTGACAACTCCTCATTTGAAGAAACCTGCGAGGCCCATCCATGGATATCATGTAGCCGGGACCTGACCTCCGCCGAGTGGGAGAACGCGCGCAAGGTGCGCTTGGCCATGGCCATATCCATCGACCGGGAGAAGCTGGTGAACAACCTCGCTTTCGGTGATGGTGAGCCAGCTTATGTGTTCAACTTCCTAGCCCACAGGAGCAGGTCGCAGGAATTCGGGTTGGACAAGCTGGTGTGGGAGTACGACCCCGAGCGTGCCAAGCAGCTCTTGGTGGAGGCAGGCTACCCTGATGGGTTCGAGATCGACATTTGGGACACCGAGACTGGCGGGCGTGGCGCCCTGCCGGTGAATGAAGCGGTGGGCGGAATGTGGGAGGCCATCGGCATATCCACCAAGACACAGATTATGCAGTTCCAAGCGTTCCTCCCGCTTCTGGTGGGACGCACGGCTCTGGGAGTGAGGGGTGATATCCAAGGAGTGGCCGCCCCTAGTCCGCTGCGCCACTACAAGGCGTTCTACAATGCTGCAAACCGCTTCACGTTCTCGCCGGAACATCCGGAGTTGCAGGCCTTGGTAGACAAGGCGTTGAACACGCCGGACGAGCAGGAAAGGTGGGGCGTGGAAGCGGAGATAGCTGTTTGGCTCTATGACCAAGTGGGCACGATCCCGCTGTACGAGGGAGCATCGATCTGGCCCTTTGGCCCGGAGCTTGGGGAGTGGGAGGTCAATCCGCTACACGTGGAGTGGCTCAACAACTGGGAGTACGCTCCCCACAAGTAGCAAGCTCGAGTCCGTCCCAGTAGGTCGTTAAGCAGAATGAGGCCCTTATGGCGTTCGATAGCTGGCTGTCGTATAACAGCGCTGTCATGTAGTAGGCGGATTGATTGACGCCATAAGGGCCGCCATGCTAGTCTGCCGCGCTATTTCCTACGGAAGCCGTTCTTCTTGGAGGTAAGAGATGCTAGGACGCTTCAGGGCTAAGCGAGGCCTCTTCGGACTTCTCATCGTCTTGGTGGCGATTATCGTCGCCTGCGGTGGTGAGGCTGAGCCGGCCCCGGCCCCGGCCCCAGCCGCAACTATGGATCCCGCAGTCTTGGACGAGCTTCGGATGTCCATTGAGAATCTCGCCGAGAGTCAGCCTGAGGGTCTGACCGCCGACCAGGTGAAGTCCATCGTGGACACCGCCATCGGCGACATTGATGCGCCCGAAGGTCTGACAGGCGCGCAGGTGCAGTCCATCGTGGGCCAAGCCCTCGGCGCAATTGAGACGCCCGAGGGCCTGACAGCTCAGGACGTGGAAGCCATCATGGCCCGCGCCGCCCCCGAGGGCCTGTCGGTAGAGCAGGTGCAGTCCATCGTGGAGAACGCCTTGGCAGCAGCCGAGACTCCGGAAGGTCTAACGGCCGCCGAGGTGGAGCGCATCGTGAGCGACGCCATGGCCATGGCCGCCACTCCGGCCGCCACGCCAGCCGCCATGCCCGCTGAGGGCGGTAGGATGTTCGGTCATTTCCCAGCCTCCAGGGTGGACCCAAGGGCAACCCAGGGTGGAGTGCTGACCACCATTGCACCTAGCATCCGTCGGTTCTTCGATGCCCACACCACTGACGACCCTAACCACACCTTGTGGCCCCTCTATAGCGGTCTGGTGAACTACGACTGGACCCAACCCACCGTCACCATAGTTCCCGACCTAGCCGAGTCGTGGACGGCATCTGAAGATGGGCTGACTTGGACATTTAACTTGGTGCAGAACGCCACGTTCCACAAGGGCAGCCCACTTACGGCTCACGACGTCGTAATGAGTATGAACCGCCACTACCAACACCCTGCCTATGAGTCTGCGGTGGCACCCTTTTTGGAGAACTGGCTTGAGACTGACGGCCTCGAGGCCACCGACGACTGGACAGTGGTATTGAGGCTCAAGGCAATACGGCCCGACATGCTGGCCGTCTTCGCCAACAACAACTTCTCGGTCATGCCTACGGAGCTAATAGAGGAGCTTGGCGGGCCTTCCGGTGAAGCTGTCATTGAGGACGAAGCGATGATCGATGGCAGCGGACCTTTCATGTTCCTCCAACATGACGACGAGGCCTTCTTTGAGGTGGAAAGATTCCCCAACTACTACCGGCCGGATCGCACCTTCTTAGACGGCATGAAGCAGTTGATCTCCGCTGATGAAGCGGTACGGAACGCCTTCATCCGCACCGGGCAAGCGGACCTGTACTGGGGCACGGGCAACAGCCCGGCCCAGCAGCAGGAGCTGCAGGTGGACAACCCGCAGTGCGCCCCAGGACAGAAGGAAGGCTGTCTCAATTACGGTGCTACCAGTGGTACCCGCTTGATGTGGTACATGCTGAACCCTTCGTTCGAACCGTTCCAGGACTACAGGGTGCGCAGGGCTTTCTTCTTGTCGCTGGACCGTTGGGACGTAATAGACAAGATTGAACTGGGGGCCGGTGAGCCCATCATCGCCACGCCGCCCGACTTCGGCGGGGCCACCTTGTCCGAGATTGAGCAGATACCGGGCATGCGCCGCGACAAGACAGCGGATTTTGCTGAAGCAAACCGTTTGCTGGAAGAGGCGGGCCATTCGGGCCTAGAGATTCAATACCTGCAGGCTGGCTCCGGCGCCACTCGGCAGTCCACGGAGATATTCGCCAACGGGCTGCGAAGTGGTGGCTTCAAGGTCTCCGCAAACATCCCACCCGATGATGCTGAGAGGCAGAGGCGGGAGAGTGTGTGCGACTTCAATTTCATCATCAGCCGCATCGCGCCCGACTATGCCGACCCTGGGGCCTACCTGGTGATGTGGGAGAAGGGTCAAGCCCAGAACCGGTGCAATATCCCCTTCCCCCAGCTGTGGGCCCTCTGGGACCAGCAGGCCACCAGCTTGGACCCAGCTCTCAGGGCCAGTGTGGTGGAACAGATGGAAGAAATCCTCATAAACGATGAGGAAGAGGGTCTCTGGGCCATGTTCACCCACACACTGGGCCACCCGTATACCTACAGCCCGCAGGTGCACTGGAACCCGCCCAAGATACTGCGAGGCTGGGGCCGCTTCTGGGATATGTGGAAGGAGCAGTAGCCTCGGCGTAGACAGCCTCCAGGTTTGGAGTTGGTTGACAAGAAGAACGAGGAGTGGCTCAATAGCCACTCCTCGTTGATTAATCCGCGACGGCAAACCACGGAACGATTCGAGAGGTGAGTGTGCGGAACTACGTGATCCGCAGCCTTCTAAGCGGGATCATCCTGCTCTTCTTCATGTCTGTGGTCATCTTCGTCTTGGTGCGCATCGTGCCGGGCGACCCAGCCTTGGGTATCCTGGCGGCCAAAGCCTCGGCGGAGCGAGGCATCGACCCCGTGAGGCATGCTGAACTAAGGGAAAAGATGGGCCTAAACGAGCCCATGGTCAAGCAGTACGGCCTTTGGATAGCCGATACGGTCACGGGGGATTTGGGCAACTCGGTCGCCTTCCGCAACAAGCCTGTCCTAGAGGTGGTCAAGAACAAGTTCGCCGTCACGCTACAGATAACTGTCATGGGACTGGCACTGATCCTAGTGATAGGTCTGATCTTTGGAACGGCGGCCGCCATTAGCCAAGGCTCCATGCTCGATAGCATCATCCGCCTGATTGCTGTCAGTGGTATGGCCGTCCCCAACTTCCTTGCTGGGACGTTACTAGTCTATTTTCTCGTCAAGTACTTCAACTGGTTCCCGCCGGCGGGGAACTTCTCCCTGTGGGAAGACCCTTGGCCTGCTTTCCAGCAGACAGTGTGGCCTGCCTTGGCCTTGGGCTTCTACTTCAGTGCCCTGCTGACGCGCATGGTACGCAACACCATGCTGGAGGTGCTACGGGAGGACTTCATACGCACTGCCCGGGCCAAGGGGCTGCCGTCACGTTTGGTGACATTCCGCCATGCCCTGCGCAACACCATGGCCCCCAACCTCACGATGTACAGTCTGCTGGCCCTCAATCTGCTGGGTGGCTCGGTTATCGTGGAGAACATCTTCAACGTGCGAGGAATGGGTCAGGCATTCGTTTCGGCACTGAACTTCCGCGACTACGAGTACATCCAAGCCACCCTGCTGATAGTGGGTGCTTTGGTAGTACTGGTAAACCTAGCGACCGACTTGGCCTACGGGTTCTTCGACCCGCGGATCCGGCGAGAGTAACAGAATAGAGGCGAAGAGGCGTGGCTCAAACAAGAGTAATCATACCGTCAGGGCTGGGACGCCCTGCCTTGAGCCGTGTTCTCCGGCGGCTGTGGGGTCTCTTCAAGCGGCAGCCTGTGGGAGTAGTCAGTGGGTTCATTTTGGGGATCCTCTTGCTTATCGCCATAGTGGGGCCGGCAATCCAGACCCACGACCCGATAAGCACCGACGGCGATGCCCTGCTTGCCCCCAGCTCTTCCCATCTGATCGGCACCGACCCCACAGGCCGTGACGTGTTCAGCCGCACCGTCGGCGGAGCACGAATCTCCCTCATGGTGGGAGTTGGCGTACTGGCGCTGGTGATTGTGGTAGGCACGGCTATCGGCTTGATAGCGGGCTACGCGGGGGGCATGGTGGACTTGGTGCTGATTCGGATCGTGGACATGTTCCTCACCATCCCCACACTACTGCTGGCCCTCGTCATTGTGACGGCTCTGGGCCCATCCATACCTAACGTGATCCTAGCCGTCTCCACGGTTCAGACGCCCAACCTGATCCGGCTGGTGCGCTCAGTGGTGCTCTCGGTGAAAGAGTCGGACTACGTGACCGCAGCCCGTGCCATAGGCGCCAAAGACCTTCGCATTTTGTGGGCGCACGTGCTGCCACAGACCTTCGTGCCGGTCATAGTGATGGGCAGTGTGATTCTCCCCCAAGCCATCATCGCCGAGGCGGGCCTCAGCTTCCTCGGCTTGGGCGTGCCTCCTCCCGAACCCTCCTGGGGTAAAGACCTAGCAGACGCCCGCAGCTACCTAGCCCGGGCGCCTTGGCTGTGGCTGGCTCCTGGCGCGTTCATCGCCATCACCGTGCTGTCGGGCAACATGTTCGGCGACATGCTACGGGACGTACTGGACCCCCGGTTGCGGGGCCGTCTGAGGGCTTGAGCTGCGAGTACTGAGACTCGCTGGGCTAACGCTGGCCACCCTCGGCTTCGCCACCCTTATCATCGCCCTCCTTTTCGCCGTTTGGGCTCACGAGGACCTGCGTGAAGCCGACCGCGTGGAGCAGCCTTTAGTGATAAAGGCGGAACGGGCTGGGAACTCCGAGCAGGTGGAAAGCATCGAGCTGGTGTTCGACACCGAGAGGGCCAAGCTGACGTCAGAGAGACACACTTGGTTGTGGGTTGCTGCTGGTAGCGGAGCCGCAGCTGTAGTTGGGCTGGGTATGGCGTGGGCGGCCTCTCGCCCGCGCCGCTGAGGAGGCCTGCGGAGGCGCATGTTCCAAGTCCTCCAAAGGCGCGTAGCCTGAAGCTGCCAGCTCCGGTCCAGTGTTTGCGTCATAGGTGCTTTCCCATGCACTTCTCTAATTCATTGACATGCTTCAAAGCTATATGCTAGTCTCCCGGCCAGAAAGCGTCCGGGTACAAACGGCGAATAGCGTGACGAAAGGCGTCGTTTTAGAACCCGAACGCTCCGGTTTAACGATCTCTTGGAGCATGCGAAAGCGGGAGTTGCCAACCTTAATAGCCCAGCGTACTTAGACGAGATTTGGCAACCGCCAAGCGAGGCCTTGGCCTAGGATAAAGCAAATGCCCGGAAGGAGGTTGCATGCCTAGAGGAATCATCGTACTACTCTTGGTCATCTTTAGCGCCCTTAGCCTAGTATTTGTGGCGTGCGGAGAAGAGGCGGCCCCTGAAGCCACGCCTACCGCTGAGACAACGCCAGCTTCAGGTGCGTCCACGCCAGCCCCGGCAGATACGCCTGCGCCAACCGCCATCCCTGAGGCACAGCCCACGCGAGTGCCAACGCCGACTCCGGGCGTCGAATCGATGGAAGGGGTTGAAGGGCAGATATTGCGTGACGTGGAATTGGCCGACCTTTCGCTGTTCGGCTGCTGCCATGACCCCATCATCGAAACCGACGGCACGCCTCATGGAACCTTTACCATTGCCCACCACTTCACCCTCACATCCACATGGCTGGACCCGCAGCAGCATGTTACGGCGGCGACTCAGCAGCACTACGACTACATCGTGCATGACGCCATGATAAAGCCCATGCCCCAAGGCATCATGACCTACAGCTTGGCCGAACTGGTGGAGATAGACGAGAACTTCACCATGGCTGGGTTCCGGCTGCGTGAAGGTCTGAAGTTCCATGACGGCTCCGACCTGACGACGGAAGATGTCAAGTGGACTTACGAGAACTATCAAGGTTTTCGTGCAACCACCTTCCAAGGCAACTTGGACAGCAGCAGGGCTGACGGCGGCATTGAGGTAGTCGATGACCGGACCATCATCTTCCACTTCAACAAACCGTTCATCGACTTCCTGCATGTGTATAACGGCGGTGCCTCAGGGATAGGCTGGATTGTGCCCTCTGACCACTACGAGAGTGTGGGCGCTGAAAGTTTCACCGCGAACCCAATCGGCGCCGGACCCTTCAAGTTCGTATCACAAGACCCAGGGTCTCAGTTTGTTTTCGAGGCATACGAGGACTACTGGCGCAAGCCTCCTGGTGTCCAGAACCTAGTCGTGAGGGGCATCGGAGGCTCCGCAACCCCTCGCTTGGCTGGCCTGCTCAGTGGAGACTTGGACTTGGCCTACGGTTTCACGGGCCCCATTCTGCCTGAGGTACTGAAAGCCTCCGAGGAAGGTCGACTGCGGTGGGATCGCAACTTCTCTGCCCCATGGGTCCTCTTATTCCCCAACTACGAGGAGGCCGAGAGCCCATTCAATAGTAAGAACGTACGCGAAGCAGTCAGCTTGTCCATCAACCGCGATTTCCTGAGCCAGGTTGAAACACAAGGGCTTGCCCTAGCATGGGGCAACTGGGTGCCATCGGACGTGCCCGACGTTCTGGACATACCACCAGGTGAGTACAACCCCGAACGAGCGATAGAATTATTGGCCATGGAGGGCTATGGCCCAGACAACCCACTGGAGTTGGATGGCTTTATTCCCTTCAATCCCTACATCAGTATGGGCGAGACCATCCTTGGCGACCTAGCAGCGGTTAACATTGTGGGCGAGATTGAGCAGTATGAAGGTCCTGAATACCGCGTCAAGCGCTCTCAGGGTCGCGATGGCTACGATGACAACCGCTCCATCCTAAAGAGCATCGGTCTGCTTGCTGGACCTCAGATGACCACGGCGTTCGTCTACGCCGACTGCCGTTCTGGGTCGTCGCTGGTGTGCGATGAAGAAAAACTTCAACCGCTACTGGAACAGTACGAGCAGAGCCTTGACCCTGTCGAGCGTGACCAGTTGAGCCACGACTTCCAGGTTGCGCTGCACGAGGAGTTCTACGTCGTGCCGCTCTATCTGAACGCCTTTGTGCATGCCGTCGGGCCGAACGTACTACCCGAGGATGACGGTTTCCACGACTATTGGGCTACCCCGCTCTCCGTCTACGCCTATCCTTGGGAAGACTGGAAGGTCAAGCAGTAAGGACGAAACCCTGAATTTTGAGAACGGCTGAACGCCGGCGGCGCGGCGGAGGAGAGATGCCTCTGCCGCGCCCTCGCCGTCTCCTTCAGGACGACTCCGTGGGAACAATTGGTATTACAGCGAAAGCGCCAGCCCGAGTGGACGCAGAAGAAGGGGCAACGTGCATAAGTTTATCCTGACCCGTGCGTTCTACAGCCTCATCACGATCTGGTTGTTGGTCACCATCATCTTTGGAGCGGTGCGCATAACCGGCGACCCGTCGAAGATGTTGGAAGAGTCCGGCGCCGACCCCGAATACGAGCTCCGACTGAAGGCAAAATGGGGCTTGGATGATGCCATACATATTCAATATGTGAAATATGTGGGCAACTTGGTGCGGGGCGACTTCGGGACCTCGTTCCATAACAGCCTTCCAGTCACCGATATCTACTTTGGCCGGTTGCCTAACTCCCTAAAGTTGGGCTTGGCGGCCTTTCTCATCTCGATCTTTATTGGGGTCCCACTAGGGATGCTGTCGGCCATGAAGGTGAACACCCAGTGGGACAACACTGGTAAGGTGTTTGCCATACTGGGGCTCTCAGTCCCTAACTTCTTCGTGGGACTAATTCTGATTCTCGTGTTTGCAGTCGGGTTGGGCTGGCTTCCGCCCATAGGAAAGGGGGACAGCTCGTTTGACTTGGCTGTGCCCGGGTCGTGGGGGTTCTGGTTCCTCGACTTGGATCACCTCATCATGCCGGCTTTTGCCTTGGGCTGGTACTTTTCGGGCAGTATGGTGCGCATCACCCGCTCCAGCATGCTGGAGGTCATGGGAAGTGATTACATCAAGCTGGCCCGTCTGAAGGGTGTTCCGGAGTGGGTGATCATGGCCAAGCACGCCTTGAAGAATGCCATGATTCCCGTTCTGACCCTTGCTGGGCTGAATATGGTGATCATGGTAAACGTGGCCATTGCCATAGAGGTCATCTTCGATTGGCCGGGTGTGGGCAAACTGCTGTTCAACGGCATGGTCGACCGTGACTTCAATATGGTGCAGGGCGTAGTGCTGATGGGTGGTCTGATGATCGTCGTCCTGAACTTCATGATAGATATCCTTTATAGTTGGGTGGACCCTCGAATCCGACTGTCACGGTAGGTTAGAAGGCAGGTTAGAAATGGCAGAGATAGCTGGGCGCGTTGGCTTACCTACGCTGTCACGGGGAGCCCGGCAGACTTGGGGCTTCCTGCGCGAGGCGCCGACCATTCCTACAGTGATTCTGGGGCTGTTGGTCTTCGTTGCACTCTTCGCGCCACTGCTGGCCCCGCACGACCCGCTGGCTCGCGTGGAGCCTACTCCCGAGGAATGCCAGGCGGCTTATGGGTTCGCTAACTGCCCCTACATCGATGAACGCCCTCCGGTGGGCATGACCAGCAAGCAGGTAATAGCTGGCCAAGAGCGCGTCCGGACGGGTAGCTGGTCCACCCCCTTGGGCACCGACTATCAAGGCCGAGACCTGTTGAGCCGTCTGATGTACGGAGCGCGGATATCGCTGATCGTGTCCTTGGTGGGTACCTTTGTGGCTGGGGCAATTGGCACTGTGCTGGGAGTCGTGGCTGGCTACTTCGGGAGGTGGTGGGACGTAATCATCATGCGGGTAACCGACGCATGGTTGACGCTGCCCACGCTGGTGTTTGCCATCCTTCTTTCCAGTATGAAGGACAGCAACAGCATCTGGGATATCGTGATCATCTTGGCCGTGGTCTTCTGGAGTCGCTATGCGCGCTTGGTGCGCGGCGAGGTGCTGACCCTGCGGGAGCGCGACTTCATCAGGCTCGCCGAGGTCAATGGCGTGAGCAAAGTGCGCATCGTTACCCGCCACCTGATACCAAACGTTATGAACACAGTGATCGTGTTCTTCACGCTGATCGTTGGGGTTGCCATCATTATCGAGGCAAACCTGAGCTTCTTGGGGCTGGGCATACAGGCTCCGAACCCGGCTTGGGGCTTGATGATCTTCCAAGGCCAAGAGGCCCTGTTCAAGGGCAACTGGTGGTTGGCGGTGTTCCCCGGCATCTGCATCGCCCTGCTGGTGCTGAGCGCCAATCTGTTCGGTGACTGGATGCGGGTGCGCTTGGATCCCCAGTTGCGCAACCGGTAGAGACTGCGAAGGAAATCGGCAACGGTTTGTTGGAGGCTCGTCCCCTAGGAATCGGAGAATTTCTAACGGGGCGGGCTTCCAAATGTCAGCGACAAGATATCTTGTACGTAGGGTAGGAGGCCTGTGGCTCCACTACTTGAAGTTAAAGACCTGCAGACCTACTTCTTCGGTTTTCGCGGCACCCGCGTGGTGAAGGCGGTCGATGGGGTCAGCTTCACCTTGGAAGAGGGTGAGACCATGGGGTTGGTGGGTGAGTCGGGCTGTGGCAAGACCACCACCTGCCATGCCATCGTACGAGTGCTTCCGGGCTCAGCCCGAATCGTGGGGGGCAGCGTCGAGCTTGAGGGTGAGGACTTGGTTACCAAGCGGGCCAGTGAGATGCGGGAAATTCGCGGACGCCAGATCGCCTATATCCTGCAGGACCCTATGGCGTCTCTCGACCCACTCTTCTCGGTCTACGACCAAGTTGCCGAGCCTGCCTACTACCATCGCTCCCTTCGTCGCGGTGCCCTGAAGAACCGCGTGATCAACCTGCTCAGCTTGGTGCGAATACCGTCGCCGGAAGTGCGGATGAAGGAGTTCCCGCACCAGATGAGTGGGGGCATGCGACAACGCATTGTGGGGGCCATCGCCCAAGCGGGCGGCCCCAAGGTGATAATCGCCGACGAGCCTACAACCAACCTAGACGTCACGATTCAACTGCAGTATCTCAACCTGCTCAAGGAGCTACAGCAGCAGACGGGTGTTGCCCTCATATTCGTGACCCACGACTTGGGCATTATTGCCAAGATGTGCGACAAAGTGGCGGTGATGTACGCAGGCAAAATCGTCGAGCTGCAGTCGTGCCGGGGTGTGTTTTACGAACCGAAACACCCCTACACGAAGGCATTGATGGACTCCATCCCCAAGCTGGGCAGCAAGGAGCCCCTGTATGCCATTCCGGGGTCGCCTCCCGACCTTTCGGCCCTTCCACCGGGATGCAGCTTCAGCCCCCGCTGCCCGCGGGCCCAAGAGAAGTGCTTCCGGGAAGAGCCTTTGGACGTAGACATGACTACTCGGTACGATGCTCGTTGCTGGTATCCGATCCAGGGGGAATAGCGATATGGCCGAGGCTGAAACCCTGCTAGAGGTCAAGGACCTGCGCAAATACTTCCCCGTGGGAGGCTTTCTCAGCGGCACCAAGGGTTGGGTCAAGGCGGTCGACGACATCAACTTCTCCATCGCTCGCGGCGAGACCTTGGGCGTGGTGGGCGAATCTGGCTGTGGCAAGACCACGACTGCCAAGCTGGTACTGGCCGCAGAGCCGGTTACCGCTGGAGGAATTTTCTTCGAGGGTCAGAATATCGTCGGCTTGAAGCCGAAGGATCTTATGGAATACCGACGCAAGGTGCAGGTGGTGTTTCAAGACCCCTTTAGCTCCCTTAGCCCCCGCCTTCGTGTGGGCGAAATATTGGCGGAGCCGATAGTCACCCATGAAAAGGTGTCCCGCAGTGAGATCACCAGGCGGGTAGGAGAACTGCTGGAGCTGGTCGGGTTGCGGCAGGACATGGATCGCCTGTTCCCCCACGAGTTCAGCGGAGGACAGCGCCAGCGCATCGCGATCGCCCGCGCCTTGGCCACTAACGCCGAGTTGATCGTGTTGGACGAGCCTGTGTCCGCGCTGGACGTGTCCATCCGCGCCCACATCATCGGCCTGCTGGAAGACCTCCAGAAGAATTTGGGGGTCAGTTATCTGTTCATCGGACATGATTTGGCTGCTGTGGCCCACATCAGCCATCGCATCGCTGTGATGTACTTGGGCAAGATTGTGGAGATCGCGGAGAGCTTGGAGCTGTGCGAGAACCCGATGCACCCTTACACGAAGGCCCTCTTCGCCGCCTCCCTGCCTTCCCATCCCGATGAAGACCGGGAGGAGATCGTGCTGACGGGCGAGGTCCCCAGCGCGTTGAACCCCCCCGAAGGCTGCCGCTTCCACACTCGCTGCCCCTTCGTGATGCCCCAATGCTCACAAGAGATACCAGTGCTCAAGGAGATGAGTCCCAGCCACTGGGTCTCCTGCTACCTGTACTAGTGAGCTGGAGGCCTCTGGAACGACGAGGACCGGACATGGCCTCTCGCCAGCAGAGCTTTCATCCACCTGGTGTGACGTTCCACCGTGATGTGTCGGCTGGCCTTTGGGTGCAGGAAGGTTTCGGCCCACGATTTAAGCACATAGAGTCTCTCCTGCCGCGAGGTTTTGAGGCGTACGCTCGCATATTCCATACCGCCCGTGCGTTGGATGACCGCCCTGTACGATGGTCCGAAGCGGCTGCCTGGAGCGGGTGGACGGCCCATCCTCTCATGGCCTTCGAGCGCATCAGCGTCCCGACTCCAGAGTCCGAGCTGACTGATCGTGGCCCGGCGCCGTGGCACGATGACCCAGCCTTCGGAAGACTCGACGATGACCAAGCCACTGTGCTGGCGGACTTTCTAAGAGGGTTCACGTCGACTCCGGAGAGTTGCTTCTTCGGGGTCTGGGAGGGCTATGGCCAGTTCCACTCGGGAGGAAGGGCGTACTTCTACAAATCGGGGAAATCAGGAAGCATGAAACTGGACCCTCCGGCCGATATTGGCAAGGCACAAAGAATCGAGAGCGTCCTGCATCTCAAGTATCTTCTCTACTCCGGGCCGTTATCGACCGTGATGGCGTTCATAGACCACTGGAGTCACTCACCCAATCTCTGGTGGCCCGAAGACCGACGCTGGTGCGTGGCCACCGATATCGACTTGCCCTCCTCCTACATCGGCTGTGATGCTCGCTGTCTCGAAGCCCTTTTGCGACATGCGTCGTTGGAAGCCTTACCCATCGACTACGATGCTCCGTGCATATGGCTGCCGACGAGCTGAATGGCCCCCACGAACTCTGAAACGGAGGGGGTGCGCTGCCGAACGCGAGCGCACCCCCTTTGATGTGTCCGTTTTCTCCTTGGCCCTGCGTATCAGGGTCAGAGGGCTTCGTCGTCCGTTTCGCCTGTGCGCACAAGGATGACGTTGGTGACCGGCGATATGAATATTTTGCCGTAACCGATTGCGCCGTCGCCGGGGCCCTTGGCCGTTTCGACGATGGCCGCGACAACCGCTTCTTTCAGACCGTCAGGCACGACCGTTCGTATGACGGTCTTTGGCACTGACGATCGGGTGACTGCTTGGCCGGCGCGGCCCACAATTACCTCCACACCCCGCTGCCGGCCCTGACCGGTCACGTTGTAGTAATAGCATCCCGAACAACCGACAGCCAATAGCGCTTCTGTGACTTGGGTCACACGCTCAGGCCGTATGACCGCTGCGATGCTAATCATTGGTGTCTTTCCTTCCTCACCAGCGTTTTCCGTTGCTGAAATGTACCAGCCGGAGGGCCATGCTAGTCGCCCCATCGCTCACGAATGCGCGTTCGCCGTGAGATGCTATGTCGAGCCCGCGGTCCTCATCAGAGGCAGTGCACGAAGCCCCAAACCGGGAATTATGTCTAGGACCTTCAGTATGATCAGTGTGACCACGAAAGAGTACGCCAGCGTGGCGCCGATGGCAGCCAGCTGGGTCACTATCTGGCCGGGGTTGCCTTCTATCGCTCCTGCCGTACCGCCGATGGCCGCTACGGCCAAAACTCCGGTGGCTAGGGCTCCCCAAGCTCCGCCAACACCATGAACAGCTAGTACGTCCAAGGCATCGTCGATGCCGGTTTTGGAACGAAGCAGGACAGCTTCATAGCAGAGAATGCCTGCGCCAAAACCTATGGCGAGGGCTCCCATGACGCCGACAAATCCGGCGGCGGGCGTGATCGCTACAAGCCCTGCGACCGCGCCCGTGGCAACGCCCACTGCGCTCATGCGGCCGTTTGGATTTGGGACAGTACCCCCAAGTCAGGGCTGCTGCCGCCGCCGCGGTGTTCGTTACCATGAATGCGCTAACCGCAAGACCGTTGGCGGCCAAGCCTGAGCCGGCGTTGAAGCCGAACCAACCGAACCAGAGCAGGGACGCACCAAGGACCACATATGGGCCGTTGCGCGGCTCAGGGCCAGGGTTGCGACGCTTGCCGACGCAGAATGGCGGCGGCCAACGCGGCCATCCCAGTGTTGATGTGGAGTACGGCGCCTCCGGCGAAGTCCAGTGCGCCGAGATCGAATAGCCAGCCCTTCTCTGCCCAGACCCAGTGGGCGATGGTTGCGTAGACAAGGGTTACCCAGAGCACTAGGAACACTAGGTAGGTGCTGAACTTAAACCGTTCGACGAAGGCCCCGGTAATAGGGCGGCCGTAATGATCGCAAACATCATCTGGAACAGGACAAAGAGCAGTTGGCCATCGTCCGGGGCAACGTCCAGCCCTGACAGCCCAATGACACTCAGGTCGCCAATGAAGGCGCTGCCATCTCCAAAGGCTAGGCTATAACCCAACAGCACCCAGACTACGCTCACGACCCCCATAGCCATGAAGCTGTACATAATGGTGCTGCCTACGTTTCTTGCGCGGACCAGTCCGCCGTAAAAGAACGCCAGCCCCGGCGTCATCAACAAGACGAGCGCCGAGGCTGTTAACATCCATGCGGTATCGCCAGTATCCATTTCTCCTCCGTACCAGTTTGGGGGTCGCCCGAAGGCAACAGCATTTGAAGGTAGGTTGACCGAGGGAACCGAGACGAGTACGTGTCAAGTCGAAGTGCTACATGCCGCCCTCCTCTTTTCCGCTCTCGTCAAAAACGCAATGACACATGGCATCCCGATCGATGGGCTGGAGGGAGCAGGAGCAGTCCCGAGACGACTCGACGGTAAAGGTGGGCTACAAACGCAACAGCGGATGTCGACGCCGCGAGGGGTCGATTACAAAGGCGGGATCCCGGTTTCACGTAACTACGCCATCACGGGTCCGTTCACTGGGCCGCGGGGGTCGTTCCGGGATAAAGCTGCCGGAGCCTACACAGGCTTGGCGGTTGTGTGTGGGTTGAGAAGAAGGGGTGGGTCTATTGCCGCTTGCCGACGCTTGCGGTGCCGACGAGCCGGGCTGTGTTGGGGCCCTTGCAGTTCTGATATCCAGGTTGCCCGTGGGAGCTTACCTCGCGAGACGTGGCACTCAGGTGCCTCGCTTGCGGGATTCGAGCAGAGAAGCTCGGGCACGCCAAGCGTACACCCGGCCAAGCTTGCCTCCGAGGACTGCCTCCGACCGTACCAGCTTCACTTAATTTTGCATCGACTTCTCTACCACGATGAGTTTTCCCTTGACTTTACGCGCCTTATGTAACATCTTTGGGGGTGTGTCACTGACATAATACTCTCGAGGTAGGAGACAGTCGGATGAGTTTCATTCGCAATCCCATGGTGCTTGTGGTTTTCTTGATCGCAAGCATCTTTTTGGTAGCAGCGTGTGCTGGAGACATGGGCCTCCAGGGAGACCAAGGCTCTACTGGCCCCGCGGGCCCGCAAGGCAATGCTGGTTCTCAAGGGCCTGCTGGCGCCGATGGTGCCCCCGGTCCGCGCGGGCCTGAAGGTTCAATAGGCCCCGATGGCCCGCAAGGGTCGCAAGGGTCGCAGGGCTCGCCGGGTCCCACAGGTGCTTCTGGTCCGCGCGGACCGCAGGGAATAGCTGGCCAGCGAGGCGCTCAGGGGCCTCAGGGCGATCCGGGTGGCCCAGAAGGACCGCCGGGCCCTAGGGGAGAGCAGGGAGTTGTAGGACCTGAGGGATCAATTGGGCCGGAAGGCCCTCAAGGGCCTCAGGGTATTCCCGGAGACCCAGGTGGACCTCGGGGAGAGACAGGGCCTCAAGGACCAGTCGGCCCTCAGGGTCCCATCGGTGACCCAGGTCAACAGGGTGATAGCGGCGTCCAAGGACCCGAAGGACCGCAAGGCCCCGTTGGGCCCCAAGGACCTGTCGGTGACCAAGGTCAGCAGGGCGATACTGGCGCACAAGGCCCGGGAGGTCCCGAGGGGCCTCAAGGACCCCAAGGACCGGCAGGCCTGCAGGGGCCCGCAGGTCTGAGAGGCGAGGCAGGTCCACAAGGCGCTGAGGGCCGGGTAGGTCCTCCTGGCCCCGGCGGCCCTCAAGGGTTCCCCGGTCAGCGAGGCCTCCAAGGGCCGCAAGGCGTTGAAGGTCCCGCAGGTCCGCAGGGACGTGAAGGGGATAAAGGCGTGAGTAATGCCAGATTGCTGGTGGTAGCGAGTGCCCCCGCCAGCAGCGACGCTAGCCAGACGTTAGAGGCCACCTGCACAGGGGGCAGGGTAGCCATGGGTGCTGGAGCTAGAATATTGGGCGCGTCGACAGACATCGCACCCGCCGGAGTGATGGTTGTTGACTACCCCGTCGGGGTGTCCGGAACTCCGGGGAATATCTGGAAAGCTGAGGCCATGGAGTTCCAGGCTGTCGATGAAAATTGGCGCATAGAGTTGCGCGTGACGTGCGCCGACGCGGCCGACTAACCAGCGCGGGCAAGTTGGGGTAAACCGCTCCAACACGAGCATCGGATAGGTTCAGAAGGGGCCGACCGGAAGGTCGGCCCCTTTGCTATTGCAGTTGCACCACGGTCCCCGGCAGATGAATCTCCCAAGCGTCGTTATAGGTTTGAAGCCGATATAACGATGGACAAGCAGTAACTGAGAGGGGGCCTAAAGCAGGTCATCTACGGTGGGAAAGGGGAAATCGGGCGTAGCGGGGGGGTGAGCGTAGGTGGATGAAGGAACCAAGTGGTACCCCTGGAGGGACTCGAACCCCCGACGCGCGACTTAGGACGCCGCCGCTCTATCCTGGCTGAGCTACAGGGGCATGTTGGTGGAGATAGGGGGGCTCGAACCCCCAACCTCGGCGTTGCGAACGCCGCGCTCTCCCAGTTGAGCTATATCCCCACTGCAAGACACGGCCACCGGAGCCTTGATGGTCTCAAGGGAATCGTATTGCCACGGCTGTTGGGTGTCAAGTTGCTAACCGACGCGGCGACCAGCGAGAATTGGGGTGTCAGCTTGTACGGGAGACTGTGTGACTTGTGCCTGAAGAAGTAACCGGAATAGTGCTCGCCGGAGGCGGTAGCACCCGAATGGGGCGCGACAAAGCCTCGGTGTCGCTGCAGGGCAAGACCCTGTTGCAGAGAGTCTTGGAGCCCCTGCAACAGGTATGCAGCGATGTGTTGGTAATCACCTCGGTGAACAAGCTGGCCCAGCACCGCCAGTCCGCCTTGGGGGTGGAACTGATAGCTGACCTCGCACCCGACCGCGGCCCGTTGGGAGGCCTCTACTCCGGGCTTCAGGCTGCCCGCGCCGACTCAGTGCTGCTGGTGGGCTGCGACACGCCCTTCCTTCAGCCGGACCTGCTCCGCTTGGTGGCGCAGGCCAGCCTTGGGAAGGATGCCGCCGTACCGCATCTCGATGGAATCCCGCAGACTCTGCAAGCGGTCTACTCGCGGCGCTGCCTGCCTGCCATTGAAGGCCTTCTTGCACAGGGACATCCCGGTCTGCGACACCTGCTGCCCTTGGTGGACGTTGCCTACTTGGAGAGGGGCGAGATCATGGAAGTCGACCCCAACCTGCTTTCCTTCTTCAACGTCAACAGCGAAGCTGACTTGGAGCGAGCAGCGAGATGGGTCGAGGATGCAACTCCCTCACCCTAGCCATGTAGTACCGTCCGTCACCGCTCTGAAAATGGATGCGAAACCAATGGTTCCACAGCCGCAGTTGTAGTTGGTATGAAGATAGGCATCGCCCTGTGAGCCATGAGCCTAGGGGGGCGAGCGGATAACTGAGGAACTGGGAATAATCCAAGGGCCCTGCAGAACGGCAGGGCCCTTCGATAGTCGCCCGGGCATTACCTTCCCGTTCGCCCTCAGCGTAGCGGGCTGGCGGACGGTGGTGCGTAATTCCCACGTAGCCGAAGGGTTGGCGGACGGTTGGGGAAGAGGTCTCGCTCCCCAACGGCCCACCCTTGGACTACGCAGACTACGCTAGATGCCCCATTCTGCTGCGCTCAGGCCGAACGGGCTACTGAAAAGGGCACCCGATAATCGAGAGGCCCTCAATATAGCATGCGCCCCTTCATCCTTAGGCATGGCCCACAATGGGTCATACGCAATTCGCGCGAAGGGCGGAACCCAGAGGGTGAAATGGCGCAACGCACGCCAGAGACACTGATTCCGCCCATCACAACGTCACCACCCCAATGAGGGACGAGTGACGGAAGGGTCTCCGCGAAGGGGGCGAGAGGGCTTTTGAGGCAGCCCTATTGCATGGCGGAGTACGCGGTGGGCCGCATGATACGGCTCTTGATGCCTGATACCATGGGGCCGTTCTCCTGCTCTGTCTCGGCCCGGATGCGCTGCCAATCTGCGTCGCCTCCGAAGCTGGTCCAGCACTTCTCCCGGCCGGCTAGGTTCTCGAAGCTCAACAGGTAGACTAGGGTGCCAGCGTTACCGATCTCCTCAGTCCAGAAGCCGACCACGCCCATGCCGTGCTTCTTGAACAGCTCGACGGTGTGGTCTTGAAACCGCTTGTTGAGGGCGGGCAACTTGCCGGGGGCTGGGGTGTACTCGCGCAACTCGTAAATCATTTTGTTCCTCCCATTTCTAGTCCGCTATGTCGCGTTGGTGCTCGTATGTTATATGAGGCGGCCTTGAGGCGAAGGGGTCTTGGCTGGGGGCGTCCTGTCGAGATGGGTGTAGGCCATGGGCGTGGCCACCCGGCCACGGGGGGTCCTGTCCAAGAACCCCAGCTTCAGAAGGTAGGGCTCGTAGACGTCCATGATGGTGTCCGCTTCTTCCCCGATGGAGGCGGCTAGAGTGTCCAGCCCCACGGGCCCGCCGGTGAACTTGTCTATGATGCTGCCTAGGAGACGGTGATCGGTGCGGTCCAGTCCCAAGGGATCGACCTCCAGCTTCTCCAAGGCCTCTTGGGCCATTTCTTCGCTGATGATGCCATCGCCCACAACTAGGGCGTAGTCGCGGCACCGCTTGATCAGCCGGTTGGCCACGCGGGGGGTGCCCCGGGAACGCAGGGCTATCTGCTCAATGGCAGGCTCTTGAATGTCCACCTGCAGGATTCGGGCAGACCGTTCGACGATGAGACTCATGTCTTCGGGCTCATAATAGTCGAGGTGGTAGATAGAGCCGAACCGGTCGCGCAGGGGGGCGCTGATCATGGAGAAACGGGTGGTGGCTCCGATGAGGGTGAAGGGGTTGATGCGCAGGTTCACATTGCTGGCCCCCAGCCCCTTGCCCATCATCCACGATAGAAAGAAGTCCTCCATGGCCGAGTAGAGCAGCTCCTCCACTACCCGGCTCAACCGGTGCACCTCGTCGATGAACAGGACGTCGCCGTTACCCAGCCGGGTCAGGATCGCTGCCATGTCGCCGGGACGCTCAATGGCAGGGCCGGAAGTGACCTTGACGTCGACATCCATCTCGTTGGCAATGATGAGGGCCAAGGTAGTCTTGCCCAAGCCGGGAGGGCCATAGATGACCACATGGTCCAAGGGCTCGCCACGTATGCGCGCGGCGCGCATGGCGATGTTGAGGTTCTCTTTGACTTGTTGTTGGCCTACGAAGTCGGTCAGGCGCCGGGGGCGTAGAGAAGTATCCAGACCCGTGTCTTCAGGGGCGGAAGTTCCCGAAACAACACGTTGCGTCAAAACAGCGTAGCTACCGGGGAAGGATTAACGCCATTCTAGGGTAGCCCGTGCGGGCCGTCAACGCGCGTTTGTCACTACAGGACACCCCTTCAAGGGGGTGGCTACTGCCCGTTGGGAGGGGTAACGCCATACTTGCGCTCCATCTCATAGACCTCGGGCAGCCCCAGCAGGTTGGACACGTCGTCGCGGGTAGCGTAGCGGGCTGGGTCGACGGCGCCGACCTCCTTGAGCTCGCTAAAGGCATCGCGCACCGCTTTGTACACCAGCCAGATGGTGGAGCCACATATCATGAGCTTGTAGCCCATGGCCTCTACGTCTTGGGTGGGCAGCAGGTCGCCGTTGTACATGCGGGGAAACTCGGCAAGGTCTGAGGCGTAGGACTTCAGGTCGTCGACGGTGCGAATGCCGTCGACGAACACCATGTCGGCACCGGCGTCCATGTAGGCGCGGCATCGGGCCACGGTATCCTCCCAACCGTGGACGGCGTAGGCGTCGCAGCGGGCTATGATTGCGAAGTCGGGATCGCGCCGCGCATCCAACGCGGCGTGCAGCTTGCCCACCATCTCATCTGCAGGAATGACCTGCTTGCCCGCGAAGAAGCCGCACTTCTTGGGGAAGCTCTGGTCCTCGATGTGGATAGCCGCCACTCCCGCGTCCTCGTACTCCCGTACCGTGCGCCACACGTTGATGGCGTTGCCATAGCCGGTGTCGGCATCGGCCACCACGGGGATGGATACGGCGTTGGCGATGTAGCGAGCGTTGGCCACCATCTCAGTCTGGGTTAGGAAGCCCACGTCAGCGTAGCCCTTCTCCGCCGATGTGCCCGACCCCGTCATGTAGACGGCGCCGAACCCCACCTCTTCTGCAACCCGGGCATGCAGCGCGTTCAGCACGAAAGGGGCGACGACCATGCGCCCACTGGCCAACATCTTCCTCAGTTGCCTCCTAGGGCTGAGCTGGGTGGTTGTCGATGCCATCGCTTCCTGCCTTTCCCTCACCCTCATCGCAGGTGCTATGGGTTCGCTTCTTCTCGGAATTGAGGCTTGGAGCAGTGTACCATACTGTCATTTCCCTGAATCGAGGCGTTGCGCGACTTCGCATTGTACCGGAGGGAACCAGTATCGCCGGTACGGGGCTGACTTAACTGACAGTTACGGAGCGGGGGGAAGGGGGTCAACCCGTGGCGCAGTTGTGGTAAAATCGGCCCATGTCAGACCAGTATCAACCCCGGCACAGCGCCCGACAGAAGTCGCCGATCAACTTCATGCTGATATTGGGTTTAATCGCGGCAGTGGCCGACATTCTCACTACTGGCACCGGAGCACTATTTGTAATTGGCCTCGGTGTCGCCATCTACGCTTGGTTCACCACCCCCACCAACTACAGCCTGTACAATGATCGTTTGCTCATCTTCTACGGACGCCCCAGGGTGCGCCACGTCATGTTCGATAACATCGAGGGCGTGGACAATCTGATGGTGCCCCTGAGCGGCCCCCGTCTGCGTGTGCGAGAGTTCCGAGGCCGGGGCGTGTGGCTTACTCCGCGCGACCCTGAAACCTTCATGGAACAGTTCCGTATCGCCATGGAGCAGTTCCGAGGTACCGCCACTGAGGACTCGAGCGAGGCAGACTTCGTACCATTCCAGCGGGAAGAGGCGACAGAAGGGTCGCTACCGGAGGATCAAGCCAGCGAAACGGTGGTAGATGACCAAGCCCGCGAGCCGACGGCAGACGAGTACACGGAGGCTGATACGGAAGCGGAGTCCCAAGAGTCGTCATTCCCTGAGCAGGAAGACCCGTGGGGGCGACGCTAGGAACTCAGCTTCGCGTCGGCTGACCTCCCTCGAACCGCCCCCTCGTCTCTATTTCTTGGTGTCGTAACCTAGGTCCGAAGCCAGCTTTGCCTTGTCGAACCCCTCCCGCCTCTGACGTAAGTCAAAGTAGACCAGCGTATAGCCTATCCACAGGATGGGCACCGTCAGCATCACCGCAAGCGTCAGCAACAGGCTTCCCGCTGTCTCCGAAACGGAGTTGACCAATATGCCGGGGATGGAAAGCACAAGGGAAGCCCCCGTCCACACCAGGAAGAAGACAACTCCCGTTCCAAAGACGCGCCAGCCATCCTTCCCGACTAGTGCGCTGCTTCGTTCCAGAGAGGCAATCGGCATGCGCCCCTCCACCATCAGTGGCCCCGCGAAGAAACCCCACCGGACCATGACGTAGCAAGCGAGGGGCAGCAACCCCAAGCCAGCGAAGTACCACTTAGTTTGCAGCAGGATGTAGGGACCGATCCAACTGGGGACGGATAGGAGAAGGAAGGTCACAAGCAGAGAAAACCAGCGTGTCATTACGTGGCTGTAACAGCCCAACAGACGCACCCTGCCGGTGAGGTAGTGCTGGGACACCGCTTCCACCGTAGCCCCCCATCCCCAAGCGCCGAATAACACCAAGGATGCCAGCGAGCTGATAAGTACGAAGATGCTGGAGGAGCCGTAAGCTCCCAAGGCCCCAAATTGGGAAAACAAGGCGATGGCAATGAAAGGCCCCAAGTGCTTGCGGTATAGGTTGAGCGTCTCCCCTATGAGGTCTATGAGGGATCTGGGAGGGAACTCTTGGTCTCCGGCTTGTGGATGTGGGGAGGGCCGGAAGTCGGGAGGCACCTCTGGGGCTGCCCACATCAGCCGGTGGCACGATACGCAGGTGAGAGCGTCCTCTCGGTTTTCCGTGCCACATTGGGTGCAGTAGACCTTGGCGCCAGCCTGCTCCTCCACGAGAATTGTCATGCTGGCCCCGCAGAAGGCGCACGCCTCCGCTCCCTCGACGTTTTCGTTGAAGCATTGGCGACAGATCATGGATAACTCAATGTGTCCGTGACGTTGCTGACTATGTTAACACCAATAATGGAAATTCGTCGTTCCCCTCTTTCTGGCCCGATGCCGTTAGAATCTTACTGCAAAAAGGCTCTCGCGGTGAGCGAGGGCGGAATTCCTACGCAGACAGGAGTGAGCAATTGTACGGTTGGCGAGCGAGAATCGGTGTCATCGTCTCACCCCCCAATACGGTGGCGGAAGTGGAGTTGGGACGCATGGCTCCAGAAGGTGTCTCGGTGCATACCACACGAATGTTTCGTCCTCCAGAGGTGACGGGCTTGGATCGGAGCGTTCTACAGACCACCAATCAGTCGCTGCCCCAAGCCGCAGGAGCCATCGCGCCCCTGAAGCCCGATGTCCTCGTGTTCGCCCACACCATGGGCAGCATCGTCGCCGGGCCGGGCCGTGACCACGATCTGGCCTCCATGCTGTCGGAGGCAGCTGGCTGCCACGCGATCACGACGGCAGGGGCCGCCATGGAGGCCTTCCGCACACTGGGCCTTCGCAAGCTGGTCATCGTCGGGCCATACACCGACGATCTGCTGGTGATGGAGAAGGACTACTTCGAGGCCTCCATGGAAGGCTTGGAAGTGCTGGGGCACAAGGCCTTGGGCATTGCCAACGGGTGGGACATCGGCCAACTGGAGCCACGAGACTTCTTCCGCACCGCTCGAGAGGCAGACCGTCCTGATGCCGAGGCGGTGTTCATCAGCGGTACCAACGGGCGCACCATCGAGATTCTGGAGTCTCTGGAGCAAGACTTGGGCAAGCCGGTGATGTCGGCGAATCAAGTGACTATGTGGGCGGCTCTGCGCCATCTGCGGGTCGGTGGGGTTACTGGGTACGGCAGCCTGTTCGAACACTCGTAAGACGGACCTTCAGCCGTTGTCCCATTCATCGTCGCCGTCGTCGCCCGACAGCAACCGCGAGATGGCCTGCTTGATCAGGTTAGCGGCCAAGTCGACTTTGTAGCCGTTACCACGCAACGGGGTTGCCCCCGCCACGGCCCGCCTCCCTGCCTCGGCAGCGTCGGTGTTAGCCACGGCGATTCCCATCAAGCACTCTTCGGCCTCTTGCGCCCGATAAGGGTAGGGCGCGACGCCCCCCAGCGATACTCGGCACCAGCTAACGCGGCCATCGGTGACGGCCAGAGCAGCCGCCACACTCACCAAGGCGAAGTCTCCCGCCTCGCGCTCCCGGGCCTTCAGGTAGACGCTTCGAGTGTCCTCCGGGCTCGAACGCACACTCACCGAGGCCACCACCTCCCCCGTTTGGAGCACGTTCTCGGAGGTCAGGTTAACACTCGGCCCGATGAAGAACTCCTGCAAGGACATAGTGCGGCGTCCTGCTGGCCCAGCAAGCACCACCTGGGCGTCCAGAGCGACCAACGCTACTGCCATATCTGACGGATGGACTATGTAGCACCGCTCACCGCCTAGGATGCTCAGGTATTTGCTGTTGCCAGCCAAGGCTAGACACGAGTCGCCGCCCTTCTTTAGACAGAGGGTCAGAGGGCTGCGATAGTAGAAGCAGCGCGGTCGCTGGCACAGGTTGCCGCCCAAAGTGCCCACGTTTCGGATCTGCGGCGTCGCGATGCCGCCCGCAGCCTCGGTCAGGACGGGGTAGCGCTGCTGTAGCTCGGTGTTGCCCGCCAAAGCTGCCAGCGAGACCATGGCGCCGATTCTGACGCCCTCAGGCGTCACCTCCACTGCCCGCAGTTCTTCCACTCCGGCAAGGCTCACCAACGCTGCGGGCGAGACCACTCTCTCCTTCATCTCGCTCAGAAGGTCGCTACCACCTGCCAAAGCGTAGGCGCCGTCCACGGAGAGGAGAGATGACGCCTCTTCCAACGACTGAGGCTGTAGGTATTCGAAGGGGCGCAGGCTCACGACGCCTCCGAGCGCTGGCCCAGGGCGTTCAGCACTTGGTCTGGGGTGATGGGCAGGCGGTTGAAGCGGATGCCGATGGCGTTGTAGATGGCGTTGGCGATGGCGGGGGCTACGCCCACGCACGGAGGTTCGCCCAAGGCCTTGGCTCCCAACGGGGCCACGGGGTCGACAACGTCGGCGAAAATCACTCTTATATCAGGGTAGTCCATGATGGTAGGGCTCTTGTGCTCTAGGAAGCTGGGGTTAAGGGTCACCCCGGTGGGCCCGTCCGAGAGCAGGTCCTCGCTGAGGGTGAAGCCCAGCATCTGGGAGACGCCGCCCTCCACCTGATTGATGGCTAGGTTGGGGTTGATTATCTGTCCAGAATCGTGGGCTGCCACATAGCGCAGCACCCGAATGCGTCCAGTGTCCGTGTCCACCTCCACCTCGGCAAAGTGTGCTCCGAAGGTGTTGATGATATATTCCGAGCTGCCGGGCGTGGCAGTCGCCTCGGCGTACATCGAGTCCTCCCCCGCACTTTGGAGAATCTCTGCCAGTGTCATGTTGCGCAGAGGGTCAGCCTCCAAGTAGACGAGACCATGGCGGATGTCCAACACATCGATCGGCACATCCATAGCCAGCGAGGCCGCCTCTAGAAGCCGCGCTCGTATCTGGGAGGAGGCCTGCACGATGGCGGTGCCCGTGGAAAAGGTGGCAGTGGAGCCAGCAGTATTCGGGGCGCGGGGCGTGGTGGCCGTGTCGGCGAATACGGGTACCACATCCTCGAAGGCCCCGCCGAGGCTCTCGGCGGTCATTTGCGCCAAGGCCGTGGTCGCTCCCTCGCCTACATCCATCAAGCCCGTCACCAACTCAATGAGGCCGTCGCGATTGAGACGCACTTGGGCCGATGATTGCCCGCCGGGGCCTCCGCGGTAGATGAGCATACTCATGCCCAAACCCCGCTTTTTGCTTCCGGGGCTGGAGTTAGGCAAGCGGCGGTTGGCCCTCCATGCAATGGCTCCCGCGCCACGTCGCAGGCACTCCTCCAGCCCGTTGCTGGAGAAGGGTATGCCGCCCTCCACTGGCTGGGTGTCTATGATGTCGCCGGGCGGGGTGACACGCGTGCCAGGCTGCCCCTCTATTCTCACATGGTGGCGCAGGCGCAAATCGAGGGGATCGATACCCAACTGCTCCGCGCCCCTGTCTATGAGGCTCTCCAATGCAAAGTGGCCTTGGGGCGCTCCCAAGCCACGGTACGAGCCAGCAGCTGGGCGGTTGGTGTAGGCCAGACGCCCCTCATAGCGTACGTTGGCGCAGGTATAGAGGTAGAGCCCAGCTTGCGCGGTGCGACGCAGTACGCCCGGCCCGGAGGCTAGGTACGCTCCGGTATCCAGCACAGCGCCGCAGTCCACTGCCGTCACTGTGCCGTCGCTTTTGAGCCCAACCTTCATGTGCAGCACGGCGGCGTGGCGCACCCGGCCAGCGACGAATTCCTCGTCCCTGCCCAGTTCGAGGCGCACTGGCCTGCCCGCTCGCTGCGCAAGCACGGCCGCAAGAGCAGCAAGGCGCGTTTCATCCTTGGCTCCGTAGCCTGCGCCCAAGGGCGGACCGACAACTCGGATGTTCTCCGGGTCGATTTCCAAGGCTGACGCCAGTGCGGCACGGTC
Organism: Dehalococcoidia bacterium; assembly: GCA_965263155.1. Classification (GTDB taxonomy): domain Bacteria; phylum Chloroflexota; class Dehalococcoidia; order Lucifugimonadales; family JAAXIE01; genus JAAXIE01. The sequence continues at coordinate 3,701,500 of OZ253586.1, forward strand.
TTGATGCACTCCCCGAGTGCACTTCCATACAGTAAGCTGCTCGCCCTCCCAAGAAGCCAACACCGCGCGAGGCTCCAAAGGCGATGGCGAGTGGCCCGGAGTGCGGAACACGTCTTCCAGAATCAGGTCGGCCTCGGTAAACCCCTGCGCGACGTCGCCCCGCTCCAGCACCAAAGGCCTGCCAGTGGCTAGGTTGCCGTCGGGGTACAGTTGCGGTGCTCCGGACTGCAGCGCCTCCTCAGGGTCCATCACGAAGGGCAGGGTACGATATTCGACCCTTATCAAGTCGAGGGACGCTGTTGCAGTGTCAGCGTCCTCGGCTGCCACTGCAGCCACCTCGTCACCCACGAACCGGACGCGGGTATCCAGTACCGGCAGATCGGCGGCGATGTGGCCTGCGGGCGCGTCGAAGGGGGTGACGGTCGCGTATACCCCCGGCAATGAAGCGGCGGCTGATGTGTCCACGGCCAGCACATCGGCATGGGGATGCGGACTCCGCACGATGCGGCCATATAGCATGCCCGGCAGCTTCATGTCGGCGGTGTAACGGGCCTCTCCCGTAAGCTTCTCCACCAGACCCTTGCGGGGGACGCTCTTGCCCACTATTGCGTAGTTCGCCGTCATTGGGTCTGTCCTCTGGCTACCATGGCCCGCGCGGCTGCCAAGACCGATTGGGTGATGGCCCCGTAGGCGTTGCAGCGACAGATGTTGCCAGCCAAAGCCCGGTGTACCTCATCGCGGTCCGGCTCAAGATTGCGGTCCAAGAGAGCCTTGGCCGCCATCAGGAAGCCCGGCGTACAGAACCCGCACTGGCCGCCGTCTCGGGCTAGGAAAGCCTCCTGCAGAGGGTGCAGACCCTCCGCCCCTATCAACCCCTCCACCGTGACCACGGGACGACTGCCCACCTGCAAGGCCAGCATCTGACAGGCGTACACCGCTTGACCACCCACAATGACAGTGCATGTACCGCACTCACCGCGGTCGCATCCCGACTTGGCACCCGTCAGGTCGAGGGAGTCCCGCAGCGCCTCTAGGAGGGTGCGATGGGCTGGAACGGTTAGCCGGTAGGCTGTGCCGTTGACGCGGAGTTCCATTTCGCGCGAATAGTTGCCAGAGTCAGACAAGGAAACGCGCCTCCTGATATGCCGTTGGCTAGCTCCTCTCATGCGAAGGGAGGAGACCGGGCATCCATCCTATCTGTCCGCTTCCTACGGTGCAAGCAGGGCTTGTCATTGCTCGCCGGCTAGGTTGGTCGATGGCCGAAAGACACCTGTTAGGAAAACGTCTGATAGAATTGTACTAGGGAGGCTTGGACATCCCGCCCGGCCTACGACACAAGCAAGCCCAACCCGCACCATTGAGAATGAGCGAACTGAAGGAGGACGGTAGAATGCGACTGCGCATTGCCTTGATCGTCGCTATGGGCCTGCTGCTCTTGGCCATGGCCTGTGGGGGAGAATCGACCCCATTGCCCACGCCCACCCCCCTGACATCGCAACAGGTCCAGGACACGGTCAGTGAAGCCATTCAGTCGCTCGAGACGCCTGAAATAGCGACACCCGAGCAGGTGGCAGAGCTCGTGGTCGATGCCTTGGGGGATGCATCCGATGACCTCAAAGCCGAGGTGCAGGAGAACGTCCTTGCCGGTTTGGAAGCGCAGCCTGATGCCAATACCGCTGACGAGTTGAAGGATATCGTCATCAAGGCCATCTCCGACGCCCTGCCTGAAGAGGTTCCCCAAGTCGGCGGTTCTGCCCTTCCCATCGGCCCAGAGCCTTTGGACCAAGCGGGCATGGTAGGGATGATCTTTGAACCCGGCTCCGATTGTGGTGATCCCGTAGAGCCTCCGCAGGGTGCCGGACGAGGAAGGCTGGCTGCCGAAATCACGGGGATCGAAGCTTGGGTGAATTCAGAGCCTCTGTGTCTGTCGGACCTCCGGGGCAACGTAGTGCTGGTGGACTTTTGGACCTACACCTGCATCAACTGCATTCGCACCTTCCCCTACCTGCGACAGTGGCACGCTCGGTACGCTGATGACGGCTTGGTGATTCTGGGCATCCACACCCCTGAGTTCGAATTCGAGGAAGACCGGAACAACGTGCAGAAGGCCTCGGCAGACGACGCCATCGTCTGGCCCGTGGCTTTAGACAACGATATGGGCACTTGGCGCGCCTATAACAACCGCTACTGGCCAGCGAAGTACCTCATCGACAAGGACGGCGTCATCCGCTACCAACACTTCGGCGAGGGCGAGTACGCCGAGACCGAGCTGGAAATCAGAAAGCTGTTGGAAGAAGCCGGCGCTGACCTCACCCTGGACACCGAGTTGCCCACCGACCAAGTGGTGGACCCAGCCTTCCTAAAGGCCAGGAAGCTCACCCGCGAGCTGTATGGAGGGTACGGGCGTGGCTGCTTCTCCCGGTACGTCTTCGACGTAACCGAGTTCTGCGACAACAAGGACAGCGTCCAGGAATACAACGAGCCAGGCAGCGATCACCAAGACGACCTCATATACCTGAAAGGACCGTGGCGCGCCAACGAGGAGAACTTACAGTACGCGCCTGTCGGTGATGGGGGCAATTACGACGACTACCTGCTCCTGAAGTTCACTGCCAGAACAGCCAACGCCGTTCTGACGCCGGAGGCGGGCGGAGAGCCATTCAAGGTGCTGGTGACATTGGACGGGGCACCCATAACCGAGGAGAACAGGGGCCGGGACGTGGTCGTCGAGGACGGCCTCACCTTCCTCCTAGTCGATGAGCCCCGCCTCTACAGCATCGTCGATGCGGCCGAATACGGCACGTACACTCTGACCATGAGCTCCAACTCGCCCGACTTCGCGCTGTTTGCCTTTACCTTCGGCATCTACACACAAGGCATCTGAGCAACGCTTGACAATGGGATAATCGGTTGAGAGAGATTGGGATGTTAGCTATGAGTCTGACCAAATACGCCAAGTGGTGTGTCCTATCGCTGGCGCTGCTCGCGATGGCGCTCGCCTGCGGTGGCGACGGGACGGCTACTCCTAGGGTCGAGCCGGACACCGCTACTCCGGACGCTGAGCGGGAAGCGGTTTCCGCAACGCCAGAACAAGCGACGCTATCGGCCATTCTCGCCACAGTCGACTTGGGTGTCGGTCCTAACAGGGTCTCTTTCCTCTTGACCACACCTCGCTCGCTGGTGACAGTGCCCATGGCCAGCATCGACTCCTACTACCGAGGCGATGCCTCCTCGCCCGACGCCGTCAAAGAGAGCGTCCAAGCCACCTTCCATCCGTGGCCTTACGGCACTCGAGGCAACTACGTCGCCGACTTCAACTTCGACGGCCAAGGCAAGTGGGAGTTGGTGGTGAGCGTCGAGGATGGAGGCGAGTCGCTAACTACCGTCATACCGCTGCAGGTGGAGGAGAGCAGCTTCACTCCTAGCTTGGGAGTACAGCCACCGCTGACGCCCAACAAGACGGTGCAGGACGTCGATGACCCATCCGCCCTGACCAGCTCGTCCATGCCCGACTTGGACCTCTACCAGCATAAGGTGGCCGACCTCGTGGGCAACGGCCGCCCGGCGCTGGTTGTGTTCGCCAGCCCTGCCTTCTGCACCAGCCCAACCTGCGGCCCCCAAGTAGAGACAGTGGAGGGCATCAAGGACCAGTACACAGAGGACGTGGACTTCGTCCATGTGGAGGTCTACGACAACCCCCAAGCCATCCAAGGCGACCTGAACAGGGCCGAGTACGCTCCAGCCGTGCGCGACTGGGGCCTCACCGAAATCGAGGACTACCTCAACGAGTCTTGGGTCTTCATCCTAGACCGCGAGGGGCGCGTCACCCGCAAGTACGAAGGCTTCGCCTCAGCCGATGAGCTGGAGGAGGGGCTGGCCGAGGTGATTTAGCTTGCCCGTCTCGGGCTGACAGCTTACACCCCAGTGAGACGGCTGCCCAAATCTCGGGCCAAGGGCTCGTCGCCTGAGACCCTCAGGCGGCCTGATGATATGGCATCGTCCATACTGACGCGCCCGTAGGCCATCAGAATGAGTGTCTCGCCGTCTGTGTGTAGGGTTGCGTTGACCCCGGATCGTCCTCCGCCAATAACCAAGTCGGGCATGCTTCCGACATCGGTCAGGTCGAACCCGAACCTGATCGGGCCCAGCATTCGCGGCTCAGCCCGTGCCATGCGAGCCAGCACATTGCTGCAGAGGTCGAGGCCAGCGGGTACCGCATCTTGGGCCA